>NZ_JAJAVH010000020.1 GCF_020511115.1 Luteimonas panaciterrae
AGGCCCTGGGCCATGTCGCGGGCGATCCTACACCTGTTGCTGTCGACGCTGTGTGCCTTCGCCGTGCCCGCCGATGCGCGCGTGCTCACGGCGAAGATCGCTCGCGTCACCACCCCGGTCGCCACCTTGCAGGGCGTGCGAGTCCGGCTCGACTGGCCGGCACAGGCGGCGCGTGGCGATCTCACGCTGAGCGCGGAGCAGGTCGATGCCCACGACCTCGGCTACCGGTTCCGCCATCTCACCTGGCACTGCCCGCTATCGCGCGATGCGCAGGGCGGCTGGCATTGCGACGGCACGCTGCGAACACCACAAGGCAAGCCGATGCGGCTGTCGCTGGCGCTCGCCACCGCAAGTACCGATGCGACGTTGTCGCAAGGCGGCGCGAGCTTCGCCCTGCATCGCAGCGCGGCGACGCCCGACGACACCGGACTGGTGCTGACGCGCGTTCCGGTGGCCTGGGCGCAGGCATTGGCCTCGCAAGCCTGGGCCGATGGGCAGCTCAAGCGCGGCACGCTCGATGGCAGGCTCAACGTGCGCGTGCCGGCGCGCGGTCCATTGCGTGTCGATGGCCGCCTGGCGTTGGCCGACGGCGCGCTCGAAACGCCCGATGCCAGCATCGCGGCGGACAAGCTCAATGGCAGTTTCCGCATCGATTACCGCAAGCCGGTCAATGCCACGCTGTTGAAGGTCGATGGTGAGTTGCGTGGTGGCGAATTGTTGTTCGGCAGCACTTACATCGCATTGCCGGATGCTTCCGCGCAGCGTTCACCGGTGACATTGCGCATCGACGCGATGCAGCGCGCGGGCGAGGGCTGGACACTGCCCGCGTTCGAATGGCGCGACGGTAATGCCTTGCAGGTGACGGGTTCCGCCGGATTTGCTGCCGATACCACACTCGATCGCCTCGACCTCGATCTGCGCAGCGCCGATCTGGCACCGGTCGGTCAGCGTTATCTTTCCGGCACGCTCGGCGTGGCCGGCCTTGCCGGCATGCGGATGCAGGGAAGCCTCGATGCGAAAGTCGCACTCAGGCGTGGAGTATTGTCGAGCATCGATGGGCGCCTGCACGATGTGTCCCTGAAGGACGAAACGAACGGCCGCTTCGCCTTCGAAGGGCTGGACGGCGATCTGCGCTACTCCGACGGCGCCGCCGTCGACAGCACGCTGCGCTGGCGTTCGGGCGCGCTCGATGGCATTCCGTTCGGCGCCGCGATCCTGCCTTGGCGTAGCGCCGAAGGTGAGTTGCGCACGCGCGATGTCGTGACCGTCCCGATCCTCGACGGCACCATGCGCTTCGACGGCCTGACCCTGCGCCCACCCTCGGGCGAGCGCGGACTGCAGCTCGGCTTCGGATTGACACTCGATGGACTCGACATCGGCAAGCTGTCGACGTCGCTGGGCGGCCCGGCGTTCCGCGGCACGCTCAGCGGCAGCATTCCGGCTGCGCGCTATGCCGACGAACGCATCGATTTCGACGGCGGACTGTCGATGCAGCTGTTCGGTGGCCGGATCGCCGTCTCGGCGTTGTCGATGGAACGTC
The DNA here is from genome assembly GCF_020511115.1 of Luteimonas panaciterrae. Lineage (GTDB taxonomy): Bacteria > Pseudomonadota > Gammaproteobacteria > Xanthomonadales > Xanthomonadaceae > Luteimonas > Luteimonas panaciterrae. Next base: position 1,541 of record NZ_JAJAVH010000020.1, read on the forward strand.
CCTTCGGCGTCGCGCCGACGCTCTCGGCCGATCTGGCCCTGCACGATCTCGATTTGCTGGCGATCACCGAGGTATTCGATTTCGGCAGCATCAGCGGCCGGCTGGAAGGCCGTGTCGACAATCTGCGACTGGTCGACTGGACGCCGACGGCCTTCGACGCCGAACTGCACACCGTGCCGAAACGTGGCGTGCGCCAGCGCCTGAGCCAGCGCGCGGTGCAGAACATCTCCAGCGTCGGCGACGCTTCGATCGTGAGCAGCCTGCAAGGCAGGCTGATCGGCCTGTTCGACGATTTCGGCTATCGCCGCATCGGCCTGTCGTGCCGGCTCGCCAACGAGATCTGCATGATGGGCGGGCTCCGTTCAGCCGGCCTTGGATTTACTATCGTCGAAGGCGCCGGCGTGCCTCGGTTGAACGTGGTCGGATTCAATCGCCGGGTCGATTGGCCGACCCTGGTCGAGCGGGTCGCGGCCGTCGGCAAGGGCGATGTGAAGCCTGTGTTTGAATAAGTCGTATCGAATCAACAGCCTTGCAACTTCTCCGGGAGAACAGACATGCGTCGTTTGCTAGGAATGCCGGTCATCGCGGCGTTGGCCCTGACCGCCTGCGTCACCATCAATGTCTATTTCCCGGCGGCGGAGGCCAAGGAGGCGGCGAAGGAGTTCGTCGACAAGGTACTCGGCGAGGATGCGCAGCCGTCCCAGCCGGAGTCCACGCCCGCACCCGCACCGAAGCCCGGTGGCATGGCGATGCGGGTGAAGTTCGATCCGCTGATGCTCATCGGCATCGCTCCGGCCTACGCGCAGGACCAGCCGGACATCAACATCAAGACACCGGCGATCCAGGCCATCCAGGCGCGCATGAAGAGCCGTTTCGATAGCAGCCTGCGCAAGCATTTCGATGCCGGCGCGCTCGGATTCGCCAACAACGGCGAGGTAAAGGTACGCGATGCGTCGAAGATCGGCTTGTCCGATCGCGTCGGCGTCAACCAGGCGGTGGCCGACCAGAACCGCGATGCCAAGGCCGTGTATCGCGAGATCGCCGTCGCCAACAACCACCCGGAGTGGGAAGCGCAGATCCGTGGCGTGTTCGCCCGGCAGTGGGCGGACAGCGCCAAGGGCGGCTGGTGGTATCAGGATGCCGGCGGCAGTTGGAAGCAGAAATGACGCCATCGTGAACCCGCGGGCGATGCGTCCTCTTCTTCCAGGAGAAGAGGGCAGCGCGGTATCTGCGACAATACGCGGCCATTCCGCCCGCAGCCCATCGCCACGTGGCCCGACTCGACCAGACGCCTTTCCTCGCCGACATCCATGATTTGAGCCACGACGGGCGCGGCGTTGCCCGTCGGGAGGACGGTAAAGCCGTTTTCGTCGCTGGCGCGCTCTCCGGAGAGCGTGTGATGGCGCGGCAGACCGCGCGCTCGCGCCACTTCGATGAAGCAGTGACGGTGGAGGTGCTGCAAGCCTCCGCCGATCGCGTCGAGCCGCGCTGCCCGCATTTTGGCGTCTGCGGTGGCTGCGTGCTGCAGCATCTTGAGGAATCGAAGCAGATCCTTGCCAAACAGCGCGTCCTGCAGGAGAACCTCGAACGCATCGGCCATGTCACGCCGGAAACCCTGTTGCCGCCGTTGACCGCCGACAGCTGGGGCTATCGCCGCAAGGGCCGGTTCTCGGTGCGGCGCGTGGAAAAGAAGGACAAGACGCTGGTCGGTTTCCGCGAGCGCGATCCGCGCTTCGTCGCCGAGCTGTCGATCTGCCATACGGTGATTCCGCAGATCGGCGAGCACATCGACGCACTCGCCGCGCTGGTCGACGGCATGGAGGCGCGTCGCGACATTCCGCAGATCGAGTTCATCGCCGGCGATGAGACCATCGCGCTGGTGTTCCGCCATCTGCAGCCGCTGTCGGCGGCGGACAGCGAAAAACTGGTCGCGTTCGGCCAGGGGCATGGCTTCGCGATCTTCCTGCAGCCGGGCGGCGTCGATTCGGTGCATCCGCTGTGGCCACTGCATGCCGATGGAAGCGGGCCGCCACTGGCGTTCCGGTTGCAGGCCTGGGATGTCGAACTGAAATTCCGCCCGCTCGACTTCATCCAGGTCAATGCCGGGCTCAACGAAAAGATGATCGCCCGCACGCTGGAACTGCTGGACGTGAAGCCGGACGATCGCGTGCTCGATCTGTTCTGCGGACTCGGCAATTTCACGCTGCCGCTCGCGCGCTGCGTGCGCGAGGTGGTCGGCGTGGAAGGTGAGGCCGGGCTCGTGGCGCGCGCGCGTGAGAACGCGGCGCACAACAATCTTTCGAACGCGCAATTCCACTCGGCCGATCTCACCCAGGACCAGCGTGGCACGGCATGGATGCGACAGGGATTCGACAAGCTGCTGCTCGATCCGCCGCGTTCGGGCGCGATCGATGTGCTGCGGCAGCTGCCGCTGAAGCAATTCAAGCGCATCGTGTACGTGAGCTGCCATCCGGGTTCGCTGGCACGGGATGCCGGATATCTGGTGAACGAGCAGGGCTGGTCGCTGCGTGCGGCCGGTGTGATGGACATGTTTCCGCATACGGCGCACGTGGAATCGATCGCCGTGTTCGAACCGGCAGGGCGTTGAAAAACGCCCTGCCAGTACGGCCATGGATGGCCGCATCGGCGAAACAAGCGCGTAAGCGCTTGATTTGCCGCGAGCGAGTCCGGGCGTGTACCGGGCTCGCGATTTGAAAAACGCACAGGATGTGCGTTTTTCAACAACCTATTAGGAAATGATCGGCGATGGGCATCGAAATCGAACGCAAATTTCTCGTCGTCGGCGATGGCTGGCGTCAGGAGGCGCACGAGACCGTGGCGATGGCGCAGGGCTACCTCAACGACCAGGCGGCGATGGACAGCGGTGCGCAGAAGGCGTCGATGCGCGTGCGTCTGGCCGGTGACGAGGCATTCCTGAACATCAAGTCACGCGAACTCGGCCATACCCGGCAGGAATTCGACTATCCGATTCCGCCGCAGGACGCTCGCGCGCTGCTGGAACTGTGCGTCGGCGACATGATCGACAAGCGGCGGCATTATGTGAACCACGCCGGTCATTTGTGGGAGGTCGACGAGTTCCTGGGCGAGAATGCCGGGCTCGTGGTCGCCGAAATCGAGCTGGACAGCGCCGACGAGGCGTTCCAGCGGCCAACTTGGCTCGGATGTGAAGTCACGGACGGCGCACGCTATTACAATCTGGCCCTGGCTTCGCGCCCGTATTCGCAATGGAGCGAGGACGAGCGCAAGGCCACGGATTTCCTGGAGTAAACCATGCTCGTCATCGGCGTCGCCGGCACCGAACTCACCGCACAGGAGCGCGACTGGCTGCAGCATGACGCCTGCGCCGGTGTGATCCTGTTCAAGCGCAATTTCGCTTCGAAGGCACAGGTGTCCGAACTGTCCGTCGCGATCCGCGAGGCCGCGCCGCGGCCACAGCTGATCTGCGTGGATCAGGAAGGCGGGCGCGTGCAGCGCTTCCGCGAAGGCTACAGCGCCTTGCCGCCGCTGGAGAACATCGGGCGGCTGTACGCCACCGATCCGGTCGCGGCGCTGGAACTCGCGCAGGAACACGCCTGGGTGATGGCGAGCGAAGTGCGTGCCAGTGGCGTGGATCTGAGCTTCGCGCCGGTGGTCGATCTCGGTCGCGGCAATCTGGCGATCGGTGATCGTGCTTTTTCCGACGATCCGCAAATCGTCGCCGAATTCACCCGCGCCTACATCCGCGGCATGCACGCTGCGGAGATGGCGGCCACGCTCAAGCATTTCCCCGGTCACGGCACCGTGCGCGAGGACACGCATTTCGACGATGCGGTCGACAATCGTTCGCTGGAGGACATCCGCGCGAGCGATCTTGTGCCGTTCGCGGCGGGCATCGAGGCGGGCGCCGACGCGGTGATGCTGGCGCATGTCGCCTATCCGCAAGTGGCGCCGGAGCCGGCCGGTTATTCGCGCTTCTGGATCGAGGAGATCCTGCGCAAGGATCGGGCTTCCGGCGGACTCGGTTTTCGCGGCGTGGTGTTCTCCGACGACATCGGCATGGCGGCCGCGTTCTCGGCGGGCGGCGTGAAGGCACGCATCGACGCGCATCTGGATGCCGGCTGCGACGTGGTGCTGGTGTGCCATCCGGAACTCGTCGAGGAATCGCTGGCGGCGGTCGACGGAAGGAAGCTCAACACGATGGCCTTGATCGGCCTCATCGGTCGTGGTTTCCGTGGTTGGGATGGATTGCTCGCCGATACACGCTACGAACAGGCGCAGTCGCGTCTGGGTGGTGAACAGGGAGGATACGCATGAGTCAGCCGCGGCTTGCCGAGGCGCTGGTGGGCGCCGATTTGATCCACGATCGCGCCGTGCTGGATGCCGCGATCGCGCGCATGGCCGAGGCGGTGCATGCCGATTATCACGAGGACGAGCAGCCGCCGTTGTTCGTCACGATCATGCATGGCGGGATGCCGTTCGCGGCGGCGCTGGCACTGGCGTTGGGTGAGCGCGGGCTGGATCTCGAATTCGATTACCTGCATGCCACGCGTTATCGCGGCAGCACTTCCGGTTCCGGGTTGGCTTGGCTGCATCGTCCGGCCACGCCGATGCGCGGGCGTCGCGTGTTGCTGGTGGACGACATCCTCGATGAAGGGCACACGCTGTATGCGGTGAAGCGCTGGTGCGAGGATCAGGGCGCCGACGAGGTGCGGGTGGCGGTGCTGGCAGTCAAGGAACACGATCGCTGCGTGGATGATATCGAGGCGGATTACGTCGGGGTGACGGTGCCGGATCGGTATGTGTTTGGGTTTGGGATGGATTATCACGAGCAGGGAAGGAATTTGCCGGGGATTTACGCGTTGGCGGAGTGAGGGTTCTTTCTTGCTCGTCATTCCGGCGGAAGCCGGAATCCGGCCTTTCGCTTTGCCGTCATCCCAGCGAAAGCTGGGATCCATTTGGCTTTTGCCTTTG
>NZ_JAJAVH010000021.1 GCF_020511115.1 Luteimonas panaciterrae
TACGTACACCTATCAGGTGTGCGATACCTCGACCCCGACGCCGGTATGCGATACCGCGACGGTGACGGTGACGGTGCAGCCGAACGTGGTGACCGCGGTCGACGACACCGCCGAAACCCCGGCCAACCAGCCGGTGACGATCCCCGTGCTCGACAACGACACGGTGACGGGTTCGCCGCTGAATCCGGGCTCGGTGACGATCACGGTGCCGCCGAGCAATGGCACGGTGACGGTGAACGACGACGGCACGATCGTCTACACGCCGAACCCGAACTTCATTGGCACGGATACCTTCACCTATCAGGTGTGCGATACCTCGACCCCGACGCCGGTATGCGATACCGCGACGGTGACGGTGAACGACGACGGCACGATCGTCTACACGCCGAACCCGAACTTCATTGGCACGGATACCTTCACCTATCAGGTGTGCGATACCTCGACCCCGACGCCGGTGTGCGACACCGCGACGGTGACGGTGAACGTGAAGGGCCAGCCGCCGGTCGCGAATCCGGATCCGGATGCGGGCACGGGCGCGCCTGGCCAACCGGTGACGATCCCGGTGCTCGGCAACGACACCGATCCGGACAACAACATTGATCCGGGCACGGTCGTCATCGTCGGCGCCCCTGGCGACGGCAAGACGCTGGTCGTGCCGGGTGAAGGCACCTGGCAGGTGAATCCGGACGGCACGATCACCTTCACGCCGGAAGAGGACTTCGTCGGCACGACCACACCGATCGAATACACGGTGTCGGATACGACCGGGCTGAAGTCCAACCCGGCGCAGGTCAGCGTCGAGATCAAGAGCGCGGCTCGCGTGCACGTGATCAAGACGGCCTCGCCGCGCGACGTGAAAATCGGCGATCTGGTTCGCTACACCGTGACGATGGAAAACACGGGCGAATCGGATCTCGTCAACGGCGTGTTGATCGATACGCCGCCCGCGGGCTTCACCTACGTCAACAACTCGTTGACCGTGGCGGACCGTGATGGCGCCGGTCGCCTGACGGGTACGTACCCGATCAGCGTCGACCAGATCGACATCAAGTCCGGCGAGCGTGCGACGGTGGTGTACCTGCTGCGTGTCGGCGCGGGCGTCGGTGCGGGCATCCACACCAACCACGCCATCGTGCAGGAACGCGGAACGACGATCTCGAACGACGCGACGGCCAACGTGCAGTTGGTGGCCGATCCGCTGCTTGATGAATCGCTGATCATCGGTACCGCCTACGACGACCGCGACGGTGACGGCTGGCAGGATTCCGCGACGATGACCGGCGTGCATGTCCAGGGCGGCTTCGCTCCGGGTGCGTACGTGCCGAACTCGACCACGGTCGATCGCGGCAAGGGTCCGGCGCCGGAGCCCGACGCCAGCTCGCCGATGCTGCACGGCATCGCGATCGGCGAAGTCTCCGGACGTCAGTCCGAGGCCGACACGGTCGATGCGCACAAGGTCGTGGTGAGCCAGAAGCTCAGCTCGCTCGACTTCACCGACGACTTCGTGCTCACCACGAAGCAAGGTGTGAGCGTGCGCATGGATGCTTCCGGCAAGACCCGCATCGAGCGTGGCAGTGGCGATGCGGCGAAGGGCCTCACCGGTGCGGAGCCGACCGTGGAGCGTCGTGTCAGTCAGGCCGACGGTGGCTATCGTGTCGATTACGTGATCGGCAACGCCGGTATCGACGAGCGTGGCATCCCCGGCGTGCGTATCGCTTCGGTGGAAGGCCTGATCGTCGAGACGGATCAGTTCGGTCGCTACAACCTGATCGGCATCAACGGTGGCCCGGCCAACCGCGGACGCAACTTCATCCTGAAAGTGGATCCGGCGACCTTGCCGCCAGGCAGCGTCTTCACCACCGACAACCCGCAGGTCCGCCGCATCACGCCCGGACTGCCGGTGCGCTTTGACTTCGGCATCAAGCTGCCGTCCGGCCTGATCGAAGGCAAGGGCGACGAGCAGGTCGAAATGGAGTTGGGCGAGGTGATGTTCGACGACGCCAGCGCCAAGCTGCGCGAGCAGTACCTGCCGGTCATCGACAAGATGGCCGAGCAGGTGAAGCAGCACAGCGGCGGTGAAGTCGTGATCGCCGCGAATGGCGAGTCGCAGGCCTTGGCCTACGACCGCGCCAAGGCGGTGCAGTCGGCGCTGCTGGCGCAGCTCTCGCCCGAACAGGCGAAGTCGCTGCAGGTCAGCCTGCGCACCGACGTCGCCGATGCCGGCAGCACGCTGTTGAAGCTGGACGGTCAATCGCGACTGCTCGGCGATGTGCTGTTCGACACCGACAAGTCCGAGATCAAGCCGGAGTTCGCGCCGGTGATCGAGAAGATCGCGGCCGACATCGACAAGCTCGGAACAGGAACCGTTGGCGTGGTCGGACATGCCGACAAACGCGGGGCGCCTGCTTACAACGACGCGCTCGCACTACGTCGTGCCAAGGCGGTGTACGAGGCCATCGCAGCGAAATTGAGCCCGGAGGTGCGCAGCAAGCTGCGTGTGGAAATCAGCGACAACCCGACAGCCCCTGTCGGTTCAAGCAAATAACCGGGGGGACGCCGACATGAAAATGAAACTGCTCGACTACACCCTGATCTGCCTGCTCTCCGGCGTCGCCCCTCTGGCGGTGGCGCAGGAGACGTCGACGGCGACCGTCGCCGGCAGCGGGGAGCAGCAGACACCCTCGGCCGTCGATTGCAGCGGCGACACCTGCTCGGACGAAAAGGGCGTGGTGATGCGCGTGCGCACGCGTGGCGCACGTCAGCCGGTCACCGACGCCGATGCCTCGACGTCGAAAGCATTGCAGCCCGATCGTCGCGTCAGCGTGCAGACGGAACAACCGACCGCGGGCCAACCGGTCGCGGGTGGTCCGGGCAAGGCCGTGGCGATCGGCAAGTGGACCGCGCAGCTGCCCAACGGCGGCGTGATCTGGGCGACCGAGGATCCCAATCTCGGCCAGCCCGAACTCACGGTGTCCGCGCCGTCGCTGGTGCCCTTCGAGAACGGCCGCATCACCAAGCCGGTGCAGTTCTATGCCCGCAACAACTATTCGGCCTTCATCCAGCGCGCCGAAGTCCTGATCTATCGGGCTTCCGACCAGGATCTGGTCGATCCGCTGGCCACGGTCTCGCTGCCGATCGCGGCGGTGAGCGACGTGAAGTGGGACGGCACGCTGCCCGCAGGACTTGAAGCACGCGTCGGCGACGAACTGATCTACATCGTGCGCGCCTACGGTGCGGACGGCGCTTACGACGAAACCTACGCCAGCCGCATGCAGCTGGCGCGGCCGGAAGACGTGCAGCGCGGTGCGGATCTGCTGCGCAATTCCATCGAGAAGCAGTACGGCACCAACTACACCGACGACAGCGCGCAGGAAAAGAGCCTGATCGACAGCGTGTTCGGCAGCAGCAACGGCTTGCGGCAGCAGAACATCCAGATCTACGGTTCGCGCATCCGTATCCAGGGACGCAACATTCCCGAGGAATACAACGTCGAGATCAACGGCGAGACGTATCCGGTCGACCTGGAGCGCAAGCTGGTCGCCGAATATCTCGTGCCGATCGGCCAGCACAAGTTCGACGTCGGCCTGATCGGCAGGAACAAGCAGGAAATCCACCACACGCTCGATATCGACGTGAGCGGCCGCTACATGTTCGCCGTCGCATTGGCGGACCTGACCGCATCGAAGGGCAGTGTTTCCGGATCGATCGAGCCGCTGGCCGGCGACGATCACTACGACAAGGACTTCCTGCTCGAAGGCCGCCTGGCGTTCTACTTGAAGGGCAAGATCAAGGGCAAATACCTGATCACCGCGCAGGCCGACACGCAGGAGCGCGAGGTCAAGGAGCTGTTCAACGGCTTCTGGGACGCCGATCCGCAGGATGTGTTCCGCCGTCTCGATCCGGATCAGTACTACCCGGTCTACGGCGACGATTCGACCACGTATCGCGACGTCGACACGATGGGCCGCCTGTACGTGCGCGTGGACTGGGACAAGAACCAGGCGCTGTGGGGTAACTTCGAAACCGGCTTCACCGGTACCGAGTACGGCCAGTATTCGCGCGACCTGTACGGCGGCGCGTTCAACTGGCGCAGCCGGCGCACCACGTCGCTGGGCGAGGCGGGCACCGAGGTGCGCGCGTTCGGTTCGGAGGCGCAGACGGTTCCGGGCCATACCGAATTCCTGGGCACCGGCGGCAGCACCTATCACCTCAAGCACACCGATCTGCTGCCGGGTTCGGAGCGCGTGATCATTGAAGTGCGCGATCCGACCACCGGTCGCGTCGAGGCACGCGTGCCGTTGCAGAACGGCCCGGACTACGAGATCGATGCCTATCAAGGCCGCATCATCCTCGCGCGTCCGCTGACGGGCACGACCAAGGGTTCCGAGTACAAGCCACGGCTGACCATCGACGGTCCGCTGGACGGCTACGTGCAGGTGCTGCTGGTCGATTACGAATACGTGCCCAACGGCTTCGACGCCGACAAGGTCACCGCGGGCTTCCGCGGCAAGCACTGGTTCGGCGATCACGTCGCCGTCGGTGCCACCTACGTCGACGAGAATCGCGCCGGCGAGGACTACACGCTGAAGGGCGCGGACATCACGCTGCAGGCCGGTCGCGGCACCTATCTGAAGGTGGAGCACAACAAGACCGAGGCGACCAGCGTCCCGGTGTTCTACTCCGACAACGGCGGCATGAGCTTCCTGGAAACCAATCCGATCACCGGCCCGCGCAAGGGCGAGGCGACGGCGGTGGAAGCGCGCATCAACCTGAAGGAACTCGGCTGGACCAAGCTCGACTGGTCCGCCGGTGCCTGGTGGCGCCACGTCGATGAAGGCTTCTCGATTGCCCGCAACGACTTCGGTCAGGAGATCGAGGAGAAGGGCGTCGAGGTGCTCGGGCAGTTCGCGCCCAACTTCAACATCTATGGCCGCTACAGCCGTGCCGAACGCGGGCAGGAATCGCTCGAGCAGGATCAGCTGACGGCCGAATGGCGCGTGACCGAGGACGTGACCCTGGCCGGCGAAATACGCCGCGTGCAGGAAGAGCGCATCACCGGCGACGCCATCGGCACGCTCGGCGCGTTGCAGTACAAGCAGCGCTTCGGCACTTCGTGGGAAGCCTACGGTACCGCGCAGCTCACGCTCGATGACGACAACGGCCGCTACGCCGACAACGACGCCTTCACCCTGGGCGGCAAGTACCTGTTCGGCAACCTGTCGAGCATCGGTGCCGAAGCCACCACGGGCGATCGCGGCGACGCGGCGCAGATCAACGCCGAGTATCGCCTGACGCCGGATCACACGGTCTATGCCGGTTACACCTATTCGACCGACACCAGCAAGTACGATCCGCTGTTCAACAACCGCATCGTGCCGGGCTGGACGCTGGGTCAGCGCTGGCGCCTGTCGAACCAGGTCAATCTGTACAACGAAAGCCAGTTCCTGAAGGAGCCCAACGAGAGCGGTCTCCAGCACACCTACGGCATGGATTTCTATCCGGGCGTGGGCTGGAATCTCGGCTTCGTGCTGACCACGGCCGATATCGACAAGGAAATCGGCACCGTCGATCGCGACACCGTGAGCATCTCCGCCGGCCGCACCTCGAATCAGACGCAGTGGTCGAGCAAGCTGGAGTGGGGTCGCGACAGCGGCGCCGAGCGTCGCACGAAGTGGGCGACCACCAACTACCTGACGCACAAGGTCACCGAAAGCCTGCGTCTGGCGGCCCGCTTCAACTACGAGGACGTGGACGACGAGATCGATCCCACCGCCGGTTCGAAGTTCATCGAAGGCAACTTCGGCTTCGCATGGCGTCCGTGGAATTCGACCCGCTACGCGCTGTTCGGCAAGTACACCTACCTGTACGACGTCTCGACGCTGGAACAGGTGGGCGACAACACCGCCTTCTACGATCAGCGCAGCCAGATCCTGTCGCTGGAAGGCGTGTACAACCCGGACAATCGTTGGGAGTACGCGGCCAAGCTGATGCGCCGTCGCGGCGAAGTGCGACTGGGTCGCATGACCGGCGAATGGGCCGATTCCACGGCCACCTTCGCCGCCGCGCAGGTACGTTACGAGTTCGCGGACCAGTGGCACACGCTGTTCGAATACCGCTGGCTCGACGTCACCGACGGCGGTACCCGTCAGGGCTTCCTGGCTGGCATCGATCGCGATCTCGGCAGCAACTTCCGGGTCGGCATCGGCTACAACTTCACCAAGTTCAGCGACGACCTCACCGACTTCGATTACGACCACAAGGGCTTCTTCCTCAACGTGGTCGGTCGCTACTAACCATCAAAAAAGCTTTCCCCGGCAGCGGCCTTGAGCCGCTGCCGGCGAGAAGGCACGGCAGTTTGCGGGCGAAATTTGGGGAAAATCATGAAAAATTGCGATGCTCGTCGCAGTGCAAGACATCCGTTCTTCACGTTTCGTCGCGCCCTGGCACCGGTGCTGTTCGCGCTGATTGCGCCCGTGCTCGCATCGCCCGCGCATGCGCAGACCTGCACGCAGCTGCCGCAGCGCATGTCGACAACGGGCAACCTCAGCACCACGACCACCCAGTTGAATGGGTGGACTGCTTCGTCACCGACGGGAACAAGCGGTGCTTGGCAATCCTATTCGCTGACCACGCCTAGCGCGACGAACCATGGCGGCCAGCTGTGGAGTGACGGCACTGCGAACGGCAACCAGTTCGCCCTGACCACTACGGCCGCGAACAGCCCGACCAAGGTGTCAGGGGGCGCGGTGCTGACGTTCTCGGTGGCCTGGAACAACGCTCAGTACGGTAACTTTCCGGCAGGCGCCAATTCGGATGCCCATCTGGTCTATGACGGCAACCAGTACCGCCTGCAGGTCCTTTACGCAGGCGTCGTCTATACCACGGTGCTGACGGCACCCGTCGACGGACGCAGCAACAATGCGACCTCCGCCAACAACTACAACGACTGGGGGCCGACCAACTCGAGCCTTGTCGCCAACAATGGCGCACAGTTCGTGAACGCGCCTCCGGCCAGTCCGCCGCCTTCCTACGTCGGCGGCAGGGGATCGGCGCAGTTCACCACGCCGGTCGTCGTGTGGACCAAGGTCAGTATCCGGCTGCCCGACAACATTCCGCAGACGGGTGCTATCCAGTTCCTCGCGACGCGCATGCAGAGCACGTTCTCCGATACGAATCGGTCGGACGACTTCTACGTCAAGGACGTCATCCTCAACGACCGCACTCTGTGCCTGGCCAAGGCGACGTCGGCGAGCAGCAACGGAGGCGCGTTCACGTTCACGACCACCAATCTGGATACGGACCAGGTCGCCGCCAGCAATCAGAATTCCGCGATCATCACCACCAGTTCCGCCAATCCCACGGTGGCCTTCGATGGAGATACGAGCACGGCCGGTACCCAACCGGCGTTGGTGATGGCCAACCAGGTGACGCTGACCGAAGCGCCGGCCACCGGATTCGGGTTGAGTTCGGTCAGTTGCGACAACGGCGTGAGCGGTAGCATCAGTGGCAACCAGATCACTTTGTCCTCGTTCAACGCCAGCAGCGAAACGGGTCTCATGGTGACCTGCACCGTCACGAACACCCGGCCGAGGATCCGTCTGCAAAAGACGCTGCCGGGCGGACGCGCACTGGCCGGCGATCAGTTCACGCTCAACATCGCCGGCCCACGCGGCGGCACCGCGACCACGGCGTCGGTCACCACGACCGGGAGCGGAAGCACGGCCACCGGCGTGGCCGACTTCAATCCCGCCGATGCCAGTGGCAGCTACACGCTGTCCGAAACGGCGTCCGGCACCACCGTGCTGACGGGTTATGCCACGTCCTACGCCTGCACCAACGCCACCTCGGGCTCGTCGACGGTGATGCCCAGCGGCACTGGTACCAGTTTCAATCTGGTACCGGCGGCCGCCGATGACATCACCTGCACCTTCAGCAATACCGCGCGCCTGAGCAATCTGGCGATCAGCAAGACGAACACGCCTGCTTCCGGACCGAACGATCAGCCCGCCGACACCGTGACGCGCGGCGCGACCGTGACCTACAGCATCGTCGTGAGCAACGGCGGCCCGCAGTCCTCCGACGGCGCGGTGTTGCGCGATCCAACGCCCACGGGTGTGAGCTGCACGACGGTGGCTTGCAGCGTGACCAGCGGCGGCGCCACTTGCCCGGCGCCCGCTTCGCTGACGGTGGCGAATCTGCAGTCCTCCGGTGGCGTGGCGATTCCAAGCATGCCGGCCAACAGTTCGCTGACTTTCAGTCTGACGTGTGCCGCCAACTGATCTGAATCATTGATCTGAATCGTTGATCTGAACCAAGGAATTCCGATGTCCATTTCGAAAATTGCGGCGGCGCTGCTGCTCGCGAGCGTCTCCCCGCTGTCTCTCGCCGTCACTTGCCCCGATCCGAACACGCAGGCGACGTCGGAAAATCTGCCCGGCATCCTCGCCTACAAACAGAGCCAGCATCAGAAGATGTTCGGCTACTTCCGCATCTGGCGTGACGAGGTGGCCGACCCGGCCGTCAACATGACCTCGATGGCCGATCTGCCGGCGTGCCTCGATCTGGTGTTCGTGTTCCCGTACAACGTGCCGGATGACAACCCGGTGTGGGACACCATCAAGAACGATTACGTGCCCTTGCTGCGTGCGCAGGGCACCAAGGTGGTCTGGTCGGTGTTCATCGACAAGCTGCTCGATCCCGCGTATCCGAGCACCACCGCCGGCTACGACGCGCTGGCACAGAAGATCATCGCCGACACCGTCAACAAGTACGGCGTCGACGGTCTCGATGTCGACATGGAGAAGACACTCACCTCCAGCCAGCTGACCAAGGCGAAGGGCGTGTTCGCGGCGCTGTCCAAGTATCTCGGGCCGAAATCCGGCACCGGCAAGCTGCTGATCTACGATACAAACAAGGACGGCACCAATGCCCTGTTCCGTGCCGTGGCGACGCAGGTCGATTACGTCCTGGTGCAGTCGTACGGACGTTCGGTCAGCGGATTGCAGAGCACGTTTGATACCTACAAGGCGTACATCCCGGCCAGCAAGTACTTCATCGGTTTCTCGTTCTACGAGGAAAACGGAACGGCCTGGCACGACGCGGTCGCGCCGATGAATACCAGTCGCGCCTACAAGTACGCGCAGTGGCAGCCGACGGGCACGAAGAAGGGCGGCATCTTCAGCTACGCCCTCGATCGCGACGGCGTGCCTGAAGGCCAGAACGCCATCGTGCCAACGGATTACACCTGGACGCGCACGCTGATCTCGGTCATGAATCCCTGAGCGGACAACCGCACCGTTATCCGCGAGGTGGATGGCGGTGCGTCACAAAAAATCGGCCGGGCATGATTTTCATGCGGAAACGACAATCGTGAACCAATCTCCTTGTGCGACGCGGTACGCGCATGGAGTGGGATTTTCATTGCTAATTTTATGAGCAATTGCACACATTCGACCTCAGGGGAGTGCTAGACAGTTAGCGGGGAGTCGCCGCAAGGCGAGTCGGACAATCGGGGAAGGGGCGATGAATTTCATCGATGCTTGCCTTGCCGGCGCGGATTTACTGACGGCCGTGTGCCGCGGTGCAAGGGGGACGGGACTCCGTCCTGCCGCGGCCGGCCTGACGCTGATGCTGGGTCTCGTCTCGCCGGCGGCGGCCTACCAGCCCAACCAGAATCCAATCGCGCCCGACGCGCCCACGCCGCTTCCGCCCTTCACCCCCACCAACGCCGCGACGTTCTCGTCCGGCGTTCCCGGCTTCTCCGGGATGGGCGTGAACATCACCACGGCGAATATTCCGCCTACACCCAATACCTTCACCTATTTCAACGGGGACGCCACACCGGCCAGTCGCCTTGCGACGTCGAGCCAGTTCAGCCCGCAAATCCCCGTCAACACGCCGACCTTCAGTCTGGTCACTCCCGGTGGCTTGCTGGTGACTCCGACCGGAGAACTGTCGCGCGGCACGATGACCATCACCTTCACCAAGAGTGTGACCAATCCGGTGATCCACATCGCGGGTTGGGGCGAGAACGTTCTCTCCCCTTTGCTGATCGGCGACTCCGTGGCGTTCACGCTGAATTCGACGCTGACGCCATCGGGCGTGACACTCACCGCGCTGACGCCGGGATTGCAGGTCGTCGCCGGGCCCAACGGGCGCAGCCGCGTGCAGCTTGTGACGAACTCGCCCCAGGAAGCCTGTACACCGGCGGGTTCGAATGCTGGATGCGGTTCCTTCCGCATCAACGGGACTGTCCTGTCAGTGACGTTCGATGTGGCCATCCGCAAGACGGCCGGCGTGGGATTGACCGCGCTCGACGACGACTACACGTTGACGATCAGCATCGACGAGGATTTTTCCGACGCGCCCGCCAGCTACAACCCGGGAACGGGACAGTTCGGCGGCGCGCCGCGCCATGTGATCGGCGACCTCAGGCTGGGCGCGAGCATCGATGCCGACCGCGCCTCGACCATGGCGGACGCCGACAACACCACCAGTCCGTTCCCCGGAGCCGGCGCCAGCGGCGACGACAGTTCGGGAATCGACGACGAGGACGCATTCCCCACGCCTCCAACGTTGTCGGCGGCGTTCTTCGGGCTGATCTACACGCTCAATGTCCCGATCACCGCGCCGATCAGCATTCCTCCGTCCGCGCCCGGCGGACTGGTCTGTGGCTGGCTCGACTTCAACCGCAACGGCGTCTTCGACATCGCGATCGAACAAGCATGCACGCCGTTCGTGCCCGGTCTCGGCAGCGTGCCGCTGGTCTGGGCATTTCCGTTCGTCAGCGCCGGTCCGATCCAGGCGCGCTTCCGTATCGCCTACGTCGACGATCCGAGCAGCGCCACCCAGTTGCTACCCGTTGGCGCATTGGATTCGGGCGAGGTGGAGGATTACAGCTTCACCGTATTGCCGAGCGTGCGCATCAACAAAGTCCTTTCCCCGACCACGGACTCCGGCACGTTCAACCTCACCATCGCTTCCAATGGGACTCCCAGCTATACGCAGGCCGCGGTCGGCAATGCGGGCACCACCGGTTTCCGTTCGATCGGGCAGACGGGCAGCGGGGCCGACGTCGGCACCACCAGCGACGTCAGCACGACGCCGGTGCCGATCACCATCAGCGAGACGGGGGCCGGCGCCACCAATCTGGGGAACTACACGACGACGTTGAGCTGCGTGGACGGCAACGGCGCAACGGTCACCGTGACGCCGGGTCCTGGAAACACCACGGGCACCTTTAACATTCCGCCGTCCTCGGCGGGAGGCAATGGTGGCGCGCAGCAGATCACCTGCACGTTCACGAACACGTTCGGCACCACCGTGAATCTCAACGTGACCAAGACCAACACGCCGACATCGGGGCCGGTTGATCAGACGGGTGACACGCTCGTCAGCGGCGCGCAGACCACATACGACATCGTCGTCAGCAATGCCGGCCCCTCGACCGCCAGCAATGCGGTGCTGCGTGATCCCGTGCCCAGCGGCATGAACAATTGCGTGCTTGCGGGAGCGCCGCCCTGCACGGCAAGCGGTACCGCCATGTGTCCGAATGTGGGCGCGAACCCGGGAGATCTGTCGATCGCCAATCTCCAGGGCACATCGGGAGTGTCGATTCCGTCGATGGCCGCCAATAGCAGCGTCACGATCAGGATCAGCTGCACGGTGTTGTGAGCGGGGTTGTGCGATGTTGATTCCGAACTTGGTTAGGTCGACGTCCGGTGGTTGCAAGCTACCGCTCGAGGCGCATCGATTTCCTTCGCATCAGGCAGCCGTTCCGGCTCCGGAAAGTTGAATACGTCCTGGAGGCGGCCGATTGGTCGGTTTGGCGTTTTGCGGGGCGAAAGATGTCGCGTAAGGACCCTTTAACGACGTGCTCGCACATTTCATCTCAATCTGAGGACTTCGTTGAATATAAAAAGAGCATCATCGATAAGCCTAATTTTTAGGCAATTTCATCGCGTCACACCATGTAGCTAAAATTTTTTGCGTGCCAAGAACAAGAAGAGAAATGTCGAAATGAATGGCAATTGGCAAGGCTCATGACGCCTGCCTCGCGATTCGATATGGGGGGCGTTGCGACGGACTTGGTAAGCCAAGGTCTTAGCGATCAATTGTGATTCGATCAAACAGGCCGGCCCTACACCACCAGCGAATTCGACGGCTACACGCTGAATGTGACCACGCCGGAAGACTTCGGCGCGCGCCCGCCACGTTCGACACACCGACACCGGCCGCCAATCACACCGTCGGCGACCTCAGCATCGGCGCCAACGTCACCGTCGAGAACGCGACTGTCGCTAATTCACTCACCGGTCCGCTCGCCAGTGCCGGTGCGAATACCGACAGCGACGATTTCGTCTGGCCGAACATGACCACCAACTACAGCATCGTCGTGAGCAATACCGGTCCGAGCGCAGCGAATGGCTCGGTGCTGCACGATCCCGCGCCGGCGGGTCTGGCCTGCACGGCGGTCACGTGCGGCAATCCGACCGGCGGCGCGGTGTGCCTGGCGGTGACCGTGGCCGCGCTGCAGTCGGCGGCGGGCGTGACGATCGCGCCCCTTCCGGCGAATTCGTCGCTGACGTTCACCCTGACCTGCACGGTGAACTGAGCGGTTCGTCGCGCTAGGCCGCGGCTTCCGCTTCGCGGATCGTGGCCAGCACGCGCTCGCCGTAGCGCTCCAGCTTGGTCGTGCCGATGCCGCCGATCTGCGCCAGCGCATCGAGCGAAGCCGGTCTGCCGGTGGCGATGCCGCGCAACGTGCTGTCGTGGAAGATTACGTAGGCGGGCACGTTCTGCTCGCGCGCGAGTTGCGCGCGCATTTCGCGCAAGGCTTCGAACAGCGGCCGGTCGGCGGGTGCGAGCGCGATCGCATCGAGTGTGTTCGAACCCGCGACACGCGCCGTGCGTTCCCGTTCCTGCTTGCGCGGCGTTTCCTTGCGCAGCAGCACGCTGCGTTCGCCGCGCAGAGCCGCACGGCTGTCCGCGGTGAGACGCAGACCGCCATAGCCATCCGCGTCGATATCGAGCAGTCCGGCGGCGACCAACTGGCGAAAGATGCCGCGCCAGGTGCGGGCGTCGATGTCGGCGCCGACGCCGTAGGTCGGCAGGCGGTCGTGGCCGAACTGCGAGATGCGCGCGGTATCGCCGCCACGCAGCACATCGATCAGGTGCGAGGCGCCGAAGCGCTGGCCGGTGCGGTAGACGCAACTCAATGCTTTCTGCGCCGCGACCGTGGCGTCCCAGGTTTCGGCCGGTTGCAGGCAGTTGTCGCAGTTGCCGCAGGGTTGTCCGTTGCCACCCGCCTCGCGTCCATGCGGCACGTATTCCTCGCCGAAATTCGCCAGCAGCACCTGGCGGCGACAGCGCGTGGTTTCGCAGTAGCCGACGAGAGCGTCGAGCTTGCGCCGTTCCAGGCGTTTGCGTTCCTCGCCAGCCTCGGATTGTTCGATCATCTGCTTGAGCAGCACCACGTCCGCGAGGCCGTGGCAGAGCCAGGCTTCGGCGGGTTCGCCATCGCGGCCCGCGCGTCCGGTTTCCTGGTAGTAGCCTTCGATCGACTTCGGCAGGTCGATGTGCGCGACGAAGCGCACGTCGGGCTTGTCGATGCCCATGCCGAAGGCGATGGTGGCGACGATCACCACGCCTTCCTCGCGCACGAAGCGACGCTGATGCGCGGTGCGCTTTTCAGCATCGAGACCGGCGTGGTAGGGCAGGGCGTCGAAGCCGAGTTCGACCAGCATCTCCGCGGTGCTCTCCACTTTCTTGCGCGAGAGGCAGTAGACGATCCCGGCCTCGCCGCGGTGCGCATCGAGGAAGTCGCGCAGCTGTCGCTTGGCCTGTTCCTTCTGCACGACCGTGTAGCGGATGTTGGGGCGATCGAACGAGCTGACGAAGCGCCGCGCCTGTTCCAGCTGCAGGCGTTCGGCGATCTCGCGCTGGGTCGGCGGGTCCGCGGTGGCGGTGAGGGCGATGCGCGGGATCTGCGGCCAGCGCTCGTGCAGCAAGGTGAGCTCGCGGTACTCGCGGCGGAAATCGTGGCCCCATTGCGAGACGCAATGCGCCTCGTCGATGGCGAACAGGGCCAGCTTGCTGCGATCCAGCAGCGAAAGGAAGCGCGGGGTGAGCAGGCGCTCCGGCGCGACGTAGAGCAGATCGAGCTCATTGGCGAGCAGTTGCCGCTCCACGCGTTCGGCATCGAACGCATCGAGCGTGGAATTGAGATAGGCCGCGCGCACGCCGAGCTGGCGCAGGGCGTCGACCTGGTCCTGCATCAGCGCGATCAGCGGCGAGATGACGATGCCGCAGCCCTCGCGCAGCAGCGCGGGAATCTGGTAGCAGAGCGACTTGCCGCCGCCGGTAGGCATCAGCACGAGCGCGTCGGAACCGCCGCTCACGTGCTCGACGACGGCCGCCTGTTCGCCGCGGAAACCGGCATGGCCGAAGACGCGCTGCAGGACTTCCTGTGCCGCCGAGAGCGGCGGGGCGTGCGCGGCCGGCATCGCCTCGACATCGGACGCGCTGAAGGCCCGTTCGTGGAAAGCGGGGTCCGGAGATGCGTCGGTGGGGTCAAGTCGCGCCATGGCTGGCTGCAAGGATACCGGTTGCGATGCGCATGGCTGTCAGAAAAATCCCCGGCGAGTGCCGGGGATTGTTCGCGTCTGTTCTTCTGGGGTCTGTTCTTTCGAAGCGCGCGCTCGCCCGTGTGGCGGGCGAGGGCGTGTCCGAATTCACTGGAGCAGCGAGCGCAGCATCCAGGCGTATTTCTCGTGCGTCTGCAGGCGCTGGGTCAACAGGTCGACCGAGGGATCGTCGCCGGCGTCGTCCGCCGTCTTCAGTACCTTGCGCGCGGTGCGGCAGACCGCCTCGTTGCCCACGGTAAGCTGGCGCACCATCTCGCGCCAGTCGGCGCTGTCGCTCAGGCCCGGTTCTTCCGCGATCGAAGACAATTTCGTGAACTCGGCGTAGGAGCCTGGTGCGTTGAAGCCGAGTGCGCGGATGCGTTCGGCCACTTCGTCGAGCGCGCCCCACTGTTCGGTGTACTGGGTCTCGAACATCAGGTGCAGGCTGTTGAACATCGGCCCGGTGATGTTCCAGTGGAAGTTGTGGGTTTTCAGATACAGCGTGTAGCTGTCGGCCAGGAAGGCCGACAGGCCCTCGGCGATCTTCTTGCGATCGGCCGGTTTGATCCCGATATCGATGCCGGGCGCGCCATTGTTCGGACCCGGCGACGCCGCCGGCTCGAGCTTCGACGTTTTCGGGGTTTTGGGTTTGGACTTGGCCATCGGGTGTCTCCAGGAGAAGGGATTGCCGTCAAAATATAAGTAGTGGCTGGGAAAAGGAATGCAAGAGATCCCGGTAATTCTCTTCCCAATGCCTTTGCAATCGAAGCAATCCATGAAGCCTATCGAATCCAATGCAAGCGCGACGTTAAAGCCGGCGCCGGCGTCCGAGCCGCTCGAGCAGGCACGGCGTGCCATCGACGGCGCCTGCAGCCGCGATTCCGCGCGCCTGCATGGCCTGTGGCGTCGCTGGCGCTCGCACGGGGACGATGCCGCGGCTCGGGACGCATTCGCGGCGGCGCTGGCCGAATCGCTGGCCCGGCGCGAGGCGCGGGCCTCGCGGCTGCCACGGGCGACGGTCGATCCGGTGCTGCCGATCGCCACGGAGGCGGAACGGATCGTCGCGCTGATCCGCAAGCACCAGGTGGTGGTGATCGCCGGCGAAACCGGTTCGGGCAAGACCACGCAGCTGCCCAAGCTGTGCATCCAGGCCGGGCGCGGCGCCGCGGGCATGATCGGTTGCACCCAGCCGCGCCGCATCGCCGCGCGCGCGGTGGCGCGGCGCGTGGCGGAGGAGTTGCAGGTGCCGCTCGGCGGCACGGTCGGCTATCAGGTGCGTTTCAACGACAACGTGAGCGCGGAAACGGCGGTGAAGTTCATGACCGACGGCATCCTGCTGGCGGAGATCGCCTCCGATCGCTGGTTGTCGGCCTACGACACGCTGATCATCGACGAGGCGCACGAACGCAGTCTCAACATCGATTTCCTGCTCGGCTATCTGAAGCAATTGCTGCGCAGGCGCCGCGACCTGAAGGTGATCGTCACCTCGGCCACCATCGACACCGAGCGCTTCTCCCAGCATTTCGACGACGCGCCCGTGGTGAACGTGGAAGGGCGCGGCTATCCGGTCGAGACGCGATATCGGCCGCTGGAGGGCGAAGGAGAAGACGAGGGCGAACGGACGGTTCTCGACGGCATCGTCGCCGCCTGCGATGAGATCGCGCGCGAGCGGCCGATGGGAGACACGCTGATCTTCCTGCCGGGCGAGCGTGAGATTCGCGACGCGCACCAGGCGCTGGAACGGCGAAAGTACCGCCACACCGAAGTACTGCCGCTGTACGCGCGGCTGTCGGCGCGCGATCAGGACCGCGTCTTCAATCCCGGCCCGCAGCGCCGCATCGTCCTTGCCACCAACGTGGCGGAAACCTCGCTCACGGTGCCGCGCATCCATTACGTGATCGATCCGGGGCTGGCGCGCGTGAAACGCTACAGCCCGCGGCAGAAGCTCGATCGCCTGCACATCGAATCGATCAGCCAGGCCAGCGCCGACCAGCGCAAGGGCCGCTGCGGACGCGTCGCGCCCGGCGTGTGCTATCGGTTGTATTCGCAAGCGGAATTCGAGTCGCGGCCGCAGTACACCGACCCGGAAATCCGCCGCGCGGCACTGGCGGGCGTGATTCTGCGAATGCTGTCGATCGGCCTGGGTGACATCGAGGACTTCCCGTTCGTGGAACCGCCCGATCCGCGCGCGATCGCCGATGGCTGGCAGCAGCTGGCCGAACTCGGCGCGGTCGACGCACAGCGCAAACTCACCCCGATCGGCCGCACGATGGCGAAGTGGCCGGTGGACGTGAAGCTCGCGCGCATGCTGGTCGCGGCGCAGGCGCATGGCTGCCTGCAGGAAATGCTGGTGATCGCCTCGTTCCTCGGCATCCAGGATCCGCGCGAGCGTCCGGCCGATCAGCGCGCCGCCGCTGACAATGCGCATGCCGAATTCCGTGATACGAAATCGGAGTTCGTCGGCATCCTCAAGCTCTGGGACGCCTATCGGGCCGCGCACGAGGATTCGACGCAGTCGCAACTGCGCAAGTGGTGCGAGAAACATTTCCTCGGCTTCCTGCGCATGCGCGAGTGGCGCGAGCTGCATCGGCAGTTGAAGTTGCAATGCGACGAGCTCGGCTGGCAGCAGAATGCCGAATCGGCGGAATACGCTGCCCTGCATCGCGCCCTGATCGCGGGCCTGCCGACACAGATCGGCAATCGCAGCGAGCGCGGACAGTACGACGGCCCGCGCGGGCGCAAATTCCAGCTGTTCCCGGGTTCCTCGCTGGCCTCCAAGCCACCGCCGTGGGTGCTCTCGGCCGCGCTGCTGGATACCGAGCGCGTCTGGGCGCTGACCAATGCGGCGATCGAACCGGAATGGGCGATCGCCGAACTTCCCGCGCTGCTGGCGCGCCGCCATTACGATCCGCGCTGGTCGCGGAGCCAGGGGCGCGTGCTGGGCAGCGAGCAGATCAGCCTGTTCGGGTTGGTATTGGCGCCGAAGAAGCCGATTCATTACGGCGGGCTCTATCCGGAGGAATCGCGCGGCATCTTCCTGCGCGACGGTTTGGTGACTGGCGAGATCAACACGCGCAGCGCATTCCTCGCGCGCAATCTCAAGACGCTGGCACTTGCCGAGGAAGAAGAAGCCAAACAGCGCCGCGCCGGTCTCGTCGTCGACGAGGAGTGGATGGCGCAGTGGTACGCGCAGCGGATTCCCGCGGAGATCGTCAGCGCGCAGGCACTGGATGCCTGGTACGTCAAGCTGCCGGCCGACAAGAAGAAGGCGCTGGAATGGTCGCGCGACGATCTGCTGGTCGTCGACGGCGCCGATGCCGAACGCTTCCCTGCGTATCTCACGCTCGGCGAAGCGAAACTCGCGGTGCGCTATCGCTTCGAACCCGGTGCGCCCGACGATGGCATGACCGTCGTGGTGCCGCTGCACCTGCTCAACGCGCTCGACGAGCCGCGCCTGTCGTGGCTCGCGCCGGGATTCGTGGCGGACAAGGCAGCGGCGATGATCAAGACCTTGCCGAAGGCGCTGCGCCGCAACTTCGTGCCGGCCCCGGACTTCGCGCGCGCGTTCGCACAGGCGCACGAGGCACCGGAAGGGGATGCGTTCGCAGGCGCCCTGGCGCGGTTCCTCAAACGGCTGACGGGCGTGGACGTGATGGCCACGGAGTTCGACGAGGCCGCGCTGGAGCCGTATCTGCGCGCCAATCTTCGATTGCTCGATGGCGATGGCCGCAATGTGCTGGCCGAGTCGCGCGATCTCGCCGATCTGCGCGCGCGTTTCGGCGCGCGTGCGGCGCAGGCGTTCTCGGCACGTGCCGCCGAGGGCTTAGCGCAACGCGGTTTGACGGCGTTTCCGGCGACGGCGATTCCGGTTTCCGTTCCAGGCGTGGGCGGCGTTCCCGCCTATCCGGCCCTGCATGACGACGGCGGCAGCGTGTCGCTGGCCGTGCACGCCGATCGGTCCGAGGCCGAGCGTCATCATCCGCGTGGTGTCCGGCGCCTGCTTGCCATCGCGCTGGCCGACAAGATGCGTCAGGCGCGCAAGCAACTCCCGGTCTCGCCGAAGACCGCGCTGCTGTACGCGGCGATCGAATCGCAGGCGCCGCGCGCGGCGACGGAAGGGCGCCCCGCGGATCATCTGCGCGAGGATCTGGTGGACGGCGCTTTCGCGGCGCTCGCGGCGGAAGACCTGGACAGGATTCGCGACGCCGCTGCGTTCGAGGCGCGCAGCGATGCGATCGGCAAAGCACTGTTCGGCGAAGCGATGCGCCGCCTGCAGCAGGCCGAGACGATCCTGGGGCTGGTCGCCGACGTGCGCGCCAGGCTCGATTCCAAGCTCATCGGCTGGGCGCGCGCCAATCTCGACGACATGCAGGCGCAACTCGCCGGGCTGGTGCCGCCTGGATTCCTGCGCGACGTGCCGGCGACGGCGCTGGCGGAATATCCGCGCTATCTGAAGGCGTTGACGATCCGTGCCGATCGCGCGCTCAACGATCCGGTGCGCGATCAGCAGCGCATGCTCGACATCAAGCCGTTCACGGACGCACTGTCCGAGGCGGCGTTGCAGGGAGACGGCGACGAACCCGGCTGGCAGGCCTTGCGCTGGGACATCGAGGAATTGCGCGTCTCCCTGTTCGCGCAGGAACTGGGCGCGAAGGGCGGTGTCTCGCCCAAGAAACTGTCCGCGCGGCTGGCGCAGTTGTCGTAGCGCCTTGCGTGCCGCGCGGATCTTGCTCGCGCGGGGGCGTTACTTCAAACGCTCCACCTTCGCCCGCGTGTTGTAGCCCTGGATCTGCAGATACCAGGCATTGCCGATCACGCTGGGCGTGATCTTCACGTCAGGATTGTTCACGCGCACGCTCGCGAGCGTGGCGCTGTCGGTCTGGCGCCAGACCTGGCCGTTTTCGAGCGTGTACTGCCGTCCCTGGGCGTAGCCGCGGAATTCGCCGGTCATCTTCGACACGATCGGCTCGGACGAGCCGAAATTGAAGAAGCCGCGGTTCTCGTCCTTCACCTTCTTTTCCGCTTGCACCGCGGCCTTGGTGGTCTCGGTGTCGAGGGTGCGGTTCAGCCAGGCGTTGAGATTGGCGAGTTCCTCCGGGCTCAGCTTTTCCAGACCAGCGGCCTTGAACTGTTCGGGCGTCATCTGCTTTTCGATCGCCTGCTGTCCGGTGGCCTGCTGCGCGAAGGCGGGCAGGGCGGCACAGAGCAGAAGGGCGAGGAGAACGGACAACCGTCGCATGGTCTGTTCCTGAAGGCGGGAGAAGACTAGTGTAGACACTTCTGCCGAGATTCGATTCAGTCGTGTCGTCCCCCGCGCACAACGTGTCCGAACAACTGCTGGCCTTGCCGGCCGTCGCCGCCTTGCCCGAGCGCCTGCGCGCGTTGTTGCGCGAGGCGGCGGAAGGGAATGGCGATGCCGGCACCATCCTGTCGGAACCGCTGCCGGTGCTCGCCGATACGCTGCAGTCCTTGACCTTGCTCGGTGCCGACGGCGAGTCCGTGCTGGCGACCGTGCTGCACGCGGTCAAGCCGTGGGCGGAACGCCTGGAGCCGAAGCTCGCGCGCGAACCGGCCGGCGTGCTCGCGCTGCTCGAAGGCCAGCGCGCGGCACAGCAGGTGTGGACATTGCATGCCGAGCGCAGCCGCCGTGGTGGCGCCGAAGGCTTGCGGCGCCTGCTGCTGGCGATCGTGCGCGATCTGCGCGTGGTACCGATCCTGCTGGCGCGGCAACTGGCGCGCATGCGTCACGCCGCGCAGTTGCCGGAAGCCGAACGCCGCGCCCTGGCGCAGCTCACGCGCGACATCCACGCGCCGCTGGCCAACCGACTCGGCATCTGGCAGTTGAAGTGGGAGCTGGAGGATCTGGCCTTCCGCATCCTGGAACCGGAGACCTATCAGAAGATCGCGCGCCTGCTCGACGACAAGCGCGTCGGCCGCGAGCGCTACATCGTGCAGGTCAAGAAGCTGCTCGGCGATGCCTTGCAGGCGCAGGGCGTGCATGGCGAGGTCGCCGGCCGGCCGAAGCACATTTACAGCATCTGGAAGAAGATGCAGAAGAAGAATGTGCCGATCGGCGAACTCTATGACCTGCGCGCGGTGCGCGTGCTGGTCGACGACATCCCGGCCTGCTACGCCGCGCTTGGCGTGGCGCATGCGCTGTGGGCGCCGATTCCGAGCGAGTTTGACGACTACATCGCGCGCCCGAAGAAAAACGACTACCGCTCGCTGCACACCGCCGTGATCGGACCGGAAGGCAAGACACTGGAAGTGCAGATTCGCACCTTCGAGATGCACGCGCAGGCCGAACTCGGTGTCGCCGCGCATTGGCGCTATAAAGAGACCGGCGGCTCGCAGCGCTCGGCCGCCAGCAACGCCGCCAACGATCGCAAGATCGAATGGATGCGGCGGCTGCTCGAAGCGCATGCGGAAGGCCGTGACGGCGACGAAACCGCGCTCGCCGGCGGGCTCGACACGGAACTCGTCGAAGACCGGGTGTACGCGCTCACACCGATGGGCGAGGTGATCGATCTGCCCAACGGCTCCACACCGCTCGACTTCGCCTACCACGTGCACACGATGGTCGGACATCGCTGCCGCGGCGCGAAGGTCGACGGCCGCATCGTGCCGCTCGATTACAAGCTACGCAGCGGCGAGCGCGTGGAAATCCTCACCGGCAAGACCGCCGCGCCACGCCGCGACTGGCTATTGGTCTCGAACGGATTCCTCGCCAGCGCGCGCTCGCGCGAGAAGGTGCGAGTGTGGTTCCACAAGCTCGACCGCGCCGGCAACGTGCAGGCCGGGCGCGAACTGCTCGAGAAGGAACTCAAGCGCCTCGGCCTGCAGAACGCGGATCTCGCGCCGGCGCTGACGCGGTTCAATGCCGCCACGCTCGACGATCTGTACGTGTTGGTGGCGCTCGGCGACGTCGGCCCGCATCAGGTGGCGCGCGCGCTGCATGAGCACGAGCGCGCCTTGGAGCAGGAGGCTTCGCAGTCGACGCCGGAGATCGCGCTGCGGCAGCCGCGCAGGGCGCCGAAGGTCTCCGACTCCGCGTTCACCGTGGTCGGCGTTGACAACCTGCTGGTGCAGGTGGCGCGCTGCTGCCAGCCGGTGCCGGGCGAGGCGGTGGTGGGGTATCTCACCCGCAATCGCGGCGTGAGTGTGCATCGTGCCGATTGCGCGGCGTTCCTGCGTCTGTCGGCCAATCAGCCGCAGCGCGTGTTGCCGGTGGAGTGGGGACGCACGGGCGGCGGTTACGAGGCCGGCATCGGCATCGATGCGATCGACCGGAAATACCTGCTCAAGGACATCACCAACCTGATCGCGCAGGAGGACGTGCACGTGCTGTCGATCCAGAGCGATCATGCCGCTCAGGGCCGCACCGCCCAGGGCCGCGGCACCAACGGCCAGTTGCGCCTGAAACTGCAATTGCGCGTCCAGGATTACGGCCAGCTTTCACGCCTGCTCGGCAAGCTCGACAGCCTGCCGGGCGTGCAGCAGGCGCGGCGCAACTGAACGTCCGAAAAGAGATGTTCCGGCGAGACACGCCAGCCGTGCCGGAATTTTGATAATTTTGACGGAACAGCAGCGTCGCGCATGTCATGTGCGCGACATGAATCCGGAGCTTCGCCGCAATCGATGAGTATCCAGCAGCAGAGATTTCCCATCGAGAACGAAGCCGAGCGCCGCAAGTATCTCCTCGATCTGGAAGCCACGCTCACAGGCACCGACATCCAGGACCCCGCGCTGCCGAGCACGCCGATGTCGGTGCGGGGCTTCGACGCGAAGGCGCGCGAGTCCGGGCTCGACTGGCCGACGACGGCGCTGACGATGGTCGGCAGCCGGCGCCTGCGCAATTTTCGGCGCGTCATCGAATACGCGGTCACGGGCGGGATTCCCGGCGACATCATCGAAACCGGTGTCTGGCGCGGCGGCGCCTCGATCCTGGCGCGTGCCGTGCTGGCCGCGCATGGCGTGCGCGATCGCAAGGTGATCGTCGCCGACTCGTTCGAAGGCCTGCCGCCGCCGAACGCGACGGCCTGGCCGGCGGATCATGGCAGCCGCCTGCATGAATACAGCGATCTGGCCGTGCCGCTCGAGCAGGTGCAGGCGAATTTCCGCAAGTTCGGACTGCTCGACGAGCAGGTGGTGTTCCTGAAGGGCTGGTTCCGCGACACCATGCCGACGGTGCCCAGCGAGCAGCTGGCGGTGATCCGGCTCGACGGCGACATGTACGAATCGACGATCGATCCGCTGACGCACCTCTACGACCGGCTCTCGCCGGGCGGCTGGGTGATCGTCGACGATTACTGGGCGGTCGAGGCCTGCAGGCTGGCGGTGCATGATTTCTTCGCGCAGCGCGGCATCGAGCCGAAGCTCCGGCAGATCGATGCGATCGGCGTGTATTTCCGCAAATAAATGTTCGTATGCAGCATGGAGCATGTTGCGAAGCGGATCGATAATGCGCGCCGGACTTCTTGCAACGATGTGTATTTCTCGCAAGATCGCACCGTTTCCTCTCGGCACCGATAAGCTGCCGCATCCGCCGAAGACGTAGAGAGCAAGTCCATGCGCATCGATGTCCATGCCCATGCCTGGAGCGAGGCCTATCTGGATCTGCTGGCGCGGTTGGGCAACGACCGTACCGCCGTGCATCGCGGGCTGGGCGCCGGCATGACGGAAGCGGAACTCACGGCCCGCTTCGCCCTGATGGACTCGGTGGGCATCAGGCTGCAGGTGTTGTCGGCGACGCCGGCCTCGCCGCATTTCGCCGATGAGACGGCGGCGGTGGAGGCCGCGCGTTTCGTCAACGACGAGTATGCGGCGCTCGTTCGCCGCCATCCATCGCGATTCCGGGCATTCGCTTCGCTGCCCTTGCCGCACATCGACGCGGCACTCGTCGAGCTGAAGCGCGCCGTGGAGGAACTCGGCATGCTCGGCGCCTGCATCACGACCTCGGTGCTGGGGCGTTCCATCGCCGATCCCCTCTTCGATCCGCTCTATGCCGAACTCGACCGGCTCGGCGGCGTGCTCTATGTCCATCCGGCCGGCTGCGGCGCCTGTTCGCCGCTGATCGCCGATCATCATCTGACCTGGTCGATCGGCGCGCCGATCGAGGACACGGTCGCGGCGATGCATCTCATCCTCGCCGGCATTCCCAAGCGCTATCCGGGGATGAAGATCATCCTGTCCCATCTTGGTGGCGCGCTGCCGATGGTGCTGCAGCGGGTCGATCACCAGATCGTCTGGGAGGCGCCCGAGACGCCGGAGCTGCCGAGCCTGGCCGCGCGGCGCATGTGGTACGACACGGTGGGGCACAACCATGTGCCGGCCCTGTGCGCCGCGGTGGACACGCTGGGCGCCGACCGGTTGCTGCTCGGCACCGATTTTCCGTACCAGGCGGGTGAGTTGTTCCGCGCGGCGGTCGATTACGTGCCGCGCGCGGGATTGATGGAGAAGGAAATCGTGGCGATCCTGGATCGCAATGCCGCCGAACTGCTGGGGTTGAGCGAAACGTCGATCGCGAAACCGGCGCCGGAGTGATCGACGCCGCGGGCAGGCGACGTCGGGCATCTGAATCCTCACGAATGGGAGGAGACGAACGGGCCCGCCTGAACCCACGTCCCGCGCTGCACTGGATTCCAACGCCCCTTCTCTTATGCTGCGCGGGTGAGCCGCGACAGCAAGACGCCAACGCAGGACATCCCGCACGCGGCCGGTGACGGGAGCAGGGGGGACGGCCGTTCCGAGCCCAGGATGGGACGACTCGGCGATCTCGATTTCCGCGCACTGCCGCGCCGCATCGCCGAGGCGGAGAAGCCGGTGCGCTGGTTGTGGTGGGGCGGGACCGCTGTAGTCCTCCTGCTGGGGCTGGCGCTGGTGTTCCGTCAGCCGTTGGCCGACCGGCTGTGGCCGGAGCCGCGGGCGCAGGCCTTGCGCGCGCAGGCGGCGCAGGCCTTGCGCGAGGGGAAACTGACCGCCGAGGACGGCAGCGGCGCGCGCGAACTCTACGAGGCCGCGCTGGCGATCGATCCGGATCGCAACGAGGCCAGGCTGGGATTGTCGCGGGTGGCCGTCGCCGCGGTGGCGCAGGCGCGCGCGCTGGGCGCGAAGAACCGCTTCGCCGAAGCGCATGCGACGCTGAAGCTGGCGCGTGAGTTGTCGGCGCCGCGAGCGGACATCCTCCCGGTCGAGCGCGCGTTGCGCGAGCGCGAGGCCGCGCATGCCGGCCTGCCGTCGCTGCTGGCGCGCGCGAACGCCGCGGCCGCCGCTGGCCGCTTGATCGAGGGCGACGACGCGGCGCTGCCGCTCTACAAGCGCGTGCTGGCATTGCAGCCGGAGAACAAGACCGCGCTGGAAGGACGCGAGGACGCGCTCGGCACGCTATTGCAGCAGACACGGGCGCAGCTGCGCGAGGGCAATCTCGCCGAGGCGGTGGCCGCGATCGCGCTCGCACGCGAATACGATCCGGGCCACGTCGATCTGCCCGACACCGAGGCGCGACTGAACGAGGAACTGGACAACGTGCGACGCCGCGCCGGCAATGACCTGCGCGGTGGCCGCCTGGAGCGCGCCGCGGATGCCTACCGCATGCTCGCCGATGCCGGATTGAAGACGGAAGCCGAGGCGGGGCTGGCGCAGGTGGCGAAAGCCCTGGCGCAGCGCGCGGAAGCGGCCGCCAGCGATTTCCGTTTCGCGGATGCCAATCGTCTGCTGGACGAGGCGCGCACCCTGTCGCCGCGCCTGGGAGAGTTGGCGGAGGTCGAGCGCCACATCGACCGCGCGCGACAGTCGCATGCGCGCCTGGGCAGCGATCTCTCGCCGCGCGAGCGGGCGGCGCGCGTGAAGACGCTGCTTGAAGCCGCCGCCGCTGCCGAATCGCGCGGGGACCTGCTCACGCCGCCCGGCGACAGCGCCTTCGACAAGCTGCGCGCGGCGCGTGCGCTGGCGCCGGACGATCCGGCCGTGAAGCGCGCCTCGGCGCGGCTGCTGCCAACCGCGAAGCGCTGTTTCGAAGAGGAATTGCGCGGCAACAACCTCGCACGCGCGGGTGGCTGCCTGGACGCGCGCGCGATCGCCGAGGGCGAGACCGCGTCGCTGGCGCAGGCGCGGCGCCGTCTGGCGCAGCGTTGGCTGGCGGTGGGCGACGAGCGCCTGGGCGCGGGTGAGGTGCAGGCGGCATCCGCGGCGCTGGCGTCGGCGCGCAGGCTGGATCCGGCGACGCCGGGGATCGCGGAGTTCGAGGGGCGGGTGAAGGCCGCGTCGGCGGGGAAATGAGCGCGGACTAGGCGATAGGTGTCCGTCGCTCTTGCTCGTCATTCCCGCGCAGGCGGGAATCCAAGGACGTTCGTGCCGTAGCGATAGAGCCGAGAGCAAAGTCCATGGATTCCCGCCTGCGCGGGAATGACGAGCGAGGGGCTCAAGGCGATGTGTTGAAAAACACCCGCCGCACCGTCTCCCGCGCCGCATCCAGCGAGAAGTGGCGCGCGACGTTCTCCAGTCCATGGATGCTCAACTCCATCCACAGGGTTTCGTCGCTGTAGAGCTGCACCACCGCCCGGGCGAATGCTTCCGGCGCATCGGCGACCAATACGTCGAGGCCATCCTGCAGATGCATGCCTTCCACCGCGCACGACGTCGCCACCACCGGCTGACCATGCGCCATGCTGAGATTGATCTTGCCCTTGACGCCGGCGCCGAAACGCAGCGGCGCGATCGCGATGCGGGCGCCGTCCATGTACGGCGTGATGTTGGCGACATGTCCATGCACGAGGACACCCTCGTGCGCGCTGAGCGCCTGTATTTCCGGCGGAACGTCATCGCCAATGCAATGCAGCCGTACTTGCGGCAGCGACTGGCGGACATGCGGGAACACCGCTTCGACGAACCAGCGCACCGCATCGACATTGGGCGGATGGCGGAAACCGCCGACGAAGACCAGATCCTGCCGCTGCGAGAACGGCAGCCCGGCGCCGGCGATGCGGTGCAGGTTCGACAGCAGCTCCACGCGGGCCTGCGGTGCGTCGCGGGCGAGCAGTTCGCGTTCGGCCGCGCTGACGACCAGGGTGATGTCGCTGCGCGCGATTACGTCCAGTTCGAGATTCCGCGTGCGTTCGGCGGCATACAGCAGCTTCTTGTCGCCGGCGATCTCGGCGGCACGCCGTTCGCGCAGATAGTGCAGATCGACGGTGTCGAACACGACTCGCGCCTGCGGCGCATGCTCGCGCAGCAGCGGTAGGAATTCGCGCGCCACGTAGTGGCGGCAGACGATGACGCTGTCGAACCGCGATCCATGCTCGCGCAGCCAGGCCGGCGCGCGCTTGGCATAGGGCGCGTACCAGGTTTCCACGCCCAGATGCTGCAGGGCTTCGGTATAGCTGCCGGCGTAGCTGCGGTTGGCGGGCAGGAAGACGACGTGCGCGCCTTCCTCGATCAGCAGCCGCATCAGGTTGAGCAGGCGCAGCGATCCGGAATCGCGATCCGGCGTTGGCGTCAGCGCATCGATGATGAGTATCTGCTTCTGCTTGCGATGCAGCAGCGCCGGCGCCGGTATGGTGCCCGCGGGCAACTGCGCGGACAGCATGTCGTGGCGGCGCGCGACGAACTGCTCGCGATTGCGCACCTGATAGGCCTTGATCCCGCTGCCGGTATCGGTGCCGGCGGTGGCGCCTTCGGCGTGAACCACGCGCGCGGCCGGCTGGTACAGCACGCGCAGGCCAGCCGCGCGCACGGCGAAGGCGAGATCGGTGTCCTCGTAGTAGGCCGGCGCGTAACGCGTGTCGAAACCGCCGAGCTGCGCGAACAGCGCGCGCGGGATCGCGATCGCCGCGCCGCTGACGTAGTCGGCATCGCGCAGATAGCCATAGCGCGAATCACCCGGCGCGCCGAAGCGCCCGTAGTTCCAGCCGCTGCCGTCGGAGAACACCACGCCGCCGGCTTCCTGCAGACGGCCATCCGGATACAGCAATTGCGCGCCGACCAGTCCGACGCCTGGAATCTCGTCGAAGGTACGCAGCAGCGCTTCCAGCCAACCGGGCTGCGGCACGGTGTCGTTGTTGAGGAAGACCAGGTATTCGCCCAGTGCGAGGCTGGCACCATCGTTGCAGGCCGCCACGAAGCCGCCGTTCTCGGCGCGGCGGTGGTAGTGCAGTCCGGCGATGCGCGGCAACACTTCCGCGCTCTGGTCGGGCGAGGCGTCGTCGACCACGATCACCTCGAACGGCATCCGCGGCGGATGTTCGGCCAGCGCGCGCAGGCAGGTCAGCGTGTGCGCGAGTTGCCCGTAGACGGGGATGACGATGCTGACGCGAGGTTCGGTGCTGGTGGCGAGCGCGGTCGGCGCTGGCAGGCCGCCGGAGGCGGGATCGGTCGCGGGGAAGTAGAGCGATGGTCGCCGCGCCGCCGGCACGCGCTGGAACTGCGCGTGCAGGCGTTCCCAGGTGCCGCGCCAGCCGCGTGTGCGCAGGCTGAGCCAGCCGCGATGGAAGAGGCCGGTGGCGCGATCGAACAGGAAGCGCACATCGACCAGTGAAAACGACATTCCAGCGCGACTCCAACGACTCGGGGGGACCGCATGAGCTTAACGGATACGCCCGTTACACCGGCCTCATCCCTGAACGCCCGGTTATGGAAAGTGGCGCCAGAAGCCTGAAATCCGGGCCTCGGCCGCGAGGCGCGCCGGTGCGTGGTGCCGTCTGCGCTAGACTCAGCCGCCGCGCGCATACCGCGTGCAGGCATCATCCGCTCCAGTTCCCTACCCATACCGCCAACCGTGGCCCGCATCGACTACGACGAAGACGAATACGACGAGGATCGCGATCAGGCCCCGGACTGGCGGCGCCGCGTACTGACCTGGGGGTTGGCCGCGATCGGTCTGGGCCTCGGCTTCCTCATTCCGTACACGATCTATCTCAACCATCAGGTCACCAAGCGCTTCGGCCAGTTGCAGTGGCAGATTCCGACGCGCGTGTACGGTCGCCCGTTGCTGCTCGCGCCGGGCGTGGCCCTGGACGCGCGCACGTTGAAGACCGAACTCGACGCGGCGTCCTATCGCAGCGACGGTGGCACGGGAGCCGGCACCTACACGCAGGAGGGCGCGCGCTGGACGATCACCAGCCGTGGCTTCCGCGATGTCGATCGTGAAGTGGGGCCGAGCCGCATCGAGCTGACGCTCTCCGGCGGCAGCGTCGCGGGTCTGCGCGATGCCCGTAGCCGGCGTGCGCTGAAAGCGGTGCGGCTGGATCCCGCCCGCATCGCCACGCTCTACGGCCAGAGCCAGGAAGAGCGCCGCCTCGTGCGCATCGAGGACGTGCCGGAATTGCTGGTGACCGGATTGCAGGCGGTGGAGGATCGCGATTTCGCCCATCACCACGGCATCGATCTCAGCGGCATGATGCGCGCGGTGTTCGTCACCGTGCGCTCGGGCGGCAAGAACAAGCAGGGCGCCAGCACGCTGACCCAGCAGCTCGCGCGCAGCGGCCTGCTCGGCATCGGCCGCGAACAGACGGCTGCCCGCAAGTTCAACGAAATCCTCTACGCGCTGCTGATCGAGATGCGCTACGACAAGCGCACCATCCTGGAGGCCTATCTCAACCAGGTGTATCTCGGCCAGCGCGGCAAGCAGGCGATCCGCGGTGTCGCAGCGGGTTCCGAATTCTGGTTCGGCCGTGATCTGCAGGACCTGAGCACCGAGCAGATCGCGCTGCTGATCGCGATGGTGAAAGGGCCGTCCGCCTACGACCCGCGCCGCAATCCGGACAACGCGCTGCAGCGCCGCAACTTCGTGCTCGGCGAGATGCTGGAAACCAACCTCATCCAGCAGCCGGAATACGATCGCGCGCTGAAGATGCCGCTCAACATCAGCCACGCGCCGGGCAGTCTGGCGGCCAATCGCTTCCCGGCCTATGTGGATCTGGTGCGGCGCCAGCTGATCCGCGATTACCCCGCCGATGCCTTGCAGGGCGCGGGTTTGTCGGTGATGACGGCGATGTCGCCTTCGGCGCAGGCCTATGCCGAAGGCGCGGTGGCGCGCACGCTGAAATCGCTGGAGAACAAGCGCCGCCCGCCGCTGCAGGCCGGCGTGGTGGTCACCGACGTGCACAACGGCGACGTCGTCGCGGTGGTCGGCAGCCGCGACTTCGCGCAACCCGGATTCAATCGCGCGATCGAGGCGCAGCGTCCGGTCGGTTCGCTGCTCAAGCCGTTCGTGTACCTGCGGGCGCTGGCGCTGCCGGATCGCTGGTCGCTGGCGACGTGGGTGGACGATTCGCCGGTTACGGTGACGCTCGACAACGGCAAGCGCTGGACGCCCGGCAACTCCGACGGCCGCAGCCACGGCACCGTGCGTTTGATCGATGCGCTGGCGCAGTCCTACAACCAGGCCACGGTGCGCGTGGGCATGCAGGTGAAGCCGGCGGTGGTCGCCGACTTGATCCACACGCTGGCCGGGATCGATGCGCCGAGCAATCCTTCGCTGATTCTCGGCGCGGTCGACCAGAGCCCGTATGCGATGGCGCAGCTGTACCAGTTCCTCGCCTCGGGTGGCGAGATCCAGCCGCTGCATCTGGTGCGCGGCGTGCTCGACTCGCAGGGCAAGACGGTCAAGCGCTACGACAAGCCGCCGAAGCCGGCGCAGGCGGGCGACTCGATCGCGGTGCGCCTGATCACCACGGCCCTGCAGCACACCGTCACCTCCGGCACGGCGCGGCAGTTGCTCAACGACGGTCTCGGCCGCCTCAATTCCGCCGGCAAGACCGGTACCAGCAACGACGGCCGCGACAGCTGGTATGCCGGCTGGACCGGCGATCATCTGGCGGTGGTGTGGGTCGGCAACGACCAGAACGAAATGACCGGCCTGTATGGCGCCACCGGCGCGATGCGGGTGTGGTCGGGATTGTTCACGCGCCTGCCGAGTGCGCCACTGCAGTTCGGCGCCAAGGGATTGGACTGGCAGTGGGTGGCGCAGTCGAACAGCACCGATGCCGGCTGTCCGGGCGCACGCCGCTTTCCGTTCGCCGCCGGTTACGCGCCGCCGTACGAGCCTTGTCCTTATGCGGAGCCGGCCGCGCCGTTTGGCGAGCCGGAGCAGGCGGCGCAGGCCGAGAGCGGCGGCGGTTGGTGGAGCCGATTGTTCAAGGGCAACAAGCCGGCGCAGCCGCAGGAACAGCCGCCACCGCAGGCGCCGCAGCCGGCGCAGCAGGAACCGCGTTGAGCTTGCTCCTGGTTAAGCATGCTCCAAGTTGAGTGTGCTCTTCGCGGGTTGTTTCCATCGTTGAAGGTAAGAAAAGGGGCAGGGGGAATGCCGCGTTCCGGATCGCAGGATCGGAGCGCAACCGCTGAACCACTCGAAGTCTGTGTTGAGGTATTTGATGTCGATTCCATTCCCCCGTATCCCCCGCGCGTTGTTGTTGGTTCCGTTCTGCCTCGCCGCCTGCACGACGACACCTCCGTCGCCACCGCAGTCGGCTTCGGCTGAAGCTTCGCCCGAACGCATGGTCGCGACCATCCGCAATACCGCCGGCAGCGGCGACAGTGAACTCGCCGTGCAGCCCTTGCGTGATTCGCAGGTGGAGGACCTGCGCGAGACGGCGCAGCGCCTGGAAGCGCAGAAGCAGTACGCGGACGAGGCCAAGGCGCTCGACCAGGCGCTGGCGATCGTCGCGGACGATCCCGCGCTGCTGCAGGAACGCGCCGAAGCGGCGGTGTTGCTCAAGGATTACGGCAACGCCGAAGCGCTGGCGCGGCGTGCATTCGAACTCGGTTCCAAGGTCGGCCCGTTGTGCCGCCGCCATTGGGCCACCATCCGCGCCATGCGTTACATTGCCCGTGATGGCGCCGGCGCGGCCGAGGCCAACAAGCAGTTGGCTGCCTGCAAGGTTCCCGGTGTCGACAGGTTCTGAAGATTCCCCCGGATCGCTCTCCGAACGCAGCCGCGCCGCGTTGGCCGAGGGTGGCGTGCTCGCAGTGCAGATTCCGGGCTTCGCGCCGCGCGCGGCGCAGCAGCAGCTCTCCGCGGCCGTCGCCGATGCGTTCACGCAGCGCGACGTGCTGCTGGCCGAAGCGGGTACCGGCACCGGCAAGACCTTCGCCTATCTCGTTCCCGCTTTGCTGTCGGGGGCGAAGACGATCATTTCCACCGGCACGCGCGCACTGCAGGATCAGCTCTACCACCGCGATCTGCCGCGCGTGCGCGATGCGCTCGGCGTCGGATTGAAAACCGCGCTGCTGAAAGGGCGCGCGAACTATCTGTGCAAATACCGGCTCGAACGCGCCAAGGGCGAGCCGCGTTTTTCGTCACGCGAACAAATCGCGCAGTTCCAGCGCATCGTCGCTTGGAGCGGCCGCACGCGCCTCGGCGATCTGGCCGAGATCGATGCGCTGCCTGAGGATTCGCCGCTGCAATCGATGGTGACCTCCACGGTCGAGAACTGCCTCGGCAGCGAATGCCCGTTCTACGGCGAATGCTTCGTCGTGCAGGCGCGGGCACGCGCGCAGAGCGCCGACGTGGTGGTGGTCAATCATCACCTGCTGCTGGCCGATCTGGCGCTCAAGCAGGAAGGCTTCGGCGAAATCCTGCCGGGCGCGGAAGCTTTTGTCGTCGATGAGGCGCATCAGCTGCCGGATCTGGCCGCGCAATTCTTCGGCGAAGGGTTGTCGGCGCGGCCGCTGGTCGAACTCGGTCGCGATGCTCTGGGCGAATGCAAGGAGGTCGAAGGCGCGCTCGCCATCGTGCAGCAGCCCGCGCGCGATCTCGAAAACGCCGCACGCGCCTTGCGCGCGGCCATGGACACGCTGCCGACGCGCGGCACGCAATGGCGCGCGCTGGAAGCGCCCGGCGTGGAAGAGGGATTGAACGAACTGGCGCAGGCGCTGACCCGTTTCGCCGAAGCGATTGCTCCATTGCGCGATGCCGCGCCCGGATTCGAGGCCTGCCACGTGCGAGCGCAGGACCAGCTCGGACGCCTGACGCGCTGGCGCATCCGGCGCGAATTCGAGGAAGACCTCGAAGTCGCCGACGACGACGTGCGCTGGTACGAATTGTCGCCGCGTGGTTTCCGTCTGCAACGCACACCGCTCGATGTCTCCGCGCCGTTGCGCGCGCATCGCGAAAGCTCGCGCGCGGCCTGGGTGTTCACCTCGGCGACGCTCGCGGTCGACGGCCATTTCGATCACGTCGCCACGCGCCTGGGTTTGCTCGAACCGCAGACATTGCTCGCGCCGAGCCCGTTCGATTGGCAGCGCCAAGCCTTGTGTTACCTCCCGCCGCGCCTGCCGGAACCGAATTCCCGCGACTACACCGCCGCGATCGCCGATGCCTTGCTGCCGGTGCTGCGCGCCTCGCAAGGCCGCGCCTTCGTGCTGTTCGCCTCGCATCGCGCCTTGCGCGAGGCCGCCGAACATCTGCGCGACGGGCCATGGCCGTTGTTCGTGCAAGGCGAGGCGCCGCGTCACGTGCTGCTGCAGCGCTTCCGCGAATCGGGCAATGGCGTGCTGCTGGGCGCGGCCAGTTTCCGCGAGGGCGTGGATGTCGCCGGCGCCGCCCTCAGCGTGGTGGTGATCGACAAACTGCCCTTCGCCGCGCCGGACGATCCAGTGTTCGAGGCGCGCCTGGACGCGATCCGCAATCGCGGCGGCAATCCGTTCCGCGACGAGCAATTGCCGCAGGCGGTGATCGCGCTGAAGCAGGGCGTCGGCCGCCTGATCCGCACCGAAACCGATCGCGGCGTGCTGGTGTTGTGCGATCCGCGTCTGCTCGGCAAGAGTTACGGGAAGCTGTTCCTGGATTCGTTGCCGCCGTTTCCGAGGACGCGGGACGTGCGGGATGTCGAAGCGTTCTTCGCCGAGCCCGTCAATGAGTGATGCGGGGAATCCGCCCGGTTGCGTGTCGCCAATGGACATCGTCATTCTCTCCGCGCGGGAATGACGAGAAAAAGCGGTTAATCTTCCTCCGATTCCTTGCTCTCGACCCTCCATGCACCTCCTCGCGTTCGAAACCGCCACCGAAGCCTGCTCCGTCGCGCTCTGGATCGACGGCGCGGTGCGTGAGCGTTTCGAGATCGCGCCACGCCGGCATGCGGAGTTGTCGCTGCCCTGGGCGGAAGCCTTGCTCGACGAGGCCGGCATCGCGAAATCGCAACTCGATGCCATCGCCGTCGGTCGCGGGCCGGGGGCGTTCACCGGTGTGCGTCTGGCCGTGGCGTTGGCGCAGGGGATCGCGTTGGCGCTCGATCGTCCGGTCGTGCCCGTGTCGACGCTGGCGGCGCTGGCGATGCGTGCCGGCGAAGATGCGCCACACATCCTCGCCGCGATCGATGCCCGCATGGGCGAGGTGTATTCGGCCGCTTTCGCGCGCGAGGGCGAGGACTTGCGGGCCCTGTCGGCGGAGACCGTTTCTGCGCCGGGCGTTGTGGAACTGCCGGATGACGGCATGCAATTGCAGGGCATGCAATGGCGGGGCGTGGGCACGGGTTTCGCCGCGGCCGAACGTGCGCTGGAAACACGCCTGCACGCCAGACTCGCGAGCGTGGACGCTGCCGCGCTGCCGCATGCGGCGGATGTCGCACGGTTGGGTGCGATCGCCTTCGCCCGCGGCGAGGCGCTGCCGCCCGAGCGCCTGGAGCCCGCCTATCTGCGCAACCAGGTCGCGCTCACGCTGGAACAGCAGCAGGCCTTGCGCGCCTCGCGCTGAGCGGAACCAATCCGGGTCGCCGCAGTCTCAGGCTTGACCAAACGGATCGGGGAATTCGCATGACGCAGATGGAGAAACCCGGCAAGGGTCAGCGGCTGCGCCGTTGGCTCAGGACCGAAGCGCGTTCGTGGGTGGTGATGCTGGTGCTGCTGACGGTGGCGCGCACCTCGTTCGCGAACCACTACCAGGCGCCGAGCGGATCGATGGAAGACACGCTGATGCCCGGCGATCGTGTCGTGGTCGACATGACCGCCTATGGAGTGCGGGTGCCTTTCACCGATGTGGTGGTCGTGCCGCGCGCCGAGCCGCGACGCGGCGAGGTAGTGATCTTCAAATCGCCTCGGGATGGCACGCGTCTGATCAAGCGCGTGGTGGCGGTGGGCGGCGATGAGGTGATGCTGCGTGACGGCCATCTGCGGATCAACGGCAAGGCCTTGGCCGAACCGGGGGCCGAGGACATCGAGCGCTTTCCCGAACATGTGGCCGCATTGAATCTGGATGCCGGCGGCGGGCCCGACATCGCGTCCCTGCGCATTCCGCAAGGTCAGGTGCTGGTGCTCGGCGATCATCGCGGCAACAGCGCGGATGGCCGTTTCTTCGGCCTGGTGCCCAGCCATGCTTTGTATGCCAGGGCGGTCGGCGTGTACTACCGGCGTGGCGAAGGGCTGGTTTGGAAGCGGTTGTAGCGGTTTGACGCTTTCAAAAGGCCATTCAGCCGCCATCACGGGCGTGGTGTAGGATGGCTGCCATAGCTTCATTCGCGCGTCCCGCCCGACTTCCCCGTCGTCCGCTTCGCTCCCTTTTACGCGTCACCTCCCCACATCGGGGTGGACTCTGTATGGGAGCACTCGTTGCCAGGCTACTCGACCCGCAAGCTCTCACTGACGATCGGCGGTGATGTCTGGCAGCTGAGGGTGCTCAGCGACCTTCAACAGTTCTCGGATCCCGACGGCCACGGCGAGCGGCTGGGCATTTCGGATGCGCAATGGAGTCTGTTCGGGCAGATATGGCCTTCCGGACGCCTGCTGGCCCAAGCGATGCATCGCCTGGACATCACGAACGAGCGCATTCTCGAAATCGGCTGCGGCATCGGCCTGGCCAGCCTGGTGTTGCAGGGACGCGGCGCGAACGTCGTCGCGACCGACATCCATCCCCTGGCGGAATCCTTCCTCGCCTACAACGCCGCGTTGAACGCGTTGCCGGCCGTGCATTACCGGCAACTGCGCTGGAACGTCCCGCTGCCGACGCTGGGCAAGTTCGATCTCATCATCGGCAGCGACATTCTTTACGAGCGTGGTCATGCCGAACTTCTGAGTGGCGTCATCGATCGCCACGCGCACGAGCATGCCTGCGTGATGCTCACCGATCCCGGGCGTGGCAACAGTGGAAGCCTTTCCCGTTTGTTGCAGGCACAGGGGTTTTCGCTTCAGGAACAGCAATGCCCGATGGATGACGAGGATTCGCCGCCATACCGCGGCCGATTGTTGCGATA
Source organism: Luteimonas panaciterrae (assembly GCF_020511115.1). Lineage (GTDB taxonomy): Bacteria > Pseudomonadota > Gammaproteobacteria > Xanthomonadales > Xanthomonadaceae > Luteimonas > Luteimonas panaciterrae. The sequence goes on from NZ_JAJAVH010000021.1 coordinate 35,804, forward strand.
CGAGCGCGGCGCGACACAGTCGCCGGATACCGTGCAATGAACCGACGAAACAATCGCCGATCCGCCGCATGCGTGATGTTCCATTTCATAGAACCGGAGGCTCCATGATCCGCAAGGGCTCCTCAGCCAAGACATTCCAGCGCAAGGAAACCGATCCCAAGCAACTGACCAGCGAGCGGATCGAGCGCGACCTCGAGACTTTCCGCAATGCGGGCGGTCGCATCGAGGTACTTGGCGTCACCCAGGTATTGAAGAAGCTGGAACCCAGTGATGATCCCGCCGCGGCGCCGATGCGATCGACCATCAACCCGCACCGCAAGGCGGGGGCGCCATGAAACATCAGATTCCCATGTTCAAGTTCACGCTGGGACAGGGGCAAAGCATCGGGCCGATACCGCTCAGGGCGTTATGGGCCCAGGCCTGCCAGTCGTCGGAGGTGAGCGTCGGGCGCTCGCAAGGCGCGCATCCGACCGACAAACCCACGTATTCGCTGTACGCGGCTCAGCATCTGAGGGACCTGACGCAAGTCGAGATGCGCCTGCGGAAACTTCTGGATGTGTACAACTTGCGCGTGTCGCTGATCATCATCCACAAGTACTAGGCTTTCCGGCATTGGCTTCTCGCCTGGACAGGCGAGGTGGCCTGGACGACCGATCGTGCTAGCCGCCCTAGTCGTCGAGCAACGTCCCGCCCGGCAGGAAGTTCCAGGTGCGGGTGACGTGCAGCACGTCGACGTTTTCCTCGGTCTTGGGCAATGGCGGGTAGGGCTCGGCCAGCCTGGCGATGCGCAGCGCCGCGGCGTCGAGCAGCTTGATGCCGCTGCTCTGGATGACGTCGGCGCGTTCGATCGAACCGTCCTGACGAATCGCCACGCTGATGACCAGCGTGCCGGACAACTTGCGTCGCCGCGCCTCGTCGGGATAGTTGAGATTGCCGACGCGTTCCACGCGATCCACCCAGGCCCGCAGGTAGGCGGCCCAGGCGTACTCCTGCGTGCTGGCGGAGACGAACTTGCGCTTCGGACGCTTGGCGTAACGCTCCGAGCGCAAATGGATCTCCGCGGCGAGCCGTGCCATCGCCAGGTCGCGTTCGATCTTCTCCGGACCCGGCGGCAACGCCGATTCGTCGGCTTGCTGGCGCGCATCGGGTGCCGGCATGCGCTGCTGCGAACTCATACTGCTGATCACGCGCGCTTCGGGCGGCGGCCGCGGCGAGGGCGATTGCGCTTCCAGCGGTTTCGGCGCGACGCCATCCTCGACCTGCGGCACCACGCCGGTCTGGTCGTCGCGCGGGCGCGAGGTCTTGTCGTGCTCGCCGCCGCCCTGGTTGTTGGCCTGGGCGAGGAAGTCGGCCTGCTTCTTGGTCAGCGGGCTTTGCGTCTGGGTGAGGATCACATCCAGCGTCGGCATCACCGGCGCGGCCTTCTCCAGCGAGAAGCCCACGCCCAGGATCAGCAATGCATGCAGCGCCACCGACAGCACCAGGGTCGCGCTGAGGCGCTGGTTGTCGCCGATGTTGCCGGGGAGTGGGGCGGGGGTGGCCATGAGTCGTCCATTCTGTCATTCCTCGCGCGCCGGTGATCCGATGCGTGAGTGTCATGTTGTCGTCCTTGGCAGGCGGTCTCGTTTTAACGAGCGCGTTAACAAGCACGTTGGCGAGCGCCAACAAGTCGCGTCGACCATGCGCGGCGTGTCGCAGCGATGCCGCCCGGGTCTGGCCGGGCGTCCAAAGCAAGGCGCCTCAGCCTTCGATCGCGTCGAACAGCAATCCGGCGATGTTGATGCCGAACTGCGCATCCAGTTCGCGGATGCAGGTCGGGCTGGTGACGTTGACCTCGGTGAGGTAGTCGCCGATCACGTCGAGACCGACGAAGCGCATGCCGCGCCGTTTCATCTCGGGGCCGACCTGGGCGGCGATCCAGCGATCGCGCTCGGACAGCGGCCGGCCTTCGCCGCGCCCGCCGGCGGCGAGGTTGCCGCGGAATTCGTCGCCCTGCGGGATGCGCGCCAGGCAGTAGTCGACCGGCACGCCGTCGACCAGCAGGATGCGCTTGTCGCCGTCCTTGATCTCCGGCAGGTAGCGCTGCGCCATCGCCAGATGGCGACCGCCTTCGGTGAGTGTTTCCAGGATGACGTTGAGATTGGACTCGCCGGCCCGGGCGCGGAAGATCGAGCGTCCGCCCATGCCGTCGAGCGGCTTCAGCACGGCATCGCCATGCTCGGCGACGAAGGCCTTCAGCGCCGCTTTGTCGCGGCTGACCAGGGTCGGCGGACAGCACTGCGGGAATTCCAGCGCGCCCAGCTTCTCGTTGATGTCGCGCAGGCCCTGCGGATCGTTGACGACCTGGGCGCCGGCGCGCTGGGCGAAGCCGAGCACCTGGGTGTCGTGGATGTAGTCGGCGTCGACCGGCGGGTCCTTGCGCATCAGCACCACGTCGCCCGGCCCGAACGCGCGCGCGGCCGCGCCGCCGAGTTCGTACCAGCCGGCGGGGTCGTCACGCACGCTGAGCGGCGCCAGCATCGCCACGGCCTCGCCGCCGCGCATCGACAGCCCGCCGGGCAGCACGTAGTGCAGGCGGTGGCCGCGGCGCTGCGCTTCCAGCAGCATGGCGAAGGTCGAATCCTTGGCGATTTTGATGGATCCGATCGGGTCCATCACGACGATGACGTCGAGAGACATGCATACCTTCCACGGCAGATTGTGACAAATGTTATCAGGCGTCTCGGCATGCGGTGGCGTGCTTGACGGCGTTAAGTGCGGACTGCGTTCCAATCACAGCCCGGGCTGCGATCGAGTGCTTGACAGTGCGCCATTTCACTGGGATATAAGGCGATTTGCAGCGACGCCGGCAGGCATGAAGCGTCGCGCTAGGGGAATGACGATGATGCATGAAGAAACACGCGCTGGCAGCCTTGACGGGCTGCGCGTGATGGTGATCGACGATTCGAAAACCATCCGCCGCACCGCCGAGACACTGCTCAGACGGGAAGGCGCGGACGTGGTCACCGCCACCGACGGCTTCGAAGCGCTCGCCAAGATCGTCGACCAACGCCCCCAGATCATCTTCGTCGGCATCATGATGCCGCGGCTGGACGGTTACCAGACCTGCGCGCTGATCAAGAACAACCAGCTGTTCAAGCAGACGCCCGTGATCATGCTCTCCTCCAAGGACGGGCTGTTCGACAAGGCGCGCGGCCGCATCGTCGGCTCCGAGCAGTACGTCACCAAGCCGTTCACGCGCGAGGAGCTCCTCGACGCGATCCACAAGCATGTCAACGCCTGACCGGGGGGCAGGCATCCCAATGGCACGTATCCTGTTGATCGAGGACTCGCCGACCGACACGGCAGTGCTCACGTCGCTGCTCGAACGCAACGGCCACCAAGTGCTGGCCGCGGCCACCGCCGAGGCCGGCATCGAGGTGTGCCGGCGCGAGCGGCCCGATCTGGTGCTGATGGATGTCGTCCTGCCGGGCATGAACGGCTTCCAGGCCACCCGTGCGCTGGCCCGCGACGACGCCACCCGCGCGATCCCGGTGCTGATCGTCAGCACCAAGGGCATGGAGACCGATCGCGCCTGGGGCCTGCGCCAGGGCGCGAAGGACTACATCGTCAAGCCGCCGGTGGAAAGCGACATGATCAGCCGCATCAACGCTGTGCTCGGGGCCTGAGATGACCGACGCGCGCGATCCGTTCGAGATCCTGGCCGAGTACGAGCGCAAGAGCCTCGCGCACGTCGTCGGTCTTCCCGAACAGCTCGACGCGCCCGGCCTGTGGCGCGGTGTCGGCTATCGCGTCGGCAAGCGGCGGCTGGCATCGGAGTTCGACGAGGTGATCGAGATCCTGCCGATGCCGCAGGTCACGCCCGTGCCGGGTGCGCAGGGATGGATGCTGGGCGTGGCCAACGTGCGCGGCAATCTGCTGCCGGTGGTCGACCTGAAACAGTTCCTGGAAGGCGAACGCACCGTGCTGCACGAGGACCAGCGCATCCTGCTGGTGCGTCAGCCCGGTGGCGACGTGGCGGTTACCATCGACGAGCTATACGGCCAGCGCAGCTTCCTCGAGGAGCAGACGATGCCGGCGGAGGTGCTGTCCGACAGCCCGCTGGCGGTCGGCCGGTATGCAAATTTCATTGGCCGGGCTTATCAGCTGGCCGACCACGCGTGGGGGGTTTTCAGCTTGGAAAAGCTGGCCCGCACGCCGGAATTCAGACAAGCCGCGGTATGAGCGGCGCGACGTAATTGAAGGTTTAGGGGATCGCAACATGAGCACAATGATGGGTCGCGACACCGGCAAACGCCGGTTCCTGAACAGCAACTTCTGGCTGATCGTGCTGGTGGTCGCGCTGGTGATCTTCAGCGTCAACATCGGATACGCCTTCTGGAAGGCGGCCCGGCTCGGCGGCGCCAGCACGGCGGCCTCGAACCTGCAGGTGAATTCGCAGAAGCTGGCCAACCAGGGCCGCGAGGCGGTCGAGGGCAACGCCGAGGCCTTCAAGGCGTTCAAGGCCACCAAGGCGCAGATCGACACCGACATCCAGCAGCTGAACAGCAGCTACGGCGAAACCACCGGGCTGAGCGGCCCGATCCGCGCCGTCACCGACACTTGGGCGCCGCTGGACAAGAGCGCGCAGCAGGTGATCGCCAGCGAATCGGCCGTGCTCGCCCTGGCCGGCAATGCCGACCGCTTCACCAAGGCGGTGCCGCAGTTGCAAGCTCAGCTCGACGAAGTGGTGCGCGCGATGTCCTCCAGCGGCTCGCCGGCCTCGCAGATCTACATCGCCCTGCGCCAGAACGTGCTGGCGGGCAACCTCTCGCGGCGCGTGACCGAAGTGCGTGCCGGCGGTCCCGGCGCGGCCGTGGCCGGACAGGCGCTGGCGAACGAAGTGAACGTGTTCCAGCAGGTGCTCACCGGCCTGAAGTCCGGCGACCAGGCGATGAACGTGCAGCCGCTCAGCAACCGCGCCGCCATCGCCGCGCTCGATCAGGCGACGACGCAGTGGACGCAGATGAAGCGCGACCTGGACTCGATCCTGTCCAGCTCCAAGAACCTGTTCAGCGCGCAATCCTCCGCCGCCACACTGACCAGTGGTTCCGACAAGCTGCTCTCCGACAGTGTCGACCTGTTCCGCGCCTTCACCGCCTTCGGTTCGATGCGCGACACCAGCATCCTCGGCAACATCTGGATCAGCATCCTCTCGGGCCTGGTGGTGCTGGCATCGATCGTGCTGCTGGTGATCAGCCTCGGCGCCGCCCAGCGCGAGCGCTACGAAACCACGATGGAACTCAACAACCGCAACCAGGAGGCGATCATGCGCCTGCTGGACGAGATCGGCGCGCTCGCCGAGAACGATCTCACGGTCAAGGCGACGGTGACCGAGGACATGACCGGCGCGATCGCCGACTCGATCAACTTCGCCGTGGAGAACCTGCGCGGCCTGGTGACCACCATCAACGACACCTCGGTGCAGGTGGCCTCCAGCGCGCAGGAAACGCAGGCCACCGCCATGCATCTGGCCGAGGCCGCCGAGCATCAGGCGCAGGAAATCTCCTCCGCCACCGACCGCATCAACGAAATCGCGGCCAGTATCAGCCAGGTATCGAAGCACTCCACCGAGTCGGCCAGCGTGGCGCAGCGCTCGGTGCAGATCGCCACCAAGGGCGCGGGCGTGGTGCGCGAAACCATCGCCGGCATGGACTCGATCCGCGACCAGATCCAGGAAACCTCCAAGCGCATCAAACGCCTGGGCGAGTCGTCGCAGGAAATCGGCCAGATCGTGGAACTGATCAACGACATCTCCGAACAGACCAACATCCTGGCGTTGAACGCGGCCATCCAGGCCGCCTCGGCGGGTGAAGCGGGACGCGGCTTCGCGGTCGTGGCCGACGAAGTGCAGCGCCTCGCCGAACGCGCCTCCAACGCCACCAAGCGAATCGAAACGCTGGTGCAGGCGATTCAGTCCGACACCAACGAAGCCGTGAGTTCGATGGAACAGACCACCTCGGAAGTGGTCGCCGGTGCGCGCCTGGCCGAGGACGCCGGTACCGCGCTGGGCGAAATCGAGAACGTCTCCACAAATCTGGCCACGCTCATCGAGGGCATCTCGACGGCTTCACAGCAGCAATCCGCGGCAGCGTCGAACATCACCGCCACCATGAACACGATCCAGTCGATCACCGCGCAAACCTCGCAGGGTGCCAACCAGACCGCCGAGTCGATCGGCAACCTGGCGCAGCTCGCCGCCGACCTGCGCCGTTCGGTCGCCGACTTCAAGCTGCCGGCCTGAGCGGACCACCCGAGTGGATTTGAGACGCGTATCGATATGACCGGGACCACCGCCCGCCGCAGCAACACGCCGACGTGTCTGGAGGGCACGCGATGACGGCCGCGTTGCGCTCCGCGATCGACTACACCACGCTGGGTTGGGTGAAGCCCGAGCTCGACGAGACGCTGCGTCAGGCGCGCGCGGAGATCGAGAGCTTCGCGGAAGATCCCGCCGACAGCGAGCACATGCGCCAATGCGTCGAGCACATGCATCAGGTGCAAGGCACGCTGCGCATGCTCGAACTGTACGCGCCGGCGATGGTGGCCGAGGAGATGGAGCGCCTGGCGCAGGCGCTGCAGAACGGTGAAGTCACCGATCGCGATGCCGGCAGCACCGCGCTGATGCGCGGCGCGCTGCTGTTGCCGGACTATCTGGAACGCCTGCAGAGCGGCCATCGCGACATCCCGATCGTGCTGCTGCCGCTGCTCAACGAGCTGCGCGCCGCGCGCGGCGAGACGGGCTTGAGCGAAACCGTCCTGTTCGCCTCGGAGCCGACGCAGGTCCCGAGCGAGATCGAAATCGGACACGCGGAAGGCAGCCTGCGCGGCCGCAACCGCACGCTGCTGGAAACCGTCGCGGCGGCGGTGAAGGAAGAACTGCTGCGGGTCAAGGACGTGCTCGACCTGCACGTGCGCAGCCACGGCGACGACGTTTCCGGTCTGAAGGCGCAGGCGGAAACACTCGATCGCGTCGCCGACACCCTGGGGATGCTCGGCCTCGGCGTCGCGCGCGGCATCGTCCAGCAGCAGCGCGACACCGTGCATGCGATCGCCAACGGGCAACAGCCCGCCGACGAAGGCACCTTGCTCGACGTCGCCGGTGCCTTGCTCTACGTCGACGCCACGCTCGACGAACAGGTCGCGCGGCTGTCCGATAGCGATGTCGACATCAGCCAGCAAGGCAGGATCGGCAACGAATCGCGCAAGGTGGTCGAAACCGTCTCGCGCGAGGCGGCCGTCAACTTCGCCGATGCGCGCCAGGCCTTCGTCGCCTTCGTCGAAACCGGCTGGGATCATCACCAGCTCAGCGAAGTGCCGCGCCTGCTCACCGAAGTGGCCGGCGCGATGACCATGCTCGACCTGCCGCAGCCGGCCGCCTACCTCGACGGCATGCGTGTGTACACCGAGACCGAACTGCTCGGACGCAAGCGCATTCCCAACGGCCGCCAGCTCGACACCGTGGCCGATACGCTGACCAGCCTGGAGTACTACGCCGAGGCGCTGCGCGAGAATCGCTCCAATCGCGACGAGATCCTCGACGTCGCGCAGAACAGCCTGGAAGCCCTGGGCTATTGGCCGATCCCCGATGTGATTCCGGAAATCCAGCCGATCGTGGTCTCCGTTCCCGAGGTCGACGAGGAACCGGTGGCCGAAGTCGTGGAAGTGGAAGCGACGGAAGGCGAAGTCGTTTCCGCAGCGTTCGTCGAAGCTCCCGCCGAAGTCGAGAAGACGTCGGTCGCCGCGATTCACGAAGCCGTCGCCGAAGCACCGGTGCTGGTGCCCGTCGAGATTCCCGCCGCTGCCATTCCTGCTGTTTCCGCGACGACCAGCGGTTTCGAGGATGCCGGCGACGACATCGACGACGAAATCCGCGAAGTCTTCCTGGAGGAATTCGCGGAGGAAACCACCAATCTCGAAACCCTGCTGCCCGCCTGGCGCGAGCAACCGGAAGATCTCGACCGCCTGCGCCCGATCCGGCGCGTCTTCCACACGCTCAAGGGCAGCGGACGTCTCGTCGGCGCGCGCACGCTCGGCGAGTTCAGCTGGAAGATCGAAAGCCTGCTCAACCGCGTGCTCGATGGCGCGCGCAGCCCGACGCCGGCCGTGGTGGCCGTCGTCGATCGCGCGTTCGAGACGCTGCCGCAGTTGCACGCCGCACTGCGTGGCGACGGTCCCATCACCGCCGATCTAGCCAGTCTGCAAGCGCTCGCCGATCGCGTCGCCGAAGGCGAGGAAGTTCTCGCGCCCGCCGTCGTTGCTCCCGCTGTCGCCCCGGCAACAGTCGAGGTCGCAACAGCGGCCGCCGCGGCGAGCCTCGTCGAAGAGGAGTCGCCGGTCCCGGACGAACCGGCGCCGCCGATTCCGGCCCCGCCTCCGGTCGTGGAGCAAAAACGCGTCCCCGCATCGGTGGATGCCCTGCTGCTCGAAATCCTCGACGCCGAAGTGGCCGGCCATCTGGTGACCGTCGACGCCTGGCTGGCGCAAGCGCGCAGCGCGCCCACGCCCGCCAGCGATGCGCTGCTGCGTGCCGTGCACACGATGAACGGCGCTTTCGCGATGGCCGAAGTACCGGTGATCAACGAAGCGCTCGGTCCGGCCGAAGCCTGGGTACGGCGCATGCTCGCGGCCAAGCAGGACGCGAGCGGCGAAGGCGTCGAGGCCATGACCGAACTGGCCGCGCTGATCCGCGCGACCGTCACCGGCCTGCATGCTTCCTCGCCGCACGTCCCGACCTGCGATGCCGTGGCGACACGCCTCGCGGCCTTGCGCGACAGCCTGCCGGAAGTGACCACGTCGACCATCGGCACGTTCGCGAGTTTCGAGGACGAAGTCGAAATCGTCCAACTCGACGACAGCGAGAGCCTGCTGAACGGCGGTCCCGCATCAGCGGTCACCGTGGACGAAACCGCGGTGGCGACCGCGGCGGCGGAAGCGATTCTGCTGGACGAGGTGCGGAGGCAAGAGGAAAGCCGTCTCGAAGCCGAGCGTCTCGAAGCCGAACGTCTCGAAGCCGAACGTCTCGAAGCCGAACGTCTCGAAGCCG
>NZ_JAJAVH010000022.1 GCF_020511115.1 Luteimonas panaciterrae
CGAAGCCGAACGTCTCGAAGCCGAACGTCTCGAAGCCGAGCGCCTCGAAGCCGAGCGCCTCGAAGCCGAACGACTCGAAGCCGAACGACTCGAAGCCGAACGACTCGAAGCCGAACGCCTCGAAGCCGAACGTCTCGAAGCCGAACGTCTCGAAGCGGCGCGTGCGGAAGCCGCCCGCATCGCCGAGGAAGAAGCGAAGCAATCCGCTCGCTTGGAAGACGAGCATGCGGAAGCCGAACGCATCGCACACGAACAGGCACTGGCCGAGGAGCGCGAAAAGGCGGCCCGTCTCGAAGCTGAGCGCCTCGAGATCGAGCGCCGAGAGTTCCAGCACCTGGAATCCGGCTTGCTCGAAGCAGAGCGTATCGAGGCCGAGCGGTTCGAAGCGGCTCGTTTCGCTGCCGAACAACTCGAAGTTTCACAACTCGAGGCCGCGCGTGCGGAAGCCGCTCGCATCGCCGAGGAAGAAGCGAAGGAATCCGCGCGCCTGGAAGCCGAGCGCGCCGAAGCCGAACGCCTCGAAGCCGAACGCCTCGAAGCCGAACGTCTCGAAGCCGAACGTCTCGGCGCCGAACTCGCACAAGCCTCCCTCGTCGCCGCCGAAGCGGAACCGCTGCAGCACGAGGACCAGGAAGCGGAGAACATCGTCCTGGAGGCACCACCGGAGCCCGAAGCATCCGTCGCCTCGGATCAGGACGACCTGCTGGACTTCACCGGTCTCGACGCCGAACTGGTCGACCTCTTCGTCGAAGAAGCCGGCGATCTGCTCGATCACGCCGACGGCCTGCTCGCGCAATTGCGCGAGGCACCCGGCGAGCGCGAACCGGTGATCGGCCTGCAGCGCGATCTGCACACACTCAAGGGCAGCGCGCGCATGGCCGGCATCATGGCCGTGGGCGATCTGGGCCATGCGATGGAATCGCTGCTCGAGGCGGCGGCGGAACAACAGCTCGAACTCGGCAGGGGGGGCATCCCGCTGCTGGAGCGCGGTTTCGACCGGCTCCACGCGATGATCACCCGCATCGGCGCGCATCGCACGATCGAGGCGGAAGACGCGCTGATCGCCGAATTCAACGCCCGCGCGTTCGGTCACGTCGCGGAGGAATCGACCGAAATTGCGTCGGACCCGCAAACCAGGCTCAAGCCACTCTCGGCGCCGATCCGGGATGGTGCCGAGGACGAAGGCGTCACCACGCGCGCGCCACAGGAGCAGGTGCGCATTCGCGCCGACCTGCTGGATCGCCTGGTCAACTACGCCGGCGAGGTGGCGATCTATCGCGCCCGTCTCGAACAGCAGCTGGGTGCGTTCCGCGGCGCCATGGGCGAAATGGCGCAGACCAACACGCGTCTACGCGATCAGCTGCGCCGCCTCGATATTGAAACCGAAGCGCAGATCATCGCCCGCTACCAGCGCGAGCATGAAGTCGCCGACCAAACCTTCGATCCGCTCGAGCTCGACCGCTTCTCGACGCTGCAGCAGCTTTCGCGCGCGTTGAGCGAATCGGCGGCCGACATGTCGAGCTTGCAGGGCACGCTCGACGACCTGATCCGCCAGTACGAAACCCTGCTGCTGCAGCAGTCGCGCGTGAGCTCGGAACTGCAGGAAGGCCTCATGCGCACGCGCATGGTGCCGTTCGACGCGCTCGTGCCACGGCTGCGCCGCGTGCTGCGCCAGGCGGCGTCGGAAACCGGCAAGCACGTCCAGCTCAAGCTCGACGGCACGCAGGGCGAACTCGATCGCAACGTGCTGGAGCGCATGACCGCGCCGCTCGAACACATGCTGCGCAACGCGGTCGCGCACGGTCTGGAAACACCGGCGCTCCGCCGCGACGCGGGCAAGCCCGAGGAAGGCACGGTCCGCATCGCGATGCGCCGCGAAGGTTCGGAAGTGGTGCTCGAGATCGGCGATGACGGCCGTGGACTCGATCGCGAGGCGATCCGCCGTCGCGGCGAGGAACGCGGCCTGATCCGCGCCGACGCCGTGCTCAGCGATGGCGATCTCAACGTGCTGATCCTGGAGTCGGGCTTCTCCACGGCCGACGAAGTCAGCCATCTGGCCGGCCGCGGTGTCGGCATGGACGTGGTGGCGAGCGAAGTGCGCCAGCTCGGCGGCGCGCTCGACATTGCTTCGCGGAATGGCGAGGGCACGAGCTTTACCCTGCGCCTGCCGCAGACGCTCGCCGTCACGCAGGCGGTATTCGTCAAGATCGGCGAGACCAATTTCGCGGTGCCGATCGCTTCGGTGCGCGGTGTCGGACGCATCTCCCGTGATGCCTTCGAACAGTCCGGCGCCAGCTATCGCTACGGCGACGAGGACTATCACGTCCACGATCTCGGCCAGCTGATCGGGCAGCCGCCGGCGCGCGCCGAAGGCCAGCTGCAGATGCCGCTGCTGTTGATCCGCTCGGGTGAATTGCGTGCGGCGATCGCGGTCGATCAGATCGTGGGCAACCGCGAGATCGTGGTGAAGCCGGTCGGCCCGCAGGTCGCTTCGATTCCGGGCATTTTCGGCGCCACCATCATGGGCGACGGCGGTGTCGTGGTGATTCTCGACATCGCGCCGCTGGTGCGCCGCCAGGCCGTGCAGCCGCGCGACACCAAGCCGGCCGCGCCGGCGGCGGTCTCGCACCGCGTGCCGCTGGTGATGGTGGTGGACGACTCGGTCACGATGCGCAAGGTCACAGGCCGCATCCTCGAACGCCACAACTTCGAGGTCATGGTGGCGCGCGACGGCATCGACGCGCTGGAGCACATGGTCGAGCGCGTGCCCGACCTGATGCTGCTCGATATCGAAATGCCGCGCATGGACGGTTACGAACTCGCGATCCAGATGAAGAGCGAGCCGCGCCTGCGCGATGTGCCGATCGTGATGATCACCTCGCGTACCGGCGAGAAGCATCGCCAGCGCGCGATCGAGATCGGCGTGGAACGTTATCTCGGCAAGCCGTACCAGGAGAACGAACTGGTGCGCAATGTCTATGAACTCCTCAAGCTGCAACGGCACGACAATGAATGAGCAACCGAATACTGCAGGGGCGTTCGGGGGGCATGTCGGTGGATCCGCCGATGCCATCCGTGGCGAGATTGCTTCGGTCGTGAGCGTTCCGCTCCAGCCGCCGTCGGCTCTCGCACCGGACACGCATGAGCCGGTGATTCTCGCCGGCGCAACCGATCCGATCCGCGTGGCGCTGCTCGCATCCGCGGGCGAGGCGCGCGACCGTCTGGGCGCCGCGCTCGCCGACGCGGGCGCGCAGGTGACGCTGGTGGCCGATCTGGCATCGATCGATACCGAGCAGGTGAGGGCCGCGGAACCGCGCGCACTGCTGGTCGCGCTCGAACCGGCGGCCTACGATGAGCTGGATCGCTTGTATCAGCTGCTGGCGGATCCGTCGCTGATCGTGATTTTCGAAGAGGCCGAACTCGTCTCGCATCGCGTGGGTTGGGATGCGGCGCGCTGGATACGCCATCTTGGTGCCAAGTTGCGTCGTCACGGTGAAGTGTTGCCTCCGAATCTTGGAAGGCAGGAAGAGGAAACGCGACTTCCGGAACGCGCATCGCAAGATACGGTTGCCGTTGTCGACACGATCGTGGCGGACGCGGCGCCGCTGGAAGAAGCGGCGCGTGTCGAAATCACCGACACGATCGAAATTCAGGAAACGACCGAGTCGCCGGTGACGATCGCGGAAGATCAGGTGCAAGCGATCGAAACCGCGGAGCAGGCGGCGCAGGATGATTTGAGTCAGTCCGTGATCGTCGGCGAGGCCGAGCCATCAGAGTCGCTCGAATCAACGGTGATTGCCGAAGACCGGTCGGAAACGATCGAAGTTGCGGAGCCGGTCGAGCTGCCGGTGGTCGCCGCGGAGGATCAAGAGCAGACGGTCGATGTCGTCGAACCGGCACAGGACGATGCCGATCTCGCCGAAATCGTCGACGTGGCTGTCGAGCAACCGCAAGCCGACGAAGAAATCGTGGAGCTGTCGGCGCAAGCGGAGCCGGAGCAGGAAGCAGAGCTGGCACCGCCGACGCTTCTGGAAGTGGCAAGCGTCGAAGATGTGGACTCCATGATCGAGTTCGACGCATCGGAAGCCGTCACGCCGCGCCCGGATTTCACGCCGCTGCCGCTGGTCGATGTCGACGCCTTGTTCGCATCGTTCTCCGAGCCCGCCGCGCAGCGTGAGCCGGATGTGGTGCGGGAACATGCAGTCGTCAGTACTCCGCAACAAGCGCCGGTCGAAACGGCGGAGGTCATCGACAGCAGCCAGTGGGCGCTGGTGGATGACGACGAGGCATCCGCACAGTCGCCGCTTGTCGCCGAAGCAGAAGCTCCGGCTGATGTCGCGCATGAACTTGAAGTCCTGGAAGAACGGATTTCAGGACTGTCACTCGCCGACACCGATAGTTACGGAAATGGACCGCCGCGCGGCGCGGTGGTGGTAGAGGCCGGACTCGGTGGACCCGATGCCGTGCGTCAGCTGCTGGCCGCGCTTCCGGAAACGTTCTCGCGTCCGATCCTGGTGCGACTGCAATTGGACGGTGGCCGCTACGACCGCCTCGTCAGGCAGATGGAACGCGTCGCGAAGCTGCCGGTCGCGCTGGCGGCGTCCGAGCGGCCGGCGAGTCCCGGTACCGTGTATTTCATGGCGCCGGGACTCTCGCTGCAGCGGAAGGGGATGGAGCTGTCGTTCGTCGATGGCGCGCCCGATGCGCCGTCGGAATTCCTGGCCGCGCTGCCCGGTGAGGATTCGGCCCATCTGTTTCTCAGCGGCAGTGATCCCACACGCATCGACAGCGCGATGGCGCACATCGAAGCGCGCGGCCTGGTCGCGGCGCAGACCACGGATGGCTGCTACGACAGCACCGCGCCCGCCGCGTTGATCGCGCGCGGCGCCGTCGCCGGAACGCCGGCCGAACTCGCCGCGCGCCTTATCGAGCGTTGGCCTTCCTGATGAGCACTGCGTACATGACCGCTCCAGGCCAAGACATCCGCGGCGTGCTGATCCAGGTGGAGGGCGCGCGCCTGTTGCTGCCCAACGCCAGCGTTTCCGAAGTGCTGTCGTATGCGACGCCGGAGCCGGTCGACAACGCGCCCGACTGGCTGCTCGGCCGTATCCGTTGGCGTGGCTGGTCGGTGCCGCTGGTGTCGTTCTCCCGTTTCGCTGGCCTGGCGGAGGAGAGCGGTAGCCTGGCCAACAAGGTGGCGGTGCTGAAGGCGCTCGGCGGAAACGCCAGACAGCCGCATTTCGCGTTCCTGACGCAGGGATTCCCCCGCCTGGTGACGGTGACGCGGCAGGCGTTGCTGGAGGACGGAAACGATCTCCCGCTACCCCCAGGCGTGCGGATGCGCGTGCATCTTGGAGACGATGCGGCGTTGATCCCGGACGTTGATTACGTGGAAGAGGTGATTCGCGCCGCGATGGATACCGGAGGCACGGCGCGGGTCGGGACCTGACCAGACCAAACGACAGGGACGTGGAATGCGGTCGTCTTCGGGCGAGTACTTCATCGCGCTGGACCATGTGCGTGCGCTGGCCATGCTGGTCGCGTTCGCCTGGCATTTCCTGCACGGGCCTTTAGGTCCGGTTCCGCACGATTACGCGCCAACGATCTTTCCCCTGGCGCTGCTTGATGAGGGACATACCGGCGTCGCCATCTTCATGACGTTGAGCGGCTACCTCTTCGCCAAGCTGCTGGACGGACAGCAGGTGCGGTATGGCGTCTTTTTCTGGAACCGCTTCGTCCGCCTCGCACCATTGCTGATCGCGGTGGTGGGAGGGATCACCCTCTACAGATATTTCACCGATCCCGATTTCGGCATCTATTTGTCGATGATCAAGAGGGGCTGGATCGAGCCGACCCTGCCGAACGGCGCCTGGTCGGTGGTGATCGAGATGCATTTCTATCTGATGTTGCCGATCGTCCTGCTCCTGTTCAAGCGTTCGCGGTTCTGGCTGCTGCTGATCGTGCTACTGGCGATCCTGCTGCGCCTGCACCTGTACGCCACCCGTGGCGAAATCCAGACCTTGAGTTATTTCACGCTGATCGGACGCATCGATCAGTTCATGCTGGGAATCCTCGCTTTCGGATCGAGCGCTCTCCTCCGCGGCAGGCATTGGCTGGCTGGTGCCGTGGCGATCGTGTTCCTGGGCTTCTACTGGTATTTCGATCGTATCGGCGGGTTCATGCTCAATCCCGCCTATCCCTCCACGAGTCCGCTCTGGGTCGTACTGCCGACGCTAGAAGGAATGGCGTACGCAATCCTTATCGGCTACTACGACAATACCTATCGGCCGCGCGCCGACGGGATTTCGGGATGGGTGGCCCGATATGGCGCGTATTCGTATTCCATCTATCTGCTCCACTTCTTCTTCGTGTACAGGATGGCGGCATTCATCCATACCAGGATCATGGATATTTCGAATTTCTACGTGGCATGCGCGTGGATGATCGTTTGCTTCGCGCTGATGCTTCCGGTGGGCTATCTCAGTTACAGGTTCCTGGAATCGCCGTTCCTGAAATACCGGCGGAAGTACCTGTTGCCCGGCGGCCAAAGGCCAATTGCCCAGGCCGTTCCCGCCGGCGAGGGCGCGAACTGAAGCCGTCGGTCAGGCCGGAACGGCCTGAGAAAGATCACCGAAGCGCGATTGCAACGCGGCGATCGCGGCGATGCCCGCGGTTTCCGTGCGCAGGATGCGCGGGCCCAGGCGCAACCCGATGAAGCCGGCGTCCGCCAAGGAGGCGCGATCACGTGGCGACCAGCCGCCTTCCGGGCCGATTGCGATCACCAGAGGATTGTCACCCGGTGCCTGCAGCGAGTGGATCGAGTCGCGCGCATCGGGATCGAGCATCAGACGAAGGCTGTCACCCGGCAGCGCCGACAGTGCGGCAGTCAGGCTTTGCGGCGTCGCGACCTCGGGCACGCGCGCGCGCCAACTCTGTTCGCAGGCCGAGATCACCACGCTGCGCCAGTGCGCGAGCCGCTTGCCGGCGCGGTCGGCGTCGAGTTTCACTTCGCTGCGGTCGCTGCTGACCGGCACGAAAGCGGCGACGCCGAGTTCGGTCGCCTTCTGCAAAATCCAGTCCATCTTCTCGCCGCGGGCGATGCCTTGCACGAGCACGATGCGCAGTGGTGATTCATTGGTGACATCGCGCGCGGCGACGATCTCGACTTCGGCGCCGCGCTTATCCGCGGACACGATGCGCGCGTCGTAGTCGCGGCCTTCGCCATTGAACAACACGCAGGTATCGCCAACGCCGAAACGCAGTACGCGCACGAGATGCGCCGCCGCACTTTCCGGCAGCGCAAGCCGCATGCCGACGGACAGCGGACCTTCGACATAAGCCCGGTTCACGCGCATGCGACGGCCTCCCGGATGGCATCCTGCGTGGTCTGCGCGAGCAGTGCCAGTTGCGCGTCGTCGATGCAGTACGGCGGCATCCAGTACAGGATGTCGCCGAGCGGGCGCAGCAGGACGCCACGTGCGAGCGCGGCGCGGTAGGCGCGCAATCCGATGCGCAGCGCCGGGTCGAACGGAGTGTGCTTGTCGCCGTCGCGAGTCAGTTCGAACGCGACGATCATGCCGGCCTGGCGCACGTCCGCCACGTGCGGAAGTTGGGCCAGCGGCGCGGCGAGCGCCGCCATTCTGGCCGCCGTGCGCTGGTTGCGCGCGAGCACGTCGTCGGACTCGAAGATGTCGAGCGAGGCCAGCGCCGCCGCGCAGGCCAGCGGATTGCCGGTGTAGCTGTGCGAATGCAGGAAGGCGCGTTCGCGGGAATCGTCGAGGAAGCCGTCGTAGAGCGTCTGCGTCGCCAGCACGGCGGCGAGCGGCAGGAAACCGCCAGTCAGCCCTTTCGAGAGGCAGAGCAGATCGGGCATGACACCGGATTGCTCGCTCGCGAACAGCGTGCCGGTGCGGCCGAAGCCGACGGCGATCTCGTCGGCGATCAGGAAGATGCCGTGCACGTCGCACAGTTCGCGGGCACGCTTGAGGTAGACCGGGTCGTGCATGCGCATGCCGCCGGCGCATTGCACGCGCGGCTCCAGGATCAATGCGCAGATTTCCCCCGCGTGTTCGTCGAGCAGGCGCGCCAACGCATCGGCTGCGTCCTCGGCGCAAGCGGCCGCGCTCTGGCCGCCGCGCGCCAGATAGGCGTCCGGCGAAGGCGCGAACAGCGCTTCCGTCAGCAGCGGCGCGTAGACGCGGCGATACAGCGGAATGTCGCCGACCGACAACGCGCCGATCGTTTCGCCGTGATAGCCGTTCTCCAGCGCCACGAACTTGGTCCGCCGCGGTTCGTCGCCGCGATTGCGGAACCAGTGGAAGGCCATCTTCAAGGCCACTTCCACGCCGGCCGATCCGTTGTCGGCGTAGAACACCTTGGACAACGGCGCGCGCCCGGCCTGACGCGGCGCCAGGGCGAGCAGGCGTTCGGCCAGTTCCACCGCCGGAGGATGTGAGCAGCCGGCGAGGATCACCTGCTCCAGCGTGCGCGCCTGCTGGGCGATGGCGTCGGCGATGCGCGGTTCGGCGTGTCCGTGGAGGTTAGTCCACCAGCTGCTCACCGCATCGAGCGTGCGGCTGCCGTCGTGGCCGATCAGCCAGGCGCCGTCGCCGCGCGCCACCGGCAGCAACGGCAAGGTGTCCGGCCCTTGAGCGACATGATGCTCGCGCATCTGCGTGCAGGGATGCCACAGCACCGCGAGGTCGCGTGCCCGCCAGTGGTCGGGGTCGTTTAGAATCGATGCATCGTGAGGACTCTTTTCCATGCACCGATTATCGCCTCTGCCGGCACGGAGCGCCGCGCATGAGTGAACGCCGCCTGCCCACCATCCATGCCATCACCGAGCAGGAGGCGGGGCCATACAAGATGGAATTCCTCGACCTGGAGTTCGGCAACGGCGAGCGCCGCCGCTACGAACGGCTGATGGGGCGGGGCCACGGCGCCGTGGTCGTCGTGCCGATGCTGGACGCGGAAACAGCACTGCTGGTGCGCGAATACGCCGCCGGCGTCCACCGCTACGAGCTGGGCCTGGTCAAGGGCCGCATCGATGCCGGCGAGACACCGGAGCAGGCCGCCAATCGCGAACTGATGGAAGAGGCGGGCTACGGCGCGCGTTCCCTGCGAGTGCTGCGCTCGATCAGCCTGTCACCGGTCTACATGAACCACCAGACCCATCTGGTGCTGGCGCGCGATCTCTACCCGCAGCGCTTGCCCGGCGATGAGCCGGAAGAGCTGGAAGTGGTGCCCTGGAAACTCGCCGATCTGCATCAGCTGATCCTGCGCGAGGATTTCTCCGAAGGCCGCTCGATCGCGGCCCTGTTCATCACTCGCGAATATCTGGCGCACCATGACGACGAGTGACGCCCTGGACGATGCCCTGCGCGAAGGCGTGATCGCCATCGCGCACGAGGCCGCGGCGGCGATCCTGGGGGTCTACGACACTGCGTTCGACGTCGAGCGCAAGGCGGACGACAGTCCACTCACCGCCGCCGATCTGGCCGCGCATCGCTGCATCGTCGAGGGGCTGGAACGGCTGACGCCGGACATTCCCGTGCTGTCGGAGGAGTCGGCCGAGGATGTGCCGTCCGTCGTGCGCCGCACCTGGTCGACGTTGTGGCTGGTCGATCCGCTCGATGGCACCCGCGAGTTCGTCAAGCGCAATGGCGAGTTCACAGTGAACATCGCGCTGATCCGGGAAGGCGAACCTGTGTTTGGTGTGATCCAGGCGCCGGTCACCGGGCAGCTGTGGCATGGCGAGCGCGGGCAGGGTGCCTTCCGGCGCGATGGTGAAGAAGCCGGAGACGTTCGGTTGCAGACGCGGCGGCCGGCGCTCGCGCCGTTGCGCGTGGCCGGGAGTCGATCGCATCGGGATCCGCGCAGCGATGCGTTTATGGGGCGGATCGGCGAAGTTGAGCCGGTGGCGCTGGGGTCCTCGCTCAAGTTCTGCCGGTTGGCCGAAGGCGGGATGGATGTGTATCCGCGCTTTGGGCCAACGAGCGAGTGGGATACGGCGGCGGGGCAGGCGATTCTGGAAGCTGCTGGTGGCGCCGTGATCGATCCGCGGGGGCGGGCATTGCGGTACAACCAGCGGGATACGTTGCTCAATGGGGATTTCATTGCGTTGGGGGATTCGGGGTTGCCGTGGCGGGATTGGTTGGGCTGAGGGGTTTTTGCTCGTCATTCCAGCGGAGGCCGGGGTTTTAACAGCCGGATGGCTGGTCATCCAGCCGTTCGCTTGATCGTCGTCCCAGCGGAAGCTGGGATCCATTTTGCTGTTGCTTCTGCCGTGACCAAGTCAAAGTCCAAAGCGTTTCGTCCGCTACGCGGCCGAGTTCATTTCTTTTGGTAAGCCCCAAAAGAAACGAACCAAAGAAAAACGCTTTCCCCGGCGAAGCAATCCCATAGATTCATTGCTATCAGGATTTTTCGACTCGCCATCCATGGCTCGGTCGAAAAACGGCGCACATCCCTGTGCGCCGCCCTCCGGGTCTCTGGTTGTAAAGGGGCTCAAGCTTTTTTCAGAAGCAGAAAGGCGAGGCAAAGCCGAGCAAAGCTTTTGCTCTTGGCTGCTAAGAATCTTTGCGAGCCGCGATGTGCCTAGACCCGAAGGGCGGCGG
>NZ_JAJAVH010000023.1 GCF_020511115.1 Luteimonas panaciterrae
CAAGGTGCAGCAAGCGATCGAAGTGGGAGAGGCAGACGATCTTCCCTCTGCCCAGTCCTAGCGCTGACTGCCCTAAGGGATTAGGACACGCCCGCACCATTCTTCCCGTTTTCCTCCTCCACGAAGTAGTGCGGAGTGCAGACTCCGCCAGCATCGGGAGACTAGCAGTACTCTATACATACGGCTCCACTCAGATCCGTCGGCACGGTCGCCCCTTGCGTCGTATGCCGGCGCGCCTTCGGTCCGATATTCCCCACTTTCACTCTCACAGGCGCCGTAATCTTGCCCTGCGTGCTCAACTTCCATCGACGGTGAAACCGATCAGTGGTCACGCGCACAGTCGGACTGTCTAGAGTGACGGATTTGCTCGCGGCGAGGGTCGCCGTTATGCAGTGGACAATGGCAGCTCTCTATTCAGGGTGAGGGCAGCACCCCCTCCCGGCAGTCGATACTCGAAACGTCCGCACCTCCAGCCCGAACACATGTTGCTGGCCTCCAACCGCAAGCCCAGATGTCTTATCCAAAGAAAGCTGGTAACTCCACCAGCCATTTTTCTCTATCCGTGAAATTCGCCTGTGTCACGACACAGCAATTTCATTCGCAGATTCAAAGATTTGTAAAACGGTTCTACAGCATATTTTGGTCGAGAAAAGACAACATCAGACTATTGGGGAGCGGGGAAACAGAAGCGATGCAGGGAAAGCGGGAAAACCATCGCTCACGGGCTCAAAACCATTCTTCGCATAGATGCGCAGCAGTGCCTGCACCCCCGCTTGAAAGCCATTCTGCACAAGCGGCTGCAGCGACGCGTCCAAGCCACAGCGCGCCAGATCGGCCGCTATCATTCCATCACGAAATTCCAGATCGGCCGCTATCATTCCATTACGAAATTCCAGATCGGCCTGCAAACTGCGGTGTTGCGCAACCAAATCCTGATCCTTCATCGAGATCAAGGTCATCACGGCTCGCTCAACGGCAATGCTATGACCAAGGAGGTAGGCCGCTATGGTTATGGAATTAAGCGCGGAGTCGGAGTCGACGGTATTGGGGGAAGTCGGTGTTTGTTCCATGGGCTCTAGGTGAAAACAAGATCATCATCTACATTGTCCCTGCTGCCGTGAGGAATTGATGACACACTACATCCACACTTCAACGGCGTATTCTCGATCCTTGGTATTGGTCACATGCATCGCCTCACGACTTCAATCTTCCGAAGCAATACCACTACAAGGCGAACTCTCAGACAACAGACTAGTTCACTACAAAGCGAATGCAGACCTGGTGATGAAATAAGATTGCATCGTACTCATGCAAAATCCGAGTGACCTAACATGTGAAGAATGCTCCACCGCCCCTATCGATTCATCTTAAAGTCAATGGTGACCTTCGTTTGTCCCTCTACTGCTTTTCCGTCAATTTTTGCTGGCTGGAAACGCCAATCATACATCGTTTGTGCAGCTGCTCGATCAAGCTCAGGAACTTTACTACTTTTGACTACTAAGACACGCTTCGGCACACCTTTAGCATTAACCCAAACGCGAAGACCTACGCTGCCCTCTTTCCTCCGACGATACGCGTCCAACGGGTAATAGGGTTGAGGCGCACCATTGGCTAGTGGCCGAGGTGATGCTGGTGCGACCTGACGTGGTGTTGGTGCGACCTGACGTCGCGTTGGTGCGATCTGATGTTGCACCGGCGCGACCTGATGGTCGATCACGGTGTGAGTTAGTCGTTGCGTGTTGGGAACGGCGGAGGAGCCCGGAGGCCCATTTTGACCGCTTGGCTCTTGCGACACTGCTGATTCTTGGCGATCGTTTACTTCCGTATCGAGCGACTTAAGAGTCTTTGTCGAATTAGATTCAATAACAGGTATTTCCGTGTACCTGGATGTTATGCGCTTATCTCTCGAATCTAAATGCTTTGAATCCATCTGTCTTTCTTTCACAGATTCGCCCGAGTTATTGCCAAACGCCTGCAAAGCCCGCATTGCTATTAACCAGCTCCCACTTAAAACTATCGACAAAAAGCATGATATGAATAACGTAAGTCGATAAATTGATTTTTGTAGTTGATGTTCACCCATAATAATTACGCCGCTACTATGTTATAACACACCTATATTGATCATATAAATTTGTACTAATGAAATACATTTCAATCGACTATGAATCGCCACGACATTGGGTAGCGATAATCCTTACCGCGTGCCATATAGATGGCGGCCCTAATATTCATAACAAGCCATACGCTACCAGTCAGGAAAACTCCAAACGCAAGCACCGCTCCACTTCTTCCTTGAGTGACTATAGTTAATACCATTAGAGCCCAGTTAACCATGGCCATGGTGATATTAAAATTCATTGCCTCTATCCCAATTTTGTGCACTGAAGACCATTTATATTTATTCTTGTTAATAAACAAGATCGCCAATGGCCCCATAAATATCCCCCACCCGCCAATCATCAAAGTTAGGAATCCTCCAATAATAGAGGACAGAGGGACAGTCATCGCCCAGAATCTCTGACGATGACTGCCGTAACTACTCTGATGGTGCATCGGCTCTACTGCCTCAGGACCATTAGGGCTCAGGTCCGTCTCATGCCTTTCATGGTTCATGCTTATACCGCCTCGCTTGCCTGACATACGCAATAACCCGCTATTCGGTCGTAGTCGATCCGCCCTGGATCTCGATATCAACACGACGATTAGTCGCGCGACCTTCCGCCGTGTCATTTGTCGCAATAGGCTCTTCCTCACCACGTCCCTCCGCCTTCACCGAGTCAGCCTTTACTCCGAGAAATGTGAGATATGAGAGTACTGATTGAGCACGCCTTTCTGAAAGATCCTGATTATAAGAATTGCTTCCTTTAGAATCTGTATGCCCAATAATTTTTAAGCTTTTCAATGGAACAGCGCTCACGGCTTTTGCAAACTCATCGAATTTTGACTTAGCCTGATCGCTTAGCTTCGCACTAGCAGTTTCAAACAATGCGTCAGATTGAAATTGAAAGCTGCTTGTGGTGATTCGCTCAGGAGTTGATGGAGCTTCTTCCTCGACCACTGGAACACCGCATTTGAATACAATTTCGCGAGAATCCCTTTTTGGCACATATTTACCTTTTAACCCATCAACTACTTCTATATTAACCATCTGGTCTTTGCATATTTTTCTTGCTTGTTTCATGCAAGCATCAGTGCTGGAGAAAATTCCCGCGCACGACACCTTGTAGGCTTCACTCCCGTCTGCAAGTGTCACTTGATTAGACCAATATTTAGGGCCTGACATCGTCGTACAAGCGCCAAGCAGAATGGCGATAACAACAATAATAAAATTATTTATCTTCATCATGATCTTACTTTTAATTCCTAAAATATGGCATGCTGATATGCTTATCAGCATGCCATTGATAAATGTTGATTATCTTAATTTAATAATCAATCTACCATTGATAGCTCATGCCAACCCCATATCCCGTTTCGTCTTCGTCCTCGCCCGAGGTACGGCCGACGTTGAAAGTGGTTGTTAAATTTTCGGTGACCCTGACTGTAGCTCCCACGCCGAATGCCTTGCCTTCCCCGTAGTTTCCGTAACCAGCACCAAGGGCGAAATTTTTACCTTCATCCAATCCGTGCGTCGAATTAAGCATCGCGATTGCCGTTGCTGTACCTGCATCAGCTTTTCTCTTCGCATCCTTGAGCTGACGCTTAAGCTGGCGCACATTTACGGCATCAGTGTCGTTTACACCCGCTGCAACATTGGTGACCCGTCGCTCTGCCCCCCTGCTACCAACTGAAACTGTATTTTCTTCATCCGCAACTGAATTCCTACCAATTGCTGTTGCATTCCTCGCGGTTGCCCTGGCTCCAGCACCGTATGCGCTTGCTCCTTCAGCAGTCGCACTTGCTCTCGAACCTACGGCGGTCGTGTCGTTACCCTTGGCTGTCGATCTCGCGCCATAGGCTACGGCGTTGTTCCCTTCGATCCTCGCATTGGCACCAGTCGCAGTCGAGTCATCTCCCACCACAGCTGCCTTATCGCCAGCCGCGTAGGATCGATTACCTCGCACCGTACTCTGCGAACCAATAGCCGTCGAGCCGTCGCCAACAACTTGCGCACGATAACCGTAAGCATTGGACTCATGCCCCTTGACACTAGCATTAGAGCCAGTAGCAATTGATCGATTGCCCACTACACTGGCTTTATAGCCAGATGCATTGGAGTCGTCACCCCTAACGCTAGAATTCGAACCGTTCGCTATCGACCTATTCCCGATGACATTCGCCGCATAACCATGCGCGTCGGAATCGTCACCTTTGATGCGAGCATTTGAACCGTTCGCATTCGACCTATTGCCCGTGACACTAGCTTTATAGCCAATCGCATTGGAGTCGTTCCCTTTAACACTAGCATTGGAACCAAGCGCATTTGAACGATCGCCTGTTACATTCGCTGTGTAACCATTGGCATTTGAATCATTCCCCTTGACACCTGCATTAGAACCGTTCGCATTCGAACGATCGCCTGCGACATTCGCCGCATAGCCGTCGGCGTTAGAGTCGTCACCACTGACACTCGAATTGGCGCCGTTAGCACCCGAGCGGTCGCCATCTACTGTCCCACTAATGGCATTGGCGCCGCCGGTATTGCCGCCGGTATTGCCGCCGGTATTGCCGCCGGTATTGCCGCC
>NZ_JAJAVH010000024.1 GCF_020511115.1 Luteimonas panaciterrae
TGCCGCCGGTATTGCCGCCGGTATTGCCGCCGGTATTGCCGCCGTCAGCCAAGTACTCCGGGGCACTGAAAGGAGTACATTTTGCGCCAAGAACCGACGTTGGTACACACACTACGGTGTCGAGAACCGATTTTGTCCCCCTGGTAAGCGTTGAAACCCCATCGCCCAGGATATCCACGCCCGCGTCAACACCTTTCCCAATATCGCTAACGATGGGAATTCCGCTCTCACCAAGTACATTTGACAATCCTTTAATACCACTTTGAATTACGCCTAAAGCGCCATCGAATAGTCCTTTGCCTAGACTGGTAATTCCCTCGCCGACGTTATTGATCGTATCCCCCAAATTGAAATGGGACAACGCCTCTCCCGCTTGCTCGCCTTCGAGGGCGGCATTGTCAATTGACCGATATGCATCGGTCAACAATTTTGTACCCACCTGACCCGATGCCGCATAACTCACGCCAATCGATGCTGCGATTGAAAAAGCAATTGCTACCGCAATTGCTTTTTTGCTTAAACCATACTTCCCACTCATTTTTTAGTACACTCCGATTTTATAAACTTTATGCAAACGAAACTAATAATCAAAAAATCACTAGTTTTTAAAATTTTTATTTATGTTAAATCATGATTGTTGGGAACCTGAATCCACGTATTACTGAGACCAATCATCTCTCCATGTGAACCAAACCAGTCCACTTCCAAGTAAAAACGAAAATCGAGCCTGCCCTCCCTACCACTAGGGGCACAATTTAATTACTGGCATCCACAAGTCATTCATGAAATGAACTTTGAGAAGGTCGACGCTCAGAGACTACTTATGGCGGAGGCGCTGCCCAGAGTAACCACAACTGAGATTTCGCGGGCGACAGGTACAGGTGGTCGCAGCTATTTCTGCTAAACGCCCCCGCGTTCTCCACATTGATCGTAAAGTACAGGTGCTCTGCGCCATCTGCAGCAATGGCCAACCAGCAGCACAACAATGCCGTCTATGCGGGCAACATAGACAGCAGCTCACGTGCGGGAGGACACTTCCTACTCCTCTTTAACGGCGGGTGAAATGCCCTGGAGATGGTAAAACTTAAATACATTCAACCCCGTCAGGCCGAGCGCCGAAAACATCAAGTCTGCTGAACGCCTAGCAATAAGGAGGTAGGGGGGCTTTCGCCCCCCTACCTAGCCGCCAAGTGGCGGCAATAGAATCCATCTGCCTGGGGAAAGAGATGGATTCTCCGTACTGGACATGCGTCAGCTTGCCCAGGCCGGTGTCTTCAGCATGGGGAACGCTGAAGAAAGGACGCGAGATTAGCCCGCGTGAAACACGTTGTACTCGTCATAATCTGCTTGCAAAGTCTCCACCTGCTCAGCCACAAGTGGCTAGTCGGCACGCATGAGAATGCGCACCACTTGGTCGACCTTACCTTGCCTCCCGGACTCCACATCTGACGAGCAATCTCTAGTGATCGAAGAGTTCAGACGAAGAGCTAGTTTTCAGCGCAATTTCGTGTGAAAGATCGACACGTATTGACTCACAGTCGTTCGCTGCTCCGACAGGACGCGTCCAACTGATCTTCAGACGACATTGGTGTATGCCCATAACGGCCTATGATCCCGGTCAATAGCATTGCGGTCCTGTATTGCGTTCCATATCATTCAAATACGATCAGAAGGGCGCCCCCCCCTACCCCTTCAACAAATGAGCCCTTCCTCAATCAATGGACCGACAGCCGTCACTCAGAAATCCTATCTCCCAGTTCATGAATACGTGCGGCAGCCCCGCTCTTGCCCGCCTTGCGCCGACGTCCAAGCCTCGAAATTTGACACAATTCATTCATTTTTCCGCTAACATTCGCCCAAAGGGGCGAGATGGCTACTCTCTTCATTCATCACCTAGGGGACAATGAACGCAGGTGGACGTCGCAAACGATATCGTCGCCGGAAAGGATGCATTCAGTAGATTCTTCAGTGAGCAGTTTCCAGCGCTCGTGAGATATCTGCGCAGCCATGGTGCATCTGACGAGGATGCCCAGGACATTGCCCAGGAAAGCCTCTTCAAGCTGACTCGCTACCGCGAGCAGCCAGAGAACGTGCTTAGATTCTTGCTGTACCGGATCGCGACGAACGGTCTACGCGATGCCCATCGGTCGATGATGGCTGCCAAAGGTGCCAATCTTGTGAACTTCGATGCCAGCAACATCGATATTCCTTGCGAGTCATTACAACCCGAAGAGCGTGCAGAACACCACCAGGAGCTCGCGCGCATACGTGACATCATCAACCGGCTCCCCCAGCGCCGTCGGGAAATCTACCTTCTGAACCGGATCGACGGCATGAGTTACACTGAAATCGCAAAACACTGCGATATTTCAGTCAAAGCGGTGGAGAAACATATCGGCAAAGCCCTGTCCACGCTCCGCAAAGAGCTCGCGCACACGTAATAGACTGGTGCACAACGCCATGAACTCATCAACCACATTACAGCCATCGGATATGCCCACTAGTGCGGAAGAGTGGCTGGCCCGCTTGTTGTCTCCGGATTGCAGTTCGCGCGAACATGCGGAGTTCGAGGATTGGCTTGCATCGAATCCTAGTAACGCTGTCGCCTATGCCGAGACTGAGCGTTTGCATGCGGCTGTTGCGGCCCTGAGGGAGGATGCACAACTGGGCAAACCTCTTATCAAACCTCAGGAGGTCCATCACTTGCCGACGCCTACAGTGACTCGAAGGCAGTCGGACCGTCGTCGCCAAAGGCGCGCCTTACCCGCGATGGCACTTGCGGCATCCGTGGCTCTCGCAGTCGGCATCTTTACTTGGATCCGAGTACAGACCCCATCTCCCTCCGATTCGGTGCGCTATGCCACCGCTGTCGGAGAACAGGAAACGGTACAGCTGCCCGACGGATCTGCACTAGTGCTGGATACCAACACCGTTGTGGTTGTGTCTTTCGAACGCTCGCTGCGCCACCTCGAGTTGCAACATGGCCGGTTGCAAGCAAACGTCGCCAAAGATCCTAATCGTCCGTTCGAAGTCGTATCGGGGGCCGGCTCAGTTCGCGCGCTCGGCACAACGTTTCAGGTCGAAGACTATGGCGGAGAGACACTCGTTCGGCTCATCGAAGGCCGTGTGGCAGTCAAGACACACCACGATGGTCGACGACAGGCTGTTGAACTTCAACCTATGCAAACCATCTCCTATAGCCCGAGCGGACGTTTGTCATCTCCCCGTACACTAGACGCCGACTACGCAAACGGGTGGCTTAGCGGGAAACTTGTCTTTAAAGAACAGCCTCTCTCGGATCTCCTGACTGAAGTCAATCGCTACTCCTCCTCCCAGATATCCATTGCCGACGACGCGCTCAAAAACGTTCGGATCAGCGGAATATTTGATGCCAGGGACCAGACTGCTTTGATCCAATCCCTGCGTCTCGGGTGGAATATTCGTGCCAAGCAGGCTGGCGAGAAAGAGATTTACCTTTACGCTGGCGATCAATGACTGGGAAGGCGAAATGCCGCCGTTGCCCCATTCTTGACACATATGCCTCGGGCAGATCTTCCACACAGACTCCTCCGTTCGTGGTGGATTGGAGGACTGGCGTCGATACTTGTACTCTGCCCGACAGTGATCTTCGCGAGAACGTCCTCGCCAGCCGCAAACGTGAACTACCACGTTCCAGCAGGCACGCTTGATGATGCCCTCAAGGCATTCGCTGATCAGTCACACATCCAATTGTTGTACTCACCCAGACTCGTCCGAGGAAAGCGCAGTCCTGGCCTGAACTCAACGTTGGACAAGATGGCGGCACTCGCCCGCTTGCTGGAAGGACATTCCCTAGCGGCGGTTCCGGTCAACGCCAATACCTACATACTGCAACCAGTAACCCGGCCACAGCCAGCCCCGCGGGCGAAGGCTTCCACCGTACAGCACAGCCAGCCACAAGGGGCGGCTCCGGTCCAGCACCTCGGAAACGTCAGTGTGACTGGCACGCGGATCCCGAGGACATCGCTGGAGACAGTGATGCCGATCACTTTAATTACTTCCGAAGACATCGAACGCAGCGGCCACGAAACGCTGTTCGAGTTACTGCGGGCAATGCCTGGCATGTGGGGACACCATCCCACATCCGTCGCTACCGAAGACGGCAGATCCTTCCAGCCCATCGGCCCTGCCGCAACTACCAGCCTGTACTCATTTGGTCCACGCGCTACTTTGTTCCTTGTCGATGGTAGGCGTGTCGCGACTTATGCTGTGGCGTCTTCCCAATTAGGCGGGGTCGTCGATCTCAACAGCATTCCCCTAAGCTTCATCGATCGCATCGAAATCCTCCGCGGCGGCGCCTCCGCGATTTACGGCGCGGATGCTATAGCTGGCACGGTGAACATCATCTTGAAGAAATACGCTCCCGGCCTGGAAGGTTCAGCGCGCATCGGCGTCTCCGCACGCGGCGACGCCGGCATGAAGCGTTTCTCGTCCGGTTTTGGCACGCGCACACCCCGCGATGGGCATCTGCTCATCAATGTGGACATCATGCAGCGGGCCGCTCTAGAAGGAGATAGCCGTGACTGGCATACCGCCAATCTGAAGCGCTTCGGTCTAGGAGATGAACGAGAACCCCTCGGCGCCATCTTTAATGACAATGGCACAGTGACTATTAGGCCATTACCGTCTTGCATCGCCACAGGAAAGGATCCGGACGCCCCACAATGCCGTTTTGACGGCGCAAGATTTCGTACGCTACAACCCCGACTCCTTAGCCAATCCGCATACGCTTACTGGCACCAGCCCGTCGGCATGGATATCAATCTGAATGCTTCTGCACGCATCTCCAGGATCAGCCAGGAGCTACAGACACCTCCTTTGATGGGGACAGTGCAATTCCCTGACAATCATCCGGACGTCAATCTCCTAGACCCTTTATCCCGTACAGCGATACTCGCAATGTACGAGATGGGGCCAACACATAACCACACGATCTCCACGACCCGGGATTTCGCTATTGGGCTGGAGGGAAACGCAGGAAACTGGCATTGGCAGGTCGACGTCTCCCATAGCGAGAATACTGTCAACTCCCGAGTCTGGCCGGTAGTGTTGATACCATCACTCGAGAAGTTCGCGCTCCAATATCGCATCGACGGTTCAAACAACGCTCCTTCGTTGTTTAGTTCGATCGGCGCCGAAATCCATCCGCGTGGACGCGACGTTATCGACATGCTCTCCGCGTCAACGGAGGGTACTGCCTTTTCCACTTCGGCTGGTGCGGCGCGTATGGTTCTTGGCCTTGAACACCGCAGACGCCGAGCTTCTGATCAACCCGACCCTCTCCAAGTTAGCGGCGATCTCTCTCTGGCTGCTGCCAATACTGTTCCGTATGCATTTCACGATTATGCATCTGCGCTGTTTGCCGAACTGAACATTCCCCTGCACAGAAGATTGCAACTCGATGTAGCCGCCCGCATGGACCACAATGCCGGAACTAGACACAGCAATGTCTCGCCGCATTTCGGCATGAAGTGGACTCCTGACGAACGCCTCATGCTGCGGGCGAGTATGGGTAAAGGCTATAGAGCACCATCCGCACATGACACGAAAAATCCCCTTTACTACACAACTAGCCCCACCTTGACATTCATTGAGAACCCTCCACCTGCCCTCCTACCATGTACTGGATCGCCCTCGCCCCCAACGTGCATCCTTGAGTACGGGACGGCGAACAATCCGAAACTTCGCCCTGAAATCTCCCGCAGTGTGACGGCCGGGATCGTCTGGGCCCCCACCCCCTCCTTCAACCTTGCCCTTGACCACTATCGGATCACTCGGGAACGCGAATTTGGCATAGCCGACCCCGCGCAGTACCCACAGCTGTTTCCAGAAGGACTTATCCGTAATGCTGATGGCGTGCTGTACCGCGCGAATCTCCATTTTGCGAACATCGGCCGCACCGAGGTACGTGGTTGGGAACTGGACGCAAATTACCTATGGAAGACCGAAGACGCAGGAAAGCTTCGTTTTCGCGCTGGCATCCATTACTTGGAACGCCAATCTCGCACGCAGATCACCGATCCAGGAAACGTCATCGAGTTTGCCGGCCACGATACACCAAGGCTGACCATGCTTAACCGCCTCGAATGGCAATATGGTGATTGGACAACGATGCTCGACATGCGTTATTTCAGCGGAATGTACGCGTATCCAGCCAGCCAGACTTGCCCAGAATCCAGAAGTACGGCAGACAAATGCAAAAACCCTTCCACGATGCTGCTCGGGTTGGGGGTCGAATACGCTTTTTCAGATCGCTGGAAGTTCTCCCTGAATGTTGCCAACCTCGCCGACCGACAGCCAGTCAACTACCGGACTGGGCAGAACGGTTATAACAGCGGGATAGACGATCTATACGGACGTTATTACACACTCACTTCAGCGTACCAGTTCTAATTAAACTGACCGACCGTTGCAAATCGATTCCTTTGGTCGTGCGTCATCGTCCGAACGACGCTTATCGGCAACGATGCGGGCGTCGGCCTTGGGTCTCTTTGGCATGCATCCCGCCAGTCGAATTGGGCACTATCACCCAATGAATTGGATTTCGTCACTAAATGATCTCGACGACATCAGCCCTGAAGTCTTTGGACGCGCCTTGGTGTGTGACTGCGGATTGTCTACAGGCTCAAGGGGAAGAAGTCCGTATCACGGCTTCTCGAATGGTAAGGGCCAGCACCTAAGTGCCGGCCCTTCCATCGGCAATCGCCCGACTCAAAAGAACTTATAGTTGATCCCAAGAAAGTAGGCCCGACCGATCGTCTCATAGACGGCCGAGCCCAAGCTGGTACCGTAGAGCACAACAGGCGGATCAGAATTGAACAAGTTAGTGATACCGCCATACACCTGCCAACCGCTTTCATCGAAGTCGTAGCTACTACGGATGTCATGCGATATAGCCGAGCCCGCCTTTCCAGGCTGGACATAGTACGGATTGGCGCGATAGGCATCATAGGTATCCTGGCGGACGGTACCAGAGGCGAAGCGCGTGTACCAACTTACATCCCAATCATCGCGCGCATAGTTGATTCCTAGCGTTGCCTTCCATTTCGGGAACCCAAGCGCGCCAAGATAGTCTTCGCCCTCATCAGGGTCGTCCTGGAACGGATAGTCCGTGTATCCCAACGTCCGAGTAGCGTCGAGCTTCCACCGCATCTTTCCGCCAAGAAAATCATGGCTATAGCTCGCACTGATGTCCACGCCATCCGTTTCGATCGCCGCGATGTTTTCGTTTATGGAGATCACGTACTCGATCTGGCCAGACGTCTGATTACGCCGAACGTTCTGACAGAAGGCGTTGCCGATTCCTGACGGAGCATCCACGCACCGCTCAGCAGTCTGTTGAAAACTGAGTGCTGAAATAGCATCGCTCAACCTGATCTTCCAATAGTCAACGTTGAGACTGAATCCTGGCAAAGATGCAGGAGTGAGCACAAATCCGGCAGTCCAACTACGGCCTGTCTCTGGAGAGAGATTTGGATTGCTACCCGACAAGCCTTTGTTTGTCTCAGAAACAGTGTCGGTATGATCTGCAGGGATGTTTAGCGCCGCACAATTAGCCCTACGTACTTCTGGATTTTTGGCCAAGCTGATCTCAGCACTAGCACACGGATCGTCAATAAATCCAAAGTTCTGCGATTGCCCGCCGAACAACTCGTCAATATTCGGCGCACGCACCGCAGCGGACATATTGCCGCGAAAGCGCAGGCTGTCGTTGACAGCCCAGTCAAGGTTGTAACGCCAAGCCTCGGTACTACCGACGGTGTCATAGTCAGAATAACGCGCGGCAGCGCCGAGTGTCAGACTTTTAATCAACGGCAGATCGTGCAACAAGGGAATAGCACCTTCTGCCCATATTTCTTTGACATTGTAACTACCGCTAGAATCCGGAATGGCATTGAGGAATGTGGCTCCGGACTGATCCAAAGGATCAGTTCGCTGCCTACTCGTCTCACGCCGATATTCCAGCCCTGTGGCAAAGCTGACTGGGCCGGCAGCCAATTCGAACAAGCTATTATTCGTCAACGAACCGCCGGCAACGAACTGCGTCAATTGTGTCTTGGTCAAGGTCGTGGTATTGAACCAATCAGCGGCCTTGGGCTCTATGGCACCTTCGCCAAAGATGCTGAACGGAATGCAGCCGGCGGCGACTTCCGGGGAGATATCTGTGTTCGGGTCGACCTGCGAACGGCATACGGTCTTACCCGTCATCTGGTCAATTACTGCATCGAGACCAGCATTGAAACGCTCGACAATGCGATTGTTGAGATTCTGGCGGCGCTCATGGGTGCGGCCATAATTGATCGACGCATCATACTGCCAGTCATCACCGAACATGCCCTCGGTGCCAATGACGACACGCATAGTCTTGCGTTCAGTGTTCTCGCCGCGGCGCCCCGCGTCAAGGTCAAGGCGCCCGACCCGAATTGTCTTACCGTCCATCAACGCAGCCAGATCCGGGCTGATGAAAGCGTTGTCAGCGCGAATGGAATACGTACCGAACGCTGGCGAAGAATGCGTCTCAACGTTGGCCTTGTTGTAGAGCCCTTCGAAGTAGAAGCGCTGATTTTCCTGCACATCGAAGCTAGCCACGGTGTTCAACGTGACACGCTCGTAATCCGGCTGCAGTTGAGTGTATTTGCTGGCATCATTGCGGTCACAATCCGCGCAACCTCCATTGAGATCGTAAGGTCCATCGAACCGCTGCCGGCGCACGCTGCCGTCTGGATCGAAGACATAGCGCTTACTGACATCAAAATCTCCCCCAAGGGAGAATGTACCGCCTAATGTACGGGTGTAGCCGCCACTGTTGGGCGTCAGGATCCGGCTGTATTTGCTACCAGGCGAGGCGAGGATTTCGCGGTAAGACGCATGACCGAAGCGGTCGCGAAATTCCAGAGGGTCTTGCCAGCTGTGCTCGAGCGAGGCAGCGATGTTGCCGCGATCATCGGCGAAGTTCGTGCCCCCCGTCACCGCGACCAGGCCCTTATTGAAACTTCCGTGCTCGCTGCTCCCGTACTGTGCGTGGAAATTCGCCCCCTCGTACTGCTTCTTGAGGATGAAGTTAATCACCCCGGATACCGCATCAGCACCATACACGGCGGAGGCACCACCTGTGATGATTTCGACTCGCTCGATCCAATCCGTCGGTATCAGGTTTGTGTCTACCGCGGAAGTTCCGGAAGACGAACTGACCATTCGCCGCCCATTTACCAACACCAATGTGCGTGATGTACCGAGATTGCGCAGATCTTGCATCGCCACACCAGCAGTTCCGATGTAGCGAGTAGAGTTACCCATCGTGAAAGTGGTGGCCAGTTGCGGCATCGTCGTTAAAGCATCGCCGATGTTCACCGCACCAGTGGCCTTGATGTCCTCTGCCGTCAATACACTGACCGGCTGAGGTGAAACCACGTTCGGGTTGAAGAGCCGCGATCCGGTGACCGACACCGTCTCCAATTGCTTAGCGTCTCCAGTAGTTTCCTGTGAGTTCAACTGCTGAGACGTGATTTCTTTATTTTGAGCATATAATGCAGAAGACATCATATTAACGGCGCAAATAGCCGTGTACAGCAACTTCTTATTTGGTAGCATTGTGATCTCGATTTTCATATAATAAATTCAGAAGATATGACTTCGTTGCAAGACCATTCCTGCGCTCTCTTGCGCCCAATGCCCGGAAATTTAGACATACTTTAATTGCATATCTATCAATGCCGCTTCCGACCTCTTTCCCCTGACATCATTAACAGTCACATACCCAGTGGCACGCCCCCTGCTATGTCTAGCAGCCACGATCACTCTGAATTAAGAAACGTTTACAGGGCGCCCCCCCCCTACCCTGACACGTAACTTGCATGGCCAATGCATGACTCCTTAACGGACACGCTCATGCTCTAATAGGCCGATTTATTTGTCATGGGCACACTCGCGTCGAGTGGCAGGGCGACAACGGGCTATCGGAAGAAACGTTGCTGCAGCATAGAGTGCACATCTGTGCCAACCGAAACACTGCGACACTGCATAGAAGCGCGTCGATGCTCCTTACATCCAGCTCGCCGTTCCCCTACTAGGGGCGCCAGAAAGGTTGCGTTTGAGGCGGCGTCAAGGTCGCTGGTCAGTTGCCCAGCAGCCCTGGAAACTCCAAATCATGGGCGCGGAGCAAGTGCAGCAAAGCAAGCCCGCATTGAATCTTCAGTGTCAGTCGATCTCATAACACCGATCTTCACAATCTAAATCTTTCTTCTGCAGTAATGCATGCGCGGAGAGGGCCGCCTCTATACTGACAATGATGCTCCCCAAAGACCACGACGCGCTTTCTAGATGTGCCAATGTGCTGCGCAGAATGGCTGCATGCCAACCATCTTTTTGTGCAGACATATCGGCGAGCGCTGTTTTCACTCCAATTCGCAAGCCATCTATCTCTCGCCGAATAACAAACGCCATTTCTATACTTTCAATGTACTGCTTTTGCTCTCTCTCATTCACTAGAATCCTCTCGACTAATCATTTCTGATCGATTGTCGAGATATAAACGAAAAAGAACACCCCTCCCCCTACTCCTACCGATGCCAATGCGTAAGCCGGCACACAATCAATAGTTATGTACCGCCTGGCAAGTTGACAAACCGAAACATCATAACCATGGTGCGATACGCCTTTAGGATCTCGACACCTTGGCTGGACCATTCGCACTACTTATAATGTTGGCACTGTTACCTGTGCCGGCTGCAACGCCTGCATCTGTGTCCGCAGGCATCAAAAGCAAACGAAATGATCCGGAAAGCGCGGCGTGGAAGCGAGTACAACACTCTCAGACGACGACATTCCCAGCTAGATAGTGGAGGCGCTCGACCTCGGCGTACTCGATAACGTTGCGCGGATCTTTTGCGAGCCAGCTCTCAAAGGCCACATGTTCCTCCGAGCCACACTCCGGAGACAGCAAATGGGCAAGCCAGATCGCCGGCTCATCCTGACCGCCTTGATTCAGCAATACTCGACGCCTCATTGCTTTTCACAAAGGTCTGCGCTAGAAGAATAAAATACAATTTGTTGCAGATATATTTCATTCATTATTAATGCCATCTTGGCTTTTCAATTAATCACTCAATTCTGTGCAATCTCGTTGTATCGAATCCCCTGAAAAAATTGTATCCGCATAAATTATTGGCGTGGATAATTATTCAAATTGTTGTAATGACTCATCTGCAACTAGAATCTGTTTAAATCCGCGATTTCCCACTGCTATCTTAATATTAGAAATTACATGCAGTGATGGAGAGGTGAAATATTACGAATCCACAGTCGATGAATGGTGCAACCTGACTTGGCAAGATCCACAATGCTCTTGGAATTGGGCCCACCGGGATCACTGCGCAAACACTCCGCGATGGGGGCGCAGTTGAGGGCTATGTCACTGATGAAACAAAATTCCCCGGCAGTTACAAAGCGCATCCCGAATCACAGCCAAGCAGATACAGCGCCGAGAGAGGGGTTGCCTTCCTCGACTGTACCTGACGTGCGCAGGGTTCAGTTATCCGATGTTGGGGGCAAAGGATCCCGCTCTTTGGATCGCTTTAAGATCTACCACCAATTGAACCCGCGAGATCTCGCGTTTGATGAGGGCTACGACCTCTAAATGAACATCAGCTTGCGTGAAGTGTCCACTCTATGACCGCTCCAGACCTAGGCTATGCCTAGGTCTGGAAAAATAGCGAGCGCTTTTAGTCGTCGTATCTAACTTCCAACCGAACACCGCTATAGGCACGATTCCCAACCAGCCGAATGTAATAGATCCCCGCCTGGGGCATCGGAACGCGCACGGCTTCATTGTTGCCGCTGCGCACACTCTTGAAATCCGAGCTATCCAATGTTGGCGCGCGCACTCGGCTCACCAGAACATTGACATCACCGACACCGCTGCTAGTCAAGATGGTCAGATTGCGTGCACCGGCAGGCACGTCGATCCGATAAAGCGTCTCGCTATCCTTGTCCCCGGCCCGGAGCTCGTACGGGTGCCGGTTATCCAGACGAATTGCGAGCGTGCAGGTAGCATCGGAAGCATTACAAGGACCTTCGCTTGCTGCCAGTACCGCTTGCTCTGCGTCGACGATGCCGCGTCCATTCAACTTGGCTTGCTGAATCGAGAATGGCCTGGCGGTCGCCATGATCATCTGCTTGACCTGAGCTGGAGTCAATGGCGTCTCAGCTGCAGCCTGCATCAATGCGACCAGGCCGGCGACGTGAGGGGCTGCCATGGAGGTTCCAGTGTATTTGGCATAGTCGGGACCGACTGGTTCGCGGCGACCCGAATCTATCGTGGAAAGCACATCGACTGCCGGAGCAGCAATGTCAACGCGATGACCGTGGCTGCTTCCACTAAAGCCTTCATCGTATCGTCCGCCTCCAGATTTCACGCCCCCCACCACGATAGTGTCATCCGAACAATTGCCCATGGTGGTTCCAACGCCTCCCCACTTCGTGACATTTTCGTTGTCATTGCCGGCCGCCAACACTACCGTCACACCCTGTGCCTTGGCGTGAGCCAACGCATCCTTGTAGACATTAGGACACACAGTAGGACCGCCGGCGCCAAGGCTCATATTGATAACCTCCACGTTCTGCTGATGGGCAGGCACTCCAGGTACCGTTTTACCGCCTGCGGCCCAGACAATCGCGTCGGAAATATCGTCGCTGTCTCCGCCACAATGTCCCAGCACGCGCACCGGCAAGATGGCCGCATTCGGCGCCACTCCGGCGATACCGAGGTTGTTGTTGGTGACGGCGGCGATCGTGCCGGCCACATGCGTTCCATGCCAACTACTATCGGCTGAATATTGCGCCCCACAGACTCCTACTTCTTCCCAATCGCCTGTATCGTAGCCGCCGCGCACTCGACCATCAGAGGGCCGACCGGAGTTAACCTTGTCGGTAATGAAGTCGTAGCCTTCATCGTAGAGCACATTGGCGGCCAGATCGGGGTGCCTCACGACACCGGTATCCAGAACCGCGACCACTACGCCTTCACCGGTCGAACGATCCAACGCTGCCGGCAAGTTGATTCCGCCGGCGTCCTCGCTCGGTGGCTTCAGCGCCCATTGTTCGCCCTGATACCGGGGGTCCGTGGGCACTGCGGTCGCGCGCATGCGAATCGGGGGTTCGACATATTCAACGGCCGGATCAGCCGCAATCTGACGCATCAACGTGGCCGCCTCCACGCTGTCCAACTTGCGGGACAGGCGAATGACATCTGCACCGACAGCAAGGCGTTGCCCCTCGGCGATGCCGACGGTCGCCCCCCCCTTGCCATCTGGCAACGCTTGTTTTGCCGCAAGACTCAGGGATCCGGCTCTGGCCACTTTGTCCGAGCGTCCGGATGTGCCTTCCTTGTACTTCACAATCAGCCGATCGTAGCGTTCGTCCGTATCAAGGTTCTTGGTATTCACGCGCTCATAGCCAGGCGCTTCCCCCGCATTCGTGACGGGCGAGGAAAGCGCCATTGCAACGGCCAATGACAAAATGGACAAGGACTTGGATGTCGGGTTCATAAAAATTCTCCAGTTGCAACGCGCTCTGTGGGTCGCAGGGCGCACATTTGTGTGAGTGATCGTTTCAGTCGTACGTCAGGAAGTTCGCGGGCTACCAGCCGAAGCCCGCACCCACGCCAACGGAGCCCTCGCCTCCGCTGATCGCACCGCCGAAGGTCACCGTGGCGCGATCAGAAATCGCACGCTGATAGCCGATCGACAGGGCACTCTCGCCGCCCTGAAAGCCGACACCGACGCCGACGCGATTCTGGGTACGGATGCCGGCCGCGCTGGTGGCCATGTTCAACATCGCGGCACCCATCGCTCCTTGCCGATCGATGCGCCTATTGACGTCGCGGAAGCGATCGTCAACGGACGTACTGAAATCGGTGAAACGGTCTTCCCAGAGCGCGAATTTCTGATCGGTATAGGCCTTCGATTCAGTCACAGCACGCGTCGCCGTCGAGCGCAGCTGCGCCACGTTGGCCGCGTCGGTATCCTGCGTACCCGCAGCCACATTGACAATCTGCCGTTCACCGCCTTTGCTGCCAACGGAAACTGTCCCGGTTCGATCCGCGACCGACCCTTGGCCGATCGCGACAGCGCCCTTCGCGGTGACCACCGCCCCCTGCCCCACTGCAGTGCCTGAAGCTGCAGACACTCGTGAGCCCGCGCCCAAGGCAACCGCATTCGTCGCTACCGGAGCGACCGATGCGCCCGCTCCGACCGCTGTACTACCATCTGCTCCGACCGTTGCACCGTCACCTACTGCGGTGTCCCTGGGGCCATGCGCATAGGCGTTCCGTCCCACAGCGACACTACCGTCCGCCGATGCTTTGGCATTCGATCCCACAGCAATCGCGCCGGTCGATTTATCAACAACAGCATCATCGCCGCCCGCCGGATTGCCATCCACCGCCACGCGCGGATCCCGCGCAAAGAGTGCGCTCCCTTCGATCCCGTCTACGCGATGATTGACCAGGCTAATCTCGGCATCCAATGCTCCTAGCGCATCACCCACATTGAAGTAGCTAGACCCTTGAATGACATAAGTAGGTGCGGAGATAGCGCCGAATGCCGTGGTGACCGTCGCGCCTCCTCCCAAGACTTGCGCAATGGAATCCAGCGCGCCATACAATTGACCGCCATTGATCGCATCCATGCTATCGGTGGCCACTGATCCAGCCGCGACGTTGGAGAGGCGAGTTCCACCCTCTCCTCCGAATGTGACTTTCTCCTTGCTGTCATCGTCGTAAAGCACGGCACCGTCAGCCAGCTTGGTCACGTTACCTGTCACTTCGTTCAACTGCGCCACGTTGACCGCATCGGTATTTTCGGTGCCGGCTGCTACATTGGTGATCTGTCGTTCGCTGCCCGCGGCGCCCACCGAGACCGTGTTCGCCCGGCTCGCCACCGAACCCGCCCCCAACGCCACGCTGCCCTCAGCCTGCGCCTGGCTCAGATGACCGATCGCAATTGCGTCCTTGCCTTCCGCGCGCGCGCCAGTACCCGCTGCGAAGCTGTTCTCACCTGCAGCCACGCTCTCCATGCCC
>NZ_JAJAVH010000025.1 GCF_020511115.1 Luteimonas panaciterrae
CGTTCACGTGGGGCTTGGTGCGCTCGAACTTACCCTTGGCCATGGCTCAATCTCTCTTTGTGCTTAGTTGATTCGTGTTGATTTTTTGAAAGTCCGCACATGGATGTGCGGGCTCTTGCGGAGGGATCCGCATTTAAAACACGCCGGCCGGAGCCGGCATGCCCTTAGTTCTTCTTGACCACCGACTCGGCGATGTTGGCCGGCGCTTCGGCGTAGTGGTCGAATTCCATCGTGAAGGTGGCGCGACCCTGCGACATCGAGCGCAGCGAGGTGGCGTAGCCGAACATTTCGCCCAGCGGCACCATCGCGTTGATGATCTTGCCCGACGGGCTGTCGTCCTGACCCTGCAGGATGCCGCGACGACGGCTGACGTCGCCCATCACGTCACCGAGGTAATCCTCGGGCGTGACGATCTCGACCTTCATCATCGGCTCGAGCAGCACGGGCTGGGCCTTGTGGAAGCCTTCCTTGAAGCCCATGGAGCCCGCGATCTTGAACGCCATTTCCGACGAGTCGACTTCGTGGTACGAGCCATCGACCAGGCGCACCTTGACGTCCACGATCGGATAGCCGGCCATGAT
Source organism: Luteimonas panaciterrae (assembly GCF_020511115.1). Taxonomy (GTDB): domain Bacteria; phylum Pseudomonadota; class Gammaproteobacteria; order Xanthomonadales; family Xanthomonadaceae; genus Luteimonas; species Luteimonas panaciterrae. Next base: position 582 of record NZ_JAJAVH010000025.1, read on the forward strand.
GCCGTTGGCCACCGCTTCCTGGATGCCCTTGTCCACCGCCGGGATGTATTCCTTCGGCACCACGCCGCCGACGATCGCGTTCTCGAACACGTAACCGGCGCCACGCTCCTGCGGTTCGATCTCCAGCCACACGTGGCCGAACTGACCCTTACCGCCGGACTGACGCACGAACTTGCCTTCGGCCTTGACCGCCTTGCGGATCGTTTCGCGATAGGCCACCTGCGGCTTGCCGACGTTGGCTTCGACGTTGAACTCGCGCTTCATGCGGTCGACGAGGATTTCAAGGTGCAGCTCGCCCATGCCGGAGATGATGGTCTGGCCGGACTCTTCGTCGGTACGCACGCGGAACGAAGGATCTTCCTGGGCGAGACGACCCAGCGCCAGACCCATCTTTTCCTGGTCGGACTTGGTCTTCGGCTCGACCGCCATCGAGATCACCGGCTCCGGGAACACCATGCGCTCGAGCGTGATGATGTGATCCTGGGCGCACAGCGTATCGCCGGTGGTCACATCCTTCAGACCGACCGCCGCGGCGATGTCGCCCGCGCGCACTTCCTTGATCTCGTCGCGCTGGTTGGAGTGCATCTGCAAGATGCGGCCCACACGCTCCTTCCTCGACTTGACCGGGTTGTAGACCTGGTCGCCGGAGTTGAGCACGCCCGAGTAGACACGGAAGAAGGTCAGCGAACCGACGAACGGGTCGGTCATGATCTTGAACGCCAGGGCCGAGAACGGCTCCTTGTCGTCGGCCTTGCGGCTGTCTTCCTTGTCGTTGTCGTCGATGCCCTGCACCGGCGGACGATCCACCGGCGACGGCAGCAGCTGAATCACGGCGTCGAGCATGGCTTGCACGCCCTTGTTCTTGAACGCGCTGCCGCAGTAGACCGGCACGACTTCGACGCGCAGGGTGCGCTCGCGCAGGCCAGCGATGATCTCGGCTTCGCTCAGCTCGCCGTCGTTGAGGTACTTGTCCATCAACGCTTCGTTGGCTTCGGCCGCGGCTTCGACCATGAAGTTGCGCGCGGCTTCCGCCTTGTCCTGCAGTTCGGCCGGGATGTCGCGGTATTCGAACTTGGTGCCCTGCGAGGCGTTATCCCAGTAGATCGCCTTCATCTTGACCAGGTCGACCACGCCTTCGAAGCCGTCTTCAGCGCCGATCGGCAGCTGCATCGGCACGGCGTAGGCGCCCAGGCGCGACTTCAGCTGCTCGACCACCTTGTCGAAGTTGGCGCCGGTACGGTCCATCTTGTTGACGAAGGCCAGGCGCGGCACGGAGTACTTGTTGGCCTGACGCCACACGGTCTCGGACTGCGGCTGCACGCCACCGACCGAGCACAGCACGAAGACGGCGCCGTCGAGCACGCGCAGCGAGCGCTCCACCTCGATGGTGAAGTCGACGTGTCCGGGGGTGTCGATGATGTTGAAGCGGTGCTCAGGCAGCGACTGATCCATGCCCTTCCAGAACGCCGTGGTGGCGGCGGAAGTGATGGTGATGCCGCGCTCCTGCTCCTGCTCCATCCAGTCCATCACGGCGGCGCCATCGTGCACTTCACCGATCTTGTGGCTGACGCCGGTGTAGAACAGGATGCGCTCGGAGGTGGTGGTCTTGCCGGCATCGATGTGAGCCATGATGCCGAAGTTGCGGTAGCGTTCGATCGGAGTGGTGCGGGCCATGGTGATGCCTCAACTTTTTAGTTTGGAAAGTCCGCAACTAGACGTGTGCGGGCTCGCAAGATTCGCGCTGATATGCGGACGCTTGCAGGGTTTTACAACGCGGATGCCGCCTTGCGGCGGCTTCCGATTGGGCGGCGATGTTTGCGAGCGCCTGTTACATGAGCACGACAGGCGCCGCGCGGGCGCCGCCGCCGACGCCCTCGATTACCAGCGGTAGTGGGCGAAGGCTTTGTTCGCTTCCGCCATGCGATGGGTTTCTTCGCGCTTCTTGATCGCGCCGCCACGGTTTTCCGAGGCATCGATCAGTTCGGCCGCCAGCTTGCGCGGCATGCCGTTTTCACCGCGCTTGCGCGCGGATTCGATCAGCCAGCGCATCGCCAGCGCCATGCGGCGCGAGGCGCGCACTTCGACCGGCACCTGGTAAGTGGCACCACCGACGCGGCGCGACTTCACTTCGACCGACGGGGAGACGTTGCCGAGGGCTTTCTCGACGAGTTCCAGCGCGTTGCTGTTCTTCTCGCCGATGGTGTCCATGGCGCCGTAGACGATCTTCTCGGCGACGGACTTCTTGCCGCTCTGCATGACCATATTGATGAAGCGCGCGATCGTTTCACTGCCGTGCTTGGGGTCGGGCAGGACGGTGCGCTGCGGGGCGGAACCTTTGCGGGACATGATGCTTACCTTGTCTCTTGATTCTTCGATGCCCAATCCGCGCGAGCGAACTGGGATTGATACTGCATCCGCTGATGCGGTTCGCGGACGTCACGACATCCGCGAAAGCGGACCGCTGATTAGCTCTTCGGACGCTTGGCGCCGTACTTCGAACGGGCCTGCTTGCGCTTGGCCACGCCGGCGGCGTCGAGCGAGCCGCGCACGGTGTGATAGCGCACGCCCGGCAGGTCCTTGACGCGACCGCCGCGGATCAGCACCACCGAGTGCTCCTGCAGGTTGTGGCCTTCGCCACCGATGTACGAAATCACTTCGTAGCCGTTGGTCAGACGCACCTTGGCCACCTTGCGCAGCGCCGAGTTCGGCTTCTTCGGGGTGGTGGTGTAGACGCGCGTGCACACGCCGCGACGCTGCGGGCAGTTGGCCAGCGCGGGCGAGGTGCTCTTGTAGGTTTCGGGGCTGCGCGGCTTCCGCACCAGCTGGTTGATTGTTGCCATCGGTCTCAGGTCATTGATCGGGCACGGGCCCGGCGTGAAAAAACTTGGGAAAACTAAAGGCAGGCGAATGGAAGCGGCCTGCCAAGACGAAAAAGTATAGCCCGCCCTGACGCCTAGCGTCAACGCGAGCTACCCGTGGCCGACCATGCCCGAGGGCCTTGGTCAGCCGATTTGATCCCGCCCTCCTGGGCCGAATACGAGGGCCGTCCTGGCACCTCATTTCGTGATCTGGGGTCGCCCTGGGGCGAACCGGACTGCAATTCTAGCATGGCGGCTCTGTTTTTGGACCCTTTCCGCCGCCCCGATCATCGTCCGAACCCATGCCGTCGTTCCCACGAAGGCAGGAATGCCGGCCCAAAATCCGGGCAGAGCCTGGGGCCGCGCTCCTTCGCAACCGCCAAAAAAGGAAGGCGGGCATCTCGCGATGCCCGCCTCCCGTCTGTTGCCAGGAGCAAGAACCGCTTACTCGGCCGCACCCTCTTCCGCTGCCGGCGCCTCGACCGGCTCCGTCACCGCTTCCACGGCGACCGCGGCCGGACCAGACAGGGTGTCCATCTCCGACTCGGTCAGACCCGTGGCGCTGCGGCGGCGCAGGTTGTGGTAGGCCAGACCGGTACCCGCCGGGATCAGGCGGCCGACGATCACGTTCTCCTTGAGGCCGCGCAGGCCATCACGGGTACCGCGCACGGCGGCCTCGGTCAGGACGCGGGTGGTCTCCTGGAAGGACGCCGCCGAGATGAACGACTCGGTCGCCAGCGAGGCCTTGGTGATGCCCAGCAGCACCGGCTCGAACTTCGCCGGCAGCTCGTTCTTGGCGTTCAGGCGCACGTTCTCCTCGATGACGCGCTGGCGCTCGGCCTGCTCGCCGTTGAGGAACTTGCTGTCGCCCTGGTCGGTGATCTCGACCTTGCGCAGCATCTGACGAATGATCGTTTCGATGTGCTTGTCGTTGATCTTCACGCCCTGCAGGCGATAGACGTCCTGGATTTCCTTGGTCAGGTACGACGCCAGCGGCTCGACACCCAGCAGACGCAGGATGTCCTGCGGGCTCGGCTCGCCGTCCACCACGGTCTCGCCCTTCTCCACGTGTTCGCCTTCGAACACGATGATCTGGCGGTACTTCGGAATCAGCTCCTCGTGCTCTTCGCCGTCCGGTCCCTTGATGATCAGACGCTGCTTGCCCTTGGTGTCCTTGCCGAAGCTGACCACGCCGGATTTCTCGGCGAGGATCGCCGGGTCCTTCGGCTTGCGCGCTTCGAACAGGTCGGCCACGCGCGGCAGACCACCGGTGATGTCGCGGGTCTTGGAAGCTTCCTGCGGCACCTTGGTGACCACGTCACCGACGCCGACCGGAGCACCGTCCTGCAGGTTGACGATCGAGCGTGGCGGCAGCAGGTACTGCGCCGGCAGATCGGTACCCGGAATGGACAGGTCCTTGCCGTTCTTGTCGACGATGCGCACGATCGGACGCAGGTCCTTGCCCTGCGAGCCGCGACGCTTCGGATCGGTGATCTCGCGCGAGGCGAGGCCGGTCAGTTCGTCGGTCTTCTCGATGACGGTGACGCCTTCGATGAAGTCGACGAAACGGATGAAGCCCGCCACTTCCGACACGATCGGGTGGTTATGCGGATCCCAGTTGGCGACGGTCTGGCCAGCCTTGATCTCCGCGCCGTCCTTCACCGTGATCGTGGCGCCGTACGGCAGCTTGTAGCGCTCGCGCTCGCGGCCGTGGCCGTCGAGGACGGACAGTTCGCCCGAACGCGACACCGCGACCAGGTTGCCGCTGGCGTGCTCCACGGTCTTCAAGTTGTTGAACTTGATCGAACCAGTGGTCTTGACCGTGACGTTGTCGATGGCGGCGGCACGCGAGGCCGCACCACCGATGTGGAACGTACGCATGGTCAGCTGCGTGCCGGGCTCGCCGATCGACTGCGCCGCCACCACGCCCACGGCTTCGCCGTGATTGACGATGTGGCCGCGGCCGAGGTCACGGCCGTAGCAGTACGCGCACACGCCGAAGGCGCTTTCGCAGGTGATCGAGGAACGCACCTTGATCGCCTGCACACCGGCGTCCTCGAGCTTCTGCACCCAGGCTTCGTCGAGCAGCGTATTGCGGGTGACGATCGGGTCCTCGTCGTTGCCGGGCAGGAACACGTCCTCGGCCACCACGCGGCCAAGCACGCGATCGCGCAGCGGTTCGACGACGTCGCCGCCTTCCACGATCGGGGTCATGGTCAGGCCGGCGTGCGTGCCGCAGTCCGTTTCGGTGACCACCACGTCCTGCGCCACGTCGACGAGACGACGGGTCAGGTAACCGGAGTTCGCCGTCTTCAGCGCGGTATCCGCGAGGCCCTTACGAGCACCGTGGGTCGAGATGAAGTACTGCTGCACGTTGAGGCCTTCGCGGAAGTTCGACGTGATCGGCGTTTCGATGATCGAGCCGTCCGGCTTGGCCATCAGGCCGCGCATACCGGCCAACTGACGGATCTGCGCCTGCGAACCACGCGCGCCGGAGTCGGCCATGATGTAGATCGAGTTCATCGACTTCTGCGCGACCCGCTCGCCCTTGGCGTTGGTCACGGTGTCGGTGCCGATCGCGTCCATCATCGCCTTGGCCACACGCTCGTTGGTGCGCGACCAGATGTCGACCACCTTGTTGTAGCGCTCGCCTGCGGTGACCAGACCCGACTGGTACTGCTGCTGGATTTCCAGCACTTCGGTCTCGGCCTCGTCGAGGATGCCCTTCTTCTCCGGCGGGATGATCATGTCGTCGATGCCGATCGAGACGCCGGCGCGCGTGGCGTACGCGAAGCCGGTGTACATCAGCTGGTCGGCGAACACGACCGTGTCCTTCAGGCCGAGCATGCGGTAGCAGGAGTTGATCAGGCGGCTGATGTTCTTCTTGGTCAACTCGGTGTTGGCCAGGGCGAACGGCAGACCTTCCGGCAGGATTTCGACCAGCAGCGCGCGACCGACCGTGGTTTCCACGATCGAGGTCTTCCTCTCACGCTTGCCGTCGTCATCGATCACGGTTTCGGTGATGCGTACCTTCACCTTGGCGTGCAGACCCGCGGCCTTGTTGTCGTACGCGCGCTTCACTTCGGCGACGTTGGCGAACACCATGCCCTCGCCCACCGTGTTTTCCAGGGCGCGGGTCATGTAGTACAGGCCCAGCACCACGTCCTGCGACGGCACGATGATCGGCTCGCCGTTGGCCGGCGAGAGGATGTTGTTGGACGACATCATCAGCGCGCGCGCTTCCAGCTGGGCTTCCAGCGAGAGCGGCACGTGCACGGCCATCTGGTCACCGTCGAAGTCGGCGTTGAACGCGGTGCAGACGAGCGGATGCAACTGGATGGCCTTGCCTTCGATCAGCACCGGCTCGAAGGCCTGGATGCCGAGGCGGTGCAGGGTCGGAGCGCGGTTCAGCAGGACCGGATGCTCGCGGATCACCTCTTCGAGGATGTCCCACACCTCGGCCTCTTCACGCTCGACCAGCTTCTTGGCGGCCTTGATGGTGGTGGCCAGACCACGGCGCTGCAGCTTGGCGAAAATGAAGGGCTTGAACAGTTCCAGCGCCATCTTCTTCGGCAGACCGCACTCGTGCAGGCGCAGGGTCGGGCCGACCACGATGACCGAACGGCCGGAGTAGTCGACGCGCTTGCCGAGCAGGTTCTGGCGGAAGCGGCCCTGCTTGCCCTTGATCATGTCGGCCAGCGACTTCAGCGGGCGCTTGTTGGTGCCGGTGATGGCGCGGCCGCGACGGCCGTTGTCCATCAGTGCGTCCACCGATTCCTGCAGCATGCGCTTCTCGTTGCGCACGATGATGTCGGGCGCGTTGAGTTCGAGCAGGCGGCGCAGGCGGTTGTTGCGGTTGATGACGCGGCGGTACAGATCGTTGAGATCGGAGGTCGCGAAGCGGCCGCCGTCCAGCGGCACCAGCGGACGCAGGTCCGGCGGCAGCACCGGCAGCACGGTCATGACCATCCACTCGGGGCGGTTGCCCGACTCGAGGAAGGCCTCGACCAGCTTGATGCGCTTGGTGAGGCGCTTGAGCTTGGTCTCCGAACCGGTGCTGGCGATGTCTTCCTTGAGCTTGATCATCTCGGCTTGCAGATCGATCGTGCGCAGCAGCTCGAACACGGCCTCGGCGCCCATCGCGGCGTCGAAGTCGTCGCCGTGCTCCTGGCGCATCTGCATGTACTGCTCTTCATTGAGCAGCTGGCCGCGCTCGAGCGGAGTCAGGCCCGGCTCCGTCACCACGAAGGCTTCGAAGTACAGGATGCGCTCGATGTCGCGCAGGGTCATGTCCAGCATCAGGCCGATGCGCGAGGGCAGCGACTTGAGGAACCAGATGTGCGCGACCGGCGAAGCCAGGTCGATGTGGCCCATGCGCTCGCGGCGCACCTTGGCCAGCGTCACTTCCGTGCCGCACTTCTCGCAGACCACGCCACGGTGCTTCATGCGCTTGTACTTGCCGCACAGGCACTCGTAGTCCTTGATCGGGCCGAAGATCGCGGCGCAGAACAGGCCGTCGCGTTCCGGCTTGAAGGTACGGTAGTTGATGGTCTCCGGCTTCTTCACTTCGCCGTAGGACCAGGAGCGGATCAGGTCGGGCGACGCCAGCGCGATCTTGATCGCGTCGAAGTCGAGCGTCTGGCGCTGCTGGTTGAACAGGTTGAGCAGGTCTTTCATGTGTGTTCTCCGGGTCGGGGGCAATGAGATGCGAGCGCGTGCTTTGCTCGACTCAGTGCTCCTCGAGTTCCATGTTGATGGCCAGGCTGCGGATTTCCTTCACCAGCACGTTGAAGGACTCCGGCATGCCCGCGACCATCTCGTGTTCGCCGTCGACGATGTTCTTGTACATCTGGTTGCGGCCCTGCACGTCGTCGGACTTCACCGTCAGCATTTCCTGCAGGGTGTAGGCCGCGCCGTAGGCTTCCAGCGCCCAGACTTCCATTTCGCCGAAGCGCTGACCGCCGAACTGCGCCTTGCCGCCCAGCGGCTGCTGGGTGACGAGCGAGTACGGACCGGTCGAACGTGCGTGCATCTTGTCGTCGACGAGGTGGTTGAGCTTCAGCATGTGCATGTAGCCCACAGTCACCTTGCGCTCGAACGCTTCGCCGGTGCGGCCGTCGAACAGCTGCGTCTGGCCGCTGGTCGGCAGTTCCGCCAGTTCCAGCATCGACTTGATCTCGGCCTCGGCCGCGCCGTCGAACACCGGGGTGGCCATCGGCACGCCGTCGGTCAGGTTCTGCGCGAGCGTCAGCAGTTCCTCATCCGTGAACTGCTTCAGATCGACGCGCTGACCATGCAGCTTGCTGTCGTGGTTGTAGATCTCGTCGAGGAACTTGCGCAGATCGGCAAGCTTGGCCTGCGCATCGAGCATGCGCTGGATCTTCTGGCCCAGGCCCTTGGCGGCCCAGCCCAGATGCACTTCCAGCACCTGGCCGATGTTCATACGCGACGGCACGCCGAGCGGATTCAGCACGATGTCCACGGTCTCGCCGTTGGCCATGTGCGGCATGTCCTGCACCGGCACGATGGTCGACACCACACCCTTGTTGCCGTGGCGGCCGGCCATCTTGTCGCCCGGCTGGATGCGACGCTTCACGGCCAGGAACACCTTGACCATCTTCAGCACGCCCGGCGCGAGGTCGTCGCCCTGGGTGATCTTGCCGCGCTTGTCGGCGAAACGCTTGTCGAATTCCTTCTGGTGCGCTTCGATCTGCTTCTGCGCGCGCTCGATGGCGTCGGAGGCGTCCTCGTCCTTCATGCGGATCTGGAACCAGTCGGACTTCTTCAGGCCGTCCAACACCAGGCTGGTGACCGTATCGCCCTTCTTCAGGCCCGGACCGCCGTTGGCGGTCTTGCCCAGCAGCTGGCCACGCAGACGCGCGTAGATCGCCGATTCCAGGATGCGGAACTGGTCGTCGAAGTCCTTCTTCACGCGCTTGATCTCGTTTTCCTCGATCTGGCGCGCGCGCTTGTCCTTCTCGATGCCGTCGCGGGTGAAGACCTGCACGTCGATGACGGTGCCGTCCATGCCCGGCGGCACGCGCAGCGAGCTGTCCTTCACGTCGGAGGCCTTCTCGCCGAAGATCGCGCGGAGCAGCTTCTCTTCCGGCGTCAGCTGGCTCTCGCCCTTCGGCGTGACCTTGCCGACCAGGATGTCGCCGGCACGCACTTCGGCGCCGATGTACACCACACCCGATTCGTCGAGGCGGTTGAGCGCCTGCTCGGACACGTTCGGGATGTCGGCGGAGATTTCCTCCGGTCCCAGCTTGGTGTCGCGGGCGACAGCGGTCAGCTCTTCGATGTGGATCGTGGTGTAGCGATCTTCCTGGACCACGCGCTCGGAGAGCAGGATCGAGTCTTCGAAGTTGTAGCCGTTCCACGGCATGAACGCGACCAGCATGTTCTGGCCCAGCGCCAGCTCGCCGATGTCGGTCGAGGGACCGTCGGCCAGCACGTCGCCGCGCGCGACCACGTCACCCACGTTCACCAGAGGCGTCTGGTTGATACAGGTGTTCTGGTTGGAACGCGTGTACTTGATCAGGGTGTAGATGTCGACGCCGGCATCGGTTTCGCCGAAAATCTCGTTCTCGTTCACCTTGACCACGATGCGGCCGGCGTCGATCTGCTCGATCACGCCACCGCGGCGCGCGTTCACCGTCACGCCCGAGTCGCGCGCCACGGCGCGCTCGATGCCGGTGCCGACCAGCGGCTTCTGCGACTTCAGCGTCGGCACGGCCTGGCGCTGCATGTTCGCGCCCATCAACGCGCGGTTGGCGTCGTCGTGCTCGAGGAACGGCACCAGCGCGGCCGCGACCGACACGGTCTGCATCGGCGAGACGTCCATGAAGTGGATCTCGCTCGGCGGCTTGAGCAGGTTTTCACCCTGGTAGCGGCAGGCGACGAACTGGGCGGTCAGGTTGCCCTTGTCGTCCTGCGGCGCGCTCACCTGCGCGATGACGTACTCGTTCTCTTCGATCGCCGAGAGATATTCGATCTCGTCGGTCACCTTGCTGTTCACGACCTTGCGGTACGGCGTCTCGAGGAAGCCGTACTTGTTGGTGCGCGCGAACACGGCCAGCGAGTTGATCAGACCGATGTTCGGGCCTTCCGGCGTCTCGATGGTGCAGACGCGGCCGTAATGGGTCGGATGCACGTCGCGCACTTCGAAGCCGGCGCGCTCGCGGGTCAGGCCGCCCGGGCCGAGGGCCGAGACGCGACGCTTGTGCGTGACTTCCGACAGCGGATTGTTCTGGTCCATGAACTGCGACAGCTGCGACGAACCGAAGAACTCCTTCACCGCGGCCGCGACCGGCTTGGCGTTGATCAGTTCCTGCGGCGTCAGGCCATCGGCCTCGGCCATGGTCAGGCGCTCGCGCACGGCGCGCTCCACGCGCACCAGGCCGACGCGGAACACGTTCTCGGCCATTTCGCCGACCGAACGCACGCGGCGGTTGCCGAGGTGGTCGATGTCGTCCACGGTGCCGCGACCGTTGCGGATCTCGGTCAGCACGCGGATCACGTCGAGGATGTCGGACATGCCGCCGAACTGCTCGCGCAGCTTGACCGAATCCTCGTCCTTGCGCTCGGCAAAGTAGCGCGCGTCGTACAGCACCGAAGCGCCGAGCACTTCCTTGCGGCCGATGCGGCGGTTGAACTTCATGCGGCCTACGGCCGAGAGGTCGTAGCGCTCGAAGGTGAAGAACAGGTTGTGGAACAGGTTCTGCGCGGCGTCCTTGGTCGGCGGCTCGCCGGGACGCATCATGCGGTAGATCTCGACCAGCGCTTCGAGCTGGGTCTTGGTCGGATCGATGCGCAGGGTGTTGGAGATGTACGGACCGCGATCGAGGTCGTTGACCCAGATCGTGCCGATCGCGTCGACGCCGGCCTTGCGGAACTTGGCCAGGGTCTCTTCGGTGATCTCGTCGTTGGCGGTCGCCAGCGGCTCGCCCGTCTCGGTGTCGATCACATCATGCGAGAGGATGCGGCCGATCAGGTAGCTGTCCGGCACGGCCAGCGCAGCGATGCCCGACTCTTCCAGCTGACGCACGTGACGCGCGGTGATGCGCTTGCCGGCTTCGACGATGACGCGGTCGCCGTCGGCCAGATCGAAATCAAGCGTTTCGCCGCGCAGGCGCTCCGGCACCAGCGCGAGCTGCACGCCTTCCTTCGGATCGATGTGGAAGGTGTTGATCTCGAAGAACTCGTTGAGCATCTCCTCGTTCGTGTAGCCGAGCGCGCGCAGCAGCACCGAGACCGGCAGCTTGCGGCGGCGGTCGATACGTGTGAACAGCGCGTCCTTCGGGTCGAACTCGAAGTCCAGCCAGGAGCCGCGGTAAGGAATGATGCGGGCGCTGTACAGCAGCTTGCCCGAGCTGTGGGTCTTGCCACGGTCGTGGTCGAAGAACACGCCCGGCGAACGGTGCAGCTGCGAGACGATGACGCGCTCGGTACCGTTGACGATGAAGGTGCCGTTGTCGGTCATGAGCGGAATCTCGCCCATGTAGACTTCCTGCTCCTTCACGTACTTGATGGTCTTGGTGGAGGACTCGCGGTCGTAGATCACCAGGCGCACGGTCACGCGCAGCGGCGCGCCGTAGGACAGGCCGCGATTGCGGCATTCGCGCTCGTCGAACACGGGCTCGCCGAGCTTGTAGCCGACGTATTCGAGGGCGGCGTAGCCGTTGTAGCTGACGATCGGGAACACCGATTTCAGCGCGGCGTGCAGGCCGCGGTCTTCGCGCTTGTTGGGCGCGGCGTCGGCCTGCAGGAATTCACGATAGGAATCGACCTGGATGGCGAGCAGGAACGGCACCTCGAGGATCGAACGGCGCTTGCCGAAGTCCTTGCGGATGCGTTTCTTTTCGGTGAACGAATAAGATGTCGTCATGGAATGTGACCGCCTTGATTGAAGCCGGGAATCGGTGCATGGTCAGCGGAAATCAGAAAACAACGACACGCATGAAGTTGAAGCCGGGCACTGGATTGAAGCCGTGCTCTTGCGTTGTCGATGCCTGATGTCTTGACCGCGATGCCCTTGTGAGGGAGGGTGGAACTGTCAATCGGAAGCCGCTGGTATTGCCGGCACCAGCACGCCCTCTGTTACTGCTTCCAACTACCAACGCTTTCAGTTGGGTTTTTTGCAACGGATGCCTTTCCCTTCTTGCTCCGGCAACAACTCCCGAAGGGAGAAGGGAAAGGCACAACGGCCAAAGGCCGGGGGCTTACGCCCCCAGCCTATGGCGGATCGCCTGTGTCTCTAGGCGACGCAACTGCTTGCTTACTTCACTTCCACGGAAGCGCCAGCGGCTTCCAGATCCTTCTTGAACTTCTCGGCGTCGGCCTTGGACACGGCTTCCTTCACCGTACCACCGGCTTCGGTCAGGTCCTTGGCTTCCTTCAGGCCCAGGCCGGTGATGGCGCGGACGACCTTGATGACCTCGACCTTCTTCTCGCCGGCGTTCTTCAGCACGACGGTGAACTCGGTCTGCTCTTCGGCCGGAGCGGCAGCGGCGGCGGCCGGGCCAGCGGCGACGGCGACCGGAGCGGCGGCGGACACGCCGAACTTCTCTTCCATCGCCTTGACCAGCTCCATCACCTCGACGAGGGTCTTGCTGCTGATCGCTTCGATGATCTGCTCGTTGGAAAGGGACATTGTGATTACCTCTTAACTTGATATTTGGAAACGACTAAGTGGATAGGTTGTTCGTACCGAACTGTTCGCTTTACGCCGCCTTCTGCTGGCCGACCGCGTTGGTGACGCGGGCAACCTGTGCAGCCGGCTCGGACAACACGCGCACCAGCATGGTGGCGGGCTGGACCAGGACGCTGAGCAGCATCGACAGGGCCTGTTCGCGGGTGGGCAGCGAAGCCAGGACGTCCACATGGGAGCCCGGGTACTTCTGTCCGCCGATCGCGACCAAACGCGGCTTCAGCTTGTCGTTCGCTTTCGCGAACTCCTTGATCAGACGTCCGGCGGCGCCGGGGTCTTCCTGCGAGAAGGCGTACAGCAGAGGACCGGTCAGGTCGTCTTTGACGACGGCGTAATCGGTGTTCTCCACTGCGCGCGAGACCAGCGTGTTCTTGGCAACTTTCAAGAACACACCGCCCTGGCGGGCCTTCCTGCGCAGGTCGGTCAGTTGAGCGACCGTCAAACCCGCGTATTCCGCGGCGACCAGCGAGTGCGCCTTGCCGGCGACCTCGGCCAGTTCGGCAACGACTTCCTGCTTCTGGGTCAGATTGAGAGCCATTGCATTACCTCGAAATGTTCACTGGCAACACTTCACCAGCGAAACTTCTTTGACGCCAATCCGGTTCCGAACCGGATTGGAACTCGAGCGACATCGTTCCTTCGATGCCGGGACGCCAATGAACTGGAGTCCTTGCGGTGGCCGTTTCCAAAAAAATTCTTGGAGGGTCGGCAACCATCTACGCAGGCCCTTTCGCAGCAACTAATGAGTACGTTGCGCTCCGGGATTAAGCGGTCGATACAAGCAGCGACGGCGATTCCATTGCCAAGCGAGCATTCCCTGCCCGTCGTCGTTGCCCGCATGGACTGCGCCTGCGGTCTTTGACGGCTATCGCGCCAGGCCAAACCGCGCCCTTTGCGATGCCCTCAAAATTTGTCGCGCCGCTCCCCGCGTGCGGGGAGCGGATCTTGCAATTACTTCAACGAGAGCGAGGACTGATCGACGCTCACGCCCGGGCCCATCGTCGAGCTGACCGAAATCTTCTGCAGGTACTGGCCCTTCGCGGTCGAAGGCTTGGCCTTCACCAGGTCGGCCAGCAGCGCGTGCAGGTTTTCCTTCAGCTTGTCGGCGTCGAAATCAGCCTTGCCGATGGTGCAGTGGATGATGCCGGCCTTGTCGGTGCGGTAACGCACCTGGCCGCCCTTGGCGTTCTTCACCGCTTCGGCCGGGTTCGGCGACACGGTGCCCACCTTCGGGTTCGGCATCAGGCCGCGCGGACCGAGCACGGTGCCGAGCTTGCCGACCACACGCATCGCATCCGGCGTGGCGATGACCACGTCGTAGTTCAGCTCACCGCCCTGCATACGCTCAGCCAGGTCGTCCATGCCAACCGCATCGGCGCCAGCGGCCAGGGCCTCATCGGCCTTGGCGCCGGCGGGAGCGAACACCGCCACGCGCACGGTCTTGCCGGTACCGGCCGGCAGCACGGTGGAACCGCGCACCTGCTGGTCGGACTTCTTGGCATCCACGCCGAGGCGCACGGCCACGTCGACGGATTCGACGAACTTGGTCTTGCTGTTGTCCTTGACGATCTTCAGCGCTTCGTCGATCGGGTAAGTCTTGCCCGGAACGACTGCTGCGAGGATGGTCTTCTGTCGCTTGGTCTGTGCCATGTCTTAGCCCTCCACCGTCAGGCCCATGCTGCGGGCGGAACCCGCGATGGTGCGCACTGCTGCATCGAGATCCGCCGCGGTCAGATCGGGTTCCTTCGCCTTGGCGATCTCCTCGAGCTGCTTGCGGGTGACCTTGCCCACCTTCTCGGTGTTCGGGCGCTTGGAACCGGACTGGATGCCCGCCGCCTTCTTCAGCAGCACCGAAGCCGGCGTGCTCTTGGTGACGAAGGTGAAGGTGCGGTCAGAATACGCGGTGATGATCACCGGAGTCGGCAGACCCGGCTCCAGCTTGGAGGTCGCGGCATTGAACGCCTTGCAGAACTCCATGATGTTCAGGCCGCGCTGGCCCAGCGCAGGACCGACCGGCGGCGACGGATTCGCCTGACCTGCCTTGACCTGCAGTTTGATGTAACCGACGACTTTCTTTGCCATTGCTCTCTACTCCTGCGAGTGCGAACGCCTGCACGTCTTACGACTGCGGGGCTCCTCGCGTTATGGTCGGAACGAACCACTCGTTCCAACGAATGCTTGCGTTTTGGTTCTATGCCTTCTCGACTTGGCCGAACTCGAGTTCGACCGGCGTGGAACGACCGAAGATCAGCACCGCCACGCGCAGGCGGCTCTTCTCGTAATTGACTTCCTCGACCACGCCGTTGAAGTCGTTGAACGGACCGTCGGTGACGCGCACCATCTGGCCCGGTTCGAACAGCACCTTCGGACGCGGCTTCTCGACGCCTTCCTGCACGCGATCGAGGATGGCGGCAGCCTCCTCGTCGCGGATCGGCAGCGGACGATCGGCCGTACCGCCGATGAAGCCCATCACCTTCGGCGTTTCCTTCACCAGGTGCCAGCTTTCGCTGTCCATGCGCGGAATGCCGGATTCGTCGTGCGTGGCGATCTGCACGAGCACGTAGCCCGGGAAGAACTTGCGCTCGGAACGGCGCTTCTGGCCGGAGCGCATTTCCACCACTTCCTCGGTCGGCACCATGACTTCGCCGAAGCGTTCTTCCATGCCGGTGCGCACGATGCGATCACGCAGCGCCTGCGCCACGGACTTCTCGAAGCCCGAGTAGGCGTGGACGACGTACCAGCGTTTGACGTTTTCGGTTTCCATCTAACTACTAGACTCCTCAGGTCCCGCGGGTGGCGAAGCCAAGCTTCATCAACCATTGGATGATGCCGTCGAAGCCAGCCAGGACCAGGCTCATGATGATGACCACGATGATCACCACCCAGGTCAGACGTGTGGCTTCCTGGCGCGTCGGCCAGACCACCTTGCGCAGCTCGAAGCGCGACTCGGACAGGAACTCGCGCGTATCGCGGCCCTTGGCGCTGAGCATGAACACGACGAGCCCGGCGACCAGTCCGGCGACGACCGCGCCGATGCGCAGCGAGGTATCCCACTGCTGGAACCAGGTGTAGGCGAACACGCCCGCCGCCGCCAGCAGGATCGCCAGCACGTACAGCGCGATGTCACTCGCGGCGCCCTTGGACGAGGCTTTGGATTGTTCGACTCGGCTGTTCACAAGGTTGACTGCTCTTTTGGAAAGTCCGCGCAGGGGTGCACGAACTCTTGCGGAGGGACCCGCATCACACACTTGGCGCGCCAGGTAGGACTCGAACCTACAACCTGCGGTTTTGGAGACCGCTGCTCTGCCAGTTGAGCTACTGACGCGTGATTGCTTTGGATTTTTTAACGTGATTGTTTTTAAACGGCGATGGCGGACCGAGGAACGGCCCGCCATTCGCGCTTGTTGGCGGCGCTCAGCGCCACCGATGAAGCGATTACTTGATGATCTTGGCCACCACGCCCGCGCCGACCGTACGGCC
>NZ_JAJAVH010000026.1 GCF_020511115.1 Luteimonas panaciterrae
GTTCACGCTGTAGTAGCGTGTGCGCGTCGATTCCACTCGCGCTTCTGCCAGATCGATGCGCTCATTGGTCGCGAACAATTGGTCGCCGTTCACCGCATCCGTGCTGCCCGCAGCCAACACACCAGCATTGACATTGACCAGGCGCCGCGTTGCGGGGCCGACAGCGCCAGCACCTCCGCCACTTCCGATCGACACCGTATTCTGTTCCGTGGTGCGCGCACCATAGCCGAGTGCAACGCTGCCGGAAGCAGATTCATTGGCATACGCATTTGCGCCAACTGCTATCGCGCTAGTGGCATGCGCCTGCGACTGGAATCCGAGCGTTGTCGCACGATCGGCCAACGCTTGGCTGTTCGATCCGATGGACACCGCAGCAACACCGGTCGCGCGCGAGGAGCCACCGATCGCGGTAGTGTTGGTCTGCTCGGCAAGTGCATTATTGCCTACGGCCGTCGCACCGATTCGAATTGCCTTGGCGCCGCTTCCCAACGCGACAGCACCTGCCGCTGCAGCGCTCGCACCGCTTCCGCAAGCCAGCGTGCCGCTACCTGTCGCCAACGACGCGATGCCATCACCCTGTTCGCAAGCGTCTCCAGCAAACGCCGGGGGCGCGATTCCCAGTATTACGGCGACTGCTACCGCTTTCGCCGATCGCACACTTGCTCCCTTCCCCTTGGGCCTGGCAAGTTCCGAGGCGACCACGACCTGACCGGCAGACTGGTTCCATACCTTGCGGAATATTCGGTTCATCTGATTTCCTGTGAATTGGGCTATCAACACGCGCTGGACGCCAGCGCTCGACGGGATTCCGGGTGTGGCCGACGCGTCAGCCGGCCCGGGCAAAAAGCTGGTCTGTCCGGACCGGATCAGCCGGACCAGTGGAGGGATCTAAAGTAGCTTGCCCCGGAATCCGGCGCAGTTCAGTTCTGCTGTGCAGCAAAATCCTGCCGGGCCAGGCACTGCCTGACGCTCGCCACCTCGCCATTCGTCAGCATTCCTTTGCCGTGCAGCCACAATGCGTGGTTGTTCATGCATTGCTGATACTTGGCGCGGCTGCTACCTGCCTCGGCACGGCATACCCGCTGTTGCGCGATGAGGTTCGCGCCAGGAATGAGGCCAACATCGCGGATGACCGGGATACCCGTATCGCACGCCCCCAACCGGGCGGTTGCATTGCGGTTGGTGGGCCATCCCATGTCCTGATACATATCGAGTGCGATATCGACGAACAAGCTCGCGTCAAGAGTTGGCGTTTCGAACGGTTCCATCAACGCATTCGGCGTCATGTCAGTATCGATATGGGAAACCACAGAACCAGCCTGACTCACCGGATCGGAATACAAATAAATTCGGTTCTGCGCATCCATTCCGTTGAGCGTAGCCGAGCGGGCGACCGATCGCAGCTCGACCGGCGTCGCACCCGCACGCAGCGTCGCTCCGGTGGCCTGGGAGACTCCCACAACGGGAATCGTGACCTGCCCACCGTCGGCCCCAGGGAGCAATGTGTCGAGCGGCCGTGCTCCCGCGACATTGTTCGCGATAATGACCGCAATGGCCCCATAACGCTGAGCGTTCAGGGATTTGCGACCAAATTCGCAGTCGTTACCGCGGTCGATCAGCACGATTTTCCCACGCAACGCGTCGGCATTGGCGATATCAGGCTTCCCACTGATTCCTTCGCATGCATACGACGTCGGATCGGCGCCTTCTGCCACCGCGTCCTTGACGAGCACCACTTCGCCCTCGGGAAATTCATTAACATCCCCCCCAAAATACGCTTTGGTAAAAAAATGCTCGATGCGTTGACCGCTTAAATCTTGGATCAGAACTAGACGCTTCTCCGCAATTAGACGCGCTGATTCGTTCGCACGCTTGCCCGTCCAGACAATATCCCAAGGCGTATCGACCGCCGAATCGATATCGGAATAATTCCAGAAGAGGGACATGCTACCGATCGCGGCATTCGCTTTCCTGGAAAAAGCCAAATCGTTATAGGCATTCCGCCCAAAAAAAACGGGAGCGCCACGAATGAATCCCACATTGCCATTGAATCCAAGCCCGTGACCAATTTCATGCATGATCACATTGAGAAAGTTTGGCGCCTCCTTGTTGCCCGCATTACCATGTAGGCCGTAGTACCACTCCTTTCCATTCCCACAACGCTTGGTTGCGAGATCAGAATTGAACATGGTTTTGATGTCGTCTGAGGCAGGTACAAGATCTTTTCCAGCGAGTGCGTTTGCCATCGCCGCTGGGTACGCAACTTCTGTTTTGGGTGCATTGGGAAAATCATGGGTACTGGATATTTCAGTAGCACCACCAAGAACATTCCCTCCATCCCCACATTCAAGTGGTGCGAACGATGCCTGCACTCGAATATCCACATTGCTCGACAACAGAGCGCCCCACAAGTCCATCGCATACTGGTAGGCGATACGCCGCTGCTCACCGATGGTCCGGCCTGGATTGCCACCGGTCGGCGTTGCGGGAGTCGGGTCGTTCAAACCGCTGCCGGCCGGATCCTGATTCACGAGAACGAAGTTGGCCTGCGCATCGGCCCGTGTAGCAGTCATTGCCGCTGGCAGCAACGCTATGACGGCGATAGCCTGGAACAGTCTGGAACGTGCCATATTCGAATCCCCCTTAGCGAGCGCTGTCGCTGGGCGTTGCGCCCGTCGAATGAGTGATGACCAACCTCCCATTCGCGCCCCTCACGCCATAGATCGGGGTGATCTCCTCGCGAGAGGTAAAGATGGTGGTTCCGCGGCCATTGACCTGCTTCGCTTGGCGTCGGGCGTCGGCCGCGGTTGCCGGCATCGCATGGATCGCTCGATTGACACCAGCGGCCTGCGCTCGCTGCTTCTCTCCCCGCTTCGGGTTCACTTTGCGCGCGCGCGCGTCAATCTCTGCTCCATCGAGGGGGCGCATCTCTCCACTACGAGCATCACGTTCGACGAGGGGTGCACCCAGCGCGCCGGCATAGTCGGGCAACGTAGCAGCATCTTGATCCTGCTCCTGCGCCCAAGCCGGGCCCAAGCATGCCCACGCAACTGCGAACAATACTGCCGACGAGAACCCAAAGAGCCGTGCGGGTTTGTTTTGCATTCCGTTCTCCGAATATTGAGGAATGCATAATTAACGAACGTCAGCCCCCCCCTCCCTACCCCGACCTATGGTGTGATGCAGCACAAAGGTGCCGATGCAGATCGTTTCTCCGTAACGACAACCGATTAGTAGCGCACTCCGTCTCGCTTTTTCATTCTTGCTACGTCACGGTATGGAATAGCAATTTTGTCGAGTAGATTGATGCAATCGTACGCATGTGTTCACTCAACCAGGCATATCTCGTCAGCCGAAGTGACCCGCAAGCGACCATGGCGACGAAGTTCACAGCACCTACCACCAAGTCTTTGGAGCCAGCCCGTCCCGGTGATGGCCATCCTCTTTCGTGAATTCTGGTAGGGGGGTGACGTCCTTCAGTCGTTTATACACCCAAGTCAAAACACTCGCGGGCACGAGTCATGGGGTTGTCTTCAAGAATTCGGGAGGCGCGAAAGAACGCGGATCTATCCCAACAAGCCCTGGCGAGGCGATTGGGTCTTGCACATTGGTTGGTGAGCAAATGGGAAAGAAATTCATGCCCTCAGCCAACCCAGATTCAATTAGACCAGATCGCCGAAATCACAGGCGTTTCTCGCGAATGGCTTGTTACAGGATATGGCCGCATGACTGTCGCCTCATCCAGCTGCAACGTGTACCAACTGTTTCGTGAAACGGCCACGCCAGATGATGGCGAAGAGGAAGAACGCCGACTTCTCTCAGCTTTCAGAACAAAGTCACAAAGGGTAAGAAGAACGATCATCGAAGTCATAGAAGAGCTTTGAGCATCCGAATGATGTCAATTCATAGAATTCACGACCGTTCTGACGTATTGATGAAGAAGATCTCCAATCAACCACGCCCGATACAAAGCATGCTGGCGTTTATCATAGCCATGACCATTTGGCTAGTTTTATACCAATTTATCTCAGCGCTCTTGGTCTATCGCGACGGAATCAGCGTATTGATCAAAGCCGTCTTTGACCACCTTCTTGGATTTTTTTCGTATCGAGACAAAGGAGCAGCGTCCATTGGCCATGGGACATTTGCGGTGATCTTGGGTCACTCTCTATGAGAGCAATCACTTACTGATAGCACCAAAATATCCTGAGACCACAGCCGAACTTATGAAATCTTCCAAAAAAGCGCTTCATAGGTTTTCCGCTTCATCTATCAGCGCCAATAGTCAGCATGACTATGCTGGATTAGATCAACCCATAATCTTCAAGCTCCCGCGCTGCGCAAACCGTTTCTATCTCACCTACGCCTGAAGAATATCGGCAAATAATTGGGGTTGAGCCACAAAAAATCCCTGCGCCTGATCTATCCCCAGGCTATGCACGATCGACAAGGTCCGTTGATCTTCAACATGTTCGGCTACCGTAGTGAGACCAAGGCGCTGACCGATCATATTGATGGACTCCACAATTACACGATCCACCTTGTTTGTCGCCGCATGACGAATGAACTCTCCATCAATCTTTATTCCGTCAATCGGAAATAACTGTCGGAGTGATCCGAATGAATTGAATCCTTTTCCAAAATCATCGAGAAGCACATGACACCCTGCAGAGCGGACCTGAGATATGAGTCTTTTTGCCGCCAAGAAGTTGCTTATGGCTGCCGACTCGGTGATCTCAAAGGACACCAATCCTGGAGATAGTGCTGAGGTAGCCAGTTCCTTCCGCATGAAAATCCATAGGGATGGATCATTGAGTGAATTGGCCGACAAATTAAGAGAAAACGACAAGCCACTCACAGCACGCGAACAGAAATCTCGCAGCGCAGTTCGTATCACCCACCTGTCGATATCGCCCATTAGGTTGTGTGACTCAGCGAGAGGAATGAAGGCATCTGGCTCGACGATGCCTCCATCCACATCAAGCATCCTAAGCAGAACCTCATAGTGACGGACTGGCAATTCATCTCCCTTCAATTTCCGGATTTCTTGGGCATACAAGCGAAATCGACCCATCTTGATCGCATCATGTATGTCCGCAGCAGTTACAGCCTTACGTCGAGAGGTCATAATTTTTCTTGGTGTTGATAACGCAAAGCGAGCCATACCGAACTGCACAGCGGCGCAAGAAGAAAATTCAGTCACGCATGAAATATTTCGTGACGAATGGCACAAATTAATAACGAAATTTGGCACCTCCCTCCCTACCGCTCAGTTCAAGAACACCAAAGCGAATTTCGCATCATGGCTGTGGCCATGCCTTGCGTATCTCGTGTTACGGCTGTGACGCAAGCGCCCTCAGATCTCTTGCTAAGCCAGGCCGCACGCGATAGGGCTCAAGATTGCTTCGCAGTTGTGCGAGTTTTATCAAGTCAAAAAAGTCGATAAGTTTGTGCTCGCGAATGGACGCTAACCAAACAGACCTAATCGCGTCTTGATTCAACGGGAAGTGGCCGGCGCCCCACAAATTGGCACCAATGGACAGGCGCAGATCAACGCCGCGCACGTGTGCCAAGATCGCCATGGCCTTGCCACATAACTTCTTGCCATTGTCGGTGCAGATGACACGAGGCAAGCCACGACTGCGTGTCAGATGATCCAATAGGCGCGTCAATGCATGACCTGAGATCGTCCACCCAGCGAGGGCGGCTGCCGCTCACCGATCGGCACCTGCTTGCGCTTGCGCCTCCGCACTTGCACCCAGTATGGAAACTAGGGATGGTTTCGACCAAAAATCTATTTCTTCTCATCCCCCTTCGCGGGAGTAATGCTAGCGATTGCATCGTTGAGCGAGGCGCCCTTCGCCAGCTTGTCGAGCGTGGCGCGCAGGGCGTCCGGCGGCATGTAGCCCGGCATCACCTCGCCCTTGTCCGTGATGATCATCGGCGTGCCCTGCAGGCCGACGCGCTGGCCGATGTCGTATTCCATGGTGACCGGGTTCTTGCAGTTGCGCACCGGCACCGCCTGGTCGTTCTTGGCATCGGTGAGGGCCTTCTTGCGGTCGGCCGCGCACCACACGTTCACCATCTTCTGGAAGTCGGGGCTGCCCAGGCCCATGCGCGGGAACGCCAGGTACTGCACGGCGATGCCCTGGCGGTTGTATTCGGCGATCTGCGAGTGCAGCTTGCGGCAGTAGCCGCATTCCACGTCGGTGAACACCGCCACCGTGTACTTCGGGCTCGGCGGCGCGAAGACGATGCGGTCGGCGACGGGAATCGTGTCGAGCAGCTGGCGGCGGACCTTGGCCAGATTGCGCTGGCTCAGGTTCTCCTTCGCGTTCATGTCGTACAGGTTGCCCTGCAGCAGGTAGCGGCCGTCGTCGCTGACGTAGAGCGTCTGGCCGCCGACGATGGCCTCGCGGAAGCCGGCGATCGGCGCGGCGCTGATGTGGTCGATCTCGACCTGGGAGTTGAGCTTATGGATCGCATTGCGGACGCGCTCCTCGGGCGAGCTCGATGTCGCGGCCGGCTTGTCGGCGGCTGATTTAGTTGGTGGCGCGGCTTGTGCGAAAACTGACACTGGACCGAGTACAAATAACAAAGCGAGAAACGATATTTTCATGAAAAATTATAACTCGTAGTCAATAAAATTTATTTGAATTATTAAAGCGTACGAGTCTTTCGACTCGTACGCGAAAGATCATTACCTAAACATTATCGACCAGGAACGCGGCAACACGTTGTTTCTAACGCAGTGTTATCTAGTCCACCACCCAGACCTTTGCAGTTAAAAATAAACAGAGTACACCCCGCCAGGCTATTCCATGCGGTTGGATTCGGGCGGCACTGATAACCGATAATAGTACCAGTGGCATCCTTGATAGGCTTCGTTCCAAACGCAGGCCCGTCAAGATTCAAAGATGCACAACTTGCACTCGTCGGCGTATACCCGGCTGGACAGGATGCGGCATATACGCCATTGTCCGCTGTCACATCCTTTACCGTCGTACATTCAAGAGGCTTGGCTGCCGGTTCCATGTAGTAACCGTACACATCCACGACCATACGAGTACCCGCGCTCGCATAGACAGAGAATTGAGTCTCACAGCCTGAATCGCACAACCGGACATTCAATTCATTGGCTACTGGAACTCCAATGAAGTTAACAGATGATCCTGTTCGAATCGTTCCCGTAGGAAAGACAGACAGATATCCGACTTTTGCCTTTGTATCGGCGACGACATTCATAGCGAGTGCCGCTGCGCCGGCAGGAATGCCACAATTTATTGCTGCCCCACCTTGCCCCTGGAAGCCGGTGGATGACCAAGCAAGGAAGCCACGAGTTTCATTGGGCAAGAGATTCCCACCTCTCACCCTCGTATCGACAATTCGACAGGGCGGAAGCGGTGTGAAGACGAGGTCTCCTCTAGGATTGAGGGATTGACCTGTCAACCTATTCCTCTGCCCAAGTGATTTCTGGCTTATGTTTCCAAAAAGCCTGTTCGTCATCTCGCCAAGCGTTTTAGCCTCGGCCGCATTTTTGAGGTTAGCAAGATCCGCATCCGAAAGTGTCTCGAGCATCTGCTCCAGCCATTCCCCCTTCGGCATTTTATACATAGCCTCGATCTGGCTACCGAAATTCTTCGATATTTGGGCAATGTACTTTGCACGTTCGGCGTCTGCACCTTTCGACCCAGGGCCGGCTGCGAGCACAACGCCCGCAAAAGAACACATCAATAAAGCACTGATAATAGACTTCTTCATAATTCCCTTCTTAATCCTGTAATGTTTTCATCTTGTTTATTTATTAGATCGTTGATAATTGCTAATAAATCATTGAGTTGAATCGAACTCATCCCTCATTGTTGGTTACGCAAAAAATCTGAGACATCGCAAAGAACAAGATCGTCCCAAAGGCCGCCCCCCTTTTTTATTCAAGGATTATCTTCGGCATCACGCCTGTTAATTTGCTTCATACAAGACAAATGCAATAAACAGTACAAACACAGACATCGCCACCGAAGTCCATCGCCAGCAACGATTCGACATGAGTCGCGAATGCATTCGTGACGCACGTCATATCTTGTGCTGTGTATAAACGAGAAATGCCCTCCCCCTCCCTACCTCAAAGACGCCCTTTCATAGACGACGTGGAGTAATCCTCGTATTTCCGGACACGTGCCCCGCCGGAACTCGCGAAGCGAGCGATACACAAGGCGCTCTAAGGGTGATGCTCGTTGTAATGATCGAACGCCAGCGCCAGGTAGCTATGCCATCTCAGAAACGCATGGCAGCACTGAAGATGAAATTTCGTCCGGGTTCATCCAGCCCACTCCCATGTTCACGGTAGCGCTTATCTGCCAGGTTTTCGGCGCGAAATGCTAGATCAAAGTGCGTATTGACCTGCCAGGCAATACGCATGTTGGTGGTGATCCAACCCGGCGTTCCGTTCGGATTGAGGCGTGGGTCGTCGCGATCGCGTTCACTCAAACGATCCTGACGCGTGGAATAGAGCGTATAGACCTCCAGACCCAAGCTGGGGTGCGGTCGCCACAACGTGCCAGCCTTGCCAAACAGTGGCGGGATTCGGTCGGCCGGGTATTTGCGGCCTTCGAACTGCTCATCGCCGCGGGTCCAGGTGGCGGTGGCGTAGAGCTCGAGATCGGGGTTGACGAAGTAGTAACGCGCACCGGCTTCGACACCCCAAAGATTGAGCTTGGTGACATTGCGGTTTTGCACGACGCGCAGGCAGCCGGGGGTACCGTCGACACAATCTTCGCCGCCGGCAGTGCGCATGGCACCGGTTTCGACCGACGTGATCTTGTCACGGTAGCGCGAGCGGAACGCCATGATTTCACCTGTAAACCGCTCACCACCGAATTTGAAGCCAGTGTCCAGAGTGAGCACCGTCTCTGGCTGAAGTTCCGAGTTGGCGATGCTGAAGCGGCCGCCAGGCCGCTCGCCGAAGGCCCCTAGATCGAAGATGTTCGGCGCACGAAACCCCTGTCCCAGATTGTTGACCCAGCGCCAGTCTTCCCCCAGTTTGATGCTCAAGCCGGCATTGCCGCTGAGCGCACTTGGCCTCATGCGAACGCTCGGCGTATCCGCCGTGGCCGGGATGTCGATCTCGAAGCGGCTGTACTGCACGCCAACGTTCAAGTCCGCAAGCGAGCCGATAAGCCAGTCGTCGGCGAGATAGATCGATTTCGAATCCATCCACGCGCCATCGGGAAACCGCGGTTTTCGTACACTGGAGAGACCATCGAGAAGATTCGTGCGCAACTTCGCGGACGACACCTTGTCGCGATACCACTCGTAGCCATAGCTGAGGTAATGCGCATCGTTCAGCGACTTGCCGAACTGGCCGAAAAAACCGTCGAGCGTGTCGCGATTGTGCTCCCGGTCCTCGAGGTCAGGCGCATCGGTTGCGCGTGTGCGCCGATCATCGACGATGTCCTGCCGCCCCAGATGCAGCTCTGCGCTGTCGAACAGCGCGTTCGAGCGATGAATGCGCCAAATCAGCTGCGCAAAGCGCCGCTGTTGCGGCTCGAACAGGAATTGGGTGTTATCGGGTTCAGATTGGCCGAAGCCCGGCACCAATGCGTCGTAGCGGGGCGTGCGCGGTTGCTTGAGGAATTGCACGCTGGCGACCAACTCGTGGCCGTCGACGACTTCCGCGCTCAACTTCAGGTCGAACGCGTGCGCGCTATATCCGGTTGGTCGCAAGCGTTGATCGCCGCCGACACGTAGATCGCCCACATCCTGATGGGTTGCACCGCCAGAAATCGCCAATCCCCTCCGGCCTATCGCGAATTCGACGCGGCCGAGCGAAGAGCGGTCGGCCGAACCGTACATCGTTCTCACAGCACCGGTCGTTTGCCAGTCGGGCCCTTCGAAGCGCGGCTCTCGGGTGAGCATCTGGACCACGCCGCCCATGGCATCGCTGCCGTACAGCGTGCTCATCGGTCCGCGCACCACTTCGATCCGGTCCACCGCTTGCGCATCGACCAAGGCGACGTATTGGTTGGGCGCATTGCGGAAAATGGCATTGTTCAGGCGAAAGCCGTCGACGATGTGCAGGACTTCCGAGCCCTTCAGCCCCCGCACGATCACCACGCCCTGCCCCGGCGTGGTCTGCTGCACGTAGGCACCGATGGCGCCATGCAAGGCGTCCATCGCAGTTTGAGGCGCGGCCTCACGCATTGCATGCGTACCGACGATGGTCGTACCGGCGGGCACATCGAGGGTCGATTCGGGGCGCTTGGTCGCGGTGACCTGGACGCGGTCCAGACAGGCGATTTCATCGGTCGGGCATGCGGGTGCGTCATCCGCCCAGGTGCAAGGAGCTGTGACGATCAGGGCAAGCGCAAGTCCACATCGGCCAAACTGCATCGAAAACCACCTGAAGAAGATTCTTTAATGGATAAGAACGCGTTTGTTGGGCTCTATCCAGCCTGGTGTGTTGAGGTGCCGATGCGCGCAGCGTGAGCGCCGGCATGCGCCGTGCAATTCCCGGGCGCGGCAGGCATCGCCGGCTCTGGAAAATGGCAGCCTTGTGTTCGTACCGAATCGTCCGAACGGAGAGGTTTAGATTAAGGAAGGTCTGGATAACGCTCTTTCGGCCGTCATCCTCGCCTTCGCGGGGATGACGACAATTGTTCAGAGGTTCCTTAACGGGAAGCTTGCATAGGTGCCGCGCTTGGGCTCGGGTCCCCTTGCGCGACGAGATCTTGCCGGGCGACGCACCGCCTAACGTTTACGACCTCAGCGCTTGTCAGCACTCCTTCCTCAAGCAACTGCAGTGCATGACGATTCATGCATTGCTGATATTTG
Source organism: Luteimonas panaciterrae (assembly GCF_020511115.1). GTDB lineage: Bacteria > Pseudomonadota > Gammaproteobacteria > Xanthomonadales > Xanthomonadaceae > Luteimonas > Luteimonas panaciterrae. Next base: position 10,831 of record NZ_JAJAVH010000026.1, read on the forward strand.
GCGTGGTGGCTACCCGCCTGGATAAGACAGGCCTGATGCTGTGCGATGAGTTTCGAACCGGGGTAGTCGCCCTGGTTGCGGACGATCGGGACGCCGGTGTCGCACATCCCCAACTTGGCGGTTGCATCGCTGCCGATCTTGGCGAGGTCCATCTGCCATGCGCCGCGACCGAATGTCCCGGCGGTCAGCACATACGGATCGTCGTCGATCTCAAGATCCGTCACGACCAAGCCCGTCGGCAGGCCGGTCGAGAACGCATAAAACGTGTCGCCGCCATCGACGCTCTCGTACACGCCCACATCGGTACCAACGAAGATCCGATCGGGATTGAGCGGATCGATCGCCACGGTACTGGCGGGGATGTTCGGCAACCCGTCTCCGACCGCCTCCCAGGTGCCGCCGGCGGTGGTCGTGCGGAACAGCTTGCTTCCCTCGTATACCGCCGAACGAGTCACGAATGCGCGCCTGGCATCGTTGGGGTCGATCGCGATGTCGGAAACCCATCCGCCAGGATAATCGCCGGTAACTTCGGAAAGATTCTTAGCCGCCGCATCGGCGCTATAGTAGATTGCGCCCTTCTTGGTGCCCGCATACACGTGCACCACGTCGACGGTCTTCGTGCCCTCTTTGACTTTGCCTTTCATCGCTGTGATGACGGTGGTAGTGCCTTTGAGGGGTGGACTGATGGTCGTCCATTCCATCGTCGCCGCGGCTGCATTGGCCCGCGATATATAGTCGCCACCAACAAAATGGTAACCACCCGCTACGGCTGTTGGTGTTACCCATGGATATTCTGCTTCGGGAAGCCCTTTAGGATTCTGCCAATCAAACGTGCCCGGTTTTCCGCCCTCAATCGATCGGTAGATAGTGGGGCGGTCACTTGGGTAGCCATTTTGAAACACAATGTTGGTATTGGTGTCGTCGATCGCATTCATGAACCCGTCGCCGTTGACAACGGTCAAATCCCATACATTGTTTTCGACTCGGCGTGAGGACGAGTTGTCTTGTGCGCCGCCAAATACGATCGACTTGTCGGTGGGATGCACCTCGATGTCGTAGTACTGGGTAATGTTGAGATTGGCGTTCATGTTCTGCCAGTGGATGCCCGCATCGTCCGTGCGCCACACGCCGCCGTCGGTGCCCACCCAGAAGCGCTCGGGGTTGTTGCGCGAGTACAGCACGACATGCGTATCCTGATGCACTTCCTGAAGGTCGCCCCAGTATTTGGTCAGCGGCTCGAAGGTCTTGCCCCCGTCGATCGAACGATGCTGTCGAATCGAGCCGACGAGCACTGTTTCCGGATCGGTCGGGTGGACGTCCAGCGTCAGGTCATACATGCATTGACCTTCGCAGGCATCCGTGTTTACAGCGCTCCATGTTATGCCGCCATCGTCGGTGCGATACAGCGTGCCTGTAACTTTATATACACCATCAACTTCTTTTGCACCGCCACTCAATGCATACAGGACCGAATCGTCACTTGCCGCTACAGCAAGGCGCAGGCGGTCGTCTTCGTTTGCCGGGAGGGTGATGATGCCAGTAGCGTTCCATGTCGCGCCACCATCAGTGGACTTGTAGACGCCTTGCCCCGGCGCGCTTGCGTAGACGGTTTCGGAACCGGGAATAGTCACGATGTCTTCTATGCTCTGGTCCAATACCTGCGTCCAGCTTTTGCCCCGATCTGTTGAACGGTACAACCCCCCATTGCTGTCGCCCGAATCGTTACATCTGTCGCCAAATCCCCCAACCAGGATCACATCCCGATCGGTCGGCAAGCCCCTGACCGAGTTGATTACCGATAACTGCATCGTGGCGTCGCCTCCGCCATTGCGCGCGGCCCAGGTGGCGCCGCCATCGGTGCTACGGAAGAGGCCGCCGCTCAAGTAGCCAGCACAATCGCCATGGTTCTTGTCGCCGGTTCCAGCCCAGACGTGGTAAGGGTTGTCCGGATCGATGTAAATCGAGCCGATCGATTGCGAAGCCACTCGCTCGAAAATCGGCGTCCATGATTTGCCGCCATTGAGCGTCTTCCACACGCCTCCATTGGCAGTTCCGACATAGACGATGTCGTCGTCGTCCGGGTGCGGAGCGATGGCATTGATACGGCCGGATACGCGGCCCATCACCCAGTTGCCCATGCGCATCGAAGATGCGCCAATCTCTCGCCAAACTTGGTTTGCGGCCTTGTCAGCGGACTGGCGCAGCTCGACTTCATACTCCAGCTCGCGAATGGCCTCGGCACGCTTCGCGCGCGCCTTGCTCTTCGCACGCGATTCTTGATTGGCTTCGTCCTTGTTGGAAGAGCCCTGTGACTGTTTGAGTGTCTGGGATTGCTTGAGTTCTTTGGATCCACCAAGCCCACGAGATTCGTTCCACCATTTTTTGCGTTGCTCGATCTGCCAGCCCTCGTTGCCGTTGGCTTTGCCGTCTTCGACCTTCTGTTGGGCAGTGGCGGCGCTTACGGATATCAACAATACGCCCATGATAAGCGCACCGTTCCGAATCAAACATGATTTTTTCACACTTCTCTCCCCGTCAGATTTCAGATTGGAGTTGCACACGGTTGCGGCGCAACGTATCTGTTGAGTTTCCGTGTGGTTCTTATTTGGCTAACGGCCGAATGACCAACGTACTTTTTCAATGTCATAGAGCCGCCCTCAGAACTCGCATTTCTTAAGAACGAAATTCGCCCCCTCTCCCCCTACCGCTTAGATCGAGTGGACTGCACCCGTGCAGGATGCCGAACCATGGAGCGCGAACCTGGCGATCACATCGACTTATGTGTCGCGGGGGTTTGACCAGAGCTGGGGCAGGCCCGCA
>NZ_JAJAVH010000027.1 GCF_020511115.1 Luteimonas panaciterrae
AGACGCGTAAAGAATCCTCCCTCCCTACCTCACAATGGCTAGCATGGAATCCAGAGGATGGATACGGCGTAGCACAGCCTTACAGTTTCGAGTTGCTCGGGAAATGTCTCTACGGCTGTCCGCGCGGCCCCCAACATCGCCTTCTTGAACTCGATATGCCTCTCAGGGCGATCCCAAACTCTTGGATCTGCAACTTCGAGTCTCTCGCCCTCGGAAGGATTGGCTCCGGCGCTCCTTTTCTCTTCATGTCCTGTTCCGGCCGAATCTGACCCAAAGAATGAGAGTATTGCTCACTATTAGAAGGCCTCGATAGCATCTTAGCGGCTACCGAGGCCTTTCTTTTTCTTAGCACACTACTTGGCGGGTCGCGATTCCCCTGGTCTACTCGCAACGCTCGGGCGCCGTATGTGGAGTTCCCAGATTTTAGTGGACAACTATTCGGCGACGCCGATGTGCCGACTCGAACTCTTCCGGACTAGTTCCGCCAAGGTAGCTGTGCCGGCGTTTGGGATTGTAGAACCCGTCGATGTAATCCGCGACATCGAGAGTCGCCGCCTCGCGAGTGGCGTAGATTCGTTTCTTGATCCGTTCCTTCTTGAGGCTACTGAAGAAGGACTCCACGACTGCATTGTCCCAGCAATTGCCCCTGCGGCTCATGCTCGGCTCCAGGTGATTGGCCTTGCAGAACCGCCGCCAGGCGTCGCTGCCGTCTTGCGTGCCTTGATCTGAGTGGATGACCGTCTTGCGTGGGTGTCGTCGGCGTACGGCCTTCGTGACCGCCTCAAGCACCAGCTCTTTGTGAATGGTCGGCTTTGTCGCCTATCCCACCACCTTTCGGGAGAACAGATCTACGACCACGGCGAGGTAGAGCCACCCCTGCCACGTGCGGATATAGGTGATATCGGTCGCCCATGCCTAATTCGCGCGGGACGCCGTGAACTGGCGTTGCAGCGGGTTGGGGATCAACGCCGGAACCTTCGGGGCCGGTATCTGCCGGGTTCGATAGCCATGCAGAGCGCGCAGGCCGTTTTCCCGCATCAGTCTTTCGACCCTATGCTTGCTGCACGTCTCTCCTTGTTCCCGTAGATCCAGCAAAATGCGGGGAGCGCCGTAGATGCCGTGGCTCGCAACGAACGAGGCCCGAATCAACCGGAACAGTCTTGCGTCTTCCAGGGCGCGATCCGAGATCGGACGCTCCAACCAAGCATAGTAGCCGGCGCGAGCGACTCCCAGGAGCCGACACATCGTGACGACGCTAAATCGGTTTCGATTCGCCTCGATGAACGCGTAAGCCTTTCTTGCCTTGCTCTGAGTATTCCCGGACATGGCCGCTCTCCCATTCCCGTGGACGAATGCTACTAGGCCTGTCCATCAAACTCTGGGAACTCCAATTTCCGTTCAAAGCTGAGCCGGAATTTCTATCTAAATGTAAGCCACGGGTGCAGATCAGGCATCGTATGGCCCCACGATGTCTACATAACTCGTGGGCGATTTATTCGCACAAATGCGATAAGCAAAATTTGCTTAAAAACGTAATTTAATGCGCACCCCCCTACCCTTTCGAAAAAAAATTCTGGATCGTGCAGTGCCATGTCCAAATGATGTGTTTCATCACAGGAAGCTCACACAAAGTGATCTATCTATTTTTACGTACAACCGATCAGGAATCCCATGGTTCATAAGACGGCGTACTCTGTGTTGCGCTAAAGACTGAAACGAAATAAGCAATAGATTGGCGTAGAAATTATTATTGTTTTAGTAAAATATAATTTGAGTACTGGCAAACGAGTTCGTCTCTCGGGCGGTTTACTCGAGGAACGAAAATAATATTTATCGACCGACTTGTTACAAAAATCACACAAACAAAAGGGTTGAAAATGAATAAAATTATTGCAACGTGCGCTCTTATCGTCATGACCGCATTCGTTTCAGGAAATGCGTCTGCAAACTGCTATAACGGAAAGTCCGTGAAGTCGCGGATTCAAGCAATATACTTCAATCCCTGGGAAGGTTTTCCTTATCTCGTCATGGATGACCCTGAAAAGAAAAAAGATAATGTCTGGGTAAGTCTGGATCCGGATTACTTTGTGGACACTCCGCAAGGGAGGGCTATGCTTTCTATTGCGTTAGCCGCATACGCCAACAACTCAATAGTCGAACTATCATGCAAGCGAAACGCCCAGGCCAATAAAATTACTATTTGGCAAAAATGAATTCCAAAGAAAGTATGAGTAATTCAGTTTTGCTCGGAAGGTGGTAACGGTTTCAACAGCGCGTAGCGCTTAATGAAGTGTCTTTTATCAAGAGGTTAAAGTCGCTGAATCCCCGCCTCCGCGGGGATGATGACCGTTAGTCGGATCTTCCACAACGATTAGATAGGGTGGTTGGGATTGTCATCCGAATCAATTCGGTTTCACTCACTTTCGAGGGGTTGTTCATGAGTGATGTTGGGTATGTGGAAATACCAAGGCCAACAGGGCCGTTATCAAGCAATCTTTCTTATTTCAAAACATGGGGGGACGTAAGATAATGAAAAGAATCATAGAGTTTATAGTTGTTTGCTTTATTTTGTTCTTCATACCCAAAACAGTTTTGGCGGTTGACTATTTATACAGAGTAGATACCCGCCCTCCAGAAGAGGTATTCAACAGTAATGGCGGATTCAGCCCCTTGGGGACAAACCGGTCCTTGGTCGCTCATGTGAGAGGGAACACTTGCATGCAGGGTAACGCAACGACAGGATATGTATCGGTCAGTTCGGACCCGGTATGGGCAAGCAACTACGCGCGGAGGCTTTATTCTCAGTTGAATGGACGAACTGTGTATGTATACATTATTCGTCAAACCAACAACTTTTATAACGCCGCAAGAGTATTGAGCAACATTCTTGTACCGGATCACCCTTATATGCAATCCGCACAATCTCAAAGCGAGTGGGTTACAAGTGTTCCTGTAACACCAGACTCCATATACGGAGTTCGTGAGTTCTCCGAGAGGGCAGTTGATCCTAATTACACGCCGCCTATTCGCCGCAATAGTGTGTATAGAGATGAGCCGTCATCTGTAAACAATGGCACTTTTACACCAGAGGAATACCCACCGCATTATGGGCGTCAACCCCATGTTGTATCTCGCACACCGCTAGTAGGCGCATGTTTATCAGCTACTCTTTCCTGCATTTCCCGCCCTGGAACGAAAAAGCGAGACACCACTTCCTCGCAGCCTTACTGCGCCAGCATTGAATCCATATTAGGCAATGTGACTCCTGCCATAGGCCTATTGAGAGAGTAAGACTGCATTAAATTAGAAGCTGGGTTTGTTTTTTTATAGCAAACAAGATTTCGCAGCTCACATATGTTTATTGCGATCAGAGAGAATTAAAGATGAAAAGCCATATTTCTGTTGTCACCTTATTTGTTTTATCTATACTCCCATTTAGTTCGGCATTCGCAGAAGAAACATCCTGCCCCGAGCCACAGGCGGGAAATACCGTGTCTGGAATAATAGAGAGGGTAGAGCGCAAACATGACTCTGATCATGCATATATCTATATACAAGGATATCCCGAAAATGCGATGTCCTTGGCAAATGGATATGGGTTGATAATCGGAGAGGGAAGAGCCATGTACGCGATTGCTTTAACCGCTTACACAAACGGCTCATGGGTGGAACTGACCTGCGAAAATGGAAATATTTCAATCATTAAAATCCTGCGACACTCGCCAGCCCTGGGGTAGGGTTTGATGAGCAAGCTCATGCCAATTCACGCCATCGAACTTTCACGCGCGATTAAGAGGATATCATGAGAAGAATTTACACTGGATTGTGCGAAAAAAGAGCGGTAGTAAAAATAACTGGGAAAAATGTCTTTTCAAAATTCCTGTTTTTCTCCATTCTATTAACTTTCTCGCACGGCGTACTTGCGGACGACTGCAGCTTCTTGGTTTCCGGATCAATACAATCAGCATACTTTGAGCCAGATCCCTATAATAATTATGCGGAATTTAACGTAAAGGGCCATGTCGAAGGCACGCAGCGATTGATGCATTATCTGATCGATCTTGATCACTCTGACGTCAACAGGGCAAATGCAGAACTAACATTAATGTTGTCTGCATTTACTTCTACTTCCTCAATTACCTTTGATTGTATTTCAGAGAATACGGGAACAGTATCCTCTGTTCTGATCGGAGATAATTAAGCCCTTTGCCGAACCTACCTTGAAACCTTGTGAACTGCCGGCGAATCAGGCCGCACACGCATGAATTGCAACCTCTGGTTTGAAATGGCTCGCTTTGCGTCAAATATTCTGATTTAGAGTGAGTTATGCATTTTGGCGCACTTCCGCGCCTATGCCGCCGCGATGTGGCGTTGTGGCCTTTGCCAAGGCGGTCGGTCTTGGCAAAGGCCCGCGCCTTGCCTCGCAACGGCCCGGACAACGCAGACAAGCACTCCCAACCCCTAGGTCAATGCAGCGATGTCGTCGCTGTCTACAGGTCTCAGATTGGGATTGTCAGCAGAAGGATCGGTGAAGATAGACGTGGGATCTTTCAACAGGTATCCGTGTATCTGCCTGGCCTTCCGCCGCGCTCCCGTCACCATGCAAGTCCAGATATTAAGTCCGCCAGCGTGCTTGCGGTGCGGTCCGGCGCGCCCGAATTGCTTCTGGAGCCACTGCCAGGCGGGAAGATCGACGTCCTTCGCCATGGCGGCAAAATGGCGGGGTGCTCCATGGCGTAACGCTGGAAGATGCCGGGGCTGACGAGATAGACGGTGTCGGCAATCGTATGTACGAGGGCTTTCGCATCGTTCAAGATGCGCTTGCGGCCGAGCAGTCCTTCTTTGAACCAATGCACAAATTGTTCCGCGGAGCCGGATGCCGTCGAAGTCGGTGGAGCAGGCGATGAAGTGGGCACCGTCGCGTCTTGTGGGGCCCTTCTTTGAACCTCATATCTGGAAAAATGTTTATGGCTGGAAAGAATCGCACGAATCTGGATGCTATTGCCGAAGCCAAAGCCAAGCTGGCCGAAGAATTGCAACGGCTTGAGCAACAAGAAACCGAACTCCACCAGCAACAAGCAACAGACGCCTTCAATCAAATCGTCTCGCTACTTCAGGGCTTCGGCTCGCATTTCAGTCTGAAGCAGAAGAATGAGATCTTCGCTCTGATTGGATCGGACAAACCCAGGGCGAAGAACCCCACTGCCGGTAAGGAAGTTCCGCCGAAGTATTGGTTGCCGCATACGAGAGAAACCTGGACGGGACGCGGTCGGACGCCTAAAGTGTTCGCTGCCTGGGAAGGCTCCGCCGCCTACAAGGAGTGGAAGGCCAAACATCCTGATGAGAAGTTTCCGAGGTTCCCGGGCTAACTAAACCCACTGCCCTACGGGTTAATCAGTCTGAACAGCAATACGGCTGCTACCAACGAGCACTTTCAATTTTTGATCTCGGCAAAATGAGTGCGTGATTGTCAACAACGCATCACTCTTCTCTTATATCCGTAGCGACCGTACTGGCTGTCCAACGCAATCACCGCCTGCGTGAGCGAAGACTCATCGCTACGGGGCTGCGAAACATAGCGAACCGATGAGCGTGTGACATGCAATGCCCGACAAATCCACCGCTCTGCGTAGCATCCAGCTGGCGACTGATCTCGTACGAGCATTTATGAAAAACGAGCAAGGAATCCTCCCCCACCTCACAATGGTTAGCATGGAGGCTTAATTTCTAGTGCAAGGGAGCACTGTTTTGCCCCATTTTCTGTTCCGCGATTCGATCGAGTGCACTTGCACGTGCGAAATCGGCTGGATCAGCAAAGAATCGCTCGCGTAGCATGCCGAGTTGCACCTCTTCGGTTGACGTCGGCAGCTTCTGTGCTGTGATCTGTTTTCGTCCTCGTACGTAAGCCTGATAGTTGGATTGCCAGGATTGCTCTTGCTCCTGTATCTGGTCGAAGCGCGCTGCGGCCTCGGCGCCCATACGCTGCGTGATGGCGGCGCGCGCACGATCGTAGGAGATCCCCTGACTGAGCATTTGCGCGATATCTGCCACGTTGGCATCCGCCGATCGAATCCGATTGGTGGAGTCAAATTCCATCAACAACTTCGTGCGTTCTTCGACATTCAGGCCAGGCCTTGTGACGATCGCCATACGTGCCACCATGCGCTGATCGTTGTGGTCTTCCTCGCCAAACAGCGGCACAGCCCAATCGCCCAGATACTTCTCGCGCAGGCGACGCCGGCGCTCAAGCTCGACCCGTAATCCATCGACGTCCGTGCCGTCGGCCAGGCTGCCGTTTTCTGTCAGTGCCGCCTTATAGGCCTGGTACTTTAGCCATAGCGCTAGGGCCTCGCCGCACGCCGGCAACCCGCTTGCTTGGCGGACGATCTCCTGTCCCACCAGCGCATCCATCGCATGCGCGTCGCGCATCTCATTACGCGCCACCAGATACTGCTCAAACCAATCACGCACCAGGAGAGAGCGGAGCAGATGGCCATGCTCGTCGATCGGCAGTTCCGACAGCACCCTGCCCTGCAGATAGGGGGGCAGTGCAATCGTCTCGGCTTCGGACATAGAAGCGAGAGTGCCGAGAGTTGTCCCAGCATTGGTCATCGAAGCGTCCACATTCGAAATTCCGGTCTGCGCCGGCCGCTGTCCCCACCACACTGCGCCGGCGGCGAAGGCCAGCGCCATGCCTGTCCAGAGCAGCCTAGCTGACGGCATCAAAGGTTGGCCGCCTTGAGTATCTGCACTTGCTGGCGGATCGCTGTCACCGGATCGGGGGCAGCCCCGCCCACTACTCTCAACAACTGGTTCACTTCGTCGAGGTGATTCCAAGGCTGCGTATTCATTATCTTGCCAAATTTGGCACTGCACTCTGGTACCAAGCCATCGTTGGCTCCGCCTCCCATGATCATGATGATATTGCCGGTAGTGAGCATCGCCACTGTGGTGGCGTCAAAAATGGCAGGGTCGAATAGTTTGAGACTTGCGTCCACGCCAATGCCAAGGAAGGGGCGTATATTGTTGCCAATCAGCGAGTAGTAGCGCTGGGTATAGGTCTTCTGGACACCATTGCTGGTACGCACGATATCAGCCGATTCAGCGCCGGTGGTGCAGTCGGACTTGCTGCCCAACCCCTTCGATGGGAACTTCGTATTCCATTCCGCGGCTCCCTTCGTGCTCAGCAGGGTGAGTGCCTTGAGCGAATCCTGCGGCAATGACGGATTGCTGGTGATCAGCGGCCAGAAGGCATTGACCATGGTGCTGACTGCCGCACGCACAATGCCGGTCGGGTCTAGCTTGCTAATGCCGTCGACGAAGTCGGCGAACTCTGTTCCGTGATGCGGCGTAGAGATGGTTGTAATCGAGGCTACCATCTGCGGTTGGGTGTAAGCGAGATAACGCGATGTCGTGCCCCCTTGACTGTGCGCAATGAGGTTGACCTTGTCGATATTGTTTTCGATAAGAACCATCTCGACATAGGTTTTCAGTTGCTCGCCGCGTTCCTCGTCGGAGTTGAAGGCAGAAACGTTGGCGACATATACCTTGGCTCCATGCGCGCGCAAATTCTCGGCGATTCCGTACCAGTAGGCGACGACGTTGGCGAACTTATCTGTGCCAGTAAGGCCATGTACAAGCACGATGGGATAGACAGTCTTCGCATCGGTAACCGTGCGGGCCTGTTGGCTACCGGACGAACTCCAACCGTAAGGTCTCGTTTGGGCAGATGCGTTGAGGCACGCGACCAATAAGGCCACTATACAGATGGATTGGATGATCTTTTTCATGACGTTCCCCCGTGGTAGTTGTGTTGAGTGCGATACCCTGTCGACAGTTGACGCAAGTGTCCCGGATATTGCAGTGGTTACTACCGTGGACGCCGAAGTGATACATTGAGACTCGCCCTCTTCGACATCCCCGCCAATCACACGCACCGCATCGCCGTGGCTCTTGCCATCGTCACTCAGCGAGTCGACCAGGGTTAGCCCTGATCGGCTGCTCCCCCTTGCGAGACATTCGCTTCTGACTCGCCGATCTTAAGCAGTCGCTGCATAGTGCCTTCCTGGGCATACGGTCTTCATCTAAGACGCGCAAAGAATCCCCCTCCCCTACCACCTCGCAATGGGTATGATGAATTAGCTCGTTGGAGTTACCAGGATTTAGTGGATAGGGTCTAGCATCCGGGTAAGCAGTACTAGGCCAGCGCCACATCACCACAAACCGGCCTACTATCGTCCTGATGTCGGGAAGGTGGATCACTCGTAGATGATGGTAAAAGCGACAGCCGCGCTAACAGTTCCCGGCTGCGGGGAATGGCGCGCGTCGGAAACATACACCGCTTGCAACGGAATCCGAATACTACCCCCTATCCGCGGGTCGTAGCCGTCGAGAGGACGCGGAGTATCGAATGCCACCGGCTTGCCGTCCGTTTCGCGCAGTTGTATGCCGACATACCGAGCCGTTGCTTTCGTGTCCATACCTACAACTGATGCGGTTACATCCTGTATCGGTCCAATGGCGTTGAGGCGATATCGCATTCGATTCACGCCTTTCGGACAATCACGGAGCTCTATTTGGAACGACGTCGGGGCTGCTGTCCTTCGCAAGCGCAGCTCGCTCGCTGAGACGCCCCCCATATCCACATGCACATCTGAAGTCCGGCAAGTGTCCTCCCGCAACACGATGAGTCCGCTCAGCTGCATCGATACCGTCTCGGATCGTGGGGTGGAGAAAGTCATGCGTGGAAGCCAGCTACCCTCTACCATGGCGGCGCCTACTTGCGGAGACATCTTGATCAGCTCGATGTGAAGCTGCATGTCTTGATCGGAGAAAACCCGTGCGACTTCCGTCGGCATATCCCCGTCGGCGTAGAGCACTTGCCCGTTCATTTTGAAGCGGGCGCCCAGCCCAGCGATCCCCGTGTCGTACACGCCTGGCGCAAGACTGGGATGCCGGCCGAGCCCGACCCGGACGGCGGTGAGCGTTTCTTCGCAACCCTTTCCCGCCAAGCGCGACAACGAACGCTTGATCGTGTACACCACCGATCCGACGTCCGCATCGCGCGGCACATTGGTTTCTCCGGATATCTGCAACGGTATAGTCGCCGGCCCCACCGCAGACGGACCGATGCAGCTCTTCGCATGCGCCATTGCGCCCCATCCGAAAAGGTACAGTGCGGTTACGGCTAGCAGCAGCCTTCTCAAGCCGAATATGCTCGTCATGGCGCGCCTCTCATTCGCGTCCGGATCGACACATCAACTCACCTGGGAATTGCCGCAAACCATGCATGGCTGGATCCGGTGTCCATCGGTATTGAATCGTGCAATGCTCGTTCGGCGCCGGCCCCCAGCGCACCAGCAGAAGCCCTTCGTCGGCGACGGCCGTATGCATATAGATCTGACTACCTTGACCCACAACGCCCACGACTTCGTGATGGTCGTTCAGAACTTCCGCGGCAAACGGTAGGCCACGCCCATCAGTACGTCGCGCGTGCATCAGGATCGCGTTGTTGCGACGGCTTTCGAACTTGGCTCTGACGACGGCGCCCGCATACGGGATTGCAGTATGCACATTGCCATCGATCTCGACACCATCGCCCGTCGAAGGATCCAACTCGACCACGTTGTGAGAGTAAGGCAACAGCGACGGAACGATGCCGTAGCCACGACGGTCGATACGCGCTCCGGGAATGTTGACGATCCGGACGCCATGCGCCCCCGGCGCTTCGACCAACGCGAAGGTGTCGCCACGCTGCCCGCCGAGGGTGACGCCACCGGCATGGAAGATGGCGACTCCTTCCGCACCGAACGCCACCTGTCGATACTGCGGGCTCACGCTCGCCGAGGCGTTCAGGCCAATCGCCGATAAGCGGTGAAACAAGTTCGCCGCGCCAACCGTGCCACTATCGCTACGGGAAAGCGACATCCCATAGCCGAGTTCGCCTTCCTCTCCCAATGCGCCCGATAGACCAATCCGTTGCGACGACATTGCATCCCGATGATCGAACGTGGCGTAGACGGTCACTGGCGAGGACGTCGGGCGCTGCAAAGGCACGGAAACGCTAAGTTGGTACTGGTTCCCATACCCTCCGTCGGAGACCGAAACCCGGCCGGCGCTCAAAGCGTAACTGGCCCGCCCCCAGTATCCGCGGAAACCGGCTTGATAGCCGGAACGGCTTCCGCCTTCGGCATATCGGTCGACGAAACCGTTCAGGTGGAACGTGCTTCCTTTCCCAAAAGGCAGCGAAATCGATGCTTGCAGGCTGTTGCGCAATCGACCGTACGCACTAGGAAGGAATGCTGGGACAGGATTGACACTGGGCGGTGCGAAGTCGGATACATGGAACGCATCGGGATTCGCAGTCGATTCTGCAAGAAGATCGATAACGTCCTCACGATCCTGCAAGAAGTCACGCAGCTCGCGGAACCCGGGCTCCGGATAGTGGCTGCCGATTACGCTCAGCATCGCACCATCGTTCCCGACAGCCTTGTTGTAGCTCGCTCGCCAGCGCGCACCGCCCACGTTGCCGCCATGGCGGTAGCGCGCGCGCATGGTCGCCACGTCCAGCGACAACGCCCCCATACGGGTATTGAATGCCGCGCCAAGCAGGCCCGAACGATATCCGTCACTGGACACCGCTGCGCCGTAACCTGTGAAGGCGTTCGAGAATCCATACTGCGCGGAAGCGGCGGCCAGCTGCGGATGACCGTCCAGGAACGATTCGCTGACCTGGCCCACCACCACCCTGTAGCGCCATGTCCCGGCCCGTATCAAGTTCGGATTGAACGCATAGGGCACAATGGAGCGCGTGACCCGGCCATCCGCCTCGGTCACGACAACTTCCAGATCGGCACCACTGCTGAGCGCATAGAGGTCGTGGATCTCGAAAGGTCCAGGAGCCACGTTCAAACTGCGGAGTAGGCTGCCGTGCTGACGGATCTCGATCCGCGCGTTCCCCTCGGCCATGCCCCGTACGACCGGGGCGAAACCGCGAAGAGATTCGGCGAACATGCGTTCGTCGCTATCAAGTTGCGCGCCACGGAACCCGATGGCGCCCAGAAGCGGATCGGCTGAAACGCGTTCTCCGACCGTCAAACGGCTTCTCCATTGTGGCAGAGGCCGTTCCACGTACGTCGCAAGGGGATTCCACTGACGTCTTCCGCCGTCCTGCCAGGAGAGCGACGACATGTGCCGCAGTTGCCACATCCCCAGGTTGACGCCGGCCGTCATGCCTAGGAAAGAGGAGCGTTGATCCGCCCCGACACCCGAAGTCCGGAAATAGCTGGCGCTGTACTCGATAATTCCTGCCGGGATGCCCGCATCCCAGTCGGCGGGGTCGACATAGCCGCGTACGTGTTGCCGGATCGACGATTGCGGCATGTCGATCTCCAGCCTCAACTCGGAACTATCCAGACGGGATGTAGCATGCGGTATCCAAGCTTGAATCGTGCGACAAGCATGTCCAGGCGCGTCCGGGGCCGAATCAGCGCCGTCGGGTACACCGACCTTCACGCCTGCTCGCAAAAGGAAGCCGAGATCCAGGCACGCCTCCAGACTACTGTCTCCGGGAATGAAACGGATGTCCTGCGCGCCCACCCATTCACTGTTGACGCTCACGTCTACACGGTAGGTTCCCGGCGGCAGAGGGCCTTCCCGCTCGAAACGCGAGACGTCTAGCTCCTGCCCGCTGCCCAGCAGATAGGAACTGTCGAAAACAGGTGGGGAGGCGTCTTGGGGCGAAACGCCCGAAGCCCAAGCCAAGTTCCCCACCGCCGGCATGGGCAGGCACAGACACGCGAACAACATCCGTATGCGCGCCAGAAACGGCGGGAGCGTGCGCATACGCCGCGGATATCGCTTATGGCTTTAGCGGTGCGCTGAATTCGGAGCGCCCGCCGTAGTCGTTGATCACCGAAAAATGGACCGTGCCTTGCGGCCGGGATGGGCCGGTCGATGGCAGCGGTATCCGTACACGACCGCGCGGCGCCAGCATGTCGGTCGGCGGCAGGCTCTTGGACTCGCCCCCGACGGACCAGGCGACTTCGGAGAAACTGATGTGATAGGCGCTGGGATTTTCGCATTCCAGTTCCCAACCGGCGCCACCGCCTGCAGGAACTGCGCGCCAGATCAGCATCGCTGGCGCCTGGTCGACGCGTCCATCCAGGCCGTCGGGGCGGAAGAACAGCTTGATTCTCGACCGAAAAACGATATGCAGCCGGTTCCCCCCGTCCTCGTTCGGCGAAGACGACGGCACTTCCAGCACATTGAGCCAGAATGCCGATTCCCGATCTTTCGGAAGCGCCGCGCCGGTATGGCGCAACCTGAAACGCTGACCGTTCTGCGCATCCACCCTGACCACAGGAGGCGTGACCAAGAAAGGGGCCTCGCTTTCGTCCGGCGTCTGTCCTTTATCGCCGCTATCGACCCAGACCTGGACGAGCGAGGGCTGCGCGCCTTCATTGCGCACCCGAAAACCGACCTCTTTCTCTGATGCGGGATAGATCAGGCGGGTCCTATCGAGTGCTACGTCTGCGTGCGCCGACGGATGCGCCAGGGAGAACAATACAGCCGCAGCCAATGCCAATCGCATCGAAGTAATCACTGTTCCAAAAACCGGAAGGAATGCACGACACCGCAAACGCACAGGAAAGCGCCATGCCCGAGAGATCGGAGGCACGTGCGCATGCAGTTCAGTACAGCTCTTCTTTCCCCTGGATGATCTCGAGTTCCGCCCCCCGGATACCGGCGGCCCCCATGATTCGTGCCGTAGCGTCCAGC
>NZ_JAJAVH010000028.1 GCF_020511115.1 Luteimonas panaciterrae
ACCCCTGCGAATGCCAGCATCGCCGCGACCAGGGCTGCGTGTTTACGCGTGACCGCGCGCCAACGATTCTTCGCACGTTTCTTCTCGGACATGTCTGATGCTCCCCGTGGTTGGACAGGTGGTGAGCCGGCACCACAGGCGATGCCGGTGGGGAGGAACGGTCATCGGGGATATTTCCAGGCTCACGCCGCAATGCAGCACAATCGAAAAAATGTGACTTAACTCACATTTTAATCGGGCGTTTGATGTTGCCTTAACGGGGTGCTGGTGCATTGCACAAGGCTTTCGCGCAAAACCATCGCTTTGATAGTTACGCGACAGGGAGGCGGCATGCTGTCGTCCTGGGGCTTTGACCGATCGGCGATCGGTCAGGCTACGGTTGCCATGCAATCTTGAATTGATCGAGCCCACGAAAGCCGAAAGCCTTTCGTCATACCAAGCTGCTTGGTGCGAGGCGAAAACGTTGATTGGAGGTTGGCGGAATCTAGGCGCATGGCCGATGGAACCCTGCTGAACCGTCATCAACTTGTCATCTGACCGAGGTAGAGCGCCGCCGGCACGTGCGTTACGGTGCGCGGCCGTTTTTGCTCCTCTCCCTCCATGATCCGCCTGCTACTGCTGGCGCTGGTCGGCCTGTGCTTGGCCGGTCACGCCTGGTCCAATGCCTCCACATCCCTGAGCGAGCGCCTGGTTGCGCCGGGCGGTGTGTCGCCGCTGATTCCGCAAGAACGTCTGGAGGCGATGATCGCCACCTTGCATAGTCGTAGCGGCCATGTGGTGACCGCGGAGGGCATTCCGTTGTTCTGGCGCGCGATCGATCCGGGTGATTACCACCTGCGCTTCGGCTATCGAGCACCATCCAGCGATCACAACGCAGATTTCTCGCTGGACTTCATCACACCGCAGGCGCCTGCGCCAACGCCACGCGGCACCGTAATTTTGTTGCACGGTTGGATGATGGATGGCGATTCGCTGTTGCCCTGGTCATTGCAATTGGCCCAGGACGGCTACCGCGCCATCAGCATCGACTTACGCAATCATGGGCGTTCGGGCGGCGGCCCCGCCGGTTACGGCACACGCGAAGCGGACGATGTCGCGGCGGTGATCGCGTCACTGCGTGAGCATGGCGAGGTGCGAGGTCCGCTGTACCTGTTCGGCGTGTCTTACGGCGCGGCCACCGCTCTGTTCACCGCGCAGAAGCTGGGGGATGCGGTGACGGGCGTGGTGGCGATGGAGTCGTTCGCCAATGCCGGGCGTGGCATTCGTGACATGGTGCCGCACATGCTCTATGGCCGGCCACAGGGATGGAGCGCGCAGATGAAGACGCAGTTGGCGCGTCTGCGTTACGGTGGTCAGGATCTGGATGCGGTGATCGCAGCGGCCGACAAGCAGCTGGGTCTGGATCTGGATGCGGTGGACGTGGCTGGCGCCGCCCGCGAAACCAAGGCCTGCTTGTTGCTGATACACGGTGCCGATGACCAGCATATCCCCGTGACTCATGGTCGCGCGCTGGCTGCCGCGGCTCCGCGCGCGCGCTATCTGGAAATCGCGGGCGAGAATCACATCAGCTTGCCGATGCGGCTGGATCGCTTGGCACCGACAGTGGAAGGCTGGCTGGATGCGGTGCAGTCATCGCGTCACGCGGAGTGCCCAGGACAAGTGACCTGGGCGGTCAAGGGAGCGCCGAATAATCGTGCTGCTGGATGAGGCGTTGCCGATGACTGGTGATGGTCCTGCTTGGGATCTCACTCAGAGATAGGGCGCTCCTGTTTTGAGCGCGCCTGATGTCGGCAAAGGCGCAGAGCTTCATCCAAGTTCTACGGAAGTGCCGTCAGCTTCCCGTACTCATCTTGAACTTGAAGTTGCATTCATTCTTCATCTCCGCAAGCGCTGTTGTGTCAGCCAGTCGCGCGGCTATCGGAGAGTCATGATACCGAGCGTGCGGTAGAACGGGCGCACGACTGGTTTGCTCACACGGCTGTCACTGGTGCTTATCAAGTGCTTCGAGAGAATGGCCGCATTCAGCAGGAGGTGAGCAATGAAAGTCATGATTCGACACTCTGCGGTATCGGCTGTCACCGTTCTCGCGGCGGCGCTGATGTGCTCGTCGTTTGCAAGCGCCGCGGGCAAGGATATCGACTGCAAACTCGACTACACATTGGACGGGTGGGCGGCTGTCTACGGACAGGCGACCGGCAGCGGGACGGTGAGTTGCTCCAATGGCAAATCCATGCCGATCAAGATTTCCGCCAAGACAATAGGTCTCAGCGCCGGCAAGTGGCAGATCGACAAAGGCAAGGGCCGCTTCACGGACGTGCACAAGATTGATGATGTGCTGGGCACATATGCAAAAGCGGAGGCCAATGCCGGACTCGTGAAATCCGGATCGGCGCAAGTATTGACCAAGGGCAATGTCTCGCTGGCCCTTGCCGGCAAGGGTGAAGGCATCAATCTTGGCGTCGATGTGGGTGGTTTTGAAATCAAGAGGCCGTAAGTAGCCAATGCGGGTGGCGTAAAAAACGAGGCAATCCGGAACGGATCATCGCCGTCGGTGTCGCGTAGCCGCGTTCATTCCTCGATTGCCTCCACCCCGCGTCGCTTGAGGTCTTCCAGATGATCGAGCATTTCCCGGATCTTATCCGGAGAATGGCCCTTCCAATCTGTAACCTCACCGGTGACGCGAAATGGATTCCGAGAGCGGTATGACTTCGTAGGATTTCCAGGAAATCTTTTATTCGTCAGATTTGGATCATCTTCGATGGGGCCGGTTGGTTCCACGATGTAGATCCTGCCACGCCCCGAACCAACAGCCAGTTCGGCTCCCCAGATGGCCGCATCCAGTGTGGCGGTCAGGTAGACGAAAGACGCTCGTTTCCTTTTGCCGTAGTTGGAGAGGCAGCCTGGCTCTATGAGATCCCCCAACTTTAGATCGGCCTTCGTGCCGTGGTAGTACGTTTGCGAATCAGTCATCTCGCCACTCCGGTTCCCTGCCAATTCGACAGGTTGGCGATGCTGCATTACGCGCAGGGTCTTGCCGCAAGCCCCCCTATATTGTATAAATTCATCGTGGGGAGGCGCGGGCGCCTCCCTTTTTTTGTTTTTGGCGCTCCTGACATGCAGGAAGTGCGGCTCTAGTCGAACTGGCTCGCCAGGACGGCGGGCGTGAAATGTGGTCGCGAAGATTTCGAGCCGCAGCGTTCAAAGCGAGTCGGGCGGCGGATGCGCACCTGTCATCACATGGCGCGAAGATGACCAAATAAAGCCCAAAGTCGATTTCAACTTTGGGCTTTGAGCGGAAATGACTCGTTACGGCTTCTTTGGTTCGTACTTTGAGCTGTTCTCGACGCTGATGCTGATGCATTCGACCTTGTCGATGAGCGGGTTTGCAATGATTCTCACGTACGAGTCGGAGTTGATCGACCGGGCCGCGGCAATCAAGTTGCTGTTGCGGGTGTCGCAGCTAAAGCCGCCACCGCCAGCGTTAGTGGCACTGCAGGTCACCGCTGACCCTTCCGGCTCATTTCTGACCTCGCATCCGATTTCTTCGACTGGGCTTGTGCTGTTGCGGGCTGAACCAAGCGAGCCCTCGCCATGAACCCAGCCGCCGGATTGATAGACCTGGACGCTTCCTGCAACTTTCTTTCCTGCAAAAGCATCTTGCGCGAAGACGGAACAGCCAAGCAAAAGCAAGGCGAGGGGATAGCAAGATTTCATTCGGATCTCCTTATGTACTTCCTAGTGTCATGAGTGGGTGTCCGCGCAATATGTCTTTCGATGACGATCTCGCCAGCATCATGCTGCGCAAGTGCGCGCCATCCATGGCCATAACCGAGCGTTGATCGAGACAGGGATTTCCTTTCGCGGCGATCACAAGCTCCCACGAAACAATCTTTACGTCAAGATACTTAACGTTGACATAAATTGATCATGGTCAAAGAAACGACGCAAGGACATCAACCGTTGCGTAGTCGCGGAAGTCTTGGTGTTGTTCCCGCAGGCGGCGCGCAAGCCGCCGAAACTTCGCCGATGTTGGCGATACGCGCTCTTCGTGTGGCTACAGCGCTTCAGCTTATGAACTGGATCAGGGACGCATTGGTGTGGTCGCCGCAAGCCCCATCTCGATCCATCAGGCACAACTCTTGCCGGAATGGGGGTGGTGACATTTCTTACCAACAACGTGCTGGAACTGGACGAACCCGCATTGCGGGAGTTGTTGGCTCGTGGCGTCACCGTCGAGACGACGCCCATCGAAAGGAACGAAGGGCATGCGGACGTGGTGTTGACTGACGGCAGGCATCTCAATTTCGCAGGCTTGTTCACTGCGCCGAAGAATGCATCTTCGACACCTTACAGATGCTCGGATATCTCGATGAGGTTGAGATCGGGATCACGCACGTACATGGCGGAAGTCGCGCGCATCGCTGGTGAACTGCGCAATTCCAAGGGATTGCAGAAGGTGCGGGTCATCGGTCATACCGACAGTATCGGCAGCGACCAAGCCAATCAGGCTCTGTCGCAAAGACGCTGTAGGCCCGACGCGAGCCAGGAGGCGCCGGTAATAGCACAAGAATGGCGCCCTCGGATCTAGCCTCGAGGACCTCCCATGACCGGCAGAACAATCCCATTGACGTATGAACCGGTAACGGGTGAAGCCAGGAAGACAAACGCAGGCGATATCTCTTCAGGCTGAGCAGGGCGCCCCATATCACTATCCTGGCCAAAGGACTGGATGTCGTTTTTTGATTTATCCGCAGGATTCAGGGGCGTCCAAACCGGTCCCGGGGCTACGCAGTTCACCCGTATCCCACGTTCGAGCAAGTTGCTGGCAAGAGACTTGGTAAACGCATGAATAGCACCTTTCGTAGCAGAGTAATCTAGTAAGTGCTTGCTGCCAAAGATGCCGGTCTCTGATCCGTTGTTGACGATGCTGGATCCAGGGCGCATATACGGTACTACTGCGCGCGCCATCCTGAAGTACCCGCCGATATTGGTTTGAATCGTCTCCTGGAAGTGGGCGTCTGTAATGTCTTCAATGCGTTCAGCATGAAGCTGGAAGGCCGCGTTGTTGACGAGAATGTCTATTCGTCCGAATGTCTTCAGGACTGATCTTACGGCCGTTTCGCAGAACTTGCTGTCCCGAACGTCGCCCGGGATCACGAGGCACCGTTTTCCTTCCTTTTCGACTGCTTCCTTGGTCTGCTTGGCATCTTTATCCTCGTTGAGGTAAAGAATGGCCACGTTCGCGCCTTCGCGAGCGAAGAGCACCGCGACAGCACGTCCTATCCCAGAGTCGCCACCCGTCACGATGGCGACCATGTCTTTGAGTTTCCCGCTTCCTTGATAATCAGGTGCAAGGAAGCGAGGTGGGAGATTCAGATCGGCCTCATTGCCAGGCTTTTGCAAATGTTGCGCTGGCATGGGGTTCTCTGGCTGTCGCTTTGCGCCAGTCAGCGCCGCTTTCTTTGACGATGTCTTTGGCACCGGCTTCTTCGCATCGATCTTTTTCTGAATCCTTCTTTGCCGATCGACGGTTGCCTTCGTAGCCTTCCGACTTGCCATGACGAGGCCCTCCCAGGATTGGATGAGACTCTAGGTCATCACATCATCTTGTCGCGTGCCTGCTCTGCGCGCGCGGCACCGATCGCAGTCTCCACTTTCTTGACTTCTTCGGGTGGGGGTAGCACTGCCGGCATTCCGAGACTCTGAATCCAAAGCTCTCTGCACCAACCCTTGGTGTGGTAGAGGTGGTGGTCTTCATCATTCTCTACAGCCTCGAAGGCCTTCTTCAGGATGCTGGAGTGTTGTTGACGCTGCTCGGCGACTTTGCCGATCAGCTCCCAGTTCTGATGATCCTTCGTCTCAGCCAGAACGACACATTCCGCCGCCACTATCTCGGCCGCAGCCGGATCCGCCTTGCTGATCGCAAGTTCTATGGCTTGAACTAGTGATTTTCCCAGGTGGGCGACAACGGCGCGCCCAGCGCTAGATTCTTCGGTATCGAATCCAAGTTCGGCGAAGACACTCGTCAATACCTGCTCGTGGGTACGGGTCTCATCCAGATAGCCCTCCCATTCTTTTCGGAGATCTTCGTTCTGGACTGCCTTGAGAGCAGCGGTGTAAATCTGTATGCCACCTCTCTCCGTCTCCAATGCTTGCAACAAAAGTTCATGGACCTGTTCACTTTCGACTCGCTTACCCATCAGTGTTCTCCAATGCGAATGATCGCAATGGTTTAGTACGACGATGTGCGTTCCGATCGTGTGACCTTTCATGCGTCGATCTCTCACGCAAGATCAAGGTTTAACGAGATCAAACGGGTTGAGTTAAATAATCGTTGCGGCAAGATTGCCGGAATCTTAACCGGTTGAATTTCTGTGTCGGCGATGTCGTGGTGTAGTGCTAGGCTGAGTTGGTAGGTTCTACGAATGTTGTTCGAGAGTTGAAGTAGAGATGTCAACTGGAGGGAACATGACCAGTCGGGTAGCGAGGGATTTACGGCAACGTACCGGAACGAGCGCAAGGTCGACAAACGAAGCGTTCTGGAGTCAGCATTCACCGTATCTGCGTGCTATCACTTCCTATTCTGAAGTGGCTCGCCAGAAAGCATCGAACCATGAGGCTGCAAGCCGAGAAGGCTTTGTGGATATGGACTCAGAGTTCAGATACTGGCAGCAGTTCTATCGAGACAGCGAACACGATGGGTGCCGTGCGCAGGATCTTGAGCCAGCGATCAGGCTGGGCTTGGACGCATTTGTCCGCGCTCGCGGTCGGCCTCTTTATCAGATCGAGCAGGAGCTACGTCAAAGTTATGAAAGAACATGCGGCGATCGCGGCTTGGATTGGCGCCAAGCTCGCCCAATCGTAGAAGCCGTTTTACGGCGACTATCGCAACAATACAATCGTACTGGTCGTTGATACGATGCCCGGGCCTGCATAGATGCGCCATTTGTCGGCACCTGCTGCCATTGCTCGGCCTGGGGGGCAGGCGTGGACCTGAAAAGTGGCTATCCTTGGTGGGCGGTGCGGAATGGCTTGCTGCATGAATTTCCGCGGCTGCAACATGATGTCAGCTGCGATGTAGCCGTTCTTGGAGGCGGTATCACGGGCGCCCTGGTTGCCAACGAGTTGGCGGATCATGGACATGATGTAGTTGTCATCGAGCAGAATGAAATCGGTTGGGGTAGCACTGCCGCCAGCACGGCGTTGTTGCAGTACGAAATCGATACCCATATGACCGAGTTGGCCAAGCGATATGGGGAAGACGTGGCATGTCTTGCTTACGGCGCGTGCGCCGAGGTGATCCCATGGCTGGCTGAAATCGCTGATCGTGTTGGAGACGTAGGCTTTGCGTACAACCATAGTCTCTACTGGGCGAGCAAGCGTCGCGACCGTGGGAAGCTTGAGGCGGAATTCAAGATGCGCGCACAGGCCGGCTTTGATATTGAGTGGTTGTCTGCTGACGAATTGCGTCAGCGATATGGATTGGAGGCTTCAGGAGCGATTCTGAGCCGGCTGGGTGCTCGTGTGGATCCTTATCGTTTCGCGTGGCGTCTGTTGATGAGAATGGAACAGCAGGGCACGAATGTCTTCGACGGCAGTCATATTGATCGCATTGAAACGCATGCGCGTGGTGTCGCGCTGCACTCTGCCGAAGGTATCAGCGTTCGTGCCCGGTACGTGGTGCTTGCTACCGGATACATTGCTCAACAGTGGCTCAAGCAGAAAGTGGCTAGAAATCGCAGTAGTTATGCGTTCATCACGGATCGCATGGACGTCAATGAGATTGCTCGCATGCGAGGGATGTTGTTCTGGGAGAGCGCGCGGCCATACTTGTACATGCGTGGGACGGATGACGGCCGTCTGCTGGTGGGAGGGGCGGATGACGCCGTGGACATTCCTGTCCGGCGTGATGCGCTGGTCAAGCGCAAATCGCACCAGCTCGCAGCCGATGTGGCCGCTCGTTTTCCGGGCTTACAACCTTTGCGACCTGCGTTTTCCTGGGGCGGCACCTTCGCCGAAACGGAGGATGGGCTCCCGTTCTTTGGACCACATCCACAGCATGGAACGCGCGTTCTTTTCGCCATGGCTTATGGGGGCAATGGGATCACCTATGCAGGAATCGGCGCGCAGCTTCTTCGATCCTACGTCGAGAGGCAGCGCGAGCAGCCGCTACGGAAGCTTTTTTCGTTCTCCAGGCTTAGCTTTCGTCCTCTCTAGTTCAATCGGACGCGTCGGATGTTTTCCCTGGCGCTACGTTCGAGGCTGTGGGATTTTCCAGGGAACCTCGCGCCTCTTTGGCAAGGCGGATGTACTCGTCCCGAAGTTTTTCTAGCTTCTCGGTATCCAGGTTTTCCAGATCCAGGAGGGCATTGTTCGCCTTGCTGATGCGGATCAGTTCATCGATCTTGATTTGAAGCGCGGCAGTGTCGCGGTTCTGTGTGCTTTGAAGCAGAAACACCATGAGAAACGTGATTATGGTCGTGCTTGTGTTGATGACTAATTGCCAGGTTTCACTGTAATCAAAGAAGGGCCCCGAAGCGCCCCAGATGATGACCATCGCGGCTGCAGTGGCGAAAGTCGCTGGATGGCCCGAGATACGAGAAGCATGGTTTGTCAGTGATTTGAACCAAGATGACATGCTGTCCTCCATTTTGATTCAGCGATCGATTTTACAATCGACATCAATCGAAAGGGCGGGCGCATCGTCGGTGAGCGCTCGCTTTATGTCGATGGCGAACCATTGCGAAGCGCCTAGGTTCGGTCAGCAACGATCGCTCCCATATTGCACTTTCCAACCGGTGCTGAGCGTGTGGTCCGTAGCATATGTGTCCGCTCCTCTGCCTTGGGGATAGAACCGACCTGTTGTAGCCACCCGCAACGATTCATGTAGGCGAGTCGAACCACGCGCCTTGCCCCCCCCCCGGCAATGCTGCACGACGATTTCGAGAATCCGCTTCCGCTCGCGTTCGGCGGAAGCGGCATCACCCTCGAGCTTATGAAACATGCAGGGGCCGGTGTCATGATTGCTCGTATCGCAGGGTGAACAAGCCCAGCCTCTAGGTCGGATATCTGGCCCTTTGTTACGGCAGGTTCTGTTCCATGATCTAGAGGGCGGTGATGGGAGTCAGTGGATTGCCGGCCGGGATCTCAGAGCAGTTTTGTACGGCTGGGCGACCTGCGAATCGATCGTCAACCCAAGGGATTGTCTCGGCAGTCCACAGAAACGTAGTCGGGATGTGGCTGAGACCGTCGGCCTGTCTGTACTCAACCTTGACTCCGCGTGAGCAGTAATCACGTGCCAGTGTCCGCACGTCGCCAGCAATCATGACAGCATCGCCGCGACCGATTCCAGGCTTGTCGCCTGGTGTGCCTTCAGCTTCGCCGCCGGCGCCTTGGCGGATCATCATCGGAGCCGACGGCGTGCCGCCAGTTCCCATGATCAGGTCGTTTACGATTTCCACGTAGACCGGAATCTTCTCCGGCGTCGGGTACTCCGGCTTGGCGATCGATTTCCACGTCAGTCCAGGGTATTGGAACAGAATGTTGAGAATGGAGGCCTTCTCTAACCGCTCGAGAACAGCCTTGCCGTGGTCGTTTAGATAGGGGGTCGGATCAACGCCATACGATCGGAAAATTCCGAGAAAAGCCGCCGGCAGAATTCCAGCCCATCCCAGGCTTCCATCGACGTAGTGCAAATTGTGCGCCGGATGCACTAGGAGTCCTCCGGTCGAGAATCCAATGATTCGCTTGTCGATATCAGGAGCATAGCTGGGAGCCAGTTCAGCTGCCCACTCCGTTGCGATTCCCCCACCGGAATAGCCAATTAGCACGATTTTCGTGTCGGTGGGCAGTCCGACCGTTGGGGAGTTGAATGTTGCGCGTACGGAGTCCAGGGTGTTCAAGCCGTATTCCTGTCCAGCCCCGAAGTTCGCCTGTTGGCCCTGGCTATCTGGGATTACGAGGGTGTAACCCTTCGACAAAAGCGGGGAGAGCAAGATCGATTCGACATTCGGGATCAACCCGCCGAGCGTCACCCCGCCCGA
>NZ_JAJAVH010000029.1 GCF_020511115.1 Luteimonas panaciterrae
CGCATCCGCCTCCCTACTGGCGGCGCATGAATGGACAGATTTCCGGGATTAAATTGGTTCAAGACATGTGCCACAGATCAACGGTGCGCATCGTTCGTCAGTGGAGAAGATGGGAGGCAGGGCGTTGTGTTCGCGGTCGACGCCGACCATCGGCAACCCGTGTTCGTCACGCGGGACGCGCTTGTGTCCGGCCAGGGTACCTGGCTGGAACGCATGAAGGATCCAGCCAATGCCTTCAGCTCCATCAACCAGGGAGCGAATGACTGGCCGATTCTTGGCGGCGGCTGGGGTTGGCCCTGACTGGATTCGAACCTTTGGTTTCAACGCACTACCCTTGGAGGCAACGACAGCCGTCGCCTGCGCATGTTCGAGCGCAGCAACGCCAGTGGCCTGCGTACCGACGAGCAGCACGAGTACGCCATTACAGCCGTGCGGGCGGGCGAGGAACTGCGGGTAACACTGACTTGGTATGACCCGCCGGCAAGTACATTAGCGGCAGTCGCGCTGGTCAACGACCTCGATCTGGAGGTCGAAGGGCCGGATGGGCGTGTGTATCGCGGCAACAGCCTGGTCGAGGGTGTGTCCAAGGAGTTCTGTACCCGCGAACGCTACAACCAGATGCGCAATACGACGGCGCGCTGCCGTCAGGCTGGTCCCAACGATGCCGATGCGCTCAATAACGTGGAGCAGATCCGGTTGACGGCGCCGACCGCTGGTCACTACAAGCTGCGGGTGAAGGGGAGCTATGTCCCTGGCACCGATCTGGTCGGCAGCGACCGCCAGGGGTATGCGCTGGTGGTGTCTGGTGCATTCGGCCCAGCACAAGGCAAGGCGCAGTTGGCTGCACCGACGGGAGTACGCGTGGCTAATCGGGTGGCGCTGCCAACGCCGAGCGCGACGGTGCAATTCAGCGCGGTCGCCAATGCTACCGGCTATCAGCTGTACCGGCTCGAGGGCGGCTGCACGGCAGAGACGACGGCGAAGAGCTATCGCCTAGTGGCGCATCAGTCGGCCGATCAGGGGCTAACGTTGGTTGATCCGCTGATTGACGATGGCAAGAACTACGGCTATGCGGTGCGTGCGATTGGCGGCGATGTCGAAGGGCGCGTATCTCAGTGCGTCACTTCGGCGTCCACGGCAGTAGCCAATGCGACGCCAGAAACACCGTGCACTAATCTGATTGAGCAACAGCAGTCATGTCGCGTCGAGGCGGAAAGCAGTCGCGCAAAGTATCAGCAATGCATGAACAATCACGCATTATGGCTACGTGATCAGGGTCTGATCAGCAATGATGAAGTGGTGGGCGTCAGACAATGTGTCGCGCAGCAATCACTTGCTCAGAACTAATGCCAAAAAACACGGATGTCGAGCGCTAACCTCGACCTCCGTCCGCCATATCGATCTGGGACGATCCTGCGATCGTCTCAGATCGGACGTCGGCACCACTGCGTATCCGTATGCCTGCGGCGCCTAAGCGCGGCGCCCGTGGCTACACATCGACCATGACTTCGCCGTCGTCGCCAACCATGCGCGACTAGACACTCTGTATTGACGCTTCAATCCCCTAGATAAGGGTCGTGCAGACGATTCTTCCTTCTTTCTTAGCGACTTCAGACTCCAAGAACAAAGGCTGGATCAGAAACGCCATCCAATCCCGTTTCCACGCGTCCTGCGAAACGACGTGTGAACAGGCCGGCGTCCTCAACCGCCACCGTGATGTCATACCAGTTTGCATGTTGCTTCAATGGTCGCTGAATCGTGATCTGCTCACCAGCCGAAACCGTCTCTCGAGCCGTCCAAGCCTCGTAAGCATTGGCCTTGGCCAAAAATGTACAGGGCTCGGTTCCCATGTTGAATAGGTGGAGTTTGAGCTGGCCTTGTCGAGTGTCGTAAGTGGCAGTCACCTCTGGCTGTATCGCTACGTCGGTGATAACCGTTCCGACAATATGTCGATGGAATCCATTCGGTCCCAGCACCCAAAGATCGTAGGCACCAGCATCCTCTGCAAGAGTCCAGGATCCATAAAGCTCGTTTCCAGCTTCGACTGAATACCTATGTGGTATCCGGTCTAGATGGAGGCGATCATAGACGTGAAACACTGCGCCGGCGGTCCCAGTATTACGAAATAACAATTCTATTGCGCTCTCAGCCGGTTTAACGATGGTATCAACGTGCAACTCATAGGGTAGGGCCCGGGAGCGCCGCAAACCAGCTTTTTGATGTGGCAGCTGCTGTTCACTTTCTTCCGGCACACTGACCTGCGGTAATTGTTCCTGGGCTTGGCGTAACCCATCAGCCTCAGTGCGGATGCATGCTGGTAATGGCGGTACATCGGCATTAGGGTTCGCAAAATTAAAAGCAGAAGTGAGATCACCACATATCGCGCGACGATAGGAGGAAATATTAGGTTCTTTCACACCAAAACGGCGCTCAAGGAATTGCAATACCGATGTGTGATCAAAGACCTGCGAACATACCCATCCACCTCGACTCCAAGGCGAGACGACATAGCACGGCACGCGTAGCCCCGGGCCATAGGGACGGCCATCAGATACCGGCTGTCCAGATGTGAAAGGTGGACTTGGGTGTGTAAACCATTCAGCCGCTAACTCGCTAGCATCCAGCGTCGAGCCGCCTGCTGGCGAACCATCGGGATGGTGGGAATACACCGATGGTGGTGGCATGTGATCAAAGAATCCGTCATTTTCATCAAAGTTGATGATTAACGCGGTACGATTCCACACCTCCGGTTGAGCGACAAGTGCTGCCAATACTTCTTGGATATACCACGCGCCCTGAACTGGGCTGGACGGATCAGGATGTTCGGAATAGGCCATCGGTGCAACGATCCACGACACCTGTGGCAGCTTGCCCGCAGCAACATCCGCACGGAACGCCTCCAGATACCCACCGTCAGGCATGGTGTTACTGCAGCCTTTGTAGAGCGGTTCGGTTTGTTCATGCGCCTCTTCCCACGGTCTACTGTTTAAACCGACAGGATTCAAAGCCCATAGCAAAGGCAATATTACATCGTCGATCGAGTCGATCGAGTCGATCGAGTCGACCGAATTAATCGAGTTGACCGCAAGGTGGGCAGAGCGATACGCGGTAAATCCATGTAGTGGGTTGTTAGTGAAGTTGTTCGGAAGATTTTGATATACCTTCCATGACACCCCAGCTTCTTGCAGTCGCTCTGGATAGGTTGTCCATGTATAACCGAACCAGGGCGGCCAAAACGTGTCCCATTCGTTGGTGACAACGGCGATGCCATTGCTGGCACCATTGGTCCCAGTCCAGTGATACATCCGATTGGTATTCGTCCCGCCATGTAAAGAGCAGTGGTAGGCGTCACATATGGTGAAGGCGTTGGCCAGGGCAAACTGAAACGGAAGCTCGCGCTGCTTGTAATATCCCATCGAGGGATTGGTTTTATGGCGGGGCCACTCGGTCATTCTGCCGTGATCCCAGGCAGCCTGTGCATCCCCCCAATCATGGTGCGTCCCAGAGACGCGTTGTGCATTGCCTGTGCGTTGATCCAAATGATAGGGCATCACGACCCGTTCACCGTTGGATTGCTCGAACACGCTTCGCTCATTAGGCAATGGAATGGTCAAGCGGTCACCAAAACCACGAACGCCAGCCATTGTCCCAAAGTAATGGTCGAACGAGCGATTTTCCTGCATCAGGATCACGACGTGTTCGACATCCTGGATCGAGCGTGTGGCATCGTGGGCAGGAATCGCCAAGGCCTCGCGGATTGTCGGTGGAAGCATTGACATGGCGACGGCAGAGCCGGTCGTTGCGCCTAGGGACTTTAAGAAATTACGTCGACTCGTTGAATTCATGTAACGACTCCGATTTTGACTCCTAATCGTTGCAAGAAAATGTTACATACCGATAACAAGATTAATGGTTATTGAGTTTTATGAAGATTAAAGGAAATGCAATCTGTATCCTCTCGGGTGTTCTAGAGAATGAAGGCCAGGTAGGGGAGGGCACCCAGAAATTCGTTTTTAATTAATTGGTGGTCATACATCGTTTGATCTTTGAGCGTGATCGCTGCAAAGGGAGGTGGGCCGTCCACTGGCGCCGATGACAACAATAAGTTCCAACTCTCTCCTTGTTATCCTCTCCTTTTATTCCCAAGAGGGGCGGCCTTTTTTAATTTTTCGTTGATCTGGCTTCGTTTGTGCGCTCGCCCTCTCTCCGTTATGTGATCGCGCGCCTTCAATCCGACTATATAGTTGATCGCACTGCCTAAGCACCGTGTAGGCGCGGCCCTGCTAGTTCCTATGGAGACTGTGTGTTGCCGCCAATCAAAAATTGACCCACTTTCGAGGCTGATCCCGACCCAAAACTGACCCGGGTATTCCAATCTTCCTGCTGGTTTTTTCACCAGAAGGAAAACTGAAGAGGTGTACCCGATGTCGATGATGGGGAAAGCCCGGCGGATGTATTTCCGCGAGGGGAAGTCGGTGCGCGAGATCGCGGCTGACACGCCTGGCCCGCAACACGGTGCGGGCATAGTTGCGGGAGCCGGAGGTGAAGGAGCGGCGCTATCGCCGGCCCGAAGCCTCAACGCAGCTGACCCCGTATGCCGAGGGACTGCGGCAGGCGCTGACGGCGGATGCGCGCCGGCCCAGGTCCGACCGCCGCACGGTCAAGGCACTGTTCGAGGAACTCAGGACCCAGGGCTACGTGGGCTGCTACTCGCGAGTGACGGACTTTGTCCGGGCCTGGCGCGAAGGCGAAGCGCATGCGCTTCTTCTCCACCGTCGACCTGGTCAACGCACTGTAGCAGGAGAAGGGCAAGGCCGGCCGCATCGCAGCCAGCTTGATGCGCATGGACCTGGTCTATCTTCCCTCAGCCCCAGCGGCGGCATGGTTGTTCCATCTGCTGAACAAGCTCTACCACAATCTGGGTTCGGCGAATGGGCTGGCGTTTTCGGCGGCGCCAAGATGACCAACGCCTTGCTCGACCAGCTCACGCACCACTGCCACATCATCGCGACCGGTAAATGACTTCTAGCAGGGGCGCACAGCGCCGCTACCGGCGAAGGCAGCCCGCTCCATGGCAAAAAGAGCCCCGATCTCGAATGCCACGGGTTATTTGTCAGTGCAGCCTGTGTCGTCTGTGCGTCGCGTGATTGGCGTGTGAAATTGTCAAATTTCCATCACGCGATAAAGACAATTATTAATTCTCTGGAATTAAATATAGAAAGGGGGTGGGGGGGAGGAATGGGTTGCACGTTTTATAGGCGTGTCACCTTTGCAGGAGCCGTCCGATGGCTTTCGCTTGTGGGGAATTTAGAGATCTCGTTAGTCACTTCCGGGATGTTTTGCAGCCTCATAAAACAGGAGAATTTTATAATAGAAATCGATACTGGTTTCAAACATGCAAGCGCTAATTCAAATTTTTTGAAAAATTCTAAATAAAAAAACCATCTAATATCTATCTGAGCGAACTCTATCCTATTTATTTACGTTGTATTTCGGCGATTTCAAAATTCATGGAAGTCTCTTAGATACCCCTCTAATTTGCAGATTTAGAGAGATGTGAGGGCTTGTAAGAGCTTGATCTTGATCTTGATCTTGATCCTTAACTAAACTCAAGGCTGCAGGCATAAATTTATGTTATATACATCACTAAAGCGTAATTCTTTGCAGTTCCGCGCCTATTTTCTTGTGCTCGTTGTTGTTTTATTCGCCAACGTTGCATATGGCCAAAATCCACCTCGTCCAGCCAACTCCAATTCTTATCTCTATAGAGTGGACACGAGAGGGCCCGACATTATATTCAGAGATGGTTTCCTGCCAAGAGGTCGTAGTGATAATTTAGTTTCACATTTTTTGGATGACAACTGGCGGCAGGGGAATGGAACAAGATTCATAAGTACCACAGATGATTACGATACTGCTGTGAGGTTTGCTCGTGATGTTCATGAAGAACACTTAACGGCTACTAATCTTCCACCTTTGGATGAT
This sequence comes from Luteimonas panaciterrae, assembly GCF_020511115.1. Classification (GTDB taxonomy): domain Bacteria; phylum Pseudomonadota; class Gammaproteobacteria; order Xanthomonadales; family Xanthomonadaceae; genus Luteimonas; species Luteimonas panaciterrae. The sequence continues at coordinate 5,986 of NZ_JAJAVH010000029.1, forward strand.
GGCGAGAGTGATGATGGTGCAAATGACAATGTTTTATACATTTATCATATAAGGCCAAGCCGTGAATTTTACAATATGGTCCACAGCATGGATACTTACGTCAATAATCTTAGGGCCTACGCTACACCTAACGATCCCAGCTATATTGACCATCAAATCACGCAGGTGGAAACAGGTCTTGAGAGGTTCGCCTGGGAGCGTGAATGGATCTGGACTGGAGAAAGAGGGATTCCGTCTTCTCAAATTGAATTTGTCGAGGAGGCTTACTATATTGATGATGACAATAATATCACACATCCAAGGATGTTCATTAACATCCCTCCTGAATTGAGAAGCACTAATTCGCGCTACGTAGATGGGGAACATGAGTGGAGTGTAGAGCCATTTCCTATCGAAATATCGGACAGAGGGGTGGAGGTTGAACCGTTGGCCAGTATCGAAGTGAGGAATTCTAGCGATAATGGCCAATATATGAATACAAGTATGTTCCCATGTGGTGATAATGATGCTGAAGCTGTTCGAGCAACATGCTCACAGATCGTCGATATAGTATCTTCGGTAGGATCTCCTCCTTAAGTATCGTAGTCATCGACCTGATCGCCTCTTTTTTGAGTTACGGGCTGCGACCGTAGAATTCTTGGTCGTATGCTTATCTCTCGCGAGCGTGGTTGAATGAGGGTTTGCGCAGCATAGCGGCGAACACGGCAGGCGTGTGGCCCTGCCACTGCCACTGCCTGGGACGCTTAAAAATCCCCGGCGAGTGGCGACGGAACCTGTTGAATTTGTAAGCGGGCGCTGGGGCGTGATACCGCAATGCCAGTATTTATATACAATAATATACGTATTTTTGATGGGATATTGATTATGAGTATGTACATCTATGGTTCGGCAGTGGCTTTTCTCTCCTTGTTCTCAAGCCAAGTCGCTGCGGAATGCATCGACAGCAACCTGGGAGCCACAAAGGCTATTGCGATGCATAAAACCATTCCGGTTGGAAGTTCTCCTGGCATTACCCTAAAATCTTCTGGAATCTCACCGATCGTAATTGACGGGCTCGAAGTTGAAGTATTCACAAATAACGATACACTTTATTATCCAAGATTATATAATTGCACATATAATCCAATTAAGGTGTCGCTGGCGACACTGGCCTCATTCAGCGCAGGTGTAGCGGCTGCAAACAAAACCATTCAGCCTGGAGAATTCTTGAATACGGATCCGGATGGAATTGTTTATGCAAGCAGCACAATTTCAGAGATGCAACTTGTGGATTTGGCGGTTAATAATAAGTGGTATCGACTCACTTGGTTCGTTACTCTCGACGATCAAGGCAAAAAGAACAGGGTAGTGAGAATATTTGTACATAGATATTATTAATTGGTCTGTGCGCAGGAAGCACAGGGGACGTGTCCGACCAATCACATGCCTCAACTCGCCGACCCGAGCGATGTCATCGCAGGTGATGGCGAGCACGGTCCAGGGCGGCGTCATGCCGCCCTGGACTTAGACGTCGACACCAAACAAGCGGACAGAATCTCAAGCCAGCAGCTGCCGCTGCTCGTCCCGACTCCCCCTCGGGTTTGAGTAGCGCGATGGTTTTGAGTCCAATCCCTCAACCTGGAGTTCCCAGACTTTAGTGAACACTTGATCGGCGTTGTCGATGGGTCGCTTCAAATGCGTCCGGGCTGACGCCACCAAGATGACTGTGGCGACGTGCCAGATTGTAGAACCCCTCGATGTAATCGGACACATCCAAAGCCGCAACTTCCCGATTGGCGTAGATGCGCTTCTTGATTCGCTCCTTCTTCAAGCTACCGAAGAAGGACTCTGCAACCGCATTGTCCCAGCAGTTGGCATGCCTGCTCATGCTGGGCTTAAGGCGATTGCCCTTGAAAAAACACCGCCAGGCATCACTCCCATACTGTGAGCCTTTGGGCATAGCGTCGCCGGCTTTTCTCGCAGGGTATCGAGCGAGGTGGGATGAACTGGCCACGCGCGCCGCCGTGGCGCTGGGTTCGACGTCGCTGACACCGCTCCTCTGGAGTCAGTTGGCCGATCATCCTCGAACCCTAAACACCACGCTGATCCGTGGTCTCTGCTCGCGCCGCGTTTTGGGGATTCCGTGCTCGTGTGTGAGCTGCGATGCATAGCTCATGCGCAGCAGGCTGCCGCGCCAGGTCAATGGTAAGAGTGTCGTGGTTGCCGGTCTTTGCTCGAATCAGCATTCGGCGGCCTGTGCCGAGCGAGATCGAAGTGATCGGGTGTCCGGCGGCGAGGGTGTGCAGCTTGTCACTATGCATGGCGACGCTGTCGCGGCCATCGCGGTACAGGTTCATACCAATCCGGGAATAGGGCGCAGGCGCTTGTGTCTGAACTCGGGTCAGCATGTCTGCCAGCGGCAAGTCGGTTGGTAGGGCGGCGATGTCGTAGCTAGCAAGCAGTCGCGGGACGTCAACGATGCGGTCGTACATGGGACGCTGCATGTGGGTCCAGGCGGCGCGTGTGTGCAGGGTTTCGAACCAGTCCTGGACGGTATCAGGGTCGATGAATCTCGGCCAGTAGCGGATGCCGCCTTCGGCATCGTTGATTAGTTGCACCATTGGTGGTGCGAACAGATCATCGGAGAGGCCGGCCAGGACGTGCATGGCGGGATCTAGTGGAAATCACGCGACGTGGTCTGCAGGTCGCCCAGCAGATGGCTGAGGTCCTGAAGATCGTTTGCGATGAGGTGCTGAACGCCGTCAACTTGTTCCCAACGGCCGCGCACGGCTATCAGGCGAGCGCCGAGCAGGGGCTTGCGCCAGCGCAGGGCAACGTGGGACCAAACCACGACGTTGACCATGCCGTATTCGTCTTCGAGGGTCACGAAGATGGTGCCCTTGGCCGTGTCCGGTCGCTGGCGCTGCGTGACAATTCCAGCAGCGTATGCGCCACGGCCATGCGGTAAGGCGCGCAACTGGCGCGAGTCCAGCACGCGCTGTTGTTGTAGGCGCGGGCGTAGCAATGAGAGCGGATGGGCTTGCAGGGTCAAGCCCACGCTGCGGTAGTCGGAGAGAATGTCTTCGCCCGTCGTGGGGGCCGGCAACTGAACGTCATCCTCGTCCGGGCTGCCAGGGAGCAGAGGGCGTTGGCGTTCGATGCCGGCCACGGCCCAGCGTGCGGCATGGCGGTGTCCGACCAGAGCCTCCAGAGCGCCGGCTTCGGCGGAGACCTGACGCGCTTTTTCATCGAGTCGTGCGCGCAGGCATAAGTCACGCACATCAGTGAAGGTGCGCTGCTGCCGCGCCGCGACGATGGCCTGTGCCATGGTGTCCGAGAGTCCGGCGATCTGGCGCAGCCCCAGGCGGATTGCGGGCTGCCCACTGTCGTTCATGCCGGTGCGGGGGCCGCCGCCTTCCAGAGTGTTGTCCCAGCCGCTACAGGTGACATCCACGGGCAAAACGCGGATGCCCTTGCGATCTCCGT
>NZ_JAJAVH010000003.1 GCF_020511115.1 Luteimonas panaciterrae
CGCTTATGGCCGATAGCGGCCGTTGTTTCGATCCTCTTTCGGGGCACGAAGGTGATTTCGCAAACAGCGAAGAGAGGGGGGCGCTAAGTACCCGCCACACAAGGAAAATTTTTTCGGCCTGCGAAAATGGCATTTTCGCAGAACGGAGACTGGAGACCGCGCGGAGACGGAAACGGAGAAATTTTCGACTTCCCGAAGAGCGGGCCGTTTTCGCACAAACGCGAAACGGTGCGGAAATAGGGGGGTGTTGGACGAAAAAAAACCGACAGAGACTGTCGGTTTTTTTAGAGGTGGTGGAGCGGAGGAGGATCGAACTCCCGACCTTCGCATTGCGAACGCGACGCTCTCCCAGCTGAGCTACCGCCCCACGAAGTCGCGAATTATACGGAGGCGCTCGCGTTGCCGCCAGCGGTGGCGAGCAAGGGGGCCAGGGATGGTTCCAGTTGCGCGCGGCGCCAGCCGGAGAGCGGGCCGGGCCAGCGACGGGTGTCGTCGTCGAGCGGGCTGGCTTCCAGGAGACGCTCCAGCCAGCGTCGGGAGGCGAGGACGCCGTCGGGCAGGCCGAGTTCGGCGCTGCGGGCCGCGGTGGCGTCCTGCAGGCGGCGCAGGGCCTGTTTGTCGCGGTCGTCGCCGCGTGGTGGCGGGGCTTCGCCTTCATCCGCCAGTGGCGTCTGCAGGATGTTCCAGAGGAGGTCCGCCAGCTTGCGCGGCGCCTTGGGATGCGCGTCGAGCAGCCGTTGCAGGGCTTCCCGGTCCGGCAGGGAGTCGCGCGCCAGCTGCGTGGCGAGTTCGTTGTCGAGGATCCAGTTGCGCGGTCGGTCGGTTTCGCGCGCGTAGACGTCGCGCCAGCGCAGCAGGCGCAGCAGGCGATGCTGCGCCGGAGTGTCCAAGAATTGCGCGGCGCGGAGTGCCAGATGCGGCCAGCGGTCGGCTTCGTCCCGCTCGGCGTTGTCGACCATGCGGGTGCAGTCTTCTTCCTGCCATTCGCCGCGTCCGAGTTGTTGCAGGCTGGCGGTCAGCTTGTCGTGCAGTGCGAACAGGTGCCGCACGTCATCGGCGGCGTAGTCGAGCTGGGATGGCGTCAGCGGACGACGCAGCCAGTCCGAACGCGTTTCGCCCTTGGCCAGGGCGATGCCCAGTACGTCCTGTACCAGCCGCTGATAGCCGATGCCGGCGGCGATGCCGGTCAGTGCGGCGGCGGTCTGTGTGTCGAACAGCGGCCGCGGCACGACGCCGCAGGCATGCTTGAGCGCGACCAGGTCTTCGCCGGGGCTGTGGGTGATCTTCAGGATCGAGGTATCCGACAGCAGCGGCGCCAGGGTGGCGGTGATGCCGGGGATGAGCGGATCGATCAGCAGGATGTCGTCGTCGCCGTCTCCGAAGGAGATCTGGACCAATGCCAGTTGCGGCCAGTAGGTGCGTTCGCGGACGAACTCGGTGTCCAGGCCGATCCGCGAGGGACATTGCGCAATCCGGGAGGCGAGGTCTGCAGGGCTGTTGATCCAGAGCGGCATTGAGATAAGGGTCTGAGCCGATGCCCTATTGGCAGCGGCTCGAACCTCGGATGCCCGGCGATGGATGGCCGGGCTTGAGGTTCCGAAGCCGATGACGTGGCGCCATGGAAGGCATCTGCTGTCTTGAAGACATGATGTTGAAAGATGCCAGCCTAATGGCGGCGAGGTGAACAAGGCAAACACGCATCGGGCAAAGACGGGACGGCGTCACAACACCGCCGCGGTGCCTCGGCGCAGGCGATGGCGTAATCTGATGCCCCCGCGTCGGCAAGGAAACGAGGTTTGCGCGCCATCCACCGGATCGCCATCGCTGCATTGCTGCTGCCGGCATTGCTCGTGGGCTGTTCGCGCGATCAGGACCCGTCTTCGCGCGCCGAACAGCAGGCGAGGGCGGAAGTGCGCGCGGGCGTGGTGACGGTCAGCGGTGACGACAGCATCTCCCAGACGCTGACCTGGCGCGTGCCGGCGGTGCAGATTCCGCAGGACGGCGACACCCGCGCCCGCAAGCGCGCTGATGCGGCGCTGGCGGTGGGGAATCTGTATGCCGATGGCGATTCCGCGATCCCGCTCTACCTGGCGCTGGCACAGCGTGATCCGAAGAACAAGGCGGTGCAGGACGGCCTGCGGCGCGCGTTGCGGGCACTGCTCGCGGAAGGCGAGGAGGCGCTGACACGAGCGGATGACGAGATCGATGCCTTGCGCAAGGCGCACGAGATCGCCACCGTCGCACGCGCGGTGGATGGCGGCGACGAGGCGGTGCAGGCGTTCCTGGCGCGCATCGATACGGCCGACACGTTGTGGGAGCTCAATCGCGAAGGCGAACATGCCCTGGCCAATGCCCAGTACGGCGAACGCGGCGGCGGCGCGCTGGCCAAGTTCCGCGAGGTGCTTGCGATCAAACCCGAGCAGCCGCGGGCGATGCAGGGTGTGGCGGCGGTGGAGAGCGCGCTGATCCGCAGGGCGGAGCTGGCGGGAGAAGACGGCGATTTCGCCACCGCGCAGCGCTGGCTGGCCGACGCCGTGAAACTGCGCCCCAAGATGACCACCGTCCGCGACGCGGGCGAGCGCATCGAGCGCATGCGCAGCGCGCGCATCGCGCAGTTGCGCGATGCCGGCATCGCCGCGCTGTCGCAGTACAACGGCCTTGCCACCGCCCGCAAACGACTCGCCGACATCCTGCTGATCGCCAAGCCCGGCGATCCCATCGCCGCGGAACTGCGCCAGCGCATCGATCTGGCCCAGCACTACGGCCTGTACCGGCCGGGACAGACCTTCACGGATGCGATGAAGAACGGCGGCCGTGGCCCGCAGATGGTGGTCGTGCCGCATGGTGCGTTCCGCATGGGATCGGCGGATGACGATCGCGCGGCGGCGGACAATGAAAAGCCGCAACGCAATATCCGTTTCGATCGCGGCTTCGCGATGTCGGCGACGGAAGTGACCGTCGGCGAGTTCCGCCGCTTCATCAACGCCACCGGACGCAAGACGCGGGCGATGCGGCGCGGGTTCTCGATGGCCTACGACGAGCGCAGCGGCAATTTCGCGCGCCGCAGCAATGTCGACTGGTTCAGCGACTATGCCGGCCGGTTGGCGGGCGACGATCAGCCCGTCCTGCACATCAGTGCCAAGGACGCCGATGCCTACGCGAAGTGGCTGACGGAGCAGACCGGCAAGCATTACCGCCTACCGAGCGAGGCCGAATTCGAATACGTGTTGCGCGCGGGCGGCACCGGCATGTGGCCCTGGGGCGATGGCGCGCCGCCGGTCGGCAGCGGCAACTTCACAGGTGCGCGCGACGTGTCGCCCAACGGCACGCGCCGCTGGAGCAATGCCTTCAACGGTTACAGCGACACCTATTGGGGACCGGCGCCCGTCGGGCACTTCAAGCCGAATGTCTGGGGTTTGCATGACCTGTCGGGCAACGTCGGCGAATGGGTCGCCGACTGCTGGCACGACAACTACCGGCGCGCGCCGAAGGACGGCGCGGCCTGGGTCAATCCGGGATGCCGGACGCGGGTGATCCGCGGCGGTTCGTGGGCGAGTTCGCCGGCGCAGACGCGCTCGGCCTGGCGCGCGCCGGCCGGCGTGGACAATACCAATGCGCGCGTCGGTTTCCGGGTGGTGCGGGATATCTGAAGGAGAGGGGGATGCCTGGGGAAATCATCGGTGAATTCATCCTCAGGCCGATCGCCGAGTTGGTGCTGCAAATCGCCGGTTACTACACCAGCCGGGTCGTCGTGCCGATCTTCACGTTCGGCTACGTTCATGTGGAGCCGGCCGTGAAGGGCGTGCGGGTTTATCCGAAATGGCACGGTTTTCATCGCACTTCCGACGGGCGCAGGGTGCTGGATGCCGAGATGGGCGCGTTCTTCGGGCTCGTCTTCTGGGCCGTGGTCGGGATTGCGACATATTTGGGCTACCGCTATTTTGCGCCCTGACGATCCACGGGGTCGGGGCCGATGCCGGGTCCGGCCGTTCATGCGCAGGTGAGGGGAGAAGGCGATGCGGCAGAACCCGTTCGGCAATGGTTACGAATCGCAGGGCGGGCAGCGGCGTGGCTTCGGATTCAATCCGCGCCTGCTGATCCTGGTGGCGTTCATCGGCTACGCCGCTTATTACTATTTCTCCAACCGCACCGTCGATCCGCTGACCGGCGAGAAGGTGCTGATCGACAAGAGCATCTCGCCACAGGAAGAAAAGGCGCTCGGGTTGCAGGCTTATCAAGAGATCCTGCAGCAGGAGCGGCCGGTGGATGCCAATTCCCCGATCGTGGCCGAAGTGCGCGAGATCGCGCAGCGCCTGATCGCGAAGATTCCGCAGGTGTCCGACGCGCTTGCCGCCGAGCACGGCCTGCAGGCGCAGCACATCGAAAATGAGTTCGAATGGGCGGTGACGGTCTTGCAATCGGACCAGGCCAATGCGTTCTGCCTGCCCGGCGGCAAGATGGCGGTCTACACCGGCCTGGTGCCGGTGGCGCAGAACAAGGACGCGATGGCGGTGGTGATGGGGCATGAAATCACGCACGCGCTCCTGCGCCACGGCGCGCAGCGCATGACCGAGCAGAAGCTGGCGCAGATCGGACAGATGGCTGGCGCGATGAGCGGCATGGATGCACAGCAGATGCAGATGGTGATGGCCGTGTATGGCTATGGCCGCTCGCTGCCGTACGCGCGCAAGCAGGAGACGCAGGCCGACGAGATGGGCCTGATGCTGGCGGCCGCGGCCTGCTACAACCCGCACGAAGCGATCGCGCTGTGGCAGCGCATGGATCAGGCCAGCGGCGGACAGGCGCCGCCGGAGTTTTCCTCGACGCATCCGAGTTCCGGCACGCGCATCCAGAACCTGCAGGCGTTGATGCCGAAGGCGATGGAGTATCGCAAGCGTTTCTGCGAACAGGGCGGTGCTGCCGGAGCCCTCTGAGTTGGCAACGGCTTATTGATTCGCGGCGTGGCCTTCGGGCCTTGAGCCGATGCGATCGACAAGAGTGATCGCATCGCATGGCGCGCGCATCACGCGCGCCGCATCGGAACAGAGAGTGTGGCGCTTATTTGCCGCGCGGCTTGTCGGCGGTTTCCTTCGGCTTGGCCGAAGCGCTACGGCCCAGGCCGCCGATCAGGTTCTGCTGGAATTCCTGCCACAGCTCCAGATTGCGTTCGGTGAGCTGATTGACCATCGCCCACGGCGTCTGGCCGAGCATGTTGCCCATCTGCTGGCGGAATTGGGATTGCTGCTCGAGGAAGGTCTGCATCGAGCGTTCGAGGTAGGTGCCCATGAAGCCCTGCAGCGAATCGCCGTAGAAGCGGATGAGCTGGCTCAGCAATTGCGTGGAGAGCATCGGCTGACCGTCCTGCTCGTGCTCGGCGATGATCTGCAGGAGCACCTGGCGGGTCAGGTCCTCGCCGGTCTTGGCGTCGCGCACCTCGAAGTCTTCGCCGTCGACGATGAGCTGCCGCACGTCCTCGATGGTGATGTAGCTGGAAATGTCGGTGTCGTAGAGACGACGGTTCGGGTATTTCTTGATGACGCGCGGCTTGGTCATGGAGCAAAGGCTCTAACGTTGCAGGCGGGCAGCATGGCGCAGTGCAGCACCGCTTGCAACTTCGGACACCGCGATCCGCCGTAGATCACAATACTGGCCAGTACGGATACCGGTGGAACCCTCGATCGCCGATCTGCCTGGCCTCGCGCTGCCGGCTTTCCGGGCAAATAGCCCCTGAAGTTAAGGGGACGCCGCGACAGCGGCGCGGTTGTGGAAGCCACGGGCCTGGTGGGGCCCAAGGTTTGCGCAGCAAACTTTGGGGGCACTGGCCGGCACGCCGGCTAGCGCCAACCTCCTTACCAGCCCATGTACTGCCCGCCATTGGCGGACAGATTGGCCCCGGTGATCCATCCGGCCTCGTCGGGCAGGAAGAAGCTCACCGCATAGGCGATCTCGTCGGGCTCGCCCAGGCGACCGGTGGGAATCTGCGCGACGATCTTGGCGCGCACGTCCTCCGGCACGGCCATCACCATGTCGGTGCCGATGTAGCCGGGTGAGACCGTGTTGACGGTGATCCCGAACTTCGCGTTCTCCTGCGCCAGCGAGATGGTGAACCCGTGCATGCCCGCCTTGGCGGCGGCGTAGTTGGCCTGGCCGTACTGGCCCTTCTGGCCGTTGATCGAGCTGATCTGGATGATGCGGCCCCACTTGCGCGCGCGCATGCCCTCGATCACCGGGCGGGTGACGTTGAACACCGAGTTGAGATTGGTGTTGATCACGTCCTGCCACTGCTCGGGCGTCATCTTGTGGAAGGTGCCGTCGCGGGTGATGCCGGCGTTGTTGATCAGGATGTCGACCGGACCGAGCTGACGCTCGACGTCGCGCACCATCGCTTCGGCTTCCGGGTAGTTCGAGACGTCGCCCTTGGCGAGCGTGACCTCGTAACCGTCCGACTGCATCTGCGCTTGCCAGGCACGTGCTTTTTCCTCGTTGCGGTAATTGGTCGCGACCTTGTAGCCGCCGGTGATCAGCCGCTTGCAGATGGCCGTTCCGATTCCCCCGGTTCCCCCTGTCACCAATGCCACCCGAGATGCCATGCCCTGTTCTCCAAATACGTTCGATGCGCGCGCGATTGCGCTTAAGGAGAATTCTATTCTTGGGCGGGGATAAGTTCGTTGTGCAATGCGGTAGCAGACACGGTTGTTTGTGTAACGTTTCCGCAAAGGTTCTCTGCTTGCCCGCCGCGTTACGCCGGAGTGAATGACAGCGTTCGATCGCGCGGGATGCGCGCCGGGTCGAAATGACGAAGCGATGACGACAGGGCATCGGCGACGGAAGCCGCCTCGGCCAGCGCGTCGCCGTTCTGTCCCAACGCGAGCCAAGCCCTGCGCAGGGTCGCCACCGGCGCGTCCTCGGCGACCGGCAGCGAGGCCGATGATTTCGACAGCTTGCGGCCATCGTCGCCCAGCACCAGCGGCAGGTGCGCGTAGCGCGGCGTCGGCAATCCGAGCCGTTGCTGCAGCAGGATCTGCCGGGGCGTGGAATCGAGCAGATCGGCGCCGCGCACGACCTCGCTGATGTCCTGGGCGGCATCGTCCACCACTACGGCCAGTTGGTATGCCCACAATCCGTCGGCGCGGCGCAGCACGAAGTCGCCGACCTCGCGCGCCACGTCCTGTTCGATGCGTCCTTGCAGCGCATCTTCGAACACGACGGTGGTGCCGTCGGGCACGCGCAGGCGGAGCGCCGGATCGACGCGCGAGGCGCCAGGCACGCAGGCGCGATGCACGCCGCCCACGTCCGCGTGATCGCTGCGGCTGCAATGGCAAAGGAAGGCGTCGCCCTGTGCCAGCAGCCGTTCCAGCGCGGCTTGGTAGGCGTCACCGCGTTCGCTTTGCCGCAGGACCGGTTCGTCCGGGAGCAGGCCGAAGGCGGCCAACGTGCGCAATTGCGCGTCCGCGGCACCGGCGATTTCGCGCGGCGGATCGATGTCCTCGATCCGCACCAACCACTGCCCATGCGCACGACGCGCCATCAGCCAGCTGCCGAATGCCGCCAGCAACGAACCGAAATGCAAGGGGCCGGTGGGCGAGGGCGCGAAGCGCCCGCGATAGGGCGCGTTGAATTGCGGTTGGGATTCGTTCATCGAATGCTGGATGAGTGTAGGAACTTCGCGCACGTTTGGCGGCACAAAAGCGACGCGGAACTTGAATTCAAACCGCGCCGACTACATTACAACAGCCAAACGATCGCGCCCTCGCGCGATAGGAAACCCCACCGATGTTCAAGCGTATTTTCCTGTTCCTTGCCACCAATCTGGCGGTACTGGCCCTGGTCAGCATCGTCATGGCGATTTTCGGCATCAATCCGTCGACCAACGCCGGCCTGCTGATCATGGCGGCCCTGTTCGGTTTCGGCGGCTCGTTCATCTCGCTGCTGATGTCGAAGTGGATCGCGCTGCGCACCACCGGCGCCCAGGTCATCGAACAGCCGCGCAACGAAACCGAGCGCTGGCTGGTCACGACCGTGCAGCGGCAGGCGCAGGCCGCCGGCATCGGCATGCCCGAAGTCGCCGTCTACGATGCGCCGGAGATCAACGCCTTCGCCACCGGCGCCAACCGCAACAAGGCGCTGGTCGCGGTGTCAACCGGCCTGCTGCGTTCGATGAGCCGCGATGAAGCCGAGGCCGTGCTCGGTCACGAGGTCAGCCACGTCGCCAACGGCGACATGGTGACGATGGCCCTGCTGCAGGGCGTGCTCAACACCTTCGTGATCGTGCTGGCGCGCATCGTCGGCCGCGTGGTCGACGGCTATCTGAGCGGCGGCCGCAACAACGAGAACGGTGGTGGCGGATTGGCGTACTTCGCGATCGTGTTCGTGCTGGAGATGGTGTTCGGCCTGCTCGCCAGCGTGACCGCGATGTGGTTCTCGCGCCAGCGCGAATTCCGCGCCGACGCCGGTGGCGCGCGCCTGGCCGGCCGCGACAAGATGATCGCCGCGCTGGAGCGCCTGGCGCTCAACCACGGCCAGAGCACGCTGCCGACGCAGATCCAGGCCTTCGGCATCGCCGGCGCCATCCCGCACGGCGTGAAGCGGCTGATGATGAGCCATCCTCCGCTGGAGGAGCGCATCCAGGCGCTGCGCAACGCCAGGCTCGACGAGAGCAGCGTGCGCCAGGGCGTCGTGGCCTGAGCGAAGCCGCCGTCATGAATGAAGAAGCCCGCCGAATGGCGGGCTTCTTTTTGCCTGACCGGCGCCGGAAACGACGCCGCGGCTATTCGAACTCGTAATTCATTTCCGGCCCCACGCCGGCCAGGAACTCGCCCTGGACGTAATCGACGCCCGCCGAGAACAGGAACGACATGCTGGTGGCGTCGGCGACGAATTCCGCGATGGTCTGGATGTCGAGCTCGCGCGCCTTCGCCACGATCTCGCGCACGCGCTCCTGGTTGGTCGGATTCTTCGGCAGTTCCTCGGCGAAGCTGCGATCGATCTTGAGCATGTCCGGCTGCAGATGCGTGAGCAGCTGGAACGAATCCAGCCCGACGCCGAACTGCTCCAGCACGATGCGCACGCCGAGCTTGTTGGCGGTGGCGGCGAATTCCTGCGTCGCCTTCAGATGGGTGAAGACCTTGGCCTCGGGCAACTGCAGCATCAGGCGTTCGCCGGGGACGCCGTGCGCGGCCAGCTGATCGCCGATGTGGCGCAGGAGGCTGTCGTCGTCGAGCGAGGACTGGCTGATCTTCACCAGCAACGTGATCGGTTTGCCGTTGCGGCTGCGGCGCCCGATGATTTCGATGGCGTGCCCGACCACGTAGCGGTCGATTTCCCAGAGCAGGCCGTTCTCCTCCGCGATCTGCAGGAAGGACAGCGGCTTGACCAGTTCGCCGTCGCCCGCGTCCATGCGCAGGAACACCTCGTAGACCGGGCTGACGTCGCCCTGCAGGCCGATCACCGGCTGGTAGTGCAGCACGAAGCGTTCCTGGTCGAGCGCGTCGCGCAGGCGTGTGACCCAGGCCTGGACATGCTCTTCCTCGGCGCGATCGGCCGCTGCGGGATCGAAGATCTCGGAGCAGTTGCCGCCGACGTCGAGCGAGGACTGCACGCCCTGGCTGGCCTTGGCCAGCACCTGGGTGACGCTGGCGATCTTCTCGCCGATCTGCACACCGCCGATGCTGGCGGTGATCGTGCTGGAACGCGATCCGATCGGGAACACGTGCGAGGCGAAGGCTTCGCGGATGCGTTCGGCCAGCGTGGTGGTCGCCTTGTAGTCTGCGTTGGGCAGGAGGACCGCGAGCCGGTGCTCGGAGAAACGCGCGGCCACGGCGCCCGGGTTCTCCTCCAGCACGCCCTGCAGGCGTTCGCCCATCGCGGCGAGCATGCTGTCGGCGGCATCGAGGCCGATCTCGTGCAGCAGGCGCTGGTAGTGGTCGGGTTCGATCATCAGCAGGCCGTGCTGGGCCTGGCCTTGCGCCGCCTCGGTCACCGCATCCTCCAGCGCATGCAGGAAGGTGGGGCGATTGAGCAGGCCGGTGACCTGATCGCGCTGGCGCAGCGCTTCGATCTCCTGCGCCAGTTCGGTGTCGATCTCCTGACGGCGGAAGATCACCTGCTGGCAGGGTTCGTTCTCGTAGGTGGCGGGGGAGAATTCCATCGTCGCGGCGAACACGCCGCCGGCGATGTCGCGCGCGTCCAGTTCGTAGCGCGGCTGCGGCGTTTCGCCCTTGGCGAGGCTTTTCAGCAGCGACTTCAGGTTCTCGACGTGCTGTGGCGCGACCAGGTCGAGCAGGGACATGCCCTCGATGTCCTCGAAGCTGTCGAGGCCGAACATCTCGAGGTAGGCGCCATTGGCGCGGATGTGCATGCCTTCGTGGACGTAGGCGATGGGGTCGCGCGAGGATTCGATCAGGGTGTCGCAGCGGCGTTCGCTCTCGCGCACGCGCGCCTCGAGCTTGCGCAGGGCGCGGCGGTCCTCGAGGTCGTTCCATTCGTTGCGCACCACGGCCAGCAATTGCTGCGGTTTGCGGCGCAGGGCAATGTTGCGCGCGCCGGCGCTGTGCGCTTCGAGGAAGCTGGCATCGTCGATGCTGTCGCCGACGGCGATGACCGGGATGTCCTTGCCGCTGGCGACGACGTGCTGGACCACCTCGGCGAACGGAATGATCTTCGCCCGCTGTGCCGCAAGCACCAGATCGATGGGTTGCGCGCCGAGCATGGCGACGAGCTCCTCGTCGGAAACCGGCCGCAGCGGCCGCACCGCGATGCCGGAATTGCGCAGAGCGCTGACGATGGCTTCGGCCGCTTCGACACTATCGTCGACGATCAGCAGGCGCAGGGCTTGGTCCGGACTCGGCGGCATTGTCACCTCGGGGGCGGAGACGGGCGTTTATGCCATGAGGCGGCGCGGTTCGTCCATCGCACCTATGGTCCCGCGATCAAGCGAGGCGGCGTTTGGAGGCATCGCCGGCCACTTCGCGGACCAGTCTGGGCACCAGGTATCCCGGCAGTCGCGAGACCAGTTCCGCATGCAGCGCCAATGCTTGTGAATCAGGGATTTCAAAGTGCGCGGCACCCTGCACGCGGTCGAGCTGGTGCAGGTAATAAGGCAGCACGCCGGCCTCGTAGCCGCGTTCGCACAGCGCGGTCAGCGCTTCGATCGAGTCGTTGACGCCGCGCAGCAGCACGGCCTGGTTGAGCAGGGCGATGCCGCCGAAAGCGCGACCGGCGTCACGCAGGCGCGCCATCGCGGCGTCGACATCGGCATCGAATTCGTTGGCGTGATTGGCGTGGACGACGACGGCCACGGGCCAGGGCAGCGATCCTAGCCAAGTGGTCAGTTCGTCATCGATGCGCTCCGGCAGCACGATCGGCAGGCGCGTGTGGATGCGCAGACGGCGGATGTGCGGGATGTCCGCCAGCTGCGTGGTGAGTTCGGCGAGCTTGGCCGTGGCCAGCGACAGCGGATCGCCGCCGGAGAGGATCACCTCGCTGACGTCGTGGTCGGCGCGCAGGGCATCGAGGGCTTCCTGCCAGCCGCCGGCGGCGGCGGTTTCCTCGGCGTAGGGGAAGTGGCGGCGGAAGCAGTAGCGGCAGTGCACGGCGCAGCTGCCGGTGGTGATCAGCAGGGCCCGGCCGCGGTATTTGCGGATCACGCCATGCCCGGCGCGGGCGGCGGCATCGCCCACGGCATCGAGCGCGAAGCCGGGCGCCGGCTGCATCTCGACGTCGAGCGGCAGGACCTGGCGCAGCAGCGGATCGTGCGGATCGCCCGCGCGCATGCGCGCGACGAAGCCGCGCGGTACCCGCACCGGGAACTGTGCCGCGGCCGCGTCGGAGATGCGCAGGGCGGCCTCGTCCAGCCCGAGCAGGGTCAGCAGTTCGCGCGGATCGCGCACGGCTTCGCGCCAGAGCCGGCGCCAGTCGCCGCTCGGGGCGGCGTCTCGCGGGTGCGGGGCAGGGGAGGCAGCAGGTATCATGTGTGATCCGTTCCGGGGCCGGGCATTTTAGCCCTTCGGCCTCTCCGGAACTTCGTACACACCCCTTTTGGCCGCGGATGCGGCCCATCACGCCTCACTTTTTGCAGGAGTAAGCATGGCCAGCTATGGCATGAACGACGTCAAGAACGGGATGAAGATCCTCGTCAACAACGAGCCTTGCATCATCACCGACACCGAGTACGTCAAGCCGGGCAAGGGCCAGGCCTTCACCCGCGTCAAATATCGTTTCATCAAGTCCGGCCGCGTGGTCGAGCTGACCATGAAGGCCACCGATTCGCTGGAAGCGGCCGACGTCGTCGATACCGACATGCAGTTCCTCTACGCCGACGGCGAATACTGGCACTTCATGCAGCAGGAAACCTTCGAGCAGGTGCAGGCCGACAAGACCGGCGTGGGCGATGCCGCCAAGTGGCTGAAGGGCGAGGAGCCCTGCGTGGTCACGCTGTGGAACGGCACCCCGATCGCGGTGCAGCCGCCGAATTTCGTCGAGCTGAAGATCGTCGAGACCGATCCGGGCGTCCGTGGCGACACCTCCGGTGGCGGCGGCAAGCCGGCCACGCTGGAAACCGGCGCGGTGGTGCGCGTGCCGCTGTTCGTCGGCCAGGACGAGGTGATCAAGGTCGATACCCGCAGCGGCGAGTACGTCAGCCGCGTGAAGTAAGACAGCGTGAAGTAAGTCTCAACCGCACAGGCAGCCATGAGCGAAAAGGAAGCAGCCCGGGATGTCTTTCCGCACGACCGCGTCGTCTTTTTCAGCGACGCGGTCTTTGCCATCGCCATTACTCTGCTCGCCATCGAGCTGAGATTGCCGACGCAGGAAATGGTCGAGCACGTCGGCGCGGAGGCCGCCTCGCGCGAGGTGGTCTCGCTGTTCATCGCCTACATCGTCAGCTTCCTGGTGATCGCTCTGTTCTGGAGCGGTCACATGCTGACCTGGAAGCATGTGACCCGCGCCACCGGCAAGCTGGTGTGGTCCTCGATCCTGCAACTGATGTTTGTCGCGCTGATGCCGTTCGCGACGCATCTGTATTCCGAGGCGTTCAGTTCGGAAAGCGCCGGCCGGTTCGCTTTCTACAGCGCCGTGCTGTTCGGGATTTCGTTTTTCTCCTGGCTGACCCGGCGCATGGTCGTTCGGCAGGAGAACCTGCGTGAAAGACTGGGCGACGTGCAGGTGCGCTGGCTGCTGCTGCGCGGCCTGATCCCGGTGCTGGTGTTCGCCGCCAGCATTCCACTGGCGTACGTGCTGCCGATCTGGATGGGCGGCTTCGTGTTCCTGGTGATCTTCCCGTTGACGATGCTGGCGCGGCGCCTGTGCTTCCGTCGCCAAAAACCGGAGCCTGCCGCTTGAGCGAAGTACGACAGAGCGAGGCACGACAGAGCGAGGTACGAGCGTTGCAACCCGTCGATTTGCTGATCGAGGCCGGCTTCGTCGTGCCGGTGGAACCGCATGGTGTCGTGCTGGAGCGGCATGCCGTCGCCGTGCATGACGGCGTCATCCAGGCCATCCTGCCGATCGACGAGGCGCGCGCGCGTTTCGCGGCGAAGGAAACCGTTTCGCGTCCCGACGCGGTCCTGATCCCCGGCCTGGTCAACGCCCACACCCACAACCCGATGACGCTGCTGCGCGGCGTCGCCGACGACCTGCCGCTGAAGGTGTGGCTGCAGGAGCACATCTGGCCGATCGAAGGCGCGGTGATGGGACCGGAATTCGTCGCCGACGGCATTGCGCTGGCGATCGCCGAGATGCTGCGCGGCGGCACCACCTGCGTCAACGAGAACTATTTTTTCCCCGACGTGCAGGCGGCCACCTACAAGCGTCACGGCTTCCGCGCTCGTGTCGGGCTGCCGCTGATCGACTTCCCGTCGGCCTGGGCCAGTTCGGACGACGAATATTTCGACAAGGCCGGCGAAGTGCACGACCAGTGGCGCAGCGATCCGCTGATCGCCACCGCCTTCGCGCCGCATGCGCCGTACACGGTCAGCGACGCCAGTTTCGAGCGGGTGCGCATGCTCGCCGATCAGCTCGACGTGCCGGTGCATCTGCATCTGCACGAGACCGCGCAGGAAGTGGAGCAGTCGGTGCAGAAGCATGGGCAGCGCCCGATCGCGCGGCTCGATCGTCTTGGCCTGATCAACGATCGCCTGATCGCGGTGCACATGACGCAGCTCACCGAAGCGGAGATCCATCTGTGCGCCGAACGCGGCGTGAGCGTGGTGCACTGCCCCGAATCCAATCTCAAGCTGGCCTCGGGGTTCTGCCCGGCCTGCGCGTTGCAGCGCGCGGGGGTCACGCTCGCCATTGGCACCGATGGCTGCGCCAGCAACAATGATCTCGACATGGTCGGGGAAACGCGCACCGCCGCGCTGCTGGCGAAAGCGGTGGCGAACGACGCCGCCGGTTTCGACGCCGCCACCGCGCTGCGCGCGGCGACGCTGGGCGGTGCCAAGGCGATCGGTTTCGATGCGTTGATCGGCTCGATCGAGCCGGGCAAGCAGGCGGACCTGGTCTGCATCGATCTCTCGCAGCTGGAGACCCAGCCGCTGCATCACGTGGCTTCGCAGCTGATCTACGCCACTGGCCGCCATCAGGTCAACGATGTGTGGATCGCCGGCAAGGCCAAGCTGCGTGGGCGCGAGCTGGTCGATATCGATACGGCGGCACTCCTGGCCAAGACGCGGGAGTGGCGTGAACGGATCGGAGCGGTGAGAGGCGCATGAACCCGCGTCTGCTGTTGCTCGCCATCCCGCGCAGGCGGGAATGACGATCTGAGAGAATGTCGGGCATGACAAGCACTGCATCATCCAACCAGAGCAATTTCCGCCAATCCGAACTCGACAAGTTCGGCGCACTCGCCCATCGCTGGTGGGACCCGAACGGCCCCCAGAAAGCGCTGCATGCGCTGAATCCGGCGCGCCTGGGCTACGTCGCCGAGCGCGTCACCTTGCGCGATGCGATGGTGCTCGACGTCGGCTGTGGCGGCGGCCTGCTCAGCGAGGCGCTGGCGAAGGAGGGCGCGCGCGTCACCGCCATCGACCTGGCGCCCGATCTGGTCAAGATCGCCAAGCTGCACGGTCTCGAATCCGGCGTGAAGGTCGAGTACCGCGAACAATCGGTGGAAGCGCTGGCCGCGGCGCAACCGGGCGAATTCGATGCGATCACATGCATGGAAATGCTCGAGCACGTTCCCGATCCCGCGGCGATCATCGCCGCCTGCGCGACGTTGCTGAAGCCCGGCGGTCGTCTGTTCGTGTCCACGCTCAACCGCACGCCGGCCGCGTTCGCGCTCGCCATCGTCGGCGCCGAATACGTGGCGCGACTGCTGCCGAAGGGCACGCACCAGTATCGCGATTTCATCAAGCCGTCCGAGCTTTCGGCGTGGCTGCGCGCATCCGGTCTGGAACTCGAGGACGTGAGCGGGTTGATGTACGAACCGTGGCGCAATGCCGCGCGGGTGATCTCGCGAACGGATGTGAACTATCTCGCCTGCGCGGTGAAGCCGTGAGGAGTGGGGAGCCGGGAACCGGGAACCGGGAATCGGAAAAGCAGGAGCGATCCACGTCCGGCAGTCGTCGTTTCCCGCGCGGCGTCCTGTTCGATCTCGACGGCACGCTGCTCGACAGCGCGCCGGACATGCTCGCCACGGCGAACGCGATGCGCGTCGAACGTGGTGAACCGGCGATGGAACTGGAACAGTTGCGTCCGTTCGTCTCGCGCGGCAGCCGCGCGATGGTGGGCGCGGCGTTTCCGCAACTCGACGCCGAGGCGCGCGCGGCACTGGTGCCGGTGTTCCTGGCGATCTACGAGCGCGAACTCGGCCATCACGGCGCGCCGTTCGACGGCATCGAAGCCATGCTGGCGGAGATCGAGGCCGATGGCGGGCGCTGGGGCATCGTTACCAACAAGCCGGAATATCTCGCCCGGCTGCTGATGCCCGTGCTGGGATGGGAAAGCCGCTGCGGCGTGCTGATCGGCGGCGACACGCTGCCCGAGCGCAAGCCGCATCCGATGCCGTTGCAGCATGCCGCGGCTGCGCTCGGACTGGCGCCGGAAGACTGCGTCTATGTCGGCGACGACAAACGCGACATCGAGGCCGCGCGCGCGGCCGGCATGCCGTCGGTGGTGGCGCTGTGGGGTTATCGCGTGCCCGGGGATCTGCCGGAAGAGTGGGGCGGCGACGTGATGGTCGAATCGCCGCACGATTTGCTGGACTCCGCGCGCTGGCCCGCACGCGCCACGTAGGCGCGCGACGCCTCCACGCACGCGCCAGCCGCATGAGCACGCCCGACAATCAGCACGAAGCCCTCGACAGCTTCATCGCCAAATGGCGCGACCGCTGGCCGGAATGGTCGGTGGCGGAAGTCTTCCTGCCGGCGTCTCGACGGCAGACGGCGTACGCATGGTTCACATTGCTGCAGGAATTCACGGACGCCGCCTGGAGCGGTGAGGACGCCACACCGGGCCTCGCCAAGCTGGCCTGGTGGGGAGAGGAATTGCGCGGCTGGGCGAAAGGGGCGAGACGCCATCCGCTCGGCGCGACGTTGCAGCGTCAGCCCGTGGATTGGATAGCGTTGTCGGGTTCGCTGCGCGAACTGCAGGCGGCGCGCGGAATCGTGCCGCCGGCGCTTTCCGGACTGCAGGCTTTCGCGGCGGCCGTGGCGCGAATCGAGGCGATCCTCTTCGAGGGTGAAAATGGACAAGGCGGCGCGGTGGACCGTGTCCTGGCCGATGTCCTGGCCGAGCACGCCTTGTCACATGGCGCGACCGATCAGGCGCGCACCCTCGTTGCCGCTAGGCTACGGGGCAGGGAAGCGACACGTCCGCGTCGCATCCAGTCCGCGCTGCTGTACGAACGGCTTTCCCAGCTAGCGGCAGATCAGCCGTTGCGTGCCGCCCGGCCCTGGCGCAGCGTGTGGCTGGCGTGGCGCGCGGCCCGGTCGGAATAATCAAGCCGGGTTCATCTCGACAAGGACGACAACGGGGTTTCCACGCATGGGAAGACTGCTTCTCCCTATCATCGCCATCCTGATGGTCATCACGATCGCGCTGGTCGTTTGGTTGTCGCGAACGCCTCGCGATTCCGCGGCGAATACGACGATGACGGCCAAGTCCTGCCCCGAAACGTTCGAAGGCGAATCAACGACCCGCCTGCAGGCGGTGCTGCCGACGGATTCGGGCATGCACGCCATCTGGGATCCATCGGCCTATGCCGACATCTGCGGATACGAGACGTGGGAGAAGCAGGTACTGGAGACCCAGGACAACGAACGGCATATCCGCGCCGGCCACTTCGTGCCCTTGTACGTTCACGCCGACGGCTCCCCGGCCATCGAGATCCGGGTAGGGCGGGCGGACGCGCCGAGCGCGCTGGCCGATGCCGAATCGGCTTGGGTGACGGCCTCGTCGGAGGAGTACCTGTTCGTTTCCACGGGCACGGCCAATGTCAGCGGCATCGAGTACATCGGCGGGAAGCCGGATCCCGCGATCAGGAGCCTGGTACTCCCGGCCGGGCGTTGGCGCATGAAAATCCATCTTTTGGAGGCGCCCGAGAGCGCCCGAAGCCAGGACGGACTGTACCCGCCCGATTTCCTCGCCCTGGCGAACCCGGAGATTGCCGCGCACGGGCCGTATCGGCAGTCGGAGGAAACCTTCGACCGGCTTCCCTGAGGGCGGGGGACGGTTTCCGGCGGCCTGAATCCGGGCCCGGCCCGCTGACGACCGGCAACCGGCGCTTCAACGCACCGTTGCGCGGGCGGCGGTGGTGTGTCGTTACAATGCCCACATCCTTGACGGCCTCCCCCTGCCGTAAACCGTCGCCGTGAACGTTCCTCCCGTCAGACAACTGCCAGACGTCGCCTTCGACGCCGCGACCGCCGCCCGCCCCCTCGACTGGGTCGGCATGCAGCGCATCGCGCTCCCCCTGCGCATTCCCGGCCCGGGTGGCGATTCGGTCCTGGTGAGCGCCTGGGCCGACGTCTTCGTCGACCTGCGCGACGCCGACGCGCGCGGCATCCATATGTCGCGCCTGTACCTGCGACTGCAGGATGCGCTGAGCAGCGAGGCGATCACGCCCGCCGGCCTGCGTCGCGTACTGCAGGATTGCATCGACTCGCAGGGCGGCCTGTCCTCGGCCGCGCGCCTGGTGCTGCGCTATGAGCAGCTGCTCAAGCGCAAGGCGCTCTCCAGCGAGCATGCCGGCTGGAAAACGTATCCGGTCGAGATCGACGCCACGCTGCGCGACGGTCATCTCGCGCTGACGCTGGCATTCTCGGTCGAGTATTCGAGTACCTGTCCGGCGTCGGCCGCGCTGTCGCGGCAGTTGAACGCGGAGCGGTTCGCCGAGGACTTTGCCACCGCGCATCCGCTTTCCACCGGCGTGGTGCGCGACTGGCTCGCCTCCGAGCGCGGCCTGGCTGCGACTCCGCATGCGCAGCGCAGCCGTGCTGACATGCGCCTGACGTTGCGTCCGGCCTTCGATCGTTTGTCGATCGAACATTTCGTCGACACCGTGGAGAGCGCGCTCGGGACGCCGGTGCAGACGGCGGTCAAGCGCGAGGATGAGCAAGCGTTCGCGCGGCTCAATGCCGAGAATCTGATGTTCTGCGAGGACGCGGCGCGTCGGGTTGCGGCGGTGCTGGCGCGGGATGCGCATGTCGAGCGTTTCGATGTTGCCGTGGCGCATTTCGAGAGTTTGCATGCGCATGATGCGGTGGCGCGGGTGTCGGGGCAGGGGAGTCCGTAAGAAGGGCTTGGCGGCCTTGGTTGTTGTTTGTCGTCCCAGCGGAAGCTGGGATCCATTTGGCTTTTGTCTTTGCTCTTGCCGTTAAAAAGCAAAAGCGTTTCGTCCGCTACGCGGCCGAGTTCATTTCTTTTGATAAGCGTCAAAAGAAACGAACCAAAGAAAAACGCTTTCCCCGACGAAGCAGCCCCAGGGTTTCATTGCTATCAGGATTTTTCGACTCGCCCTCCTGGCTCGGTCGAAAAACGGCGCACATCCCTGTGCGCCGCCCTCCGGGTCTCCGGGAGCTGAAGGTGATTCATCTTTAGACGCGAAATGCTAAAGAGAAGCTGAGCAAAGCTTTTGCTCTTGGCTGCTAAGAATCTTTGCGAGCCGCGATGTGCCTAGACCCAAAGGGCGGCGGGCAGGATGCCCGCCGTTTTCCGACCGAGCCATGGATGGCGAGTCGGAAAATCCTGGGGTACTTCCCGCGTTGGGATTGCTGTGTCGAGAAAAGCGTTTTTCTTTGGTTCGTTTCTTTGATTCGCGCCATCCATGGCGCTCATCCCTTCGGGGCCGGCTTCGCCGTTCGCACGCGCTCCTGCGCGTGCAGTGACGCTTATCAAAAGAAATGAACTAGCCCCTTCAGGGGCGAAATGCTTTTTCTAAGACTTCAAGTGAAGTCAAACCCCCAAGCTAGCGACTACCAACCCTCTCCAACACCAGCAGCGGATCAATCCGCACATCAAACCAGTTCATCCCCCAGTGCAGATGCGGCCCGGTCGCGCGTCCAGTCGCGCCCACGGCGGCAACGATCTGCCCCTGCTGCACGCGATCGCCAACCTTCACATCGATCCGCGACAGATGCAGGAAGTTGCTGCTCACGCCATGGCCATGGTCGATCAGCAGCGTGCCGCCGGTGAGGTAGAGATCGGGTGCGGCGAAGGTCACCACACCGGCGGCCGGTGCCTTGACCGGTGTGCCCGCCGCAACGGCGATATCCATGCCCGAATGTCCCGCGCCGGGTTGTCCGTTGTATACGCGCGCATTGCCGAAACGGCCACTGATGCGACCCTGCACGGGCCAGATGAAGGGCTGGGCGAAGTCGCCGCGGTCGTCGTCGCGCAGTCGCGCGGCGGTGACCAGGGCCTGTTCGCGTTCGATGCGTTTGGCGATCTCGGGCGGCGGGTTGACGGTCTTCGGTGGGACGCCGTTGACGTGTTCCACCGGCCAGTCGCGTGGCGTCACCGTGATCGAGACGGTGTCGTCATGACCATCGGCGCGACGCACCTGGATCGAAAGCGGCCCTTTCTCGTCACGTCCGACGCCGAACACCACCGTGCCGTAGGGCGTCGGCCGCAGATCGCGACCGGCATAGTGGACATGGCTGCCGGCGGGCACCTTGCCGAGCACCAGAGCGCCCTGCGAGACGGAGGTGGGGAAGACGACGCGCTGATCGGCGGTGTCCTGCGCGGCCGCCACGCCGAAGCAGGCGGTGAACAGCAGTATCGGAATGACGAAGATCGCCCGCAGCGTCGACCTCAACGCGCGAACTCCAGTCGCTGGCCCCGCGGTTCGCCGATCAGTCGCGAGCCATCCCACGCCAGCTCGCCGTTGACCCAGGTGGAGGCGATGCGCGAACGGAACGTCGTGCCTTCGAACGGCGACCAGCCGCACTTGGACAGCACGTCCTCGCGCCGCACCGTGAAGGGTGTGTCCTCGACCAGCACCAGATCGGCGTGATAACCCTCGCGCAGGTAGCCGCGTTCCTTCACGTCGAACAACTGCGCCGGTGCATGCGCGAACTTCTGCACGACCTGAGTGGTGCTCAGGCGGCCTTCGTGCACCAGTTCCAGCGCCGCGACCAAGGCGTATTGCACCAGCGGCAGGCCGCTGGGTGCGCGGGTGTACGGCTGCGACTTTTCTTCCAGCGTATGCGGTGCATGGTCGGTGGCGAGTACGTCGATCACATCCGAGGCGAGGGCGCGGATCAGCGCCTCGCGATCGCTCGCGTCCTTGATCGCCGGATTGCACTTGATGAGATGGCCGAGGCGGGCATAGTCGGCGCGATCGAAGCGCAGGAAATGGATGCAGGTTTCCGCGGTGATGCGCTTGCGCACGCCATTGCCGTCGATCAGCGGGCCTGGCGTGAACAGGGCCAGTTCGTCGGCGGTGGAAATGTGCAGCACGTGCAGGCGCGTGTCGTGCTTGCGCGCGAGCGAGAGCGCGAGCTGCGTCGATTTCATGCAGGCTTCGCGCGAACGGATGTCCGGGTGCTTGTCGGCGGGAATGTCGTCGCCGTATTCGGCGCGATATTTCGCCAGCAGCGCGTCGATCATCGGCGTGTCTTCGCAGTGGGTGATGATCGGGGTCGGCGCTTCGCGGAAGATGGCGTCCAGCGTGTCGGGGTTGTCCACCAGCATGTTGCCGGTGGAAGCGCCCATGAACACCTTGATGCCCGGCGCGGCCAGCGGATCGAGGCTGCGCACGTCGGCGAGGTTGTCGTTGCTCGCGCCGAAGTAGAAGCCGTAGTTGGCGCGGGCGCGTCCGGCGGCGCGGCGGTATTTGTCCTCCAGCGCGGCAGCGTTGAGCGTCGGCGGGCTGGTATTGGGCATGTCCATGAAGCTGGTCAGCCCGCCGGCCACCGCCGCAGCCGATTCGGTGGCGATATCGGCCTTGTGTTCGAGGCCGGGTTCGCGGAAGTGCACCTGATCGTCGATCATGCCCGGCAGCAGGCGGCGGCCGCGCGCGTCGATCACGGTCTCGCCCTCGCGGGCACTCAGGCCGCTGCCGATGGCCTCGATGCGGCCGTGCGCGATGCGCAGGTCGCCATCGGATTCGCGCCCGTCGCTGACGAGGCGGGCGTTGACGATCAAGGTATCGGCCATGCGGAGTCCTTTAGGAGTGGGGCGGGACAGGGTCGTGCCCGCCCGGATGCAGCGGATGGCAGCGGCCGATGCGGCGGATCGCCAGCCAGCCGCCACGCCAGGCGCCAAAACGGGCGATGGCTTCTATGGCGTATTCCGAGCAGGTCGGCACAAAACGGCAGCGCTGGCCGAGCAGGGGACTCAGCCAACGTTTATAGCCGCGTAGCAGGAGAATAAGGAGGCGGTCGATCACGGCGGGTGAATGGGGCTCACCGCATACTGCCGCGGTTGCCGCTGTCAGCCGAGAAGGGTATAACAGCGCGCTTTCCCGTCCAAGGGAATCCTCTCCCATCCGGGGGAAAATCAGGAAGGATTGCAGCAAAGTGGCAGTGAAGAAACCCGCGAAAAAGGCCGCCAAGGCCGCCAAGAAGCCCGCAAAGCCCGTCGCCAAGAAGGCCGCCGTCAAGAAGCCCGTTGCCAAGCCGGCGGCGAAGAAAGCCGTGGCCAAGAAGTCGGCGCCTGCGAAGAAGGTCGTCGCCAAGAAGCCGGCTGCCAAGAAAGTGGCTCCGGCGACCAAGAAGGCGCCGCCGCCAGCCAAGGCGGTGAAGAAGGCCCCGGCCCCGGCAAAGCCGGCCGCCAAGCCTGCTGCCGCCGCCGCGAAGCCGGCACCGGTGAAGAAGGCTCCGGTTCCCGCGCCTGCCCCCGAGAAAAAGCAGCCGGCCCCGCCGACGCGCGCCGCGACGCCAGCGCCGGCAGTCGCCGAGAAGAAGCCGGCTCCCGCCAAGGCACCCGCCGCCAGCGAAACCAACAGCAAGCCCGTCGCCGTCAAGTCGGCGTTCGCGCCGCGCCCGGTAGGCAAGGTGGCCGTGGCCATCGCGGCCAAGCCGACCACGCCCGCGCCGAAGGTCAAGGTCAAGGTGGTGCCGTACAAGACCGACAAGGCCAGTGGCCGTCCGATCGTCCCCGACGGCTACAAGCCGAGCGTGGACGAGGAATACATGAGCCCGCTGCAGGTCGAGTACTTCCGCCAGCGCCTGCTGCAGTGGCGTGCGGACCTGGTCGAGGAATCCAAGCAGACCATCGAGAACCTCAAGGACGAAGTGCGCGACGTCGGCGACGAAGCCGAACGCGCCACCCGCGAAACCGAGAACTCGCTGGAACTGCGCACCCGCGACCGCTACCGCAAGCTGATCGGCAAGATCGACAGCACGCTCAAGCGTCTGGATGCCGGCGAATACGGCTACAGCGTCGATTCGGGCGAGGAGATCGGCCTGGAGCGCCTGGAAGCGCGCCTCACCGCCGAGCGCACCATCGACGAACAGGAACGCTGGGAACATCTGCAGAAGCAGATCGGCGACTGATCCAGAACTGAAGAACGCCTGTTCTTCCGCTCGTCATCCCGGCTTCCACCGGGATGACGATTTGTTTTTAGGCACCTCAAGCGCCGACGTCATTCCCGTGTACTGACCACGGCTCCGACACTGGCGCAGATCACGAAGAGAATGCCCGCCATCTGTTGCAGGCTCAGCGGCTGCTGCAGGATGAGATAACCGGCGAGCGCGCCGATGCCGGGTTCGGCGCTCATCAGCACGCCGAACGTCGCCGAGGGCAGCCGGCGCAGCGCCATCATTTCCAGCGCATACGGCAGCAGTGGCGTCAGGATCGCGAGGCCGAACGTCTGCAGCATCAGCCCGTCGGGAATGTGGAGGCGGGTTTCGTACACGCCGAAGGGTGTCGCGATCAGTGCCGCGGCCGCGAGCGAGATCGCCAGTCCTTCCAGACCATGGAAGGCTTGCCCGATGCGCTTGCTCAGCAGGATGTAGGCCCCCCATCCCACGGCAGCGATAAGCGCGAAGCCGAAGCCGACCAGATCGACGCTCCAGCCTTCGCGAGTCCGCACCAGCAGAAGCACACCGGCGAAGGCAAGCAACAGCCAGACCAGGCGCCAGCTGCGCGCGAATCCCAGCGCTGCCACCCCGAGCGGCCCCACGAACTCGATCGCCACGACCAGGCCGAGCGGCACGCGCGTGATCGCCACGAAGAACGAGAGCGTCATCATCGCGATCGCGGCGCCGAGCGCCAGCGCGGCGAGGATCTCCTTGCCGTGATAGCGGCGGAAATCTGGGCGCACCACCACGCACAGGAGGAGTGCCGCCCACACGAGCCGTCCCCAGGTCGTGGCGAAGGGCCCGTAGTCGTGCATGGTCGGCTGCGCCAGCGCGGCGCCCAACTGCACCGAGATCATGGAACCGACGGCCATGAGGGCGGCGCTGCCCGAGCGCGAGGCGGGTGGCTTGGTGTCGGCTGCGGCGTTGGTGCGATCGTTCTGCAAACTCATCTCCGAGGTTCGCTGTCGCCAGTTAAACATGCCGAGCCAGCGGAGGGCAGGCGGATTGACCTAATTGAGTGGCTTTGATCGTCCGCTGAAACAAAAAAGCCCCGCATGGCGGGGCTTTCGTCTTGCACAGCGCGGAGATGCTCACCACCAGCAGTTCTCGTAGCAGCGCTGGTAGCCTTCCTCGCAATTCTCGCGACCGATCTCCGGGCACTCTTCCTGCCAGTATTCCCGGCACAAGCGGAAGCAGGCTTCGTATGGTGTTTCTTCGTCATCGAAGGACAGCGCGCGCGGTGCCGGGGCCTTGCCTTCCAGCGCCGCCGACAGTTGGGCGAGATCGCCGGCCGGTGCGTTGCGTTCGTCGGCGGATGCGACGGTGAGCGCGGAAGCGGCGATCAGCATGAGCGCGCAGACCGAGGCACGAATGCCTTTCAACATGGTTCTCTCCTATTTTGAAGTTGCCTGTCGCCGCATTCCCCCAAGAGTGCGGCCGCGCGAGTATGCATGCGCCGATGCGACATCGCCGTGACTGGCATCGTTGGAGATGTGACGGCGGTTGCCGTTGTTTATTGCAGATCGCGCAGATCGAGCCTGCGCAGTCTCGGCGCTTTCCAAGTCGTGATCCCGACCACGCCCAGCGTGACGAATCCGCCCACGATCACCGCAGGCACCAGGCCGAGCAATCGCGCCATCACGCCGTCGTAGAAGGCGCCGAGTTCGTTCGAGGAGCCGATGAAAATGCCGTTGATCGAGGAAACGCGGCCACGCATGTCGTCGGGCGTGACCAATTGCATGATGGTCGAGCGCATCACCACCGAGACGCCGTCGCACATGCCATAGGCCACTAGGATCGCCGCCGACAGCCAGAATTGCCGCGACAGCGCGAACGCGATCGTGCACAGGCCGAAGCAGGCGACGGCGATCAGCAGCACGCGGCCCGCATGCTTCTGCAACGGATGTCGCGCCAGCCACAGCGCGACCACGATCGAACCCAGCGCCGGCGCGCCGCGCAGGATGCCGAGGCCCTCCGGTCCGTAATGCAGGATGTCGTGGATGAAGGCGGGCAGCATCGACATCGCGCCGCCGAGCAGCACCGAGAACATGTCCAGTGCCATCGCCGCGAGCATGATCTGGTTGCCGAACACGAAGCGCAGACCTTCGCCGATGCTGGAGAAGATCGGCGCGCGCTGCAGCAGCTGCGGCGGCTCGGTGACGCGCATCGACGCCAGCGCGGCGACGGCCAGCAGCGCGATAGCGGCGCCCGTGCCGTAGGCGGCCGCCTTGCCGGCCACGCCAACCAGCGCACCACCGAGCGCCGGCCCGATCACCAGGCCCGTCTGGAACACGACGCTGCCAAGGCTGGCACCGCGCGTGAACTGCTTGCGCGGCAGCACGCGCGCGAATAGCGCGTTATAGACCGGACCGAGGAACGCACGCACCATGCCGGTGAAGGCGATCGCCACATAGATCGGCCACACGCCCACGATCGGGAGCAGGCCGATCGTCAACACCATCAGCAGCAACGGCGTCAGCGCCAGGCCGAGACAGGCCACCATGCCGAGCTTGCGTCGCGGCAAATGATCGACGAGATAACCGGCGAACGGCGCCACGCAGAAATACGGCAGCACTTCCGCCAATCCGATCAGGCCGAGCGCGAACGGCTGGCGCGTGACTTCGTAGACGTGCCAGCCGACGGTGACCGCGACGATCTGGTACGACAGCATCGTGCAGATGCGGTACAGCATCAGCGACAGGAAGCCGCGGTTGCGCAGTGGCGAAACAGCTTCCGCCCCAACGGCGGCGGAAGCGTCGGTGTTCACAGTTTGCGCTGTGCCGTGTCGCGGATGTAGGCGAGCAGCGCCGCCAGCCCATTGCTGCGCGTCGGCGACAGATGCTTGGCCAGGCCGACGGCGGCGATGTAGTCAGGCGAGGTATCGAGGATCTCTTGCGCGCTGCGTCCCGAGTACACACGCAAGGCGAGAAAGATCAGGCCGGAGACGATGGCCGAATCGCTGACCGCCGCGAAATCGAGTCGTGAGGCATCCCCGGACGGCACGATCCAGACCAGCGATTGGCAGCCGTGCAGACGATGTTCTTCCGTCTTCCATGCTTCGGGGAAGGCCGGCAGCTTGCGGCCCAGGTCGATCAGATACTGGTAACGCTCGGACCAGTCGCCGAAGAAGGCGAACTCGTCCTTGATCGCGGCCTGGGCTTCGGTCGCGGTGGCTTCGAGCGGGAACAGGGGAGCGGTAGCGTTCATTACGGCAACAATGGGGGATAAAAGTGCTTATGCAACGGCTTCAGCTTTTCCCTTCTCCCCTCGGGAGAAGGTGCCCCGCAGGGGCGGATGAGGGCGGGAGGATGACTTGCGAGAAAACGTACATCGGTCAGTGATTTCCTTCCCTCATACGGCGCTTCGCGCCACCTTGCCCCAGAGGGGGAAGGAAAAGCGGGGTTACGCGCGCTTCCAGCGCACGCCTTGCGGCGTGTCCTCCAGCAGGATGCCTTCGGCGGCCAGTTGGTCGCGGATCGCATCGGCGCGGGCGAAGTCGCGGTTCTTCTTCGCGGCCGCGCGTTCGTCGATCAGGCCCTGAATGCGTTCGTCGTCGTCTTCCGACACGCCGCGCGCGAACCAGTCCGCGGGCGGCTGCTGCAACAGGCCGAGCGCCAGTCCGGCGCCGAGCAGCTGCGATTTCAGGCGGCGTTTGGCTTCCACGTCGTCGGTCTTGCGCGCATCGGCGGCAATGGCCGAGAGTTCGGCCAGCGCCTGCGGCGTGTTGAGATCGTCTTCGAGCGCCGCTTCGACGACTTCCGGGATCTCGGGCGCCGCCTCGATGTCCACCAGATCGCGCAGCGTGCCGTACAGCCGATCCAGTGTGCGGATGCTTTGCTCGATCAGCGCCGGCGACCAGTCCAGCGGCTGCCGGTAGTGCGCCGACAGCAGCGCGTAGCGCAGCGCCTCGGGCGGGTGTGCGCGCACGAGGTCGTGCACCTTCTCGATGTTGCCCAGCGACTTCGACATCTTCGCGCCGGCGAAATTGAGCATGCCGTTGTGCAGCCAGAACCGCGCGAAGGTCTTGCCGCCGTGCGCGCATTCGCTCTGTGCGATCTCGTTCTCGTGATGCGGGAACTGCAGGTCGACGCCGCCGGCATGGATGTCGATGGTGTCGCCCAGATGCGCGGCGGCCATGGCCGAGCATTCGATGTGCCAGCCAGGGCGGCCGCGTCCCCAGGGCGACTCCCAGCCGGGGAGATCGTCGCTGGAAGGCTTCCAGAGCACGAAATCGCCGGGGCCGCGCTTGTACGGCGCCACTTCGATGCGGGCGCCGGCCAGCATGTCCTCGGGATCGCGGCGCGAGAGCTTGCCGTAGCCGTCGAAGGTATCGACCGCGAACAGCACATGGCCTTCGGCGGCGTAGGCGTGGCCATTCGCGATCAGCGTCTCGATCATGGCGATGATCTGCGCGACGTGGCGCGTGGCCTCGGGTTCGATGTCCGGAGGCGTGACGCCGAGCGCGGCCATGTCCTCGCGATAGGCGGCAGCGAAACGATCGGTGATCGCGCTGATCGGCACACCTTGTTCGCCGGCGGCCGCGTTGATCTTGTCGTCGATGTCGGTGATGTTGCGCGCGTACTTCAGCGCCCCGAAGCGCCGGCGCAGCAGCGCGGCCAGCACGCCGAACACCACGGGGCCGCGGGCGTTGCCGATGTGCACGTAGTTGTAGACGGTCGGGCCGCAGACGTACATCGTCGGGCAGGCCGGGTCTAGGGGCACGAACGGGTCGACCCTGCGGGTCAGGGTGTTGAAAAGACGCAGGCTCATCGGGAGGAGAGGCGGGAGGAGCAGGGATTCTACCGGCCGGGGCGGAGCCATGACAGCCGAGATTCAGCCCCCGTCGCGAAACGAGCACCTACACTGCTGCCATCCCGGATTCCGTCCAAGGTTAATGCCACACAGCCGTCTCCTTACCACCGTCGTGTTGCTTGCCGCCGTGGCGCTCCCGGCGGCGGGGCAGGAACTGGTGATGCCTCAGCCGGAGAACGTGCGCACCGAGTTCGCGCAAGTGCTGCGGGCGCAGCCGATCTACCAGACCCTGCGCGCCACCGGCATGACGGAGGAATGCGAGGAGCCGACACGGGCGGAGAAGCGCAAGAACAAGCCGGAAAACGGCGAGGAGCCGCGCGGTTTCATGAAGTTCCTGGATTCGGTCAAGGGCGTCTTCACGTCCGATTCCAATGCCGAAACCCGGCAGCCGGAGGAGGAGACGGCGGGCACGCCGCCCGCCAAGGGCCGCAAGTGCCGGCTGGTGCCGGTCGACAAGGAATTCCGCCGGCCGATCGCCTACGACGTCGATTACGTCCATCACGGCATCAAATACCGGTCGCGCCTGCCATACGATCCGGGCAACCGCCTGCGCGTGCGGGTGTCGGTGACCCCGATCGTGGCCGGTACCGACAACGACTAGGCAAACCATCGCCGGGCCGAGCGGGGTTTCTTGCGTGCTCCGCCGCCCCATGCGACCATGCGCACACGATGCGCCAGACCCTTGCCGCCGCCGACATCCTCACCTCCGCCCGCATGGCGGCCGGAATGACGTCGCGCGCGCGCCGACCGGAAACCCGATTGCTCGCTGGGTAAGCCGGAGGCGGTTTCGCGTCTCGAGCTAGAAACCCGGCGAATGCCGGGTTTTTTCGTTTATGTGTTATGCGGGTCCCTCCGCAAGAGCCCGCACTTTCATGTGCGGACTTTTCAATGCAACAGCTAGGGTTCTTGCCACCATGAAGCACTTCCTCAACACCCAGGACTGGAGCCGCGCCGATCTCGATGCGCTGCTGACGCAGGCGGCGCTCTACAAGCGCAACAAGCTCGGCGATGCGCTGAAGGGCAAGTCCATCGCGCTCGTGTTCTTCAATCCGTCGCTGCGCACGCGGACCAGCTTCGAACTGGGCGCCTTCCAGCTCGGCGGGCATGCCGTGGTGCTGGCGCCCGGCAAGGACGCGTGGCCGATCGAGTTCGAACTCGGCACGGTGATGGACGGCGAGACCGAGGAGCACATCGCCGAGGTGGCGCGCGTGCTCAGCCGCTATGTCGACATGATCGGCGTGCGCGCCTTCCCGAAGTTCGTCGACTGGTCCGTTGACCGCCAGGACAAGGTGCTGGCCGGCTTCGCCAAGTACGCGACGGTGCCGGTGATCAACATGGAGACCATCACCCATCCCTGCCAGGAGCTGGCCCACGCCCTGGCGCTGCAGGAGCATTTCGGCACCGCCGACCTGCGCGGGAAGAAGTACGTCCTCACCTGGACCTACCACCCGAAGGCCTTGAACACGGCGGTCGCCAACTCCGCGCTGACCATCGCCACCCGCCTCGGCATGGATGTGACCCTGCTGTGTCCCACCGAGCAATACCTGCTCGACGAACGCTACATGGGCTGGGCACGCGACAACGTCCAGGAATCGGGCGGCTCGCTCACGATCAGCCACGACATCGACAGCGCCTATGCCGGCGCCGACGTCGTCTACGCCAAGAGCTGGGGGGCATTGCCGTATTTCGGCAACTGGGAGCCCGAGAAGCCCATCCGCGACCGTTACAAGCACTTCATCGTCGACGAGGCCAAGATGGCGAAGACCAACAACGCCGTCTTCAGCCACTGCCTGCCGCTGCGCCGCAACGTCAAGGCCACCGATGCGGTGATGGACTCCAAGAGCTGCATCGCCATCGAGGAAGCCGAAAACCGCCTGCACGTCCAGAAGGCGGTGATGGCCGCCCTGGCCGCACAGGGCTGACCCACCAGCGGCATCGGTGTCCAAAGACTGCAATCTGCCTGTTGTATCCCTTTCCGGTTTGCCCCCACCCCGTTATCACGAGTACCCCCATGACTGCTCCTCAATCTTCCGAACCCGGCGCCCAGGGCGACGTCGTCCTGGCGTTTTCCGGCGGCCTCGACACCAGTTTCTGCGTGCCTTACCTGCAGGAGCGCGGCTGGCGCGTGCATACCGTGTTCGCCGACACCGGCGGCGTGGATGAAGAGGAGCGCAAGTTCATCGAGGATCGCGCCGCGGAGCTGGGCGTGGCCAGCCACGTCACCGTCGATGGCGGCCCGGCGATCTGGGACGGCTTCGTCAAGCCGTTCGTGTGGGCGGGCGAGGCGTATCAGGGCCAGTATCCATTGCTGGTGTCCGACCGCTATCTCATCGTCGACGCCGCGCTTGCGCGCGCGCACGACCTCGGCACGAACGCGATCGCCCACGGCTGCACCGGCATGGGCAACGACCAGGTGCGCTTCGACCTGGCGGTGAAGGCCAGCGGCGACTACCGCATCCTCGCGCCGATCCGCGAAATCCAGAAGGAGCACACCGAGGTGCGCGCCTACGAGCAGAGTTATCTCGAGGAACGCGGCTTCGGCGTGCGCGCCAAGCAGAAGGCCTACACCATCAACGAGAATCTGCTGGGCCTGACCATGTCCGGCGGCGAGATCGACCGCTGGGAAGCGCCGGGCGAGGGCGCGCGCGGCTGGTGTGCGCCGCGCAGCGCCTGGCCGGTGGAGTCGCTGCGGACCACCGTGCGTTTCGTCGAAGGTGAAGCGGTGGCGCTCGACGGTGTCGAACTGCCCGGCGCCAAGCTGCTGGCCAAGCTCAACACCATGTTCGCGCAGTACGGCGTCGGCCGTGGTTTGTACACCGGCGACACCACCATCGGACTCAAGGGCCGCATCGTGTTCGAGGCGCCGGGCCTGACCGCACTGCTCGCCGCGCATCGCGCGCTCGAGGAAGCCGTGCTGAGCAAGCAGCAGAACCGCTTCAAGCCGGAGATCGGACGCAAGTGGGTGGAGCTGGTCTACGAAGGCTTCTTCCACGATCCGCTCAAGAGTGATCTCGAAGCCTTCCTCGCCACGTCGCAGAAGACCGTCAACGGCGAAGTCGTGCTGGAAACGCGCGGTGGACGCGTCGATGCCGTCGCCGTGTCCTCGCCGCACATCCTCAACGCCAAGGGCGCCACGTACGCGCAATCGGCGGACTGGGGCGTGGCCGAGGCCGAGGGTTTCATCAAGCTCTACGGCATGAGTTCGACGCTGTGGGCGGAAGTGAACCGAAAGTAATCGAGACCGACATGCTGCCTTCCGTCCTCGAACACCTCGCCGCGCTGGTGTCCTTCGATACTCGCAATCCGCCGCGTGCCATCGGCACCGGCGGTATCTTCGACTACATCCGCGCGCAGCTGCCGGATTTCCGCATCGACGTGCGCGATCATGGCGCCGGCGCGGTCACGTTGTTCGCCGTGCGCGGTGCGCCGAAGCGTTTGTTCAACGTGCATCTGGACACGGTGCCGAGTTCGCCGGCGTGGTCGGATGATCCGTTGAAGCTGCGCGTCACCGGCGATCGCGCCATCGGCCTCGGTGCCTGCGACATCAAGGGCGCCGCCGCCTGCCTGATCGCGGCCGCGAACGCGGTGCAAGGCGATGCCGCGTTCCTGTTCTCCACCGACGAGGAAGCCAACGATGCGCGCTGCATCGACGCTTTCCTCAAGACGGACCACGGCTTCGACGAAGTCCTGGTCGCCGAGCCGACGCAGTGCGAGGCGGTGCTCGCGCATCGCGGCATCGCTTCGGTGCGGATGGAGTTCAAGGGGCGGGCGGGGCATGCCTCCGGCGCCGAAGCCCTGCAGACCAGCGCACTGCATCAGGTGATCCGCTGGGGTTCGGACGCGCTCGCGCTCGTCACCGCCGAATCGCACCAGCGCTTCGGCGGACTCACCGGCCTGCGCTTCAACATCGGCCGCATCGACGGCGGCATCAAGGCCAACGTGATCGCGCCGCAGGCGGAACTGCGTTTCGGCTTCCGGCCGCTGCCGTCGCAAGGACTCGATGCTCTTCATGCGCGCTTCCACGCGCTCGCGCCCGAAGGCACGCTCTACGAACCGACCTTCCAGGGCTTGCCGCTGCCGGCCGGCGATACCGCTGATGCGGAAAACCGGCGCTTGATCGCGCGTGATCTCGCCGACGCGCTCGGCCTGCCGATCGGCAACGCCGTGGATTTCTGGACCGAGGCGGCGCTGTTCTCCGACGCCGGCCTCACCGCCGTCGTCTTCGGCCCCGGCGACATCGCCCAGGCGCATACCGCGGACGAGTGGGTGTCGCTCGAACAATTGCAGACTTACACGCAGCACGTTGCCCGGATCATCGAACATGCAAGCGCATAAACAGACCCGTCAAACCATCGTGCGCCTGCTCTCCAGCATGGCCAGCGCGAAGGAGATCAGCCAGTACCTCAAGCGCTTCTCGCAGCTGGATGCGAAGCGCTTCGCCGTGGTCAAGGTCGGCGGCGCGGTGTTGCGCGACGATCTCGACGCGCTGACCTCGTCACTGGCGTTCCTGCAACAGGTCGGCTTGACGCCGATCGTCGTGCATGGGGCAGGCCCGCAGCTCGACGAGGAACTGTCCGCCGCCGGCATCGAGAAGAAGACGGTGAACGGACTGCGCGTCACCTCGCCGGAAGCACTGGCGATCGTGCGCCGCGTGTTCCAGTCGTCGAACCTCAAGCTGGTCGAAGCCCTGCAAGCCGCCGACGCGCGTGCGACTTCGATCACCTCAGGCGTGTTCGAAGCCGAATACCTCGATCGCGACACTTATGGCCTGGTCGGTGAGGTGAAGCGCGTCAATCTGGCGCCGATCGAAGCCAGTCTGCAGGCCGGTTCGATCCCGGTGATCGCCAGTCTCGGCGAGACGCCCGGCGGGCAGATTCTCAATGTCAACGCCGATTTCGCCGCCAACGAGCTGGTGCAGGTACTGCAGCCGTACAAGATCATCTTCCTCAC
Organism: Luteimonas panaciterrae; assembly: GCF_020511115.1. GTDB lineage: Bacteria > Pseudomonadota > Gammaproteobacteria > Xanthomonadales > Xanthomonadaceae > Luteimonas > Luteimonas panaciterrae. Next base: position 32,724 of record NZ_JAJAVH010000003.1, read on the forward strand.
CGGCACAGGTGGGCTGCTCGACGAGAAGGGCAAGGTGATCGATTCGATCAATCTGTCGACCGAATACGAGCATCTGATGCAGCAGCCGTGGATCAACGGCGGCATGCGCGTGAAGATCGAACAGATCAAGGATCTGCTCGATGATCTGCCGCTGGCATCGTCGGTCTCGATCACGCGTCCGGCCGATCTTGCCAAGGAATTGTTCACCCACAAGGGGTCGGGCACGCTGGTGCGGCGCGGCGAACGCGTGCAGCGCGCCACGTCCTGGAGTGATCTGGATCTCGATCGCCTGCGCGGCCTGATCGAATCCAGCTTCGGCCGCCAGTTGGTGGATGACTATTTCGAACGCACCCGGCTGCTGCGCGCCTACGTCAGCGAGAACTACCGCACGGCCGTCATCCTGACCGAGGAGGACGGACTGCCGTATCTCGACAAGTTCGCCGTGCTGGACGATGCGCAGGGCGAAGGGCTCGGGCGCGCGGTGTGGCAGGTCATGCGCGAGGAGACACCGAAGCTGTTCTGGCGCTCACGCCACCATAACGCCGTCAACCATTTCTATTACGCCGAGTCCGACGGTTGCTACAAGCAGGAGAAATGGAAGGTGTTCTGGTACGGGCTGGAAAGCTTCGACGAGATCCAGCAGGCGGTGGCGCACTGCGCGACGCGTGAGCCGACCTTGTTTGATCGTGCGGTGGCGGCATGAGCCTGTGGTCGCAAGTGCCGACGCTGTGTGGCGAGCATGTCCTGCTGGAGCCGCTGGCCCAAGCGCATGCCGACGAATTGCGAGCATCGCTAGGGGATGGGGTGCTGTCGCGCGCCTGGTACACCAATGTGCCCAAACCCGAAACGGTGGACGCCTACGTTGCGGCGGCGTTGAAGATGCAGGCGGCCGGCGATGCGCTTGCATTCGTGGTGCGCGATGCAACAGGAGAAGTGGTCGGCAGTACGCGCTACTACGCCATGGAATCCGAAGTGCCGAAGCTGAGCATCGGCTACACGTGGTACGCGCCCCGCGTGCAGCGGACCGGGCTAAATACGGAGGCCAAGCTGCTGTTGCTGGGTTATGCCTTCGAAACATTGGGTTGCATCTCGGTGTTCTTCGAAACGAGTTGGTTCAACCATGCTTCGCGCGCGGCCATCGCGCGTCTTGGCGCCAAGCAGGATGGTGTGCTGCGAGGCCACAAACGTCATGCCGATGGCAGCATCCGCGACACCGTGGTGTTCTCGATCATCGAGTCCGAATGGCCAGCCGCGAGGCGGCATTTGCAATACAAGCTGGCGAATCACCGCGTCGGTGAAGGAGCGGGGCAGCCATGAGCAAGTCGGTCGGCATCGTCGGTGCGCGCGGCCATACCGGCGCGGAACTGATCCGGTTGATCGCGGGGCATCCACACTTCGACCTCGCCTTCGTGTCGTCGCGGGAACTCGACGGACAACCGGTCTCGGCGCATGTGGCCGAATATCGCGGCGATCTGCGCTACAGCGCACCCGCGCACAAAACTTTGCCGACGCTGGGTGCGGATGCCGTGGTCTTGGCGCTACCCAACGGCAAGGCCGGCGATTGCGTGGCGGCCTTCGATGCTGCGGGTGCCGGTCATGCTGATTCGGGGCCTGTGATCGTCGATCTTTCCGCTGATTACCGCTTCGACGATGCCTGGTACTACGGATTGCCGGAACTGACGCGCGACCGCTACGCGGGACAGAAGCGCATCAGCAATCCAGGCTGTTATGCCAGCGCGATGCAACTCGCCATCGCGCCGATGCTGGAACTGATCGACGGTCCGGTGCAGTGCTTCGGTGTTTCCGGCTACTCCGGTGCCGGCACCACCCCGTCGGATCGCAATGATCCCGATAAGCTGCGCGACAACCTGATGCCGTATTCGCTGGCCGATCACATGCACGAGCGCGAAGTGACGCGCCAGCTCGGGCGCCCGGTCGAGTTCATGCCGCATGTCGCGCCGCATTTCCGTGGGCTGACGATCACGGCCAACCTGCATCTGCGCGAAGAAGTAACGCTGGAAGACGCCAAGGCGCGTTATGTCGCGCACTACGCCGACGAACCGCTGGTGCAGGTGAGTGATCGCGCACCTTGGGTCAGCGAGATCGCCAACAAGCATGGCGTCGAGATCGGCGGCTTCACGCTGTCGCCGGACGGGCGCCGTCTGGTGGTCGTCTCCACACTCGACAACCTGCTCAAGGGCGCCGCGACGCAGGCGATGCAGAATCTCAACCTGGCCTTCGGCTTCAACGAATTTGAGGGCATTCCCGATGTCTGATCTGCTATGGCAAAAACCCGGCGTCACCGTCGATGCGGAAATCCAGGCATTCCTGGCCGGCGACGACGTGCTGCTCGACCGTGAGTTCTTCCTGCACGACATCGTGGCGAGCAAGGCGCACGCAGAAGGGCTGCAGCGTATCGGTATCCTGTCCGAGGACGAGCTTGGCGCGCTGTCACTGGAACTCGATGCGCTGGCGGCGGACTTTCGCAGCGGCGCCTTCGAGCTCGACGCGCGTTACGAAGATGGCCACAGCGCGATCGAGGCGCGCCTGACCGAGCGATTGGGCGATGCCGGCCGTCGCATCCACACCGGCCGCAGTCGCAATGATCAGATCCTCGTCGCCACTCGGCTCTGGCTGAAGGAAAAGCTGGCGCGCATCGATGCCTTGTGCATCGAAGTGGCCGGCATCGCGCTCGCGCGCGCGCAGGCGGAAGCCGACGTGCCGCTGCCTGGCTATACCCATCTGCAACGTGCCGTGGTGTCTTCGCTGGGCATGTGGTGGGCCGGCTGGGCCGAGGCCTACATCGACAACGCGCGCCGCGCGCGCGATACGCACGCCTGGATCGACGCCAATCCGCTCGGTACCGCGGCCGGCTACGGCGTGAACCTGCCGCTCGCGCGCGATGAGGTCACGGAAGCGCTCGGCTTCGCGCGTTTGCAGGTCTCGCCGCTCTACGCGCAGCTCTCGCGTGGAAAGTTCGAGATGGCGGCGATCGAGGCGCTCGGCAGTGCCACGCTCGATCTGCGCCGGCTGGCGTGGGATCTCAGTCTGTTCACCGCCGCCGAATTCGGTTTCGTGAAGTTGCCTCCGCAATACACCACCGGCAGTTCGATCATGCCGAACAAGCGCAATCCCGACGTGGTCGAACTGATGCGTGGCAGCCATGCCAGCGTCGCTGCCGCGCGCAGCGAGATCGAGCACCTGCTGTCACTGCCGTCCGGCTATCACCGCGATCTGCAGACGAGCAAGGGCGCGCTGTTCCACGCTTTCGGCAAGGGCGTACCGGCGCTGGCGCTGCTGCCGGACCTGCTGCGCAATCTGGAGTGGAACCAGCAGCGGATGCAAGCGGCGATCGAGCCGTCGATGTACGCCACCGATCTGGCGATCGATCTGGCGAAGCAGGGCGTACCGTTCCGGGATGCCTACAAACAGGCCGCCGATCCGCAGCGCTGGGCGGGCGGCGATCCCGCGGCCAGCCTCGCGGCGCGTATTTCGCCGGGTGCGGCTGGTGACTTGCGTCTGGACGTGCTGCGCGCGCGTCTGGATGAACTCATCGAAACGAAGCAGGACGCATGAGCGGTTTCACCGAACAACAACTGCCGCCCTGGCGACGCGCCGTGCTCAAGGTGGGCAGCAGCTTGCTGGCTGCCAACGGCGGTGGGTTGTCGCCGCATTACGCCGAGGCGATCGCGGGGTTCGTAGCTGCAAGCCATCGCGCGGGCCGCGAGGTGGTGATTGTTTCTTCCGGGGCGGTGGCCGCGGGACGTGCGATCGCGCATCGGCAGCCGGCGCCGGGCGCGGCGATGGCCGAGCGTCAGGCGTTGGCCGCGCTCGGGCAGGCGCAGCTGATGGGTTTCTGGCAAGGATTCTTCGACCGCCCCGTGGCGCAGGTGCTGTTGACGCACGATGACCTGCGCAATCGCCGCCGTTATTTGAATGCGCGTGCCACGCTGGGCGAACTGTTGCGTCGATCGGCGCTGCCGATCGTCAACGAGAACGACACGGTCTCCGTCGACGAATTGAAACTCGGCGACAACGACACGCTCGCGGCGATCGTCGCCGCGCTCGTGGATGCGGAAGTGCTGTTCATCGCCACGGACATCGACGGCCTCTACGATGCCGATCCGCGTACCGATCGCAATGCCAAGCCGGTCGAGGTCGTTGCGCAACTCAGCGCATCGCTGCTGGCCGTCGCGGGCGGAGCGGGCAGTTCCGTGGGAACCGGCGGCATGCGCACCAAGCTGGAAGCGGCGCAACGCGCGGCGGCGGCCGGTGTGGCGACGGTGCTGTTCAACGGCACGCGCGCGGACGTGCTCGAAGGCCTGGCGCGCGATCGCCTGACCGGCACACGCATCCACGCCGCGCGCAGCCGCCTGGCCGCGCGCAAGCACTGGCTGCAGAACGCGCCTGCCGAACCCGGTGGCATCTTCGTCGATGATGGCGCCGCGCATGCGGTGATCGAGAAAGGCGCGTCGCTGCTGCCCGGTGGCGTCCTGGATGCCCAGGGCGATTTCCGCCGTGGCGACATGGTAGAGGTGCGTTGGCGCAACGAACGTGGCGAGCAGCGCATCGCACGCGGCGTGAGCCAGTATTCCGCGGCCGATATCCGCCGCATCGCGCGCCGCCATTCGCGCGACATCGAGGCGACATTGGGGTACAACTACGGCGAGACGATCATCCATCGCGACGATCTGACGCTTTTGTAGGCTTCTTCCGCGAAAGGTGGATGGGTGAACGTTCGAGAGACACAGTCATGAGCGACATCAAGTCACAAGCCATCGCGTGTCGTGACGCCGCGCAAGCCGTCGCGCAGCTGTCCACGGACGACAAGAACGCCCTGTTGCGGGCGATGGCCGCCGCGCTCGAGGCCGACGAGGCTGCGATCCTCGCAGCCAATGCGCGTGATCTCGCGGCCGCGACGGAGAAGGGCATCACTGGCGCGATGCTTGACCGCCTGAAGCTGGATCCAAAACGCCTCGCCGGCATCGCCCAGGCGTTGCGCGAAGTGGCCGAGTTGCCCGATCCGGTCGGATTGATCACGCGCCGCGACACTCGTCCGAACGGCATCGGCATCGAGCGCGTGCGCGTGCCGTTGGGCGTGGTGGTGATGATCTACGAGGCGCGCCCCAACGTCACCGCGGACGCCGCAGCGTTGTGCCTGAAGGCGGGCAACGGCGTGATCCTGCGTGGCGGCAGTGAGGCCATCCATTCCAACACCGCGATCGCCACGGCACTGAAGCGGGCGCTGCGCGAGGCGGGAGTGCCGGATGCCGCGCTGACGCTGGTCGAGGATCTGAGCCGCGAGACGATGCTGGAACTGCTGCAACTCAACGATATCGTCGACCTCGCCATCCCGCGCGGAGGCGAGGGGTTGATTCGTTTCGTGGCCGAGCATGCGCGCGTGCCGGTGATCAAGCATTACAAGGGTGTCTGTCATCTGTTCGTGGATGCGAGCGCCGATCAGGAGCTTGCGTTGCGCCTGCTGCTCGACGGCAAGGTGTCGCGACCGGGGGTGTGCAATGCGCTCGAGACGTTGCTGGTGCATGTCGATATCGCCGCCGATTTCCTGCCGAAGGCGGCGGCGATGCTGCGCGAGCATGGGGTGGAACTGCGCGGCGACGAACGCACACAGGCCGCGATCGAAGGCATCAAACCCGCCAGCGATGACGATTACGCGGCCGAATTCCTCGATCTGATCATCGCGGTGCGGGTGGTCGATTCGCTGGACGAGGCCATCGCGCACATCCGCCGCTTCGGCTCTGACCACACCGAGGTCATCGCCACGCGCGATGAGGCCAATGCCGAGAAGTTCGTGCAGTCGCTGCGTGCCGCGGTGGTGATGGTCAATGCCTCGTCGCGTTTTTCCGACGGCGGCGAACTCGGCCTGGGGGCCGAGATCGGAATCTCCACCACGCGCCTGCATGCCTACGGGCCGATGGGCGCGGAGTCGCTGACGGTGGAACGCTTCGTCGTGCGCGGTACGGGACAGACGCGCAACCTGCCTTAGCGGGCATGCGGATATGCCATTCGTCACTGTGAAGCCCGGCGGCATGTGACATACAGTCGGCGCTTCCCTTCGGGAGGCACCTCCATGCGCGTTGCATCGATTCGTTGGCTGGTTCCCGCGTTGGCCGTCCTGCTCTCGGGCATGGCCTTTTCGCAGACCCCGCCGATGACGCCGGACATCACCGGCAAGAAGTTCGTCACCCCCACAAGCAGCTACGATTACGACAAGCGCGAGGTGATGATCCCGATGCGCGACGGCGTGAAGCTGCACACCGTGATCGTGGTGCCGAAGGGTGCGCGCAACGCGCCGATCCTGCTGACGCGCACGCCTTACGACGCCAGCGGGCGAGCCAGCCGCATGGATTCGCCGCGTATGATCGATGTGCTGCCGCAGGGTGACGAAGTGTTCGTGCAAGCGGGTTACATCCGCGTGTTCCAGGACATTCGCGGCAAGTACGGCTCGGAAGGCGACTACGTGGTGACGCGTCCACTGCGCGGACCGCTCAACAACACCAAGGTCGACCACGCCACGGATGCCTGGGACACCATTGATTGGCTGGTGAAACACCTGCCCGAGTCCAATGGCCGCGTCGGCATGATCGGATCGTCGTACGAAGGCTTCACCGTGGTGATGGCACTGGTCGACCCGCATCCGGCGTTGAAGGTGGCGGCGCCGGAAAGCCCGATGATCGATGGCTGGATGGGCGACGACTGGTTCAACTACGGCGCCTTCCGGCAGGTGAATTTCGGTTACTTCACCGGACAGACGTCGGCGCGCGGCAAGGGCGCATCGATCGTCAATTCGGCTTACGACGATTACACCAATCTGCTGCGCGCTGGCTCCGCCGGTGCCTATGCGAAAGCGAATGGGCTTGATCAGTTGCCGTACTGGCTCAAGATCAGCGAACACCCGAGCTATGACGCCTTCTGGCAGGAACAAGCGCTCGACAAGGTGATGGCGCGCACGCCGCTCAAGGTGCCCACGATGTGGCTGCAAGGCCTGTGGGACCAGGAGGACATGTGGGGAGCGATCCACAGCTACGCGGCGATGGAGCCGCGCGACAGCGGCAACAATCTCAATTATCTGGTGATGGGGCCCTGGCGTCACAGTCAGGTGAACTACGACGCTTCGTCGCTGGGTGCGCTGAAGTGGAACGGCGATACCGCGCTGCAGTTCCGCCGCGACGTGCTCAAGCCGTTCTTCGATCAGTATCTCGTCGAGGGCGCACCCAAAGCCGATACGCCGCCGGTGTTCATCTACAACACGGGCGAGAATCATTGGGATCGCTACACGGCGTGGCCACGCAGTTGCGAGCAAGGTTGTGGCGCGCAACCGAAACCACTGTACCTGCTTGCCGGCGGCAAACTGTCGTTCGACGCGCCAGTGGCGGGACAGGCCGAATACGACGAATATGTTTCCGATCCCGCCAAGCCGGTGCCGTTCGCGCAGCGGCCGGTGCGCTTCAGCGATCGCGACATGTGGACGACTTGGTTGGTGCAGGATCAGCGCTTCGTCGACGGCCGTACCGACGTGCTCACCTTCGTCAGCGAGCCGCTGACAGCGCCGCTGCGTATTGGCGGTGCGCCGCAGGTGAATTTGCAGGCCTCCACCAGCGGCAGTGACAGCGACTGGATCGTGAAGCTGATCGACGTCTATCCCGATCAGGTGGCCTCGAGCCCGGCGATGGGCGGATACGAACTGGCAGTCTCGCTGGCGATCTTCCGCGGCCGCTATCGCGAGAGTTTCGAGAAGCCGCAGGCGATCGCCTCCAACCAGACGCTGCTCTATCGCTTCGGACTGCCAACGGCCAACCACGTCTTCCTGCCGGGGCATCGCGTCATGGTGCAGGTGCAGTCGACTCTGTTCCCGTTGTACGACCGCAACCCGCAGACCTTTGTGCCGAACATCTTCTTTGCCAGGCCGGAGGATTATCGGAAGGCGACGCAGCGTGTGTGGCATACGCCGCAGCAGGCGAGTTTCATTAGTCTGCCGGTTATGTGAATTGTTTTTGGGGGGAGCAAAAGCGTTTCGTCCGCTGCGCGGCCGAGTTCATTTCTTTTGATAAGCGTCAAAAGAAACGAACCAAAGAAAAACGCTTTCCCCGACAAATCAGCCCCATAGCATCATTGCTACCAGGATTTTTCGACTCGCCATCCACGGCTCGGTCGAAAAACGGCGCACATCCTGTGCACCGCCCTCCGGGTCTCCAGGGTCTGAGGGTGGTTCGTCTTTAGAAGCGAAAGGCAAAGCTGAAGCCGAGCAAAGCTTTTTGCTCTTGGCGTCTAAACCTTGCGAGCCATGATTGCCTCTAGACCCGAAGGGCGGCGGGCAGGATGCCCGCCGTTTTCCGACCGAGCCATGGATGGCGAGTCGGAAAATCCTGGGGCGTTCTCCGCCATGGGATTGCTGTGTCGAGAAAAGCGTTTTTCTTTGGTTCGTTTCTTTTGGGGCTTACCAAAAGAAATGAACTCGCCCCGAAGGGGCGAAACGCTTCTGCTCTTCAACGAAGTTAGGGCCGGATGCCAAAAAAGGCCAGGCGTGACTCAATGCCGCCGCCCACCCTTAACAGCAGGCGTAAACATCTCCACCGCCAACGAAAACGTCCGCTGCTCATTCGGATGCAGCGCGCCAACC
>NZ_JAJAVH010000030.1 GCF_020511115.1 Luteimonas panaciterrae
TGTCGTTCATGCCGGTGCGGGGGCCGCCGCCTTCCAGAGTGTTGTCCCAGCCGCTACAGGTGACATCCACGGGCAAAACGCGGATGCCCTTGCGATCTCCGTGACCGCGGCGCGCATCCTGCACGATCTGACTTGGCGAACAGAAGCCCATCGGCTGCGCGTTGAACGGGGGACGTTCACTGCAAGGATGATTGCGTCATCTATCGGATAACGGACTCTT
>NZ_JAJAVH010000031.1 GCF_020511115.1 Luteimonas panaciterrae
TTTCCGCTCATTCGACACTCTCCTATCAATGAAGAAACGCCGGGGCTCTTCATCTAAAGACGCGTAAAGAATCCTCCCTCCCTACCTCACAATGGCTAGCATAGATGGGCCTTGTCGCCACGAAATGGTTCTGCTGGCAGCGCTTGAGCCAAGGCACCGGCTCCCCCGACTGACGAACCCGAAATCGGCTACTGAAGTCCACTCGGTAGCAACTGCGCGTAGAGTTGGGCGGGTCCGCTCCTCGTCGAAACCAGCAGAAACGAGTAAAGGGACGAGAACTTTGGAATGCTTATCCTCTGTTAGCAC
>NZ_JAJAVH010000032.1 GCF_020511115.1 Luteimonas panaciterrae
CTCCCCCGACTGACGAACCCGAAATCGGCTACTGAAGTCCACTCGGTAGCAACTGCGCGTAGAGTTGGGCGGGTCCGCTCCTCGTCGAAACCAGCAGAAACGAGTAAAGGGACGAGAACTTTGGAATGCTTATCCTCTGTTAGCACGACGGCGTCGATTGCACCTCCTCTGAGCTGGTCACCCTTATCCAGAGCGCCGAGCTCGGTCAGAACAGAGATGACATCTGTATCCTCGGGAGAGTGCAGCTCACCACCAGTGACCCAATGAATGGCTGCATCCTCATCCAGCGCGTCAATGACGTGACGGGAATGCGTCGCGATGATCACTTGAAAGTTTCCTTCCCCCGCAAGCTCCGAAAGCAAACAGACCAATTGGCGCTGACGATCCGGATGCAGGTGTGCGTCAGGCTCGTCTAGCAATAGCAGTGGCGGCGCATCTTTGGCCGCATAGGCAAGAATCTGCACTGCTTGAAGGAACCCTGTTCCCGCCGCATCCAGCGGCAACCCGACTTCGTTGTGCGAGACTGTGGCCGATATAGACTCGTCTCGGTCAAGGAAGTAGGCCGCCGCTGCGGAATGAACCGCAGCGGCGGAGTCGAAGTTATTGACGTTAGCCGGCGTTTGCCCCATGGGCTCCACAACAGATCACTGCCACACTATCTCGCCCCCCCATGAGGAACTGATGACGCGTCAACCTGTCCTTTGGATATCTTTAGAGACACCCTCACCAATCAAATCGATATTTCGTTTACAGAATACTAATAGAAACCAATTCCAGCAAACATGGCAGCATTGCCTCTACTGATACCCAATATTTTATCTAACGTCATTCAATCTCATGACTTTTCCGCAATTGCGCTCTCAAGGAACAAATTTCACAAATTCACCTTCGCCAACCTGGGCCTTGACGATCTCGGTGTAGAACTGGGAGGCAGAAGTCGTGTTTAAGAACGCGTTTGGCGCCCAAATCATCACTCCTCCGTAGCCGCCATCGACAATACTTTTAACGATTGGACGCGCTTCAGAAGCCAAAGTATATTGAGGAGAGATGCCGAGAAATAAGATTCTCTCGTTCATTCCGTAGTTGACATATGGCCTCAGATTACCGACGTCACCACCATAGGTCATCTCATAGCCTTCGGACAGCTGAGTCGCCACATTGTACTGTGCTGAGGAAAAATACTGGAAGTCGCTCCATAGTGCTTTTGTCAGCACTTTTCTTGAGAAATACGGATTGCTCTTAATGGCTTTGAGGACCGAGTAGAACGCCTTTTTGTTGCCATTACAGTTCGAATATTCGTCGTCGACGTTGATGCCATCCAGGCCATACTTCACCACGTCCGCCACCATTGCGTTGGCAAGCTTCGTCGCAGTCTGTGCAGACATATCGCATGACCAGCCCGCATACTGATGATTGCCCAGATACGAAATCTGGACCTTGATGCCTTTCTTCTGCAGCTCTCTTACGACGTGGATGTTGTCTTTCAGGATTGTGCTCATTTCAGTGTTGTAATAGAGCATCGGCGTATTGGGGTCATTACCATTAATGTTGGCAGCGAACAGGACCAGATCGGAGAAGAACGGTTTGCCGGTGCCATTCACGATATAACTTCCCACATCCTTCACATCTTGCACTGAAGGGTTATTCAAGAACACGATATTTCGCGCGGCGAACACCTCGCTACTTACGAAAACAGCAATTAGACCGGCAATCCAAAGTGTAGTTTTACTTAACATCGACTGATCTCCCGCGTTCTTTAAAAAGCTCGATTGATTGGAGTGAACCTTCTTGTGCCTGCAGACGCTTCGGTCCATCACTACTCAACATGTCATCTGATGCCGTCATCCCAATATTTGTGACCAACCACTAAGAAATTAGATCGATCCAACTCACTCTATCTAGCGCATACGTCCGTACTAATAACGAATCTAGGCAGTTCCCTCCCTACCTAGAGGCAATCTGCCAGGATTGATGCATTCCTTAGAGGACGACCCCTGCATGTGGCAGGGGTCGTTTTCCTGTTGGTGTGAATCGCCCATTCTTGTCGCTACATCACGCGCTTCATCGGCATTGAGCTTCCGTTGAACCCTGTGGCAGCGGCACGTTCACTGCATCCCAGGCACAGGCAACGGCATTGCTCTGCTTGGCAGTCAACAGACCACGATCCTGCAATTCCGCGGCGGCCTTCTGCGTTGCTTCGCGTGCCTTGGGATAATCGGTCTGCGAGGTCATATGCAGCCGGAGCGCCCGATACCAGATCTGGCCCGCCGTCTTGTTGGTGATGGCCACCAGACTGGTGCTGCCATTACACACAAGATCGGCCTTGGTCAGGCTCTTCCTGTGTGACGCGGGAACTTTCGATCCCTCGGATAATAGGTAGAAGAAGTGATTACCAATACCGGAGGTGAAGTGCGAGTCGACCTTCGCCTTTCCGACTTCATCGGTCACGGAATAGTCAAATCCGACATCCGGATAGCAATCGTACGAAGCGAGGGTGTACGGCTTGTCGTGGTAGGTGCCCGACCTCGTATCGAGACTCGGCTTGAACATATAGCGAAATGGCTTCCCGTCGACTCTGACGCTCTCCCCTATCAGGTAATCCGGCGGATCCTTCGAATTGTTGTCGAAGAACTCGACCAGCGTACCATTGATGTCGGAATTGGCTTCATTCAAGCCCGCCGCGTCACCACTGGACAAGAAATTGGCCGTCGCGCTAGCAACGCCATGTGACATCTCATGACCTGCCACGTCAAGCGCGACCAGGGGATTCGATACGCCGGCATCGCCGTTAAGATAGAACATCGTCTTTAGCTGCGAGTTCCAGAACGCATTGGTCCTTTCTATACTGCCGCCTTCCAAGATATGCGTCATGGAACTGAGATTGGCGATTGCGGTCACACCTTTTCCATCGTCATAGATGCCACTTCTGTCGTGCTGCCTTTTGTAGTAGTCCCACGTCTTAGCTATACCGTAGTGCACCTCGGCGCCTATCCGCTGCGTCAGATCGACTTGGTTGTCGCCCCAGAGATTATCGGTATCGAAGAATGGCTTCGTTTCCAAGGCGTCTATTTTAAGAGCGGCGGCGCCAATGGCGGCCATAAGCGCGAGATCCGAGGTGTCCTTGCCGCCGAAATCCTTCGTTTGACCATTGCCACGGGTTTCATCCATCAGAACGAAACCGGCTCCCGAGGGGTTCTCGGCGGCAGTCACCTGGCTGGTGCTGATCGAAACCTTCCCCCTGTTGAGCGTGAACGCCGAACCTTCGGCGGCCAGGGCCAGCACGTTGCTCCGTCGGCCAAGATAGCTTCCGTTGTTCGCATCGACGTAGATCAGGTCGTCCACTGGAATGCCATCGTCCCCCAGTCCACTCAGATGGACCTGATATGCCAAGGTGGGCTGGTTGTCCTTCGCGAAGTAGACCATCTCGGTCGTCGGCTTGTTGAGTGCCTCGGTCTTGAAGTTCCGGCTGGCCAAATCGATCGCCTGCCGCGCGGTAATGCTAGGTAGTGGATCGGATGCGAGGGATTGCGCATCTGGCACGATCAAGTCGAGTGTATTGGTCGTGGACAGGAACTGCCCATTCTTGGAATGGACCACCATATCTCCTCCCTCGACCGGCAGGCCGCGATACTTCCGATCCATTCGCACGTATTCGCTGCCATCCGATTCCACGATAACGTCTTTTGCCTGGTAACTTTCCGCCGCAAGAGCGGCATTACTCGCGGTCCTGCCGGCAGCGGCCGCCTTCGCAATTTTCTGCTCGCGTAGCATGTTCTCGGCGCGAACGATGGCGGCCTGCTTCTTCGCCTCTACCGTCAAGAGAATGCCCTGCTGATTGCCAGGGACCTGCGCCATCGCGGTATGCTGCTCTCCTGCGGAAAGTTTCGATACGACATCGGCCCGCGTGGACACATTTCCGCCGTTCGTGCTGAGGACGTCACTGGAATAAGCAACTATTCCGGCTACGCCAGCCATAGTGAGTGCGATAGATGCTGTGAGAATATTTTTCTTCATGGACATGAACATGTGCTCCTAATTTGGGTTGAGTCTTTGCATGAATTCGGCCTCCCATGTCGATGCACGACCTTACAAGGCCGTCCCCTCTGGGAGCGACACATTCACCGTTCTCAATGCATGCAACTGCATTGCCTATTCTTATCGAGCCTCAATACTCAGAAAATCAATCTTTGATGATTCCACGCTCCCGATGAGTCGTTTGTTTCAAAAAAACGACACGCGGCAAGCCTCCCCCTACCTTCATCTGAGAAATTTCCGTCGCTGCTCCTCCCGCAGCAACGGTGTGCCGGTGGACAGTTCCATCAGCGTGAGGCCGGGATTGATCGTCTCCTCAAGGATGGCCTGCACGATCTCAAGGGCGAGCGTGGTCAACGTCAGGCAGCGGCTCATTGTTGCCCGCTCTATCCCTCCAGTTTCGACAGTGCCGAGATCGAGTCCACCTCACCAGACTTCAGCCGCGGCGCCGCAGCGCGATCGGGATCACCACCGCATAACCGCCATCGGATGACTTATGCAGGTGATATGTTCCCCGGAATAGACACAAAACCCCAAAGCCGCCACTGCTCCTCCACATCCAGCGGAACGTTGTGCCGCACTGCCCGCACTGTCATGGTGCGCGGTTGCTTCCCATCGAGAATCGCGCGCACGATGTCCAGCGCCAGCAGCGTAAGGCGCAGGGTCTGCTTGACGGTCGTGCGCTCCTGCCTAACCCCACAAGCCAGGGCATCCGTTGGTTCGTGGAGCAGCTCGTCTCACAAGGGTTCGAGTGGACGCGGCTGCATGGCGGAGTGAAGGACATCGCCGGCCTGCTTTGAAACCCCTGTTGCCGGAGCAGGACTACGACGACACCGATGCCTGTGACCAAGGTGACTCCTCACCTGATTCTTTCTACGTGCGCGCGCGTAGAGACTAATCAGTAGCTGCGTCACCTTCGTCACCACTCAAGCGAATCAATGTTTTAGGAGCACTCCATGAATAGCAACGACCTGACTTACGATCGCCTTCATCGGCCACGTCCACGGCGTGGCACGCACAACTGGTCGGCGCCCGCTGATTGCCCGAATTTCTCGCCGTAGTCCACGATTTTTTCACCCGTCCGAAGTGGGCTAGGTGAGCACGATGCAGACGTGGACCATCAAGCAGGTCGCCGATCGCTTTCAAGAGGCGGCATTGACGGCGCATCGCCTTCCGCCCGCTCGGCGTACAAGGGCACTTCAACTCCTGGCCGGGCTTCAACCGCCGCGTGGGAGGGCTATGCCGACGAGAAGATCATTCTGCGCATTCAGCCTTCGCCTGCCGCGCTCGATCGCTTCGATGAAATGGTGCGCTGGCTGCGCTGACTCAATGTCGAGCAGCGCAAGCTGGTGTGGTGGCGCGCGGCCTATCTTCCCGAGCGCGAGATCTGCGGACGTATCAGGCGCGATCGCAAGACGGCCTAGCGCCATTGGCAGTTCGCCTTGGCGCTGATCGTCGTGCAACTCAACAACGCCCCACTCCGCTTCGCCGAGACGAGCCCTCCCCTGCCCGAACGCAATGTGCGCTGATGTGCGTTCTCACCACAACAAATATCGATATGCTTGCCTGACGCTTACCCCCCGGTTTCCAAGTAGCCTATCAGGCAGGCTGGCCGTATTGCCCTTGATGTAGTCCTCACGTCAAAGCTGAGAGCGGAAATTCACTCCACTCTCGCTGCCGCCAGTTTTGCTGCAGCCTGACTGGTGGTAACGAGGCTTCTTCGATCAACCTCGATACGGCCACTTTTCTAGGTAGTAGACAGACACGATCAACTGCGGCGCAAGCGCCGATAGGCAGCTTCCTTAACGTCGCGAAACTGCCTCAGACAGCTTCCTTAATAGCGGGTCCTTCCCGCACTGCAACAGGGCGGGCGGCCAAGCCGCGGAACCTCGATAGCGACAGGGTGCGAACTCGGGTTCACACCCTGCACAATTCGCGTAACTGGCCTATGCGCCCGGCCCATGAAGTCTAATTCTTGCAACCGCCATGGCCGTTGCCCGGCAACGATCACCAACTCGCCTGCGACGACGCCAACCCTCAACCGATTACTACAATATCCGGTTCGCCAAAACAGATAGTTTTAAAATAGGGGCAATGATCCCAATCAACCGTGTCGCCAGATAATTTTCTTGAGTCCACAAATCCTGCTTCTTATCACCTCCCGACAATGTCTCCTCTTCAAAGACAATGTCTCCTCATCAAGAAGATGTGCTGATTGGTCTTCGGTCAGAAGGATATCGCCTTCATATAGGACGGGCTGGAGCTCGGGGTCTATCAAATTACTAATGGCAGCTGGTTCTGTTTCTAGGAACTGGAGCCGTGCCAATCTCGATTGCGTGCGAGAGGCCGATGCGCGGGTCAGCCTTGTCAGGGTCGCCGACAGCAGGAACGCATTGCCGAACCCCGCCGCTGTCTGACTCGTCCCCACCAGGTGGTTACCACTGTCGCTGAGCGCTGCCGGCGCACTGGTGAAGCCGCCCAGCGTGCCAATCCCCGCAATCTCCAGGGTCGCGCTGCCCGCGAATCCTTCGACGCGTCCATCACTAGTCTGGGCGACCCCCGTGAATGTACCGTCATCGGCAATGTCGATGATCGTCGTCCAGAACCCGCCCAGTCCTCCGATGTCGAGCGCTTCCTCACTCGCCGGATTGTTGACAGGCGACCACACGAACGCGCGGCTGTAGCCCTCATCCGTCAGGTAGTTGCCGACGATGACGCCGCCCTCATTCATGTCGGCGACAGCAAGCTGTTCACGAGACGGGCCCGAGACTTCCAGATCGTCCAGATACGTCAGCGTGTTGTTGGCCGCCCACCGCACGGCGACGATGTCGCCGGTCGCAGTCTCACAAGTGCCCGCAATCTGCCCACTCTGATTGATGGCAGCCGCCACGCAGTTGGAGCCATCGGGCAAGCGGGGAAGCGCGCTCACAGTGTAGCCCAGCACACCCGGCTGCCATCGCACCGCAATACTTCCTCCCTCGTCCAGCGAGCAGGTTCCGACCACAATTGGGCTGGCATCGTCGGTCATGTCGGCGATCTGACACCCCGTACTGCTGGTCAGCAGGGGCGGCAGCAATCCCAGCTCCGGCAGCTCGACCGCCGCGGTTTGTCCGGCGCGCCAGATGACCGCGCGCGGACTGCCGCCGCCGTCGAGACTGGCGCCCCCCACCACGCCGGCGTGATTGATGATCCCCGCCGCCGCGTTCACGTGACCAAGCAGGGGGTTCAGCCGTTGCGGCAGGCTACCGGGTAACGACAGGGTCCAACGCACCGGGAAGAACTCACCCGCCGCACCTTTCTCGCAGTTGCCGACCGCGATGTTGCCGTTATTGATGTCGTAGACACTGCAGGGGCCATCCGGCTCCAGCATGGAGAGCGGCACCGGGATTTCAGTACCAGGGGCCCAGTAAACGGCGCCCACATCGCCCTCAGCGTCGCGGCATGTTCCGACGACCGCGCCCGAATCGTTCGTGTTCACGGCGCTACAGACATTGCCGCCCAGGGTACCCAGTCCCTGCGCGTGCACGGGCACCGACGGCAAGAGTGCGAAGGCCGCCATGGCAAGCGCAGCGGTGATCGAAGTTCTGATGCACATACCTGTCTCTCCTGTCCTGGTACGGCCATCGGTGACCGCCGAACCGATCTACTCCGGTTATCGCGGCAAAACCGAGAAATCGATTCAGGCCCCACACCGACTAGCTGTTTCCTAGTCGGAACTGTTGCTCATTGCGCAGCCAAAATGCGAACACGGATGTGAATGCCACGTGCAAGGCGGGCGACACCGCGCGTGGAATCAGGCATCGGGTCGCCCGCCCCGGCGATCTGTGGCAGTTGGGCGCGCATCGTTCCCACAGGTGGCGCATACCCAGCTCATGTTTTTCGTGTACTACCTGTACAGCTCATTGCCTGAGTTGAGAAATTTTGTCGGCGATCCGGGGTAAATCATGTGGTCTATCCTGCCGCCCGTCGCGAGGCAGCGGCTTCGGTTTCATCAAGTCTCGTATTCTCCGCTGTCCCATGGCTCAAAAAAGGCCATGTAGTTGCCAGGCTGCATCTCAACAGACCAAACGTCATCATCTACTTCCAGCAATTTGGCGATTAGGCCGAACTCAAGACCGAAATGCTCAAGAGTGAAGGGGGCGACCTGCTTACTTCCAGGCCATTTCGCCCTTGGCTACCT
>NZ_JAJAVH010000033.1 GCF_020511115.1 Luteimonas panaciterrae
CGACGACAACAATTTCCCATCACGTGAATGCACCACCAGATCGCCGCCGATCACCGGAAGGCCTCGATACGTGCGATCCATACGCACATGTTCACTTCCATCCGCCTCTACTACAACATCAGTCGGACGATAGCGCTCGGCGTCCAGAGCACGCTCACTGACTTTTTCCCCGGCAGTCTGTGCTGCAGCGATCTTTTCCTGCCGCAACAGCGACTGCGCACGCGCAATGGTTTCTTGCTTATCGATGTGATGCGCAGTGGCAATGCTCACGTGACGCAATTCTGACACAGCGTCTGCGTGAGCTGCCGGCATACCTGGCTTACCCTCTAAGTCCGCTTTTCCACCTTGCCCGCCTTGGACAAACCCTTCGACCTGCGGAACGACGCCGGTAAGAAGGGCAGCAGAACCAGCAATAGCGATGCCGATAGCCATCACCAACTCTTTAGTTTTCAGTTTCATCAGAATTACCCCCAAATAGTTAAGATCAGATGTGAGTCAAGAGAACCCAACGCCACAAGCTCCAGTAGCCCACATACTCTGAAAACTGATTTTGGTGTTCCCCTCCCTACCGGAAGGATCATTCGCGAATTGTTGCGTCACAACACTAGACGCATTGAACGTAAACTTTTTCGATCTCAACAGAGCTGGATGATCGCTATCCGATAGATAACGCAATCATCCTTGCAGTGAAAGTCCTCCGTTCGCTGCGCGGAGAATGACGCTGCTAAATCGTCGACCGCGAGGCCGACGTAGCGGCTGGGCATCCAGGCGGGCCTGGGCGAGTTCGTGGCCTCTCCCCAGATCAATCGTTACGAACAGGGGCATAGCACCCCGGATCCCGTCACCGCCACACCGCTCGCCAAGGTCCTGGGCGTCCCCCGCGGCCTACTTCTATGCCGACGACCCGGCCTGGCCCGACTGATCCTGGCCTTCTCGGCGCTAAGCAAGCGCAAGCAGGCTCAGATCCTGAGAAGCATTGAAGCTGGCGGGTAGCATCCCCCGCCCGGGACTCCGCCCCTTGGCAGAAGCGCATGGACAAATGTCCATCCGACGCATTCATTGATGTGGAAAGTCATCAACAGGAACGCTGATACCGTCCCACTCTGAGCAAGACGACTTGACGCCGCCGGCGACTGGAAGGAATGCTCAGAAGCCGGTGGGAGTTTCGCGCCGCCTTCATGCGCTTTTCACCCACTATTGGAGGCCAGGGGGGCTGATGTCCACACGGTTTTGTTGGATCGAAAAGGAGTTTCGCTGGACGATGAGCTTCCGGCCCATTGGGCTCCTTCTTGCATTGCTCTATGCCGTCGGCTTCCTGACGCTGCGCGATTGGTCCGTCGACCAATGGTATCTGCCCGCCGGTTTGCGCGTTGCAGCCTTGCTCCTGTTCCCATTCCGGTACTGGCCCTACCTCATTGCCGGCGAAACCGGGGGGCTGCTGTACCTGCGTTACGGCGCGATCGAGCGGAATGGCCTGGACTGGTACCTCGTCTCCACTACGACAGTCATGCCGATGGTCGCGGCGATCGTGTACTTGCATCGCCCCCGCTTCACGATGCTTCGCGAGTATTGGTTTCTTTCCGTCGCGGTCGCTGTTGCGATTTCGGTGACGGCCCTGAACGTCCTTACCATCGAGTTGTTCATGCCCCCCACCGCATCAACGGGGCAATGGGAACGTAGCATCAAGTACATCATCGGTGATTACCTCGGCATCCTGATGCTGGCACCACTGGCCTTGTTGTGGCAGCAGCGTAAACTCTCCCACCCCTCCCGCAAACTGCGGTGGGACGCCGTCGTTGCACTGACGGTCATCGCCGGGCTGACCGTGCTGGTGCATTCCACCCGTGACGATCCCCTCCAAAGCAATAGCGCGCGCGTGCTGATGATGCTCCCGGCCATATTGCTGACGTGCTTGCACGGTTGGCGCGGCGCGGCCATCGGCATCTCTGCGGTCAACCTCGCCATCGGCCTGACCCTGATCAAAACGAGGCAGCTCGGATCGCATGATCCAGACACTTTCATCGTTCAGCAGATGCTGGCGATGGCCGGTACCGCCATGCTGGCCTTCGGCACCGCAATCTCGCTCTACTATCGAAAATTCTGGGATGCGTCGCTGACACAGCTGCGAGCCCAAGCGCTGATCAAGTCCAGCGTCCTTGCCGGTGAACGGGACCTGCAGGATCGCGCGACCCGTATCGAGGTTATCGGGGAGGAGATCGATGCCTCCCTGCGCCAGGCGGTGCAGTCGCTGAGGGAGCGAGGGCATCACAACGCCGCGATGGACCTGCTGCGGAACAGCGTGACCCAGTCACAACTGCTGCGAGAGCAACTGCGCCTGGCGCGGCCCTCCGGCATCAAGCAGTTCGGCCTCTATGTCGAATTGCAATCCGGCCCGATCGCATTGGCCTGGGATCAATCCGGTCGTGTCGCCCCCCCCTACCTGACGGGCGATCCCTGTCAGCTAGGCTTGGATCTGCAGTTGGCGGCGTACCGCTGCATCCACGATGCCGTCAACCTGCTGCTCGAACTTGAGGCGGGCACGGTCCTGATCCGCGCCCACAGCGGCAAGCGTGGCGATCTGCGCGGCATCGCTGTCAACGTCTCGCTGCTTGATCCGTCGACACCGCTGTCTGCCGAAACTGCGGTGCGCGCGTTGGATGCCCTTGCCGGCCGCGCACTCGCTTACGGAGGCACCGTGCGATGCCGCCGCAATTCGATCCGTATCGTCCTCAGCGAACCCGCCAAAACCTCGGCGAGCTGCGGTCAGGGGGCTGTTTCTTCAACGGCCCACATCACACCGTTCGCGCCATTGTAGGCCACGATTTCCACATCCTGAGAACGGTAGACCACCGTGCGCACGGATCCAGCAGGAATTGGCAGACGCCGCTGCGGCGTGGACACGCGATCGACATCGGACCCCATCGGCAACCTCCAGACCGTTGTGCCGATTTGACCGACCACGAAGCGCACGACTCCTGTGGCGTCAGTGACCTGAAGATGAAGAACCCCATCGCGCTCCAGCTCGTAGACGCGCCAAGCGGCGCTCAGGCTCTGATCCTGCGCAGGCGGGATGGGTCGCCCCAACCCCGTCACCGCCCTCTTCACGAGGGTATGCCCTTCTTCCGGGCAGCCGCAGGACGGCTCTGCTGCAAACACTGGGGTTGTCATCGAAACAAGCGCAACCATGACCCCTACACCTAACGGATTCTGCTGGAGCCTCGCCATAACTCACCTGTCACGTCTGAGGGTTGAACCGGATTGCAGCCCTTGGCCGACGCCGAGACAGCCCCTGACCAGTGGACCGAAGCTATCACATTCGGGTGCAAGCCCCGGTCGGGGCTGGTGCCTGGCCAAGGCCAAGAAAAACGCAGCTGGCCAGTACGCCCTGGCAAGAATCCAACTCTCTCTTTTCATATCCCCTCCGAAACAATATCAGTTGCCTAACGCTACGTTTGTCCATCGCAAGGCATGAGATCAATGCCGCATCTCAGGCTTTGGATCCGGAGTCGCTGCGCCTTGCTATCAAAATCGATGATGCCCACATTCTTCGAGCGAATCCCTATCAGGAGCCCAGACTCATAACCATGAACAACCATCTCGATTTCCGAGACGAAAATGTGTACAAATGTATACTCACGAAGCCCATCGACGCCCTCTCCCCACAACGCGCCAATGTGCTGGCCTTTTTGCGTCGCGAGCTGACGGCCGGGCGAGCACCTAGCCTGGCCGAGATCGCCAACGCCTTTGGCTTCGCCTCACGCAATGCCGCGCAGAAGCACGTACAGGCGCTCGTGGCCGACGGCCTACTGGAATTGATCCTGGCCAAAAAGCGCGGCCTGCGCCGGGCGGGCCGGCCGTGCTGCCGCTGCCGGTCCTGGGGCGTGTGGCCACCGGCCAGCCGATCGGTGCGGACATTGGCCTGGACGAGCAACTCTGGCTGGATCGCCGGCTGTTCTCGCCCACGCCCGACTACCTGCTCAAGGTGCAGGGCGATTCGATGATCGAGGATGGCATCCTCGATGGCGATCTGGTGGGCGTGCACCGGACGCCTGAGGCGCGCAACGACCAGACAGTGGTGGCGCGCATCGAT
>NZ_JAJAVH010000034.1 GCF_020511115.1 Luteimonas panaciterrae
CCTGCTCAAGGTGCAGGGCGATTCGATGATCGAGGATGGCATCCTCGATGGCGATCTGGTGGGCGTGCACCGGACGCCTGAGGCGCGCAACGACCAGACAGTGGTGGCGCGCATCGATGAGGAACTGACCATCAAGCGCTTGCGCCACGAACGGGGGCGCATCCGCCTGTTACCACGCAATCCCGCACATATCCCCATCGATGTACAACCGGGGCAGGATTTCGCCATCGAGGGGGTCTACTGCGGTCTGGTGCGGCGCGGCTGATATGGGCACTGTTGTCGCTCTGGAAAGACGACTAGATTGTCCCGCCTTTCGAGACAGAGAGAATCACGCGAAGATAACGTCCGCACGATTTTAAGGAATTGAGCAATCCTGATTGGCCTGGTAAGCGGCAACCGCCGACTTGAATTTGTCGACCTCGGCACCAGTAATGGCCATGCGATCAATCGTACGCTCGATTGCATGGAGAATGCGTGGAATATTCGTCGGAGACTTTTGATCGGCTTCAGGCCATCTGTGATATTCGCGCAACGTCTCAAACGAATGAGCATCGTCCTCGGCATCGAGCGACTGAAGCAAATAGCTCATAATTTGCGAGCCGCGCCACAGCCCATCCTTTATAACTGCCTTCCCATCAACATAGGTCTCTGATGAGATCGACGAAGCTGGTATGCGAAGCTCATTTCGAGGGTCTGTCAATTCAATCAGACGCGTGTACATCAAGTACCCAGGCGCCGAGACAGGCGTGTTTATGATCGTACACAGATCGGCCCTGGACGCCGGCAATGGCGTTACCGTGGGCGGGATGGCCTGATATTCGGAATTAGGCCTCAATGCATATTCCGACCATCTGGCCGTTGGCTCAGCCATCATGCTGTTTTTGTAGAGCGTTGAACCATATTGAAATAAGTGGAACATTTCATGAGCTGGAACGAACCAGCTTGTAGTAAAATTCTCAGATGTGCTCTGAAGATTGCGATTGATATCAATGCGTAATGTGCATGCATTGCCACGCAACGGCAAATTAGTGTAGCGGATGGCCCCGTCATAGGCCAAGCCATTGTAGGAGGGCAGATTCAAAATGTTGACATCGATCTTCGAGACGATGCGATATCTAGGACTTTCCAAAGGATCTCGGAAACCTGCGAGGTTGAAGATCTTACGGGCAACTGAAACCTGCTTTGCGACATTTTCCACGAAATCTGGAACGCCGTTGCTGTTGCGATCCGGCCGCGAGATGACCGGTAGCTGATGTGTCACGTCAGTCGTTGAATAAAACACTCGGATGTCGCCTAGCTCATAGAGCTTATCGAGCGCCGCCATCGTTGCGTCGGGTGTTACGCCTGTGCTTGGCAAAAAAGTGCAAGGGACAATAGCTTCCTGCGCCAACGATGGCGAAGCAAACGCCATACCTGCCACCACCAGAGTGATTCTAAAATATGACTTCACGGAATACTCCATACTCTGTGATTGGAATCCGAAACGTCGACATACCTACCTTGACGGCGTCAGCCCTGCTGAGTTTGAGACGACATATAGGGCCCGTCCCTCAGGTGCCCACTAAATTCTCGTAACTCCAGGCCAAGCACGCCCACGAGCCCATTCTGGCAAAAAAGACCTCTCCTCCAGGCGATTAGGAGGAGAGGAAACTACTTTCAAGCTTATGATGTCATTGGCGCCTACGGACAAGTCAGCCTTCTCCGTCCAGTGGCACACTGAACACACAACATCGAGTTAAAACATGCAGCTACGCACGCAAGAACGAAATACCGCGTGCATCCCCCTACCTGTATTTCATGATTTTACGCGAACACGTACACACTGGGTTCAATCAACTCGGCGCCTTCCATTTCTTGATGACGACGATTGCCGAAGCATGCTAGGGTTCTCGTGCTGGCAACGCATATCGGCTGCGGTTATCTGTATACCCTGCACGGATGAACCCGAGGAGAGACGGCATGCGCGTCCCGTAATAACTCCTTTTTACGGGGCGGCCAGCGTCTCGATGACATCACGTTAGAGGGCCCAACTCTGCTCGCACCACGCATGCAAGCACTGGCACTGCATGAGCGCTAGATTAGGCGTAAACGAAATTGTGGGAGGACTCCCCTACCGGTTTCCGACGATCTTCATATTGAAATTCGTCATTGGAATTGATGAGAAATTTTGCTTAAGTTGTCACTGCTGGCAGCTGCACGTCGTTTTTACCGTCGTCACGACGATTAGCTAAAGCGGTTTGCGCGCCACGAATAAATTGACACCCTTACAATTTCTGTTTCTCGGCTGAAAGAGATGGGCAGCCAGCATTCGCTGTCAGGGCGCGCGCCGACCGCATCGAGGACGTCAACGCCGGCTTCGCCGGTGGCAAGAGTGCCGACCGATTCCGTCAACTCCTACGGAGCCCCCTCGTGAAACTGATCGATAACTGGAAAACGTCCTGGCGCCTGTTCAACGTCCAAGCAATGGCGGTCGCATTGGCTGTGCAGGCCACGTGGACTGGCCTGCCCGAAGCCCTGCGCGCCAGCTTGCCCGAATGGGTCGGCAATCCCCGTTTTTTTCTTGACCGACGGCCCAAACGGTGTATAGGGATGCTCTG
>NZ_JAJAVH010000035.1 GCF_020511115.1 Luteimonas panaciterrae
AGTTGGCAGGACGCGAGCGTGACACTAAAGCGGACCTTCGCGGGCTTTGATCTGACCGTTGGTTATGCTCGGGCCTGGAATGAAGCCGGCATGTACAAGCACTACACCACGGGCATTCCAGACAGCTGGGGACGCACTCACGTTTCGAATCCAATTGACGGAACCACATTCGTGACCGTGGGCTGGACCTTCTAGATGCGTGCAGCACGGCCAACCTATGCTACGCGTCACCGCCTCGCCCGCGCACGAATGATCTTGCCCGACTGCAATCGGGCAGTCACGGGGCCGACACGCCTACGGCGACAACACGCACCGGAGCCATGCCTTCGAAGTAGATTGGCATACAGCTACCTGGACCTGCAGCTTCCCCCGTCTCAGCACTGACTCATTCCTTAC
>NZ_JAJAVH010000036.1 GCF_020511115.1 Luteimonas panaciterrae
GGCGACAACACGCACCGGAGCCATGCCTTCGAAGTAGATTGGCATACAGCTACCTGGACCTGCAGCTTCCCCCGTCTCAGCACTGACTCATTCCTTACGAGAAATCCCGGTGCCCCAGTTCGAAACACAGAAGCTCTACATCCACGGCGCGCTTGCCGAAGCCAGCAGTGGCAAGACCTTTCAGACCATCAACCCCGCCGATGGCGAGGTTCTTGCCGAGGTGCAGTGCGCGGCCGAAAGTGACATCGAGCGAGCAGTGGAGAGCGCGATAGAAGGCCAGCGTGTCTGGCGCGCAATGACCGCTGTGCAGCGCTCGCGCATTTTGCGCTGCGCCGTCGATCTATTGCGCGAGCGAAACGACGAATTGGCAGCGTTAGAAACGCTCGATACCGGTAAGCCGTATGCCGAAACCTCGACCGTGGACATCGCCACTGGCGCGGATGTAATTGAGTACTACGCGGGTCTGGCCCAGGCCACCGAAGGTACCCAAGTGCCATTGCGCGAATCGAGCTTCTTTTACACTCGCCGCGAACCCCTGGGGGTGGTCGCCGGCATCGGTGCATGGAACTACCCGATCCAAATCGCGATGTGGAAGTCTGCACCGGCGTTGGCGGTGGGCAATGCGATGATCTTCAAGCCCAGCGAAGTAACCCCGCTCACCGCGCTCAAGCTTGCGCAGATCTACACCGAGGCCGGCGTGCCCGATGGGGTCTTCAATGTGGTCCAGGGCAGCGGCCGCGAAATCGGACCGTGGCTGACCGAACACCCGCGCATCGACAAGGTGTCCTTTACCGGGGGCGTCGAAACCGGCAAGAGGGTGATGGCCAGTGCAGCAACCTCGTCACTGAAGGAAGTCACGATGGAGCTGGGTGGGAAGTCACCGCTCATTGTCCTACCGGATGCCGATATCAACCGTGCGGCCGACATCGCCGTCATGGCCAACTTCTTCAGCTCCGGACAAGTGTGCACGAACGCGACCCGCATCTTCGTCCACCGCTCCATTAAGGTGGCATTTGAGGCCGCGGTGATCGAGCGTACCGCCCGCATCCGCATCGGCACCCCCGGCGACCCGCAAACCAATTTCGGTCCGTTGATCAGCTTCGCGCATATGGAGAAGGTGCTGGGCTTGATCGAAACCGGAAGGGCGCAAGGCGCGAGATTGCTGATCGGGGGCGTTCGGCGGACCGATGGCGATTTCGCAAAGGGCGCGTACGTCGTGCCGACGGTGTTCACCGACTGCACGGATGAGATGACAATCGTGCGTGATGAGATCTTCGGACCAGTCATGAGCATCCTTGGCTACGACGACGAGGAGGAGGTCATCCGCCGCGCCAACGCTACCCATTTCGGCTTGGCCGCTGGGGTGGTGACTCCCGACCTTGCCAGTGCGCACCGAATCATCCATCGTCTCGAAGCAGGGGTCTGCTGGATCAACACCTGGGGTGAATCACCGGCGGAAATGCCAGTCGGCGGATACAAGCAATCCGGTATTGGCCGAGAGAACGGAATCAACACGCTGATGCATTACACCCGCATGAAATCGGTGCAGGTCGAACTCGGCTCGTTCGCGTCGGTTTTCTAACCCTTTCCACTCGTAGGTACCGATTACCGCTCGGTCAGGTACCACTTCCTTGAGCAACACTGATGCCCATTGCGCAGGAATTCGATTACATCATCATCGGCGCCGGTTCCGCCGGAAATGTACTGGCCGCCCGCTTGACCGAAGACGCCGACGTCACTGTCTTGCTGCTCGAGGCCGGCGGCCCAGATTACCGGCTCGACTTCCGTACTCAGATGCCGGCGGCACTCGCCTATCCACTGCAAGGCACCCGCTATAACTGGGCGTACAAGACGGATCCCGAGCCCTATATGAATCACCGGTGCATGGATTGCGGCCGGGGCAAGGGGCTGGGTGGTTCGTCGTTGATCAACGGCATGTGCTACATCCGTGGCAATGCCATGGACTACGACCATTGGGCTAAACGTCCAGGGCTGGAGAACTGGTCTTACCTGGATTGCCTGCCGTATTTCCGCAAGGCCGAGACCCGAGACATTGGCCCAAATGACTATCACGGTGGTGACGGTCCCGTGTGGGTGACCACACCGAAGAGTGGTAACAATGTGCTCTTTCATGCCATGGTCGAGGCCAGTGTTCAGGCAGGCTATCCCCGCACCGAGGATCTCAACGGCTACCGGCAAGAGGGCTTCGGCCCAATGGACCGCACGGTCACGCCACAAGGTCGTCGCTCCAGCACAGCACGTGGCTATTTGGATCAGGCGCGGCAACGATCGAACCTGACCATCGTCACGCACGCGCTTACCGACCGCATCCTGTTCTCGGGCAAGCGCGCCGTTGGTGTGGCCTATCTGCATGAGGATGAGCCCAAGCAAGCTCACGCTCGTCACGAAGTGCTTCTCTGCAGCGGCGCCATCGCTTCGCCGCAGATATTGCAGCGCTCAGGGGTCGGCCCAGCGGACCTGCTACGCAGCCTTGATATCGCCCTCGTTCATCACCTGCCGGGAGTCGGCGCCAACTTGCAAGACCATCTGGAAATGTACATCCAGTACGAATGCAAACAACCTGTCTCCCTGTCGCCCGCATTGAAGCTGCACAACCAACCGAAGATTGGCCTGGAATGGCTGATATTTGGCACTGGCCTGGGTGCGAGCAATCATTTCGAAGCAGGCGGCTTTATCCGCAGTGAAGACGAGTTTGAGTGGCCGAATCTGCAATACCACTTCCTCCCAGTGGCCGTGAACTATAACGGCTCCAACCCCATCAAGACCCATAGCTTCCAAGCCCATGTTGGCTCCATGCGCTCACCGAGCCGTGGCCGTATCCACCTGCGTTCTAAGGACCCACGCCAACACCCCAGTATCCTGTTCAATTACATGTCACAGGAGCAGGACTGGCGCGAGTTCCGCTCGGCGATTCGTATCACTCGCGATATCTTTCGGCAGAAAGCACTCGCCCCGTATGTTGGGCGCGCGATCTCTCCCGATGCGGATCTGACGACGGATACGGAACTCGACGCCTTTGTGCGAGCGCACGCTGAAACTGCATATCACCCGTCTTGCTCGAATCAGATGGGTAACCATGAGATGTGTGTAGTCGACGGCCAAGGCCGAGTCCATGGCTTGGACGGGTTGCGCGTCATCGATGCCTCCATCATGCCACAGGTTGTCACCGGCAACCTCAACGCGCCCACGATCATGATAGCTGAGAAGCTGGCCGACGTGATTCGGAACCGTTCGCCATTACAGCGCTCGATAGCGACCTACTATCAGGCCAATGGAGCGCCAGCTCGCCGCATCGGGTGATGGGAGCGACGAGGTGGATATCGTCAATTTTGATGGGCAAGGTGCAGCGACTCCGAATTCAAAGTCTGAGATGCAGTATTGATCTTATGCCCTGCGATACAAGTCAAGGTCTTATCGGTCATGTTGTTTGACTGCGGAACTATCCCACTTCTGGCTGCTCTCAGTTGGCAGAGGGCGTTCGTTCTATGTTTGCTGCGACAGGTAAATGATCCGAGGCCTGTGTGCTGGGTGCGACCATATCGGTGGCACGCAATCCTGCCGAAAGAAACAAATAGTCAAGTTGCTGTACTGGATGCGACGAAGGCCAGGTCGGCAACGGGCGCGCGTCCGCCAGTCCGGCGTACAGCTTAGTTAGCAGCGGTTGCAGACGCATATCGCCAGGTTCGAGGTTGTAGTCGCCGACTAGGATCAATAGCCGGTGCCTGCCCGTCATGCGTGCATCTAAGTGTGCGGCCAAGTCGCGCGCCTGACGGATGTCCACACCACCTTCCTTCTCATGCAATGACTGACTGCAAGTACTACCTCGCTTCCGTCATCAAGCCTGAGCACCCCACTGAGCACGCCCGGCCGAGTTGCAACATCGTAAGTGGGTAGGGCCACTGGCAGCACATCCTGTAATGGCCAACGGCTTAGGATTGCATCCCCGAACAGTCGCTCAACTAGCCGGGTTGTAGTACACATACATATGCAGTCGCTTCTGCAACAACGCAAGTACATCGTGGCTGACGTTGACCAGGAAGCCGCGGTCGACTTCCTGCAACATCACAATATCGGGCGACTGGGCAGCGATCGCGTCGGCTATCGCGTCTGGATCGAAACGGCCACTGTTGGAAATACCGTAACGAATGTTATAGCTCATGACCTTGAGGGGCCACGTGGCAAACTTGTTCGTTGCAGCCGGCGGTACCGGCGCAGAAAAGAATGCGAAAACTACGGCTGGCAGGCCCACACTGTGCGCGGCACCTTCGCCGGCGCTTTCAAGAAGAAGCTCGGCCTGACGATCACCTCGACCAAGGACGCGGGTGGCGAGCGGGTCTACCGTATCGCCGAGGCAGGGAGCGCTCCATGAGCGCTCCATGCCGTATCCTGAAAGTCCGCATGACCCGCAAGGTGGGCGATCTGCCCAATCTCCTGAGTCGTGTGATCACCGATGGTTGGTTTGACGAGGTGACAGCGCTCGTGGAGGAAACTCGCGCCATGGCCATGCGGGAATACGACGCCTTCGTTTCCAACTTCTTCAGGCCAACGCATGGCTGGAGGGGCGCGGTGGCCTCAACGCGCTGCGCCAATGGCTGGTGATTGAGATCGCCGCGCCGGGGCGGCGGGCGCTGTACGTGGATTCGGAAGGATACAGTTATGCCCGTTGCGTTGGTGTCGCGGTCGACGATTGAGCAGCCTCATTCTCCGCGAGCGAATGGAGGACTTTCACTGCAAGGATGATTGCGTCATCTATCGGATAACGGACTCTT
>NZ_JAJAVH010000037.1 GCF_020511115.1 Luteimonas panaciterrae
CCAAAGCGTGGCGATGGAAAAACCCTCAACGGCGAAAACAAGCCGGCAGACGATGCACTGATCTTTGCTGCACAACGTAAATATAATAAATTAGGAGTGGTGTCCCAGGTCGATGACAGTAAGCTGGGTAAACCGTATTTCGATACGAACAATGTTTGGGGTGACAATCAGATCGATCTGACTCAGCGCATTGGTGCTGAAGTCCACTATGGTATGGCCAAGACATGGGACTATTACAAGCAGCGTCATGATCGGAATGGTATTGCCAATGACGGCAAGGGCATTCGGGCGGTAGTGAATGTCGAGTCGTTTGTGGAGGGGTACACTAATGCTTTCTGGTTGGCTGGTTTGAACAGTATGTTCTATCTCAATGGTTCTGCTAACGACGAGTCGAATCCAGTTGTCACCCTTGAAACCATCGGTCATGAGATGACTCATGGTGTAACTGATGCGACGGCGAAGCTGATCTACTCTGGTGAGTCTGGAGGCCTCAATGAAGCGAACTCAGACATCATGGGCACGATGGTGGAATTTTTTGATAACAATCCCAAAGATCCACCAGATTATCTCATTGCCGAAAATGTAATGCAGGACGGAAAACCGTGGCGTTATATGTTCAAGCCGAGCCTGGATGACGAATCGCAGGATTGTTACGATAAGAATTCCCCCAT
>NZ_JAJAVH010000038.1 GCF_020511115.1 Luteimonas panaciterrae
CCGAAAATGTAATGCAGGACGGAAAACCGTGGCGTTATATGTTCAAGCCGAGCCTGGATGACGAATCGCAGGATTGTTACGATAAGAATTCCCCCATGGACGATCCGCATTTCACTTCCGGTGTCGGCAACCACTTCTTCTATCTGCTGTCCGAGGGGGCCGTCGTGCCGGCATCCTATCGGGCGGAGCTGGTCAAGGCCGATCTGGTCTGCAATGGCGACATTGACCTGACCAGAATCACTAACAAGGTGGCTGCACAGGTATGGTATCGCGCGATCACGCTGTATATGACCTCGCAGACAGGCTATCCGAAGGCGCGCGAGGCCACTCAGCAAGCGGCTGCGGACTTGCTCGACCGCGGATTGCTCAGCAAGAAGCAGGCAAATGCAGTGGCGTGTGCGTGGGAGGCGGTCAATGTACCGCTGCCTGACGGTTCGAAGCTGGCAACTTGTCAGAGGACCTAACGTCCCTCTTTGTGCCAGTCCCTCTCCTTGATGCCGGGGAGAGGGATTTTGTATTGTTTCAGCTTCCGGCACCTGCTTATAGGGATGGCGCTTGCAGCGCGCGGGGGGCTTCCGCCGCGAGCTGCGGGACGATGGCATTACCGGCGGCGCGCAGCTTAGGAATTCGGGCGGGAACCCCATGAGCCAGAAGACGAACTCGGGTTCAGGGACCCGGCGGGCTTTGCTGTCGTGGCAGAGAATCCAGCCAGCCTCCGACTAGGAAGTGATTCCCTGACCAGCCCAGGGATGGTCGGATACGGTTTGTACCGCATCGACAAGACAGATTCACTGTCTTCCATCGAGTCCAGTTCTGAGCGATCACGCAACTTCATTCGGCGCGCACAACGTGTCGAACGTAGCGCCATCGTTCTCCCGCGTTGCCGACAGGCCGGTGTAGTCCTGCCAGCGGCGCACGGCGAGATCAACGTAGCGCGGATCCAGTTCGATCGCACGCGCGCGCCGTGAGGATTTTTCGCAGGCGATGCTCGTCGTGCCAGATCCACTGAAGGGTTCATAGATCAGTTCGCCGGGCGATGAATTGTTGATCACCGGTCGCAGCATCGCCTCGACGGGCTTCTGCGTGCCGTGCGTGGTGGCGGGGTCTTCCTCATGAGTGCCGTAGGCGATTTGCCACACAGTCGATTGGTCGCGCGCGCCGTTCCAGTGGCCGGTCGCGCCGTCCTTGACGGCGTACCAGCAAGCCTCGTGGCCCCAGTGGTAGTGGCCACGCGAGAGGACGAAGCGGGTTTTCACCCACACGATCTGCGAGCGGATGTTGAAGTCGCACGCTTCGAGGCTCGCCTGTACCGTGCTGGCGTAGAGCGCGGCGTGCCAGATGTAGGCGACGTCACCGGGGAACAGTGCCCACGCCTCGCGCCAGTCGGCGCGGTCGTCGTTGCGGATCTGACCCAGCCGTTCGGAGCGGTTGACGCCGGCCTCACGTCGCCAGGCTGGATCGTATTCCACGCCGTAGGGCGGATCGGTGACCATCAGGTGTGGGCGCTCGTCACCGAGCAGGTGGGCGACGTCGGCGGCGCTGGTGGCGTCGCCGCACAACAGCTTGTGCTCACCGAGCAGCCACAGATCGCCGTGGCGCGAGACGGCGGTCTCCTGCAACTCCGGTGTGGCATCGTCGTCGGTCAGTCCTTCATGCGTCTCCTCGGCCTCTCCGAGGAGGCGATTCAGTTCGTCCTCATCGAAACCGACCAGCGACAAGTCGTAGTCCGCAGCCTTCAGGTCGGCCAGTTCGAGACCGAGCATCTCCTCGTTCCAGCCGGCCTGCAGGGCGAGTTGGTTGTCAGCGATGATGTAGGCGCGACGCTGGTTGGGCGTCAGGTGCGACAATTCGATCACGGGCACTTCAAGCAGGCCGAGCTGACGCGCGGCCAGGAGGCGGCCGTGGCCGGCGATGATGCCGTTTTCGCCGTCGACCAGGATCGGGTTCGTCCATCCGAATTCGGCGATGCTCGCCGCGATCTGCGCGACCTGTGCATCGGAGTGCGTGCGAGCATTCCTTGCGTATGGGATCAGCGACGAAATTTCGCGCTGTTCCACGTGCAACATTTTCATGCGGCAGGCTGCAATCTCTGCGCGGCGACATCGCGCCACGATCGGTTCGTGTTGAGGAGGGTGACAGGCACCTTCGGATGCGCGCGCTGGAATCGAACGAGTGCAACGTCGACGTAGCGTGGTACAAGTTCGACGGCGCGCAGCACGCGCTGGGTTTTCTCCGCAGCGAGCAGGCTGGTGCCGGAACCACAGAAGGGCTCGTAGACGATCTCGCCGGCGTCGCTGTAGGCCGCGATCACATGCTCCGGGAGACTGATCGGAAACACTGCAGGATGATCGAGACCGTCACCGAGCCGTCGCCGGTTGCGGGTGATGCGAATGACACTGTCCGGCACGCGCGTGGGCTGCACCGGCATGTGCGGCTTGTTCCAGACCGACAGCTTGCCGTCCCGGCCGCGCAGGTTGGAGGCCGTGCCGTCTTCGCGCAGATGCTGATGCGTGCCCGCCCACTTGCACGGCACGATCTTGTTCGGCACGCGCGCAACGCGGTTGAAGTGGAAGATGAACTCGAAGCTCGGCGCGAGCCTGCCGTGCCAGCGGCCAGGAAGATGTCCCTGGTCCCACACGTACCAACCGTAGCGACGCCAGCCCTGTGCCTGCATCCAGGCCGACCAGGACTCCCAATACAACTGCACCTCATTGTGCTTGTAGACCAAGCCGAGGTTCACGAGTACCTGACCGTCCGGTTGCAGCGGTGCCGCGGCGAACACGGACCGCATCAGCGTGTCCCAGTCCCGGATCCGCACGCCGGCGTAGATGCGCTGGGCCACATAAGGAGGCGAGGTGAAGCACAGCGCCGCGCCCTCGCCCTGCATCAACTGCCCGACGAGCGCGGCATCGCCGGCGTCGCCGCAGACGAGCCGATGTGCGCCCAACTGCCAGATATCGCCGGAGCGGGCGATGCCCGCGATGGAATCAGACACGCAGTTCCCAACGGTACTTGCGGCCGGTCGGCGTGCGGTCGCTGCGGGGCCGCGCGCCGCGGCTCCAACTGTCGCCGCCGGCCTCGCCGATGAATGTGAATCCCGCACCGCGGAGACTGGCCCCGCCTTCATCCGGCTGGGGGTAGGTCAGGAGGTGGTGATAACCCATCGCAGCCTCGGGGCGCACTGGCCTTAAACTTTGTGTCCGCGGCGCGCATCTAATCAGCTTTCGGTGAGCTAGGAGGCGGTGCGATGAGGGGAATGCGATGGGGGCTGGCGCTGTGGGTGTCGGCCTGGATGGGGTTGGCGCCGGTCCAAGCGGAGAACGGCACGGGACTGGCGGAGTCCACGGACATCGACCGGTTCTGGCAGGCCTACGATCAAGTGCGCGCCGAGCGCTCACTCAATCGCCAGCGCGAATTGCTACAGCGGAAGTTTGTGGACCCGGGCACGGCCGGGCTACATGCGTTCATGCAGACCAAGGGCTACGACACGGACTGTTATGTCAATGCCATTCGCCGCTATCCGCGGTTCTGGGAATCGGTACGTTCGCGTACCCTGGCGATGCGTGCACGAAGCAGTGAGTTCGAACCAGCGATCGCGCGTCTACGCACCCTGTATCCAGCGTTGCGCCCGGCCAAGATATACTTCCTCATCGGCTGCTTACGCTCTAGTGGAACGACCTTGGGCGACAAGGTACTGATCGGCGCGGAGCTGGCTGCTGGCGATAGAAGCGTGGATATTTCGGAATTGCCAATGCGCTTGCGTAAAAGTTTAGGCGTCTACTTCGCCAGCGAGCCAGAGAAGCAACTCGTCCTACTCAACGTACATGAGTACATCCATACCCAGCAGCGTGGCCCGGGTAAGACTCTGTTGGCGCAGGCGATGTACGAGGGCGCCGCGGATTTTGTCGCCGAACAGGTCATTGGACGCACACCGGCATTGCCCTACATGCAGTATGGATACGAACACGAGGCGACGTTGAAGCAGGAGTTCCGCTCCGAGATGGACGGCGTGTCCTGGAGCAACTGGCTCTACAACGGCCCAGGCAATCACCACGGCGTCGGTGATCTCGGCTATTACGTCGGCTACGCCATTATGCGCGATTATTACGCGCAGGCACCTGACAAGGCGAAGGCGGTACGCGAGATCATCGAACTTGATTACCGCGACCAAGCGGCAGTGGAACGGTTCGCGGCGACTTCGGGGTTTTTCAACAGATAGCTAACGGCCTTGATCTGTTGGAAACCCGCGCCATCAGAGGTGACTCGGGACGGTGCGTGAGGTCATGTGGGGGCGCGAACCTCAGTGCGAACCGAAGTTCGCACCCGGACGCTATCGAGGTTTCGCGGCTGTGCCTCCCGCTTTGTTGCAGTGC
>NZ_JAJAVH010000039.1 GCF_020511115.1 Luteimonas panaciterrae
TATAAAAAACCTCTCCTCCCGACGATTAGGAGGAGAGGGAAAGAGGGAGGAAACTACTACTCCCAAACGTATGGATGTCATGGCGCCTGTGGGCAAGTCAGCCTGCGACGTGCAGTAGAAGATTGACCACTCATCGTAAGGCTCAAGCATGCAAACCACATATGCATAAACGAAATTCAATACGTTCCCCCCTACCGGTTTCCGGCGATCGTGATATTGCAATTTGTTATTGGAATTGATGACAGGTACTGCTTAACTTGTCGTTGCTGGCAGCTGCATACGGTTTTACCGTCGTGATGACGATTAGCT
>NZ_JAJAVH010000004.1 GCF_020511115.1 Luteimonas panaciterrae
AGCACTCAACTGCCGTCACCACGAGCGTACTCAAGACAAGATCTACCAAGTATCTTCAAGCATCCGCGGCCGCGATGCCATCCAGCCGCCGATCAACAGCACACCCACCGCGACCAGCAGCATCGCGAACGGCCACGTCCAGCCGTGGGTGTATTCGTGCAGCACACCGAACAGCAGCGGACCCAGGCAGCTCAAGGCATAGCCCAGCCCCTGCATGAAACCGGACAATGCCGATGAACCGGCCGGTGTGCGCGTGCGCAGATTGATCAACGTCAATGCCAGCGGGAACGTCGATGGTCCGAGGCCGAGCAGTGCCACCCACAGCGCCGGCAACAGCATGGGCGCGAACAGCAGGCCGGCGAATGCGGTCACGTGGCAGGCCGCGCATGCGAGGATCAGGGGGAAAGGATTGCGCACGCGCACGGCCAGTGCCGGCATGCCCAGGGCGCTCAACAGGCCGAGCGTGGAGAACAGCGCCACCATCACGCCACCGAAAGCGGGTGTGGCGCCGGCTTCGGTCAGCAGCTTCGGCAACCAGGTGAACATGGAGTAGGTGATCAGCGAGGTGGTGCCGAACATCAGCGCCAGGCCCCAGGCGATCGGTGAGCGCCAAGCCTTGCCGCGCACGGGCGGAGCGGTCAGCTCGGGTGCTTCGTCGCCATCCTTGCAGGCATGATCATGGACTTGCGCCAGCGCCGATGACTTGCGTCGTTCGGCGATCAGCACGCCGACCCACGGCACGGCGGCGATGAGCGCGGTCACGGCCCAGATGCCCATCGACCAGCGCCAGCCGGCGGCGTCGGCGAGCGGTACGGCGAGCAATGCCGGCAGAATGGTGCCAGCCTGCAGCACGGTGAGGTAGATCGTGCTGATCGTGCCGACTCGATCGGCGAAATAGCGCTTCACCAACGGCGGCAGCACCACGTTGCCGATGCCCATGCCGGCGAGGGCGATGATCGAGCCGAGCATGAGCACGCCGATGTTGCCGGCGAACGAGCGCAGGATCAGGCCGGCCGCGGCCAGCAGCATCGACAGCAGCGCGGTGCGCTCCAGGCCGAGGCGGTGCGCGATCGAGGGTGTCGTCACGCCGAGCAGTGCGAACGAGGCGGTGGGCAGCATGCCGAAGACGCCGGCGACGGTGGCGCTGAACCCGAACGTATGTCCCAACGAATCGAGCAGCGGCGTCAACGAAGTGACGGCCGTGCGCAGATTGAACGCCGACAGGGCGATGCCGGCCAGCACCAGTGCCGCGCCCTTCACCTGGGGTGTTGCGATGGCACTAGGAGATGTTGTCAAGCGGGTCATGGATAAGAACTCGAATGCATCCGAGCAAGGATGGCCACGGAGTCGCCGGACCATGCGTGACGGATGCCATCTATAAGATTGCACGGATACGCGGAATCGCGCATCTGCGAGAAGAATTCGTCTATGGGAGTCGGCCGGACGGAAATGTCCGGGAATACTCCAGTATCAGTTTAACCGGGGTATGTGACGAACACGTCGGGAAAGCCGCAACGGAGTGTTGCGGACTTTCCGATCGTGCTTTCCCATCGGGGCCGCGATCAGCGATCCGGCGTGAATTCCACCGGCACCAATACCGTCGATGCGACCGGCTTGCCGTTGCGCACGGCCGGCGTGAAGCGCCAGCGCATGACCGTGTCGTGCGCAACGCGATCGAGTTCGCGCACGCGGCTGCGACGCGCGAAATCGACCTTCGTCGGTCTGCCATCCGGGCTGACCGTCACGCGCAACACCACCAGACCGCCTTCGCCTCCGCGCAATGCCTCGCGCGGGTAGGGCGGCTTCGGACTCTGGCCCGGAATCGGCTTGGCTGCCGTCGTCGTCGGACGTGGTTTCTTGTCCTTCTTCTCTTTCTTCGGCTTCTTGGTCTCGGTCTGCTTGGCGACGACCTTCTTCTCCGCCTGCGGCTCGACGGTGTTCTGCGGCGGCGTTTGTGCCTGCTGCAAAACCTGCGTCTGTCGCTGTGCCTCGTCGATGGCCGCCTGCAGTTCCTTGGTGGCCTCCGCGAACGCACTGGTGCCCTGCGGGACCGGGCGATGCAGGACCGGATCGGTATAGGTATGGGAGATCAGCACCAGTGCGCCGACCGCAACGGCGATCAGGAGCAGGCCCAACGGCACCAGCCAGCGGCTCGACTTCGTTCCCGGCAACAGCGTCCGTGATTCGGCGGGTGGCGCGGGTGGCGGGGAGGGTGTTGTCGGCGCGGTCGGCGCGACGGCCGTCACCGACAGCGGGAAGGCGCGCTCCTGATCCATGTGCAGGATCGAGATGCGGCCGCTGTTGAGTTCGGCGGCGATCTCCGGCGTCGCGTGCAGCGCGGCGGCGACCCGATCGAGCGTGATATCGGCCTGCGGGCTCCGCCGTTCCTTGTCCTTGAAGCGCCAGCGGTTGTACTCCGCCCATAGGATCAGCAGGACGGTTGCCGCGATGGCGATCAACGGCAGCGCCAGGATCAGGAACGGATCGATCTGGTGCTCGCGCAGGTACAGCTCGAAGATGGTGGTGCGGATGCCGAACAGCCACAGCACCAGCGTCAGCAGCGGCAGCCACAGATAGAGATACAACGCCCAGAACGCGGCGGTGATGATGCCGAAGAAGGAGCGGTGCAGGGTAGGTTGAGCACTCGGCTTGCTGATGATGCGCGGATCGAATTTTCCCCGGGCGGCGTTCATCGCAACCCCCGGTCCGGGCTGACCCAGGTCGCGCGTTGCCGGCGCCGCTTCAGCAGCGTCTTCGGCACGGCGGTGACCGTGGTGAGCAGGCTGAGCAGCCAGTATGCGATCGGATACCAGATCATCCAGTAGTAGTTGCGGCCGACGCGCGCTTCGTAGCGGCGGTCGATGATCAGGCTGGCCGCGAACTGGGTGAGGCAGACCATGGCCAGGATCACGCCATGCCACGACGGCAGGATGCTGCGCACTTCCAACTGCGCGGGCATCTGCACGAACAGGCCGATCGCCCACAGCAGCATGATGAACACCATGATGTAGGCCCAGACCACGCTGAGCAGGTATTCGAACAGCACCAGCCACATGCGGCGCTTGCGCCAGCTCAGCAGGTCACTGGTATGGCGTAGCATGACCTCGACGCCGCCCTGGGCCCAGCGCAGGCGCTGCTTCCACAAGCCCTTGAGGGTTTCGGGCATCAGGATGAAGCACAGCGCGCGCGGCTCGTAGCGGATGTCCCAATGGTCCATCTGCAGGCGCCAGCTGATGTCGATGTCCTCGGTGATCATGTCGTCGGACCAGTAGCCGATCCGATGCAGGGCGGTACGACGAAACGCGCTGATCACGCCCGAGACCGTGAACAGCCGTCCGTACACGCGTTGTGCGCGCTTGATCATGCCGATGATCGAGGAGAACTCGCCCACCTGCAGGCGGCCGAGCAGGGTGGAGCGGTTGCGGATGCGCGGATTGCCGGTCACCGCGCCCACGCGCGGCCCCGACATCAGATGCCACACCATCCAATGCACGGCGTACTCGTCGAGCAGGGCGTCGCCGTCAATGCAGACCAGGTATTCCGAACGCGCCGCCAGCGCGCCCATGCGCATGGCGTTGGCCTTGCCGAGATTGCGGTCGAGGTGGACCACGCGCAGCCGCTCGTGCTGCGCGGCGAGCTGATTGAGTTGCTCGGCCGTGTCGTCCTTGCTGCCATCGTTGATGGCGATGACTTCGAAATCCGGATAACGCTGCGCGAGCGCGGCGCTGATGGTCTCGCGGACCTGTTCACCCTCGTTGAAGCAGGGGATCAGGACCGAGACCAGCGGCGTGGACGCCAGAGGCGGCGGCTCGATGCGTGGCCGCTCTTTCCGTTCGCGACGGAAGTAGTAGTACAGACCGCCGGAAATCCAGAAGAAGGACATCACGATCGGGTACAGGAACGCGAACTGGAACAGCAGGGCAATCACCGGCGCCATCTTGGCTTTATCTCCTTAAGGGGTAGGGGAACCCGCGCGAGGAAATGATCTCGCGGGCCGTCTCCAGACGCGGTCTGTTGGCGATGAAATCGTCCGGATACCAGGCCAGATGGCGAACGCCCATCGCTTTCAGCTTGCGTGCCTGCTCCAGCAGGGTCTTGTCCGCGATCGGCTTGCGGCTGTTCCAGTCCACCGTCTGCAGTTCGAAGATGGTCTTGTCGAACTTCGGATCATGCTCGCCGACCATTTTCGCCAGGTGCTGCATCCAGCTCCACGGACGGTCGCCGCTGCCTTCCAGCCACGGCATCGCCATCAGCGCGGTGTAGTCGTAGTAACGGTTGAACGTGTCCAGCCGCTGCGCGAACCAGGCCTCGCTGGCGGGATCGATCACGGTGCGCGCGTACAGATTGCGCACCGTCTTCAGCTTCGAGCGCCAGTGTTCGGCGGTGTTCCTCAGATCGAGCGTGAAATCGATCAGCGCCTGCGTGCGCTTTGCGGGATCGTTGCCCAGCGAGGGCAGCTCGTTGTCGCGCAGGAAGGCATCGTCATGGAACAGCAGGCCCTGGAAGCTGCTGCTGGCGGCCATTTCATCGTAGATGCCTTCGATGATCTTGCGCGCTTCCGGCTTGGTGAAGTCGAGGCGATAGACGTCCTTGGAATCGGCATTGGCGATGCCGAGCTCGCGGCGCTTGTCCGCATCCGGCAGTTCGAAACCGAGCACGGGCAGCCAGGCATAGACCTGGGTTTGCGCGCGCGTCTGCAACTGCCAGGCGACGAAGCTGAAGAGATCGGCGCGCATCGGCAGATAGCTGTTCGGGAAATACAGCGCGTCGGCGGAACCGTTGCCGTCGGGGTCGGCGAAGGCCTGCAGGAACACGTAGTTGGGGCCGATCTGCTTGATGCGTTCGATCAGCGCATCGATGTTGCGCGACTGCTGCTGCGGGTCGGCGTCGTAGACCGAATCCAGATCCACCTGCACGGCGCGGATGCCGTCCAGGCGCAGATCGCGGCGCAGGTCGACAGCCAGATCGGCGGCGGTCGGATTGTTGGTGATCAGCATGCGGCCGAGGCCTTCCAGCCCGTGATCCAGCCAGGTCGTGCGGCCTTCGAGGTCGAAGGTCGCGGTCATGCCCAATTCCTTGGAAGTGTCGTTGGCGACGCCGTTCTCGGCGCCATACGGCCAGACCAGCGAACGCGGCGCGCGGCCGAGGTGCTGCTTGATCTTGTCGCGGCTGCGGGCGAGGTCGGCGCCGATGCGGGCACGATAGGCGTCTTCATCCTCGTATTTGCCGTTGGCCGAGTCGTAGAGCAGCGTGACTGCCGCCGGGCGCTGGTTGCCTTGCGGATTGGCCAGCAGGCCCTGGTGCATGTTGTCTGTGTGCGATGCGACCTCGACCAGCCCGGAATCCTGCATTTCGCGCAGCTGTTCCCAGGTGACGAAATCGTCGTGGCCCATCGGGCGGCTGAACTGCACGGTCTGGCCTTGAGGCAGATCGACCCATGCCGTGATCACGGCGACCAATGCCGGGTAGTTGTAGGCGCGCAGCAACGGGAACACCTTGCTGTACACGCTGCGCAGGCCGTCGTCGAAGGTGAGCAGCACCGGTTTGCTCGGCAGCTTGGCGCGGCCGGCCGAGGCGTCGATGACCTGCTGCAGGCTCACCGGGTGATAGCCCTGCGCATTGAGCCAGTCGAGGTGGCCGATGAAGTTCTGCGTGCTGATCGCGAACTGGTCGGGATCGCCATGCGGCGCGACGTCGTCACGCACGTCGTGATAGTTCAGCACCAGCAGCGGCTCCGGCTGCGTAGCCGTTTCGGCTGCGGCCACGATGCCGCCGACGGGCAGCAGGCCGAGCAGCAGCAACAGCAGGCCGAGCGGTCTCAGGAAACGATGACGATGCATGATCTTATTTACCCCAACGGAATTCGGCATCGAAGCCAAGATGACGCTCACGCTGCCCGTCGTAGACCGGGCGCGACCAGTTGACGCCGTAGACCAGCACCTGGCCGGTCGCGAATTGCCATTCGTGTTCGTAGCGCAGCGATGGCACCCAGGCGGTTCCGTAATCCTCCTGCCAGTAGGGCGCGACCGTCACCGTCAGGCGGTGGCGGAAATAGCGCTCGTACTCGCGCCACACGATCTGGTCGGCGCGCACGCCGAATTCCAGCGAGGCATCGCGCGAGGGGTTGAAGTAGGGCGCGTCGTCGCGCGTGCCGCGGCTGGTGTAGATCGAGGCCAGGCCGTTGAGCAGGAAATGCGGTCGCGTGACCAGTCGCTGGTCGAGGTTCACGCCCAGCGACTGGCGGCGGTTGCCGTCGTCGAAACGATAGGCCTGCGCACTGGCCTGCACCGTGGTGAGTTCGCTCGGATGCCAATTGGCGGAAAGCGCGGCGGAGTCGGCGGTGATGCCGAACGCGCGGGCCTGCAGGGAGGCTTCCGGGTCGTACTTGCGCAGCGTCAGGCCGGCGTCGAAGACGTCGCTGAAGCGCCAGCCGACATCGAGGCTGGCGCCGGTGTTGTCGAGGTCGTCGTGGGAACGGTTGGCCTGCAGGTGCACGTCGAGGCGGTCATAGGTGTAGCGCACGCCAAAAGCGCCGCGGCGATCGTGGATGCGGCGGTCGTTGAAGTCGGCGTAGCGGTCCGCGTAGCCGGCGGTGAGACGCCAGCGGTCGCCCAGCAGCGGAGTTTCCGCCTCGATGCCATAGACGCCATCGCGCGAACCGACTGGCGAGACGTTGCTGCTGCCGTTGCTGTCGCTGCGGCCCCAGGCCGCGAATGCGCGCCACTGCCAGCCCACGTTCTGGTTCCAGCGGTCGCGCAGGGTGCGTGACTGCAGGGTGTCGGGATAGACCGTCTGCAATTCGTTGTAGATCGGACGCGCCTGTTCGACGCGCTGCAATTCCAGCAATGATTCGACTTGTCCTGTGCGGGCATCGATGCTTTGTGGATCGAGCGTGCTGGCGATGCGATGGCGTTCCAGCGCGCGTTCGTGCCAGCCGCGGCGATCGTAGATCGAACCGAGCGAGGACTGCACGCCGGAATCATCCGGGCCATAGGCACTCATGGTTTCCAGCGTCTTCTGCGCGCCGGTCAGGTCGCCCGCGTAGGAGCGCACCATCGCTTCGTTGACCTCGGCGTGGTAGCGATCCCAGTTCTCGTAGGGCAGCGGGGCGCCGGGTACGGTGCGCCAGTCGGGATTCGCCTCGACCAGCGCCTTGAGCTCGGGCTGGGCGAGATCGAAGCGCTCGGCTTCCATGAGCGCGTAGGCGTGCATGATCTTGTACTGGACTTTCTTCGGATTGTCGTCCGGGATTGCCTCGATGGCTTTTTCCAGGACCGGAATCGCTTCCTTCGGCCGCTTCTGATCCATCAGCGAGGCGCCGATCGGGATCATCGCGTAGCCCGGGATGTCATATCCTTCGGCGCGCAGCTTCTCGTATTCCTCGACCACCTCGCGATGGCGTTCGAGCCTGTTGAGCAGGTCCAGCCGGTCGTAGCGCATGCGCAACGGCATTTGCGACGCATCGATCCCGGCACGCTTGAGATAGTCCTGATTGGCCGCTTCGACGGCGCGGGCCTCCTCGAGGCGCCGGGTTTCGTCGGCGACGAAGTATTCGCTGGCGGAGGTGAGCCGTGCCAGACGATCGAGCTCGATGCGCTGCGCCTCCTCGGCGCTGAACAGCTGCGGCTTGGCCTGATACAGCTGCCAGGCGCGCTCGCGGGAGCCGATCTCGCTCAGGGTGTGGACGCGCAGGACGTAAAGCGTGTCGTCGTCCGGATACTTGGCCGCGGTCTGCTCGATCAGGGAGAGGGCGGGGAGCCACTGCTTCTGGTCGCGCAATTGCCGGATCTCGGAAAGAGCGCTGTTTAGGCCCGAGGGCTGGCCGGTGCCGGACTGTGCCCAGGAGGGCGAGGCGGCAGCGGTCGCGAGCGCAACCGCCAGTGCGAGGCGGCACATCGATGGAAAAGTCGGCATTGGAGCCCCAGCGTGTTGCGGCGAGTTATGAAATGCGACTTAAGTCACACAATTCGTCAGAGTAAGCCAGAAATCGTCAACGAAGTCTGAACTCAGGCTTTCGAATCTTCACAAACATGAACCACTTGACGCCTGGATATCGTCACACGACCGGTGTGAGCGCGCAGAGAACCCAATCACAGAGCCACGCCCCGGGTAGACGCGTGGATACGCGTCCGTGGAATTCGAAGAGGGGCGGGAGGAGAAATCAAGAAGATGGTCGGGGAGACAGGATTCGAACCTGCGACCTCTACGTCCCGAACGTAGCGCTCTACCAGACTGAGCTACACCCCGACTTGGGTGAGCCGCGCATTGTAGAGATGCGGGGTGGGGTCGGGCAAGCGTTCGTTCGCATTCCGGTGCCGGCGGGAAGATCGCGGGTGTTCGACCCGGCGCCACGCATGCGGGGCGCGTCGCCCTTGCGCGGGTTCCGCCGGCGTGGTCAGCCGCGTTGATTCTCCGTGCCATCGCGCCGGATGCAGCGGATGTCCGGCCGGCGTGATGCCAAGCGCGA
This sequence comes from Luteimonas panaciterrae, assembly GCF_020511115.1. Classification (GTDB taxonomy): domain Bacteria; phylum Pseudomonadota; class Gammaproteobacteria; order Xanthomonadales; family Xanthomonadaceae; genus Luteimonas; species Luteimonas panaciterrae. The sequence goes on from NZ_JAJAVH010000004.1 coordinate 8,468, forward strand.
GCCCCGCGACGTTAAACTGTAGGCAGCAATGCGCAGACGATCTGCGCCGGAGTCCTCCCCTTGATCAAGCCACGCACGCCCCCGGGCGTCCTGGAGCTGTTGCCCCGCGACCAGATCGCGTTCCAGCGCATGCTCGACACCATCCGCACCACGTTCGAGCGCTTCGGCTTCCTGCCGGTGGAGACGCCGGTGTTCGAGCTGTCGGAAGTGCTGCTGACCAAGTCGGGTGGCGAGACCGAGCGGCAGGTGTATTTCGTGCAGTCCACCGGCGCGTTGGAGAAGGCGGGTGACGGCTTGCCCGAGCTCGCACTGCGCTTCGACCTCACCGTGCCGCTGGCGCGCTACGTCGCCGAGCACGAGCACGAACTGGCCTTCCCGTTCCGCCGCTACCAGATGCAGCGTGTCTACCGAGGCGAGCGTGCGCAGCGCGGCCGCTTCCGCGAGTTCTACCAGTGCGACATCGACGTGATCGGCAAGGATGCGCTGTCGCCGCGCTATGACGCCGAGATTCCCGCGGTGATCCACGCCGTGTTCTCCGCCTTGAACATCGGCGAGTTCACCATCCAGCTCAACCATCGCAAGCTGCTGCGCGGCTTCTTCGAGGGGCAGGGCATCGCCGACGATCAGCAGGTCGCGGTGCTGCGCGAGATCGACAAGCTCGACAAGCGCGGCGAGGATGCGGTGCGGGCGACGCTGGCCGGAGAAGGCTTCGGCCTGTCTGATGAGGTGATCGACCGCCTGATGACGTTCTCGCGTGTGCGTTCCAGCAATCATGACGATGCGCTGGCGAAGCTCGACGCGCTTGGTGCCGGAACGCCGCTGTTCGAGGAAGGCCGCGACGAATTGCGCGCGCTGCTGCAGCGGCTGCGCGCGATGGGCGTGCCGGAGTCGAACTATGCGATCAACCTGTCGATCGCGCGCGGCCTCGATTACTACACCGGCATGGTGTACGAGACGCAGCTCGATGCGCATCCGCAGATCGGTTCGATCTGCTCCGGCGGCCGCTACGACAATCTCGCCAGCCATTACAGCAAGTCGAAGCTGCCGGGCGTCGGCATCTCGATCGGCCTGACGCGCCTGTTCTGGCAGCTGCGCGAAGCCGGCCTGATCGCGACCGCGGAAAGTTCGGTGCACGTGCTGGTCTCGCTGCTCGACGACTCCGCGCTCGATCACGCGCTGGCTTTGTCGCAGCGCCTGCGCGCGGCCGGGCTCAATGTCGAAACCCAGCAGGAGCCGCGCAAGTTGGCGAAGCAACTGCAATACGCCGATCGCGCCGGTATCCGTTTCGTGGTGATCCGTGGCGAGGACGAAGCCGCGAAGGGTGTGGTGACGGTGCGCGATCTGCGCCGTGGCGAACAGTTCGAAGTGGCCGATGCCGAGATCGCCTCGGCGCTGCGCACCGAGCTGGAACAGGCCAGGTTGGAACAGGCCAAGCTGCAACTGCGCGCGTCGCCACAATCCTGAGCATGAGGTCCAGATGAAAGCGATTCGACTCGATGGACGCTCGCTCACGCGCGCGCAGCTGTGCGCGGTGGCGCATGGCGCGCAGGTGGCGTTGGACGAGGGCGCGCTGACGGCGGTGGCCCGCGCGGCGGATTTCCTCGCCGAACAAGTGCGCCGCGAAGAACCGATCTACGGCGTCTCCACCGGCTTCGGCAGCAATGCCGACAAGCTGCTGGGCGCGCATCCGCTGCGCGATGAGTTGCCGGGAGCCGCGCCTTCCGGCCGTTCGCTGCACGCGGAGCTGCAGCAGAAGCTGATCGTCACGCACGCGGTCTGTGTCGGCGAGCCGCTCGCGACCGAGGTGGTGCGCGCGATGCTCTGCATTCGCATCAACACGCTGCTACACGGCCACTCCGGCATCCGCGTGCAGACGCTGCAGGCGCTGGCGGCGATGCTCAACGCCGGAATCGTGCCGGTGGTGCCGGCGCTGGGCTCGGTTGGCGCGTCGGGCGATCTCGCGCCGCTGTCGCATCTGGCGATCGTGCTGCTGGGTGGCGGCGAAGCGTTCTACGGCGGCGAGCGCCTCCCCGGCGCCGAAGCGCTGCGTTGCGCAGGCTTGGAACCGGTGTCGCTGTCCTACAAGGAAGGCCTGGCGCTGAACAACGGAACCGCGCAGATGCTTGCAAGCGGTGTACTTGCGGTGCAGCGGATGGAGGAGCTGCTCGACACGGCCGATCTCGCCGCGGTGATGACCATCGATGCTTTCGCGGGACGCCTTGGCGCGTTCGCCGAGGAAGTGCATGCGCTGCGCCCGCATCCGGGACAGGTGCATGTCGCGGCGCATCTGCGCGAGCTGCTCGGCGGTTCTACGCTCGCAGACATTCCGTATCACCTGGTGCCACGCTTCCGGCAATGGCTGCCCGCGAGCTGGGACACACCGGAAGCGCAACAGCTCAGCTTCGATATCGGCTGGGACTGGGTGCCGTTCGGCCAGCGTCACGGCCGCGAGAAGTTCTACAAGCGCTTCAAGCCGTTCCGCGGCGGCAAGAAACATCAGCCGCAGGACAGTTATTCGTTGCGCTGCATCCCGCAGGTACACGGCGCGGTGCGCGACGCGGTGGCGCAAGCCAAGCGCGTGTTCGACATCGAACTCAACGCAGTTACCGACAATCCGCTGGTGTTCCCGGACAAGCAGGCCGAGCACGTCGAGCAGCAGGTGATCTCCGCCGGTCATTTCCACGGCATGCCGTTGGCGCTGGCGATGAGTTACGTGAAGGCGGCGATCCCGGTGCTGGCCTCGATCAGCGAGCGGCGCCTCAACAAGCTGGTCGATCCGGCCACCAACGACGGCCTGCCGGCTTTCCTGATCGGCAACGAGGACGGCACCGAATCCGGCTTCATGATCGTGCAGTACACCGCGGCGGCGATCGTCAACGATCTGGCCAGCCGCGCGCATCCGGCCAGCGTGTACTCGATTCCGACGTCGGCCAATGCCGAGGATCATGTTTCGATGGGCGCCAACGAGGCGCGCCATGTGCTGGCGATGGCCGACGACCTCGGCAAGGTGCTCGCGCTCGAACTGATGACCGCCGCGCAGGCGCTGGATCTGCGCCGCGACATGATCAACGCCGCGCGCGATCTCGCCGACCGCGCCGACGCCCGCACGTTCGCCGCGAAGGTGCAGGGCGGTCCGGCGCCGGATCATCCCGACTACGCCGGATTCCTCGCCGAAGTGGAAGCGCTGCGCGCGGAACTGGCCGCCGCCGACGCCTTCCATCCGGGCGCCGCGGTGGCGACCGCGCATGCGGTGATCCGTCGCGAGATCGCCTTCCTCGACCAGGACCGCGCGCTCGACGCCGACGTGGCGGCGGCGGTGCGATTGGTCGCCGACGATACGGTTCTCACGGCCCTGCACGCATGATCGGATCACACGAGGCAAGCTCGCCATGAACTTGACGCTGCACTACGGTTGGCTGGGCGTGCTGGAGGCGGGGGCGATCGCGTTCGCGATCGGTGCGGTGATTTGCCTGATCTGGCGGCCGTTGTGCCGCTTGATGGGATTGGACACCGGCCATGTGATCGGTTGGGCGTCCTTCGCGTCGGTGCTCATCAGCGCCGGTATCGATCTGCGGCATCTGGTGTCGCTGTTCTTCGTCAATCCGGGTTCGCCGGCCTACGCGCAGCAAGCGCTGGCCGGCATCCACGATCCCGATCGCCTCGGGCTGCGTGTATTGCTCGAAATCATCGGCGCGTTGACGGGTGTCGTGCTGGTCTGGCTGGCCTATGAGCAGATCGGAAAGCAGCGTCCGCGCGACTGATCGAGTCGCCGCGGATGGCGGGATCGATGAGACGCCGTCGTCGCGATCAGGATGCTCCGTTCGCGCGGCCGGCTCTCAATCGCCATGCCAGCGCGCCCGCCAGCAGGGACGGCAGGAATAACGCGGCCTCGCGACCGCTGCCGGGCAGGGCGGCGAGTAGGGCGATCGCGGGTCCGGGACAGTAGCCACTCAATCCCCAGCCGAGACCGAACAACACGGCGCCGATCGCCAGCGGGCGATCGATGCGGGTGGCGAGTGGCAGCTCGAAGGACGTCGCCAGCAATGGTGCCCGGCGTCGCAGGATCAGCGGGAACAGAACGCCGGCGACACCGACCGCGCCACCCAGCACGAACAGGAGGCTGGGATCCCAATGACCACCGAGGTCGAGGAATCCCAGCACCTTCTCCGGCAACGTCATGCCGGACAGCGCCAGCCCGGCGCCGAACACGAGACCCGCGCCAAAGACGGCGGACAGCGCGCGCGATGTGCTCATCCCAGCCATTCCGGAAGATGACGCAGCACGCTCGCCGTCAGCAGGCCGACGCCGAGGAAGATCACGGTCGCGACCAGCGAGCGCGGCGAGCGGCGCGCCAGCCCGCAGACGCCGTGGCCGCTGGTGCAGCCATTGCTCATGGCCGTGCCGTATCCCACCAGCAGGCCCGAGACGATCAGGAGCCAAGCCGGTACGCCGGCACGACCGAGCGGCGCCGGCACGCCGAGCCGATACAGCAGCGCGGCGCCCGCGATCAGGCCAAGCAGGAACAGCGCACGCCAGGCGAACTCGAAACCGCGCGACAGCGGCAGGCTGCCGACGATTCCGCTGATGCCGGCGACGCGGCCGAGCACAAGCAATAGCCAGCTCGCGCCGGCGCCGATCAACAGGCCGCCCAGCAGGGCACTCACGGGTGTGAATGAAGCCATCAGCGGAAGCTCGCCAGGAAGTGCGGACTACAGTTTCCACGCATACGCGAAGCCTAGCGAATCCTCGCTCAGCTGGATGTCCGCCTCGCCGCCGCCGAACGGCTGCGGGATCGAGCCGCGTCCGTTCACTTCCTTCTCGAACGCGTGGCTGTAGTAGATGCTGAACTCGCCGCGTTCGCCGGTTTGCCAGGTGGCGCCGAGACTGAGCTGATCCTGCACCGCGCCGGGCGCGAGGATGTTGAAGAAGGTCTGATCATCGGGAATCGGCTGCTCCGCATGACTGAAACCGGCCCGCAGCGTGAGCCTCGGCGAATAGTCGTAGCTGGCGGCGATCTTGTAGACATCGATGTCGCGCCAGCCGAAGCCTGGTCCTTGTTTTCCACCCAGGGGCTGGCCTTGCAAGAGCGGTGCCAGCGAATTCCCGACGGATTTGGTTTTCGAGTAATAGATGCGCTGCACGTCGGCCAGCAACGTCAATTTGTCATTGGCGCGGAACGCGGCGCCGATGCTGGCGTTCTGCGGAATGTCGAAGCCACCGTTCTCGGCGAACAGGCCTTCGTAGTCGTCGAAATGGCCTTCGATCTTCGAGGCCCAGGTCGCGCCGAAGCTCAAGCGCTCGTCGAGGAAGCGGCCGGTCCAGCCCAAGCGCACGCCCACGCCGGTGGAGGTGGAATAGTCGTTGCCGGTGAGTCTGTCCGGCGCCAGCGATGCGCCGGCGAATCCTTCCAGCCCTTTCGCGTAGAAGCGCTGCACGGCGAAGTTCAGGCCGATGCCGATCGACTGCTGTTCGCCCACCCGGAAGGCCAGGGACGGTGTGAGGAAGATCTGCTGCAGGTTCACGCCCGCCGAGCCGCGGCCGCCGAAGGCGCGATAGGGGTTGCGGCGGTAATCGGTGTTCATGCCGCCGTTGCCGGTGAGCGAGAGGCCGAAGGACACATCGTCGTTGATGCGATGGGTGTGGCCGGCCTCCGGCAGCAGGAAATATTCGCGGGCGTTGCCGGAATACTCGCCATCGGCGCCAAACGCGTTGCCTTCGATCGTCGAGGAGCGATCCGGGCGGAACACGGTCAGCCCGACATCGACGCGATCGCCGACGAACAGGATGCCGGCCGGATTGATGAATCCGGCCAGCGAATCGACCGGGAACGCGGTGCCGGCGCCGCCGAGGCCGTTCGACTTCACGCTTGGGCCATTGCTGAAGTACCCGTTGGTGGCGAAGGCGCTGAAGGGCAGGGATGCCATCGCCAGGGCGAGAATGCCCAGGCCGCGCGCGCCCTTGCGGCGCGGCAGGAATGCCGACGTTTGCATGTGGAACCTCGTTTACGACGTGGGGAATTCCGATATAGCCGCGTGCGTGAGTCCCTCCAAACCATTGTTTTGCATCACGACAGAAGACGTGGATATATGTGCTTGATTTTGTTCAGAGACGTGAGGGGGATGAGAAATCCGTCGCCGGGCCAACACCTGCTGTCGGATCGGGATCACCGGCTTGACGAGTCCGTTTTCATGAATTAATGTATTAACACGCTAATACATTAATTCGATGAAACAACGACTCGAACCCCTGCCGGAACGCGATGCCGACGCCTCTTTCAAGGCGCTGGCGCGGACGCTTGCCAGCCTGAGCCGTCCGCAGGACGTCGCGGCCTTCCTGGAAGACCTGTGCACGCCGGCCGAGATCGAAGCCATGGTCGACCGCTGGCGGGTGGTGCCGCTGCTGCTGGAAGGCGTGCCGTACCGGGAAATCCACGAGCGCACCCAGGTCAGCGTGACGACCATCGGCCGGGTCGCGCGCACGCTCGAACGCGGTGCGGGCGGCTATGCCATCGCAGCGCGTCAGCTACCGTCTTCGCGCCAGAAAGCGTCGCACTGAGGAATCCGATATGAGTCTCACTGCCGCCGCGACCGCGCGCGATCGTCTGCGCATCGCTATCCAGAAATCCGGCCGCCTCAGCGAGCCCGCGCGCGCGCTACTGGCCTCGTGCGGACTGTCGTGGCGCGAAAGCCGCGACAAGCTGTTCTGCTACGGCGAATCGCTGCCGGTCGACCTGCTGCTGGTGCGCGACGACGACATTCCGGGGCTGCTGGCCGACGGCGTCTGCGATTACGGCATCGTCGGCCGCAACGTGCTCACCGAGCAGGCGGGCGAGCGCGCCGAGCGCGGACTGCCGCAGGTGGCCTTCGAATTGCGCGCGCTCGGTTTCGGCGGCTGCCGTCTCGACATCGCCGTTCCCGAGGAGTGGCAGTGGGAAGGACCGGCGCAGCTGGAGGGACGGCGCATCGCCACGAGTTATCCCTATCTGCTGCAGAACTGGCTGCGCGAGCAGGACGTGCAGGCGACGGTGGTCACGCTGTCCGGTTCGGTGGAGATCGCGCCTCGGCTTGGACAGGCCGATCTGGTCTGCGATCTCGTATCGAGTGGCGCGACCCTGACCGCCAATCACCTCAAGCCCGTGACGACGCTGCTGCAGAGCGAAGCGGTGCTGGCCGGTCCTCAGGTACCGTTCGCGGATGCGCGCGCGGAACTGGCGCAGTTGCTGCTGCGTCGTCTGGAAGGCGTGCTGAAGCTCAAGGACAGCCGCCTGTTGCTGTTCCAGGCGCAACGCAGCGCGGTGCCGGATCTGCTCAAGCTGCTACCGGATGCGGAAGCGCCGACGATGATGCAGGTGGACGGTGCCGATACATTGGCGCTGCAAGCACTCTGCCATGGCGCGATGACCTGGCAACGGCTGGAAGACCTCAAGCATGCCGGCGCGCGCGGCCTGATGGTGGTGCCGGTGGAGCGGACATTGGCATGAACGCGGCGATGCGAACCGGAGTCGCCGTGTCACGTCTCGATTGGGCCGTGCTCGATGCCGCCGCGCGCGAGAACGCGCTGCAGCGGGCCACGCAAGCGACTTCACGTCAGACAACGGAAGCAGTGGCCGACATCCTCGCGCGCGTGCGCGAGGGCGGCGATGCGGTGCTGCGTGAGCTGGGAACGCGCTTCGATGGCGTGACATTGCCGTCACTGGAAGTGCAAGGCGAGGAATTCGATTCCGCCGAGGCGAGCGTCCCCGCGGAACTGCGCGCGGCGATGGTGGCGGCCATGCGCCGCATCGAGGCTTTCCACCGCGCCGGCATGACACAGCCATATGCCGTGGAGACCGCACCGGGCGTGGTGTGCGAACGCGTCATCCGTCCCATCGCGCGCGTCGGCCTGTACGTGCCGGCGGGTAGCGCACCGCTGCCATCGACGGCGTTCATGCTGGGTGTGCCGGCGAAACTCGCCGGTTGCCGCGAAACCGTGTTGTGCACGCCGCCGCGACGTGACGGCACCGCCGATCCCGCCGTGTTGGTGGCGGCGAGGCTCACCGGCGTGTCGCGTGTCTTCAAGCTGGGTGGCGCGCAAGCGATCGCGGCGATGGCGTTCGGCACGGAATCGGTGCCCACATGCGACAAGTTGTTCGGGCCGGGCAATGCCTACGTCACCGAAGCCAAGCAGCAGGTCGCGCAGTCCGGTGCCGCCGCGATCGACATGCCGGCGGGGCCGTCGGAAGTGCTGGTGATCGCCGATAGCGGCGCCAATCCGGCGTTCGTGGCGGCCGATCTGTTGTCGCAGGCCGAGCACGGCCCGGATTCGCAGGTGCTGTTGTTGTCCGACAATGCCGATTTGTTGTCGCGAGTGGAGGCGGAGCTCGCCGAGCAGCTCGCTCAGCTGCCGCGTGCTGAAATTGCACGCACATCCTTATTGCGCTCGCGCCTGATCCTGGTGCAGTCGCTGGAGCAAGCTTTCGAGATCAGCAATACCTACGCGCCCGAGCATCTGATCCTGGCGCTGCGCGAACCGCGCGCCTGGCTCGATCGCGTGCAGGCCGCGGGCTCGGTGTTCCTCGGCGACTGGACGCCGGAAGCGCTCGGCGACTACTGCAGCGGGACCAATCACGTGCTGCCGACGAACGGAGCCGCACGCGCGTACAGCGGCGTGAGCGTCGCCAGTTTCCAGAATTTCGTCAGCGTGCAATCGGCCACGCGCGCCGGCATCGACGCCATCGGGCCGGATGCGGTGACGATGGCCGAGGCCGAAGGGCTCGATGCGCACGCCAATGCGGTGTCGCTGCGATTGAGCCCAGCGGTCGCGCGCCAGGACGATCGCAGGGAGGCCAGGGGATGAGCACGCTGCTCGATCTCGTCCGTCCTGATCTGCGTGGCTTCGGCGGCTACAAATCCGCACGCAGCGAAGCCTTGCGCGGCGATGTGTGGTTGAACGCCAACGAATCGGCCTGGGCGAATCCCGCCGATGCCACGGCGTCCAGCCGGCGTTATCCCGATCCGCAGCCACTCGCTTTGCGCGCCGCGCTGGCATCGCTGTATGGCTGCGAGCCCGAGCGCTTGCTCATTGGCCGTGGCAGCGACGAGGCGATCGATCTGCTGGTGCGCGCATTGTGCGTGCCGGGACGCGATGCGGTGCTGATCGCACCACCCGTGTTCGGCATGTACGCGGTCAGCGCGCGGTTGCAGGGCGCGTCCTTGCTGGAAGTTCCTTTGCGTGATGGCGAAGCCGGATTCGTTCCGGATTTCGATGCCATCGCCGATGCGGCGTTGTCGCAGCCGGTGAAGCTGGTGTTTCTGTGTTCGCCCGGCAATCCGACGGGCGAAGCGCTCGCGCTGCGGGAGATCGAGGCATTGGCGGACAAGCTCGCGGGACGGGCGCTGGTGGTGGTGGACGAGGCTTACGGCGAGTTCTCCGGAGCAGAGTCCGCCACGACGTTGCAGGCGCGCTGCGAGAATCTGGTCGTGCTGCGCACCTTGTCGAAGGCGCACGCACTGGCGGCCGCGCGGATTGGTTGCGCGATCGCTGATCCGGCCCTGATCTCGGTGTTGCGTGCCTGTCAGGCTCCGTATCCGGTACCGACGCCTTGCGCGGAGCTTGCGCTGGCGGGTCTATCGCCGCAGGTGCTGGCGGAAACCCGGCAGCGCGTCGCGCTCGTGCGCGCGGAGCGCGAGCGTGTGCGCGAGGCATTGGTGAAGTTGCCCGGCGTGAAGCGTGTCTATCCGTCGCAGGGCAATTTCCTGCTGGCACGCTTCGGCGATGCGGAGACGGCGTTTCGCGCGCTGTTGGGCGCGGGTGTGGTGGTGCGCGATCAGCGCGCGGCGCCGCAGCTCGGCGACGCTTTGCGCATCACGATCGGAACGCCGCAGGAGAACGACCGAGTGTTGGCAGCGTTGAAATCTTGTTCTGCCGCGGGCGGAACGGTGACGCGGGAGGCGGCGGCATGACCACGCAGACACCGGTCCTGTTCGTCGACCGCGACGGCACCCTGATCCAGGAGCCGGCCGATTTCCAGATCGATGCCTACGAGAAGCTGCGCTTCGTCGACGGCGTGATCCCGGCGCTGTTGAAACTGCGCGATGCCGGTTACCGCTTCATCATGGTCACCAACCAGGATGGCCTCGGCACCGAGGCATTCCCGCAAGCCGCCTTCGACGGACCGCACGCATTGATGATGCAGATCCTCGAAAGCCAGGGCATCGTGTTCCGCGATGTGCTGATCGACCGCAGCTTCCCGGCGGACAACGCGCCGACACGCAAACCCGGCATCGGGCTGGCGCTGCCGTATCTGAAGGACAGAAGCATCGACTGGACGCGCTCGGCGGTGATCGGCGATCGCGAGACCGATCTGCAGTTCGCCACGAATCTCGGCATTCGCGGCTTCCAGCTGCATACGGCGCAGTTCGGCGGCGAGTGGGACTGGGCCACCATTGCCCACGAACTGGCCGACGCGCCGCGACGCGCGACGGTGCAGCGCGATACCAAGGAAACCAAGATCCGTATCGTGCTCGATCTCGATCGCAGCGCCGATCCGCGCGTGCACACCGGCCTGCCGTTCTTCGATCACATGCTGGAACAGATTGGCAAGCACGGCGGCATCGCGCTGGAAGTGCGGACCGACGGTGACCTGCACATCGACGAACACCACACCGTCGAGGACACCGGCCTCGCGCTCGGGCAGGCGTTGCGCGAGGCGCTTGGCGACAAGCGCGGCATCGGCCGCTACGGCTTCACACTGCCGATGGACGAAACCTTGGCCAGCGCGGCGCTGGATTTCAGCGGCCGGCCGTATTTCGTCTTCGACGGCGCATTCCGGCGCGAGCGCGTGGGCGATCTGCCCACCGAACTGGTGCCGCACTTCTTCCGTTCCGTCTGCGATGCCGCCGGCCTCAACCTCAACCTGCGGGTGCGCGGCGACAACGACCACCACCAGGTCGAGGCCTGCTTCAAGGCGTTCGCGCGCGCGCTGCGCCAGGCGGTGCGGCGTGAGGGCACCGAATTGCCGACTACCAAGGGTCAGCTGTGAGGGGCCGGCCATGAGGGAGCGCGTGACGGATGTCGCACTGATCGACGCGGGCGGTGCCAACCTCGGCTCCGTGCGCTATGCCCTGGAGCGGCTCGGGGTGACCCCGCGCATCGTCCGCGACGCCGACGAGTTGGCCGGCGCCGACCGGGTGATCCTGCCCGGCGTGGGCGCGGCTGCACCGGCCATGCGCGCCCTGCGGGCCCAAGGGCTGGTGGAGGCCCTGCGCGATCTGAAAGTGCCGCTCCTAGGCGTCTGCCTGGGCATGCAGCTGCTGTACGAGTCCTCGGAGGAGGGGGAGACCCCCTGTCTGGGGCTGCTTCCGGGGCGGGTGAAGGCGTTGCGGCCGGCTCCGGGAATCCGCATTCCGCACATGGGGTGGAATGCCCTGTCCTGCGTTACAGGAGATGGACTGTTGCAAGGCATCCGGGACGGCGATCGTGCCTACTTCGTGCACGGCTACGCCGCCCCGGTCGACGTGGGCGTGTCGGGGACCAGCGTGCTGGCCACCGCGCATCACGGCGAGGCCTTCGCAGCCATCGTCCGGCATGGACTGTATTTCGGCGCGCAGTTCCATCCGGAACGATCTTCGGCCCTTGGGTCACGGCTGCTGGAGAACTTCATCCGATGGGTACCATGAACGCATATGTGCTGCGCGAGACCTTCCAGATCTACCCGGCCATCGATGTCCGTTCCGGACGCGTGGTGCGGTTGGCGCAAGGTGACTATGCGCGCGAAACCCGTTATGCCGACGACCCGTTCACGCTCGCCAAGAGCTATGCGGATGCGGGCGCGCAGTGGCTGCATCTGGTCGATCTCGACGCCGCCCGCAACGGTGGCTACACGCTGGGCGATCTGCTGCGCCGGCTCAAGGCGGAAACGCCGCTCTCGGTCCAGACCGGCGGCGGCGTGCGCAGCGAGGCCGACATCGAACGTCTGCTGCAGGAGGGCGCAGATCGCGTCGTGGTCGGTTCGCTTGCCGTCACCGAACCCAATCGCGTGGTGCGCTGGATCAACCGCTACGGGAACGAACGCGTGACCGTGGCCCTGGACGCCTGGTGCGGGCAGGATGGCCGCTGGTTCCCCACCAGCCACGGCTGGACCCAGCCCGGCCGCCGCAGCCTCGGCGATCTGGTGCGCTTCTATTCGCGCTCCGGCTTGCGCCACCTGCTGTGCACGGACATCGCCCGCGACGGCACCCTGGCCGGCCCCAATCTGCAGCTTTATCAACTGCTGCGGCAGTGGGCGCCGCGACTCGAATTGCAGGCCTCGGGCGGCGCCCGCGATCTGGACGACGTGCGCGACGCGCGCGGCGCCGGTTGCGCGGGCATCGTGCTCGGCAAGGCCCTGCTCGAAGGCAGGTTCGACTTGCCACAGGCGTTGCGGTGCTGAGCCGACGCATCATTCCTTGTTTGGATGTGCGCGACGGCCGTGTCGTCAAGGGCGTGCGTTTCCGCGATCACGTGGACATGGGCGACATCGTCGAACTGGCGATGCGCTACCGAGACGAAGGTGCCGACGAACTGGTGTTCTATGACATCGCCGCGAGCCCGCAGGGCCGCAGCGTCGATCGCGGCTGGGTGGAGCGCGTGGCGCGGTCGATCGATATTCCGTTCTGCGTCGCCGGCGGCATCCGCAGCGTGGAGGATGCGCGCGCCGTGCTGCATGCCGGCGCCGACAAGATTTCGATCAACACACCGGCGCTCGAACGGCCGGCATTGATCGGCGAGATCGCCGAAGCCTTCGGCGTGCAATGCGTGGTGGTCGGGATCGATTCGCTGCGCGACGGCGACGGCCAGTGGCGCGTGCGCAGCCATACCGGCGATCCGGACAACATGCGCGCCTTGTCCAGGCGCACCGTCGATTGGGTGGTGGAAGCGCAGGAACTCGGTGCCGGCGAAATCGTGCTCAATTGCATGGGCAGCGACGGTGTGCGCGGCGGTTACGACATCGCGCAATTGCAGGCCGTGCGCGCGTTGTGCCATGTGCCGCTGGTGGCTTCTGGCGGCGCCGGTGCGCCGGCGCATTTCATCGAAGTGTTCCGCGACGCCGATGTCGATGCCGCGCTCGCCGCCAGCGTGTTCCACAGTGGGCAGATCGCGATTCCCGTGCTGAAGCGCGAACTGCGCGAGGCTGGGATTGAGGTGCGTGATGGTGAGGGAGCGCGCGCTTAGCGGATGCCTTCAAGGCGTCCGCTGCGCTCCCGAACGCCCGGCCATGGATGGCTGGGCAGAGCATCCGCAGACGGTACTGTTGCGCCATGGAAGGCATCGACGCTCTTTTTTGAAATGGAAAGACCTATGAATATCGAGTCCCTGGCCTGGGACAAGCAAGACGGCCTGCTGCCGGCGATCGTGCAGGATGCGTGCACCCTGCGTGTGCTCATGCTCGGCTACATGAACCGCGAGGCGCTCGAGACGACATTGCAGAGCGGACGGGTCACCTTCTTCAGCCGCAGCAAGCAACGGTTGTGGACCAAGGGCGAGGAGAGCGGCCACGTGCTCGAATTCGTTTCCGTCGAGACCGACTGCGATAGCGACACTCTGCTGGTGCAAGCAAATCCGCGCGGGCCGACCTGCCATCTCGGGCGCACGAGTTGCTTTCCTGAGGCGCCGAGCTCGCAGCTGGGCGCGCTCGACGCGCTGATCGAGCGCCGCGAGCGCGAGCGTCCGACCGACAGCTACACCACGCGCCTGTTCGAAGGCGGCACGCGCCGCATCGCCCAGAAAGTGGGAGAGGAAGGCGTGGAGACGGCTCTGGCGGCGGTTGCCGAGGGCGATGACGCGCTGCTCGGCGAGGCCGCCGATCTCGCCTACCACCTGCTGGTGCTGCTGCGCGCGCGTGGCTTCGGCCTGGCCGATCTGGAGGCCGCTCTGCGGAAACGTGAGCGCTAGCGCTCGCGCATGACGTTCCGTAGATAGGGGCGAGGGGAGCGGCGCGGCATAATCGCGGCTTCCCACCAGGATGCCGGCGATGAGTCATCGCTTCCTTTGTGTATGTTTCCTGTTGATCGGCAGCGCCGCCGCGCATGCCGCGACGATCCGTGGTGTCGTGTTCGACGACGGCAACGGCAATGGCCGACGCGATCCGGGCGAGCGCGGCATCGTGGATGTCGCGGTGTCGAACGGGCGCGACATCGTCCGCAGCGATGCGGCGGGGCGCTACACGCTGGAAACCCGGCCGGGCTTGCCGGTGTTCGTGATCAAGCCGGCTGGCTGGCGCGTGGAAGCGGGCGGCGAAGGGCTGCCGGGTTTCTGGCGCGAGTCGTCGTCCGATGCCGACTTCGCTCTGCGCAAGGCACCACGGTCGAAGCGTGCGCTGGACGTGCTCGTTTTCGCCGATCCGCAGCCGAAATCGCAAGTCGACGTCGACTACTACCGTCGTGACATCGTCGAGCCGCTGATCGGCAAGACCCAGGCCACGCTGGGCCTGAGCCTGGGCGATATCGTCAACGACGATCTCTCGCTTTATCCCGGCATGAATGCCGTCACCACGCGTCTCGGCGTGCCGTGGCTGCACGTCGCGGGCAATCACGATCTCGATGCGGACGCGGGTGACGACGAAAGCTCGCTGCGCACGTTCCGCCATCACTTCGGCCCCGACACCTTCGCATGGGAGGAATCGCAGGCGAATTTCGTGCTGTTCGACGACGTGATCTCCCAACCTGGGATGAAGCCCGCCTATGTCGGCGGCCTGCGCGAGGATCAGCTCGCGTTCCTCGAAGCTTATCTGCGCGATGCACCGAAGGATCGCTTGCTGATGCTCGGCATGCATATTCCGCTGTTCGAACCGGATGGGGAAGACACGTTCCGGGACGCCGATCGCGAGCGCCTGTTCGCGCTGCTGCAACCATTCCCGCACGTGCTGGTGCTGAGCGGGCACAGTCATACCCAGCGTCATTTCTTCCATGACGCGAAGACGGGTTGGCATGGCGCCCGTCCCTTGCACGAATACAACGTCGGTGCCGCCTGCGGTGCGTTCTGGAGCGGCGTCAAGGACGCGCAGGGCATTCCCGACACGACCATGAGCGATGGCACGCCGAACGGCTACGCGACGCTGCGGATCGATCGCGCTGGCGGTTATTCGTTGGCCTGGCATCCGGCGCGACTCCCCGCGGGTGATGCCGCTTTCACCGCGGAGATGGCGCTGCATGCGCCGAAACTGCTGCGCAAGGGCGCGTATCCGGCGGCGGGCGTGTACGCGAACGTGTTCATGGGCGGCGACGACACGCGCGTGGAGTACCGGATCGACGGCGGCGACTGGAAGCCGATGCGGCAGGTCGCGCAACCCGATCCCGGCGTGCTCGCGGAGAATGCGCTCGATGATGCGGCGACGGCGCTGCGCGGCTACGATCGCGCGGCCCAGGCCACGCCATCACCGCATTTGTGGCGTGGCACCTTACCCACCGATCTGGCGCTGGGCGAGCACGTGGTCGAAGTCCGTGCTTTCGATCAATGGCAGGGCGAGCGGGGTGCGACGACGCGTTACGGTCTGGCGGAAGCGCAACCATGAAGATGTTGGGCGATTTCCACGATGTTCTTCGTTGGAGTGGCTTCGCTTCCTTGATGATGTGCATCGCTGCAGGGACGGCCCTGCACGCGAGAACACCACCGAAGGTCGAAGCCTGGATTCCCGAGGGTGTATCCAGCGACCAGTTCGAATCCCATCCCGCCTTCGACCCTACCAACGGCGATTTCTATTTCGTTCGCAGCAATCCGCAATTCAAGGGCTGGCGCATCCTAGTCAGCCAGTGCGGCGCCGAAGGCTGGACGTCGCCGCAGCCGGTGGCATTTTCGGGTGATGGCGTGGAAGCCGATCCCTGGTTCGCCGAGGCAGGGCGCACGCTGTACTTCATCAGTACGCGCTCGACCGACGGTATCAAACGCAAGGATCTCGACATCTGGCGCGTGCAGCGCAATGCCGACGACAGCTGGGGCACGCCTGAACGCTTGCCGGAGCCGGTGAATTCGACTGGGAACGAATGGTTTCCGCGCCTGGACAAGGATGGCTGGCTGTATTTCGGTTCCGATCGCCCTGGCGGGCTCGGCAAGACCGACATCTGGCGCGCGCATCGATCGCAGGACGGTCATTGGACAGTGGAGAACGCGGGCACGGCGCTCAACACCGCCGACGACGAATACGAGCCATTGCCGGCACCGGATGGCCGCACGCTGATTCTGATGGCCAACGATGGCCTTTACCGAAGCGAGCGTGATGCGCGTGGTGCGTGGCGCCCACGCGAGAAGCTGCCGGCGCCGATCAATGTCAACGGCAGCGAGATCGGCGCACTGTTCTCGCCGAGTAGACACTCGCTGCTGTTCGCGCGCGATCTCAAGGGCGAGAAGTCGGGCGAATTCTTCGTCTGGCGCCTTCGCGGCGACGAAGCATGGCCGCCGGCCTGTCCGGCATCGGACGCACAAGGAAAGGTGGACAAGCATGGTCGCTGAGCTGCCGACAGACTTGCCGATCCGGCATTTCCGCAATGCCGCTGCCTTCGAGAAATGGCTTGCGGCAAATGTGGGCGAGAAGGGGCTCTGGCTGAAGATCGCCAAGAAAGAGTCGGGCATCGCTTCGGTGACGTATGCCGAGGCAATTGAAGTCGCACTGTGCCACGGGTGGATCGATGGCCTGAAGCGTAGCTGCGATGCGCAATTCTTTCTGCAGCGTTTCACGCCGCGGCGCCCGCGCAGTCTGTGGTCGAAGATCAACATCGCTCATGTCGAGCGCCTGACCACCGCCGGCCGCATGCAACCGGCCGGCCTGCGCGAAGTGGAGGCCGCCAAGGCCGACGGCCGCTGGCAGGCCGCCTACGACAGCGCGACGACGATGGAAGTACACGCGGAACTGGCGGTGGCGTTGGCGAAGAATCGTAAGGCCAAGACCTTCTTCGAGACGCTCGACAAGACCAACCGCTACGCAGTGTGCTGGCGCGTGCAAACGGCAAAGAAGCCGGAGACGCGCGCGGCCCGCATCGAGAAGCTGGTGGCGATGCTGGCGCGCGGAGAGAAGATCCACTGAGGCAGATTGCTCGTCATTTCCGCAAAGGTGGGAATGACGAAGAACTTCCCTGGCCAAAAACGAAAAACCCACGCATCGGCGTGGGTTTCGTTAACGACTGGCTGGCGAGCGGATGCTGGCGGGCGAATCGTTGTGCGCGTGGCTGGCTGGCGTTGAGCTGGCTGGCAGCGCCCGCGCAGTGTAGCGGGGCGCGTTTTTCGATGACGAAATGAGAATCGCTTTCAGCTGTGGCGGGCCGCCTCAGCGGTCGTACGGATAGGTCACCGATGCTCCGATCTGCAGTTGCCGCTGCCAGGCCTGCAGCCGAGGGACGATGCCGTCGCCGACGTCGATCTGGGGCATCGACGGTTCCTGGCCGTCCTCGCGCTCCCATTTCGCGATCTCGGCCGTGGCGATGTCGTAGGCGCCGATGAAGCTGTCACTGTGGTTAAGCCCGTCGACGAGAAAGGCGCGACCGAAATAGGTGATGTTGGATTCCACGCCGCAGCCGAACGAGGTGCGGTCCTCGCGCGATGCGGTGATCACCAGGCTGTCGCTGCTGCGCAGGCCCGGGACGAAACCGCCCGAGTAGCAGGCCGAGACGATCACGATGCGGTTGCGGATGCCGGAGGCATTGAGCGCGCCGCGCAGCTGTTGCGGATCGATGGTGGTCTGGAAGACGGGCAGCAGTTCCGAGATCAGCTCGTGCTTCTCGGTGCCGTGCGTGGTGAGGAACAGCAGCACGATGTCCTCGTCGCGATCGACGATCTTGCCGATGCCGGCCAGGGCCAGGCGCAGGTTGTCGAGCGTCGCCAATGGCCGCTGCGCATCGCCGAGGCTGTCGAGGTGGTTGACCAGCGTCACCACGCGTCCGCTGGTG
The DNA here is from genome assembly GCF_020511115.1 of Luteimonas panaciterrae. Taxonomy (GTDB): domain Bacteria; phylum Pseudomonadota; class Gammaproteobacteria; order Xanthomonadales; family Xanthomonadaceae; genus Luteimonas; species Luteimonas panaciterrae. Next base: position 26,362 of record NZ_JAJAVH010000004.1, read on the forward strand.
CCGAAGCGCTGCGACATCAGCGTGTCGAGATATGCGACTTCGTTGCGGAACACGTCCTCGTTGCCGTCGCCGGCGAAGCCGACCACGTAAAGATCGACCTTGCCCGGCCGCTGCGGCGACAGGCCAGCGAGGGATTTCTGCAATAGCTCGCGATCGCGTTCGGGAACACTGATGTCGTCGCCGGCTTGGGCAGGCAGGGCGGCCAGCGCGAGCGCCAGCCAGACGAGTGCGTGCAGTGCGGACTTCATGTGTCGTCGGGTCGTATCTCGGCGAAGCTTTCCACGCGGGGATGGCCGTGCGTGGCCTCGCCCGTGCGTGGCTGCGGGTAATCCTCGCGGCGATCGACCAGCACCGTGCGCAGGCCGGCTTCGCGGGCGGCGTCCAGTTCCTCGACGACATCGGAGAGGAACACGATCTCGCCAGGATCGTGCTTGCCAGAGCCGTGCCCCAGCACTTCGGTGATGCGGCGATAGCTGCCGGATTCGCGCTTGCCGCCGACTTCGGTGTCGAAGAACGCGCCGAACACAGGCAGTAAATCGCCGGCCTCGGTGTAGCCGTATAGCAGTTTCTGCGCAGGCACCGAACCGGAGGAATAGACGGCCAGCGATCGGCCTTCCTCGTGCCAGCGGCGCAGCGCCGCGGCCGCGTCGGGATAGATGTGCGAGGTGTAGTCGCCGCTGCGGTAGCCGTCGGCCCACAGCATGCCTTGCAGCGCTTTCAACGCGGTGTGCTTGCGATCCTGGTCGATCCAGCCTTGCAGCGTCTCGACGATCACATCATCGCTGCAGATGCCGCCTGCCGCCTCGATCGCCACCGCGTCGAGCCAGCGCCGCACTTCCGGTTCCTGCCCGTGCTCGCGTACGAAGCGCGGCAGCTCGCGGCGCGCGTACGGGAACAGCACGTCCTTCACGAACGAGATGCTGCTGGTGGTGCCTTCGATGTCCGTGAGAATGGTGCGCATGAGGTGTGAGAGTCTGAGATTCTGCTTTTGCTCGTCATTCCCGCGAAGGCGGGAATCGATGGACTTTGCGGTTGATTTCGCAACTCAGGCACGAACGTCCATGGATTCCCGCCTTCGCGAGAATGACGAAGGATTTGGAAGGCTGGTGTGCGTCAGGCCGCCTGTTTCTCGTAGCGCGGGAAGCGCTGCGCGATGTCCGTCCCGGTGAAGTGGCCGATCCAGCCGTCCGGCTGCTGGAAGAACCGGATCGCGACGAAGCTCGGCTCGGCGCCCATGTCGAACCAGTGCGTGGTGCCGTCGGGCACGGCGATCAGGTCATTCTTCACGCATTCGATCTCGTAGACCTTGCCACCCACGTGCAAGGTGAACAGGCCGGAGCCGTCGACGAAGAATCGCACCTCGTCTTCCTTGTGGTAGTGCTCGTCGAGGAACTTGCCGCGCAGCTCCTCGCGCTTCGGATTGTCCGGCGCGATGCTGATCACGTCGATCGTGGTGAAGCCGCGTTCGGCGGTGATGCGGTCGATGTCGGCCTGGTAGGCGGCGATCACTTCTTCCTGGCTCGCACCGGCCTTGATCGGCTGGTTGGCCTGCCAGCGTTCGAAGGTGACGCCGATCTTGTTCAGTTCGCGCGCGATGGCATCGCCGTCGTGGCTCACGAACTCGGGCGCGTCGGGGGCGTTGTCGGCGAAGATGCGGAGTCTGCTCATGGGGGAGACCTCGTCGGGTGAGGAGCCGCGCTTGGCCGATGTCCTATCGACATCGGCTGCGGCTCCGAACGCCCGGCCATGGATGGCCGGGCCGGACGTTCCGAAGCCGACATGACAACGCCATGGACGGCTACGGCGTCTTCAAGATTAACAGTTGAAGATGATCGTTCCTATCTAAGCGCTGGAACGGCAGGATTCAAGCCTTGGAACGTCGGGCCGGCGCATTGTCCGGGGCCTGCGAAACCGCCGTCTCAGGCGGTATGCAGCTTGCGCAGCTCCAGTTCGCAATTGATCAGGAACTCGAACGCTTCCAGATGACGCCGCGCCTCGGCCATGTCGCGGCCCCAGGCGTACAGGCCGTGGCCGTCGATGAGGTAGCCCCACAGCCGGTCTTTGTCGAGCAGGGCGTCCACCTGGGCCGCCAGCGTCGGCATGTGCTGGGTGTTGGCGAAGACCGGCACGTCGATCATCGTCTCGTGCGTGGTGTTGCCGTGGAAGGCCTTGAGCAGCTCGTAGCCTTCCAGGCGCAGATGGCCGGCGCCGGCGAACAGGCGCGAGGCGACAGTCTGCGCCTGCGAATGGGTATGCAGCACGCAGCCGATTTCCGGGAAGCGCTTGTACAGCTGCGTGTGCAGCAGCGTTTCCGCGGACGGCTTGTGCTCGGTGGCGACGGGCTGGCCGTCGAAGTCGACCACCATGATGTCCGACTCCTTCAGCTTGCCCTTGTCGCGGCCGGAGACGGTGATCGCGGCGAAGCGGTCGTCGAGGCGGCGCGAGAAGTTGCTGCTGGTGGCCGGCGTCCAGCCGCGCGCGGCCAGCTCGCGGACGTTGATGATGATCTCGCCGGCGAGGTCGCAGAAGCGGTGATAGTCGTAGGGCAGGGCGCTCATGCCGCGAGTTTACAAACAAACCGGTGGGCGGCGGTGACAGGAACGTCCGAATTTCGGAAAACCGCCCTTCGGGCGGCGGTTGCTTATTTCTGTGGCTGGTTGCGCAGCCGGCTATGGCGGTACCCGTAACCGAAGTAGATCAGGAAGCCGATCGCGCTCCAGCCCGCCATCAGCATCCAGTTGTGCGGACCCATCGGATACAGCAGTGCCAGGCAACTGAGGACACCCAGCGTGCAGAGCACCGGCGCGAACGGCATGCGGAACGGGCGCGGCAGATCCGGCTGGGTGCGGCGCAGGATCAGCACGCCGGCGCAGACCGCGGCGAAGGCGATCAGGGTGCCCATCGAGGTTAGGTCGCCGAGGATGTCCAGCGGGAATACTGCAGCCAGCACGGCGATGCCGATGCCGGTGATGACCGTGTTGATGTGCGGCGTGCGGTATTCGGGATGGATCCTGGTGAACAGTGGCGAGAGCAGGCCGTCGCGCGCCATGATCATGAAGATGCGCGGCTGGCCGATGATCATCACCAGGATCACCGACGACAGGCCGATCAGCGCGCCGATTTCAACGATGACGCGCAGCCAGCCCAGTCCCGGATGCGCGGCCACCGCGGTGACCACCGGCTCGTCGGTGCCGAGCAGCGTGTACGGCACCAGTCCGGTCATGACCGCCGCCATGGCGATGTAGAGCACGGTGCAGATGCCGAGCGAGAGCATCATGCCCAGCGGCAGGTCGCGCTGCGGGCTGTGCGATTCCTGCGCCGCCACCGACACCGCCTCGAAGCCGATGTAGGCGAAGAACACCATCGACGCGCCGCGCAGCACGCCTTCCCATCCGTATTTGCCGGGGCCCTGGCTTTCGGGGATGAACGGCGTCCAGTTCGCCGGCTCGACGTATTTCCAGCCGACCGCGATCACCAGAATGATCAGCCCGGTCTTGAGGACGACCATCGCCATGTTCATCGCCGAGGACTTGCTGATGCCTACATAACAAAGCCAGGTCAGCAGCAGCACGATGCCCGCGGCCGGCAGATTGAGAATGGCGCCGGTCGGATGCAGCTTGGCGTCGAGCGGCGCCTGCACCAGCGCCTTTGGCAGCACGATGTCGAAATGTTGCAGGAGACTGAGGAAATAACCGGTCCAGCTCGCCGCCACCGCCGAAGCGGACAGTCCGTATTCCAGCACCATCATCCAGCCGATGAACCAGGCCGCGCCTTCACCCAGCGTCGCGTACGTGTAGGTGTAGGCACTGCCGGAGACCGGCACCATCGCCGCGAATTCGGCGTAGGCCAGCGCGCAGAAAGCGCAGCAGATTGCCGCCAATACGAAGGAAAGCATGATCGCCGGGCCGGCATGCAGCGCCGCCGCCTTGCCGGTGATCACGAAGATACCGCCGCCGATCACCGCGCCGATGCCGAGCGCGGTGAGCCCCCACGGGCCGAGCACGCGGCGCAGGCTCAGACCCTCGGCGTCGCTATGCGCGGCGTGCGGGTGTTTGGTAGCCAGAAGTTGTCGCAACATCGTCCGTTCCGGTTGAATGGAAAGGCCAGCGAATGCCTCGCTGGCCTTAGTGGCATCTTGCCGATCAGCCGGCCGCGATGGCCGCCTTGCGGATCTTGCTGTTGCGGTAGCCGTAGACGAAATAGATGACCATGCCGATCGCGACCCAGGCTGTCATCAGACGCCAGTGCTCGGAGAAGGCCTGCCAGAACAGGAACAGGCAGGCGAGCGCGCCCACCGGGCAGACCACGATGGCGAGCGGCACGCGGAAGGGGCGCGGCAGGTCTGGGCGCGTATAGCGCAGCACGAGGACGCCAATGCAGACCGTCGCGAAGGCGAGCAGGGTGCCCATCGAGACCAGTTCGCCCAACACGCCGATCTCGAAGCTGGCGGCCAGCGACGCCGCCAGGATGCCCACGATGATCGTGCCGACGTAGGGCGTCTGATACTTGGGATGGATCTTGCTGAAGAATCGCGGGATCAGGCCATCCTTCGACATCGTATAGAAGATGCGTGGCTGCGCGATCGCCATCACCAGGATCACCGAGCTCAAGCCGGCCAGCGCGCCGATCACCACGAGCCCGCGCAACCAATTCAACGACGTGTACTGGGCCAGCGCGGTGGCGACGGGCTCAGGCGTGTTGAGGATGCGGAAATCAGCGATGCCCGTCAGTGTGCCGGACACGAGGATGTAGAGCAGGGTGCAGATGAAGAGCGAGCCGAGGATGCCGATCGGCATGTCGCGCTGCGGATTCTTGGCTTCGCCGGCCGCGGTGGAGACCGCGTCGAAACCGATGTAGGAGAAGAACACGATCGCCGCCGCGCGCGCGATGCCGCCCCAACCGAACTTGCCCGGACCTTCGCTTTCGGGAATGAACGGATGCCAGTTTTCCGGCTGGATGTAACGGACGGCAACGGCCAGGAACAACAGGATCACTACCAGTTTGATCGTCACGATGATGGCGTTGACGAACGCCGACTGGGTGATGCCGACGTAGCACAGCCAGCTGATCGCGGCGACGATGCCGATCGCAGGCAGATTGATCACAGTACCGGTTGGTGTAGGTGCGCCGTTGACGAAGGTGAAGGGCGCGGACGCCAACTCCTTGGGCAAGGCGATGGATGTCCCTGTCAAATCGCTTAGCAGTTGCAGGAGTTCATTGAAGTAGCCCGACCAGCCTACCGAGACCGTGGCGACCGCGAACAGATATTCCAGTACGAGACACCAGCCGATGAACCAGGCGACGAACTCGCCCAGCGTGGCGTAGGAGTACGAATAGGCGCTGCCCGACACCGGCAGCATCGCCGCAAATTCTGCGTAGCAGAGGCCAGCCAGGGCGCAGGCGAAGCCCGCGAGCACGAAGCTGAGCACCACGGCCGGACCCGCGTGCGCGGCGGCCGCTTGCCCGGTCAGCACGAAAATGCCTGCTCCGATCACGCCACCGATGCCCAGCATCACCAGATGTTTGGCGGTCAGCGCTCGTTTGAGCGTCGCCTCACCCTGCAGATGATCGGCATGGGCGGGCTCACCGGCGTCGACATGCGGCGCCGGCTCCACCGGCTTGGTGATGAACAGGCCTCTCGACATCGAATTCCCCTCTCCCAAAGAAAAAATGTGACTGAACTCGCCATTCTTGGATGGCGATGACCGTGACCGGTGCTAGGCGGCGGGCCACCATACCCCACGGGAGAAACGGGGAGCAACAGGCGATGGTCATGCGCTTGCCGGCATACTTGTCGTTTCGACTCCAGCGATCGCGCACCCAGGCATGCAGGCGAGACATTCAGACCCGATCGAGCGGCTACGTTCCAATTTCATCGATTATCGGCAGCGTTGGCCTGCTCAGGCGGAGGAAACGGCGCTGTTCCTCGAACTGCTCGACGACTCCGAGAATCCTTTCGAACGCGCACGCCTGGCCGGCCACTTCACCGCCTCGGCCTGGCTGATCAGCGCCGACGGCCAGCGCCTCCTGCTCACCCACCACCGCAAGCTCGATCGCTGGCTGCAGCTCGGCGGCCACGCCGATGGCGACACCGATCTGCAGCGGGTGGCGCTCAAGGAGGCGGAAGAGGAATCCGGTCTGACCGATCTTTCGGTCGAGGCCGGCATCTTCGACCTCGACCGGCACTGGATTCCGGAACACAAGAACGTGCCGGGCCACTGGCACTACGATGTCCGCTACGTCGTGCGCGCACGGGGGCAGGAGGCGTTCGTCATCAGCGACGAATCCAACGCGCTGGAGTGGCGTGACATCGAGGACCTGTTTCGCGATCCATCGCTGGACCCGTCCATCCACCGCATGGCGGAGAAGTGGAGCCAGCGCGCGACATGAATAGGGGCCGGTGCCAGGCCTCCCATATGACACCGTTGGCATAGGGATCAACAGGTGGCAACGGCTTCACGGCCCCCGAAATCGGCCCTGAGAAATTGTTACATTTGCTACCAACATCGTTTTAGACTTGGGATGTCCGGGAGTTCGTGGCGCCAGCCGTCGCGTCCCTGTCTCTCGTCGGGAGTGCGGCGTCCGCCGCGACACCACTACATGTGCGGAGGCAATGCATGAAACGTGTTTTGAAAGCTGGGGGCTTCAAACAGCTGCTTCTGTTGGGCGCCGTGGGTTTCGTGACGTTGTGGACGGCCGGCAGCTCCGCCGGCACGACGGCGCAAGGCGGTTGGCTGATCAGGTATTACTCGGGGCCGGATTACGCCGTGGTGACCGGTCAAAGATATGTGCAGTACGCCCCTTGCCCAGCGGGCGTCGCAACTCCCGCCTCGTGGGGAGACGCAACGAAGTATTCCAAGGAAATGGCCTATAACTGCAGCACGCTGCAACCGATGCAGCGCTGAGCGCCAGGTTCCAAAACGCGAAAGGCCGGGCATGTGCTCGGCCTTTTCGTTTGTGTGGAGAACGAACGGCAGCACATGGATGCCAATCGAAGACCAACGACATAGGCCATCATCTTCGGCCCGCCGCACACAGAGCTATATTTGGAATCCGAACGCCGCCATCAGCCGTCACGTACTGCTGAAGCTTTTCGGCGAGTCTGCGCCGATATTCTGCCTGCCGCCCGGACGACTTGTCGGAAAACAACGAGGCAAATCCCGGCGAAACATCCATTAGGTACTGCGTGCAGTCATCGGTGGACGCAAATGCCAAGGTCAGCGTGACCTCTTCAGTGCGAACATCCGAAAATCCGGCATCAATCATTTCCGTTTCCAGCGCATTCTCAGGCGGAGAAGGCTCGGGCGACGGCATATCGAACATCTCTCGGGCGACAGTCATCGCAAGGCTCGCCAGGGGGCGGGCCTTCGGCCCGGCTTCCCAGACAGATGCGACGAACGAGCCATCGAGCGTCAGCATGCGTCGTATCGCGATCAACGCGTTCGACGGATTCGATAGATCTGTTGGACCCCAGCGCCAGAGAATGGCGTCAAAGCTGCCGTCGCGGAAATCCAGTCGCTCGGCATCCGCTTCCAGGAACTCCACATTCGTCAGCCCCAATGCAGTTGCCCGCTCTCGGGCGATATCGAGCATCTGAGAGGAGAGGTCCGTCGCGACGACCCGTCCCGCGGGACCAACACGGCTTGCCGCCAGCAGTGCGGGCTCGCCAATCCCGGTTGCAATGTCCAACACCCGTTGGCCCGGTTTGACTTCCGCCAGTTCGATCATGCGCTTGCTTACGTCTTGAGCGCCATTTTCGATAGTCAGCCACCACTTCTTCCAGCCGATCGCAACGCTATCCCACTGTTGGCGTTGCTCCTCCTTGTTGTGTGCCAGGTCATTGGATTGGGTGTTCATGGATTCGATCTCATGCTTCTTGCCAAACAATATTCAGGGAGCACAAAGGCCGCTACTCGGCCGATGGCCAGAATGGAGATCAAGTGACAAGGTGCGGATGGCGATTGCGTTCGGGGTTTCAGCGCTAGTGCTCGTGGGGAGGCATCTCGCTAGTCAAGGCGGATGGGCTCGCCTCATGTCCCCAATTATGCCTCTCGATGCCCCGATGCAAAGAGGCGATGTGATGCGGCCGGGCACAAAAAAGCCCGCATTTCTGCGGGCTTTCGCGTGCGTGACGGACGTGGTGGAATGTCCGGATTTCGCATTTTTTGGTGCCGAAGGTGGGACTCGAACCCACACGCTTTTAAGGGCGGCGGATTTTGAGTCCGCTGCGTCTACCGATTCCGCCACTTCGGCGCGGCCGGGAAGTATAGCCGAGGGCGGCGGTTCGGTGCTCGGGGTGCGGATCGGAAGAATGCCGGCTCAGAACATGCCGTAGCGGGCCATGGCGGCGGCGCAGACGAAGATCACGGCCACCATCAGCAGTTCGAAGCGGACGATGCGGGCGAGTGTCGCCGCTTCTCCGGCCGGGGGCAGGAAGGCGGGATCGGCCTTCAGGGCCTTGCGCCAGCGCAGGAAGCGGATGGTCGGCCACGCCGAGAGGATGGCGGCGAGGATGAAGAGGGTGATCTTGGCGTGGAACCAGGGGTTGTGCAGGTAGTAGTTCCAGCCCTTGGCGCCGTAGAGCAGGCGCAGGATGCCGACGACGAGCAGCAGGGTGGCGGTCATGCCGTAGCCGGCATCGACGCCGGCCAGGCGCTTGAGGGCGGCGCCGTCGAGCTTGCCGCGCAGGAGGACGGATTCGGTCACCAGCATGGCGATGAATCCGAATAGCAGCAGGTGATGCAGGCTTGCGAGGATGAGGTCGGTGAGCATGGGAGCCGCCTGGCGCGCCGGAGTGCGGCGGAGGATAGCAAGCCATGTCGGGCTCGGCCGTTGCGAGTGTCCAAAAACGGACTTGGTGATGGGTCGCGTGGGTGTTGCGGATGGTCGACTCAGCCGTCGGGCGGCAGGGACGACAGCCATGTCGAGAGTGCCTGGATGCTGTCGTCGTCGAGTCGCTCGCCGATGCCGCGCATGACGAAGTCGGTGGTGGAATCGTGCAGCTTGCTGTCGCGATATTCGGTCAGCTTGGTCTGCAGGTAGATCGATTGTTGGCCACGCAAGGCGGGATAGGCGGCGTAAGGCGTGTGGCCGTCGCGATCCGGGCGCAGGGCGTCGGCATGGCCGCGCGCGTCGACGCCGTGGCAGCCCTGGCAGGGCGGAATGCCCTTGGCGGAATCGCCGGTGAGATACAACTGCTCGCCGCGTTGCGCCTGCGTCGCATCGACGGGCGCGGCGGCGGCATCGGCGGCGGGTACGGGCGGCTTGAGGCCGGCGAAGTAGGCGGCAAGGTTGCGCATGTCCGCGTCGCTGAGATCGGCGACGAGCGGCGTCATCGGTGATTCGGTGAGCGTGCCGCGCTTGAACTCGACCAATTGCCAGTAAAGGAAGTCCGCGCGCTGGCCGGCGAGGTTGGGGAAGTTGGGCGCGATGGCGATGCCCTGCGCGCCGTGGCAGGCGGCGCAGAGTTCGGATTTGGCTTTGCCGGCGCTGGCATCGCCCGCGATCGGATGCACGCGGCGCAGATCGCTGTAAGGCAGGGAAGGCTTCGCGGGCACGGCAGCCGCCGGCGCGTCTTGCGCGGGAGCCGGTGTGGCTTCCGCCGTGGCTGACGGTGTTTCCTGCGACTGCGCGATGGCGAGCGCGCTAGTGAGGCAGGCGCCGACGATAATCAACGAGAGCGATGTGCGCTTCACAGCTGCATCTCCAGCAGGACGCCGACCATGTTGACGCTGTAGCTCTCGGGGCCGCCGTCGGTGTAGACGCGATGGTCGATCACCTGGCCATCCTCGAAGCCGTAGTAATGCCAGTCGAAGACGCTTCCGCGCTGGTAGGTGTCGAACAGGCGCACGTTGAGGCTGCGATGGATCGGGAAGGTCAGGCCGAGCGTGAATGTGTTGACGCGATAGATCATGGCCGGGAATGCGCCGGTGAGCAGCGGCTCCACGACGGGTGAGACGAGCGCGCCGGCCGAGTTGTAGCGATAACTGGTGATGCCACGCGAATAGGTCCAGTTCCAGTCGGCATCGAGCACGACGCGGCCGATGCGCTGACTGAAATTCGCGCCGGCATAGTGATTGCGTTGTTTGTCGCGCGTCCACCAGCGGTTGGCTTCGGGATAAGTGGCACCGCCGAGATTCGGATCGGACGTCGGCGCGGCATCGTTGACGTTGGCGAAATCGAGCGTGGAGCGGTCGTAGCCGTACCAGGCGCTGGCGACGGTGGTCGGTGTCGGCTGCCATTCCCATTGCAGGCTGCCGCCGAGCGTGTCGTAGCGCTGGCGGCCGAGGAGGGCGTCGTAGTCGTTCCAGTCGCCGCGCAGCGAGGCGTAGAGCGTCATCTCGCGTGGCAGCGTGACGGTGGCCATCAGGTCCAGCTTGTTCTGCACGCGGCCGGAGACGTCGTACTTGCGCAGCTGCGCGACGGTGTGCGCAGTTTCCTCGCCGGTGAAGCCGGGGAGTTGGCTGGAGAAGGTGAATTCGTAGGGATCGTAGTCGTATTCGCTGCCGGTGCGGCGCAGGTAGGTGTAGTTGGCGCGGAAGGTCAGCCAGTCGAGCGCACGGTTGTTCCAGGTGAGCTTGAGCGCATGGTCGCGCGTGGCGGCGACTTCGCGATGCGTGCGCTCGGTGCGGTCGAAGGTGTAGGTGGCGCCGAGGGTGTTCTTGTTGTCGAAACGCCAGTCGCCGCCGAAGGACACTTCGTTGAGTTCGTTGTCCAGCGGCATGTTGCGGATGGTGGTGAAGCCGCCGGGGTTGGTGACCGGATCCCACACGCCGGATTCGCCGGGCACGACGCTGCCTTGCGAACCGTTCTCGCTCGGATAGCCCCATTGCCCGGTGAGCGGGTTGTAGGCCCAGTAGGTGCCCGAATAATCGTTGCGCTGGTATTTGGCGCTGGCCCGCCAGGTGAGGTGGTCGGTGGGTTGCAACACCACGCGCGCGTCGACCAGTTGCGAGTTGATGCGCAGATCGGCGCGGCGGCGCGAGAGCGCGGCGGGCGTGTTCCAGTCGGCGCAGTCGAGCAGGGCGCCGGGGATGCCGTTGATGCCGAACTGTCCCTGGCAGTTCATCGGCGCGACCAGCTTGTCGTTCTGGCGCATGGTGCCGCCCGAAGCAGTCAACGAGAACTCGCCGTTCCAAGCGATCTTGCGGGTGAGGCCGACACGCAGATGATGGTAGTCGTTGTCCGGTTCGTAGGAGAACGAACCTTGCGTCAGCGTCGGCGACGTCAGCCCGGGCACCACCGGCGTGAGTGCGAACGGCACTTCGTAGTCGAAGCTGCGATTGCCGTGGCGGAAGAACGAGCCCGAGTAGCTGAATTCCATGCGCCAGAGATTCCCGGCGAAACGTGCGCCGCCGTTGAAGTTGACGGTGCTGTCGTCGATGGGGCGCGGGATCTCGTAAACGCCGCCGTTGTCGGCGAAGGGATAGTTGAAGAAGAACGGGCCGCCGAACGGTCGCGCGCCCTTGCGCGATTCGTGGCTGGCGTTGGCGAAGGCGGTCCAGCGCTTGTTGATGATGTAGTTGATGCCGATGCCTTGCTTGTCGCGCACCACCTTCAGGAGCCGTTCCGGCTGCGCCGCGGAGACGGCGGCCACCTGCGCAGAGGTGCTGGCGCCGGGTGTGAGGCCGTCCTTCAGCGTGAGATGGTTGCTGCCGACGCCGTTCCAGATCGAGCGCGCATTGCCGCTGGTGACATTGGCCTGGCTGCGCGCGAACGCCTGCACGCGGAACTTGCCGGCGCGCCCGAACACCACACGCGCAGACTGGTTGTCGTCGTTGATGCGGTTGGCGCGCAGGTCGAAATAGCTGCCGTCGGAGGGTTTCTCCAGGCGCAGGTCGGCACCGAGGTAGAGGCCGTCGTCCCAGTTCGAATAGCGGCGCCACAGCATGTTGTTCTCGTCGCCGTGTACGCCGAGGTAGCCGAAAGTCAGAAGGCCGCGATAGACGCCCGTGTCGTCGCCCTTGTAGTCGGAATAGGCGGGCGGGCAGGCGTAGAGGAATCCGGTCGGCGTGCGCTTGTGCTCGCCGGTGAGCCAGCTGGCGCCATCCTCGTCGCAGCGATAGGCACCCACGCCACTGGGATCGAGCGCATTGCCGAATTGCAGATCGGTGCCGATACCGCTGTCCTGCGCGAACGCGCAAGGCGCTGCCAAGGCCAGCGATAGCAACGCGCAACGAGAAAATGCCGTCGTCTTGGCGAAGATCGAAATCCGGTGCTTTTGCTCGTCATTCCCGCGAAAGCGGGAATCCAGTGCCTTTTCTGTTGATCTTGCGTCACCTGCGCGAAAGACGCTGGATTCCCGCTTTCGCGGGAATGACGAACAAAAAACAAGGCTGCGTCCCCAGCGGAGTGTTTGTCTGGGCGAAGAGCGGAAGTCGTACTCGTCCAAGACTACTTCCTCCCTATTTGTGCAGCCGCGGACCGGCGGGATTGTTGGACCCGTGAATCTGCGCGTGGCAGGTCAGGCAACCGCGTCCCATCAGGCGCTCGTCCGGCGCGATGCCGTTAGCGAGCTGCTGTTCGCCGAACAGGTCGTTGGGATGACGCGTGTGCGAGTGGCACTGCTGGCACAGCATCGGTACCGGCGCCACCAGCAGCGCATGCTGGTTGGAGCCGTGCGGGGTATGGCAGTTGAGGCAGTTCTCGCGCGCGGGCGCGTGCTCGAACAGGAACGGCCCGCGCTTCTCGGCGTGGCACTGGTAGCAGGTCTCGTTGACCGTGTCGGTCTTCAGCAGCGCGGTGTTGATGGTGCCGTGCGGGTTGTGGCAATCGACGCAGGCCATCTGGCCTTCCGGCAGCGGCATGTGCGAGCGGCGGTTGAACTGCTGGCGGATGTCCCGGTGGCAGGTGGCGCAGGTTTCGTTGATCGACTGCTTGGCCTCCAGGCCTTCCGCGGACAGCTGCGCCATCGGGTTGTGGCAGTCGCTGCAGGAGAGGTCGTTGCGCTGGTGGATCGAGCCGAGCCAGTGATCGCGCGGGCCGCCGGCATGACAGCCGAGGCAACTCGCCGTCTGCGTCTTGATCGGCGTGGCGCCCTGTTTGGTGAAGGCGATGATGCTGCCTGGTTGTGTCGGGTTCTGCGCATGCGCCGATCCGGCGCCGTGGCAGGCCTCGCAGGTCGCGGTCTTGGGATCGGCCGCGAACGCGGCGTTCATGCCCAGCGCGTGGATGGTGTGCGCGAAGTTCTGGCTTTCCTTGCTGTGGCAGGTGGTGCAGACCTGCCGTCCGACCGGCTTGGCATCCGGCGCGCCGGGATTGTCGGGGATGGACGGATGATCGAAGCCGGGCGCGGGATCGAAGCCGTGTCCGGCTTGTGCCTCCTCGCTGCTGAAATTGGTCGGTGGGAGGTTGTGAGGATTCGCTCGGGCCTCGACGCCTTCCTGCGCGGCGACGGGCGCGAACCAGGCCGCGGCGGCGAACACGCACGCAGCAGCCATTCCAATAGCCAAGAAAATCCGCATCGACCCCTTCCCGTGCGCCTGGCTGGCCGGAACGCTGGCTCGCCGCAGGGCGTAATCTTTATTACGTTTAGACTGCGACCGGATTCAGCCGCCGTCAAGTCTCCCGGGACGGTTCGTGCTTGGCGGGAAGAAAAACAGACTGTCCTATCGGGGCAGCGCGCCGTGCAGGAACAGGTCCATGGCAGCCCGCGCTTCTTCCTGGGCCTTGGTCAGGTCGGGCACAGTCAGGTTGCCGCTGGCCACACGGATGATCAGTTCGCCGAAGATCATCATGAAGAATTGCGCCGAGGCCAATTGCGGGGAATGCAGCGACAGCCGGCCGGCGTCGACTTCGTGTTTGAGGTAGTCGGTGAGCATCGCCTGCGCCGGCGCCACCGCGTTCTCGAAGAACCAGTCGCGCAGGCCGGGGAAGTCGCGGCCCTCGCCGATGACGATGCGGTGGATCAGCACCGATTCGGGGGTGAGGATGCTGTTGATGATGCTCTCGCCGGTCTGACGCAGCGCGATTTCGGGCGGCAATCCGGACAGATTGAGCGCCTGCAATTGCTCCGCCACCACGGCCATGTGGCGTTCGATGATCGCGTGCGCAAGGCCTTCCTTGTCGCCGAAGACACGGTACAGCGTCGCCATCGAACCGCCGGCGCGGGCGACGATGTCACTCAGCCGCGTTTGCCGGTAACCCTTTTCAAGGAAGACATCGGTGGCCGCGTCGAGGAAACGTTCGCAGCGTCGTTCGCCGCGTTTGCACAGCTCCACATCCGGGCGCGGTCGGAACGGCGTATCAGTCCCTTTGCGAGCGATAGTTGTGGATTTCGACATGGGCGGGCGAGATTGCGGCTCGTGAGTGGGATGTCATTCGATATGCTGCTATGCAGCATCCCAGACTGAGTATAGGCCTCCGTTACAGAAACGGGTGGGAAGGACGTCACTGCGGCCATGACCGTCCGATAGCCGGTATCGGACCGTTCACGACCAGCCAAACGTCAAGAATCGATGATCAAGATTCAGTGATCGAGATCTGGCGGGCGAGATCAGGCGGGTGAGATCAGGCCGCCTGATCGGTCTTCAGTGCGCTGTCGGTGCGCAGGAACCATTCGCCGGACTGCGGGAAGAACTTGGAGCAGCACTCCATCGGCGCCTGATAGATGTGCAGCGACACCGCGACCGCGTCGTCGCTGGCATTGGCGATGGTGTGGTACTCGTGCGGCGGAATCAGGCTGCCGGCGCTGCCGGGGCCCGCGTGCATGCCGCCCGCGGCGCGGAAGCGGAAACGATCGCCGTCGCGTTCGAGCAGTTCGTATTGAGTGATTTCCAGCTCGCCGTCCCAGACGCCTTCCACGCACCACAGGCCGGAATGGTCATGGATCGGCGTGCCCTGGCCGGGCCCCCAGGTCATCGCCACGACGCTGTAGCCATGCTTGGCGCTGCGATAGATCTCGCGGCGAGCGTAGTGGTCGGCGATGGCGCTGTGGACGCAGTCCGGAAGATGCACGTCCGGGTCGCGGATCAGCGCACACAGCGTGTTGCGCAGGCTGGCCGTGACGGCGTGTTCGTCGCCCAGCGACACCGAGTGGTCGATGGCGGCGACGAGTTTGTCGTGGCCGGGGAAGTCGAGATCGGGCAGGGGAGCGACGGAAGCCATGGGAAGGTAGTGTACGCCTGGATGCGATTAGTTGCAGGTGAAACTCTAAGCCGCCGAAGCGCGCCTAGAGCGACTTGAGGAAGTCCCCGACCGCCGGTCCGAAGCGTCCGATGTCGACCAGGAAGGCATCGTGTCCCTGCGGCGATTCCAGCGGCAGGAAGGTGGCGTCGACGCCGCCGGCGCGCAGCCCGTCGGCGATCTGCTGTTGCTGTTGCAGCGGGAACAGGATGTCGGTGTGAACGCCGATGGCGAGCGCCTTTTCGACCCGCAGCTTCGCCAGCCCCTGATCGGCGGTGCCGCCGCAGGATTCGCCCAGATCGAACCAGTCCATCGACCGGCTCAGGTAGAGATAGCAGTTGGGATCGAAATTGCGCACGAAGCGGCGCGCATGGCCTTCGAGGTAGCTTTCCACCTCGAACTCCAGGCCGAACGGGTCCTCGTCGTCGCGGCGATCGGATTCCAGCCGCACGCGTCCGAAGCGTCCGTCCCATTCCAGCGCCGAGCGATAGGTGATCACGCCGAGCTTGCGCGCCATGCGCATGCCGCTTTCCGGATAGTTCGCCTCGTCGTAGTTGCCTTCGTTCCATTTCGGATCGAGGCGGATCGCCTCGCGCTGCAGCGAGCGGATCGCGATCGAGAACGGCAGCGCGTGCGCGGCACCGGAAATATTGATGTGGCTGCGCGCCACACCCGGATGGCGCGCGAGGAAGGCGAGCGCGGTCATGCCGCCCATCGAATTGCCGATCACGCAGGCCAGACGCTCGAAGCCGAGCGCGCGCACCACGTGCGCGGCGGCATCGGCGATGTCCTCGATCGAAAGTTCGGGGAAGGCGAGTTTGTATGACGTGCCCGTATTCGGGTCGATCGCGGCCGGCCCGGTCGATCCCTTGCAGCTGCCCAGGGAATTCACGCAGATCACATGCCAGCGCGTCGTGTCGATCGGTTTGCCGGGCCCCAGCATCGCCTCCCACCAGCCGGGCGCCGGGTTGGCGTCATGCATGGCCGCGTGCGCGTCGGGCGAAAGGCCGGTGAGGATCAGGATCGCGTTGTCGCGCGCGGCGTTCGGCGTGCCCCAGGTTTCATAGGCGATGCGGGCACCGGCCAGCGTGCCGCCGCGTTTCATCGGGAAGGGGGAAGGCAGATCGATGTAGCGCGTGCCGGGCGGGATGAATTCGGTCATGCGCATAGTCTAGTGGGTGACCGCGTGTTCCCACGAGCGCCGGGCGATGAACTTCTTGATTGGTTCGCGGGGAAACGGAGGACGGTGATCAGTCTTCCTCGGCTGGATACGCCCGTTGCGGCCGCGATTGCCGATGGCGCTCGCCGCCTGGTCCCTGATTGAGCAGCAGGCGATTCCCGTACAGAGATTCACCTTTGTCGATCGCGAAGGCATGGGCCAGCTTGTCGAAGGACGGTTTGTCGTTTTCGAACAACTGCAATTCATCCGCGGACAGCCAGAAGTAGACGCTGTAGTAGGCGATCCACGGGATCACGACCTCGAGCACGGCGATCCCGGCCTGACGGTCGCGCAGGATCGAGTAGTAGTTGTCGCGATCGACGAACACGCTGACGAGCGTGGCGGGATCGAAGACGTAGCTGTCGAGGGTTTTGGTCATCGGGATCCGATTCTGGCACCGGGCCGTCAAGGAAAATCCTACATCGGTTCGGGGTTTCGCCCGATTTCTCCGGTTCGCGGCGCGAGCGATCCTGCGGGCTGCGTTCTTCGGCAAATGAAAAGCATGTCCGAAATCATGTCCAGCCATCGGTCTCGGCCGCTCGTGCATGTTGAGCTGGCCGCAGGGTGAAATCGGGATGGCTCCGCTTCGCGGCAGCCCGGCTGGAAGGGCAGGTCGCGCCGTTTGGAATCGCGACGGCGGTTTCGCTGCTGGCCGGCATCGTGGCGTGTGCTTGCCTGCCGGTCCTGCCGCCATGGCCATTGCTGATCCCGCTGTTGCTGATCGGGTCGGCGCTGTGGTTTCGGCCCGATCGCTCGAGGGTGCTCGGCGCGCTCCTCACTGGTTTTTCCCTCTTCGGATTGCATGCGGCGCATGCGTTGGCGCAACAGCTCGCGCCGGAGCTCGAACGGCAGGATGTCGTGGTCAGTGGGCGCATCGTCGAGTTGCCGGATCACGAAGATGGGCGCATGCGTTTCCATCTGCGGGTCGAGGAGACCGCATCGCCGCGATCGGCGAGCCTGCGCGGGCGATTGCTGCAGGTGGCGTGGTACGACACGGAAGAAAGCGTCTCGCAATGGAAACGGGTGACCTCCGGCAGCCGCTGGCGGTTCGCGCTGCGCCTGCGCGCGCCGCGCGGATTGCGCAATCCCGGCCCGCTCGACAGCGAGAAGACGGCGCTGGCGCGCGGCATCGCCGCGACGGGCTACGTGCGCAATCCACATCTCGCACGCCAACTGGCACCTGCCACCGGTGTCGATGCCTGGCGCGAACGCATGTCGGCACGCATCGCCGAAACGGTGCCGGCGTCCTCATCGCGATTCGTGCAGGCATTGGCGCTCGGTGATACGCGTGCTTTGAGCGACGAAGACTGGGACGTTCTGCGCGCGGTCGGCACCACGCATCTGATCGCGATCTCGGGATTCCACGTCGGCATGATCGCGGTGCTGTTCGCGTGGCTGGCGGCGATCATGTGGCGCGTGTTTCCGCGATTGGCCTTGAGAGTGCCGCGTCCGCAGGCGATGGCGGGCGCTGCCTTGTTCGGCGCGGCTGGTTATGCGGCTGCATCGGGGTTGGCGTTGCCGACGTTGCGCACGGTGTTGATGATCGCGGTGGTGGTGTCGGCGCGTTTGTTGCGCCGGCCGGTGCGTGTCGTGGATGCGCTGGCATTGGCCGCGCTGGTGATGCTGCTATTCGATCCGATGGCGGTGTTGACCGCGGGGTTCTGGCTCAGCTTCGCGGGCGTCGCATGGCTTGCCTGGTGCCTTCCGCAGAGCGGTGCCGCCAGTGGAAGCAAGCGCATCGTGGGTGATTTCCTTTCCGCGCAAAGCGTGGCGACCTTGGGCTTGCTGCCGCTGACGGTCGTGCTGTTCGGACAGGCATCACTGGCCGGGCCGTTCGCCAATCTCGTTGCGATTCCGTGGTGGAGTCTCGTGGTCGTGCCGCTGTCGTTGCTGGGCACCGCGCTGGAAGTGATCCATGCCGGCTGGGGCGGTGGCGCATGGCGCGGGGCGGCGTGGTGTTTCGATCTCACCTGGCCGCTGTTCACGACATTGGCCGAGAGCCGCTTCGCACTGTGGTGGTTGCCAGAGCCGCGCGGGTTCGCCTTGCCGCTGGCGTTGCTCGGCGCGTTCTGGTGTCTGTTGCCGCGCGGTACGCCAGGCAAGGCTCTCGCGGCATTGTTGTGGCTGCCGTTGTTGTGGCCGGATCGCGGGTTGCCGAAAAAAGGCGAAGCCGAATTCGTGATCCTGGATGTGGGGCAGGGATTGTCCGTGCTGGTACGGACGGCTGGTCACAGCCTGCTCTACGACATGGGGCCGTTTTCCGGCAGGCCGGCGCGGGGATGCGCGGGCGCTTGCGAAAGGGTTCGCATGGCCGGCTTCGACACCGGCGAGCGCGTGGTGCTGCCGGCCCTGCATGCGTTGGGTGTGCGGCGCCTTGACGCCGCGGTCGTGAGTCATGGCGACAACGATCACGCCGGTGGCTTCCCGGCGGTGCGTCGCGCGATGCCGATGCCGGTCGCCTATGCGCCGGAAGGCGTCGGCATCGTTGGAACGCGTGCCTGCCATGCCGGCACGGCATGGGAATGGGAAGGCGTGCGCTTCCGCTTTCTGCATCCGCCGCCGCACTTTCCCTATCTGGGCAACGAGTCCAGCTGCGTGCTGCGCGTGGAAACCCGGCACGGTGCCGCGCTGCTGGTCGGCGACATCGGCGAAGTGGTGGAACGTGATCTGGTCCGGCGCGATGCGGCATCACTGCGCGCGGAGATGGTCGTGGTGGCGCATCACGGCAGCCGCGAGTCTTCAGACCCCGCCTTCGTTGCTGCGACGGGCGCACGTTTTGCCCTGGTGTCGGCGGGATACGGCAATCGCTATCGACATCCGCATCCATCGGCCGTGCGACGCTGGCGCGAGGCTGGCGCCACGGTGGCCGCTACGCTCGATGGCGGTGCCTTGCGTGTCCGGATGGGCGAGGAGGGCGCCACGCTCGAAGCGCGTCGGCGGTCGCAGCCGCGGCTATGGGATGCGGCGCGCCGGCAATTGCGTCTTTCCTTGGAGGACTCAGAAGAGCCGGAGTGATTCCTGGCGTATCGAAGCGCGCTTTCGATTATTTGTCGCGCTTGGAATACATCTTCTTTTCCCACGTCTTCTGCTTCTGTCCCGCTTCGCGCAGGAACGGCGCCAGCGGTGCGAGATTCAGCAGGCGGCGATTGAACCAATTCCAGGGCTGCCGCAGCGGACGCGCGAAATCGATGAACAACACCACGCGCCAGCCGTCGGTATCGTTCCAGACCTCATGGTTGAAGCTGTCGTCGAAGATCAGGCAGCGGCCTTCGCTCCAACTGCGGAACTCGTTGCCGATGCGGATGCGGCAGCGCTCGCGCGGCTCGGGCACCAGCAGACCGAGATGGCAGCGCAGCAAGCCGTTGTAGGCGCCGCGATGGGCGGGGATGTGCTTGCCCGGGGTGAGGATGCTGAAGAACGCGGTGGTCAGGCCCGGCACGCAGGACAGCAACTTCATCGTTTCCGGGCAGCGCCGCGCGTTGCCTTCGCAATCCATGCCGGCGCTGACGAGGAAGAAGGTCTTCCAGGTGTCGTCGGAACTGATCGTCTCCACTTCCTTGAGGATCTCGTGGAAGCTCGGCATCTGGTCGCGATAGACCATCACCTGGTCGAGTTCCGCGCGGACTTTTTCCCAACCGTTCTCGAGCTGCGCCGTCCACGGGAAATCCCGGGCCTCGTAGATCGCCGAATCCGGCAGCACCGACACGGCGGCCACCGCCGCCTCCAGGTGTTCCTGCGCCTTGAGCGCCAGGCGGCCAAGCCAGGTGCGAGGCAGGCCCAGGGTATGGGCGCGGGTGTGATGGTCGATGGTCGGGGGTGTTACGGGGTTGGACGCTGCGACGGGGGCGGTATCCGTCCTGCGCGACCCGAGGCCGGTGGCGGTTGCAGTTTCGTCGTGGGTCTGCGGCATTCTTCCATCGGTCATGGAGTTCGAGCCCATTGCCTTATCCGGGAGGCCCCGTATTTTACCGGAACGTGACAAAAGACCCTGAAGTGAAGCTTGCCCATTCGCCAGTCCGGGCTTTCCTCCGTATGCTTATCTCCCAAATGAACGCGTGATGGGTCGGAGGTAGAAAGTGCTGGAACTGGTGAAGGCGGGCGGCTGGCCCATGCTGCCCCTGGTGCTGTTGTCGGCGCTGGCGGTGGCGATCGTGGTCGAACGGTTCTGGGCGCTGCGGCGCAAGGCCGTGCTGCCGCCGGGACTGGGCAGCGAAGTGCGCGCCTGGGCGGCACGTGGCCGGCTCGATCCCGAGCACATCGATTCCCTGCGCGTGAATTCCCCGCTCGGCGCCCTGCTGGCGGCGGCGCTGGACGTGCGCAACCGTTCGCGTGAGGAAATCCGCGAGCGCGTCGAGGATGTGGGCCGCCATCAGGCCCATCGCATGGAACGCTATCTGAACGCTCTGGGCACCATCGCCGCGGCGGGTCCGCTGCTCGGCCTGTTCGGCACGGTGGTGGGCATGATCCAGATGTTCCTTGGCATCATGGACCACGGTGTCGGCGACGTCAGCCAGCTCGCCGGCGGCATCGGCAAGGCGCTGGTATGCACCGCGGCCGGCATGGTGGTGGCGGTGCCGGCGCTGATGTTCCATCGTTTTTTCCGCGCCCGGGTCGACGCCTATCTGGTCGACATGGAGCACGAGGCGATCCAGCTGATGGACGCGATCGATCCGCGCAATACGCGTCGTGCCGCTTCGCCGTCCGCGAACGCACCCGCGACATCATTGGCGGAGCAGGTCTGATCGCATGCGTATCCGCGACCGTCGCGCCGAGGACAATCCCGACATCAACCTCGTGCCGTTGATCGATGTGATCCTGGTGCTGATCATCTTCTTCGTGATCACCACCACCTTCGACATGCGCTCGGTGTTGAAGCTGGAACTGCCGCGCGCCGACGGCGAGCGCAGCGACGCGCAGGCGAAGACGCTCAACCTGCTGATCAATGCCGACGGCCGTTACTTCGTCGACGATCGCGAGGCGTTGCGCACCGATGTGGAATCGCTCAAGCGCACCATCGCCGAGGTCGCGGGCAGCGACCGCGAACGCACCGTGCTGATCCGCGCCGACGCGCGCACGCCGTGGCAGGCCGTGATCACCGCCTACGACGCACTTGGACAACTGGGTTTCCGCCGCATCGCCAATGCCACCGCGCCGGAACAGCGTGGTGGTTCTGGCGGTTCGGGACAGGCGCGATGAGTAGCGATTCCAAGCTCGCAGCCACCTGGCCCATCTACAAGCGGTTGCGCGGTTTCGCCGGCAAGTACCGCTGGCTGTTGTTGCTGGCGCTGGTCGGCATGCTGATCGAAGCCACGGCCGGCGGCGCCTTCACTTATCTGATGAAGCCGGTCGTCGATCAGACCTTCGTGATCAAGAACGAGCGCATCGGTGTGTGGCTGCCGCTGGCGATCGTCGGATTGTTCATGGTGCGCGGCATCGCCGGCTTCGCCGCCGACTACTACATGGCGCGTTCCGGCCGCGGCATCGCCCGCGATCTGCGCGTGATGGTGCTGGGCAAGTACCTGCGCATGCCGGGCCTGCGTTTCGACAGCGAATCGGTGTCCTCGATGCAGGTGCGCCTGGGCTCGGACAGCGATCAGGTCGCACAGGCCACGATCGACGCGGCCAAGGTGATGCTGCAGCAGAGCTTCCAGATCGTCGCCGCGCTGACGGTGATGTTGTTGACGAGCTGGCAGGTGACGATCGCGATTCTGGTGCTAGCGCCCCCGTTGTCCTTCGTGATGAGCCGCGTCTCCAAACGCTATCGCCGCGTGAGCTACCGCATCCAGGAAAGCGGTGCGCAGCTGATGCAGTCGGCCGACCAGTCGCTGCACGGCCATCAGGAAGTGAAGATCTACGGTGCCCAGGAAGTTGAGCACAACCGCTACGCGGCGCTGGCCGACAAGAACATGCGGCTGGCGATGAAGGTCGAGGCCACGCGCGGCGTGTCGTCGGCGCTGGTACAGTTCATGGGCGCGGTGGGGCTGGCGATGTTGCTGGTGGTGGCGGGCCACGAGGCTTTCGCCGGACGTCTCACCGCCGGCGGTTTCGTCACGCTGATGACGTCGATGGTGGCGATCCTGCCATCGCTGAAGCAGCTCACCAATGTGCAGAATATGCTGCAGCGAGGCATCGCCTCGGCGGAGCGCTTGTTCAGCGTGCTGGACGCCGACAACGAGCGCGACTCGGGCACGCGCGCGATCACGCGCGCGCAAGGCCTGATCGAATTCCGCAACGTGAGCGCACGCTATCCGGGTCAGACGCATCCGGCGCTGTCGGGTGTGAGTTTCGTCGCCAAGCCCGGCACCGTCACCGCGATCGTCGGCCGTTCCGGCAGCGGCAAATCGACGTTGATCAAGCTGATTCCGCGTTTCTACGAGCAGGAATCCGGCGAGATCCTGCTCGATGACGTTCGACTGGAAGAATATAAGCTCGTCGATTTGCGCAAGCAGATCGCACTGGTCGGACAGCAGGTCATGCTGTTCGACGATACCGTCGCCGCCAACGTCGCCTACGGCGAGATGGCGTCGGCGAGCCAGCAAGCGCTGGATAGCGCCGTGCGCGGCGCCAATGCCGCGGAATTCATCGAGCGCCTGCCGGAAGGGCTGCAGACGCCGATCGGCAGCAACGGCTCGCGCCTGTCCGGTGGCCAGCGCCAACGCGTGGCGATCGCGCGCGCGATGCTGAAGGACGCGCCGATCCTGATCCTCGACGAAGCCACCGCCGCGCTCGACACCGAGTCCGAGCGTCTGGTGCAGGATGCGCTCAATCGTCTGATGCCCGATCGCACCACGCTGGTGATCGCGCACCGATTGTCGACCATCGAGCACGCCGATCAGGTGCTGGTGCTCGATCACGGCAAGCTGGTGGAGCGGGGCACGCATACCGAACTGCTGGCGCAGGGCGGGCTGTATTCGCATCTGCATCGCATGCAGTTCCGCGAACCAGACGCGACATGAGCACAGGCGCGGGAAAGGCGCCGGCGTACTGGTTCGGTGGTGCGGTGCCGTGGCATGCGTGGATGTTGTCCCGGATTTACGGCGCGGCGATCGCGTTGCGGATGCGCTTGTTCCGCATCGGATTGTTGCGGCGCGTGCGCGTCGGTAAGCCGGTGCTGGTGGTCGGCAATCTCATCGCCGGCGGCAGCGGCAAGACGCCACTGACGATCGCCGTGGTGGAACGCTTGCGGGCCGCCGGATGGAAGCCCGGCGTGGCCACGCGTGGCTATGGCCGCGCCGATGCCGGAACCGCGCGTTGGGTCGAGCGCGATACCGATCCGACGCTTGGCGGCGACGAGCCGGTGCTGATCGCGCGGCGCACACACGCGAAGGTGCGAGCGGATCGCGATCGTGTGGCGGCTGCGCGCGCCTTGATTGCAGCCGGTTGCGACATCGTGGTTTGCGATGACGGGTTGCAGCACTATCGGTTGCAGCGGGATGTCGAGATCGAGGTGATCGATGGGCGGCGGCGCTACGGCAACGGCGAGTTGCTGCCCGCCGGGCCGTTGCGTGAGCCGGTGGAGCGTGCGCGGAGTTGCGATTTCCACGTTCTCAATCTTGGTGGCGACGATGGTGTGGAAGCGGGGTTTGGCGAGTGGCCGATGCGACTGGTCGCCGATCAGGCCTATCCGTTGCTCGGTGGGCGGCCGAGTGCGTTGACCAGTTTCGCCGGTCAGCGTGTGCATGCGGTGGCCGGGATCGGGGATCCGGAGCGGTTCTTCGCGATGCTGCGTGGGTTCGGGATCGCGGTGGTGCCGCATGCGTTTGCGGATCATCATCGGTATTCGGCCGATGATTTGCAGTTCGGCAGCGATTTGCCGGTGCTGGTGACGGAGAAGGATGCGGTGAAGTGTGCTGGGTTGGCGAGTGATCGCTATTTCAGCGTGCCGGTGCGGGGGGAGTTGTCGGAGGCGTTTTGGGTGGCGTTGCTGGATCGGGTGGGGCGGTTGCGCTGAGCGTTCCGAGAGGGTTGCTTTTGCTCGTCATTTCGGCGAAAGCAAGGTTTTTAACAGCTGGATGGCTGGTCATTCAGATATTCGCTTGATCGTCGTCCCAGCGGAAGCTGGGATCCATTTTGATGTTGCTCGTCATTCCCGCGAAGGCGGGAATCCAGCGACTTAGCTTTTGGTCTTTGCCGTTGGTCGTGAAGAGCGAAAGCGTTTCGTCCGCTACGCGGCCGAGTTCATTTCTTTTGGTAAGCGCCAAAAGAAACGAACCAAAGAAAAACGCTTTCCCCGACGAAGCAGCCCCAGGGTTTCATTGCTATCAGGATTTTTTCGACTCGCCATCCATGGCTCGGTCGAAAAACGGCGCACATCCTGTGCGCCGCCCTCCGGGTCTCCTGTTGTCATGGTGGTTTGGCATCTTTAGAAGCAAAAAGCGGTTACGCTTTCGTATCTCTTGTGGCATCCGATTCTCATGTCGTCCTCTTCCGGCTTCGTCGTTGCCATCCCAGCCCGCTTCGATGCCACCCGATTGCCCGGCAAGCCCTTGCGCCTGCTGGCGGGCGAGCCCCTGGTGCTGCACGTCGCGCGCCGGGCATTGGCGGCGGGCGCGCGGGAGGTGTGGGTGGCGGCTGATGACGAGCGCATCGCGCAGGCGCTGGAAGGGAGCGGGGTGCGGGTGGCGATGACGGCCAGGAGTCATGTTTCGGGGAGTGATCGTCTCGCCGAGTGCGCGGACATCGCGGGATGGAGTGATGACACGCCGGTGGTCAATCTGCAGGGGGACGAACCGTTCGCGCCGGCGGCGGCGATTCGTGCGGTGGCGGCGCTGTTGACGTCCGGTGATGCCGAGATGGCGACGTTGGCAGAGGCGATTCTCGATCCGGATGTGTTGTTCGATCCGAATGCGGTGAAGCTGGTGCGCACCGATGCCGGTCTTGCGCTGTATTTCAGTCGCGCGCCGATTCCGTGGCATCGCGATGCATTCGCGCGGGATCGTCGTGTGCTGGTGCCTGGCGAATGTCTGCGCCATATCGGCATCTATGCTTATCGCGCCGGGTTCCTGCGGCATTTCACCAAGTTGCCGCCGGGGCGGCTCGAGCAGTTGGAATCGCTGGAGCAATTGCGCGTGCTAGAAGCCGGTTTCCGCATCGCGGTCGGGGTAACGCCGGAGCCTTTTCCGGGCGGGGTCGATACGCCCGAGGATCTCGCGCGCGCGGAACGCAGGCTGAGCGGCTCGGATGAGTAATCCCGATGACTGAACCCTTGCGCTTGCTGGTCGTCTGTCTCGGCAACATCTGCCGTTCGCCGATGGCGGAAGGGGCGTTGCGTGCGCGCGTGGTCGAGGCGGGACTGTCGGACGTGGTGCGGATCGACTCGGCCGGCACGGGCGGCTGGCATGCCGGCGATCCGCCCGATCCGCGTGCGATCGCCACGGCGCGGCGGCATGGCGTCGACATTTCCGGCCTGCGGGCACGCAAGCTGCAGTCGCAGGACTTCGACCGGTTCGATGCGCTGCTCTGCGCCGACCACGCCAATCTGCGCGACGTGCGGGCGCTGGCACCGGCGGGCGCGCCCGCGGCGCTGTCCCTATTCATGGAGTGGGCCGGCCTGGAGGGTGCCATCCCTGATCCCTACGAGGGCGGCGAGGCCGATTTCGAACGCGTCTGGCAGCAGGTGGACGAAGGGGCGCGGGTGATCGTAGCGCGGTTGCTGACCCCGGATGTGTCGGTGGCCTCGGGAACTGGTTGACGCCTTCGCGTGCAGGCGGGAAGCTGACCGCACATGACCACCCTTGCCGTCGCGCCGGAGTTCCCGGGCAATCTCGAATGGCTGAACCTGACCCAGCCGCTGCGCATGGCGCAGCTGCGCGGGAAGGTGTGCGCGCTCGCCTTCGTCAATGCGGGGTCGGCCTGGTGCCAGCAGCGGCTGGGCGATCTGGCCAATCTGCGCCGGCGGCATGGCGATCGCATCAACGTGGTGGCGGTGCACGTGCCGCGCTTCGAGAACGAGCGCGATCCCGGCCGGGTGGTGATGCTGTTGCGGCGCCAGCGCTTCGAATTTCCCGTCGCCCATGATCCCGACTGGACCTTGTGGCAGCAGTACGGCATCGAGGCCTGGCCGACCGTCGTCCTGATCGACGGCGAGGGCAAGGTGCGCAAGCGCTGGGTCGGTGACACCCAGGTGCGCGAACTGGATGCGGCGGTGTCGGAACTGCAGGACGAAGTCGTGATGCCTGCGTATGACGCCGATCCCATCGAATTGCGGCAGATGCGCGAGCCATTGCTGCCTCTGAACTTTCCGGCCGGGCTGGCGCTGGATGCCGGCACGCTCTACGTCGCCGACAGCGGCCATCACCGCATCCTGGCCTGCGATCCGGGCGGGCGCGTGCTGCGTCAATTCGGCAGCGGCGGGCCGGGGTTCATCGACGGGCCGATGGAGCTGTCGGCGTTCAACCAGCCGCGCGCGCTGTGCGTCCACCACAACAATCTGTTCGTCGCCGACAGCGGCAATCATGCGATCCGGCGCGTCGATCTGCGGACCGGCGAGGTCGATACGGTCTGCGGCGCCGGGCGGCCAGGCCAGCCGGAGCCGGGCGTGTTCACCGACCCGCGCCGGGTGGCGCTGGATCAGCCGCGCGCGGTCGCGATCGATGCCTCGGGCACGATGCACATCGCCACCGTGGGCGACAACCGGATCTGGTCGCTTGACCTCGGGCGCCGCGAGATTCGTCTGCTCGCCGGATCGGGCGCCCTCGACGTGATCGACGGTGTCGGCACCGCGGCGGCGTTCGCCGAACCGGTGGCGCTGGCGGCGGTGCAGCAGCTGCTGTACGTCTGCGACGGTGCCGGTTCGGCGATCCGCAGCGTCAACACCCGCACCGGCCAGGTCACCACATTGTTGGGGCAGGGCGTGTGGGAACACGGCCACGTCGATGGCGCGCGCGGCGAGGTGCGTCTGCAGCAGCCGCAGGCGATCGCGCTCGATCCGAACGCGCCGATGCTCTGGATCGCCGACAGCGGCAACGACGCGCTGCGCACCCTGCGCCTGGGAGGCGGCGAGGTCAACACGATTTCCCTTCTGCACCGTCTGCACGCGCCGGCCGGTCTCACGGTGGCGAACGGCGCGGTCTGGATCGCCGACAGCGACGCCCACGCCGTGCTGCGGCTGGATGTGCAAGAGGGCATTCTGCGACACGTTCCGATCGGCGAATGACGGCAGGATCCGAGGAATTCGACGGCAAGGCATTCGTGCGCGGCCTGAGCACCGCGCCGGGCGTGTATCGCATGTTCGCGGCCGACGACAGCGTGCTGTACGTGGGCAAGGCGCGCGAGTTGCGCAAGCGCGTCTCCAGCTATTTCAACGCCGCGCCGAAGAATGCACGCACCATGGCGATGCTGGCGCAGGTCGCGCGCATGGACGTCACGGTCACGCGCAACGAGGGCGAGGCGCTGCTGCTGGAAAACCAGCTGATCAAGTCGCTCAAGCCGCGTTACAACGTGATGCTGCGCGACGACAAGAGCTATCCCTACGTGCTGCTCACCCAGGAAGCCTGGCCGCGATTGGCCCTGCATCGCGGCGCACGTGCGATTCCCGGGCGCTATTTCGGGCCGTATCCCAGCGTCGGCGCGGTGCGCGAGACGCTCAATCTGATGCACAAGCTGTTCAAGCTGCGCAGCTGCGAGGACAGCGTGTTCCGCAACCGTTCGCGGCCGTGCCTGCAGTACCAGATCGGCCGTTGCAACGCGCCCTGCGTCGGCCTGGTGCAGGCGCGCGATTACGCCGAGGCAGTGCGTCGCGTCGGGTTATTCCTCGACGGCCGCAGCGACGAACTCGGCGAGGAACTGCTCAAGGCGATGGAAGCGGCCAGCGAGCGCCTGGATTTCGAGGAAGCCGGCCGCCTGCGCGACCTGATCACGGGAATCCGCCGCCTGCAGGCGCGCCAATACGTCGACGGCAACGCCGCCGATCTCGATGTGCTGGCCTGCGCCATGCAGGGCACGCATGCCTGCGTGTTGCTGTTGGCCTTCCGCGACGGCCGCAACCTCGGCACGCGCTCGTTCTTCCCGAAGACCAACGGCAGCGACAATCCCGCGGAAGTGCTGTCGGCATTCGTCTCCCAGTACTACGCCGAGCAGACGCCGCCGCGCGAGATCGTGCTCGACCGCGACATCGAGGATGCCGAACTGCTGGAGAACGTGTTCAGCACCGTCGCCGGCCGCCGCATCGCGATCAAGACCAGCGTGCGCGGCGAGCGGGCGGGCTACCTCGACCTGGCGCGGCGCAATGCCGAGGTGACGCTCGCCACCGAACTCGGCAGCCAGGCCGCCCAGCATGCCCGCGCCGAATCCCTGCGCGATCTGCTCGGCCTGGAGGATCTGCCGCAGCGGATCGAATGCTTCGACATCAGCCACACCATGGGCGAGGCGACGGTGGCCTCGTGCGTGGTGTTCGATGCTGCAGGCCCCGTTCGCAGCCAGTACCGGCGCTACAACATCACCGGCATCGAGCCCGGTGACGACTACGCGGCGATGAAGCAGGCCCTGGAGCGGCGCTTCCGCCGCGCCGTCGAGCAGCTGGAAGCCGAAGGCGGGGAGGCGGACGGCGCCCGCGAAGGCCTCGGCATTCTCCCCGACGTGCTTCTGATCGACGGCGGCGCCGGCCAGGTGGCCCAGGCGAGGGAAGTCCTCACCGATTTCGGCATCACCGGCGTCATGCTGGTCGGTGTGGCCAAGGGCGAGGCGCGCAAGCCCGGCCACGAGACCCTGCTGCTGCCGGACGGCCGTGAGCTGCGCCCGGGCGCGGCGTCCTTGGGCCTGCAGCTGATCCAGCAGGTGCGCGACGAGGCCCACCGCTTCGCCATCACCGGACATCGTGGGCGCCGGCAGAAGGCGCGCAACGTCAGCCGGCTGGAGGACATCCCCGGGATCGGCCCGCGCCGGCGCGCCAGCCTGCTCAAGCATTTCGGCGGCCTCGGCGGCCTGAAGAAGGCGGGGGTGGACGAGATCGCCCAGGTCGAAGGCATCAATGCGGCCCTGGCCGAGCGCATCTACGCGACATTGCATGCGTGAGCCGCCCCGGGCATGAACTCCGGGCCATGCCGCGTGGTGAATGATCCGCGGCCATGGCGCCACCACGATCCCGGTGGATCGCACCTTCCTCTTATGGTGAAAGGCTGCCGATTTTCGACAAGTCAGTGGTCACGCATGGGCACATGCGCGGATTTTGTGCAGGAGCATCAAAACGAAACCCCTCGATTCCTCACTTTCCGCCCCCATCACTGCACTAAGATGTCCCCGCACCGCACCCGATAGATCACCGGATGAAGCTGACTCTCCCTACCTGGCTGACGCTGCTTCGCATCATGATGATCCCGGTGCTGATGCTGGTGTTCTATCTGCCGTACAAGTGGACCAATTTCGCCGCGGCCGCGATCTTCGCGCTGGCCGCGATCACCGATTGGCTCGACGGCTGGATCGCGCGCCGCTACCACTTGTACTCGGCGTTCGGTGCGTTTCTGGACCCCGTCGCCGACAAGCTGATGGTCGCTACCGCCTTGTTCCTGATCGTGCAGGGTCATCCGACCGCATGGATGGCGCTGTGGGCGGCGGTGATCGTCGGTCGCGAGATCGCGGTATCGGCGCTGCGCGAGTGGATGGCCGAACTCGGCCAGCGCGCGCGGGTGCAGGTGGCGTTCATCGGCAAGATCAAGACCGTGGCGCAGATGCTCGCCCTGTTGTGCCTGCTGTATGCGGTTTCGCCCGCGCCGGGCAAGCAGCCGCGACCTGAACTGTTCCTGGGCGAGGTCGTTTTCCACATCGGCGACTGGCTGTTGGCGATCGCCGCGATCCTCACGCTCGTCTCCGGATATGCCTATTTGCGCGCCGCGTGGCCGGTTTTGCGCGCGGGAGAGCGCGCAACAGTTGACACGCCGACATCTGACGGTAAAATTTCGCCTCCTCCGCGGGAATAGCTCAGTTGGTAGAGCACGACCTTGCCAAGGTCGGGGTCGCGAGTTCGAGTCTCGTTTCCCGCTCCAGTTTCAAGAAATACGAGGACGTCCCCATCAGGTGACGGACTTCGAGAGGAAACCCCGGCATCCGGGGTTTTGCTTTATCGGGCGCTTGAAAACGCCGCCCGGATGCGCCAGCCTCGGCGCATCGTCACCGGCCTGGTGGCAGAGTGGTCATGCAGCGGACTGCAAATCCGCGTACGCCGGTTCGATTCCGACCCAGGCCTCCATCGCGTCGGAGACTCCCGTGAGAACGGGTACTTCGCCGTGGTGCGAGCGATCGAGCGGAATCAGCCCGCTAACTTACTTACGATCGATTTTGCGCGACGTCCGCATATCAGCCTGACAGACCCGAAACCCTGGACTGCGGCGGGGATTGCCTGAAATGCATGGCGGAAGTCGTTGAAGATCCTGATTGCGTGCTGGCAATGAGTGAGATCATGCGAGCCGTCAACCCGACATCATCCAACCCCGCGAACTAGACAATGAATGCCTGTCTACGCCTACTAGCTGTTGCACTCCTTGCTTTTCCTATATCTCTGATCGCAGCCGCGCCGGCCACGAAACCCGATCTGCGCCTGTGGCGTCTGGATTGCGGTGAGTTGTGGACCTACAACCTGGATGAAATGTCCGATACGCGCGCCTATGTCGGCCGGAGCAAGTACTTCGTAGGAAGCTGCTACCTCATCCGGCATGGTGAGACCTATCTGCTCTGGGATGCGGGCCTGTCGCGGGAGTATCTGCACAAGCCTTTCGCCCGAGGTGATGCGGATTCCAATTCGTTGGCCATCACTCTGGTCGATCAGTTGGCCAAGATCGGAGTCGAGCCATCGCAGATCGCTATGATCGGCATCAGCCACTATCACTTCGACCATATCGGCCAGGCGGCCGATTTCCCGCAGGCGAAGCTGCTGATCGGCCAGAAGGATTTCGAGGTCCTGGGCCAACCGGGCCAGGAATGGCGCGCGAAGCTGCTTGCCCCTTGGCTGCGCAAGGATGCCAAGATCGAAAAAATCAACGGCGACTCCGATGTCTTCGGAGACGGCAGCGTCGTGATGCTCGATCTCCCGGGACACACGCCGGGCCATCACGGGTTGCTGGTGCAGTTGCCCAAGCGCGGCGCCGTGCTGCTGTCGGGCGACGTGGTGCATTTCCGCGAGAACATGGAGTCGATGGGCGTGCCCTCGTTCAACACCGATCGCGCGCAATCGCTCGCCTCGATGGATCGCTTTGGCAAGCTCGCGCGGAATCTGCACGCGACCTTGATCATCCAGCACGAGGAAGAGGATGTATCGAAGCTGCCGGTATTCCCGGAAGCAGCCGAGTAAGTGCGCCTCGGCAACGGAACGGCATCTAAAACAGGCCCCGCGCACAGCGTGAAGTACCATTTGGGTCGTGTTGAATCCTGACGGCTTGAGTCTTTGATCTGGCGTCGCGGGTTCAGGCAAACTAAACGGCATGCCCGGATGGCGAAACTGGTAGACGCAAGGGACTTAAAATCCCTCGACCGCAAGGTCATGTCGGTTCGATTCCGACTCCGGGCACCAGGTGATGAATGAAAAAGGCCATCCGAAGATGGCCTTTTTTGCCGGATGGGCAAGGGCTTTCGATCTCGAAACTGCCTGGACGCCTGAAGTGCTGGTTACAACAGCTTGTCCAGCAGTGGCGAGGTAAACACTCGGGCGGGATCGTACTTGTCCAGAATCTTGCGCGCCGTCTCCCATTGCGCGTTCGCCGGTTGCCCGATGCTGATCGACTCGGGAACGACGGAAGACAACACATACGGGTTGTCCCAGGCCTGGGCATCGGTATAGCCCCAGCCCTTGCTCCATTCGACGCGAGCCTGCGCGTAGTCTCCGGTGTAGTTGGAGAGCACCCATTCCTCCATCTCACGGTAGAACTCGTTGGCATGCGCCGTGCCCGGCAGGGTGAGGATGTCGAGCCATACCGCGACATCCCATTCCGGTTTGTCGAGGCGTGGTCTGAGCGCCGACAGCAAAGGCGCGACCGCGCCTTCGACGGCGGCTTCCGACGGCGTGTCCAGGCCGGTGACGCGAATCTCGACCGGTCCATTCATCGGGTACTGATTGCGGCTTTGGTAGTCGGCGATCATCTCGTCGTAGCGCTTGACGAATTCATGCACGACGCGCTGCACGTCGGAGCGTCGGGTGAGGATCGCGTAGCCATTCGCGGTGACGCGCAAGGTGCTGGGTTTGACGTATAGGAGCGTGTTCTTCGACGCGCCCCAGATGTCGAGATTCAATGTCGCGACGAGGCCCGCTTGCACGGCGGCGAGCTGGGCTGCGCCGAACAATGGCGTGATCGCGGAGATGCCTCGGTTGATGTCGCCGATCAGGTCGGTGACCAGCTTCGGCAGGTTCTCGGCGAAGATGTAGTTGAACGGCGCGAAGACCGGACGCGAGAACAGCGGACGTTTCGGCGAAACCGTCCAGACCTTGGTCCACGGCGTGCGGGTGAACGGGAAGGTGATCGTTTCGATGCGGCCGGCGCTGTCGAGGAAGCTGGCGAAGGTGCGGCCACCGGAACCGGGCGGCGCGAACAACTCGTCGGTGGTGATGTCGGTGAAGCTTTGGCAGCGCAAGTATTGGTTCGGGCCGGCCTGCAGCGTGGCGCTGGTGATGAACGCGCGTCCGAGATGCGTGAGGAAGGCCGCGGATTCGAATTCGTCGCGACGAAAGGTTTTCAGCACGTAGCGGCCGGAAGTGTGCTCCCAGACCACGGCCGTGAGTGAAAGAACGCTGTTGCTCACCGAGCCGAAGCTGTGTCCGGGCCGCGCCTTCTCGCCTGGTGCCGGAACGGCCGTGCCGTGTCCGTTGATGGCCAGGGCGCCGCCCAGCGTGATGTCGCCGGGGGCTGGAGTGGAGATGAATCCGAGGCCGGCGGTTTCCAGTTTGGCCATGAGATCCTGCATCAGCACGCCGGTTTGTGCCGTCACTCGCGCGGGTTGCGTGCTGGCGTCGATCTGGACCTTGTTGAGGGACGTGGTGGTGTCGATCAGCAGCACGCCGGACGCGTTCTGCCCCGGCTGGAAGGTCAATGGCGACCAGTTGTGCATCGCGCCGCGCGGGCGCACCTTGAAGCCGTTCTCGAACGCCCAGTTGACGATCTGCAGCACTTCGTCTTCGTTGCGGGGCGAAGTGGTCCAGGCATCGTCGACCTTGATGTCGCCGGCCCAGTTCTGGAAGGCCTGCCTGTACAGGCGAACCTGCGAGGGGAAGCTGGTGGGGGCGTCGCCGAGTTCGCTGGCGTTGACCTGGAATGCGGGCATCCACGCGACCGTGGCTGCCGCCGCGCCCGCGGAAAGCGCCTTGCCCACGAAGCGCCGTCTGGAAGTGTCTTGGGGAGCGGATCCGTTGTTCGGATCGTATTTGCTATCGGAGTTCGACATGGGGAAGGCTCTGGGAATGGAAATCTTTGGGAATTGAAATGGTGTTCTTGAGCGCAAACGCGCCCGAATCCCGATTTCTCGAGACGGAGAGAGGAATCTGAAAGCGACCTGGACTGGCGCGGAAATGCCGCTTGCCTAGCGCCAGGTGTCAACGGCGTCGCCGATGCATGCCCGGTGTCGACCCCGGGCATGCAATGACGAACGCGTCAGGCTCAGAACGGAGCCGGGCCGTGCTCGGTCGGGTAGTGATAGTTGATCGTGCCTTCGCCACCGAGCAGGTTTCCGATCACTTCCACTGTGCGAAACACGGTGTAACCGGCCAGATCAGCGGCCTGGTGGATGGCACCGGTGATGCCGAAGGTGTACGGGCTGAGGCCATCGAACAACACCCCACCGACCGACGAAACGAGCGGCGTGTTGAGGAATTCGTTGGCCAGATTGTCGAGGCCGATGATGGCATCGCCGATCAGGGTGCCCGCGCCGGACACCTGGGTGGCTTCCTGGAGACTGAGTTCTTGCATGGATGTACTCCTGTTGTGAGGGATGAATTGCTTGCCAGATACCCCGTCTGGCACGGGTCACGACCGCCCATCGCGCGCTGGACGATCAGTTTTGGGGCTTGGGCCATAGATCGATGACCCGGTCGGCGCTGGCGATCGTCTCGGGCCGGTGCGCGATGACGATGCGCGTGGTGCGCAAATGCTTGATGGCTTCGTTGACCTGCTTTTCGCGATTGATGTCGAGGTGGCTGGTGGCCTCGTCGAGCAGGAGCAGGCGAGGGCGCCGATACAGCGCGCGCGCAAGCAGCACGCGCTGCCGCTGTCCGCCGGAAAGCGAAGAGCCCATGTCGCCGACCAGGGTCTGGTAGCCCATCGGCATGGCTGCGATGTCGGAAGCGATTGCCGCCCAGCGTGCGGACAGCTGGACGCGTTCCTGGTCGATGCCGTGATCGAAGAAGGCGATGTTGTCGGCGATGGAGCCGGCGAACAGTTGGTCTTCCTGCATGACCGCGCCGATCTGCGCGCGATAGCGCGACAGGCCCAGCTTGCGGATGGGAACACCGCCGAACAGGATTTCGCCCTCCTGCGGCTCCAGCAGGCCGAGCATCAGCTTTGCCAGCGTGGTCTTGCCGCAGCCGGATGGGCCGATGATCGCCACGGACTCGCCACTGCCGATGCGCAAATTGCAATGCCGGATCACCCAGGGTTCGTCGTCGGCATAGCGGAAGGACACATTGCGCAGTTCGATGCCGGCATCGTCCAGTTCGCCATCCCAGCCGATGTCTTCTTGCGGTTCGGGTGCGCTCAGCGCGATGTCGGCCAGACGCTCGGTATGCAGCTTGAGCATGCGGAAGTCGATCCACTTGTCGACAAGACTGCCGGCGCGACTGGTGAACTGATCGGCGTAGGCGATGAAGGCCACGAGCATGCCCGCGGAGAAGCTGCCGTCGAGCGCACGCAAGGCGCCGATCCAGATCAGGGCGACGCGACCGACACCGAACAGGATCTGGTTGAGCGCGCCGAAGGCGAGCGAGAAGCGCTGGATGCGGATGTCGCGGTTGGTGGTGTCGACCACCGCGTTCATGTAGCGCGCGCGCCGTTCTTCTTCCTGGTTGTAGAGCTTGATGGGCAGGACGCCGCGGATCGATTCCAGCAACTCGCTCTGCTGGCGTGCCGCGTAGATGATCTGGTCTTCGTTCAAGCGCCGCAGGCGGCCGAAGATGGCCCATCGGATCAACGCGTAGGTGATGAACAGCCCGACCACGATCGCGGTGAGCGAGGGGCTGTAGGCGAGCAGCACGATCAAGGTGATCACCGACATCAATCCGTCGAGAAGCGCGCCGATGAACTGCGTGGTGAGCGTGCGCTGGATGGCCTGGATCGAGCCGAGTCGCGAGACGACATCACCGACATGCCGCTTCTCGAACCAGTCCAGCGGCAGGCGCAACATGTGGCCGACGACATTGCCGACCCACTGAACGCCGAGCTTCATGCCCAGTACCGTGACGGCCCAGGAGCGGGCGGCACCGACGGCGATCTGCAAGGCCAGGATGGTGAGGAATCCCAGGCAGAGCAGGGTGAGCAGATCGCGATCGGCTGATGGCAGCACCTGATCCATGATCCATTGCATGAAGAATGGACTGGTCAGGGCAAAGGCTTCGAGCGCCAGCGCCAGCAGCGCGATCTGCACCAGAAAAGGCACGACGCCATGCATCGTGCCGGTGAGCTGCCTGAGTGAAACGGACAGGCGCTGCTGCACGGGTTCGAAGCCGGCCGCGGGCAGCAGTTCCAACGCGATGCCGGTGAAAGCGGCGGAGGCTTCGGCGAAAGTGAGCCGGCGCTCGCCGCGCGCGGGATCGTGAATGACGATGCCGCGCTTGTCGACTTTCTTCAGCACGACGAAGTGATTGAGCTCCCAGTGCAGCACGCAGGGCGTGTTGAGCTTGGACAGCTCGTCCATGTCCAGCCTGAGCGGGCGGCCGCTCATGTGCAGTGCGGATGCCATCGACATCAGCTGCGCGAGATTGCTTCCCT
The DNA here is from genome assembly GCF_020511115.1 of Luteimonas panaciterrae. Taxonomy (GTDB): domain Bacteria; phylum Pseudomonadota; class Gammaproteobacteria; order Xanthomonadales; family Xanthomonadaceae; genus Luteimonas; species Luteimonas panaciterrae. Next base: position 62,599 of record NZ_JAJAVH010000004.1, read on the forward strand.
TCAGCGACGTGGGGAAGCGGCGGCGCAGTCCGGCGAGATCGACGTCGTGACCGTGGTAGCTGGCGATCATCGTCAGACAGGCCAGCGCGCACTCGGTGGCCTCGGTCTGCAGGATCATCGGCAGATGACGGCCCCAGCCGAACTGCAGCGGACGTACCGCCGTGTTCGGAGAGCCGTCGGACTGGCGCGGGCTACCGTCCGCCATTGTCCGTCTCGCGTGCGGCGTATTGATTGCTCAGGCCGTAGAGCGGTTCGAACAACCACTCCATCAGACGTCGGCGTTCCAGCAGGATGTCGGCGTCCAGCGTCATGCCGGCACGCAATGATTCGGACTTGCCGTACACACGGATCTGCTGCTTCTCCAACGCCACATCGATGCGATAGCGCGGCTCCGAAACCTGTTGTCCCGTCAGCGCCGTGACCTCGGCCGGCGCCAGCGCATTGCGCGAAATCGCGGTGACGCGGCCGTATTGCTGGCCGAACTTCTGGTAGGGATAGGCCTGATAGCGCAGCACCACGCGATCGCCGGCTTCGATGAAGCCCGCCGCGCGGCTGGGGACGAGCAGTTGTGCTTCGAGCCGTGCGCCTCGCGGCAGGATCGACAGCACCGGCTGGCCGGTGCTGAGCGACTGGCCCGGTTTTGGTAACAGCGCGGAAACGACACCGTCCTGCGGCGCGCGCAACAGCAGCGCGCGCTGGACTTCGTTCTGCGCGAGCGAGCTGTCGGCATCGGACAGCTTGCGTTCCGTTTCGTGGCGCTGGATCGAGGCATCCAGCGGTAATTGCGACAGTTGCTGATCGACCGAGGCCAGCTGTTGATGCAATTCAAGCCGCTGACCGCTCATCGCCTTGTATTGGGTCTGCGCGGCGAGCATCGTCGACTCCTGCTGCTGGATCTGGAAGGCGGAGACGTAGCCTTCCTTGCGCAGCGGCGCGATCCGTTTCAACAAATCCCTGGCGCTGTCGACCTGGCGTTGCTGGATCGCCAGTTGACCTTCGATTTCCTGCAATTGCGCTTGCAGGAGGCGACGCTTGTCTTGGAGGGAATCCCGTTGCTGCACCTGCGATCGCTGTTGGATCGACAGATCGTCCTTCAAGCGCTGACGCTGCGATTCCAGTTGTGCGTTCACCCTGGCCAGCGTGCCGCCGAACGCCTCGCTGTCGATTTCTCCGGAGATTTCCAGCAGCGGGTCGCCTTTCCGGATCTGCTGTCCCTCGCGCACGAGAACGCGGGTGATCCGTCCGCTTTCGGTGGCGGTGATGTTGATCAGGCCGGTGGTGGGGACGAGTTGCCCGGTGACGCGTTCGCGCCGGGTGTAGTGGCCGAAGCTCAAGAAAAGGATCAGGCAAAGGGCGGCCGCGCTGGCGATGCCGGCGTAAGTCCACAGGGACAGGGATTGCGCGATATGGATTTCACCCAGCCACCGGCGCTGCTGCGCAGCGATCGCTTCCGGGCGAAAGAAGTCCTTTGCAGCCATTCCCCTGTCTCTTCTCTATGACGTTCTGACGGTCGAAATCCCATCGACTTGGCAGAACGGGCCAATACACCCCCGGATGGAGGGACAAACCCATTTAAAAGTGAGACTCGTGTAGCAGTTGTGATGGACTTTTCATCACATTTTCTTCACCCAAAGAAATCCGCCGCCCTTGCGGGGCGGCGGAGGATGTTCCGGAGTTTCGACGCGTTGCCGGCAACGGCTTAATTGACGCGGATGCCGATGTACGAAGCGTTCTCGTAGTCGTTGTCGTAGGACTCGGAGTGCGCGGCGGGATCATCGATCGATGCACCGAGCCAGCGCAGCGAGCCGCTCGCCAGGGTGGTCGGGATCGTGATGGTCCGCGTCGTGAGGAACGGCACATCGCGCGACTGGCTGACCCAGAAGTTTTCCATCACCGTGTCCAGCGAGGTGATGCAATTGTTGGTCGACAGATAAACGCGAGCATCGGCCAGCAGCGGGGTGGTCTTGCCCATGTTCTCGTAAGTCAGTTCGAGACGGACGGACTGCCCGGCGTTGACCCGGTAGACGGGCTCGGGGAAGCTCGACCACAACGGCAGTTCCGCGCCGGTAGCGGCGTCGAACAGGCGCGTGCGGCTGTGATCGCTGTAGCCACCGCCCAGCACGCCCGTGCGGCGCCAGTTGGCGACACCCAGTTCCTCCAGCGCACCGGCCCATGCTCCGTACAAGGCCACGACACCGCTCACCGCATCTTCGCCGGGATAGGCGTAGGCGAGGCCGCAGTTGGCGTGAATGTGCGTCCAGTCCTCGCCCATGATGTTGTAAACGTCGCCTTCGTGACCAAGACCCGCGACGTGGCCGAGTTCATGCATCGCCGTGGTCTGGAACGGACGCGAGCCACCGCCATAGGGCCACAGGCTGCTGGCCGTGTGCGTGAAGTGATAGGCCACGGTGTTGTCGAAGCGGACGTCGGCTTCGGTGAAGGTGCAGGTTTGCGTGTTGTACCAAAAGTTGGTGATCGCCGGCGCGCCGAAGTTCGAGGACCACCACACTTCGTTCTGTCCGTTGCCGAGGCCGACGGAGGCGTCGTCCCAGCTCATGGAAATGCTGAAGTTGCTGGGCTGGTTGTACCACTTCGACACGGTCTCGCTGAGCGCGTTACGCCAGTCGCCGACGGGGAATCCGACGCCCGATGCGCTCATCGAGGCATTCGAGCTGGACCACTTCACGTTCTGGCCGTTGCAGGTGGCGATCGGTACCCAGGCGAACGATTGGCCGCTGACGAAAAAGCCGGCCAGGACGGCGAAGAGATAAAAAATTCTGTTCAAGCGCATGATGGTTTCTCCTGATATCTACGGATATTCCTTGAGGATGCTCGGACCGCTGTCAGGGCCGCTTGGGTTGTTTCGGTCCCTGCGGGGCTTTCAGCGTGCGACGCAGTTTTTCTTCCACCAGTCGCTGTTCGATGAGATCCGGTTCGCCACGCAGCGTTACGGCGGGCGCGACAGCGGGGCGCTTCGGCGCCGGCAAGGGCGCGGATGCCGCGATCCGGAACGGCAGCCCAGGCTTGGCGCTCGGCTGCGGTGCCGCGGCCTTGAGCGCTTCGGGACGATTGGTCGTGGTGATCAATCTCTGCACCGCGCGCACGAATTCGCTTTCAGTGGCCCGGCGGGCACCGCTCGGCGGAGAGAACGGAGTGGCCGAACTCGGCGCGGCGAAGCCGATTTCGACCTTGCCCATGCGGTGCGTCAACACCTCGGGGAGCGGGCGGGCCTGTCCGCGGATGAAGCGGTTTTGCGGGTCGAGAAAGATTTCATGCCCGTCATCGCTGTAGACCAGACCGTTGACGACGCGAAACCGGCCCTGGTCCCAGCCCACGAGCGGAGCAATGGCCTGGCCGTTGCCCCGCACGAACAGAAGGTCGCGATCGCCGACATCGAAGGTCGGCATGCCGGCGACCATCATGGCCATGTGGCCGCCCTGCATCGGGCCGCCCTGCATGCGCAGCACGATGATGTTTCCGTCTTGCGATGCGCCTTTCAGCAGGCGATCGATCCGGTACGTCACGAAGGTATGCGGCAGCGATGGGGCGCCGTTGCCGGGTTCGGACATGCGATAGTCGACGGAGATCACCTCGCCCTCGAAAACCAGTTCGGCGTCCTTGGAGAGCTGTTGAGGCGTGACCGGATCGATGATCGAGGCACCGACCGGCAACATCGTCAAGGCGTACAACATCAGGCCCGCCAGAGCGTTTCTGGCGGCGCTTTTGGGTGTCGAAATCATGATGCTCCTCGCTTTGAGCCGTGTGATCGGCTCATAGGTCCATGGGTGATTGAAGAGCTGCAGTCCCTTCCCGTATCTAGTGACGACCGGGCGCCGAGCGTTTCACCCCAAATGCGAGGATTGGATTTCGGAGGCCGACTTCGGCACGATCGCGGCTTGCCAGTGCCCGGGCCTCCTGCGTGACCACAATGCTGTATGACGCCACCGTGCCGATCTTGTCGCGCTACTTGCAGCGCCTGGACGGTTTGCTCGCGCTGGCCGAGGTGCAAGTGCGTGATGGCGGCCTGTCGGAACGAGAAGTATTGGAGGCGAGGCTGGTCGAGGACATGTTCCCGCTCGCGCAACAGGTGCGGAGCGCATGCGGCTTCGCATTCCGCACCGTCTTTCCGCTGATGGGACGCGAAGTTCCAGAGATGTCAGGAGAGCAGGGCTCGCTCGCGGATCTGCGCCTGCTCGCGCGGGAGACACGGCAGGCCTTGCAGGGATTGCCGGCGGATGCGTTCGAGACGGACGCGGCCTCGGTGACGGGAGAGGCCGGATTCACGTCGCTCACCCTTCCGTCGCGTGAATATGCCTTGCACTACGCCATGCCGAACTTCTTCTTTCACCTGTCGATGACGTATGCGGTGCTGCGCTTCCTCGGCGTTCTCGTGGGGAAACCCGACTTCGACGGGTATCATGTCTACCCGCCAGGATTCCGTTTTCCGCCGGCGGACGCTGGATCGATGCCGGACGATTGAGGAGACAGCATGTCGCGTTATCTCGCCTACGTCATCAGCGTTCTGTTGGCGATTCTCTGCATCATGCTGGCATTGCGACACCCCGGCTGGTGGTGGGGCGCGGGTGTCTTCACGTTTCTCGCGCTCTCTGGAACCTGGGACTTGCTGCAGACGCGCAGCACGCTGCGCCGCAACTATCCGCTGCTGGCGAATTTCCGCTATTTCCTCGAATCGATCGGGCCGGAAATCCGCCAGTATTTCGTCCAGAGCGACACCCAGGAGGCACCGTTCTCGCGCCAGCAGCGCGCCCTGGTGTATCAGCGCGCCAAGCACGTATCCGACGTGGTGCCGTTCGGCACCGAGCAGGACGTGTACGGCGTGGACTACGAATGGATCAACCATTCGCTGGCACCGACCGAGATCGCCTCGCACGATTTCCGCGTGCGCATCGGCGAGAATGCGGCGCAGCCATACGACGCCAGCGTCTTCAACATCTCGGCGATGAGTTTCGGCGCGCTGTCGGCCAACGCCATCCGTTCGCTCAACGCCGGCGCCAAGCGCGGCGGCTTCTATCACGACACGGGCGAGGGCTCGATCTCGCCGTATCACCGCGAGGGCGGCGGCGATCTCGTCTGGGAGATCGGGTCCGGCTATTTCGGATGCCGTGACGAAGAAGGTCGCTTCAACGAAGAACGCTTCGTCGCCAACGCCCGCGATCCGCAAGTGAAGATGATCGAGATCAAGCTCTCCCAGGGCGCCAAGCCCGGGCACGGCGGCGTGCTGCCGGCGGCGAAGGTGAGCCCGGAAATCGCCGCCACGCGCGGCGTGCGCGTCGGCGTGGACTGCGTGTCGCCGGCACGGCACACGGCATTCTCCACGCCGGCTGGATTGCTGGAGTTCGTCGCACGATTGCGCGAGCTGTCGGGCGGCAAGCCGACCGGGTTCAAGCTCGCGATCGGTCATCCCTGGGAATGGTTCGGCGTGGCCAAGGCGATGCGCGAGACGGGAATCCTGCCGGATTTCATCGTCGTCGACGGTGCCGAGGGCGGCACAGGCGCCGCGCCGGCGGAATTCGTCGACCACATCGGCGTGCCGATGCACGAGGCGTTGATGCTGGTGCACAACACCCTAGTCGGGCTCGATCTGCGCGATCGAATCAGGATCGGCGGCGCGGGCAAGATCACCAGCGCGTTCGACATCGCGCGCACGCTGGCGATGGGCGCGGACTGGTGCAATGCGGCGCGCGGCTACATGTTCGCGCTCGGCTGCATCCAGTCATTGAGCTGCCATACCGATCGCTGTCCCACCGGCATCGCCACGCAGGACCCGGCGCGCTGGCGCAAGCTCGACACCGGCGACAAGACGGCACGTGTGCACCAGTTCCACGAGAACACCTTGAAGGCACTGCGCGATCTGCTGTGCGCATCGGGGCTCAACCATCCGAGCGAATTGGGACCGGAACACATCGTGCGACGCGTCTCGCCGATCGAAGTGCGCTCGCTCGCGGCGCTGTACCGGTTCCTAGAACCAGGCGAACTGCTGAAGGGAATCCCTGAACACGCGGTCTTCAAGGAGTTCTGGTCAGTCGCGCGCAGCGACAGTTTCGCGGCGCCAGAGCGCGTGATGGCGATGCGCGCGGCGAAAACGTTCTGAGTCGGATTGCCTGACTTGGATTGCGGTAACGCGTTCACAGCATTCCACTTCGAGTTGAGATAGAACGAATCTCATCATCCCAGCGGGAGTGTCGTCATGCGCGGAATCTGGTTGGCCGCCATTTGTTCCTGTGTCCTGCTGACGTCTTGCGACAAGCTCAGCCTCACCGGCAAGGATGGATTGATTGCCGTGCTGAAGATCGGTTCCGATTCGCCACAGCCGCTTGCCGCGGTGCGAGCGGGGCCGCAGGAAGCCGCGCCACCCGCCGCCGCCACGGCACCGATCTACACCGGCGGCAAGCTGCCGTCGATCCAGTTGTTCGTCAGCACGGAATTCGCGCGCTTCGCCGAACCCTGGGCAATGACGTTCCTTCCCGACGGCCGCCTGCTGGTGACGGAAAAACAAGGGAAGCTGAAAGTCTTCGATCTCGCCAGCCGGCAGACCAGCGAGATTTCCGGCGTCCCCACCGTCGCCTACGGTGGGCAGGGCGGTCTTGGCGATGTGGTGCTGCATCCGCAGTTCAACAGCAACCGGCTCGTCTATCTCAGTTATGCGGAGCAGGGCACGAACGACACACGTGGCGCGGCGGTGGCGCGCGCGGTGCTGAATTTGAACCCGGGCGGCGGCGGAAGCCTGTCCAACGTGCAGGTGGTCTGGCGGCAGGTGCCGAAGGTGACGGGCGAGGGCCACTACAGCCATCGCATCGCCTTCGATGGCAGCGGCAAGCTCTGGATCACCTCGGGCGATCGGCAGAAATTCGATCCGGCGCAGGACATGCAATCGAATCTCGGCAAGATCATCCGCCTCAATGCGGACGGTTCGATTCCATCCGACAATCCCTTCGTCAATCAAGGCGGCGTGGCCGCGCAGGTGTGGTCGCTCGGGCATCGCAACGTGCTCGGCCTGGCCTTCGATCCGCAAGGCCGCCTGTGGGCGCACGAGATGGGGCCGATGGGCGGTGACGAACTGAACCTGATCGAGCGCGGCTCCAATTACGGATGGCCGATCGTCTCCAATGGCGACCACTACGACGGGACACCCATCCCCGATCATCCCACGCGTCCGGAATTCAACGCGCCGGAAGCCTGGTGGAACCCAGTGATCGCGCCGGCCGGTTTCATCATCTACACCGGCAGGATGTTCCCGTACTTCCGCGGCGATGGATTCATGGGCGGATTGGCGTCGCAGGCTTTAGTCCGCGTCAAGCTCGGCGGCGCGGCATCGCCGCCCTGGGCGCGGGAAGCGGCCCGCTATCCGCGAGGACAGCGCATCCGTGAAGTGGAGCAGGGACCGGATGGTGCGATCTGGCTGCTGGAGGATGGCGGGAATGCGCGTCTTCTGAAACTCACCCCCGGGATTGGAATCTAAGTTCTCGCGGTTGAATCAACTGCACACGACATCCCGGCCGAAGCCGGGATGTCGTGCGTTGCAATCAATTGGCGTCCGGTTTCACGAGGATTGGCAGCTCACGTTCGAACAGATCACTGACGGTCAAAGAAGGCAGGATGTGTCCCTTCTTCTGCGCGCTGGCGGCCAGATCCGAACCCCATATCGACGCGTTGAATCTTTGATCGGGCGTTCCGTGATGGTTGGAACTACTGAAGTTGCAATCGCCGATTTGATAGAAAGAGTTCAGCGAAGGCAGTAGCCGCTTCGCGTTCAAGGTCGCGCCACGCTTGTGCGTGAGGAAGTAGGTGCTGAACGCATCCGCCATCAGCTCGGTGCGTCGCGTGGCCTCGGCGCCGGTCAGATCGGATTCGAACAGGTCGTTGTCGTACTGCACCTGATGGCCGAATTCGTGACCGAGAACAGCGCGCGGCGCGACGTCGCCAAAACCGATCGCAGCCATGCCCTGCATCATGCCATCGCCCATGATGATGCGATCACCCAGGTCTTCCAGTCCGCTGCCGGGCTTCGGGCTGAAAGCGAACGCGTTGAAGGTGAACAAGGGATGGTTGCCGCCCTTCAAGGAAGGATAGGCGTGGATGTGGTCGTACACGCTTTGCGCCGCGAGCTTCGCCACCTCGTCTGAAACACCGTACAGGGCCTTGATCACGCGCTCCAGACGCTCGACGCTACTGAAGACGTCGGCGCCGTGGAAGGGCAGCAGCTGGATCTTTGAGGAGTCGATATCCCAGAAGCGCTTCAGATCCTTCATCTCCGAAGTCAGTAGATGGGTGTACTCGCCATTGACACCGAAGTAGTTGCTGCTGGATTCGGAGCCGAACAGCAGCGCATCGTATTGCGGGAAATCGAGCACGGAGTTGGCGAAGTTCGAACCGAGCTCACTGCCGATTCCCCGGATCGCTGAAATCAAGTCTGGCGTGACGGTGCCGTCGATCCACAGCGAGAGATCGGTCGTCTCGCAGCGATAGTCGCCGGGGTTGATGGCGCTATCGACGAGCTGCGACCACGGGGATTCCGGAATGCCCAGGCGCGTGCTGACGCTTTGGACGCGGCGTTCCCAGTCGTCCGGCAGGGCGTTCAAGGTGGCTTCGAGACGCTGCAGCGATCGCAGTTCTGTAGCCGATGTGGTGGTGGATTGTGGCTGCGACGATGCGGCGCCGACGATGGTCGTCGTGGCGCAAAGTGCGGAGGCGATTAGCAGCTGCCTGGTGAGGGTCTTGAGTCTGATCATGGTCTTTCCCCAATGCTTTGGATTCGTTTTTCCATACGTATGTGCAACGGGCGCTTTCCAGCGACCCATTGCATGTAACGGGGATGTGAAGGAAGACCCTACTTGTACTGTGCTGGTCTTGCTCGCGTGTGCCGTTGAGGCAACTGCTGTGATGCAGCGATTTCTTATGATTTGTTGCTATCGAATCACCTGGATGTCGCGCTGCGAATGATTTGTTGCGGATGCACAACACGAAAGCGAGTCATTGAACGTCGAGAGGCCCAGAGTTTTCCACAATGCTTGAGCAAGTCTGGATAGGTGTTTTCAGACCAGACTCTCGAGCGATTTATTTTTTCTGAGTAGCCGGAGAATATTCCGGGCAACAAAAAGGCCACCGGTGAAGGTGGCCTAATCGTTGGTGGGCGGTGCAGGGATCGAACCTGCGACCCTTGCCGTGTGAAGGCAATGCTCTACCGCTGAGCTAACCGCCCAAGTCGTGGCATGACGCTGCCGCGAGCGAGCCGCGAATTCTAAAGGGGAGGTGGCGGTTCGGGCAAGCCGGGAGGCCATCCGGGGCCGATCCGGTCAGGAAACGGCCCTCGACTCCGGTGGAAGCGCTCCTTGCCCCGGCGGCATCCGCCTTCGCCTTATTCGATCTCCGAGCGCGCGTAGGCCACATCCAGCGCTTCCATGGCATCGGCGGGCTTGAGCTTGGCCGCCTTCTCGTAGGCCGCGGCCGCGGCGTCCTCCTTCTTGTCGCCGTGCAGCAAGAGCAGGACGTTGCCGTGCTCGATGTGGGCGATCGGGGAGTCCGGGGTGAACTTGAGGGCGCTCTTGATGTGCGATTCGGCGTCCGCGGCTTTGGCGCCGTAGGTGAGGCCGCCGATCATGGCGCCGATCTTGTTGATGATCTCGGCGTGGTAGAGGGCGAGGGCGGTGTGGGCTTCGGCGTGCTTGGGGGCGAGTTCGAGGGTGGTGTCGAGCGCGGAGCGCACCTTGCCGGCGATGCCTTCCTTGAGCGCCTTGGCGATGCTCAGGCCCTGGCTGTAGCGGCCGAGGGCGAAGGCGTGGCGGTAGTGGCTGTTGGCCTCGTCCGGCAGCGCCTTGATGGCGGCCTCGGCGATCTTGGCGGCCTGTTCGTAGCGCTTGAGCTTCTCGGCCTCGTTGGAGACAAGATAGGTGGCGTGGATGCCGAGCGCCTTGACGGCGACCGAGGCGCCGACCGGGCCGAGCGCTTCACCGGCGTCGAAGGCGGCCTTGAAGTCGCCGCGATGGAATGCCCGCCAGGCGTCCTGGAGCGCGGCGGCGAGGGCGGCGGCGTCGAGCTTTGGCGCGGCCTTGCCGGCCGCCTTGAGCAGGGCGGCGGCGCGCTTGTCGTCGGGCCAGGGTTCGCAGTCGCCGGCGTGCAGCCGGGGCCAGGCTTTTTTCAGCGCGTCGCCGGCGTAGGCGAAGGGTTTGGCGTCGTGCGGAAAAGCGGCCCAGGCGGGTTTGGCGGCCATGCGGAATCCTTTTGGCATTGTTTTCGGGGGCGCCAGCATCCCGCGCCGAACGGCGGCTGGCAAGCCGCACAGCGGCAAGCGGCGGCCGATGAATCGGGCGCGAACGCGTAGTGTGATTGCTCCATGCCCAACCGACAGTCTATGGCCTTGGAAATCGGCCCTATCGGCCGATGTCAGGAGTTCCGAACATGGTGGCCAAGAAGCAAACCCGCTCCTCCGGCAAGGAAACCTCGCTGCGCCACGTCTGGCTGGCTTCGCTGGGCGCGGTGGTTGTCGCCCGTCGCGAGATCCGCAACGCCGCGCTCAAGACCGTGAACCGTCTGAGCCGTCGCGCCAACGACGTGCAGAGCATCGCCCGCGGCGGCCTGATCAGCGTGCGCGAGCAGGTCGAGCCCAAGGTCGAGCAGTTCAGTGCCGAGATCGAGGCCCGTCTGCATCCGGTACTGGTGAAGCTCGGCATCGCCCCGAAGGCGGCCAAGCCGGCCCGCAAGGCGGCGAAGAAGACCACGCGTCGCACCGGTACCGCGACACGTCGCCCGGTCGCGCGCCGCACAGGTGCGCGCAAGGCACGTGCCTGAGCGCATTGAGCTGATCAGTCAGGCGCGGCCGGCGATCGCCGCCGCGCCGATTCAGTCGAGATAGGCCTGCATCAGGGTGTTCAGATGCACCCGCTCGGCGTCGCGCAGGAACGGCGCGAGCAGCATCATCACCTGCACGATCCCTTCGCGGATCGCCGTCTGCTCGTCCTTGTCGCCTCGCACCGAGGCGTAGTTCAGCCAGAACGTGGCCAGGACCAGGACATTGGTCGAGGCGGCATCGAGTTCGGCCGCCGAGGCGCGGATCACGCCGGCCTGCGTCAATCCCCGCATGACTTCGTGGGCGCTGTCGTCGGCGCGCTTGAGGATGCGCGCGAAGCGGATGCGCAAGCGCCGGTTGCGGCTGAGGATTTCGACCAGGTCGCGATAGAGGAAGCGGTAGTCCCAGATGCACTCGAAGACGAGATGCAGCTGCAACCAGATGTCCTCCAGCCCCGGCAGGCGCCCCTCCGGCGGGGTCAGCGCTTCATCCATGCGCGTATCGAAGCGGCTGAACAGCTGCTCGATGATGTCGTCCTTGTTACGGAAGTGGTAATACAGGTTGCCCGGGCTGATCTCCAGCTCGTCGGCGATGTGATTGGTGGTGACGTTGGGCTCGCCCTGCGCATTGAACATCGCGAGCGAAGCATCGAGGATGCGCTGGCGCGTTTGTCGCGATGCCATCGGGCGAGGCCCCTGTCGTCCCGCGCCGTCAGCCGGCCAGCTTCTTCACCAGGTCGATGTATTGCTGCTTGGCGGCGTCCTGCGAGGTGCCCTTGAGCTTGGCCCAGGCTTCGTACTTGGCGGTGCCGACGAAATCGAAGAAACCCGGCTTTTCGCCGCTGACATCACCCGCGGAGCCCTGTTTGTAGAGGGCGTAGAGTTGCAGTAGCGTGTCGTTGTCCGGACGTTCCGACAGCCCCTTCACATCCAGCTGGGCCTGGTCAAACTGGGTTTGCAGATCGCTCATGGTGCCTAGTCTCCCGGGTTGGACCGGCATGACACCATGCAACCGCCGAGGGGGTCAATACGCTCGCGAATTGGCGCGGCAATTGTCGCGAGCCTCCGCCTCTGGCAACGTAGCCGGCTACAGCCGCCATGCGCGGCGCGACTCATGAGGAAGGGCATGAGCTATTTCGTCACTGGTGCCACCGGGTTCATTGGACGTTTCCTGATCGGCAACCTGCTCAAGCGCAAGGGGACGATCCATGTGCTGGTGCGTCCGGATTCGCAGAAGAAATTCGACGCCATCGCCAAGAAGATGGGATGGGATCTCAAACGGATAGTCGTGGTGCCGGGGGACATGACGGCGGCCAAATGCGGCGTTTCGGCGGCGCAGGTGCGCGCGCTGAAGGGCAAGGTCCGGCATTTCTTCCATCTTGCCGCGATCTACGACATGGAGGCCAGTGCCGAGTCGCAGCATGCGGCCAATGTCGACGGCACCCAGCATGCGCTCGATCTGGCCGCCGCGATCGAGGCGGGGTGTTTCCATCACACCAGTTCGATCGCCGCTGCCGGTCTGTATCCGGGCATCTTCCGTGAGGACATGTTCGACGAGGCGGAGGGATTGAAGGATCCCTACCTGCGCACCAAGCACGACTCCGAGGGCCTGGTGCGCGAGGAAACGCGCATCAAGTGGCGCATCTATCGTCCCGGCATGGTAGTCGGCCACTCGCAGACCGGCGAGATGGACAAGATCGACGGGCCGTACTACTTCTTTACCTTGATCAAGAAGCTGCGCCAGATGTTGCCGCCGTGGATGCCGACGCTGGGCATCGAGGGCGGGCGCATCAATATCGTGCCGGTGGATTACGTCGTCGATGCGATGGACCACATCGCGCACAAGCCCAAGCTCGACGGGCACACCTTCCATCTCACCGACCCCGAGCCGCTACGCGTGGGCGAAGTGCTCAACGTGTTCTGCCGCGCCGGCCACGCGCCGGAGATGACGATGCGGCTGGATGCGCGCATGTTCGCCTTCGTCCCGAGCGGCTTGCGCAGTGCGATCACGAACCTGCCTCCGGTGAAGCGTTTCACCGGCATGCTGCTGAAGGATTTCAAGATCCCGAAGAGCGTGATGAAGTTCATCACCTATCCGACGCGCTTCGACAGCCGCGAGGCCGAGCGCGCGCTGAAAGGCAGCGGCATCACGGTGCCGCCGCTGGAAAGCTACGCGTGGCGGCTGTGGGACTACTGGGAACGCCACCTTGACCCCGACCTGTTCGTCGACCGCACGCTCAAAGGCAAGGTGCGCAACAAGGTGGTGGTGATCACCGGCGGCTCGTCCGGTATCGGCCTGTCGACCGCGCAGCGCGTGGCCGAGGCCGGTGCCGTTACCGTGATCGTCGCGCGCGGCAAGGAGGAATTGTTCAAGGCGCGCGACGAGATGAAGGCGAAGGGCGGCAAGGTGTTCGCCTATACGGCCGATCTTGCCGACATGGCCGACTGCGATCGCCTGGTGCAGACGATATTGAAGGAACACGGCCACGTCGATGTGCTGATCAACAACGCGGGCCGCTCGATCCGCCGCTCGATCGAACTGAGTTACGACCGCTTCCATGACTTCGAACGCACCATGCAGCTGAACTACTTCGGCAGCCTGCGCCTGATCATGGGTTTCATGCCGGCGATGATCCATCGGCGCAAAGGTCACATCATCAACATCAGCTCGATCGGCGTGCTGGCAAACTCGCCGCGCTTCTCCGCCTATGTCGCCTCCAAGGCGGCGTTGGACGCGTTCAGCCGCTGCGCCCAGGGCGAACTCTCGGGCAAGGGCATCTCCTTCACCACCATCAACATGCCGCTGGTGAAGACCCCGATGATCGCCCCGACCAAGATGTACGAGAGCGTGCCCACGCTGACGCCGGACGAAGCGGCCGATCTGTTGGTGAAAGCGATCATCGAAAAACCGAGCCGCATCGCCACGCGCCTGGGTATCTTCTCGGCACTGCTGAATGCAGTGGCGCCGAAGGCCTACGAAGTGATCATGAGCACCGCCTTCGAATTGTTCCCGGATTCCGCCGCGGCGAAGGGCGACAAGAAGGGGCTGAAGGAAGAGCACACCAGCAGCGAGCAGATGGCGTTCGCGGCGTTGATGCGTGGGGTGCATTGGTGACATTGCTGCGAGGTTAGGGGCAATGTCGCTGATTGACTGACTGTGGTCCCGGCGGAAGCCGGGATTCATTTGGCTGTTGGTCGTCATTGCGGCGAAAGCCGGGTTTTTAACAGCCGGATGGCTGGTCATCCAGCTTCTCGCTTGATCGTCATCCCAGCCTAAGCTGGGATCCATTTCGCCTTTGCTGTTGCTGTTGAAAATCCAAAGCGTTTCGTCCGCTACGCGGCCGAGTTCATTTCTTTTGGTAAGCCCCAAAAGAAATGAACTCGCCCCGAAGGGGCGAAACGCCTTTGATCTTCACATGCAACAGCAAAGGCAAAATGGGTTCCAGCTTCCGCTGGGATGACGATGCCCCGAGAAGCTGGATTCCCGCCTTCGCGGGAATGACGAGTAAAGCTAACGCCAATCCCATGCATGGGTTCCCGCATTCACGGGAACGACACCCAGTCAAAACAACAAACCCCAGAAACTAGAAGCCCGCCAACCCGAAGCCGTAAGGGGAGGGAGCATACGGTCTTCTGATGGGTTGGCGGGCGAAAACGCTTACAGCTACATCTTTACCGGGGAATCCTACAGGATCAAGTCCCAAGATCAGCCGGCATTGGGTTTGTCGAATTCAGATCAGCGCGCGCGCTTGGCGGTTGCCTTCTTCGCCGACTTGCGAACAGCCTTCTTGGCCGGCGCCTTGGCGGCCGCGGACTTGCGCGACGTCGGACCCTGGCGACGCAGTTCGGCGGTCAGCGCTTCGACGCGCTTGCTCAGATCGGTGAGATCGTCACGGCCCGGCACGCCGAGCTTGGTGAGCGCGCGCTGCACGCGATCCTCGAACACCTTCTCGAGACGGTCCCAGGTGTCGGTGGCGCGGCCGCGGGCCTGCTCGACGCGCTGGTCGACGGCGTCGCGGACCACATCGGCGCGGCCACCGGCGATCTTGCGCGCGGTCTGCTCGAGGTTGAGGCCTTCCTTGACGAGGGTTTCGAACAGCTTGCCGCCCTCGGCCTGCGCGCGGGCGAAGGCGCCGACGCCGGCGTGCCAGATCTGCTGGGCGGATTCGCTCAGCGACTTCGACAGCTTGTCGGCCTGGGCCTGCAGATCAGGCTTGCTGGAGGCAGTCTTCTTGCTTGCGGTTTTCTTGAACTTGGCCATGTTGCCCTCCCGGGCGCTCGTATGCATTTGCATGCATCGTCCGCGTCTTGTCTAGAGCATTCACACGACCAGCACACAATGCATGCTCGGGCGCCGCAGCGCCCGCCCATGGTTATGCGGACAAACGCCGGCTACGACGGCGGTGCGTGCGCTTGGCGATGACGCGTTCGGTGTCTTCCAGGGCGCGGCGCAGCCTGGCGGTGGTTTCGGTGCCGCGCGGCGGCAAGGGTGCCAGCCCGCTCAGGATGGTGCGGTGGGGATCGTTGAGGATCTCGTCGCGCAGGCGGATGCCGTTCGCGGCCAGCGCCGGGCGCAGTTCGTCGGCGCGACGGCGCAGTTCCTCCAGCGTGTGGCGATAGGCCTGCTGGCAGACGCGGCGGCGCGAGGCGAAGCTGAAGAGATTGGTGTGGAACAGCTCGCCGTCGTCGGAATTGGCTTCGAACACGAGCTGGTCGACGTCGGGATACTGCTGCGTGTATTTCGCCAGACCGACCTGCATGCGTGATTGCAGCAGGCTCCGGAAGGTCTGCGAGAGCACCGCCGGCAGGCCGCCTTCGGCAAGTCGGTGGTGCATGGCGTTCTTCGCGCCATTGCCGCTGCTGTTGAAGGGCACCAGCGGATTGATGCCGATCAGCAGGTCGATGCCGCGCTCCAGCAGCACCGAGGCATGCAGGGTGCGGCGCAGGGCGCCGTCGACGTAGTGGCGACCGCGTAGCTCCACCGGCGGATACAGGCCGGGCAGGGCGGCGCTGGCCTGTACCGCCTGCGAGATCGGCACGTCGTCCCAGCCTTCGCTGCCGAAGACAACGGGTTCGCCGTTGTCGAGTTCGACGGCGACGACGAACAGCTTGTTGGGCAATTCGCGGAAATCGTTGCTGCGACCGCGGCGGTTGAATACGCCGCGCATGAAGCGTTCGACTTCGGTGTTGTCGAACAGTCCGGTCGGGACCAGGCCGCCGAAGCGTTCGATGATGTCGGACCAGCGCGCGTTGCGCGGGTCGAGCAGCAGGCCGCGCCACCAGTCGATGGTCAGGCGCGGCAGGCTGGCGGCGCGCTGCAGGTATTCGTAGAGCGCCGGGCGTAGGAAGGTTTCGGGGCGGAACTGGATGTCGCGACTGTCACCGGTGATGAAGACCCGGCACATCTCGTCGGTGGTGATGCGATTGGCGAGCCCGGCGGCCAGGAAAGCGCCGCTGCTGACACCGACGTAGCCGTCGAGATCGTTGATGTCGAGGCCTTCGAACGCCTCGTCGAGGGCGCGCAGCGCGCCGAGTTCGTACATGCCCCCGATCGGGCCGCCGCCGGCGATGGCCAGGCCGATCCTGGCCGGCTGACGCTTGCGGGAAGGGGCGCGTCTCTGCGCCGTATGGAGTGAAAGCATGCCGACCGTCACGTTCCTGGGATGGCGGAGTTTAGCCGATCCGCCGGGATAAACCGGCTCGCCTTGGGCACCGGTAGCATGGATGATAAGCATCATGGCCCGATCGCCCCTAGCCGCCCGAATCGCGCGCCGGCTCGCTTGGCACCTGCGGCTGCAGGATCCTAAACGGGAGCCGCGCAACAAATCGCCCTGGCTGCCTGAATTGCGGCGCTGGCAGGCCGAACGCCTGAAACGAAGTTTCCAGCGCTTCCTGACCGACCCCAAGCGCCGGCCGGCGGCCGAATTCTTCCTCAGCGACGTTTACGGCGACCGCGATTTCACCCGCCGCGACGCCGACATCGCGCGGGTGTTGCCGATGATGCAGCGGCTGCTGCCCAAGCGCCTGCTGGAAACGGTGGCCGATGCGATGGAGCTGGGCGTGCTGTCGCATGCGCTCGATCTGCGCATGGCCGAGGCATTGCAGGCGCTGGCGCCGCGCCGGAAGCGGCTGGACGAGGCGCTGTACGCGGAGGCGTATCGCGAGATCGGCCTACCGCGGTTGCGGGCGCGGCAGATCGCGCTGATCCGTAGTGTGGGCGCCGGATTCGGGCGTGCCCTGAAGATGCCCGGCGTATCGGCGCTGCTGGCGTTCTCGCGCGGGCCGGCCAAGCTGGCGGGGCTCAGCGAATTGCAGGGGTTCCTGGAGCGCGGCTACGCCGCGTTCGAGGCGCTGGGGAATCCCGACAAGTTCGTGGCCGAGATCGAGCGTGACGAGCGGGAGGTGTCGCGGCGGTTGTTCGAGGGCGAGGACGATCCGTTTTTGCTGGATTGATTGGCTGGATTGAATTGCCGAATCCGGTTCGTATCCGGTCCGTCGCGAGATTCGCGCCAGCTCAATAAAAGATGTGCTACGAGAATTTCTCGTCGAGCACGCGCCGGATTTCCTTCTCGACCGTGCCTTGCAGCGCCGAGAGCAGGAACCCCAGCTTGGCGGTGACATGCAGCTGCTTCGCCGTCAGCGCGATCTTGCCGTCGACGCCGCTGCGCGTGAAGTTCATGGTGTCGCCGTCCCAGCCGTATTCGAAATCGAAACGGTCGGCGAGCTTCTTCGCCACGTCTTCCACGGCCTTGCGTGCCTTGGTGAGGGGCATGGAATGTTTGTGTCGGATGTCGATACCGGCCATGCGTGGCTCCGTGCTGCGTCGGTGGGCGTATTTGATGGGTGTTTCGGTGGACGTATTCTGCGGCGTCGCGCCACGGCCTCCAAGTCTGGACGGCCATGATAGATTGCCGCCGCATGGATCCCCTGAAACTGCGCTTCGTCGGCCGCGACCAGCCCGAGCTGATGCTCGGCGCCGGCATGCATGGCATCGGCCGCGCGAACGGCCGCGCTGATACCCTTGGTCTGCTGGATGAAGCGCAGGCGCCGCTGGTGCGGTTCTTCGTGGACCGCCGCGGCGTCTGGCTGACGGTGGCCGACGGCGTGCGCGGCGTGCACGTCAACGGGCGCGAGATTCGTCGCATGGCCATGCTGCGCGTGGGCGATGCGGTCTATATCGACGGTATCGAGATGCGGCTGGTGGGCGCGCGGCCGCCGCAGGTGCCCGAGAAGCTGCCGAAGGACGCGGGCGACGTGGACGTCGCCGATGGAACTCGCGTGCTGCTGCGCGGCGTTGGCGGGCAGTACCACGGACGCAGCTTCACGCTGGAGCGCTCGCGCCTGGTCGGACGCACCGAGGAGGCGGACATCCGTATCGACGATCCCGCCTTCGCCGATCGCCATGCGCGCCTGGAGTTGGTGGGCGATCGCATCATCCTGCGTGATCTCGGCTCGGTGGACGGCAGCGTGGTCAACGGCGAGTCGGTGCGCAATGCCTGGCTGCAGCCGGGCGATCAGATCGTCTTCGACGCGCACCATCGCTTCGTGGTGGAGGCGCCGGCATTGCGGCGGGCGGAGCGCGAAACCCGGTTGACGCCGGTCGATGAGCACATCTTCGAACTCGAAACCCCGGCCGATGCGGGGAAGGGGCGCTCGACCGCGTGGCGTCTGCCATGGCTGCTGCTGGCGGCGCTGGTGCTGGCGGGATTGCTGGCGCTGCTACTGCTGTTCGGCAGCGCCTGATCGCACCGGCGATCGCCGCGGGGAAGGGGCGGCACGCCGCTTCGCCCCCCATTTCCAGGCACGCCATCCGAGCAGCACAGCCAGGATCGCCGCGTACAGCAGCGGCTCGCGGATGTCGGACTTCACCAGCCACCAGAAGTGCAGCACGGCCAGCACGCCGATGAGGTAGACCAGCTTGTGCAGGCGCCCCCAGTTGCGTCCCAGGCGCTTGATCCAGCCCTTGGTGGAGGTGATCGCCAGCGGCAACAGCAGCAGCCAGGCGGCGAAGCCGACGGTGATGTACGGGCGCTTGGCGATCCCCTCGAAGATCTGCGTCCAGTAGTTGCGCAGGTCCAGGAACAGATAGGCCGAGAAGTGCAGTGTGGCGTAGGCGAACGCGTACAGGCCGAGCATGCGGCGGAAGCGGATCAGCACGGCCTGTCCGGTCAGCTGGCGCAGCGGCGTGATCGCCAACGCGATCATGAGGAAGCGCAGCGCCCACAGACCGAGGCGATGTTCGATCTCGGCGACCGGATCGGCGCCGAGGGCATCGCTTCCCGTGTTGTAGACGTCCCAGAACTGCCAGGCGAGGATCGCGAGTGGCGTCAGCGCGGCGAGATGGACGGCGGTCTTGGTGGCGATGATGGCTGTGGAAGTCTTCGGCATCGGCGCGGGGCGTTCAGAACCACTTCTTCAAATCCAGGCCCGTGTATAGCGAGGCGACCTGCGGCGCGTAGCCGTTGAAGATTCGGGTGGGGATGCGCTCGGCGAACAGGTTGCCGGTCTTGCCGGCGATGCGGCGTTCGGTCTTCTGGCTCCAGCGTGGGTGATCGACGTTCGGATTGACGTTGCTGAAGAAGCCATATTCCGACGGCTGCAGGTCGTGCCAGGCGGTTTCCGGCATCGTCTCGACGAAGTTGATCTCGATGATCGACTTGATGCCCTTGAAGCCGTACTTCCACGGCACCACCAGCCGCAGCGGCGCGCCGTTCTGCTGCGGCAGCGCCTTGCCGTACAGGCCGGTGGCCAGGATCGTGAGCGGATGCATGGCCTCGTCGATGCGCAGGCCCTCGCGATACGGCCAATTGATCGAGCGGTAGCGCACTTCCGGCATCTGCTTGGGATCGGCGAGCGAGGTGAAGGCGACGTACTTCGCCTTCGAGGTCGGTTCGAATTTCTTCAGCACGTCGGCCAGCGGCACGCCGAGCCAGGGGATCACCATCGACCAGCCCTCCACGCAGCGCATGCGGTAGATGCGCTCCTCGGGCTTCAGGCCCTTGAGCAGGTCTTCCAGCGAAATCTTGCCGGGCTTGGCGCATTCACCGCCCACGGTCACCGTCCACGGCGAGGTGCGCAGCGTGCGCGGCGCGCGCGAGGGGTCGTTCTTGCCGGTGCCGAATTCGTAGAAATTGTTGTAGCTGGTGACGTCCTGGTAGCGGGTGAGTTCCTCGTCCGTGCGGAACCCGGATTTGGCTTGTGCCGGTGTGATGGCGACTTTCGGCGGTGCCGGCGGCTCCGCGCGCGAGCAGGCGCTGAGCGCGAGCGCCGGGGTTCCGACCAATGCGGTCAGCAGCCGGCGGCGCTGGCGGTAAACCGTTTCGTCGGTGACTTCCGCGGCGGGGATGCGGAGGGCGTCGCGCAGGACGTGTCTGGGGAACATGGCATGACTCCGGAAAAAACAATTCGCTTTTCCTTCTCCCATCGGGAGAAGGTGGCGCGGAGCGCCGGATGAGGGAAGGAGAACGACTTGCCAGGAAGAGTTCTCGTGAGCGGGAATTATTCCGCCCTCATCCGCCCCTACGGGGCACCTTCTCCCGGCGGGAGAAGGGAAAGCAAGAGCATAGAGGCGGTACCTGGGCAAAAAGTTGCGCGGAAAACCATTGCAGCAGCCCTGCTGCACTGCGGCATACTAGCCGGCCACGCCACCAGCGGACGAACCGCAAGATTAGGGGATCCCCAACGATGTCGCGCGCCTACAACTTCGCTGCTGGACCCGCCGCGCTGCCTGAAGCGGTCCTGAAAACGGCGCAGGAAG
The DNA here is from genome assembly GCF_020511115.1 of Luteimonas panaciterrae. GTDB lineage: Bacteria > Pseudomonadota > Gammaproteobacteria > Xanthomonadales > Xanthomonadaceae > Luteimonas > Luteimonas panaciterrae. Next base: position 83,159 of record NZ_JAJAVH010000004.1, read on the forward strand.
AATTGCTCGAATGGCGCGATGCCGGCGCCTCGATCGTGGAACTGAGCCATCGCGGCCCCGAGTTCCTCGAAGTGGCGCGTGAAGCCGAGGCCGATCTGCGCCGTCTGCTGACGATCCCCGACGACTACGCCGTGCTGTTCCTGGCCGGCGGCGCCACCACGCAACAGGCGTTGATCGCGCTGAATTTCGCTTCGCCCGGGCAGAAGGCCGACTACGTCGTCACCGGACACTGGGGCAAGACCGCGCTGAAGCAGGTGACGCCCTACGTCGACATCAACATCGCCGCGAGCGGCGAGGACGGTGGTTTCCGCACCATCCCGGCGCGCGAGACCTGGCGTTTGTCGAAGGACGCCGCTTACGTCCACATCACCGCCAACGAAACGATCCACGGCGTCGAATTCCGCCCGGCCTGGGGAGAGACGCCGCCCGACGTCGGCGACGTGCCGCTGTTCGCCGACTTCAGCTCCAGCATCGCTTCCGAGCCGATCGACATCACGCGCTACGGCCTGATCTACGGCGGTGCGCAGAAGAACCTCGGCCCGGTGGGCGTGAGCGTGCTGATCGTGCGTCGCGACCTGCTCGAACGCACCGGCCAGCCGCGCGCCAACATCTTCAACTACGCCTCGCACCTGCAGGCGGAGTCGATGCTCAACACGCCGCCGAGCTACAACTGGTATCTGGCCGGATTGGTATTCAAGTGGATGCTGGCAGAGGGCGGGGTGGAGGAGTTCGCGCGCCGCAGCGAGGAGAAATCGCGGCTGCTGTACACGACGATCGACACCTCCGGTGGCTTCTACCGCAACGACGTCGATCCGGCGGTGCGTTCGCGCATGAACGTGCCGTTCTTCCTGCGCGACGAATCGCTCAACGACAAGTTCCTCATCGAGGCCAAAGACGCCGGCCTGATCTCGCTGAAAGGCCACAAGGTGCTGGGCGGCATGCGCGCCTCGATCTACAACGCGATGCCGGTCGAAGGCGTTCGCGTGCTCGCCGCTTTCATGAAGGATTTCCAGAATCGCCATGGTTGACCGTACACGCAAATCTGCCGGAAAGACTTCGGCCAAAAAACCGGCTGCGAAAAAGCCTACGATCAAGAAGCAGAAAACCGCGGCTGTCGAAGCGCCGCAGGAAACGGCCAAGCCCGATCTGCTCGCCGTCCGCGCCCAGATCGATGGGATCGACCACCGGATTCAATCCCTGATCGCCGAACGCGCGCAGTTCGCGCAGCAGGTGGGCAGGGCCAAGGGCAAGCTCGCCGCCGCGGTCGAGTACTACCGTCCCGAGCGCGAAGCGCAGGTGCTGCGCCGCGTGGTGGATCGCAACGACGGCCCGCTGTCGGACGAAGTGCTGGTGCGCCTGTTCCGCGAAATCATGTCGGCCTGTCTGGCGCAGCAGGAGCCGCTCAAGATCGGCTACCTCGGGCCGGAAGGCACGTTCTCGCAGCAGGCGGTGCACAAGCACTTCGGCCATTCCGCGAAGGGCCTGCCGCTGTCGAGCGTGGAAGAGGTGTTCAACGAAGTCGCTTCCGGCGCCGCCGATTTCGGTGTGGTGCCGGTGGAGAATTCCAGCCAGGGCACGATCCAGTCCACGCTCGATCTGTTCCTGACCTCGCCGCTGCACATCTGCGGCGAAGTCGAACTGCGCGTACACCAGTACCTGATGTCGCGCAGCGGCCATATCGAGGACATCGAGCGCGTGTACTCGCACCGCCTGTCGCTGGCCCAGTGCGGCGGCTGGTTGCGCCGCAATTTGCCGAAGGCGCAGAAGGAAGCCGTCGTCAGCAACGCCGACGCCGCCCGCCGCGCGCGCAATGCCGACGATGCCGCTGCCATCGCCAGCGAGAACGCCGCGCATGTCTACGGCCTGAAAGTCATCGCAGGGCCGATCGAGGACCATAGCGACAACACCACGCGCTTCCTGGTGATCGGCCGCAGTACCTTCCCGCCGTCCGGCAACGATCGCACTTCGCTGCTGGTGTTCATCCGCGACCAGCCCGGCGCGCTCTACAAGATCCTCGAGCCGCTGGCGCGCCGCAACATCAGCATGAACCGCATCGAGTCGCGTCCCGATCACGGTGCGCTGTGGCAATACGCATTCTTCATCGACGTCAGCGGCCATGCCGAGGAGTCGCCGCTGAAGGATGCGCTGTCCGAGATCGATCGCTTCGCTGGTGACGTGCGCGTGCTCGGTTCCTACCCGGTCGCGGTGCCGTGAGCGCGCAGCCACGGCCTTCCGGCACGACGGATGTTGCAACGATGAACTCCGATACGGCCGCTGAAGATCGCGCATTCTTCGCGAGCCTGGCACGGCCGGCGATCCGCGATCTGCGCGCTTACGACCCGGGTCATGACCTGGTCGCGCTACGCCGCGAATTCGCGCAGCGTGTGCCGCAGCAGATGCTGCAGAACGAACTGATCGAACTCGGTTCCAACGAGAATCCCTACGGCCCGAGCCCGCGCGCGCGTGAGGCGGCGCTGGCGGCGATCGACGAGATGTACCGCTATCCCGATCCGCGCGGCGGTGATCTCAAGCGCGCATTGGCCGCGACGCATGACGTCGACCAGTCGCAGATCTCGCTCGGCAATGGTTCTCACGAATTGCTGATGCATCTCGCGCAGGTGTTCGCCGGACCGGGTGTCGATGTGGTGCTGCCGCAATATGGCTTCGCCGTGTTCGTGATCGCGGCACGCGCGGCCGGTGCGAACGCGGTGATCGTCCCGGCGCTGCCGGCCGACGACGCGATGCCGTACGGCCACGACCTCGATGCGCTCCTGGCCGCGGTCACGCCGGACACGCGCTTGCTGTACGTCGCCAATCCGAACAACCCGACCGGCACCTGGTATCCGGCCGACGCCTTCGAACATTTCATCGCCGCCGTGCCGGAGCGCACCCTCGTGGTGGTGGACGAAGCCTACGCCGAATGCGCCGACGCGCCCGACTACGCGAGCGCGCTCGCGCTGCTCGGGAAACATCGCAACCTTATCGTCACCCGGACCTTCAGCAAGGCCTATGCATTGGCGGGATTGCGGGTCGGGTATGCGATCGGGCATCCGGAACTGATCGCCATCCTCGAGCGCATGCGCGAGAGCTTCAACATCAACAACGTGGCACTCGCGGCGGCGGAAGCGGCGCTTGGCGACGAGGCCTATTTGCGCACGACACTCGCGCGCAACGCGGAACAGCGCGCACGCCTCGCCGAAGCCCTGCGCGAGCGCGGCTGGCGGGTATCGCCGTCGCAGACGAACTTCCTGCTGGTCGAATTCGGCGGGGCCACGGTCGCGATCGAGGCAGCGCTGCGCGAAGCCGGCGTCGTGCTGCGTCCGATGGGCGGCTATGGCCTGCCTGGGCATCTGCGCATCAGCGTGGGTGACGAGAACGAGAATCGCGGCTTGCTCGCCGCGCTCGATCGCATCGCGGGCACCGTGGCATGAGCGGAGGCGGGCAGTCCTGGGTAGCCTCCACGGGCGCGGCCCTGCATGGCGCGGCGACGGTGCCCGGCGACAAGTCGATCTCGCATCGTGCGGTGATGCTGGGCGCGATCGCGGACGGCGTATCCAAGGTCGAAGGTTTCCTGGAAGGCGAGGACACGCGCGCCACCGCCGCGATCTTCGCCAGGCTCGGTGTGCGCATCGAAACGCCGTCGCCGTCCACGCGCATCGTGCATGGCGTGGGCATCGACGGTTTGCAGGCACCGAAGGAAGCGCTGGATTGCGGCAACGCCGGCACGGGCATGCGCCTGCTGGCGGGTTTGCTCGCGGGGCAGCGCTTCGACAGCGTGCTGGTCGGCGATGCTTCGCTGTCGAAGCGGCCGATGCGGCGCGTGATCGATCCCCTGACGCAAATGGGCGCGCAATGCGACGCCGAGACCGGCGGCCTGCCGCCGCTGCGCATCCGTGGCGGCAGGCAATTGCACGGAATCGATTTCGCGAGCGAGGTCGCCAGCGCGCAGGTCAAGTCCGCGGTGCTGCTGGCGGGGCTGTACGCAGAAGGCGAGACGAGCGTGCGCGAGCCGCATCCCACACGCGATTACACCGAGCGCATGTTGTCGGCGTTCGGCGTCGAGATCGAGTACGCGCCGGGCTACGCGCGCCTGCGCGGCGGGCAGCGCCTGCGCGCGCACGATGTCTCGGTACCGGCGGATTTCTCTTCCGCGGCGTTTTTCCTGGTGGCGGCGAGCATCATTCCCGGTTCCGAATTGCGTCTGCGCGCCGTCGGCCTGAATCCGCGCCGCACCGGATTGTTGGCCGCGTTGCGCGCGATGGGCGCCGATATCCGCGAGGAAAACGCGGGCGTGCATGCCGGTGAGGCGGTCACCGATCTCATCGTGCGTCACGCGCCGCTGCACGGAATCGAGGTGCCGGTGGAGCTGGTGCCGGACATGATCGACGAGTTCCCGGCGCTGATGGTGGCCGCCGCTTGTGCCGAAGGCACGACGGTGATCCGCGGTGCCGCGGAATTGCGAGTGAAGGAATCCGATCGTCTCGCCGCGATGGCGACCGGTCTGCAAGCGCTCGGTGTCGTGGTGGAGGAAACGCCCGATGGCGCGATCATCCAGGGCGGCGCGTTGCGTGGCGGACGAATCGACAGTCGCGGCGATCACCGCATCGCCATGTCCTTCGCGGTGGCGGGACAACTCGCGACCGGCGAGGTGCGGATCGACGATGTCGCCAACGTAGCGACATCGTTCCCGGGGTTCGATGCGCTCGCGCGCGAGACCGGGTTCGGTCTGCGCGCCCTCTGAGGAAATGCGATCTGGCGGCGGTCGCCCAAACTACTGTCGATCGCTCAATCGATAGTCGACCGGCACCCGGACACTGGAGGCGATGGTCCTGCCATCCCGCATCGCCGGCTTGAATTTCCAGCGCCGGATTTCACTCATCGCCGCGCGGTCGAGCACACGCGAACCGCTGCGTTGCGCGAGCCGCACGCTGCTCACGCGGCCCGCCGCATCGATATGGGCCACCACCATCACCGTGCCTTCCTCGCCGGCGCGGAAGGCGTCGCGTGGATAGTCGATCCGCGGACGGCCGACCAGGGCGACGTCGCGATCGCGACGCTTGACGGCGGATTTGGCGATCGGTGAGGTCGACTTCGACGGCGTCGCTTTCGTATCTTCCGATGCAGGCGACTTGATGTCTTGCTCGTTCGCATCCGGCTCCACGAGCGCGCTGTCGGTATTGGGTGGCACCGCGTCGAGCGGGCCCAGCGCTGTGCGTTGGTTGTAGAAGTACCAGGCGAATGCGATCAGAGCGATCAGCAGCAGAATCCAGATCAGTGGACTGACGCTTCTGTTCGGTTCCTCTTCAAGCAGCGGCGGATCGTTGGAGAGCCGGTGGGGATCCGACATGGGGTGACTCCTTCTCTTGCAGGAGACGCGAGCACGCCGACGCCTCCCTGGACAACGTGGAGAGGGTTCCACATGGATCGTTTCGGTTCCGTTATGCGCGTGAAGTGCGTTCAGCTTCTGCTATGTGAACGCGCGAGGTCAGTGAGTGCATGACGTTCAGAAAAGCTGGATGACCAGCTATCCGGTTGTTAAAAACCCCGCTTCCGCCGCAATCACGATCGCGGTCAGGCGTTCTGAAAACTCCATGCTCGATCCGAACATTCGATCCGAGCATTGGGGAACGCTGAATCAGCGTTCGAATTTCCCGTGCTATTGCGCGCTGTTGAAAGCGATCGGCACCTGCACCTCGCCGGGAATCGGCTGCCCGTCACGTCGCGCGGGCTGGAAACGCCACTTGCGCACGGCATCGGTTGCGGCGCGATCGAGCGAGCGCGAGCCGCTGCTGCGGACCAGATCGATGTCGCCGGGCACACCATCGGCGCCGACGTGGATGCGCAGCAGTGCTTCGCCGGATTCTCCGCGGCGCAGGGCCTCGCGCGGATAGTGCGGCGCCGGGCTGGAGATGGGGACGGGCGTCGTGTCCGCCGCGCCCGTCGTCGCGGTGCTCGGAGCAGGGCGGGGGGCGGGGGGCGGCAATTGCTCGCGCGGCGGTGGCGGGGCCGGCGTTTCATCGACGATGCGAGCCTCCTCGCCGGAATCCTCTTCGTTCGCCGCGGGCGCGCCGGTGCTGCCGGGCGCATCGGTATCGGGCACGGGCAGCGGCTCGAACTGGTGGCCTTCCGTGCTCTGCGTGGCGCCGTCGACGCGGTAGAAGTCGTGTTCGTTGCGCTGTTTCGCCCAGATCAGGAGGAACAGCAGCAGCCCCGCGAGGAAGGCGATGCCGATGCCGAGCCAGGCGCGGCGTGTGGGGGCGAAGCGAGCAAGACGGGATGTCGTGGACATTCTCGCATTCTGGCACAGCCGCGATGCCCCAATCCGGGCGCTGACACGCGATAATCGCCGGCTCTCGTCCACTGCTCCGGTTCGTCATGCTCGATCCCGTCCTTCTGCGCCAAGATCCCGCCGCACTCGCCGAACGCCTGCGCGACTCGCGCGGTTTCGAGCTCGACGCCGGGTCCCTGCAGTCGCTGGAGGCCGAGCGCAAGCGCATCCAGGTGCGTACCCAAGAATTGCAGAACCTGCGCAACACCCGCAGCAAGGCGATCGGGCAGGCCAAGGCCAAGGGCGAGGACGTATCGGCGCTGCTGGCCGAAGTGGCCGGCTTCGGCGACGAGCTGAAGGCGTCGGAAGTGGAGCTGGAACGCATCCGTACCGAACTCGATGCGCTCGCGCTCGGCATTCCCAATCTGCCGGACGACTCGGTGCCGGCAGGCAAGGACGAGCACGACAACGTCGAGCAGAACCGCTGGGGCACGCCGCGCGTGTTCGATTTCGAAGTGAAGGATCACGTCGAACTCGGCACCCGCAACGGCTGGCTCGATGGCGACACCGCGGCCAAGCTCAGTGGCGCGCGTTTCACCGTGCTGCGCGGACAGCTGGCGCGGCTGCATCGTGCGCTGGCGCAGTTCATGCTCGATCTGCATGCCGGCGAGCACGGCTACGAGGAAACCAATGTTCCTGTGATCGTGAATGCCGACAGCCTGTACGGCACCGGCCAGTTGCCCAAGTTCGAGGAAGACATGTTCGTCACGCAATTGGGCGAACACAAGCGCTACCTGATTTCGACGTCGGAGATTTCTCTGACGAACATCGTGCGCGAGGAGATCGTCGAAGCGGAGAGATTGCCGCTGCGCATGACCGCGCATTCGCTCTGTTTCCGTTCCGAGGCCGGAAGCGGTGGCCGCGACACGCGCGGGATGATCCGCCAGCACCAGTTCGAGAAGGTCGAACTGGTGTCGATCGCGAAGCCGGAGGAGAGCGACGCCGAGCACGATCGCATGACGCGCTGCGCGGAAGTGGTGCTGGAGAAACTCGGCCTGCCGTACCGCCGCGTGCTGTTGTGCACCGGCGACATGGGCTTCGCGGCACGCAAGACCTACGACCTCGAAGTCTGGCTGCCCTCGCAGAACACCTACCGCGAAATCTCCTCGTGCTCCAACTGCGGCGATTTCCAGGCGCGGCGCATGCAGGCGCGCTGGCGCAATCCCGCCACCGGCAAGCCGGAGCTCGTGCATACGCTCAACGGTTCCGGTGTCGCCGTCGGTCGCGCCCTGATCGCGGTGATGGAGAACTACCAGCAGGCCGACGGCAGCATCGAGGTGCCGACGGCGCTGCGGCCGTACATGGGCGGCGTCGACCGCATCGCCTGAGACGGCGTCGGGATCCGTCCGTCGAGATCAGGTCGCCGAGCCGCTCGAATGTCGCCTTGCGATCAGTGCGGAAGCGGACTGGGCCGCGAGGTCTCAGGCGGCCGCCGCGCAGCGCTCCGACACTTCGGCCAGGGCACGATCGATGGCCTCGCTGCGGTGCCGCGGCGACATCGCGACGCCTTCGGCACGCACGAACTCGATCTGGGTGATGCCCAGGAAGCCGAACAGGGTGCGCAGATACGGCTCGATGAAATCGCTCGGGCCGCCGGCATGCAGGCCGCCGGAACCGATCGCCACGACCACGCGCTTGTCGCCGGCCAGGCCGACCGGCCCGGATTCGGTGTAGCGGAAGGTCTTGCCGGCGACCGCGATGCGGTCGATCCAGGCCTTCAGCTTCGAGGGGATGGTGAAGTTGTACATCGGCGCGCCGACGACGATCACATCGGCCTCCAGGAACTGCTGCATCGTGCGTTCCGCGTCGGCCCGTTCGCCCGCGTCGGCGCCGGTGAAGGAGCCTCCGCTCAGGTGGCAGATCGGCTCGGCCTCGAGATCGCGGTATTCGACCACCAGGTCGCGGTCGCGCTTGCGCGCCTCCGCGACGACGGCGGCGGTCAGCTGGCGGGTGACGGAATTGGCGCCGAGGGCGCTGGAATCGATGTGCAGGAGCTTCATGGGACCTCCGGAAATGGACGGCGGCTGCCGTGACGGAGGTCAACTTATGTTGTTGCGTGTGTGGAATAAAGGTGATTAAATATCACGGATCGTTCCGTTTTTGGAGCAAAACTCATGCAAGACCTCAATGATCTCTATTACTTCGCCATGGTCGTCGACCACGGCGGTTTCGCCGCGGCCGAGCGCACGCTGGGCATTCCCAAGTCGCGTCTGAGCCGCCGCATCAGCCAGCTCGAGAACGATCTGGGCGTGCGCCTGCTGCAGCGTTCGACGCGCCGATTCGCGGTCACCGACGTCGGCCAGAGCGTGCATCGTCATGCCCAGTCGATGCTGGCCGAGGCCACCGCCGCGCGCGAAGTGGTCGACCGCCTCAGCGCGGAGCCGCGCGGGGTGGTGCGGGTCAGCGTGCCGGTCGGGATCGCCCAGCAGCTGATTCCGCAGATGCTGCCGGAGTTCCTGGCCAAGTACCCGCAGGTGCGGGTGCAGATGCACGTGAGCAATCGCCGCGTCGATGTGATCAACGAAGGCTTCGACATCGCCCTGCGCGTGCGTTCCAAGCTGGACGACGATGGCAGCCTGGTGATGCGCAGCTTCGGGCAGATCCAGGAATTGCTGGTCGCCAGCCCGAAATACCTCGATCGCGCCGGACGCCCCACGCAGCCGGAAGAACTGCACGACCACGTCACCCTCACCATGAACGAGGACGAGGTGCGGCAGCGCTGGGAACTGCAGGGCAAGGACGGCGAGATCCGCCGCGTCGAACTCAAGCCACGCGTGTCCGGCTTCGATTTCCCGATGCTGATGGCGCTGGCCAAGCAGGGACTGGGCATCACCATGCTGCCGGAAACCCTGTGCGCCGATGCCGTGCGCAACGGCGAACTGGAAGTGGTGCTGCCGGATTGGCGCCTGCCGCAGGGCATCGCCCATGTCGTGTTCGCCTCGCGTCGCGGCCTGCTGCCGGCGGTGCGCGTCTTCATCGACTTCCTGGCCGAGAAGCTGCCGCCGTTGATCGAGGAGTCGCGCCTGAACTGCGAGAATTGCAAGGGCAAGTCCTCCAGCAACAAGACCAACGGCGCGGGCGGCAACGGCGCCTCGCGCAAGCCGACGAACGACACGCCGCATGCGACAATGCGCTGAGGGACATCGAACGGGCTAACCCGCCGCTCGGTCCCGGCATGGACGACGCAAGACGCAATCAATAGGGAGAGATGGCCGAGCGGTTTAAGGCACCGGTCTTGAAAACCGGCGAAGGGTCAAACCTTCCGTGGGTTCGAATCCCACTCTCTCCGCCACTCGGCCAAGAGATCGCCATGCATCGAAGGGCGCCTGCGAAGACAACTTCAGAGATGTCGCAATCTCGCCGGGTCGTGTGGCGTCATGTCGGTAGCCTGGTGGTTGCGTTGCCGTTGTTGAGCCAGGCATGGCCTTTGTCGGCGCGGCCGCCCAATGCCTGGCCCGGTAGTTATACGGCCAAGGTGGAAGCGCTGGCGCTGCTGCAGTCCTTCAACGCCGATCTGCTGAGCCATGACAGCGCCACCCTGACGCTGGAACGCTGGTGCGGTGCGCACGCGATGGCGGCTCCGCCGAAAATCACGGCCCATGTCGTCTCGGGTGCGCAAGCGCCTTTGCCTGACGATCTGCGCGAACGCTTGAAGTTGGCGCGTGGCGAGAAGATCAAGTATCGGCAGGTGGAGTTGCGCTGCGGCGATCACACCTTGTCGATCGCGGACAACTGGTATGTGCCTTCGCGGTTGACGCGTGCCATGAATCGTCTGCTGGACACCACGACCACGCCGTTCGGCAAGGTCGTGCAGCCTCTGCACTTCAGACGTCAGACGTTGTCCGCGCAGATGCTCTGGTCGCCTTTGCCCGACGGGTGGGAAATGTCGCCACCCGAGTCGGTGCCGACGCAGGAGCCGCTGATGATTCCGCCGCGCATCCTGCAGCATCGCGCCATTCTTTATAGCGGTGCCAACGTTCCCTTCAGCGCGGTGCGCGAAACGTATACGGATCAGGTTTTGCGATTTTCACGCAATCCCTAGGAACGCGCGGAACACAGAGGAAGCCGTCCCCTGCATGCGGCCGTTTCCGACGGGAACATCACGATCGCCCAGATACCGTCATGACACGGCAGGCGCTGGTGCTGTTTCCCAGGCACGAGCCTGCGCGCAACAGCCGTGACCGTGATTGCCTTGACGACGAGGCGGCGAGCCCACTCGGCAGCCATTTCGAGCGAGTGACAAAAAAGAGCAGGTAGCCATTTGGATGCCGCTCCGCCTGCACACGAACTTCACATTGAAAATGTGATCTGTGTTGACCGCAAAACCGAGAATCGACGAGACTGGTGAGGACCAGATCACACGATCCACGGTTTCTGTAGCCAAAGGCGGCGATGCGCTCCAGCGCGCGTCGACATGTCGGGGATCGCGATGTCGGTCGAACCAAGTTCACGCTCGAAGGGGGCTATCGCCCCGTCCATTCGAATCCTTCCCGGTCCCGCCTTCGCGGCGCGCTGCAGGCGGGGGACCCATCATTGGGGCGGGGCGGCTGACGTCGATGCGTTCGTGATGCCGGCGGGCGGGGGATGACGTGCTCGCAGACGATCTTCCCCGCGGCTCCCGCTCGACGACCATGAAGCTTCCCTTCTCGAACGCGATCTTCGCATTCGCGCAGCCGGCGACGATCCGCTACACGATCGTGATGGCGCGGCTGGCGCATTTCGCCATTGCCGCGCTGCCAGGGCTGTTGATCGGCTTGGTGCCCACGACGGCGGCATCCATCGAATTCCCGCAGGCGTTGGCCCTGTCGATCATCGCCGGCCTGCTTTGCGTGCTGATACTCGGCATCGTCGGCGTCTACGGCGGCCTCTTGTTCAGCAACCGGCTGCTGATCCGGCGGTTCTTTTTCGCGTGGACGGCCTCGTTCGGCCTGTTGCTGGCGGTGCATTACCCCTTCCGCTTCCTCGAGCACGTGCCGCGCAATTCGCTGTTGGCCTGGTATCTGCTGTCCTTGTCGCTGCTGGTGCTCAGCCGGCTGACGATGCTGGCGTTCTTCCAGCGACGGGTCCAACGCGGCAAGTTCATCCAGCACTCGGTGATCCTCGGCATGACCGAGAACGCGATGCATCTGGCCGACCACGTGCTCAGCCACGCGGATGTGGGGGCCGGCCTGATCGGGTTCATCGACGATCGCCATCCTTCGCGTCTGCCTCCGCACCAGTTGCCGCACCTGGGCGGGATGGACACGCTGGAGCGCTTGGTGCGGAACGGCGAAGTCGACCAGATCCTGCTGGCGCTGCCGATCTCGGCGTACGAGCGCAACCATCATTACGTGCAACGCCTGCGGCAACTGCCGGTGCAGGTGCTGCTGGTACCGGACATGGCGATGTTCCGCATCGCGCACCGTCGCGTGGTGCCGGTGGCCGGGGCGCCGATGTTCGTGATCGCCGAGCCGCCGCTGCAGGGCTGGGCACCTCTGATCAAGCGCTGTGAGGACATCGCCATCTCGACTCTGGCGTTGCTGCTGCTGTCGCCGCTGATGCTGCTGGTGGCGATCGCGGTGAAGCTGGAATCGCGCGGACCGGTGCTGTTCCGGCAGAAACGCTACGGCTACAACCACCGCCTGATCGAGGTCTACAAGTTCCGCTCGATGTACCACCACCTGCGCGACGAGCATGCCGGCGTACAGACCGGCAAGAACGATCCGCGTGTCACCCGGGTCGGGCGCTTCATCCGCAAGACCAGCCTGGACGAGCTGCCGCAGCTGTTCAACGTGCTCGCCGGCAGCATGTCGATGGTGGGGCCGCGCCCGCACGCGACGGCGACGAAGGCGGCCAACGTCCTGTTCGAGGACGCGGTGAAGGAATACGTCGCCCGTCACCGGGTCAAGCCGGGCATCACCGGCCTGGCTCAGGTCCATGGCTACCGCGGCGAGACCGACACGATCGAGAAGATCCAGCGGCGGGTCGAGTACGACCTGGAATACATCGAGAACTGGTCGCTGTGGTTGGACCTGTCGATCCTGCTGCGGACGCTTCCGGCCGTCTTGTCGGCCAGGGCTGCGTACTGATAGGTGGTCCAGACGACGAAAGGCCCCCGAATTAAGGAATAATAGTGATGAATGTCACAAAATAAGCTGGATATGAATCTCATGGACTCGCGAGAACGCTCGAGATGATCTTCGCCTCCCACTTTGGCAAATTCCCGGCGTGCTGGGCATTGCTTCTGGCCGTCGCGCTGTCGACGCCGGTTCCCGCCCAGCAGGCGGTGCCGGCGAGCGCGCCCGCGGAAGCGGTACAGACGGCCGACTACCGGATCACCCAGGGCGACGAGCTGGCGCTGAAGTTCTTCTACGTGCCCGAACTCAACGAGACCGCGACGGTGCGGCCGGACGGCAAGATCAATCTGGCGCTGATCGGCGACATCCAAGCCGCCGAGCTGACGCCCGAGCAGTTCGCGCAACACCTGCGCGTGGCCTATGCGAACCATCTCCGCCATCCGGAGGTGACGGTCGAGATCGAAAAAGGTTTCGCCCGGCAGCAGGTGTTCGTCGGTGGCGAGGTGGCGCATCCGGGCATGCAGCCGCTGACGCCGTCGTTGACCCTGATGCGCGCGCTGATCGTCGCGCAGGGATTGAAGGACACCGCGGCGCCCAACCGTGTGGTGATCCTGCGCCGCGATGCCACGGGCGCCTCGCAGGTGATCGAAACGAATTTCGCCAGGCAGATGCGCGGCAAGGGCGGCGCCGATCCGGTGCTGCAACCCTACGACGTGGTGTTGGTGCCGCCATCCCGCGTCGCGGGCTTGAACAAGTGGATCGATCTGTACATCCGCCGCAACCTGCCGATCGGTTTTTCCTACAACATCAACGATCGCGGGGAGTACTAGCGCATGGATGATGCGAACCCCGGTTCGGCAGGCGTGAGCGGCAACGGCGTCCTGTCGCGGCCGTACACGCTGCGCGAGGCGCTCGAAATTCTTTTCAGGGATCGTCGCCGCATCCTGCTTGCGTTCGCGATCAGTCTTGGCGTGGTCCTGATCGCGGCATTGCTGATGCCCGCGCGTTACGTGTCCGACGCCAGCCTGCTGGTGCGGCTCGGGCAGGAATATGTCTACGTGGCCGAAGCCAGCAGCGGCAACAGCGGCGCCATGCCGCTGGCCTTCAGCCGCGACGAGGCCTTGAATGCGGAAGCGCAAATCCTGGCAAGCCGCGATCTGATCGGCCGCGCGATCGGCAAGATCGGCATCGCGCGGTTGTATCCCTCGCTCGCCAAGGGCGAGGACGATCCACGCAAGCCGAAGCTCGACCAGGCGGTGGAACAGTTCCGCAAGAGCTTCGAAGCCGAGCTGCTCAAGGATTCGACCGTGCTGCACCTGAGCTTCGCGCACAAGGATCCGGCGGTGGCGCAGCAAGCGTTGCGCGTGCTGGTGGAAACGTACCTGGATCGCCGCCGCGCGATCTTCTCCGATGCCCATGTGCGTTTCCTCGGTGAGCAGGTGGCCGAGGCGGGCAAGCGCCTGCAAGCGGCGGAAGCGCGCCTGGCCGATTTCAAGCAGGAACACGGCATCGTCAATTACGAACAGCAGCTCGCGCTCCTGCTGCAGCAGGGCAACGATCTGGAAAACCGCCTCAACGAAACCAGCCAGCAGGCGGAAACCGCCAGCGCGCGCGCCAAGAAGCTCAAGCAGCTGGCGGACAAGACGCCGGCGAATCTGGTCGTCTACAGCGAGACCCTCGGTGATCCGCAGACGCCGCGACAGTTGCTCGATCTGCGTCTGAAAGAGCAGGGGCTGAGCGCGCGTTATGTCGACGACAACCCGCTGGTGCAGAACGCCAGGAAGGATGTGGCGACCGCCGAGAGCTTCCTATCGCAGCAGCAGCGCAATCCGCCCAAGAACGTCCGCACCGCTCGCAACCAGGTGCTCGATCAGGCCGAACTGGACCTGATGCGCGCCGCATCCGACGAGTCGGCGCTCGCCGGCGCACGCAAGGCGTTGCAGGCGCGCCTGGAACAGCTCCGTCGTCGTGCCGAAACGCTCTCCGAGCAGCAGGCGCGCCTGAACGCGCTGAGCCTGGAACAGAAGCTGCTCGAGGAGAACTACGGCAACTACGCCCGCAAGCTGGAAAACGCGCGCATCGACGAGGCGCGCGAGCAGAAGGAGCGCACCAACGTCAGCGTCTTGCAGAGCGCGAGCCGGCCGCTTGCATCGAAGAGCATGCGCCTGCCGCTGCTGGCGATCGGATTCCTCTTCAGCCTGGGCGTGGCGCTGGTCGTGGCGTTCCTGTCCGAGGCCTTGCGCACGAGTTTCCAGATGCCGGAACAGGTGGAACGCGGTCTGGGGGTTCCGGTGCTCGCGACATTGCCACGAGTGGGAGGTTGAGATGCGACATCTAGTCCGGATTCTCTGCGCGCTGCTGCTGGTGGCGAATGTCGGAACAGCGATGGCCGCGGGTACCTTCCAGCGCGGCGTCAATCTGAGCCGATGGCTGGATACCTACGCCAAGCTGCCGATGTCGGATCAGGAGTTGCGCGACTTGCGCGCCGCGGGATTCGATCACGTGCGCCTGCCGATCGATCCCGTCGCGCTGGGATGGTCGCCGGAGCAGGGACCGGGTCTGCGCGATGCGCCGAAGTTGCGCGCGGCGATCGCCGCCGTGCTGGCCGCGGACCTGGATGTCATCGTCGACATGCATCCGGAGCCCGGGATTCAACAGCCGATCATCGAAGACGAGCATGCCGACGACTTCGTGGCCTTGTGGACCTGGTTGGCCACGCAGCTCAAACACACGCCGTCCAATCGCGTGGCTTTGGAGTTGCTCAATGAGCCGCAGTACAGCGGATTCGGCGGTTCGATCCGGTGGAGCCGATACCAGAAGCGTCTGCTGCAGGCGGTGCGCGCCGTGCTGCCGCGGCATCAGGTCATCGTCAGCGGCCGTCAGACCGGTTCGCTGGAAGGGCTGCTCGAACTGTCTCCACTCGCTGATGCAAACCTGATCTACAGCTTCCATTTCTATCTTCCGGGCATCTTCACGCATCAAGGCGCGGACTGGATGCGGGACGTGCCCTGGACCACAGCGGGGCATTGGCGCAACGTGCGCTATCCGTCCATGTTGGCGATGTTGTTGCTCCCGCACATGGACGGGACCGGCGACCGGAGGCAGGCAAGGGAAGAAATCTTCCAGTATTTCAAGACCGGTTGGGACCGCAGGGAAATCGCGGCGCAGTGGCGGCCGCTGGTGGAGTGGGCGCGGAAATACCCGGGCGTGCGCATTCGTCTGGGCGAGTTCGGCGTGATTCGCGCCGGTGTCGATCCGCTGTCGCGTTACCTCTGGATCGCGGACGTGCGTTCGCAGGCGGAAGCCAATGGCTGGGGCTGGACGCTATGGGACTACGGCGCCAATTTCGGTATCACCACTCGCAGCAATGACAACGGCATGCCGCGCGGTGTGCTGGAACCACAAGCGCTCTCCGCACTCGGGTTGGGCCGGCACCGGCGATGAATATCGCACTGGCCAATGCCGGAGTCATGCATCGGCGCGCGGTGTACGCGCTGACGCTGCTCGCCTTGGCGGTCTACATGACGCTGGCATCGCCGGCATTGACGGCATTGGGCATTCCTTATTCGTCGTCCAACGGCAGCATCGTCTTCAAGTTGCATCCGGGAACCTACCTGCTTTGGCTGACCTTGGCGTTGTCGTTGTTCGCCGAGGGAAATCCGTTGACGGCGCTGGTCAGGCGCCTGCGCGAGATGCCGCTGCTGGTCGCTTATGCCTCCGGCATCGCAGTGGCCTGCCTTTACTCGTTGTCGCGTTACGGCATGTCCGGAATGGCTTTCTACGTCGACACGTTGACGATGCCGGCGGTGATCGTATTGATCCTGTGCCGCTTCGATCAGGCGCAATTGCGGGGCGTCTTCCGTCTGATGCTGTCGCTATTGGTGATCAATGCGGTGATTGCCCTCGGGGAAGCCGCGGTGCGGCGGACACTGATCCCGTTCAGCATTGGCGACGCGGTCGTGACCTTCAACAGCGGCAGCGACTTTCGCGCCACGGCACTGCTCGGACATCCGCTCGAGAACGCACTGGTGACCAGCGTCATGCTGCTGGCGGCGCTGGATGTGCCGATGCTGGCCATGCGTCGGCTGGGGATCAGTATTTTGTTCGTATTGTCGCTGCTGGCGTTCGGCGGTCGTACCAGCTTCCTGTTGAGCACGATCGTGTTGCTGGCGTACGCGACGGTGCGATGCTTGTGGGGCCTGCGGACAGGCAAGTACAGCTATTTCCGAACCGTTGGCGTGTTGACCGTCGTGGTATTGGCGTCGCCGGTGGCGACAGCATTGGTGTGGGCGAGCGGCTTGGGCGAGCGCGTGTTGAGCAAGCTGTATCTGGACGACAGCGCGGAGGTGCGCCTGCGCATCTACGATGTCTTCGACTACATCGATGCCTCGGGGCTGTTCTTCGGCTTGTCTCCCGAAAGGATCCAGCTCGTGTCCGCCTGGATCGGGCTGGACCCGACCTTCGAGACGATCGAGAACTTTTGGCTGTTGATGCTGCTGCAGCTCGGCGTGTTCGTCTTCATCGTGTTTTGCGCGGGATTGCTGAGCGGCATGCTGCTGCTCTGGCGGCGCAGCGGTCTGGGAGGGCGTCTGGCGCTGTTCGTGTTCTTGCTTACCGCGTCGACGACCAACTCGCTCGCGTCCAAGAGCAGTTCGCTCACCGAGTTGTTCGCGATCCTGTATTGCCTGGCTGCCTTCGCCGTTCCCACCGTCATGTCGGGTGGCACGCGCGGCACCGGAATTCGTCCTTCCTTCCGCACGGCGACGATCTGATGAACGCCATCCATCTCCTGCCGCTGGAGGAAGAAGCTTCGGCCGAACGGCAGAAGCGTGCCTTGTTCCTGATCAACGGCGAGCACTATGCCGGCGCAGAGCGCGTACAGGATCTGCTCGCGCTGCATCTGCCTTCGTTCGGATGGCGGGTCGACTTCGTCTGCCTGAAGCCGCGCGCGTTCGCGGATGCGCGCGAGGCGCGTGGCAGCAATGTGATCGACTTGCCGATGCGCTCGCATTTTGATCTGGCGCCGGTACGCGAAGTCGCGCACCTGCTGCGACAAGGCGGTTACGACGTGCTGCATACGCACACCGTTCGGTCCCTGTTGATCGGCTATTTCGCATCGGGCCGCTCCGGGAAACCGATGGTGCATCACGTCCATAGCCGCACCGATCGCGATACCGAGAACGCGCGTCGCAACGCATTCAACAGCATGGTCCAGCGTTTTGGACTGCGCCGTGCACGGCGTCTGATCGCGGTATCAGGTAGCACGGGCGAGTACCTGCGGGAGCTCGGCTACGAAGATTCGCGCATCAGCGTGATTCCCAATGGAGTGCCGTCCGCGAAGGTGGCGCGGGACTGGCATGCACCACGGTCGACGTGGACGATCGGAATGGCGGCATTGTTCCGGCCGCGCAAGGGCGTCGAAGTATTGATCGAGGCGTTGGCGGCCTTGCATGCACAAGGGCGTCCAGTGCGCTTGCGTGCGGTCGGTGGTTTCGAGAACGAAGCCTATCGTCAGCAGGTATTGGCCTTCGCCGAGGCCAAGGGTGTGTCGGCGCTGATCGATTGGACAGGATTTACCCGCGATGTCACCGGAGAGTTGGCCAGGATGGATCTGTTCGTGGTGCCGAGCCTGTATGGCGAAGGATTGCCGATGGTGATGCTCGAGGCGATGGCGGCCGGGTTGCCGGTGGTGGCGAGTAGCAACGAGGGCATGCCGGAAGTGCTCGATTACGGTGCCACGGGCGTCCTGGTGCCGCCCGGCGACGTCGTGGCGTTGACGCGGGCGCTCGATCGGCTGATCGAAAGTCCGGACCACGCCCGTGTCCTGTCGCAAGCCGGGTTGCAACGGCAGCGCGAACGTTATTCCGAAACGGCGATGGCGAGGCAAGTCGCGGCGGTCTACCGCGAACTGTGTCAGCAGTCATCGCATCAAGAAAATCGCAGGAAGGCGGGATGAATCCGCTTGCATCGGCACCCAGCATCGCCTTTCTTCTGGGCGTTCCGTTTCATGACGTCAGCATGGAGGAGACGCTCTCGCACATCGACGGGATGATCCAAGCCGGCAAACCGGGATACCTGGCCACGGCCAATCTCGATTTCGCCGAGCAGGCGAGCCGCGATGTGGAATTGCAGCGCATCCTTTTCGATGCCGATCTGGTGTTGTGCGATGGGACGCCACTGGTCTGGATCTCGCGCTGGTTCGGCGCCGGGCTGCGGGAGCGCGTGGCAGGCGCAGACTTGTTGCCGGAACTGTTCGCGCATGCGGCAGACAAGGGGTATCGCGTGTTCTTTCTCGGCGGCACGGAAGATGTCCTGGAAGCCGCTCGCAAGAAGATGGAGGACGCGCATCCCGATCTCGTGATCTGCGGTACGTACTCGCCGCCTTTCTCCGGGCTGATGGACATGGACGACGAGCAGATCCGTCAACGTGTCGTGGAAGCCCGGCCGGATCTTCTTCTGGTCGCGTTCGGTTGTCCGAAACAGGAGAAGTGGATCTATCGCAACTATCGCGCGCTGGGCGTGCCGTGTTCGATCGGAATCGGTGCCAGCCTCGACTTCGTCGCGGGAAAATTCAAGCGTGCTCCGGTGTGGATGCGCAAGGCCGGGTTGGAGTGGCTGTTCCGATGGCTGCAGGAACCCAAGCGCCTGTTCAAGCGCTACGCCCGGGACTTGGCGTTCCTGGCGCATATGCTGCCGAAGCAGCAATGGATGTCACTTCGCATGCCGTGGACGGCGCAGTCCTCACCGCCGGATCCCGCGGGGCTGGATGCGGCGGAATATCTGAGTTGGCGCGGCGCGATCGATACGTCGGCCGTATCGCAGAACAAGTTGCAGCAACCCGCCAACCGCGACAAGTCTTCCATCCTGCTCGATTTGTCTGCCGCCACTGTTATCGATAGCGCCGGGCTTGGGGCGCTGGTCGAATTGAACAGGAAAACCGAGCAGGCGGGCGGGCAACTTGTGGTCTATCGGCCGGCTCCGCCCGTGGCCGAGGTCATGCATTTGCTCAACATCGATCGGCTGATCCAGATCGCTCCGGACGATGCCACGGCGAGCGCGTTGTTGAAGCAGGGCGGACATGCCTTGTCCAGCCAGTTTCACCATGACGGGGCGAATCGGAATCTGCTCTGCACATTGCAGGGCGTGCTGACGGAGCGGACCTTGGCCGGGCAGCACGAGAACGTTTTTCGGCAGTGGGCGCAGGCACACGATGCCGTCACGTTGGCGTTCGATCTGTCGGCGATTCGGTTTATGGACAGCAGTGGTCTGGAATTCCTGCTGGGATGCGTCGAGATGGCGAAGCAGCGTCCAGGAGGGTCGTGCCGTATCGACGGCATCAGCCCGAATGCATTGAACGTGATCGGACTGGCCGGGCTTGAAGGCAGTTTCGGCCTGGGCAAGACAGTGCGAAGCCGGGGCGATTCCGGAAAACGCCGTGAGCGGGATATGCCGAGGATGGAAGCCCGGGAACTCGAAGCTGCGGTACGCAATGGAGCCGTAGGAAATAAGACAGGAGTTTTACAAGTGTCTTCGAATGTGGAGTGCGGCGAGGCGACATTCCCGGCAGCCAGCGGCTATCTGGTGAATCTGCTGCAGCGTATCGATCAGGCGATCGGTGTCGTTCCCGGCAGACTCGTGCAATTCATCGCGGCCGGGCGTTGCGAGGGTGTGAGTTCCATCGCCGGGAGTTACGCCGCGGCGTCTGCGCAAATGTATCGACGCAAGGTACTGCTGTTGTCGGACGAATTCGGCGGCCAAGAGGAGATCGCCTTGCCCGATCTGGCGCAAGGCGATGGGTTTGCGGAAGTGGTTTCCCGCGCTGCCGGCGTCACGCGGATGTGCCTGCTCAGTCGCAACGCCGGATACGAAAGCAGCTATGCGGTCCTGGCCGACGGGAACGCGTGGAAGCGGCTGTGCTCGTCGTTCGATGAAGTGGTGATCGACGCCAAATCACCGTTCGCGATGCTGTTGGCGCCTCGTGCCGACGGCGTGGTCGTCGTGATCGAAGCCGACGCCACGCCCGCATCGGCGGCGCGCAAGTTGCTCGAAGACCTCGCGGCGGTGAACGCCAAGGTGCTGGGCACCATTCTCAACAAGCAGCGCTCCTATTTGCCGCGGGTGTTGCGTGAGCGTTTCTGAGACAAGGCGGGATTTCAGGCTCGTCGTGCTGTTGCCCGCCGGGCAGGGGCGCGTTTGGCAAGCGCGAGCCGCGCAGGTATTAGCCGCGTTTCCGGGCATTGAGGTGCAGGTTTGCCATGTGGATGTCGACTCCGCTGGCGAAGACAGGGATTGGACCGAGTGCGCGAGGGCGATGCCGGAACTGCGCGAGATCCCCATGCCGCCAGCCGACGAGGTGCCGCGAGGGATGCATTGGAATGTCGTCGTGGATCTCGCCGGTGTTGAGTCTTCCGAGGTGGAGGCATGGAAAGCGCGAGGCCGGCACGGCCTCTGGCAGCCACGCGATGCGCAAGGCAGGCATCTGGCGGATGCCTTCGCCTGTCATGCGTCGATCTGTTCCGGAAGTGGCGGCGAACTGTTTCTGGTGCGCAATGGCGTGGATGTGCTCAATACGGTTCGCTTCCATGCGAGTCCGGACTATCGGCGCTCCTTGACGCGGTTGTACGCGCAGACCGAGTGGTTGATCAAGGGCGCGCTGCGCCCCTTGTTGCTGGGCGGCGGAAGAGCGATTGCGACGAAATTCTCGCCGCGCCCGGCGCCGAGTCGATTGCGACGCAAGCTGCAAGGCAGGGCAGGTGCCGTGCGCGCGCGGCTGCGTCGGATCGCCGCGAAATGCTTGAGCGAGAACTGGATGATCGGAGTCATCGAGGCGCCGATCCACAGTCTATTGTCGTCGTCGTCACAACCGAAAGTGAAATGGCTCGGCAAGCGCGCCTCAACTCACTATCACGCCGACCCGTTCGGGATTCCCGGGCAGACGAACAAGCTGTATTGCGAGACATTCGACTACCACAACGGTGATGGACGCATCGAACTGCTCGAACTGGATGGGCGGGATGCCATCGAAGCCATCGCGCCGGCTTCCTTGCCGCTGTCCGGACATTTGTCCTATCCGTATTTGTTCAATCATGAGGGGCGTCTCTACGGCATTCCCGAGACGGCGAAACAGCGACACTGCAAGCTCTACGAGATCGACGGTAACGGGCACTGGCACTTCGTCACCACGCTGTTGGAAGACGTCGCCGCCGCCGATGCCACGCTGTTCTTCTGGGATGGGTTGTTCTGGCTGGCCTACACCGATATCGCGCTAGGCGAATTCGACAACCTGTGCCTGAGCTGGTCGCGGAATCTGACCGGTCCATGGCAGCCGCACGCCGGCAATCCGGTCAAGATCGATCACCGCAACTCGCGCTCGGCCGGAACGCCGTTCGTGCACGATGGTGTGCTGTACCGACCCGCGCAAGATTGTAGGTCCGCCTATGGGCAGGCGACGGTGATCAACAGGGTGGTGCAGTGCACGCCGTATCAGTATCTGGAAGAGCCCGTGCGGCGCCTCTGTCCTGATCCGTTCGGAGCCAATCCCCATGGCCTGCATACGCTTTCGGCCTGGGGTAGCCGCACTTTGGTCGACGGCAAGCGCTATGTGATGAATCTGCATGAGCTGCGTCGCAAGATCAATCGCAGGTTGCGAGGACGTGGGAGGGCCGACGAGGGGCTGGTGCCGAAGCTCGCCGGCAAGGATACGACCACCAATGAGCGCGCTGGCCCGCTCTGGAAGAACGTGCCGTGATCGACCGATTCTTGCCACGCACCGTCTTGTTCTATCTGCCCCAGATGAAGGTGGGCGGTGCCGAGATTTCATTGTTGCGTCTGGCGAAGGGGTTGCACGAGCGCGGCGTGCAAACTGCTTTCGTCACGCATCGCGCCGATGATGCCGCCCGCGCCTTGACGGGCGATATCGAACTGCTGTCCCTGGACGTGGATCGTTCGCTCGCGGCCTGGCATCGTCTCAGCGGCTTATTGCGCCAGCGCAGGCCGGACGTCCTGGTCTCGGCCCTGACGCATAGCAACATCATCGCCGCCGTCGCCGCGAAACTGTCCGGGACGCGGACGCGGGTGGTCGTCACCGAGCACGCGCCGGCATCCTCGATGCGTCAGCTCGATACCTCGCGAACGTATCGCATCACGCTGCAACTGGTGCCTTGGATCTATCGCCTCGCGGACGCGATCGTCGCGGTCTCCAAGGGCGTGTACAAGGATTTCCTGCCCATGCTTTCGACCAGCACCCAGCGAAGGCTCACGGTCATCCCCAATCCCGTGCTGCGTGCGAACTGGTGGATTCAATCGCAGGTGCAGATCAACGATCCCTGGTTTCGCGCGGGGGCACCGCCGGTGATCCTCTCGGTGGGGAGGCTCAGTCCCGAGAAGAATTTCAGTCTGCTGATCCGGTCATTCGCGCAGCTGCGGCCACAGGCGTCGCCGCCGCGTCTGGCGATCATCGGTGATGGCCCCGAACGGCCGGCATTGCAGAAGTTGATCGACAGACTCGGGCTCAGCGAGCGGGTGCGTCTTCTCGGACAGTGCGAAAACCCATTCGCCTACATGCGGCGTGCCGCCATGTTCGTGCTCGCATCGCGTTTCGAAGGGTTCGGCAACGTGTTGATCGAAGCGATGGCCTGCGGCATTCCCGTCATCAGCACCGATTGTCCGGTTGGCCCTCACGAGATCCTCGAGGGCGGTCGCTACGGCACGCTGGTCGCGACCGACGATGCGGATGCCCTGACGGAAGCCATCGAGGCACGGCTGCGGGATTTGCGGCCGGAACCGGAAGCAGTGGCGCGCGCGCTGGAATTCACCGCGGAGCGCAGCGTGGAGGATTACCTGGCGCTGTTCTCGCGCGTGGCGCGCAAGGCAGGGGGATATCGATGATGCAGAGTGTCGAGCAGCAATACGCCGCCAAGCCGGCGCCGCAGCGGAACAGCACGATCGACATCGCCAAGGGGTTAATGATCCTGCTGGTGGTGTTCGCCCACAATCCGCTGCTGCTCCAGTACGAGAGTGAACTGCAGCGGGTGATCTTTTCCTTTCCGCTGGCGTTGTTCTTCCTGGTCACGGGATTCTTCCTGAAAGCGGACGCGCCGATGCCCGCCTTCGTGCGTTCGCGTGCGTCTTCGCTGCTGAAGCCATTCTTCGTCGTATTGCTGGCATTGGCAGTGATGAAGGTGGGCAAGCAGGTTCTGCTGCCGCCGGAAGGCGAGAGTCCGTTGGGCCTGAAATATTTCGCCGGAATCCTGTACGGCACGGGCCCGACGATCGATTGGACGCCGCTCTGGTTCCTGCCCAGCCTGTTCGTCACCTCGGTCTTCAGCCTCGTGGTGCTGAAGCTGATCGGGAAGAGACCCAGGATCATCGTGGCGCTGGCGGCGGCGCTGATCGTGATCGGTGCCACGGTCGCCAGTCATTTCTGGAGCGGCGGACTCTGCACGGAATCGGCAAAGGCGGCGGCGATTCTTCCAGGGCTGCCTTGGAGCCTGGACCTGTTGCCCATCACTGCGTCCTTCATGCTGATCGGATACGTGCTGGGGCCGTGGGCGAGGTCGTTCGAGTTCAATGCGCTTGGATTCGTGTTGTCGTTGGCGGCTTTTATCGCCATGCACGTGTTCTTCAACGAGACGATGGATCTCAATTGCAGAATCTATGGGAACATTTTCGTTTCCACGATCCAGGCCTATGCAGGAAGCTATCTCGCGCTCAGCGTGTCTTCGTTGCTCGGGCGGGTTCCGGTGTGCAGGACCTTGTTGACCTACATCGGCACGGGAACGATCTTCATCTTGCTTTTTCATGTCTACATCGAGAACACGTCGATCCGTGTCCTGTCCGCCTACCTGACGAATCCTTATGCGATCGCGGCGCTGAGCTTCCTGGCGGCAAGCCTGGGTCCGTTGGTGATCATGGAAATCGCCAAACGCAGCGCGCTCCTGAGCGCGGCGCTACTTCCAAGGCAGCCGCAACGGCAGCGCGAAAGCCGGCCCGTCAACGACGCGGCGGGTTAGGAGCGAGCATGAAGGTGATGGTATGCGGCGGTGCGGGGTATATCGGCTCGCATACGGTCGTGGAGCTGATCGCGAGCGGACATGCGGTGGTCGTGGTCGACAGTCATGCCAATTCGTCTCCGAAGGCGCTCGAGCGCGTGGAACGCATCACCGGCGAGAAAGTGGAGAATGCGTGTGTGGATGTCCGTGACGCCGCCGCGCTCGCCGGCGTGTTTTCACGTCATGATTTCGATGCCGTGATCCACTTCGCGGCACTGAAGTCCGTCGGGGAATCCTGGCAGAAGCCGTTGACGTACTTCGACAACAACATCTCCGGCACCATCGTGCTGATGCAGGAGATGGCACGCGCGGGTGTGGGGAAGTTCGTGTTCAGTTCCTCCGCCACCGTGTACGGCGCGCCGGATTTCAGCCCGATCCCGGAATCGGCGGCGCTGCGAACCGCCAGTCCTTACGGGCGCACAAAACTGATCGCCGAGGAATTGATCGAAGAACTCAGCCATGTCGATCCGGGGTTCAAGGCCGCGGTACTGCGTTATTTCAATCCGGTCGGTGCCCACCAGAGTGGATTGATCGGAGAGGACCCGAGCGGAACTCCCAACAACCTCATGCCCTACATCTGCCAGGTGGCGGTGGGGCGGCGGCCATACCTGCAGATTTTCGGCAACGACTATCCCACGCGCGATGGCACCGGTGTGCGCGATTACGTGCATGTCGTCGATCTCGCGCGTGCGCATGTGCGAGCCGTCGAGCATCTTGGCAAGGGCGGGGAGACGTTCACCGTCAATCTCGGCACCGGATGCGGCCACAGCGTGCTGGAGGTCGTCGCCGCGTTCGAACGAGTCAGCGGTCGGCAGGTGCCGCTGTCCTATGCGCCGAGACGCGCGGGTGATGTCGCGGAGTATTTCGCCTCGCCCGAACTGGCGCGTCGTCTGCTGGGTTGGAAGGCGGAATACGATCTGGACAGGATGTGCGAGGACGCGTGGCGCTGGCAGTCGATGTCCCCCGACGGATACGTTTGATCGGAAGCGGACTCAATTTCCCGTTTGCTTGACCGGGAGCGCAGGGCTTTCTCCGGCTTGAATCGGCGGTCTGCTCTTCAAGCGAATCTTGAGCTCATGCTTGAGTCTGAGGAACGCGGCATAGGGCATCCCTTTCCAGGACAAGGCGGTCGTCAGCTCGTACAGCGGAAGTTCTTCGGGTCTGAAACCCTTCTTGTACGGGTAGTCGCCGATGGTGAAATCGAAATCCCGCACACCCTGCGCATGCAGTGCCGCCATCGTGCGTTCGATCACCAGACGGCCGGGCGAACAGTTGCGCCACTCGCCGCCAGCGTTGCCGATGCGGATCATCGCGTAATGATGATCGCGGCGCACGCCTAGCAGAGCACCGACGACTTCGTCGCCAGCGATCAATGCGCTCAGCACGGTATCGCCGGAAGCGAGGCCATCGACGATCAGGCGGCGATAGAAATCGCGATATCCCGGCTCGTCGAGGATATAGGCCCAGCCCTTGTTGGCGATCGCGCTGCGCTGATAGGTCTCAAGCGCGTCCATGATCCGTGTCGCGTCGGCGATGTCGGTGATCAGGCGGAATTCGGCATCCGGATGGCGGGTGAAGACGCGCCACGATCGCTCCAGCTCCTTGCGATGGGTCTTCTCGCGACTGAAACGCCAGGCATCGAAATCTCCATCGACCGTGACGAGGTTTCCGAACAGGGACGACGGACGCGTGCCGCGCAATCGCTGCAAGGGATTGGGCCGTCCGCCCACGAGCGCGGGCATCTTGTGAGCGCAAAACACGTCCGCGGATGGCAGCGCGCGTCGCAACGCCGCGAACATGGCGCGCACGTGTTCGGGGTCATCGGGACAATCGACAGCCAGCAGCGGAGCGACGTAGTCCGTGACACCGAGATCCGCGAACTCGATCCGGCGCAGCCCGCCACGGCGATGCAGCAGCAACGGCAGGGCCATCAATGGCCGGCCGTCATCACGACGCACGATGCTGGCAAACAAAGGCTGCCGGCCGGGTTGCGCGCCAAGCGTGGCATACCAGGCAGTGAGCCATCGCGGCGTCTGGAACAAACCAGCCGTGAGATCGCCAGCCGCGATCCATTCGTGCCAGCGGACGATGGCGGAGGCGGGATTGGTGTCGACTGTCGCGAGATAACAATCGACGGTCGAAGGACTCACGCCGCGTGTCCTTCGTTCGCCAGTGCCGAACCGAGGTCGATGATGCCGCCTGGAGTATCGGGGTCGAGGCGGAAATCGATCGGACGGGCGTGCTTCCGCAGCACGTCCAGGCGGCCGCTGCGACGCCACAACGCTTGCAATGCGGTCTTGGCATGGAAAGCACCGCCCGTGATCGCGCGCGATCGCGGCGCGTGGCCGAAGTTGTGGCGCAGGATGCCGTTGGCGAGATTGACGATGTGCTTGCGGCGGATGTCCTGGGTCCAGTATTCCAAGGTCATCGAGACGTTGAGGCAGTCGTGGTTCTCGATCCGGTGCGGTGCATTGAGCGGCCAGAATAGTCCCTGGCCCGGCTCCAGTTCGAAGACTTCCGCTTCCGCGTCGAAAGCGGGGTCATAGCGCAGCCCGACTTCCAGTTGTTTGAGCGCGATGTTCTCCAATCCTTCCTCGGTGAGGAAAGGCGCGCGCGGCGGATAGATGTAGATGCGCTTCCTGCCCTGCAGTTGCAGCAGGCCCTGGCCGGGCAGATCGGCGTGGTAGTAGACCTGCGCGCCCGGGGAGGACACCAGGATGCCCATGAGGTGGTCGTAGCTGGAAACCGGCGGCGCCAGCGCGTGCGCTTCCGTGAAAATTCCGGTCACCAGCTCGCGCAGCTGTGGAACCACTTCGGGAGCATTGCGCAGGTTCAACCACAGCCTGCCGTGCTCGATCGCATCCAGTACTTGCTGGCCGGAGAGCGCGCCGATATCGCCTTCGCGCCAGACCCGTCTGCCTCCCGCGCCTTGTTCGCCCATGTGCACGATGGCGTAATGCTCGCGTGGATAGCGTTCGATCAGAGCGGAGAGGCCGTCGCGCGCGAAGCGCGGGTCGAGGTGCAGGCGGTGCTGGAACAGATGCGGCCGCAACTGCCACTGTCGTGGCGAATCGGCGCTCAGCGAGGTCAGCGGGACGCTTGTGCTGTTAGCCATGAACCTTCAACTCCCTGATGCTGTGTGTCGCATTTGCGATGAAGAAGACGTGACGCGGTTGTTGCCTTCCATGATGGAAGTGCATGAAATTCAGAGCGTGCGCAGCTTTCCCAGATGGCCGCGATAACCGAGCGCGAGCGTGGCGATGTACACCAGGCCTCCCAAGGCGACGGCCGCGAGCAATTGCATCCAGCCAGTCAGCGGTGGCAGCACGGACAACGCGAGCGACATCACGGCGGTCGCCAGCACGATGCGGAGCAGGTGGCGGCCCGGGAACGGCATCTTCAATCTGCCGATCGCGATCGCGAAGGCGAGCAGGGCGCCGACCGACACCGCGATCAGCGCGCCCCAGGCCGCGCCCACCACGCCGAGGGTGCGCAATCCGACCGCGGCACCGATCAGGAACAGCAGCGTTTCCAGGATGTCGAGCGCCAGCGTCCAATTGGTTTTCTGCGCGAGCAGGAACGCCTGGTTGGCGAAGTGACTGCGCAGGTTCTTGACCAGGCCCGCGAGTGCGGCCAGTGGCAGGATTTGCAACGTCACCGCCACGTAGGGCTCGGACACCGCGACTTTCGTCAGTGCGGGCGTCAGCAGGATCAACCCCGCGACAGTCGGTAGCAGCACACTGCACAGCAGTACGCCGTTCAAGGACAGCTGATGCATCGCGCGATCACGCGCGCCGCTGGCTTCCAGCCGCAGAGCGAGAGGAAACGCGGCCGCCGTGACCAGCATCGCCGCGAACGAGCAGGCGCGCTGTCCCAGCGTCCAGCCCACCGAGAACATGCCCACCGCGGCGATGCCCAGCTCGTGTTCCACCACGAAGCGGCTGCCATTGCCGGGCACCCATGCGAGCAGGCCGCTGGCGGCCAGCGGCAGTCCATAGCGATAGGCGTGATGCAGTGTCGCCGGATCGGCGGCCTGCAAGCGAAAATTCACGCGCAGCTTGGGAAGGGCTAGGATCAGCGAAATCGTCTGCGCGATCGCATACGACGCCAGCACATGCATCGGCTCCACCGGCACCAGACTGGCCCAGAGCACGCCGATCAGCAGACCAACCACCGGGCCGACGGTCTGCAGCACGGTATAAGTGCCGACGATGCCATCGGCACGGGCACGTTCGGCCAGATGCGTGCAGTACGAGCGCGTGAAGGAGAAAGCGAACAGAACAACCAGCAGTTCGCGGCTGGGCCATTCGTGCATGACGTAGCGCATCAGCATCAGCAGCGCGGCCGCCTGCAGCATCGCATTGGCGAGGAACAGCCGTGTCTCTATGACGTCCATCCGCTGTCGCAAAGCGGTATCGGCGCTGGGCAGGAATCGCAGCAGGAAGTACGACCAGAACGACAGCAGCAACAGATACACCGCTTCCTGCGCCGCCATCGCAAGCGTGAACAGGCCGAATGCGTCGGGATCGAGCCAGTGCGTCCACAGCACGATGGCCACGAGCTGCGCCAGCGGCCCCAACAACTGGGCCGGCAGGTACAGGACGGTTTGACGGATCAGCACGTCGCCACGCCGGCTTCGACAAGACGCGACATCGTGCCGGTGATGAGGTCACTGCCCAAGGTGGGTTCGAGCAGCTTTCCGATATTTCCCATGCATTGACAGCGCGGCCAGGAGAGTGATGATTATCACATTTTTGACGCCCGTAAACGGGCGCTGACGTCGGCCGTCAAGGCGTTCATCGAACGTGGTTCCAGTCCGTCGTTTTGCCCGAGAAGCCGTCGGCGAGCCGTGAAACGGCCAGTCGGTTGCTGAACGTGCCGAGGGTTTCGCTAGCCGCGTTGCACGCGACGTGTCAGGGAGCTTCGCCTTTGGCGACGGAGAGCAGCAGGCGCACGAACGTCAGCGTCTGCGCGCTGATCCGGCCGCAGCCGACGCAGCCCCTGTCGTCATATTCGTCGGAGACCCGCTGCAGCGCGCCTCGCAATTCCTCAGCGATCTTTTGCTCGCCGGAGAGCAGGGCGCGCAGCGGATGTTCAGGCGAGCCGTCGCCGGTCAGGTCGACATCGCCGGCATAGTTGCAGTCCAGCGATACCGAGCCGTCCGAGAAATGGGTCGCGACGTAGGTCACCTCGCGGCGCGCCAATACGCTTTTGTCGTGCTTCAATGGCCTTCCCCCCTGTAGCAGGCCCAGTGTAAGCAATCCCTGGAAGCGCGACATCCATCCGTATCGCGTGCCGGTGAGAAACGCCGGTATCGGGGGAGATTGGGGGATTATCGAAGCGGTTCCATCCTGTTGAGTGGGCTCAGAACACCGGAAAGCGGAACGGCATGCGTCGTGAAATCCGATAAACGGCGGCGGGCGGCACATTGAACAGGGTTCCGCCGATGCGGGTCGCCTTCAATCCGAGGCGGTCCAGCACCGCGCGCGACACCGGGCAGCGCGGCCCGTACGTGAACTGATAGAACGCTGCGCCCGGCCGGGCATAGCCGAAGGCGCCGGCGAGGATCGCGATGACCTTGCGCGTGGGCATGGAGAGCAACGGCAACCCGCTGACGATGGCGCCGACCGGCGTGCCTTCGAAGATCCTGTCCTGGGCGAGACGGGCGGCATCCATCCTCAGAACGCGCGTGCCGCGGAACCTGTGCTCGAGCAGCTGCGCGAAGTCGGGCGCCGATTCGACCAGGGTGAGGGCACTCTCGTCGACGCCGCGGGCCAGCAACGCGCGCGTGAACGCGCCGGTGCCCGCGCCGAGTTCGAGAACGGCACCGGATCGCGGCGACACTTCACTCGTGATGAGTTCCGCGAGCGCGTTGCCTGATGGAGCCACCGCGGCGATCTGCAACGGACTGGTGATCCAGGCGCGGAAGAAGGGAAAGAAGTCGGCGGTGGACATCGGACGCGGTTCCCGTGGCTTTCAGAAGGTGGGCGATACGCCGGTGAGGCGTTCCGAAAGCTCCCAGAGCTTTCGGGCGAGTTCGGCATCCCGTGCCGAGGCGACAGGCTGGACGAAGGTGGGGTGTCCCTTCTTTTCGTTGCGTCCGTCCGGCCCGATGAACTGGCCGCTTTCGACATCGGGCGCGGTCGTCGCGTAAAGCAGATTCAGTGCGCCCATCTCGGCGCTTTGCGCCAGCAGGCGATTGCCGATGCGCATGAAGAGATGAAGCAGGCCGGTCGGGCCGCTGAGCTGCAGATTGGTGGCCGAATAACCGGGATGCGCGAGGATGCTGCGGATCGGCAGCCCGGCCGATCGCAGTCTGCGATCGAGTTCCAGGCCGAACAGGACATTGGCGAATTTCGACTGCGCGTAGAACGCCACGCGGCCGTAATGTCTGGTGCCGTCGAGATCGTCGAAATGGATCGTGCCGCGCTTGTGCAGATCGGACGATACCGTGATCACGCGCGGGTCACGGCCCGCTTTCAATCGCTCGAGCAGCAATCCGGTCAGCGCGAAGTGCGCGAGATGATTGACGCCGAATTGCAGTTCAAATCCCTGCCGCGTGAGCGAGCGCGGCGGCATCATGATGCCCGCGTTGTTCACGAGCACATCGATGGGCGTGCGTTCGGCGAGAAGGCCGCGCGCGAAGGCCTTGACCTGATCGAGATCGGCAAGATCGAGCAGACGCACGTCCAGCCGTGCGCCACGCACCTGGGATCGGATGCGTTCGGCGGCTTGCCGGCCCTTGGTCTCGTCGCGGACCGCCATCAGGACGCGCGCGCCGCGTCGGGCGAGTTCGAGGCTGGTGACGTAACCGAGGCCGCTGTTGGCGCCGGTGACGAGGATGGTGCGTCCGGATTGGTCCAGGATGTTTTCGGCGGTCCAGGGAGTCATCATTGCCTCGATCGGGAGTCCGGGGTGTCGGCACGCCTGACTGAATCTTCGGGAAGAATCTAAACAGTGTTAAATTGCATCATGACAGATAATTTGAACGATGTATAGATTGAGATGGTGGCGATGAAACCTTCCTCGTCCGGCGGCTCTGGCGGACCCCGCGACAGCTATCACCACGGCGCGCTGCGCGATGCCCTGATCGTGGCGGCGGACCAGATCCTGGAAGAGCGCGGCCCCGAAGGGTTTTCGCTGCGGGAGGCCGCGCGCCGGGCGGGCGTGTCCGCGGGAGCGCCGGCGCATCATTTCGGCAGCACGGCCGGGCTGCTAACCGAGGTCGCCATCCTGGGATTCGACGGCCTCCGCAATGCACTACACGAAGCGGGCGAGGCGGCATCGACGCCGGGCGCCCGCTTGCGCGCACAAGGCGTCGCCTACGTGTGCTTCGCACTCGCGCATCGGGGGCGTTTCCAGTTGATGTTCCGTCACGACTTGCTGCAGCCCGACAACGAACGTCTGGAGTCCGTCGGAAGCGCCGCGCTCGCCGAACTCGAAACCAGCATCCGGACCTATCTCGGCGCCGACAAAACCGCGAACCCGAAGGTGTTGCGCGCGATGGTGCTCAATGCCTGGTCGACCGTGCATGGATTCGCGCATCTCGCGCTCGACGGCAAGTTTTCCTCATTCGCGCACCCGCAGTCGTTGAACGATTTCGTGTCGGAGACCTTGGACGAGATGCTCGGGATCGCCTGGCCCGACTCATGAAACGTCGTGCGTTGGACACGATGCATCGCCGCGCACGGCGTGGCGTCTATCCAGATACATCGGCGATATGGTGAGATTGTTCGCATGCATACCCCGAACCTGCCACCCGCTGCCGCGCTGCGCCGTCTACTCGGTTTCGGCATCGTGGTATTCGGCTTGTTCGCGGCGCTGCAGATGGGATGGCAGCACCTGCAATCCGAATATCCCGCACCTGTCTTCAATGCACTGCTCGCCGGATTGATGACGGCGGCGGCGACCGCGCTCGGCGCGTTGCCGGTGGCGTTTCCACAGCGCGTCTCCGAGCGTGTGCAGGACAGCCTGTTCGGTTTCGGGGCGGGCGTAATGCTGGCGGTGTGCGCGTTCTCGCTGATCGTGCCGGGCATCGACGCGGCGAAGGCGCAGGGCATCGGTACATGGAATTCTAGTTTTGTCGTGGGCGGCGGCATCCTGCTCGGCGCGGCGGCGCTGCTGGCCGTGGAGCGCTTTCTGCCGCACGAGCATTTCATCAAGGGCCGTGAGTGGCAGTCGAACACGACGCTGCGGCGCGCCTGGTTGTTCGTCTTCGCGATCCTGTTGCACAACCTGCCCGAGGGATTGGCGATCGGCGTGGCCTATGCGGGCATCGGCGAGGCGCGCGCCGGCGCGCTGGCGACGGGCATCGCGATTCAGGACATTCCCGAAGGGCTGGTCGTCGCCGCGGCACTGGTGGCGGCCGGTTATCGACGCAGGACGTCGGTGTTGATCGGCATGGCATCCGGACTGATCGAACCGGTCGGCGCCGTGCTCGGTGCCATCGTGATCCGGTATTCGATGCCGCTGTTGCCGTGGGGATTGGCGTTCGCGGCCGGCGCGATGTTATTCGTGATTAGTCATGAGATCATTCCAGAATCTCATCGCAAGGGACACGAAGCCTTCGCCACCGGCGGTTTGATCCTGGGCTTCGTGCTGATGATGATTCTGGATGCGTCGTTTCGCTGACTCCGTCTTCACCTTTGAGCATGAAAATGCGTGTTAGCCTGATTTGCAGGAATTTTGGGGGCAGGGGAGCAGCATGACCATCCGTGTGTTTCTGGTCGATGACCATGCTTTGGTGCGAACCGGCATGCGCATGATCTTGTCCGGCGAGGACGACATCGAAGTGATCGGTGAAGCCGCCAGCGGCGAGGAGGCCTTGCCACTGATCCGCAAGCTGAAACCGGACGTGGTGCTGTGCGATTTGCATCTGCCGGGCGTGAGCGGAATGGAAGTGACCGAACGCATCGTCAAGGGCGATCACGGCACGCGCGTGGTGGTGGTGTCGGTGCTGGAGGATGGGCCGATTCCCAAGCGTGTGATCGAAGCGGGCGCATCCGGTTACGTGGGCAAGGGCGGCGATTCCGCGGAGCTGGTCCGTGCGGTGCGCGATGTGGCGCGCGGCAAGCGTTATCTGGCCAGCAATGTCGCGCAGAAACTGGCGCTGTCGGGCCTGGGCGGCGACGGCACGCCATTCGATGCCTTGTCTCCGCGCGAGTTGGAAGTGGCGATGTTGTTGCTGCAGGGGTTGCGGCAGGAGGACATCGCCAAGAAGCTCAGCCTGAGCGCGAAGACCGTCAACACGCACAAGGCGCGACTGTTCGAGAAACTGGCGATCCAGGACAACATCGCGCTCGCGCGGCTGGCCGGGCAGTACGGGCTCAACGATCCCGCGCAGGCGTTCTAGGCGTCTGCATCAAATATCTATCGTTATCGATCTGATCTGATCTGATCTGATCTGATCGTGGCCGTTGCTTTGTCGCGGCCGAAAAAAAGCCGGCCCGATGTGTTCGGGCCGGCTGAGTGGAGCTTCGAAATTTACGCGCTGCGTGACGTCGGCGGCTGATCGTCGTCGTTGGCGCCGTCTTCGTGAGCGACGTTGCGCACGGCTTCCGCAGGCGTCTCCAGTGTCGTCGGTTCGACCACCGGATCGGGCAGGGGGCTCACGTCGAAGAGACCGGCCATGCGCGGTTCCGTGGTGACGCGATCTGTCGCGGGCCGATCTTCATGCGCGGGCGCCGGCGAGGATGCGCTATCGAACGATGTCGCTGTTTCATTGACGACTTGTTCGGTGGTCGGGGCTTCCGCAACGGGTGCTTCCACGATCGATGCTTCGACGGTGGGGGCTTCAACGCTCGGCGCTTCCACGATCGGAGCTTCTGCTACCGGGGCTTCTGCGACTGGTGCTTCTGCAATCGGTGCCGTCGTGGTTTCCGTCGATGCCGCTGAAGTCGTGGACTCGACTTCGACCGGCTCCGCATGCACGGAAGTCCAAGACGTCGTCGACGCGATGGGCTCGCGAACGGGCGTCGCATCTTCCACGGGTGCTGCCGAGGCAGGCGTGTGATCAGCTTCGACAGGTTCGGATACGGCGATGACCGGAGTGCTCGGCTCCGAAGGTGTGGTCACCGGCGCTGCCTCCAATCGAGGCGCTTGCGCGACATTGGCATCGGTCGTTTGCTTGACCGGCGCGGGCGTCGCTTCAACGGAAGCGCGAGGCGCGGGAGCATCCGATTCGTCATCGAAATCGAACTCGGGCTGCGAACGGTCCATGCCGATTTCCACTTCTTCACCGGCACCGACATCATCCGCAATGTCGTCCGCCGCGGCACCCGCGCCGGCCGCGGCTTCACCGCCACGACGACGACGACGTCCACCGCGACGACCGCGACGGCGACGGCCGCCGGCTTCGCCGTTTTCCGTTTTTTCCTGCTGCGCATCGGTGCTGGATGCCGGTTGTGCGGCATCGGCGGTGACGGCGGCCGCGGGCGGTGTCGCCAATGCCTGTTCAGCGGCGACAGCGGTGGCCGCGATCACCGTGGGCTCGGCGACATTCGCGCTCGCGGGCTTCACGACGTTTTCCGCGGACACCGGTGCCGGAGTGGCGACAGTGACGTCCTTGCGGGGCTCGTCGTTCTGCTTCTGCGCGTTTTGCTTCTGAGCGTTCTGCTGTTGCGGCGCCTGCGGTTGTTTCTGCTGATTCTGCTGCGGCGGGCGCTGCTGTTGCTGCGGCTTGTTCTGTTGCGGTTGCTTCTGCTGCTGCCCCTTGCCTTGGCCTTGCTGGCCCTGGGAGGGCTGCTGGCCGGCAGGCTGGGCGTTTTGCTGGCGTGCTTCGCCACCGCTACGCGATTCGTCGCGACGGTTGCGATCGCCACGGTCGCGGTCACGATCACGGCCTTGCGGCTTGCCGCCGCGCTGATCACGACGCTGCTGCTGATTGCCGCCACGATCGTTGCGATCACCGCGTGCTTGCGCATCCGTCCGTGCCGGCGTGGGTGCAGGCGTGGGCTCGGATCCGAACAGGCCCTTCAGCCATCCGATCAGGCCACCACTGGTCGGTGCGACCTGCGGAACGGCCGCGACCGGAGCCGGTGCGGGCACCGGTGCCGGCGGCGCCGGACGCGGTTCGCGCAAGGGCGCGGGCTGCGTGGGTTTGACGTTCTTCACCACGGGCGCGGTCGGAACGTTGAGGTTGGCTTTGGTCAGTGCGATGGTCGCGAGCCGGCGCGGCGTGCCGCGCTGGTAGCTGGGCTTGGCGGTTTCCTCGGTCAGTTCGTTTTCGCGCAGACGCGTGACTTCGTAGTGCGGCGTGTGCAGCTGTTCGTCGGCGACGATGACGATCGGCGCGTCGTGGCGCTGTTCGATCTCGGCGAGCGCGCGGCGCTTCTCGTTGAGCAGGTAGTTGGCGATCTCCACCGGCGCCTGCACCAGCACCTGGCCGGTGTTGTCCTTCATCGCGTGCTCTTCGGCGAGGCGGACGATCGACAGCGACAGCGATTCGATGCTGCGCATGCGGCCGTGGCCTTCGCAGCGCGGGCAAACAATCTGGCTGGATTCGCCCAGCGACGGACGCAGACGCTGGCGCGACATCTCCATCAGGCCGAACTTGGAGATGCGGCCGAGCTGCACGCGCGCGCGGTCGAAGCGCAGGGCGTTCTGCAGGCGGTTCTCGACCTCGCGCTGGTGCTTGTTCGAGGTCATGTCGATGAAGTCGATCACCACCAGGCCGCCGAGGTCGCGCAGGCGCATCTGGCGGGCCACTTCGTCGGCCGCCTCGAGGTTGGTGTTGAACGCGGTCTCCTCGATGTCGCCGCCCTTGGTGGCGCGCGCCGAGTTGACGTCGATGGCGGTCAGCGCCTCGGTCTGGTCGATCACCAGCGCGCCGCCGGAGGGCAGGCGCACGGTGCGCTCGTAGGCGCTCTCGATCTGCGATTCGATCTGGAAGCGGTTGAACAGCGGCGTGTCGTCGGTGTAGTGCTTGAGCTTGCGCAGGTTGTGCGGCATCACCTGCTCGACGAATTCCTTGGCCTCGGCGTACATCTCCGGGGTGTCGACCAGGATCTCGCCGATGTCCGAGCGCATGTAGTCGCGCAGGGCGCGGATGATCAGGCGCGATTCCTGATAGATCAGGAACGGCGACGGCTTGGACAGGGCGGCGTCGGCGACGGCCTTCCAGATCGACAGCAGATAGTCGAGATCCCACTGCAGTTCTTCGGCATCGCGACCGACGCCGGCGGTGCGGATGATTACACCCATGTCGTCGGGGATGGTGAGCTTGTCCATCGCCTCCTTGAGGGCGGCGCGGTCGTCACCCTCGATGCGCCGCGAGACGCCGCCGGCGGTGGGCGAGTTCGGCATCAGCACCATGTAGCGGCCGGCCAGCGAGATGAACGTGGTCAGGGCGGCGCCCTTGTTGCCGCGTTCCTCCTTGTCGACCTGGACCACGATTTCCTGGCCCTCGCGCAGCAGTTCGCGGATGCCGGCCTTGTGATGGTCGACACCGGACTGGAAGTAGTCGCGGGAGATTTCCTTCAGCGGCAGGAAGCCGTGGCGCTCGCCGCCGTATTCGACGAAGGCGGCTTCGAGGGAGGGTTCGAGCCGGGTGATGCGGCCCTTGTAGATGTTGGATTTCTTCTGTTCTTTCGACGGTTGTTCGATGTCGATGTCGTAAAGCGTCTGTCCATCGACGATGGCCACGCGCAGTTCTTCAGCCTGCGTGGCATTGATCAGCATGCGTTTCATTGTTGCGTTCCTCGCGCGCTTCCTCCTGCCCGGGGGCAGGGCACGCGGCAACGCCTTGGCGTGACGCCTGGATCGGCCTGATGGTGCCAGCCTATTGGAGCAGGCCTGATCGCCAGCCGCGCAAGCGCAGCGGCGACCTGGTTTGCCATCCAGCGCTACAACACCACGGCGGGCCGCGGGAGCGCTTGTTACATAAAGTGTTACAGGGCCGGCGGCTTCGGCTCATGCCGGTCAGGGCAGAGCTTGTGCCACGCGGGACATGTTCAGCGCGAATGGGATGACCATCCGACGAAGCGCGGAGCCGCTGGGCCGTCGCTGTTAACATCAATGCCCCGGGGGCAGTGATGTCGCGCGGACCTATCCGCGGGGAGGCGGGCTTTCGGCCCTCGCCGACGTGCCTGTTGGCACATGGCGGTAACTCCCTGCGAAATCAGAACCTTACCTCGCCTCGCGAGTGTAGCAGACGAAAAGCATCGATGGCCCATTCAGCTTCTCCCGCTTCATCGACCGGTGGTGTTCGCATGGTCCGCGTGGCCGACGACCGCGACGGACAGCGCCTCGACAACTTCCTCCTCGGGCAGCTCAAGGGCGCGCCCAAATCCTTGATCTACAAGCTGGTCCGCAGCGGCCAGGTGCGGGTGAACGGCGGTCGCGCCAAAGCCGACACGCGGTTGCAGGGCGGGGACGAGGTCCGAATCCCGCCGGTGCGCCTGGGCGAGGCGGCGGACAAGGGCACGCCGGCCCGGGGACTGCTGGAGGCGATGGAGGCCAGCATCGTCTTCGAGGATGCACGCCTGTTGGCGATCAGCAAGCCGTCGGGCGTCGCCAGCCATGGCGGGAGCGGGATTAGTTTTGGCGCGATCGAGACCTTGCGTGCGCTGCGGCCCAATCAGTCATTGGAATTGGTGCATCGTTTGGACCGGGACACCTCCGGCCTGCTGGTGATCGCCAAGAAGCGTTCGGCGCTGGCCGAACTGCAAGCGCTGATGCGTGAGGATGGTGGTATCACCAAGCGTTACCTGGCCCTGCTGGTCGGACGCATGCCGGATGGCGTGATGAGCGTCGATGCGCCCCTGCACATCGGCCTGCGCCAGGGCGGCGAGCGGCATGTGCAGGTCAACGCGGCCGGCAAGCCCTCGCTCAGCCACTTCAAGGTGCTGGAGCGCCGCGGCGGACATTCCTATTGCGAGGTGCGAATCGAGACCGGGCGCACGCACCAGATCCGTGTGCATGCCAAGCACATCGGGCATCCTGTCGCCGGCGACGACAAGTACGGCGATGTGGCGGTGAATGCGCGCTTGCGCGAGCAGATCGGGTTGAAGCGCATGTTCCTGCATGCCGCCTCGCTGGAGTTCGCGCTCGATGGCGGCAAGGCGCCGTACGTGTTGAATGCGCCGCTGGCGACGGAACTGGTCGAGACGCTGGACCGCTTGTAGTTATCGAACTGGCGGATAAAAGGACTTGGCCTGCTCCGATGTCGTATCGGGGTGGGCCTCCCAATATTTTTCCAGATCGAAATCCACCGGAATGC
Source organism: Luteimonas panaciterrae (assembly GCF_020511115.1). GTDB lineage: Bacteria > Pseudomonadota > Gammaproteobacteria > Xanthomonadales > Xanthomonadaceae > Luteimonas > Luteimonas panaciterrae. Next base: position 121,811 of record NZ_JAJAVH010000004.1, read on the forward strand.
GTATGCTGTCGCTTTGTGGCATCCCGTTATAAACGGCGGGGTTGTATCGCCAGTGTCGAGCCGCTTCCAGGGCGGCCTGGTCGAGTTGACGATTCTTGGAGGAACGATCAACGAATGCTCTCAGGAATTCTCCGTATTCGTTGACCTTGACGATCACGACCACGGTTCCTTCAATGCTGTCGTGCAACGCGTCTGGTGGGTAGACGGGCGGATTGGAGTTCTTCGACAGGATATCCACGGAGGCTCCCCGGTCGCTTCCTATTCCTCCAGGCGGAGGCGGCACACGGCCTTGTGCGTAGCCGAAGTTGCACATGAAGGATCCAGCAATCGCAATGACAGCGATTCCCGGCCAAGCACGCTTGAATTTCATCATCAGTTGACTCGCTGCTCCGGGCAAGTCTTTGCAACGCTGGCTTCAGACGACACGATGGATCAGGAAGCGAGCGCCTCGGCCTTCGCCGCGCAAATGAAGTCGTTCTCGCTCAACCCGCCGACATCGTGGGTGGAGTAGCGCACGACGCAGCGGTTGTAGTGGACGCCGAGGTCGGGGTGATGGTCCTCGCGGTTGGCCACGTGTGCGAGCGCGTTCACGAACGACATCGTGTGGTAGTAGTCGTCGAACTTGAAGGTCTTGACGATGGCCGCACCCTCTTCGACGAGCTCCCAGCCCGGCAGTTGCGTTAACAATGCGTTGGCGCGGGCGGCGTCCAGCCTGTGCGCGGGGCCTTTGCGCGGGACGCAATGGGCTTGGGCGAGTTGGGTAATCTCGGACATGAGCGGTTCCGGCAGGCCTGACTGTGTGCAGGATGAACGACGGATGGAAACAGCGACGGGAGAACGGCGTTCGGACGAGCGTAATCTCCGCCGCCCGCTAGAATACGACGATGATTAATATTTCCGAAACCGCCCAGGCGCATTTCCGCAAGCTGATCGAGCGCGAGGCCATTCCGGGCCTTGGCGTGCGGCTGGCGGCGATGCATGCCGGCACGCCGAAGGCGGACGTGCGTCTGGAGTTCGCCGAACAGCGCGATCTGCAGGGCGACGAATGGGCGATCGACTGCGAAGGCTTCACGCTGTGGCTGGATGCGCCAAGCGTGCCGTTCCTCGACGGCGCGGAGATCGATTACACCACGCAGGCGACGGGCGGACAGCTGCAGATTCGCGCGCCGAAGATCAAAGGCGAAGCGCCGGCCGAATCGGCCTCGCTGGTCGAGCGCGTGCGTTGGACCGTCGAGCACGAGATCAATCCGCAGCTGGCGCAGCATCGCGGCAACGTGGCGGTGCAGGAAGTCACCTCCGACGGCGTGGTGGTATTGCGCTTTGGCGGTGGATGTCACGGTTGTGGCATGGCCGACGTGACGTTGAAGCAGGGGATCGAGAAGACACTGCTGACCCGGGTGCCGGGCGTGACCGCGGTTCGCGACGCCACCGATCACGACACCGGGCAGGCGCCTTACATCGCCCGGAACGGCACGGCGTGAGTAGACCGACGGGCGCAGCCGGACGCGAGCGGGGACGACACGAGTGTTTTCCTCCGCCGAACTGATCCAAGCGTTGCGCAGACGCCTGCGCGACGACTCCACGCCACCGGGGGAATTCCCGCCGGGATGGGCGGCATGGTTCGCGTCGATGCGCGAACGCGTCGGCGCGATCACCGGCGCCACGGTGGAAGCGGTCCTCGCCATTTTCCTCGCGCGCGAACCGGCGCCGCCACCGCGCGCGAGTGGCGAACTCAATCGCTGGCAGGCCTTCACCACGTTGTGGCGTCAGCAATGGCATCCCGCCAGCGAGGACGATCGCGGCGTGCGCATCACCGCGAGCGTGATCACGCTGCTGGTGCATCTGTTCTTCGCCGCGTGTCTGATCTATCTCGCCTACGTTCGTTTCATGGCGTTGCCGACGGAAGCGGCGCGCGAAGGCGAGGAAGTGATCCAGGTCGAATACATCGGCACCGGCACGCCGGAGGAGCAGGGCGGCGGTTCGCCGCAGGGCGAACCCAATCAGGAGCCCGCGCCGAGCGCGGCGCAGGCCGAGCCCAAACCGACGCCGACGCAGCAGGCGCCGCAACAGGCCAGCGCGTCTCCGCCGCCTGCCGCCACGACACCGACGCCGCCGACTCCCGAGACACCCGTGGCAGCGGTGCAGCAACCGTTACAGGTCACCGAAACACCGGTGCCCGATCAGACCTTCGTCCTGCCGCCGGCGCCGCCGGTGGATGTGCCGCAGGCCACCATCCGCACGCCCGAACTTGGCATGCCGTCGCGCGACGTGCAGGTGGTCGAAGTGCCGGCGCCGATCCAGCCGATCACGCCGCGTGACGTACCGGCGCCACAGATCGCGACACCGCAACTCCAGCAACGTCCGGTGGATGTGAGCGTGCGCGAGGTGCCGGCGCCGCTGACCCCGGTGCAAGTCCGCGACGTGCCGATGCGTCCGACACCGACGCCGCAGATCGCCGCGCCCGCGCGCAGCGTGACCACGCGCGATGTGCCGACGCCTCCCACACGGCCCGCGGAAACGCAGACCGGCAGCGCAAGCACGTCCCAGCCCCAGCCAAAGCCCGCGACGGGCACCACGCCTTCGGCAACGACGCCACGCCCGCCCGGCGGGACAAGCACTGCCAGCGGTGGTCCCAAAACGCCTGCGCCGAGCGCCGGCAGCGGTCCGAAATCTTCGCCCAAGCCCGGCGCATTGCCGTCGCCGAAGCGCGGCGACGATTGGGGACTTGCCGATCGCAATCGCCCCGGCGGCCAGGCGGGACAACCGGGCGGTTTGTTCAATGCCGACGGCAGTCCGAGGATTCCCGGTGACGGCAGGGTCGGCGGCGGCTTGCCGCCGGGCACGGTGACGGAAGATTTCGAGAAGATCGATCGCCACGGCACCTGGCTCAAGCGTCCGCCGTTCGATTACGAGCCGACCAGCTTCGACAAGTTCTGGGTGCCGAGCGAAACGCTGCTGCAGGAATGGGTGAGGCGCAGCATCAAGACGGTGCTGATTCCGATTCCGGGCACATCGAAATCGATCAATTGCTCGGTCGTCCTGCTTGCGCTCGGCGGCGCGTGCAGCATCAGCGATCCCAACAAGCAGGATGTGGAAGCCGAGGCGCGTCCGCCGCCGGATGTTCCGTTCAAGCCCGAGCTGCAGGAAGATCAGAATAGCTTGAAGAAATGATGCGGTGGGCGCGCTGTCATGCGCGCCTGCGGCGATGTGATGCGCATCGCGATGCGATCCGGTGTGCCGGAATCCCGCATCTTCCTTTAGAATGCGCGGGCGTTCCCAGCTCGTGGCCAGGCAAGCGCACTTTCAGCCGCTTCCCTCCCACGAGTCGACATGACCACGCCACGAATTCCGCGTCGTTCCCTGCGCTTTTCCCTGCTTGCCTTCGGTCTGCTGCTTTCGCTGCAGGCCGCCGCCGAATCGACCACTATCGAGTCCGCCGCCGATGACGCTGCGGACAAACGTCCGGACGCCAAGACGCTCGACGCCGTCCAGGTGCGCGGCGAAGCCGAAGGCTATACCGTCGAGCGCACCAGCGCCGGCACCAAGACCAATACGCCGCTCAACGAAGTGCCGCAGGCGATCAGCGTGATCACCGCGACGCAGATTCGCGACCAGAACGCGCAGAACCTGCAGGAAGTGCTGCGCTACAGCGCCGGTGTGCGCACCGATCAATATGGGCTGGACAATCGCGGCGACTGGTTCGCGCTGCGCGGCGGCAGTTCCGGCACCACGTTGCTCGATGGCATGCGCCTGCCGTTGACTGGCTACTACGGCGTGATCCGCGAGGAGCCTTATGCCTTCGAACGCATCGAGGTCATGCATGGGCCATCCTCGGTGATGGCGGGGCAGACCGCGCCGGGCGGTGTGGTCAATCTCGTCCACAAGCGGCCGCAGGCGGAGGCTTCGCACGAGATCGCGGTGCAGGTGGGGAGCGATGAGCGTCGCCAGATCGCGGCCGATCTGACCGGTCCCGCGAATGCCGATGGCACGCTGCTGTACCGCCTCGTCGCGCTCGCGCGCGACAACGAAACGCAGGTCGAATATGCGGACGATCATCGCCGTTACATCGCCCCTTCGCTGACGTGGATTCCGAACGATGCGAACACGCTGACCGTCTATCTCGAATACCAGAAGGACCTCAATCGCAACACCAACGGGTTCTTCCCGATCGTGGGCACGCTGTATCCCTCGCGCAGCGGGCGCATTCCGGTGGATCGATTCGTCGGTGAGCCGTCGTGGGATCGCAACGGCGGCGAACGCATACGTTTTGGTTATGCGTTCGAGCATCGCTTCAACGAGAACTGGAGCTTGCGTCACGATCTGCGTCATGATCGACTGACGGGCGGATTCCGCACCATCTACGCGGATTTCTTCTCGACGGCGAATCCCGGCGGTGTCTACCTGGACGAGGAACAGCGCCTGCTGTCGCGACTCACCTACGGTAGCGACGACCACTCGCGCATCACCAACAGCGATCTGTTGCTGGAAGGCAGGCTGGGAAGCGGACGTGTCAGGCACACGCTGCTGGTCGGCGTGGATGCGATGGCGTTCAATGCGGATCAGCGCATCTCGCCGGATGCCTACTGTCCCGAGCCGTTCGATGTGTACGCGCCGGTGTATGGCACATGTCCGGAGCCGCAGTTCACGGCCGAGAACGTCTGGACGCATACCCGCACCCGTCAGGTGGGCATGATTGTGCAGGATCAGATCAAGCTCGACGAGCGTTGGGTCTTCGTCGGCGGTCTCAGGCGCGACTGGCTGGAGACCAACGATTCCTCGGAACAGGCGTGGACCAAGAATCTCGGCGTGGTGTATCTGGCGAAGGGCGGATGGTCGCCTTACTTCAATTACGCGGAGTCGTTCCAGCCCGTGGCCGGTCAACCGCACGGTGGCGGCACGTTCGATCCCAGCCGTGGCAAGCAGGCGGAAGCGGGCGTGAAGTGGACGCCGGATGGATATCACTTCACGGCGACGGCGGCGGTCTACAAGCTGGAAGAGAAGGGGCGGCTGGTGTCCGATCCCTTCAATCCCGGCTATTCCGTCCAGGCCGGTCCGATCGACGCCAAGGGCATCGAACTGGAAGCCAACGGCAGCATCGGCAACTGGGACCTGATCGCCAGCTACACGCACACCAAGGCGACCAGGGAAGACGGCACCCGCTACGAGAGTTATCCGGAGAATTCGGCCGCGTTGTGGGCGGTGCATCGCTTCGCCGCGCTGCCGGGGCTGCGCATCGGCGGCGGCGTGCGTTACGTCGGCAAAACCTGGGACGGCGCGGATGGCCCGTACGTGACGCCGTCGAACACCTTGTTCGACGCGATGGCGTCCTACGACGTGGGCGCGTGGCGTTTCTCGTTGAACGCGGTCAACCTCACCGACAAGACATATCTGGCGACGTGTCTCTCGCGCGGCGATTGCTGGTACGGGACCAAGCGCCGTGTGATGGCGGAAGTGGCGTATCGCTGGTGAGACGAACCATGGGCTGGCCGGTGCGCAAGGGAAAGGCGACGTCGTTCGGTTCAATCGCGGCAGTCAGGCATTGAAAACCGCGTCAGGAAGCGGTCCCGGCACCGCTTCCTGGCACGGACTTCACGACCGGTGGCCGGAACCATGCCCAAGAGCGGGCCCACGAATCAATTCGTCCCGTGCATGTCGATTTCGCGCAGGCTGGTTCGTCGTAGGGAAGAGGACTCCTCCTCGTCACCAGGAATCGTCATGACCACCAACGCCAATACCGTTCGTCTCCACCGCGTCCTGAACGCCCCGCCCGAGCGGGTCTACCGCGCCTTCCTCGATGCCGATGCCCTTGCCAAGTGGCTGCCGCCGAACGGCTTCACCTGCAAGGTCCACGAGTTGGACGTGAAGGTCGGAGGCACGCATCGGATGAGCTTCACCAATTTCTCCACCGGCAACGGCCACAGTTTCGGCGGCACGTATCTGGAACTCGTGCCAGGCGAGCGCATCCGCTACACCGACAGCTTCGAAGATCCCAATCTGCCTGGCGCGATGACCACCACCATCACGTTCCGCAAGGTGATCTGCGGTACCGAGGTGAACATCGTGCAGGAGAACCTGCCGGAGGCCATCCCGGTCGAGTTCTGCTACCTGGGCTGGCAGGAATCGCTGGTGTTGCTGGGCAAGCTGGTCGAACCGGAAATCCCCGACGAGTGATGGAATCGGGCATCTGACCGGGAAGCGCTCCGACCGTCGTGGCGCGGGCCCGGAGCCCGGTCAAGAAAAAGGCCCCACGATGTGGGGCCCGGATGCTTGGACTTGAATTTCAGCGGTGGGCGGGGCCATGCGACCCTGTCCCGTCCCGCGACAAGACGCTTTTCAGTGCGTGTCGTGCAGGTCGCGCAAATGACGCGTGCGCGAGCTGAAGTAGGCGGCAAGGTCGGCGATCTGCTGATCGGTCAGATCCTTCGCTTGCTGCGTCATGAGCGCGTGCTCGCGGTCGCCATCGCGATACATCTCGAGCGAATGCGCGATGTAGTCGGTGTACTGGCCGCCGAGCTTGGGGTAGGTGGGGTCGATCGGCTTGTTGCCTTCCTCGCCGTGGCAATCCACGCAGGACTGGCCGGTGGCCTTGCCCTTGGTGTGCGCGAGCTTTTCGCCGGCATCGATGTGACCGGCCGGCAGCCCGGCGGACGAGGAGGTGTGGCCTTCGGCGCGGTCGGCCGAGGAATGCTCGGCGGGCGTGTCGCCGCCGGAGCATCCGGCAAGGACCAGCGAGGCGGCGAGGGCGATGGCGAGACGGGACTTGGACACGAACGTCATGGCGCGGTTCACTGCTTGAGCGAGGAAAGAAACGCCGCGATGTCGGCGATGTCCTGATCCGAGAAGCTCTCGGCCTGGGCCTGCATGGTGGGGTGCTTGCGGGCGCCCTTCTTGTATTCGGTCAGCGCGTTGGTCAGGTACTGCTCCGACTGTCCGCCGATGAAGGGCACGTGATAGTTCGGATACGCGTTCTTGTAGCCGGTGACGCCGTGGCAGCCCTGGCAGGTGTAGGTCAGCTGCTTGCCACGCTCGACGGAACCGACCGGCTTCACGGCGGCAGCCGGCGCCGACGCGGCGGGCTGGGCCGCAGGAGCGGGCTGGGCAGGCTGTTCGGGAGCTGGAGCGGGAGCGTTCTGGGCGATGGCCGCGAAGGAAAGCGCGGCAAGGGCAAGGCTGGCGGCGATCGTCAACGGTCGCGTCATGTCGGGTATCCGCAAATCCTGGATGGCTGAGTGGAACTGGCTGACAGGGTGGCCGATAGGCGGCGATTCCGCGCAACCCGTCAACGCACAATCTCCACAGTATAGCCTGTCATGACGCGGTCGTAGAGGCCGGTGCGGGTCGGGCGGTGATCGGGACATGGGAGCCGAGTGTGGCGGGCTGCGTTCGGGCGCCTGTCTCGTGCCGCGTGACGATCAGGCGGCCGGACGCCGTCGGCATCATCGAGGTTGGCAGGAATCACTTGTCCATCACAGCCGTGAAGGATCGCGCGCGGCACGGCATGCCGGATGAGCGAGGCGGGCAATCAGCGGACGAGAAACGGCATGGCCGTGTTCGATGTCTCGACCGATTTCCCTCTCTCGCCGCGCGCAACGTCGCGATGTCGACGACCAGCGCGGCACACGCGAAAACATGATGAGAAGTAATCGGAAAGAGATCCCCGGCGCGACCGAGAACCAGGCAGGAGCGCGACCGCAGCCACGCTCCGTTACATGTGTTGCATCGCCTGCATGCCATTCATCCGAACATGCAGCAGGGGTGTGATATATCGAGGCATCCGGAATAGACGACGGACGCTGCTTCTTCAATGTCATCGGTTCAGTTCGCGGGGTGAACAAAACACCCGGCGCGCTGTCTGCGGATTGGCATCTTCGAGGCGTAGACCAGTCGAACAGGGGCATGCCCCGGTCTTCGGAAACAGCACACGGCGCGGACACCCTCCCGGCAGTCACCATGACCTCTGGCGGATGTGGCGTTGGGGTGGGTGATATACCTTGCTACAACACCGTAGGGGTTACCTGAGAACATGGCAATGGAACTGATGAGTCGCGGCTTGCAGCGCACCCTGCTGGCCGTCTGTTTGGGGGCGGGTCTGGTCCTGTTGGGCGGCTGCAAGGGCGGCCCCGAGGGCGATGCCCAGGCCAAGGCGCCGGGCGCCGAGAAGGCCGACGAGGCCGTTCCGGTGGAGGTGGCCAAGGCCAGCCGGCGCTCGATCGCGGCCAGCTACACGGGCACCGCGCCGCTGGAGGCGCGTGCCGAATCCCAAGTGGTGGCCAAGACCTCCGGCGTGGCGCTGGACGTCCTGGTCGAGGAAGGTCAGCATGTGAAGGCCGGCCAGGTGCTGGTGCGCCTGGACCCCGACCGCGCCCGCCTGCAGGCGGCGCAGAGCGCGGCGCAGATGCGCAAGCTGGAAGCCAACTACAAGCGCTCGCAGGCGCTGGTGGGGCAGCAACTGATCAGCGCCAACGACATGGATCAGTTGAAATACGATCTGGAGAACGCGCGCGCGGTCAACAACCTCGCCAATCTCGAGCTGTCCTATTCCAACGTGGTGGCGCCGATCTCCGGCGTGATCGCCTCGCGCTCGATCAAGACCGGCAACTTCGTGCAGATCAACTCGCCGATCATCCGCATCATCGACGACTCGCGCCTGGAAGCCACGCTCAACGTGCCCGAGCGCGAGTTCGCCACGTTGAAGGCCGGGCAGCCGGTGCTGATGCAGGTCGACGCCCAGCCGGGCAAGACCTTCCAGGGCACGGTCGACCGCGTCGCGCCGGTGGTGGATTCCGGCAGCGGCACGTTCCGCGTGGTTTGCGCGTTCGAAGGCGCCGGCACGTTGCAGCCCGGCATGTTCGGCCGCATCCGCATCGATTACGACCAGCGTGCCGACGCGCTGGTGATCCCGCGCCTGGCGCTGCTCGATGACCAGGGCGATCCCGCTGTCTTCGTGGTGCGCAACGGCAAGGCCGTGCGCGCGCCGATCAAGGTCGGCTACACCGACGGCGAATGGACCGAAGTCCGTGGCGGCCTGCAACTGGGCGATGCCGTGGTGACGGCAGGCAAGGTGGCGCTGCGTGAAGGCAGCAGCGTGCAGGTGATCAACGGCGCGCCGGCGGCGAAAGCCGTCGCTGTCTCGGCTCCCGGCAAGGACGGCAAGCAATGAGCGAGGGCGCGCGCGAAGGCGTCGACGGCGAAGGCTCGCACGGATCCGCGGACACGGGTTCGGGTCTCGTCGAATTCTCCACGCGTCGCCGCGTCACCGTGGCGATGTTCTGGATCACCATGCTGTTGTTCGGCGTGATCGCACTGTCGACGCTGAAGGTGAATCTGCTGCCGGACCTGAGCTATCCCACGCTCACCGTCCGCACCGAATACACCGGCGCCGCGCCGGCGGAAATCGAAACGCTGATCACCGAGCCGGTCGAGGAAGCCGTCGGCGTGGTCAAGAACCTGCGCAAGATGAAGTCGATCTCGCGCACCGGCCAGAGCGACGTCGTGCTCGAGTTCGCCTGGGGCACGGACATGGACAAGGCCAGCCTGGACGTCCGCGACAAGATGGAGGTGCTGCAGCTGCCACTGGAAGCGAAGGAGCCGGTGCTGCTGCGTTTCAATCCGTCGACCGAACCGATTTTGCGCATCGCGCTGTCGGGCAAGGCCGCGCCAGCGAACGATGCCGACGCGGTGCGCCGGCTCACCGAACTGCGCCGCTACGCCGACGACGATCTGAAGAAGAAGCTGGAGCCGGTGGACGGCGTGGCCGCGGTCAAGGTCGGCGGTGGTCTGGAGGATGAAATCCAGGTCGACATCGACCAGCAGAAGCTCGCGCAGCTGCACCTGCCGATCGAGACCGTGATCGATCGTCTGAAGCAGGAGAACGTCAACGTCTCCGGCGGACGATTGGAGCAAGGTTCGCAGCGTTTCCTGGTGCGCACCGTCAACCAGTTCGCCACCGTCGACGAAATCGCCAACATGCTCGTCACCACGCAGGCGGCCGGCGGCGGCAACGCGGCCAATGCGATGGAGGAGATGGCGCGAGTCGCCGCCGCCAGCGGCGATCCGGCGTCGATGGCCGCCGCGGCGGAAGCGCAGAATGCTTCGTCCTCGAGCAGCACCAGCGTCGCAGGCGGCATGCCGGTGCGCCTGCGCGACGTCGCCACCGTGCGACAGGGCTACAAGGAGCGCGAAGCGATCATCCGCCTCGCTGGGCGCGAAACGGTCGAGCTGGCGATCTACAAGGAAGGAGACGCCAACACCGTCGCCACCGCCGACGCCATCCAGAAGCGGCTGGAAGAGATCAAGTCGCAGATTCCGCCGGACGTCGAGCTGACCACCATCGATGACCAGTCGCTGTTCATCCGCCACGCCATCAGCGACGTGAAGATGGATGCGGTGATCGGCGGCTGTCTCGCCATCCTCATCATCTTCCTGTTCCTGCGCGATGGCTGGAGCACCTTCGTGGTGGCGCTGTCGCTGCCGGTGTCGATCGTCACCACGTTCTTCTTCATGGGACAGTTGGGGCTGAGCCTCAACGTCATGTCGCTGGGTGGCCTGGCGCTGGCCACGGGCCTGGTGGTGGACGACTCGATCGTGGTGCTGGAAAGCATTGCCAAGGCGCGCGAGCGCGGCCTCGGCGTGCTGCAGGCCGCGGTCGCGGGCACGCGCGAGGTCAGCATGGCGGTAATGGCCTCCACGCTGACGACGGTGGCGGTGTTCCTGCCACTGGTGTTCGTGGAAGGCATTTCCGGGCAGCTGTTCCGCGATCAGGCGCTGACCGTGGCGATCGCCATCGCGATCTCGCTGTGCGTGGCGATGACGCTGATCCCGATGTTGAGCGCACTGAAGACGCGGGCGCCGATGGCGTTCCCGGAAGAATCGCCGCATCAGCAGTGGCATCCGGACTCGAAATGGCAGAAGCCGGTCGCGGCCACCGGCCGTGCCGCCGGCATCGGCGCTCGCGGCGCGTTCTTCGGCATCGCCTGGGTGTTCGTGCGCATCTGGCGCGGCCTGGTCGCGGTGATCGGGCCGGTCATGCGCGCGCTGAGCGATCTCGCCATGGCGCCCTACAACAACGCCGAGCGCGGTTATCTGAAACTGTTGCCGGGCGCATTGCGGCGCCCATGGCTCGTGCTCGGCTTCGCCGCCGCGGCGTTCGCGCTGACGCTGGTGACGGTGCCGATGCTCGGTGCCGACCTGATCCCGCAGCTGGCGCAGGATCGCTTCGAGATGACGGTGAAACTGCCGCCCGGCACGCCGCTGCGCGAGACCGACCGGCTGGTGCGCGAATTGCAGGCCGCGCATGGCAAGGACGAAGGCATCCGCACGCTGTACGGCGTCAGCGGCAGCGGCACGCGGCTGGACGCTAATCCGACCGAAAGCGGCGAGAACATCGGCAAGCTCACCGTGGTGATGGCCGATGGCGGCAGCGAGGAAATCGAGGCACGCGAGACCGAACGCCTGCGCGCCACCATGCAGGGCTATCCCGCGGCGCAGGTCGATTTCAGCCGGCCGGAACTGTTCTCCTTCTCCACGCCGCTCGAAATCGAACTGCGCGGACAGGATCTGCAAGGCATCGAGGATGCCGGCCGGCGCATGGCCGCGTTGCTGCGCGCCAACCCGCATTACGCCGACGTCAAATCGACGGTGGAGCAGGGCTTCCCGGAAATCCAGATCCGCTTCGATCAGGAACGTGCCGGTGCGCTCGGACTGACCACGCGGCAGGTCGCCGACATCGTGGTGAAGAAGGTGCGCGGCGACGTCGCCACGCGCTACAGCTTCCGCGACCGCAAGATCGACGTGCTGGTGCGCGCGCAGGTCAGTGATCGCGCCTCGGTCGACAGCATCCGCCATCTGATCGTCAACCCCGGCAGCGCGTATCCGGTCACCTTGAACGCGGTCGCCGACGTGGTCGAGACCACCGGGCCCAGCGAAATCCATCGCGCCGATCAGGTGCGCGTGGCCGTCGTCTCCGCCAACCTGCGCGACATCGATCTCGGCACGGCGATCCAGGAAGTCCAGAAGCTCGTCCGGGACAACCCGCTCGGTGCCGGCGTCGGCATGCACATCGGCGGACAGGGCGAGGAACTGTCGCAATCGATCCGCTCGCTGCTGATCGCGTTCGGGCTGGCGATCTTCCTCGTGTACCTGGTGATGGCCTCGCAGTTCGAATCCCTACTGCATCCCTTCGTCATTCTCTTCACTATTCCGCTGGCGCTGGTCGGCGCGGCGCTGGCGCTGCTGCTGACGCGCTCGCCGGTGTCGGTGGTGGTGTTCATCGGCCTGATCCTGCTGGTTGGCCTAGTGGTGAAGAACGCGATCATCCTGATCGACAAGGTCAATCAGCTACGCGAGCAGGGCGTGCCCAAGCGAGATGCATTGGTGGAAGGTGCCCGCTCGCGCCTGCGGCCGATCATCATGACCACGCTGTGCACGCTGTTCGGCTTCCTGCCGCTGGCGCTGGCCTTCGGCGAGGGCGCCGAAGTGCGTTCGCCGATGGCGATCACCGTGATCGGCGGCCTGCTGGTGTCGACGCTGTTGACGCTGGTGGTGATCCCGGTGGTGTACGACCTGCTGGATCGGCGTCCCGACGAGGATTACGTGGCACGCGCCAAGCGCATCCGCATGAACGAAGAGCAGGCGCACGCGGCGATCGCCGCCGATGGGGAAGCTGGGTGAGAGACCGCGCCTAGCCGATGCCCTATCGGCATCGGCTGTGGGCTCGAACGCCCGGCCATGGAGGGCCGGGCCGGACGATCGGAAGATGTAGTTGTTTCGCCATGGATGGCAGCACGTTCACCAATAAAGGTAGTTGTCCGGCCATATGAGCATCGCCGAATTCAGCATCAAACGCCCTGTCACCACGATCATGTTCTTCGTGTCGATGGTGGTGGTCGGCCTGATCGCCGCCTTCCGTCTGCCGCTGGAGGAGATGCCGGAAGCGAACTTCCCGGTGATCTTCGTGCAGCTGCCGTACACGGGCTCCACGCCGGAGGAAGTCGAGCGCATGATCCTGCGCCCGGTCGAGGAAGCGTTGTCGACCATGCCCGGCATCAAGAGCACACAGGGCAGCGCGCGTGCCGACGGTGCCAACATCATGGTGATGTTCAGCGACTGGGAGCGTGATGTCGCCGTTGCCGCTTCGGAGGCGCGTCAGCGCATCGATGCGATCCGCGACGATCTGCCCGACGAGCTGCAGCGTTACATCGTCGGCAACTGGGACAACAGCGACCGGCCCGTGGTCGGCGTGCGTCTGGCTAGCGGCAGCCAGAATCTTTCCGACGCTTACGATCTGCTGGATCGCCAGTTCAAGCGCCGCATCGAGCGCATTCCCGGCGTGGCGCGCGTGGACATCAGCGGCGCGCCGCCGAACGAGGTCGAGATCGCCATCGATCCCGACCGCATGGAAGCGCACGGCATCGTGCTCAACGATCTGACGCAGCGGCTGCAGACGGTGAACTTCTCTGTATCCGCGGGCGAGATCGACGACAGCGGCCGGCGCCTGCGCGTGCAGCCGGTCGGCACGCTGACCGACCTGCAACAGCTGCGCGATCTGGTCGTCAACGACAAGGGCGTGCGCCTGGGCGACATCGCGGACGTGCGGCTGAAACCGCAGCGCATGAATTACGGACGCCGCCTCGATGGTCATCCCGCGGTCGGCATCGACGTCTTCAAGGAGCGCAGCGCCAATCTGGTCGAGGTGTCGAGGCGCGTGCTGGAGCAGGTCGACGAGATCCGCCAGGAACCGTCCATGCGCGGGATCCAGACCAAGATCCTCGACAACCAGGGCAAATCCGTCACCAGCTCGCTGACCGAACTGGCCGAAGCGGGCGGCATCGGCCTGCTGCTGTCGGTGATCGTGCTCTACATCTTCCTGCGCCACTGGCCGTCGACGCTGATGGTGACGCTGGCGATCCCGATCTGCTTCGTGATGACGCTCGGTTTCATGTACTTCGCCGGCGTCACCTTGAACGTGCTGTCGATGATGGGCCTGTTGCTCGCGGTTGGCATGCTGGTGGACAACGCCGTCGTGGTGGTGGAGAGCATCTACCAAGAGCGCGAGAAGCTGCCGGGCCAGCCGCGCCTGGCCTCGATCCTGGGCACGCGGCACGTGGCGATCGCGCTGTCGGCGGGCACGCTGTGCCACTGCATCGTGTTCGTGCCCACACTGTTCGGCGAGCGCAACGTGCTCGCGGTGTATCTGTCGCAGATCGCGGTGACGATCTCGGTCTCGCTGCTGGCGTCGTGGCTGGTGGCGATCAGCCTGATCCCAATGATTTCCGCGCGGCTGAAGACACCACCGGCGGTCAACCAGGCCAGCGGCCTGATCCATCGCCTGCAAGGGCGCTACGCGCGCGTACTGCGCTGGACGCTGGAGCATCGCGGCTGGAGTCTGCTCGGCATCGCGCTGATCGTCGCGATCAGCATTGGGCCGATCATGTGGACGAAGAAGAACATGTTCGGTGGCGACCAGGGCAACGAGACCTGGGTGAACTACCAGTGGAAGGGCGGCTATACCAAGGAGCAGATGTCCGACGAAATCCTGCGCGTCGAGCATTATCTGGAAACCAACCGCAAGCGCTTCCACATCAGTCAGGTGTATTCCTGGTACAGCGAGGAAGGGCAGGCCAATACCCGCGTCACCTTCGACGAGAACTACAAGGGCGACTTCAAGCCTTTCATCGACCAGATCAGCAAGGAGGTGCCGAAATCGGCGCGCGCCACGGTCGTCGTCGGCAACCAGGACGATGGTGGCGGCGGTCCGCAGAGCCAGCGCATCGAGGTGCATCTGGTCGGCGATTCGACCAAGACCCTGGCCGAATTGGCGGTCGATCTGGTGCCGATCCTGGAACGCCGCAAGGAACTGCGCGATGTGCGTGTGAATGCCGGCGATCAGGATAGCGAACTGTCCGTGCAGGTCGATCGTGATCGCGCGGCCGCGTTCGGCTTCAGCGCCGAGCAGGTATCGACTTTCGTCGGGTTGGCGCTGCGCGGTGCCAAGCTGCCGGATTTCCGCCGCGGCGACACCGAGGTGCCGGTGTGGGTGCGTTTCGCGGGCGCCGAGAAATTCCGGGTGGAAGACCTCGCGGCGTTCAGCGTGCGCGCGCCTGACGGCCGCAGTGTGCCACTGCTGTCGATGGTGAACACCGACGTCAAGCCGTCCTCGACGGAGATCCAGCGTCTCAACCGCCAGACCACGCTGACGCTGACCGCGCAGCTGCCCGACAAGGTCACCATGCCGGAAGCGCGCAAGGCGATGGAGGACACGCTCAAGAGCGTCGCGTTCCCGGCCGGCTATAGCTACACCTTCCAGAGCGCGAACTTCTTCGATGAAAGCGAGATGACGCAGCAGATGTTCTTCAACGTGCTCATCGCCATGGTCATGATCTACATCGTGATGGCGGCGGTATTCGAATCGCTGCTGTTCCCGTCGGCGATCATGAGCGGCGTGGTGTTCTCCGTGTTCGGCGTGTTCTGGCTGTTCTGGATCACCGGCACCGAGTTCAACATCATGGCCTTCATCGGCATCCTGGTACTGATGGGCGTGGTGGTGAACAACGGCATCGTGATGGTGGAGCACATCAACAACCATCGCCGACGAGGCATGACGCGCACCGAAGCGCTGGTGGCGGGCAGCAAGGAGCGATTGCGGCCGATCCTGATGACGATGGGCACCGCGATCCTGGCGATGGTCCCGATCGCACTGGCGAAAGGGAAGAGCGACGAGATTTCCTACTTCCCGATGGCGCGCGCGATCGCGGGCGGACTGGCGTTCTCCACGATGGTGAGCCTGCTGTTCCTGCCGACCATCTACGCGATGCTGGACGATCTCAGCAACGGTGTCACGCGCGTCTTCAAGCGGGCGCGCGGCGGCGGCGCGCCCGCGGCCGCTGTGGCGGCTGCGGTGGCGGCGGTCAAGGCGGAGTAGGGATCAGGACAGGCGCAGCTGCTCGGATGCCTGCGCCGTCGCGGTCCGTGGCGAAGCCTCCACATCGAGTTCGCCGGTGCCGGCTACCGGCTCGCAAGCGCGCGAGAGCGAATGTTCCAGCAGCGGGTCGAGACGGCGCAGATGCTCGGCGAAGGTTTCGCTGCGCGCCCATTCCGTCTTTCCCTGCACGGAGTCGAACGCGGTGACGACGACGACCGCCTCACCGTCGTGCGAGCGGTAGATGCGGTTGCCGCGCCAGCCGTAGCGGGCGGCTTCGTGGCGCAGGCGTTGCGTTTCGGCGACTTGCAGCCTCAGGAATTCCTCGCGCCGCCCCGGTTTCGGCAGGAACGTGTCGATCAACACCACCGGGCCGTTGGGGATTTCTTCTGTCTCGTCATCGTCTTCGATCATGTCGTGGTCTCCAGGAACAATTCGCCGTCGCGGATGCGCAATCTGGCCAGTCGGGTCTCGCCGTTTTCGTTCGAGCGCAGGAAGAGCGGCGTGCCCAGCGCGAGGATGCCCATCAGGACTTCGAGCCAGGGCTGCTCTCCGATCGGTACTCTTTGCTTGCCGGACATCAGGCAATCGAACGGTGCTCTGTCCAACGTGATCGCGACGTCGCGGATGAGGTTGGGGTGGATCATGGAGCGGCTCCTTTGTTTCGATGACGGACGCAAACGCGCCATCGATGTCATGCGGCATCCGCGTAGGGCGTGTCGTGGCGCGCGTGTCGCAACGCCAGCGACCACCAGCACAAACGCGCCAGCAGCGTGCGCATCGCGGCCTGGGATGCTTCCGGGTCGTGCAGCGCGCCGTTGCCGTCGAACAATCGCCAGGCGTTGGCGAAGCAGACGCAATCGCGCATGGTCACCGCATGCAATTCGGCGAAGACCTGCCGCAACTGCTCGACCGCGCGCAAACCGCCCGACATGCCGCCGTAGCTGACGAATGCCACGGGCTTCGCCTGCCACGGTTGCCCGACGGTATCGATCAACGCCTTCAACGGCGCCGGATAACCGTGGTTGTATTCGGGCGTGACGATCACGAACGCATCGGCCGCGTGCAGTCGCGCGGCGATCGCATGCGCCGGGTCCTCATGCGCGGGATCGATGATGTCGATGGCGAATCCGCCGTAGTCCTCGATCCTGGCCTCGACCCAGCGCGCCACGGTGTCGCAGAAACGGCCTTCGCGCGTGCTGCCGAGGATGAGGGCGAGGCGGATCTTGTCTTGCGGCATCGATGTCTCCGATGGGGGTGGGGAAGGGAACGGTCGCGTTTGTGGCGGCGCTTGGAGTGATCCAGGTTGCGGATGACTCCGATCAAGCGTAAAACCTCAACTTAGCTTTAGGTCAAGGGTTGCCATGAACGAATCGCCACCACCGCTGCCGAAAGGCATGCACGTCGAACTGAGCGTGGGCGAGTTGGCCGAACGCAGCGGAGTCGCTGTTTCCGCGCTGCATTTCTACGAAACCAAGGGGTTGATCCAGAGCTGGCGCAGCGCCGGAAACCAACGTCGTTACAAGCGTGAAACGCTGCGTCGCGTGGCGGTGATCAAGGCCGCGCAGCGGCTTGGGATCCCTCTGAATACGATCAGGGAGGCCCTGGACAGCCTGCCGCAGAACCGCGTGCCTACCGCGTCGGACTGGCGAAAATTATCGGCGCGATGGAAGGCCGATCTGGACGATCGCATCGCACGCCTCACGCATTTGCGCGATCAGCTCGATGGCTGCATCGGTTGTGGTTGCCTGACGCTGAAGGAATGTCCGCTGCGCAATCCGCTCGACAAATTGTCGAAGGAAGGGCCGGGGCCGCGGTTGCTGGACCCGGAAGATTGAAGTGCGGTCCGACGATACATTCGAGCGGGTGACAGCTTCGCTGATCGCCCGATTCCTTGCAGAGCGGAGATCATGAAATGAATCAGATCGCGATCCTGTATCCGGTCATCGCCATGGCGGCGTTGACTTTCATCGTGCTTCTGCTGATTCCGTACCAGCGCTTCAGGGCCGTCATCCGCAAGCAGGTTGTTGCGGACGATTTCAAGTTTGGGGAATCCGGAAGCGTTCCGCCCGCGGTCTGCATTCCCAACCGGAATTACATGAATCTGCTGGAGCTGCCGTTGCTGTTCTACGTGGGGTGCCTGGTCATGTTCGTCACGCAGGCAGTCACCCCCGTGGCCGTGGGATTGGCATGGGCGTACGTGGCATTGCGATCAGTGCATAGCCTGATACACCTGACGTACAACAATGTCGTACATCGCCTGGCGTTCTTCGCGCTGAGCAATGTGGCTCTGGTCGCGCTCTGGATCTTGCTGGTCACCAACATGGGGAAGTGAACTGCTTCTCCTTGGTTCCGTCTACTGCTCCTAATGGAACAGCTTGCCGATGATTCGCGCGCCAGCAAGCCAGAAACCAATGCCGCTGCCGAGATTGGTGAGCATGAAGTTCAGCACCACGCGCGAGACACGATTGCGGTACCAGCCGCGCACTGTCTGCGCGTCGTCGCGCAGGGCGAGGAAGTCGCCATAGGCCGGCTTGCGGAAATGCGCTTCGATCAGCGCGCTGAGCATGCCGGGCGGAATGCCTGGCCGGAATGGTTTCAGCGGCGCGGTCAACGCCGCGACCAGGATGCCGAGCGGATGTCCACGCGCCGCGATGCAGCCGATGGCCGCGCCACCCGACATGAACAGCACCCATTGCAGCAACAGGTCGGCGCCGACATTGAAACCGCCGCGCCAGAAGCCCCAGGCGATGCCACCGAGCACCAGAGCGGTGATGATCAGCGTGATCCACGGAATCTTGCGCTTCTTGCGCACGAATTCGAGTTCTGTGCACAGCGCGGCCGGATTGCGCGCATCCTCGCGCAGATAGCGCGCCAGCCCCTGCAGATGTCCCGCGCCGATCACAGCCAGTACGTTGCGTGATTCACCCGCGCTCTGGCGCAGGCGCGCGGCCATGTACTGATCGCGCTCGTCGATCAGCGTCGCGTACAGGGCCGGGCTTTCCTTGGCGAATTCGCCGAAGCTCGATTCGAGCATGTCGCCCTGCTTGAGCTTCTCGATTTCCTGCTCGCCGACTTCCTCGTCGACGAACAATCCGGCAACGAGACCGCTGCCGAGCTTGATGCGCCCCCAGAAGCCGAGCTTGGCGGAGATGCGCTTGAAGGTGATGCCGACATCGCGGTCGATCAGATGCATAGGCAGGCTGCGTTCGCGCGCGTCGAAGGCGGCGGCTTTCAGTTCGGCGCCGGGTTCGATGCCGAGTTGTTCGGCCAGGCGACGCTGATAGGCGGCCAGGCCGAGATTGGCGGCGAACAGGGCCGCCTTGCCTTCGCGGATCACCTTGACCAGATCGAGCTTGGCCAGCGCCTCCGGATCGCTCAGCGCCTGCAGGCGTTGCGCATCGAGTTCCACCGCGACTGCGTCGAAGGGGGCACCGTCCGGATCCCCATCCGCGATCGCCGCGCGCACGGCAGCGACGCTTTCCTTCGACACGTGCGCGGTGCCGAGCAGGGTATAGCGGACGCCGTCGCGTTCGACGATGGCATGCGGCTGGTCCTGCCAGCTGGCCTGGGGAGCGGGGGCGGTCGGAGCGGTGGTTTGCAAATGCAGCGTCCTTCAATGAATCGGCGAGTGCGTATGCGTAGAGTGGCGAGGCTGTGGCCGAGTTCCTGTCGCCATCCGTCGCGGGGCGGAAGTTCGCCGTTTTGCAGCGTGCTCCTTCATCCGCGCATGAAAACCGACGGCGCCTCTCGGCGCCGTCGCGGCATGGTAGCGGAATTTTCCGGGACGGTCCGTGCCCGCCCGCGCGGCGAGCAGGCGGGCGCGTCCGGCCGGGGATTTCAGCAAATCCCGGCGGTGTCGAAATCCCGATCGAGTTCGTCGCGCGCGTCCGCGGGCGTGGAGCGGTGCGGTTCGGCGGTTTTCATCAGCGCCGGTGCCGCCTGGGTTACGAAAGCGACCGCCTGCGCGACCACGGCTTCCTCGCGCAGCAGCCTGCGATGGCCGAATTCCGTGGTGGTCACCAGCCGCGCCTGCGGCCAGGCGGCGGCGAGGTCCTGGCTGCCCGCGTAGGACACTTCGGCGTCGTCGCGGTCATGGACGATCAACAACGGCGGCACCGGGCGCACGGTAGGCAGCGCGGCGACGTCGAATTCGGGCCAGGCGCGGTCGAAACGGCGTTCGACATAGCGGGCGAAATCCGCCATCACCCGCGGGCTGGCGCCGAGCATGCGTCCGAACGGCGTCATCGAGGCCTCGGGATGCACGAAGGGGGCGAGGAAGACCATTCGCGATGGCGGGCGCCAGCCGTCACGGATCGCCAGGGCGACGGCCGCGCAGCCGCCGGAATGCGCGATCAGGCCGGCAATGGGGCCGAAGCGGGGCACCAGCGCGGCGGCGGCTTCGCGGAGGGCTTCCGCGACCTCGACGAAGCTCGATCTGCGGTCGCCGGGACGGCTGGTCTGCGACGCGCCGTGTCCCGGGCCGTCGATGGCGACGGCGCGATAGCCCGCGGCGACCACTGCCGCCGCCAGCGATTGCATCTGCCCAGAATGGCCGCCCCAGCCGTGCAGCAGCAGGACGGTGGGGCCGTCACCCCAGGCCCAGCCCGCGACGTCGCGGCCCCGTACCTGAAAGTGCAGGCGCTCGCCGCTCTGCAGGAATGCCTTCGCTTCCGGGCGCAGCGGCGCATGGATCGGTGTGAACCAGAGTCGGTCGATCGCGCGCACCGCCAGCGAGGGTGCCAGGATGCTCAACGTCCGCACGCCCGCGCGCATCAGTCGCAGTCGGAGATTGGGACGGCTTGGTGGGGAAGTCGTCGGGCGCTGGCGGGTGGGGGCTGTGGTCTCGACGGGCGTCAGTTCATTCGCCGATCTTGGAGCGCTAGAAATATTACGAACGATCGTGCTATTTTTATCGACAGCAACTTGCATGGCGCAACTCCTTGGCGTGGGGTCAGGAGGAGGAGGGGACGGAAGAGCGGTACGCGTCGAGGAGGCGGTCGAGACCGCGCTTGCCCCTTTCGACGGCGGGTGCGGCACCGGTAAGTCCGGCATCGTGGTGGACGGCGAGGGCCAGTCCGAAGAGTTCGAAGGCCATCTGCGTGGGGTCCGTGTCGGCGGGCAGTTCGCCGCTGTCGACGGCCATTTGCACGGCCCGGGCGAGTTGCGCCCGCCACAGGTTGTCGTGCTGGATCAGACGATCGCGCAAGGGGCCGGGCCGGTCGTCGTACTCGACCGCCGCCGCCGCGAACACGCAGCCGCCACGATGGTTGACGTGCCGGACCCAATCGAACCAGTAGAGCAGGATGGCCTGCAGACGCTGCAAGCCGCGCGGCGCCTTCAGCGCCGGCATCAGGACATGGGCGGTGAAGCGTTCCACCGCCACGTCGAGGACGGCCAGCTGCAGATCCTCGCGGGAGCCGAAGTGGGCGAAGACGCCGCTCTTGGACATGCCCACGGCCTGGGCGAGGGGGCCGATCGACAGTCCTTCCAAGCCCGAGTCACAAGCGATGTCGTAGGCGCGATCGATGATCGCTTCGCGGGTGGTGGCGCCTTTCTGGGTGGCGGTAAGGACGGGCATGCGAAGAGATTAGCACGATCGTTCGTTCATGCTTGGCCGTTTGTCGGCTGAATATTTCTATCAGTAAGGATTGATAAGTGAAAATATCTAATTGATAGATATATAAAAATCAAGATTACATCTGATATTTAAAGTAGTACGTGAAATCTATTTTTGTGCCTGTATCGACCGATGCGCCGTCGATTCCATGATCGCTAAGTCAATCCGGGAACGTTCGGATCCGGGGTCTGATCCTGATCGCCATTCCCGAGCGGCCGCAGCATCTGCACCGTATCCAGCCAGCGCCCGTGCTTGCGCCCGATGCCGCGGAACACGCCGGCGACGCTGAAACCCAGGCGCTCGTGCAGCACCACCGAGGCGACATTGCTGCCGTCGCCGATCACCGCGACCATCTGCCGGAACCCGAGCGCCGTGCAGTCCTCGATCAGTCGTTGCAGCAAGGCGCGGCCGACGCCGCGGCCGTGGAGGTCGTGGGCGACGTAGACGGTGTCCTCGACGGTCCAGCGGTAGCCGATGCGCGTGCGGTAGCTGCTGGCGTAGGCATAGCCGGCGAAGGCGCCGTCGAACTCGGCGACGAGGTAGGGATAGCTCTGGTCGACGATTGCGCGCCAGCGGCGGCGCATCTCGGTTTCGTCCGGTTCGTCGTATTCGTAGGTGGCGACGTTCTCGCGCACCTCGCGGGCGTACAGGGCGGTGATCGCCGGCAAATCCTCTTCGGCCGCGGCGCGCAGCCGCAGTTGACCGGAGAAAGCCGCCGACGTCGACATGCTAGTCACGATATCGCTTGAGTAGGTCGTCGTAGGCATCGATGCGACGATCGCGCAGGAACGGCCAGATGCGGCGCACGTGTTCGCTGCGGCCAAGATCGACTTCGCACAGCAGGATCGTCGGATCGGTACCGGCCTCGGCGAGGAATTCGCCCTGTGGCCCGAGCACATGGCTGTTGCCCCAGAACTGGATGCCGGAAGCACCAAGCGGCGACGGCTCATGCCCCACGCGATTGCAGGACAGCACCGGCAGACCGTTGGCGACGGCGTGGCCGCGATGGCTCAACACCCAGGCGTCGCGCTGGCGGTTCTTCTCGTCCTGCGCATCGTCGGGATCCCAGCCGATGGCGGTGGGATAGAGCAGCAGTTCCGCGCCGGCCAGCGCCATCAATCGCGCGCCTTCCGGATACCACTGGTCCCAGCACACCAGCACGCCGAGGCGGCCGACCGAGGTGTCGATCGGATTGAAGCCGAGATCGCCGGGCGTGAAGTAGAACTTCTCGTAGAAACCCGGGTCGTCCGGGATGTGCATCTTGCGGTACTTGCCGGCGGTGCTGCCGTCGGCGTCGAAGACCACGGCCGTGTTGTGGTACAGGCCGGCGGCGCGGCGCTCGAACAGCGAACTGACCAGCACGACGCGATGCTGCTTCGCCAGCTTGCTCAGCCGCTCGGTGCTGGGGCCGGGGATCGGCTCGGCGCGGTCGAATTCCTGCACCGACTCGTGCTGGCAGAAGTACGCGCCGTTGTGCAGTTCCTGCAGCAGCACCAGCTTCGCGCCTTGCGCGGCGGCCTCGGCCACGCGCTGCTCGATGACGGCGAGATTGGCCTCGGCGTCGCCGTGGTTGCGCTCCTGGATCAGGGCGACGGGCAGGGTGGTTTTCTTCATGACGAGTCGAGTAGTACGAGTGCGGATGATTGTAGTGGCGGGACGCTATCGCTCGTCATTCCGGCGAAAGCCGGAATAACGAACAAATCCCTAGCTTGTTCGCACCAGCCCGCGCGGCAACTGCATGGTGATGCAATGCAGGCTGCCGTTCT
This sequence comes from Luteimonas panaciterrae, assembly GCF_020511115.1. Taxonomy (GTDB): domain Bacteria; phylum Pseudomonadota; class Gammaproteobacteria; order Xanthomonadales; family Xanthomonadaceae; genus Luteimonas; species Luteimonas panaciterrae. The sequence continues at coordinate 145,113 of NZ_JAJAVH010000004.1, forward strand.
GCCAGATCAATGGACGGCAGGGCACCTGCACGATTTCGCGATCCGGGAAGGCCCGGCGCAGCACGTCGGCGGCGGCCGCGTCGGCGGGATCGCCATAAGCGGGCATCAGCACTGCTCCGTTGATGATGAGGAAGTTGGCGTAACTGGCTGCCAGACGTCGGTTTTCGTCGACGATTGGTTGCGCCCAAGGCAGCGGGAACAGGCGGTAGGGCTTGCCATCGACGGTACGCAGCGCGGCGATCTCGGCGGCCATGGCGCCCAATTCCGCGTAGTGCGAATCGGTCGGGTCGTCGCAGGCCTGGAACACGATCGCATCCTGCGCGGCGAAGCGGGCGAGGGTGTCGATGTGGGCGTCGGTGTCGTCGCCTTCGAGATAGCCGTGGTCCAGCCAGAGCACGCGCTCCTGCGCCAGCCAGCCGGACAGCTTGCGGGTCAGTTCTTCGCGCGAGGCTTCCGGGTGGCGCTCGTGCAGGCATTGCCAGGTGCTCAGCAGCGTGCCGTCGCCGTCGGTATCGATCGCGCCACCCTCCAAAGCAAAATCAATGTTTTGCCGATAACTATTGAGGAAAGTTCCAGCTTCGGTGAGCCGCTGCACCAGCAGATCGTCGCGGCTCGCCTCGAACTTGCCACCCCAGCCCGTGAAGCGGAAGTCGAGCAGGTGGAAGCCTCCGGTCTCGCGAGGGCCTTCTTCGATCAGGGTGATCGGGCCGGAATCGCGCAGCCAGGTGTCGTCGTATTCGACCGGCAGGAAGGTCACGCGCGCCATGTCGATCCGCGCCGAAGACAGCCGCGCCCGTGCGTAGGCTTCGATGTCGTCGTCAGCCACACAGATCAGCACGTCCTGGAAGCGGGTGATCGCCGCCACCAGCGCGATGTAGGTCTCCTCGACCTCGCCCAGGCGCTCGGCCCAGTCGGTGCCGGCGTGCGGCCATGCGATCAGCACCGCGGATTGGGGTTCCCACTCCGCAAGGAAGCGCAGTTTCGATGAAATCATGGGGGTTCCGGTGCCGTCCGCGCACCGGGCCGCGTCATGCGGCCGGTTGCGTCGACTCTTCAAATGAGGGGCGCAATTCTATGAAAAGTCAGTGCGCGAATGCGACGCGCGCGCAGACGCGTTGCCTTCCGTGCAGGCATGGGAGCATGACCGCGCCACGGGTGCGGCCCGGTTCCAGAAGAGGATTTCCCCGCTCAGCGGATCGCGGGCTTCGGGCCGGTCTCGTTCGGCGACGCCTGGTTGGCGACCGCGTCGATGACGTGGCTGTTCTCGAAGTAGACCGTGAAGGCCGGATATTTCCAGCGATGGATCGTCGGCCATTTCCGCTTCTGGCCGCCGCGCGGTTCGAGCTTCTCGCTCGGCGCGCCGAACCGGGACTGGACCGCGGCCATGCTGGTGCCACGGGCGGGCAGCTGCAGCTGCTGCTCCTGTTTGACGCGATTGACGAGCAGCACGTCCGCGGACGCGGCCCCCGCGACTGCGAGCAGCAATGGAGCGGAAAGCAAGGCAAAAGACGACAGGCGCAACGACGGGCGCAACGACATGACCGGACTCCCCTGGTCGAGACGGATGGATTCGCGTCTGCCTTGTAGCAGATCGGCGCGACGGCGACACAGGTTGAGAGGCGAGGGTGTGCGCGTTGTCACGCGCAGCGATCGTTCCACGATCGGCCATGCCCTGACCAGCAAGCGGCACTTCTGGCCTAGGCTGACGTCCCGGCGGAAGTGCAAGCGTTCCTGCGCGACCATCAACGAAGTCGGAACCGTTAAAACCTCTCGCCTACCGGACAGACCGAAACATGCTGGACATCTACTACGTGGGCGCCTCCGTCACGGTCATGCCCGAGGACCCTGGTCACCTGGAACTTGCCGGCTCTCTTGATCTCGAGGCGCATCGTTTGCTTGCCGCCCTGTTCGAGAAGAGCCGACAGGCAGGCGCCGATCTCCAGTATTTCCAGGATTCGTTGCTGAAACCCGCGCAGGTCGTGATATTGCTGGAGACCTTCCTGGCGAATGCGCATGAATCGCGTGGGGATCGGCAGGCGCTTGCTGCGTTCGAGGTGGTGCGCGGCGTCCTCGAGGGCGCGGTGAGCAGAGGCCTTGGGCTTGCCGCCTTTGCTGATTGAACGCCTGGTTGTCGAAGGGGCAAAACAAAAAGGCCGCGTTTCCGCAGCCTTTTTGCATCTCGCGTTTGCCTCGGCATGGCCGAGGAGAAAACCTCAGCGCTGGCGCGCCTTGAAACGCGGGTTGGACTTGCAGATCACGAAGACCTTGCCACGGCGACGGACGACTTTGCAGTCGCGGTGACGGGCCTTCGCCGATTTCAGGGAGGACAGGACCTTCATGACAGAGCCTCAGGAAACAGGTTAAGGAGAAACTGGAGTTGGAACAAATGCAAGCCCGCTATTCTAGCCGGTAATCTCTACGCGATTCAAGCGCTTGCATGAGCAAGTCGCGCGGCCCGGCTACAATGGTCCAAACCACCGGGGCGAAACGATGACCGCAGACACCACTGGATTGCCGCCGCCCGTGCTGACCATCGACGGTCCCTCCGGCTCGGGCAAGGGCACCATCAGCCGCGCGGTCGCCCAGCGATTGGGGTGGCATTACCTGGATTCGGGCGCCCTGTACCGGGCGGTGGGGGTGGCGGCGGGATGGGCCGACCTCGACCTCGACGACGCCGGCGCCCTGGTCCGCTGCACCTTCGACACCGAAATCGGCTTCCGCGACGACCCCGACGGCGAGCTGCGGGTGCTGATCAACGGCCACGACGCCACCGACGAACTGCGCACCGAGACCGCCGGCGCCGCTGCCTCGGCCATCGCCGCCATCCCGGAGGTCCGCGCCGCCCTGAAGGACCGCCAGCGCGCCTTCCGCCGTCCGCCGGGCCTGGTGGCCGATGGGCGCGACATGGGCACCGTCATCTTCCCCGATGCGCCGTTCAAGGTCTTTCTCACCGCCAGTGCAGAGGAAAGGGCGGAAAGACGCTATAAACAGTTGAAAGACAAGGGGGTTTCGGTTACATTGGACGGTCTGCTGCGCGAGATTCTCGCCCGCGACGCCCGCGATGCCAATCGCGCGGTGGCGCCATTGCGACCGGCCGAAGACGCCGTCCGCATCGACACCACCGGCCTCGGCATCGAAGCCGTCGTCAAGCAGGTGCTGGCTCTGGTCGAAGCGTAAGTGTGATCGCGACCACGGCGTCTCTCTCGTCCCGATGAAGGAAAGGGTGGAGACGACGAAACCGGCATCTGGAATTCGCGCGCAGCAGAACGAGTCCCGCATGGCGCGAGCCGTGCGGATTTTCCTTTCCAACCACAACACTCACGGCCATACGCAATCCCGCGACGGCCAATAACGGGTGGATCGGAGTGGTGAATGCGGATTCTTCCGCAGCAGCCTTTACCGATCTGTGTCATCAACCGAGATATTTTCAATGACCGAATCATTCGCAGAACTGTTCGAACAGAGCCAGACCAACCTGGCCAAGCTCAAGCCCGGCGCCATCGTCACCGGTACCGTTGTCCAGGTCCGTACCGACGTGGTCGTCATCAACGCCGGCCTGAAGTCCGAAGGCATCGTGCCGATCGAGCAGTTCCGTAACGACGCCGGCGAGATCGACGTCGCCGAGGGCGACATCGTCAAGGTGGCGCTGGACTCCCTGGAAAACGGCTTCGGCGAGACCGTGCTGTCGCGCGAGAAAGCCAAGCGCGCCATGGTCTGGGACGAGCTCAAGGAAGCCCTGGACAAGAACGAGACCATCACCGGCCGCATCAGCGGCAAGGTCAAGGGCGGTTTCACCGTCGACATCCGCGACGTGCGCGCGTTCCTGCCCGGTTCGCTGGTGGACGTGCGTCCGGTGCGCGATCCGGTGTACCTGGAAGGCAAGGAACTCGAGTTCAAGATCATCAAGCTCGACCAGAAGCGCAACAACGTCGTGGTCTCGCGCCGCGCCGTGGTCGAAACCGAGCATTCGGAAGAGCGCGAGCAGCTGCTCGAGAAGCTGGTCGAAGGCGCCAAGCTCAAGGGCGTGGTCAAGAACCTCACCGATTACGGTGCGTTCGTCGACCTCGGCGGCATCGACGGCCTGCTGCACATCACCGACATGGCGTGGAAGCGCGTGCGTCATCCGTCCGAAGTGGTCGAAGTCGGCCAGGAACTGGAAGTGCGCGTGCTCAAGTACGACCGCGAGCGCAACCGCGTCAGCCTCGGCCTGAAGCAGCTGGGCGAGGATCCGTGGGACAACATCGCCCGTCGCTACCCGGCCAACACCCGCGTGTTCGGCAAGGTCAGCAACGTCACCGATTACGGCGCGTTCGTCGAGATCGAGCCGGGCGTGGAAGGCCTGGTGCACGTCTCCGAAATGGATTGGACCAACAAGAACGTCAACCCGTCCAAGGTGGTGCAGGTCGGTGACGAGGTCCAGGTCATGGTGCTGGACGTGGATGAAGAGCGTCGCCGCATCTCGCTCGGCATCAAGCAGGTCACCAGCAATCCGTGGGAGACCTTCGCCGCGATCCACAAGAAGGGCGACAAGGTGTCCGGTCAGATCAAGTCGATCACCGACTTCGGCATCTTCATCGGCCTGGACGGCGGCATCGACGGCCTGATCCACCTCTCCGACATGAGCTGGAACTCCACCGGCGAGGACGTGGCGCGCAACCTCAAGAAGGGCGACACGCTGGAAGCAGTGGTGCTGGCGGTCGATCCGGAACGCGAGCGCATCAGCCTGGGCGTGAAGCAGCTGGAGCAGGATCCGTTCGGCCAGTTCATGGCGAACTATCCGCGCGGTTCCAAGGTCACCGGCACGGTCAAGGAAGTCGACGCCAAGGGCGCGACGATCGAGCTGGCCGATGGCGTGGAAGGTTACGTCGCCGCGCGCGATGTGTCCGAGGAGCGCGTCGAGGACGCCAGCCACTTCCTGAAGGTCGGCGACAAGATCGAAGCCAAGTTCACCGGCATGGATCGCAAGGGCCGCACGCTGCAGTTGTCGATCCGTGCCAAGGACGAGGCCGACACGGCCGAGACCCTGGCCGAGTACAACAAGGCCACGTCGGATGCCTCCAGCGGCACCACCAAGCTTGGCGCGCTGTTGCGTGAGCAGCTCGGGAACAAGTCCGAGTAAGCACGAGCAAGTGAGAAAAACATGGCGGTCCGGCTTCGGCCGGGCCGCCATTGGCCCATGTCACAGCGGTACCCCTGTCCATGACCAAATCGGAATTGATCGAGATCCTCAGCCAACGTCAGGGCCATCTGAAGGTCGACGACGTGGACATGGCGGTGAAGTCGCTCCTCGAGATGATGGGCGGCGCGCTGGCCCATGGAGAGCGCATCGAGATCCGTGGTTTCGGCAGTTTTTCCCTGCATTACCGGCCGCCCCGCACCGGTCGCAACCCCAAGACCGGCGACGCCGTCGCGCTGCCCGGCAAGCACGTCCCGCACTTCAAGCCCGGCAAGGAATTGCGCGAGCGCGTCAGCACGGCCACGCCGCTTCCCTCGGAAGAGGACTGAGCCTCCCTCGAGCGCTTCCGAAAGATGGCGCTTGCAGCTCTTACATTCGGCTAAGCTAGTCGCATATGCGACTGGTTCGTCTTCTCATCGCTTTGTTGTGCATCGCGGCCGGCGTCGCGATCGGCACGCTCAATTCGCAGGCGATCACCCTCGAGTTGGGTTTCCTCACGCTGCGCAGCACACTTGGCGTCGCCTTGCTGGCGGCGATGCTGTTCGGCGCCATCATCGGCGGTCTGTTGCTGGCCGCGTCCGTGATCCTGCCGCTGCGGCAGCAGTTGCGGCGCGAGCGTCGCGCGCGTCCTGCTCTTAACGGCACTCTTACCGGTACCGGTGACACCTGACATGGCCTTCATCACCGAATACTTCTGGTTGTTCCTCCTGTTGCCGGTCGCGGCGCTGAGCGGCTGGGTGATCGGCCGTCGCGGCGGCGAGCGCCACAGCGACTCCCAGGTCAGCCGTCTGTCGACCACTTACTTCCGCGGCCTGAACTATCTGCTCAACGAGCAGCCGGACAAGGCGATCGAGCTGTTCCTGCACATCGCCGAACTCGACAAGGACACCTTCGAGACGCAGGTGGCGCTCGGCCATCTGTTCCGCCGTCGCGGTGAAGTGGATCGCGCCATCCGCCTGCACCAGGGGCTGGTGCAGCGGTCGGACCTCAACGACCAGCAGAAGGTGCAGGCACTGCTGGCGCTGGGCGAGGACTACATGCGCTCGGGTCTGCTCGATCGCGCCGAAACCGTGTTCACCGATCTGGCCAAGATCGACCAGCGCGCACCGCAGGCGCTCAAGCATCTGATCGGCATCTATCAGTCCGAGCGCGATTGGCCGAAGGCGATCGAGAACGCATCGCGTTACGAGACCGTCACCGGCGAGCCGATGGGCAAGCTGATCGGGCAGTTCGAATGCGAGCTGGCCGATCGTTTGCGCGCCAGCGGCGATGCCGACGGCGCGCGCGCCGCGATCGCGCGTGCGTACGCGGCCGACTCCAGCTCGGTGCGCGCGGGCATGCTGGAAGGGCGCATCGAACTCGATGCAGGCAACGATGCCGCCGCCATCCGTGCGTTCGAGCGCGCGGCGCGGCATGACTCCGATTACCTGCCCGAAATCCTGCCGGCATTGCTGCCGGCCTACGACCGCGTCGGCGATCAGCCCGGCGCGCGCCGTTTCCTCTCGGAGATGAGCGAGCACTACCGCGGTATTTCCCCGGTGCTGGCACTGACCAAGCTGGTCGAAGCCGAGGACGGCGTACCGGCGGCGCGCAATTATCTGGCGCAGCAGTTGAAGGATCGCCCTTCGGTGCGCGGTGAAGCGGCGTTGATCGACCTCACGCTCGCCGAAGGCAGCGACGAGGTGCGCACCTTGACCGACCTCAAGCACATCACCGATCAGTTGCTGGTGCGCAATCCGAGCTATCGCTGCAACCGTTGCGGCTTCGGCGCGCGCAGCCATCACTGGCAATGCCCCAGCTGCAAGGAGTGGGGCACGATCAAGCCGTTGCTCAACTACGCCGTCGTGTGAGCTTGAACCAGATATCACCGAACTGGTGGTTGGTCGCCTGCTTCGGCATCGCTTGCATCGGAACATGGCTGGCCTTGCGCTACGCGCGCTGGCGCAATCTCGTCGACGAGCCAGGCGAACGCCGCAGCCATACGATCGCCACGCCGCGCGGCGGCGGCATCGGCATCGTCGCGGCGCTGCTGTTCGCGCAGGGACTGCTCGCCTGGCAGGTGCCGGAATCGCGCGCGTTCCTGCTGCCAACCGCGGTCGGACTGACGCTGGTCGCCGCAATCGGGTGGGTGGACGACCATCGATCCTTGTCGCCGTGGCTTCGCCTGGTCGTCCATGCCGTGGCGGCAGTATTGCTGTCCTGGGCCGTGTACGAGATCTCAGGCGATGCGTTGGCGGCATGCCTTGCCTTCGGGCTGGCATTGGCCCTGATCAACATCTGGAACTTCATGGATGGCATCGACGGCATCGCGGCCTTGCAGGCGGTGGTCGTCGCCATCGCTTATGCCTGGCTCACCGGTGATGTGGTCGCGCGCTGGCTGGCATTGGCGCTGGCCGTGAGTGCCGCGGGCTTTCTGCCATTCAATCTGCCGATGGGCGGGCGGGGCAAGGCCCGCATCTTCCTTGGAGATGTCGGCAGTGGTGCGCTCGGGTATGCATTGGCCATGCCGATGGCGTTGATGCTGGTGCGCGATCCTCGGCCCGCGACATGGGTGCTGATGCTGGTTCCCCCCTCGGCCTTTCTTCTCGACGCTGCGTTGACACTCTCTTCACGCATGCTGCGCGGCGAGCGTTGGTGGACACCGCATGTCGAGCATGCCTACCAGCGTTGGGTCCGACGGATCGGCAGCCATCGGACAGTGACGCTTACCTATGCGGCCTGGGCCGCGGCGGGAGGCGTATTGGCTTCAGTCATTCGCGAGACAGGTATTGCACTTATCATCGCCGTCAGCTTTGCGTGGTTCTCTGGGGGAGGGATCGCGTGGATGCGCCTGCGAAGGCGCTGACGCTCAGCAGCACAGCCAGGGATTCGAGAACGCATGAGTGGATGGAAAAGCCGAGTTAGTGCCACCGCGCCTCGGGCCGCCGTCGTGCTGCACGACCTTTTCATGGTGTGGCTTTGCTGGGCCGGACTGAACCAGTTCCGCTATTCGATCCAATCGGTCTCGATCGACCTGCCGGCGTTCTCCACGGAAAACCTGCTGATCCTGGTCGCCCAGGGTGTGGTGTTCTGGAAGGTCGGCCTGTATCGCGGCGTCTGGCGCTTCGCCAGCCTGCCGGACCTGCTCAATATCCTGAAGGCCAGCATTGCCGGATTGGTGGCGATCGTGCTGGCCCTGTTCCTCTATAACCGCCTCAACCAGACGCCGCGCTCGGTGCTGGTGCTGTATCCGATCGTGCTGACCGCGCTGCTGGGCATGCCGCGGCTGCTGTACCGCAGCTGGAAGGACCACAGCATGGCCCGGACCGACAAGGCCGCGCTGCGGGTGCTGATCCTCGGCGCCGGCCAGGCCGGCGAGACCCTGGTCCGCGATCTGCGCCGCACCGGCGCCTACCAGCCGGTCGGCTTCCTCGACGACGCCGCCAAGTTGCGCGGCAGCGAGCTGCAGGGCCTGCCGGTGCTGGGACGGGTGGAGGAGGTCGACAAGATCGCTCCCGAGACCGGCGTGAACCTGCTGGTGATCGCCATGCCCTCGCTCGATGCCGCCTCGATGCGGCGGATCGTGGCCGCCTGCGAGCGCACCGGCCTGCCGTTCCGTACCGTGCCGCGCCTGGACGACCTGCTGGAAGGGCGTTCGCTGCCCGGCGAGCTGAAGGAAGTCGCGATCGAGGACTTGCTCGGCCGTCAGCCGGTCACGCCCGACTGGAAGGCGATCCGTGGCTGGCTGGGTGGCCGCAGCGTGCTGGTCACCGGTGCCGGTGGCTCGATCGGTTCCGAACTGTGCCGCCAGTGCGCCAAGCACGGCGCGCGCCAGATTACGCTGCTCGAGATGGACGAGCTGGCGCTGGCCACCACCGAATCGGAATTGCGCCGCGATTTCCCCCAGATCGAATTCGTCCCTGTGCTGGGCGACTGCGGCGATGCCGCGGTGATGCAGCACGCGCTCGGCCTGTCGCATCCGGAGGCGGTGTTCCATGCCGCCGCCTACAAGCAGGTGCCGGTGCTCGAAGCGCAGCTGCGCGAGGCGGTGCGCAACAACGTGCTGGCCACCGAAACCGTCGCCGAGCAGAGCCTCAAGGCCGGCGTCGGCACCTTCGTGCTGATCTCCACCGACAAGGCGGTCGATCCGGTCAACGTGCTCGGCGCCAGCAAGCGTCTGGCGGAGATGCTGTGCCAGGCGATGTCCGGCGTGCAGGGCACGCGTTTCATCACCGTGCGCTTCGGCAACGTGCTGGATTCGGCCGGCAGCGTGGTGCCGCTGTTCCGCGAGCAGATTCGCAACGGCGGGCCGGTCACCGTGACCGATCCGGAAGTGACGCGCTACTTCATGACGATCCCGGAATCCTGCCAGCTGATCCTGCAGGCCTCGGCGATCGGTTCGCGGCAGGCGATCTACACGCTCGATATGGGCGAGCCGGTATCGATCCGTCTGCTGGCCGAGCAGATGATCCGTCTTGCCGGCAAGCAGCCGGATCGCGATATCGCCATCGTCTACACCGGATTGCGCGCGGGTGAAAAGCTGCACGAGACGCTGTTCCACGCCGACGAGCGCTATCGCCCGACCGCGCATCCGAAGATCCTGCAGGCCGAGGCGCGCGAAGTGTCCGTCGAGGATCTGCGTGTCGCGCGCGTGCAGTTGCGCGATGCGGTGAATCGCTACGATCTCGACATGCTGGCCATACTGCTGCGCGCGGCGGTACCCGAATTCGCGCCGGCCAACGCGCCCGAGGCGCCGCAGAAGCTGGCTACCGTGGTCGCGTTCCCGGCGCGCGCTTCCAGGAAGACCTGACGGCGCGCCTGGGCGCCTCCGGCGCGTGATGCGACGGCATCGCGCGAACCGGCATACACTGCCTACTCTTGCCTCCTGCGTTCTCGCATCCGGCGCAACCAATTGCTGATATGCCAACGAATACGAAGAAGCAACGCATCCGCAAAGCTGTTTTCCCTGTCGCGGGCCTTGGAACCCGCTTCCTTCCCGCCACCAAGACCGTCCCCAAGGAAATGCTGCCGATCGTCGATCGGCCGCTGATCCAATACGCGGTCGACGAGGCCATCGAAGCCGGCTGTGACACCCTGATCTTCGTCACCAACCGTTACAAGCACGCGGTCGCCGACTATTTCGACAAAGCCTACGAACTCGAGCAGAAGCTGGAGAAATCCGGCAAGCACGAGCAGCTCGATCTAGTGCGCAACGTGCTGCCGGAAGGCGTGCGCGCGGTGTTCGTCACCCAGACCGAAGCGCTGGGCCTCGGACATGCCGTGTTGTGCGCGAAGCCCGTGGTCGGCGATGAGCCGTTCGCGGTGATGCTGCCAGACGATCTGATCTGGAACAAGGACGGCCCCGGCGCGCTCAAGCAGATGGCCGATCATGCCGAGAAATTCGGCGTCGGCGCGATCGCGGTGCAGGATGTGCCTGAGGAACAGACCGCCAGCTATGGCATCGTCGCCGTAGAAGGCTTCGAGGATCGTCATGGCGCGATCCGTCGCATCGTCGAGAAGCCGCAGCCCGCGGATGCGCCGAGTACGCTGGCGGTGGTAGGCCGCTACATCCTGCCGCCGACGATCTTCGATCACCTGGAAAAGACGGGGAAGGGTGCCGGCGGTGAAATCCAGCTGACCGACGCGATCGCCAGCCAGATCGCCGATTCGCAGATCGACGCCTATCGCTTCAAGGGCACACGTTTCGACTGCGGCACGCACATCGGCCTGGTCGAGGCGACGATCCGCTTCGCCCTCGATCACGAAAAGATCAGCGATGCCGCGCGCGATTCGATGACGAAGGCGCTGCAGGAGCTGGGCGTGATCGATCTGAGCTGAGGCCTTCGACGGCCGCGCATGCTGCACGAGCAGGGCATGCACGCAATTTCGGATATGAAAAACGGCGCCGTTGGCGCCGTTTTTCGTTTGGGGCCCGAGCCCGAGGCAGGGTGACTCAGAGCGCTTCGAAAACGCCCGCCGCGCCCATGCCGGTGCCGATGCACATCGTGACCATGCCGTACTTCTGCTGGCGACGACGCAGGCCATGCACGATCGTGGCGGTACGGATCGCGCCGGTGGCGCCGAGCGGATGGCCGAGCGCGATGGCGCCGCCGAGTGGATTCACCTTGGACGGGTCGAGGCCGACGTCGCGAATCACCGCCAGCGCCTGCGCGGCGAAGGCTTCGTTGAGTTCGATCCAGTCGATCTGATCCTTGGTCAGGCCCGCCTGCTTGAGCGCCTTCGGGATCGCCGCGATCGGACCGATGCCCATCACTTCCGGACGCACGCCGGCGACGGAGAACGACACGAAACGCGCCAGTGGCGTCAAGCCGTAATCCTTGATCGCCTGCTCGGAGGCTAGCAGCACGGCGGCGGCGCCGTCGCTGGTCTGCGAGGAATTGCCGGCGGTGACCGTCCCGCCGAACTGGCCGTTGCGGAACACCGAACGCAGCTTGGCCAGGCCTTCGGCGGACGTATCCGGACGCGGGCCTTCGTCGTTCTCGACCAGCAGTTTCTTCAGGCGGATGGTGTTGCCACCAAGATCGGGCTGGTGCGAAAGCACTTCGTAAGGCGAAATCTCGCTCTTGAACTCGCCGGCCTTGATCGCGGCCAGCGCTTTCTGGTGCGAGGCGAGAGCGAAGGCGTCCTGGTCCTCGCGCGAGACTTTCCATTCCTCGGCGACTTTCTCGGCGGTGATGCCCATGCCGTAGGCGATCGCGACGTGGTCGTCCTTGAACACGGACGGCGACAGCGCGACCTTGTTGCCCATCATCGGCACCATCGACATCGATTCGGTGCCGCCGGCCAGGACGAGATCGGAGTTGCCGAGACGAATCTCGTTGGCGGCCAACGCCACAGCCTGCAGGCCGGACGAACAGAAGCGGTTGATGGTCTGCGCGGCGATGGTGTTGGGCAGACCGGCCAGCAGCACGCCGATGCGCGCCACGTTCATGCCTTGCTCGCCCTCGGGCATGGCGCAGCCGATGATGGCGTCGTCGATGCGGTTGACGTCGATGCCCGGCGCCTCCGCGACCACGGCTTTGAGCACGTGCGCGAGCATGTCGTCGGGACGGGTGTTGCGGAATACGCCCTTGGGTGCCTTGCCGACCGGGGTGCGGGTGGCGGCGACGATGTAGGCGTCTTGGATTTGCTTGCTCATGGATGACTCCGGGATTCGAGATTCGAGGTGGGGATTCGGATGGCCCGAATCTCAGTTCCGCAACGGCTTGCCGGTCTGCAGCATGTGCAGCACGCGGTCCTGCGTCTTCTTCTGCTGCGCCAGTTCGACGAAGTGCTGACGCTCCAGTCGCAGCAGCCAGTCCTCGTCGACGAACGAACCGCGATCCACTTCACCGCCGCATAGCACGGTGGCGATGCGCGAGGCGATCTCGTAGTCGTATTCGCTGATGAAGCGGCCCTCGAGCATGTTCACCAGTAGCATCTTGAAGGTGGCGATGCCGACGTCGCCGGCCACTTGCACGCGGCGTGCCGGCAGCGGCGGGCGATAGCCGGATTCGGCCAGCGCGCGCGCTTCCTGCTTGGCGGCGTAGAGCAGCTCGTAGTTGTTGAAGGCGATCTTGTCGGTGGAGCGCAGCAGGCCGAGTTCCTTCGCCTCGTAACCGGAGGTCGACACCTTCGCCATGGCGATGGTCTCGAAATAGCGCTTGAGTTCGGCGAACACGTCGCCGCCCGGACCGGCGGCCTCGGAAGCGCGCACCGCGATTTCCTTCAGGCCACCGCCGGCCGGCAGCAGGCCGACGCCCGCTTCGACCAGACCGATATAGCTCTCCAGCGAGGCCACGGTCTTGGCGCTATGCATCTGGAATTCGCAACCGCCGCCGAGCGCGAGTCCGCGTACCGCGGCCACCACCGGCACCAGTGAATACTTGATGCGCTGGCTGGTGGCCTGGAAGTTGGCGACCATGCCTTCGAAGCCTTTCAGATCACCCTTCTGCAGATAGGCGATCGCGCCGGTGAGGTCGGCACCGGCGGAGAAGGGTTCCTTGGTCTGCCACAGCACCACGGCCTTGAAGTCACGCTCGGCGCGGGCGATGGCTTCCTGCACGCCATCCAGCACCGCGTCGGAGACGGTGTTCATCTTGGTCTTGAACGAGACCACTGCGATGTCGTCGCCGTCGCTCCACATGCGCACGCCGTCGTTCTCGAAGACGGTGTCGCCCTGCGGGAAACTCTCGCCCAGCAGCGGATCGGGGAAACGCTGGCGCTGATAGACGGGCAGGGCCGAGCGCGGCAGCTTGGCGTTCTTGCCCGGGCTGTAGCTGCCCTCGGCGGCATGCACGCCGTCGCGGCCGTCGAACACCCAGTCCGGCAGCGGCGCGCTGCTCATGGCCTTGCCGGCGACGATGTCGTCGGCGATCCACTGCGCCACCTGCTTCCAGCCTGCGGCCTGCCAGGTCTCGAACGGGCCGAGCGACCAGCCGTAGCCCCAGCGGATGGCGAGGTCGACATCGCGCGCGGTCTCGGCGATGTCGGCCAGGTGATAGGCGCTGTAGTGGAACAGGTCGCGGAACACCGCCCACAGGAATTGCGCCTGCGGATGCTGGCTGGCGCGCAGCTGGGCGAACTTCTCCGCCGGATTCTTGTTCTTGAGGATCTCGACCACTTCCGGCGCGGCGACGCGATCGGAGGGGCGGTAGTCCTGCTTCTCCAGGTCGAGCACGACGATGTCCTTGCCGACTTTGCGGAAGATGCCGGCGCCGGTCTTCTGGCCGAGCGCGCCCTTGGCGATCAGGGCCTCGAGCCACTTCGGCGCCTTGAAGTACTGATGCCAGGGATCGTTGGGCAGGGTGTCGGCCATCGTCTTGATGACGTGCGCCATCGTGTCGAGGCCGACCACGTCGGAAGTGCGGTAGGTGGCCGATTTCGGACGGCCCGCCAGGGGGCCGGTGATCGCATCCACCTCATCGAAGCCGAGCTTGAATTCGGCGGTGTGGTGGATCGTCGCCAGGATCGAGAACACGCCGATGCGGTTGCCGATGAAGTTCGGCGTGTCCTTGGCGTACACCACGCCCTTGCCGAGGTTGGTGACGAGGAAGGTTTCGAGGCCTTCCAGGATCGCCTTGTCGGTGGTGCGGGCCGGGATCAGCTCGGCCAGGTGCATGTAGCGCGGCGGGTTGAAGAAGTGCACGCCGCAGAAGCGATGGCGCAGCTGCTCGGGCAGCACTTCGGCCAACTTGTTGATGCCCAGGCCCGAGGTGTTGCTGGCGAGCACGGCGTGATCGGCGACGAACGGGGCGATCTTCTTGTACAGGTCCTGCTTCCAGTCCATGCGCTCGGCGATGGCCTCGATGATCAGGTCGCAGTCCTTGAGCTTGGCCAGGCTCAGCTCGTAATTGCCAGGCACGATGGCCTCGGCGAACGACTTGCTGCCGAACGGAGCGGGGCTGAGCTTGCCGAGGTTGGCGATGGCCTTCAGCACGATGCCGTTGGGGTCGCCTTCCTTCGCCGGCAGGTCGAACAGGACCGTGTCGACACCGGCGTTGACCAGGTGCGCGGCGATCTGCGCGCCCATGACACCGGCACCGAGCACGGCGGCACGACGTACAAGTAGTTTGTTAGACATTGTCGATAACCATTTGAGTGGGGGTTATTTTTCGGCCTTGAGCCTGTCGGCCTGGGCCACGTCGGCCAGGAACCCGGCCGTGCTGAAACGGATCAATTCACGTGCCGCCCGTGCGCGATGTTCGGTCTCCGATACGCCGCTGGGCCGCTTGATCAGTCCGAAGTCGGCCATGGCGTACATCAATGCCCCGGCCAGGAAATCCAATCGCCAGTACCGCTGTTCCTTGCTCAGTCCAGGCACGCAATCGGCGATCGCCTTGGCGAATTCGCGCACCACGTGCCCATACTGCTCGGACATGAACTTGCGCAGTCCCTCGTGCTTCTCGACGTAGGCGCGCGCGATCACGCGCACGAAGGCGCGGCTGCCGCGGTCCTGCGTGAGCGCGAGCGCGGGCTCGACGAAAGCGGCCAAAATCGGCTCCAGTTCGCACGGATGCGCCTGCTGCGCCTCCTTCAACAGGGCCAAGCGGGCCGCGCTCATTTCGTCCATGCGCCGCCGGAACACCTCGTTGACGAGGTTTTCCTTGCTGCCGAAGTGGTAATTGACCGCCGCGATGTTGACGTCGGCGCGGCTGGTGACCTGGCGCAGCGACGTGCCGCCGAATCCATGCTGGGCGAACAGCTCCTCGGCCGCACCGAGGATGCGGTCCTTCGTGGAGAACTGATGGCCGGGCGGACTGGGCATGGCGAGGGAATGAATCAAACGCTTGTTTGATCCTAGTCCTCGCCCGCACTTCCGTCAACGCGCCGGGTCGGTGCGAGTCAAGCAGAGAACGTGCGGAACGGGTGCAGAGGTCGTTACGAATCCGCTAGAATTACCGTAGCCAAGTCGGCTAAACCCGCGTCCGCACGCGGGTTTTTCCATGTTACTCTGGGCCCTTAGCAGGGAAGATCCGCGTCCCGCGGACCTTCGACGGCGAATGGCCCGGCCTTTCCGGAGAGCATCCCAATGGCGCTGGAGCGCACCCTGTCGATCATCAAACCCGATGCCGTCGCTAAGAACGTCGTCGGCGAGATCTATTCCCGTTTCGAAAAAGCCGGCCTGAAGATCGCGGCGGCGAAGATGAAGCATCTTTCGCGCAAGGAAGCCGAAGGCTTCTACGCCGTGCATCGCGAGCGTCCGTTCTTCAACGCGCTGGTCGAGTTCATGATCAGCGGCCCGGTGATGATCCAGGTGCTCGAAGGCGACAACGCGATCGCGAAGAATCGCGAACTGATGGGCGCGACCAATCCGAAGGACGCCGCGGCAGGCACGATCCGCGCCGACTTCGCCGATTCGATCGACGCCAATGCCGTGCACGGTTCCGATGCTGCCGAAACGGCTGCGGTGGAAATCGCGTACTTCTTCCCGACCACGGACGTCTACGCGCGCTGAGTTGAGTTACGACGTGAACGACACGATCGACAACAAACAGGACCATGCCGGGCAGAAACCCGGCAGGCAAAACCTGCTCGACCTCGATCGTGAGGGCCTGGAGAACTTCTTCGCCGACACGCTCGGCGAGAAGCGCTATCGCGCCCATCAGGTGATGAAGTGGATTCATCACCGCCACGTCACCGACTTTGCCGAGATGACCGATCTCGGCAAAGTGTTGCGCGGCAAGCTGGAAGCGCATGCGGAAGTACGCGTGCCGCAAATCCAGTTCGAAAAACCCTCCACCGACGGCACCCACAAGTGGCTGCTCGGCATGGACAACAGCAACGCCATCGAGACGGTGTTCATTCCCGACAAGGGGCGCGGCACGCTGTGCGTGTCCTCGCAGGTGGGCTGCGCGCTCAACTGCCAGTTCTGCTCGACGGCGACGCAAGGCTTCAACCGCAACCTCTCGACCGCCGAGATCATCGGACAGGTGTGGGTGGCGGCGAAGCATCTCGGCAACGTTCCGCACAAGCAGCGCAAGCTCACCAACGTCGTGATGATGGGCATGGGCGAGCCGCTGATGAACTTCGACAACGTCGTGCGCGCGATGAGCGTGATGCGCGACGACCTCGGCTACGGTCTCGCCAACAAGCGCGTCACGCTGTCGACCGCCGGCATGGTGCCGATGATCGACAAGCTCGGCGAGGTCAGCGACGTGTCGCTGGCGGTATCGCTGCATGCGCCCAACGACGAATTGCGCAGCGAGCTGGTGCCGCTCAACAAGAAATATCCGATCGAGGAGCTGATGGCCGCGTGCGAGCGTTATGCGCGCCGCAAGAAGGGCGAGTCGATCACCTTCGAATACACGCTGATGAAGGGCGTGAACGATCAGCCGATGCATGCGCGGCAGTTGGCGCGGCTGATGCGCCAGTTCGACAACGCGCTGCAGATGAAGGACGCGGCCAAGGTCAACCTGATCCCGTTCAACCCGTTCCCGGGCACGCGCTACGAGCGTTCGTCCGAGGCCGACATCCGCGCCTTCCAGAAATCGCTGCTCGACGCGCACGTGCTGACCATGGTGCGGCGCACGCGTGGCGACGACATCGATGCGGCCTGCGGACAGCTCAAGGGGCAGGTGGCCGATCGCACGCGTCGCCAGGCCGAACATCGCAAGCGCCTTGGCCTGCAAGCCGGAGTATCCGAAGTCGACAATGTCGCGCCAGGGAGGGTCGCGTAAGGCATGCGCCACGCTCGTATCCTTCTGGCATTGCTCGTGATCGTGATGACGACGGCGGCCTGTTCCCGACTGACCTTCGTCAAGCCCAATCCCAAGATTGGCAAGACCGAATCGACGGGTCCGACCTACGATTTCAAGGATTCGCCCGAGGTCAAGCGCGAGTCCGATGTGCGCGATCGCATCGGGCTGGCGCAGGCACGCCTTGGCACCGGCCAGATCGACGAGGCCGAGCGCCATGCGCAGGCAGCCCTGCGCATGGACCCGAAGTCGCCAGATGTCTACACGGTGCTCGGCGTGATCGCGGACCAGCGCGGCAACAGCGCGCAGGCCGGCGGCTACTATGCCAAGGCCGCCGAGTTGGCGCCCACGCAGGGCATCGCGCTCAACAACTACGGTGCGTGGCTCTGTGGAAATGGCCGCGCGGCGGAGTCGATGACGTGGTTCGATCGCGCGCTCGCCGATCCCAGTTATCGCGAACGCGCTTCGGCCATGGCCAATTCCGGTGCCTGCGCACTGCAGGCCGGACAGCTCGAAAGGGCTGAAAAAACGCTGCGTGCCGCACTCGCCTTGGAGCCTGAAAATCCCGTCGCCCTCGAGGCGATGGCCGACGTCCAGTACCGAGGTACCCGCTACATGGAAGCGCGCGCCTTCTCGGAGCGGCGTCTGGCGGCCGCGCCTGCTTCGCGCGACGCACTTCGACTGGCGTCACTGATTGAAAACAAGCTTGGCGACAAGGCTGCTGCCGACCGTTATGCTCAACGACTAAGAGCGGAATTCCCGCAGACGGGACCCGCTCAACAATTAGGGGAACCCAGCCAACCATGATCCCGCCCAATCCGAATATGGCGGACGGCGCCCTTGTGGCGCAGGAACGCGGCTGCGGGCAGCGCTTGCGCAATGCGCGCGAAGCTGCCGGCCTGAGCGTGGCCGATGTCGCCACACGCTTGAAGATGCCGGTACGCATCATCGAAGCACTCGAAGCGGAAGACTGGGCACGGATCGGCGCACCGGTCTTTGTGCGCGGACAATTGCGCAGCTATTCGCGCATGCTTGGGTTGCCGATCGAACCGGTGCAGAGCGCGTCCGGCGTCGCCCCGATCGAGCCGACCCATCTGGTGGCGCACTGGCGCACGCCGCTCCTGCAGCGCGTCGCCGATCAGGTCGGTGGCCGTCTCGTCTATATCGTTATCACCGCGCTGATCGTGCTGCCGGTCTGGGTGGCCACGCGTTCGCATCTGGACAGCAGCGAGGAACTCGCGGCGCCGCTCGACGTGCCGGCGGACAAGCTGGCCGCCGCGCAGCAGACGGATACCGCGGCGCAGCCCGCCGTCCGTGAACCTTCCACGGTGGTGGCCTCGATGGTGCCGCCGCGCCAGAGCGCGCCGGCGCCCGCGACGACATCGACCGCGCCCGAACTCAGCCTGCACGTCAACGACGACAGTTGGGTGCAGATCCGCGGCAAGGACGGAAGCACGATCGAGGAAGCGCTGCTGAAATCCGGCGAAACGCGCACATACCCGGCCGCCAACGTCGACCGCGTCGTGCTGGGCAACGCCAAGGCCGTGGAAGTGCAGCGCAACGGCCAGGCCCAGGACCTCACGCCCTTCATGCGTGCGAGCGTGGCACGCTTCACGGTGTCCCCCGACGGCTCTCTCGCGCCGGTTTCCGACTGAGATCCCTAGGTTTTTTGGCGATCGGGAACATCCTCGTGGGGGGCATCCTCGCGCCGGAATGCGGTTTCGCACCGCATCCGCGATAATGGCGCATGAATCCGCATCGGCCGCGCCGCGTCATGGCGCGGCCGGTCTGGTACTGTCGGCCCGCTTCACGGGCCATCCATCCGCATTGGCCCGACATCGGCGGGCAAGCGGCATCACGGCAGCATTGAGATGGCAATAGACGATCTTCTCGACGAACACGAACAAAGCGAACGCGTCCTGACCTGGCTGCGTCGCAACGGCGCCGGCCTGATCGGCGGCGTGGTGCTCGGCCTGGCTCTCATCGGCGGTTGGCAGTGGTGGCAAGGCTATCGCGTCTCCGAAGGCCAAAAAGCCGGCGAGCGCTATCAGACCGCGCTGAAGACCCTGCAATCCAAGGACCTGAAGAAGGCCCAGGCCGAGCAGGGCACGCTGAAGGACACGGCCTACGGCGCGTTGTTCGCGCTCGATCTGGCCAAGGCCCAGGTCGACGCCAACCAGCGTGATGCCGCCATTGCGACCCTGCGCGGCGTCACCACAGAGGACGCCGGTCTGCAGAACATCCTCAACCAGCGCCTGGCGCGTCTGTTGATCGATGCCGGCAAGGCCCAGGATGCATTGCAGGCGCTGGGGAGCGCCGACGATGTGGTCAGCCTGGAAGTGCGCGGCGATGCCCAGGTCGCGCTCGGCAAGCGCGACGATGCGCGCAAATCCTACAGCGATGCCTTGACCAAACTCGACGTCGCCGCGCCGCAGCGCGGTCTGCTCGAACTCAAACTCACCGACGTCGGCGGCAAGCCGGCCGATAAACCCGAGGCCCGGTCTTGATGAGTATGTCCTTGATGAAAAGTTTCCCGATGCCGTCCGGTACCGTCCTGCGCCGTTCCGCGCTACTCGTGCTCTGCGCGTTCGCCTTCACCGGATGCAGCACCGTCAAGGGCTGGTTCACCAGCAAGGACAAGGAAGACGCCAAGAAGGCCAACGAGCCGGCGGAACTGACCGAATTCACGCCGTCGGCGCACGTGAGCAAGCTCTGGTCGGTCAAGGCCGGCAAGGGTGAGCAGCGCCTCGGCGCCCGCCAGGGTCCCACGGTCGCTGACGGCCGCGTCTATGCCGCCGCCGTCGAGGGCGGGGTGCATGCCTTCGATCTGCAGACCGGCAAGGAAGTCTGGCACTTCGTGCCCCAGCGCAAGAACGAGAAAGGCAAGGAGAAAAAGGACAAGGAAATCCGTCTGGCGGGTGGTCCCGGCGCCGGTGACGGCCTGGTCGTGGTCGGCAGCCTCGAGGGTGACGTGATCGCGCTCGACGCGGCTACCGGCACCGAGAAGTGGCGGGGCAAGGTCGCGAACGAAGTGATCGCCGCGCCGGTGATCGGGCAGGGACTGGTGTTCGTGCGCTCCAACGATGGACGCGTCAGCGCGTTCGATGCCGCCAGTGGCGAGCGCCGCTGGTTCTGGAATCACGAGATGCCCTCTCTGACGGTGCGCGGCAACGACTCGCCGACACTCGCCCCGGGCGTCGTCTTCGTCGGCAACGACGACGGCACGGTGACCGCGCTGGCGGTGTCCGATGGCCGGCCGCTCTGGGACCAGGTCGTGGCCCAGCCCGACGGCCGCAGCGAACTGGAGCGCATGGCCGACGTCGACGGCGCACCGGCGCTCGACGGCACCACGCTCTACGTCACCAGCTTCAAGAAGCAGACCGTGGCGATCGACGGGCCTAGCGGGCGTCCGATCTGGGCGCACGACAATGGCGGCCCGGGACGCGTCGGCGTCGCCAGCGATCGCGTCGTGGTCGCCGATCCGGCCGGCACGGTGTGGGCGCTCGACAAGAACAGCGGCAGCGCATTGTGGTCACAGCCGATCCTGGCGCGACGCAATCTCACCTCCGCGGTGGTGCAGGGGGATTACGTCGTGGTCGGCGATTACGACGGCTATCTGCACTGGCTGAAGCTGTCGGACGGCAGCCTGGCGGCGCGCGAGCGCGCCAGCGGCAAAGAACCCTTGCGGGCGAGTCCGATTGTGGTGGATGGCATCCTGATCGTGGAGAACACGGATGGGGATGTGAGTGCTTATCGGGTGGATCAGGCGGCGACTGCGCAGAACTGAGGGTTTGTGCGTCATTCCCGTATAGGCGGGAATCCATTGACTTTGCCTTTGCTTGTCATTCCGGCGAAGGCCGGAATCCAGTCGTTCGCTTGATCGTCGTTCCAGCGGAAGCTGGGATCCATTTTGTTTTTGGCTTTGTTTGTGAAAAGCAAAAGCGTTTCGTCCGCTGCGCGGCCGAGTTCATTTCTTTTGGTAAGCCCCAAAAGAAACGAACCAAAGAAAAACGCTTTCCCCGACGAAGCAATCCCATAGTTTCGTTGCTATGGGGATTTTTCGACTCGCCATCCTGGCTCGGTCGAAAAACGGCGCACATCCCTGTGCGCCGCCCTACGGGTCTCTTATTGCGCTTGTTGCTTGTCGATTTTTAGAAGCGACCAACCGTAGCCGCTATTGCGGGAAGTTCTCGGTCGTGTAAAACCCTCCTTTTGGCGGGAACGACCGCAAAACGGTTACGCTTCCCCTGTTTCAACCCCGAATCCTCGTTCCCGGCATCAAAATGCTCCCTCTCGTCGCCCTGGTCGGTCGCCCCAACGTCGGCAAATCGACTCTGTTCAATGCCCTCACGCGCACGCGTGACGCGCTCGTACACGACGAGCCGGGGGTGACGCGTGATCGTCATTACGGGGTGTGCCGGCTCGATGAGGCGCGGCCGTTCGTGCTGGTGGATACGGGCGGCATCGCGGGGGAGAACATCCATCTGGAGAACACGGGCTTGGCCGGTGCCACCGCGCGTCAGGCGCGAGCGGCCGCGGAAGAGGCCGATCTGGTGCTGTTCGTGGTCGATGGCCGCGAAGGGCCGTCCGCGCTCGATGACGAGATCCTGCGCTGGCTGCGCAAGACGTCGCGCCCGACATTCCTCGTCGTCAACAAGACCGATGGCGTGGACGTGCGCGCGGCGCTGGCGGAGTTCGCGCGCTACGGTTTCAGCGATGTCCTGCCGGTCTCGTCCGCGCACCGGCATGGCATCGATACCTTGCTCGCCAAGGTGCTCGCGACGCTGCCGCCGGACGGCGATGCCACGATCCTGGATGAAGATCCCGAGCGCATGCGCATCGCCTTCATCGGCCGTCCGAACGTGGGCAAGTCGACGCTGGTGAACCGTCTGCTCGGCGAGGAGCGGATGATCGCGTCCGAAGTGGCTGGAACCACGCGTGATGCGATCGCCGTCGATCTCGAACGCGATGGCCGCAAATATCGATTGGTCGATACCGCCGGCATCCGCCGCAAGTCGAAGGTGGAGGAGGCGGTCGAGACGTTTTCGATCATCAAGACCTTGCAGGCGATCGAGCAGGCACAGGTCGCGGTGATCATGCTCGATGCTTCCGAGGGCGTGACCGAGCAGGATGCCAGCGTGCTCGGCGCCGTGCTCGATGCCGGGCGCGCGCTGGTGGTGGCGGTCAACAAGTGGGATGGGCTGAGCACGTATCAGCGCGAGCAGGTCGAGGCCTTGCTCTCGCGCAAGCTTGCCTTCGTAACATGGGCCGAGTCGGTGCGCATCAGTGCCAAGCATGGCTCCGGGTTGCGCGAGCTGTTCCGCGCGATCCATCGCGCGCATGCCTCGGCCACGCGCGAGCTCGGCACCGCCGAGATCACGCGCGCGCTGGAAATCGCCTACGAGGCCAATCCGCCCCCGACCGTGCGCGGTCACGTCGCCAAGTTGCGCTTCGCCCATCCAGGCGGGACCAATCCGCCGACCTTCGTCGTGCATGGCAGCCGCCTGCGCACGCTGTCGGACACGTACCGCCGCTATCTCGAGAATTTCTTCCGCAAGCGCTTCAAGCTGGTCGGAACGCCGGTGCGCTTCGTGTTCAAGGAAGGCGAGAATCCGTACAAGGACAAGAAGAACGTGCTGACCGAGCGTCAGGTGGCGAAGAAGCGCCGGCTGATCCGCCACGTCAAGCGGGGCAAATGAGAATCGGCGACCGATGAGCGCCATCCACGCCGTCCCGTCGTCACAGGCGGTCACGCTCGGCATCCTCGCCGGCGGTCGCGCCACGCGTCTGGGCGGATGCGACAAGGCCTGGCTGGAACGCGCCGGCAAGCCGCTGGTGCTGGGGCTGGCGCAGGACTTCGCGCAGCACGTGGATGCCATCCTGGTCAGCGCGAATCGAAATCAGGAACGTTATCTGGCGCATGGCCTGCGCGCGATCCACGACCGTGTCGACGGAATCGGCCCGCTGGGCGGGCTGGAAGCGCTGGCGACGGCTTGCCGCAGCGCCTGGCTGTTGACCTTGCCCGTGGACGTTCTGCATGCGTCCAGTGATCTGATCGAAGCCTTGTCGTTATCCGAGACGGGAGCATTCGTCGAAGACGACGACGGCGTGCAGCCGCTGGTCGCGTTGTGGCACGTCGAGACGCTGCGTGAAGCGGCCGCGACCGCCATCGATGCCGGCGACCTTGCCGTGCATGCACTGCAATCGCGTCTGGGCATGGCGCGCGTGCGGCTGGATGGCTTGCGTGTCGGTAATCTCAATACGCCGGAAGATCTCGTCGCCGCCGGTATCGACGTGTCTTGATGAGCGGTTGTGTCGGAACAACCGGCATGACGAAGCGGTAAGCTGTTTCCATGAGCACGTTCCCATTCCGCATCGCCTTCGATGAAGCGCTGGCCATCGTCGAGCGCGTCGCCGCGCAGCGTCGTCTGCCGGTCGAACGCGTGACGCTGTCGCGCGCGCATGGCCGCATCCTCGCCGAGGACATCGTCGCCGGGCTCGCGCAGCCGCCTTTCGACAACTCCGCGATGGACGGCTTCGCATTCCGGCATGCCGATCTGACCGGGGAAGGCACCACTTTGCATCTGGCCGGAGAGCAGTTCGCGGGCCGTGCGCTCGATCTGCGCCTGGAACCCGGGCAGTGCGCGCGCATCACCACCGGCGCGCCGTTGCCGCAGGGGGCCGATACCGTGGTGATGAAGGAGAACACCACCGTCGACGGCCATCGCGTGCATCTGGATGTCGTGCCCAAGCGCGGCCAGCACGTCCGCGTCGCGGGCGAGGACACGCGCGTGGGCGATCGCGTGCTGCACGCGGGCGAGCCGCTGACGCCGGCACGCATCGCGCTGGCGGCCTCGCAAGGATTGCCGGAACTGCCGGTCGCGCGCCGCCCGACGGTCGCGGTGTTCACCACCGGCGACGAACTGATCGAGCCCGGCTTGCCGCTCGCACCCGGCCAGATCTACAACTCCAACCGCGAACAGCTGATGGGGCTGTTGCGCGCCGACGGTCTCGAACCGACCGCATGGCCGACGCTGCCCGACGATCCCGCGCAACTCGAATCCGCCTTGCGCCATGCCGGCCACGCCTTCGACGTGGTAATCACCTGCGGCGCGGTGTCGGCCGGCGAGAAGGATCATCTGCCGGCGTTGCTGCAGGCGCGGGGCAGGGTGCATTTCTGGAAGGTGGCGATGAAGCCGGGCATGCCGGTACTGCTGGCCGATGGCGGCGGCGAGTACACGCCCGACAACGGCAGGCTCGGTACTGCGCTGTTCCTGTGCCTGCCGGGCAATCCGGTGTCGGTGCTGGCGAACTGGCTCACGCTCGGGCGCGCCCTGGTCGACGGGTTGCAGGGCCGGGCGGCACCACGCCCGCGCTGGCGCGCGCGGCTCACCGCACCGTGGAGCAAGACGCACGAGCGCCTGGAATTCCTGCGCGGGCGGCTGCATGCGCTCGAGGATGGTTCTCTGCACGTCGAGGCCAATCCCGCCGACGGCTCGCATCGCATGCGCGCGGCCGCCGATTCGGATGCGTTGATCGTGCTGGCGGCCGGTCAGCGCGAATATCCCGCCGGGGCGCTCGTGGACGTGTTGACGTACTGACCGATCCGCTGCGGCAACGTGGCGTTCCGCCGCTGATGCGCGCGCGGCGTCGAACAGCGCGATAATTCCAGCATGACGGTTCATGAAATCACCCCGCGCGAAGCGCAGCAGCGACAGCGGTTCGGCGCCGTGCTGATCGACGTGCGCGACGACCACGAGCGCGAGACGGGAATGGCAGCCGGCGCGAGAGGGATTCCGCTCCAGGCACTCGAACTCGATCCGCCGCACTACCTGCCGGATCGCGACGGCGAAGTGCTGCTGATTTGCCAGGGCGGCGCGCGTTCGAAGCTCGCGGCGGAGGCACTGCTGCAATCGGGGTACAAGCATGTCCTGTCGGTCGCGGGCGGTACCAGCCGCTGGCTGGCCGACGGCCTGCCGCTCGATGCGCCTGCCAGTGGCGCGATCGATGACGATGACATTGACCGTGATTTTGTCGAGCGCTACTCGCGCCACATGCTGCTGCCGGAGATCGGCCTGCAGGGACAGCGGCGTTTGGAGAAGGCGCACGTCCTGCTGATCGGCGCGGGCGGCCTGGGATCGCCAGTAGGTTTTTATCTCGCCGCGGCCGGCATCGGGCATCTACGCATTGCCGATGACGACGTGGTGGATCGCAGCAATCTGCAGCGGCAGATCCTGCACGAGGATGCCGGCATCGGTTCGCCGAAAGTGGCTTCGGCCAAAGCGCGACTGCTGGCGCTCAATCCGCGCATCGAGGTGGAGGCGGTCGCCGAGCGCGTGACGTCGGAGAACGTCGAGCGCCTGCTCGATGGCGTCGATGTCGTCATCGACGGTGCCGACAATTTCCCGGTGCGTTATCTGCTCAACGATGCCTGCGTGAAGCTGGGCAAGCCGCTGGTGTACGGCGCCGTGCATCGTTTCGAAGGGCAGGTAAGCGTGTTCGATGCTGGCCGCGAGCGTGGCACGGCACCGTGCTATCGCTGCCTGTTCCCCGAACCGCCGCCGCCGGAAGCCGCCCCGAACTGCGCCGAGGCCGGCGTGCTCGGCGTGCTGCCGGGTGTGATCGGCATGCTGCAGGCGACCGAGGCGATCAAGCTGATCCTGCAACTGGGCGAACCGCTGCGCGGGCGTCTGCTGCATTTCGATGCGCTGTCGATGCGGTTTCGCGAGACGCGGCTGTCGGCCGATCCCGATTGTCCGGTCTGTGCGGCTGGCGTGCCGTTTCCGGGCTATATCGATTACGTGCGCTTTTGCAGCGGATCGGCCTGATTGGATATCGCGCGGTGGGCCTGTTGAGCCTCCGTATCTGCGCACAAAGCGATCAAACGTGAACAAGCACTCAGGATGGGTATGGCAGGATGCGTCATCCCCCGCACGTCGAGCTTCCTGAATGATCCGAGCGCGCACCCCGGTCATCCCGTTTCCCATTCTGCTCGCCCTCGTCTTGCTCGCCTCGCTGGCGATGCCGTTCGCCGCCCAGGCCGCCGTCTGCAGCGCGGGGGCGGCCACGATGCCCAACGCCACCTATGCCCAGAAGATCGCGGCGGTCGCTTGTCGCGAAAACGTCCTCTGGTACACGCCGTTCATCGACGCGGAGGGCAGGCTGGCCAGCATCACCGTGTCGGAAGGCGAGACGATGGCGCTCAGCGACGGCTACACGCCGGCCTGGAAGCGCGTCGCCGACTACTGGCGCGACAGCGGGTTGATGGGACAGATGGCGAGCTTCCCCGGCGCCACCGAATGCAGCTACGCGAATGCGAGCTATGCGCCGCCGGC
Organism: Luteimonas panaciterrae; assembly: GCF_020511115.1. Taxonomy (GTDB): domain Bacteria; phylum Pseudomonadota; class Gammaproteobacteria; order Xanthomonadales; family Xanthomonadaceae; genus Luteimonas; species Luteimonas panaciterrae. The sequence continues at coordinate 171,800 of NZ_JAJAVH010000004.1, forward strand.
CTGCCGCGCGTTCCTGATCGACAAGCCCTGGTCGGCGGCATTCGTGTCCTATGTGATGGCGCAGGCGGGATTGCCGGGCTTCAAGCCTTCGCCCAGTCACTTCGATTACGTGCGCACGGCTTACGCGCAACCGGCGGACAGCGCCTATCGCTTCGCGGACCCGGATGCGGAGCCCGCCACGCTCGGCGATCTGCTGTGCTTCGTGCGCGCGAACAGCACGCCGCTCGGCTTTCTCGGCATGCAGAGCTATCTCGCCAGCGGCAACGGCGGCGGCCTCTTCATGCATTGCGACATCGTGGTGGGCGTGGATCGCAACGGCGGCAAGTTGTATCTCGTCGGTGGCAATGTGCTGCAGGGCGTGACCATGCGCATCCTCGGCATCGATCGCAATGGCCTGCCGAAAAATCTGCCGCGCGGCGCCGGTCGCTCCACCACGTGCTGGCCGGAAAACGAAGCGGGCTGCAACTTCAATCGTCAGGACTGGGCGGCGCTGCTGAAGCTCAGGCCGGCATCGGAAATCGCATCGCTGCCGTTGCTCGCGCTGCCGCCCGCGTCGCCAATTTCCGCGCCGTCCGCGCAGCCGCAAACGCAGTGTTGTGTGAATTGCGTCGTGGGTTCCGGTATCCCGCGTTGTCCTAGGCCGTGATGCGAAACGCCAGCGTCGCGAGCCGCGCTGGCCACCGTGATGATTTGGTGATGTACGTCTCAAAATTCACGTCGCACTGACAGCATATCTGTGACATTCATCCCGTAATCAGGGGAATGTCATGAACGCCGAAATTCTCGTGCGAATCCAGTTCGCGCTCGGGATCGCGTGCCACATCGTTTTTCCAGCCATCACCATCGGATTGGCTTGGCTGCTGGTCTACTTCGAAGTGCGCTGGCGCCGCAGCGGGGAAGCGCACTGGCAGGCGCTGTACCGCTTGTGGGCGTGTGTCTTCACGATCAGTTTTTTCTTCGGGATCGTCACCGGCATCCTGCAGGGCGTACAGCTGGGATCGAATTTCTCGCCTTTCCTGCATGCCACCCAACACATCCTCGGCCCCTTGCGCTGGGCGGAAGGGTGGCCGCTGCTGCTGGTGCAATGCACGGCGATCGCGATCATGTTGTTCGGGTGGCGACGTCCCGGCCGACAGACGCATTTCATCGCCACGCTGCTGATCGCGTTGCTGCTGACCAATGCCGCGTTCTGGATCCTGGCCGCCAACAGCTGGATGCAGACGCCACAGGGCATGCGTCTGGAAAACGGCCAGTGGCTGCCGGAAGACTGGCTTGCGGTGATCTTCAATCCTTCGCTGCCCGCGCGCCTGGCGCACATGCTGACCGCGGCGCTGCTCAGCACCGCGCTGGTGGTGGCGGGCGTATGCGGCTATCGCTGGCGACGCCAACACACGGCATCGTCCTTGCAAGGTCTGCGCACGGCGGTGTTGGCATTGGCGATCCTCGCGCCCTTGCAGATCGTCACCGGCCACTACAGCGCCGAAGTGACCTCGCGCCATCAGCCGGCGAAGTTCGCCGCGATGGAAGGGCTGTGGCGAAGCGGGGAGGGAGTTCCGCTGGTGCTCTGGGCGATGCCGAATACGAAGAGCGAGAGCAATCGCTATGCAGTGGAAATCCCGCATGGCGGCAGCCTGCTGCTGACGAAAACGTGGAGTGGATTCGTTCGCGGCCTCGACAGCTTCGAGCCGCAGGACCGACCGCCGGTGCCCATCGTGTTCTACAGTTTCCGCGCGATGGTGGTGCTGGGGTTGTGGTTCCTCGGATTGGGGCTGTTCGGCGCCTGGCAGCACATCTACGGGCGTCTGGAACACAGCCGCCGCTACATGCGATTGCTGGCCTGGTCGAGTCCGCTGGGTTTCGTCGCCACCATCCTGGGTTGGATCGTGACGGAGGTGGGGCGTCAGCCCTGGATCGTCAGCGGATTGATGCGAACCAGCGAAGGCATCACGCGGACGGCCTTGATCGAAAACGTGGCGGGGTCGCTGCAGCTGATGATCGGCGCCTATGCCTTGATGTTCGTGCTGTACATCTACCTGATGTGGTGGGCACTGCGGACATCGGGTACGAAACGTGTGGCTGACGACTGGCGGCAGTCGTGGGAGCGGGAAGAGCACGCCATCGAATAGCCCTGCTCGTGATCAGCGCATGAAGCGTGCGAGCGCTTCGCCGTATGCGGTGGAGTCCGAGAGGTTGTTGTGGTCGGCACCGGTGATGTCGACCACTTCGGGCGGTTTCGGTAATGCCGCGATCAGGTGATCGGTGCTGGTGGCGGGAATCACTTCGTCGCGACCGGCGCGCAGGATGAGCACGGGCGCCGTGTAGTCGCGCAAATAAGTAGTCGATGTGTAGCGGTCGTGGATGAGCCAGTGGATCGGCAGCCAGCCGTAATGCGATCGCGCGACGTTTTCCATGCTGTCGTAGGGCGTGATCAGCGCGAGCCGCTCGACCGGTCGCTGCGCGGCGAGGTAGCTGGCCACGCCGCTGCCGAGGCTGCGGCCGATCACGCGGATCGCTTGGTCGGGATGTCGCGCGCGGACGTGGTCGTACAGCGCCAGTGCATCGCCGAACAGCCCGGCCTCGCTCGGCGCGCCGTCGCTGGCGCCATACCCACGATAGGCGAGCAGATAGACGCGATGCCGTGGAAACCGGCGCGCGAAGTCATCGCGATTGTGTTCCACGCGCTCGCCGTTGCCGCCGAAGTACAGGATCGGCGCGCCATCGTCGGGGCCGATCGTCCAGCCGCGCAGCGTGACCTCGCCGCGCGCGAGCGAGAAATTCGCCGCCGCGGCATCCACGCGCGTGAATTGCGGGTAGTACATCATCTGGCGCTGATGGGCGTAGACCCACCAGCAGAGCGCCGCGTAAATCAGCAGCGGCACCGCGCACAGAAGCACGAGCAATGTACGCGGCATCAACGCCCTGTCGCGCGCGGGTGCTTGCGTTGCGCTTCTTCGAATGCTTGCAACTGCTCGGGTGTCGCCGGCGGCTGATGCGCGGCCTTCCACTGCTCGAACGGCTGCCCGTAAATCGCTTCGCGTGCCTCTTCCTTGGTCATGGTGATGCCGCGTGCCTCGGCGGCTTCGCGGTACCAGTCGGCGAGACAGTTGCGGCAGAAGCCGGCGAGGATCATCAGGTCGATGTTCTGCACGTCCGGGCGCTCCTGCATCAGATGCTGGAGCAGGCGGCGGAAGGCGGCGGCTTCGATGTGGGTGGTTTCGGGGTCTGTCATGGGGGTATCTAAGTTCATTGGTCGTCATCGCGGCTTTCGCTGGGATGACGGAATGGGGACAATAACGTTCCTGCAACTCTAGCGCAGCGCCTGCTCCTGCCCATGACCGCCAGAATCCTCGACGGCCGCCGAATCGCCGACGAACTGCTCCACGCGCTCCGCCTGCGCGTCGACGCACGGATCGCCGCCGGCAAGCCGCGTCCCGGGTTGGCGGTGGTGCTGGTGGGCAGCGATCCGGCTTCGCAGTCCTACGTGCGCAACAAACGCCGCGCGGCGGCGATCGTCGGCATCCAGCCCTTCGATTTCGACCTGCCGGCCGGCACGACGGAAGCGGAGCTGCTGACGCTGATCGACCGCCTCAACGCCGATCCGGCCGTGCACGGCATCCTGGTGCAGCTGCCGCTGCCGGGCATCCCCGACGCCACGCGGCTGATCCATCGCATCGATCCGCGCAAGGACGTCGACGGCTTCCATCCGGAGAACGTCGGCCATCTGGCCCTGCGCCAGTTCGGCCTGCGGCCGTGCACGCCGCGCGGCATCACCACGCTGCTGGCCTGGACCGACCGTCCGGTGCGCGGGCAGAGCGCCACCATCGTGGGCGTGAGCAACCACGTCGGCCGGCCGATGGCGCTGGAACTGCTGATCGCCGGCTGCACCGTCACCAGCTGCCACAAATTCACGCCGCAGGACATCCTGAAGCGGCACGTGGGCGAGGCCGACATCCTGGTCGTCGCCGTCGGCAAGCCCGGCCTGATCCCGGGCGACTGGGTGAAACCGGGCGCGGTGGTGATCGACGTCGGCATCAACCGGCTCGAAGACGGCCGCCTGGTCGGCGACGTCGGCTTCGCCGCGGCGGCCGAACGGGCAAGCTGGATCACCCCGGTGCCGGGTGGCGTCGGCCCGATGACCGTCGCTACGTTGATGCAGAACACGCTCGAGGCGGCCGAAGCCGCTGACTGACGGCCGAACGCGATCCGCAGCGTTGCGATTCCAGTGCGGATCTGGACGCCGGAAACGAGCGCAGGCAGGCCCGGACGCGATACAATGACGTGCTTCCCCCTTCCGGACCGCCCATGCTGCGTATCCAGGCCGAAGCGCTCACCTACGACGACGTTTCCCTCGTCCCCGCGCACTCCATCGTCCTGCCCAAGGACGTCTCCCTTGCCACCAGGCTCACCCGCGACCTGCGCCTGAACCTGCCGATCGTCTCGGCCGCCATGGACACGGTCACCGAAGCACGTCTGGCGATCGCCATGGCCCAGCTCGGCGGCATCGGCATCATCCACAAGAATCTCAGTGCCGAACGCCAGGCGGCGGAAGTGGCGCGAGTGAAGAACTTCGAAGCTGGTGTGATCAGGGAGCCGTTCACCGTCGGTCCCGACACCACGATCGCCGAAGTGCTCAAGCTCACCCGCGCCCGCAACATCTCCGGCGTGCCGGTGGTGGAAGGTGGGCAACTGGTCGGCATCGTCACTGGCCGCGACATGCGCTTCGAAAAACGGCTCGACGATCCGGTGCGCAACGTGATGACCAAGAAGGAACGCCTGGTCACCGTGCGCGAAGGCGCTTCCGACGAAGAAGTGCTGCAACTGCTGCACAAGCACCGCATCGAGAAGGTGCTGGTGGTCAACGACGGTTTCGAACTGCGCGGCCTGATCACCGTGAAGGACATCCAGAAGGCGCGCGACAACCCGAACGCCGCCAAGGATGCCTCGGAAAGCCTGTTGGTCGGCGCCGCGGTCGGCATCGGCAGCGATACCGAGCAGCGCATCGAGCTGCTGGTGGCCGCGGGCGTGGACGTGATCATCATCGACACCGCGCATGGTCATTCGCAGGGTGTGATCAATCGCGTCGCCTGGGTCAAGAAACATTTCCCGACGTTGCAGGTGGTCGGCGGCAACATCGTCACCGGCGACGCGGCCAAGGCGCTGGAAGATGCGGGTGCGGACGCGGTGAAGGTCGGCGTCGGCCCCGGTTCGATCTGCACTACGCGCGTGGTCGCGGGTGTCGGCGTACCGCAGGTGACGGCGGTTGACATGGTGGCCGAGGCGCTGGCCGATCGCATTCCGCTGATTGCCGACGGCGGCATCCGCTACTCCGGCGACATCGGCAAGGCGCTGGCTGCTGGCGCGTCCACGGTGATGATCGGCGGACTGTTCGCCGGCACCGAGGAATCGCCGGGCGAAACCGAACTGTTCCAGGGCCGCAGCTACAAGAGCTATCGCGGCATGGGTTCGCTCGGCGCGATGGAGAAGGGTTCGAAGGATCGCTATTTCCAGGACGCGAGCGACGCCGACAAGCTGGTGCCGGAAGGCATCGAAGGCCGCGTGCCGTATCGCGGGCCGCTGTCGGGCGTGGTTCATCAGCTCGCCGGTGGTTTGCGTGCGACGATGGGTTACGTCGGCTGTGCCACCGTCGAGGAGATGCGCAACAAACCGACCTTCGTGAAGATCACCGGGGCAGGGCAGCGCGAGAGCCATGTCCACGATGTGCAGATCACCAAAGAGCCGCCGAATTACCGAGCGGGCTGAGTCACGGTGACAGGAGAAGAGGAGTGAAGAACGCGAGTCTCACTCCTCTTCGACTATTCCACCTCCGAAAGTTTCACGGGTCTCGATCCTTTATTCATCAGGTTTTCTTTTCCGGCCATGACCGATCTCCATAGCGACAAGATCCTCATCCTCGATTTCGGTGCGCAGTACACGCAGCTGATCGCGCGCCGCATCCGTGAGCTCGGCGTCTATTGCGAGATCTGGGCCTGGGACCATGATCCGGCCGAGATCGCGAAGTTCGCGCCGAAGGGGATCATTCTTTCGGGTGGTCCGGAATCGACCACCGAACACGGTTCGCCGCGAGCGCCGCAGGAAGTCTTCGACGGCGGCCTGCCACTGCTCGGCATCTGCTACGGCATGCAGACGATGGCCAAGCAGCTCGGCGGCGAAACCGAGTCGGCCGATGCGCGCGAATACGGACATGCCGAAGTGTCGCTGGTCGCCGCCGATCGTTTGTTCGAAGGGCTGAAAGATCATCCGGGTTCGCCGCCGCGGCTCGATGTCTGGATGAGCCATGGCGACCACGTCTCCAAGGCACCGCCGGATTTCACCGTCACCGCGAAGACCGACCGCGTTCCCGTCGCCGCTTTCGCCAACGATGCCAAGCGCTGGTACGGCGTGCAGTTCCATCCCGAGGTCACGCACACCAAGTCCGGGCAGGCGTTGCTGCGCCGCTTCGTGGTCGACATCTGTGGTTGCGCGACGTTGTGGACGGCCGCCAACATCATCGACGACCAGATCGCGCGCGTGCGCGAGCAGGTGGGCAGCGACGAGGTGATCCTCGGCTTGTCCGGTGGTGTCGATTCCTCGGTGGTGGCGGCGTTGCTGCACAAGGCGATCGGCGATCAGCTCACCTGTGTTTTCGTCGACACCGGCCTGCTGCGCTGGCAGGAGGGCGATCAGGTGATGGCGACCTTCGCCGGCGCTTCCGACAAGCATGGTCTTGGCGTGAAGGTGATCCGCGTCGACGCGCACGAACGCTATTTCGAGAAATTGAAAGGTGTCGATGAGCCCGAAGCCAAGCGCAAGATCATCGGCAATTTGTTCGTCGAGATCTTCGACGAGGAATCGCACAAGCTCGCCAACGCCAAATGGCTGGCGCAGGGCACGATCTATCCCGACGTGATCGAATCGGCCGGCAGCAAGACCGGCAAGGCGCACGTCATCAAGAGTCATCACAACGTCGGTGGCCTGCCGGAGCACATGAAGCTCGGCCTGGTGGAGCCGCTGCGCGAACTGTTCAAGGACGAGGTGCGCCGCCTCGGCGTCGAACTCGGCCTGCCGCGCGAGATGGTCTATCGCCATCCGTTCCCAGGCCCCGGCCTCGGCGTGCGCATCCTCGGCGAAGTGAAGCCGGAATACGCCGAACTGCTGGCCAGAGCCGATCACATCTTCATCGAGGAACTGCGCAAGGCCGATCTTTACGACAAGACCAGCCAGGCCTTCGCCGTGTTCCTGCCGGTGAAATCGGTAGGCGTGGTCGGCGACGCGCGCGCCTACGAATGGGTGATCGCGCTGCGTGCGGTGGAGACCATCGACTTCATGACCGCGCACTGGGCGCATTTGCCTTACGACTTCCTCGGCAAGGTCTCCAATCGGATCATCAACGAGGTGCGTGGCGTCTCCCGCGTGGTCTACGACATCAGCGGCAAGCCGCCCGCGACGATCGAGTGGGAGTAAGGGAGGCGTGGATGGCGCTGGAAGAAAATACGAACTGGGATAGTTCATCGACTATCCATCGCGCAATGTAGTTCGGGGCGCCTTCCAGCTCTCTCGCTACAGATGCGATTGCGCTGGATACGTCTCCGCCATTCTGCGTTTCCATCGCAGACGCAACATGGCGGGGCGGGTATCGTGGCGATCTTCCAGGAATTCGGCGGCGATGATTCGGTTGGTAAAGAACGGCTGAAAATCCTGCTGCAGTTCACACCACGCGGCCAGGATGCGTGTGTCGTCGAAGAAGCCAATGCTGATCGGCCAGATGACGCGGCTGGTCGTATTGCCAAGCTCGTCGCGATAGCCGATCCGGATCTTGCGGCCCTCCCGAATCCAGGCGCGCGTGCGGGCGATGTCGATGCCGTCGGGCGCCGTGTCGGGCACTCGCCGTGTGCAGACCGGTGGATCCGCGACCAACGGACGCAAGGCATTCGGCACGACGGCCGCGATTTTCGCGATGAGATCGCGCGCCGCGAGCGCCAGCACCGGATCGCCCCGGCTTGCGACCCACTGCGCGCCGAGGGCTGCGGCTTCAACCTCGTCGGACGTCAGCATCAACGGCGGCATATCGAATGCCTTGTCGAGTACGTAGCCGAAACCCGCTTCTCCCTGGATCGGCACGCGTTGTCCCATCAGGTTGACGATGTCCCGATAAATCGTTCGGGTGGAGACTTCGAGTTCGGCCGCGATCTCGCCGGCGGTCACCGGGCGGCGAGATCGTCGCAGGATCTGGATGATCTGGAATAGCCTGTCGGCGCGGCTCATGTCAGTGCGGTTCCCTGGAAGCCTCTTGCCAAGTCAATCCGCTAAGCCACATGCAATGCCCAATCCTTCAGGATGGAAGCATAGAGCGGCGTATCCTCTTGATGAAGTATGTGGCCCTTCTCCGGCAGCGACAGGTAGTCGAAACGCTGCCCGGCCTTCTCGACCAATTGGCGCGCGTAGCTGACCTGGGAGTCCGTCGTGGCGCCGCGCACGATGCCGGTTTCCGGATCGATCCCGCGGGCATGATGCGTGAAGAGCATGGAGGTCTTGGCGGACTGCAGCATCAGTTTGTGGCTGCAACCCGCCATCGCGGTACCGGTGAACATCGCGCGGGCATGCTCGGGGTCGAACTCCTTGAGACTTTGCGGCGGTTCGTCTCCGGCAGGAATCCGTCCCTGCATCCAGGCCGGAAGCATGGACGGCGCGTTGGACTGCATGCCTTTCCAATCGCCGACGCGCCATTGGTCGCCTAGATACGTCATGAAAAGATTGAACAGGTAGCCGGGGGCGAATTGACGCATTCCGGTTCCGTAGGCCGGCACCAGTTCGGATGTGAAAAGAGTGGCATCCTCGAGATAGACCGCGCGCACCAATCCCGGAGGGGCGTAGGCGGAGAGCCACGCCGCCATCAAGCCGCCGAGTGATTGCCCGGCGACAAGCGTGGGCCGTTTGATGACCCGCTCGATGAAGCGCACGAGATCGTTGCCCCAATTGTCCAGGGTGTAGCGGCCCGGTGTCCGGCTCGAACGCCCCTGGCCGCGGACGTCGACCGCGTAGATTTGCAAGTCGGCTTCGAGCAGTTTCATAGCCGCTTCGTAGCCCCACCAGGATTCGGCCAAGCCTGGGACCAGCAGCAATGCCGGCGAGGATTCGGAACCGGTCACCGCATAGTTCAGAACCACCTCGCCGAGGTCGACCGTGGACTCGGGATAGGCGTGGGCGATATAGGTTTCTTTTGGAAAGTCCGGACCGTAGTAACGACGACTCATGACGGTAATGTTCCTTTCGTAGGGGGCTTGATGCCTGCAAGATTCAAGCTCGAAGGCGATGCGAGCTGTCAGGAGGGAGCTCGCGGCTGCGAGGAGGGCGTTATACGTCTGTGCTACTGACACCGTCTGTCAGTAGGAAGTCGGCGAAGTTCGGCAAGATGCAGCGGCGCTGCTTTAGTCGCCCCTGGGCTGTTCAAGGCCCGGTCCCAAACGGCGCATCGAGGCGTGAGATTGAAGCGGCGAGGAATTCGCCATGCTTCCCGTTCGAATGTTCTGCCCAGGAGGGGCAATTAGCGTCGTGAATTGACGACGAATTTTGTGTATTGAATAAGACTCGTAACCCAATATGATGGTGATGTTTGACGTGAAGAAAATGTGACGTTTATCACCATTTTACTCCGGCCGATGCAGCCACGGGCAATCCATCAGCGTCTGGAGCACATTGGAGGGGAGTTTGGATTCGATCGTGCAGGTTAAGCCGCGCTCGCGACGCTTTGACAACGGTCTGTCGCGCGCTGGATTCACAGTCATCGCCGGGCTGCTGCTGGTATTCGCCACATCCGTGCAAGCGCAGGTGCAGCGGACCTTCGTCAATCCCAGTTTCGAACAGCCCAATCTGGGCACGACTGCCTGCGTCGCATTCGCGACCGATGCCCAGGTGCCAGGATGGAGCACCACGCATCCTTCCGGGACCAGTAGTGGTTGCACTCTTCCTGCCGCCACCGGACCACTGATCGAGCTGTGGGCGAACAATTTCAACAGCGTGCCCGCGCGCGTCGGCAATAACCACGCCGAACTCAATGCTTCGCAGGCATCCCGGATCTATCAGACCGTCTGCCTCGTCAACGGTGAGACGATCAACTGGCGTTTCTCGCACCGTGGTCGCCAATCGGCCACCATCGCGGACGTCATGGATTTCAATATCGGCCCGACGGCTACCGGCACCACCACGCGCATCGTCCAGGCCAGCGACGCGAACGACGGCAATCCCGGCGCCGCCAGCATGTGCATCACCGGCGGCACCTGTTCACGTGCCACAGGCCCGAACGGGTGGGGCGACTATAGCGGCAGCTTCACCTGGAATAGCGGCACCGGCAGCCAGACCATCGGTTTCGAGGCAATTTCCTCGCAGGGCGGGATTTCCGTCGGCAACTTCCTCGACGACATCCAGATCACGTTGCAGCCCTACATCGAATTCTCCAGCAGCACGTACCAGACCGTCGAAGGCGCCACCATCAATGTTCCTGTGCTGCAAGTGACGGGAACGGTCCCGACCGGCGGCATCACCGTGCCGATCGTGATCACCGGCACCGCCACGCTCGGGCAGGACTACACCACCGCCAGCGGTACCAACACCATCAATGTCACGATCCCGGCAGGCGTGTATGACAGCAACACGTTCAACCTGACCATGTCCTCGCTGCAGGACACGGTGATCGAGAACAACGAGACCCTGGTGCTGACCATCCAGCCGTCGACGGGCTACGTGCTGACGTCCACGGTCACTTGCGGCGGTACGGCCAACAACAACGTGACGTGGACGCTGCTGGACGACGATGTCGATCTGCGGGCGAGCAAGAGCGTCAGCAACGCCACGCCGGCCGGTGGCGTTGCGACCACTTTCACGGTCACCTTCGAGAACAATACCGCCGCGACGCTGCTGGCGCCCACGACATCGCACAATGCGGTGGCGGCGGTTTCCGATGCCATTCCTTCCGGACTCACGTTCACGAGTTGGACTTGTGTCGCCAGTAACGGCGCGAGCTGTCCGGGCGGAACGACCAACGGAACGACCAGCGGCACCGGCGCGATCAGCGGCAACGCGACACTGCCCGCGGGCAACGCGGCGGCCGGCGGACGCGTGGTCTATACGATCACGGCGACACCGAGCGCCACGCAGTGCACGGCCGTCACCAACACCGCCACCATCACGACGCCGTCGGCGTTGAACGAAGGCACCTCGGTGCAGACCGGATTCGTCTCACCGGCGCCGGGGGGCGCGGCCAACAACACCGCACAGGCTTCGGTCGATCCGGTGTGCAGCAATCTGAGCCTCACCAAGACCAACACCCCCGGTTCCGGCGCGACCGATCAGACCAACGACACGGTGACTCGCGGAACGAGCACCGTCTACAGCATCGTGGTCAGCAACAACGGCCCGGATGCCGCCAACAATGCCGTCCTGCGCGATCCGGCACCGAGCGGCCTGAATTGCACGGCGGTCAGCTGCGGCAGCGCGACCGGCGGTGCGATCTGTCCCGTTTCGGGAACGGGAGCAGGGCAGCTGTCGGTGGCCAATCTGCAATCGGGAGGCGGCGTGGTGTTGCCGATAGTGCCGGCCAACAGTTCGCTGACCGTGAGCCTGACCTGCACCGTGCTGTGACGGTGCACGCGCTTTACGCCGAAGCATGGAGCGCGTGGTAACGACAGTACGTCGCGCGGATGAAATGACGTGCATCACATGGTGGCGCCGATGTTGCAGTGCGTCTAGACGTCCCATTTGTCCGCGCTAGGATCGAGATGGATGCATGGCGCCGTCTCACGGACGGCATATGGACTCGGCGGGATCTCCGTTCCGGAGGCAAGGAGGGCCATGAAAATTCTCGTCAATCTTGTTCTGGTCGCGGCGTGCCTCGCTGCGGGACTCTGGGCCGGCCCTCATTTGCGCGCCACCTATGACCGCTGGTTCCCGCCCCCGGAGTTCGTGACGGGGAATTACCAGGCGCTCTATCGCCAGACGGGAAAACCCGTGGTGATGTTCTCGACTTCCGAATGTCCTTACTGCCGCAAGGCACGCGAGCTGTTCAAGCGCGAAGGCGTGGACTATCGGGACTTTGTCATCGATCAATCGCCGGATGCCGACAAGCAGTTCGAAGCTCTAGGGGGTGGAGGAGTGCCGCAGTTGTTCATCGGCGATCGCCGCATCACTGGCTTTCGTGAGAAAGCGATCCGTGATTCGCTTGCATTGATCCGACAGAAGTGACTCGAGACACTCGCATGTCGGTCGCGAAAGGAGATGCGGCCAGCGCACGGAATGGCATCGGCTATTCCGGCATCGGGGATGGCCCGGCTAGGGAATTGCTGGACTGTCATGGTTGCACGATTCAAGGAGATAAGCTGATGAAAACGAAGAATCGCCGTGTCAGGTTGTTGTTGGCAGGTTGTGCGTTCGCCCTTGGGCTGGGCATCAGTTTCACGGCGTTCGCGCGTCCATGTTGCAGCAACTGTGATCCTGAGGATCCGGATTCGTTCTGTTGGGCGATCTGCAGTCCAGAGTGCTGAGGCTCGTGCGTCATGGAGGGGCGGCCATCGCCCCTCTTTCGTAACGGCAATCGGGAGACGGGCTAAGATTCTTATCTTGTGGTCCAAGAACCTTGCACCGGATTTGCCGATGACGCTTTCGCTCTACGATGTCTCCGTTCCCGCGCTCGTGCGCGGGCTCGAGAATCTCTCACGACAGATCGACAAGGGCGCCGCGCACGCGCGCGAGGCTGGGATCGATCCCGCAGAACTGGTCCAGGCGCGCCTGGCCCCCGACATGTTGTCCTTGGCCGGCCAGGTGCAGCGCGCCAGCGATACGGCGAAGTTCGGTGCCGCACGCCTGTCACAAAGTGAATCGCCGAGCTTCCCGGACAACGAAGCCACGCTGGACGAATTGCAGACGCGAATCGCCAAGACGATCGACTATCTGCGCAGCGTCCCGTCGGATCGGATCGAGGGTGGCGACGATCGTGAGATCCGTTTCCGTTCTGGTTCGCGGGAATTGCAGTTCACCGCCCGCGATTACGTCCGCGGTTTCCTGTTGCCGAATTTCTACTTCCATCTGACGACCGCCTACGGCCTGCTACGCCACAAGGGTGTGCCGCTCGGGAAGCTGGATTATCTGGGCACGATCCAGGGCTGAGAGACAGGCTGTTAGCCGCTCACATAAGCTCGCATGAAAAACGCGACGGTGATGCACGCCGTCAACAGCAATGTTCCGGCGCGCACGAAGCGCGCGGGCAGGCGGCGGCCGATCAGTGCGCCGCCATAGCCACCGATCGCCGCGGCGATCAGCATGATGATCGTCTCCGGCCAGTGGACGGCGCGAGCGGCGACGAAGATCAGCACCGCCATCGTGTTGGCTGCGCTGACCATGAGAGTGCGCGGTGCGTTCAAGCTCTTCAGATCGCGCCCGTCCAGCAATCCCCAGGCGGCCATCATCATGATGCCGACGGCGCCGCCGAAATAGCCGCCGTAAACACCCAAGCCGAACTGGATGGCCAGCATTGCCCAGGCCGGGACATGCCAGCGGCGACGCAGCCATTCACCCAGCCGGTTGCCGAGGCTGAGCGCCAGGAACGCCAAGAGCAGCAGCCATGGCAGCACGAAGTCGAACGTTTTCGACGGTGTCCACAACAGCAGAAGTGCGCCGATCACGCCGCCGGCGAGCGTCACCACCAGCAAGGAACGCAAGGAGGCCGCGCCTACCGGTCCCAAGCCATCCCGATATGCCCAGGCACTGGCGATTCCACCGGGGTACAGCGCGACGGTGCTGGATGCGTTCGCTTGCACCGACGGAACGCCCGCCGCGATCAATGCAGGAAGGCTGACGAACGAACCGCCGCCGGCGAGGGCATTCATGGCGCCCGCAGTCAAGCCGGCGAAGAACAAGAGTACGAACGCATCCATGCGGAAAGGCTAGTAAGGCATTTCATCGCCGTAGTCCAGCGACATCGTATGTTTGGCTGAACACTGTGTCCTTCCAGCGATCGATGCATAGGCCGGAAGTCATGCGCGCAGACTTCTACTTTGGTTGATGTGCCCGTGAACGCGACGGCGATTCGCATAGCGCGCTACATGCTTGCGCTATAGTCGGGCGAATCGCCCACCCAGCCAACTCGCAAGGTGAATCATGATCACTCTGACCGTCAATGGACAGGAACAGCATTACGAAGGCGATCCCAACATGCCGCTGCTGTGGTACCTGCGCGACAGGCTGGGATACACGGGGACCAAATTCGGATGCGGCATGTCGCTGTGCGGCGCTTGCACCATCCACCTCGACGGTGTCGCCATGCGCGGCTGCGTCACGCCGGTGGCGGCGGCCGAAGGCAAGCAGGTGACGACGATCGAAGGCCTGTCACCGGATGTCAGTCATCCGTTGCAGAAAGCCTGGCAGGAACTCGACGTCGCGCAATGCGGCTACTGCCAGCCGGGCCAGATCATGCAAGCGGCTTCGCTGCTGAAGACCAATCCGAATCCCAGCGATGCCGACATCGACGGCGCCATGGCCGGCAACATCTGCCGCTGCGGCACGTACACACGCATCCGCGCCGCCATCAAGCTGGCCGCGGGGCAGGGAGGTGCGGCATGAAGCGCATCGGGAGCAACGGCGACGAGATGGCGCCGCACAACGAGAAGATTCTCAACGAAAGCAGGCGCGCGTTCGTGCTGGGCTTTGGCGCCGGCAGCTTGCTGCTCGCGGTCGGCGGAATTCCGCTGGCGCATGCCCAGGATGCGACACCGCCCAAGAAATACGGCGGAGAGGCGATGGAAAACGGATTGCGGGACGATCCGAACCTCTTCATCGAGATCGCGCAGGACGGCACGGTCAACATCGTCTGCATCCGCTCGGAAATGGGCCAGGGCGTGCGCACCAGCGTGGTGATGGCGATCGCCGACGAACTCGGCGCGGACTGGTCGCGGGTGAAGGTGAAACAAGCGTCGGGCGACGAAGTGCGATACGGCAACCAGGACACCGACGGCTCACGCAGCCTGCGACAAGGCTTTGCCGCCTGGCGTCGCGCGGGCGCCGCCGCGCGCACGATGCTGGAAACCGCCGCCGCGACGGCCTGGGGCGTGGACGCCAGCGAAGTGAAGGCCGGCGTGCACGAAGTCGTCCACGCAAAATCCGGGCGCAAGCTCGGATTCGGCGAACTCGCCGGCAAGGCGGCCGCGCTCCCGGTGCCGAAGTCCGACACGCTGCGTTTGAAATCGCCGTCGGAGTTCCGCTACATCGGCAAGGGCAAGACCCATCTGATCGACGGCGCCGATATCGTCAGCGGGCGCGCCAACTACGGCATCGACACGCGGCTGGACGGCATGCTCTACGCCGTGGTCGCGCGTCCGCGCACGTACGGAGACAAGGTCGCGTCATTCGATGCCGGCGACGCGGAAAAGGTCGCGGGCGTGGTCAAGATCCTGCCGCTGAATGCAACGCCGATCCCCTCCGGTTACCAGCCGCTGGGCGGCGTCGCGGTGGTCGCCGACAACACGTGGAGCGCGATCCAGGCACGCCAGCAATTGAAGATCGAATGGACGCGCGGGCCGAATGCGGATTACGACTCGCTCGCCTATCGCGCCCGCATCGAAGCCGCGTGCAAGCAACCGGGCAAGGCTGTGCGCACCGAAGGCGATGCCGACAAGGCGCTGGCGAGCGCGGCCAAGCGTTTCACCGCCGATTACTACGTTCCGCATCTTGCGCATGCGCCGATGGAACCGCCGGCGGCGGTCGCGCGTGTCGATGGCGATCGTTGCGAAGTCTGGGCTTGTACGCAGGCTCCGCAGGCGACGCGTGAAGAGGTTGCCAAGGCACTCGGCATCGCATTGGAGAACGTCACCGTCAACGTGACCTTGCTCGGCGGCGGTTTCGGCCGCAAGTCCAAGCCGGATTTCATCGTCGAAGCGGCGCTGCTGTCGAAAGCGGTCGGCAAGCCGGTCAAGCTGACCTGGACGCGCGAGGACGACATCGTCAACGATTACTTCCACGCCGTCTCCGCCGAGCATTTCGAAGCAGGCCTCGACGCATCCGGCAAGGTGACCAGTTGGCTGCACCGCACCGCGTCGCCGGCGATCGCTTCGACCTTCGGGCCAGATCCGCTGCACCTGTCGCCATCCTTCCTCAGCCACGGCATCCTCGATCTGCCGTTCGCGATTCCGAACATCCGCCTCGAAACGGCGGAGGCGAAGGCGCATACGCGCATCGGCTGGTTCCGTTCGGTCTACAACATTCCACATGCCTTCGGCATCCAGAGCTTCGTCGCCGAACTCGCGCATGCCGCGGGACGCGACCACAAGGATTTCCTGCTCGAATTGCTCGGTCCCGACCGCAAGTTCGAACCGAAGGCGCTGGTCGACGTGCGCAACTATGGTGAGGACCCCGCGTTGTATCCGGTCGACACCGGCCGCTGGCGTCGCGTAATCGAAACCGTGGCGAAGGAGGCGGGGTGGGGCCGCAAGCTCCCCAAGGGACGCGGTCTCGGCATCGCCGCGCACTACAGCTTCGTCACCTACACGGCGGTGGTGTGCGAGGTCGAGATCGGCGACGACGGCACGCTGACGATTCCGCGCGTCGATATCGCGGTCGACTGCGGGCCGCAGGTCAATCCCGAGCGCGTGCGTTCGCAGATGGAGGGCTCCGTGATCATGGGGCTGGGCCTGGCATTGCACGGCGAGATCAGCTTCAAGGACGGCGCCGCGCAGCAGACCAACTTCCACGAGTTCGAAGTGCTGCGCATGAACGAGGCGCCGCGCGAGATCCGTGTGCACATGGTCGCGCCGAACGATTTCGAGAAACCGCTCGGCGGTGTCGGAGAACCCGGTTTGCCGCCGGTGGCGCCGGCGTTGACCGATGCGATCTTCGCCGCCACCGGCACGCGCATCCGTGCGTTGCCGGTGCGTGACCAGCTCACAGCGGCGGTGAAGGCGAACGCGGCCTAAGCCTGGTCGGAGGATTCCTCCGCGATGTGCATCGCGAAGCCGTTCGAGCCCGGACGTTCCAGTCCGGGCTTGAGCGTGAGCGCCGGGATGTCGTACGCGCCGCCGTTCTGCATGCGATAGGCGATGGGCGGCTGCGTCCACAGGCCGTCCAGGCGTTCGGCGAGCCGCGCGCGGATGCGCGCGTGGCCAGCCGTATCGAGCTTGTTCGGACGATAGACGACGAACGGCGGCAACACCTCGAATCCCGGGTAATGCAGGATGCCGTGGTTGATCGGAAAGAGCAGATCCTCGATCGGTCCGTTGATGCCGCGCGGGCCGTAATGCGTGTCCCAGCCGCCGGCGGTCACCGAGAGCATCGCGCGCTTGCCGACGAAGACGCCTTCGCCGTAGCGATCGCCCCAGCGTTCGTCCGAATGCTCGCCGACACCATAGGCGAATCCATTGGCGAACACGCGATCGACCCAGCCCTTGAGGATCGCCGGCATGGTGAACCACCATAACGGGAATTGCAGGATCAACGCGTCGGCCCATCGCAATTTTTCCTGCTCGGCGACAACGTCGGGCGTCTGCGTTCCGGTGTCGAACGCGTGGCGCGAGTCGACGACGATGTCCAAGCGGGCGTCGGGATCGCGATCCATGAAGTCGCCGGCGTCGAGCGCGGACTTCCAGCCCATCGCGTAAAGGTCCGACGTCTGCACTTCATGTCCGGTCTCGCGCAAATGCTGCTCCATGAACGTCTTGAGCGTGCCGTTGAGCGACGCCGGTTCCGGGTGTGCATGGACGATCAGGACGCGGCGTGGACGCTCTTGCGAAGCATCGGAACGATCAGCCGGCGACATCGATGACCACCTTGCCGAACGGACCACGATCCAGCGCGTCGAGCGCGGCGGGCAAGGCGTCGAAGGCATGACGCGAATCGATCACGGGCTTCAGTTTTAGATGATCGACTGCACGGACCAGATCCTCCAATGCACGCCGGTGACCAACGCCGATGCCCTGCACGGTGACGAGCTTGAGCAGCAACGGAGCGACGGGGCCGGAAACTTCGAATCCTTCCAGGACGCCGATCACCGAGATGCGTCCCGACCCGGCCACGGCTTCCAACGAACGGCCGAGATGCGATCCGCCAGCGATCTCGAGGATATGGTCGATGCCGCGCCCATCGGTGAGCCCGTGCACGGCTTCCACCCAGTCCTCGTCGCGCTTGATCCCGTGATGGGCACCGAGTTGCAGCGCGCGTTGCAGCTTGTCGTCGCTGCCCGACGTCACGAACACTTCGGCGCCGAGCGCATGGGCGATCTGCAATCCGAACAAGGCCACGCCGCCGGTGCCTTGCACCAGCACGGTCTGGCCAGGCTTGAGGCCGCCAAGTTCGACGAGGGCGTACCAGGCGGTCAGCGCGGCGATGGGCAGGGTGCTCGCTTCGCCATCGTCGAGGCTGGCCGGTGCGTGCACCAGCCAGTCTTCGGGCAGCGCGAGATATTCGGACAGCACGCCGGGGAGGACGCCGCCCAGGGTCGCGTGGTACGCGCGCTGCGTGGAAATCGAAGGCCCATCGATCCAGTGCGGAATGAAATTGGCGATGACGCGATCGCCCTCGGCGAAGCGCGAGGTGCCGGCGCCAGTGGAGACGACCCGGCCGACCATATCGGAGGCCGGGATGAAGGGAAATTGCAGGGGCAGCCCGGCGCCGGATTCGATCACCATCTTGTCGCGGTAATTCAGCGATACGGCCGAGACTTTGACCAGGACCTCGCCTGGGCGAGGTTCGGGAACGGGAACGTTTTCGAGCCGCAGGTGCTCTCTGCCAATGGCGTCGAACGACCAGCGGCGCATCAGGGAAGTTATGGGGGGCTCAACTTGGGAGCGGTGATCCGCGAGAAGATCATCGTAAAGAGAAATAAAATCCCCAGTGATGAATTAGAATCCGATGATTGATTCCAAATAAGCGCCAATAAGATGAACGATCGGATCGCCGGCATCGATGTGTTCGTGGAAGCGGCGGAGGCAGGCAGCTTCTCGGCAGCGGCGGAGCGACTGGTGCTGACGCGTTCGGCCGTGGCCAAGACCGTCGCTCGGCTCGAGAAGCGGCTGGGCACACGCCTGTTCCACCGCACCACGCGGAAGCAACTGCTGACCGAACAGGGACAGTTGTTCTATGCGAGCTGCCGGCGCGCGATCGAAGAGATCAAGGCTGGCCAGGCGCAACTGGAATCGGGTCGCAAGGAAGTGAGCGGGCGATTGCGGGTGAGCGTGCCGGTGCTGTTCGGGCGCATCTGCGTCGCGCCCGTGCTGCTGGAGATGGCGCGCGCGCATCCTGGTTTGCAGCTCGACATCTCTTTCAGTGATCGGGTGGTGGATCTGGCCGCGGATGGATTCGATCTCGCCATCCGCAACGGACCGCTTGGCGACAGCGGCGATCTGATTGCGCGGCGATTGGTGCGGCAGCGGATGACGCTATGCGCTTCTCCCGACTACTTGGCGCGACATGGCGCGCCTTCCAGCCTCGATGATCTGGAGCGACACGAGGCTGTGGTCTACGCACGGCCGTCCAAACGCGTGCGTAGCTGGCTGTTTCCGCAATCCTCCGGCGAAGTGCGCGAGGTCGAACCGCGTTCGCGCCTGCGTTTCGATGACCTGGAGGCGATCGTCAATGCCGCGATGGCGGGACATGGCATCGCGTGGCTGCCGTGTTGGCTGATCCATGAGGGCGTGCGCAGCGGGCGGCTCGTGCGCGTGCTGGATCAGCAGCCCGGCATGCTGTTCGACTGTCACGCCGTGTGGCTGCGCGAAGTCGGGACGTCGCCACGCATCCGCGTCGCCGTGGATGCCTTGTTGGATTCATTGCCGGAAGTGATGCAGTGATCCGCATCTAGCAACGCGCGCCGCCTGATTTCCCCGACTCAGCCGGCGAAAGTGTCGTAAAGCAGCTTGAGGTTGAGGCCAACGATGAGCAGCGCGATCGCCCAGGCGATCCGCGACAGCCAGCGCGGCGTGACCAGCGCCCCCATCTTGGTCTTGTCGGACACGAAGCGCACCAGCGGAATCACCGCGAACGGCAGCTGCATCGACAGCAGCACCTGACTGAACACCAGCAGCTTGGCCGTGCCTTGCTCGCCGTACAGCGCGGTGACGATCACCACCGGCACGATGGCGATGCCACGCGTTACCAGCCGGCGCGCCCAGTCGGGCATGCGCAGGCGCAGGAAGCCTTCCATCACGATCTGCCCGGCCAGCGTCGCCGTGATCGTGGAGTTGGCGCCGGAAGCGAGCAGGGCGATCGCGAATAGCGTGGAGGCGATGCCGACGCCGAGCATCGGCGACAGCAGTTGGTAGGCCTGTTCGATTTCCTGCACGTCGGTGCGGCCGTTCGCGTGGAACACCGACGCCGCCATGATCAGGATCGAGGCGTTGACGAACAACGCCAGCATCAGCGCGATCGTGCTGTCGGTCACCGCCCAGCGCAGCGCAGAGCGGCGGCCTTCCTCGGTGCGCGGATAGGCGCGCGTCTGCACGATCGAGGAATGCAGATACAGATTGTGCGGCATCACCGTCGCGCCGATGATGCCGATCGCGAGATACAACGCGGCCGGATCGGTCACCACCTTCGCCTGCGGCACGAAGCCGCCCAGCACATCGCGAATCGGCGGCTGCGCCAGCAGCATCTGGATGGCGAAGCAGGCGAAGATCACCAGCAACAGCGCGATCACGAAGGCTTCCAGCGTGCGGAAGCCGCGTTTCATCAGGTACAGGATCAGGAACACGTCGATCGCCGTGATCACCGCGCCGGCGGTGAGCGGGATGCCGAACAACAGATTGAGCGCGATCGCGGTACCGATCACCTCGGCCAGATCGCAGGCGATGATCGCCGCCTCGCAGGCCAGCCAGAGCAGGAAATTCACCGGCTTCGAATAGTGGTCGCGGCAGGCCTGGGCGAGATCGCGTCCGGTGGCGATGCCCAGGCGCGCGGCCAGCGCCTGCAGCACGATCGCCATCAGGTTCGACAGCAGGATCACCGAGAGCAGGGTGTAGCCGAATTTCGAACCGCCGCTGAGGTCGGTGGCCCAGTTGCCTGGGTCCATGTAGCCCACCGACACCATGTAGCCGGGGCCGAGGAAGGCGAACAGGCGCCGCCACCAGAGGCTGGAATGGGACACGGCGACGCTGGCGTTCATCGAGCCCAGACTGGGCGTGGCCGGCTCCTCGGTCTGTCGCCAGGCCGGGCTGGGGTTCGGATAGGGCAGGCGTTCGGCCATGCGCTGGGGGGAATTTAAGGGATCGGGGTCGCCGGATGGCTCGTAATATAGCAAGTGCTAATCTATAAAGCAAAGGCGGTAAAAATGAATCGAGCAGTATTTTTCACGTTTTCGGGGGAAAATAACCGGCCGAGCCGTGAACGAGCCGCGGCACGCACAGAGGAAATTGACGGATGGCCAATCGCGCCTCCAAACACCCGCCCGCGGCCGACGGCCCGACGCTCGTCGATGCCGAGGTCCATGCCGAGACGTTCCGCCACGTGCGCGAGGCGCATCGTTCGGAACTGATCGAGGACTACGTCGAGCTGATCTCCGATCTGATCACCGACGGCGGCGAGGCGCGCCAGGTCGACATCGCCGCGCGACTGGGCGTGGCGCAGCCGACCGTGGCGAAGATGCTCAAACGGCTAGTGAAGAGCGGACTGGCGCAGCAGCGCCCGTATCGCGGCATCTTCCTCACCGAGGCCGGCGAGCGTCTGGCCGCCGAAAGCCGCGAACGTCATCGCACGGTGGAGCATTTCCTGCTCGCGCTCGGCGTCGACGCCGACACCGCGCGACGCGATGCCGAGGGCATCGAGCATCACGTCAGCGAGGCGACGCTCGCGGTGTTCGCGGATTTCGTGAAGCGATCGCAGGACAAGCGGTGAAGTCTCCCGTCGCAGAACCGGAAGAGGCGGCCTTGTCGGAGGACGTGCGCCGGATGCGCCACGCGCTGGCGCTGGCCGAACGCGCGGAGCGCGAGGACGACGAGATTCCTGTCGGCGCAGTGCTGATCGACGCGGCCGGCGAAATCGTCGGCGAAGGCTGGAATCGTAACATCGGCGACCACGATCCCACCGCGCACGCGGAGATCGTGGCGATGCGCGCCGCCGGCCGCCGGCTCGGCAATCATCGCCTGATCGGCTGCACGCTCTACGTCACGCTCGAGCCGTGTGCGATGTGTGCGATGGCGATGGTGCATGCGCGGTTGGCGCGTGTGGTCTATGCCGCGGCCGATCCGAAGACCGGCGCCGCGGGCAGTGTTTTCGATCTGTTGGCCGACCCGCGTCATAACCATCGCGTGCAGGTGCAAGGTGGTGTATTGGCAGAAGAGGCAGGCGTTCGCCTGACCAATTACTTTCGCCGCAAACGGGGCAAACAGCCGCTCGGCGATGGTTGATTCGGCGGTCTGACGCGGCTTGTTACGACCGATCCGTGGCAATCTCGAAAGAGAGATGTTGCGGCGAGAGCGCCCGCAGGAAATCCACGGCATCGAAGGCTTCACCGGCGGATACGGTGCCGGTCAAGCGGCAGCGACCATCGAGGATGCGCTCGACCGCTTCCACGAGTAGTGGCGCCGTGATCGCGTAGATGTCACGTCCCCACGCCGCCGCATGCCGCGTTTCATCGCCCTTGCGAATCATCGCTTCCATGAGAAAGGCCTGGGAGGATTTTCCGCTCTCGTCCGCGGGCACCGGCGCTGGCGTGTCCGGATCGTGGATGTCGTCCCATGGCTTCGTATTGAGGAACGCATGCACCTCCGGCGCTTTCAGATGCCGTGAGATGTTGACGATCTCCGACAGCGGGAAGGCGATCATGTCCTGCGTTCCGAATCGCGACGAGAATCGCCATGTGCGAGTAGGCCGAGGATCGGGAAGGACTTCGTGTCGGCCGCCGGAGATGACGAAACGGGGTGCGGGATTGCGTTCCCCGGTCAGTCGCGACCCGTGCGTCGGATGCCAGCTGTCGAGCGCGGTGGCGATGGTGATCTCGTCCGCCGTGTCCCAGTCCCGCATGGCGGCCGTGGCCAGCAGATCGCTCAAGCCGCCGTAGAAGGCCATCGACGGCATGATCAGGATGCCGGCGCGTGTCGCCGCATCGTTGAACCGTTCGAATGCGGCAAGCGCGACGCTCTGTTCGGCTGCGACATCGAGATAATGGATGCCGTTGCGCAACGCCGCTTCTATGATGGGTGCCGCCGTGTCGATAAAAGGACCGGCGCAATTGATGATCAGGCTGGCGTCGGAACAGGCGCGGTCGAGCGAGGCGGGATCTTCCACCGAGGCGAGGCGCACTTCCGCTTCGGGATGCGCGCGCGCGACCGCTTCAAGCTTGTCGATGTCGCGGCCGCAGAGCACAGGAATCCAGCCGTGCCGGGACAGTTCCGCCACCACGAAGCGGCCGGTGTGGCCCGCGGCGCCGAAGACCGGGATTTTCTGCTTGCCGGCTTGAATTGTTGGCGGGATGTGTTGCGTCATGAGATCTCCACTCGTGTGCTGGTTGGACACGAGCAGTAGGCCAGGGCGCCACCGATGCCGCTGTCGGAATCTTTAGCGATCGTCCGAAGCGTGCTGCTCCTTGCGCTCGGCCGCCTTATCCGCCGCCTGCTCGCGCTTGCGCATGCGCGCGATCGCGTGGCGGTGATCCATCTCCTCGTTGATAGTGGCCACCGCCAGCCGTGCCTCGCGCGCCAGGTAGAGGCTGGCGGCGAACATCGCCAGGACGCCGAGCGCAGCCAGCACCGTCGGCAGCAGGCCGATGCGATAACCGAGGAAGGCATCCGCGGCCAGGCTCAGGCTGGTGCCGACGAAGCAGCTGATCGCGCCATACAGGCATTGACCGCCGCGCAGGATCAGCACGCTGCGTCGTCGCTGGATGGTGATGCGCCGCTCCAGCACGTCGCGGTATTCCTGATCGGAGGTGTCTTCCAGCTCCTTCAGCACCACGCGCAGGCGGTCGTTGATCCGGGCCAGGCGGTTGTTGGCGGAGGTCAGCAGGGACGCGGTCGCGGTCAGGAAGAACGCGGGCGCGAGCATCGCGGTCAGGACATCGTAGTGGGCGAGGGCGGAACTCGGCATGGCGGCTGCACGGGGCGGGGCTGCGCTATGATGCCGCGCTCCGACAACCGCGACGAGTCATGGCAGTGAATTTCGAAAGTGAGGGACGACTGATCTGGATCGACCTGGAAATGACCGGGCTCGACACCGACCGCGATTCCATCCTCGAAATCGCCACCATCGTCACGGACTCCGAGTTGAAGGTGCTCGCCGAAGGCCCGGAGTTCGCCATCGCCCATCCGCTGTCCGCGCTCGAGGCGATGGACGAGTGGAACCGTCACCAACATGGCAAATCGGGCCTGTGGCGGCGGGTTCTGGAGGAGGGCGTGCCCATGGCCGAGGCGGAGGCGCGCACGCTGACGTTCCTGCAGCAGTGGGTGGGGCACGGACACTCGCCGATGTGCGGCAATTCGATCTGCCAGGACCGCCGCTTCCTGCATCGGCAGATGCCATCGCTGGAGAAACACTTCCACTACCGCAACCTCGATGTCAGCACGATCAAGGAACTGGCACGCCGCTGGGCCCCGGAAGTGCTGGCCGGCTTGCACAAGGACTCAGCGCACACCGCGCTCAGCGACGTCCGCGATTCGATCAAGGAACTGCGCCACTATCGCGCCTTCATGGGGCGTTTCGCCACGTCCTCGATGGCTTGAGTGGAGCCTCGTCCGGCCGCGCCGGGCAGCAGCACGCTGGGTGTCGACATCGGGCCGGCTTTCGCACCGCCGATGGCGTGGTGGTACATGTGCACGTCGCGCTGCGGGTAGGGGATGCGGATGCCGGCATCGTCGAAGGCTTTCTTGACCCGCTCGATCAGATCGCACTTGGTGTTGAAGAAATCCGCGTTCGATACGTGACAGCGGATGCCCAGGTTGACGCTGTTGTCGTCTAGCGCGTAGACGAGCACGTCGGCGGCGGGCTCGGCGAGAATGCGCGGTTCCGTCTGCATCACTTGCATGGCGGTATCGCGCGCCAGGTCGATGTCGTCGTCGTATCCGATGCCGACCACCAGTTCGATGCGGCGTTTGACATCCGGCGTGAGATTGACGATCGAATCATTGGTGACCTGGCTGTTCGGCAGCACGATGGTCTGGTTGTCCGCGCCGCGCAGTCGCGTCTGGAAGATGCTGATGGCCTCTACCTGGCCGGAAGCACCGGCGATCTCGACGATGTCGCCGACGCGGAACGGTTTCAGCGTCACCAGCATCACGCCGGAGGCGATATTCGAGAGCGAGTCCTTCAGTGCGAGCCCGATCGCAAGGCCGGCGGCGCCGAGCACCGCGATCATCGAGGTCATTGGAACGCCGACGATCTGCAGCACGGTCAACGTCAGCACGATCAGCAGCAGGATATACACGACCTTGCGCAGGAATTGCACCGCCGTGAATTCGATGCTCGTGCGCAGCAGCATCCTTTCCGTCAGCTTGGTCAGCCATTTGGCGATGCGGAAGCCGATCAGCAGAAGCAGCGCGGCTCCCGCGAGGCGGATGCCGATGGCAATGGCGATGCTGGACCAGTGATTGCCGCCTAGATTATCGAACCAGGTGTTCATGCTCCTGTCAGGTGTCGATGAAATGAAACGCCCCGCATAGGCGGGGCGTTTGCAAGACTAGACGATGTCACGTTATCGCAAGGTCAAGTACCACTCTTGGCCTTCGATTTCGCAAGCCTGAGCCAGGTGTCGACGACGGTATCGGGATTCAACGAGACCGACTCGATGCCTTCCTGCATCAGCCATTCGGCGAGATCGGGATGATCGCTCGGTCCCTGACCGCAGATGCCGACGTACTTGCCCTTGGCGC
This sequence comes from Luteimonas panaciterrae, assembly GCF_020511115.1. GTDB lineage: Bacteria > Pseudomonadota > Gammaproteobacteria > Xanthomonadales > Xanthomonadaceae > Luteimonas > Luteimonas panaciterrae. The sequence goes on from NZ_JAJAVH010000004.1 coordinate 197,623, forward strand.
GCGCGCTCTTGATCGCCATCGACAGCAACTTCTTCACCGCCGGATCGCGCTCGTCGAACAGGTGCGCGACGATGCTCGAATCGCGATCGAGGCCGAGCGTGAGCTGGGTGAGGTCGTTGGAGCCGATCGAGAAGCCGTCGAAGATGTCGAGGAATTCGTCGGCCAGCAGCGCGTTCGACGGCACCTCGCACATCATGATGATCTTCAGGCCGTCCTCGCCTTGTTTCAGACCGTTGGACGCCAGCACTTCGAGCACCTTGCGGCCTTCATCGAGCGTACGCACGAACGGGATCATCACCCACAGATTGTCGAGCCCCATCTCGTTGCGCACCTTGCGCACGGCCCGGCACTCGAGCGCGAAGGCACCCGCGAAGGACGGATCGACATAACGGCTAGCGCCGCGGAAGCCGATCATCGGGTTCTCTTCGTGCGGCTCGTAGTTGCTGCCGCCGATCAGGTTGGCGTATTCGTTAGACTTGAAGTCGGACAGCCGCACGATCACCGGATTCGGTGCCACCGACGCGGTCAGCGTGGCGATGCCTTCGGCGAGACGATCGACATAGAAGCTGACCGGATCGGCGTAGCCTGCGATCTTGGCGTCGATCTTCTTCTTCGTTTCCGCATCCTGCTTGCCGTATTCCAGCAGCGCGTTGGGATGTATGCCGATGTGCGCGGCGATGATCATCTCCAGGCGCGCCAGGCCGATGCCGGCGTTGGGCAGCATGGCGAAGTCGAATGCGCGCTCCGGGTTGGCCACGTTCATCATGATCTTCAGCGGTGCCTGCGGCATCGACGACAGATCGGTGGTGATGCGTTCGAAGGGCAGGGTGCCCTTGTAGATGAAGCCGGTGTCGCCCTCGGCGCAGCTGACGGTGACCTCGTTGCCGTCCTGGATGGTGTCAAGCGCATTGCCGGTGCCGACGACGGCCGGCACGCCGAGTTCGCGCGCGATGATCGCGGCATGGCAGGTACGGCCACCGCGGTTGGTGACGATGGCCGAGGCGCGCTTCATCACCGGCTCCCAGTCGGGATCAGTCATGTCGGCGACCAGCACGTCGCCGGGCTGCACGCGGCTCATGTCGTCGAGCGAACGCACCACGCGGGCGACGCCGCTGCCGATCTTCTGGCCGATGGCGCGGCCTTCGGTGATCACCTCACCGCGCTTTTCGAGCTGGAAGCGTTCGATCTGCGTGGCCTTGCCGCGCGATTTCACCGTCTCCGGGCGCGCTTGCACGATGAAGAGCTTGCCGCTGACACCGTCCTTCGCCCATTCCACGTCCATCGGGCGGTCGTAGTGCTTCTCGATGATCAGCGCCTGGCGCGCGAGCTCATGCACGTCCTCGTCGCTGATCGAGAACTTGTTGCGCAGTTCGGCCGGCGTGTCCTCGTTGCGCACGCGCTCGCCGGGCTTGTCCGAATACACCATGCGAATCTGCTTGGCGCCGAGCGAGCGGCGCAGGATCGCAGGCTTGCCTTGCCGCAGCGTCGGCTTGTAGACGTAGAACTCGTCGGGATTCACCGCGCCTTGCACGACGTTCTCGCCGAGGCCGTAGCTGCCGGTGATGAACACCACCTCGCGGAAACCCGACTCGGTGTCGAGCGTGAACAGCACACCGGAAGCGCCGACGTCCGAACGCACCATCAACTGCACGCCGGCGGAGAGGAACACGTCCTCATGCTTGAAGCCGTGGTGCACGCGGTAGGCGATGGCGCGATCGTTGTAGAGGCTGGCGAAGACTTCTTTGACCTTGTGCACCACGTCATCGGCGCCGACGACGTTGAGGAAGGTTTCCTGCTGCCCGGCGAACGAGGCATCCGGCAGGTCTTCCGCCGTGGCGGAGGAACGCACGGCGACCGCGACATCACTGCCGCCGTTTTCCTTGCACAGTTGTGCATAGGCAGTGCGGATGTCGGTATCGAGATCGGGTTGCAGCGGCGCGTCGATCACCCAGCCGCGGATTTCCTTGCCGGCCGCGGTCAGTGCCGGTACGTCTTCCACATCGAGCGTGGCCAGCCGGTCGAAAATGCGCTGGTGCAGATCGTTGTGCGCGATGAAGGCCTTGAAGGCGTCGGCGGTGGTCGCATAGCCGCCGGGCACCGAAACGCCGAGCTTGGCGAGGTTGCCGATCATCTCGCCGAGCGAGGAATTCTTGCCGCCGACTTGGGCGAGGTCGGTCAGGCGCAGGTCGTGCAGCCACAGGATATTGCTGTTTTGAGCGCGGGCGCTCAGGGCAGGTTGGTCCAAAACCAGGCACTCCGGTGTTCATGCAGTGGGGGAAGCGGGCAAGACCCGCCGAAGTTGTTATTTTACCTGTCGCGTTGCCCCACGCATCCATGGAGCCTTAACACGTGACGACACGCCCGGTCTTTTATGTCTCCGACGGTACCGGCATCACCGCCGAAACGATCGGCCACAGTCTGTTGACGCAGTTCACTGAAACCGTTTTCGTCACCGACCGCATTCCCTTCGTCGACAGCCCGGAACGTGCCCGCGAGGTCGCCGAGCGCATCCGTGCCTCGGGGGAGACGTTCGCGACCAGGCCCATCGTCGTGAGCTCGTGTGTAGACCCGATGATGACCAATCTCATCGGTGAAAGCGGTGCGCTGATGCTGGACGTGTTCGCGCCCTTCATCGAGCCGCTGGAGAACGAACTGGGGCAGGGGCGCCAGTCGCGGGTCGGCCAGGCGCACGGCATTGCCGATTTCGAGGTGTACCACCGCCGCATCAACGCGATGAACTACGCGCTCACCCATGACGATGGTATCGCCATCAATTACGACGAGGCCGATCTGATCCTGGTCGCCGTCTCGCGCGCCGGCAAGACGCCGACCTGCGTGTACTTGGCGCTGCATTACGGTGTGCGCGCGGCGAACTATCCACTGACCGAAGAGGATCTCGAGCATGACCGTCTGCCGCCGCGCCTGCGCGCGTATCGCAACAAGCTGTTCGGGCTGACCATCGATCCGGCGCGGTTGCAACAAATCCGCCAGGAGCGGCGCCCCAATTCCCGTTATGCCGAACTGGAGACGTGCAAGCGCGAGGTGTCGGCGGCGGAGATCCTGTTCCGCGCGGAACGCATCCCGGTGCTGAGCACCACGCACACGTCCATTGAGGAAATCGCCAGCAAGGTGTTGACCACCCTGGGCATCCATCGCGAGATGTTCTAGGCCGGAGATTCCAGGATTCCAGCGGTTTCGTGCTGATCAAATCTGCTGATCAAGCCCGCCGATTAAACCGGGCCGGCGCCGGCCGCAAATCGCGGCGGGTGGGAATCGCGGAAGAGCTTCTACATTAGGCGTCCGCGTCAAGTTCGTCAATGCTGCCGCAAACGCGTTCGTGCGTGTAGCATCCGGCCCATGTCGCAAGTAATTTCCCGCGCCGAACGCATCCCGAGACTCAGCCGTTTCGGCTGGCTGATGGGGTTGTACGCGGAAAACTTCAACCGGCTGACGCGGCTGTTCGAGCCAGCCGATCTCACGCCGGGCGCCTACGTTTCCGTCATCGGCGACGGGCTCGACCTGCGCCTGGATGTGATCGAGCAGCATCCCTACACGACCGAACTGCGCATGACTTATGCGATGCAGGATCCGCTGACCGGCGAACCGGACCCGTCGGCATTCCTGCGCCTGTATCGCGACGCCCGCCAGGTGGAGGCGACGCATTGCTATGTCGGACGCCGCTGGCAGGATGTGATCGGGATGTTCCCGCCGCCGGCCGAGGTGCTCGGGCATCGCATGCGCATGAACACCTTCCTCGGCAAGTGGCTGCAATATCTGGCCGAACGCGGCCACGGCGTGGCGACCTTGCGCCTCGCCGGAGCGGAATCTTCACTTCTTGAAGCAGGTTTTGAAGCACGTCGCACTTCTTTTTAATGATCCGTTCACTGCTTTTACGCTCAGCAAACGAGCCCCGCGGACGGGAGTGCTAGCATCCTCGGCGACGCGCATGAATGCGCATGAGGAGATCTCCATGACCAAACTCGACAAACCCTTGCGACGCGAAGTGCAGATCGGCGACAAGGCCTACACCCTCACCATCGACCCCGATGGCCTCAAGCTGGTCGAGAAGGGGCATCGCAAAGGCGTCGAAGTGAGCTGGAGTTCGATCGCGAGCAGCGAGCATTCGGCCTCGCAGACCCCGACGGCATAAATCGTCTTCTTTGGACGGAAAAACGAAAAGGCCCGCTATTGGCGGGCCTTTTCGTTTACAGCAGTAAAGTTGGCGTCCCCACGGGGATTCGAACCCCGGTGTCCACCGTGAAAGGGTGGTGTCCTAGGCCTCTAGACGATGGGGACGCAGTGAAACCTGAAACGCATTCCGATCGGGCCTAACGACTGGAATTTGGTGGAGCCAGGCGGGATCGAACCGCCGACCTCCTGCATGCCATGCAGGCGCTCTCCCAGCTGAGCTATGGCCCCACGGCTGGAAAGCGCGAAATTCTAACGAGCGCTTGTGCGGTGCGCAAGGGTTTTGATGTCGGAATGATGACCGCGAGCTGCACGCCTGGAGATGGCTGGTCGAGAGCACCATCTGATCCCGATCCTCCAATTCCGACCAACACCCTGAAATCGTGGGACATGACGACAGAAACCACCATTGAAATGCCCCGCGCCTGGGAATCGAGGCTAGCCGGGTATCACTGGAAAGGCCAGACGATCGGCTGCTCGACGGCGGCCGTCTTCCGGCTGTCGGCGCGCGGGCGCCCGGCGCTTTTCGCCAAGACGGACCCCACCGACCCGCATGGCGAGTTGCCCGACGAAGCGGCGCGGCTGCGATGGCTGTCGGCGAACGGCATCGCATGTCCCGTGGTGCTCGCGGAAACACGGGAAGCCGGGCGCGATTGGCTGCTGTTGAGCGCGATCCCGGGGCGCGATCTGGCCTCGTCTCCACATCTCGATCCAGACCGGATCGTGGAGATTGCCGCGGACGCGTTGCGAGCGTTGCATCAATTGGATGTCGCCGCCTGTCCATTCGATCGCAGACTCGAACGGAGCATCGCGCTGGCGCATGCACGCGTGCGTGCCGGTCTCGTCGACGAGGACGATTTCGACGATGAACGCCTCGGCCGCAGTGCGGTCGATCTGTTCGAGGAACTCCAGGAACACCGGCCACATGACGAGGATCTCGTGGTGACCCACGGCGATGCCTGCCTTCCGAACCTGATCGCGGATGACGGCCGGTTCGCGGGATTCGTCGATTGCGCGCGTGCCGGCGTCGCCGATCGTCATCAGGATCTGGCGCTGGCCGCCTGGAGCATCCGGCACAACCTTGGAGAAGCGTGGGTCGCGCCTTTCCTGTCGCGTTATGGCGGTGCCGTCGATCCCGGCTGCCTCGTGTTCTATCGATTGCTGGACGAGTTCTTCTAAGCTCTTCCCGTATTCCTCCAAACGCGATCGAAGCTGCGCGCGGCCAAGCATCGCGACAAGAGGGATATGTGTCTTTCGATTGGTTGACACCGCCCTCGACGCAGCCGCACATTCCCCCGATGTATTGAAGCGGCAGGACTGTGGTGGTGTCGGAGTCGCCGGTGGGAAGGGCAGAGGGCAGGGTGCCGCCGGTCGACGATGGCAGCTTCGAGGCTTTCGTGCGCGACAATCAGGCTGAGTTGCTGCGTTTCTTCCAGGGACGCGTGACGCAGGCGCAGGATGCGGCCGATCTCGCCCAGGAAAGCTGGACGCGATTGATGCGCTACTGGGGCAAACAGCCGCCGGACGCCATGCGCCATCTGTTGTTCAGCATCGCGCGCAATCTGCTCAACAATCATTGGCGTTGGAGCCGCTTGCGCCAGATCGAGCAGCCTACCGATTTCGCCGAGTTCGATGTGGTTTCCGAACATCCCGATCTGGAGCGGCAGTTGCAGGGGCGCCATTCGCTGCAACGGTTGGAGGAAGCCATCGTCGCCTTGCCGCCGAAATGCCGCACGGTCTTCCTGTTGAGCCGGGTGGAGGGTCTCAGCAACGGTGAGATTGCCCGGCGTTGCGGGATTTCCGTGAAGATGGTCGAGAAGCATCTGGCCCGCGCCATTGTGAAATGCCGGGCGCAGGTAGGAGATTGGGGCGCTTGAGGGTTAATGAGGCTATGACCCCGATCGATGAGTCCATTTTGGAAGAGGCGGCGGACTGGTTCGCCAGGCGTCGTGACGGCGTTCGAATGCCGGCCGACGAAGCGGCTTTCCAGGCGTGGTGCCGGCGCAGCGACGCACATGCACGGGCCTATGCCGATATCGAACTGTCGTGGGAGGCCTGGGGCGTAGCGAAGGAATCGCCCCGGCTGCGGGCCATGGCGGCCGAGGCATTGGCCGAGACCGCGCCGTGGCGCCGCTCTCCGGGCTTGTCGTGGAAGCCCATGCTGCTGGCGGCCAGCGTCGCCGCCGTGGCCGCCATCGGCGTCGTGCAGATATTGCCGCTGTCCAGGCCGGAGGCACCGGTTGCGATCACCTATCGCACCCAGATCGGTGAGCAGCGGACCGAACGGCTCGCCGACGGCACCCGGGTCACGCTGAACACCGATACGGAATTGCAGGTGCGCTACGGCGAGGCGCGCCGTGAGATCACGCTCGAACACGGCGAAGCCATGTTCGACGTGGCCCACGATCCCGCGCATCCGTTCGTGGTGACCGCCGCTGGCGGCACCGTCACCGCGCTCGGCACGCGTTTCCAGGTGCGTGATGAAGCCGGCGCCGCGGCCGTCACTCTGTTGGAAGGGCGCGTGGAAGTGGCGGCGCTACGCGAGCGCAAGGTGCTCGCGCCGGGAGACGAAGCCCGTTACGGCGGCAAGAGCGGTGAAATCCGCGTGCGCCGGATCGACCCGGCCACGGCAACGAGCTGGACTCACGGACGCCTGGACTTCAGCGGTCTGCCGCTGGCCGAGGCGGTGGCCGAGGCCAACCGATATTCGACAGTGAAGTTGCGGCTGGGTGATCCACGCCTGGCCGATCTGCCGGTCGGCGGCAGTTTCCGCGTCGGGGACAACGCGTCCATCGCTTCGGCGCTGGCGGCGGTCTTCCCGGTCCAGGTAGCAAGCGCGAATGCGCAGGAGATCGTGTTGATGCCGCGGGAGTGATGGCGGTCGGGATCGCAGGGGAACAGCCGATACCCGGTCCCGATTTTCGCGGCCCGGGGTAGGGTTCGGGCGGACCTGATTGTTATCACCCTGTGTAGGCGGTATCGATCGCGGTACTGCTCGAAATGGGGAGGTCATGAGCAGGGCGGGCAGAGGAAGTTGCCTCTACGGCGCGTTATGCGTCGCACTCGGTGTGGCTTTGGGCGTTCCGGCGCCCACGGCACGGGCGCAATCGTCCGTGCATTCCACGGCGCCGCGGCTGTTCGAGATTCCCGCTGGCCCGTTGTCCGGCGCGCTCAGTGCCTGGGGCGCGCAGAGCGGCATGCAGCTCGTGTTTCCTCCGGAACTGATCGCCGGAAAGGCCGCCAGGAAAGTGTCGGGCAAATACACGGCGGGTGAGGCGCTGAACCGTCTGCTGGGCGGGACCGGTGTCATCTGGGAGACGCTCAACGACTCCACGATCGTCCTGAAGAAGGCGCCACCGCCAAGGCCGCCGAAAACGACGTCCGCGGCATCCGGTGCGGCGACCACGGAGGAACCGAGAACGCTCGATCGCCTCATCGTCACCGGCTCCAACATCCCGACCGTCGACGCCGAAACCGCCTCGCCGGTGCAGGTCATCACGCGGATGGAGATCGAGCGAAGCGGCAAGGCCACCGTCGCCGATTATCTGCAGACGCTGACGGCAGACGGGCAGGGCTCCATCCCCAAGACCTTCGGCAACGGCTTCGCCAGCGGCGGCACAGCGATCTCGTTGCGCGGGCTCGGTGCCAGCGCCACGCTCATCCTGGTCAACGGACGCCGCATGGCTTCGTTCGGTCTGGCCGACGACGGCCAGCGGTTGTTCACCGATCTCAGTACGATTCCGCTCGAGATCATCGAACGCATCGAAGTGCTGAAGGACGGTGCTTCCGCGATCTACGGATCGGATGCGATCGCGGGTGTGGTCAACATCATCCTGCGCAAGGAATTCACCGGCGCCGTGGTGAAGGGGAGCTACGGCATCTCGGGGGAGGGCGACGGCGAACTGCGCAAGGGTTCGATCGCCGCCGGTACAGGCAATCTGGCGGGCGATGGATACAACGCCTTCATCAGCATCGAAGGCACGCAGGAGGACGCCATCCATGTCGGCGACCGTCGTGATCGCAAATGGATCGGCACCGGCGACTGGCGTCGCTGGGGATATCCACTCGATGCCAATGCGTTTCTGAGCGGCACGATCGTTGGCAGGAACGCGCAGGCCTCGCCGGTCGGCGCGATCGAACCGGTCTCCGGCTCGGGGCGATGGGAATCGCTGCCGGGCTGCGAAGTGTTGTCCGACGTGACCCCGCAGGACCCGGGTGGCGGCTGTTTGTGGGACAGCGCCCAATTTCGCGATATCTCGCCGAAGACGCGCAGCATCAATGTCTACGCCCGTGGGACCTTCGCGCTCTCAGATCGAGCGGAGCTGTACGCGGAGTTCGGATACGCGAGGAACAAGACGCGCTCTTCCTTCGCTCCCTCGAGCGTTTCCGGCTCCTGGGGCGGCGTCAATGCCAATTCTGGCCCTGGGGCGACCCGGCTGGGTGCCGATCATCCCGACAATCCCTACGACGTGCCGGTTCGTCTCCGCTATTCGGCATTCGACGTCGGCCCGAGAGTCAACGAATCCGACAATCAGGCCGCCCGCATCCTGATCGGGATGAAGGGCGTCGCGGAGGCATGGGATTACGATCTGGCCTACCAGCATTCGCAGAGTGATCTGCAAGTCGTCAGAACCGGGTATCTGCACTATGGCCGCGTGCGACAGGTGCTCACCGATCCCGACAGCCCGGTCGGCTACTGGCGGATCGGCGTTAATTCCGGTCTGAATTCGCAAGCGCTCTACGACTACATCTCGCCAAAGATCAGCGCGCATTCGACGACCAAGCAGGACATGGCCGACGCCAAGGCGTCACGCTCGCTGCTCGACTTGAAAGGCGGCCCGCTGGGTCTCGCGTTCGGCATCGAATTGCGCAGGCAATCGATCGCATTGACGCCGGCGAGTTTCACCGAGAGCAGGCAGATCATCGGCCTCGGATATTCCGCCTACTCGGGCGTGGAGGAAGTCGCGGCCGTCTATGGCGAACTGCAGGCGCCACTGACGGACTCCCTGAAATTGTCAGGCGCGGTGCGCCTGGACAAATACAAAGGCTACAAAGCCATCGCGAGCCCGAAGCTCGGGATCAAGTGGCAGCCCTTGTCCTGGATGGCATTGCGGGCGAGTTACACGGAAGGTGTGCGGGCGCCCAGTCCGATCGAAGCGGGCAATGGCGGCCTGGCGAGCTTCACTGCCGCGCGTGATCCGGTTCGATGCCCGGATGGCACGCCAGCGCCAGGTGCCGGTCCTGATGATTGCGAACTCAAACCGATCGACATTTTCATTGCGCCCAATCGCGATCTGAAGCCGGAAAGAGCGAAGCATTACTCGATCGGAGCGGTGTTCGATCCAACCCCGACGACATCACTGACGCTGGATTTTTTTCAAATCCGCCGCAGGAACGAAATCCTGGTTCAGGATTTCCTCGCCGAGCTCGTGAAGAACGGCGACAACATCCATCGTGACGACGACGATCTGCCCGGTCGACCACACACTGGAACACTCCAGGGCATCGATCTGGCCTATGCGAATGCCGATTCCACCTTCGTGCAGGGATTCGATTTCAGCGCCCGTCAGCGTTTCGAACTGGGAAGCTCGGCAAACCTCATGCTCGATCTTCAGTGGACGCGCATGAATTCGTTTGAACGCAATACGGGTGGCGTCAAGACGGAATACGCGGGCACGCACGGGGATTGCAATGTCACCAATTGCATCGGCATTCCCAAGGACAGGATCAACCTCGGCGCCACCTGGGACAACGGCGATTGGAGCGTCAGCGGTGTGGTGAATTATCGCGGCAAGCTCGACAACACCTATGGGAGGACGGAGCTGTTTTCCCCTGACGGCGTCACGATGCTCAGACGGCCTTCGGAATGCGGAAGCAAGTTTTCGGATGGGTCGGATGCGCCGCGTGGTTGCGAGCTTGAGTCGTTCTACACCATCAACCTGTCTGGAAGCTGGCGTCCCAGCGAAGTGCTCGAGTTGTTCGGATCGGTGCAGAACGTGACCGACAGGGTCGCGCCGCTGGATCCGCTGACTTACGGCGCCGTCGGCTACAACCCCCTCGATTACGGCGGCGCGGTTGGCCGCTATTACACGGTGGGCGTCAAATATGCCTTCCGATAACACTTTCGGTCCGACAAGGCCGAATTCAATTTTTGGGAAACGGAGAGGAGAAGAAATGAAAGCTTTATTCGCCGCGGGATTGATCCTGATCGCCATTTCGGGTTCATCCATCGCGGGAGATATCACGCTTCAGCAACCAGGCGAGATCATCGCCCAGCAGAAGGCGATTCGTGTGGACGTCGAAGCGGAAAAAGGACGATTCGAGACCATGCCCAAGGTCAAGCGCAAGAAGATCCTGGCCGACCAGGACAAGCTGTTCGGGCTTCTCGACGGGAAAACGGATGCTGCGGAATTGAGCGAGCCGGAGCGGACCGAAGTGAAGGCGCTGCTCGCATCGATTTCAGGTGCGATCGAGAACAAGGAAGACGAGCGCATGATCTGCACACGCGAGCAGAAAACTGGCAGCAACTTCACCACGAAGGTCTGTCGTTCGGTCGCACAGATTCGCGCCGAGAAGGAATCGGCGGACAGGAACATGAAAGACATGACACGGCAGACTTGTAGCGAAAGAGGCTGCTTCTGAGTCAATGGCTGACGGGCGGCCTGTTATCCGGTCGTCCGTTCTCCGGCATTTTTCGATTCATGCAAGGGTTTGCCTTGTCCGCAAAGGAATGCGGTGCCGCCGCCGGTTGCGGCTCGACTCGAATACTGCGGATCGCATGTTCGCTGCCTCGCCCGAGGTGAGTGGATCGCGCCAGCACAGTCCGCCAGCATGGTTGTAGGCGGTCACGTCGTCGCTGTGACGTCGCATGTCGATCACACATAGTTGTAGCCGGAGAGACTCCATGTCGCGCGTACCTCGGCGACATGCACGCCATTCATGAGGGTAGGGTGGAATGCGCTTTCCGGAAACGGCAGCAGCGAGCGCGCTGAAGTGACCAGGGCGATGTCAAGGACAGCCTTTGTTGACTTGCCGTCAGCCGTTCTCGATATATCCCAAAGCGTCTAAAAGCACGGACAGGCCTGATAAAAAAAATAACAACCCGAACAAGAAGAAGAGACAGCCAATAACAATTGCTCTCCAGCCGATTGCTGTCAGCACTGGAGGATCAAGTTCACCTACGTATTTTCTGCGGATGATGATTCGTACCGCCCAGACCATAACAATCAGCCCAATACCGGAAGTGCATACAATTAATGTGATAAGTTCGAGCATATCTAGAACTCTGGAAGATTGATGTCGGATTTATACAAGTCAGCTTCTAGGATCTCGAAAATTGATCTTTCCACGAGCCATCGTCCCACTGATCTACGATTTTTATATCGGGAAGGCCTTTCCATTCCCAAGATTCTTTAGGAAACTTCAAATTATATAAGTTTTTCCCCTCATTCATTAGAATTTGTCTTGCGGCCGCAATGTATTCGGAAAGATTAGGGGTGTCGTGAATAGCTACGTTGATGGCGGCGGCTGTGGTTTGAATAGAATCTGACAGCCACAGCATGACTAATTTTTCTTTGTATGAGAAGGGAGGGTAGTGTCCTTTTCTTGTTATCTGGATCATTTGTCCGTGCGTAAAGGCGTGCAGGTAACCTGGAAAACTGTCATGTAGTAGTTTTGCCTCAGGGAAAACTTCGACGATGGCCTCAAGAAGGCCGCCTATCAGTGGAAGCCGATCTTTTCTGCTTGGTTGTTTGCGCGGGTTGATGAGGTGCTTTATTTTGCTGGGTGGCGCGCAATACGCGAGCCAATATGCAGTTGCAGAGGCTTCAAGTAATGGACGAAGCAATGCAGCTGCGGAGCCAGTATTGTTCGCTTCTATCAATCGAGCGATGGCTAGATGATGTTCGCTCGCAAGGCTGGCTGCGCATTGGGCCAGATACAATCGTGCCAACTTGGGCAATTCGGTTGTCGTACGGCTATGTAGAATCCAACCGTGTTGCCGTGAGAGCAGGCAGCGTTGACTGAGGACTTCCAGTTCCGGTGTCGTGTACAACCTGTCCCCCTGACTGGCCCGCACAGAGCGACAGCATAGACCAGCCCGTCCTCGGTCTGCGTTGCTCACTGCAGTGGCGCGGCTGGCGACACTGCCCACAGACCGGCGACCTCATCGACCCGACCAGCTACACGAGCACCGAAACCACGCCGTCGATGCCAAGAAACATTTCAGAGCAGCTTTGAATTGCCGCGCTATGGATCAGGCCATTGCGATCGCATCGCGGTGGGGAACGCCCAGGCTTTTAGCCGGTTGGTTAAAGCTGCGAAGAGACGGAGGCCACATCTGATCTTATTTCGCATAATGTACATTATGTTCAATGCGATGCACCGCTTGGCTCGCCGCCTGCGCCACCAGTTGCTGGCGTGGCTGGTGCGCTTGCAGCTTTCAGACGATGGCGCTTACATGATCCCCCAACCTACAGGGGGTTAATCATGGACGACAGCGAGGCCAACCCCTCGGCGTGGTACGGATGGCGGCTGCAAGGCCGCCATCTCGTTTCCCCGGACGGCCAACGCATCCGCCCAGAGTTCGGCCATGCATCAAAGTCATGATCGTCCACCTCGCCGATTACCGTCACAACGACGTCGCGGTGAGCTGACCACCTATCCCCTGAGGAAATCTAAGGGCATCACGCTTATGATCTAAGACACAAGGGGGAAATTATGGATAGCGGAGTAGCTGGCCTCTTAGGCGCACTGATTGGCGGCATCATTTCATGGTTCGCTACATGGAGCATAGAAGTACGTCGAGATCGTAGACAGGCAAGAAACCTTGCTCTAGCAGCTGCTAGTGAAATAGACGCTGCGCTGGAAATGGTCAGTGCACGTAACTGGAGGCAAGAATTTGTGACGGCCCTTGCCTTGGCGGAAAAAGGGATCGTCGACCTCGGGACGATCCATGTTCGAGATGATTATCTTCCAATGTGCCGCGCGGCAATGGCTCATGCAGGCGTAATTAGCCGCGAACTCTCAGTGGATTTAGCAAGGTTCATTACACTTGCAGATGCGCTTACATCTGATCTTAAACGCATGGCTGAACATTCGCCAGGAACGTATGGAGCATTATTTGCTGAAGACGATGCCGAAGGCGCTGCAAGGGTCTATGAAAGCTTAATAAAAATTATAGATTCTGCATTTGTTGTTGGTACTAGAATGGTAACGCTAGTAGACAAAATGTATCCGAAAGAGATAAGCGGTTACGTGGCTCGCTTTAAGGGTGCTTGGAATATCATTGCTGCCGGATCGCTATAACGCATGCCTACTGCATATCAGAACAACTAACCTACTCTCGCTTCTCTGACCGGTTTGACCTTTGACGAAAGCAATGACGCAATACGATCGTTGAAAAGACAAAACACATCCAAAGTGTGCTCGCCGTGTCCACCGCCGCTGATCATATCTTCTGGCTTCTTAGGCACTGGATAACGCCCCAACCAAACTATGTATTTGGATAGGAACTCGCAAAGATCGGCTTCACTCTTACTCAATGAAACACCTGCGATTGCAGCAAGATCATTGAGGTTATGAGTTTGATACTTGGTATCGCTAGGATCTCGCGTGGCCTCGGAAAAATAGATGGCCTTCAATCCCACTTCGATAGTGTAACCGGCTAAAAGAAACGTAGAGCCCCAGCCGCTTACAAGAAAGCTGTCTAAGAAGTTCGCATTCGTCAGTTTGGCTGAATCAAAACTTTGAATCTCCACGTACATGCGATCAACAAGAATTCGAGAGCCCATAGAAAGCTGTTTATAAGTCGCGTGCCAACGATGCGGACTAACACTGTCTTCTGCGTGCGTATCAATACCGCCCGACGTAAAAAAGCCAACCATAGATTTCTTGCAATCATTCATGATCGCGTCCCTTCCTGAATCATGAATATATCTCAGAAACTGATCGGCTCGTAAGGCGGGTCTTGCCCGATGGAGCGGCGTGCATATGACCATGAATTGCCGCAGCGTGCTTGATCGCTGGCCTGATTGGGTTGGCTGGCCCGGTTAAAAGCCTCTACAGGCCGCAAACACGGCATCGTTGAGGCGTCGCCGTAGATCGATGCTTGAGGTGTTTTCCATGCGCGCCCGATCGCGCTTTGCCTGTTCGCATTCGGCGGATACGCGTGGCGTTCGGTGTTGCGGTGGACTGTGGTAGACCCGGTCCGTTCCGGCAGCCTTGGCAAGCCGTCGATTCTCGGCCATGCGCCGCTTGGCGTCGTCGCGGGCGCGCTTGTGGTCCTCGCTGGAGCGCTCCTCATCAGTCGTCACGTTCTTGACCGATGCTGTCCGGGTGCCCGAGGGGCACGGCATGTTCTGCAGTGTCACCTGCCCGCCTCTGTCTACGCAGCGGTAAACATCCGCTGCCGGCACTGACCCGGCAGTCAGACACAACAAAAAGCCCACGATCCATTTCATGGCATACCCCCTGTATGTCGGAGAATAGCCAAAGCATCGTCAGTGAGATTTCACGGTCAGATTGACGACGTCCAATCACGGAGCGCGTTGCCGGTGGCGGAAATTTTCTGGGTATTCCTGAAGCTGGGCCTGACTTCGTTCGGCGGTCCCATCGCGCATCTCGGCTATTTCCGGGAGGAATTCGTGCGTCGGCGGCAGTGGCTGGACGATGCGGGTTTCGCGCAGTTGCTGGCCGTCTGTCAGTTCCTGCCGGGGCCGGCCAGCAGCCAGTTGGGGTTCGCCATCGGGCTGTTTCGAGGCGGATGGCCGGGAGCGTTGATGGCGTTCGTCGGGTTCACCCTGCCCTCGGCGTTGCTGATGTTCGGTATTGCGCTGCTGGCGCCGCATGTCGATGGCGGCATCGGCAGCGCGGTCGTGCACGGGTTGAAACTGGTGGCGGTTGCCGTGGTCGCGCAAGGCATTCTCGGCATGGCGCGACAGCTGACGCCGGATGTGCCTCGTGTCCTGATCGCCGCGGTCGCGGCTGCGTTGATCTTGTTGACGGGCAATGTCTGGATGCAACTGGTCGCCATCGCGCTGGGCGGTGCGGCGGGACTGTGGATGTGCAGGCGTGTGACGCCGCCGCCAGCGGCGACTTTCCCGGTGCGCTATGGCACTGGCGTCGCGATGTCGTTCTTCGTGCTGTTTCTGGTCGGTCTTCTTGCGAGTCTGGCCTTGCCCACGGAGCAAACGGTTTCCACGGGTGGATTGGCCGCGGCGTTTTATCGAACCGGTGCTTTGGTGTTCGGTGGCGGCCACGTCGTGTTGCCGCTCCTGCAGCACACGGTGGTCGAACCTGGCTGGGTGACGTCGGATGCGTTCCTGGCCGGCTACGGTGCGGCGCAGGCGATGCCGGGGCCGATGTTTTCGCTGGCGGCGTTCCTGGGAGCGAGTGCATCGTTGGATACATCGCCAGGACTTGGTGCGAGCATCGCCTTGATCGCGGTCTTCCTGCCGGGTTTCCTGTTGTTGCTGGCGGTGCTGCCCGTATGGACGCGTCTGGCGGCGCGGGCGTGGGCGATTCGCGTCATGGCGGGAATCAACGCGGCCGTCGTCGGTCTTCTGGTGGCCGCGTTCTACGATCCTGTCTGGACTGAGGGGATTCGCGGTTTCGCCGATGTTGTGATCGCCGCTGTCGCCTTCGTGATGCTGATGGCGTTTCGTCTCTCGGCGCTGTGGACAGTGCTCTGGTGCGTCGTTGCTTCGGCCGCGCTGACTTTGTAGCGGATCGGCGAGGCGGAATCAGCTCTTCAGTTTCAAGACGCGATTCACGCCCAGCGCGGCCAAGGTGCAGATCGCGCCGGACAGCAGATAAGCGCCGACGAAGGCGAGGCCGAAATGCGCGCACAGGCCCAGCGCGACCAGCGGCGCGAAGGCGGCGCCGATCAGCCAGGCGAGATCGGATGTGAGCGCGGCGCCGGTATAGCGGTAGCGGGCGCCGAAATTGGCCGTCACCGAACCCGCCGCCTGGCCGTAGGACAGGCCGAGCAGGACGAAGCCGATCAGGATGAACACGTCCTGCCCCAAAGTGCCGGAGCCCAGCAGCGTCGGTGCGAAGCCGCTGAACATGGCGATCGCCGCGGCCAGCGCGCCGAGGGTGCGCGGACGGCCGAAACGGTCGGCGATCACACCGGAAACGACCATGGCACCGGCCGCGAGCAGCGCGCCGATGATCTGCACGCCGAGGAACTCGCTGACCGACTGGTTCGAGTACAGCAGAATCCACGACAGCGGGAAGATCGTGACGATGTGGAACAGCGCATAGCTCGCCAATGCCGCGAACGCGCCGATCACGACATGGCGGCCCTTGGCGGCGAACAGTTCGAGCACGGGCGTGGGCTCGAGATCATGCTGACCGAGCTCGCGCTCGTATTCGTGCGTGACCACCAGGCGCAGGCGCGCGAACAACGCCACGACATTGATCGCGAAGGCGGCGAAGAACGGATAGCGCCAACCCCAGTCGAGAAAATCTTCCTTCGACAAACTGGAATTGAGGAAGGCAAACAATCCGGCGGCGATGATGAAACCCGCCGGCGCGCCGAGCTGGCCGAGCATCGCGTACCAGCCGCGGCGATGCTTGGGGGCGTTCAGCGCCAGCAACGACGGCAGGCCATCCCAGGAGCCGCCCAGAGCGATGCCCTGCCCCACGCGGAACAGCGACAGCAATACGATGGAAAGCGCGCCGATCGTGTTGTATCCGGGCAGGAACGCGATGCCGGCGGTGCAGGTGCCGAGCAGGAACAACGCGGCGGTGAGCTTGGTGCTGCGTTCCCAGCGGCTCTGGATCCACATGAACAGCACGGTGCCGAACGGCCGCGCGATGAAGGCGAGCGCGAAGATGGCGAACGACCACAGCGTGCCCTCGAGCTTGCCGAGGAACGGAAAGAACACCGACGGAAACACCAGCGCCGAGGCGATGCCGTAGACGAAGAAGTCGAAATATTCCGAGGCACGCCCGATCACCACGCCGACCGCGATCTCGCCCGGCGCGACTTCCGAATGCGTGTCCGCATTGGGGGGCGGCGTGCTCATGTGGCCAGGGGTTGCATGATTCTCGGCGTGCATGGATTGGAGCTGGTCAGTTTTGGAGCTGGTCAGTTGCGGAGCGGCAGGCGTCATCGCCCTGTAGCACGGATGCCTGAGACATCCGCATGCCGGGATGTCGCTAGCTTCTCACCATCGCGCCAGTCGGGCCATAGGACAAAACGTCCAATCGTCGGCACTGCGAGTCACGACTAAAGTGCGTCATGCCGCGGCGGACGCGGTCCTGAATTCCAAGTGTCGTGTTCCTCCCCCCGATGACCACTCTGAAGTCCCTGTGCCGCCGATTGTTGGCCGCTGCCGCCCTGCTGCCCCTGGCCGGCTGCAATACGATCCTGCTGAACGCGCCCGGCGATGTGGCCGCGCAGCAAGGCAATCTGATCGTCGTTTCGACGCTGTTGATGCTGCTGATCATCGTGCCGGTGATCGCGCTGACGCTGCTGTTCGCCTGGCGCTACCGCGCTTCCAACAAGGAAGCGACCTACAAGCCCGACTGGGACCACTCGACCCAGCTGGAACTGCTGATCTGGGCTGCCCCGCTGCTGATCATCATCGCGCTTGGCGCGCTGACCTGGATCAGCACGCATACGCTCGATCCTTATCGTCCGCTCGATCGCATCTCCGCCGCGAAACCGGTGCCGGCCGGCACCAAGCCGCTAGTGGTGGAAGTGGTGGCGCTCGACTGGAAATGGCTGTTCCTCTATCCGGAGCAGAACATCGCCACGGTGAACGAACTGGCCGCGCCGGTGGATCGCCCGATCCAGTTCAAGATCACCGCGTCCACGGTGATGAACTCGTTCTACATCCCTGCCCTCGCCGGCCAGATCTATGCGATGCCGGGCATGGAGACTTCCCTGCACGCGGTGATGAATTCGCCCGGTGAGTACGAAGGCTTCTCGGCCAATTACAGCGGCGCCGGTTTTTCCGGCATGCGCTTCAAGTTCCATGGCCTGAGCGAGGGCGATTTCGAGCGCTGGGTGCAGAACGCGAGGAACAGCGGCAGCCCGCTCGATCGTCCCGACTACCTGCAGCTCGAGAAGCCCAGCGAACGCGAGCCCGTGCGCCACTACGCCAGCGTCGCGCCGGGTTTGTACCGCGCGATCCTCAATCGCTGCGTGGACACCGACCGCATGTGCATGGACGAGATGATGGCCATCGACGCCGCTGGCGGGCTCGGCCTGGGCAGTGTCGAAGCGCTGCTTCCGCGCCGCAAGGGCGATCTGCGCGGCGGCCCCATCGTGGCCTCGGCGATGTGTACCGCCGATAGCGCCGGCAAGCCGTGGAACACGGCGATCAGCCTCGCCCCATGACGCAAAAAAGACAGGCTTGGCGCGAGCGCCGCCTGCCGCAAGGATTCTTGGAGTCGATATGACCGAACAACCCCACCCCTCGGGAAGTCTCGCCCGGCTGATCTTCGGCCGGCTCAGCTGGGACGCGATCCCGCTGCACGAGCCGATCCTGATCGCCACCTTCGCCATGGTGGCGATCGGCGGCCTCGCCATTCTCGCGGCGATCACCAAGTACCGGCTTTGGGGCTATCTGTGGCGCGAGTGGTTCACCAGCATCGATCACAAGAAGATCGGCGTGATGTACATCGTGCTCGGTCTGGTGATGCTGCTGCGCGGCTTCGCCGACGCGATCATGATGCGCTTGCAACAGGCGATGGCCTTCGGCGACAACATGGGCTATCTGCCGCCGGAGCACTACGACCAGATCTTCACCGCGCACGGCGTGATCATGATCTTCTTCGTGGCCATGCCGCTGGTCACCGGCTTCATGAACTACATCGTGCCGCTGCAGATCGGCGCGCGCGACGTGGCCTTCCCGTTCCTCAACAACTTCAGCTTCTGGATGACGGCCTGCGGCGCGGGGCTGCTGATGATGTCGCTGTTCGTGGGTGAATTCGCCAAGACCGGCTGGCTGGCGTATCCGCCGCTGTCGGGCATCGCCTACAGCCCCGACGTTGGCGTGGACTATTACATCTGGTCACTGCAGATAGCCGGTGTCGGGACATTGTTATCAGGCGTCAACCTGATCGCGACCATCATCAAGATGCGCGCGCCCGGCATGACGATGATGAAGATGCCGGTCTTCACCTGGACCTCGCTATGCACCAACGTGCTGATCGTGGCGGCGTTCCCGGTACTGACGGCTGTGCTCGCGCTGCTGTCGCTGGATCGCTACGTCGGCACCAATTTCTTCACCAACGATCTTGGCGGCAACGCCATGATGTACGTCAACCTGATCTGGATCTGGGGCCATCCGGAGGTCTACATCCTGATCCTGCCGGTGTTCGGCATCTTCTCCGAGGTGGTCTCGACCTTCAGCGGCAAACGCCTGTTCGGCTACGCCTCGATGGTCTACGCGACCGTGGTGATCACGATCCTGTCGTACCTGGTGTGGCTGCACCACTTCTTCACGATGGGTTCGGGCGCGAGTGTGAACTCGTTCTTCGGCATCACCACGATGATCATCTCGATCCCGACGGGCGCGAAGATCTTCAACTGGCTGTTCACCATGTATCGCGGCCGCATCCGTTTCGAGGTGCCGATGCTGTGGACGGTCGGCTTCATGGTCACCTTCGTGATCGGCGGCATGACCGGCGTGCTGTTGGCCGTGCCCCCGGCCGACTTCGTTCTGCACAACAGCCTGTTCCTGATCGCGCACTTCCATAACGTGATCATCGGCGGCGTGCTGTTCGGCCTGTTCGCCGGCATCAACTTCTGGTGGCCGAAGGCGTTCGGGTTCAAGCTCGACCCGTTCTGGGGCAAGTGCTCGTTCTGGTTCTGGTTGACCGGTTTCTGGTTCGCCTTCGCGCCGCTGTACGTGCTCGGCCTGATGGGCGTGACGCGCCGCATGAGCCATTTCACCGATCCTTCGTTGCAGATCTGGTTCCAGATCGCCGCGTTCGGCGCGTTCCTGATCGCGATCGGCATCGCCTGCATGCTGATCCAGTTCTATGTCAGCATCCGCCGCCGTCATCAGCTGCGCGACGAGACCGGTGATCCCTGGCAGGGCCGCACGCTGGAGTGGTCGACTTCGTCGCCGCCGCCGGCCTACAACTTCGCCTTCACGCCGGTGGTGCACGACAACGATGCCTGGCATGACATGAAGCAGCGCGGCTATGAGCGTCCGACTTCCGGCTTCCTGCCGATCCACATGCCCAAGAACACCGCCGCGGGCTTCGTCATCGCGATCCTGAGCACGTTGTGCGCGTTCGCGCTGGTCTGGCAGATGTGGCTGGTCGCGGGCGTCGCCTTCGCGGCGATGCTGATCGCCGCGATCGTGCATACCTTCAACTACAAGCGCGATTTCAACATCCCGGTCGACGAAGTCGTCGTGACCGAGGACAAGCGCACGCAACAACTGGCCACCGCTCATGTCTGACGCTCACGCCATCGCCCTCCACCACCCCGACGGGCGTCCGGTCTTCTTCGACGCCAAGAGCAAGCACCATCCGGAGAACGGCACCCTGCTCGGGTTCTGGCTCTATCTGATGAGCGACTGTCTGGTGTTCGCCTGCCTCTTCGCCGTTTATGGCGTGCTCGGGCGCAGTTATGCGGCCGGTCCGTCGGGTGCGGATCTGTTCGATCTGTCGTTGGTGGCGGTCAACACGTCGATGCTGCTGTTCTCCTCGATCACTTATGGCTTCGCCATGGTGGCGATGCAACGCGGCAAGACCGGCGCGGTGCTGGCTTGGCTGGCGGTGACCGGCCTGTTCGGTCTCGCCTTCCTTGGCATCGAGTTGTACGAGTTCGCGCATCTGATCCATGAAGGTGCCGGTCCCCAGCGCAGTGCCTTCCTGTCCTCGTTCTTCGCTCTGGTCGGCACGCACGGCCTGCACGTCACCTTCGGTGTGATCTGGCTGGTGGTGCTGATGCTGCAGGTCGGCAAGCTCGGCCTGACCGCGGCCAATCGCCGCCGTCTGCTGTGCCTGTCGATGTTCTGGCATTTCCTCGACGTCGTGTGGATCGGCGTCTTCACCTTCGTCTATCTGATGGGAGTACTGCCGTGAGCCAGACACCCGCGCACTACGACAATCATTCCGATCACGGCGCCGATCATCACGATGACGGCATCCACTTCAGCGTCAAGGGCTACGCGATCGGCTTCCTGCTCTCGGTCGTCCTGACCGCGATCCCGTTCTGGCTGGTGATGGGCAAGGTGATCCCGAGTTCTGGGATGACCGCGTTCGTGATCCTCGCCTTCGCCGTCGTGCAAATCCTCGTGCACATGGTCTACTTCCTGCACATGAACACGAAGTCGGAGGGCGGCTGGAACATGCTCGCGCTGATCTTCACCCTCGTGCTGGTGGTGATCCTGCTTGCCGGCTCCTTGTGGGTCATGCATCACATGAATACCAACATGATGCCGATGTCGCCGCACGACATGCGCAACATGCCGTGAGCGCGCTCGATCACGAGCCTGCCCCCGCGAATGCGAAGCCGCGTGGCAAGACAGCGCTGATCGCGCTGGCCGTCGTCTTCATCGTCGCCTTCGTGGGATTGATCGCGCTGGGTGGCTGGCAAGTCCAGCGCCGCGCCTGGAAACTCGATCTGATCGAACGCGTCGAATCGCGCATCCATGCGCCGCCTTCCACCGCACCGGGACCGGATGAGTGGTCGCGGGTCAGCGTCGCCCGTGACGAATACAAGCATGTGCGGCTGGACGGCCGTTTCCTGGCGGATCGCGATACGCGGGTGCAGGCCGTGACCGATCTTGGCGCGGGCTTCTGGCTGCTGTCGCCGTTCCGCACCGCGGACGGTAGTGTCGTACTGGTCAATCGCGGCTTCGTGCCGGCGGACTGGAAGGCGCCAGTAGGTTCAAATCCAGCCTCCGCTACCAGTATCACCGGTTTATTGCGCATGACCGAACCCGGCGGCGGCTTCCTGCGCAAGAACGCGCCGGCCGAGGACCGCTGGTATTCGCGTGACGTGCAGGCGATCGCCGCCGCGCGTGGCCTGGGACGCGTCGCGCCCTACTTCGTCGATGCGGACCGCCAGGGCCCCGTGGACGCGGCCGAGCCGCGCTGGCCGGTCGGTGGCTTGACGGTGGTGCGCTTTCCCAACAACCATCTCGTCTACGCGCTGACGTGGTTCGGCCTCGCGCTGATGGTCGCCGCGGCCGCCTGGCGCGTGGCGCTGGAGGAACGCCGGCGGCGCGTCGCCGCCTACTCTTCCGGCTGAGAAAACTGTCGATGCAGGATTTGTCGATCTCCCGTCCGCTCCAGAAGGCCGCGCCGTCGGTGATCGCGCCTCGTGGCAGCGTGAAATCCCTGCATCCGTTGATCCAGCTGCGCTGGATCGCGGTGGTCGGGCAGATCGCCACCATCCTCTTCGTCTATTACGGCCTCGACATCCAACTGCCGCTGGTGCCGATGGCGGTGGTGCTGGCGTGCCTGATCGTCTTCAACCTGTTCAGCACGCTGCGCTGGCGCCATCGCGAGGAAGTCGGCAACAACGCCTTGTTCCTTGCGCTGCTAGTCGATGTGGTCACGCTGACCGCGCAGCTTTATCTGAGTGGTGGCGCTGCCAATCCGTTCGTGTTCCTCTACCTGCTGCAGGTCGCGCTGGCGGCGGTGCTGTTGCGTTCGTGGTCGAGCTGGGCGGTGGCCGCGGCGGCCAGTCTCGGTTTCATCGGGTTGATCATGTTTCCCGGGCCGGTGACGATTCCGGCGCATCCGGATCGCGGCCTCGCCGATCCCTACGTGCAAGGCTTGTTGTTGTGCTTCGTGCTCAACGGCACGCTGCTGGTGGTGTTCATCACCCGCATCGGCCGCATCCTGCGCGCGCGCGACGCGCATCTGGCCGATCTGCGCCAGCGCGCCGCCGAGGAGGAGCACATCGTGCGCATGGGATTGCTGGCCTCCGGCGCGGCGCATGAACTCGGCACGCCGCTGGCGACGCTGTCTGTGATCCTCGGCGACTGGAAACGCATGCCGCCCTTTACCCAGCAGCCGGAGCTGCAGCAGGAACTCGACGAGATGCAGGCGCAGCTCAATCGCTGCAAGACCATCGTCACCGGCATCCTTCTCTCGGCGGGCGAAGCCCGCGGCGAAGCGCCCGCGCAGACCACCGTTGGTGCCTTCCTCGACGACCTCGTTGCCGAGTGGCGCGAGACACGTCCGGTGCGCGCTTTCGACTACGCCAACCGCTTCGGCGAGGATCTGACCATCGTCTCGGATTCGGGTCTCAAGCAGATGATCTGCAATGTGCTCGACAATGCCCTGGAAGCTTCGCCGGGCTATGTCGCGCTGGAAGCCTCGCGTGACGGCGACGATCTGGTGCTGGCGGTCAGCGATTCCGGCCCCGGTTTCGCGCCGGCGATGCTGTCGCACTTCGGCAAGCCCTATCAGTCGAGCAAGGGACGTCCCGGCGGCGGTCTCGGGCTGTTCCTTGCGCTGAATGTCGCGCGGACGCTCGGCGGCAGCATCACGGCGCACAATCGCGGCGATACTGGTGAAAGCGGTGGCGGCGCGGTCGTCATCATGACGTTGCCCCTCTCCTCCCTCACTCTTGCCGATGCACGCGATGAACGCTGAGCCGCACCCAGTCGAGCCGCGCCAGTTGCTGATCGTCGAGGATGACGTTGCGTTCGCGCGCACGCTGAGTCGCTCGTTCGAACGGCGCGGCTACGCCGTGCGCACCGCGACAGGCCTGGACGAGATCGAACCGTTGCTGCGCGAGTATTCGCCGGGATATGCCGTGGTCGATCTGAAGCTGGCCGGTGGCAGTTCCGGACTGGCTTGCGTGCAGGCGCTGCATGCCCACGATCCGGCTATGCTGATCGTAGTGCTGACCGGCTACGCCAGCATCGCCACCGCGGTGGAGGCGATCAAGCTCGGTGCTTGCCACTATCTCGCCAAGCCGTCGAACACCGACGACATCGAAGCCGCGTTCGAGCGCGCCGAAGGCGATGCGACGGTGAAGGTGACCGAACGCCAGACCTCGATCAAGACACTGGAATGGGAGCACATCCACGAAGTGCTCGCGGCGACCGATTTCAATATCTCCGAGGCCGCGCGCCGTCTCGGTATGCACCGCCGCACGCTGGCGCGCAAGCTCGGCAAGCATCGGGTGAAATGACCCCGAAGAGATGAACGCGATCTTTGGCGAATCTTGTGATGCCGAAGTGAAAATTTGCTCGGATGATCCCTAGGGCACGCCCTAGTATTTTTGGCTTCGGTCACTCTTATACCCTGTCGTCGGTCACTGCTGTGCCCTGCCCCTGCTCATTCTTGGAGTGGTTATGAGCATCGTCGACGGCAACATCCCCAGGCTTGATTCCATCGCGAATCCCGCACGCCTCCCGCTTTCGGGGCCAGCCGACATCACCGCGCCCAAGGCATTGGCGGATGCCATTAGCCAGTTGCGTGCGACCGTCGAGCAGATGGGGCCCACGCTCGATCAGACGACGAAAGCGCTCCAGCCGTTCACGCTGCTGAAGAACGGCGACACCGGCCCAGCCAATCGACTGGCCACACTGACCGATCGCGGCGATCAGTCGTTGGGCGACCTTCGCGTCGCGACGGATCAGGCCGTCGACCGCTTCGAGCTTCCGCAGACCGATGACGTCGTTCGCGATGGCCTCGCGGCGATCAGCCAGGTATCCGAAGCCGTCGGACAGGTCGCGGATGTGGTCGGCGACATCGCCAGTCTCGTCCAGCAGGTCGCGGCGCAGGTCAGCCGCATCCCCGGCCCTGTCGGGCAAGTGGCCAGCGCCGTCTCGCGGGTGGCCGGTGCCGTCGACAGCATGTCGGGTGCTGTGAACAAGCTGTCGGGAACGGTCGATCATCTCGCCGAGACGGCCGGCCGCGGCGATCCCACGGAGACGTTCGGTGAAGTCGCCCGGGCCGCCAGCGACGTGGCCGAAGTGGTGTCGCAGATTTCCTATGCCGTCGGCGATATCGCCGGCGCCGTCCAGAGCCTCTCGGGCATGGTCAGCTGGATTCCCGGGCCGGTCGGCCAGGTGGCCGGTGCCGTCGGCAACATCGCCGGCGCGGTCGACAATATTTCCGGCGCCGTCGGCGGCGTTTCCAATGCGTTGGGGTATATCAACGACGCCGGGATCGACGGCGGTGCGCCCGGTGCGATGACCGCGGCCTTCAATTCGATCGACGATGTGGTCAGGGCCGCGCTGCAGGTCGCCAAGGCCGTGGGTCAGATCGCCATCGCCGTGGGCCAGATTTCGGCCGCATCCGCGGGCGTGTAACCACCATAACGCCGCTGCCGGGCCTCGACTGCACGCGACTCAGCCACCCGCGATGCGGCGATGGGCACGCGCCAGCGCGCCGCCATTGAACGCCCACAACAACGCGATCACGGCGCCTAGCACCGCGGCGATCGCCGGCTGCTGCGCCAAGGCATCGACACCGGCCTTCAGCCAGCTGCTGAGCGCATCCGCGCCGCGATAGACCACGCTGTCGACGAAATTCTTCGCCTTGTACTTGGCTTCCGGTTCCACCACGGTCCACAGCATTTCGCGCCCAGGTCGGATGAAGGCGTACTCGCCCGCGCGTCGCACCACCATCACGATCGCCAGCACGGCGAAGGTCGGCGCGAACGCCAGCCAGAGGAAGCCGAACACGGTCACCACCGGCACCGCCACCAGCAGCACGCCGATGCCGAGGCGCTGCGCCAGCCGTCCGGTCAGGAACAGCTGCGACAGGATCGACAGCGCCTGCACGATGATGTCGATCGTGCCGAATACCTTCGTCTGCGCATGCTTGTCGGGGAAGTTGAGTTCCACCAGCCGCGCCTGCTCGAAATACAGGAAGGTGCTGACGCTCGCCAACAACAGCACGAATACGGAGATGCCGATCATGTAGGGGGATTTCAGCACCTCGGTGGCACCGGCCAGCGGACTGCCGCCCAGCGGGCGTTGCCGCTGCAGAATTTCTTCCGCCGACAGCGGCCGTGCATCGCGCCAGCGCTGCACGGCACGCGCGGCACCAGCGGCCGCGATCAGGAACAACGCCGACAGCAGCAGCAAACCGGCATGGCCGATGACATCCACCAGCGCCACGCCGAGTGTCGGGCCGACCAGTCCGCCCAGACTCGCGCCGCCCGCCATGATGCCGAACAGGCGCTTGGCCTGCGCGATCGCGAACAGATCGACGAGCACGCTCCACGCCACCGAGATCGCGATCAGGTTGAACACCGAGATCCAGATGTAGAACGTGCGCGCCAGCCAGACGTTGTCGGGCGAGAGCATGAAGCCGAACGCGAACCCGGTCAGATTGACGGCGAAGAACCCGAACACCCAGTACAGGATGCGCCGCCGCTGCACGCGCGACGCGATCCAGCCGAACAACGGCATCGCCGCCAGCGTCGCGATGAAGGTGCCGGTGAACAACCATTGCAGGTTGTCCACGCCGCCGGTGATGCCCATCGTCTCGCGCACCGGCCGCAGCATGAAATAACCGGCGAACAGCAGGAAGAACAGCGTGAATCCGGCGAAGACCGCGCCAGATTCCTCCTCCCGCAGATCGAACAGGCGCGTGAACCAGCGTCGCAGCATGTGCCCTGCCCTGTCTCAGCTCAGTGCCGCGACAAGGGTGGCGCGCTGCTTGTCGTCGAGCAGTGCGCCGACGCCGCCTTTCAGATTGTCGGTCTGGTTGTCGGGTTTGGACGTGGCGGGAATCACCACTGTCACCGCTGGCGGGCTGATTGCATACTTCAGGAACAGCTGCGCCCATGAATCGGCGCCGACCTCCTTGGCCCAGTCCGGCACCGGTTTGCCCTTCACCTGAGCGAAGAGTTTTCCATCCGCGAAAGCGCGATTGATCATGACCGCGATGCCGAGATCCTGCGCCAGCGGGAAGATGCGCTTTTCGGCGCCACGCGCGATCGGTGAATAGTTGATCTGCACGAAGTCCGGCTTGAGCTTCTGCATCAGGTCGGCGAGTTCGTCCTGGGCGCTTTCGACGTAATGAGTCAGGCCGACGTACTTGGTCTTGCCCTGCTGTTTCAGCTCGCGCGCCAGCGCCAGTTGTGTTTCCGTGTCGCCCAGGTTGTGGACTTGCAGCAGTTCGACCTTGTCCGTCTTCAGATCGTTCAACGATTGGTTGAATTGCTTCAGACCTTCGTTATGGCCGGTGACGCCGGACAGCTTGGTCGCCAGGAACAATTTGTCGCGCACGCCGGCTTCTGCGATGAGCGCGCCGAGCACGGGTTCGGCGGTGCCGTAGGTCGGCGCGGTGTCGATGACGGTCGCGCCCGCGGCGACGAAACGCTTCAGCACCTCGCGCAGCGGATCGCGGCTGGCGGCATCGTCACCGACTTCGAAGGAACCGGACGTGCCCATGCCGATGACGGGGATCTGCTCGCCGCTGGAAGGAATCGCACGCTTGAGCAAGGTACCCGAGAAAGGCTTCGGCGCCGGTTTTGCGGCTGTGCCGGTAATACTCGCGGATGTGGTGTCCTGGCTGCAGGCGGCCAGCGGCATCAGAGCGACGGCGGCGATCGACAAGGCACTGCTCGAAATGAAATCTCGACGCGAAGACATGCACAACCTCCGATGATGGACGGCATCTGCCGAGGTTGAGCCAGACTGCGCTATGGTCATGTCATGAGGCAGTGCCATTCGACATGCCGCGATGTTGTGTTCGCGTTAGGTCGGCGTGACCCGTGTCACGCGATGCTGTTCGAGTCGAAAGCGACTCGAGCCGCGATCAGCCGATCGGATGCATCACCGCCGCCGCGCGTGAACCCGCCCAGACGAGCACGAGACCCAGCACGATGGATGCGGCGAGATACACCAGCATCAGTTCGCTGCGCTGCGAGCGTGCGAAGAGCAGGCATTCGAGCATCAGCGCCGAGAAGGTGGTGAGCCCGCCGAGCACGCCGACGATGAGGAACGCACGCAGGTAAAGCGCCGATGGTCCCCGCCCTTCGAGCAGCACGGCGATGTAACCGACCGCGAACGAACCGATGAGGTTGACCGCGAAGGTGCCCCAGGGGAAGCCGTTGCCCAGTTGCCGCAACAGCCAGCCGCCGATCCAGAACCGTCCCGCCGCGCCGAGCGCGCCGCCGGCCATCACCAGTCCCAATTGCCCCCACCAGATGGCCGGATTCATTGTTCGACCTCAAAAATCGAATAAAAACACATGACTAGCCCTCATTCTTGAAGTTGTTTGAAGGGCGTGCGCCTACCGCCCTCGTGCAAGGTCCGGTAGGCATCATCAGCTGGATGTCGGCGCCAGCGGTTCAGGGAGGATGCCATCTCCCGTGATCGGATTTGAGCCGTCAGATTATGCCGCGATCGGTCTTCGTGCGCGTCGGGCTCGATCGCCGGCATGTGGTGACTCGTCATTCCGGTCGCCGATGCGACATCATTGCGGGTATCCCTCCGGCAAGCCCGCGACCCTGTGCGCGGGCTTCCGACAACGGAAGACCTTCCCCCGCTTCCATGACGATTCTCCGCTATCGCTTCGGCGATCATTCGCTCGACCTCGGCAAACGCGAGCTGTACCGCGCGGACCAACCGGTTCCGCTGCCGGCGCGCGTCTTCGAATGCCTGAGTTTCCTGATCGAACACCGCGACCGTGCCGTCAGTCGCGACGAACTGGTGCAGGCCGTGTTCGGTCGCGCCGATGTGTCCGACGCGCAGCTCGCGCAGATCGTGGTGCGCGCGCGGCGCGCGGTCGGCGACGACGGCCATGAGCAGCGCTCGATCCGCACCGTGCCCCGGTATGGCTTCCGCTGGATGGAAGAGACCGTGGTCGAGGTGACTGGAGCTGGAGACATTCCATCGGCGCCTGATGAGGTTGTGGAAGTCGTTGCTCCTGATCCGGTACCGCGGCCATCGGATGTGACGGAAGAAGAAATCGCGTTCATGCCCTCCTCCGAGCCTGCCGCGCATCGTCCCCGGCGTTGGGGATGGGCGGTCGCCGCGACGGTGGTCGTGCTGGCGCTGGCGGTATGGGGTGCTCAACGCTTGTGGCTGTCGCACCCTGCGCAGCCAGCCGCCGATATCGCGGCTCAAATGTCTTCCAGTCGAATCCTGATGGTGCTGCCCAGCGACGTCGACGACCGCGACACCGCCAGCTGGGCGCGCCTGGGCTTGATGGACTTCATCGGCGACCGCCTGCATCGCGCCGGATTGCGCGTCATGCCCAGCGAAGCGGTGCTCGGTGTACTGCGCGAGCAAGGCGCCGACGATCCGCAACTGCTGCGACGCGCTTCGCGCGCGGACTGGATCGTCAGCAGCCGCGCCGAACGCGCAGCCTCGGACTGGCATGTGACGTTGGTGGCCATCGACGCCGCCGGCGTGGAGCAGCGCGGCGAAGCGCGTCAGGCAGACCTGCTCGGTGCCGCGCGGCTTGCCACCGATCGCTTGCTGGCCGTGCTCGGCGGCCGGCTAACGGAACGCGACGACAGGCAGCCGGACCTGGCCGAACGCCTGCAACGCGCGCGCGCGGCGATGCTCGCCAACGAGATCGAAACCGCGCGCCGCATCCTGATCGAAGCGCCGGAACTGCAGCGCGCCCAGCCTCAGCTCCGCTATCAACTGGCGCGGGTGGATTTTCGCGCCGGCGAATACAAGCGTGGTCTGGACACCCTCGACGGCCTGCTGGCCACCGACGAGGTGCGGCGCGATCCGGTCTTCAAGACGCGGGTGTTGAACGCGCGCGGCGCCATGCTGATCCGTCTGGAACGCTACGACGAGGCCGAGCGCAATTACGACGAAGCCGTGGCGTTGGTCAGCGACGGCAAGCATCCGTCGGAACTGGGCGTGGCGCTGAGCGGCCGCGCGGTGGTGCATTCCACGCAAGGGCGCTTCGATCGCGCGCTCGCCGACTATGGCGGCGCCCGCATGCAGATGACCAATGCCGGCGACACGCTGGCGGTGGCGCGGGTGGATGCCAATCTCGGCATCCTCGAGGTCGACCGCGAACGCCCCGCGCAGGCCCTGCCCTATCTGCGCAAGGCGGTCGAGGATTTCAAATCGATGGGCGCGGTCAGCGAACTGGCGACGCTGCGCAGGATGCTGATCACCGCGCACCTGCAACTGCTGCGTCCGGATGCGGCGCTGGTGGAAAGCGAACGCGCCTGGACGATGCTGGACCGCATCCGCGATCCGATCCAGCGCGCCGATCTGATCCTGATCCGCGCCGAGACGCTGATCGCCGCGGGCCAGTTGCGCGAGGCCGCGCGACTGCTGGCGATGCCCGAAGCCGGTCATGTCTCGGCCGCCGACTACGGCCGCCTGGATTACCTGCGCGTCGAACTGGCCATGCAGGCGGGACAGTTCCGGCAGGCCGTGTCGCTGGCCGACGCGCGGCTGCGCGACTGGCCCCGGCAGCGCAACGACCGGCTGCACGAATGGATGCAATTGCACCGGGAACAGGCGGCGCTGGAAGCGGATCTGCAAACGACCTCCGGGATCGTGCCCGGCATCGCGCAGGGTTCGGACCAATCGCTGCCAGCCCATCTGCTCGCCGCGCTGGAACAGCAGTCGCGCGGAGACAAGGCCGCTGGCGACGGCTATCAGGCCGCGCTGGCCCTGGCCGATCGTCGCGGGGTTCCGGACGAGATCGCGGCGGTCGTGAAGCCTTACGCCCTCTGGCTGCTGCGGCAAGGCCGGCAGGACGAGGCCGCCACGCTGATCGGCCGCGTCGCGCCGTGGGCCGAACATGACTTCGACCTGGCCGTGCTGCAGCTGCGCCTGCAGCGCGCGATGGGCAATCGCGCGCAATGGCAGGTCGCGTTCGACCGCGCCATGCGCCTGGCCGGCGAGCGCCGCATCGCCGCGGAGCTGGACCCGCGCTCGCCACGGCCGCCGGACGAACGTGACGGAGCGCAATAAAACGGCCGCTGACATGGCGTTATCAAACGATCGTCAAACGCTTGGAATGATTCCGGCGCCGCGCCGACGCAACGTTTCCGGATTCGAGAACATACCGTTCGAGAGCACGCCGTTCGAGAGAACACACCCGGGAGAGCGAGAAACATGATCAAGAAGCTATTGGCCGCCGCCCTGTTGTCCACCTTGTCCGCCGGAGCGACCGCCGCCGCACCGGCCTCCACCAGCAGCCGTCCGTTGGAGCTCTCTCTGATCCGCGGCGGCGCGGTGGAGGCCGAACCTATCGTCGATGGAAGCTACGTGTACTTCCCCACCGGCCGCGTCCTGGCGACCTGGGACTACCGCCGTGCCAATCGTCCCCTGCGCACCGGCACCACGGCGCCGGCCGAGGGCGTGATCAATTCCCTGGTGCGCCAGGGCAACTATCTCTATGCCACCTGGCGCGGCTACGACGGCACCAGCGGCGTCGCCGTGTATTCGCTCGCCAAGCCGGGCAACCCCGTCCTGATCGACGGCAACCTGGATTACCTGCAAGGCGAAGACAAGTACGCACTCGGCCTGGTCGTCGCCAACGGGCATCTGTACCTGTTCGACAATAATTACGGCCTCTTCGTCGGCGATCTGTCCAATCCGCGCAAGCCGGCCTTCGCGCAGACCGAGATCGGGGTGCCGCTGCAGTACAACAAACTCACCGCCTACGGCAATGTCATCTACGCCACCGGTCGCAGCTGGCTGGGGAGCACGGTGCTCGACCTCTACGACGTGAGCAATCCGACCGCGCCGTACAAGATGGCCGATCATCAGGTGGATGGGCTGGACAGTTTCAGCCTGACGCCCGAGAAAGGCTTCGCGATCGGCGTCGGCAACCAGCTCAGCCTGTTCGATCTCAGCAATCCGCAGCAGATGGTGCGGCGCGGTTATCTCGACATCCGGCCGGCCACGCACGGGTTCCGCGTGGGCTCGCACTACTACAGCTTCGGCTACAGCGACGGCCTGGATGTGTGGAACATCGGCAACGTCGACGCGCCGCGTGCCGCGGGGCATCTCGACATCTCCACGCTGGGTGGACGATACGCGGTCAAGCTCGGCAACACCGCCTTGCTGCAGACCGATACCGACCTGGTGCAATCGCTCGATGTGAGCGTGCCGGAAAAGCCGCGCCGCACCGCCACGTCCTGGCTGCCGGGCGGCGTGGCCGCGCGCGATGTCGTGTTCTGGCGCGGCTTCCCCCTGCTGTTGCAGCCGAACTACGGCATGACGGTGAGCGATCCGTTGACGCTGACGCCCTTCATTCGCCTGGAGGCCAAGCTGCCGGCGTACCTGCAGGCGCGCAGCTTCGAGCAGATCGCCCTGGCTGGCAACCGTGCCTATCTCGTAGCCTGGGGGTATGGCCTGATCACGTTCGATCTGTCCGACCCGAAGATTCCGCGCGAGTCTGGCCGCCTGGACTTCCCCTTCGCGTCCGTCCTCGATGTGAAAGGCAACTACGCCTATCTGGCCAAGTGGACCAATGGCGGCATGCTCGGCGTTGCCGACATCAGCAACCCGGAAGAGCCGCAGCTGGTATGGGTGGACGGCCTGTCCTCGCAGCCTTATCGGATGAAGGTCGACGGGCGCTATCTCTATCTCGCGGAAGGCCAGGAGTTCGGCGTGGAGGACGCAGGCGGCCTGCGCGTTTACGATCTGAAGAATCCGGCGCAACCGGTCCTGTTGACCCGTTTCGACAAGGGCTGCGGCTCGGCTTTCGACTTGAGCGTCGACGGCGCCGCATCGCGGCTCTATCTGGCCTGCGAAAGCGGCATGCAGATCATTAACATCGCCAAGCCGGCATCGCCAGCGTTGATCGGCAGCTACAGTTCAGGCGCCTCGGCCGATTACAACAAGGTTGTCCATCATGGCAATCGCGCCTGGTTCGCCGACGTCAACGGGTTGCATGAGCTGGATGTCTCCAATCCCGCCAATCCGACGCTGCGCAAGACCACGACGATCGGACACCAGGCACCGCAGCGCATGCGCGTCGATGATTTCGGGCGTCTGTGGGTGCTGGGCGGAAACAGCGGCGTGCAAGTGTTCGGCGGGTTCAAGCTGCCGCTGCCGAGGCAGGATGGGCCGATCATCAGGAGCACGCCGTAAGTTAGCGCTCCGTCGGAATAAGGAACTGTTCTTTCGAGAAAACAACGCGCCCCGGTTTGAACCGGGGCGCGTTTGTATTCGTCATTCCCACCTCAGCGCGCTGACGGCGCATTTCGGTGCGGGAATGACGGGCCAAAGATTTTCTGGAGTGGTTACGATTTCTTCGCCGGTTGTCTTGCTTGCGCACGCGCCTGCCGCAGTGCATCCAGCTTCTCTTTCAGCTTGATCTCCATGCCGCGCGCCATCGGCTCGTAGTACACGCGCTCACCCATCGCATCGGGAAAACCGGTCTGGTCGAGCGCGATACCGCCCTCGGCGTCATGGTCGTACTGATAGCCCTTCGAATAGCCGAGCGACTTCATCAGCTTGGTCGGCGCATTGCGCAGGTGCATGGGCACTTCCTGCGTGCCGTATTCGGAGACGTCGTGCTTGGCCGTGTTGAAGGCGACGTAAGCGGCATTGGATTTCGCCGTGCTGGCGAGATAGATCACCAATTGCGCCAACGCCAGATCGCCTTCGGGACTGCCCAGCCGGTCATAGGTCTCCCAGGCTTCGATCGCCATCGCCAGGGCACGCGGATCGGCCAGCCCCACATCCTCCACCGCCATGCGCGTCATCCGCCGCGCCAGATAGCTGGGATCGCAGCCGCCGTCGAGCATGCGTGTGAACCAGTACAGCGCGGCGTCCGGATTGGAGCTGCGCACCGATTTGTGCAGCGCGGAGATCTGGTCGTAGAACTGTTCGCCGCCCTTGTCGAAGCGGCGCGTGCGATCGGCGAGCACCTGTTCGAGGATCGTATCGGTGATCGTGCCGCTCTCGCCCGCAAGCTCGGCGGCGATTTCAAGCAGCGTCAGGCCGCGACGGACATCGCCGTCGGCGGCGGTGGCGATCAGCTTCAGCTGGTCTTCGCCGATGGCGAGGTTGCGATCGCCGAGGCCGCGCTCCTTGTCCTCGAGCGCATGGCGCAGTGCCACCGCGATGTCTTCGGCCGCCACCGCTTCCATGACGTGGACGCGGCAGCGCGACAGCAGCGCCGAGTTCAGTTCGAACGATGGATTCTCGGTGGTCGCGCCGACGAACAGGATGGTGCCGCGCTCGATATGCGGCAGGAAGGCATCCTGCTGCGTCTTGTTGAAGCGGTGCACCTCGTCGACGAACAGCACGGTGCGCCGGCCCTCGGCGAAACGATGCGCGGCCTCGGCCAGCACCTGCCGCACGTCCGGCAATCCGGATAGCACCGCGGAGATGGCGTGGAAATGGGCGTCGGCGTATTTCGCCAACAGCAGTGCCAGCGTAGTCTTGCCGCAGCCGGGCGGCCCCCACAGCACCATCGAGTGTACGTGCCCGGACTCGATCGATTTGCGCAAGGCGGTGCCGGGCGCGAGCAGGCGGCGCTGCCCCACCATGTCGTCGAGCGTGCGCGGGCGCATGCGTTCGGCGAGCGGGCGCAGGGCGTCGCGATCGACCGTCAGCAGATCGTTTTCATCGGATTGCGAGGGCGTGCGCCTGGCCACGGGACTATTCTATCCGTTGTGTCCTTCGGGGCCGATGAGCCCCGCTACACTCGAGCCCTCCCCCGCCGCGGAGCCTCCCATGAGCCATCTAGACGCCCTGCACGAATTCACGCATCGCCACGATTACCTGGGCGATCGCCACGAGCGCAACGCACGCCGCACCTGGTACGTGGTGGCGCTGACCGCCGGCATGATGGTGTTCGAGATCCTGGCCGGCTGGTGGACCGGATCGATGGCCTTGCTGGCCGACGGTTTTCACATGGCCACGCATGCGGGTGCGCTCGCGATCGCCGGCTTCGCCTACTGGTACGCGCGGGCGCATCGCGACGATCGCCGGTTTTCGTTCGGGACCGGCAAGATCGGTGATCTGGCGGGATTCTCCAGCGCGCTGATCCTGGCGGTGATCGCGCTCGGCATCGGCATCGAATCGGTGCTGCGCCTGATGAACCCTGTGACGATCGCCTTCGATCAGGCCATCGTGGTGGCGATCCTGGGGCTGGTGGTCAATCTGGTCAGCGCGTGGTTGCTGTCCGGCGATCATCATCACCATCACGGGCATGCGCATGGGCACGAGCATGACCACCATGATCACCACCACGGCCATGATCACGACGATCATCATCATCACGAGCATGCCGGTCATGCGCATTCGCATGCCGACCACAACCTGCGCTCGGCCTATTTCCATGTGCTGGCCGATGCGCTGACCTCGGTGCTGGCCGTGGTGGCGCTGTTGCTGGGGCGCACGCTGGGCTGGGTGTGGATGGATGCGCTGATGGGCGTGATCGGCGCGCTGGTGATCCTGCGCTGGTCCTACGGGCTGCTGCGCGATACGTCAGCGGTTCTGCTCGATGCCTCGGCACCTGCCGGGATGGAGGATGCAATCCGGAAGCGTCTGGAATTCGACGATCACCGCATCGCCGATTTGCACCTGTGGCGTGTCGGTCCCGGGAGTTTCGCCGCGATCGTATCGCTGGTCACGCACCATCCGCAGCCGCTGGCGGATTACCGTGCGCGGCTGGAGGGAGTCGAGTCGTTGGCGCATGTCAGCATCGAGGTGCAGACATGCGGATGAGGGACGCAAATATTTACGCAGTCGTCATCCCAGCTTTCGCTGGGATGACGGCATTTTGATGCCTAGTTCTCGCCGACGACGTCCACACCCTTGCCCGGCGTGTAGGTGAAAGTGCCCTTCGCGAAGGCCGGATTCTTCTTCCAGCCGCTGAACGCGATCTCGGTGCGCTGTCCCAGCGAATCCGTCACCTCCAGCTTCGCCAGCCCACCCTCGCCGAAGCCCAGGCGCGCGATCTGGAAGCTCGCTTCCTGATCACGCTTCGGCGTCAGCGTCAGCCATTGCAGGCCGCCGTCGGTGCCCGCGAGTTCGGAGACGTCGAAGTCGCGCTCCAGCTTGCCCGGCTCGATCAGGGCGGCCAAGGGACTGTTCTGCTCTTCCGCGCCCTGCGGACGCACGGTCACCTGCGACAGATCCGGGTCGTAGACCCAGACCTTCTTGCCGTCGGCCACGATCAGCTGTTCGTAGGGTTTGGCGTATTCCCAGCGGAACAGGCGCGGCGCCGACAAGGCGACGCGGCCGCTGGAGGATTCCTTGCGCTTGCCGTTGGCGTCGAAGACCTGTTGCGAGAACTGGCCGTCCAGGCCTTTCAGGTCCTTGGTGAAGGTGGCCAGGCTGTCGCGCGCGCCGGCGCTTGCGCTGGCGGCGAAAAGCAGGGAAACGAGCGCGAGAACGGTGCGGAAGGCGGGCATGGAAGGCGGTCGGCTTGATGTCGGGGAAAGTGTGCGAAGGGGAAGCTGAACTCGGGCTTGTCCGGGATCGCGGCGAGCCGCCGGAGAACCGGCGGTGCCAGGCGGTGGCCCAATGATCGCAGCGTGGCCACCGTGACCGGATGATCCTCAGTAGGTCATCGACCAGATCACGGAATTGATCTTCCAGCCATCGTCGGTGCGCACCAGTTGCCAGGCTTCCTTACCCCAGTTCGTCTTCTTCGCGCCGTCGTGGTAGCTGTAGTCGAACCAGACAGAGGCGATGCTGCCGTCGGTCTCGATGCGGACGTTCTCGAACTTCTCTTCCTGCGGTTCCTTCTCGGCCACGATCGAATCGATGAATTCGATCGGCCCCTTGCCAACGCTGGGATACACGCGCTTGGCCTCGGGTTTTTTCTTGCGCGTCCGGGCAAGCGTTTCCTCGCTGACCACGGAAGTCCAGGGAATGTCCTCGGAAAACAGCAGAGCCGTGAACTTGGCCTTGTCCTTCTCGATGATCGAGGTGCGGAAGGCTTCGATCACGGCCTCGACCTGCTGTTTCTGAGTGGTTCCTCCCTGGGCGGCCCCGTTCTGGGCGAAGGCGGAACCGATGGGTGCGAGGAAGCAACCGATCGCGCAGACGATCGGCAGAAGATGTTGTTTCATGAGACTCGGTCCTTGAATGAAGATGCAGCGGGTGGCGCGAACTACTTCGGCGGCGGTGGTGCCAGTACCGTGCGGTCGCCGTTGTGCTCGGGCGGAGAGACTACACCGGCCGCTTCCATGGCTTCGACCAGACGCGCGGCACGGTTGTAACCGATCTTCAGACGTCGCTGCACGCCGGAGATCGAGGCGCGCCGCGTTTCGGTGACGATCTTCACCGCTTCGTCGTACAACGGATCGCTCTCGTCCCCTGCTCCGCCGCCGGCTTCCGGCAGGCCGGTGGCGCCGACCACGGTGCCGTCGCCCATGGTCTGCACTTCGTCGAGCACGCCTTCGATGTAGTCGGGGCCGCTGCTGCTCTGTCTCAGATGATCGACGACGCGATGCACTTCCTCGTCGCTGACGAAGGCGCCGTGCACGCGCTCGGGCAGCGCGGTGCCCGGCGGCAGATAGAGCATGTCGCCGTGGCCGAGCAGTGTCTCGGCGCCGGATTGGTCGAGGATCGTGCGCGAGTCGATCTTGCTCGACACCTGGAAGGCGACGCGCGTGGGAATGTTCGCCTTGATCAGGCCGGTGATCACGTCCACCGACGGGCGCTGCGTGGCCAGGACGAGATGGATGCCGGCCGCACGTGCCTTCTGTGCGAGGCGTGCGATCAGCTCTTCCACCTTCTTGCCGACGATCATCATCATGTCGGCGAATTCGTCGATGATGACGACGATGAACGGCAGTGTTTCCAGCGGACGCGGCGCCTCGCCCAGTTCCGGGTTCGGTTTGAACAGCGGGTCCATCATCGGCTGGCCGCTGTCCTGCGCGTCCTTCACCTTCTTGTTGAAGCCGGCCAGGTTGCGCACGCCGACCGTCGACATGAGTTTGTAGCGGCGCTCCATCTCCGCCACGCACCAGCGCAGGCCGTTGGCGGCCTCCTTCATGTCGGTGACCACCGGCGCCAGCAGATGCGGGATGCCCTGGTAGACGCTGAGTTCCAGCATCTTCGGGTCGATCATCAGCATGCGCACGTCCTGCGGACCGGCCTTGTACAGCAGGCTCAGCACCATGGCGTTCACGGCCACGGACTTGCCGGAGCCGGTGGTGCCGGCCACCAGCAAGTGCGGCATGCGCGCGAGATCGGCCACGGTCGGGCGGCCGGCGATGTCCTTGCCGAGCGCGAGAGTGAGCGGGCTGCCGGACTTGTCGTATTCCTTCGAGCGCAGCAACTCGCTGAGATAGATCATCTCGCGATGCGAGTTCGGTGTTTCCAGGCCGATCACCGATTTGCCGGGAATCACGTCGACCACGCGCACCGATTTCACCGACAGGCCGCGCGCGATGTCCTTGTCGAGCGAGCTGATCTGGCTGACCTTCACGCCCGGCGCCGGCTCGATCTCGAAGCGCGTGATCACCGGGCCCGGATAGGCGCCGACCACCTGCGCGTCGATGCGGAAATCCTTGAGCTTGAATTCGATCTGCCGCGACAGCGTTTCCAGCGTGTCCTCGTCGTAGCCCTTGGGCTGCGGCTTGGGATCGTCGAGCAGCGCCAGCGGCGGGATGCCGGAGCCGTCACCGACGTTGAACAGCGGGATCTGCTGCTCGCGCTTGGCGCGGTCGCTCTTCTCCACCTGCGCCGGCGCCGGCGGTTCGATCTTGACCGGGGCGCGCTTGGCGCGCAGTTCGGTCTCGATCTTGCGGGTTTCCTCGCGTTCCTCGCGATGGGCGCGCGCTTCCTGCCATTCCGCCGCCTGCTGAGTGCTGCGGCGGAACAGCGCCGGCAGCTTGAGCACGAACTGGCCGATGCGGTCCATCACCGCGAACCAGGACAGGCCGGTGGCCAGCGTCACCGACACCAGCAGCAGTGCCAGTAGAAAGAGATTGCCGCCGATCGGGCCGAAGCCGCGATACAGCGAATTGCCGACCAATCGGCCAAGGATGCCGCCGGCACCCGCCGAGAAATGCTCGACGTTGCCAAAGCGCAGATACAGCAGGCCGGTGGCGGACACCAGAAAGCCGACGATGCCCATCAAACGCAGCGCCGGGCCGAGATCGGGATTGCCGTCCCCGTCCTTATCCATGCCGAACAGGGCGATCCAGGCGATCGCGCCGAGCATGATCGGCAGCAGGAAGGCGACGTAGCCGGTCAGGTACAGCAGCACGTCGGCCAGCCAGGCGCCGACGCGGCCGCCGAGGTTGTGCAACGGCGTGGTGACACTGCCGGTGCTGGAGGACCAGCCCGGATCGTTCGGCGAATACGTGAACAGGCTGGCCAGCAGGTATAGCAGCAGCGGCGCGATCAGGATCAGCGCGATGTCGCGCCACAGACGCTGGCGTTGCGGATTGCCACCATCAGGCATGCCGCGACCATTGGATGCGGCCGCGGCGCCCTGAGACGCGGAAGCGCGTGGACGTTTGCTGCGTTCCGGGAGCGGACGGGATGCCACCGTGCGGTTATACCTTAGGAAATCTCTGCAATGCGATGATTCTACGCGATTATTTCGGTTTGTGACCGCTTTCTCTTCTTCCCCTCGGAGATCGGAGCCGCTTCAAGCGGCCGAGCGTCGCGAGCCACCGGGCGAGGTCGGGAGAACTGCCTGCCTGGGAGCCTCCCATGACAGATCGTTTCCCGCCCTCATCCGCCCCGGTGGGCGCCTTCCCCGAAGAGAAGCAAGAGAGAAGACTTTACAGCTTCATGCCCTGCAAGGCCGGGTGCACCAGCTTGCCGCCTTCGACGTTGATGCCGCGCGTCAGCGCCGCATTGTCGCGCCAGCTGCCGGAGGCGAGCTTGTTCACCCACGGCAGGATCGCCGCGCAGATCGCTTGCGAGGAGGTCTGCGGCACGGCACCCGGCATGTTGGTGACCGCGAAGTGGGTGACGCCCTCCTCCACGTAGGTCGGCTCCTTCCAGGTGGTCGGACGCGAGGTCTCGAAGCAGCCGCCCTGATCGATGGAGATATCGACGACCACGCTGCCGTCCTCCATGCCCTTGAGCATCTCGCGGCTGACCACGTGCGGCGCCACCGCGCCGGTCACCAGCACGGCGCCGATCACGAGGTCGGCCGAGGCCACTTCGCGGGCCACGACTTCGTCGTAGGGATACAGCGCGGTGACGTTGTTGCCCAAGCGCATCATCTCGTCCATGCGGTCCTGGCGCTTCTCGAACACGACCACGTTGGAGCCGCCGGACGCGGCCAGCGCCGCGGAGTTGCCGCCGGCCTGTCCCGCGCCGAACACCACCACCTTGCCGCGCTCGGTCGACGGCAGGCCGCCGAGCAGCTTGCCCTTGCCGCCCATGGGCTGGTGCAGCAGGTGCGTGCCGACCTGCACGCCGATCTTGCCGGCGATCACCGACATCGGCGCCAGCAACGGCAGGTCGCCGTTGTCGAGCTCGACGGTCTCGAAGGCGATGCCGGTCAGGCCGATATCGAGCAGGCGCTTGGTCAGCGCCGGCAGCGGTGCCAGATGCAGATAGCAGAACAGCAGATGATCCTTGCGCAGGAGCGCGAGGTCGCCCTCGATCGGCTCCTTCACCTTGACGATCAGCTCGCCCTTTTCGTACAGCGCCGCCGCGTCCGGCGCGATCTTCACGCCCAGGCGCGTGTACTGCTCGTCCTTGAACCCGGATTTGATGCCGGCATCCTTCTCCAGCCAGACCTCGTGTCCACGCTTGACGAGATCGCCCGCCGCCGCCGGCACCAATGCCACGCGGCCTTCGAGAGTCTTGGTTTCCTTGGGTACGCCGATACGCATGTGCTGTGCTCTCTAGCTGTTTGGTTTGAAAGGCAATCGCCGCATCAGGTCAAGACGGCAAAAACCCGCACGGGAGGGCGCGGGTTCGGGCGTGGCTTGCGTTGTGGCGAACTAATCGTTTCAGCGTTGTGGGTGATCGCCGCCTTGAGTTGGCGCTTCCGCGCCGCCAAGC
This sequence comes from Luteimonas panaciterrae, assembly GCF_020511115.1. Taxonomy (GTDB): domain Bacteria; phylum Pseudomonadota; class Gammaproteobacteria; order Xanthomonadales; family Xanthomonadaceae; genus Luteimonas; species Luteimonas panaciterrae. The sequence continues at coordinate 238,641 of NZ_JAJAVH010000004.1, forward strand.
TATACGACCCGAGACACTGAAATTTCACTCCGCGAGTATACATGACCACCTCGAAGCACTGCCGCCTGCTGATCCTCGGTTCCGGCCCCGCCGGCTGGACCGCTGCCGTCTACGCGGCCCGCGCCAACCTGAAACCGGTGGTCGTGACCGGCCTGCAGATGGGCGGCCAGCTGATGACGACCACCGAGGTCGACAACTGGCCCGGCGACGCGCACGACCTGCAGGGCCCGGCCCTGATGGCGCGCATGCAGGCGCACGCCGAACGCTTCGACACCGAAGTGGTCTTCGATCACATTCATACCGCCGACTTGTCGCAGCGCCCGTTCCGTCTGAAGGGCGACAACGGCGACTACACCGCCGACGCGATCATCATCGCCACCGGTGCCACCGCCAAATACCTCGGCCTGGAATCGGAGGAGAAGTTCAAGGGACGCGGCGTCTCCGCCTGCGCCACCTGCGACGGCTTCTTCTACAAGGACCAGGACGTGGCCGTGGTCGGCGGCGGCAACACCGCGGTCGAGGAAGCGCTGTATCTGTCCAACATCGCCCGCAAGGTTTACCTGGTGCATCGCCGCGACACCCTGCGCGCGGAAAAGATCATGCAGGACAAGCTGCAGGCCAAGATCCAGGCCGGCAAGATCGTGCCGGTCTGGCACCACGTCGTCGACGAGGTGCTCGGCAACGAGGCCGGCGTCACGGGGTTGCGTCTGAAGTCGGTGCAGGACGAGAGCACGCGCGAGATCGACGTGCACGGATTCTTCGTCGCCATCGGCCATACGCCGAACACCACGTTGTTCGAAGGGCAGTTGGCGATGAACAACGGCTATTTGGAAATCCGCTCCGGCTTGGGCGGCGGCGCCACCGAGACTTCGGTGCCTGGCGTGTTCGCCGCCGGCGACGTCGCCGATCAGGTGTATCGCCAGGCAATCACTTCCGCCGGCTTCGGCTGCATGGCGGCGCTGGATGCCGAGAAGTTCCTGGACAAGGATGCCTGAGCGGCGTCACGGAATCATGAGCCGTCGCGGATGACGAACGTCCGCATCATCCAATCACTTGCCGAGATCCCGGGGCGGGATTGGGATGCCCTGCACGACGGCACCAATCCGTTCGTCGCGCATGCATTCCTGGAAGGTCTCGAACGCCATGGCTGTCTGCGCGCCGACTGGGGTTGGACGCCACATCATCTGACGTTATGGCGAGACGGCGAGCTGATCGCCGTCGCGCCGGGATACCTCAAGGACAATTCCCACGGCGAGTTCGTTTTCGACCACGCCTGGGCGCACGCCTACGCGCGTCACGGCCGCGAGTACTTCCCGAAATGGTTGTGCGCGGTGCCCTACTCGCCCGTCACCGGGCCACGCCTGCTGGCGCGCGACGATGCTGGTCGACGGCAATTGCTCGCGGCGATGCGCGGCCTCGTCGAACGCAAGGGTCTGTCGTCGGCGCACGTCAATTTCCATCGCGAGAGCGAGGACACCGCGTTCGACGGAATGTCCGACGATGCATGGCTGTCGCGTACAGACGTGCAATACCACTGGCGCAATGAAGCGGGCTGGCGAGACTTCGACGAATTCCTCGCCGCGATGGATCACAAGCATCGCAAGAACATCCGCCAGGAGCGCGCCAAGGTCATGCGCGCCGGCGTCACGTTCCGGGTGCTGCACGGCGACGAAGCGAGCGAAGCGGACCTCGAAGCGATCCATGATTTCTATCTGCAGACTTTCGCCGAGTACGGCAACTCGCCGGCGCTGACGCTCGATTTCATCCGCCATCTCGCGACATCGATGCTGCGCAATCTGGTGCTGATGCTGGCCGACCAGGACGGCGAAACGATCGCCGGCGCGCTGTGCCTGCGCGGCGGCGACACGCTTTACGGCCGCTACTGGGGCGCCACCCGCCAGATCCCGGGCCTGCATTTCGAGACCTGCTACTACCAGGGCATCGAATACTGCCTGCGCGAAGGCCTGCGCGTGTTCGAACCCGGCGCGCAGGGTGAGCACAAGATCGCGCGTGGCTTCCTGCCGACCTTCGTGCGCAGCCGTCACTGGATCGCCGATCCGGCGTTCTCCGCCGCCCTCGAGCAGTGGTGTCGTGACGAAACGGTTGCACTGCGGCGTTATGCGAGGATGCTCGAGACGCATACACCGTTCCGCCGCGAATAAGCATGAATGACGCGGAGTCCGTTCGCGCATGAGCTATCACCTTCCCAAACTCGGTGATGATCCGCAGGCGCCGTTTCCGGACGCCGAAACCGCATTGCGCCGCCCGGATGGCCTGCTCGCCTTCGGCGGCGACCTCTCGCCGCCGCGGTTGCTCAACGCCTATGCGAACGGCATCTTCCCGTGGTTCTCGGCCGGGCAGCCGATCCTGTGGTGGTCACCCGATCCGCGCACACTGTTCCGGACCGATAGCGTGCGGCTGTCGTCGCGCTTCCGGCGCGATCTGCGCCATGCATCTCGGATGTCATCATGGGTGATCCGGGCCGATACCGCGTTCGAGGCGGTGATCCGCGCCTGCGCCTCCATGCCCAGGCGCGGGCAGGACGGCACCTGGATCACCGACGAGATGCTGGCGGCCTACGCCGAACTGCACCGTCTCGGCCATGCGCACAGCATCGAAGTCTTCGATGGCGTGAGGCTGGTCGGAGGCCTCTACGGCGTGGCGGTCGGCCGGATGTTCTTCGGCGAGAGCATGTACTCGGGCGAAAGCGGCGGCTCCAAGCTGGCCCTGGCGGGCCTGGCGCGGCGCTTGGCGGCCTGGGGATGGCCGCTGATCGACGCCCAGGTCGGTAGTTCCCATCTTTTCAGCCTGGGAGCGGAATCCTGGCCGCGCAGCGATTTCCTCGCGCGCGTCCACGAGTTGGTGTCGATTCCAGCGTCTCCCGGAGGCTGGACGGCGCGTTTCGGCGCCCTGCCCGTTTCCGATCTGGCTTGATGCTGACTCTCGAGTGCGGTCGCCCGAATAACGAAATTTTGCTCATAGAGCCGTCCCGTGGCAGAATGTCGCGCTCTTTCGGCGCTCCGCGCCGGGCATCACACGATTGCACAGGATGTATGGCGAAAGACGACGTCATCGAATTTGAAGGCACGGTTTCCGAAACGCTCCCGAACACCATGTTCCGGGTGAAGCTGGAAAACGGCCACGAGATCATCGCCCATATTTCCGGGCGCATGCGCAAGAACTACATCCGTATCCTGACCGGCGACAAGGTCAAGGTGGAAATGACGCCCTACGATCTGACCAAGGGGCGGATCACTTATCGCATGAAATGATTCACCTGAATTGATAGCGCGACACATGCACGGAAAAAGGCGGCCTCGGGCCGCCTTTTTTCTTTGGTCGCCAAGAATCCGGTGGTGAATCTAGGCCGGAAGTCATCGGTGGCGAAGGTCATGACGACTTCCTGCAGATTTTGCGCACGCGGCGAATCGCTACTTTGCTCGCGAGCTCAATCCGAGCTCGACCACCGAGATTGCCCTCATGTCATTGCTCAACAAGATGATCCTGGCCGGTTCGTTGTTCGCGTGCGCGGGTACCGCGTTCGCGGCGTCCGGCGATGGTTGCGTGGATATCAGCGATGCGCGCACCGTGTCGGCGTTCGGCACGCAGTACGCGCTCGTCAAGGATAACGATGCGTATTACAAACTCGGCTTCCGCGGCAACGGCTGCGATGCCTTGACCCTGGCCACCCAGGTGGAAGTTTCGGCGGACAACGGCCGTCTTTGCCCGAAGACCAGTCACGTCACGACCAAGCGCGGCAGCTGCGACGTGATGAAGATCGAACAGATCGAGCAGCAGTCCTACGAGCGCCTGCGTCGCCGGCGATAAGACCGGGCAACGAAGGCAATCGCGCCGGGACGATCGTTCGCCCAGGCATCCCTGCGCTTGTCGGATGCCCTGCTTGGTTGCCGCCGCATGGCGCGGCCACTGCGTCCGCGGCTTACGGCGACGAATCCGTGATGCGTACCGAGAGACCGGCCTGAAGGGCCCGGGATCGCTGGGCTGCGGCGACGGACCGGGCCGGACGATCGAAGGTGATTGGCGGGCTGCATCCACGATCAGACACGAAGACGCCGACGGGTCCCGTCGGCGTTTTTTTGTGCCTGCCCGGGTCGGAGCAGCCCGGCTTGATGATCGCTCCCCTCCCGGACATCCCGAGCGGCCAGAAGCCGGCGAAGCTGAATAGGCTTCATAATGTGAAGTTTGACAATATTGAATGTGATATAAATCACAAATATGATGCGCACCGCACTGAGGTGCACCCGCAGTTCCGACCATCACATTTACAGGGGAATCAAGCATGTCTTTCCGTCTCGCTGCCTTGAGTCTGGCGCTGGCCGTCGCCGCTGTTGCCGTTCCGACCCACGCCCAAGCAGCTGAATCCGATTGCCGCTTCACCCAGGGTTATTGGCAGAACCGTGCCCAGAACGCCGGTGATTTCACTACCGACATCTGGCTGTCCCTGCGCGATCAGGCCTTCTACAGCTCCGGTCTGACCTATGGCCAGGTCCTGCTGGTGTCGCCGCGCGGCAACGCCTACTGGATCCTCGCCCATCAGCTGGTGGCCGCCCAGGCCAACTACGCCAATGGCGCCGATCCCACTGGCGATACCGCCGCCGCGCTGACCCGCGCCGACGAAATCCTGTCCGCCTACACCCCGCAGCAGATCGCCGCGCTGCCGAAGACCGATCCGCTGCGTCAGGAACTCATCCAGCTCGCCAATACCCTGGACGACTGGAACAATGGCCTGATCGGGACCGGCCTGTGCTCCGGTGGCGGCAGCTTCGCTCCGTAAAACGGATCGTTCGCGATCCTCTGCGACAAACGAAACCGGCGGCCATGAGGCCGCCGGTTTTTTCATGGGCGCGTGCCTGGCTCGGTCGTCGCTATTTCACCGAGCACGACAAGGTGAATCTCAACGAGCTGTTGGCGGGCAACGCCGCCAATGCGACACCGGATTGCAGCGAGGACACGCTGACCGTGGGACAGGTGGCGCCGCCGCTCACCACGGCGCATTGCACGTCGACGCAGTCGAGGCTGCTGGTCAGCGGGTCGCTCAGGACGCTGCCGCTGGCATCGCCCGGCCCGCTGTTGCTGACGACGATGCTGTAGGACTGGAGGCTGCCCTTCCCGACCGTATCGCCGGGCTGATCGCTCGCGCCCGCCGAGGGCGTGTTGGTCTTGGTGATGCTGAGATTGCTGGTGGTGACGGTATTGGTGAAGGTACAGGTGACCGTTTCCCCCGCCGATACATTGATGCTGGCGACGCGGGTGGCGGCGTTGCCGCTGCTGTTGCCGCCGTTGGGATCGTTGCAGACCAGGCCCGTGAGCGACCAGCCGGCGGCCGTCGCCTCGGTGACGGTGTAGCTGCCCGGCGCGACGCCGACGAAGGTGCGGGTGTTGGACAGCGTGGCATCGCTATCATCGTCCAGACTGAACGCACTGAGGCCGGTGCCGGAAGTGGTGAAGCTGAAATCCTGCGCGTCGTTGGGGACGGCGTCCTTGACGATGACGATCGTTCCGCCGGGCGTATTGGTCAGGGTGCAGGTGATGTTGTCGGTCAGGCTCTGCGGCGTGATGGTGAAACTCTGCCCCGCCCCTGAAGGCAGGACCGTCGTCGAACCGGTATTGGCATTGGTGCAGGCGATACTGGTGGCATAGCTGCTCAGGTTCGTTGTGCCGGCGGCGGCTTCGGTCAGCGTGTAGGTCGCGCCGGCCGCGACCGTGGTCGCTCCGGTGGTGCCGGTGCCCGGCGTGACCGTGGCGCCGGTACCGGCAGTGGTGCTGTTGGCGGCGCTGTTGATGACCGTGCCGCCGGCATTCTTGATCTGCGTCGTGAATTGATCGGTGGCCTGCAGACGTCCGCTGGCGGCGAGCGCCTTGTTGACGGTGATGGTCGGTGCATCCAGGGAGACACTGACGATCACGGCATCGCCGTTGTTGGCGACCGCCACCGGCTGCCATCGCGACGAGCTGGTGTTGCTGCGCATGTAGACCTTGATGCTCACCGTGCTCAGACCGGAACCATTGATCCGCACCGATCCGCACGCGGCCTGGTTGAGCGTGCAGGAGACGCTGGGCGCGCTGACCGTGGAATAGATCCAGTTGGCGCCATAGCTGAGACCGTTGACGGTGCCGGCACCCACCGCGAACGGCGTGTTGCCGGACAGCCGGGTCAAGCTGACGCCGCTGGTGACGACTTCGAATTCCTGCGAGAAGTTGATGGTCTCGCTGGTCGACGTATCGCGCGCAAAACCGCCCAGGCCCGAGAAGTGCAGCACGGGGTTGGTGACGGGCTGGCTGAAGCTCAGCGTGAGGGTGGCCATGTAGAAGCGCGTGCCCGTCGGGAGATTGGCGTTGGCGAAGGCGCGGGTCGACGTAAACAACTGCGCGCCCGCGTTGGTGCCGACCGTGATGCCGGTACCCGCGGCGGCGCCTCCGGTGGAGGTGAAGTTGGCGTTGGCCGGGGAACCGACGGCGGACATCGGCGAATAAAGACCGGTACTCGTCAGCAAAGGAGCGAAGTTGTTCGCGTCCGCGCCGAAATTGACGGCCACGCCGGTCGGCGATTCGGTCACCGTATTGAGCGTGTACTGCTGATCGCCGAGCGAGTAAGTGACCGTGAGCGCGGGATTGGTGGCGATGAAGCTGTTCCCGGTCGGATTGTCGGTGTTGTTGCGGATCGTGACGGCCTGCGGCGCCGTCGATGGGCCGGACCCGGCGGGACCGCTGTTGGTCGGCGTCGTGGCATTGCTGATCAACTCGAGCGATTGCGCCGCCCATGCGGGCGTGGCGGCCAGGCACAGCCAAAGCAAGCCACCGGCCGCCGGCCGGCAGGAATTCCTGATTCTGCTCACATCCCCTCCCTGCTCCTCCGGCGCCCCTAAGCGGTGCCCCTCGCGCCCGGCCGGATAACGGGTACGTGAGAGTGATTCAAGTCACAAAAATATGATGCCATAGATCACATTGACGTGAGGGCGGCGTCATGGGGCTCCGGCGCGTGCCGGGCCAAGAGGCGATTGTCGGAGCCAGGGAGATAGGCCTTTGGGCCGGGAACTGGCATGCCCGCCCTTACGGCGGGTTCACGAGGGCGAACACGGATGCCGGGACTCCCGTCCCGGCGATCCTGCGCTGCCCGGATGCTTAAACGGAAACCGGCAGCAGCTTTTCCGGTTCGGCCTGCACGTCGAGCACGATCTCGCCGTCCTTGACGTCGACGCCGACGCGGCCGCCCTGCACCAGCTTGCCGAACAGCAGTTCGTCGGCGAGCGGGCGCTTGATCTTGTCCTGGATCAACCGTGCCATCGGACGCGCGCCCATCAGCGGATCGAAGCCGTGCTGGGCCATCCAATCGCGCGCGGCCGGCGTGGCCGAGAGCGTGACGTTCTTTTCGTGCAGTTGGGCTTCCAGTTCGATCAGGAACTTGTCGACCACGCGCAGGATGTGCTCCATGCCCAGCGCCTGGAACTGCACGATCGCATCGAGGCGATTGCGGAATTCCGGCGAGAAGCCCTTGCGGATCACTTCCATCGCATCGGTGCTGTGGTCCTGGCGGGTGAAGCCGATCGAACGGCGTGCCGCCTGCGCGGCGCCCGCGTTGGTGGTCATCACCAGGATCACGTTGCGGAAGTTCGCCTCGCGTCCGTTGGTGTCGGTGAGGATGCCGCGGTCCATCACCTGCAACAGGATGTTGAAGATGTCCGGATGCGCCTTCTCCACCTCGTCGAGCAGCAGCACGCAGTGCGGCGTCTTGACGATCTTCTCGGTGAGCAGGCCGCCCTGGTCGAAGCCGACGTAGCCCGGAGGCGCGCCGATCAGGCGGCTGACCGAATGCGGCTCCATGTACTCGCTCATGTCGAAGCGCACCAGCTCGATGCCGAGTTGCAGCGCAAGCTGCTTGGTCACCTCCGTCTTGCCGACGCCGGTGGGGCCGGCGAACAGGAAGTTGCCGATCGGCTTGTCGGGATTGCCCAGGCCCGAGCGGGCGAGCTTGATCGCCGAGGTCAGCGTTTCGATCGCCGGATCCTGGCCGAAGATCACCATCTTCAGATTGCGTTCCAGGTGCTCGAGCACGTCCTTGTCGGAGGCGCTGACCTGCTTGGCGGGAATGCGCGCCATCTTCGCCACGATCGTCTCGACTTCCTCGACATCGATCAGACTCTTGCGCACGCCTTCCGGCAGCAGCCTTTGACGCGCACCCGCCTCGTCGATCACGTCGATGGCCTTGTCGGGCAGCAGGCGGTCGCCGATGTGCTTCACCGACAGGTCGACGGCCGCCTTGATGGCGTCGTCGGCGTAGGTGACGCCATGGTGCGCCTCGTACTTCGACTTCAGGCCTTGCAGGATCTCGATGGTCTCGCCCACCGTCGGCTCGACGATGTCGATCTTCTGGAAGCGGCGGGCCAGCGCGCGATCCTTCTCGAAGATGCCGCGGTATTCCTGGAACGTGGTCGAGCCGATGCAGCGCAGCTCGCCCGAGGCCAGGGCCGGCTTGATCAGGTTGCTGGCGTCCATGGTGCCGCCGCTGGCGGAACCGGCGCCGATGATGGTGTGGATTTCATCGATGAACAGCACCGCGCCCGGAATCTTCTTCAGCGCGGACAGTACGGCTTTCAGGCGCTTTTCGAAGTCGCCACGGTACTTGGTGCCGGCGACCAGGGCGCCGAGGTCCAGCGAGTAGATGGTGGCGTCCATCAATACGTCCGGCACCTCGCCGTCGACGATGCGCTTGGCCAGGCCCTCGGCGAGCGCGGTCTTGCCGACGCCGGCCTCGCCCACGTAGAGCGGATTGTTCTTGCGGCGGCGGCAAAGCACCTGGATCGTGCGCTCGATTTCCTCGGCGCGGCCGACCAGCGGATCGATCTTGCCATCCAACGCCATCGCATTGAGATTGCTGGCGTACTCGGCCAGGGCGTCGCCCTTGCCTTCGCTCTCGCCGCCTTCGGATTTCTGCCCGGATTCCTCGCTTTCGCGCGGTTCCTCGCCACCGGTCTTGGCGATGCCGTGCGAGAGATAGTTGACGACGTCCAGCCGGTTCACATCCTGCTGGTTGAGGTAGTAGACCGCGTGCGAATCCTTCTCGCCGAAGATCGCCACCAGCACGTTGGCGCCGGTGACTTCCTTCTTGCCGGAAGACTGCACGTGGTACACGGCGCGTTGCAGCACGCGCTGGAAGCCGAGCGTGGGTTGCGTGTCGCGGGCGTCGTCGTCGGCCAGGCGCGAGACCGAACTGGCGATGGCCTGTTCGAGATCGCTGCGCAGGCGGTTGAAGTCGGCGCCGACGGCTTTGAGGACGGCTTCTGCGGAAGGATTATCGAGCAGCGCGAGCAACAGATGTTCGACCGTCATGTATTCGTCGCGCGCCTCGCGAGCGCGCTTGTAACACTGGCCGATGGAGTATTCGAGATCTTTGGAGAACATGGGGCGGGAGCCTCCTGAACGTCTGTTACCCAGATGGGGCCACCGACCGGATTTTCCATGCCCGCCCCGTGCTGTCGTTTTAGGCCTTTTCCCCTGTGCTCCGCAAGATGTACAGGTGGCGGGACGCAGAATCCCACGGCAACGATTCAGAGAGCGTGCACAAGCTCTCCTTTCTGGCTCACGTCCGGCTTACGCTTTCTCCATCGTGCATAGCAGCGGATGCTGGTTGAGACGGGAATATTCGTTGACTTGCGCCACCTTGGACTCCGCCACTTCGCGCGTGTAAACACCGCAAACGCCGCGGCCGCGAGTGTGCACGTGCAACATCACCTGGGTGGCCTTGTCGAGATTCATGGCGAAAAAGCGCACTAGAACGTCGACGACGAAGTCCATCGGCGTGTAGTCATCGTTCAGCAACAAGACGGAATACAGCGGCGGGCGTGCCACTTCCGGCTTGCTGGTTTCCACGGCGACGCCGTGATCATGCTCGTGTTCGCGTGGGGTGTTGGCCATCCGCGAATTATACGAGGGGCGCCGTCGCGTTGAAAAATGCACGCTCTCCGCATTTCGCGTCGCCAATCCAGGATCGGTCGGCATCAGGTTGGCATCGACACGCCGCCGTGAATCAATCACTTGTACGATCGATCCGCCGAATGGCGGCCCAATGGTTGGGCACGGTGCGGACATGGCATGTGACAATAGTCCTATGAGCTATCGCGAAGGACGTTTCTGGCAACCCGACGTGACCGTCGCCACCCTCGTGGTCGACGGCGGGCGCCTGCTGTGCGTGGAAGAGCGCGTCAACGGCGGACTGGTGCTCAACCAGCCGGCCGGCCACCTTGAACCGGACGAAAGCCTGGAACAGGCCGCCCTGCGCGAGACGCTCGAGGAAACCGGCTGGGATGTGCGCCTGACCGCCTTCGTCGGCGCTTATCAATGGAAGGCGCCGCCACGCGACGGCGAAAGCGATGGCCGGCATTACCTGCGTTTCGCCTTCGCCGCCGAGCCGGTCGCCCACGACCCGGCGCGTCCGCTCGACGAGGGCATCGTGCGCGCGGTCTGGATGACGCCGGCCGAACTGCTGGAGGCGCGCGAGCGTCATCGCAGTCCGCTGGTCTGGCAGGCGGTGACCGATCACCTGGCCGGACAGCGCTATCCGCTGTCGATGCTGACGCATCTGGTGGTGTGAGCATGACCGTTGTCCGGACCATCGTTGGCATGTCGGGCGGTGTCGATTCGTCGGTGGCCGCCCTGCTCTTGCGCGACGCCAACGAACCGATCGCGGGCCTGTTCATGCAGAACTGGGCCGACGACGGCAGCGGCGACTGCCGCGCCGAGGATGATCGCCGCGATGCGGTGGCGGTGTGCGGGCGTCTCGGCTTGCCGATCCACTTCCGGGATTTTTCGAAAGAATATTGGGACGGTGTGTTCGCCTACTTCATCGCCGAATACGCTTCCGGCCGCACGCCGAATCCGGACGTGCTGTGCAATCGCGAGATCAAGTTCAAGCATTTCCTCGATGCCGCCCGTGATCTCGGCGCCGAGCGCATCGCCACCGGACACTACGCGCGAGTCGCGAACAACGCCGGCCGCTGGCAGCTGTTGCGCGCCCGCGACCGTGCCAAGGACCAGAGCTACTTCCTGCATCAGCTCGGGCAGGCGCAGCTCGCGGCGACGTTGTTCCCGCTAGGCGATCTGGCCAAGCCGGAGGTTCGCCGCATCGCCACCGAGGCCGGACTTCCGACCGCCGCCAAGAAGGATTCCACCGGCATCTGCTTCATCGGCGAGCGCGATTTTCGCGAATTCCTGTCGCGCTATCTGCCGGCCAAGCCCGGCGAGATGCGCACGCCCGACGGGCGTGTCGTCGGCACGCACCCGGGCGTGTTCTATTTCACGCTCGGACAGCGCGAAGGCCTGCAGCTCGGCGGCGTGCGCGGATTCGATGCCGCGCCCTGGTATGTGGTCGGCAAGGATGTCGAACGCAATCTGCTGTATGTCGATCAGGGCAGCGACAGCCCCTACTTGCTGTCGGGCGTCGCGAAGACCGAGACCGCGCACTGGATCGCCGGCAGCCCGCCGGCTTCCGCTTTCACCTGCACCGCGCAGATCCGCTATCGCCAGACGGATGAAGCCTGCGACGTGCAGGTGACCGACGACGGCACGCTGGAAGTCCGCTTTGCGCGTTCGCAGCGCGCGATGACACCGGGCCAGTCGCTGGTGCTCTACGACGGCGACGTCTGCCTGGGCGGCGCCGTGATCGCATCCACCGATGCGCCCCTGGAAATCACCCTGCCATTGCCGCGACGGGAGGCGGCGGCCTGATGCACGAACGTATCCTCGCCCTCGCCGGCCTGCTGCAGGCGCTCAAACAAGTGCGCCGCGTCGCCGAAACCGGACAGGCGGAGGGCTCGGTGCTGGAAACCGCGCTCGACAGCGTGTTCCGCATCGACGCCGAATCGCCGGAGGCCGTCTACGGCAATGTGGAAGCTCTCCGCCCCGGCCTGCGCCTGCTGCGCGAATACTTCCGCAACGAGAACAAGGACGAGGCACTGCCGCGGCTCGCGCTGGCGGTGCTGCAGATCGAACGCCGCTTCGTGCGCGACGGCGCGATGGCCGCGCACGTGCACGAGGGCATCCTCGCGACCGCGCCGCTCGCGGAACGCCTGGGCAGCACCCATCCCGAAGTGCTGACCGCGCTCGGGCAACTGTATGCGGACACCATCAGCCACCTGCGCCCGAAGGTGATGGTGCAAGGCAATCCGCATTATCTCGGACAGAACGACATCGTCTCGGAAATCCGCGCCGTGCTGCTGGCGGCGGTGCGCTCGGCGGTGCTGTGGCGGCAGATGGGCGGCAGCCTGCTCGATTTCCTGTGGAGCCGGCGGCAGATGCTCGCGGCGATCGACGCTTCCCTGCGTTAATCCTATTGCGTTGATCGCCTTGCATGAATCATTAATGCGGAGTCCTAGGGTCGCCCCTAGCTGGTGACGGAATGACGTGCTGACTACTCTCGGGCGGATTGTCCTGTGGATGCTTGTCATCGTCTGCTACCTGCAAGGGGATTCGCATGAACGACACCGTCCGGAGAGCTCCGCCTCCGCCGCCTCCCCCACCGCCGCCGCCTCGCGATCCGGCCCCGCGTCCGCAGTCGCAACAGATCAAGACGGCCGACGACGCGATCACCCAGACCACGACCGACAACGGTCTGTACGGCCAGACGCACCCGGATACCATCCAGAATCTCCACGACAGCCGTGACGCGGCGATCGAACGCGCCAATCAGGCCAAGGACTGGAGCGGAATCCATCAGATCGAGCAGGCCTATCAGCAGGCCGAGGACAAGCTCGATGCCGCCAACGACCAGTATGTGACGCGCACCGTCGCCGACGACGTGCGTGGTCAACTGGGCCAGTTGGAAGACCCGTCCAAATGGGCGCAGCCGGCGACGGCGCAGCAGCAGAATCTGGGCAAGATCGCCACGGCGATGGAAACCCTGGCCAACGCGGTCAAGGGCATGGACGATCCCGCGGCCAAGACGGCGCTGGTCGACAACGTCCTCGGCGATCTGCAGGGCGCCATCCAGCAGAACTACAACAGCGGCGCCAGCTTCGAGAACAAGTCGATCCTGGAGCAGACCGGCCGCCTGGCCGCGATCGCCAAGGAATCCGGCAACACCGGGCTATTCAACAAATTGGTGGATCAGGCCAGCAGCAACCCTGCTCTCAGTGATGTCATGCCGGACGAGTTCGGTACGGCCCGCATGACGCTGGACGACAAGGCATCGATGGAAGGCATCTCGATGTACATCGATCTTGCCAAGCGGGCGCAGGTCGATGGCGCGAGCCAACCGTTCGCCCTGGTCGAGCGCATCATCAGCTATCACAACTCGGAAACCACGCGGCTCACGCAGGAATACGCCAACCATACGAAGGATCTGAACTGGCACGTCGCCAACCTGGGCCAGAACGCGACGCCGGAGAACCTGCAAAAGGCGGTCGACAACTACCTGCAGGCGCAAAGTCCCGAATGGCGGAGCAAATACGAATCGTTGCGGGGTGAGCTGGCCGAACATGGCCAGTTGATGTTGGACGCCGCCAACGAGCTACGCACGTCGGTGCCGGAACTCAAGGCGCAAGCGCTGACGGAAACCATGTTCAGTTCCAAGGAATCGCAGTTCGCGGTGAAGCTGGCGCTGCAGGAAAACCCGAACCTCGCCACCACCCCGAACATGGTCGCCACCCGTGACTGGATGGCGGCGGCGGCCGGCGGTGGCGGCAGTGGCTTCAAGGCCACGCCGCAGATCGCGCAGGCCTTGGGCACGACATTCCTGCGGCAGCAGGTGAGCAGCGCGATGATGGAAGGCATCAACGCGGGCGGCACGCCGGATCCGCAACGCCTGGTCTCCGATCTGGAAGCGCTCAAATCACCTGGGCTGGCGCGCTCGCTCGGCCTGTCCGATCAAGCGCTGAGCAATGCCATCGATGAGCTGCGCACGCTCAACACCGAAATCGCCAACGGCGATGCCCGCACGCCGGAACAGCTGCGTGCGCTCGTCGACCGACTCAACGGCGACCTGAGCACGCAGGAAGCCTTCGCGGCCGACACCGCCGGTGGACAGGTCTTCCGCAGCCTCGCCTCGACCGTCAGCGCCTTGTCCTTCGCCAAGGCGACGTCGATGGCGCTCGACGATCCTGATTTCATCAACGTCGTCAACGCGACCGCGCAAGGGTTCGACGTCGCCCAGCAAATCTCGCAGATGGGCACGGGCGCGGGCCTGATCAGCGATACCAGCGCGCTGGGCCGTTACGCGAACAGTGCCGGCGTCACCAAGCTGCTGGGCAGCGTGGGTGTCGCCCTGGATGTGGTCGGTGCCGTGGAAGCCTTCGGCGAAGGCGACGCGCTACAGGGCGCGTTGCAGACCACCAGTGCCCTCGGCGGCGCGGTCGCCATCTTCGGCGCGGGCTCCGCATGGGGACCGGCGGGCGCGATCGTCGGCGGCGTGGCCGCATTGACCAGCCTGGGCGTGAGCGCGTATCGCGAGAAGCAGGAAGCCGACAAGTATCAGACCGATACCGCGAAGAAGTTCATGCAGGATGTCGGCTTCAACGAACAGACCGCAGGCATTCTGTACGACACCAGCGGCGAGGGCCTGAGCCCGCTGCCGCTGTTGACCCACTACGCGGCCGAGCGTGGGCTGACTCCGCAGCAGACGGCCGATTTCCTCAACAGCCTCGGCACCGAATACGGCGGCACATTGCTCAAGAACATGCGCGATGTCGGCCACAAGGTGCTCGACAACGTCGATGGCGATCTGGGCAGGCTCGACAGCGGCACGCCGTTCAACAGCCAGCTGCAGCAGTCGTTCAATACGCGCGTGGAGATCTGGGCAGCGCAGAACGGCGTGCGATTGCCGCCTCCGCGGTAATTGCGCTGCTGACGCGGGAATGGCGAGTCAAGATGTTCGTCATTCCTGCTACGGCGGAATTCGCGTTGAGTCGGGGATTCAATCCGGCACGATCAGCTTCAGGCCCTTGAAGTAATCCCGATAGAACCCGGCATCGCGGGTGATCAGGCCATCGCATTGCAGCAGCGCGTGCGCGCCGATCAGGAAATCGGCGACCACGCGCTCGCGCTTGCCCCCGCGCGTGCGGAAGCGGCGATACATGTGGCCGGCGCGCATCGCGGCACCCTCGTGGGTCGATTCGTAGCGGATGCCCAGCGACGCCAGGGTGTCCAGCAGGCTGACCGAGGTGTCCAGCATCGCCTGCACTTCGGCCACGACGGCGTCGCAGACGACCACGTCCTCCCGCGCCAGCGCCTCGCCGATGCAGATTTCCGACGACTCGGCATGCACCGGGTCGCCGATCAGGACATCAAGCAACGTTGACGAGTCGAGTGCGATCATTCCACTGGATCGCCCGGAGCGCGGCCGCGGACGGCGCGCAGGGCCTCGTCGGTGCTGGTCATCCCATCGACCAGCTTGAACTTGCCGCGCACCTTGCGCAGTGCTTCAGTGACATCTTTGCGCAGGATGATGCGGCCGCCGTCCAGCTCCACCTTCAGGGTGGTGCCTTTGGTCAGGCCCAGGGCGTCTCGAACCGCCTTGGGCAGCGTGATTTGGCCGCGTTCGGCGACAGTGGCTTCCATGGGACGCCTCCTATGCTGTTCCGGGCATGGCTGTTCCGGGTATGGATGGAGCATACATACTTTCATTTGCATACTCAAACCGTCATACTGTACGCGGATCCTTCCGCAAGAGCCCGCACATCCAGGTGCGGACTTTCCACCAAAAGCGGATTCTTCAGACACCACTGCCAGGGCTCCCCGCCCCAGCCATCAGGAACAGTCCCATGCCCGCCCACGATTCCTTCTCCACCCGCACCCGCCTGGACGTCAACGGCAAGTCCTACACCTATTCCAGCCTCCCCAAGCTCGGCGAGCGCTTCGACATCACCAAGCTGCCCTACTCGATGAAGATCCTGCTGGAGAACCTCCTGCGCCATGAGGATGGCGGCATCACCGTCGGCAAGGAGCACATCGAGGCGGTGGCGACCTGGGACGCGACCAAGGAACCCGACACCGAGATCGCCTTCATGCCGGCGCGCGTGGTGTTGCAGGACTTCACCGGCGTGCCCTGCGTGGTCGATCTGGCGGCGATGCGCGACGCGGTGGTGAAGCTCGGCGGCAAGCCGGAGCAGATCAATCCGCTGATTCCCTCCGAGCTGGTCATCGACCACTCGGTGCAGGTCGACGTGTTCGGCAGTCCGGACGCACTGGATTTGAACGGCAAGATCGAGTTCGAGCGCAACAAGGAGCGCTACGGCTTCCTGCGCTGGGGCCAGAAGGCGTTCGAGAACTTCAAGGTGGTGCCGCCGAACACCGGCATCGTGCACCAGGTGAACCTGGAGAACCTCGCCCGCGTGGTGATGGAGCGCGAGGTCGACGGTGAAACCCTGGTGTTCCCGGACACCGTGTTCGGCACCGACAGCCACACCACCATGATCAACGGCATCGGCGTGCTCGGCTGGGGCGTGGGCGGTATCGAGGCCGAGGCCGCGATGCTGGGCCAGCCCTCCTCGATGTTGATCCCGCAGGTGGTGGGCTTCAAACTCACCGGCCAGCTGCCCGAAGGCACCACCGCGACCGACCTGGTGCTGACCGTCACCCAGATGCTGCGCAAGCTCGGCGTGGTGGGCAAGTTCGTCGAGTTCTACGGCGACGGCCTGCAGCACCTACCGCTGGCCGACCGCGCCACCATCGCCAACATGGCGCCCGAGTACGGTGCTACCTGCGGCATCTTCCCGATCGATGCCGAATCGCTGACCTACCTGCGCCTGTCCGGCCGCTCGGAAGAGCAGATCGCGCTGGTCGAGGCTTATGCCAAGGCGCAGGGCCTGTGGCACGACGCGCAATCGCCACATGCCGTGTACTCGGCCACGCTCGAGCTCAACCTGGGCGACGTCAAGCCCTCGCTCGCCGGCCCCAAGCGCCCGCAGGACCGCGTGCTGCTGGAAGACGTGCACAGCAATTTCAGCGAGAGCCTCGGCCCGCTGATCGCCAACCGCAAGACACAGGGCAACGGCGGCGTTGCCCGTCTGGACGCCGAGGGCGGCGATCAGCCGCAGGCGGAGCACCTGGCCGCTGCGCCGGTATCCAAGATCCGCATCAACGATCAGGACGCCGAGCTGTCCGACGGCTCGGTGGTGATCGCCGCGATCACCTCCTGCACCAACACATCGAACCCGGCGGTGATGCTCGGCGCCGGCCTGCTGGCCCGCAACGCCGTCAAGCTCGGCCTGAAGGCCAAGCCCTGGGTGAAGACCTCGCTCGGGCCGGGCTCGCTGGTGGTGACCGATTATCTGAAGAAGGCCGGCGTGCTCAGCGATCTGGAGAAGCTCGGCTTCTACGTGGTCGGCTACGGCTGCACCACCTGCATCGGTAACTCCGGCCCGCTGCCGGACGAAGTGTCCAAGGGCATCGCCGAGAACGAACTGGTCGTGGCCTCGGTGCTGTCGGGCAACCGCAACTTCGAAGGCCGCGTGCATCCGGAAGTGAAGGCGAACTACCTCGCCTCGCCGCCGCTGGTCGTGGCCTACGCCATCGCCGGCACGGTGAACATCGACCTGACCACGCAGCCGATCGGCCACGACAGCGCAGGCAAGGATGTCTATCTGCGCGACATCTGGCCGTCCAACAAGGAAATCGGCGACGCCATCGCCGCCACCGTCGGTCCGGAACTGTTCGCGCAGAACTACGCCGACGTGTTCAAGGGCGACACCCGCTGGAACCAGATCGCCTCGCCCGATGGCCAGTCCTACCAGTGGGACGGCGACTCGACCTACATCAAGAATCCGCCCTACTTCGACGGCATGACCATGGCGGTCGGCTCGATCGACGACATCCACGGCGCTCGCGTGCTGGGCCTGTTCGGCGACTCGATCACCACCGACCACATCTCGCCGGCCGGCAACATCAAGAAGGATTCGCCGGCGGGCCGCTTCCTGCAGTCGCGCGGCGTGCAGCCCGCCGACTTCAACAGCTACGGCTCGCGCCGCGGCAATGACGACGTGATGGTGCGTGGCACCTTCGCCAACATCCGCATCAAGAACCTGATGTTCGGCGGTGAGGAAGGTGGCAATACGCTGTATTTTGGCAAGCACACCGACGCCAAGAGCGGCGCGGCTCCCGAAAAGCTGGCGATCTACGACGCCGCCGTGAAGTACAAGGCCGATGGCACGCCGCTGGTGGTGCTGGCCGGCAAGGAGTACGGCACCGGTTCCTCGCGCGACTGGGCCGCCAAGGGCACCAATCTGCTCGGCGTGAAGGCCGTGATCGCGGAAAGTTTCGAGCGTATCCATCGTTCGAACCTGGTCGGCATGGGCGTGCTGCCCTGCCGCTTCCGCAACGGCGAGAACGCGCAGAGCCTGGGGCTGGACGGTTCGGAAGTCTTCGACGTCACCGGTCTGCAGAAAGGCGCCTCGAAGACGGCCACCGTCACCGCCACCAAGGCCGACGGCAGCAAGAAGAGCTTCGAGGTCGACGTGCTGCTGCTGACGCCGAAGGAAGTCGAATACTTCCGTAACGGCGGATTGCTGCAATACGTGCTGCGTCAGCTGGCGGCGAAGAAGGCGGCCTGATTTAAAGACGGCCTGACTTAAGTCGTTCGGTTCACTTCCCGAAATCCCCGCTCAAGCGGGGATTTCGCTTTCAGGAAGCATCGTTTTAGTTCGAGATATCCCGAGCGGGATATCTACCCAAATTGGCAGTTTATGCCCTTGGTCGTCGGCTACCGGCATTACCGGCCACGAACTCGAGATTCACGGCCAGGCGGTCAAGCGCGGTGCAGCATTGCTGCACAAAAACACGCGCTTGCTCGCTCCTAGAGCCTATGCTCCAATCCAATCAAAGACGCCACCCCACGGGCGCCCCGCCAACCACGTTTATTGGAGAGAGCTGCATGACCCTCGATCGTCCCTGGCTGAGCAGTTATCCCGCGGGGGTTCCGGCCGAAATCGACGTCAACGAGTTTCACTCGGTCCCGGCCGTCCTGCAGAAGACCATCGAGAGCTACCGCGATCGTCCGGCGTTCTCCAGCATGGGCAAGCGGATCACCTACGCGGAACTCGATGCGCTGAGCAAACGCTTCGCGGCCTATCTGCTCGGCGAACTGAAGCTCAAGAAGGGCGATCGCGTCGCCATCATGATGCCGAACTGCCTGCAGTACCCGATCGCGACATTCGGCGTGCTGCGCGCGGGCCTGACCGTGGTCAACACCAACCCGATGTACACGGTGCGCGAGCTCAAGCATCAGCTCGCCGATTCCGGTGCGAGCGTGGTGCTGGTGCTGGACAACTTCGGCAACACCGTGCAGCAGGCACTGGCCGGCACGCAGGTGAAACAGGTGATCACCACCGGGCTCGGCGACCTGCTTGGCTTGAAAGGCACGCTGGTCAATTTCGTTCTGAAGTACGTCAAGAAAATGGTGCCGGATTACGACATTCCCGGTGCCGTTCGTTTCAACGATGCGCTCACGCTCGGACAGCGCCATGCCCTGCCCGATATCGAGATCGATCACGAGGACATCGCCTTTCTGCAATACACCGGCGGCACCACCGGCGTCGCCAAGGGCGCGATGCTCACGCATCGCAATCTCGTCGCCAACATGCAGCAGGCTTCGGCCTGGGTGAGCACGGTCGCGAAGCCCGGCGATGAAACCATCATCACCGCGCTGCCGCTGTATCACATCTTCGCGCTCACGGCGAACGGCCTGGTGTTCATGAAGCTCGGTGGTTTGAACATCCTCATCACCAATCCGCGCGACATGCCGGGATTCGTGAAGGAACTCAAGCGCGAGCCATTCACCGCCATCACTGGCGTCAACACGTTGTTCAATGGTCTTCTCAACACGCCCGGTTTCAGTGACATCGATTTCTCGCGGCTGCGTCTCACCCTCGGCGGTGGCATGGCCGTGCAGCGCGCGGTTGCCGAACGCTGGAAGAAAGTGACCGGCGTGACCCTGGTCGAAGCCTACGGCCTCACCGAAACCTCCCCCGCCGCCTGCATGAATCCGATGGACCTGACCGACTACAACGGTTCGATCGGTTTGCCAGTGCCTTCCACCGACGCCTGCGTCAAGGATGAAGAAAATCGAATCCTGGCGACCGGCGAAGTCGGCGAGCTGTGCATCAAAGGCCCGCAGGTGATGAAGGGGTATTGGAATCGTCCGGAGGAAACCGCGCAGGTCATTGATGCCGATGGCTGGCTGCACACTGGCGACATGGCCCGCATGGACGAAAAGGGTTTCTTCTATATCGTCGATCGCAAGAAGGACATGATCCTGGTCTCAGGCTTCAACGTGTATCCGAACGAGGTCGAGGACGTGATCGCGCTGATGCCAGGCGTTCTCGAAGTGGCCGCCGTCGGCGTGCCTGACGAGAAATCCGGCGAAGCGGTCAAGGTGGTCATCGTCAAGAAGGACCCCAACCTCACCGCCGACCAGGTCAAGGCGCATGCCCGCGAAAACCTGACGGGCTACAAGCATCCAAAATACGTGGAATTCCGCACGGAACTGCCGAAGACGAATGTGGGCAAGATTTTGCGGCGCGAGCTCAGAGAATCTTCGCCGTCCTGAAGCGAATATCTCCAATCGTCCAAACATAAGCCCCTCTCGAGGGGCTTATTTTTTATCTAAAGTTCAGGTGTAGCATCCTCGGAAAATGGGAATCACCCCGTTTTCATCCGCCAACGGACGGCCCACCCCCGAGGACATCGCAATGACCAACGTAGAAAAACTTCTCCGTACCCGCACTTTTCCCACGATACGGGTCGAATCCGATCCTGCCGAAACCGCGCACTGGCTGTACATGCACACCAATATCAGCCAGAGCAGCCGCCCTTGTTTCCGCACCGACCTGCTCGAAGATATTTGGAGTTTTATGACATCCATCACACTTCGTGACAGCCAGCGTCAGCCCGGCAAGCTGCGCCACTTCGTGCTCGCCTCCGATGCCGCGGCCTTCAATCTCGGCGGCGACCTGGAACTGTTCGCCAACCTGATCCGCAAGAACGACCGCGCGCAGCTGCTGGCCTATGCACGCCGTTGCGTTGACGGCGTCTATCAGCTGCATTCCGGCATGGGCGGCGACATCCGCAGCATCGCGCTGATCCAGGGTGATGCGCTCGGCGGCGGCCTGGAGATGGCCCTGGCCTGCCACACGATCGTCGCCGAGGAAGGCGTCGGCATGGGCCTGCCGGAAGTGCTGTTCGGATTGTTCCCGGGCATGGGCGCCTACTCGTTCCTGTGCAAGCGCGTCAGCCCGCAGCTGGCGGAAAAGATCATCCTCGAAGGCAACATCTACAGTAGTGAGGAAATGCATCGCATGGGCGTCGTCGACATCCTCGTGCCGAAGGGCCAAGGCGAGGCCGCGGTGGAAGATCTCATCCGCCAGCAGCAGCGTGCGCCTTACGCGCACCTGGCCATGAACACGGTGCGCAACA
The DNA here is from genome assembly GCF_020511115.1 of Luteimonas panaciterrae. Lineage (GTDB taxonomy): Bacteria > Pseudomonadota > Gammaproteobacteria > Xanthomonadales > Xanthomonadaceae > Luteimonas > Luteimonas panaciterrae. Next base: position 260,058 of record NZ_JAJAVH010000004.1, read on the forward strand.
TTGCCCGCCCGGTCGGTTACGACGAACTGATGGGCATCACCGAGGTTTGGGTCGACACGGCGCTGGCGCTGACCGAGCGCTCGCTACGCATGATGGAACGCATCGTGCGCGCGCAGTCGCGTCGCAACGAAACAACCGGAGCAAGCGAAGCTCTGCGCTAATGGATTAGTGCTGGGGGCGGCCACCGTCGCGCGCGGGCCTGTTGCGGACGCGCGCGTCGAGGGCGCTACGGCCAACCGTGAATTGTTCGTGCAGGCGGCTCAGGCGAGCTTTCCATTCGCGCCGCACCTGCCATTCGGCCAATCGCATGACCTCGCCGCATGCACTGCTGAGGCCGACCAACCCAATATTGCTGGCGACGCCCTTGAGCGCGTGCGCGTGATCGCGCAGCGCGGCCCAGTCCATGCTCGTCGCCGCTTGTTCGATGCCGGCCAGACAGGCATCGGCGTCCTTGAGGCATTGCCTTACAAATTCGGACTCGAATGCCTCGCCCATGCCGAGAGCCGACAGTTCGTCCAGTACCGCCGGATCGAAAATGTCGTCGGCCGTCGGGGTGTTCTGATTACGTAGCGTGTTCGTTGTCGCCGGGGTCGCGACCGGATTGCTCGAGCGGCGTGGCAAGGCGGCGGAGGATCCGGGTTGCGCCAATTCCGCCAGCAGGTCGAGCAGCTTCTCTGTCGAGACCGGCTTGGCGAGGAAGGCGCGCGCCCCTGCCCGCTCGCAATCGGCGATGGACTTCGGCGTCACGTCCGCGCTCAGCACGAGTACCGGCGTCTGCTTGCGGCCCGCTTCGATCACGCGCAGGTGTCGCAGCAGGTCCAGTCCGCTCAAGCCAGGCATGTGCAGATCGACGATCACCGCGTCGTATTCGCTGATCTCCATCGCGTCGAGCACGGCGTCGCCGCCCTCGACCGTCACCACGTTGTGGCCGGCCTTCTGCAGCAGGCGTTCGAGCACCATCCGGTTCGCGGCGTGGTCGTCCGCGATGAGGATCTGCATGTTGCGGACGCGGGCGCGATGGCGCAGGAAGGGATCGTCGAAGGAGATGATGTTCTCCATCGACGGCCGCTGCGCAGCGGCGGCATCCTCGGCGGTCACCACTTCCTCGAACGGCAGCTCCACCCAGAAGCGGCTGCCGACATGTTCCTTGCTTTCGAATCCGATCGTGCCGCCCATCGCCTCGGCCAGTCCCTTGGCGATGGTGGTGCCGAGGCCCGAGCCACCGTAATCGCGCGACAGCGTGCCGTCGCCTTGCTCGAAGGCCTGGAACAGGCGCGCATGCGCCGATTCCGGAACGCCGATGCCGGTATCGGTCACGGTGAAGCGCAGCCACACGCGACCATCGCGCCTGTCGAGCTGGGATACGTCCAACCGAACCGAACCGTGCTGCGTGAACTTCACCGCGTTGCCGGCCAGATTGAGCATCACCTGGCGCAGGTGCGAGACATCGCCGCGCAAACGGTCGTGGGTGCCGCTGGCGATGTTCGACTCGTAGACCAGATTCTTGGCCTTGGCCGACGGCTGCAGGATCAGGTCGATGCCGTTGAGCAGCTCGCGCAGGGAGAACTCGCCGACGGTGACCTTGAGCTTGCCCGCCTCGATCGCGGAAATGTCGAGCACATCTTCGACCAGTGCGAGCAGGCTGCGCGTGGACGCCTGCATGGTGGCCAGATACTCGCGCTGTTCCGTATCGAGATTGGTCGTGGCCAGCAATTGCGACACGCCCGACAGGCCGTTGAGCGGCGTGCGGAATTCATGGCTCATGTTGGCCAGGAACATGCTCTTGGCTTGGTTCGCGCGCCTGGCCTCGTCACGGGCGCGGGTCAAGGCCCGCAGCAGACCGGACAGATAGGACGGCACCGCGATCAATCCCACCAGCAGTCCAATGCCGACGCTGGAGTTGTGGCGCCAGTAAGGCGTGAAGACCAGCACGGCGCCGAAACTGACCGCCGCCATGGCGATGGCGCCGAACAGGTAACGGTTGCCGAAGCGCAGACCATTCCCGATCGTCACCCACATGATGATGATGTAGAACCAGCCCAGCGGCTCGCCCATCCGGACCATGGCGACCGCCATCAGGCCATAGTCGGACACCATGCCGATGACGCGGCGGACGTGCGACACGCCCGGCCGCAGGACGATACCGACGAGGATGCCGATTCCGACCATGAAGCCCGTGGCCACGAACAGCAGCACGTCCCGGAAGGCCGGACTGAGGTGGGTATCGGTGGCCAGCATCCACAACAGGTACACCAGCACCACGGTGATCACCGCGATCCGCACCAGCGCCTGCCCATGCTCGCTGTCCGGGCGGTTCGAGAAGCGCGATTTCAGCCAGGGCAGAAAGCGGTTCATCACATGATCATTGCAGCTTCGGGAGCGATATGAACGACTCGGAAGTGCGTTCGCAGATCGCCAGCAGGCGCTGACGGTTGCGCAACAACGCGTCCACGCAGCGCGGATCGAACAGTTTGCCGCGTTGCTGCGAAAGGTAGCTCAGTGCTTCGTCGATGGCCCATGCATCCTTATAAGGACGTTTCGAGATCAGGGCATCGAATACATCGGCGACCGCGACGATCCTGGCTTCGATCGGGATCTGCTCGCCGGACAGCCCATCCGGATACCCACTGCCATCGTAGCGTTCCTGATGTCGCAGCGCGATGATGGCGCTCACCTGGATGAAGCGGTTCTGGCTGCCGTTCAGCAGTTCGTAACCGATCTGCGGGTGCTTGCGCATGATCGTGATTTCTTCCTCGGTCAGCGGGCCCGGCTTCATCAGCACGGCGTCCGGGATCGCGATCTTGCCGATGTCGTGCAGGGGCGCGGCGAGTTCGATCATGCGCACCTCGTCCTCGAACAGCCCCATCTCCTCGGCGACCAGGCCCGCGACCTGTGCGAGCCGTTCGAGGTTGGCGCTGGTGCCGGCGTCGCGGTAGGCGATGGCGCGGGCCAGCCGGGTCAAGGTCTCGCGTTCGCGCTCCTCCACTTCGTGCATGCTCGCCAGCAGACGCTGTTCGAGGGAGAGCGCGCGTTGCTTCACCGATTCCGACTGCTGCCTCAATTGCAGCAGGTTGCGGCAACGCGCACGCAGCTCGCGCGGCCGCACCGGCTTGACCAGGAAATCGATGACGCCGGCATCCAGGGCGGCCTGGCGGATCGGCTCGTCGCCGACCACCGTCACCAGCACGATCGGGACGTCGCGATGCAGCAGCGGACGACGGAAGCGGCGCGCGAATTCGAGGCCGTCCATGCCGGGCATGCGATAGTCGAGCAGCAGCAAATCGGGGCGATTACCCTCGCACCAGCGCAGCGCCGCCTGCGGATCGCCGAAGTCGTGGACCTCGAGTTCCGGGCTGATATCCTCGAGGATGTGCCGCAGCATCGTGCGCGCGGACGTTTGGTCATCGACGATGACGATATTCACTGATGATCCTGCCCCGCTTGATGAGGGTCATTTCCCCGATCCAAACGTCGACATACTCGCCCGTTTTAACAGAAGCAAGCAAGTGCTGAACCCGTGTTGATCGCCTCGGAAGCCGATCCTCGGAAGGCTCGGCATCAACAGCTGGAGTACATGGTCACAATTTGACGGCGAGCGTCATGTACGGAAGCTGTCGCAGCGATCAGTTCGCAGCTTCCGGGCGCATGTAAGGGAACAACAACACGTCGCGGATCGATGCCGAATCCGTCAGCAGCATGACCAGCCGGTCGATGCCCACGCCGAGACCGCCCGTCGGCGGCAGGCCGACTTCGAGCGCGCGGATGTAGTCGGCGTCGTAGTGCATGGCCTCGTCGTCGCCGCTGGCCTTGGCCTCGACCTGGGCGCGGAAACGGGCCGCCTGATCTTCCGGGTCGTTCAACTCGGAGAATCCGTTGGCCAGTTCCTTGCCGCCGACGAACAGTTCGAAACGATCGGTGATGCCGGGTTCGCTGTCGGACTCGCGCGCCAGCGGCGAGACTTCCACCGGGTAATGGGTGATGAAGGTCGGCTGGATCAATCCGGCTTCGACCGTCTTCTCGAAGATCTCGAGCAGCAGCTTGCCCCATCCATACGAAGGCTTGACCGGAATCTTCAACGCTTCGCAATGCCGAGCCAGCGCTTCGCGATCACGACAGTCGGCCGCGCTGATCTGCGGGTTGAGTTCGCGCACCGCTTCTTCCAGCTTCCAGCGCCGGAACGCGGGGCCGACGTCGATGGCATTGCCTTCCCATTGCAGCGCGGTCGTGCCGAGCGTCTGCTGCGCCACGTCGCGGATCATCGATTCGGTGAGATCCATCACTTCCGTGTACGTCGCATAGGCCTCGTACAACTCGAGCATGGTGAACTCGGGGTTGTGACGCGTGCTGACGCCTTCGTTGCGGAAGTTGCGGTTGATCTCATACACGCGCTCGAAGCCGCCGACGACCAGGCGCTTCAGATACAGCTCTGGCGCGACGCGCAGATACAGATCCAGACCGAGCGCGTTGTGATGCGTGGTGAACGGCTTGGCGGTGGCGCCACCGACGATGTAATGCATCATCGGGGTTTCCACTTCCAGGAAGCGGCGCGCATCGAGCCACTGGCGGATCGCGGCGATGATGCGCGAACGCTTGAAGAACACGTCACGCGCTTCCGGCGTCACGATCAGATCGACGTAGCGCTGGCGATAACGCTGCTCGACGTCGGACAGACCATGCCACTTGTCCGGCAATGGCCGCAGCGACTTGGTGAGCAGGCGCAGCTTGTCCACCTTGACCGACAGCTCGCCGGTCTTGGTACGCATCGGTGTCCCTTCGGCGCCGACGATGTCGCCGACGTCCCAGCCCTTGAACGCGTCGTACTGTTCGCCGAGCGCGGTCGACTGCAGGAACAGCTGGATGCGTCCACTGACGTCCTGGATCTGCGCGAACGCGGCCTTGCCCATTACGCGCTTGGCGAGCAGGCGGCCGGCGACGGTGACGCGGCGTCCGGTGGCTTCCAGGGCTTCGCCGGTCCACTGCTCGGCATCGGCGTAGTCGACCTGCAGGTCGCCGGCATGGTCGACGCGGCGGAAATCGTTCGGGAAGGCGATGCCCTGCTCCCGGATCGCTTTGAGCTTGTGGCGGCGCTCGGCGATCAGGGCGTTTTCGTCAGGTGGCAGGGTCTCGTCGGTCATAGGGTCGGTGAAAAGGTTTTTGTGGAAAGTCCGTGGATCGTAGCCGCGCCGTCAGCGCGGCGGAGATGCGGGCTGTTGCGGAGGAACCCGCGTGCTCGGATTAGACAGCGTCGGCGCGTTTGGAACCAGCCTCCAGGCCGGATTTCAGGCTCGCCTCGACGAACTCGTCCAGATCGCCGTCGAGCACCTTCTGTGTGTCGGTGCGCTCCACGCCCGTGCGCAGGTCCTTGATGCGGCTCTGGTCGAGCACGTAGTTGCGGATCTGGCTGCCCCAGCCGATGTCGGACTTGGTGGCTTCCAGCGCATCCTTTTCGGCGTTGCGCTTCTGGATTTCCATCTCGTACAACTTGGCCGCCAGCATCTTCATGGCGCGGTCGCGGTTGGCGTGCTGGCTGCGTTCGGTCTGGCAGGCCACCACAATGCCGCTGGGCACGTGGGTGATGCGCACCGCCGATTCGGTCTTGTTGACGTGCTGGCCGCCGGCACCGGAGGATCGGTAGACATCGGTCTTCAGGTCGGCCGGATTGATGTCGATATCGATGTTGTCGTCGACTTCGGGCGAGACGAACACCGAGGTGAACGAGGTATGGCGCCGGTTGTCCGAATCGAAGGGCGACTTGCGCACCAGCCGATGCACGCCGATCTCGGTTTTCAGCCAGCCATAGGCGAATTCGCCCTCGACGCGGAAGGTGGCCGACTTGATGCCGGCGACATCGCCACCGCTCACTTCCAGCAGTTCGGTCTTCCAGCCGCGGCTCTCGGCCCAGCGCAGATACATGCGCAGCAGCATTTCCGCCCAGTCCTGGGCTTCGGTGCCACCGGCGCCGGCCTGGATATCGACGAAGGCGTTGGCCGAATCCATCTCGCCCGAGAACATGCGCTGGAATTCCAGCTTGTCGACATGGACGGCATAACGCTCCACGTCCTCGACCACCGCGTTGGCGGTGTCTTCATCGTTCTCGGCTTCGGCGAGGTCGAGCAGTTCGGCCGCGCCATCGAGCCCTTCGATCAGCGAGCGGATGCCGTTGACGGTCTTGTCGAGCATGGAACGTTCGCGGCCGAGCGCCTGTGCGCGTTCGGGATCGTTCCAGACATCGGGGTGTTCTAGTTCGCGCTCGACTTCTTCCAAACGCTCGCGCTTGGCGTCGTAGTCAAAGATACCCCCTGAGCGCGACCAGCCGCCCGGTGAGATCGGCGATGCGCTGACGAATGGGATTGAGTTCGATCATGACAATTGATTAAGCCGGTGTGAAAAAGACTTGAAATTGTAGCTCAATCGCGAAAACAACGAAGTCACGAAATCAGCATTGCGGCATCGAAATGGTAGGGAGCGATACGTGGGCTGCGTTTAAGCAGATAAGCCCCGATGCCTGACCCCTTGATCTGTGCCGGAGGGGGCTGCCGGCCTCCCACCGTACACAGGAATCCCTTACTCATGATCCGCAAGAACGTGCTTTCTCTCGCGCTGCTGGCCGGTTTGTCGGGTTTCACGGCCCTCGTCTCGGCTGCCGAAATGGGGCCCTCGCCCGTGACCGCCGCTCCCGTGGCCAAGGCGCTGGGCGGTGCCGAATTCGCCACGACCGGCAAGGCCGGCGCGATCCGGGCTGTTGATCTCGGACTGCCGGAAAAGGCGGCCTTCACCGCGGTGGCCAAGCGTCGCGCCGAGCAGGCCAAGCACGGTCAGCCGTTGGAGATCGGCTTCGCCCGCAGCGTCGGCCGCAGCCGTATCGACCTCAACGGGCTGAATTGGGAAGCCCTGCCCGACGGTTCGCGCGGCGCCCGCTTCACGCTGACATCGACCAACGCGGTGGCACTGCGCGCCGGGTTGCAGCTGCGCTCGACGGGCAAATTGGGCGGCGATCCGGCAGCGGTGACGCTGCGCTTCGCTGGCAACGACGGCCGCGTGTTCGAGGAGAAAGGCGGCGATTTCGCAAATGCGGATACCGGCTGGTCGCCGGTCGTGGCCGGCGACACCTTGACGGTCGAGATCGTGCTGCCCAAGGGCCAGCGTCCGAGCGGCCTCTCGCTCACCGTGCCGCAGCTCTCGCATCTGGACGTGGACCCGGCCGCGAGCACGCGTGACCTGGCCCGGGCGACTGGCGTCGGCGCGAGCGATTCGTGCGAGCAGGACATCGTCTGTCGCGTGAATCCGAGTGCCGGCTTCCTGGCCGCGAGCAAGGCGGTGGCGCGCATGGTCTTCACTTCCGGTGGTGGCTCCTACTTGTGCTCCGGCACGCTGTTGAACAACAGCAACTCGCCCAAGCGCCAACTGTTCTGGACCGCCGCGCACTGCATCAGTACCTCGACAGTCGCCAGCACCCTGCAGACCTATTGGTTCTTCGATGCGACCGGCTGCAACAACGACACCGCCAACCCGAACGCGGTGACGCTCACCGGCGGCGCCTATCTCCGCCACGCCAACACCACGCGCGACACCTCGCTGCTGGAGCTGAAGAACGCACCGCCCAGCGGTGCCGTCTATGCTGGCTGGAACAGCGCGGCCATCGCCTCCACCAATACGGCCATCGAAGGCATCCACCATCCGGCGGGCGATCTGAAGAAGTACTCGCTGGGCAAGGTCACCGCCCTATCGTATTCGCTCGACGGCAAGTCGCCGCTGTACAAGGTGGTCTGGGATGCGGGCGTGACCGAAGGCGGTTCCTCCGGCTCGGGCTTGTTCACCATCGACTCGTCGGGCACGTACCAGTTGCGCGGCGGTCTTTACGGCGGCACGTCCTACTGCTCGGCGCCCAAGGATCCGGACGGCTACTCGCAGTTGAGCGGCGTCTGGTCGAGCATTTCGTCCTACTTCTCGCCGTAACTCGTAGTGGTGCATGCGGTCCTCGAAGAGAGGGGGCCGCATGCATTTCGCTCCCGCCTAGCCAGCCGCCTCGCGATGCACGACGATCAGCTGGATGGCATCGCCGCCACGATAATCGTCGAGCGCCAGACGATAAGCGATGCGGATGCGGGACGGAGGCGGCATGCCGATCCAGCCGCCGAATTCGATGGCGTTCAGGCGCAAACCGTCCAATCCGAGTTCCAGTTTCAAATGATGGGTACCGACCGGGCGCCAGGCGAGCACGGTGAACTCGCCGTCGAAGACCGGTTCGGGAAAGCCCTGCCCCCAGGTGCCGCCGTCGCGTAGCGCCAATGCATTTGCCGCGATGAAGGCATCCGATGCCAGTTCGCCATCGCTGGCGATGATGTCGTGCAGGGATTCGGCATCGAGCAATTGCGCGGCACAAGTGGTGAAGGCCGCCTCGAAATCCGCCAGGTGGGCGAGTCGCAGGTTCAGGCCGGCGGCCATGGCGTGTCCGCCGAATCGTTCGATCAGGCCCGGATGCGCCGTATCGACCAACGCCAGGGCATCGCGGATGTGGAATCCCGGGATGGAGCGCGCGGAACCGCGCAACCATTCGCTTCCGGGCTCGCTCGGCGCGAATGCGATCACCGGACGATGCAGACGCTCCTTCATTTTCGATGCAACCAGGCCCACCACGCCGGGATGCCATTCGGCATCGAACAGGCAATGCGCGATGCGCGGCGTATCGAGCTTGCCGGCCAGCGGCGCAAGCGCGGTTTCGGCCTCTTCCACCATCTGCTGCTGCACGGCGCGGCGTTCGGCGTTGATGCCGTCCAGCACTTCGGCCAGTTCGCGCGCACGCGTCGCGTCGTCGCACAACAGGCATTCGATGCCGACCGACATGTCCTCCAGTCGGCCGGCGGCATTGATGCGCGGCGCGATGGCGTAGCCGATGTCGGCGGTCGAGAGCGTGGCCGCCGTGCGTCCGGACACTTCGATCAACGCGCGCAAACCGGCACTGCCCTGCCCCGCGCGCAAGCGCCGCAGACCGGCCGCGACCAATGCGCGATTGCAGACGTCCAAGGGCACGAGATCGGCGACCGTGCCGACGGCGACGAGATCGAGCAGATTGGTCAGATCCTGCCCGCCGTCATCGAGCGCACCGGCTTCGCGCAGGCCAGCTTCGCGCAGGTATTTCCTCAACGCCAGCAGCACGTAGAAGATCACGCCGACGCCCGCCAGCGATTTGCTGGGGAAACCGTCGCCCGCCTGGTTCGGATTGACGATGACATCCGCAGGCGGCAGCACTTCGCCCGGCAGATGATGATCGGTGACCAGGACGTCCCATCCCAGTGCTTTCGCAGTCCGGATGCCCGCATGGCAGGCGATGCCGTGATCGACGGTGACCAGCAGATCGGGCTGCAATCCGGTCAGATCCTCGACCAGGGCCGGCGACAGTCCGTAGCCGTGCACGATGCGGTTGGGCACCGCATACGACACGCGCGTGGCCCCCAGCATGCGCAGGCCGCGCACGGCGGTCGCGCAAGCGGTGGCGCCGTCGCAATCGAAATCGCCGACGATGAGGATGTGCCGGTTTTCAGCGATGGCAGTCGCGAGCAGTTCGACAGCACGATCGATGCCAAACAAGCCTTCGGGCGTCGGCAATTGCGCCAGTTTCGGTTGCGCGCTGGCGAGATCGTGCGCACCGCGCGCAGCGTAGACGCGTTGTAGCAGCGGCGGTACGTGCTTGGGCCATTCGTCGACCATGTTGCAGTCGCGACGACGGATCGTGCGCAATGGCTTCATGGATCGTGCCGCGAAATGGATCGCGAATAGGCACCGCGCCAGAAACGCAGGCGATGCCAGCGGCCGAGTCGCAGCAGGTTGCCGTCTTCGTCGTCGAGTTCGAGATGATCGATCTCGCCCTTGCGCAGCGCGGTCAGCGCCGGTCGCAGCCATTCGTGTTCCAGCCAGGCGAGATCGCGGGTATCGGTGAGGTCGAATACCAGATCGGATGCAAGATCGCCGGGACCGGCGGGATAGCGTGGTGGCAGCGCTCCGGCATCGCAGACATTCGCCGCCAAGGCGTGCGCGGTGGGATCATCGGTGTAGATCGCGCTGTGCCGGCTGCGTGTCTTGATGCCTTCGGCAGGCAGCGTGCCGCCACCCCAGAACCACAGGCCGTTGATCGGCGGTTGCCCCTTGGCCGCGCGTTCCGCATTCCAGGGGTGGTTGTGCAGCACGATCTGCGCCTCGTTGGCCAGAGCGCGCCAGCGGCGGTCTTCGGGGCCGCTGTCGAGATGTTCGAACAGATCGTCGCCGAGCACGTCGCGCGGATCGGTGAATTCGGGAATCTTCGCTTCACGCGGCAGCCGCAGGTACCAGCGGGCGGGCGCCGGTGCGTCGAGCAGGAAGCCGGCGTCGCCGAACAAAGGCTTCAGCGCGGGCAGCAGGGCCTCGCAGTCCGCCTGCGTGGGCAGCAGGGCCTCGCCATGCGCCATGAGCCGGACGCCGTTGATGTCGGGGCGCAACCAGACGGGATCGGCGCGTAGCCAGGCCGCGCCCGCGGCATCACCGGCATCGGCCTGGCGCGAAAGCGCCGCGATCGGCCAACTGCCTCCGGGAAGATCGACGTGGCGCAGCAGTTGCGCGCGTCTGCCGGGCGCCTGTGGCGGCGGCCGGTCGCCCCGCCCCAGCGCCGCGTCGCATTCTGCCGACAGGCGCTGCGCGCCGAAGCGCGAGATGGAGGGGAGCAGGAAGGTGGCGTGCGGCATGAGGAGATCGGCGGCCTTCAACGGATCGCCATCCTTGGCGCAGCGATGTCAGCTTCGGAGAGTCCGGCCCGGCTATCCATGGCCGGGCGTTCGGGAGCGCAGCACCTCAAGGCGTTGACGACGCCCTTCGACCCTGAAGGCGTCCGCTGAGCGTGCACTCCCTCACCCGTAAGCAACCGCGATGATTTCGTATTCCCGCGTGCCGCCAGGCGCTTCGATGGTGACGCTGTCGCCCTCGTGCTTGCCGATCAGCGCGCGCGCCACCGGCGACGAAATCGCGATCAGGCCCTGCTTGATGTCGGCTTCCAGGTCGCCAACGATCTGGTAGCGCCTTTCCTCGTCGGTTTCCATATCGGCCAGGGTGACGTTGGCGCCGAACACGATTTTCGAACCCGCATTCAGCGTCGACACGTCGATCACCTGCGCGTGCGACAGCTCCGCTTCCAACTGCTTGATGCGGCCTTCGATGAACCCCTGCTGTTCGCGGGCGGCATGGTACTCGGCGTTTTCCTTCAGATCGCCGTGCGCGCGCGCTTCGGCGATCGCGTTGATCACGGCCGGACGCTGCACGCTCTTCAGTTCTTCCAGTTCCGCGCGCAGACGCTGCGCTCCCTGCGTGGTCAATGGCGCTCTCATGCTGATGTCTTTTCCTCTTGCTTCAATTCTTCATGCAATTCCTGCAGCGCCCACACCGGGCCGCTGCCGCGATACTGCAGAGAATGCAGCAAGGCCTTGGCGCCGGCAATGGTGGTGGAATACGTCACGCGCTGCTGCAGCGCCTCACGGCGGATCGAGAACGAGTCGGCGATCGCCTGCTTGCCTTCGGTGGTGTTGACGATGTAGGCGATCTCGCCGTTCTTGATCAGGTCGACCACGTGCGGCCGCCCTTCGGTGACCTTGTTGATCTGTTCACACTCCACGCCGTTCGCGCGCAGGAACGCGGCGGTGCCGCCTGTGGCGACGAGCTTGTAGCCGCGCTGCACCAAATCCTGCGCCACCGGCAGGACACGCAGCTTGTCCGGGTCGCGCACGGAGACGAAGGCCTTGCCTGTCGGCGGCGGCGTCTTGATGTTGGCTGCTTCCTGCGCGCGCGCGAACGCGGCGCCGAAGCTGCGGCCGACACCCATCACCTCGCCGGTGGAGCGCATTTCGGGGCCGAGGATCGGGTCGACGCCCTGGAACTTGGCGAACGGGAAGATCGCTTCCTTCACCGAGTGGTAGTTCGGCACGATTTCCTTGGTCGCGCCCTGCTCCGCCAACGTCTTGCCCGCCATGCAGCGCGCGGCGATCTTCGCCAGCGGCAGGCCGGTCGCCTTGGAGACGAAGGGCACGGTGCGCGAGGCGCGTGGATTCACTTCCAACAGGTAGATCGTCGCTTCGCCGTCATCGTCGGCTTGCACCGCGAATTGCGTGTTCATCAGGCCGACGACGTTCAGCGCTTTGGCCAGTGCGATCACCTGCTCGCGCAGACGATCCTGGACGTCCTTCGACAGCGAATACGGCGGCAGCGAGCAGGACGAATCGCCCGAATGCACGCCGGCTTCCTCGATGTGCTCCATCACGCCGCCGATCAACACGGCGCCAGTCTTGTCGGCGATCACGTCGACGTCGACCTCGACCGCGTTGTCGAGGAAGCGATCGAGCAGGACCGGCGAATCGTTGGACACCTTGACCGCATCGCGCATGTAGCGCGCGAGGTCGGCATCGGCGTGCACCACTTCCATGGCGCGGCCGCCCAGCACGTAGCTCGGGCGCACCACCAGCGGATAGCCGATCTCGCGGGCCAGCACCAGCGCCTCGTCCGGATTGCGCGCAGTGCGGTTGGGCGGCTGCTTCAGCTTGAGTGTCTCGACGAGCTGCTGGAAGCGCTCGCGATCCTCGGCCAGATCGATCGAATCGGGGGAGGTGCCGATGATCGGCACGCCGTTCGCTTCCAGTGCTCGCGCCAGCTTCAGCGGCGTCTGTCCGCCGTACTGCACGATCACGCCCTTGGGCTTCTCCAGCTCGACGATCTCGAGCACGTCCTCGAGCGTCAGCGGCTCGAAATACAGGCGATCGGAGGTGTCGTAATCGGTGGAGACCGTTTCCGGGTTGCAGTTGACCATGATGGTTTCGAACCCGTCCTCGCGCAACGCCAGCGCGGCGTGCACGCAGCAGTAGTCGAATTCGATGCCCTGCCCGATCCGGTTCGGCCCGCCGCCGAGCACGATGATCTTCTCGCGATCGCTCGGCTGCGCTTCGCACTCGTCCTCGTAGGTCGAGTACAGATACGCGGTGGTGGTGGCGAATTCCGCCGCGCAGGAATCCACGCGCTTGTAGACCGGCTTGATGCCATGCGCGCGACGCAGGGCGCGGATCGCCTTCTCATCGGTCTGCGCCAGCTGCGCGAGACGCGCGTCCGAGAAGCCCATGCGCTTGAGCTTGCGCAGGCGCTTGCCGTCGAGCGCGTCGACACCGGCGGCCGCGACCTCGCGTTCGGTGGCGACGATGGCTTCGATCTGGTCGAGGAACCACGGATCGACGAACGACAGCCCGAACACTTCCTCGACCGACATGCCGGCGCGGAACGCATCGGCCAGATAGAACAGGCGCTCGGGGCCGGCTTCCTTCACTTCGCGGCGCAAGATGGCCAGGTCGTCATCGCTGGACAGGTCGAGGCCGGTGGGATCGAGTCCGACCTTGCCCGTCTCCAGTCCGCGCAGTGCTTTCTGCAGCGATTCCTGGAAGCTGCGACCGATCGCCATCACCTCGCCCACCGACTTCATCTGCGTGGTGAGACGCGCGTCGGCCTGCGGGAATTTCTCGAAGGCGAAGCGCGGGATCTTGGTGACCACATAATCGATCGTGGGTTCGAACGAAGCCGGCGTCAGACCGCCGGTGATCTCGTTCTTCAGTTCGTCCAGCGTGTAGCCGACGGCGAGCTTCGCCGCGACCTTCGCGATCGGAAAACCGGTGGCCTTCGACGCCAGCGCCGAGGAGCGCGAGACGCGCGGGTTCATCTCGATCACCACCACGCGTCCGGTCTGCGCGTTGATGCCGAACTGCACGTTGCTGCCGCCGGTATCGACGCCGATCTTGCGCAGCACCGCGATGCTGGCGTCGCGCAGGCGCTGGTATTCCTTGTCGGTGAGCGTCTGCGCCGGCGCGACGGTGATCGAGTCGCCGGTGTGCACGCCCATTGGATCGAGATTCTCGATCGAGCAGACGATGATGCAGTTGTCCGCCTTGTCGCGGACCACTTCCATCTCGAATTCCTTCCAGCCGAGCACCGATTCTTCCACCAGCACTTCGTGCACCGGAGAAAGTTCGAGGCCACGCTTGATGATGTCCTCGAACTCTTCACGGTTGTAGGCGATGCCGCCGCCGCTGCCGCCGAGCGTGAACGACGGGCGGATGATGGTCGGATAGCCGACCTTGGCCTGGATCTCGACCGCCTGTTCGAACGACCTGGCGACCTCGGCCTTCGGGCATTCCAGCCCGATGTCCTGCATCGCCACGCGGAACAGTTCGCGATCCTCGGCCATGCGGATGGCCTCGCGCGAGGCGCCGATCAGTTCGACGCCGTATTTCTCCAGCACGCCGTTGTCGGCCAGATCGAGCGCGCAGTTGAGCGCGGTCTGGCCGCCCATCGTCGGTAGCAGCGCGTCGGGCTTTTCCTTGGCGATGATCTTCTCGACCATTTGCCAGTGGATCGGCTCGATGTAGACCGCGTCCGCCATTTCCGGGTCGGTCATGATCGTGGCCGGGTTCGAATTCACCAGCACCACCCGATAGCCCTCGTCGCGCAGGGCCTTGCAGGCCTGCGCGCCGGAGTAATCGAATTCGCAGGCCTGGCCGATCACGATCGGACCCGCGCCGATGATCAGAATGGTTTTGATGTCGCTGCGCTTTGGCATTGCATTCCTCGGTACTGCACTTGATACAACATGCTCAATGAAGACGGCTCAATAAAGACGGTTCTGCCACCGCTCGGGCGGCAGCCAGGTGATCTGTTGTTCGTCGGCGGTGTTGACGGTTCCGTGTTCGATCGCGGTCATGACGTCGGCCTGCATCTGCCGCCAGCTCGACGCCTGCGCGCCGATGCGCGCACCGATACGGTTGTTGTGCGCATCCATCGCGCGGCTGTCGTTGCCCTCGCCGCCGTGTTCCATCACCGCGGTCACCCACTCCACCCAGCGTGGCGAGCCGGTGTAGGCCACCGTGGCGCTGGCGAGCGCGTGGCGGTAGGCATCGCTCGGACCGTTACGGCCGCCGGGCAGATTGGCCACGAACCAGTGCGCGTACACGGTCGCGAACACGAAACCGGGATAGGCGACCAGCAGCAGCACGACGAGCACGAGCCACTTCAGGCGTTTCCAGCGCGGGCGCCGGTTGGCCTTCAAGCAGAGCGCTCCATCATCGCCACGAAGCGATCGAACAGCGGCGAGACGTCATGCGGGCCGGGCGAGGCTTCCGGGTGTCCCTGGAAGCTGAATGCCGGCGCGTCGGTCAGCGCGATGCCCTGATTGCTGCCGTCGAACAGCGAACGATGCGTGACGCGCACATTGGCCGGCAGCGTGGCCTCGTCGACGGCGAAGCCGTGGTTCTGCGAGGTGATCATCACGCGTTCTGAGTCGAGGTCGATCACCGGATGGTTGGCGCCGTGGTGGCCGAATTTCATCTTCAGCGTCCGCGCGCCGGAGGCCAGACCGAGCAGCTGATGGCCGAGGCAGATGCCGAAGGTGGGAATCTTCTTGTCGAGGAAGCTGCGGATCGCCGCGATCGCGTAGTCGCAGGGTTCCGGGTCGCCGGGGCCGTTGGACAGGAACACGCCGTCGGGCTTCAGCGCCAGCACGTCCTCGGCGGAGGTCTGCGCCGGCACCACGATCACATCGCAGCCGCGTTCGGCCAGCATGCGCAGGATGTTGCGCTTCACGCCGAAGTCGTAGGCGACGACCTTGAACTTCGCTTCGGCGCGCACGAACTCGTTGCGATCGAGGTCGAGCTGGCCGTCGCGCCACGGATATGTGCTGCGCGTGCTGACTTCCTTTGCCAGGTCCATGCCCTTCAGGCCCGGGAATTTGCGCGCGGCCTCGATCGCCTTGTCGACGTCTGCTTGTTCGATAGGAGCCGCACTGGCCATCAGCGCGCCGTTCTGCGCGCCGCGGTCGCGCAGCAGGCGCGTGAGCTTGCGGGTGTCGATGTCGGCGATCGCCACCACGCCGCGCTGACGCAGCCATTCCGGCAACGCCACCTGGCTGCGCCAGTTGCTGGGGCGGCGCGGCACGTCGCGCACGATCAGGCCGGAGGCCCAGACCTTGTCGGCCTCGTCGTCCTGGTCGGTGCAGCCGGTGTTGCCGATGTGCGGATAGGTCAGCGTGACGATCTGACGGGCGTAGGACGGATCGGTGAGGATTTCCTGATAGCCGGTCATGGCGGTGTTGAACACCACCTCGCCCACGGAAAGACCGGGCGCGCCTACGGAAACGCCCTCGAAGACGGTGCCGTCTTCAAGCGCGAGGATTGCAGTTTCAATCACGGATTTCGCCTACGTCGGGTTGCAAGAAACCACCGAAGCGGCGCGGAACCGGTCCGGAGGCAGGGGGAATCAGGCGAGCGAGAATTGTACCCGTGACGGGGTCGCTTCGCCAGCGGTTCTGCGTAAAACGTCCAGGTAGCGCCTAAGTGGCGGCAATGGTGGCGTTTCTTCGCTCTTGGGCATCACCGCACGGCGTCCGGCCTGTCTGGCGTACCGTCGCGACCTTGGCCGGGTGGCGGATACTGTGCCGATACCGATGGACTCGTAAAGCCTGCAGCGTGAACGAGACGGAAAACCTTTACGCGCCGCCGCGTGCCGTCCTCCGCCACCGGCTTCCGGGCGATCCGAAGCGTGGTTCGCTCGCCGCTGGTATCGGGTTGTTCTTCTTGTGCCTGCTTGTCTGCGGATTGATCACATACGTGGGAGGTAGAGCGCTGGCGGCCGTCATACCGGACGTAATTCATCCCGGCCGTGTTCCTACGCTGGTACTGACTCTCCCGTGGGCAGCGGCCTTCGTGCTTGGCATCAGCTTAGTGATCAAGGACCGGACACGGACCGCGTTGGGAATGCTGATCGGGTTTGGAATTCTGGCCGTGATCCTATTGGCGTTGCTTGGCATTGCGATCTTCGCTTCCGCTCCGGGTTGACGCGATGTCCCAGCGAATCCAGCCGTGATCGCAGGATCACAACAGATCGCGCAGCCGATATTGCCCAGCCGGACGCCCCACCAGTCCGACAGCCGCGTGCAACGCGCCACGGGCGAAAATGTCGCGGTTACTGGCGCGATGGATCAATTCGATGCGCTCGCCGGTGGCGGTGAACTGAACGGTGTGTTCACCGACGATGTCGCCGGCGCGCAGACTGGCGTAGCGCGGCTGTGCCCCGCCCCGCTCCGCGGCGATGCCGAGCGCGAGCGCGGTGCCGGAGGGCGCATCCTTCTTCTGCGTGTGGTGGGCCTCGACGATGTCGCAGTCCCAGCCGCGCAGCGCAGAGGCGGCGCGTTCGACCAGTTCCTCGAGTACGGCGACGCCCAGGCTGAAGTTCGCCGCCCACAGCACCGGAATGCGCACGGCCGCCGCCTGCAAGTCCGTCCGCTGTGCTTCCGACAGGCCGGTGGTGCCCGAGACGAAGCCGGTGCCACGGCTCGCGCACAGGGCGAGGATCGCGTCGAAGCCTTCCGGCAGGCTGAAATCGATGGCGACGTCGAACTCCGGCACGCCGGACAGTTCCGACGCGGAGAAATACGGAACGCCCTCGACAACGCGCTGCGTGGGAGAACGCGCCGACACCGCGGCGACGATGCTGCAGCCCTGGCGGGCTGCGCCGAGACGCAACAGGGATTGCCCCATGCGCCCGGACGCGCCGTGAATCAGGATTCGGACGGGTTCGTTCATCAGCGCAGGCTAGCGGCGCGCGCGCGTCCCGGCAAGCACGCCGCGAGACGCTGTCATCACGGCGGGAAAACAGGCTGTGCCGAGATCGCATGGAAGCGCTGCACGGAAGCCTCGCTGATGCGCAATCGACTCAGCCGCCATCGGCCTCGCAGGACTTCCGCGCAAACCCGCTTCCAGCCCGAATGTGGCGCCGCCTTGCTGTCATCGGTGATTTCCACGCCATGCAACTGCGCGCATTGCACACGCAGGTGGCCTGCGACGATATGGCGCAGCACCTGTTTGACGCTCATCCGCAGGCTGACACGCAATTCGTGCAAGCTCCAGCCCTCCACGACCTTGGCGCTGAGCTTTAGACGATGCAGCTTGCAACGCAGTGCGCGCTCGCTACGCTGGAGCGCACGACTCAACTGCTCCACGGTTCGGATGCCCACGCGTGCTTGAAGGTAGCGAAGCTCGCTTACGCTCCAACGTCGCCGTCTGCGAATCGGAGAAATGCGCGGAGTATTCGTGCCGCTTGCCGGACATTCCCGAGGCATGGCTCCCCCTGTCCCTGGAGTGAAGCGCGAAACCGTACTGCTAGGCGGGTAGTCATACGCTTGGCGACGGCGGCGCGTTGTGACATCACCGGCAAAAATTCGTGCTTGCCACGGATTACCAGGAAAACCTCACGCGGCCTGCCTCCCCGATGAGACATTTCATCGCCCGTGAAATTTTTTTAGTGCTTTGAAGCGGCACGATTTTTCGTGACTCTTGCGTGGATTTCGAGTTGCACACCGGCACGGCCCGCCTATGTTGGATCGCACCCATCCGCGCGGTATCCAAGGGGCAACCGACATGACAGCACTCGCGAAGCAAACCCGTAGCACTCTCGCCGTGACGACCCTCACAGGCCTGCTCGGCATTCTTCCGGCCATGCAGGCACACGCCATCATCCTGAGCGAAGAAGGTCACGCGGCCGGCGCGCAATGCGCCGCCAACGACGTGGCCGACAATGGCATCGCGGTCGGCACGTGCAGTCCGGCCAATGGTCATGGACCCAGCGTCCCCTGGGTGTCGCTGATCGTCGGTTTCGAAACTCCTCTGCTCCCCCTGGTGCAGGGTCAGAGCTGTTCGGCTGGCGGCATTACCGCTTCGGGCCTGATCGTGGGCTCCTGCGTCGATGAAAGGGACATCGGCATGGCGGTGACCTGGGAGGCCGCCGCGCCCGGCGATGTGCCGACGGAACTCAGGCCCCTGCAAGGCATCCTCGGCATTCTGGCCGACGTCAGCTCGAGCGTGAACGCCTACAACCAGGCCGGCGCCGTGGTGGGCGCAAGTCTGAGCGGGACGGCCAAGGCTACCGCGGTCATCTGGTTGCCGGGCAGCAATACTGCCGTTCCGGTGTCCACCGCCGCCGACAATTGCATCGCCGTCGACGTCAATGACGGCCTGATCAACGGTCGTCCCAGCGTGGCGCTGAATTGCCCCGGCGGCGGTGTGTTCCACGGCAAGATCGCCCGGGCCACTGGCCTGCTCGCCGGCTATGTGATCGCCAGCCTGCCGCTTCCCGCGGGAGCCAAGTTCTGTACCGTGAGCGCGATCAACGACACGAATCAGGCATTGGGTACCTGCCATTTCTCCGCGCCGGATGTTCCCGTCACCGCATTCTGGGCCAGTCCCAACAGCGCGCCGGAGTTGCTCGACGATTTGCAGGACAGTCCGCTCAACCGCGGCAAGTATCTCAACAACGCCGGGCATGCAGTGTTCGCCTACCGCACGGCCGAAGGACATCGTGGCGTTGGTTTCTGGGATCCCGCGACGGACGATTTCAGCCTGATTTCGCCGATCTCCGGCGGCGTCCGGGTGAGAGCGACCGGCTTGGCCGAGGACGACACCGTGGCGCTCGTCAGCGAGAACGCCGACGAAAACCTGCAGGCTGCGATCTGGGCGCCGGCGAACGGCACCGAGGCCATCGACTTGTTCCAGGGTGGCAAGGTCAGTGGATTGCAGGCGATTTCACCGAACGGCGATTGGGTGGTCGGTGTCGCCGAGGACGGTGCGCACAACACCAATGCGGTCTACGCGTTGCTCCCGTGATCCGCGTGAACACCATCAGGAGACGAATTCAATGAAACGAGAATTTTCATCCACGACCCTGCAATGGGGTGGCCTATTCGCTGGCCTGATTCTGGGATTCTTGGCCAGTCCCGCCAGCGCGTTTTATGTGGAAGACGAAAAAGAGTATGAGGCGCTATTGAAGCGCTCAGACCCGAGCGCAGATGATCTGAAGGAAGTCCTGGGCACGGTCGGCGCCGAAGCAGAGGACGACAGGATCAGGCTCTTACTCGCAGAAGCCAACGGCAAGGATGTGTCGGAACAGGCCGACGACGACGGTGAATCACAAGATGCTCCGACGTGGTGATTCGAGCTCGATATCGCCATTCCGTGAGGAACTGTGCCGTATTTGCTCATCAGCGCTTGCTGGCGGGTATGCCGCCAGCAAGCGCCCTGCTCCATCTCGTCATCACTGATAGACGACTTGCGCTTTCAGATTCGGCAACACTTTCTGGGTGAATTCCTTGTAGGCCTTGTTGAAGGCCGGCGTGCAGGTCGACCCCGGCGTGCGGTCGTCGAAGACGCGCTTGACCTTCAGCACGTTGCCTTTCAGTTCGTAGGTCGCCTTGTAGTCGAGAGCGTCGCCTGCCACGGCCAGATCCGGCGGCACCGCGACCACCTTCACCTGTTCCGGGAATTCGTAGACGTATTCCTCCTCGGAATAGCCACTCACGCAGCTCGTGTCGTTCTTCTCGTCGATCTCGCTGGTGGCCGAGCTGGCGAAATGCGCGACCGAGGAGATGTTGAAGAAGGCGGGCGCGATGCGGAAAGCACCGGGGATCGGCAGCATTTCCTTCACTTCGAACTCGCTGCTGTAGCTGTAGGTGTCGAGCAGTGGTTTGGGATCCTCAGACGTGAACGTGCCGCTGGCGATGAGGCCCATGTTCTGGAAGAAGTTTTTGGTCACGTCCTTGTAGGTGTCCTTGGACACGTCGCGGAACCCGGCACGTGCCGCGATCGCGTACATGCCGTTCAGCTCGACCTTGACCTTGCCGGTGACCGATCCGTCCGGCTGGATCTTCAGCACCGTGCTCATGCGTTGCCGGTTGCTGCCCAACGGCCATGCCGGCGTGCGGGCTTCCTTGCGTTCCCCGCCGACCGGCAGGATGGGCTTGCCGGCGCTCTGGATGGGCAGCATGCCGAACGGGATGCCCTTGGCCGTGGCATCGGCGTACAGGTCCAGCGACGGGATGTAATTGAAGACGTGATTGACCATCGAGGCGACCGGGATTTTCGGCAGCGTGTAGAGGTTGCCGGAGTTGATCAAGTCCTGTTCACTCGAAATGCCCTTGGCCGCCAGCAATGCCTGCAGCAGCGTCGCGTGGTCCTTGCAGTCGCCCATCTTGTTGTCGAGGATGAAATCGAGATCGTGCGGCACGACCGCGCCGAGGCCGATGCAGTTGCCGGCGTAGGTGATGTTGGTCGACACCCACTCGTACAGTGCCTTGGCGACATCGCGCGGTTGCTGCTTGCCGGCTGCGATCTCGTCGGCGAGCTTCTGGATGCGCGGCGTCACCGCGGCCTTCGGCAAAGCGCGCTTGCCGTAGGCATCGGCGATGTCGGCATAGCTGCGGAAGGTGGAATAAGCCACCGCGATGCTCTTTTCGATGTCGTAGATGGCGGCCGCATCGTCCTTGTTCTTCTTTGGCGCGGTATTGCTGTACGACCATTCCAGCAGTCTGCGGCCATCCTTGGTCTCGTCGCGGGTTTGCTTCAGATTCCAGGCCTGGTATTGCGCTTGCAGCGAAACCGGCGCATCGATGCTGATCCGTCCGTCGCCGTAGTAGGTGTCGCTGGAGAAACCATCGACGACAGAGAACTGGCCGTCGAACATCGGCTTGCTGGCCACGAGCTTGTAGGAGAAGACCACCGTGTCGCCGACGGCGAGTTCCGGAAACACCACGGTGAGCGAGCTGTAATCGGAAAACACCGGCCCGCCGTCGCCCTTGCCGCCGTTGGTCTGCACCTGGTAGTTCGACTTGGGCACGTCGATGCGGCGACCGTCCGGCTTGAGCGTATAGGCCTGCAGCACCTCGGCTTTCTGGATGCTGGTGCTGTAGCTGATCGAAGCTTCCTTCACCGCTTCCAGCGCCTGTTCCTTGAGCACCTTCAGCGCCCACTCGCGCTGCTCCACATAGGAACCGTCGGCATTGACGATGTAAGCGGTGTGATCGCGTTCGTTCTGCACGAAACGTTCGGGCGCTTCTTCCTCGGCGACAGCATTGAATGCGCACAGCATGGCGAGCGCCGCCAGCAGCCGGCGACCCGATCGATGTTTCAACATAAATCCCCCGTAAAGACGAATCCTTCGCCTGTTCAGTGGGAAATCCTACCGGAAAATCGTTCCGGAATTGGCCCGGGAATCGGCGCTATGATCCGACACGAACAGGGGGCCGACTTCGCAACCGCTGCTGGAGTTGCCGATCGCCATGCTGCTCGATCCCGCTCGTCTCGATCGTCCGGATGTACAGGTCAGTGAGGCGCCGTTCGCGTTCATGATCGCGCCGGCGCAGTTGCCGGAGGCCGAACGCGGTGCCCTCGCCGCCGATTTCCCGCGCTATGGCAGCGCCGGGTTCTTCCCGTACCGGGACGAGGATTGCGGAAGCTCGATACGGGCACTGGTGGCCGAGATGACGTCGCCGGCGTTCGCGGACGCACTCGGTGCCCGGCTCGGGCTGGGACGGCTGTCCGAGCGGCCGTCGATCGTCACGGTAAGCGATGCGGTCAACCGGCGCCACGGCACGATCCATACCGACAGCAAATCGAAGATCGCCACCGCCCTGCTCTATCTCAACGAAGACTGGCCGCGGACCAGCGAGGGCTGTCTGCGCTTCCTGCATCGCGGCGACGACATTGAGGCGCTGGCGGCGCCGGAGATCCGGCCGGTGTACGGCACGTTGGTGGCGTTCCGGCGCGCCGACAATTCCTGGCACGGGCATCTGCCGTTCGAGGGCGAGCGCCGGGTGATCCAGGTGGCGTGGCTGACCAGCGCGGAGGAGCTGGAGCGCAAGAATCGCCGGGGACGGTTCTCGCGCTTCGTGAAGAAGATCGTGGGTTCGCTGGATGCCCGCTGGGGCGCGCGGCGTGGCGTCAATGCGCGCCATGATTGATGAAAATAAGCCGTCATTCCCATGCGGGTGGGAATGGTGAGCAAGAACGACTCCGTCGTTACGACGTCATGCGTTCCCAGAAACCTTTGACACCATCGACGAAGGTGCTCGACTTCGGCGAATGTCGCCGCGCGCCCTCGCCCACGAAGGTGGCTTCGAACTTGTCCAGCAATTCGCGTTGCTCGGTGGTGAGGTTGACCGGCGTCTCGACCACGACCTTGCAGTAGAGATCGCCGACGCCACGGCTGCGCACCGACTTCACGCCCTTCTCGCGCAGGCGGAACACCCTGCCGGTCTGGGTTTCGGCGGGAATGCGGATCTCGGCTTCGCCGTTGAGCGTGGGCACGCGCACAACATCGCCGAGCGCTGCCTGGGAAATGCGGATCGGCACCTCGCAATGCAGATCGTCGCCGTCGCGCTCGAAAATCTCGTGCGGACGCACGCGAACCTCGACGTAGAGATCGCCGGGCGGCGATCCGGGCGGACCGGCCTCGCCCTCGCCGGACAGGCGGATACGGTCGCCATTGTCGACGCCGGCCGGAATCTTCACCGACAGCACTTTCTCTTCCTCGACGCGTCCGTTGCCGCGGCAGACCTTGCACGGGCTCTTGAACGTCTGGCCGCGCCCATGGCAATCCGGGCATGGCTGCTGCATCGAGAAGATGCCGCGCTGGAAGCGGACCTGGCCACGACCGTGGCAGGTGCCGCAGGTTTCGAGCTTGCCGTCTTCCGAGCCGGTGCCGTTGCAGGGCGCGCAGGCGATCAGGGTGGGGATCTCGACGCGTTTCTCGGTGCCGGCGACGGCTTCCTCGAGATCGAGTTCCATCACATAGCCGACGTCGGCGCCGCGGCGCGGACCGCGCGCGCCACCGCCGCCGAAGATGTTTCCGAAAATATCGCCGAAGATGTCGCCCATGTCGGCGAAACCGGGGCCGGCGTTGCCGCCGCCCATGCCATGCTCGAACGCGGCGTGGCCGTGCTGGTCGTACATGCGGCGCTTGCCGCCGTCGGACAGCACTTCGTAGGCTTCCTTGCACTCCTTGAACGCGGCTTCCGCGGCCTTGTCGCCGGGATTGCGGTCAGGGTGGTGCTTCATCGCGCAGCGGCGATAAGCCTTCTTCAGCTCATCGTCGCTGGCGTTGCGGGCTACGCCCAGAACTTCGTAGTAATCGCGTTTGCTCATGAAAGCCGGGAGCCGGTAAACGGAAGCCGGGAGCCGGAATGCGGTAACAGGTCTTGCTTTCCTGTTACCAGATACCGGTTACCGGCTGCCTGATGGACGACATTGGGAACGCAGGGTACGCGTTACTTCTTGTCTTCGTCTTTGACTTCGGTGAACTCGGCATCGACCACGTCGTCGCTCTTCGGCGCGGAGCCACCGGCGTCGCCGGCATGGTCTCCGCCCGACTGCGCCGCGGCGGCGGCGAACAGCGACTGCGCCGCTTCCTCCAGCGCCTTCGACTTGGCTTCGATCTGCGCCTTGTCGTCGCCCTTCATCGCCGTTTCCAGCTCGGCGATCGCGCCTTCGGTGCGGCCGATCACATCGCCCGGCACCTTGTCGCCGCTGTCCTTGATCGCGCCGCGCGCGGTGTGGATCAGCGCGTCGGCGTGGTTGCGGGCGGTGACGAGGTCGTGGAACTTCTTGTCTTCCTCGCGATGCGCCTCGGCATCGGCGACCATGCGCTGGATCTCGTCGTCCGACAGGCCCGAGCCGGCCTTGATCTCGACCTTCTGTTCCTTGCCGGTCTTCTTGTCCTTGGCGGTGACGTGGACGATGCCGTTGGCGTCGATATCGAAGGACACCTCCACCTGCGGCATGCCACGCGGCGCCGCGTCGATGCCGGTCAGGTCGAACTTGGCCAGCGACTTGTTGTAGCGGGCCTGTTCGCGCTCACCCTGCAGCACGTGCACGGTGACGGCGGACTGGTTGTCCTCGGCAGTGGAGAAGGTCTGCGAGGCCTTGGTCGGGATCGTGGTGTTCTTCTCGATGATCTTAGTGAACACGCCGCCCAGGGTCTCGATGCCCAGCGACAGCGGAGTCACGTCGAGCAGCAGCACGTCCTTCACGTCGCCGGCGAGCACGCCGCCCTGCACTGCCGCGCCAATGGCGACGGCTTCGTCCGGGTTGACGTCCTTGCGCGGTTCCTTGCCGAAGAACTCGGCCACGGCCTGCTGCACCTTCGGCATGCGGGTCTGGCCGCCGACCAGGATCACCTCGGCGATGTCACCGGCGCGCAGGCCGGCGTCGTTGAGCGCGGTGCGGCAGGGATCGATGGTCTTCTTGACCAGATCCTCGACCAGCGATTCGAGCTTGGCGCGGGTCAGCTTGATGTTCAGGTGCTTCGGACCGGAGGCGTCCGCCGTCACGTACGGCAGGTTCACTTCGGTCTGCTGCGAGGACGACAGTTCGATCTTGGCGCGCTCGGCCGCGTCCTTCAGGCGCTGCAGGGCCAGCGGGTCCTTGCGCAGATCGATGCCCTGGTCCTTCTGGAATTCGTCGACGAGATAGTCGATGACGCGCTTGTCGAAATCTTCGCCGCCGAGGAAGGTGTCACCGTTGGTGGACAGCACTTCGAACTGCTTCTCGCCGTCGACGTTGGCGATCTCGATGATCGAGACGTCGAAGGTGCCGCCGCCGAGGTCGTACACGGCGATCTTGCGGTCACCGCCTTCCTTGTCGAGGCCGTAGGCAAGCGCGGCCGCGGTCGGTTCGTTGATGATGCGCTTGACGTCGAGACCGGCGATGCGGCCCGCGTCCTTGGTGGCTTGGCGCTGGCTGTCGTTGAAGTAGGCCGGCACGGTGATGACGGCTTCGGTGACGGTCTCGCCGAGATAGGCTTCGGCCGTCTTCTTCATCTTCTCCAGCACGCGCGCGGAGACTTCCTGCGGCGCCAGGTTCTTGCCGTCGGACGTCGCCACCCAGGCATCGCCGTTGTCGTGGGCGACGATGCCGTAGGGCACGAGGTCGAGGTCCTTCTTCACTTCCGCGTCGGTGAACTTGCGGCCGATCAGGCGCTTCACCGCGTAGAAGGTGTTCTTGGGGTTGGTGACGGCCTGGCGCTTGGCGCTGGCGCCGACCAGGACTTCGCCGTCCTTGCTGTAGGCCACGATCGACGGCGTGGTGCGATCACCCTCGCTGTTCTCGATGACGCGGGCCTTGCCGCCTTCCATGATCGCCACGCACGAGTTGGTCGTGCCGAGATCGATGCCGATGATTTTTGCCATTGCTGTTTCCCTCTCGGAATTTCTGTTTTTGCGTTTGGCGGCCGCGCCGCCACTAGGGGCTATCTGGGGCCGGGAGTCGGCTGTTCAAGCATCTGTCGTGACAAGTGCCCTGCCCGGTTGCGTTCATTCAGTCGTGCTTGGCCACCACCACCAGCGCCGGACGCAACAGGCGCTCGTTGAGGAGATAGCCCTTCTGGAACAGCTGCGCGACCGCGCCCGGCGGCACGTTCGGTGCCTCGACCAGGCTCATGGCCTGATGCTTTTCCGGGTCGAAGGTGTCGCCGGCCAGCGGCGCGACTTCGGTGAGGCCATTGTTCTCGGCGATGCGGTGCAATTGCTTCAGGGTCAGCTCGAGGCCTTCGCGCAGCGGGTCGGATTCGGCCGCCGCGGCCAGGCCGGCTTCCATGCTGTCGAACAGCGGCAGCAGGTCGGCGAGCAGGCGCTCGTTGGCGAATTTGCGGGCGACCTCGATGTCGCGGGCTAGGCGCTTGCGCTGGTTGTCCAGATCGGCGCGTTCGAGCAGGAACTGCGCGCGCAGTTGCTCGATCTCGGCCTTCAGCGCCTCGATGACGTCGGCCTGGGTGTCGGCTTCCGGGGCCGTCTGGGCATTGGGGTCGAACTGCGGTTCTGTGGTCATTGCATATCCAGTCGAGGTTGCTTTTTTCCTTCTCCCGCCGGGAGAAGGTGGCGCGCAGCGCCGGATGAGGGCGAGAGAACGACTCGTCTGGAAACGTTCCCGTGGGTTGGAATTCACCCGCCCTCATCCGCCCCTTCGGGGCACCTTCTCCCGTGGGGAGAAGGGAGAACCGGCGATATGTGCCGGCCGGGCTTAGCTATGGGGCCCGCCGCTCCCGTTTCAACCCTGGTTCAACCCCGATCCTCGCCCAGCGCCGCCCCGAGCACTTCCGCCGTCGCCTGCACGACCGGGATGACGCGATCGTAGGCCATGCGCGTGGGGCCGATCACCCCGAGCACGCCCAGCACGCGTCCGCCGGCGGCATACGGCGCCGTGACCAGCGAGACGCCTTCCAGCGGCGCCAGTCCGGTTTCCTCACCAATGAAGATGCGCACGCCGGGGGCGCGCACGGTGCGCTCCAGCAATTGCAGGATCTCGCGCTTGCGGGCGAAGGCTTCGAACAGGTCGCGCAGGCGGTCGAGGTCGGACAGGTCCTGCACGCCGATCAGGCGCGTCTGGCCGGCGACGACCATGTCGTCGTTGCCGCGGTCGATCACCTCCGGCGCCAGCACCTGCTCGGCCAGTTCGACCGTGTGCGAGAGCAGGCTCTCCATCTCGTTCTGCGCCACCCGCATCTCGTGCAGCAGCGTGGAGCGGATCTCGGACAGCGGACGGCCGGCGAAATTGACGTTGAGGTAATTGGCCACGCGCTCCAGTTCGCCCGGATCGAAAACGCGGCGCGGCTCGACGATGCGGTTCTGCACGTCGTTGTCGGCGAACACCAGGATCGCCATCACCCGCTTGCCGTCGAGCGGTACGAAATCGATGTGGCGGAAGGCGAACTGCTCGCGTCGCGGCACGCTGACCACGCCGACGAAATGCGTCATCGCCGAGACCAGTTCCGAGGCGCTGCCGAGCAGCGACTGGGTGCCGCTGCCGGCCGGCAGTTCGTTCTTCAGGCGCGCGACCTCGCTATCCGGCAGCGGCCGCACCTGCAGCAGCGAATCGACGAAGACGCGGTAGCCCTGCGGCGTCGGCACGCGTCCGCTGGAGGTGTGCGGCGCCGACAGCAGGCCGATTTCCTCCAGGTCGGAGAGGATGTTGCGGATCGTCGCCGGACTGACATCGAGCCCGGCATGCCGCGCCAGCGTTTGCGAGCCGACCGGCTCGCCGTCGCGGATGTGGCGCGCGATCAGAGTGCGCAGCAGCTGGCGCGCACGCGGATCGAGCGTCGGATCGCGGTCTGGGGAACGGGTCATCTTGCGAACTTCGCTCAAGAGCTCGGGCTGTCCGGTCGGGTCGCTGACGATATAAGCCCGCCTTCGCCAAGTCGCAAGCCTTGCGTCTCCCCGATGACATGCTGCGGGGCCGCACGGCACACTAGTGCAGCATGCTCATACGTCTCGCCATCAAGGATTTCGCCGTCGTCACGGCGAGCGAACTGGAATTCGGCCCAGGGTTGACCGTCATTTCCGGCGAAACCGGCGCCGGCAAGTCGCTATTGGTGGACGCGCTGGGCTTCCTGTCCGGCCAGCGTGCCGACAGCGGCATGGTGCGGCATGGCAGCGAGCGCGCCGAACTGCACGCCGAATTCGACCTCGGCGACGCGCCAGCGGCGCGGGCCTGGCTGCGCGAACAGGAACTCGATGACGGCGATGCCTGCCAGCTGCGCCGTACCCTGCGCGCCGACGGCGGTTCGCGCGCTTGGATCAACGGCCGTCCGGCTTCGTTGACGCAACTGGCGGAACTGGCCGCGTGCCTGGTCGAGATCCACGGCCAGCACGAACATCAGGCGCTGCTGTCCAAGCCGAGCCAGCTCGCCCTGCTCGATGCCTTCGGCGGCCACGATGCCGCGCTGGCGCAGGTGGGTGCCGCTTCACGCCGTTGGAGCGGCCTGCTGCGCGAGCGCGACACGCTCTCCAAGACCGGTGACGTGTCCGAACGCAGCGCCTGGCTGCGTCATCAACTCGACGAACTCGAACGCGAATCGCTGGCGCCCGAAGCGATCGCCGAACTCAATGCCACGCATCGCCGCCATGCCCACGCCGCCGGCTTGATCGCCGCCTGCGAGAGCGCCCTCGCCCGGCTCGGCGGCGACGAATCGCCGGCTTTGCCGCAACAGTTGCAACAACTGCGCAATGAACTGGCGCGCGTGCAGGAACACGAACCGCGCCTGGCCGAGGTGGACGCGATGCTGGAAGCCGCGGCCATCCAGATCGATGAAGCCGCGGTGCTGCTCGATCGCGTGCGCGCCGATCTTGATCTCGATCCGGCGCAGTTCGACGAACTGGAAGGCAGGCTGTCGCGCATCCACGATCTCGCCCGCAAGCATCGTGTCACGCCGGAGGGTTTGGCCGCGCACCGTGACGCCATGGCGCAAGAGTTCGAGAACCTGCGCAATGCCGGCGTCCGCCTGCAGGTGCTTGATGGTGAAATCCAGGCCGCCACCGCCGATTGGCGCAAGGCCGCGGATACCTTGAGCAAGGCGCGGGCAAAGGCCGCGAAGACGCTGTCGACGAAGACCTCGGCGCTGATTTCCGAACTCGGCATGGGCGGCGGCCGCTTCGAGGTCACGCTGGAACCGTTGACGGAAAGCCGCCCTGATCCACAGGGTGCCGAACGGGTCGAGTTCCTGGTGTCGGCGAACGCCGGCCAGCCCCCGCGCGCGTTGCGCAAGGTGGCTTCGGGCGGCGAACTGTCGCGCATCTCGCTGGCCATCGAAGTCGCCGCGCTCGGCTCGGACGCGGTACCGACGATGGTGTTCGACGAAGTCGATTCCGGCATCGGCGGCGCGGTCGCCGAGATCGTCGGCCAGAAGCTGCGCGCGCTCGGCGACAAGCGCCAGGCCCTGTGCGTGACGCATCTGCCGCAGGTCGCCGCGCAAGGTCATGCCCACTATCGCGTCAGCAAGGCCGTGGCGTCCGGCGTCACCCAGAGCGCGGTGCAATTGCTCGACGCCAAGCAGCGGCAGGAAGAACTGGCACGGATGCTCGGCGGCGTCGAAGTCAGCAGCGAGGCACGCGCGGCGGCGAAACGCCTGTTGCGGGACGCCGGATGACGCGAAGGGCTGGATTCCCTTCTTCTGCGAATCCTCATCGCCCCACCCTGAGGGCCGTCTCGCAGGCCTGCTTCTTTCATCACGAAGACTTGATGTGACGTCAGTCACACTGGCTTTCGGGGAAGCAACAAGTCACTGGTAACAGGGACGCCACCAAACAGGGGATTTATGAGGAAACTTCGGTGTTTTCGCGCGCCGCGACGGGCGCTGCTGCCTTGCGTCTCGGCTTTCATGGGCCTGCTTTTGGCCTCCAACACCGCCTCGGGACAGGCGCGAGAAACGTTCGCCACGTTCAGTCCGAGCAGCGAGACCGCGACCACCTTCAATTTCGCGGGCAATCCGAGCGGCACGATCACCATGACGCGCGCCGCCTGCACGACCGCCGTCAACAACCGGTTTTTCGGCACGGGAACGCCGACCGGCGCCAATTTCCCCGGGACCTGGTTCACGCCCACGCCACCACTGGCCAGCCAGAACTGGCTCGCCGCGGTGGTGGACAGAATCGGCGGGGTCGGCGGCTGCGTCGTCAGCACGCCAGTGCAGACCTGGACCATCACCTTCAACGCGCCGGTGGAAAATCCCAAATTCCACTTCGCGAATCTCGATAACGGTCGTCCGACCTTCGTGCTCGGCGCGGGCAACACGATGACGCTGCTTTCGGGCAACCCCCGTCTCACGACCAGCGGGCTGACAGTGGATGCGCCGGGCACCTACGCGCTCAACAACAGTTGGGTGGAAGCCAACCAGAACGGTTGTCAGGCTCCCGACGGCACCAATCCCACCGGTGCCTGCGGTTCCGTGCAGGCCAACGGCACTTACAGTTCGATCACGCTGCGTTGGTACGACCGCAATGACCTCAACGATCGAGGCGACGGCTACGGCCTGACGATGTCGCTCGCCCAGCCCGCGCTCGTGATCCGCAAACGCACGATCAACGCCGTCGGCACCTTCGATTACGCATTGAACAATGCAAGCGTGGCCACCGAGACCTTGACCACGACCGTGCAAAACACCTTCGTCGCCAGCCCGACCCGCTTCATCGCCAATGCGGCCAGCGACGTTACCGTCACCGAAACGGTGCCGGCTGGCTGGAGCGTGAGCGGAAGCTGCATCGATACTGTCAGCGGCACGACGGTGGCGACGATCGACGCGAATGGCGCGGTGACCATTCCGGCATCGGCCATCACGCCCTCGGGCAGCTACCGTTGCGACTACACCAACACCCGCAACATCACCGATCTCTCGCTCACCAAGACCAATACGCCGGCTTCCGGCGCGAGTGACCTGAGCGGCGACACCGTGGTGCGCGGGACCACCAGCACCTATGAAATCCTCGTCAGCAATGCAGGGCCAATGGCTGTCGCCAACGCCGTGCTGAAGGACCCCAATCCGTCGCCCAATCTCACAGGCTGCGTGCTCGGCCCCACGCCCAACTGCGAATCCAGAGGTTCGGGGGCGGCGACCTGCCCTACCGAGGGCGCGGGAGCCGGCCAATTGTCCGTGGCCAACCTGCAGAACGGCGGTGTGCTGATCCCCTCGATGAGCGCCGGGAGCCTCCTGGCCTTCAAGCTGACCTGCACGGTGCAGTGATCGAAAAGACCCTCGGGGTACCGCCGGCGGCGATGCCTGCCGGCGGTTATCGCTTCTTGCGCACGTACAGGACGAGGGAGTGTTCCTCGAGCACGTAGCCGTGCCTCTCGGCGATTTCCCGCTGCAGCTTCTCGATCTCGGTGCTTTCGAACTCGATGATCTTGCCGGTGTCGATGTCGACCATGTGGTCGTGGTGACCGCCACGGTCGAGCTCATAGACGGCCGTGCCGCCCTCGAAGTTGTGCTTCAGCACCAGTCCGGCGGCCTCGAACTGCGTAAGGACGCGATAGACGGTGGCCAGGCCGATCTCGTCGCCACTGTCCAGCAGCTGCTTGTAGATGTCCTCGGCTGTGAAGTGGTGGCGGGCGGTTTTCTGCTCGAGCAGTTCGAGGATGCGCATTCGCGGATGCGTCACCTTCAGCCCCACCTTGCGTAATTCTTGCGATTCCATGGAGAGTCTCCATTCACTGACGGTTTAGCGCCAGCTGCCTGTGGAGTGGGTCGCGGCGGTCTCGGGGAGTGTATCATCGGCGAGATTTCCTTCGCCTGCCCATTCATGCGCAAGTTCCTGATCCTCGCTCTCCTCACCTTGATCACCTCCGGCTGCGGCATCCTGTATCGACAGCCGATCTATCAGGGCAACCTGCTGGAAAAGACCGCCGTCGACCAGCTGCAGGTCGGCATGAGCAAACAGCAGGTGATCACATTGCTGGGATCGCCGTCGGTCTCCGACCCGTTCCACAACCAGCGCTGGGACTACACCACCTCGCAGCGCACCGGCCGCATCGGTCGTGCCGAAGTCAAGAACCTGACGCTGTATTTCGAGAACGACGCGCTGGCGAAATGGGACGGCGACTACTTCCCGGAGCAGGACGAAAAACTGTCCAAGGATCTGCGCCAGGCCTTCGGCCCGAATCTGCCCAAGGACAAGAAAAAGGGCCGCGGCCGCTGAGCCGGGGCCTCTGAACCGAGATTTCTCGTCGAATAGCGCCGACCGACGCTCTCTGGCGTCCCTGCCCTAGCCCTGTTCCTTGCGCTGCATCGCGCGGCGGCGTCGCGCCTGCTTCGGATCGGCCTGCAAGGCGCGCAGCAATTCCACGCGATCACCTTCGCGCAGTGTGCGGCCGGCATCGGCGCGTTCTCCGTGAATCGCATAGCCCTCGATTCCGGTCGTATCGAACCCGCTGGCGGCGATCGCATCGGCGATGGTGGCATCCGCCGTCAGCACGATCTCGACCGCCTGCTGGTGTCGCGGCCAGGCCTGCACGACCTGCACGCGGATGCTCACGCCTCCTCGCCCCTGCACGCGTCTTCACGGTCCGCCACGCGCACGAAGTCGTCGACCATGCGATCGGCCAGCCCCTGGAAGCCCAGCGTCAACGCGGGGCCGAGCAGCCGGTTTTGCGGTTCGAAGTCCAGCGTCAGCGTCACTTTGCAGGCGCATTCGTCCAGCACATGGAACTGCCAGCGGCCGTGGAGCCGCTTGAAGGGTCCGTCACGCAGCGCCATATCGATGTGGTGCGGGGGCGACAGCGTGTTCTCGGTGGTGAACCAGGTACGCAGGGCACCGAATCCGAGGTCGAGCCGCGCGACCAGGCGTGTTTCGTCCGATTCCAGGATCTCGGCGGCTTCGCACCATTCGAAACGGCGCGGATAGGCGGCCACATCGTTGACGAGGGCGAACATGCGGGCGGCGGAGTGTTCGACGAGGGCGCTGCGCTGGATCGTGGGCATGGACAGTAGTAATCAGACGGGAAGCGGCCAGGGGCAGAAGGAGCGGTCCGTTCCCACTCGCTCCTGCCGGCATGGGACAATTCCGCAATGGCAAAGAAAGGCGACAAGAATAAGGCAAACGGCGGCGGCACCGTGGCGCTGAACAAGCGCGCGCGCCACGAATACCACATCGAGGAGCGGTACGAAGCCGGCCTGGCCTTGCAGGGCTGGGAGCTGAAATCGATCCGCGCCGGCCGCGCCAACATCGGCGAAAGCTATGCGGTGGTGCGTGGCGGCGAACTGTTCCTGTTCGGTTCGCAGATCACGCCGCTGATCTCGGCGTCCACGCACGTGGTCACCGACGAGCGCCGCACCCGCAAGCTGCTGCTGCACCGGCGCGAGATCGACACGCTGATCGGCCGCGTCCAGCGCGACGGCTACACCCTCGTGCCCACGGCGCTGTACTGGAAAGGCAACCGCATCAAGGCCGAGCTCGCCCTGGCCAAGGGCAAGCAGGCGCACGACAAGCGCGAGGCCAGCAAGGAGCGCGACTGGGCTCGCGAGAAGCAGCGGCTGCTGCGCCGGCACAACAAGGACGCTTGAACCAGAGAAGCCCGGCGCTCAGTCTTCCGTGCGCGCGCCTTTCTTCGGCAACGTGAACCAGAACGTGACGCCCTCGCCCAGTTTGCTCTCGGCGCGGATCGTGCCGCCATGTCGCTCGATGATGCGCCGCACCGATGCGAGACCGATCCCGTAGCCCGGAAATTCCTGCTGGCTGTGCAGGCGCTGGAACGGCCGGAACAGTTTGCCGGCGTATTCGGGCGAGAAGCCCGCGCCGTTGTCGCGAATGAAGAACTCGACCTGTTCCGCGTGCTGCGCGCCCCTGCCGAAAACGATGTGGGCTTTTTCGCGGCCGCTGGTGAATTTCCAGGCGTTGTCGAGCAGGTTCTGCAGCAGGTTGCGCACCAGCGCGGCATCGCCGGTCGCCTGCAATCCAGGCTCGATCTCGACGAGGGCCTGACGTTGCGGATCGGCCTCGCGCAGTTCTCCGATCACATCGTGCGCGATGAGTGAAAGATCCAGCGTGGCCCAGGTCAGCGTGCTGCGGCTGACGCGCGACATGCGCAGCAGCGCTTCGATCAGTTCGTCCATGCGCCCGGCGGCGTTGCGTACGCGCGCGAGGTAATCGCGCCCTTCGCTGTCGACACGATCGCTGTAGCGTTCGGCCAGCAGGCGGCTGAAGCCTTCGATGCTGCGCAGCGGCGTGCGCAGGTCGTGCGAGACGCTGTACGCGAACGACTCCAGTTCCTGGTTCGCGTGCGTGAGCTCGCGCGTGCGCATCGCCACGCGCGCCTCCAGGAGGCGATTGAGCGCCTGTTCCTGCGCCTGCGCGCGCAGGCGTTCGGTCACATCCTCGACTTCCACCAGACTGGCCACGTCCTGGCCGATGTTGCCCGGCACAGGCGCGTAGGTCAGCTGCAAGTCGCGCACCTCGCCATCCATGCGGTGCAGCCTGCGCATGATGCGGCGGACGCCCTGCCCCGGCGTCCAGCCATCGCTGACCTCGTCCTGCCCGCCGACGAAGCGGCGCGTGAACAGTTCGCCGACCAGCAGTTCGGGCGTGCTGCCCAGGATCGTGGCGAGCGACGGATTCGCTTCCACGATCGTGCCGTTGTGGTCGAGCAAGGCCTTGCCGCTGGCCGAATAGCGCATCGCGTTGCGGAAGCGCAATTCGCTGCGCCGGTAGGATTCGCTCATCTGCGCGGCTTTCAGCTGCGCCATCGACTCGGTGCGCGCCAGCGCCAGCGTGATGCCGGAGAGCAGCAGCGAGGCGATCACGCCGATGATCAGCACTGCAAGCAGTTCGGGAGGGCCGGCCAGCAAGCCGCCCTGCGCCTCGGAACTGAAATGCAGCTGCCAATGGCGCCCATAGACGTCGAGTTCGGTGGTGCGCTCGAACAGCGGCGTGCCCTTGTCACCCGTGGGAACGCCGGGATAGACCTGCTGCCCGTTGTTGGCCGCATCCGAAATCGTCAGCCCGATGCGGCCGGGCGTGGTGCGCAGGATCTCATCGATGAACGCACGCGTGTCCAGCGGCATGCACACCCAGCCCTGCAACGCTTGCCAGCGCTGCGCCACCGTCTTCGGGGTTTGTCCACGATAGACCGGCACGTACAGCATCAACCCCGGTGCCGACCAGCGCGTCGCCGGCATCAGCTGCACGGGTTGCGTCATGCGCGCCGCGCCAGATTCGGCCGCGCCCGCCATCGCCGCCTTGCGCGCCGGCTCGGAGAACATGTCGTAGCCGATCGCCTCGCGGTTGGAAGGAATCGACGGTTGCAGATAGAGCAAGGGACCATAGCGATTGCGCACGCCCTCGGGCCGAATCACCAACGGCCCTTCCCCCGTCTCGCGCATCGCCTGCTGCAGCGCCCGCAGTTCGCCCTGGTCCAGATAAGGCACGAAGCCCAGTCCCGCCAGCGCGGGGAAATGCTTGTCGATGTCCAGGCCGTCGACGTAGTCCTTCCATTGCGCGGCGCTCGGGCGCTCCACCGACGCGAACAGCGACACGCCACCGCGGATCACCAGCTCGTAGTTCAGCAGCCGCTGCCGCAGCAGTTTGGTGATGCCTTCGGTTTCCGATACGAATTCGGCGTATGCGGCACGCAGTTCGCTTTGCTGCGCGCCGCGCCAGTACAGGAACACCAGCAGCAGCGACGAGAGCAGCACCAGGGCCGGAAGCGCGTAACCGCGTGTCGGCGCGCGCAGCAGCGCGGAGGTGAGCGATGGGCTTGCCTGCGAACTCATTGCGTTCAGCATACCGACAGACAGCGCGGATGCCGAGATGGCCCGTCTGAATGTCCGCGGCCGGCGCGCTTGCGCCCACCTGATCCGCCCCTATACTGGCGATGTCAGCAATCGATCTGTCCCCGGGGGTGCACCTGGCTTCGACGGGGGTCGCGAAATTGCCTGGCGCATGCCGAGGGGGCAGCTTTCCTCGTAAATCCAGCCGCAAAATCATAGTTGCCAACGACGACAACTACGCTCTCGCCGCTTAAGGCGTAAGCCCCGAACCCACATGTGCCCGTGCTCGTGGGTGTAGGGTCACTATCACGGGATCGCCGGGAGGGCTGCCTGTCAGACCCGGTTAACCTTTAACAGGCTGGTCCGCCGATGCGCTTTGCGCGCCGTGCTGTCGGTGGACGAGATCTAACGGAGCGCTAAGCATGTAGTGCCGGGGATGGAGTGCCTTCGGACGCGGGTTCGATTCCCGCCACCTCCACCATCCATCGTCGAAAGACGAACAAATCAGGCCGGAGTCTCAGACTCCGGCCTTTTTTGTGCCGACGGCAAGCCGGGCAATGTCGCCATCGTCTCGTCGGCAAGAATGAAATCCGCCGCACGCTCGCCGATCATGATCGAGGTCGCGTTGGTGTTGCCGGAGATCAGCGTCGGCATCACGGACGCGTCGGCGATCCACACATTGCGCATTCCTCGCAGCTTGAGTCGCGGATCGACGACGGCCGACTCGTCGCTCCCCATGCGGCAGGTTCCCACCGGATGGTAGTTGCTGTCGGAATGGCGGCGCAGGATTCGGATCAGTTCGGCATCCGCGTGAACGCCGGCGGTATACAGGTCCTTCCCTCGCACGTCCGCGAACGATGGTGATTCCATGATCTCGCGCGTCAGTTTGAATCCGCGCAACAAACTCTGGACATCATCTTCCTCGCTCAGGAATCGCGGATCGATCAGCGGCGCCTCGCGGGGATCGGCGGAGCGCAGGCCGACACGCCCGCGGCTGCGTGGGCGCAGCACGCAGACGTGGCAACTGTAACCACGTCCCAGGCGCAGCTTGCGCGCATGGTCCTCGATCAGGCCAAGCGCGAACTGCAACTGCACGTCCGGCCGCTTGCCGATGCCGTCCGTTCCGAGGAAAGCAGCGGCCTCGACGAAATTGGTCGTGTACGGCCCGCGCCGCTCGCGCCGGTATTCGCCGATCCCGCGCAGCAGACGCCAGGCCGAGCCGATGGAGAGCCCATAAACATCCGGGCTGGAAGAGCGATAGTTGAGCGTGTAGTCGATGTGGTCCTGCAGGTTCTCCCCGACTCCGGGCAAGCTGATCCGGGTGGAGATGCCGTGCCGCGACAACTCGTCCGCCGGACCGATCCCGGATAGCAGCAAGAGCTGCGGCGTGCCGAAAACGCCAGCGCACACCACCACGCCCTGATCCGCGGCCAGTCTCCGCACGTGTCCGTGTTGTGCGATCTCGACGCCCACCGCGCGATCACCCGACATCAACAAGCGCAAGGTCTGCGTTTCCGTCAGCACCGTGAGATTGCGGCGTGCCAAAGCCGGCTGCAGGAATCCGCGAGCCGCGCTCCAGCGCTCCCCATGTTTCTGAGTGAGCTGGTACATACCGGCGCCTTCCTGCCGCGCGCCGTTGAAGTCACCGTTGCGGGGATAGCCACCGGCTTGCACGGCTTCGATGAAACGATGGCTCATGGGGCTGGGCGATCGCGGGTCGCCGACATGCAGTGGCCCGCCAATGCCGTGAAAGTCATCCGCGCCGCGCGCGTTGTCTTCCGACTGGATGAAGTACGGCAGCACGTCCGCATACGACCAGCCTGTCGCACCGGCGGCGGCCCAAGCCTCGTAATCCTCCGCCTGGCCGCGGACGTAGACCATGGCATTGATCGAACTGCTGCCGCCCAGAATCTTGCCGCGCGGCTGATAGCCTCGGCGGCCGTCGAGGCCCGGCTGCGGCACCGTCTCGTAGGCGTAATTGTGCCACGGCAACGGGAGCATCGCCGCGAAGCCGGCCGGCAGCTTGATCACCAACCGCTCGGCATGGCTGCCGGCTTCGACCAGACAAACGCGGCGCGCCGGATCGGCGGACAGGCGATTCGCCAGCACGCAGCCGGCGGAACCGCCACCCACGATCACATAGTCGTAGCGAGTCTCGATGGTTTCCGGCTGGCCGGCCGAGGGGGGCCCGGATCGCGCCAGCCTCGCCTGAGCGCTCATCACTCATCCCTCCCAGGGCTGATGCCTCCACTTGTCGAGGCGGAGTGCGCCCAGACGGGTTGTATCCACATGGATACTTAAAGTCTCTGTCTGGGGGCCGCTCTGTCAAGCGACGGAGGTCTCTGTTGGGAAGCTGGATTCGTGACTTGACCGGAAAACGGGATTGCATTGATCCTCGAGGAGGATCAGAGATCCGACTTCGAAATGGCATTTCCAAATGCACGAAGGGCTGCCGATTGGCAGCCCTTCGTGTTTGAAGCATGCGTGATCTGCTTCGAAGCGTGCGTCAGCTGCGCACCGGCACCAGCGTGATCTCGACGCGACGGTTGGCGGCGCGGCCGGCGTCCGTGCTGTTGTCGGCGATCGGGCGCGTCTTGCCAGCGCCAACGGTGATCATGCGATCGCGCAGGATGCCGCGCGAGGACAGATAGCCGGCGACGGCGTCGGCGCGACGCTGCGAGAGCTGCTGGTTGTAGGCGTCGGTACCGACGTTGTCTGTGTGGCCGGCCACTTCGATCACGGTCTGGTTGTACTGCTGCAACGTGCTGGCCACGTTGTCGAGCACCGGATAGAACTGCGGCTGGATGTCGGACTTGTCGAAGCCGAAGGTGATGTTGCCCGGCATGTTGAGGGTGATGTTGTCGCCCTGGCGCACGACGTCGACGCCGGTGCCGGCCATCTTCCTGCGCAGTTCGGCTTCCTGGCGATCCTGATAGGCGCCGATGGCGCCGCCGGCGAGGCCGCCGACACCTGCGCCGACCAGGGCGCGCTGACGGCGTTCGGTGGCATCACCACCGCTGAGCAGGCCGGCGACGACGCCGATGCCGGCACCGATCAAGGCGCCCGTGCGGGTGCGGTTGGGGTCGTCGGGCGCATTGGTCTGGCCGGTGTAGCTGGCGCAGCTGCTGAGCAGCAGGGTGCCGACCAGCGCGGTCGCGATCGCCGTGGTGGGGAGTTGGGGGAACAGACGCTTCATGGCTCTCTCCTCGTCGTCCGGGCTGGCCGGGCTTGAATGGGGAGCACAAGCTAACCCGCCGCCAAGCGCAGAGTGTGACGGCAACCAGAATGCCCATTTGGGGCCGTGACGCCCCGTTCAGCCGCCCTATTCGATCAAGGCCTGGGCCGAGACCGAGTTGAGGGCGTTGTCCCAGTTGCCCATCAGTGCCAGGTACAAGAGTTTGTCGAACTCGGTGCCGAAGCGGCGGATCACCGCGTCCGGGTCCGGAATGAGTTTCGCGTCGGCGATCAGGCCGAAATGCACGTGCCCGTTGTAACTCATGATCGAGATGCCGACGCCGATCGAGCCGGTCTGCGGCACCCAGAACATCAATTCGCGGATCGTGCATCCGGCCAGATACAGAGGTTGCTGTGGGCCGGGCACGTTGGTGGCGACGGCCGTCGCCTTGCGGCTGAACAGCTCGAGCGCAAGCTCTTGTACTACTTGAGGAGCCATGCCCAAGGCCGCAAGAAGCCCATAAGCAACAATGGCTTGTCTTGAACTCTTGAGTTGATTCATGCACTCGGCGACGTGCTCCAGCCGCCGGATCGGATTGGGCTCACCCACCGGTAGATCGAGAAAGACCAGGCCGAAGTGGTTGCCGAGCTTCTTGGCATGCTCCAGCGGACGCAGGTTCACCGGCACGGTCGCACGCAGGGTGATGCCGTCGACATCCTCGCCGCGCTCGATCATGTAGTCGCGCAGGGCACCGGCCGCGGCAGCCATCAGCACGTCGTTGACGGTGCAGTCGCAGGCGCGGCCGACCGCTTTCACTTCTTCCAGATCGAGTGGCTGCGCCCAGGCCACACGTTTGCTCACGCCAAGCTTGCCGCGCAGCAATGAGGGCGGATCGTCCGGCAAGGTCAGCGCTTGCAGCAGTTCGCGGGTGATCTCCCCGCCTTCCTTCGCCAGCATCGCCGCCAGCGTCGGATCCTGCATCACCTCCATGCCCTTCCCCAGCATCTTGCCGCCAAGCTTGGCGTAACGCTCGACCGCGCCGACGCGGCGCGCCACCTCGACGCCATCCTCCTTCAGCCAAGTCTTGACGAGCGCCTTGTCCTTGCCGGCGTCGCGGGAGGTGTCGGTGAGCGAGAGCAGCACCTGCACCAGGGCGATGCCGTCGGCATAGCTGTGATGCAGGCGCGCCACCAGTGCCGAGCCACCCTGATAGCGCTCGACCAGATGGAATTGCCAGAGCGGCCGGCTCTTGTCGAGCGGGCTTGACGCCAATTGGCTGACGAAACGTTCGAGGGAACGCTTGTCCCCACGGCCGGTCAATGCCGCCAATTGCACGTGCCAGTCCAGCTCGAAATGCGGATCGTCGACCCAGGACGCGCCCGTCGGCGAATCCACCGCCTTCTGGCGAAACCGCGAATAGGACAGGAAGCGCTTGTCGATCACCTGCTTCAAGCGTTCGAGCGACATCTGCTCCTCGAACATCAGCACGCCGGTGATCATCATTGGATTGGTCGCCCGCTCCATCCGCAACCAGGCGGTGTCGACGCGCGACATAGCTTCGCGATTGGCGCGCTTGCGCGGTTTTGCCGTGGCCATCCGTCCCTCCCGGAGCAGTCTCCGGAGTGAATCACGCCTTCGGCGGAGCGGTCAACGCCAAAAACTGGGCGCGTCAGGAATAGCGGTACTCGCGCGGGATGCGCAGGTTCAATCCCACCAGGACTTCATAGGCACTCATCCCCGCCGCCTGCGCGAGCGATTCGACGGTGATCGCGGCATCGCCCTGCTCGCCGATCAGCACCACCTCGTCCTCGTTCCAGGCGCTGTCGTCGCCGATGTCGACCATGAACTGGTCCATGCACACGCGCCCGACCACCGGATAGGCATGGCCGCGGATCAGCACCTGCCCGCGCGAGGACAGGCCGCGCGGATAGCCGTCGCCATAACCGATCGGCACGGTCACCACGCGCGTGTTGCGCGTGGGCGCCCAGGTGGCGCCGTAGCTGACCGGATTGCCGGCCTTGACGACCTTGAAGTAGATCACCTGCGAGGTCAGCGACAGCACGGGCTTGACGTCCACCGTGCGCCGCGACACCGGATCAGGCAGGACGCCGTACAGCATGATGCCGGGACGCACCATGTCCAGATGCGTCTGCGGGAAATGCAGGATGCCGCCGGAATTGGCCAGATGCCGCAACGGCATCGGCGCGCCGATGCGCTCGAAGTGCGCGCAGGCTTCCTGGAATCGTTCCAGCTGCTGCAAGGTCATCGGTGAGCCTGGATCGTCCGCGCAGGCCAGATGCGAGTAGATCCCTTTCAGCTCGCACCATCGCGACGCCACCGCCGCCTCGATGAAAGGCGCAGCGGAATAGCTGTGCACGCCGATGCGCTCCATCCCGGTGTCGATCTTCAGATGGATCACGGCCTTGCGGCCCAGCGCTTCGGCGGCCGCCTCGATCTGGCGCAACTTATCCAGCGAGGAGACAGTGACCTCCAAATCGTGCTCGATGAACTGCACCGCCTGCCGCCCGAAGATGCCGCCCATGACCAGGATCGGCAACGTGATCCCCGCCTGACGCAGCACAATGCCCTCTTCCAGGAACGCCACGCCGAGCTGTTCGACGCCCTGCGCCTGGATGTGTCGCGCCACCGGCACCAGGCCATGCCCGTAGGCATTGGCCTTGACGATTCCCATCACCGGCACGCCGACGTGCGCGCGGATACTGCGCAGGTTGTGCGACAACCGATCGAGATCGACCCGGATGCGGCTGGGACGTTGGCTGAGGGGATCCTCGGGAGAAGCGTTCATCGCACCTATTCGAAACTGCCGACCGAATCGTGCGCAAGATTATCGAATCGCGTGTACTCGCCGAAGAACTTCAGCTTCACCGATCCGGTCGGGCCGTTACGCTGCTTGCCGATGATCACTTCGGCCAAGCCCTTGTCCGGCGAGTTTTCCTTGTTGTAGTACTCGTCGCGGTAAATGAAGATGATCACGTCGGCGTCCTGCTCGATGGCGCCGGATTCGCGCAGATCGGCCATGACCGGGCGCTTGTCGGTGCGGGTTTCCAGCGAGCGGTTGAGCTGGCTGAGCGCAATCACAGGAACGTTCAATTCCTTCGCCAGCGCCTTGAGCGAGCGCGAGATTTCCGAGATTTCGGTAGCGCGGTTCTCGCTGTTGCCCGGCACAGCCATCAGCTGCAGGTAGTCGATAACGATCAGGCCGAGGTCGTGCTCGCGCTTCAGGCGTCGCGCCTTGGCGCGCAGCACTTCCGGCGACAGCGCCGGCGTGTCGTCGATGAAGATCTTGGTTTCCTTGAGCAGCCGGATCGCGCTGGTCACGCGGCTCCAGTCCTCGTCCTCGAGCTGGCCGGTGCGCAGGCGCGTGGCGTTGACACGGCCGACCGAGGAGATCAGACGCAGCGCCAGCTGGCTGGCCGACATTTCCATCGAGAACACCGCCACCGCTTTCTTGGTCTTCATGGCCGCGTACTCGGCCATGTTGAGGGCGAGCGTGGTCTTGCCCATCGACGGGCGCGCGGCCAGGATCAGCAGGTCGGTCGGCTGCAGGCCGGCGGTCATCTCGTCGAATTCGGTGTAGCCGGTCGGCATGCCGGTGATGCCGCCGCCATTGGCGTAGCGGGTCTGCAGCACGTCGAAGGCTTCGGCCATTGCCTTGTTGACCGGCGTGAAGTCGGTGCGCCCGCGCGCGCCGGCCTCGGCGATGGCGAAGACTTCCTGCTCGGCCTTGGCGAGGAGTTCGCTGCTGTCGCGCCCTTCCGGCTGGAAGCCGTCGTTGACGATGCCGGTGCCGACCTCGATCAGCTGGCG
This sequence comes from Luteimonas panaciterrae, assembly GCF_020511115.1. Taxonomy (GTDB): domain Bacteria; phylum Pseudomonadota; class Gammaproteobacteria; order Xanthomonadales; family Xanthomonadaceae; genus Luteimonas; species Luteimonas panaciterrae. Next base: position 302,959 of record NZ_JAJAVH010000004.1, read on the forward strand.
CAGGACCGCCTTGTCGCGCACGATCTCGGCGTAGGCGGCGATGTTGGCGGCCGACGGCGTGGTGCTGGCCAGTTCGATCAGATAGGCGCCGCCGGCGACCTGTTCGGACAGGCCTTGCGATTCGAACCACTCGCCGAGCGTCACCGCGTCGTAGGGTTTGTTCTTCTCCGCCAACTCGCGGATGGCGCGATAGATCAGCTGGTGGTCGCGGCGATAGAAATCGCCGTCAACGAGCTGATCGGCGATGCGATCGAAGGCTTCCGGCGCCAGCATCAGGCCGCCGAGCACCGCCTGCTCGGCTTCCACCGATTGTGGCGGCACGCGCAACTGTTCGATGCGAGTGTCGCTCCGTCCCTGGTAGGCGGGCCCATCGCCGCGGAAGCCCGGTCTTGCGCTCATCAGTGAAGTCACTCCCCATGCCGGTTGCGGCGGGACGTTGCGCGCTGTCCCGCCTGCCGGATCGTCGTCGCGATCCTGTTGTTGTCGTGTGTGTTGCGAGGTCGACATCGTACCGGCCCGGCGCCTGGAGCGTTGCAGATAACGCTGTGGATAACCGGTGGGAATCGCAGCGTCTGCGACTGGACGGATGCCGTCTCGGAATTTCCTGCGCCGGCGCTTGCCGACAAAAACAACGGGCGCCTCTCGGCGCCCGGTTGTAAAGCCCGTGGCGCGAAGGCCACGCGCTCATACGGTGATTCAGATCACGCCACTTCCGGCGCCACGATCACCTTGACGGTCGTTTCGACGTCAGCGTGCAGGTGCACGACGACTTCGAACTCGCCGACATTGCGGAGCGGGCCTTCGCCCATCACCACTTCCGACTTCTCGACCGGGGTGCCGGCCTTGGTCAGCGCCTCGGCGATGTCGCGCGGGCCAACCGAACCGTACAGCTTGCCCTCGGTGGAGGCGTTGGCATAGATGGTGACGCTGGCGCCTTCCAGCTTGGCCAGACGGTCGTTGGCGCCGTCGTGGATGGCCTTGGCCTTGGCTTCGTATTCGGCGCGCTTGGCTTCGAACTCGGCCAGGTTGGCGGCGGTGGCCGGCACGGCCTTGCCCTGCGGGACGAGGTAGTTGCGGCCGTAACCCGGCTTGACCTTGACCTTGTCGCCCAGGTTGCCGAGGTTGGTGACTTTCTGCAGCAGGATCAGTTCCATGGTGATGCTCCCGTGCTCCTAATGAGCATGATTCGTTAGCGGCGCGTGGCGCCGCAACTGTGGCTGTCCGAATGGACGGGTGGATTTGAAAGCGAAAAGCCCTTCATGCATTGAAGAACCCGGCCAGAAACGACCGGGCTTTCGCGGAAGGAGCCGTCCCGCTTAGACGTTGTGATTGTCCGTGTACGGGATCAGGGCCAGGAAACGCGCACGCTTGACCGCGGTGGCGAGCTGGCGCTGATAGCGCGACTTGGTGCCGGTGATGCGGCTCGGGACGATCTTGCCGTTCTCGGTGAGGTTCTGGCGCAGGGTATTGAGATCCTTGTAGTCGATCTCTTTCACGCCCTCGGCGGTGAACTTGCAGAACTTGCGGCGGCGGAAGAATTTGGACATGGCGGTGCTCCTCAGGCGGCTTCGTCGGCGGCTTCGTCGGCGATATCGGCGGTGCCGATCTTGCCTTCGTCTTCGTCGTCACGGCGACGACGCTCGGGCTTGTCGCCCTTCTCGTCCTTGTTCTTCATGATCAGCGACTGCTCGGTGTCGGCCTCGTCGCGACGCATGACCAGGTGACGCAGGATGGCGTCGTTGAAGCGGAACAGCTCGACCAGCTCATTGAGCACGGACTGGCTGGCTTCGATGTTGAACAGGACGTAGTGGGCCTTGACCAGGTTGTTGATCGGATAGGCCAGCTGACGACGACCCCAGTCCTCGAGGCGGTGGATCTTGCCTTCGCCGCCCTCGACCAGCGCCTTGTAGCGCTCGATCATGGCCGGCACCTGCTCGCTCTGGTCCGGATGGACCAGGAATACGATTTCGTAGTGACGCATTGTGGTTTCCTTGTGGATATTCGGCCTGCGGGTCCAATCGGATTGCTCCGTGGAACCGCCGACCCGGATAGCCCCCCGGCCGTCCGGAGATGGACGCGGTGGAGCAAGGTCCCCCCAGGGCCTGGGCCACAGGGAGCCGCATATTATGGGAGATCAATGGTTTAGGGGCAAGTCGCCCCTCGGGCCGGGGTCAGGCGGCTTTATCCGCGTCCGTGGTGAAGCTTTCCCCGCAGCCGCATTCGGCGGCGACGTTCGGGTTGCGGAAGACGAACTGCTCGTTCAGGCCCTGCTTGAGGAAGTCGATCTCGGTGCCATCGACCAAGGCCAGGCTGTCGGCATCGACGTAGACACGCACGCCGTCCTGCTCGGACACGCTGTCGCCCTGGCGCGTTTCCTTGGCCAGATCGACCACGTACCCCCAGCCGGAGCAACCGGTGCGCGAGACACCGAAGCGCAAGCCGATCGCGCCGGGCGTGTCGGCGATGTAGCCCTTGATGCGTTCGAGTGCGACAGGCGTGAGAGAGATGCTCATGGCGACCAAATATACGCCTTGCGGCTTAGGTAGACTGTATGACTCCCAGATCGGTGCGTTCCGCAGGAATTCAAGGCATGACCACGTTGAGCGTCGAACATGCGCTGGCCGGCAAGGTGCCGGAAGGCGGCGAAGTCACAGTGCGCGGCTGGGTTCGGACCCGGCGCGACTCCAAGGCCGGATTGAGCTTCGTCAACGTCAGCGACGGTTCCTGCTTCGCGCCGATCCAGGTGGTGGCGCCGAACACGCTGTCCAACTACGAGGACGAAGTGAAGCGTCTCACCGCCGGCTGCGCGGTGATCGCCACCGGCCGCCTGGTCGCCTCGCAGGGCCAGGGACAGAGTTTCGAGATCCAGGCCGAGAAGCTCGAAGTCGTCGGCTGGGTGGAAGACCCGGAAACCTATCCGATCCAGCCGAAAGCGCATTCGCTGGAATTCCTGCGCGAAGTGGCGCACCTGCGTCCGCGCACCAACCTGTTCGGCGCGGTCACGCGCATCCGCGACTGCCTGGCCAAGGCCGTGCATCGCTTCTTCCACGAGAACGGCTACTACTGGATCAGCACGCCGATCGTGACCACCTCCGACGCCGAGGGCGCCGGCCAGATGTTCCGCGTCTCCACGCTCGATCTGGCCAACCTGCCCCGCGACAAGGACGGCGCGGTGGATTTCTCGCGCGACTTCTTCGGCAAGGAAACCTTCCTCACCGTGTCCGGCCAGCTCAACGTCGAGGCTTACTGCCTCAGCTTGAGCAAGGTCTACACCTTCGGCCCGACCTTCCGCGCCGAGAACAGCAACACCACGCGCCATCTGGCCGAGTTCTGGATGGTCGAGCCGGAGATCGCCTTCGCCGATCTGGCCGAGGACGCGCGCGTGGCCGAGGAATTCCTCAAATACCTGTTCCGAGCCGTGCTCGCCGAACGCGGTGACGACATGGCTTTCATCGCCGAACGCGTGCAGAAGGATGCGATTTCGCGTCTGGAAGCCTTCACCAACGCTCCGTTCGAACGCATTGATTACACCGATGCCGTCACACTGCTGCAGAAATCCGGACAGAAGTTCGATTTCCCCGTGGAATGGGGCCTGGATCTGCAGACCGAGCACGAGCGCTGGCTCACCGAGCAACACGTCGGCCGCCCGGTCGTGGTCACCAACTATCCCGAGCACATCAAGGCGTTCTACATGCGCCTGAACGACGACGGCAAGACGGTGGCGGCGATGGACGTGCTGGCGCCCGGCATCGGCGAGATCATCGGTGGTTCGCAGCGTGAGGAGCGCCTGGACGTGCTTGATGCGCGCATGGCGCAGTTCGGGCTCGATCCCGCGCATTACGGCTGGTATCGCGATTTCCGCCGCTACGGCACCGTGCCGCATGCCGGCTTCGGACTCGGGTTCGAGCGGCTGGTGGTGTACGTGTGCGGGTTGTCGAACATTCGGGATGCGATTCCCTATCCGCGTGCGCCGGGGAGCGCGGAGTTCTAAGGAAGCGGCATGGACGACACCGTAACGATGTACAGACCGACCGGGCCGGAAGAGCTGGAACTGGTCAGACAGAGTGGATTCCGTCGCTGGCCGCCACGCTTGCCCGAACAACCCATCTTCTATCCGGTCACCAACGAGCAGTACGCGATCGAAATCGCCTCGCGTTGGAACGTCAAGGACAGTGGCGTCGGTTATGTCACACGATTCCGTGTGCGCAAAACTTTCATGGATCGACACGAAATCCATAAAGTCGGCGGAGCCCATCACACGGAATGGTGGGTACCTGCCGAAGAGTTGGAAGCGCTGAATGAGAACATCGTCGATTTGATCGAAGTGATCGGCGAGTATCGAGGCGACAGCTAGGTCAAGCCCGCATCGCTCATCGACAGCGGAGCACACGCGGCCTCCCCTGTTTTTTGAGATCATTGACGCATGATCCTGTTCTTCGCCCTGCTCTTCGTCGCCGCCGCCATCGCCGGCGCCTGCGCTTTCGTGATCTTCTGGCCACTGGCGCTGGTGCATCTGCGCGACCGGCATGCCGAGGTACGCGCGCGGTTCGGAGAAGGCGCTTTCCTGAAGCCAGCCGCGCTCGGCTGGCTGCTGAGCGGACGTTATCGCCAGATCGTCGACCCACAATTCACTGGCCTCGCCACCCCCGCCCGGCTGTCGTTGATGACGATCCTGGGCGGATTGGTCTGCGCGGGCCTGCTCTGGCTGGTGTCCACGGTGCTGCCGGCATGAACGAGATCGACATGAGCACGAACGAATCCGAACGCGTGGAATGGTGGCTGGCCACGCTTGGCCGCACGCTCGTCTGGGCGCGCATGAGTGTGCGCGAGGCTGGTACCGCGGCGGTGTTCGACAGTGACGGCAACACCCTGGTCTACGACAGCGAGGACAGTGCTCGCGCCGCGCTGATGGATGCTGAATTTGTCGCCTTCGACGGCCTCGACGAGGAGGACGCGCTCGCACGCGGCTTCAGTCTCGACGAGATCACCCCGCCCCGCGCCCGCGACGACGAGCAATTGCGTGAGCACATGGTGCAGAAGCTGGGTAGCCGCGCCTGACGGACACCGCATGTACACGCCTCGCGCCTTCGCCACGACCGACCTGAATCATCTGGATGCGCTGTTCGCCAGCGATCCCTTCGTCACGCTGATCACCAGCGACGCCGACGGCCTGCCCTTCGCCAGCCATCTGCCGGTGCTGTATCGCCGCACGGAGACGTCCGTCCTGATCGAGGGACATTGGGCCAAGCCGAACCCGCAGACACTGCATGCGGAAGACGCGTTGATGATCGTGCATGGTCCGCATGCCTACGTCTCGCCGAGCTGGTATCTGGACAAGGAGCCCGCCGCGCGGGTACCGACCTGGAATTACGCGGTGGCGCATCTGTCGGGCCGGCTCGAACGGTTCGAGGATGAAGCCGGACTCGCGGATATCGTCGACAGATTGAGCGTGCATTTCGAAACCTTGTCGGGCAGCGATTGGCGCTTCGAACCGGAACGCGAGGATCACCGCGTGCAGTTGCGCGGCATCATCGGGTTCCGGTTCGTGCCCGCGCGCATCGAGTTGAAGTTCAAGCTCAGCCAGAATCATCCCGAAGCCAATCGTCGCGCCGTCACCGATGCGCTTGCCGCAAGCGAGGATGCCGGCGCGAAAGCAGTCGCCGCGCTCATGCGCGAACATGCCCTCCCGCGAACTGGAGAGGATTCCAAGTGAACGGAGCGACATCATGGATCTGAATCTTGCCGGCAAGCACGCCCTGATCTGCGGTGCATCCGAAGGAATCGGCCGGGCCGCGGCGCACGAACTCGCCCTGCTCGGCGCCGATGTCACGGTACTGGCGCGCCGGGCGGAAGTACTGGAAACAGTGGCCGCCGCCCTGCCCCGCAACGATACGCAGCAGCATGGTTGGCTGGTCGTGGATGTCTCGCAAACCGAAGATCTGCGGGCCAAGGTGCAGGCGCTGGCGGCGCGAAAGCCCGTGCACATCCTCGTCAACAACACCGGCGGACCGCCCAGCGGAGCGGCTCATGACGCGGATACGGACGCCTATCTCGATGCCTTCAACAAGCATCTGATCGCCAATCACGTGCTGGTGCAGTCGGTGCTTCCCGGCATGCGCGCGGCGCGCTGGGGACGCATCGTCAACGTGGTCTCGACTTCGGTGAAGGAGCCGATCGCGGGCCTCGGCGTATCGAACACGACGCGTGGCGCGGTGGCGAGCTGGGCCAAGACCCTGTCGCGCGAACTCGCGGGCGACGGCATCACTGTCAACAACGTATTGCCGGGTTACACCGAGACCGCCCGTGTCGAGCAGATCGTGCAGGATCGCAGCCGCGCGAGCGGCAAGACGATCGACGAAGTCCTGGCAACGATGCGAGCCAGTGTTCCGGCCGGGCGTTTCGCCAGCCCCGAGGAGACCGGTGGCGTGATCGCTTTCCTCTGTTCTCCCGCCGCGGCCTACATCAACGGCGTCAGCCTGGCCGTGGATGGCGGGCGGATGAATTCGATCTGACGCCTGTCGCCGATTACGTAAGCGCCCTCTTCTCGTCATCCCAGCTTCCGCTGGGATGACGGTCATGGAGCCCGCGGCTTCCTTCCTCGCAGCGTTCACCGCCGTGCTTTAAGCTAGGCACATGCAGCGACTGACCCACTGGATCGACGGCAAGGCTCAGGCTTCCGACAGCGGTCGCTGGCTTGAAGTCTTCGATCCGGCGTCCGGCCAGGCTTACGCGCAAGTCGCCTCCGGAAACGCGGCGGATGTCGCCAAGGCCGTCACGGCCGCTCAAAACGCCTTTCCCGCATGGTCGCGCCTGCCCAACAGCGAGCGCGCGCATTGGCTGGAAGCATTGGCGACGGCGCTGGAAGCTCGCCTGGATGATGTCGCGCATGCGGAATCGCGCGATGGCGGCAAGCCGTTCGCGCTGGCGCGTGATGTCGAGATCCCGCGCGCGATCTCCAACCTGCGTTTCTTCGCCCACGCCGCCACGCAGTTCGCCAGCGAATCGCATCACGGTCAGGCCGGTCTGAATTACACGCTGCGGCAGCCGCTCGGTGTGGTCGGCACGATCTCGCCGTGGAATCTGCCGCTATATCTGTTCACGTGGAAGATCGCGCCGGCATTGGCCGCGGGCAATACCGTGGTCGCCAAGCCATCCGAGATCACACCGCTCACCGCGACGCTGCTGGGCGAACTGGCCTCCGACATCAAGTTTCCGCGCGGCGTGCTCAACATCGTGCACGGCCTGGGACCGGACGTCGGCGAGGCGATCGTCACGCACGAAGCGATCAAGGCGGTTTCCTTCACCGGCAGCACCGCGGTTGGCCGCCACATCGCCGGCATCACCGGCCCCATGCTGAAGAAGGCGTCGCTCGAACTCGGTGGCAAGAATCCGACGCTCGTGTTCGCCGACAGCGATTGGCGCGACAATCTCGACACCTTGGTGCGTTCCGCATTCCAGAACAGCGGCCAGATCTGCCTGTGCGGCTCGCGCCTCCTGGTCGAGCGCGGCATCTATCATGAATTCCGCGACGCGTTCGTCGAACGCGTGCTCGCGCTGCGCGTCGGTGATCCGATGGATTCGGATGCGCGACTCGGCCCCCTGGTCTCGCAGGCGCATTTCGACAAGGTCGTGGCGGCCATCGCACGCGCACGCGCCGAAGGCGGTCACGTGCTCTGCGGCGGCCAGGCACTCGACCGCCCCGGCTGGTTCGTGGCGCCGACGGTAATCGAAGGCCTGGGCCCGGACAGCCTCAGCAACCGTGAGGAAATCTTTGGCCCTGTCGTCACCTTGCAGGCGTTCGATGACGACGATGCGGCGCTGCGACTGGCCAATGCCACCGACTACGGCCTGGCCGCGTCGATCTGGACGCGCGATCTCAATCGCGCCCATCGCATCGCCGCCGACATCCGCGCCGGCATCGTCTGGATCAACACCTGGCTGATGCGCGACTTGCGCACGCCGTTCGGCGGCGTGGGCCAATCGGGCCTCGGCCGCGAGGGTGGATTCGAGGCGATGCGCTTCTTCACCGAACCCAAGAACGTTGGAATCTCCTTGACGTGAGCACACCCCACAAGAACAGCCCCACTCAGAGCACTCTCGAAGACCTGCTGCGCAACAACCGCGACTGGGCCGAGCGCGTCCGCCGCGAGGACCCCGGCTTCTTCGAGCGTCTGTCGAAGCAACAGTCGCCGAAATATCTCTGGATCGGCTGCTCGGACTCGCGCGTGCCGGCGAACCAGATTCTCGGACTCGATCCCGGCGAAGTATTCGTACACCGCAATGTCGCCAACCTGGTGGTGCATACCGATCTGAACTGCTTGAGCACGATCCAGTTCGCGGTCGATCTGCTCAAGGTGGAACACATCCTGATCGTCGGTCACTACGGTTGCAGCGGCGTGCACGCCTCGCTGACCGGCACCCGCGTCGGATTGGCGGACAACTGGCTGCGCCACGTCGGCGACGTGATCCAGAAGCACGAAGGCCTGCTCGCGCAGGTGGAACCGGAATCGTTGCGCCATGCGCGCCTGTGCGAACTGAACGTGATCGAACAGGTGCTCAACGTCTGCCAGACCACCATCGTGCAGGACGCCTGGGCACGCGGGCAGACGCTGTCCGTGCACGGTTGGGTGTACAGCCTCGCCGACGGCCGCGTGCGGGAACTGTCGATCGATGTGGCCGGTTCCGACGAAGTCGCCGATGCCTACCTGAAGGCGCTTGCCGCCATCCCGCTGAAGGGGCGGCGCGATGAGTAGGAGTCAGCTCTCATGAACCAGGTCGTTCGCACCGATGCCGCGCCGAAACCGGTCGGTGCCTACCCTCACGCGCGGCGCGTCGGCGATCTGTTGTTCCTGTCCGGCATCGGCCCGCGCAATCCCGCCAGTGACGAGATTCCGGGCAATGTCCTGTATGCCGACGGTCGGGTGCAGAGCTACGACATCGAGGCGCAGACGCGGGCCGTGTTCGCCAATGTGCGCGCGGTCCTGGAAGCCAGTGGCGCGCGCTGGGAGGATCTGGTCGACGTTACCGTCTATCTCACTGACATGGCGCGCGATTTCCGCGCCTACAACGCCATCTGGGCCGAATACTTCCCAGACCCGGCCACCGCGCCCTGCCGCACCACTCTCGGCATCACGGCGCTGCCGACGCCGATCGCGATCGAACTGAAGTGCACCGCCGTTGTGAAGGCAGCCTCTGTATAGGAATCAGCCATGCTTCCCGCCCCTCTCAATTTTCAGAAGTGGATCGACGAGCACCGTCACCTGCTGAAGCCACCGGTCGGCAACAAGTGCATCTACGACGGCGATTTCATCGTCATGGTGGTCGGCGGCCCCAACCAGCGCACCGACTATCACTGGGACGAGGGTCCGGAGTGGTTCTACCAGCTCGAGGGCGAGATGGTGCTGCGCATCCAGGAAGATGGGAAAGTGCGCGACATCCCGATCAAGGCCGGCGAAATCTTCCTGCTGCCGCCGCGCACGCCGCATTCGCCGCAGCGCATGCCCAACTCGGTCGGCCTGGTGATCGAGCGCAAGCGCCTGCCGCATGAGGACGACGGCTTGTTGTGGTTCTGCGAGAAGTGCAACCACAAGCTGTACGAGGAATATTTCTTCCTGCACGACATCGAAAAGGATTTTCCGCCGGTGTTCGAGCGTTTCTATTCCTCGCGCGAGCATCGCACCTGCAAGCAGTGCGGGCACCTGAATCCGGCGCCGACGAAGTACGAATTCCCGGACACTTGAGCGCCGCATCGCCGTGCTGCGCTCACTAATCTCCTTCCAACCACGCGACGTTCCCGCCCGAGTCGCCTTGCGCAACACGGTCACGGTCGTGGCCCCGCTCGCCGTGGGCGTCGCCATCGATCAGATACCGGCCGGTCTGGCGATGACGGTCGGCGCGCTCAACACGATGTTCACCGACCTGCCCGGGCCTTACCGGCTGCGCATGCAGCGGATGTTCCTGGCGGCCGCTTCCGCCGGCCTCGCCGCATTGATCGGCATCCTGGTCGGGCCGTACACCGCGGCATTCGTCGTTGTGGCGGCGTTGTTCGGCGCGATCGGCGGGTTGCTCGTGGCGCTGGGGCCGGTCGCCGCGCGCGTCGGCCTCACCAACACCATCGTGATGATGATCACGGCGGAGATGCATCTCTCACCCGGCAACGCGCCCGGCGTCGCCGCGCTCATCCTCGCCGGCGGATTGCTGCAGATGCTGATGGCCGTCGCCGCCTGGCCCTTGCAGCGTTACCGGCCGGAGCGCTTTGCACTGGCCACGGTACTGGAACAACTGGCCGAGACTGCGCGTACGCGTCCCGATTCGTCGCAGCCACCGCCGGTCACGCAGGCGGCCACGGAAGCCCTGCAACTGCTGCATGGCGAGCATCGCTCGCGCGGCATCGCGGTGCAGTCGTTCCGCATCATCGCCGAGCTGTGCGAGCGCGTGCGCATCGATCTGCTCTCTCTCGGCGACCTGCACGCCCGCATTCGCGAGCGCGACGTGCTCGCGCGCATCGATGCCCTCCTGAAAGCATCCGATGCCGTCCTGCGGCACCTGGCCGAAGCGATGTACAACGCGGAACCGCCTCTGCGCGCCGAGCGTGACATGGCAGGTTTCGACGTCCTGGTCGAGACACTGGCGCACTCGCGCCGCGACCTCGCCGATCCGCGCGATCGCCGCCTCTCGCGCATCGCGCTGGCGCGCGCGCAAGGCCTCGCCGGCCAGCTGCGCTCGCTGGTGCGCAACAGCGACTGGGCCAGCAGCCGCGGCGAGATCCGCGCCGAACTCGCCGAGGCGCGCCTGCCCGCCGCACTGCGCCCGGGCAATCCTCTGCAGACATTGCGCGCCAACCTCAAGCTGTCGTCGATCGCGCTACGGCATGCGCTGCGCAGCGCCGTCTGCATCGGCGTGGCGGTGGCCTGCGAACGCATGCTGCAGATTCCGCACGGCGTGTGGATTCCGATGACCGCCGCGATCGTGCTCAAACCCGACTTCGGCGGGACGATGCAGTTCGGCGTGCTGCGCGTGGTCGGCACCTTGATCGGCCTGCTGATCGGTACCGCCATCGCCCACGTCGCCATGGACGGCGTCGCGCTGCGGCTGACGTTGATGGCACTGCTGTGCTTCGTTTTCCGCCTGCTGGTGCAGGTGAACTATGCGGTCGGTGTGGCGATGCTGACCGCGATGCTGGTGCTGCTGCTGTCGTTCGAGGGCGTCGCGCCGGCCGACGCGGTCGAGATGCGCATCGTCGGCACCGTGCTCGGCAGTGTGCTGGCACTGATCGCCTACGCGCTCTGGCCGACCTGGGAAGGCCGTCGCATCACCAACGCGATGGCAACGCTGATCGACGCCTATCGCGACCATGTCCGCGCGGTACTCGGCCGGGATTTCGCCGCGCTCTACGAAACCCGCAGCGCCGCGCGCACGGCCCGCACCAACGCCCTGGCCTCGCTGGAACGGCTGCGCGCCGAACCCAAGCGCGGCCCGACGAAGGCGCGGCTGGCCTGGGCGGAGTCGTTCCTGGCCAACGCGCACCGGCTGATCCGCGCCACGCTGTCGCTGGAGGCACTGCTTCGCGACGAAACGGGATTGCCACACATGCCCGAACTCGACGCGTTTGCCGAACAGACCGATCGGGCACTGGGCAGGATCGTCGATGCCTTGCGCGAGGACAGGCCGCTGACGCTCCCGTCACTGCGGCCTTCGGAGCGACAACTCTCCGATGCCCTCGCCCGCCTGACCGACGCCGGCGCCACCGGCATCGCCCTGGCCGACGCCTGCGACCGCATCGTCGACGCGATCGACACGCTGGCGCATTTGCTGCAGCGCGAAACGACGACAGGCACCACGGCCGATTCCATGGCGACCGCGTAGATGCGGCACATGTAGAATCCGAACCATGCTCAAGATCGACACCCACGCCCACTACCTGCCGCGGGACTGGCCCGATCTGGCGAAGAAATATGGCGACGAGCGCTTCCCGGTGATCCATCACACCGAGGACGGCCGCCATCGCATCTACAAGGACGGCAAGTTCTTCCGCGAAATCTGGTCGAAGACCTGGGACGCGCAAGAGCGCATCGACGATTACGCCCGCTTCGGCGTGCAGGTGCAGGTGATCAGCACCGTGCCGGTGATGTTCAGTTATTGGGCCAAGCCCAACCAGGCACTGGACCTGCACGCGTCGCTCAACGATCACATGGCCGAGACCTGCCGCGCGCATCCGCGCCATTACGCCGGCATCGGCACGGTGCCGATGCAGTCGCCGCGGCTCGCCGTGCAGGAACTCGAACGCTGCATGGACCAGCTCGGCCTGCAGGGCGTGCAGATCGGCTCGCACATCGGTGCCTGGAACCTCGACGCGCCGGAGCTGTTCGAATTCTTCGAGGCCGCCAGCGATCTCGGCGCCGCGATTCTGGTGCATCCCTGGGACATGATGGGCAGCGAGTCGATGCCGAAGTACTGGCTGCCGTGGCTGGTGGGCATGCCGGCCGAACAGTCGCGCGCGGCTTGCTGCCTGATCTTCGGTGGCGTGCTGGAGCGGCTGCCGAAACTCAAGATTTGCCTGGCGCACGGTGGCGGCAGCTTCCCCTACACCATCGGCCGCATCGAGCATGGGTTCAACATGCGCCCGGATCTCGTCGCGACCGACAATCCGCGCAATCCGCGCGATTATCTCGGCCGGTTGTATTTCGACTCCTGGGTCGCCGATCCACGCGCGCTGCGATATCTGCTCGAGACCTGCGGCGCGGAGCGCGTGATGCTCGGCACCGATTATCCCTTCCCGCTCGGTGAGCAGGAGCCTGGTGCCGGCATCGCCGCGCTCACGCTCGACGAAGAAGGCCAGGCACGGCTCTATCACGGCACCGCGCTGGAATGGCTCGGCCTGTCCAAATCGCGCTTCGCATGAGTTGCCGAGCGCCGTTCGCATGGAACCCACTTTGACCGAACTCTTCTCAGACGATTACGCGCAAGCACAGGACGCCGCCGATCCGCTGCGCGGATTTCGCGACCGGTTCCACATCCCGAAGCATGATGGCCACGACCAGGCCTACTTCTGCGGCAATTCGCTCGGATTGCAGCCGAAAACGGCGCGCGCCCACGTCGAGGAAGTGCTGAGCAAATGGGCGATGGAAGCCGTCGAAGGGCATTTCACCGGGCAGGCGCAGTGGATGCCGTATCACGAACTCGTGCGTGATCCGCTCGCGGCGGTGGTCGGCGCGGAACCGTCGGAAGTCGTAGCGATGAACTCGCTCACCGCCAATCTGCATCTGATGATGGTGAGTTTCTACCGCCCCACGCGCGAGCGTCCGGCGATCCTGATGGAAGCCGGGGCATTCCCCTCCGATCGTTACGCGCTCGAATCGCAGGTGCGTTTCCACGGCTTCGATCCGGCGACCGACCTGATCGAACTCCAACCCGACGCACCCGACGGTACCTTCTCGATGCAGGCGATCGCGCGCGCGATCGCGGAATACGGGCCTCGCCTCGCCCTCATCGTCTGGCCCGGCGTGCAATACCGGACCGGGCAGGCGTTCGATCTTGCCGAGATCGCGCGACTCGGGCACGCGGCTGGCGCCGTGGTGGGATTCGATCTCGCCCATGCCGTCGGTAATCTTCCGCTGCGATTGCACGACAGCGATGCGGATTTCGCGGTGTGGTGTCATTACAAGTACATGAACTCCGGTCCGGGCGCGGTGGCCGGCTGCTTCGTGCATGCGCGCCATGCGCGCACGGACCGTCCGCGCTTCGCTGGCTGGTGGGGACACGATCAGGCCACGCGTTTCCGCATGGGCCCCGATTTCTCGCCCACGTCCGGCGCCGACGGCTGGCAGTTGAGCAATCCGCCGATTCTCGGCCTGGCGCCACTGCGTGGATCGCTGGAGCTATTCGCGCAGGCGGGAATGCCGGCATTGCGCGAAAAATCCAAGCGGTTGACCGGCTATCTCGAAGCCTTGATCCATGAGCGATTGACCGGCACGTTGCAGATCGCCACGCCAGCCGATCCCGAGCAACGCGGCGCTCAGCTTTCACTGCGTGTCGTGCAAGGACGCGGATTGCAGGGACGCGAAGCCGGCCGCTCGCTCTTCGAGTTCCTTGCCCGCGAAGGCGTCCTCGGTGACTGGCGCGAACCCGACGTGATCCGCATTTCTCCCGTTCCGCTCTACAACACCCACGCCGACGTGATGCGTTTCGTCCGCGCGGTGGAAGCCTGGCGCGCCCCATGAGCATGCTTTCATGAGTAAGTCCCTGACCATCATCGGCGCCGGTCTGGCGGGCGCCCTGCTCGCGACGTTGCTGGCACGTCGCGGCTGGCACGTCGACGTGTTCGAGAAGCGCGGCGACCCGCGCGTGAAAGGCTACGAAGGCGGACGCTCGATCAATCTCGCCCTGGCCGAACGCGGCCGTCACGCCCTTCGGCAGGCCGATGCCGACGACGCGGTGATGCGGCAGGCGGTCATGATGCGCGGCCGCATGGTGCACTTCCTCGACGGACGCGTGCAGTTGCAGCGCTACGGGCGCGACGATTCCGAGGTGATCTGGTCGGTGCATCGCGGCGATCTCAACATCACCCTGCTCGATCTGGCCGAGCGTGCGGGTGCCAACCTGCATTTCCACCGGCGTCTGGAAGGTGTCGATTTCGACGCCGGCATCGCCCGCTTCATCGACGATCGCGATGGCACGCGCCACGAAGTCTCCGCACCGACGCTGGTCGGTGCCGACGGTGCCGGTTCCGCGCTGCGTGCGACGATGAACGCGTATCGCCCCCTCGGCGAACGCAGCGAATTCCTCGATCATTCCTACAAGGAACTCGAAATCCCGCCCACGCCGGACGGTGGCTTCCGCATCGAGCCCAATGCCTTGCACATCTGGCCGCGCGGGCACTACATGTGCATCGCGTTGCCGAACGACGAGAAGACCTTCACCGTCACGCTGTTCCTGCCCAACGAACCGGCGCCGGGACACGATGGCCCCAGCTTCGCCACGTTGAAAACAACGGATGACGCCGTCGCCTTGTTCGAGCGCGATTTCGCCGACGCGCTGGCGCTGATTCCCGACCTCAGAAAGGATTGGGCCAAGAACCCGCCCGGCCTGCTGGCGACGCTCTACCTCGATCGCTGGCATCTCGATGGCCGCGCGGTGTTGCTCGGCGATGCCGCGCACGCGATGGTGCCGTTCCACGGCCAGGGCATGAATTGCGCGTTCGAGGACTGCGTGGCGCTGGCACGGCACCTCGATGCGCATACGAACGACGGAACCGCGGATCTCACAGCCGCCTTCGCCGCATTCGAGGCCGAGCGCAAGCCGAACGCGGCCGCGATCCAGCAGATGGCGCTGGAGAATTACCTGGAAATGCGCGACCGCGTCGACGACGCCGATTTCCTGTTGCAACGGGATCTCGAGCGCGCCTTGCAGGAACGCCATCCTGGCCGCTTCGTGCCGCACTACACCATGGTCACCTTCATGCGGATTCCGTATGCAGTGGCCCTGGAGCGCAGCGACATCCAGCGCGAAATCCTCGTCGAAGCCACGCATGGGCTCGATTCGCTGGATGACATCGACTGGGCCTCGGTCGATGTGCAAGTACTGGCACGCCTGACACCATTGCAGGACACGGCGTGAGCGCGAGCTTTCTCTTCTACGACCTGGAAACCTTCGGCACCGATCCGCGGCGCAGCCGCATCGCCCAGTTCGCCGCGATCCGCACCGACGCCGACCTCAACGAGATCGACGAGCCGATCGATTTCTTCGTGCGGCCCGCCGACGATCTCCTGCCCACCCCGGTCGCCTCGCTGGTCACCGGCATCGCGCCGCAGGATGCCCTGCGCGACGGAATTCCGGAGGCCGAGGCTTTCGCCAGGATCGCCGAGGAGATGTCGCAACCGGAAACCTGCACGCTCGGCTACAACTCGCTGCGCTTCGACGACGAATTCATCCGCTACGGTTTGTTCCGCAATTTCTACGATGCCTACGAGCGTGAATGGCGAGGCGGCAACTCGCGCTGGGATCTGCTCGATGTGATGCGTCTCGCGCATGCGCTGCGACCCGAGGGCATCGTCTGGCCGCAGCGCGACGATGGCGCGACTTCGTTCCGCCTGGAGCATCTGGCCACCGCCAACGACGTGCGTATCGGTGATGCCCACGAGGCGTTGTCGGACGTGCGCGCCCTGATCGGCATGGCGCGCAAGCTCAAGCATGCGCAGCCGCGGCTTTGGGACTACGCGCTGCGTCTGCGCGACAAGCGTTATGCGGCTTCCCTGCTCGATCTCGTCGGACATACTCCTGTTCTTCACGTTTCGCAGCGTTATCCGGCGGCGCGCCTGTGCGCGGCGGCCGTGCTGCCGCTCGCGCGGCATCCGCGCATCGACAGTCGCGTGATCGTGTTCGATCTCGACAGCGAACCCGAGGCGCTGCTCGATCTCGATGCCGATGCCATCGCCGACAGGCTCTACGTCCGCAGTGCCGATCTGCCCGAGGGCGAGACGCGGATTCCCTTGAAGGAAGTGCATCTCAACCGCTGCCCCGCCCTGATCGAATGGGCGCATCTGCGCGAACAGGATTTCCAGCGCCTGAACATCGATCCGGCTCTCGTCGAAAAACGCGCCGCGCGTCTGCGCGAGTCCGCACCTCAGCTCGCCGAGAAAGTACGGCGCGTCTTCGCCTCCACGCATGAGCGGGAGCCGTCCGACGTCGATGCCTCCCTGTACGATGGTTTCATCGGCGACGGTGACAAGCGGCGATATGCGGACGTGCGCGCGACGCCGCCGCAGGCCCTGGGCGCACGCGATTTCGGCTTCCAGGACGGGCGATTGCCTGAACTGCTGTTCCGCTACCGCGCCCGCAACTGGCCGGAGACTCTGACGGCGGACGAACATTCGCGCTGGAACGAGTACCGTCGACACCGTCTGCTCGAGGAATCAGGCCTGTCCGAACTGTGTTTGTCGCAGTACGGAACGGAAATCGCCACATTGCGTCTCACGCACGCGGGCGACGGCCCGAAGCAGGCCCTGCTGGATCGACTCGAGGCCTGGGGCGCTGAGTTGCATCGATCGTTGGAATGAGAGAGCTTCATGAACTTCGTCATCCGCGAGTGAACGGACGTGCGTGAACGAACGCCCGCGAACGGAACGACGACAAGAACACCGAGCGATTATGGCCACCTACTTCACCGACAAGAGCTTCAAATTCCTGCGCGGACTGGCGCGCAACAACGAGCGTGCCTGGTTCCTCGCCCACAAGGACGAGTACGACGCGCATGTGCGCGAGCCCTTCCAACGCCTGCTGACCGATCTTCAGCCTGATCTGCACGCAGTCAGCGAGCACTTTCGCTCCGATCCCAAGACCGTCGGCGGCTCGCTGTTCCGCATCCAGCGCGATACCCGCTTCGCCAACGACAAGACGCCCTACAAGACCTGGCAAGGCGCGCGCCTGTTCCATGCGCGCAGCAAGCAGGTGCCGGCGCCGTCGTTCTATCTGCATCTGCAGCCGGGCAACAGCTTCATCGGCGCGGGGCTCTGGCATCCGGAAACCTCGACGCAACGGCAGATCCGGCAATTCATCTTCAACAATCCCGGCAGTTGGAAAGCGGCCGCGCACGCGCCTGCGCTGCGGCGCCGCTTCGATCTGGAGGACGAGGAGATGCTGGTACGGCCGCCGCACGGTTTCCCGGCGGATTTCGAGTTCATCGACGACCTGAAGCACAAGAACTTCGTCGTTTCGCGGGTCATCGAGGACAGCGTCATGCTCGGCCCGAAGTTGCGCCAGACGCTGGCGAAGGACCTGCAGACGCTGGGGCCGTTCGTGGACTATCTGTGCGCGGCGCTCGATCTTGAGTTCTGACAGGCGATAGAATCGGGACGAATCCTTTCCGGAGTCCCGCTGCTCATGAAGAAATGGCTCTGGTTGGCCGTCGCCGTTCTGATCGCCCTTCTCGCCTACGTCGCGGCGGGGCCGTTCCTGACCGTGCGCGCAATCCGTGAAGCGGTGAAAACCGGGGATACGGTGAAATTGGAGAAGCAGGTCGACTTCCCGGCACTGCGCAGTAGTTTCAAGGCACAGCTCGCCGATCATCTGGCGCGCGAAGCAGGCGCGCATGTCGATGACGGGCCTCTGGCGACGTTCGGCATCGGCCTGGCGAACACTCTCATGGCGACCGCCATCGACGGGCTGATCACGCCCACCGGCATCAGCGCGATGATGGAAGGCCGCAGGGTCTGGGAACGGGCCAACAACGAACCCTTTTCTTCAGACGGCGAGAATGGCAAGGATGACGATCCCGGCGAGCAGCGCCCGCAGGTGCTGAAGAACCCGGAATACGATTTCGAATCACTGTCGCGCTTCACCGCGACCGTGGCCGATCAGAAAGGACGGCCGGTGGTGTTCGTGTTCAGCCGGTCTGGATTGAACTGGAAGCTTTCCGAGATCCTGCTGCCGAAGTAAAGGCCGCGCTCAATTCTCCGAGTTGGAGATACCGTGTGGGACGTGCCCGGCCGTCACGTGCTGGCGCGCCGAATCGATGTTGTGCAGCGAGTCGTCGAAGAAGATATCGGCACCGAACACGTCGAGGAACGGGCCTTTCGGCCGCCCGCCCAGGAACAAGGCCTCATCCAGGCGCACGCCCCACTCGCGCAACGTGCGGATCACGCGCTCGTGCGCGGGCGCGGAGCGCGCGGTGACCAGCGCGGTGCGGATCGGAGATGCGTCGCCCGGCGGATACAGCGCCTGTAATCGGTGCAAGGCATCGAGGAAGCCGCGGAACGGCCCGCCCGAGAGCGGTTCGCGCGCACGCTCGCGTTCGTGGCGATGGAATGCTTCGACACCGCCCTGCCGCGACACGCGTTCGCCTTCGTCATCGAAGATCACCGCATCGCCGTCGAAGGCGATGCGCAGCTGGTCATGGCGATGCGCCGGCGCCTTGGCCGGCAGAATGGTCGCTGCCGCCGCGCCGTTCTCCAGCGCGCGCCGCACCGATTCCGGATTGGCGGACAGGAACAATTGCGCGCCGAACGGACGCAGGTAGGGCCAGGTCGGCGCGCCTGAAGTGAACGTGGCGCGCGAGATCGCCAAGTCGTGGTACTGGATCGAGTTGAAGACGCGCAACCCGGTGTCGGAAGAGTTGCGCGACAGCAGGATCACTTCCACGCGCGGCGCTTCGGGCGGGGCGCCTTCGTTCAACGACAGGAGCTTCCGCACCAGCGGAAAGGCGATGCCGGGTTCCAGGATATCGTCCTCGCGGCTGCGCTGGTGCTCGGCGAAGGCATCGATGCCCTGCGCTTCGAACAGGGCGTGGCTGTCCTCAAGGTCGAACAAGGCGCGCGAGGAGATCGCGATGGTCAGGATCGGAACAGCAGGAGTGACGGCCATTGTAGGATTATCGCGCGCTGAGGCTTGGTCAGACCATGAACTGTTCGCTGAGGATACGTTCCTCAAGGTTGTGCTCGGGATCGAACAGCAGCGTGACGGTGCGATCGCGCGACTCGCGGATCGTCACCTCCACCACATCGCGTACTTCATGCGAATCGGCCGTGGCGCTGACCGGACGCTTGTACGGATCGAGCACACGGAAGCGCACCTCGGTATCGGCCTTCAGCAGCGCGCCGCGCCAGCGTCGGGGACGGAACGCGGCGATCGGGGTCAGCGCGATCACCGATGAACCGAGTGGCAGGATCGGACCGTGCGCGGAGAAGTTGTAGGCTGTACTGCCCGCCGGCGTCGCCACCATCACGCCGTCGCAGATCAGCTCGTCCAGGCGCGTGATGCCGTTCAAGTCGATGCTCAGATGCGCCGCCTGGCGCGTCTGACGCAGCAATGAGACTTCGTTGTACGCCAGCGACCCGACGGAGGCGCCCGACTCTGTCAGCGCGACCATTTCCAGCGGCCGCAGCACCGCAGGCTCGGCCGCGGTGATGCGATCGATCAGGTCCTCGCCGCGGTACTGGTTCATCAGGAAGCCGACGGTCCCGAGCTTCATCCCGAACACCGGCTTGCCGAGGCTGCCGTGCCGATGCAGCGTCTGCAGCATGAAGCCGTCTCCGCCGAGCGCGCAGATCACGTCGGCATCGGCTGGATCGTACTGCCCGTGCAGTTCGACCATCTGCGATTGCGCATCCTGCGCACCATCGGCGGGACTGGCGAGAAAGGCGATGCGGGGCGTCGCGGTCATCGGCGGCTCCAGAACTGTACATTCAGCATAACAGCGACGCAGGTGTGACGTCGTGTCCGATTTGGCGCCGCCGCGCCGTGTCTTCGCACGGTAACGACGCCTTCACTGCCTATCCTCGCCCCGGACACCATCGTGCCGCGGCGAGACACCGCTTCACGGCCGATCGCCGTCCCGCCGTGTGCTTCGACTGGCGCGTTTCGACTGGCGCGCTTCGACTGACGTGTCTCGGCCGGCACCGGATATCCCACTCCGAGGAGAGAATTCATGTCATTGGCTTCCCGCTTCAAGATCGCTCTGCTCACCGCATCCTGCGTGCTCGCCATTCCGTCGGCCTGGTCGGCGGACGACATCTCGAAGGATGCACGATTGCCTCCGGGCCTCGAACCGGATTGGCTGGAACGGCTCAATCCCGACATCGACAGCGCGACAGCCGCGCGCATCGTCGCCCAGGATCACGCCATGGGCTCTCAGATCCGCCTGCATGAAGGCAACTGGCAGGTGCCCAAGTACGCCACCATCACCGCGACACTGGCCGCTTCGGTGCCGGGCATGGACGTGAGCGGCTGGCAGGGCAACGTCAACTGGAGCGCGGCCTGGAGCAATGGCGCCCGCTTCGCCTACGTCAAGGCCACCGAGGGCACCGGCTACACCAATCCCTACTTCGCGCAGCAGTACAACGGTTCGTACAACGTCGGCATGATCCGCGGCGCGTATCACTTCGCCCGTCCCGATGTTTCCAGCGGCGCCACGCAGGCCAATTACTTCGTCGATCATGGCGGCGGCTGGTCGCGCGACGGCAAGACGCTGCCGGGCGCGCTCGATGTGGAATACAACCCTTACGGTGCGACCTGCTACGGCCTGAGCCAGAGCGCGATGGCGAACTGGATCGCTTCCTTCGTCAATCAGTACCACGCCCGCACCGGTCGCTGGGCCGTGATCTACACCAGCACCAGCTGGTGGTCGCAATGCGTGGGCACGGCGGGCAACTTCAGCAACAACAACCCGTTGTGGGTGGCGCGCTATTCCTCCAGCCCCGGCACGCTGCCTTATGCCTGGGGTTACTACACGATCTGGCAGTACGCGGATTCAGGCACCTTCCCTGGCGACCAGAACGTGTTCAACGGCGCGTATGACCGCTTGCAGGCGTTGGCGAATGGGTGAGTGACCACGCTTGCCGTCATCCCGGCGGTGTTTTGATGGCCGCATGGCCGATCAAGCCGGAATGACGGACAACTTCTCGATTCGCGCATCCTCTCCCATCAGCGGGAGAGGATGTCGCCCCACCCCTGATCAGTTACGGACGGCCAACTGCGCCAACCGCTGCACCGCCACCGAAGCCGTCGGGTAATCCAACGTCTTCTGCGCCGCCAGTTCGTTGAGCATGGACAGCGTGAAACGCAGCGACGCATCGTCACGCTCCAGCCACTGCTTCACGCGGGCATCCGGATCGTTGCCTGGAATCGACAACACCTGTCCGACCAGCGCACGTTGCTGCGTCGCCAGTTCGTCACGCAGCACGCTGCGAGCAACGGCGTGCCAGCGGCCCTCCACCGGCAACGCGTCGATCTGCGCCAGCAACCACGGCAGATGCAGCGCGTCGCCGAGACGGAAGTGCACGCGGGCGATGTCGACCGGCTTGAGCTTGCGATCGCGCGCGAGCTCGATGATGTCGCAGCAGGCTTCCAGGTACGGCAGCGCGGACAGTTGTCCGGCCAGATCGTCCGGAACGCCCTTCTCGCGCCAGTCGCGCAGGCTGGCCTCGTAAGCAGGACGTTGCGATGCGGTGATGATGTTCTCACCGGCGCGCACATCGCGGAAGCCGTCGTGGTAGCGCTCCATCGCGGCGGTGATGTCGGGAATCGCGCCTGGACGCGCCAACAGCCAACGCGTCATCGAACGCTGCAGCGACCAGATCACCTGCAGCGCGTCGATCTGCACCGATTCGGCCACCTTGCCGTCGAGTGCGTCGATCTGCGCCCACAGATCACGCGCATCCAGCGTTTCGCGCGTGATCGTGAAGGCCTTGGCGACTTCGCCCGGATTGCGGCCGGTGTCTTCCTGCATGCGCAGCAGGAAGGTCGCGCCCATGCGGTTGATCGTGGAGTTGGTGACCGCGGTGGCGATGATCTCGCGCTTCAGGCGGTGCTGTTCCATCGCCTTGGCGTACTTCTTCTGCAACGGCGCCGGGAAGTAGCGCACCAGTTCCTTCGAGAGATAGGCATCCTCGGGCACGTCCGAATCGAGCAACTGCTGGAATGCGACCAGCTTCGAATAGGACAGCAGCACCGACAGTTCCGGGCGCGTCAATCCGAGCCCGCGCGCCTTGCGTTCGGCGATCTCGGCATCGGACGGCAGGAACTCGATCTGACGATCGAGCAGGCCCTGCGCTTCCAGCGTCTGGATGAAATGTTGTTTCGAGCCCAGACGCGAGACGCTCATCCGCTCCATCAGGCTCAACGCCTGGTTCTGGCGGTAATTGTCGTTGAGCACCAGCGCGGCGACCTCGTCGGTCATCGACGCCAGCAGCTCGTTGCGCGCTTCGAACTTGAGCTTCTTCGCCTGCACCTGCGCATTGAGCAGGATCTTGATGTTGACCTCGTGATCGGAGGTATCCACACCGGCCGAGTTGTCGATGAAGTCGGTGTTGAGCAGGACGCCCGACGTCAGCGCGGCTTCGATACGGCCACGCTGGGTGAGACCGAGGTTGCCGCCCTCTCCCACCACCTTGCAGCGCAGGTCGCGACCGTCGACACGGATGGCATTGTTGGCGCGATCGCCGACTTCGCCGTGACTTTCGGTGCTGGCCTTGACGTAGGTGCCGATGCCGCCGTTCCAGAGCAGATCAACCGGCGCCTTGAGGATGGCGTTCAGCAGTTCGTTCGGGCTTAGCGCGTTGACATTGCCTTCGATGCCGAGCGCAGCCCGCACGTCTGCGCTGATCGGAATCGACTTGGCGCTACGCGGCCATACGCCGCCGCCCTTGCTGATCAGCGATTTGTCGTAGTCGTCCCAGCTTGAACGCGGCAGCTTGAACATGCGCGTGCGTTCCTTGAACGACTTGGCCGCGTCCGGGTTCGGGTCGAGGAAGACATGGCGATGGTCGAACGCGGCCACCAGCCGGATGTGCTTCGACAGCAGCATGCCGTTGCCGAACACGTCGCCGGACATGTCGCCGATACCGACGCAGGTGAAGTCCTGCGTCTGGCTGTCGCGGCCGAGCGAACGGAAATGCCGCTTCACCGACTCCCACGCCCCCTTGGCGGTGATGCCCATGCCCTTGTGGTCGTAACCGACGGAGCCGCCCGAGGCGAAGGCGTCGTCGAGCCAGAAGCCGTGCTCGCGCGCGATGCCGTTGGCGATGTCGGAGAACGTCGCCGTGCCCTTGTCGGCGGCGACGACGAGGTAAGGATCGTCGCCGTCATGGCGCACCACGTTCTTCGGCGGCACCACCTTGCCATCGACGAGGTTGTCGGTGATGTCGAGCAGGCCGTTGATGAACTGCTTGTA
The DNA here is from genome assembly GCF_020511115.1 of Luteimonas panaciterrae. Classification (GTDB taxonomy): domain Bacteria; phylum Pseudomonadota; class Gammaproteobacteria; order Xanthomonadales; family Xanthomonadaceae; genus Luteimonas; species Luteimonas panaciterrae. Next base: position 326,621 of record NZ_JAJAVH010000004.1, read on the forward strand.
GCAGGCGATGCCTTCGGCCAGCGCCGCGTCGCGGTCACCCCCGCTGGGCGGACGCTTGACGAAGAAACCGCCCTTGGAACCGACCGGCACGATCACGGTGTTCTTCACCATCTGTGCCTTCACCAGGCCGAGCACTTCGGTACGGAAGTCCTCGCGGCGATCCGACCAGCGCAGGCCGCCGCGCGCGACCGGCCCGAAGCGCAGATGCACGCCTTCCACGCGCGGTCCATACACGAAGATCTCGCGATACGGACGCGGCTTGGGCAGGTCAGGCACCTTGGACGAATCGAACTTGAAGCTGATGTACTCACGATCCGGCGCGGTGTAGCCGGCCTTCTCCTTCATTTCGATCTGGTAGTAGCCGGTGCGCAGGGTCGCGTCGATCACGCTCATGAAGCTGCGCACGATGCGGTCTTCGTCCAGGCTCGACACGCGTTCGAGCAGCGCCTTCAGCGCCTTGCGCACACTGTCGTATTGCGTATTGCGGCCGTTGCGGCGGGCGTCGATCACCGGTTGCAGCGCCTTCAGCACGTCCTCGTCGCCCGCGCTGAGCGCGCGCAGCTGCTTGGAGAAGTGTTCGACGCCGCTGGCGATCTGCGCAGGCGTCTCATGGCCGGTGCACGGATCGAAACGGGCCTCGAACATTTCCACCAGCAAACGCGCCAGCAGCGGATAGCGCGCGAAGGTTTCCTCGACGTAGCTCTGCGAGAACGGCACGCCAACCTGCAGCAGATATTTGCAGTAGCCACGCAACACGGCCACCTGGCGCCAGTTCAGGCTCGCGCTCAGCACCAGACGGTTGAAACCGTCGTTCTCGGCCCCGCCGCGCCAGATCTGCTCGAAGGCCTCCTCGAAGTTGGCGGCCACCGCATCGACGTCGAAATCGCGTGCCGACTCGACCTCGAAGTCCTGCAGATATACCGTCTTGCCATCGATCTGCATCGAATACGGATGCTCGGAGATCACGCGCAGCCCCATGTTCTCCATCATCGGCAATGCGTCGGAGAGCGGGATGTCGTCGTGCCAGCGGTAGAGCTTCAGCCGCAGGTTCTTGTCCGTGCGCTGCAGGCTCTGGGCGATGTCCTCGGCGTCCTGCAGCGAGGCGATGCGGCGCACGTCCTCGGCGGCGGCTTCCGGGGTCGTTTCCTGCAGATAGGCAGCCGGCAGCGCGCGACCGTAATGCGAGGCCAGCGTCAAACCATTGTGCTCGCCATGGATGCTGATGAGGCGGTCGCGTAGTTCGTCGTAACGGTTGCGCACGATCTCGGCGAGCCCGGCGTCGAGCGCGGACTGATCGGCCTCGACCTTCGCCCCCGCGCGCGGACGCACGAGCATGTGCAGCTGCGCCAGCGGCGATTCGCCGACCAGCATGTTGCTGTCGACTTCATCCGCCTGCAATTCGCGCTTGAGCATCGCTTCGATGCGCAGGCGCATGTCCGTGTTGTAACGATCGCGCGGGATGTACGCCAGGATCGAGTAATAACGGCCGTAGCGGTCGCGGCGCAGGAACAGCTTGTTGCGCACGCGTTCCTGCAGGCCGAGGATGCCGGTGGCGAGCTGGAACAACTCTTCCTCGCTCGACTGGAACAGCTCATCGCGCGGCAGCGTTTCCAGGATGTGCTTGAGCGCCTTGCCGCTATGGCTGTTGGGCTTCAGGCCGGAAGCGCGCATGACGTATTCGTAGCGCTCGCGCACCAGCGGAATGTCCCACGGGCGGCGGTTGTAGGCGCTGGACGTGAACAGCCCGAGGAAGCGCTGTTCGGCCGACGGCTTGCCCTTGGCATCGAAGCTGAGCACGCCGATGTAATCCATGTAGCCCGGGCGATGCACGGTGGAACGTGAATTGCTCTTGGTCAGGATCAGCGCGTCAACGGCACCGGACTGCGGCATCTTCGAGGCGGCCAGCGTCTTGAGCAGGCGCGCCTTGCCGACTTCCTTGCCGCGCAACAGCCCCAGACCGCTGTCCGGGAGGCTGCGCAACACTTCGTCCTTGCCCTGCTTCTCGACGACATATTCGCGATAGCCGAAGAAGGTGAAATGATCGGCGGCGGCCCAGCGCAGGAATTCCTGCGCTTCATGACGGCCGGCGTCCGACAACGGCATCCGGCGCGAGCCGACATCGTCGGCGATCGTCAGCATCTTCTGCCGCATCGCATCCCAGTCGGAGACGATCCCACGCACGTCATCGAGCACGCCGCGGATCGCCGCTTCGATCTTCGCGCTGTCGGTGGCGGACTGGCGGTCGATCTCCAGGTGCATCATCGACTCGAACTCACCCTCGCCCACCGCCGTCAGCTTGCCGGCGGCGGTGCGTGTGACCTGCACCATCGGATGGCCCAGCACATGCACGCCGATGCCGTGATCGGCCAGTGCCATCGTCACCGAATCGACCAGGAAGGGCATGTCGTCGTTGACGATCTGCAGCACGGTGTGCGGCGATTCCCAGCCGTGCGTCTTCTGCTGCGGATTGAACAGGCGCACGTTGGCGACGCCGCGCTTGCGGTTGCTGGCGAAGGCGAGGAAATCGCTGGCCAATGCCGCCCAGCCGTCGGCGCTGTGCTGCGGCAGTTCGTCCTCGCTCATGCGATGGTAGAAGGCATTGGCGAAGGCGATGGCGATGTCCTGCCCCGCCTTGCCGCCGCCTGCTTTGGCGGCGCGCTTGCGCAGAGCCTGGAAGATGGGTTCAAGCAGGGCGGGCTTGGACGCAGCTGGCCTGGAGGAAGCCGACTTGGACGAAGCAGATTCGGGCAAAGCTGCGCCGTCGCGATCCGCTTTGCGGCGCACGGCAGAAGGTTTGGGGCTCATCTTGGGAGTTCCGTTGATTGCGGCTTAGCGCAGTCCAGTTTCATGGCGGGCGATGACGAGACGTTGAATCTCGCTGGTGCCCTCGTAGATTTCGGTGATCTTGGCGTCGCGGAAATAACGCTCGAGCGGCATTTCCTTCGAATAACCCATGCCGGCGTGAATCTGCACGGCCTGATGCGCGATCCACATCGCAGCTTCGGACGCGGTGAGCTTGGCAACAGCCGCCTCGGTGGTGAACCGCTGTCCCTGTCCCTTCAACCAGGCCGCGCGCAGCGTCAACAGCAGCGACGCGTCCAACTTGCACTTCATGTCGGCGATCTTGGCCTGCGTCATCTGGAAGGCGCCGATCGGCTGGCCGAAGGCCTTGCGCTCGCGCACGTAGGCGAGTGTGGCCTCGTAGGCGGCGCGGCCGATGCCGATCGCCTGCGAGGCGATGCCGATGCGACCGGCGTCGAGCACGCCCATCGCGATCTTGAAGCCGTGGCCTTCATCGCCGAGCACTTCGTCCGGCTGCACCACGTAATCGGCGAATTCGATCTCGCAGGTGGCAGAGGCGCGAATGCCGAGCTTGGGCTCGGTCTTGCCGCGATGGAAGCCGGCGCGGTCGGTGTCGATCAGAAACGCGGTGATGCCGCGCGCGCTCTTCTCGGGATCGGTCATCGCGAACAGCACGATGTATTTGGCGACCGGGCCGGAGGTGATCCAGCTCTTCTTGCCGTTGATGATGTAGGTGCCGTCGGCCTGCTTCGCTGCGCGGCAGCGCATGGCGGTGGCATCGGAGCCGGACTGCGGCTCGGTCAGCGCGAAGGCACCGATCGCCTTGCCCTCGGCGATCGCACGCACGTACTTCTGCTTCTGCGCTTCGGTGCCGTTGGTAAGGATGCCGTTGCAGAACAGCGAGTTGTTGACCGACATGATGGTGGAGTGCGCGGCATCGCCAGCGGCCACCTCGACCATCGCCAGGACGTAGCTGACCGGGTCCATGCCGGCGCCGCCGTATTCGGCCGGCACTTCGATGCCCATCAGCCCGTTCTCGCCGAGCAGCTTGATGTTCTCGAGCGGGAATTCGCCAGTCTTGTCGAAATGCTCGGCGCTCGGCGCGATCTTTTCCTGCGCGATGCGTCGGGCCACATCCTGGATCATCAGCTGCTCTTCGGTGAATCCAAACTCCACGTCGCGCTCCGGCATCGAATCAAGATGCGGAATTGTAGCTGGCGCCGGAAGTCAGAACGAGTGTGCCGGTTCGGAATTCCCGCACTGTCCCGCCTTGTCGAGACGGCGGGACGATATCGATAAGCAGGCGCGAATGCCGTGTGTTTCGCGGTGCGAGCGCATCCCCGCTTCGAGTGTCGACCGTCTTCGCCGTGCCGATCGGTCGTTGTTCGAGATTCATGGTTCGGCGCGATCGGGCGCGGATGAGCCTTGCCGCTTATCCCGCGCGCCCTTGACCGTCCGTGACACCGGCCCCACAATTATCTCTATATCGCGATAGGAAGATATTTATGGATCTGGAAGGCTGGTCGTCCCGGCTCAAAGTCCTGGCCGACGCCACGCGGGTGCGGCTGCTGGCACTGCTGGAAAGCGAGGAGCTCACCGTGGCCGAACTGGCCTCGATCACGCGCCTGGCCCAACCGCGCGTCTCCACCCACCTGGCCAAGCTGAAAGAGGCCGGGCTGGTGCGCGACCGCCGCGCCGGCGTCTCGGCCTATTACCGCTTCGACGAAACCACGCTCGACCCCGCCCAGCGCGCCCTCTGGCAGGCCCTGTCGACCGGCAGCGACGATCCGCTGCTGCGCCAGGACGCCGAGCGCGTGCCCGCAGTGCTGGCGACCCGCGCCGCCGATCGCAACTGGGCCGACTCCGTGGCCGGCGACATGGAGCGCCATTATTCCCCCGGGCGCACCTGGGAAGCGCTGGCGCGCTCGGCGCTGCCGCTGCTGGAACCGGGCGACGTGCTCGACATCGCCTCCGGCGACGGCGTCCTGGCCGAACTGATGGCACCGCATTCGCGCCGCTACGTCTGCGTGGACACCAGCCCGCGCGTGGTGGCGGCGGCCAGCGAGCGCCTGCGCCGTTTCCGCAACGTCGAGGTGCGCGAGGGCGACATGCACGCCCTGCCCTTCGAGGAGGCCAGTTTCGACCTGGTGGTGCTGATGCACGCCCTCACCTACGCCGACAAGCCGGGCCAGGCCGTGGCCGAGGCCGCGCGCGTGCTCAGGCCAGGCGGGCGGTTGCTGCTGTGCAGCCTGGCGCACCACGAACACCGCAGCGCGGTCGAGGCCTACGGCCACGCCAACCTCGGCTTCACCGAAAAGGAACTGCGCCGCTTCGCCGACAAGGCCGGGGTGCGCACTCTGGAATGCAGCACCGTGACGCGCGAGAAGCGTCCGCCGCATTTCGAAGTGATTTCGCTGATTGCCAAGAAACCATGATCACGCAAACCATGATCCGGATGGAGCAAGCCCGATGAAAACGCTTCCCTGGTTGAACCCGCAACGCGTCGCCGCCCTGCAACGCGCGTTGACCGAACGCATCCTGATCATCGATGGCGCCATGGGCACCATGATCCAGCGCCATAAGCTGGAGGAAGACGACTACCGCGGCGAGCGTTTCGTCGACGGCTACGACAGCGCACGGCCGCAGGAAGCCCACGTCCACGGCGCGAACTGCGGCCATGACCTGAAGGGCAACAACGATCTGCTGCTGCTCACACGTCCGGACATCATCGGCGGCATCCACACCGAATACCTGGAAGCCGGCGCGGATTTCATCGAAACCAACACCTTCAACGCCACCACCGTCAGCCAGGCCGACTATCACCTCGAGCACATCGTCTACGAGTTGAACAAGGCGGGCGCGCAACTGGCGCGACAGTGCTGCGATGCAGTCGAAGCGAAGACGCCCGAAAAGCCGCGCTTCGTGATCGGCGTGCTCGGCCCGACCAGCCGCACGGCATCGATCAGCCCAGACGTCAACGATCCGGGTTTCCGCAACACCAACTTCGACGAATTGCGCATCGCCTACCGCGAAGCCGCCGACGGTCTGATCGACGGCGGTGCCGACACGCTGATGGTGGAAACCATCTTCGACACACTCAACGCCAAGGCGGCGCTGTTCGCGATCGAGGAAGCCTTCGAAGCACGTGGCGCGCGGCTGCCGGTGATGATCTCCGGCACCATCACCGATGCCTCGGGGCGCACTCTGTCGGGCCAGACGGCCGAGGCGTTCTATGCGTCCGTTTCGCATTCGCGGCCGTTGTCGGTGGGCCTCAACTGCGCGCTCGGCGCGAAGGACCTGCGTCCGCATGTGGAAACGCTGGCGACGATCGCCGACGCCTACGTCAGCGCGCACCCCAACGCCGGCCTGCCCAACGCATTCGGCGAATACGACGAAACGCCGGAGGACATGGCGACCACGCTGCGCGAGTTCGCCACCTCCGGGTTGCTCAACCTGGTTGGCGGCTGCTGCGGCACCACGCCCGCGCACATCCGCGCGATCGCGGAGGCCGTACATGGCATCACGCCGCGTTCGCTGCCCGTGGCGACACTGGCGGATGCGGCCTGACCGCGTCTTGATGGAAGCACGACTGATAAAAGCACGATTGATGAAGGCACGATTGATGACAGCGCGATTGATGAAGGCAGCGAACGCATGAGGATTCTGATCGTCGGCGCCGGCGGCACGCTCGGTCGTGCAGTCGATGCCGAATTGTCCGACGGGCACGAGATCCTGCGCGCTGGGCGCAGCAGCGGCGACTACAAGATCGATCTGCGCGATGACGCCAGCGTCACCGCGCTGTTCGCCGCCACCGGCAAGGTCGATGCCATCGTCGCCACCACCGGCAACGTCCATTTCGGCCCGCTTGCCGAGATGACGTCGGCGCAATTCGACACCGGCTTGCAGGACAAGCTGCTCGGCCAGGTACGGCTTGCGTTGATCGGCCAGCACCACCTCAACGACAACGGTTCGATCACCCTCACCACCGGCATCCTCACCGAGGAACCGATCCGCCAGGGCGTGAACGCCACCGCGGTCAACAATGCCGTCGAAGGCTTTGCGCGCGCCGCCGCCTGTGAACTCGGCCGTGGTCTGCGCATCAATGTGGTCAGCCCGAACGCGTTGCAGGAATCCTGGGACGCCTACCGCGATTTCTTCCCCGGTTTCGAACCGGTTCCGGCGGCACGCGCCGCGCTGGCGTATCGCCGCAGCGTGGAAGGCGTGGAAAGCGGCCGCGTCTACAAGGTCTGGTAAGCGATATCGGAATGCAGCAGTCCACGATGAATTCGAACACTCCCCCGCCCCGTCATACCCGGCTGTCCGGCCTGGAACCGCTGGTCATCACGCCCGAATTGCTGTTCATCAACGTCGGCGAACGCACCAACGTCACCGGCAGCGCGCAGTTCCGAAAACTGATCAAGGAAGAACGCTACGACGAGGCCGTGGAGGTGGCGCGCCAACAGGTCGCCAACGGCGCGCAAATCCTCGACGTCAACATGGACGAGGGCCTGATCGATTCCGAGAAGGCGATGTCGCGCTTCCTCAACCTGATCGCCTCCGAACCCGACATCGCCCGCATTCCGGTGATGGTCGACTCGTCCAAGTGGAGCGTGATCGAAGCCGGCCTGCAATGCCTGCAGGGCAAGGGCGTGGTCAATTCGATCTCGCTGAAGGAAGGCGAAGACGTCTTTATCGAACACGCACGCAAAGTGCTGCGCTACGGCGCCGCCGCGGTGGTGATGGCTTTCGACGAACAAGGCCAGGCCGATACCTGCGAACGCAAAGTCGCGATCTGCACGCGCGCCTACCGCATCCTGACGGAACAAGTGGGCTTTCCGCCGGAAGACATCATCTTCGACCCCAACATCTTCGCCATCGCCACCGGCATCGAGGAACACGACAACTACGCGGTCGACTTCATCGAAGCCACGCGCATCATCAAACGCACGCTGCCGCATTGCCACGTGTCGGGCGGCGTGTCGAACGTCTCGTTCTCCTTCCGCGGCAACGAGACCGTGCGCCAAGCGATCCACGCCGTGTTCCTCTACCACGCCATCAAGGCCGGCATGGACATGGGTATCGTCAATGCCGGCGCGTTGCTGATCGTGGACGACCTCGATCCGGAACTGCGCGAACGCGTCGAGGACGTGGTGCTGAACCGGCGCAAGGACGCCACCGAACGCCTGCTCGAAATCGCCGAGCGCTACAAGGGCAAGAAAGGCGAAGCCAAGGTCGAGGATCTGGCGTGGCGCGGCAAGTCCGTGCGCGAACGCCTGAGTCACGCGCTCGTGCACGGCATCGACCAGTACGTCGAAGCCGACACGGAGGAAGCCCGCGCGCAATCGACCCGCCCGCTCGATGTGATCGAGGGGCCGCTGATGGACGGCATGAACGTGGTCGGCGATCTGTTCGGCGCCGGCAAGATGTTCCTGCCGCAGGTGGTGAAATCCGCGCGCGTGATGAAAAAGGCCGTGGCCTATCTGCTGCCTTACATCGAGGCAGAGAAGGAAAGAACCGGCGACGTCGGCAAGTCCAACGGCAAGATCGTCATGGCCACCGTCAAGGGTGACGTCCACGACATCGGCAAGAACATCGTCGGCGTGGTATTGGCTTGCAACAACTTCGACGTGGTCGATCTTGGCGTGATGGTGCCGGCGCAGACGATCCTCGATCGCGCCCGCGCGGAAAATGCCGATCTGATTGGCCTGTCGGGCCTGATCACGCCGTCCCTGGAAGAAATGAGCCACGTCGCGCGCGAGATGCAGCGGCAAGGCTTCGAAATGCCGCTGCTGATCGGCGGCGCCACGACCTCGCGCGCGCATACCGCGCTCAAGATCGATCCGCACTACAACGCGCCGACAGTCTGGGTGAAAGATGCCTCGCGCGCCGTCGGCGTGGCGCAGTCGTTGATCTCGCGCGACATGCGCGCCGGTTTTGTCGCCGCCAATGACGCCGACTATGCCGAGATCCGCCAGCGCCACAAGAATCGCGGCGACGCCAAGCGCCTCGTCTCTCTCGAAAAGGCACGCGGGCAGAAGTTCGACGGCGGTTGGGACGAATACACGCCGCCGGTGCCGAAACAGCCGGGCCTGCACGTCTTCGACGACTATCCGCTGGCGGAACTGATCGAGATCATCGACTGGACGCCGTTCTTCCAGGCATGGGAACTGGCCGGAAAATATCCCGCGATCCTCAGCGACGAAATCGTCGGCAAACAGGCAACCGAGCTGTACCGCGATGCACGCGCGATGCTCGACAAGATCGTCGCCGAGAAATGGCTGACGGCGAAAGCCGTGTTCGGCCTGTGGCCGGCTCACAGCGAAGGTGACGACGTCATGTTGTCTGCCGAGAACGGGCAGACGCGATTGCATTTCCTGCGCCAGCAGGTCGACAAACCCGTCGATCGCCCTGACTTCTGCCTCGCCGATTTCATCGCGCCAAAGGCATCAGGCAAACAGGACTGGATCGGCGCCTTCGCCGTCACCGCCGGCATTGGCATCGAGCCGCACGTCGCCCGCTTCGAGGCGGCGCACGACGACTACAACGCCATCCTGCTCAAGGCGCTGGCCGACCGCCTCGCCGAAGCGTTCGCCGAGCGCCTGCATCAGCGCGTGCGGATCGAGTTCTGGGGTTACGCGCCGGACGAGGCGCTCGACAACGAGGCGCTGATCGCCGAAGGCTATCGCGGCATCCGCCCTGCCCCCGGTTATCCCGCCTGCCCCGAGCACAGCGAGAAGGGCACGCTGTTCACCCTGCTCGACGCCGGCAAGAATGCCGGCATGAGCCTGACCGAAAGCTTCGCCATGCTGCCTACCGCGGCCGTGTCCGGCTATTACTTCAGCCATCCCCGCAGCCAGTACTTCGTGGTCGGGCGTGTCTCCAAGGAGCAGGCCGAGGACTATGCCCGACGCAAGGGAGTGTCCCTGACGCAGGTGGAGCGGTGGCTGGCCTCGAATTTGGATTACGATCCGGAATAGGCACGCAGGCTTCCGCACGATGAAGGACCACATCGTCTTCTCCCACGCCAATGGCTTCCCGGCGCCGATCTATCGCCGGTTGTTCGAGGCGTGGGCGCCGGAATTCGAGATCTCCGCCATCGATCGTTACGGCCACGATCTGCACTACCCCGTCAGCCGGGGTTGGCCGCGTCTGGTCGATCAGCTGTGCGAACACGCGCAGGCGGTTGAGACGCGAGGTAGCCGTCTATGGCTGGTCGGTCATTCGCTTGGCGGATACCTGAGCCTGCTGGCCGCGCGCAGGCTTGGCGACAAGGTGTCCGGCATCGTGCTGCTGGATTCTCCGCTGATCGCCGGTTTCAGTGCGCGTCTGCTCAAGTTCGGCCGCTGGAGCGGGCTCGATCGGCACTTCATCCCGCTCGAGCAGACTTTGCAGAGGCGTACGCATTGGCCCGATGTCGATGCCGTCCATGCGCATTACGCCGTCAAACCCGGTTTCGCCGCGTGGGATTCGCGCGTGCTGCGCGACTACGCGGAGCTTGGCACCGTCGCCACAGCCCAGGGGCGCGAGCTGCTGTTCGACCGGAACGTCGAATACCAGATCTATCGCAGCATCCCGAGCAGTAGCGTGGTCGCGGCGGCCTCGCATCTGACGATCCCGGTATCGTTCATCGCCGGCACCCGCTCGCGCGAGATGCGCCAGACTGGCCTGCGTGCGACCAAGCGTCTGGTCGGCGATCGGCTGGCATGGATCGAGGGCAGCCATCTGTTCCCGATGGAAAGCCCCGAACGCAGCGCCGCTCTCGTGAACGAAATGATCTCGGCCATGCGGACTTCAAGCATGGCCGCCGCGGCATGAGCCCTCGTTGAGGTCCGCGCATGGAATCGCAAACCGGCAACGCCGCTTTCCTCGAAAAACATGCCGCGCCCGGCCGCATCGGCCTGTGCGCTGGCAGCGACCTCACCAGCAAGATGATCCGCAAGGCGCAGGCGCCGCTGACCGCCGATGGTCATCGCAGCCAGTGGTCGCATGTCTTCATCTTCAACGAACGCCGTGTCGATGGGCATTGGTGGGTGATCGAGTCGGATCTGGATTTTCGTTACAGACAGATCCGCGTCGGCGTGCAGGAGAATCGTCTCAACCGCTATTTCGACGCGGAGAAGTTCCCGAACGTCGCCGTGCTCGACTTCGGCCTCGATCCCGACCAGATGCTGAAGGTGCAAACCGCAGCCCTGGAACTGCTGGCGGGCCTGCCGAGCTATTCGATCAGCGAACTGGCGGGCACGGTGATGGCGATGTACAGCCGCCGCCTGCGCCGGCGCAAGAATCTGCTGGAAAAGGATGGCGCCGTGTTCTGCTCGGCCATGGTGCAACACTGCTACGCAGCCGCAGGCATCGAATTCATTCCCGGCGTCCATGACAAGAACATCGCACCGCACGACATCATCGATTCCGAAGTGCCGCATCAAAGCCATAGTCTGATCCGGGATCTGGGAGTCTCGCACCTGCGGCAATTGGCGCACCAGACCGCGGAACTGCTGGAAACGCCGATCGAGAATCTGTTTTGACGACCGGAGCGGACGGGCTCCCGCCCGCCCGCTCCCGGACATGCCGCTTACGGTGCTTCGGTATTGCGTTCGGCGACAAGGCAATCACCGAAACCGGAATGCAAAACGCCGATGGCGAGGTTCGCGATACAGGTCGCTTCGACATCAGGCGTGATCCCGATGAGCCCCTGGGCATCGGTCGTGCGCATCATCATCGTGTTGTGGATGAACTTGGGCCGCTGGGAATGGCGCACTTCGACGGCGACATTGCGATATGGCTCGGAGGCAGTGAAGTCCAGAAACTGATTCCCGACGACCTGCACGTCGGCGGAGCCGTCGAGCAGCAACCCGACAACCGAAGAACCATGCGAGCCGGCGATGACGTTGTTCATCACCACGGCCCGATCCGCCAGATAGAGCTGGATGTTTTCCTGCCAGGCGGCATAAGGATTGTCGTAGTTGATGATCCTGTTCCCGATCAATTTGGAATCGCGGGCATAGACCGAGATCGCTGCGATTCTCGATTTAGAGATCGTGTTGTTGACCAGCTGGCTGTGATCACCCGAACGAAGATAGATACCGATCTGGAAATTGTTGATCTGGCAATTTCGAACCGTTACGTCTGCCGCGGAATCGATATAGACGCCGGCAAATTGCGTGCCGGAATCATCGGCGATCGCGTGCCCTTGGCAATCCAGTTCGACGTCCCCGCCGACGATGGAGAGCGGGATACCACGATCCGCAGCCAGGCAATAGGAGCCGGAATCGACGATCTGATAGGTATCGTCGGCAACGACGGTATCGCACGCGCCGGCATCCGCGCTGGATATCAGACCCGACAAGATTAGAAACGCAACAAGAACAGTACGCATGAATCCCCCGATTGATGACAACAATGGATGAAAATGACCGCATGCCATCCTTGGCGCGCGGAATTTCCGGATACGCGATCCGCGTTACGGTTTTTCGCAGTTCTCGATCGCCGTGGTGCAACGAGCGATGCCAGCCACCCCATCCTCGCCAAGGTTGGTCACGAGACCGACAAAGACATTGTCCTCGCACAGATCAGGACGCATGAGCGGCACCACCACATTGGGGACACGCGATACGTTGCATCCTGATCTCCGATAGATGGTTTGCCGATCCCCGGCCGGGCTCAATCGATGTCGATAGGCGGTGGTCCACGGCGTAAAGCCTCTGCATCCGCATGCCGGACATGCAGTGACCAGTCTTCGTATCGAGATTTCCCCAGCGGCCTTTTCGGCAAGACAATCGTACGTGGACGATGTCTCAGGGACTAAGACGGGAAGCGTCGACGACGCAAATTTCGTGAAGCAAAATCGCTATTTAGCGCGATTTCGCCTCGCTCGGAATCAGGGGAAATAAAGCGCCATGCCGATACCGCCCTGCCAATCGGGACTGTCATCGTCGAGCCCGCGCAGGAACGAGGCATCCAGTTGCAATCGCGCGGTGGCCATCCACGTCACACCACCGCCCGCGACACGGGTGCGCGCCGCGCCGGTGCCGTAGCCGGCCTCGACATAGCCTCCGACGTCCTCGCCGAGCGGAAACGCGAAGCTGGGCGAGAACATCCAGCCGCGCCCGCTGTCGCCCCAGCTGCGGTCGGCGTACAGCGAGACGCTGGTATCCGACGGAAGTGCCCAGGTGCCGGTGATGCCGACGTCGTAGTCGTGGCCGCCGTCGCCGATCGGTGCTTCGCCGAACGGCAAAGTGGCCGTGGCCAGCACCGCCCATGTGAAGTCATCACTGCTGGTCGCCGGCGCCCATTTCACGCTGGCCCAACCGTCACCACCGCCATGTTCGCTGCTGTGCTCGCCGCGTCCGCGTACTTTCACGCCGCCGAAGCTGTTCGCGCCCAGTTGCAGTTCGAGTGTGTCGGCCACGCCGAAACGCAGCAGCGTGTCGGCGATCCATGTGGTCGTGCGTATGCCATCGGTGCGATCCGTGCTGGCATCCGGCAGCCCCTGTTCCCATGCGAACGTGCCACGCGGCAAGGTTTCGGTGGCGAAAGCGATGCCGGGCCGATCGAATGCGGGCGCTGCATCATCGGCATGTGCCGGTCCCGCAAGCAATGCGACGAACAAGAGGGGGACGCGGAAAAACGCGTCCGATCCGAATGAGAGTCTCGCGCTACCAGACCAAGTCATCAGGGACTTGGTATTGGGGGTCCGCATACGGATCGTCTTCCGAGGACGCGTTCGGATCCACCTTGAGCGCGACGGACGGTGCGAACAATGCCTCGGCCTGCGCCAGCATCAGCGCATCCACCAACAGATAGCGTCCGTTGAGCTGCACCACGCCGAGCTCACCGGCATTGAGCGCCTTGAGCTGATCGGCGTTGACGTAGATGCGCTTGATCTTGCCGCCATAGTCGAAATGACGAGCGATATCCGCATTCGCGTCATTGAGCGCCTTGCCTTCGAGCAGCTCCGCCAGCTTCGCGCGTGCTTCGCGACGCTGACGCGCTTCCTCCTGCTTCAGGCGTTCCGCCTCGATGCGCTCGTCTTTTTCCTTCTGCGCGCGGATCGCGTAGGCCTTGGCCAGGTCGATGTCTTCCTGCCTGCGCGGCTTGCCGTGATGGTGCGGCTTGTTCTGTGGCTTGTTCTGCGACGGCTGCGGGCGCGCGCCCTGCCCCGGCTTGTTGCCGCCACGCGCTTCGTTCGGGCGTGGCTTGCCGGGCTTCGCGCCGTCGCGTCGAGGCGCTTTGGGATCGTGCTTCTTGGAATCTGGTTTCGGCGCCGGCTTGAAACCGAGGCCGAGCAGCTGGTCGCGCAGGCTGTCGCTCATGGAGAAATATTCTGCCGCAAGTGAGGCGAAACGGAAGCCGTCGGCTCGTGCGGGCGTTCAGTAGTGAGGCGGTGGCGGTTCGTCGGCCGGATCGGCGTAGAGCGCACCGCGGGATTGTTTCAGCTCCTCGAGCGCGCGGCGCAGCAGATCGGTCTGCCGCGCCACTTCCCGCCGCATCTCGGCCAGGGCGTCGTTCAGTTCGGCCAAGGTCTGATCCTGGAACGCCAATCGCGTCTCCAGCTCCACCAGCCGCTGTTCGAAGTCCTCCGCCATCGGATCAGGCCGCCTGGAGAGAGCGTCCGCGCCCGATGCCGTAGTACGCGAGTCCCGCGTTCTCGACTTCGCCGGGTTCGTACAGATTGCGCCCGTCGAAGATCACCCCATCGCGCAGCCGCGCTTTCAGGCGGGCGAAATCGGGGCTGCGGAACTGCTTCCATTCGGTGACGACGACCAGGGCATCGGCATCGCGCAGCGCTTCGTCGGCGCTGCTGCACAAGACCAGATCGTCGCGTTCCCCGAAGATACGCCGGGTTTCCTCCATCGCCTCCGGATCGTAGGCCTGCGCCTTGACACCGGCTTCCCAGAGTTGCTGCAACAGGCGCCGGCTGGAGGCTTCGCGCATGTCGTCGGTATTGGGCTTGAACGCGAGCCCCCACACAGCGATGGTCTTGCCGCGCAGCGCTTCGGTGCCGCCGTAGTGCCGCTGCATCAATTCGAACAGATGACCTTTCTGATGATCGTTCACCGCCTCGACCGCGTTGAGCAGCGTCGGCGCATGGCCGTGCTGCTGCGCAGTGCGTGCCAGCGCCTGCACGTCCTTCGGGAAGCAGGAGCCGCCGTAACCGGCGCCCGGATAGATGAAATGCCAGCCGATGCGCGGATCGGAACCGATGCCCTGGCGCACCATCTCGACATCGGCGCCAACCTTCTCGGCGATGTTGGCGATTTCGTTCATGAAGCTGATCTTGGTCGCCAGCATGGCGTTGGCCGCGTACTTGGTCAGCTCGGCCGAACGCACGTCCATCACCACGATGCGATCGTGGTTGCGGTTGAACGGTGCGTACAGACGACGCAGCCGTTCGACCGCCCTGGGATTGTCGGAACCGATGACGATGCGGTCGGGACGCATGCAGTCCTCGACCGCGGCGCCTTCCTTCAGGAACTCGGGGTTGGAGACGACATCGAAGGCGATCTCGACGTTGCGGGCTGCGAGCGCATTGGCGATCGCCGTCCGCACCTTGTCCGCGGTGCCGACGGGGACCGTCGATTTATCGACGATCACCGCCGGGCGGTCGAGGTGTTCGCCGACGGTTCTGGCCACCGCCAGCACGTACTGCAGGTCGGCGCTGCCGTCCTCGTCCGGCGGCGTGCCCACGGCGATGAAGATGACATCGCCGTGGGCGACGGCTTGCGCCGCGTCCGTCGTGAAACGCAGGCGGCCGGCCGCATGGTTGGCCTTCACCATCGGCTCGAGACCGGGCTCGTAGATCGGGATTACGCCGTTGTTGAGGCCATCGACCTTTGCCTGGTCGATGTCCACGCACACGACGTCATGCCCAACCTCGGCCAGGCACGTTCCCGTGACCAGGCCGACATAACCCGTTCCAAAAATCGCTACCCGCATTCAACTACTCCGTATGCAACCGACAGGTTCCGTTTCGCTTACTTCTTCGCGGCGGGTGCGCCCGGCGCGGCGGCGGGGGCTCCGGGCTTCATGATTTCCAGAAGCTCCACTTCGAACACCAGCGTCGCGTTCGGCGGAATCGGGCCGCCCGGCGTGCCCTGCTCGCCATAGCCGAGCTTGCTCGGAATGAACAGCTTGTACTTACTGCCCACCGGCATCAGCTGCACGCCTTCGGCCCAACCCGGCGCGACCTGGTTGAGCGGGAAGATGGCGGGTTCGCCGCGATCGTAGGAGCTGTCGAACACCTTGCCGTCGAGCAGTTCGCCCTTGTAGTGCACGCGGACGGTATCGGTGGCGGTCGGCTTCGGACCCTTGCCTTCGGTCAGCACCTGGTACTGCAGGCCGGAGGCCGTCGTCTGCACGCCCGCCTTCTTGCCGTTCTCGGCGAAGAACTTCTCGCCTTCTGCGGCGTTCTTCTTCTTGTCTTCTTCCATCTTGGCCAGCTGCTTGGCCTGCATTTCCTGGGCGAAGGTCTGTCCGACCTTCTGCGCCTGCTCGTCGGTCAGCAGCAGCTTGCCGCCGTCGAGGGTCGTCTTCAGCGCCTTGGTGAGGGTGTCGAAATCGATCTCGTCCTTGATCTGCTTCAGCGACTTGCCCATCTCCATGCCGATCATGTAGCTCGCCTGTTCCTTCGTGGTCTTCAGGCCGCTGCTCTTGGCGATGTCGTCCGCGCCGGCCTTGTCGGCGCCCTTCTCGGCCGACTTGTCTTCAGGTTTGGCGCCGTCCTCGATCTTCTTGCAGGCGGCGAAGCCGATCACCAGCGAGGCGGCCAGCAGCCCGGTGGCGGCGGTACGGAAGTGGGATGTCATCGTTGGGTAACTCCTGGGATATGGGAAAGCGGACGAAGACCGGCGATCTGCAGGCCGGTGGGTGGAAAATCAGAGGATATCGAGCAATTCGACATCGAAGACGAGGGTGGAGTTCGCGCCGATGCCGGGGCCGCCCTTTTCGCCGTAAGCGAGGTTGCCCGGAATCCAGAACCGGTATTTCGCGCCGACCGGCATCATCGAGACGCCTTCGGTCCAGCCCGCGATGACTTGGTTCAGGCCGAATTCGGCCGGCTCGCCACGCTTGTAGGAGCTGTCGAACACCGTGCCGTCGAGCAGCGTGCCCTCGTAGTTGACGCGAACGTGGTCGCTCGGCAGCGGACGTTTGCCCGATCCCTGGCGCAGCACCATGTACTGCAGACCCGAGGGCGTGGTGAAGACGCCCTTGACGGTCTTGTTCTTGGCGAGGAATTCGCGGCCCGCGGCTTCATTCTTCTCACCGACCTTGGCGGTTTCGGCCTGCATGCGCTCGCCCAGCGACTTGCGCACCGCATCCATCTCGGCATCGGTCAGCAGCGATTTGCCGTCGGCGAAACGCGTGCGCACGGCCTGCATCAGCGTCGGCAGATCGATCTGGTCCTTCAGCGGCTGCAGCGAGCGGCCCACTTCGATGCCCAGGAACAATCCGGCCTTGTCCTTGGCGACTTCCGGCGGCGGCGTTCCCGGCGCCACGCCCGGCAGCGGCTGACCGTTGCGCGCGGCGATGCGCATCATCAGCGTCTTGCCGATCGTCATGGCCTCGGCTTCCTCGAGCAACGGCTTGCCGCCGTCGAGGCTGTTGCGGATCGAGCGCTCCAGCGCGGCCAGGTCGATGTCCTGGGCGGCGGGCTGGAACGAACGCCCCACGTCCATGCCGATCGTGTAGCTGACCTTGTCGCGTTCGCTGACCAGCGCGGGCTTGTCTTGCGCCAAGACGGGAGTCATGGTCGCCAACTGCGCGACCGCGACCATCGACAGCACGGCGACGCCGCGCAGTAAAAACTTCATCCTGTAACTCTCCGTGAGTGGGATTGCATTGGAGCGAGCGCGGCCGAATCCGCGCTGCCGCCGCCTAGGCGAGGCCGGCTATTGTCGCGGGCGCCGCGCGCAGGGGCAAACCTGCAAGGGCGGACCTGTGAACAGGTCCAGCCCGGGACGATGAAACTCAGCGGCCCGCACGGGGGCGCGGCGCCTTCAACGCCTGCTCGATCGCGGCCACGACTTCGGGGGCATCCGGCTTGACCTTGCTGCCAAAATTGGCGGCCACCTTGCCATCGCGTCCGATCACGTACTTGTGAAAGTTCCACTTGGGCTCTTCGCCTGTGGCGGCTTTCAGGTCCTTGTACAAAGGCGTCGCATCCGGCCCGACCACGTGGACTTTCTGGAACATCGGGAACTTCACGCCGTAGGTCAGCGTGCAGAATTCCTGGATCTTCTTCTCGTCGTCGAATTCCTGCGCCTTGAAATCACCCGACGGAAATCCGAGCACGGCGAATCCCTGCGCCTTGTATTTGGCATGCAGGCCTTCCAGCGCCTCGAACTGCGGCGTGAATCCGCATTTGCTGGCGGTGTTGACGATCAGCAGCACGTCGCCGCCATATGTCTTGGCCAGATCGACCGGCTGCTTCCCCGCCAGCGGCCGGTAGCTGCGGTCCAGCAGGCCGCCTGTCGCCGCCACGGCCGCTCCGCAGAGCAGAAGCAGCAGAGATGCAACGTAAGTCTTTGATTTCATTTATACATTCCTGGATCCACACAAGCGCTGGCAAGAGTATGACTTTAGTTGGGTGTTCGCGGCAGTGAATTCTGTTGACGCCCCGTGTTTTGGTGTTATAGTTAGATACAACACCGATCACCCAGGAAGGACGCCCGCCATGCACCGCAAACTGCACAACTCCCTGCTGGCCTTCTCCATCGTCGGGCTGCTCCTGGCCGGAGGATTCCTCATCGGCCGTCCCGTCGCAACATCGCCTGAGATCGCCCCGACGCTCGCCGAGGCTTCGACCGCCCAGGCGGAAGCCCGGCGCATCGAAGCTGACGCCAAAGCCGCCGTGGCCAATGCCCGCGCCGCCATCGCCGACGCGCGCGCCAAGGCCCTGGAAGTCCGGATCGAGGCCAAGGCTAACGCGTTGGCGGCCAAGCTCGAAGCCAAGGCCAATGCCGGCGCCGACGTCGGCGAGGTCGTCGCCGCCGCACTGGCGCTGACCACCGAACTCACCACCGATGCCGCGCTGGGTGCCGCCCTGCACGCGAGCCAGATCAGTGCCGCGGTCGAACCGGCGGCCGAGCCCGTCCGGTCACGCAAGTCCAAGTCGCACCGGCTGCGCAACGCCTTCGCCGTTCCTTATTTTTCCTTCGCACGCGGGCTGCGTCGCAGCGGGAGCTGAGCAGATGACGGGAATCCAATGGAGTGATGGCGCCCCCATCTATCGCCAACTCAAGGAACGCGTGGTGGCGATGATGCTCGACGGGGTGCTCAAACCCGGCGACGCCCTGCCCTCGGTACGGCAGGTGGCCGCCGAATACCAACTCAATCCGATCACAGTCTCGCGCGCCTACCAGGAGCTTGCCGACGAGGCGCTTGTCGAAAAACGCAGAGGACTCGGCATGTACGTGACCGAAGAAGCATCAAGGAAGCTGCTCTCCAACGAGCGCGAGCGTTTCCTCAAGGAAGAGTGGCCACTGGTGATGGAGCGCATCCAGCGCCTGGGGCTGTCGATGGAGGATCTGCTCAAGCCTGATGTACAGGCACCGAAGCAGGGAGAAGGCGCATGAGTGCCATTGCCACCTCCCACGATGCCGGGCAAGACTCCATCGTCAGCGCCCGCCAGCTTCGCAAGGCCTACAGGACCACGGTCGCGCTCGACGACACCAGTTTCGAGATCGCGCCGGGCAGGATCATCGGCCTGATCGGCCCCAATGGCGCCGGCAAGACCACCGCGCTGAAGGCGATCCTCGGACTCACCCCGTTCGAAGGCCAGCTCAAGGTGCTCGGCCGCGATCCGCGCACGCAGCGCGACGAGCTGATGAACGATGTCTGCTTCATCGCCGACGTCGCGGTGCTGCCACGCTGGATCCGTGTCGGCCAGGCTATCGACTTCGTCGCCGGCATACATCCGCGCTTCGATCGCGAGAAGTGCGAACGCTTCCTCGCCAACACCAAGCTCAAGAAGACCCAGCGCGTGCGCGAACTGTCGAAAGGCATGATCGTGCAGCTGCATCTGGCGCTGGTGATGGCGATCGACGCGCGCCTGCTGGTGCTCGACGAACCCACGCTGGGTCTCGACATCCTCTATCGCAAGCAGTTCTACCAACGCTTGCTGGAAGACTATTTCGACGAGCAGAAGACCATCATCATCACCACGCATCAGGTCGAGGAGGTCGAACACATCCTCACCGACGTGATGTTCATCCGCAACGGCAAGATCGTGCTGGATGCGGCCATGGACGAGGTCAGCGAGCGGTACACGGAAGTGCTAGTCAGCGCCGATCGCGTGGATGCCGCGCGCGCGCTGAAGCCGCTTGACGAGCGCGCCCTGCCCTTTGGCAAGGTCGTCATGTTGTTCGACGGCCGGCAGGCCGCCGGAACCTCACAGCTTGCCGCCCTCGGCGAAACCCGCACACCCGGCCTGGCCGATCTGTTCGTCGCCCTGATGAAAGGTACCTACGCATGAACGCGATCGTCGAATCACAGGATTCCACTTCCGCCTTCCGCAGCAAGGGTGCGTCCATCTCCGTTTCGCAACGGTTCCTGCTGCTGCTCAAGCGCGAATTCTGGGAACATCGCGGCGGCTTCCTGTGGGCACCGCTGGTGACCGGCGCCATTGCCATCCTGTTCTCGCTGTTCGGCGCGATCGCCGGTTCGCTGATGTTCGACGGCCGCAACATGCGGGTGAATGATCTGAGCTTCAACGGCGCGGGCGGCGTGGAAGCAGTGCGACATGCGGTCGGCTTCGCCGGCGACATCGCGCTGCTGGTCGGCGTCGGCATCACGACCTCGGTGCTCGTCTTCGTCGTGTTCTTCTACGCGCTCGGCTCGCTCTACGATGAACGCAAGGACCGCAGCGTGCTGTTCTGGAAATCGCTGCCGGTGTCGGATGCCGAAACCGTGCTGTCGAAGGCGACCTGGGCATTGCTGCTGGCGCCAGCCCTTGCCGTCGTCATCGGACTGATCGTCGGCGTCACGCTGTGGCTGATCACGGCCGGGATGATGCTCGTGAACGGCATTCCCGGTGCCGAAGCGGTCTTCTCGCGCTCGCATCCCTTCCGCGTCATCACGCACGTGCTGTCGACAATTCCCATCTACGTGCTCTGGGCGCTGCCGACGGTGGGCTGGCTGATGCTGTGCTCTGCCTGGGCGCGCAGCAAGCCCTTCCTCTGGGCGGTGCTGCTGCCTTTCCTCGGCGCCATCCTGATCAGCTGGATGGGCGGCGTCACCGGTCTCGCGGTTCCGTATGGCTCGGTCTGGTACACGCTGGTGGTGCGCGGTCTGCTGAGCATCGCGCCGGGCACCTGGTATTTCAACCACGAAGCCAGCCCACAACGTCTCAACGGCCCGACCGATCTGGCCAACGCCATCGATTTCAGCAGTACCTGGCAAGTGCTCGGCACGCTCGATCTGTGGATCGGCGCGGCGATCGGCGCCGCCATGATCTACGCCGCGATCTGGCTGCGCCGGCACCGCGAACTGGCCGACTGAAACCTCCGCTCCCGACACGAGACAGAACAGGAATCCCGAGCATGAACGCTACACGATCCCTGCTTTCCGCCCTGCCCCTGGCCTGCGCGCTTGCGCTGAGCGCCTGCGGACAGGCGCCGCAAAACGCCAGCGATTCGGTCGTCAAGAAAGCCATCGACGAAGCCAAGGCCGGCATCGATCAGGCCCGGGTCGGCATGAACGACGCTCGCGCCGAGATCGCCAAGGCCCGCGAGAAACTGGGGCAGGAAAATCTGTCGATCGGTGACGGCAACAAGAAACTGCCGAAAGCGGAAATCACGCCGGAGGGCGATCTGCTGATCGGCGGCACCAAGGTGGATGTCAACGAGCAGCAGCACGCATTGCTGGAAACCTACCGGACCCGGCTGCTGGCCGTCGCCCAAAGCGGCATGGATGTCGGCGTGCAAGGCGCCGATATCGGTCTGAATGCGGCCGGCGAAGCGCTCAAGGGCGTCTTCAACGGCGTCGATACCCAACAGATCGAAGCGAAGATCGCCCCGCACGTCGAGAAACTGAAGGCCAAGGCATTGGCATTGTGCAATCACCTGCCCGGCTTGCTGGAAGCGCAAACGAAGCTGGCTGACGCACTGCCGGCGTTCAAGCCCTACGCGACGATGAGCGTCTCCGACATCGACGATTGCAAGAAGGACGCAACCGACGCCACGGACAGTTCGACCTGACGATGATCGTGAAGGGCGGCACTCCCGCCCTCACCCACCGCCGCTTCCGCCACCGGCATGGATGCCACCACGGGTGAGCGCGGCGGGATCGAGCAGCTTCTTCAATTCAGACGCCGACAGGCCGCTGTCTTCCAACGCCACGTCGAATACCGGGCGATTTTCCTTGTACGCGCGCTTGGCGATGGCGGCGGCCTTTTCGTAGCCGATGATCGGATTCAACGCCGTGACCAGGATCGGATTGCGGCCGAGCGCGGCCTCGATGTTGTCCTTGCGCAGCTTCAGCCCCGCGATCGCACTGTCGGCGAGCAGGCGCGAGACCGCTGCCAGCAGCGAAATCGAATCCAGCAGGTTGACCGCGATCAGGGGCAAGGTCACGTTCAACTGGAAATTGCCGGTCTGACCGGCCACCGTGATCGCGGTGTGGTGCCCGATCACCTGCGCGCAGACCATCACCGTCGCCTCGGGGATCACCGGATTCACCTTGCCCGGCATGATCGAACTGCCCGGCTGCAGTGCCGGCAATTCGATTTCGCCAATCCCCGCGAGCGGGCCGGAATTCATCCAGCGCAGGTCGTTGGCGATCTTCATCAACGCCACCGCCAGGGCATTGAGCTGACCCGACAGCTCCACCGCGTCGTCCTGCGCCGCGAGGCCTTCGAACTTGTCGACCGCCGATTCGAACTTCGTCTTCGTCAACGACGATAACGTCTTCGCCATCGCCTTGCCGAAGCGCGGATCGGCATTGATGCCGGTCCCGATCGCGGTGCCGCCGATCGGCAGCCGGCGCAGGCGCTTGAGCGCGTCCTCGATGCGTGCCTCCGCAGAGGTCAGTTGCGACGACCAGGCGCCGAATTCCTGGCCGAAGGTCAGCGGCATCGCATCCATCAGATGCGTGCGGCCGGTCTTGACCACCTTGGCGTAGGCCTTGGCGCGGCCGTCGATGGTCTTGCGCAGGTGCTTGAGTGCGGGAAGCAATGTCTCGACCGTCGCTAGCTGCGCCGAGACGCGGATCGCAGTGGGGATCACGTCGTTCGAACTCTGCCCGAGATTGACGTGGTCGTTCGCATGGACCTTCCTGCCGGCCTTCGAGGCGAGCGTGGCGATCACCTCATTGGCGTTCATGTTCGAGGACGTGCCGGAGCCGGTCTGGTAGATGTCGATCGGGAAGTGCGCGTCGTGCGCGCCTTCGGCGACTTCCAGCGCGGCGGCGTGGATGGCCTTGGCCGCATTCTTGGGCAGCAGGCCGAGATCGGAATTCACGGAGGCCGCGCTGGCCTTGATCAGGCCGAGCGCACGAATGAAGCCGCGCGGCAGCGGCCGGCCGGAGACGGGGAAATTCTGGACGGCGCGCTGGGTCTGCGCGCCCCACAGCGCGTCGGCGGGGACTTTCAATTCGCCCATGCTGTCGTGCTCGATACGGAAGCGGTCCTGTTTCTGGTCCAGCTTGTTTTGACTCTTCTTGCTCTGGTTCTGCTTGGAAGCGGCCATGACTGCGCTCGTACTGTCCTGATTGGGGGGAAGTCCGCACATCGAACCGTGTCGCCGGCACGGCGGAAGCACGGACTTTTGCGGGGGAAGCCGCATAACGATACGCCCCAGCGATTAGAATTGCCGCCTGCCCGCTCCTCGACCCGCCATGTCCTCTGCCGAGATCGAAACCCAACTCCTCGCCCTCTCTCCGCTCGACGGCCGCTACGCCGGCAAGGTCGACGCCCTGCGCCCGATCTTTTCCGAATACGGCCTGATCAAGGCGCGCATCCGCGTCGAGGTGGAATGGCTGCTGGCCCTGGCCGCGGAACCGGGCATCGTGGAGTTGAAGCCGTTCTCGCAGGCCGCGATCGCGAAACTGCGCGGCCTGACGGACGGTTTCGCGGTCACGGACGCGGCTCGCATCAAGGAGATCGAGCGCACGACCAACCACGACGTCAAGGCGGTCGAATACTTCATCAAGGAACGCTTGAAGGACGACGCGGAGCTGGGCCCAGCGCTGGAGTTCGTGCATTTCGCCTGCACCAGCGAGGACATCAACAATCTGTCCTACGCCCTGATGCTCAACGAAGCCCGGCGCGAAGTGCTGCTGCCGAAGCTCGACACCCTGATCGAACGCCTGCGCGCGATGGCGCACGAATATGCCGCGCTGCCGATGCTCTCGCGCACGCACGGGCAGACGGCATCGCCGACCACGGTTGGCAAGGAGCTCGCCAACGTGGTGGCGCGCCTGCGCCGTCAGGGCGAGCAGCTGGCGGCGGTGTCGCTGTCGGGCAAGATCAACGGCGCGGTCGGCAACTACAACGCGCATGCCGTGTCCTATCCGGACGTCGACTGGCCGCTGTTTGCGCAGCGCTTCGTCGAATCGCTCGACCTCGATTTCAATCCCTACACCACCCAGATCGAACCGCACGACAGCGTCGCGGAGATCTCCGATGCGCAGAAACGCATCGATACGATCTGCATCGACCTGTGCCGCGACATCTGGGGTTATATCTCGCTCGGTTATTTCAAGCAGGCGGTCAAAGCCGGCGAAGTCGGCAGTTCCACCATGCCGCACAAGGTCAATCCGATCGATTTCGAGAACGCCGAGGGCAACTTCGGCATCGCCAACGCCCTGTTCGAGCATTTCGCGGCGAAGCTGCCGATCAGCCGCTGGCAGCGCGATCTCACCGACTCCACCGTGCTGCGCGCGCTGGGCACGGCCTTCGGCCACGCGCTGATCGGCTACGACGCGCTGCTGCGCGGCCTGGGCAAGCTCTCGGCCAGCCCCGAGCGCCTGGCCGCCGACCTCAACGCATCCTGGGAAGTGCTAGCCGAAGCCGTGCAGACGGTGATGCGCCGCCACGGGCTGCCGGAGCCATACGAACAGCTCAAGGCGCTCACGCGCGGCCAGGGCATCAATGCGGATTCCATGCGCGCCTTCATCGAATCGCTGGCACTGCCGGCAGAGGACAAGGCGCGCCTGCTGGAGATGACGCCCGCCAGCTATACCGGATTGGCCGAGAAACTGGCGCGTGACATCTGACGTCACCCAGCGACCCGCAGACATTTCACTGGACACGAGCGCGCCCGCGCGCTCCAGCAATTGGCGACGGGCGCTGTCGGCGGCCGTATTCGCCTTCGTTCTATCGCGCACGCTGATCCTGCTTTCGGCCGCGATCACCATCGCGATCGCCCAGCAGTGGAAGGGCATGGGCTCCGATCCGCAGGATATCCGGCTCTTCACGCCGGAAGCGGTGGCGCACCTGCACACGATCGCTTTCGCCAACGACGCGGGCTGGTACAGCACCATCGTGTCGCAGGGCTACGAAACGCGCCCATTCGATACCAGCGCACAAGCCAACTGGGCGTTCTTTCCATTGCATCCGTTGTTGTGGAGTTCGTTGACCTGGCTCGGGTTCGACATGCGCAACGCCGGCCTCGTGTTGGTCAATCTGTTGTTCTTCATCGCTTTGATCCAGGTGCATCGCTGGGTGCAGGTCATGCGCGATGAAGCGACCGCGACGCGCGCGGTGCTGTGCCTGGCGCTGTTTCCCACGTCGTACTTCTTCTCCCTGCCATGGAGCGAGTCGCTGTTCGTCCTGCTGTCGGCCTCCAGCCTGCTGGCGATCGCGCAGCGGCGCTGGGGTAATTC
Source organism: Luteimonas panaciterrae (assembly GCF_020511115.1). Classification (GTDB taxonomy): domain Bacteria; phylum Pseudomonadota; class Gammaproteobacteria; order Xanthomonadales; family Xanthomonadaceae; genus Luteimonas; species Luteimonas panaciterrae. The sequence goes on from NZ_JAJAVH010000004.1 coordinate 352,244, forward strand.
CACCGTGTTCAATGCCCTCGCCTCGGCGACGCGGCCGACAGGCGTGTTCCTGTCGGCGTTGATGTGGTGGGAAGCGCGCGAAGGCCGCCACCTGCCGCCGCCGAAGATCTGGCTGTTCGCGGTGCTCGGATTGAGTGGGCTGTTCGCGTTCATGGCCTTGCTCTGGCACAAGACCGGCAATCCGTTCGCGTTCTCGGACATCCAGACCACCTGGGGACGCGAAAGCGTGACCCTGCGCCGCATGCTGGACCCGCTCTATCGTTCGCTGCGTCAGCCATTGCAACTGACCGAGAACTGGAACGTGCATTGGCTCAACAACGCCGCGCTGCTGCTCGGGCTGGCGGGAAGCGCCTGGCTGTGGCGCGCACGCCAACGCGGACTGGCCCTGTACGCGCTGATCTGTATCCTGCTGCCATGGTCGACCGGCACGCTGATGAGCATGGCGCGTTATGTGGTGTCCTGCGTGCCGCTATTCTTCGCTTTCGCCTGCTGGTTGGAGCGCCCGCGCTGGTGGACGGCATGTATCGTGATCAGCGCCTCACTTCTGGTCGGCATGACGGCCTGCTTCACGCTCGGCACCAATTTCGTAGGTGCGTAGACCAAGGCGGCTTCGCATGAAACTGCTGCTCAACATCGATGTTCCCGATCTCGCCGCCGCTGAGGCGTTCTACACAGCGGCGTTCGATTTGCGGCCCGCGCGCCGACTCGGCGATGGCGTGGTCGAACTGCTCGGCGCGGAAGTTCCGATTTATCTTCTGAAAAAGGCCGAAGGCAGCACGGGCGCGGGCAGTTCGAAACGCGATTACACGCGTCACTGGACGCCGCTGCACTGTGATGTCGTCGTCGACGATCTGGAAGCCGCCCTCGTCCGCGCCGTGCGCGCTGGCGCGACGCAGGAAGGCGGCATCCGTGAAGCATCATGGGGACGCATCGTGCACATCGCCGATCCGTACGGACATGGGTGGTGCCTGCTGCAATTCGTCGGGCGTGGCTACGACGAGATCGCCAATTAAAAATATCGCGAATTTAAAACCTCGCGAATTGAAAGATGTCACATCTTCGAAAAACATCGCGCTCGTATTGCGACCGCAGCAATGCACTTCACGTCGCATGGACGAGCACATCGACACAGTGACGCACGAAGGACACGCAATTCGCGGTACGTCGAGTATCTGATCCGCACACGGCGGGAATGAAGGGGATTCTGCAGCGGCGATTGGGTCGCCCGAGGGCGGTGGATGCGGTGCGCCTTCGATGCTCACCGGCAGTCGCAATGTCGCCGGCCCCTGCTCACCCTCGAGGAATCCGATATGCACGTCCTGCAACCGTGTCTGCTCGCCGGCGCGATCGCGCTGTCGTTCGCCACCGCCTCTCATGCCGCCAAGCCATCTGCGGTCTCCAAACAGGCCATGTCGTTGACGAAGAACGTCGCGACGCCGGAGCGCGGCATCGTCAAGCGCGATGGCCGTTATCGCGGCGACGGCTCCGTCATCAGCCTGTACCAGCCGAATTTCGTGGCGCCCACCAGTCTGAAGACAGGCGCCAGCGACTCGCAGCGCGAGGCAGCCGCGGCGAGTGCCGCATACGAATATCTGGTGGCCCGCCATGATGTCCTCGGCTTGAAGGAGGATGCGCTCAGCGATCTGCAGCAGATCCGCGTGCGCAGTTTTCCGGGCTTCTCGGTGGTGCGCTATCGCCAACAGCAACAAGGCATGCCGGTCTATGGCAGCGATATCGCCGTCACGGTGCAGGACAGCGGCAACATCCTCTATGTCAGCAACCGTGCCGTGCGCGGATTGGCACCGGTGACTGTCGCCAAGAGCGGCGGATTCGATCAGAGTCGCGCGACCACGATCGCCCGCGATTATCTGGGCGGCAAGCCACTGCATCATCAGAGAGCCGAGCGCGTGGTCTATCGCGATCCGCAAGGCAAGACCATGATTGCCTGGCGCGTGGAAGCCGATCGCTGGGAAGTGCTCGTCGACGAGCGCAGCGGCGAGGTGGTGCGCGCCGAGGACACCACACTGTATGCGAATGCCCAGCCCACCGTCGCCAGTGGTTGGGTGTTCCAGCCCGACCCGTTATCCTCCGCGCGCAAGGCTTATGACGATGCGGGCTACACCGACGGCGACAACGCCAACACGCCCGAGCTGACCGCGCAGCTGCGCACCATCCTGTTGCGCGACATCAGCTATCTGCCCGGTCAACGCACTTTCCGCCTCACCGGCCCCTTCGCCGACTGCCGTGACATCGAAGAGCCCAACGACAACGCCTGCCCGAACCAGAAGGAGCGCAATTTCCACTACGCGCGCGACCACGTGAACTTCGACGCCGTCAATGCGTACTTCCATATCGACAGCTACATGCGCTACGTCAACAACACGTTGAAGATCGCCGTGGTGCCCTATCAGTACAAGGGCGGCGTGCGCTTCGATCCACATGGCTTCTTCGGTTCGGACAATTCGCGCTATTCGCGTCTGGCCGGCGATCTGTCCTTCGGCGAAGGCGGCGTCGACGATGCCCAGGACGCCGATGTGGTGGTCCACGAACTCGGTCATGGTCTGCACGATTGGCTCACCGACGGCAATCTCTCGCAGGTGGAAGGCCTGTCCGAAGGCGTGGGCGACTATCTCGCGGCCGGTTACAGCCGTGACCAAGCGGGCCAGTGGCAACCCGGCGAGGAAGCCTACGAGTGGGTGTTCAATTGGGACGGCCACAATCCGTTCTGGGACGGCCGCGTCACCAACTGGCATCTCACTCACACTTATCCCGACATCGGCTTCGGCCACACCGCCGGGCAGTATTGGTCCTCGTGCAATCTGGTGGCGCGCAAGGCGGTGGGTGCCCGTGACATGGACAAGGCCTTCCTGGCCGGCCTGACCATGACCAGCGGCGACACCAACCAGAAGGACGCGGCCCAGGCCGTGATCAACGCGGCGGCGGCACTCGGCTACTCGCGCGCCAAGGTCAAGGCGATCGGCAATGCCTATAACGTGTCCTGCGACTATGAAGTGACGGTGCCGGCCGTCTGATGCGGCATCCGCTCCGTGGGCGCGCGCGTCGCGTCCACGGACGTTCCCGCGCGCGACGAGGACGGCCGCCCCGTGCTTCGGAGTATCATTCGCAAAACCGCGCACACCGTCTCTCCGTGCAGGCGCAGGCGCCGGAAACCCGCAACCGACCGAAGCCGCCGCGCCGCCCCGATGACACGACGCTCCCCCGCTCCCGCCATCGAAATCGATGCCTCCGCGCGCCAGCCGCTCGGCATGCCGCCGGCCGAATTCCTGCGCGACTACTGGCAAAAGCGCCCGCTGCTGATCCGCAACGCCTTCGCTGGCTTCGTCTCGCCCCTCGAACCCGAGGATCTCGCCGGCCTCGCCTGCGAGGAAGCCGCGCTCTCGCGCCTGATCACCTACGACCGCGCCCGCGACGCCTGGAGCGTGCGACACGGCCCGTTCGCGGAAGAAGAATTCCCCGGCCTCGGCGATCACGACTGGACCCTGCTGGTGCAGGATGTCGACAAATGGGACGCCGACGTCGCCGCCCTGCTGCCGGCGTTCGATTTCATCCCGCGCTGGCGCATCGACGACGTCATGATCAGCTTCGCCGCCACCGGAGGCTCGGTGGGCGCGCACGTCGATCAATACGACGTATTCCTGCTGCAGGGACAGGGCCACCGGCGCTGGCAGATCGACGCCGGCCCCAATCCGCCCACGGCCTTCCGCGACGACGTCGACATCAAGCTGCTGCGCGAATTCACCCCCACCCACGACTGGGTGCTCGGCCCTGGCGACATGCTCTACCTGCCGCCGGGCGTGCCGCACCACGGCGTTGCCGAGGATCCCTGCCTGACGTTCTCGATCGGCATGCGCGCCCCGTCGGCCGCCGAGCTGATGGGCGACTACATCGACACCCTCGCCGCCGATGCGGATGAAACACTCCGTTACGGCGATGCCGATCTCACCCCGCCGAAGGACGCCAACGAGATCGACGAGGCCGCGATGCGGCGCGTGATCGAAGCCTTGAACGTGCTGCGCATGAGCGATCCGGACCGGCTCGGCGACTGGTTCGGCCGCTTCATCACCCTGTATCGCAGCGCCGGCGAAGCCGTGCCCTCGGACGATGGCCGCTCCCGCATCGAGATCGAATGGGACCTGCGGCAGGGCTTCATCCTGCAGCGCCATCCCTGGACGCGCATGGCCTGGCGCCGCGGCAAGCGCGGCGCATCGCTCTATGCGGCCGGCCAGGTGTATGCCCTGCCGGTGCGCGACGCGCAGGCCATCGCCGCTTCGGCCGCATTCGATGGCACCGCCTACTCGGCCTTGTCCGAGCGCGGGCGCGACGCCATCTTCGAACTGCTGCAAGGCGGCCACTACCAGCTGCTGGAGCCCGGCGACCCCTCATGAATCCTGGATGGGGGCTGTCCCGACCCCTCATCGTGACGCACGTCATGATGCACCGCGGCAAACGCTGCGGCTATAATTTAACGATCCCAACCGCGCCTCTTCCCGGGTTTGTCGAATTCCCCGCCGGATCAGGCATTTGCCCCGCCATCGAGCCAGAAAAAAAGCCAGAGTGGACAGTCTCCTGAAGCAGTTTGCGCAGTCCTCGCAGCTCGGCGCCAATGCCGCCTACATCGAGGAACTGTACGAGCAGTACCTGGTCGCCCCCGACAGCGTGGGGCCGAAATGGAAAAGCTGGTTCGATACCTTCAAGGGCCGCGAGGCGGGTGACGTCCCGCACTCGGCGATCATGGATCGCATCGTGCAAGCCGCCAGCGACCTGCGCGGCGCGGCACCGACCGTCACCGCCGGCGGTGTGGTCGACAGCGAGAATTCGCGCAAGCAAGGCTCGGTGCTCAAGCTGATCACCGCCTACCGCTCGCGCGGCCACCTGCAGGCCGATCTCGATCCGTTGAAGATGACGGCCAAGCCGGAGGCTCCGGACCTCGACCTGCATTTCCACGGCCTCACCGACGCCGACCTCGACACCGAGTTCGGCACCGGCCCCGGCGGCGACACCAGCACCTTCGGCGGCCCGGCGCGGATGCGCCTGCGCGACCTGGTCGGCCTGCTCCGCTCCACCTACTGCGGTTCGATCGGCGCCGAGTTCATGCATATCGCCGACGCCGACCAGCGTCGCTGGATGTACGAGCGCCTGGAAGCGGCCGGTGGCAACTACCACCGCAGCGGCGAAGAAAAGCGCCGCATCCTCGAGCGCCTCAGCGCTGCCGAGGGCCTGGAACGCTACCTGCACACCAAATACGTCGGCCAGAAGCGCTTCTCGCTGGAAGGCGGCGACGCGCTGATCCCGCTGCTCGACAATATGGTGCGTCGCGCCGGCAGCGATGGCGTGCGCGACATGGTGATCGGCATGGCCCACCGCGGCCGTCTCAACGTATTGATCAATACGCTCGGCAAGAATCCGCGCAAGCTGTTCGATGAATTCGAAGGCAAGTTCGAGCACACCGACGACGACCGCGCCCATACCGGCGACGTCAAATACCACATGGGCTTCTCCGCCGACGTCGCCACGCCGGGTGGCCCGGTGCATGTCGCGCTGGCGTTCAACCCCTCGCATCTGGAAATCGTCAATCCCGTGGTGGCCGGCAGCGTGCGTTCGCGCCAGCACCGCCTCGGCGATATCTCACGCCAGCGCGTACTGCCGGTGCTGTTGCATGGCGACGCCGCCTTCGCAGGCCAGGGCGTGGGCATGGAACTGCTGCAGATGTCGCAGGCGCGCGGCTTCGCCGTCGGCGGCACCGTCCACATCGTCATCAACAACCAGGTCGGCTTCACCACCAGCGCACGTGACGACGCCCGCTCCACGCTGTACTGCACTGACGTCGCCAAGATGGTCGGCGCACCGGTGCTGCACGTGAACGGTGACGATCCCGAAGCCGTGGTGTTCTGCGCCGAACTGGTTTACGACTTCCGTCAGCGCTTCAAGAAGGATGTCGTGCTCGACCTGGTCTGCTATCGCCGCCACGGCCACAACGAGGCCGACGAGCCGGCGGCGACGCAGCCGCTGATGTACCAGATCATCCGCGCGCTCAAGACGCCGCGCGAGCTGTACACGCAGCGCCTGGTCGATGCCGGCACCATCCAGGCCGAGGAAGCCAAGAGCATCGTCGACGGCTATCGCAACAAGCTCGATGCCGGTGAAGTCACCACCGAGCTGGCCACGCCCAAGCCCGACGAATTCGCCATCGACTGGTCGAAGCTGCTGTCCGGCCGCATCACCGATCCGGTCGACACCACGGTCAAGCGCAAGAAGCTCGACGAGCTGGCCAAGCTCATCAACACCATTCCGGGCGGCGTCACGCTGCACGCGCGCGTGGCCAAGATTTACGAGGACCGCGTGAAGATGGCGGCCGGCGAACTCGACGCCGACTGGGGCTTCGCCGAAAACCTCGCCTACGCCACCCTGCTCGCCGATGGCCATCGCCTGCGCCTGGTCGGCCAGGATTCCGGCCGCGGCACGTTCTTCCATCGCCACGCCATCCTCCACGACCAGAAGACCGACAGCTACTACCTGCCGCTGCGTCAGCTGGTCGACAATCCGGAAGACGTCACCATCATCGACTCGCTGCTCAGCGAGGAAGCGGTGATGGCGTTCGAATACGGCTACTCCACCGCCGATCCCGACACGCTCGACATCTGGGAAGCGCAGTTCGGCGACTTCGCCAACGGCGCGCAGGTGGTGATCGACCAGTTCCTCTCCTCCGGCGAAGCCAAGTGGGGACGCATCAGCGGCCTGTCGCTGTTCCTGCCGCACGGCTACGAAGGGCAAGGCCCCGAGCACAGTTCGGCGCGCCTGGAACGCTTCCTGCAGCTGTGCGCGCTGGAGAACATGCTCGTCTGCGTGCCGACCACACCGGCGCAGGCCTTCCACATGATCCGCCGTCAGCTGTGCATGACCACGCGCAAGCCGCTGGTGGTGATGACGCCGAAGTCGCTGCTGCGCCACAAGCTCGCCGTCTCCACGCTGGACGAGCTCGCCAACGGCGAATTCCAGCACCTGATCCCGGACGCCAAGGCCGACGCGAAGAAGGTCAAGCGCGTGGTGTTGTGCTCCGGCAAGGTCTACTACGACCTGCTCGAGGACGCGACCAAGCGCGGCCAGGACGATGTCGCCATCATCCGCATCGAACAGCTCTACCCGTTCCCGCGCGAACTGCTGGCCGCCGAGCTCAAGCGCTACGCCAAGGCCAAGGACGTGGTGTGGTGCCAGGAAGAGCCGCAGAACCAGGGCGCGTGGTATCAGATCCGTCACCACCTCAACGCCTGCCTGGCCGAGAAGCAGGTGCTGCACTACGCCGGCCGCCCGCGCTCGCCCTCGCCCGCCGCGGGTCATCTCAACGACCATGTCGCCGAGCAGCTGAAGCTGGTCGCCGACGCGCTGGTCAATCCGTTCAACGGCTCGGCGGTTGCCGAGTAACTCCCCTTTTAAAGTTTCCAGGACGCCGCACATGGCCACCGAAATCAAAGTTCCGGTCCTCCCCGAATCCGTCTCCGACGCCACCATCGCCTCGTGGCACAAGAAGGTCGGCGACGCGGTCAAGCGCGACGAGAACCTGGTCGACCTGGAAACCGACAAGGTCGTGCTGGAAGTGCCCTCCACCGTCGACGGTGTGCTGAAGGAAATCAAATTCGAGGAAGGCGCCACCGTCACCAGTCAGCAGATCATCGCGGTGATCGAGGAAGGCGCGGCAGCTGCGGCCGAAGCGCCCAAGCCCGCCGCCGAGCAACCCAAGGCAGCTGAAAAGCCCGCCGCCGGCGCCGAGCAGGTGCAGCCGAAGGCCGAGGCCAGCAAGGCTGCGGCCGCCGCACCGGCGAGCACGCGTCCGGCTTCCGTGTCGGGTAGCTCCGAACTGCCGCCAGGCGCCCGCTTCACCGCCGAGAAGGAAGGCATCGATCCTTCGCAGGTGGAAGGCACCGGTCGCCGCGGCGCGGTCACCAAGGAAGACCTGATCAATTACGCCAGTGGCAAGACCGCCGGCGTGTCCGGCGGCGCCCGTCCCGAGGAGCGCGTCCCGATGACCCGCATCCGCGCCCGCATCGCCGAGCGCCTGATGCAGTCGAAGAACTCCATCGCCATGCTCACCTCCTTCAACGAGGTGAACCTCGGCAAGGTGATGGCGATGCGCAAGGAGCTTGGCGAAGCCTTCGAGAAGGCCAACGGCATCAAGCTCGGCTTCATGAGCTTCTTCGCCAAGGCCGCCGCCAACGCCTTGCAGCGCCATCCGGTCGTCAACGCCTCGGTCGACGGCAATGACATCATCTATCACGGCTACGCCGACATCTCGATCGCCGTGTCCACCGACAAGGGTCTGGTGACGCCGGTCGTGCGCAACGTCGAACGCCTGGGCTTCGCCGACATCGAGAAGGCCATCGGCGACTACGCCAAGAAGGCGCGCGACGGCAAGCTCTCGCTCGACGACCTGCAGGGCGGCACCTTCACCATCACCAACGGCGGCACCTTCGGTTCGCTGATGTCCACGCCGATCGTCAATCCACCGCAGTCGGCAATCCTCGGCATGCACGCGATCAAGGAACGCGCCATCGTCGAGAACGGCGCCGTCGTCGCCGCGCCGATGATGTACATCGCGCTGTCGTACGATCACCGCATCATCGACGGCAAGGACGCGGTGCTGTTCCTGGTCGACATCAAGAATCAGCTCGAGAATCCGAGCCGCATGCTGCTCGGCATGTGATGCCGGGAGACGGGGGACGAGAGACGGGAGACGGAATCTCCCGCTCTTCGCGTCTCCCTCTTCCCTTCTCTCGTCTCCCGAGGTAATCAGAAATGGCTGAACAATTCGACGTCATCGTCATCGGCGCCGGCCCTGCCGGCTACCACGCCGCCATTCGCGCCGCGCAGCTGGGCATGAAGACCGCCTGCATCGACGCCGCGCTCGGCAAGGACGGCAAGCCCGCTCTCGGCGGCACCTGTCTGCGCGTGGGCTGCATTCCGTCGAAGGCGCTGCTCGACAGTTCGCGCCAGTTCTACAACCTGCAGCATCTGTTCGGCGAACACGGCATCAGCGTCAAGGACGCCAAGATCGACATCGGCGCCATGGTCGGTCGCAAGGACAAGATCGTGAAGCAGTTCACCGGCGGCATCGCGATGCTGTTCAAGGCGAACAAGGTCACACCGTATTATGGTTACGGCCAGCTGCAGCCCGGCAACATCGTCAAGGTGAAGCAGCACGACGGCTCCGAGGTCGAGCTCAAGGGCACGAACGTCATCCTCGCCGCCGGTTCGGATTCGATCGAACTGCCGTTCGCCAAGTTCGACGGCGATGCCATCGTTGACAACGTCGGCGCGCTCGACTTCACCGAAGTGCCGAAGCGCCTGGGCGTGATCGGTGCCGGCGTGATCGGCCTGGAACTGGGCAGCGTGTGGAAGCGCCTGGGCGCCGAGGTCACCATCCTCGAAGCCCTGCCCGACTTCCTCGCCGCCGCCGACGCCGAGGTCGCCAAGACCGCCGCGCGCGAATTCAAGAAACAGGGCCTCGACATCCGCCTCGGCGCCAAGGTCAGCAAGACCGAGATCAAGAGCAAAGGCAAGTCGAAGACCGTCGAAGTCACCTACACCGACGCCGAAGGCGAGAAGACTCTCACCGTCGACAAGCTGCTCGTCTCCGTCGGCCGTCGCGCCGCCAGCAAGGGGCTACTGGCCGACGGCACCGGCGTCAAGCTCAACGAGCGCGGCGTGATCGAGGTCGACGAGCATTGCCACACCGGCGTCGACGGCGTCTGGGCCATCGGCGACTGCGTGCGCGGCCCGATGCTGGCGCACAAGGGCTTCGAGGAAGGCATCGCGGTGGCCGAGCTGATCGCGGGCCTGCCCGGCCACGTCAACTACGACACCATTCCGTGGGTGATCTACACCGAACCGGAAATCGCCTGGGTTGGCCAGACCGAGCAACAGCTCAAGGCCGAGGGCGTGCCGTACAAGACCGGTAGCTTCCCCTTTGCCGCGCTTGGCCGCGCCGTCGCGATGGCCGAACCCGCGGGCTTCGTGAAGGTGATCGCGCATGCGGAAACCGATCGCGTGCTCGGCCTGCATCTGGTCGGCGTCGGCGTGTCGGAGCTGGTACACGAAGGCGTGCTGACGATGGAGTTCAAGGGCTCCGCCGACGACCTCGCCCGCATCTGCCACGCCCATCCGACGCTGTCCGAATCGATCCACGACGCGGCGATGGCGGTCGACAAGCGCGCCATTCACAAGACGAACTAAGCGACACGTGATACACCGGAACGGCGCACCCAGTGCGCCGTTCTGCATTTAGAGGACAAGAAACGAACATGAAGTCGATCTGCGTCTACTGCGGTTCCAACGCCGGCAACAAACCCGCCTATGCCGACCGTGCGATGGCGCTGGGAACGCGCATCGCCCAGGAAAAACTCACCCTCGTCTACGGCGGCGGCAACGTCGGCCTGATGGGCATCGTGGCTGATGCGGTGCTCGAGGCCGGCGGCGAAGCGATCGGCGTCATCCCGCAGCAATTGGTGAACTGGGAAGTCGCGCACCGCGACCTGACCAAACTGGAAATCGTCGGCTCGATGCACGAACGCAAGGCGCGCATGTTCGACCTGGCCGATGCTTTCGTTGCCCTGCCCGGCGGTTTCGGCACGCTCGATGAGATGTTCGAGATGCTGACCTGGCGCCAGCTCGGCCTCGGCCAGAAGCCCTGCGCGTTCCTCGATGTCGAGAATTTCTACTCCCCGCTGATGACGATGATCGATCGCATGGTGGAGGAGCGCTTCCTGCATCCCGACCAGCGCCACGATCTCTGGCATGGCAGCGATCTCGATACGCTGTTCGCATGGATGCGCGAGTACCAGCCGGCACACGCCGACAAGTGGATGGACGAGAAGCGTCGCAAAGAGTTGCGGTAATCTTGATCTGATCATTCGGAAAGTAGGTGGCACGACGATGACGATCCCATCCGCGTTCAAGGCCTTCCGCATCCACGACGACGATGCCGGTTACCGCAGCGGAATCGAGGAGATCGCGCTCGAAGCGTTGGCGCCCGGCGAAATCGTCATCAAGACCGCGCATTCCTCGGTCAACTTCAAGGACGCGCTCGCCGGTACCGGCAAGGGCAAGATCCTGCGCACATTCCCTCTGGTCGGCGGCATCGACGTGGCTGGACACGTCGTCGCCTCCACCGACAAGGCGTTCAAGGAAGGCGATGCGGTCCTCGCTACCGGTTCCGGCCTGAGCGAAACCCGCGATGGCGGCTATTCCGAATATGCGCGCCTGGAATCGCGCTGGGCCATTCCGCTGCCATCTGGCCTGAGCCTGCGCGAAAGCATGATCCTCGGCACCGCCGGCTTCACCGCCGCGCTCGCACTGTTCCGCATGCGCGAGAACCGGCAGACACCCGAACTCGGCCCGCTCGCCGTGACCGGCGCCAGCGGCGGCGTCGGCTCGCTCGCGATCGACATCTTCAGCCGCGCCGGTTTCGAAGTGCACGCGATCAGCGGCAAGCCGGAGCACGCCGACTACCTGACATCCATCGGCGCCCACACCGTGCTCGGCCGCGACGCGCTCGCCACGAAGCGGCCGATGGAGACGGCGCGTTTCGGCGGCGGCCTGGACAACGTCGGCGGCGCGATGCTGGCCAGCCTGCTGGCGCAGACGGTCCCGTACGGCAACGTCGCCAGCGCCGGGCTCGCCGCCACGCACGACCTGCCGACAACCGTGATGCCTTTCATCATTCGTGGCGTCTCGCTGCTGGGCGTGGCCTCGGCCGGCACCGCGCGCGACATCCGCGAGGAGGTCTGGCGTCTGCTGGCTTCGGATTGGAAGCCACGTCATCTCGACCGCATCTGCACGCGCGAAGTGACACTGCGACAATTGCCCGAAGTCTTCGACACCATGCTGGCCGGGGGCTCGTTCGGCCGGACTCTGGTCACGCTCTAGACCATTGGCCGCTTGTCCGGTCAACGGGCACGGCTACAATCGGACCGCACCAACTCGGGGAGTCTCATGGCGCGCATCCTGATCGTTGACGATTCGCCGTCACAACTGATGGGCATCCGCCGCATCATCGAGAAGCTCGGACACGCGGCCCTGACCGCGGAGGACGGCGCCGCCGGCGTCGAACTCGCGCAACGCGAGCTGCCCGACCTGATCCTGATGGACGTGGTGATGCCGAACCTCAACGGCTTCCAGGCCACCCGTTCGATCACACGCGATCCGCGCACCGCGAAGATCCCGGTCGTGCTGGTGACGACCAAGGATCAGGACACCGATCGCGTCTGGGGCCTGCGCCAGGGCGCCAAGGCCTATCTCACCAAGCCCTTCAGCGAAGCCGATCTGGCCAAGGTCATCGCCGAACTGATCGCCTGATGCTCCGCCTTCCTTCCCTTCGCGGAGAAGGAAGGCATCAATCGCCGCGCCAGTCCTGCGCGAACGCCTCGGCCAATTGGCGATAGGCCTTGCGCTGTCCGTCATTGCTCGGCTTGGGCGCTTCCACTTCCAGTTCCACGATCTGGTCTCCGGCAGCCGCGCCGCCGCTCCCGGGCAAGCCTCGGCCACGCAGGCGCAGCTTGCGGCCGGCTTCCGAGTCCGCGGGGATCTTCAGTTCGACCTGACCACCCAATGTCGGAACATTGATCGTTGCTCCCAGCGCGGCTTCCCACGGCGCCACCGACAGCGTGTAGATGATGTTGCGCCCGTCCACCTCGAACTGCGGATGCGCGGCGTATTCGATTTCCAGCAGCAGATCGCCCTGCTCTCCCTGCCCTGCGAGCCGGATCAGCTGCCCCGGCCGGATGCCCTTGGGGATGCGCACATCCAGCGCTTTGTTGTTGACGCTGATGCGCACGCTCGAACCGGCATGAACCACCTCCAGCGGCACCGCCAGCTTCGCGCGCGTATGCCCGCGCGGCGGCGGCCGATGCGCGCCTTGCGCCGCGCCGAAACCGCCGCGACCGAACAGGCCCTCGAAGAAATCGCTGAATCCGCCGCCGGCACCACCGGCGCCACTCGCGAAGATTTCATCGAAATCGTAACCGCCGCCGTTGCCGAAACCGCCGGGCGCCGACTGCACTTCATCACCCGGCCGGTAGCCACGCGAACGCAGCTGATCGTAGGCGGCGCGCTTCTGCGGATCGCGCAGCGCTTCGTAAGCCTCATTGACGGCCTTGAACCGTTCCTCGGCGCCCGCTTCCTTGCTGACGTCAGGATGGTATTTGCGCGCCAGCCTGCGATACGCGGTCTTGATCTCCGCCTCGCCCGCGTTCGGCTCCACGCCCAGTGTCTGGTAATAGTCTTTGAATTGCATGCCAGCCCTCAAACGCTCAACCCGCGGCCGTCGGGCCGCGGGCTGAGGATATACCGAGTACTTCCGAAAACCGCCACTCGGCGATTCCCGGCGTGGGTCCTTCCGCGAGCCCACGCCTCCATGCGCGGGCTTTCACATCGTGCGATTACTGCACGGTCGGCGAGCCGACCTGGATGCGGCGCGGCGCGGTTTGCGGCTTCTTGGGAATGACGATCTCCAGCACGCCGTTGCGACCGCTGGCGGAAATGCCTTCGGCATCCACGCTCTCGGGCAGCGCGAAGCGACGGTGGAAACTGCCGTGGCGACGCTCGATGCGCGAATAGCGTCCGCTCTCGGCGGCGCCTCCCTCGACCACGTTCTCGACGCTGCGCTCGCCCTTGATCGACAGGATGTTCTTGTCCATCTGGATCTCGATGTCCTGCGGATCGATGCCCGGCAGGTCGGCGCGGATGACGAAACGTTCGGCTTCTTCCTTGATGTCGACGCTGGGCGTCCACTGCGCATGCGCGGCGGAGTCGCTGTCGAGGAAACGGTCGAATGCATACTTGATTTCATTGCGCAGGGCGGCCTGTTCATAGACGGCCTGCCCCGGCCACTGGCGATAACGGACGATGCTCATGATGATTGCTCCAATTCTGGTCAGCTCGAAATGTTCTGTTTACCGGCGACCGGTCGCCGCCATAGCTGCGAAATTGGTATCGCCACGGCGATTTCAACGGCCTTGACATCTCTCTACTCCGCCCCGAATACACTTGGTTCACCTCAGAGCGGGACTTTCCCATGACCATTCAGATCGGTGACCGCATTCCGGAAGCCAAATTGCAGCGCATCGGCGAGGGCGTCGAGATCGTCGATACCCCCACGCTTTTCACCGGGAAGAAGGTCGTCCTGTTCGCCGTCCCCGGCGCGTTCACGCCGACCTGCTCGGAGCGCCATCTGCCCGGCTACATCGAGCATTTCGACAGCTTCCGTGGCAAGGGCATCGAAGTCGCCTGCATGTCGGTGAACGATCCCTTCGTCATGCAGGCCTGGGGACGCAGCCAGAACACGCAGGAAGGCCTGCTGATGCTGGCCGACGGCAACGGCGAATTCGCGCGTGCGCTCGGGCTGGAAATGGATGCCAGTTCCTACGGCATGGGCACGCGATCCAAGCGCTTCTCGCTTTATGCGGAAGACGGTGTCGTGAAAGTGCTCAATGTCGAAGCGCCAGGCGAATTCCGCGTGTCGTCGGCGGAGCACATGCTCGAACAGCTCACCTGAACCTCGATATCGTCATCCCGGCGAAAGCTGGGATGACGGCAGCAAAAAACCTCGAGATTGTTCTAGTTCAGCACGCGGAATTTCACACTGTTCCAGGCGCCGCTGTCCGCCAACGCAGTCAAGGTGTGCGTGCCCGTTTCGGAAAAATCGCGGACCAGCGGTCTCGCGCCTTCGGTCTCGCCGATCCAGCGCCCATCCAGCAGCCACTGCACGCGCGCACCCGTTCCCAGTGCTCGCAACGAGAGGCGCACCGGATGCACGCTGCCGGGTGCACGCGCCAACGTCGCATTGTCGTTGACGCCTTCGATGCGCAACTCCTCGACGGCATCGCGACCGTCCGCCATGCAGTCGGCGGCGAGCGGCGGCAAACGCGAAGCCTGACGCATCGCAGCTGTCAGCCAGGGTGATGCCAGCGCAGGCCATCGCGCGATTTCACGCGATTCGCGTTCGTGCGGCAGCGAGCATGCGGCCGACAAGCGTTCGCCGCTGCCTGCATCGGCATCGAAGCGTTCGATGCCCGCGTTCCACAGACGCGCGCCGCGTTCGGCGAACGTGGGTGGCACGGTGCCGCTCAATATCCAGGCCTCCATGCGGCGCTGGCAGAGTTGCGGCGATTGCGCATCGGCGGTAGCGCCTGATGGCCAGCAGATGTCCGACTTGGTCACGCTCGCTGGCGGCGGTTGCGGCACGCTGTCACCACGCATGCGTGGCAGGCTGTCGACGGTTTCGAACAACAGCGGGAGCGCCGTGACGGCGCCATACTGACCCGGCAGCGGCGTGCCGTCCGGACGCCCGACCCACACGCCAACCGTGTAACGCCGCGTGCCGCCGAGCGCCCAGGCGTCGCGGAAACCGTAGCTGGTGCCGGTCTTCCAGGCCACGCGCGGGCGATTGCCGCGATCGAACGTGTCCTCGCGCTCGCCAGGACGAGGATTGGCTTCGAGCATCGTCCGCACGATCCAGGCGGCGCCCGGCGACAGCAGACGCCGATCGATCTTCGGATCTTGCGGCGTGTAGCGCACGCGTCCTGCAACGCCATCGCGGTTGAAAGCGGAATATGCGCCGACCAGATCTTCAAGCCGCGCGCCGATGCCGCCCAAGATCAACGACAGATTCGGCGTCGCGCCGCGCGGATATTTCAGTGAAATTCCGGCATTGTCCAGACGGGCGGAAAAACGCGCCGGACCGACGCGATCGAGCAGATCCACGGCGGGAATGTTCAACGACAATCGCAACGCTTCCGCAGCACCAACCGGTCCGTTGAACGCCGTGTCGAAATTGCCGGGACGATAGCCGCCGAAGGATTGCGGCGCATCCACCAGCAGACTTTCGGAATGGATCAGGCCATCATCGAGCGCCAATCCATACAGGAACGGCTTGAGCGTGGAGCCGGGCGAACGCCAGGCTCGCACCATGTCGACGTGTCCCAGGCGTGCCTTGTCGCCAAACGTCACCGAACCGACATAGGCACGCGCCTCCATGCTGGCGTTGTCCACCACCAGCAGCGCCGCGGACGTGCGTGGCGGCAGGTTGGAGAAATAACTGGCGACGCGTTCCTCGAGCGTGCGTTGCAAGCCCGGATCGATCGTGGAAACGATGCGATCGGCCTTGCCATGCGTCGAACGCAATCGCTGCGCAAGCAACGCCGCCGACAAAGGCGCTTGCAATCGCCGCGATACGACCGCCTCGATCTTGGCATCCGTGACTTCCGCCCTGCTCCACACGCCGAGTTCGGCCATGCGATCGAGCACTTTGTCGCGCGCGACGCGTGCCGCTTCGGGTTCTCGATCCGGCCGCCACCGACTCGGCGCCTGCGGCAGCACCACCAGCAGCGCGGCTTCGGCATGGGACAGCTTCGATGCCGGCTTGCCGAGATAGGCCCAGCTCGCCGCCTCGATGCCTTCGATCGTGCCGCCGAACGGTGCGCGTTCCAGGTACAGATCGAGGATCTCGCGTTTCGAAAGATGTACCTCCAACTGCAGCGCTCGCAGCATTTGCCGCAGCTTCCGCCATGGCGATCGCGTGCCGCCCGGCCCATCGAGGATGCGCGCCACCTGCATCGTCAACGTCGATCCGCCGGAAACGATGCGGCCACTGCGCAGCCATTGCCCGCCCGCGCGCAGGATCGCCACCGGATTGATGCCCGGATGTCGCCAGAACCAGCGATCTTCATAGTTCAGCAACACCTGCAGATACAGCGGCGACACCTGTCGCGACGTCGTGGGATAACGCCAGACGCCTTCGGCATCGGCGAAGGCCCGCAATGGCGTGCCGTCGCGCGCGACCACGAGAACGCTCGTATCGCGGCTTTTCGGCAATGGCGGCGGAAAGGCGAGATCGAGGATCAGCAGCGACAGCAGGCATGCGACCGTTCCCCAGCGCAGCCACCACAGCAGTGGACGACCGACGATGCCACGTCGGAGCCGGTCGATCACGGCCATGAGCGGGACCTTCAACTGCATCGCGAGCCGTTAGCCGGACGCGACGCTCACCTGCGTCGCGCGCCGCAGCGCGGCTCGCGCCAGCAGGCGCGTGGAGTCGAGCGTCGGCAGCGGAGAATTCTCGTCGCCGAGGATCAGGGGAATTTCGGTGCATCCCAGCACCACGGCATCGCAGCCCGCCTGCCGCATGCGCGTGATGACCTGCTGGAAATAGGCGATCGATTCCGGCTTGAACATGCCGTACACCAATTCGTCCATGATGATCCGGCCGATCTCATCACGCTCATCGGGATCGGGACGCAGATATTCCAGCCCACGCGCGACCAGCTTCTCGGGATAGACCTCGCTGTCGACCAGCCACTTCGTACCGGTCAGCCCCAAGCGTTTGAAGCCGCGCGCGACGGCCTCGTCGGCGACAACTTCGGCGATGTGCAGCCACGGCAAAGGTGATCTCGCGACGATTCCGGGCAGCGCCGCATGGATGGTGTTGTCGGGACAGATCAGAAAATCCGCGCCGATGCCCGCCAATCGCCTGGCAGAGTCCAGCATGAGTTCTCCCACGCCTGCCCAGTCGCCTCGATCCAGGCACGCCACGTACTCGGCGAGCGAGGGGGTATGCATCGACACTTCCGGGTGCGCATGCGGACCAAGCAATGCCGCGCCCTCCGCACAGATCGTGCGATAGCAGAGCGCGGCACCTTCCGCGGAACAGGCGACAATGCCGATATGCAGGGGCATGCGTAATGCTCTCCAGATTTGTTTGCCATCCGTGGCGAAGCTCAATCGATTGCTGATGGTCCAGCCCGGCCATCCCTGGCCGGGCGTTCGGGAGCGCAGGCGGCAATGCCGCCTAGCGCGCTCCCTCACCCACGGTGATCGTCGCCGGCGTCGACTTGCCCACGCCACGCAATTGCGGCCGGTACATGTCCTCCACCAGCGGTGGCGGCACGGTATATGTTCCCGGCGTCACCGCACGCGCCAGATAGAACACGCGCGCCTTGCCGCCAGCCGACAACTTGAGCGCGGCGATGTAGCGGTCATCGCGATACTCCTCGTGCTGCACGTCGGCCGCGCTGGCGCGATCGGTGATCTCGATGCCGTTGACGACGACACCCGCCCACTGCTTCTCGTCGCTGAGATTGAAGTTCTCGATCTCCAGGCCCGCGGGCAGCAAGTCGGTGATCAGCGCATCCGGCATGCTGGTATCGGCGGTGATGGTGAGGCCGACGATCAAGGCTTCGCCTTCCTTCAGCGGCTTCGGCGTCCATTCCTTGCCGTCGGTGCCGTACCACTTGCGCTCCACCTTGAGTTGGCTGAAATCGGGTTCGGGCGCATTGCGCGGCACGCCCGCGATTTCCAGGCTGGCGTACAGCGGCGGCGTGCCCTTCGGATCGAAACGCACGCCTTGGGCCAGCGTGTCGTAGTCGAACGAGCGGCCGACGATCTTGGCGGCCGGCACGGACTCATCGTTGCCGCCGACATGCCAGTTGCCCTCGACGCGCTTGTCCTGCGACACCATGAGCGCCTTGCCAAGCCGGGCCAATGCCACCTGTTCCTGCGTGCTCAGGTAGAGCCAGCCGTTCTTGCGACGCACATCGAGTTCGCGGCCGAGATCGACCGCTCGCGCGTCATACTCGGGCTTGGCATAGCCGCGCTCGTGGGTGAGCGCGATCATCAGAGCGGTGTCGCGCAACGGGCTGCCGTAGTCGTCGAGATAACCCGGACGATCGCCCTTGAAGTTGAAGCCCTCCGCGATCGCCTTCAGGCCGCGCGCCTTGTCGCCCTGCAACGCCAACGCGAGACCGAGATGGACGAGCGGCAAGCCGGTGAGCGTGCGCTTGCGCTCATTGTCGTAGAGCGCGCGCAACGTTCCGAGCGGCGCACGGTTCACGCGCGCCAACGCGTAGCCGGCATGTGCCTGATAGGCGAACTTGAGATGCTCGCGGTTGTCCCGGCCGTAGAACTCGTTGCCGCCGGCCAGGAGATCCTCGTTGAGACGTTGCAGCGCTTTCTGCAGCACGGTGTCCGGCACCTGGAAGCCACCCTCGCGCGCGTCGAGCAGGAACTCGACGATGTACGGCGTCAGGCTCGGACTCACATAGCCGTCGTCGCCCCACATCGAGAAGTGCCCGGAGCTCACCTGCATCGAGGCGAGTCGTCCAAGCGCACCTTCCATGCGTGCGCGACGCTTGGCGGCGTCCAGCCCGGTCACACCGAGCATCTTCGCCGTCTCGGGATCGAGTTCGAGTGCCGCGTAACCCTTGCTGGTGGTTTGCTCGGAACAGCCGTAGGGATAATCCAAAGCGCCCTGCAGCGCACTCGCGAAGGGGATCGGCGGCAATGCGCTCACGGTCATGCGTGCGTTCACCGATCCCGGCATCAGGCCGTCGGCGAATCCGGCATCCAGCGAAACGGCGGCCAATGCATCCAGCACCTGCGTGCGGGCGCGCAACACGCTGGGCCATGCCGGGCGCACTGGCAAGTCGTAGCGGCGATCGACCTTGAAGCCGTTGCCTTCCACGCGCACGCGCACGTTGGCGGTGCTGTAGCCCTCCTTCGCCGAGACCGGGAAGTTGAGCGTGGCCTTCGCTTCCTTGTCGATCTTGGCACTGCGCGCACCTTCGCCGATGGCTACGGGACCGATGCCATCGACCTGCACCTTGAACTCGCCGGCCTTGCCGGTGAAGTTGGTGAGATCGAGCGTGACCGTGCTGCGGTCACCAGGCGCCAGGATGCGCGGCATGCTCGCCTCGGCCACGATCGGCGCGCGCACGAGGGTTTCCAGATCGCGGTTGCCGTACTGATCACCGGAGAACACCAGTGCGGAGACGCGCAGCGTGCCGTTGAAATCGGGAACCGGCAGCTTCACGCGCACGTTGCCCTTGGCATCGAGCTTCACCGGCCCCGAGAACAGGTCGACGGTCTGCACGCGCGCGGTCGGGCGCTTCGCCTGCGGCAAGGCATCGAGCGCCATATCGCCGCCGAAGCGCAGCTTGGCGATGCTGCCCTCGAAACTTTCGATCACGCGACCGTAGATGTCGTAGGCATCCACGCCGAGACGGCGCTGGGCGAAGAAATGCTTGTTGGCATCTGGGACCGGGAAGCGGGTGATGTTGAGGATGCCGACATCGACCGCCGACACGGTGGCATACGCCTCCTTGCCGGCCAGCGCGGGCGCGCTGATGGTCACCGCGATCGGTTGCTCGGGCCGCATCTGCTTCGGCGCAACCAGACCGACGGCGACACGACGTGCGCGACGATCCATCGGCACCCAGGTCACGCCAACCGCACGCGCAGGTGTGATCTTGCTCGGCACGCTGCCACCGCGGAACACGAGCGCGGTGACGTAGACGTCGTGGCGCTCCCATTCCTTCGTCACCGGGATTTCGAATGTCTCGCCCTTGGCGCCGACGTCGATGTCCTGTACGTAAAGCAGTTTGTCGCTTTCCACGAGCAGCACGCCACGTCCGGCATGCGGCGGCGTGATCGTGGCTTTGAGCGTGTCGCCGGTCTTGTAGCCAGTCTTGTCGAGCGACAGCTTGACCTTGTCTGGCCGCGCGTCGAGGCCGCGGTTTTCGTCGTCCCAGCTCCAGCCCGCGCGGAAGGGATAGCGCGTGGTGAGCTTGGTGGCGGGATCGAAGACTTCAACGCGGTACTCGCCCCACTCCACCGGGAAATCGAAACGCGCGGCGGTGGCGCCGGCATCGATCGTCTTGACCTCGACATTCTCAAAGCGGCGAGTGAAGTCGTACTTCCAGCCGTCGTCGGCGTCGTAGTTCCAGTGATAGTCGCGATGCTCGCGCACCAGCGTCACCTTCAAGCCACTCGCCGGCCGCGGTTTGCCATCGCTGCCGACGCGCATCAGCTCGAAACGCGCGGTGCTGTTGGCGTCGCTACCGTCCTTGTCATCGAACAGCGGGCGCACGCCAACCAGGGCATCGGCCGGCCACAGCACGCGCTTGAGCGAGCGATTGACGCTGCGGCCGCCGGTTTCGAACAGACTGCCGGACAGCACGGCGGCGATCGGCGTGACCGGTTTGGCCTCATCGGGCAGTGCGATGTCCTGCGAGAGCTTGCCCTGCGCATCGAGCTTGTCGTCGATGACGTCCTTCGCGTCCTTCGGCAATTCGACGGTGGGGTCGCCGAAGAAATAACCCGGCAGCTCCTCCAGCGGATGCTGCTCCACCGCCACGGCAAGCTTCGCCGTGAACCGGTTCTGCGCCGCGGGCGCGCCGTAGAGATAGGCGCCGATCGCTTGCAGGCGCAACGGCTGGCCAGGCCTGAGCACGGCGTCGGACGATTCCAGATCGAGCTTCATGCGCTCGGGCAGGAATTCCTCGATGCGCAGCGTCATGCCCTGCACCGCTTCCTTGCTCGCCGGATCGGTGCGGAATTCGATCTGCCAGCGGCCCGTTGGCGCATCGACCGGAATGGTCTTTTCGAACTTGAAGTATCCGAGCGCGCCCGCTTCGATGCGGCTGTCGAGGAAGGTCTTGCCATCCGGCTGCTTCAGGCGCACGAACAACGGCTGCGCCTTGTTGCCCTTCGCCACCACCGGCTTGCCATCGTTGTCGCGGAATAGCGCGGAGACGCGCACGGTTTCGCCGGGACGATAGAGATCGCGCCCCGACCATGCGAAGACGTCGAACCAGGCCGACTCGCGGCCGCTGACGGCGAATTCGGACAGATCCAGCGCCGGCTGGTTGAACGGCAGGAACGACACATCCTTGCCGCGCGTGGCGATCAGCACGTGCCCGGACTGCAACGTGTAATCGAGCAGCGCGTTGCCGTTGCCGTCGGTGCGGCCCTTGAGGAAGGTTTCGCCCTGCGGATCGAGAATGCGCAGTTCCGTGCTGCCGATCGCGCTGCCGTCCTGCAGCGAGGCCGTATGTACGTAAAGCTTGTCCTTGTAGGCACGGGCATGCAGGCCGACGTCACTGACGGTGAAGAACGCGGTGTCGTATTCGTTCTTGAACTGGCCAGGCCGCCGCATCACGGCGAAGTACAGGCCGGGTTCCTGAAGTTCGGAAATATCCTGTATCGGCAGATATGTCAGCACGCGCTCGTTGCGCTTGCCGCCGAGCACGAAACGATTGGTGTAGACGGATTTGGCCAGCTTCGACAACGGCTTGTACTGCTTGCCGTCGCCATCGTCGTAATCACGTTCCAGATCCCACCCATCGCGGCGGCCGCCGCGCTGGTACTGGCTGAAGAATTGCGGCAGCGATTTCTCGTCCAGGCGCAGGAATTCGACGTCGACTTCATCGACATTCACCGAGACCACCGGCAATCCGCGTGACTCCTTCGCCGGCAGCACACTGCCCTGCGAGGCGAATCCAACCGCGGGATCGAGTTCGCCGGTGAAGACCTTCTCCTCGATCTGCTTGCCGAGCTTGTTGCCATCGGCGGCGGTGAGATCGCCGGAGATGCGCATCGTGTAAGTCTTGTTCGCCTCCACGTACGGGAAGCGCAGTACCTTGCCGTCCTTGTCGAGCGACCAGCTGCTCTTGTCGCCGACCGGTTCGGCGAAAGTGATCAGCTTGTCGAAATCCTGCGTGCCGACCAGTGGACGCGAAAATTCCAGGGCGATGGCGAGCGAATCGCTGCCCTGGTCCGGATAGGCGCGCGCGAGCGCGAATCCCTTGACCTCTTCGCGCTTGGCCTGGACCGCCTCGCCGGTGACCGCGGGCAGTTGTCCCTGCTCGCTGCGCTTGCACGCCGGCAGCCACAGCAGGGCCAACGACAGCATCGCCACCGCAACCCCGCGCGCGGCGCGCATGGCACCGCCCCCACGCGTCCACATCGTCATGTGCATCTCCTTAGGTTGCACACGAGTATAGACCGCGTGGACGCAGCGCTGCGTTCACGGAAGGGTGTCGACAAAAGCGTCGGATTCAGGAAGAAACGCTTACCGCGAGTGGCGGCGGTGACGCTCCTGTTCCTGCTCCTGCGTCCGCTCGTGGTGTTGTTCCTGACGCACGTCGTGGCGCCGCTCCAGCTCCTGCGTCTGGACTTGTTTCTGCACCTGCGTCTGCACGTGGCGCTGCGATTCCAGCTGCCTCTCCTGATCCAGCTGCAGGGTGCTCTTCTCCAGCGGCTGCACGCCGGCTTGCTTGAGGTCCATGCGGAGCCGATGCGTCTCTTCGTCCGACCCGCGCTGGATCGCGATGACGTTGCCGCTGCCCGCGTCGAGCCTGACGTGGTCGATCTGCTGCACGCCTTGCAGCTTGGCCTCGAGCACCAGCGCGGCGGCGGCGTTACGGCGCTCCTCGGCGTTGGCGAAGGTTTTCGGGTCGAGCTTTTCCAGACCGTCCAGCGCCTGCCGGTACAAGCCGTGGTCCGGATGATCGGGATTGGAGACCAGCGGCTGCCGCTCGGCCATGTGCAGCGCGGCGATCGTCTGCGATCCGGCCACGCCATTCGCTTCCAGGCCATGCACGCGCTGGAAGGATTCGAGCGCTTCACGCGTGCGATCCCCGAACACGCCGTCGACGCGCAACGGCGCGCCCTGGCCGTCGAGATAGCCGAAGGTGTGCAGCAGTCCCTGCACCTCGCGCACGCCCGGCCCCCGGTCGCCGCTCTCGACGATGCGCTGTTGCTGCAAGGCGGCGATCGCCACCGCGATCGGGATCGCGGCCTTGGTCGAGGGCGGCAGCGTGAGGCCGGATCGGCG
The DNA here is from genome assembly GCF_020511115.1 of Luteimonas panaciterrae. GTDB lineage: Bacteria > Pseudomonadota > Gammaproteobacteria > Xanthomonadales > Xanthomonadaceae > Luteimonas > Luteimonas panaciterrae. The sequence continues at coordinate 375,921 of NZ_JAJAVH010000004.1, forward strand.
CAGGCGCTTGGTCATGCCCGGGAACATGTCCGGCGCGATCAGGCCGGCTTCGATGTCGGCCAGGTAGCGCCACAGTTGCTCGGATTCCATCTCGACCTGGACGCGGTCGGGCTGCGTCTTCACGTTGCCCGGCCCCGCGCCCCACTGTCGGCCGAGCGGCTGGCCATATTCGACGTGCTCGCCTTCCTGCACCGCGAAACTGCGCGGATCCATATGCAGGACTCGGCCGAGCAGCTGACCGTCGGTCCCGGGCGAATCATAGAGTTCGACGGTGCCTTGGTCGCCCGTGCGATGGGCGTAGCCGTCCACTGGCGAGGGCACGAAGACCGCGCCGGGCTTGTCCTGGGCCAGCACGAAGCTTTTCCGGGTCCACGCCTCGCTACCGGTGCCGCCGGTGCCAGTCGGGGCACCGTCAGCCTGTGTACCGGAGGTGTCGTCCGTCTCGTCCTGTTGCGCCTGGAAGGTTTCCAGGATCCTGTACTTGCTCATCGCACCTGCCCGTCGCCGGATGGCGACAGTCATGCTGCCGCCGTCCGCCCGCGCGATCAACCCCCGGTTCGCGCCGAACCGCGTTACTTGCCGGATTTACGAGACTTGCCCGACTTCTTGCCGGACTTCGCAGGCTTGTCGGCATTGACCGGGTTGCCGGTCTGCTGCCAGCTGATCCGCAGCTTGCCGCCGCTGAAAGCGGCCTGTGCGCCCTTGCCGTTGACCTTGGCGTTGTCGAGATCCACGCGCAGCTCGACCGGCGTCCCCTGCAGCGGCAGCACGCGCGGGCTCTGATACGTGCGCGCCTGCACCTGCGAGGCGTACACCTGCGATGCATCCGCGCCGATCAGGTTCGGCGCATTAGCGATCAGCGGGCGGCGCACCACTTCCAGGCTCCAGCCCGAGCCGCCTTCCTTGCGGATCGCCAGCATCAGATCGGGCGTGATGTCGCGCATGTACAGCGTGCGCGCATCGGTCAGATCGATGGCGATCCAGTTCTCGCCCTGTTCGTAGGCCTGCGCCAGCGGCGCCGCCATCCAGCTCGCCAGCGCGAGCAATGCCCCCATCAGGTATTTCATGTAACCCCCTTCCGTTTTTAGTCCAGCTTTTGGTGAAACCTCCCTACAAAAGCCCATGGCCGGGACGAAGCCCGGCCATGGGTTCTTGTTAAAGTATCGTAACCCCGGCGCTGCGTCCGGGGTACCACCGCACATCAATTTTGAGGCTGCGGTCGCTCTTCGCCGGCCTGATCTTCATGGGCCTGCCCTTCGCGGGGCTCCCCGCCGGCCGTGGTGTCCTCATCCTCCAGCGAGGCATCGACGCGCTCCACCGCCTGCAGGCTCTCGCCCTCGGCCATGCGCATCAGCGTCACACCCTGGGTGTTGCGGCCGACCTGCGAGATTTCCGCCGCGCGCGTGCGCACGAGCGTGCCGCCGTCGGAGATCAGCAGTACTTCATGGTGGTCACTGAGCTGGATGGCGCCGATCAAACTGCCGTTGCGTGCGCTGGTCTGGATCGCGATCACGCCCTGGGTGCCGCGACCCTTGCGCGGATATTCCTCGAGCGACGTGCGCTTGCCGTAGCCACGCTCGCTGGCGGTGAGGATGTCGCCGTCACCGTCGACCACAATCAGGCTGACCACGTGCTCGCCGGCCGTGAGCTTGATACCGCGCACACCGGTGGCGGTGCGGCCCATCGAGCGCACTTCCTGCTCGGCGAAACGCACGGCCTTGCCGTTACTGGCGAACAGCATCACGTCGCGCGAACCGTCGGTGAGCGCGACATCGACCAGGGCGTCGCCGTCATCGAGATTGATGGCGATCTTGCCGCGCTGCAGACGATAGGCGAACTCGGTGAGCGGCGTCTTCTTGACCGTGCCGTTGCGGGTGGCGAACAGCACATAGTGGCTGTCGTCGTACTCGCGCACCGGCAGCACCGCCTGCACCTTCTCCCCTTCCTCCAGCGAGATCCAGTTGATGATCGGCCGTCCGCGCGCGTTCGGGCCGGCATCCGGCAGCTGATGCACCGGCAGCCAGAACACGCGCCCGGCGCTGGTGAAGGTGAGCAGCGTGTCGTGCGTGTTGACCAGCCAGAGCTGGTCGATGAAATCCTCGTCCTTGGTCGCCGCCGCATTGCGTCCGCGGCCACCGCGCCGTTGCGCACGGTAGGCGGTGACCGGCTGGCGCTTGGCGTAGCCGGCGTGCGAAAGCGTCACCACCACGTCTTCCGGCGCGATCAGGTCGAGGATGTCGAGATCCTCCTCGCTTGCGCGGATTTCGCTGCGGCGCGCGTCGCCGAATTCTTCCTTGAGGTTGCGCAGCTCGGTGCGGATCACATCGAGCAGCACGTCGGGATTCTCGAGAATCTCGATCAGGCCGCGGATGGTCTCGAGCAGCTGCTTGTATTCCTCGGTGAGCTTGTCCTGCTCCAGGCCGGTCAGGCGGTGCAGGCGCATTTCGAGAATCTGCTGCGCCTGCGTTTCCGTCAGCTGGTAGGCACCGTCGACGAGACCGACGCCAGCCGGCAGGTCTTCCGGACGCGACGCATCGCTACCGGCCGCCGCGAGCAGGCTCGCGACCAGACCCGGCTGCCACGTGCGCGCCAGCATGCGATCGCGTGCCTCATTCGGATTCGCCGAAGTCTTGATCAGCTCGATCATCTCGTCGATGTTGGCGAGCGCGACGGTCAGGCCTTCCAACACGTGGGCGCGGGCGCGTGCCTTGCGCAGTTCGAAGATGGTCCTGCGCGTCACCACCTCGCGGCGATGGCGGACGAAGGCTTCGAGAATCTGCTTGAGATTGAGCAACTGCGGGCGGCCATCGACCAGCGCCACCATGTTGATGCCGAACACCGACTCCATCTGCGTTTGCTGATAGAGATTGTTCAGCACCACTTCGGCGGAATCGCCGCGCTTGACCTCGATGTAGATGCGCATGCCGTCCTTGTCGGACTCATCGCGCAGCTCGCTGATGCCCTCGAGCTTCTTTTCCTTGACCAGCTCGGCGATCTTCTCGATCAGACGCGCCTTGTTGACCTGGTACGGAATCTCGGTGACGACGATCGCCTCACGGCCGCTGTCGGTCACTTCGACCTCGGCGCGCGCGCGCATGCGCACACGACCGCGACCGGTGCGATAGGCGAGATGGATGCCGCCGACGCCGTTGATGATGCCGGCAGTGGGGAAATCCGGGCCCGGGATGTATTGCATCAGGCCGTCGATGTCGATCGACGGATCGTCGATCAGCGCGATCAGCGCATTGATCACTTCCGACAGGTTGTGCGGCGGAATATTGGTCGCCATGCCGACGGCGATGCCGGCCGAACCATTGACCAGCAGGTTCGGGAACCGCGTCGGCATGACCGTGGGTTCCAGTTCCTTCTCGTCGTAGTTGGGTTGGAAATCGACGGTTTCCTTGTCGATGTCCGCCATCAGCTCGTGCGTCAGGCGCGACATGCGCGCTTCGGTGTAACGCATCGCCGCGGCGCTGTCGCCGTCGACCGAGCCGAAGTTGCCCTGCCCGTCCACCAGCAGGTAGCGCAGCGAGAACGGCTGCGCCATGCGCACCAGCGTGTCGTACACCGACTGGTCGCCGTGCGGGTGGTACTTACCGATCACGTCACCGACGATACGCGCCGACTTGTAGTAAGGCTTGTTGCTGTGCGCACCGAGCTCGTTCATCGCGTACAGCACGCGGCGATGCACCGGCTTGAGGCCGTCGCGGACGTCGGGGAGCGCGCGCCCCACGATCACGCTCATGGCGTAATCGAGGTAGCTGCGGCGCATCTCGTCCTCGAGATTGACGGGGATGATTTCCTTGGCGAGTTCGGCCATTACGACCCTTATTCAATGGTTCACACGGGTGGTGCCGCGGGCATCGCCGGCGGCGCTTGCGCAGGAATCCGCGCAAGCCTGAAATTCTACCATGAAACGGCCTTGGAAAGCCGCCTGATTCCCCACCGGAAACAAGCACTTGCAGGCATTTTCGAGGGCCGTGAAAGCAGCCACGAAAGAGGTCCCGTTCAGGCCCCGAACAGCGCCTTCATCGAAGCGGCATCCGGATGCTCCACGACACCCTTCTCGGTGACGATCGCATCGATCAGCGCGGCCGGCGTGACGTCGAAAACCGGATTCCAGGCGTGAATGCCCTCGGCCACCGTGCGCGTGCCGGAAACGCCGAGCAGTTCGCCCGGGTCACGCTCCTCGATCTCGATCAGATTGCCCGACGCCGTCGCCATGTCGACGGTCGAGGAAGGCGCCGCCACCATGAACTTGCGGCCGTGATAACGCGCGGCGATGGCGAGCTGATAGGTGCCGATCTTGTTGGCGACGTCGCCGTTGGCGCAGATGCGATCGGCGCCGACCACGACCCAATCGACATCGCCGCGCTTCATCAGGTGCGAAGCGGCGGCGTCGGCGATCAGGGTGGCGTCGATGCCGTCCTGCTGCAGTTCCCACACCGTCAGGCGCGAACCTTGCATCCAGGGGCGGGTTTCGTCGGCGAAGACCTTGTCGATCCGGCCCTGGGCCACGCCCGCGCGGATCACGCCGAGCGCGGTGCCGAAGCCCGCCGTCGCCAGCGAACCCGTGTTGCAGTGCGTCAGCACACCGCTGCCGGGCTGGATGAGCGCGGCGCCGAGTTCGCCCATGCGGCGGTTGGCCGCCAGATCTTCGTCGGTGATCGTCTGCGCTTCGCGCTCGATCGCCTCGCGCCAGTCGGAGCCGGCCGCCGCCAGCGCACGACGCATGCGTGCGAGCGCCCAGGCCAGATTGACCGCGGTGGGTCGCGCGGCGTTGAGCCGCTGCAGCGCGGGTTCGATGACCGACAGGACGCCATCGCCCGTATCGGCGGCTTTCACTGTTCGCGCGGCCAGTACCACGCCCCAGGCGGCGGCGATGCCGATGGCCGGCGCGCCACGCACGGCGAGATCGCGGATCGCCGTGGCGACGGCGTCGCTGTCCGCGCAGCGCAGGTACTCCACCGCGAACGGCAGTTTGCGCTGGTCGAGAAGCTCTAGCGCATCGCCGGTCCAGCGGATCGGACGGATGCGGTCGTAGCGGTCGAAATCGAAGGTGTCAGGCATCCCGTAATTGTAGCCGGGATGCCTGCACCTTCCGTTGCGTTTCGTGTTCCGATCGCTACGTCGTCAGCGCCACCAGCCGCCGCCGGTCTCGAACTCGGCGCGGCAGCCGTTGGACACCCACACGTAGTCGCGGCGATAGCCCCAATCGCGGCCCTCGATGCAATCGCGATCGGACAGCTTGCGGATCAGCCGCACGCCATTGCGCGTGTCCGCGGCACATTCCTGCGGGTGCTTGTCATAGGACTGGCAACGCACCGTGCGGGTGCCACCACCACCGCCCCAGCCCGGATCACCGCCGCCCCAATTGCCACCACCGGTCGCGAATTCCGCGCGGCAGCCGTTCGACACCCAGACGTAATCGCGACGATAGCCCCAGTCACGTCCCTGCACGCAATCGCGCTCGGACAGCTTGCGCACCAGCTGCACGCCGCCGCGCGTGTTGATGGGACATTCCTTTGGCTGCTTGCCGTAGGACTCGCAGCGCACCGTGCGGCCATTGCCGTTGCCCCAATCGCCGCCGCCACCGCGACCGACGGCGAATTCGGCGCGACAGCCGTTCGACACCCAGACGTAATTGCGGCGGGTGCCCCAATCGCGACCTTGCACGCAATCGCGATCGGACAGCTTGCGGACCAGCCGCACCCCACCACGCGTGTTGATGGGACATTCCTGCGGCTGCTTGCCATAGGACTCGCAGCGCACCGTGCGGCCGCTGTCGCCCCATCGAGCATCATCGCGATACCCCGATTGCGCCGAAGCCGTGGCCGAGGCCAGCCAGGCGACGCTCCCGATCACCAGAATTCCGAATAGCTTGCGCATGTCCCCACCCTCGTCCAGTTGATGCCGGACACTCTCGCGCGCCCAGCATGAATACGTCCTCAATTTTCCATGACCCGGCCGTGACGTGAAGCGGTCGTTCAGATCGTAAGCGTTTTCACGATGCCGCGAAGTCGAAGGCGATCACATCGGCGATGCGGTCGGTACCCAGCAGCGCCATCAGCAGGCGGTCGATGCCCAGGGCGACGCCGGCGCAGGATGGCATGCCTGCCTGCAGTGCCGACAGCAAGGCTTCGTCCAATGGCGGGAGCGGACCGCCCCGCTCCGCGCGCAGCAGATGATCGCGCTCGAAGCGTCGCCGCTGCTCGTCGGCGTCAAGCAGTTCGTGATAGCCATTGGCCAGTTCGAGCGGGCCCAGGTACAGCTCGAAGCGTTCGGCCACCGGCGGGTCATCGTTGCGTATCCGCGCCAGGGCGCTTTGTGTTGCCGGATAGTCGTGAATGGCCAGCAGGCGATCGGGCGCGAAGGTTGGCTGCAGACGATGCGTCATCAGCAGGTCGAGCCAGTCGTCGCGGACCAGGCCACGCGGATCAATCTCGATTTCACCCAGGGCTTTGCGCAACGCACCATCGTCATCGCGCAGCGGGTCGACGCCGAGTGCGTCGCGGTAGAGATCGCGATAAGAAATTTTCTCGACCAAAGCTGTCCTGCCCACCAGCGCCAGGGCGCGCTGCGCCAGCGCGACGGTTTCGTCGATCAGACGCAAGTGGTCCCAGCCAAGCCGGTACCACTCCAGCATGGTGAATTCCGGGTTGTGGCGGGTGCCCGCCTCGCCATCACGGAAAACCCGGCCGAGTTCGTAGCAATCGCCGATGCCAGCGGCGAGCAGCCGCTTCATGGGAAATTCCGGCGACGTGCGCAACCAGCGCGCGCGTGGCGCGCCGTCGGTGCGACCGGAAAACTGCAGCGAGAACGAAGCGATGTTCGGGTCGGTGTTGCCGGCGCGCGACAGGATCGGAGTTTCCACTTCCAGCACGTCGCGCTCGGCGAAGAACGACCGGATTTCGGCGTTCAGGCGCGCGCGCAGGCGCAAGGCGTCCGACGTTGCCGTCGGTTGCCAAGCTTGCGGGAATGCGGCATCGCTCATGGGCGCGATGACTTGCGGGCCACGGGTAAACGACCAGGCTTCATCGCTCGACTCAAGCGCCGTGCTCCGCCAGGAATGCGAGCAGTTTGTCCTCGTCCCAGATGTCCAGCCCCAGCTCTTGCGCCTTGGCGAGTTTCGATCCCGCGGCCTCACCAGCGACCACGATCCCGGTCTTCTTCGACACGCTGCCCGAGACCTTCGCGCCCAGCGCTTCCAGTTTCGCTCCGGCCTCATCGCGGCTCATCGAAGCCAGACCGCCCGTCAGCACGACGGTCATGCCCGCCAGCGGCCCTTCACTCGCACGACGCGGTGCGCCCTCTTGCCAATGCACGCCATTGGCACGCAGCGCGGCGATGACGTCGCGGTTGTGCTGCTCGGCGAAGAAATGCGCAATGCGCGCGGCGACGATCGGGCCGACATCCGGCACGGCGACCAATTCCTCTTCGCTCGCGGCGATCAGCGGATCGAGCGCGCCGAAATGCCGCGCCAGCGTTTTCGCCGTGCTTTCGCCGACATCGCGGATGCCGAGTGCGAACAGCAAGCGCTCGAGCGTGGTGTTGCGGCTGGCGTCGATCGCAGCGATCAGGTTTTCGGCCCACTTGCTGGCGACCTTGCCAGCCTTGACCGTCTCGGGCGTGGTGCCGTCGCGCTCGTCGGCGCGGCGCTTCATTTCGAGCAGATCGCCCACCGTCAGCTTGTACAGGTCGGCGACCGTGTGCACGTAATCGAATTCGACCAGCGCGGTGATGAAGCGCTCGCCCATGCCTTCGATGTCCATGGCACGGCGCGAGGCGAAATGGAACAGCGCCTGGATGCGCTGCGCCGGACAGAACAGGCCACCGGTGCAGCGCGCCACCACCTCGCCTTCCTCGCGCTCCACCGCCGATCCGCAGACCGGACAGGTGGTCGGCAACTGGTACGGCGGATGCAACGGCTTGCCGCGCTTGTCCAGCGGGCGGCGTTCCTCGATCACGCGCACCACTTCCGGGATCACGTCACCGGCGCGGCGCACGATCACCGCATCGCCGACGCGCACATCCAGGCGCGCGATCTGGTCGGCGTTGTGCAGCGTCGCACGGGTCACGGTGACGCCGCCGACATGCACGGGCGTCATCAAGACCCAGGGCGTGACCGCGCCGGTGCGTCCGACGTTGACCTCGATCGACTCGACCGTGGTCATCTCCTCCTGCGCCGGAAACTTGTGCGCCAACGCCCAGCGCGGCGCGCGCGAGACGAAGCCCATCGCGCGTTGCTGGTCGTAACGGTCGAGTTTGTAAACGACGCCGTCGATGTCGTAAGGCAGCGTATCGCGCTGCGCACCGATGCGGGCGTAGTAATCGAGCACGCCTTCCACGCCCTTGGCCACTTCGACCTGCGGACAGACCGGCAGGCCGAGTTCGCGCAGCCAGGCCAGCGTCTGCGAATGCGTCGCCGGCAGCTTCGCGCCAGTCACCTCGCCGAGTGCGTAGGCGTAGAAGCGCAGCGGCCGCTTGGCGGTGACGCGCGGATCGAGCTGGCGCAGCGAACCGGCGGCGCCGTTGCGCGGATTGGCCAGCGTTTTCTCGCCATGTTCGAGCGCCCAGATGTTGTAATGCTCGAACTCGGCGCGCGGCATGTAGACCTCGCCTCGCACTTCCAGCACCTCGGGCAACGCCTTGCCGCGCAGACGCAACGGAATGACTTTCACCGTGCGCAGGTTGGCGGTGACATCCTCGCCCGTGGTGCCGTCGCCGCGCGTGGCGCCGCGCACGAAAACGCCGTTCTCGTAGCGCAAGCTAATCGCCAGGCCATCGAGCTTGGGCTCCACGGAGAACACCGGGCTGTCGTCACCGGTTTCCTTGCCGATGCGGGTAACGAATTCGTTCACCTCTTCATCGGTGAAGGCATTGGCCAGCGACAGCATTGGCACGGCATGCGTCACCTCGGCGAATTTCGCCGAAGGCGCGTTGCCGACGCGCTGCGTGGGTGAGTCGAAATCGACCAGTTCCGGGTGCGCCGCTTCCAGCGCTTCCAGCTCGCGCATCAGGCGGTCGTATTCGACGTCCGGAATGCTGGGATCGTCGAGGACGTGGTAGCGGTGGTTGGCGTCGTCGATCCGACGGCGCAGTTCGGCGATACGGGCGGCGGGCGCGGCTGTTTTGCTCATAGGCGGATTCTAATCCGCCCGCGAACCTTGCGGCCTGCCGCTGTTAGCGCTCCTGGTCGGTTGGCCGCATCAGAATCTCGTTGATGTTGACGTGCGCGGGGCGGCTGACGCAGAACACGATCGTTTCGGCGATATCGACCGGCTGCAGCTGGCGCATGCCCTCCGCCAAGGCGTTGAGCGCGCCCCGGGTTTCGGCGTGACCGATGTGGTCGCGCAGCTCCGTAGCCACCATTCCCGGCTCGATCACGCTGACGCGGATGTTGTCGCTGTAGACCTCGCGGCGCAGCCCTTCGGAGAACCCGACGACGCCGAACTTGGTCGCTGCATACGCCGCCGCCCTTGGATTGGCGATCCGGCCGGCGGTGGACGCGATGTTGACGATATGGCCGTCGCGACGCGCGCGCATGCCCGCCAACGACGCCTGGGTGGACGCGATCAGGCTCAGGACGTTCAACTCCAGCATGCGGCGCCAGCGGCCGAGGTCAGCTTCCGCGACCGGTTCGAGGTACATCACGCCGGCATTGTTGATCAGGATGTCCAGCCGTCCGTAGCGGGCTTCGGTCTCCGCGACGATGCGCTGCGCCTCGTGTTCGTCGAGCAGGTCCGCGTCCAGGATCAGCGGGCCGGCGCCGAGCTGGGCCAGTTTCGCGGCGAGCGCTTCGAGACGATCGCGTCGGCGCGCGGCGATCGCGACCTTCGCGCCCGCCTCGGCCAGCGCCAGCGCGGTGGCTTCGCCGATCCCGGAGGATGCACCTGTGACCAGCGCGATGCGGCCTTCAAGGTTGTACGACATGACGACACTCCTGAAATCTAGGGAACGATGCAGGCCGCCACACTGGCGCAGCGGCGGCGACTTCACAGGAATCGAGGGAGTGGTCGGGCGGCGAGCCAACCGGGGGAAGCGCTTGAGTGCGCGACAAACGCCACGAGCCCTGCTGCGTGGCGATTATGCGCGCGCATGACGACGATCGAGACCGGTCATGAACGCGTTCCGGCACGCCTTGCAGGATCAGATAACGATCCTGCAGGAATGATTTCTTGCGGCGGTTTCGGAGAGCACGATTTCGCAGAGCGTCGACGCGGCCGGCATCATGCCGACCGATACGCCTCGCGCATTACCAGCGCGGGCTGCGCGTGAGCGGCGGCGCCTCGTGCTGGCGGTCGTAGGTGCGCAGTTCCTCGCGCAGGTGCGCGATGCGCTGGCGACCGAGGGCGTTGCGTTGCTCGTCGAGCAGCACGCCTTCCAGTAGCTCCGCCATGCGTTGCGCGGTCGGCTCCATCTTCTCCCAGGCGTCGAGCGCCGGGATCGGCGCCGGCAGAGTCAGGAAGAAGGCGATGGCCGGCGTTTCCAGCGACTGGATCTCGCTCATCTCGAAACTGCCCGGCTTCTTGATGTTGGCGACGCTGAAGATCGGGCCGCGTTCGGGATGGCCGTCGATGAGACGATGGAAGACGTTCATGTGGCCGTAGGTCAGCCCGGCCTTCTCGGCGGCGACGACGATATCCGGCCCGCGTAATACGTGACCGGCGCGCGCGGCGATGTAGAGGGTGACGATCTTGTCGAAATCCTCGTTGTCACGCTTGCCGAGTTCGCTGGCAGCCGCAGCCCGGATCGTGCCGCCGACGCTGCGGTCGAGCAGCTCCATCTCCGATTGCACGACCGACTCGCTGTTGTAATCGGCGGGCGCCTGCGCCAGTTCGTTCTCCAACTGCGCGCCGAGCGTGGGCTCCATCCGCGCCGCGCTGTCGCGCTCCTCGGGTTTGAGGCGACGGCCCTGCCCTTGTCTGCGCGGGCGGCCGAAGAAGTAGATCGCGGCGATCAGGACCACGCCGACGACGAGGATTCCGAGACGCAGCAGCCAAGCATCGGACATCGCTTATCTCCTTACAGCCCCGGAAGCTGGAAATTGGAAGCCATGCGCGAACGATACCGCATCGCGCCGATGCCGTTTTCCACTTTCGTCATCATGCCGCTCCCGCGAGACGCGCGGCCTCGGCCAAATCGACGGAAACCAGGCGGCTCACGCCCGGTTCGCGCATGGTCACGCCGCTGAGCTGGTGCGCGGCTTCCATGGTCGCCTTGTTGTGGGTGACGAACAGGAACTGCACGTGTTCGCTCATCTCGCTGACCATCGCGGTGAAGCGGCCCACGTTGGCCTCGTCGAGCGGCGCGTCCACCTCGTCCAGCAGACAGAACGGCGCGGGATTGAGGCGGAAGATCGCGAACACCAGCGCCACCGCGGTCATCGCCTTCTCGCCGCCGGAGAGCAGCGAGATGTTGGACACGCGCTTGCCGGGCGGACGCGCCATGATCGCAACGCCGGTGTCGAGCAGATCCTCGCCGGTGAGTTCGAGATAGGCGTGACCACCACCGAACAGGCGCGGATACAGTTCCTGCACACCGGAATTGACGCGATCGAAGGTGTCCTTGAAGCGGCCGCGGGTTTCGCGGTCGATCTTGCGGATCGCATCCTCGAGCGTTTCCAGCGCAGTGGTGAGATCCGCGTCCTGGGCGTCGAGATATTCCTTGCGCTGCGCGGCCTCGGCGTGCTCCTGGATCGCGGCGAGGTTCACCGGCTCCAGGCGGCGCAGCTTGGCGTCGAAATCGGTGACGGTCTTTTCCCAGACGGCCACATCGGCATCGGCGGCCAGTCCGGCGATCACATCTTCCAGGACGAAGCCGGCCTCGACGACCGCCGCCGACAGCTGCTCGGCCTTGATCGCCAATGCCTGCTGATCGAGCTTGCGCTGCGAGATCGCTTCGCGCTGCGTCAGCGATTGCTCGTCGCGCTGATGGCGGATCTGCTCGAACTCGCGCAATTCGTTGTCGATGCCTTCCAGTGCTGCGCGCGCCGCGCCCAGGCTCTTCTCGGCGATCACGCGTTGTTCCAGCGCGGCCTGGCGCTGCTGTTCCAGCGCCGTGACCGGGCTGTCGCCTTCCGACAGTTGCGCGGCGAGTTCGCTGAGACGGGTATCCAGTTGTCCGCGCTGCCCGCCCATGCGATCCAGCGCCTGCACCAACGCCACCACCTGGGTGCGCTGCGATTCCAGCGTCAGGGCCAGCGCATGCGCGGTGTCGCGCGATTCGCGTGCCCTGAGGCGGGCGGCGTCGCGGGTTTCGCTCAAGGTCCTGCGCTCGTTTTCGAGCGCCTGGCGCGTGCTTTCCAGCTCGCCCATGCGCGCGACCGCGTCCTCGAGCTTGGAGCGCGCCTCGCGCAGCTGGTCGCGGCTCGCGTCCAGGGTTTCGATGAGTTGCGTGCTTTCGGCATCGATCTTCTCGATGCGGCCACGCGCGGAATCCAGGCGGCCCTGCTGGCTCTGCAACTGGCCGGCGAGTTCGGAAACGCCGCGGTGGGCCAGGTACAACGCGCGCTGCGCATCCTCGCGCTGCTGTTCGGCGGCGAGCAGGCGATCGCGCCAGGCGCTGATGCCGCGCTCGAGTTCGTGCTCACGCTTGGTGAGTGCGTCGATTTCACCGCGCAACGTCTGGATCTCGCGCTCGCGCAGCAGTGCGCCCTGCTTGGCGGCACCGGAGCGCAGCACGCGCACCCAGCCCGCGCCGAGGCGCTCGCCGTGACGGGTGATTACGGATTCGCCATCGCCAAGACGTGCCTGCAGGCTGCGGGCTTCCGTCAAATCTTCGGCGACGTGCAGCTTCGACAACAGGCGGCGGATCGCCAGCGGCCCCTGCACCTTCGCCGCGAGCGAGGTCGGTGCGAAATCAGCGGCTCCGGTTTCCGGGGACACGAGGGTCAGACGGCCCTCGCCCAGATCACTCAGCGCTTCCACCAGCGCTTCTGGGCTTTCGACCAGCACGCCCTCGATCAGCTGACCGAGCGCGCCTTCGACGGCGTTTTCCCAGCCCTGCTCGACCTGCAGCTTCTCACCGACACGCGCGGCGCTGTCGAGCCCGCGCCGCTTCAGCCATTCGACCGCGGCGCCTTGCTCCTGGCCCAAGGCCGCGTGCTGCAGGGTTTCCAGCGAGGACAGGCGGCCGCGCTTTTCCTGCGTCTGCCGGCGCACGTCGGCCAGTTCGGTTTGCGCGGTGCGCTGCTGGTCCTGCAGCTCGAGGACTGCGTGCTTGCGCGTTTCGAGCTCTTCGGTGAGCGTTTCGAGCGATTCTTTCTGTTCGTCGTGCTGCGACTGGATCGTGGCGAAGGCCTGCGCCAGCGTGTCCAGATCGAAGGCGGCGCGTTCGGCGGCCAGTTGTTCGCGACGGCGGTCGGCGTCGAAGGTCTGGCGATCGAGATAGCCGACACGGGTACGCTCGACATCGCCGGCGCGCGTGGCTTCCGAGACCTCGCGCGCGTGGGCGTCCCAGCGCTGCTGCCAGTCGGCGAGCGCGGCTTCGGCGTCGCGCAGCGCGTCCTGGCGGACGCCGTCGTCGGCCTGCAATTCGGCCAGCTGCGGCTCGGCTTCGGCGATCGCGGCGCGCAGGCTCTGCAAACGCGCATCGTCGCCCTGGATGTGTTCGCCGAGTTCGGCCAATGCGGCCTCGGCTTCGTCGCGGGCGCGCTGCAGGCGATCGCTCAACTCGCGCTGGTGCGCGATCTGCTGTTCGACGCGGGCCAGCGTGCCGCCGACTTCGTAGCTTTCCGCCTGCGCCTTGTTCAGCGCTTCCATGGCTTCCTCGCGACGCACGCGGCCGGTTTCGATCTCGCGCTCGGCTTCGCGCTGCTCGGCGATCAGCTGCTGCAGTCGGGTTTCTTCCTGCGACAGGCCTTCGCGCAGGCCCTGCAGCTGTGCGTCGAGGCCGCGGTATTCCAGCGCCTTCCACTCGGCGTCCTTGATCTTCCGCTCGGCCTGGATCGCGGTGTACTGCTCGGCCTGGCGCGCCTGGCGCTTGAGGTGTTCGAGCTGCTTACCGACTTCATCACGCAAGTCGGTCAGGCGGTCGAGGTTCTCGCGCGTGTGGCGGATGCGGGTCTCGGTTTCCTTGCGGCGCTCCTTGTACTTGGAGATGCCGGCTGCCTCTTCGAGATAAACGCGCAGGTCCTCGGGCCGGGCCTCGATGATCTGGCTGATCATGCCCTGCTCGATGATCGAGTAGCTGCGCGGGCCGAGGCCCGTGCCGAGGAACAGGTCGGTGATGTCGCGGCGGCGGCACTTGGCGCCGTTGAGGTAGTAGTTGCTCTGCCCGTCGCGGCTGACCTGGCGCTTGACCGAGATCTCGTTGAACGCGGCGTATTCGCCTGTGATCGTGTGGTCGGAGTTGTCGAAGATCAGCTCGACCGTGGCCTGCGACACCGGCTTGCGCGCCGTGCTGCCGGAGAAGATCACGTCGGTGAGCGAATCACCACGCAAGCGGCTGGCGGAGCTTTCGCCCATCACCCAGCGCACGGCGTCGATGATGTTCGACTTGCCGCAGCCGTTCGGCCCGACCACGCCGGTCATATTGGCGGGCAGGTGCAACGTGGTGGGGTCGACGAAGGACTTGAAACCGGACAGCTTGATCGTGGACAGACGCATGCGACGAACGGGATGCCTCGGCGGCGCCGTTTCCGAGCGCGCCACACAATAAGAAACGGGTTTTGGGATTGCCGCTAACTCGTTGATCCGAATGGCGACAGTGTGGCCCGAAGGCCACATCGACCGGTGAGTATAGCGGGCTCGGCGTATTGCGCGATCAGCGTCAAGCTTCGCCGGCGGAGACGTTCATTTCGGCGGCATGTCCGGCGCCGTGCCGGAACGCGACGCCGCCTTCTTCCGCATGGCCTGGGAAGAAGGCGGATCGCGGCCCTCGCGGGACTTCTTGCTCAGTTGTCGGCGACCGGCCCGTCGGCGCGGTTGCTGTCGATGTTGAAGGTCACCCCGCCCCAGGTTTCGTTGTGCGGGCCCTGGAACTGGTGGATGCGCTGGTGGTCGGTCCAGTAGCTGTCCGGCAGGCCGGACAGGCCCCAGACGCTCTCGTTGCCGTTCCACTGCGCGATCCAGACCGCGCGCGGCGGGTTGGCGATCGGCGCCCAGTCGTTGGCGGCGTTGATCCCGGCGCCGTAGACCCCGGCGCTATGGCCGCGCTGCTTTAGGCGTTCCACCCAGCCGTTGATGAAGGCCTTCACGGCCGGATGGCTGGTGGGGTCGTAGCGCTCCATGTCGAAATAGATGATCGTCGGCGCCGGGAAACCGAGGTTGGCGGCGGTATCGGCGGCGGCGTTGGCCTCGTTGATGCCCTGCTGGCGCGCGGTGGCGCTGTCGGTGCTCATCTTGCTGCAGCCGGTGCAGGAACTGCCCGGCGCCTGCAGTCCCACCCAGGTCGGCAGCAGGCGCCAGCCCTGGTTGAAGACCGAATTCACCCAGCTGGAACCCAGCCCCGACTGCCCGCAGCCGCGGTTGGTACCGCCGATGTAGACGTTGGCCCAACTCCAGGGCGTGTTGGTCCACCAGGCCTGCATCTGGCTGACGGATCCGATCGCGCATTTGTCGAACCCCTTGCCGGTCGAATTGACGACCAGGCTGGCGCCCATGCCCGGGCCACCCGCCCGTACCGCGACCTTCGGCGTGATGTCGCTCAGGCTGCGACCGCCGTCGGTTGTGGCGTAGAGACGGTTTTCCTGACGACACAGCGTCTTGCCCTGCTCGCATTGGCCGCTGGCGACCAGCAGCCAACCGCGGTCGGCGTCGCGGAACTCCATGCCGGTGATCGCCTGCGGGGCCGAGAGCCGGCTCGCGAGCGCGCTGGCGCGCTGCACGCCCTTGGCCAGGGCAGTCGGCGCCGCATGGCCGTTGGAGGCCACCAGGGCCGTTTCGGCGTCGACCACGGCGGTGACCACACCGTCGTGCCCGGCATCGCCAGCCAGTGTCAGCAGCGCAGGCTGGCTCCAGCTGGCGCCACCGTCGCGGGATCGGTACAGGGCCAGCGCCGATGTCTTACCGTTGTCGATCACGACGGGCAGGACGCCATCACGCCCATTGCCGAACACCGGCAGGCGGTAGGCCGCAGCGGCGGCCTGCCCCACGGTTCCGCGCGGTCCGATGTTCTGTCGCTGCCAGGTCTGCCCGCCATCGCGAGTCACGTACAGGCGGTCGCCAGCGGGACCGCCGGCCAGCCAACCGACCTTGGGCGAGATGAACTCGATCTCGTCCGCGATCGGCGGCGCGGGCAGACGTTGCCACGTCAAGCCACCGTCGTGCGTCGCGAACAGCAGGCCACGGCTGAAATTGGGGCTCGACGGCAGGCGCAGCATCACCCAGCCATGGCGGCTGTCGGCGAAATCGATCGCCACCGGCATGCCGCCGCTCTCATCCAGCGTGGTCACGGCGTGCTGTGTCCAGGTGGCGCCGCCATCTTCAGTGCCGGCGACGCTCAGTTCGGTGCCTGTCGCCGACACTGTGCTGATCCAGCCCTGCCGCGTATCCAGGAAGAAAACATTGCCGATGCTGCGCTCTCCCAGACCGGAAGGCGTGATCTCGGTCCAACGTTGACCCGCATCGTCGGTACGCAACAGATGCTTCGCCCCGGCGGCCCAGCCGAAGCTGTCGTTCAACCGGTGCATCGAGGTCACTTCGAGCGGCGCGATCGTTTCCGCTGTCTGCGCATTCGCGCTACCGACAGCCTGCATGGCCGCGACCAGGGTGAGCAAGCCGCTTGCGGCAAGCGGCCGCCATTTGTCGTTTCCAAAACCCTTGATGCCGGATCTGCTGTTCATCGGACGACACTCCAAGCATTGAAGATGGTGGATGCATGCAGCGACACGATGCTGCGTGCAACGGATTGACCGATCCATCGATTGCGAGCGTTCCCGGCCGCGCGGCCGCCAGTCGATCAGGCCACGTCCCGTTCAACGCAAGGACTTCCCTTGGCGCCCGATCCTAATCAGGGCCGCTGTGAACGAAGAGTGTTGCGCGGGCGGCCGCCAATGCCGGCCGTGACCGGATGCGGCACTTTTCAGTGCCGGAATTTTCCACAACAGCGCTCTCTGCCATCGGAGCCGGCTTCAGCGCCGGCGCGCCGCCTCACACCACCGCGAGCAGCGGCAGCGGCCGCCCGATGGCATAGCCCTGCGCCTGATCGATGCCGATCTCGCGGACGAGCTCCAACGTCACCTCGTCCTCGACCTGCTCGGCGATGGTGCGCGCGCCGAGGCGGCGGGCGACGGTGTTGATCGATTCGGTGATGGCGCGATCCACCGGATTGCTGGCGAGCTGACGAATGAAGCTGCCGTCGATCTTGATCGTATCCACGGGGAATTGGCGCAGATAGGCGAAGGAACTCAGGCCCGTGCCGAAATCGTCGAGAGTGATGCCGCAACCGGCCGCGCGCGCCTGCTCGATGAACGCCACCGCCGAGGAGACGTTCTCGATCAGCGCGGTTTCGGTGATTTCCAGATGCAGGCGCTGCGGTGGCAGTTGCGAGGCTTCCAGCTCGGCCTTCAGGAACGCCCACAGTGTCGGGTCGTCCAGCGAATTCGCCGAGAGATTGATGGCGAGGGTGACGTCGTCGGCCGCGCGCAGGCGCGAGCCCTCTCCATGCAGCGTGTTGCGGATGACCCAGCGGTCCAGCCGGTCCATCAAGGCGAAACGTTCCGCGGCGGGAATGAAATCCGATGGCGAGACGATGCGGCCCTTGTCGTCGCGCATCCGCAGCAGGATTTCGTAGGACCGCGCAATCGGACGATCGGGTTGCAGGCTGCGGATCTCCTGCGCGTACAGGCAGAAGCGGCCGGTATCGATGGCGTCGCGGATGTTCGCCGCCACCTTGATGTCGCGGCGATAGCGTTGCGCCTGACCGTGCGGCTCTTCTTCGTAGACGACGACGTGGCTGCTTCCCTTCGACTTGGCGACATAGCAGGCGGCGTCGGACTGGCTGACGAGATCGTCCGGTGCGAGGATGTCGCCGCGCACGGCCGTCAATCCGACGCTGGCGCCGATCTCGTAGCGGCGGCCGTCCCAGCGGAAGCGCAACGCGGAGATGGCTTCCACCAACTGCCGTGCGATGGCCTCGCCTTCGGCGACACTGCAATCGCGCAGCAGGATCGCGAATTCGTCACCGCCCAAACGCGCCACCAGATCATGGCTGCGCGTGCGGTAGCGCAACAGATCGCTGATTTCCCGCAGCAGCGCATCGCCGGCGGTATGACCGGCGCTGTCGTTGACGATCTTGAAGCGATCGAGGTCGAGGAAGCACACCACGTGCCGGCGTGCCTGCTCCTCCGCTTCGGCGATCGCCTCGCGCAGTTCCTGCTCGAACGCGCGCCGATTCGGGAGCGCGGTCAGGCTGTCGTGATTGGCATGATGTTCGAGCGTGCGCCGCAGCGCGCGCGCCTGGCTGGCGTCCTTGAAGACCAGGACGGCGCCGATCACCTCGTCACCGGCCGTCTTCACCGGCGCGGCGGAGGACTGCACGTCGATGCAGTTGCCGTCGCGCGCCAGCAGCACCGCATCGCCCTGCTGATAGCGCGGCCGCATTAACCGCAGGCATTCGCTGACCGGATCCGGCAGCGCGCGACCATTGGCATCGTCGATGGTGATGAAGACCTCGGATGCCGGGCGTCCGAGCGCATCGGCGTACTCCCAGCCCGTCATGGCCTCGGCGATGGGATTCATGAAGGTGACCACGCCCTGCGGATCGGTGGAGATCACGGCATCGCCGATCGATTCCAGGGTGATGCGCAACCGCTCCTTTTCCTCGTGCAGCTCCGCTTCCATGTGCTTGTGGTCGGTGATGTCGAGCAACACGCCGACCGTGCGCAACGGCGTGCCATCGGCATCGCGGAACAGACGCCCCATAGAACGCACGTGGCGATAGGTGCCGGTGCGCACATTGAGCATGCGGTAGTCCGCCTGGTACACGAAGGTCCGGTGCAGCATGTCCTGCACCGTGCGCCTAGCCAGCGCGCGATCGTCCGGATGGATCAGATCGGTCCAGGTGTCCTCGGTGCCATCGAACGTGCCCGGTTCGAGCCCGCTGATCTCGTAGATGCGGTCGCTCCAGCGCCAGCGCCCGGTCGGCGCATCCTTGTCGAACGTGGCCTCGTAGATACCGACGCCGCCAGCCTCGACCGAAAGCTGCAGGCGCTCGGTCGTCGCCGCGAGGCTGGCTTCGGTCTGCTTCTGATCGGTGATGTCCCACTGCGCGCCGACCGCGCGCATCGGCGTGCCGTCGGCATGACGAATCACGCGCGCGAGCGTGCGGACGTGGCGGATCGCACCGCTGTTCTGGTCGACGATCCGATAATCCTCGTTGAAATTGGAAGTCTGTTCCGCCGCCAGATCCATCTCCCGCACGACGCGGTCATGGTCGTCCGGATGGATGTAGCGAACCCAGCTCTTCATCGTGCCGTCGTAACCGCCTGACTCGCATCCGTACAGCTCGTACATGCGATCGCTCCAGGTGCAGAAGCGCGTCGCGAAGTCGAAGTCGAAGATGCCAACGCCGCCGGCCGCCACTGCGAGCTGCAGGCGTTCGCTCGCGGCGGCGAGCTTGGCATCGGAGGTCTTCTGCTCGGTGGTATCGATGAGCACGCCGATGTAGCGCGACGGGTTGCCTTCGTCGTCACGCAGCACGTTGGCGATCTCGTGCACGTGGCGGATCTCGCCGCCAGGCTGGATGATCCGGTACTCGATGCTGCTGGAATTCTTCTTCTCGATGGCGTCCTGGTAGGCGGCAAGGGCGGCTGCGACGTCGTCCGGATGCACGCTGCCCAACCACCGCCCCTCCGACTGCGAGCGCTGAAACAGCGCCCAGCCCTCCGCGATCCCGGTGGGATGGCGGACGCGATCCTCCTCGATTTCCGCCAACGGCTCCAGCCCGAAGATGTCGAAGACCTTGGGCGTGGCCACCACGTAGGCGCTTGGCAGCTCCTCATCGAAGATGCCGATCCTTCCCGCTTCCGTGGCCTGTCTCAAACGCTCGGTAGTGACCACCAGACTGGTTTCGGTGCGCCGCTTCTCGGTGATGTCGATGAGGATGCCGATGTAGCGCGACGGATTGCCTTCGCGATCGAGGAACACGTCGGCGAGTTCGTGCACATGGCGGATTTCGCCGTTCGGCTGGACGATTCGGTACTCGGTGTTGCGCGAGCAACCGGTGGTGATCGATTTCCGCCAGCTGGCGTACATCTGTTCGTAATCGTCCGGATGCACGCCGGCCAGCCAGCGCTTGTCCGCATGCTGGAACAGCGCCCAATCCTCATCGATGCGCGCATCGTTGCCGATATCCTCGTTCGCTTTGCAAGCCAATGGCTCCAGGCCGAAGATCTCGAACACTTTCGGCGTCGCCAGCGTGTAGCCGGGATCGTCACCCTGGGGCAATTCCACGTCGAAAGCACCGATCCGACCCGCGTCCGTTGCCAGCTTCAGGCGCTGGTTGGCGATGGAGAGCTGGATTTCCGCGCGCTTGAGCTGCGTGATGTCGGTGGTGATGCCGACCACGTGCATCGGCAGACCGTCGGCGGTGCGCCTGGCGACCTTGCCGCGACTCTGCAGCCAGCGCCAGCTTCCGTTCTTGTGGCGCCAGCGCAAGATGGTCCGATAGTCCTCGATGTCCCCGCGCCGGATGCGTGCGGCCAGAGTGTTCGCTTCCTCGCGGTCATCGGGATGCAGGAGTTCCATCCAGTCCTGCAAGCCCTCGCCGATTTCTTCGACGGAATAACCCAGCATCGTCTCGCGATTGGGATAGTTCCAGACCTGATTGGTGATCGGATTCCAGTCCCACGCATTCAGCTCGCCGATTTCCACGGCGAGGCTCAGATATTGTTCCTTGGTCGCCAGTTCGGCTTCTGCGTCCTTCTTGGCGCCGACATCGATGACCTGAACGACATGACAGTCCGGCTTACCGGTCTTGTGATCGCGCAGCACGCTGACATAACCCATGCCCCACAGGGTGCTGCCGTCCTTGCGGATGTATTTGCGTTCGACCTGGTACTTGTCGAGCTCTCCGGACCGCAGCCGCGCCAGCACGGCGTCCAGATCGAGCGCCTGGTCCGGGTGGATGACATCGTGCAGCCCCAGACCGATGCATTCATCGGCGTCATAGCCGAACAGTTTGCAGAATGCGGCGTTGGCATAGATTCCACGCCCGTCCAGATCGACCACGATCATGCCGATCGACGCTTCCTCGACGATACGACCGAGATCTCGTCCACCGAAGATATCGATACCGTGGGATATGCGTTGTGGATTTGCCTTGACGTTCATCCAGCCTCATCGTGACGGAAGTTCAGAACGTTTGTGACGACGTGCCGAAACTTTGAGGCAAATATACGCTTTCGTTCCACATTTGCGTGTGTAGAAGCCCGACTTCGTCAATCGAATGGAACGAGTGGATTTGCCTCGAAAAAGGCCGCCTCGTGCAGCTTGTTTGGGTAGCATGCTCGCGCACGAACGCTGCCTGCACGGGCGATGAGGAAGGATTGATATCGATGACACTGACGCGCAAACCTTCGCGGCACCGCACGCCCGGCAGCGGCCCGACCATGGCCGATTTGGCGGAGTTGGCCGGCGTTTCCGCGATCACCGTCTCACGTGCGCTCGCCAACAGCCCTTTGGTGAATGCGGAGACGGCGGCGCGTGTGAAGGCGATCGCCGAGGCGCAGGGTTATGCATTCAACGTCAGCGCGCGCAACCTGCGACTGCGCAGCAACCGCACCGTCGCAGTGATCGTCGAGATGAAGCCCTCGCAGGATCGGCGCATGTCGGATCCCTACCCGCTCGACCTGCTCGGCGGGATTTCGCAGGAACTCGCCTCGGCTGGCTATTGCGTGCTCCTATCCACTCGTCAAGGCGGTGATGCCGCAGCCGTGCGCGGCGCCGATGCGGTGATCCTGCTCGGCCAGGGCGCGCACGAGGACGCGGTGGAGACCGTCGCGCGCTGGCACCTGCCGATGGTGGTCTGGGGCGCGCAGGTGCCGCACGACGCCCATGTCACCGTCGGCAGCGACAACCGCCGCGGCGGCGCGCTGGCCGCGGAGCGTTTCGTGGCGCTGGGACGGCATCGCATCGCCTTCCTGGGTGATATCGCGCATGCCGAGGTGGCCGCGCGCCTGGCCGGTTTCGAGACGGTGCTCGCCGCCCACAAGCTCAAGGTCTCACAGGCCAAACCGGCGGCCTTCACCGTCGCCGCCGGCGCCAAGGCGACCCACACCCTGCTCGAACGCCAGCCGCAGATCGACGCCCTGTTCGCCGCCAGCGATTTGCTGGCGATCGGCGCCGTCCGCGCGCTCACCGAGCGCGGGCGGCGCGTCCCGGACGACGTTTCCGTGATCGGCTACGACGACACTCCGCTCGGCGCCACCTACGTGCCGGCCCTGTCCTCGGTGCACCAGAACCTGCACGAGGGCGGCGTCCTGCTGGCCCGCAAGGCGCTGGCGCTGATCGAGGGGCGGGAGGTCGAATCCGAGATCCTGCCGACCAATCTCGTAGTCCGCGCGACCTGACCGTATCGGCCGTTGAACGGGCCCCGCCCAACCGCCTTCCGGCATCTTGACATCGATAACAATGGCCCTCTAGCGTGCGCGCCTGACGGCCGGCACTTCGCCGGCCGTCCAGTACCAACGCCATGACGACGGGGATTGGGTGGACGCAAGACCAGCAGACCCGGCGCACGGCCGGTCACAACACGAGAATCACCCCGACCGGGCCGCCAGCGACGCGGGCTGGTCCCTGCGTCAAACCCGTTACGACCCCGATGGCCGCGCCCGAGACGAATCACTGTTCGCCCTGGCCAACGGCTCGCTGGGCGTGCGCGGCAATTTCGAGGAATCGGTCAGTGGCAGTGACGGCTGCTTCCTCGCTGGCGTGTACGAGCGCCACCCCATCGAATTCCACGAACGCCTGCCCGGTTTCGCCCGCAACACGGACACCCGCGTGCCGGTCGCCGATGGCAAGCACATCGCCATCCTCCTGGATGACGAACCGCTCGACACCGCACAGTGCGAATGGCTCGATTTCGAGCGCACGCTCGACCTGCGCAGCGGCTGCCTGCGCCGCCGCTCGCGCCTGCGCACGCCGCAGGGCGCGACGCTGCAGATCGAGAGCGAACGCCTGGTCTCGCTGGACGCGGACGTGCTCGGCATCCGTTTCAGCGTCACCTCCATCGATTACAGCGGCCCGCTGACGCTCGCCTCCACTATCCGCACCGGCCAGCGCCCCGCGCGCCAGGGCGACGATCCGCGCATCGGCGTGGTCGGCAGCCATCGGCTCGACACGCTCGCCGTCGCCGCAGATGCCAACGTCGCCAGCCTGGCGCAGCGCACGCGGCAGAGCGGCATCGCGCTGTGCTGCGCGCAAACGCACCGCCTCGACGGCGGACCGCTCGTCTTCCTCGATGCCGAACTGGAAGACCACCGCGCCGTGCAGCGCTTCCGCGCCGAACTGCGGCCGGGACAGAGCGCGGCGCTTGAGAAGTTCGTCGCCTACGCCAGCAGTGGCGAAGGCGTCACCGATGCGCTCGCGCCCGTGGCCGATGCCATCGCGCTCGCCGTCGAAACCGCGAATGGCGGCTACGCCGCTCTCGCGGCCGCGCAGGCGGCGACCCTCGACGCGTTCTGGCGCGATGCCGACATCGACGTCATCGGCGATGCACGCACTCAGCTGTCGCTGCGCTTCAACCTGTTCCACCTCATGCAATCGGCCAGCCGTGATGCGCGCAACGGTACCGCCGCGAAAGGACTGACCGGCGAAGGCTACGAAGGCCACTGCTTCTGGGATACCGAAGTCTTCGTGCTGCCGGTGATGCTGTACACCGCGCCGAGCATCGCGCGCGCGATGCTCGGCTACCGCTATCGCACGCTCGACGCCGCGCGCGCCAACGCGCGCGAGATGAACCATCCACGTGGCGCGCTGTATCCCTGGCGCACCATCGCTGGCGCCGAATGTTCCGCACACTACCCGAGCGGTTCGGCGGCGTATCACATCAATGCCGACATCGCCTACGCGATCGGCCTGTACCTCGATGCCACCGGCGATACCGGCTTCCTGCTCGAAGGCGGTGCCGAGATGCTGTTCGAGACGGCACGCATCTGGCCGCAGGCCGGTCATTTCGATCCGCTGCGCGGCGGCGCGTTCGGTATCCACGACGTCACCGGCCCCGACGAATACACCGCGCTGGTCGACAACAACTTCTACACCAACCGCATGGCGCAGCGGCACCTGCTGCGCGCGGTGGCGGTGTGGGAAAGCCTCTCCGCCTCGCATCCGCGAGAACTGCGGGCACTCGCCGAACGTCTGTCGCTGGCCCAGGAGGAAATCGATTTCTGGCGCCGCGCCGCCGAAGCGATGCAACTGCCGGTTGACGCCAGGCTCGACATCCTCGCGCAGGACGACACCTTCCTGCACAAGCCACGCTGGGATCTGACCGATCACAACCATGATCGCCCACTGCTGCTGGATTTCCATCCGCTCACGCTTTACCGGCATCAAGTCTGCAAGCAGGCCGATGTGGTCATGGCATTGGCGCTGGCCGGCGATGGTTTCGACGCCGGTCTCAAGCGCCGCAGCTACGACTACTACGAAGCCATCACCACGCACGATTCCACGCTGTCGCCGGCGATCCACGGCATCGTCGCCAGCGAACTGGGCCTGCACGAAAAGGCGCTGCATTACTTCACCGAGGCGCTGCGCGTCGATCTCGATGACTTGCACGGCAACACTGACCACGGCGTGCACATGGCGGCGATGGCGGGCAGCTGGCTTGGCGTCGCCTGGGGCTTCGCCGGATTGCGCGTGATCGATGGCGAACTGACGTTCACACCCACCCTGCCCGCCGGCTGGAACGGCTATCGCTTCGGCGTGCACTGGCGCGGCCGGCGCCTGCGCATCGACGTCGCGAGCGATGGCGTGCGCTACCGCCTGAGCGGCAGCGATGCGCTGCGGATCGATCACGGCGGTCAATCGCTGCTCCTGCAACCGGACGCCGAAACGCGCGCGCCGCTGCACCTCCACGCCGCGGAGGCACCGTGAGCGGCGGCGTCTTTCCCCGCTACTGCCGTGCCCTGATTTTCGATCTGGACGGCGTGCTGACCGACACCGCCGAACTGCACTACCGCGCCTGGAAACGGCTCGCCGACGAGATCGGCGTCCCGTTCGACGAACGCGTCAATCTGCGATTGAAAGGCGTCGATCGCGCGGCCTCGCTCGACATCATCCTCGAACGCGCCACACGCAGTTACAGCGCGGAAGAAAAGCACGCGCTGACCGATCGCAAGAACGGTTACTACAAGAGCGCCATCGCCACGTTCGGCAAAGAGAACCTGTTTCCCGGCGTCACCGAATTGTTACGCGAGGCACACGCCAAAGGCCTGCGCACCGCGCTCGCCTCGGCCAGCCGCAACGCGCCCGCCCTGCTCGATCGGCTCGGCATCGCCGAGGTCTTCGACGCCATCGCCGATCCCGCGCAGGCGCGCCCGAAACCCAGCCCCGATCTGTTCCTGGCCGCCGCATCGGCGTTGGGCATCGCACCACAAGACTGCATCGGCATCGAGGACGCGGCCGCCGGTATCGCCGCGATCAAGGCCGCCGGCATGGCGGCGATCGGCATCGGCGATCCCGCGGATCTGGCACAGGCCGACGCGGTATTGCCGCGCATCGGAGATCTGCGCCTGGAGGAATTCATCCTTCAAGAACACTAACGCGCCAAACACATAACGCGGCACACAAGACCGCGAGTGTCATTACAACAACATCACCCAGTGGAGGGAGCAACATGAGGCACGTCAACACCATTCGAGACAAGCATCTTCGAGACAGATTGTTCGTAGCACTGTCCGCCGCGATCACCGCCACGCTGCTGCCGATGGCCGCATCCGCGCAATCGACCGATCCAGCCCCGGCCGCGCCCGCGCAGGCACAACCCGAAGAGAAAAGCGAAGCCACGACCCTCGACACCATCGTGGTCAGCGGTACCGCGCAGTTCAAGGGATTGCGCAAGCGCGACACCAGCTTCTCGATCACCACCGCGACACCGGAGCAAATCCAAGAAGCCGTTCCGCAGAGCACCGCCGATCTGCTGAAGATCGTGCCCGGCATATGGGCCGAATCCACCGGCGGTGGCACCGGCGCCAACATCTTCGTGCGCGGCATGCCGTCGGAAGGCGATGCACCCTTCGTCACCGTGCAGTTGGACGGCTCGCCGCTGTTCCCGCCACCGACACTGTCCTTCCTCGAAAACTCCACGCTGTTCCGCACCGACGACACCATCGAGCGTCTTGAAGTGCTGCGCGGCGGTTCCAGCCCGATCTTCTCCAACGGCCAGCCCGGCGCCACCGTCAACTTCATCCAGAAGCGCGGCCAGGACGAACCGGAAGGCAGCGTGCGGCTCACCGTGGGCAGCGACAACCTGCGCCGCCTCGACGTCTTCACTGGCGGCAAGATCGGCGAAGGCTGGTATGCCAGCTTCGGCGGCTTCTACCGCATCACCGATGGTGTACGCGATCCGGAATTCCCCGCCGACAACGGCGGCCAGTTCAGCGCGACGCTGTCCCGGCGCTGGGATACGGGCGAGGTCAACTTCTACGTCCGCCATACCGACGACAACAACGCGTTCTACACCGCCATTCCGCTGCTCTCGCGCAACGGCGGCAAGAGCCTGTCGAGCTTCCCGGGCTTGAACGCGCAATCCGGCACCTTGCTGAGCCGGGATTTCCGCCACGTCACCCTGCCGGTGGGTCAGAACGGCGAGACCATCACGCGTGATCTGGCTGACGGACGCGGCGTCAACATCAGCGTCTTCGGCGGCTCGCTGGACTGGAACATCGGCGACTGGACCATCAGCGATCACTTCAACTGGATGGGCGGTGACGCTCCGACCAACGCGCTGTTCACCGGGCCGAGCCCGCGCACGATCTCCGACTACATCGCCTCGTTCGGCAGCACCGGCACCGCGACCTACACCAACGGCGGCGGCGCGGTCGATCCCAACCAGCAAGTGCTGACCGCCGGCTGGTGGGTGGTCGACAAGGAGCTGAACTCCTTCACCAACGATCTGCGCTTCAGCCGCGAGCTGTTCGAAGGCAATACGCTGACCTTCGGCTCCTACTACGCCAAGTACTCCTCGCGCGACACCTGGTATCTGGGCAACGACATGCTGCTCACCGCCGAGAATCATGCCAGGCGCATCGATGTGACGCTCGACGACGGCCGCCGCGTCACCAACAACGGCTTCGTCGGCACCTCGTTCTTCGCGCTGCGCGCCAACTACGACGGCGAGAACACCGCCTTCTTCGTGGCCGACGAGTGGCAGATCAACGAACGCTTCCGCCTCGATCTGGGCGTGCGCTACGAGAAACAGGAAGTCGACGGCATCGTGCACGACACGGCGACGGTCGACCTGGATGGCGATCCGAACACGCTGTACGACAACAACACCTCGGTGTCGCTGCCGACCTTCCGTCGCATTGATCAGACCGACGACAAGATTTCCTGGACCGCCGGCCTGAACTTCAAGCTCAACGACAACAACAGCCTGTTCGCGCGCGTGAATTCCGGCTTCAAGTTCCCGGGCTTCGACAATCTGCGCGACAACGTCACCGAAATCCAGGAAGTGGATCAGTACGAACTGGGCCTGAAGTCGGGAAGCCAGCTGTACGACCTCTACCTGACCGCGTTCTACAACAAGTTCAAGAACTCGCCGTTCCAGGCGTTCGTGGGCAACCAGAACGTGCTGCGGATGGGCGACTCGCGTGCTCGCGGCGTGGAAGTCGAGGGCGCGATCCGCCCGGTCGGTGGCCTGGAACTCGCCCTGACCGGCGTCTGGCTCGATGCGAAGTACCGGAACTACGAGGACTTCACCGGCAATCAGGTGATGCGCCAGCCCAAGAAGCAGTTCCGCTTCACGCCGAGCTACTACTGGACGCTGCCGTTCGGCGATCTGAAGGTGTTCGCCACCTATTCGTACATCGGCGATCGCTATGCGGATCTCGCCAACGAGCAGTTGCTGCCCTCGTATCACACGCTGGATGCCGGCGCGAGCCTGCATTACGGCGATCACTGGGAGTTCACCGCCAGCGGCAGCAACGTCACAAACGAGTTGGGCCTGACGGAAGGCAACGTGCGCGTGGAAGGCGGCGGGACCGGCGGCGTGTTCCTGGGACGGCCGATCGCGGGACGCTCCTATCAGTTCTCCGCGGCTTATCGTTGGTGAGATTGCCCTCACGCCCCCTCTCCCGCACGCGGGAGAGGGGATTTCGCGTCGAGTCTTAAGTCGAGTCCTAAGCGGCCAGTCGCTTGCCGCTGGTGCTGTCGAAGAAGTGCATCCGCGCTTCTTCGTATCCGAGATGCACCGTCTGTCCCACCGTTGGCAGGTTGTACGGCGGCAGGCGCACGACAAGGTCGCAGCCGCCGCAGCCGAGGTTGATGTAGGCCTCGCTGCCGACCGGTTCCACCGTTTCCACTTTCGCCGGCAAACGGCCGATGTCGCCTTCGTGACTTAGATGCATGTCTTCCGGCCGCAGGCCGACTGTCAGTTCCTTGCCCACGTACGACTGCAGCAGCGCGCGCATCGCGGCATCAGGTCTAAGTGGAAGCTCCACGCCTTCGGCGATACGCAAACGCAGACCGTTCTGCGCATCTTCGAGTAACGGCCCGAACAGCAGATTCATCTTCGGGCTGCCGAGAAACGTGGCGACGAAAAGATTGGCGGGCTTCTCGTACAAGGCCATCGGCGTGTCGATCTGCTGGACCTCCCCTTTGTCCAGCACCACGATGCGCTCGCCGAGGGTCATCGCCTCGACCTGGTCATGCGTGACATAGATCATGGTCGTGCCAAGGCGGCGATGCAGACGCGAGATTTCGACACGCGTGCTCGCGCGCAGCTTCGCATCGAGGTTGGACAGCGGTTCGTCGAGCAGGAACACCTGCGGCTGCCGCACCAGCGCACGCCCGAGCGCGACGCGCTGACGCTGTCCGCCCGACAGCGCGGCGGGCTTGCGGTCGAGCAGCGCATCCAGTTCCAGCGTCTTGGCGGCATCGGCGACGCGCGACGTGATCATCGCCTTGTCCTGGCTGCGCAGCTTCAGGCCGAAGGCGAGGTTCTCCGCCACCGTCATGTGCGGATACAGCGCGTAGCTCTGGAACACCATGGCGATGTCGCGGTCCTTCGGCGCCACCTCGTTCACCACGCGCCCGCCGATCCTGAGCGTGCCGGAGGAGATCGTCTCCAGCCCGGCGATCATGCGCAGCAGCGTCGATTTGCCGCAGCCGGATGGCCCGACCAGGACCAGCAGTTCGCCGTCACCGATCTCGAACGAGGCGCCGGCCACACCGACGAAACCATTGGGGTAGACCTTGCGCACTTGTTCGAGCTGGACACTGGCCATGCGTTCTCCGCTTGTTCGGGACGGCTTGTTCGATTTCGCATTTCCCGCCATTGGTGACGCTCGGGCATCGCAGGCATCTCGCATTAAGGGCTTCAACCCGCGAAACTGCACCCGTTCACCCTTACATTCGGCCGGAACATTGCGGTATTCTGGCATGTAATCGTTTTCATGCCACTGTGCCGAACAAATCTAAGAGGATTCTGGCTGATGAGCCAAGCGCAAGAAGAAAAAGACCCGTCCGCTTTGAAGTTCCCGAAAGGCTTCCTATGGGGCGCCGCCACGGCCGCCCACCAGATCGAAGGCTCTCCGCTGGCCGATGGTGCCGGTCCCAGCATCTGGACCCGCTTCGCGCACACCCCCGGCATGATGCTCAACGGCGACACCGGCGACGTCGCCTGTGATCACTACCGGCGCTGGAAGGACGACGTGAAGCTGATGCGGGAACTGGGCTTGCAGGCCTATCGCTTCAGCGTCTCCTGGTCGCGCATCCTGCCCGAAGGCACGGGGCGGGTGAACCAGGCCGGTGTCGATTTCTACTCGCGCCTGGTCGACGAACTCCTCGCCAACGGCATCGAACCGCTGCTGACCCTCTACCACTGGGACCTGCCCGCCGCGCTCGACGACCGCGGCGGCTGGCTCAATCGTGAGAGCGCCGACTGGTTCGCCGAATACGGCAGCGTGCTGTACCGCGCGCTCGATGGCCGCGTGAAGAAATGGGTGACGCTCAACGAACCCTGGGTGATCACCGACGGCGGCTATCTGCACGGCGCGCTCGCGCCCGGCCACCGCAGCAAGTACGAAGCGCCGATCGCCAGCCACAATCTGATGCGCGCCCATGGCGCCGCCGTGCAGGCCTATCGCGCCGAGGGCAAGCACGAGATCGGCCTGGTGGTGAACATCGAGCCGAAATACCCGGCCACCGACTCCGCCGAGGACGCGGCGGCGGTGAAGCGCGCGCATGCCTACATGAACGAGCAGTACCTGCACCCCGCCCTGCTCGGCCATTACCCGCCGGAGCTGAAGGAGATCTTCGGCGACGCCTGGCCGGACTGGCCGGCCGAGGACTACGCGCTGATCAAGCAGCCGCTCGACTTCGTCGGGATCAACTACTACACCCGCAGCATCACGCGCGCGGCCGAAAGCTACCCGCTCAACACCGGCGTGGTGCGCAACCCGCTCGGCACCTACACCGAGACCGGCTGGGAAGTCTTCCAGCAGGGCCTCGTCGACCTGCTGCTGTGGTTCAAGAAGACTTACGGCGACCTGCCCGTGTACATCACCGAGAACGGCGCGTCATTTTTTGACCCGCCGGTGGCCGACAACGGTCGCGTGCGCGACCCGCTGCGCATCGACTACCTGCGCAAGCACATCGGCGCCATCCACGACGCCATCGAGGCCGGCGTGGACATCCGCGGCTACATGCTGTGGTCGTTCCTCGACAACATGGAATGGTCGCTCGGCTATTCCAAACGGTTCGGTATTGTCCATGTCAATTACGGAACGCAGGAACGTACACCGAAAGACAGCGCGCGCTGGTATTCTGAGGTGATCGCCACGCACGGCACCAAGCTGGCGGACCCTCTTCCCTACTGACCTTCCCCACTTCGGCGAGGAACCCCGCTCCTCATGCACGACACCCTGCTGCTCTTCGGCGCCACCGGCGATCTCGCGCAGCGCTACCTGTTCCCGTCCCTGCAACATCTGTTGCGTGACCGTCTGCTCCCCGCCACCTTCCGCGTGGTGGCGGTGGGCCGCAGCGAATACGACAACGACGGCTTCCGCGCCTGGCTGCGCGAACGCATCCAGAACGACGACGATCGCGAGACGCGCGCGCTGGAAGACCTGCTCGGCCGCATCACCTACTACGCGCTCGACCTCAACGATGCCGACGCGATGGCGAAGACGCTGTCGCAATACGCGGACCGCCCGAGCGTCAGCTACCTCTCCACGCCACCCGACCTGTTCGCGCCCGCCTGCCGCGGCCTGAAGGCGGCCGGACTGCTGGAAGGCGAATCGCGACTGGTGCTTGAGAAGCCGATCGGCCGTGATCTCGCCTCGGCGCGCGAGATCAACAACACGCTCAAGTCGGCACTCGACGAGAAGCGCATCTTCCGCATCGATCACTACCTCGGCAAGGCGCCGGTGCAGAACCTGCTGGCGCTGCGCTTCGGCAACACGCTGATGGAAGCGGTGTGGCAGCATCGCTGGATCGAATCCGTCGACATCCTGGTCGCGGAAACCGCTGGCGTCGACGGCCGCGAAGGCTACTACGCCAACTACGGCGCGCTGCGTGACATGGTGCAGAACCACATGCTGCAGCTGCTGGCCCTGATCGCGATGGAACCGCCGGCCGCGCTCGATGCCGACAGCGTCCGCGACGAGAAGACCAAGGTGTTGCGCGCGTTGCGTCCGATGAGCGCCGCCGACGCCGCCATCGACAGCGTGCGTGGCCGCTACAGTGCCGGCGTGGTCGATGGCGAGGCCGTCAAGGGCTTCACCCACGACAGCGATGTCGAAACCTTCGTCGCCCTGCGCGCCTGGATCGACAACTGGCGCTGGGCCGGTGTGCCGTTCCGCCTGGTCACCGGCAAGCGCATGCCCTCGCGCACGACCGAAGTGTTGGTGACGTTCAAACCGACCTCGCACTGGGTCTTCGAACGCCCCAGCAAGAAGCGTGCGCGCTCCAACCGACTGCGCATGCGCCTGCAGCCGGAGGAGACGATCGAACTCGGCCTGATGGGCAGCCTGGCCGCGCCGGAATGGGGCGCGACCGAACTGCAGCCGATGTCGCTCGATCTCAGCATGTCGCCCACACCGCATCGCCGTATCGCCTACGAACGGTTGATGGTGGACGCGCTCAAGGGCGACCAGACGTTGTTCGTGCGCGACGACGAAGTCGAAGCCGCATGGCGCTGGATCGACAGCATCAGCGATGCCTGGCGCGATGCCTCCACGCCGGCGCAGGAATATCCGGCGGGGTCCTGGGGACCCTCGGCCGCCTCCAGCTTTCTGCCCGCGACGTTGTCCGGAAACGGACACAGGAAAAAGGCCACATGAGCGCCGGCACCAGCGGTTCTGGGCGCCGCACCCTGTTGGCCGACATCGGCGGAACCAACGCCCGCTTCGCGCTAGCCGATCCCGACGCACCGCTGCCACTGCTCACCGACACCGTACAGAAGTACGCGGTCACCGACTTCCCGTCGCTCGGCGATGCCGCGCAGCATTACCTCGAACAGACCGGGGTCGCCTCGCAGGCCGATGTCGAAGTGAAGCAAGGGGT
This sequence comes from Luteimonas panaciterrae, assembly GCF_020511115.1. GTDB lineage: Bacteria > Pseudomonadota > Gammaproteobacteria > Xanthomonadales > Xanthomonadaceae > Luteimonas > Luteimonas panaciterrae. The sequence continues at coordinate 408,590 of NZ_JAJAVH010000004.1, forward strand.
TTTTGCGATCGCGGGACGTGTCGAAGGCGATGTCGGACGCATCACCAACCACCCGTGGGTGATCTCTAAATCCCGGACCTGTGAGACGCTTCATTTCGACCATCTCGAGTTGGTCAACGACTTCGCCGCGCAATCGATGTCGATCGTGCTGCTGCAGACCGATGACGTGGTGCCGGTCGGCGGCGTCGCCTGGCGTCCCGATTCCGAGCCGCGCGATCGCGTCTACGCGGTGATCGGCCCTGGCACCGGACTTGGCGTCGGCGTCCTGGTCGTGCGCGGTGGAGAACATTGGCCGATCGAGACCGAGGGCGGCCACGTCAGCTTCCCGCCCGGCACGCCCGAAGAAATCGCCATCCTCGAACGCCTGTCGGCGCAGTTCGGGCGCGTTTCCAACGAGCGCCTGATCTGCGGCCCTGGGCTGGTGAACATCCATCGCGCGTTGTCCGAAATCGCCCGCACCGATCCCGGTCCGATGACGCCGGAAGACATCACTGCGCGCGCCGCCCAGGGCGATCTGCTCTGCATGCGCAGCATCGACGTGTTCTGCGCCGTGTTCGGCGCGATCGCCGGCGATCTCGTGCTGACGACCGGCGCCTGGGACGGCGTCTTCCTCACCGGCGGACTGGTGCCGCGCATGCTCGACGCCCTGCGCCGTTCCGGCTTCCGCCAGCGCTTCGAGCACAAAGGACGTTTTTCCTCGAACATGGCGCGCATTCCCTCGCTCGCCGTGCTGCATCCGCATGCCGGATTGCTCGGGACGGCCGCGATCGCTCGCCGCATCGCCGCCAAACCGCAATGAACGCGAAGGATCCCCATATCGAATCCTTGAGCGGCGATCCGCGCGTGCGCTTCCTTGCCTTCGACTCCGTCGAACAATGGGCCGCGGCCAGTGCCGCGACATTGTCGGCCGAACTGCAACGTAAATTGCAGCAGCAGCCGCGCGTGCGGTTGCTGTTGTCCGGCGGCAGAACGCCCGCTCCCGCATACGAACTTCTCGCGCGTGAACCGCTCGATTGGCAGCGGGTCGATGTCGGCCTCGTCGACGAGCGCTGGCTGCAACCCGATGACCCTGACAGCAACGCCCGCTACGTGCGCGAATCGCTGTTGCGGGACAAGGCCGCCGCCGCGCGCTTCGAAACCATGACATCGCCCGGGCGCAGCATCGACGATGTGATCGCCGCCGCCAATCTGCATGCGAAGCAGCCGGCGGATATCGTCACGCTCGGCATGGGCGAGGATGGCCATACCGCCTCGCTGTTTCCCGGCATGCGCGGATTGGCACAGGCGTTGACCTCTCCGCAGGCCTACATCGCCGTCGACGCGACCGGTTGTCCCGTCGCTGGTGCCTGGAACCGCCGCATCAGCCTCACGCCCGCCGGACTGCAACCCGCGAGCACGCGATTGCTGCTGATCCGTGGCGAGTCAAAACGCAAGATCTTCGAGCGGGCGCTGCAAGGCGACGACCCGACGGAATTGCCGATACGCATTGCATTCACCACGCCAGGCGCATCATTGCTGGTGCATTGGTGTCCGTGATCTCCTCGCGGAAATACCGGCTCCCGCCGCGCTAAAACCCCCACCAAAGCCTCATCGCCGCCGCCCATGAGCCTCCATCCCCGCATCGCCGCCGTCACCGACCGCATCCGCAAGCGCAGCGCGCCTTCGCGTGCGGCGTATCTCGCCGGCATCGACGCGGCCCATCGTGAAGGCCCAACGCGCACGCGGCTGTCCTGCGGCAATCTCGCGCACGGCTTCGCCGCGTGCGGGCCGACCGACAAGGGCCGTCTGCGCGCGGATGTCACGCCCAACCTCGCCATCGTCAACGCGTACAACGACATGCTCTCGGCGCATCAGCCGTTCGAGACGTATCCGGCGATGATCCGCGAGATCGCGCGGGAACTGGGCGCCACCGCGCAGGTCGCCGGCGGCGTGCCGGCAATGTGCGACGGCGTGACCCAGGGCCGCGCCGGCATGGAACTGTCGCTGTTCTCGCGCGACGCGATCGCGCAGGCGACGGCGATCTCGCTCTCGCACGACATGTTCGACAGCACCCTCTACCTCGGCGTCTGCGACAAGATCGTGCCGGGCCTGCTGATCGGTGCCCTCGCCTTCGGTCATCTGCCCGCCATCTTCGTGCCCGCCGGCCCGATGACGCCCGGCATTCCCAACAAGAAAAAGGCGGAAGTGCGCGAACGCTACGCCGCCGGCGAGGCCACGCGCGAGGAATTGCTCGAAGCCGAAGCCGCCTCGTATCACGCGCCCGGCACCTGCACCTTCTACGGCACCGCCAATTCCAACCAGGTGTTGCTTGAAGCGATGGGCGTGCAATTGCCCGGATCTTCCTTCGTCAATCCCGGCACGCCGCTCCGCGATGCGTTGACGCGCGCGGCCACTGAACGCGCGCTGCGCATCACCGCTCTCGGTGCGGACTATCGGCCATTCGGACGTTTGATCGACGAGCGCGCCATCGTCAACGCCCTCGCCGCTTTGATGGCGACCGGCGGCTCCACCAATCACACGATCCACTGGGTCGCGGTCGCGCGCGCCGCCGGCATCGTGCTGACGTGGGACGACATCGACGTGATCTCGCAGACCGTGCCATTGCTGGCGCGCGTCTATCCCAACGGCGACGCCGATGTGAACCGCTTCGCCGCCGCGGGCGGCATCCCGTTCGTGTTCCGCGAACTGCTCGATGCCGGTCTGATGCACGAGGACATCGCTACCGTCGTGCCCGGCGGCATGCGTGCCTACTGCGACGAACCGCGTTTGCAAGACGGAACGCTCGCCTACTCGCCCGGCATCGCCGACAGCGCCGACGAAAACGTGGTGCGGCCCGCCGCCAATGCCTTCGAAGCACAGGGCGGACTGCGACTGCTGCGCGGCAACCTCGGACGCTCGCTGATCAAGCTCTCGGCGGTGAAGCCCGAATTCCGCACGATCGAAGCGCCCGCAGTGGTCGTCGACACACCGCAAGCCTTGAACAAGCTGCACGCCGCCGGCAGCCTGCCGCAGGATTTCGTCGCCGTGGTGCGCTACCAGGGCCCGCGCGCCAACGGCATGCCTGAACTGCATTCGCTGGCACCGCTGCTCGGCATGCTGCAGAACCAGGGCCGCCGCGTCGCGCTCGTCACCGATGGCCGTCTGTCCGGTGCTTCCGGCAAGATTCCCGCCGCGATCCACCTCACACCGGAAGCCGCGCGCGAAGGTCCCATCGGCAAGCTGCGCGAAGGCGACATCATCCGCCTGGACGGCGAGGCCGGCGTGCTCGAAGCCCTGGTCGACGCCGACGAGTGGAATGCACGCACGCTCGCGCCCAATACCACGCCGCATGCGCAGGACCTCGGGCGCAATCTCTTCGCGTACAACCGCGCCATGGTCGGCCCGGCCGATCGCGGCGCGCTGTCGATCTCCTGCGGCCCACCCTCGGCCGACGGCAGCGTGTGGGAGTACGACGCGGAATACGAACTTGGACACGATGCGGCCGCCGCGGAAGCACCGCATGAAGCCAAGGATGCCTGACGCGCGACAATCATCCGCGCCATCACCGCACGCCCCCACCACTCTCACAGCCCTCACACGATGACCATCGAACAAACGCAGCAGAAAGCCGAAACACTGCTCCGTGCCGCCGGCATTCTTCCCGTCGTGACCGTCGACAGCGTCGATCAGGCGAAGCATCTGGCCGATGCGCTGTTGAGTGGCGGCCTGACCAGCATCGAACTCACCCTGCGCACGCCCGTGGCGATCGATGCGCTGGCGGCGCTGAAGAAAACGCTTCCCGATATCGTCATCGGCGCCGGCACCGTGCTCACGGCCGATCAAATTCGCGCATCCATCGATGCCGGCGCGGACTTCCTGGTCACGCCCGGAACTCCGCCCGCCTTGGCCGATGCGCTCGCACAAGCCTCGATTCCGGCCGTGCCGGGCGGCGCCACTCCCACTGAATTCCTCTCGCTGATGGCGCGCGGCTTCCGCGTCTGCAAGCTGTTCCCGGCCAGCGCCGTGGGCGGTCTCACGATGCTGAAAGGCCTCGCCGGACCGCTCGCCGGTCTGAAACTCTGTCCGACCGGCGGCATCAGCGAGGACAATGCCGCGGAATTCCTCGCGCAGCCGAACGTCGTCTGCATCGGCGGTTCGTGGATGGTGCCCAAGACCTGGCTCGATGCCGGTCAATGGGACAAGGTTCGCGAAAGCGCGGCGCGCGCCGCCGTCATCATCAAGAACGCGGCCGGTTGAGCCTGTTTTCGCGGCTCAATCCTTATTTTCCGGAACACCGCGCGTGAATCGGATGGCATAGCCATCGCCGTGCCAGGCCCACGCCTGCAGCGCAAACCAGATCACCAGCAACAAACCGAGTTGCCACTCCAGCGCATTCTCGACGCGGTCGTGCGCCGCATCGCTCAGCGCGAAGGTCGAAGCAACACTGACGACACCGAGCGCCAGCATCACCACGCAAACCGATGTCATGCCAACGGATAGACGGCGCGGCAATCGTCCCTGTCGCATCGCCAGATGCATGAACCCCAGCTGCGCCAGGAAACCGAAACCGAAGAAGACGGTCACGCCGTAGCGGCGCAGGAAACGATAAGTCTCGCCTTCGGTACCCAGGAACGTGGCATAAACCGCGAGCGCGAATGCGGACACGAGGCCCAACACCAGGAAAATCCTTTCACCCGCCCTGCCTTCCGGTGTGCGCAGCCATTCGCGCGCCGACCACCAGTTCGCCGCGACCAGCAAGGCGCAAGGCAGCACCATCAGACGGAATAGATGGTTCCCCAATCCATGACGCGCGGCGCGGCTGATCGAAGTGCAGCCTTCCAGATACGGCACGCAAAATGGGATGTATCCCGTCTGCACCGAAATCCACCAGGCCAGATGCACGGCGACCATCAGGATGACGGCGACGGCAAACGGCAGCGGCCAGAGCGGGATGATGCGCGGGCTCATCAGCGCAAGATAGCGCATTCGGTGACGCTTCTGATCGAGGCTCCGTCGGAACGCTATTTCCCTGCGATCTTCACCTTGGCAGGCAGTTCATGGATGCGCAGTTCGTTGTCTTGCCATGATGCCGGCTTACCGTTGATCGTGGTGTTGCCAGGCGTTCCCGCATAGGGCCACGGCAGCACCAGACCGCCTTGCGGTAGACGCAGGCCCTCGCTGATCTCCAGCGTCACTCCACCATCACTATCCTTGCGCAGCGAGTAACTCAGCTCCCCTTGCGCGGTGCGCATGTCACGCACCTCGATGCCGCCACCGTCGAGCCAATCGGCCGGAACGCCGGCCGCCAGCACCAGGCTGTCGTCGATCTCGCGGGTATAGGCGAACATATCCAGCGCTGAACGGACGAAGTCCGATGCCACCCACGCATGCGGCAGGTCACCAACAAAGAACGGTTTACGCGGTGTGTGCGATACCACTTCCGCCCATTGGTTCCAAGCTTGCGGCGCGCGGTCCTTGAAGAAGAACTCGATAGCCTCCCACGCACGCTCGCGCCAGCCCAGGCGCACGAAGGCGGCGACGTTGCGCCACTCATAAGGCGTGTAGTCCTTCCATTCCCGCTTGCCGTCGCGGCGCTGCACGAATTCGCGCCAATAGCGCTCGAATCCGTTGCGTAGAAGATCCGGCGGCAGTCTGCCCTGTTCACCGCCGGGCGCCAGCGCGATCGTGGTCGAAGTCGGATCGAAGTCGCCGAGTTCCGCAGAGCCAGGAAGATAATCGATCTTGTGCAGTTTGGCCGCCGCCTGCAGGGACACATACAAATCGTCACGGAACTGATCCCGTGATGCCGCGAAGCGCTTCGCATCTTCCGGCTTGCCCAGCCATTGCGCGATCTCGACGGCATCCTTGTAACCACGCAGCGCCCAGAAATTGTCCCAGTACGAATGCATTGGCTTGGCCGAATAGCCTTCATGACTGATCGACACCGGCATCATGCCGTAGAACGCGGGGTTCTTGGCCCGATTCGCTTCCGTACGCTCGCTCAGGCGCAGCTTCTCCATGTAGTCGAAGGCGCCGACCACATGCGGCCACATCTTTTGCAGGAATGCCTTGTCGCCGTCATAACGATAAAGCTCGGCGATATTGAAGATCAGCTCGCCGTGACTATCGTTTTCCGGCACCGGATCGCTGCCGCGCGAATCGACGCAACACGGCACCATGCCATCGTTGAACTGGAACGGCGCATACCAGTCGACATAGTCGCGCACCACATCTTCCCGTGCCATGCGCAGGAGACCTTCCGAGATCATCGCTCCGTCGCGAATCCAGCTACGCGCGTACGAGCGCGTTCCCGGCTGCAAACGCGGCCCGATGCGGGAGATGAGCATGTGCGCGGTCGCGGTACGCAAGGTATCGATCAGATCCTGCCCCTGCGCTGGCACCTGAATCTGCACGCGATCGAGCTTTCCGTGCCATTGCGCAGAAACGTCAGCCAAAGCACGAGCAGCATCGAAATGTGCGACATCCGGGAAATCACCGGTCAACGGCGCCACCCACGAAAACTCGCGGCTTTCTCCAGGTGCCAGCTGTAGTTCGTATACCCATGCGCCGGATGCAAGCTTTGTCGGATCCTTGACGGCGGCGGAAACCCGCGGATACTCCTCCGTCAAGCGCTCCACGGCGATTCCTTCATCGAACGTCTGCGAAAAGTGCGCATCCGCGCTTTGCAATGCACGCACGCGGACCTTTCCATCGATTTCCACTGCCCGCTCTCCGACATGCAGCGTCGTGATCGGACTGAAACCGCCAATGGTATTGAGGAACTGACTAGGCGGATTGACCTGCAACGGACGCACGGCCAAAGCCAGCGCAATCTTGCGCGATTGCGAAGCCGTGTTGGTCAGCTTGTACCGAGCCACCAATTGCGAGCTGGGAGCGTCTCCTTGCACGAACGCCGTCGTTTCAAGGGTGAAGGCCGCATGCTTCCAGGTCGCGGTAGGGATCGGCAGATAACCATCACGCAACGACTGGGACGTTTCCACATCGTTCCATGTCACCAGCTTGCCGGCATCGAGCACGAACGGTTCGATGCTGAAGCCGCCCTTCCCCACCTCGATCGCGCCATCTTCGCCGATCAGTCCTTGTTCGAGACCGCCATCGATGCCAACGATCGTCCAATAGGGTTGTTCACCACTGAAGCCTCGCGGATACCAGCCACGCGGTGAATTCGCGGCAACCGATTTGATGAAATCGTTCGGTATCGCCGCATATGACAATGGTTGCACGGCGATTTCCGCCAGTGCCGCTTCGCGTCCCGCGGCGGGCTCCAAGACAAGACGCAGATAACGGGCTTCGGACTCCGGCAACGCGATATCGTCACGACCGCCGTTGCTTCGACGCACCTCGCGCACTTCACGCCAACCATTTCCGTCATCCGAAACCAGCACCCGGTAGTCCGGAACAAATGTTCCCGGCATCCAGTTCAACACCAGCCCGCCGAATTCGCGCACACGGCCCAAGTCAAGGGTCAAGGCGGGATTTTCGTTCAACGCGACCTGCCAAGCCGTTTCCGGTTTGCCGTCGATCGCATTTCCGGCACCTGCCGCGGAAACCGTGGCTGTCGCGTCTCCGCGCAGCGGGGAATCATCCTGCTTCGACAATAACTCCATTTCCAGATCGTCGAAACAGACCGAGCCTTTTCCGCCGGCGCTGTTATAGATCGTGAATTCAAGCTTGGTGCTTCGCCTCAAGACACGATCCGGATCTGGCCCCCAGGCTTTGTCGATGTGACGCTTCTTGTAGCGAACCTCGGTCCATTGCTTCGGAAACTCGTACTTCGGTCGATTGACCCACCAGACGTTGTCGCCGCTGGCATCGATGAATTTCATCTGCAGGTCGTTCGCTGGCGAATCGCCACGAAGCCGGAATGAGAACGCGTAATTTTCTGGGTAGTCGATCGCGAGGTTGCGCTGGATGCCGGCGTAGCCGGAGACGCCGTTGAAATCGTAGTCCAGGCAGAGGGCGTCGCCCTGCGCGCTTTCTACTTTTCTCAAGGTCGCCGTGACTTGGTTCGAAGTCACTACACGCCATGCTGAAGTGTCGTCAAAACCATCGAGCTGGCGCTTGCTGATCGTCTCCTGAGCATGGGCGGTTGCCATGGACAGGGTTAGTGCGACTATGGATACGATTCTCAACATAAGCTTCTTGTGTGTTGGTGCGCCATGGCTGCTGCCTTCCATGGCGCGGCAATACGGGCTGCGGATCGTTCCAGCCCGGCCATCCATGACCGGGCGTTCGGGGCCGCGGCCGATGCCGATAGGGCATCGACCAAGCGCGGCCCCTCACCCCTTCACGCTTCCAAGCAAGAGTCCTTGGATGTAATGCCGTTGCAGCACCAGGAACAACAGCAGCACGGGCACGATCGTGACCACCGACCCCGCCATCATCAATTCGTTGTCCTGCACGTGTTCGCGCGAGAGCGAGGCCAGCGCCACCGGCAATGTCTGCAGATCCTGATTGCTGAGCACGATCAACGGCCACATGAAATCGTTCCATGCGCCGAGGAAGCTGAAGATCGCCAGTGTCACCAGGATCGGCTTCAACACGGGCAGCACGACCTGGAAGAAGATGCGGAACTCGCCCGCCCCATCGATGCGCGCCGCTTCCAGCAACTCGTCCGGAATCGAGCGCGCGTACTGTCTCACCAGGAAAATTCCGAAGATCGCGGCCATGCCGGGAACGATCGCGCCCGCATAGGTATTCACCAGTCCCATCGTCTTCAACAGCAGGAACAAGGGCATCATCGAAACCTGTGCCGGAATCACCAGCGCCGCGAGCAAAGCGCGGAACGTCCCTTCCCGCCCCGCGAACTTCAACTTGGCGAAGGCATATCCCGCCATGGTATTGAACAGCAGCGACAGCAACGTCACGCAAGTCGCGACCAGGAAGCTGTTGACCAGATAACGCCCCATCCCGGCCTTTGCGAACAGTTCGCGATAGTTGTGCAGCGTGGGTTCCGCCGGCAGCAACGGGGGTGGAAAATGGCCCGCCTCGCCCGTCTGCATGAACGAGACGGACAACATCCACAACAGCGGCGCGAGACTGAACACGGCCAACGCGATCAGCAATGCATTGATGACAGCCGTGGCAAAGCGATGGTTCATATCACTCCGCCCCTTTGCGTCGCGCGAACCAGAACAGACCGCTCGACACCGCCGTCATCAGCGCGAACAGCAGGAACGCCACGGCGGAAGCATTGCCGAGGTTCCACCATTTGAAGCCTTCCTCATACATCAGGTACAACACGCTCTTGGTGCTTTCCAGCGGCCCGCCCTGCGTCATCACGTAGGGCTCGGCGAACAGCTGGAAGTAACCGGCCATGGTGAGGATGCTGACCAGCAGCAGGATCGGCCCCAGCATCGGTAGCGTGACGTGCCGGAATTGTTGCGGACCCGAAGCACCGTCGATACGCGCGGCCTCGTACAGATCTTCTGGAATCGCCTGCAAACCGGCCAGGAAGATGATCATGTTGTAGCCGAAGTTCTTCCACACCGCGAAGACGATGATCGCGGGCATCGCCCAGTCCGGATCGCCCAGCCAGTCGATCGGATCGACACCGACCAGCGACAAACCGTAATTGATCAGGCCGTAGCGGGTATGGAACAGATAGCGCCAGATCACCGCCACCGCGACCACCGTGGTGACGACGGGTGCGAAATAAGCCGTGCGGAAAAAACCCTTGAAGCGCCCGAGCCTGGAGTGCAGCAGCAACGCCGCCCCCAGCGAAATCGCGATCGAGAGCGGCACCCCCACGATGACGAAATACAAGGTATTGCCAAGGGTTTTCCAGAACAGCGGATTCCTCAGCAAGCCGAGATAATTGTCGAAGGCGACGAACCGCAGGTTATGGATATCCGCCAGCGCGTAGATGTCGAAATCGGTGAGGCTCAAGCCCAGCGCCGCGATCACCGGCAGGAAGAAGAAGACGCTGATCACGAGCAGCGCCGGAGCGGCGAACATCCAGCCGGCGACGCCCGACTTCATGGCTGCGCTCCCGCCGTGACGCGATGCGCCAGCATCCACCGCCGTTTCTCCAGAATCTTGTCCGCGCGCCGGTCCAGTTCCGCCGCCGCTTCATCGACCGTCAGGCGGTCGTTGGCCAGCTGCTCGCCGATCACGCGCAACTCGGTGGCAATGCGCTCCCACTCCGGCACTTTCGGTGTTGGCCGCGCACGCTCGAGCTGGATGCGATAGGCACGCGCATACGGATCGTCCGCCAGCGACTTCGCCTCCCACGGCGAACGTCTCGATGGCAGATTGCCAGTGATGCCATGAAATTTCACCTGCACTTCCGGCCTCGACAGATAGGCGATCAACTTCCATGCCGCCGCCTTGTGCTTGGAAGTGCGGAACACGACGAAGCTGGTACCGCCGGCCACGGAAGCACCCGGTCCGTCCGGACCTGGCAACGGCATCGTCATCCACGATTTCGCCAATTCCGGCGGCAACCGCTTCTTGAATTCGGCGATGTTCCACGGTCCATTGATGTAGAAGGTGTAGTAACCGTTGCCGAATTCATCCCAGACGTTCGAGATCGCGGTATTGGCGACCTTCGGCGCCCAATTGTTGTCGAATATTTCCTTGTAGAACGCCAGGGTCCGTTTGAACCCGGCGCTACGGAAATTGCCGTAACGCCCACCGTCGCGCAGGAGCGGCTCGTCCTGTTGAATCGCAAGATTCAACAAGGGCTCATACTCATTGACCGGGAGCAGGATCGCATAACGCTTCGGCCCAACCATGCGCTTGATCGCCGCCAGCGCCGTGCTCCACTCGCGCCAATTCGCCGGCGGCTTGGTGATTCCCGCTTCGCGCAGGAGATCGGTTCGATAGAACGGCAAGCGCGTTTCCACATACCAGGGGACTGCGTATGTTTTCCCATCGATCACACCGCTGTCCCAGGCGCTCGGATAGAAATCATTGACGCCGAAGCCTGCGGTCGCCTTGATTTCGGCATCCAGCGGTTCCAGCGCATCGAGTTCCGCGAACTCCGGAATCCAGGTGTTTCCGATCGGTGTCACATCCGGCAGCGAATCTCCCGCGAACGCGGTCAACAGTTTTTCGTGAGCGGACAGCACCGGCATCTGCTGCAACTGCACGTCGATCTCCGGATGCAGGCGTTCGAACTCGCGCACGATCGGCACGATCGCCTCACCTTCATACCCCATCACCCAGAACTTTACGACTTCGCGGCCCTGGTCATTCCGGCCGCAAGCGGATGCCGCCAGAAGCACGCCACATAGCAACAATCCGCGCATCATGCACGCGATCACGGACGATCGACGTTCGCCCTTCGCGCCCATCGAGAGCCTATTTAGATTCTGCCGCGGGCTTTGCACGGCTTTCGGGTTGCTTGTCGGGCTTTGGAACCGCCTTTCCGTCGCCGTCCTGCTTGGTACCAGCGGCCTTGCCCGCCTCGGCTTTCTTCTCGACTTCATCGAGCCAGCCGCCGGTGAACCCCGCGCGCTTCAGGCCTTCGCGGATGTAGGGGCTTTTCTTCATCCTTTCCCAGACAAAGCCGTTCCGATAGTTCGCGATCATCGTCAGGATCGGCCCCTGGTCGATGCCGATGTAGTCGCTCGCCACCCATCCCTTGTCGGGCACGAGGCGTCCGGTCTTCAAGGGGATGTCGTAATTGAAGCTGGGATTGAAAGCGTCCAGGAATCCGTAGCTGGAATACAGGAAATCACCGTAGCGTTCGTGCATCGCCTGCGTAGCGGGAATCACGATCTCCGGCGCGAACGCCAGCGAGGCAATCGCAGCGGTCGGCGCGATCGTGCCGTCGTCGAAGGCATCACGCAGTCCCGCGCCGCGCGCACTGTAGTGGCGGAATTCTCGCTGTTCGCCGTTGTATTCCAGCATGCCGCGCTGTGGGCCGTCGCTGGCGGTCAACCCCCAGACGTCTTCGCCGTAATCCTTCCACTTCATCGGATTTTCGATCGCATAAGTGCGCTGCGCATACGTCGCGCGCCGGCTGTTCTCGAAATAATCCATGTCGCGTGCACGCATGTAGTCGTCGCGGATACCGCGAAGGTCGAGCCACGCCTGCGTGTACTGATGCCAGAACTGCGGTGCATAGCTGATGTACACCTCGCCCTCGAACTGACCCCAGCAGTGGTCATAATCAGCTGTCCAAGCCGGCCAGGCCTCCGCGCCGATCGGATGCGTGGGCGAACCGAGCGCGAGGATGTACACCATCATCGCCTCACTGCAGCCGTTCCAGTCATGGCTGATGAAGCCGTTTTCCGGATACCAACCCATCGAGATCAGCGGCGGGCGCTTCTGCAGCCAGGGCCACTCGACGCGCTTGTACAACATGTCGGCGAGCTCCCGGATCTCCTTTTCGCTGGCGTTATCCTGATCGTAGTACTGCTGCGTGAACAGCACGCCCAACATCAGCAGAGCGGTGTCCACGCTCGACAGCTCCACCCAGGGGGCGCGGCGCGTACCGTCCTGCATGTCGAGGAAGTGGTAGTAGAAACCTTTGTAACCGGTGCGGCCTTCCTTTTGCGGCCCCATCTTGGCATCGCGGAAGAAACGCAGCGTCACCAGCGTGCGATCGATCGCCTGTCGGCGACTGATCCAGCCATTCTCGACACCGATCGGATACGCCGTCAGTGCGAACCCGATCGAAGCGATGCTGGCGAACGGACGCGACGGGAAGCGGTCCGGCGTCATTCCGTTGGCTTCGTTCGTCGTATCCCAGAAGAACTGGAAAGTGCGCCGCTCGATGTCCTTGAACAGCGGCGGCAACGGAGGCGGTCCTTGCGGCGTCTCCGGTTGCGCGGACTGCGGCGAAGAACTCATCTGCTCAGACGCAGACTTGTCTGGAGTTTTCGAAGATGAAGACGAAGACGAAGAGGATGATGAAGGCGTGCTGGGCGCGCCCTCTTCCCGTTTTTCGCATCCGGCAAGCAACACCACCGCCAGCACGCATAAGACCTGGATGTAGCGGAAGCTGCAAGAACACATCGCGGGGAAAATCCTCTCATGTCACGGGAACAAGGCCGCCCGCTACCGGGCGGCCTCCGGGTGTCACCAGCTCAGACCGAACGACAGCTTGAAGGTTCGCGGCAGGTCGGCAAGGATCTGGTCGTTGCTGCGCTTGCCAAAATTTGGGTTTGTACCCTTATTGCCCGCATCGTAATTGATGTAGCTGTGATCGTTGGTGACATTGAAGACGTCACCACGCACTCGCAGCTTCATGTTTTCGCTCATCTTCCACTCTTTCTGCACCGCGATGTCCAGTTGGCGTTGACGAGCCTCATCGAAGTAGTAGGTGTCGAAGAATCCAGCCCCACATCCAGGCGGAGTTATCGGGCAGTTCAATCCATCCTTTCCCGGAGGAGTGGCAAGCGTCAGCTTTGCCGAGAACTGCAAGCCCCAGTATTCGGCGATTCCCGTAGCCACCAGCCTGTGCTTGGAGATACCGACCGATCTGACGAAGGCGACATCGTCGAGATTGGGATAGTCGAACGAATAATGTTCGTCAGTGTTGGCCGCATTGCCACGATTCTCCTTGGAATCGCTGTAGGTATAGGCAACGGTCACACCCCACGGCGACTCGCGCGTGAAAGGTTTCTCCAGCGACACGAGCAACTGCCCGATTCGGGTTTCGACGGAATTGTTCGCCAGGATCAGGTTTCCGTATCCCGGCAGCGGGAAGCTCCAGGGCGCGTTTCCGAACGACGCCCCCGCGGGATAGAACGACCCGTCCTCCCTGCGATTGCCGAGCGTAAAGAGAATCCCGTCATGACTCTCGATGTAAGCGAGCGCCACGGACGAATTCCAGTCATTGCCGAAGAGCTTGAACGCATTGCGCATGCCTAGGCTGAACTGGTCCGAGTACGGCACCTTGAGATCGTTCTTGATCATGTCGACCTCGCCACCGGTCCGTGTCGGCCCGGCGATCTGCGAGTAGAGATAGTCGCGATTATAGAGTGCCGGATCGAAGGCGAAGCAGTTGCCGATGCCGACGACACACGAGTGATTCGGCGTATTGAACTGGAACGTATAGCTCGGGAAAGCGCCTTTCGAGCGTTCGAGCGCCAGATAATCGAACACGTTGCGGTCGTAGGCACGCCCCGCGCCACCGAAGATCACATGGCGCTGGTCCCCGAACAGATCGTAGGAGAAGCCGATACGCGGCTGCCAGGCATCCTTGAACGGCTTGCGGTTGTGTCCGTTGCTGATGTAGTCCTCGATATCGTAACCGACATTCGGATGCAGGTTCTTGTTGATATTGTCCCAGCTGCGCAATGCCGCCACGACGCCAGCCGGCGTCACATAGTCCTCGAAGCTTGAAGAGGTTTCGTAATCGTAGCGAAGGCCGAGGTTCAACAGTAGCTTGTCAGTAATCTCCCAATCGTCCTGGATATAGATGCCGTACTGCTTGTTCTTGGATTCGATGTTACGGCTTCCGGAGTAATCCGGCGCGAATTGCACTTCATAAGGAACGAAGTCAGCGAGCGCGGTATTGCCGGCGTCCAGGTTCGCCTGCAGATCGTAGCGGAACAATGGATTGTAAGGCTGTTGCTCGAAGGAATTGAGCGTGACCTGCTTGTATTTCACACCCATCTTGATGGTGTGCCGCTCCCAGCCCGTGAAGGTCAGGTCGTTCTGGAATCCGACACCTTTCTGCCCCTTGTCTTGATAGTCGGCGCCGCCGCCCAGCTTGAGATAGGTTCCCAACCGTCGCGACTCCACTTCCCGGGTCCAACCGACAATCTCCTTGCCGATCTCGGTGCCCACTGCTCGGGGATTGAAGGCCTCGTCCTCATAAGTGATATGGGCATCGTTGAGCCAATTCTCGCCACTGTACTGGTAGCGCAGATCGAAACGATCGCTGTCGTTGTTCTTGGCCTTTCCGAAGCTCGGCGTGTTCGGCCCGTTGCCGACATCGGTGATCTCCTGCTCTTCCCGACGCTTCATGGACAGTTCGACGAGATGGGCATCACCCGCTTGCCAAGTCAATTTTCCGAACCACAAGTCCTCGTTGAACGGAACTGAGGTCGAGCCCATGTGACTAGCGAGTTCCGGAGTGAGATCTCCCAATGAGGAAGCGACAGCGTCCTCGGCGTGCACCAGACGCGGGCGAGTGAAATCCTTACCCTCGTAGGTCACGAAGAAGAACAACTTATCCTTGATGATTGGACCACCAAGCGCCGCACCATACTGTTTCTCGATGGATTTGGTCTTGGCCCCCTCTTCCTCCTCGACAGGTGTCGCAGAACGCCAATCGCGAACCTTGTTGATATCCATGAAGACGTCGCCGTGAAACTCATTGGTACCGGACTTTGTCACCGCAGTCACCGCGGCACTGCTGATCTGGTCGTATTCGGCCTTGTAGTTGGAAGTGATGACCTTGTATTCACCGATCGCTAACTGCGGAAACGGATTGCCCGCGCTATCGTTTTGCCCACCGATACCGCCCGACAACGTATAGCCCTTCTGTCCAACACCATCGATGTAGACATTCACGCCATTGGCGCTTTGCGAGCCGCTGCGGAGTTTCGTGGTACCGCCAACACTCGTTTCGAACACCATACCGGGCACGGTGTCCGCGAACGCGAGAAAGTTTCGCGAGGATTGAGGCAACGCCTGAATCTGCCGCTGCGTCACATAAGTCGCCACTTCCGAGGTCTTGGTCTCCACCGCCGCCGTCGCAGTGACGCTGACAGTTTCCAGATTGGTCGCCTCGCCGGGCGCGGCCGTTTCGGCCACACCGCCGACGCCGAGATTCAAGGTCGCTGTCTGGCCGACTTGAACCGTGATGTTCTGTGTGCTGGTCTTGCCGTTCGCAGTGGTATCGATGCGATACGTACCCGGCGGCAGGCCACCAATAAAGTAACCGCCGTTCGCCGCCGACTGTACCTTGCGTGTCAGCCCCGTGGCGGTGTTGGTGGCGGTCACCGTGGCGCCCGAGGCGGGCGCCGAATCGGTCGAGACCTGGCCGCGGATCGTGGCGCCGGTCGACTGCGCCAACGCATGCGGTGCGGAGATCAGCATGCAGCTCGCGAGCGCGCAAGCCAACAAGCTTCGATTGGTTCGATATTGCGTCTGTCGCTTGAACTTCATCACTTCTCCCCTCCCAGGGCAGTCGAAATGGAACCCTTGACGGCGTCCCCCTGTTTTTAGTTTTTGGTTTGCCTCGATCTCACACGGTGGAGGCGCGCACCATGAGTTGCGGAACCAGCGGCGTGGCGTCTTCTCGTGGACGTCCTTCCTGCCCGGGTTCCGCGTTGGCCGTGTCCAGCAGCAGCCGCAATGCGCGGCCGCCGAGTTCGGCGATGTCGACCCGCATCGTGGTCAACGATGGATGCACGTATCGCGCCAGCGGGATGTCGTCGAAGCCGGCGATGCGGATGTCGCGCGGCACCTGCACTCCGGCCTGCGTCAATGCGAACAGGCATCCGAGCGCCATCATGTCATTGGCGGCGAAGACCGCATCGGGACGCGCATCCGCCGCGAGCAGTTCGCCGCCGGCGCGATGGCCGGAGGCTTCGTCGAAGTCGCCCGGCAGAATCCAGGGCTTGGCGTCCGGCAGACGTTCGGCGAGCGCGTCGCGGTAACCGCGCAGACGCTCGCGGGCGTCGAAGTTGTCTTCCGGGCCGGCGATGAAGGCGATACGGCGATGCCCGGCGTCGAGCAGGTGCTGCATCATCGCGCGGGCGCCGCCGTAGTTGTCCACGCGCAAGGACGGCTTGCCGTCCTCGGGCACGTCACTGTTCATCAGCACGACCGGCATCGCCGGACTCAGGTTCTGCTCCAGGAACTCACTGCCGCCCACGAACGGGGACATCAGCAGCAGGCCGTCCACGCGTCCGCGCATGGCGCGCAAGGCCTCGCCCTGCTCCTCCGGGTTACCGTGGTAGCTCGAGACCAGCAGGTGCAGGCGGCGTTCGCGGGCGACCTGGTCGATGCCGCGCATCAGCTCTGAGAAGAACTCGCCGTACAGGTCCGGCAGCACCACGCCGATGGTGTGGGTGCGGCGGCTGCTCAGGCTGCGGGCCGCGTGATGGGGGCTGTAGCGCAATTGGTTGGCGACGTGAAGGACGCGTTCACGCACCGCTTTGGCAACATTCTCGTGTCCATTCAGCGCCCGCGAGACGGTGGCGACGGACACGTTGGCCTGTCTGGCGACGTCTTTGATGGTGACAGCCACGCCTTCTCCCGGGTCATTGCCCTGTTCGGGCATTCCGGCGAATGTAAACGTTTACAAAGAAGGATGTAAAGCCGACCGTAACGAAACCGTGTGGCCGGTGGCGAAACCCGCGCAAATCGGGCCGATTTGAACCTGAATTGCTGCGACGCAACAGGATTCTGCGCAGCAGATCACAATATTAGGGCAAAAAAGCCCGGCATCAGCCCTCGGCGCGGATCGACAATGCGTGGATATCGGTCGTCATCAGATCCCCCAACGCGGCATAGACGGCGCGATGCCGGGCCAGCGGCGTCATGCCCGCGAACGCCTTGCTGACGATGCGGACATCGAAGTGCCCGCGCCCGTCCCGCGCGCCAGCATGACCGGCATGACGATGGCTGTCGTCACGGACCTCCAGCTCGCTCGGGGTGAACGCGGCCTCCAGGGCGTCGCGGATGGCGGCGACGCGGGCTTCCTTGGGCAGGCTCATGGCAGCACCGGACGGAACGGGCGCACTTCGACGCGGCCGTACACCCCGGCCTCCACGTAGGGATCGGCATCGGCCCAGGCCCGCGCTTCCTCCAGCGAGGCGAACTCGGCGATGACGATGCTGCCGCTGAAACCAGCCTGCCCCGGGTCCTCGGCATCGATCGCCGGGCAAGGGCCGGCCAGCAGCAACCGTCCGGCATCGCGCAGCGCGTGCAAGCGCGCGAGATGCTGCGGCCGCGCCTGCAGGCGCCGGCCGAGCACGTCGGCATCGTCATATCCCTCGATCGCGTACCACATCGGCATCAATGCATCCGTCATCACGAAGCCATGATTGTAAGCCGCCTGCGGTTCAGCCCCCGGGCTGGACACTGGTGCGGCCAAACCGTAACCTAAAGCCCAGTTCCGTGGCCGGAACGCAGCGGCCCGTCGCCGCAGACGTCGACAGTCTTCTGAGACCAGCGCGTTCGCTGCCCCCGCCCGGCCCGCCGACGATCCCTCCGCTGTCCTTCGCCGCAGTCCCGATGCGGTGTCGCACGTGCGGCGTTCGGCAAACACCTGCTTCGACCTTGGGGCCTGCATCAACCCGGCTTGCATCAATCACGGCTGCTTCGATATTGGGCACCCACCTCGCTTCCATGCTGCAAACCGGCCACGGTCCGCCGCGCGCCAACACCAATTAAGGCAATCGCCTGTGGCCCGGAGGGGGCCGCGAATCGCATGACCGAAGACAACGCGCCAGAAGCGCAACCGCAAAACCAGGCGTCTCCTGCCCAACAGCAGCATGCCCCCCAGCAGCAGGAAATGCCGCTGGCCGTGGTGCATGGCCAGGCCGTGTTGCAGATTCCGCAGGACCTGTACATCCCGCCGGACGCGCTCGAGGTCATCCTCGACGCCTTCGAAGGGCCGCTCGACCTGTTGCTGTACCTGATCCGCCGCCAGAACCTCGACATCCTCGACATCCCGGTCGCCGAGATCACCCGGCAGTACGTCGAGTACATCGAGGTGATGCAGGAGATGCGCTTCGAGCTGGCCGCCGAGTATCTGGTGATGGCGGCGATCCTGGCCGAGATCAAATCGCGCATGCTGCTGCCGCGGCCGCCGAGCGAGGAAGGCCTGGAAGACGACCCGCGCGCCGACCTGGTCCGCCGCCTGCAGGAATACGAACGCTTCAAGCAGGCCGCCGAGGACCTCGACGCCCTGCCCCGCCAGGACCGCGACACCACCCCGGCACAGGCCTTCGTGCCGGATCGTGCCTCGGTCAAGCTGCCGCCGCCGGTGGACCTGCGCGAGATGCTGATGGCCCTGCACGACGTGCTCAAGCGCGCCGAGCTGTTCACCGGCCACGCCATCAAGCGCGACGCCCTCAGCGTCCGTCAGCGCATGGGCGAAGTGCTGTCGCGGTTGGGCGACGGCAAGTTCCATCGCTTCGAATCGCTGTTCGAGGCGCGTGAAGGCAAGCTGGGCGTGCTGGTCACGTTCCTGTCGATCCTCGAACTGGCCAAGGAGCGCCTGCTCGACATCGTGCAGGAAGCACCGCTGGCACCGATCTACATCAAGTCGCTGGCGACGCGTGAAGGCGACGGCGCCGAACTGGAGCTGTCGAGCGAGTTCGACGACGAGGACACCGCGGCGAACGACGACGCGCAGGCGTGAGCCATCCGCGCAGAGACAACGTCAGAAATCGCCGCCAGAGAAGCATCACCGAATACGAGACATCGATTAAGACCGCATGGATCAACAACTCATCAAACGCATCGTCGAAGCCGCCCTGCTCGCGGCCAACCAGCCGCTGACGCTGGTACAGCTGCAGGGACTGTTCCCTCTCGACGAGCCGGCGCCGGACGGCGCCATCGCGCAGGCACTGGAAACACTGCAGGCCGAATCCGCCGAGCGCGGCGTGGAACTGGTCGAACTGGCATCCGGCTGGCGATTCCAGGTCCAGGCCGACGTGCATCCCTGGGTGGCGCGGCTGTGGAGCGAGCGCCAGACCAAATACACGCGCGCCACGCTGGAAACCCTCGCCCTGATCGCCTACCGCCAGCCGATCACGCGCGGCGAGATCGAACAGGTGCGCGGCGTCGCCACCAACAGCAACATCATCAAGGCACTGGAAGAACGCGAGTGGATCCGCGTGGTCGGCCATCGCGACATTCCCGGCCGCCCGGAACTGCTCGGCACCACCAAAGGCTTCCTCGACTACTTCGGCCTGAAGCGCCTGGACGAACTGCCGCCGCTGTCGGAACTGAAGGATTTCGGCGAACTCGATCCGCAGTTCCAGTTCGACGGCAAGACCGGCGAGAAGTCCGACGAGGCCGCGATGCCGATTGGCGACATCGCCGTCGACGGCGACGCGGAAGGAGCGGAAGGTGCTTCCGAAGCAGCGGAAGATGCCAACCAAGAAATGATCATCGACGATGAAGCCGACCACATCCCCGGCGCCGAAATTGTCGAAGACGTCGTCGACGAAACAGAAGACGACAGCACCGAAGACACCACCGACGAAGTCGATCACGACGACGTCCAACCCCAATCCGAGGAGACCACCGAACTCCTCGAAGCCACTGAATCAGACGAACACGCCCTCGCCGATGAAGGCGACAGCTCCCGGAGTACAACATGAGTGACACCCCCAGCCGCACGCTTTCCCTCAAGCGCGGCAACAATGAAACCACCACCACCGAGGCCCCGCGCCTCGAAGAGCGCCTGCACAAGGTACTGGCGCAGGCCGGCCTCGGCTCGCGCCGCGCGCTCGAACAACGCATCGCCGACGGCCTGATCAAGGTCAACGGCGAGGTCGCGCAGACCGGCATGAGCATCCGCGGCGGCGACCGCGTCGAGCTCGACGGCAAGATCTTCGTCGCCAGCGCACTCACCGATCCGGCGCGCGTGCTGATCTACAACAAGCCGGAAGGCGAAGTCACCACGCGTGAAGATCCCGAAGGCCGCCCCACCATCTTCGATTCGCTGCCCGCACTGAAGGGCGCGCGCTGGATCGCCATCGGCCGCCTCGACATCAACACCACCGGCCTGCTGCTGCTCACCACCGACGGCGAACTGGCCAACGCGATGATGCATCCCTCCTTCGAGGTCGAGCGCGAGTACGTGTGTCGCGTGCGCGCGCCCGAAGGCGAAGAGAGCGTGTCCGACAAGATCGTCGACCGCCTGAGCCGCGGCGTCGCGCTCGAGGACGGCCCCGCCAAGTTCGACGAGATCGAGCGCATCGGCGGCACCGACTCGCACGACTGGTTCCGCGTGCTGCTCAAGGAAGGCCGCAACCGCGAAGTGCGGCGCCTGTGGGAATCGCAGGGCTGCCAGGTGAGTCGCCTCAAGCGCATCCGCTACGGTTCGGTCTCGCTGCCGCAGCCGCTGCTGCGCGGCCAGTCGCAGGAACTGCAGGACGCGCAGGTCGAAGCGCTGCGTCGCGAACTCAAACTCGAGGAAGGCCCGCCGCCGGCGCTCACGCTGCAGCCGGTGATCGGCCAGCGCAAGGCCACCAAATCGACCGTGCAAGTGTCCGGTGAAAGCCGCGGCAAGGCCTACGTCAACGGCCACAACACCGCCGACGAAGGTCGCGAGCTGCGCCGTTTCGATCACGTGCGCGAGGATCGCGGCCGTCGCGGCAACAAGAAGCCGCATGGCGGACTCACGGTGAGCGGCGAAGCCGCCGCCAAGCAATCGCAGAAGCCGTTCAAGCAGCGCAAGCAGAAAGGCCCGAAGCCGTTGCCGGATGGCAATCCCGCGGCGTTCCGCACCTGGTATGTGCCCGAGGGCGTGGATACCGGCCCGGCTGGACATCGCAATGCCGGGCCGAAACATGCCAACAAAGGCGGGGCCAATAAAGGCGGGCCCTTCGGCAAGAAGTTCGGCGGCCCGGGCCAAGGTCCGCGTCAAGGTCAGGGCCAGGGCCCGCGCCAAGGCGGCAACTTCGGCGAACGCGGTCCTGGACAAGGTCCGAAGCCCGCGCAGCGCGCGTCACGTCCCTACGGACATCCGGGCAATGCGCCGAACTTCCCTTCCGATCACGCCACGCCCGGCGGCTTCAATCCCTACGATCGTCCGCGTGGCCCGCGACCGGGTGGCAATAATCGCCCGAATGGCCCGCGCGGCCCTCGTCCCGGCGGCGGCAAGGGCTTCAAAGGCCCCGGCGGCTCGCGCGGTGGTGGCGGCGGACATCATCACGGCGGCAATCGCTGATCGCATGCCTCGCGCATGCCTTGAAAGCAATCGGCACAAGGGAACGCCATGAGCCTCGAAGGTGATGCGATCACGGCCCGGCTCCAGGCACTGGCGCCGGAGGGCGTTCGCGACATGATCCCGCCGCCCTGCATCCTCGACATGCAGGGCGAACTGGTCGAATACGTCGAAAATGTCAGCCTGAGCGTGCGCTTCCCGGTGCTGCCGCGTTACCGGAATCCGCTCGGCAACATGCAAGGCGGCTTCATCGTCGCCGCGCTCGACAACACGCTCGGCCCGTTGTCGTTTCTCGTGGCGCCGCCCAGCGCGACCAGCGCGCTCAACACGCAATACCTGCGCCCGGTTGGCGCGCAGGAAACACTGTTGATCTGCACCGCGCGCGTGCTCGAACGCACGCGCAACACGCTCTACCTGACCGCGGAGGCACGCCTCGCGGACGGCAAGCTGGTGGCGATCTGCCAATCGACCAACCAGATTCTGCCCTTGCCCACCGCCAAGGCCTGAAGCGGCTTCGGAATCAAGCGGTTCCCATTTGCGTAATCGAGATCACGCGATCGAGCCACACATAATGCTCGCGCCGCGGATCGCAGGCATCTTCGAGTCTCACCAGCGTGTTGTGACCCTCGTTACCGGCGGCATCGCGGAACACTTGAATCGTCGGCAAGGCCACTACTACGCCACAGATGCGGCGGCCGTCATCCAATTCCATCTCGACCACGGCCTCGTCCTTCAGTGCGAAGGCACGTTCCTCCAGCAGCTCGATCATGCGCGGATCGGTATGCACGCGTTCGGCGATCTGGCCCATTGCGTTTCTCCGGCAGTGATGGAATCGACGCTACGCGCGGGCGCTTAACCACTGGTGACAAGGCTGTTAACCGCGCAGCTGTTAATTGCGAGGCGTTAACTGCACGGACGACGTGAACAACGGGACTTCTTCCTCGCTTCACGCAATCGACATCATCGCCACCCGCTGCGCTGCCAGCATCACGGCATCATCGGCAGCGGAAACATGAACGGATGTCTTCCAGTGACACCTGGCAGTGGGACGTGGTGGTGGTCGGCGCCAGTTTCGCCGGCGCGGCCTGCGCGCTCGCCGCGCGCAAGGCTGGACTGCGCGTCTGCGTGATGGAACGCAAGCGGGACCCGGGGCTGAAACTTCACACCACCGGCATTCTCGTCAAGGAAGCGGCGGAGGAAACGACGCTCTCACGCATTCCCGCATCGCTCGTGCGGCGCGTCGAAGGTGTACGTCTGTATGCGCCAAGCTTGCGCAGCCTGTATCTGCAGGCACCCGACTACTACTTCCTCACTACCGATACCGGAAACGTGATGCGGTGGCTGGCCGACGAGATGCAGCAAGCCGGTGTCGATTTGCGCTTGATGCAATCATTCACCGATGCCGCGCCTGTCGCCGCGAATTCATCGGACACGGCATCAGCACCTGGCTGGCAGATCGAAGGACTCGGGCGCGCACGATGGCTGATCGGCGCCGACGGCGCCAAGTCGCGCGTCGCCTCGCGCACCGGCCTGGGTCATGTGCGCGACTTCCTTTACGGCATCGAATACGAGTTCGCGGATGCCTGTCTGCGCGAACCCAATGCCCTGCACTGCTTCATCAGCAAACGCTATGCGCCCGGTTACATCGGCTGGGCGGCGCAGAATCCGACCGGCGTGCAGTTCGGCCTCGCGTTCCGGCATCGCCCTTCGCGTACCGGCGTGCCCGATATCGATGGATTGCTCATGGAAGTCGGCGACTGGCTCGGGATCGACAAAAAAACGCGTCCGAGCGCAACGCGTGCCGGCCTGATTCCTTGCGGCGGAGCGGTGACGCCGCTTGCCGCGCCCGGCGTCATCCTCACAGGCGACGCCGCCGGCATCGTGTCGCCGGTGACCGCCGGCGGCATCCATTCGGCATGGCGGCATGGCTGGATGGTTGGCGAAGCGATCGCCAGATACATGCATGGCGGTGAAGCGCGACCGGAACAGATCGCCATGCAAGCCGCTCCGCACTTCCGCAGCAAACGATTGCTGCGGTGGGCTTACGACCGCTTCCAGATGGATTGGCCCTTCGATCTGCTGCTGCATTCGCCGCCGCTGCGCTGGGCGGCCGAACAGGTGTATTTCCACAAGCGCGGGCTGCGTAGCCAGAACTAGCCAACATCCTGCCATTCCCGCGAAAGCGGGAATGACGGCATAAGATTCCAGCCGGCTCAATCCTTCAAAGCGAAGGCGTCGCCATCCAGCATCGCCGGGAAACGCTCACGGTGCGCGGCAAGCTCGCTGGCGAGCAATGTCGTGGTCACCACCACTTCCTCGTCGGTGCATTCGCTGACCGGTTGACCGAGGAAATCGATCACCGCGCTATCGCCGGAGTAATGCAGGCCATTGCCGTCGGTGCCGACACGGTTGAGGCCCGCGACGTAGCACAGGTTCTCGATGGCGCGGGCACGCAGCAAAGTTTTCCAGGCGTAGGCACGCGCCGACGGCCAGTTGGCGACGTACAGCTGCAAATCGAAATCGAGGCCGCCCTTGCGTTCCACGTCATAACGATTGCGCGCGAACACCGGAAAACGCAGGTCGTAACAGACCTGCGGATTGATGCGCCATCCACGCCACTCCACCACCAGCCGGTCGCGGCCGGCCGCGTAGCGCTCGTGTTCCTTGGCATAACGGAACAGATGGCGTTTGTCGTAATGCTTTAGCGCGCCATCCGGCGTCGCCCACAGCAGCCGATTGAAGACGCCGGCATCGGTACGCAGCTGCACGCTGCCCGTCACCGCCGCATCGAGCCGCCTGGCCTGTTCCAGAATCCAGGCCACGGTCGGCCCGTCCATGGTTTCGGCCTTGTCGATGGCGTCGTTGGAGAATCCGCTGGTGAAGGTTTCCGGCAGCAGCACGAGATCGGTCGTGCCGTGCAGGGGCGCGATCAGATCGCCGTAGTAATCGCGATTGCCGGCGGGGTCGTGCCAGCGGGTCGCGCCTTGGATCAGGGAAACGCGGAGATCGTTCATGGCTGCACTCTATCAGTCGGTCGTCGCGGCTTCGTCACGATCACAGCTTCTGCAGGCGTTCGATGGCGGCGTCCAGCGTGGCCTCGTTCTTGGCGAAGCACAGGCGCGCCAGGCGCTGGCCGGCCGGTGGTGTTTCGTAGAACGGCGATAGCGGAATCGCGGCAACGCCCTTCTCCGTGGTGAGCCAGCGGCAGAAGGCGAGATCGTCGAGGTCGCTCACGGCCGAATAGTCGACCAACTGGAAATAGCCGCCCGGCACCGGCAGCGGCTCCAGCTTCGTGGTCAACAGTTGTTCGCGGAAACGGTCGCGCTTGGCCTGGTAGAACGCACCGAGCTGCTCGTAATGCTCCGGCTCGGCGTCCAGCATCGCAGCGAAGGCATGTTGCGCCGGCGCGAAGGTGCAGAACACGTTGTACTGATGCACCTTGCGGAATTCCGCCGACAGCTTCGGCGGCGCGATGCAGTAGCCGATCTTCCAGCCGGTGCAGTGATAGGTCTTGCCGAAGCTGGACACGACGAAGGCGCGTTCACGCAATTCCGGGTAACGCAATGCCGACTCGTGGCGCGCGCCGTCGAAGACGATGTGCTCGTACACCTCATCCGACAACAGAAAGATGCCGGTATCGCGCAGCAATTCGGCGACGCTGGCCATGTCGTCGGCCGAAAGCATCGCGCCGGAAGGATTGTGCGGGCTGTTGATGATCAGCAGTCGCGTCTTCGGCGTGATCGCCTCACGCACGCGCTGCCAGTCGGGCGCGAAGGTGCGCGGGTCGAGCGGCACGTGCACGGCGCGCGCGCCGGCGAGGTCGATCGCCGGTTCGTAGCTGTCATAGGCTGGATCGAGCACGATCACTTCGTCGCCCGCATGCGCCACCGCGTGCACGGCGTTGAAGATCGCCTCGGTGGCGCCGCTGGTAACGGTGATTTCCGTATCAGCGTCAGGACGATAGCCGTAGACGCGTTCGGTCTTGGCGGCGATGGCCTGGCGCAACGACGGGATGCCGGTCATCGGTGCGTACTGGTTGTGCCCGGCGCGCATGGCGCGGTCGAGTTCGTCCACCAGGCGCTGCGGCACTGAGAAGTCGGGAAAGCCCTGCCCGAGGTTGACCGCGCCGTGTTCGGCGGCGAGTTGCGACATCACGGTGAAGATCGTGGTGCCGACCTTGGGCAGTTTCGTCTGTGGCATGGGAGGGATTCCGATGGAGAGTCGCGACGTGGGAGTCCAGCAGTTTACGGATGCTTTGTGATGGGTTAAACCTAATCGATGTCGACTCCTCCGGACACGCCAGGGGCACCTCCCGTCCCTGCGCTGGTGCGCGCCTATGTGGCTGCCAAGTATTACTGGCAGCATCATGGCGAATGGCATGCCTTCGCCATCGGTCAGCCCGTGGCGGCGCTGGAGCGGCTCTATCCGGATGTCGATGGCTTCGGGGCGATCTCGGCGTGGAATCCGCATTCGATCCATCTCGAGGAATCGGTCAACCGCGACGCCGACCGCGAACTGCAGGCGCAACTGGTCGCCAGCGGACGTCCCTTCTGCCCTTCCTATGCGTCGGCGGGAAATCGGGCGTGGCGCGAGCCGGGCTGGATCGCGATGGGGTTGCCGGTCGACGAATTCGATGCGCTGCTTCGGCGCTTCAGGCAGCTGGCCGGCGTCTGGTGGATGCGCGGCGGCTTGGCCCGGCTGCGTGTCGATGCACCGCGTCCACCCGAATTTGACGGCGGCGAGTGGGTCGACTGGCTAAGATGATGTGTTCGCCGACATTTCCCGCCTGATGCCCAAGATTCCCTTCATCACGAAATTGCCCATGCCATCCATGGCGTCACTGTGCAGGCTTCAGGCCGCACGGCCCAGCCGTCCCTGGCTGGGCGCTCGGAGCCGCAGCCGATGCCGATAGGGCATCGGCTGAGCGCGGCTCCTCTCCTCGCAGTCCGCGGGCTGCGCTTCACGCGCAACGAACTACCGGTGTTCGGGCCACTGGAATTCTCGGTGGAGCCCGGCGAGGCCTTGCTCGTGCAAGGCGACAACGGCGCGGGCAAGACCACGCTGCTGCGCGTGCTGGCCGGGCTGCTGCGCGGCGACGAAGGCGAAATCAATATCCACGGACAACCGGCGACGGCGGTGACACGCGCGACCACCGTCGCCTACCTCGGCCATCTGCCGGCGTTGAAGGCGGACCTCAGCGCGCTCGAGAACCTGCAATTCCTGTGCGGCCTGCATGGACGTCGCGCCCATCTGCCGCTGGAAAGCGCGATGGCGACGGTGGGCCTGGCCGGCTACGAGGATGCCTTGGCGCGGCAACTTTCCGCTGGCCAGAAAAAGCGGCTGTCGCTGGCGCGCCTGTGGTTGTCGCCGGCGCCGTTGTGGCTGCTCGACGAGCCTTACGCCAACCTCGACCTGGGCGGCATCGAACTGGTCAACCGCATGGTGCAAGCGCACCTGCGCGACGGCGGTGCCGCGCTCGTGACGACGCATGGCGCCTATGCCGCGCCACCGGTGAGGACTCGGATGCTGGTATTGGAGCGTGGCCATGCATGAGTCCTCGGCCGCGGCCTCTCCTGGCCTGCTCGGCTCCGCCAAGGCGTTGCTCATTCGCGACCTGCGCCTGCTTTGGCGCCGCCGCGGCGATGCCCTGCAACCGGCCCTGTTCGCGCTGCTGGTGATCGTGCTGTTCGCGCTCGCGCTCGGCAGCGAGACCAAGATCCTGGCGACGGTGGCGCCGGGCGTGCTCTGGGTGGCGGCCCTGCTCTCGGGTTTGCTGGCACTGGACACGCTGTTCCGCGGCGACGCCGAGGACGGCTCGCTCGAACAATGGATGCTGGCGCCGGTGCCGCTGAGCTGGCTGGTCCTGATGCGCACGCTGATCCACTGGGCGACCACCGCCCTGCCATTGCTGGTATTCGCGCCGCTGCTGGCGGAGCTGATGCACCTGCCACACGAACAGCTGCCGGTGCTGATGGCATCCCTGGTCCTGGGCACGCCCTTGCTGAGCCTGCTCGGCGCCGTGGTCGCGGCGCTGACGGTCGGCATGCGCCGCTCCGGCATCCTGGTTGCCTTGCTGGCGCTCCCGTTGTACGTGCCGGTGCTGGTGTTCGGCGCTGGCAGCGTCGCCGCCAGCGCGCAAGGGCTGGACGTGACGGGCGCTCTGCTCCTGCTCGGCGCCGGCCTGGTGTTGGCGTTGGTGCTGGCCCCGCTCGCGGCGGCGGCGGCGATCCGGATCGCACTGAGTTGAGTCGCGCTCAGCTGAGAGACGGCTTGCCGGGACGCCAAGCTGATACGGTCTGTTGCAGCAGCCCCGGCACGATCGACACAAAGAGTAATAGAGATTACCTTTCGCCCACGCCGAGCCAGGTGCCGGTCCAACCCAGCCATGAGGCCATCTCCATGATCCGCAAACTTCTCTTCGCCGCGGCGCTTTCCGCGCTGGCCCCTTCCGCCTTCGCCGCCGCTAGCTGTTCGGTGGATATCGAGGGCACCGATGCGATGAAGTACAACGTCGCCAACATCGACGTGAGCAAGAGCTGCAAGACCTTCACCATCAACCTCAAGCACAGCGGCAAGCTGGCGAAGACGGTGATGGGCCACAACGTGGTGGTGGCGGCGACTTCCGACATCCCCGGCATCGACACCGACGGCATCAAGGCCGGTCTGGCCAGCGACTACATCAAGGCCGACGACGCGCGCGTCATCGCCCACAGCAAGGTGGTCGGCGGCGGCGAAAGCACCTCGGTCAGCTTCCCGGTCTCCAAACTCGGTGCCGGTCCCTACTCGTTCTTCTGCAGCTTCCCGGGCCACTCGGCCCTGATGAAGGGCACCATCACACTCAAACCGTGATCATATGCCAGAGCCGTTCACTAGAACGGCTCTGCCATGCTCGTCGTCGTGGACGATTCTCGGCCATCCGCCGGGCTGGTATCCTGCGCCACGTCGTGCCGCGGTACGTACAGGTTTTCGACTCGATCGCCGCCGATCGCCTCCAGATGCCTGCCCGGAAGCGGCCACAACCGTCAGTCGTCCGAAACCGAGTCCTCCCAGCAACATGAACCCCGTCGTTCGTTGGTTCCACCAACTCGGCTCTCCGCCTTATTTCGACCGCTTCGCCGCGCGCTGGGCGCCTTGGGGATATGGGCTGGGGCTGGTCATCATGGCCTGGGGCATCTGGCAGGGGCTGTTCGCGGTGCCGGCCGATTACCAGCAGGGCGACAGCTTCCGCATCATCTACGTTCACGTGCCGAGCGCGTGGATGAGCCTGGCCGTCTACGGCCTGATGGCGATCTACGCCGCGATCGCGCTGATCTGGCGCATCAAGTTGTGCGAGATCCTGGCGATGGCCTGCGCGCCGATCGGTGCCGGCTTCACCCTGATCACGCTCGTCACCGGCTCGATCTGGGGCAAGCCGATGTGGGGCACGTGGTGGGATTGGGACCCGCGCCTGACCAGCGAACTGGTCCTGCTGTTCCTCTACCTCGGCATCATCGGTCTCTACCACGCCATCGACGATCGTCGTTCCGCCGCACGCGCCGCCAGTCTGCTGGCCATCGTCGGCGTGGTGTTGCTGCCGATCATTCGCTACTCCGTCGACTGGTGGCATTCGCTGCACCAGGGCCAGACGATCAGTCTGACGGGCGGATCGAAGATGGATCCCAGCATGCTGCCGCCGCTGTTCGCCATGGTGATCGGCACGCACGTCTGGTTCGTCGGCTCGCTGTTGGCGCGCGCGCGCGCCGACAACCTGCGGCGCGAAGCGGGCAAGGATTGGGTGACGAAACTCGCGACGGGCACAGGGGAATCGCGATGAACTATTTGAATTATGTGGTCGCGGCGTATCTGGTCTTCGCCGTCGTCATGCTCTGGGACTGGCTGGCACCGCGCCTGCGCATCCGCCAGCAGTTGCGCAGCGCGCACCTGCTCGCCACGCGCAAGCAAGCCGCCAAGGTCAATGTCGGTGGAGAACTGACGCGATGAATCCTACCCGTCGCCGCCGTCTCTGGTTGATCCTCGGCGTGGTCGCCGCCGCCTCGCTCGCCACCACGCTGGTCGTGCTCGCCCTGCAGCGCAACGTGGCTTATCTGTATACGCCCGCGGAAATCCTCAGCGGCAAGGCCGGCGACAGCGTGTCCTCCGGCGCCGCCAAGTTCCGCCTTGGCGGCATGGTGGCGGCGAATTCCTTCAAGCGCGCCGACGGTTCGATGGAAGCGCGCTTCCTCGTCACCGACGGCGATGCGCAGCTGCCCGTCGTCTATACCGGCATCCTGCCGGATCTGTTCCGCGAGAAGCAGGCGGTGGTCGCCACCGGACGCATGCAGGGCGGCACCTTCGTCGCCGAGCAAGTGCTGGCCAAGCACGACGAAACTTACGTGCCGAAGGAAGTCGCCGACAAGATGGGCCTCGCGCATCAGAAGCACGGCGTGCAAACGCCTCCGGAAGCGCAGTAAGTGCTGCCCGAACTCGGACAGGTCGCGCTGATCCTGGCGCTGCTGGTCGCGCTGCTGCAAGCAGTGCTGCCGCTGGTCGGCGCACAGCGCAACAACGCGGCGTGGATGGCGGTCGCGCGCCCCGCCGCCTATGCGCAGCTGATCATGGTGCTGGTCGCATTCGCGATCCTCACGGTCTCGTTCGTGATGCAGGACTTCTCCCTGCGTTACGTCGCCCAGAATTCCAACTCGCTGCTGCCGCTGATCTACCGCTACACCGCGGTCTGGGGCGCGCACGAAGGTTCGCAGCTGCTGTGGGCGCTGATCCTCGCGGGATGGACCGCGGCGGTGGCGGAGTTCTCGCGACAACTGCCACAGCAGGTTGTCGCGCGCGTGCTCGGCATCATGGGACTGATCAGCATCGGCTTCCTGTCGTTTCTGATCTTCACCTCCAATCCGTTCGAGCGCTTGCTGCCCGCCGCCGAGGAAGGCCGCGATCTCAATCCGTTGCTGCAGGACCCGGGGATGATCATCCATCCGCCGATGCTGTACCTGGGTTACGTCGGCTTCGTGGTGCCGTTCGCCTTCGCCATCGCGGCACTGATCGATGGCCGCATGGACGCACGCTGGCTGCGCTGGACGCGGCCGTGGACCAACGTCGCCTGGGGGCTGCTCACCTGCGGCATCGCGCTCGGCTCGTGGTGGGCGTATTACGAACTCGGCTGGGGCGGCTGGTGGTTCTGGGACCCGGTCGAGAACGCCAGCTTCATGCCCTGGCTCGCTGGCGCCGCGCTGCTGCATTCGCAAGCGGTGACGGAGAAGCGCGGCAGCTTCCGCGGCTGGACGGTGCTGCTCGCCATCGCCGCGTTCTCGCTGTCGCTGCTCGGCACGTTCCTGGTGCGCTCAGGTGTGCTGACCAGCGTGCATGCCTTCGCCGCCGATCCGACGCGCGGCTTGTTCATCCTGATCTTCCTCGTCATCGTTATCGGCGGCTCGCTGCTGCTGTACGCGTTACGCGCACCGCGTTTCGAGGAAGGCGCGCCCTTCGCCGCGAGTTCGCGCGAAACGCTGCTGCTGGCGAACAACGTCCTGCTTGCATCGGCCTGCGGCATGGTGTTGCTCGGCACGTTGTATCCGCTGCTGGCCGATGCGCTCGACCTCGGCAAGATCTCGGTCGGCCCGCCCTACTTCGGGCTGCTGTTCTTCCTGCTGATGACGCCACTGGTGTTGCTGCTGCCCTTCGGCCCGCTCACGCGCTGGCAACGGGAACAGGCGTCCAAGCCGCTGGCCATGCTGGCGCCGTGGGCCGTGCTGGCGCTGGTGCTCGGTGCGATCGCCTACTTCCTGGCGCCACAGGGCGCGTGGAAGACGGCCGCCGGCATCGCCGCCTCGGGCTGGGTGTTGCTCGGCACCGCCCGCTTCGTCTGGACACGCTTCAAGAGCAGCGGCCGTCGCTTCACGCCCGAAATGCTGGGCATGACCTTCGCGCATACCGGCATCGCCGTGTTCCTGGTCGGCGCGTTGCTGGTGGAAGCGCAGAACGTGCAGCGCGAACTCGCGCTCAAACCCGGACAGTCGGTAGAACTCGGACGCTACACCTTCCGCTTCGACGGCGTGACCGAGACGCAAGGGCCCAACTACGTCGCCGATCGCGGCAGCGTGCAGATCTCGCACAACGGACGCCCGCTCGCCACGCTCGAACCGGAGAAACGCGCCTACGCCAGCGGCGGCCAGGTGATGACCGAGGCCGGCATCCAGCCCGGTCTGTTCGCCGACGTGTACGTCGCGCTCGGCGAACCGCTCGATCCCGCCAAGGGCGCCAACGGTCCCTGGGCGGTGCGCGTGCACATCAAGCCTTTCGTTCGCTGGATCTGGTTCGGCGCGGTGTTGATGGCGCTCGGTGCTTTCATCACCGCCACTGACCGGCGTTTCCGCGCGGACAAGTCGTCCAGGAGCCCGTCGCAGGAGCCCGCATGAACGAGACTGCTTCTTCTCGCAAGGGCCCTTCCAAGATCGGCCTCGCCATCGGCGTGCTGCTGTTCGTCGCGCTGGCCGGACTGCTGTTCTACGGTGTGCGCCAATCCGATCGCGCCGATCGCGAAGCCCTGCCCTCGCCGCTGATCGGCAAGCCCGCGCCCGATTTCGCATTGCCGGTGCTGCATGAATCCGGCCGCCTGGTGAGCAAGCGCGAACTGCTCGGCGCGCCCTACGTGCTCAACGTCTGGGGCAGCTGGTGTCCCGAATGCCGTGTCGAGCATCCCGTGCTCAGCAAATTCGCGCTGACCAAGCGCGTGCGCGTGATCGGCTACAACCTCAAGGACGAGCACGCCGAGGCGCTGAAGTGGCTGGAGCAGTTCGGTAATCCCTACATGCTGGTGCTCACCGACTACGACGGCCGCGCGGCCATCGACTGGGGCATCTACGGCGCGCCGGAAACCTTCCTCGTCGACGCCAAGGGCATCGTGCGCTGGAAGCATGTCGGCGCGCTGACCGACGAAATCATCAAGAACGAATTGATCCCGCAAATCGAAAAGGCAGAGCGCGGCGGATGAACCGGTTGGCGTACCTCGTCGCGGCATGCGTGCTGACGCTGGCATCCCTGCTGGCGGCACCCGCGCACGCGCAGGCGAACAACGACTCGACGCCACTGCAATTCCGCGATGCCGCCGAAGAAGAGCGTCTGCACGACCTCACCGCCGAACTGCGCTGCGTGATGTGCCAGAACCAGTCGCTCGCCGACTCCAGCGCCCCCATCGCCCATGACCTGCGCCGCGAAGTGCTCAAGCTGATGCGCGAGGGCAAATCCAACGGCGAGATCAAGGATTATCTGGTCGCCCGTTACGGCGAATTCGTGCTCTACAAGCCGTCGGTGGAACCGACCACCTGGCTGTTGTGGTTCGGGCCGGCGCTGCTCTTGCTTGTGGGTGCGTTTGTTCTGTACCGCATCGTGAGCAAACGCTCTCGCCGCGAGATTGCCGCACCGAACGATGATCAGGAGTGGTGATGACCTTGTTTGCCGCCATCGCCATCGTGTTGACCCTGCTCGTGCTGGGCTTCGTGCTCTGGCCGCTCTGGAAACGTCCCGCCGATAAGCGCCAACGCATCGTCGCGTTCGGTATGCTGGTCGTGTTCGGCCTGTCGTCGCTGGCGCTTTATCACTTCGTCGGCATGCCCGCCGCCCTGAGCGTGTCGACGACCGCGCCGAAGACACCGGAGGAAGCCGTCGCCCAGCTCGAAGCCGCCCTCGCCCGCAATCCTGATCGCGCCGAGGGCTGGGTGTTGCTGGCACGCACCTATTCCGCGCTCGATCGCCAGACCGAATCGCGCGATGCCTACGCGCGCGCGGTGAAACTGCTTCCCGACGAGCCGGAACTGTTGCTGGAAGCCGCGCAGGCTCGCCTCATGTCCGATCCGCAGAAATCCTTCGACGCGGAAACCGTGGCGATGCTGCAGCATGCATTGCAGCTGGAGCCGACGAACCAGCATGCCCGCTGGTTCTTGGGCGCCTCGCAACGCCAGAAAGGCCGAGCCGCGGAAGCCGCGGCAACCTGGGAACCGTTGCTCACACAGGTGACGGACCAGGCCGCTCTCGCCACGCTGCGCGTGCAGATCGATGCCGCGCGTCAGGAAGCCGGATTGCCGCCTCTGCCCGCGGCGCCGGCGGCCGCGCCTTCGGCCAATGCGCTGACCGTGAAAGTCGCGCTCGATCCGGATTTCGCCTCGCGCGTGCGCCTGCGCGGCGACACCAGCGTCTTCGTGATCGCGCGTGTTCCCGGCGGGCCGCCGATGCCGGTGGCGGTCGAGAAACATCGTCTGCAGGATCTGCCGCTGACGGTCACGCTCGACGACGGCGACAGCCCCATGCCGACGCAGAAGCTATCCGCGTTGAAGGACGTGGAAATCTTCGCGCGCCTGTCCGAGAGCGGCCAGGCGATGCGCCAGGATGGCGATATCGAATCGAAGCCGGTGCAGATCAGTCTGCCGGCGAAAGCGCCGGTCGAGCTCGTCATCGGGCACTAGATTATGCTCGTCATTCCCGCGAAGGCGGGAATCCATGGACTTTCATCAAGGCCACGATGATCGGACCGAACGTCCTTGGATTCCCGCCTTCGCGGGAATGACGAATTTAAACGCCGTCCGTGCCGCGCGTCACGCGGCTTGCAGAATGCGCTCGAACACGCTTTCGCCGCCGATATCGCGCAGATTCACGCGCAACGCCCGCGTGTCGGGATCGATGTTGACTTCGCCGAAAAACTGATACCCCGCCAGCGGCGAGGCATTCGGTGCCGGCGGCGCCTTCTGGAAGACCAGCTGCGGGCCGAACGTGCCGTCGAGCGCGTTCGGGCCAAACGCACCGGCATTCAAGGGCCCGGCGACGAATTCCCAGAACGGCGAGAAATCCTGGAACGCCGCGTGGTTCGGATCGTAGTAATGCGCGGCGCAGTAATGCACATCGGCCGTCAGCCAGACCACGTTGTCCACATGACGGATGTCGTGCAGCAGCTTCGCGAACTCCAGCTCACGGCCGCGCGGCAAGCCGTTCTCGCCATTGGCGACCGCTTCCCAGCGCGGCTTGCCCTGCGCATCGACACCGTCGGGCACATGCAATCCGAGCGGCATGTCGGCGGCGACGATCTTCCAGACCGCGCGCGAGCGGCGCAATCCTTCAGCGAGTTCGCGCAGCTGGCGCCCGCCGAGGAATGCGGTCTCCGACCCGGAAACCGGCTGCAGATTGTCGGTGTTCGGACCTCGATAGCTGCGCATGTCGAGCAGGAACACGTCCAGCAGCGGGCCGTAATGGACGACGCGATCGATGCGCGTCGACTGCGGATCGCGGCTGCGGCGCTGCGGCGAGTATTCGAGGAAGGCCTGACGCGAGCGCCGGACCAGGACATCGATGTCCTTGACGGTATAGCGCGGATCGGCGTTGAGATCCTTGGACGGCGACCAGTTGTTGACGGTCTCGTGATCGTCCCACTGCCACAGCTGCGGCACCTGCGCGGCGAAACGGCGCACGTTCTCGTCACGCAGGTTGTAGCGATAGCGGCCGCGGAATTCGTCCAGGCTCTCGGCGACCTTGTGCACGCCCTCGGCGACAAGATTGCGCCAGATGCGGCCGCCTTCCGCGGTGACTTCCTCCGCGATCGGTCCATCCGCGTAGATCGTGTCGCCCGAATGCAGGAAGAAATCCGGGTCGCGCTGACGCATGGCCTCGAAGATACGCATGCCGCCGAATTCGGGATTGATGCCCCAGCCTTGCCCGGCGACGTCGCCGCCCCAGACGAAACGCACCGGCCGCAACCGCGTGGATGCCGCGGGTGCCGGGCGCAGCAATCCCTGCGTCCAGTCGCTGAAGATGCCGCTGTGCGCGTCCTCGAATCCCACACGCACCAGACGCCGCGCCGACGATCCCGGTGGCAGCGACACATCCAGACGCGCGGTGAAGTCGCTCGCCTCCGTCGCCAGCGGACCGCACAGGCGGCGCGCGCGGCGGAAGCCGTCCTCGTCACCGATCTCCACCCACATTCGCGCCACGCGATCGGCGCGTGCCCAAACGGTGGTGACGCCCGGCTCCACATCGCCGAACTGGATGCCGTAGGGCAACTTCGGCCGCGCCGATTCCGCCGTCAGCAATGCCGGCGCGGCAACCGCCGGCAGCGCGCAATGCAACGCGCCCAGGCTGAGCGCGGCTCCGGAATGACGCAGGAAACGGCGGCGCGAAAGATCGGAGTCGGACATGACGGCGGCCGGTGTGACGTTCAGCCGAAGCTATCCGATCCACATTGCAGGTTGGTTGCATGCCGAGTCTTGCAATACCCGCCGACACGACAGGTTGAAGGACGTCACACGTTCGCGGGCGCCACTTCCCTCAACTTGCCTTCGTGCAGCTCCAGCACGCGATCCAGGCGACGCGCCAGACGACGATCATGCGTCACCATCACCAGGCTCGTGCGCTGTGCGCGATTCAACTCCAGCATCAGATCGAACACGATGGCCGCGGTCTTCTCGTCGAGATTGCCCGTCGGCTCGTCACCGAGCACGCAGGCCGGCTTGTTGACCAGCGCGCGCGCCACGGCGGCGCGCTGGCGCTCGCCGCCCGACAGTTCGCCGGGCTTGTGTTCGAGTCGATGGCCGAGGCCGACCGATTCCAGCAAGCCGCGCGCGCGCTGCGAAGCCTCGCGAACGTCGGTGCCGTTCAACAGCACTGGCAGCATCACGTTCTCCAGCGCGGTGAACTCCGGCAGCAAGTGGTGAAACTGGTACACGAAACCAAGCGCCTTGTTGCGCAGCTGGCCGCGCGCGGCATCCGAAAGCGCGCTCATTTTCTGGCCGGCGACGAACACTTCGCCGGCGGTCGGCGTATCGAGGCCACCGAGCAGGTGCAGCAACGTGCTCTTGCCGGCGCCGGACGCGCCCAGGATCGCCACGGTTTCACCGGCATCGACATGGAAGTCGAGCCCGTCGAACACGGGTGTGCGCAGCTTGCCCTCTGCATAGGTCTTGCCGAGCTTCTCCGCCTGCAGGACGTGGCCCGCCGCGGCTTGCAGATGATCATTCATAACGCAGCGCCTCCGCCGGTGCCGTGCGCGCCGCGCGCCATGCCGGGTAGATGGTGGCCAGGAAGGCCATCACCAGCGCGACGATGGCGATGCTGACGACGTCGCTGGTTTCCAGCTGCGTCGGCAAGCCGGTGATGTAGTACACGTCCTCCGGCATCAGTTGCACACCGATGACTTTTTCGATCGCGCGCAGGATGTGTTCGAGATTGAGCGTGAGCAGGATGCCGCCGACCACGCCGATGACCGTTCCCATCATGCCGATCAGCGAACCTTGCACCATGAACACCTGCATCACGCCGCGCGGCGTCAGGCCGAGCGTGCGCAGGATGGCGATGTCGGCCTGCTTGTCGGTCACCAGCATCACCTGCGAGGACACCAGATTGAACGCGCCCATGGCGATGATCAGCGACAGCAGGATCGCCATCATCGTCTTCTCGAGCTTCAACGCGCGGAACATGTTGGCGTTGTCGGTGCTCCAGTCGGTGATGCGGTACGGACCCTTTAACCGGAGCGCGAGATCACGCGCCACGTCCCAGGCCAGATCCATGTCGTGCAACTTCAGACGCACACCGCTGACGCCATCGCCCATGCGCAGCACGCGTTGCGCGTCGCGCAGATTGACGACCGCCAGGCCACGATCGAAATCCTGATAGCCCGCCTCGAAGATGCCGCTCACCGTGTAGCGCTTGAGCTGCTGCATCGCGCCCATCGGCGTGGCACGAATGTCGGTGAGCACCACGACCTTGTCACCGATGGTCACGCCCATCCAGGTCGCAAGTTCGCGGCCAAGCACGATGTTGAAGGAACCGGGCTTGAGGTCGGACAGCTTGCCCTGGGTCATCTTGTCGGCGATCACCGAGACCTTGCTTTCCGCCTCGGGATCGACGCCACGGATGATCGCCGGCTGCTTGCGGACGCCGGTCAACAGCGCCTGGGTTTCGATGAACGGCGCGGCGCCGGCCACGCGCGGATCGCGATAGGCCTCGGCCACGGCGCGCTGCCAGTCCTCCATCACGTCGCCGTCGGCGGTGATGGTGGCGTGCGCGGCCATCTGCAGCATGCGATCGCGAATCTCGCGCTGGAAACCGCTCATCACCGCCAAGGTGGTGATCAGCGCGGCGACGCCCAGGGCGATGCCGAGGATCGAAGCCAGCGAGATGAAGGAGATGAAGCCGTTGCGGCGCTTGGCACGCAGGTAGCGCAGACCGATGGCGACAGGGATGGGTTTGAACATGGGATGCGGCTGCCAAAACAGCCGCTATGGTGCCACCGAAGCCCTCGACCGCGTAATTTCCTGGCCGGCGGCGGCCAGCCGCAGTTCACGACGCTGTCCGGCCGGCAATGTATCCGGCCAGAAGGCGAGCCGCCGGATGCGGTCGTCCTCGTCGCGCCAACGCAGGAACGCAAGCGGTCCCCGCCAGATGACGATCAGATCGCGGGCAATCCGCCCGTCGATCGTGGATGCGGCGTCGCCGGCCGCGATCACGATGTCGCAGGCCGGTCTTCCCGCTTCCCGATATGCATTGAACAGCCCGGACACGAAGGCCGCCAACGCCAGCGGCCATGCCGCCGCGCGCGGCATCTCCGAAGCCAGCACGGCCAACGGCGCCAGCAATGCGAACGCGACGAGGATCGCGCTCAGGAGGCGCGAAGGCCGCCAGGCCACCCTGCCCCCGAGCCTTTTAGCCCGCGGGCGGGAGGGCGCGAATCGATTGGACGAGCGCATCGAGTTCGGCATCTGCGGGACGTTCATGGCCGAGGAACCACTTCCACAGCCTATCGTCCTCGCAGTCCAGCAACAGTAGGAAAACCCCGCGTTCGGCCTCGGAAGCCTGCGCATAGCGCTGGTCCAGCCAGCGATTGAACAGCTGATCGAGTTCACGCATGCCGCGACGGCTGCGCCAACGCAGGCGCCGAAGCTCCGCTTCCTGATCCACACGTGTCTCCTCTTCTTCGCACCACAATCGCACCACAATCCCGGCCGCATCAAGCTGCGCGGCGTCCATCCGGCCGGGCTCCCGGCCTGTCTGACAGGCGGCCGGCCACTCTTGCAAGACGGGCTCGGAGACGAGATAGTAATCACGCCGAAGCACTCACGCGATGCCATGGACAGGCATTAGGCCCCCGATGCACGCTACGTCGGCGACCTCATCTTCAAACGGACTCTGCATGACCGCTTTTCGTCTTGGCCCGCATCCCGCCCCAGTTCGGTACTTGCTCGGTTTCGCGGCCGCCCTGTTGCTCACGCTCTCCGCCTGCGACTCGTCCAAGCCGGCGAGCGCCTCGACTCCAGCGACACCGGCCGCAGCGACGGAGCATCCGCCGCAGCCTGGCATCGCCTGTCCCTCGCAGGACCTGAAAAGCTTCGTCAACGCTTTCGCCGAAGACCCTGCCCTGCAGAAGGCCTTCACCGCCGACACCGTGGACACCGCCTTCATCGACTGGAACGCGCAGCCCGAGCCCGCCGAATCCAGCGAACCGCTGCCTCGCGAAAAACTCCACTTCCCGGTGATGCCCGATCGCGCGCAGCAAGCCAAGGAAAAGCTGCAGTACCGTGAGATCTCGGCCGACGACAAATCCGCCACCATCGTGCTGGAAGTGCCGGACACCGATGCGCAACTCCGTTACACCTTTCGCCGCGACCAGTGCTGGACCCTGACCAAGATCGTGGACCCGGCGTTCGGGAAGGCGTTTCCGGGCGAAGCGCCGCCAT
This sequence comes from Luteimonas panaciterrae, assembly GCF_020511115.1. Classification (GTDB taxonomy): domain Bacteria; phylum Pseudomonadota; class Gammaproteobacteria; order Xanthomonadales; family Xanthomonadaceae; genus Luteimonas; species Luteimonas panaciterrae. The sequence goes on from NZ_JAJAVH010000004.1 coordinate 448,109, forward strand.
CTCGATAGGCGCAGTGTCCTGCTATCGTGCGATACGAATCCAACGCGACGATTGTCTGTCAGGAGCAAACGACGAAATGAACCATCGAAATCTTTTACTGCCGACGCTGCTTCTGGGCTTCTGCGTGGCCGCCTGCGCCAAGGCCGGCGGCGAACCCGCCGGCGACGGTAACAAGGCTCCGGCCGTCGCATCGGCCACGACCGCGTCGGCCGCTGCCGCCGCGAGCGCACCCGCCGCCGGCATGGACTCCGCCAACGATTCGGCGCCCGCGTCCGAAAAGCAGCCCTCTTCCAGCGAGGACCCCGGCGCGCTGCCGAAAACGAAGGGGATTACGCAAACCTTCACCACATGCATGGAACGCGCGGATACCGATACGATCGCCAAGGCCGACTGCCTCACCGATGAGCGGGGTCGCCAAGACGCGAGACTGAATCGTGTCTACAAGGAACTCATCGGCTTGCTCAAAGGCAAGCAGCGCGACCAAATCGTGGAAGCGCAACGCGCATGGATTCAACTTCAAGAGAAAGACGGCGCGTTCGAAGCTTCGGTTTTCGACCAACTTGGGCAGATGGGAAATCTTCAAAGCGTCGAAAACGAAATGCTGCGCATCTGCGAACGCGCCAATCGCCTAGAGAACTATCTGGAGTTGGCGAAACTCCAGTAACAAAAGTAACAAACATCCAGGAAAACACAGTCAAAGGAGTGATTCATGACGAACATCGATACCCGAAATCTCGACGCCACTGCGGGAGCGGTCTATTTCACCGTCGGTCGCGGCACAGAGGGCGGTAGCGCGTCGTACCGCTTGTCGGTCGCCGGCGTGAGCGGAAACGAATGGGGAACAGTCAGTGCCGTGGCGGCGAACAGCGGCTACAGCATCGGCACGATCCAGGTCGATCTAGGACAGCGCGGCACCTGGCCGCTGGGCGCGATCCGAGACCGTCCGCTCAATCCGGGTGAAACCACCTATGTGGATGCCATTATCGGACAGGCCTCGGCCTACGCCAGACAGCATGGCCTGAGGTTCACCGACGACCAGGCCCAGCTCCGCGCCGATCTGCTCAGCCATGGCGACGGCGGGCTCACGCGGGGCGGCACGCGCCGGTCCTCGATCACCTTCATCGATGCCGATACCCGCGACAGCATCAACGCCTGGGCGGCCTCCGACGAAGGCAAGCGCTGGATCCACGCAAATATCGATTATCCGCAGGTCAGGAACGCGACCCAGACCGCGATGACGATCCTCGACAGGGATGGCCGCAATATCCCCGAGGATCGCCGCTTCGAAGCCATCAACATCCTCGCCAAGACCGCCAACCAGTACCCGGGCGGATTGGACAGGCTGCAAGGCGTCCTCAGGAACGGCGGCGATTACGATGCGCTGCTGGGAGAAGCCAGGGCGATTCAAGGAGCAGTCTCCTTCTATGCCGGCCCCAAGGCGGCGTCCGTGGCGGAGGGCTATGAGGCCAACTACGCCGATCCGAACAGACGGCAGGCGATGGATCGCGCTCACGCGCAAGTGAGCAGGCCGAACTACGACCCCACCACCGAACGCAACAATCCGGACGTCCAGCAAGCCCTGGCTTCTCTTCCCGGCAGAACGCCGAGCAGGGCCAATACCGTGCTCGAACAGGGCGAAAGCGGCCGGGAAGTCCGCAAGCTCGAATCCAATCTGGCTGGCCTGGGCATCACCGATGCCCAAAGCAGGCCGTTGCAGGTGGACGGCCAGTTCACCGCCGAGACCAAGCAGGCGGTGGAAGCCTATCAGCGGGGCGCGCGCCTGGAGCCGGTCGACGGCAAGGCCGGCCCCGCCACCCTGGGATCGATCGACCGTGAAGTCCGGGGATTACAGAACAATCTGAGGACTCTTGGCGCCCTCGAGCGCAACGGTCAGCCGCTCACTGCCGACGGCTACTACGGCGACGGCACTCGCGATGCGGTGAGGACCTTCCAGCAGACACACGGAATCAACCCCACCGGCATCGCCGATGAGGCCACCCGCCGCGCCGTCGAAACCGCCGCGCGCGAACGCGCGCAGGGCCAGACGCAGACCACGCCGCAGCCGGCACAGGCCACGCCGCCTCAGCCAGCACAGACCGCGCCGCCTCAACCGGCTCAGGCCACACCGGCTCAACCGGCGCAGGCCACCCCGCCTCAGCCGGCGCAGACCGCACCGCCTCAACCGGCGCAAACGACTCCGCCTCAGCCAGGTGCGCAGACGCCGCCCGCCAATCCCGCGCCTGCGGCACAAGGCCCGCAATCGTTCAACGACGTGATGCGGATCATGCTGCCGCCGCAGAACGGCGTCGCTCCGCACATCACCAGCGACTTCGGCCCGCGCATCCTCAACGGCCAGCACGATGATCATGGCGGTGTCGACTTCAATTACGTCGGCGGACAATCCGGCGCCAACCTGCGCCATCCCACCGTGCGCTCGCCGGTCAGCGGCGAAGTGGTGTTCTCGGGCGGCAGCTACGGCACCGTGAAGATCCGCGACGACCAGGGCAACATGCACGAAATCCTGCACATGGATTCGCGCTCGGTGCAGGTGACCAATCCGCCGACCCGCGTCCAGGCAGGCGATCCGATCGGCACGATGGGAGGTCGCGGCCCGGGAGGCGCAGGCGACTATGCGCAGCACGTGCACTATCAGATGCGCGATCCGAACGGCCGGCTCCTCGATCCCGAAGCGTATTGGAACAATCCCCAGCGCGCCCAGGGCCATTCTCAGGATCCGCTGGCCGATGGCCGCCTGCAGCGTAGCGAGCGCGGGGATTCCGTGCGCCAATTGCAGGAAGACCTGACCAAGCTCGGCGTGCAGTTCCGCGACAACCGCGGACAGCCGATCGCTCCGACCGGTTTCTACGGCACACAGACCGAAACCGCAGTCCGTGATTTCCAGCGCGGCCATGACCTGCCGCAGACCGGCATCGCCGACGAAGCCACCCGTCGCGCGATCGAAACGGCCGCGCGTGAACGCACACAGGGCCAGACGCAGCCAGCCCCTGCAACCCCGGCGCAGCCCGCGCCTGCCGCTCCGGCTCAACCCGGCGCGCAGACCGCGCCCGCAACGCCGGCTCAGCCGGGTGCGCAGACCGCGCCCGCCACGCCGGCTCAACCGGGTGCGCAGACGGCCCCCGCCACTCCGGTCCAGCCCGGAGCGCAGACCGCTCCCGTCACTCCGGCCCAACCCGGAGCACAGACTGCGCCGGCCAATCCGCAGCAGCCACAGCAGGCAGGTTCACCCGATCTGCTCACGAATCCGCAGAATCCGAACAACCCGCTGTTCAACCAGGTGCTGCGCGCAGTCCAGGCAGCCGAAAGGGAACGTGGCGTCGTCCCGGGCGAACACAGCGAGCGACTTGCCGCGGCGCTGACCGTGGAGGCGGTCCGTGAACGCATTAACCGCGTGGATCGCGTGGAACTGAGCCGTGACGGTTCGCTCGCGCGCGTAGTGCAGAACAGTCCGCAGGGCAATCTGTCGGAACTCAACATCCGTACCGATGCGATCAGCACGCAACAGGCTCTACAGCAGCCGATGCGCGAAAGCAGCGAGCAGGCGACGCAGGTCTTGATCAACATCCGCGCGCAGGACCAGCATCGCAGCCAGCAGGAACAAGAGCGTCGCCAGCAACCGGCGGCAATGGGTTACGCCTGACGCGCCTTCGATGTCAACGATGCGCTGCCGCCTCCAAGCGGCAGCGCATCTGAGAGATGCGCTTATTTGTTCGATTTGTTCAGGCCGCGGAAAGACCGGCCCGATCGTCACGGAAGCCATTACGGCGCGCATTGCGCGCCTGCCGGTCACACCTGCCGCGCCAGCATCAGCTGCTTGATCTCGCCGATCGCCTTGGCCGGATTGAGTCCCTTCGGACAGGTCCGCGCGCAGTTCATGATCGTGTGACAGCGATAGAGCTTGAACGGATCCTCGAGATCGTCCAGCCGCGTGCCGGTGTCTTCATCGCGGCTGTCGATGATCCAGCGATAGGCCTGCAGCAGGATCGCGGGGCCGAGATAACGATCGCCGTTCCACCAGTAGCTCGGGCATGAAGTGCTGCAGCAAGCGCACAGGATGCACTCGTACAGACCGTCGAGCTTGGCGCGGTCGTCCTTCGACTGCAGACGCTCGCGATCCGGCGGCGGCGCGCTCTGCGTGCGGATCCACGGCTTGATCGAGGCGTACTGCGCGTAGAAGTGGGTCAGGTCCGGGACCAGATCCTTCACGACTTCCATGTGCGGCAATGGGTAGATCGGCACTTCGCCCTTGCCCTTGCCGCAATCGTCGATCGCCTTCGTGCACGCGAGCGTGTTGGTGCCGTCGATATTCATCGCGCAGCTGCCGCAGATGCCCTCGCGGCAGGAGCGGCGGAAGGTCAGCGTCGGATCGATCTCGTTCTTGATCTTGATCAGCGCGTCCAGAACCATCGGCCCGCACTTGTCGAGATCGACCTCGTAGGTGTCGGTGCGCGGATTCTCGCCGTCGTCCGGGTTCCAGCGGTACACCTTGAACTCGCGGATGCGCTTGGCACCGGCCGGCGCGGAGAAGCGCCTGCCCTTGTGGACTTTCGAGTTCTTGGGAAGAGTGAATTCGGCCACGGTTTCGTTTCCCGATCAGTAGACGCGCGCTTTCGGCGGCACAACTTCGACTTCGTCGTCGAGGGTGTACATGTGCACCGGGCGGTAATCGATGTTGGTCTCGCCGTTGTCGGCGACCGAGCACAGCGTGTGCTTCTGCCAGTCCACGTCGTTGCGGTCCGGGAAGTCCTCGCGCGCATGCGCGCCGCGCGACTCGGTGCGGTTCTCGGCGGAGACGATCGTCGCCAGCGCCTGGCCGAGCAGGTTCTGCAACTCGAAGGTCTCGATCAGATCGGAGTTCCAGACCAGCGAGCGGTCGCTGACCTTGACGTCGGCGAACGACGCATGGATCTCGCGGATCTTCTTCACGCCCTCGGCCAGCGTCTCGCCGGTGCGGAACACGGCGGCGTCGGCCTGCATCGTGCGCTGCATCTTGTCGCGGATCACCGCCGTCGGCGTGCCGCCATTGGCGTTGCGCAGCTTGTCGAGGTTGGCGAGCGACTTGTCGCAGGCGTCCTTCGGCAGAGTCTTGTGCAGCTGGTTCGGCTTGATCGTCTCGCCGCAGCGGTTGGCCACGGCGCGGCCGAACACGACCAGGTCGAGCAGCGAGTTGGAACCGAGACGGTTGGCGCCATGCACCGACACGCAGGCGGCCTCGCCGATGGCGTACAGGCCCGGCACCACCGCATCCGGATCGTCGCCGCGCTTCTGCACGACTTCGCCGTGGTAGTTGGTCGGAATGCCGCCCATGTTGTAGTGCACGGTCGGGATCACCGGGATCGGCTGCTTGGTGACGTCCACGCCGGCGAAGATGCGCGCGCTCTCGGCGATGCCGGGGAGCTTCTCGTGGATGTCCTTCGGATCGAGATGGGTCAGGTCGAGATGGATGTGATCCTTGTGCTCGCCGACGCCGCGCCCCTCTCGGATTTCCAGCGTCATCGAACGGCTGACCACGTCGCGCGATGCAAGGTCCTTCGCATTTGGTGCGTAGCGCTCCATGAAGCGCTCGCCCTGGCTGTTGCGCAGGATGCCGCCCTCGCCTCGCACGCCCTCGGTGATCAGGCAGCCGGCGCCGTAGATGCCGGTCGGATGGAATTGCACGAATTCCATGTCCTGCAGGCCGAGGCCGGCACGCAGCGCCATGCCGCCGCCGTCGCCGGTGCAGGTGTGCGCCGAGGTGGCGGAGAAGTAGGCGCGGCCGTAACCGCCGGTGGCCAGCACCACGCCATGCGCGCGGAACAGATGCAGCGTGCCTTCGGCCATGTCGAGCGCGAGCACGCCGCGGCAGGCGCCGTCGGCGTCCATGATCAGATCGAGCGCGAAGTATTCGATGAAGAAGCGCGCGTCATGCTTGAGCGACTGCTGGTACAGCGTGTGCAGGATCGCGTGGCCGGTACGGTCGGCGGCGGCGCAGGTGCGCTGCGCGATGCCCTTGCCGTACTCGGTGGTCATGCCGCCGAACGGGCGCTGATAGATCTTGCCTTCCTCGGTGCGCGAGAACGGCACGCCCTGATGTTCGAGTTCGATGATCGCCGGAATCGCTTCGCGGCACATGTACTCGATGGCGTCCTGATCGCCCAGCCAGTCCGAGCCCTTGATGGTGTCGTAGAAGTGATAGCGCCAGTCGTCCGGCCCCATGTTGCCGAGCGCGGCGGAAATGCCGCCCTGCGCCGCCACCGTGTGCGAGCGCGTCGGAAACACCTTGGTGATGCAGGCCGTCTGCAGGCCCTTGTGCGCGAGGCCGAAGGTGGCACGCAGACCGGCACCGCCGGCGCCGACCACGACCATGTCGTATTTGTGTTCGGTGATCTTGTAGGCGTTGCTCATCGTCGGCTTTGTATGAGGGCTCAGGCCAGCAGCGCGATGCGGCCGATCGCGTACAGCGACGCGAGCGCGCCGAAGACGCAGAGGAAGGTGACAAGAAGCTGCAAGGCGATCTCGTAGGCGCGCGTATGCACGTAGTCCTCGATCACCACCTGAATGCCGAGCTTGGCGTGCCAGAACAGTGCCAGCACGAAGATCGCGAACAGGATCGCGTTGTAAGGTTTGGCCAGCGTCGCATGCACGGTGGCGAGATCGGCACCGACGAACGACACCAGAGTGCCGACCAGCCAAGGCACCAGCACCGCCAGCACGATCGCAGTGACGCGCTGCCACCAGAAGTGGCCGACGCCGGACTTGGCCGACCCCAGGCCGCGCGCGCGCGCGATCGGCGTGCGGTAATCCTGTTTCAAAGCCGCCTTTTTCGCCTCAGCGGGCTTCGCGGCAGGCGTCGACTCGCTCATGCTCCACCCCGCAGCGCGAAGAACCAGATCAGGACCGTGAACACCACGGAGAGGATCGCCACCGTGTAGCCGGAGCGATAGACCTCGGGAATCTCGAAGCCCAGGCCGATATCCCACAGCAGATGCCGGATGCCGTTGAGCAAGTGATAGACCAGCGAAAACGAGAAGCCGAACAGCACGAACTTGCCGAACGGCGATGCCAGGCAGGCCGCCGCGTGCGTGTAGGCTTCACCGCCCGCCGCCACCGCCAGCAACCACCAGGCCAGGCCGAACGCCCCCACCCACAGGGCAATGCCGGTCATACGATGCAAGAACGACATGACCGACGTGATCTGGAACCGGTAATGGCTCCCGAGCATGAAGGGCGAAATGGGGCGTTTGTTGGACATCGCGGCGCGGTTCTCTTCGCTGGGCGGCAGCATGCCGCGTTGGCTCATTGTGCGGCGGCTGCCGGATGAATACGAAAGTGACGCGGCCCGGTCAAAAATCGATGCAGCGACCGTTCTTCTCCCAGTCGCCGTAGCGAGTGGGGTCAGGGCCGTCGCGGCCTCCGATCTCCTTCTGCGGCTCCGGCACCGGAACGGGCTTTTCCGTCTGTACCGGCTCCGGCTGGGGAACGCTTTCGCCTATGATGGCTGGGTCTCGCACGAATGAAAGTTTAATTCCCAGTCCCGTTATGGACAAGCAGGCCGCTCCGGACACTGCGTTCTTCGCACTTCCCGACCATCGCATCGTGGCCTTGACTGGCCGGGATGCGGTCGCCTATGCGCAGGCACAGTTCATGAACGATGTGGCCGCGCTCGCCGACGGCCACTGGCAATGGAACGGCTGGCTGACGCCGAAAGGCCGTGTGATCGCGTTGTTCGCGCTCTTGCGTCTGGATGCCGAAACCCTGTGGCTGGTGCTGCCCGATGCGGGTGCCGAAGACGTCGCGGCGAAGCTGCGGGCCTTCGTCTTCCGGCGCAAGGCGACATTCGCCGTGCGCGACGATCTGCATGTCGGCGGCGCGTTTCTAGCCTCCAACTCTGCCACGCGCGATCAGTTCGCAAGCAATGCCGATGGCTCGCTCGAACTGGATTTCGGCACCCCGGATGAACCCCGCACCCTTCGCATCGGCTCCATGCCGACCACCGAAGACACGAATGCCCTCGCCCGCTGGCGCGCATTCGACCTGGCGCACGGCCTGCCGCGCCTGTCCGCCTCGCAAAGCGAGCATTGGACGCCGCAGCAGCTTTCGCTTGACCGCCTGCGTGCGTACAGCGTGAAGAAAGGCTGCTATCCCGGCCAGGAAATCGTCGCCCGCACCCATTTCCTCGGGCAGGCGAAGCGGCATCTGACGTTGCTGCAAGCCGCGACTCCAATCGAAATCGGGGATGAGGTCGCCGAGGACAGCCGCGCCGCCGGCAGCGTCCTGTCCACCGCATTCCGGCCTGGGGATACGGCACGCTACCTCGCCCTGGCCGTACTGCCACTGGAGCGCGGTGAGGCGCCATTGCGGATCGCCGGCGTGCCGGCCGAGGCCGTGCCCTTCCGTGAAGGACTGGCGCGCTAAGGGCCAGATCGCTGCAGCTTCGCACGCGCCGCCCGCGCGCGAACCGCAAATGCCATCGATATATTCAGCAACAGGGACTTGCTAAGCTGCCCGCGGACGCCACGCAGGCCCGCAGTTTTCGCGCCCGCACGGGAGAAGCGTCCTCACGGTTTTGCTCATCCGCTCCAGGGGAACACATCATGAATCGCTCCATCTTCGCATCCGTCGCGGCATGCATGCTCGTGCTCGCGCTGTCCGCCTGCTCCAGCCAGCAGAAGAACACCCGCAACAACAAAGACTCCTCGACGCAGGACAATGCATCGCTGCCTTACGTGCAGAAACTCTCCGCCGACAGCCTGTTCGCCTTCGGCAAGGCCGATCTCTCCAATCTGAGCGAAACCGGCCGCGGCGAACTCGACGCACTTGCCAACAAGGCGCTCGCGAACGACAACCTCAACACGATCCACGTCATCGGCTATAGCGACCGGATCGGCAGCGACAAGTCCAACCTCGCGCTGTCCACGCGCCGCGCCAATGCCGTGCGCGACTATCTGATCCAGCGCGGCGTTCCGGCCGGACAGATCACCGCGGTCGGCCGCGGCAGCATCGAACCGGTCGTGGAATGCAAGACGGAGAAAGGCCAGGCCCTCATCGACTGCCTGGCGCCGAATCGCCGCGTCGAGATCCGCGTGGCGCCGCGCGACTGATTCCCGATCGACGTATCGTCAATCACGGCAAAGCAAAAGCCCCTCCACGCGGAGGGGCTTTTTTATTTGAGCAAGATTCGTTCGTCATCAATTCACGAACGATCGAGAGCCAGCCCCACTACGGCGCACGCCCCATGCATTCGGCGGAGACTTTGGCGCCCCCTACTCCCGCGGGAATTCCCATCTGCCTATCACGATTGTATTCGTCGAACTCCTGCTTGCACTGATCCTGGCTCATGGACGGCTTGTCGTAGTCGTAAGTCGCGCAACCGGTTAGCGACAAGAGCAACGAAACGATGAGAGCGGTATTTTTCATGGTGATATGAACCCGCTGTGGAATTTTCACACTATCACGAAAATCAGCGCAAAACCGGCCGTTTCTCGCGAATCACATGTCAAGCCGACAGGCTGGTGAAAGCCTCGCGCAAGGTCTGCACGCTGCCGCAATACGACGGATCGTAGCCGGGCAGCATGCCGAGTTCGTGGCGGAAGATCGGATCGCGCAACAGCGCGAGCAACTCGGTCAGGCGCGCGGATTGCAATGCTTGCTCGCGGCAGAGGAAGAAATAGTGCTCGGTGAGGATCGGCACGTAGTCCAGGCCGTAGCGCCGCGCCGGCGGCTCCAGGCCGAGGCCGGCATCAGCGAGCCCGCTGGCCACATAGGCCGCCACGGCGGCGTGGGTGAATTCCTCGACATCACATCCATGGATGGCGGACAGCTCCAATCCCTGCCGCGCCAACATGCATTCCAGCAGCAACCGAGTGCCAGAGCCGGGTTGGCGATGGATGAAGCGCACATCGTCGCGCAGCAGATCGCTGAGCACGCGTAGATGCTTGGGATTGCCGGGCGCGACGACCAACCCTTGCCGACGCATCGCCAGATGCACGACACGATCGTTTTCGAGATCGAGGCGATCCAGATAGTGCTGCAACAACTCGCCTTCCAGTTCGCCGATCGGCAGATGCAAGCCGGCGAGATCGCAACTGCCCGCGCGCAGCGCGCTCAGTGCATCGTCCGGGCTGCGATATTTCAGATCGAGTGGCAGCCCGGCGGTGGCCATGGCCCGGCGCAGCGTCTCCACGCCGAAGCCGTGCGAAGCATGCAGGCGCAGCGGCGCGGCATCAGCTGTCATGCTACGTTCGAGTTCGGCTTCCAGCTCGGTGGCGAGACTGTCGAGCGTAGGCGACAGGCGCGCGGCGATGCGGTTGTCCGCCCAGATCAGGCGCTCGCCCAGTGCCGTCAGACGCGCTCCTCGGCCACGCGTGGAACGCAGCAGCGGCAGTCCGAACAGCTGGCGCGCCTCGCGCAGCAGACCCCAGGCATAGCGATAGGACACCCCGGCTTCGCGACTGGCCGCCGCCAGCGAGCCAGTGGCGTGCACCGCCAGCAACAGCTCGATCAGCCGCGGCGGCATCTCCCGGCCGTCGGCGGTGCGCAGCTCCCATTGCGGGCGGATGGTGACCTTGTACATGCGTTCGCACCCTTCCGGTCAGCGTTGGTGCTGCGCGGCAACACCAGCAATGCGCCTATTTAATAGGCTATTGAAATCCTATTATTAGACCATCGCACCCAAGCAAAATCCTGTCAAATGGGGATAATTCCTCCCGATCCTTGAATCTATTGTGTTTCTGAAAGCATATTTATCGACTGACAGTCTCCGCCAGCCGCCACAACCTCGGGAGGGTTCATGGCCAGCACAGACGTAGTGGATGCGCCAACTCGGGAATTTCCGAGGGAAGAACATGGCTCCCAAGAGCAGGGCTTCCTATCGCGCGAACGGATCGTCGCCAAACCCGGATTCAACCGCTGGCTGGTACCGCCGGCGGCGCTCGCCATCCACTTGTGCATCGGCATGGCCTACGGCTTCAGCGTGTTCTGGCTGCCACTGTCGAAGGCGATCGGCATCACCCAGCCGGTTGCCTGCCCAGCCGACATGGGCACACTGGCACAGCTGTTCACCACCACCTGCGACTGGCAGGTGAAGATGCTCGGCTGGATGTACACGCTGTTCTTCGTGCTGCTGGGCTGCTCGGCGGCGTTGTGGGGCGGCTGGCTGGAACGCGTCGGCCCGCGCAAGGCCGGCGTGGTGGCCGCGGTATGCTGGGGCGGCGGCCTGCTGATTTCCGCGCTCGGCGTGTACCTGCATCAGCTGTGGCTGATGTGGCTTGGTTCTGGCGTGATCGGCGGCATCGGCCTGGGCCTGGGTTACATCTCGCCGGTGTCGACGCTGATCAAATGGTTCCCCGATCGCCGCGGCATGGCCACCGGCATGGCGATCATGGGCTTCGGCGGCGGCGCCATGATCGGCTCGCCGCTCGCCGACATCCTGATGAGGCACTTCGCCACCGGCAGTTCGGTCGGCGTGTGGCAATCGTTCGTGGTGATGGGCCTGCTCTACTTCACCTCGATGATGTGCGGCGCGCTCGGCTATCGCGTGCCGCCGCCCGGCTGGAAGCCCGCGAACTGGACGCCACCCGCGACCAACGGCAACGCCATGATCACCAGCGCGCAGGTGCATCTCGACCAGGCCTGGCGCACGCCGCAGTTCTGGTTGATCTGGGCGGTATTGTGTTTGAACGTCACCGCCGGCATCGGCGTGATCGGCATGGCCTCGCCGATGTTGCAGGAAGTGTTCGGCGGCCGCCTGATCGGTGTGGACGCCGGCTTCAAATCGCTCGACGAAGCGCAACTGAAGGAACTGGCGACGATCGCCGCCGCCTTCACCGGCCTGCTCAGCCTGTTCAACATCGCCGGCCGTTTCTTCTGGGCCTCGCTCTCGGACAAGATCGGACGCAAGGCCACCTATGCGGTGTTCTTCCTGTTCGGCATGGTGCTCTACGCTTCCGCGCCGCATCTGGGCGCCACCGGCAGCGTCGCGCTGTTCGTGCTCGGCTTCGGCGTCATCCTGTCGATGTACGGCGGCGGCTTCGCCACGGTGCCGGCATATCTGGCCGACATGTTCGGCACGCGCATGGTCGGCGCGATCCACGGACGGCTGCTCACGGCCTGGGCCGCGGCCGGCATCTTCGGTCCGTTGATCGTCAACTACCTGCGCGACTGGCAGCTCGCGCGCGGCCTGCCGCCCGCGCGCGTGTACGACCAGACGATGTACATCCTTGCCGGATTGCTCTTGCTCGGCCTGATCTGCAATCTGCTGATCAAGCCGGTGGATCCGAAATATCACATGAGCGAACAGCAACTCCGCGAGACCGAGCCGCCCAAGCCAATCGCCGCCTCGCCCGATGCGCCCGTCCATGCGCCGTCCGTCGGCAGCCAGGGCGTTCTGGTGGCGATCTGCTGGCTCGCGGTCGGCATCCCGCTGGCCTGGGGCGTGTGGATCACGCTGCAGAAAGCATTTGTGTTGTTCAATTAACCTCCAGGACGGAAAACACCGATGGGCAAACGCTCTAGGCAAATCGAATCGGTCACGCAGGTCGTTCCGCAGCTTGCCGCTTCGCAGCAGCAGGCGGTCTCCGCGGCGATCGAGCGGCATCGTGACCGGCTCGGTGCGCTGCTGCCGATCCTGCACGACGTGCAGGACGCGCTCGGCTTCGTGCCCGAAGGCGCCGTCGCGCCGATTGCTTCCGCCCTCAATCTCAGCCGCGCCGATGTGCATGGCGTGATCAGCTTCTATCACGAGTTCCGTACCGTGCCGGCAGGCCTGCACGTGGTGAAGCTGTGCCGCGCCGAAGCCTGTCAGTCGATGGGCGGACGCGCGTTGGAAGCGCATGCGCGGCGCAGGCTCGGGTTGAAACCGGGCGAGCACGACACGCCCGATCGCATCTTCACGCTGGAACCGATCTATTGCCTCGGCAACTGCGCGCTGTCGCCAGCGATGCTGCTCGACGGCGAACTGCACGGGCGCGTGAACCCCGAGCGTTTCGATGCGCTGATCGAAGCCAGCCTGACGGGAGAGCACGCTTGAGCGCCGTCACCGTCTACGTGCCTGACGATGCTGCCGCCGTGTCTGTCGGCGCGGACAAGGTCGCCGATGCGATCGCGAGTGAAGCGGCCGCACGCGGCGTCGAAGTGCGCATCATCCGCAATGGTTCGCGCGGATTGCTGTGGATGGAACCGCTGGTGGAGATCGCAACGCAAGCCGGCCGAATCGCCTACGCGCCGGTCGCGCCGGAAGATGCTCCTTCCCTCTTCGATGCCGGCTGGATGCAGGGCGGCGAACACCGTCTCCGCCTGGGCAATATCGAAACGCATCCGTACTTCGCTAAGCAGGAACGTCTGACCTTCGCCCGCGTCGGCCTGATCGATCCGCTCGATCCTGACGATTACGCCGCGCACGGCGGCTGGAAGGGATTGCAACGCGCACTGGGGATACCGCAAGCCGACATCGTGCAAGCCGTCGCCGACTCCGGCCTGCGCGGACGCGGCGGCGCGGCATTCCCGGCGGGCATCAAATGGCGTACCGTGCTGGACACGCCCGCCGCGCAGAAATACATCGTCTGCAATGCCGACGAAGGCGATTCCGGCACTTTCTCCGATCGCATGCTGATGGAAGGCGATCCGTTCTGCCTGATCGAAGGCATGATCATCGCCGGCATCGCCACCGGTGCCACGCAGGGCTACATCTACCTGCGCAGCGAATACCCGCATGCGTGGCGCAAGCTCAACGCCGCCATCGCCCGCGCTTATCAGGCCGGCTGGCTCGGCGAGAAGGTCGGCGGGTCGCAACATCGCTTCGATCTGGAAGCGCGCCTCGGCGCCGGCGCCTACATCTGCGGCGAGGAAACCTCGCTGCTGGAAAGCCTGGAAGGCAAGCGCGGCATGGTGCGCTTCAAGCCACCGCTGCCGGCGATCGCGGGCCTGTTCGGCAAGCCCACCGTGATCAACAACGTGATCACGCTGGCATCCGTGCCGTTCGTATTGAGCGAAAGCGCGACGGCTTACCGCGACTACGGCATGGGCCGTTCGCGCGGCACCTTGCCGCTGCAACTGGCCGGCAACATCAAGCATGGCGGCCTGGTCGAGAAAGCCTTCGGCCTGACCTTGCGCGAACTGTTGTACGACTACGGCGGCGGCAGTGCCAGCGGGCGGCCGATCCGTGCAGTGCAAGTCGGCGGGCCGCTTGGTGCCTATCTGCCCGAATCACAATTCGACACCCCGATTGATTACGAAGCATTCGTCGCCATCGGCGCGATGCTCGGTCACGGCGGCATCGTCGTGTTCGACGACAGCGTCGACATGCGGGAACAGGCGCGCTACGCAATGAAATTCTGCGCCATCGAATCCTGTGGCAAGTGCACACCCTGCCGCATCGGATCGACGCGCGGCGTGGAAGTAATCGATCGCTTCAAAACCGCTGGCGGAGACGACGTGCACGAAGCGCTACTGCGCGATCTGTGCGAAACGATGCTGCATGGCTCGCTATGCGCGCTCGGAGGCATGACGCCCTACCCCGTGCTCAGCGCACTGAATCATTTTCCGGAAGATTTCGGCAGCCGGCCCCAAGAAGCCGCTGCCTAGGAGGCCCCATGCGTTCCATCGCCGAACGGGATCTTGGCACCCCTGCCCCACAATTCGTGGAGCTTGAACCGCTGCAGACGGTCTGGCTTGAAATCGACGGCGAGCGCGTCGAAGTACCAATGGGTACCTCGATCATGCGCGCCGCCGCCATCGCCGGCACGCAGATCCCGAAACTCTGCGCGACCGATTCACTGGATGCTTTCGGTTCCTGCCGCCTGTGCCTGGTCGAAATCGAGGGCCGCAAGGGTTATCCGGCCTCCTGCACCACGTCGGTCACCGAAGGCATGATCGTACGCACCCAGTCGCCGAAGCTCGCGCAGCTTCGGCGCGGCGTGATGGAACTGTACATCTCCGACCATCCACTCGACTGCCTCACCTGCCCCGCCAATGGCCACTGCGAACTGCAGGACATGGCCGGCGTGGTCGGCCTGCGCGAAGTGCGTTACGGCTACGACGGCGAAAACCACGTCAAGCCGCAGCGTGCCGACGGCAGTCGTAATCCGCTGTTCGTCGGCAAGGACGAATCCAATCCCTATTTCGCCTTCGATCCGTCCAAGTGCATTGTCTGCTCGCGCTGCGTGCGCGCCTGCGACGAAGTGCAGGGCACGTTCGCATTGACGATCCAGGGCCGCGGCTTCGAATCCAAGGTCTCCGCGAGCCAGGACCAATCCTTCCTCGAATCCGAATGCGTGAGTTGCGGCGCCTGCGTGCAGGCCTGCCCCACCGCCACGCTATCGGAAAAATCGCTGATCACGATGGGCCAGGCCGAGCACAGCGTGGTCACCACGTGCGCCTACTGCGGCGTCGGCTGCTCCTTCCGCGCCGAGATGCAAGGCCAGGAACTCGTGCGCATGGTGCCGAATGCGGACGGCCACGCCAATCACGGCCACTCCTGCGTGAAGGGACGTTTCGCGCTCGGCTACGCCACGCACCCCGACCGCATCACCACACCGATGATCCGCGCCAGGATCACCGATCCCTGGCGCGTGGTGAGCTGGGAAGAAGCCATCGCTCATGCCGCCAGCGAATTCAAGCGCATCCAGGCCGAACATGGCCGCTTCGCCATCGGCGGCATCACCTCCTCGCGCTGCACCAACGAGGAAACCTATCTGGTGCAGAAGCTGGTGCGGGCCGGCTTCGGCAACAACAATGTCGACACCTGCGCGCGCGTCTGCCATTCACCGACCGGTTATGGCCTGAAACAGACGCTCGGCGAATCCGCCGGCACGCAGGATTTCGATTCCGTGCGTGATTCCGACGTCATCATGGTGATCGGCGCCAATCCCACCGATGGCCATCCGGTGTTCGCCTCGCAGATGAAGCAACGCCTGCGCCGTGAGCACGCTGATCGAGCGCCGGGAAAAGATCGCGCCAAGCTGATCGTGATCGACCCGCGCCGCATCGATCTGGTCGAAACCCCGCACATCAAGGCCGACTATCACCTCAAGCTGCGCCCGGGCACCAACGTGGCGATTCTCAATGCCCTCGCCCACGTGATCGTGACCGAAGGGCTTGTGAACGAGGAATTCGTCGCCGCGCGCTGCGAACCGGACGCGTTCGCCAAATGGCGCGCCTACGTCGCAGATCCGTCGCGCTCGCCGGAAGCGATGGAAGCCGAACTCGGCGTCCCGGCCACGCTGGTGCGTGGCGCCGCACGGCTCTACGCCACCGGCGGAAGCGCTACCGATCAACGCGGAAATAGCGCGATCTACTACGGCCTCGGTGTCACCGAACATTCGCAAGGCTCCACCGCGGTGATGGGTATCGCCAACCTCGCCATGGCGACCGGCAACATCGGGCGTCGCGGCGTCGGCGTGAATCCGCTGCGCGGGCAGAACAATGTGCAGGGTTCCTGCGACATGGGCTCGTTCCCGCATGAGCTGCCCGGCTATCGCCACGTCTCCGACAGCACGGTGCGCGGTCTGTTCGAGCAGGAATGGAACGTCACGCTGCACGACGAACCCGGCCTGCGCATTCCCAACATGTTCGAAGCCGCGCTCGACGGCTCCTTCCGCGGCCTGTACATCCAGGGCGAGGACATCGGCCAATCCGATCCCAATACCCAGCACGTCACCGCCGCGTTGTCGGCGATGGAATGCGTGGTGGTGCAGGACCTGTTCCTCAACGAAACCGCCAAGTTCGCGCACGTGTTCCTGCCCGGCAGTTCCTTCATGGAGAAGGACGGCACCTTCACCAATGCCGAGCGCCGCATCTCGCGGGTGCGCAGGATCATGGCACCGAAGGCCGTCTACGCCGATTGGGAGGTCACCCAGCTGCTGTCGAACGCGATGGGCTATCCGATGCACTACGCGCATCCGTCCGAGATCATGGACGAGATCGCGCGGCTCACGCCGACCTTCACCGGCGTCAGCTTCGAGAAGCTCGACCGCCTGGGCAGCATCCAGTGGCCCTGCAACGCGGAGCATCCGGAAGGCACGCCGACGATGCACGTCGAGGAATTCGTGCGTGGCAAGGGCAAGTTCATGCTCACGCCGTACGTCGCAACCAGCGAGAAGGTCACGGCGCGCTATCCGCTGCTGCTCACCACCGGCCGCATCCTCAGCCAGTACAACGTCGGCGCGCAGACACGGCGCACCGCCAACACGGTCTGGCACGACGAGGACCGGCTGGAACTGCACCCGCACGATGCCGAGGAGCGCGGCGTCAACGATGGCGACTGGGTCGGCGTGGAAAGCCGCGCCGGCGAGACCGTGCTGCGCGCCCGCATCACCGATCGCGTACAGCCGGGCGTGGTCTACACCACCTTCCACTTCCCGGGCTCGGGCGCGAACGTGATCACCACCGACAACTCGGATTGGGCGACCAACTGTCCGGAATACAAAGTCACCGCCGTGCAGGTCACACGCGTCACGCAGCCGTCGGAATGGCAGCGGCGACACAAAGTCTTCGACGAGTTCCAGTCGTCGCTGCTGCCGGAAACGGCGTCGCCCTGATCCATGAATATTGACGCCGTGGCCGCCGAACCGTCCGCGCAATCGCCACAAGGCAGCGTGCTGCGCCCCGTCGAGCGCCATCGCGCCGACGCGGAACGCCGTTTCGACGACCACATCGCCGAAGAAGTGCCGGTCGCCTTCGTCTACAACGGCCAGCCGTTCGCGGTGATGATGGCCACACCGGCCGACCTCGAGGATTTCGCGCTCGGATTCGCCTTGAGCGAAGGCATCGTCGGCGATGTCGCGGAAGTCACGATCGAGAGCATCGAGCATCTGCTGGAAGGCGTCGAAATCCGCATCCGCATCCCGGAAAACCGGCTGGACGCGCTGGAGCGCCGCCGGCGTTCGCTGAGCGGGCGCAGCGGCTGTGGCATCTGCGGAAGCGAACTGCTCGAAGCGGCGTTGCGACGGCCGGAGCCGGTCGGCGAAGGCATCCGCACGACACCGGACGCCCTGCACCGCGCCTTGCGCGAACTGCGCGACCGCCAGCGCCTCAACGCGCACACCGGCGCCACGCACGCCGCCGGTTTTGCCGATGCGCAAGGCCAGGTGCTGCTGGTGCGCGAGGACGTCGGCCGCCATAACGCGCTCGACAAGCTGATCGGCGCCATGCATCGCGGCGGCCTCGATGCGCAATCCGGCTTCGCCGTCGTCACCAGCCGCGCCAGTTACGAGATGGCGATGAAGGCCGCGAGCGCCAATCTGCCGATGCTCGCGGCCGTATCCGCGCCGACGGCGCTGGCGATCTCGCTCGCCGAACACAGTAACCTCACCCTGATCGGCTTCGCGCGCGAGGACGGCTATGCGCTCTACACGCATCCGCGACGCCTGCAGCACGACGCCACGCCATGACGATTCCATGAATGTGACCCGCCTGGCCGAGATGGCCAACGACATCGCCCACTATTTCGACGCGGAGCCGGATCACGCCGCCGCCATCGACAGCATGGTGTTGCATCTGCAGCGCTTCTGGGAGCCGCGCATGCGCGAGCAGATCGTGCTGTATCTGCAGGAAAATGACGGCGCGGGACTTTCTTCTTTCGCCCGCGAATCCATCGCCGAACTGGCGCGGCGGTCGCACGCGCCGCCGCGCTGACGATGCCCGCCAAGCTGGAGCTTCAGCTCCGGTCGTGCAGCTTCACCCAGTCGACGTACTTGTCCACCCAGCCCTGCAGAAACTTGCGGGTATCGTCGTTGCCGATGTTGCCATCCGCATCGATCAGCCCGTCCTTGTACTGCAGGAACACCTCCACCTGCCCCATCGTCGGCGTGTCCAGATAAGCCAGGACATTGCGCAGATGCTGCTGCGCCAACGCGGTTCCGATCGTTCCCACCGAAATGCCGAGCACGCTCGCCGGCTTGCCCGCGAACGAATTGGTTCCCCACGGACGCGATCCGATATCGATGGCGTTCTTGAGCACACCGGGAATGGAGCGGTTGTACTCCGGCGTCACGAACAACAACGCGTCGGCTTCGCTCACCTGCTGCTTCAGGCGTTTACCCGTATCGGGATAGTCGGCATCGAAATCCTGCGTGTAAAGCGGCAGATCATCGATGCGGACATGCTCGAATTCGAAATCGGCCGGGGCCAGCTTCTCGATGGCCTTGGCCAGCTTCTTGTTGTATGAATCCTTGCGCAGACTGCCAATCAATACAGCGACCTTGGTCTTGCTCATGACGGCTCTCCCAACAATGGAAGCCCCAGACTACCCTTTCGCACGTTTCGAAAAAGTGTCGAAGGCCGAAGGAAACGTCCCGCCCGTACCGGCAATCAGTGCTAAGGCTAGACCAGCGTCTCCGCCGCCGCGACGATCTCTTCTTCCGAAGGAATCACCAGGAACGCGGCACCCGCAAGCGGCGTGAACGTATCCGCGCCGACCACACGCCGGAACGGCCGTGCTCCGAAGCCGCCCTCGACGACCGCCGTGATGATGCCCTCGCCCACGCCGGCACTGCGACGACCTTCATCGACGATCAGGATGCGTTTGGCGGTCTTGGCCTGCTCGCGGATGAACGCCTCGTTGAGCGGCACCAGCCAGCGCAGATCGACCACGCGCGTCTTCCAGCCGTATTTCTTCTCGAGCGTGCGCACTGCGCGCAGGCTCATCGGCACGCCGTTGCCGAAGGTGAAGACCACCAGATCGTCACCGTTTCCGTAGACGCGCCCCTCGCCCAGCGTCATCGCCTGATCCGGTGATGGATATTCGGTCATCCACGCGCCATCGCCGGGCTCGTACAGATCCTTGGTCATGTAGAGCGCGATCGGTTCGAGGAAGGCGCAGACGCGTCCATCCACCTTCGCCAACGCGGCCAGCGTGCGCAGCATCGTTGCGGCGTCGTCGCCACGGCTCGGGCAACCGACGACCAATCCGGGGATGTCGCGCAGCGCGGTGATCGAATTGTCGTTGTGGAAATGCCCGCCGAAGCCTCGCTGATACCCCAGCGAGGCGATGCGCATCACCATCGGGTTCTGGTACTGGCCGTTGCTGAAGAATTGCAGGCTCGATGCTTCGCCGCGAATCTGGTCGCAGGCATTGTGGAAATACGCGAGATACTGGATTTCCGGCAGCGGCAGCATGCCCATGTTGGCGTAGCCCTGGGCCAGGCCGAGAATGATGGTCTCGTCCAGCAGCGTGTTGAACACGCGCTTGTTGCCGAAGGCCTTGTGCAGTCCTTTCGTGACCGTGTACACGCCGCCCTTCTGCGCCACGTCCTCGCCGAACAGCAGCGCTTCCGGGTATTTGCAGAACAGGTCGTGGAGGGCGTTGTTGATGTGAATGGCGAGATGCTTCGGCGCCTGCTTCTCGGGAAGCTTCGCTTCGCCGCCGAAGACCGCCGAACGCTTGTCCGCGAAGTCGAAGCGTTCGGCCTCGGCCTTCACCATCGAAGGCGTGTACGGCGCCAGCGGCGCCATGACTTCCTGCAACGTCGACAGACGCGGACGCCGGTCGGCATCCTCGGCCGCGGCGAAACATTTCTTGCGCGTGTCCTCGTACAGGGCGAGGACTTCGTCCTTCGACATCAACCCGGATTCGAGCGCGATCGCGGCCGAACGCAGCAGCGGATCGCCCGCTTCCACCGCGACCAGCTCCTCGATGCTGCGCCATTCGATCTCGAAATCGGTGCCGGCATGACCCATGATCCGCGTCGTGCGCAGGTGCAGAAAAGTCGGACGGCGCGTGCGCCGGCAATGCTCGACGGCGCGCTGGACATCGCCATATCCGGCCGCGAGATCGAGACCATCGGCGTAGAAATAATCGAGGTCGGGGCGATTACGGAAATTGCGGGCCACCCAGCCATCCGGCGTCTTCACCGAGATGCCGATGCCATTGTCCTCGCAGACGAACAACACCGGCGCCGGCAGCTTCTGGTACGCGGTCCAGGCGGCGGCGTTGAATGCGGTCTGCGCCGTGGCGTGATTGCTGGACGCATCGCCGAACGAGCAGATCGCGATGCTGTCGTCAGGTATCGGCAATTTGTGGCCGATGCGACGCGCCTGTTCGATCGCGACCGCCGTGCCGAAGGCCTTGGGCAGGTGCGAGGCGATCGTCGAAGTTTGCGGCAACACCCACAGCGGCTTGCTGCCCCAGACTTTATGACGGCCGCCGCTGGCGGGATCTTCCTTGCTGGCAGCGAACGACAGCGCCGAATCCATCACCGGGTCCATCCCCGGCAGCTTGCGGAAGCGCTCGGCCATGAAGCCGCCGCTGCGGTAATGCAGGAACGCCGGATCGGTATGGCGCGTGAGCCGCGCCACCATCGCATTGCCCTCGTGGCCGGAACTGCCGATGGTGTAGAAAACCTTATTCTGCACGCGCAGCACGCGCGCCATCAGATCGAGATGGCGCGAGATCAGCTGCGATTCGAACAATTCGCGGAACCCGCGCGCATCGAGCGCGCTGCCATCCAGGATCGCTTCGCTCGCCGCGGGCCTGGCATCGGCGCGACCGTTCCAGTCGCGCACGAACTCCTGGAAATTGACGTCGCAAATCTCGGCGCGATTGACGCCCTTCATGCGGGCCGGAATAGGATTTTTCGATGCGTTCATACGTTTCTCTGCCCTCCCGCGATGCAAGACGGCATGTCGATGGATTTCAGGATGAGGAGGATGCGGCCAACAATGCCGCGTTTTCCGTGGTGGGTTCGGGCATCGCCACGAAACCCGGCGTTTCGCGCACGCGCGCGAGCCAGGCGCGGATCGCCGGATATTCGGCCAGATCGAAGCCACCGTCATGGGCGACGTCGGTGTAGGCGAACAAGGCGGTGTCCGCGATGCCGTAGCCGGCGCCGGTGAACCAGTCGTGTTCGCGCAGATGGTCTTCCATCACCGCCAATGCCTGGTGCCCACGGTCCATGCAACGCGGTAATTCGGCAGCGCGGCGCGGTGAATCGAGTGGCGTCCAGCCGCGGATGAAACGTGCCACGGCGATGTAGGGTTCGTGGCTGTACTGTTCGAAGAACAGCCAGCCCATGGCCTGCGCGCGCTCCCAGGCGTCTTCGGGCAAAAATGAAGTGCCTTCGGCCAACCAGAACAGGATCGCGTTCGATTCGGCGAGCACGCGTCCATCGTCGAGTTCGATGATCGGTACGCGGCCGTTGCGGTTCTTGGCGAGGAATTCCGGCGTGCGCGTTTCGCCCTTGCTGCTGTCGATCTCGACCCAGCGATAGGCGCGGCCGAGCTGCTCCAGCAACAACCGCACCTTGTAGCAGTTTCCCGAGACCGAATAGCCGTATGCCGTGATCATGTCGAAGTCTGTTTTGACGAGGCGTGTCTTGACGAGGCATGTTTCGCGGAGCGGCGCGCGAACCATTCCTCGCGCGTCTGGCCCCAGATCTCGACTTCCTTGTCGTCGAATGGCTCAGGCAGGCGTCCATAACGCAGCAAACGCGCACCGACTCCCGCCGCGACCTTCTTCGACGGCAGATTGGCGAGATCGATCGTATGGATCACCTCGGTCCAGCCGAGCGCCTCGAAAGCCCAATCCATGGTGGCCTCGGCGCTTTCGACCGCGTAACCCTTGCCGCAGGAATCAGCCACGATGCCCCAGCCGACTTCGGTACCCGGCCAGCCTTCCGGCCGCCACGGGCCGACGCGGCCGATCCAGCGCCCGCTGCTCTTCTCGATCACCGAGAAAAACGCGAATCCGTAGGCCGTCCAACTGCCGATGACCGACATCATGTTGCGCCAGGCGACGGGCCGCGACTGCCGGCCACCGACGTAGCGCACATGCTCGCCGTCATCCATGAAGGCCGCCCAGGCGTCGAAATCCTCCAGGCGCGGTGGGCGCAGGATCAGGCGCTCGGTTTCGAGAGTCGGTCCGAGATCGATCATGGCATCGCCCTCACGATGAAGTTTGCACGGCGCGGCGCTCGCGCCATTCATCGCGCGACTGGCCCCAGATTTCGACCGGATGGTCTTCGTAGGGCGCGGGCAACTGGCCAGGCCCGCGATTGCGCGAGCCCAAACGTTCGGCGAGCTTCTGCGAAGCGACGTTGCCGGGATCGATGGAATGGATGACTTCCTTCCAGCCGAGCTGTTCGAAAGCAAATCCCATCGCCGCCTCGCCCGCCTCGGTGGCGTAGCCCTTGCCCCAGGTTGCGCGGCGGAACGACCAGCCGACTTCCGGTCCCGGCCAGCCTTCCGGTCGCCACGGGCCGATCTGACCGAGCCACTCGCCGCTCTTGCGATCGATCACCGAGAACATGCCGAAGCCCTGCACCAGCCACGCACCGGGCATCTGCAGAAATTTGCGCCACGCCTCGGCGCGCTTGAGCGGGCCGCCGACGAAACGGGCGGCTTCCTCGTCGCCGAAAAGCTCCGCAAATCCGTCGAAATCCTGCTGCTGCGGCACGCGCAGGATCAGGCGGCGCGTTTTCAGCTCCAGATGCATGATGTCCATCAGGAAATGGACCTCAGAACGCGTTGATGCCGGTCAACTCGCGCCCCACCACCAGCTGGTGCACGGTCTCGGTGCCCTCGTAGGTGATCACCGATTCCAGATTCAGGCCGTGGCGGATCGGGCAATGCTCGGTGGTGATGCCGGCGCCGCCGAGCAGGTCGCGCGCCTCGCGCGCGATGTCGATCGCCATGCGGCAGTTGTTCCACTTCGCCAGCGAGACCTGCGTGGGCTGCATGTTGCCGGCGTCCTTCAGACGGCCAAGCTGCAGCGAAAGCAGCTGCGCGGTGGTGATGCGGCGCGCCCAGTCGGCCATCTTGATCTGCGCGCTCTGCGTTGCCGCCACCGGGCGGTTGAACAGCATGCGTTCCTTGGAATAGTTGAGCGCCTCGTCCAGGCAGGCGATCGCGGCACCGATCGGACCCCAGGTGATGCCGTAGCGCGCCTGCGTCAGGCAGCCGAGCGGTCCCTTCAGGCCTTTCACGTTCGGCAGGCGGTTCGCTTCGGGCACGCGCACGTTGTCGAAGAACAACGCGCTGGTCACCGAGGCGCGCAGGCTCATCTTGTGCTTGACCTCCTGCGCGGCGAAGCCTTGGAAACCCTTTTCGACGAGGAAACCCTGGATGCCGTCCTCGGTCTGCGCCCAGACGATGGCGATGTCGGCGAGGTTGCCGTTGGTGATCCACATCTTGGAGCCGTTGAGCACCCAGTCGCCGCCGTCCTTGCGGGCGTTGGTCTTCATGTTGCCCGGGTCGGAGCCACCGTGCGGTTCGGTCAGGCCAAAGCAGCCGATCACCTTGCCGGCAGCCATGTCGGGCAGCCAGCGGCGGCGCTGCTCCTCGCTGCCGTAGGCATAGATCGGGTACATGCACAGCGAGGACTGCACGCTGGCGAAGCTGCGGATGCCGGAATCGCCGCGCTCCAGCTCCTGGCAGATCAGGCCGTAGCTGACGGCGTTGAGGCCGGCGCAGCCGTATTCCTCGGGCAGCGACGAGCCGAGCAGGCCGAGCTCGGCCATCTCGGGGATCAGTTCCTTCGGAAAGCGGCCCTGGTCGAAGCAATCGCCGATGATCGGCAGCACGCGCTCGTCGGTGAACCGCGCCACCGTGTCCTGCACTGCGCGCTCCTCTTCGCTGAGCAGGGAGCGGACGTCGTACAGGTCATAGGGATGCAGGGCCATGGGAGCGGTCTTGGAGAAGGGAAACCGGGATTTTAACCGGTCCCCGCGAGCGAAGCCCCATCGTTCGTATGCAAAACGAGAACGGGGCCGGATCGCTCCGGCCCCGTTTCGGGAAAAAATTACGGGAAAACGTCTGTTCGAGAAAACGCTTACCGCATCGGCATCGATCAGTAGCGGTTGTTGCTGCCGCCGTCCGCCGACGCCGTCTGTGTCACCACCTGTCCGTCGATCACCGGCAGGCGCTGGCCCGGCTCGTTGTCCATGCGGACGGTGCGCTCCTGGCCGTTGTAGCGATAGGTCACGTCGTAGCCGACCGTGCGGTCTTCATTGCCCAGGGCGATGCGGCTGCCCGGCTTGCTGCCGGTACGCATGGTGCCGGTGGTGCCGTCCGGGTTGCGGTAGGTGACGTTGTAGGCCACCACGCGCGAGGACTGCGAGGTGTCGGAAACGGTGTGGCACTGGCGCTCGGTACGGTTGACGACCTGGCCGCCGACGTGGCGACGGTCGATCTCGCGGCCGGCGAAGCCGCCGCCCACCGCGCCGGCGACGGTCGCCAGCTTGCGGCCGTTGCCCTTGCCCACCTGGTTGCCGATCAGGCCGCCGATGACGGCGCCGGCCACCGTGCCGCCGACGTTACCGTCGCGCTCCGGCGCACGTTCCTGCACCACGACGTCGTTGCAGACTTCGCGCGGGGTCGACTGGCTGGTGGTCTCACGGACCGGCTCGGTGCCGATCACGGTGGCATAGAGCTTCTCGCTGTTGGTGATCGGCTTGACGTTCACCACGTCGGCGTAATCGACGCGACCGCTGCCCGGGATGTTGTTGCCCTGGGCGGTGTCGCCCTGGAGGGCCGCATCCTGCTGCAGGGCGGGGTCACCGGAGAGCTGCGCGGCAGTAGCCGGCGCATCGGGCTTGCGGGCGCTCTGGAAGGCGGCGACGGAAACACCCCCGACGAGCAGTGCGGCGATGGCGATGGCGATCGTGTTCTTGTTCATGGTGAGCCTCTCGTTGGGTGGCGGATGATCCGCTCTGATCGTGTCGGGTCAATTGCAGCATTCGCCAGCTGAACGCGTCCCGGTTGCCGGCGCGCGAAGCTGACGCGGGGCTAAACTCGATAATAGGACAACCGGCGTTCCGTCGCCGTCAAAGCCCCATCTTTGCCCCATCCATCCGTCCGACGAGGCCACCTTCATGCCCAACCCCCTGCTCGCCCCCGTGCTGCGCTGGTTCGGTCGCCTGAGCTATCCCAAGCTTTTCCTGACGGCGGCGGTGCTGTTCCTCGTCGATGCCATCGTTCCGGACTTCATCCCTTTCGCCGACGAACTGCTGCTCGGCCTCGGAACGCTGCTGCTGGCGAACTGGAAGAAACCCAAGCCCGCCGACGGGGACAAGACCATCGAAGGCGAAGCGACACGCCGCTGACCGCCTCCGACCCACGATGCTGATCGACAGCCACTGCCATCTCGACGCGCCGGAGTTCGATCCCGATCGCGACGCGGTGGTGCGCCGCGCGCGGGACGCCGGCGTGACGCGACAGATCGTGCCCGCGATCCACGCGGCCAGCTGGCCGGCATTGCGCGAGGTCTGCGCGAGCGGCGACGGCTTGTATCCGGCTTACGGCCTGCATCCGATGTATCTGTCGGAACATCGTCCGGAACATGTGGATGCGCTGCGCCAATGGATCGAGCGCGAGCGACCGGTCGCGGTCGGCGAATGCGGGCTGGATTATTTCGTCGAAGGATTGGATCACGACAGCCAGCAGCATTATTTCGATGCGCAGTTGCGCCTCGCGCGCGAGTTCGACCTGCCGGTGATCGTGCATGCGCGTGGCGCCGTCGACGCGGTGATCGCATCGATCCGTCGCATCGGCCATCTGCGCGGCGTCGTCCACAGCTACTCCGGCAGTCCGGAGCAGGCGCGACAACTGTGGGATCTCGGTTTCATGCTCGGTCTCGGCGGACCGGTCACCTACGATCGCGCCAATCGTCTGCGCCGTCTCGCCGCCACGATGCCGCTCGAACATCTGCTGCTGGAAACCGATGCTCCGGATCAGCCCGACGCCGGCATCCGCGGCGAACGCAACGAACCTTCGCGACTGATCGCGGTGCGCGACACCATCGCAGCATTGCGCGGCATCGATGCCGATGAGTTGAGCGCAGCAACGACACGCAACGCAGAACGGTTGTTCAAGCTCGCGCGCATCGACACGCGCTGACGCGAAACAGCGCGTGCGCATCACGCACCGCATGCCCGATGCGCGGCATCAAAATCGTGTTCACATAAATCATCGCCATGATGTGAACCACATCCCATCACGGAACATTGACGACGCTTTGATTGCAATAGGCGCGTAGGGAAACTCATTCCAATCTGAATGCGGCGACTTGATGCTCAAGTCGCAAGGGGAAGTATTGCGTTCAACCCAACGGTTTCTCTGACGCGCGCCGCGCCGGAGCGGGCAACCGTGTCCAAAATCTCAGGAGCTCTCTCCATGAAAAAGAAAAAACTCTTAGGTGCATTGGCGCTTGCCGCCATCGGTACCGCGGGAGCAACGGCGACTTATCTGCAAACGCAGGAAGTCACCACGCAAACTGCCGACACCGCCCCGACCAGCCAGGGCATGCCCGCGCCTCAGCCACTGCCGATGACCACGACGGTGGGGAGTCAGGCGCCTTCGCAGGAATCCCAGGAAGCCGCGGCAAGAGCGGTCATCTTCGGCAACACCTCGGACTCGGCGACCTCGCTGGTTCCGGGCGAGGACCCCGGAACGACCATCATCGGCTTCATCATCAGCAACATCGTCTCCGGCCTGTTGAGCATTCCGGTCATTCCCGACGTCATCATCGAGGCGTTCGAACTGCGCGAAACCGCGATCCCCGAACCACGCGACATGTCGTCGCTGACGCAGCGCAATACATCGGTACCGATTCGTCTGCGTTCCGACACCGTCGGTGGCGACATCATCGCCGATGAAATCGATCCGCTGCTGATCTACGAGATCGCCGAGCGACCGAAGCACGGCACGCTCAGCGGCACCCCACCCTATGTGACCTACACGCCGAATCCTGGCTACACCGGCTTCGACCGCTTCAAGTTCTCGGTGCGCTCGGTCATCCAGGCGATTCCGCTCACCCTTCCCGCCCAGGTCGACGTCAAGGTACAGGGTTCGTACAACGCGTTCGAAAGCGGCCAGGTGCGGCCGCTCGCGTTGAATTCCGACAAGACGCGGCTGTACGCGGTCAACACGCCCGACAACCGTCTGGAAATCTTCGACGTCACCCAGGCGGCTCCGCGTCTGCTCAAGAGCGTGCCGGTCGGCATGGAACCGGTCGCGGTGTCATTGCGCAACGACGGCGAGGCCTGGGTGGTGAACACGTTGTCCGACAGCGTCAGCGTGGTCGACGTCGGGGCGCCCGTGCCGTATGTGAAGCGCACGCTGCTGGTCGGCGACGAGCCGCAGGATGTCGTTTTCGCCGGCCCCAACAAGCGCCGCGCCTTCGTGACCACGGCGCATCGCGGCCAGAACTCGCCTTCCGACATGGCCGCGCTCACGCCCGGCATCGGTCGCGCCGACGTCTGGGTCTACGATGCGCCCAGCGTCGATCAGCAGCAGAACGACGCCGCGCCGCTGAAGATCCTCACGCTGTTCGGCATGCCGGCGCGCGGCCTGGCGGTGAGCCCGGACGGCGGCACGGTGTATGCCGCGATCTACAAGTCCGGCAACCAGACCACCGTCATCGGCCCCAACACACTGCTGCTTGGCCCGAACAGCACCAAGTTCGGCAAGCCCGGCCTGAAGACCGACGCCAGCGGCCTGTTCGGCAACCTCGACGGCAAATGGGCGCCGAACACCGGCGTGATCGTGCAGTTCAACGGCACCGATTGGGTCGACAGCTACGGCACCAAGTGGAACGACTACGTCAACTTCAAGCTGCCCGACAAGGACGTGTTCGCGATCGACGCGAACGCGGCCGATCCGGTGGTGAAGACCGACTTCGCCCACGTCGGCACCTCGCTGTTCAACATCGCGGTCAACCCGGTCTCGGGTGCGCTGTACGTGTCCAACCTGGAGGCGAAGAATCTCAACCGCTTCGAAGGTGACGACCGCACCGACGGCAAGCTGTCGGTCAACGGCCGCTTCATCCAAAACCGCATCACCGTGATCAAGAACGGACAGGTGCTGCCGCGCAATCTCAACAAGCATCTGGTCGATGCTATCACCTACGGCAATCCGGGCGACAACGAGCGCAGCCTGGCGATGCCGTTGCAGATGCAGGTCGACAGTCAGGGCCGCACGCTGTATCTGGCCGCCTATGGTTCCTCGAAGATCGGCGTGTTCAATACCGACCAGCTGGAAGCGGACTCCTTCACACCGTCGACGCTGTCGCAGATCACGGTCAGTGGTGGCGGCCCGGCTGGCATGGTGCTGGACGAGGCTCGTGGCCGCATGTACGTGCTCACGCGCTTCAACAACAGCATCGCGGTGGTGAACACCGTAGCGCGCGCCGAAACCGCATCCGTGCCGATGTACAACCCGGAACCGGATTTCGTGGTCAAGGGGCGTCCGTTCCTGTACGACGCGCGCTTCAGCTCGGCCAAAGGCGATTCGTCCTGCAGCAGCTGCCATCTGTTCGGCGACAACGACGGGTTGGCCTGGGATCTCGGCAATCCTAAGGAGAAATGGGCGCTCAATCCGCGCAAGTACGTGACCTCGATCGCCTCGACGCTGGCGCAGCGCGCCAACCATCCGCTGAAGGGGCCGATGACCACGCAGAGCTTCCGCGGGCTGGAGTTCAACGGACCGCAGCACTGGCGCGGCGATCGCACCGGCGCCACGCGCGTGGCGGGCGAATCGCGCGAAAGGGCGGCGTTCAAGCTGTTCGCGCCTGCCTTCGTCAGTCTGGTGGGACGCACCAGCGAACCGACTCAGGAACAGATGGGCTCGTTCGCCGACTTCATCATGCAGCTGCGCTATCCGCCGAACCCGATCCGCAATCTGGACGACACCCTGACTCCGGACGAGGTCGTGGGCAAGAACGTGTTCTACAACAAGCTGACCACGGGCTTCCGCGCGCTGCGTGACGAGTTCGGCATCAGCAATGCCACGATGACCACCTGCAACGAATGCCACGAACTGCACCCGCAGCAGCAGCGCTTCGGTTCGGCGACGAAGATGAGCTTCGAAGGCCTGCCGCAGGACATGAAGGTCGCGCACTTCCGCAACCTGTATCAGAAGGTCGGCATGTTCGGCATGTCCTCGATGCTCGGTACGTACGGCGACAAGAACGCGCCGCAGGTGTCCGGCTTCGGCTTCATGCATGACGGCGCCATGGATACCACGGAGCACTTCATCGGCGCGGCCCGCACCGGTCAGCAAGGCTTCGTCGTGCCTCCTGCGGAGTTGCCTGGCCTGCTGAAGTTCATCATGGCCGAGGACAACGGGCTCGCTCCGGCGGTGGGACAGCAGTTCACGCTCAACCAGCTGAGCGCGGGCGCGGTGTCCCGTGTCGATCTGCTGGTGGATCGCGCGCTGGCGCACACCCGTCCGGGCGCCGAGAAGGTCAAGCGCTGCGAACTCATCGCCAACGGCCTGATCTACGGCAAGTCCTATAGCTTCCTGCTGCAGGACAACGGTGAATTCGCGACGTCGGACAGTGGCATTCCCACGTTCTCGGAAAGCGGCCTGCGCTCGCTGGCGGTCGAACCGGGCAACAGCGTGACCTACACTTGCGTCCCGCCGGGTGCCGGCACGCGCATGGCCCTGGATCGCGACGAGGATGGCATCCCCGACGGCGTCGATGCGGTGACGTCCGGCGTTGCCTACACCAGCATCCAGCCGTCGAACCCCAACGCGCCAGTGGAAACCGATCGCATGGAGACGGCGCTCGAGCACAACTATCTGCTCGAAGCGGTGCAGGCGGTCCTGTTGCAGTGGCCCACCTTCACGACGTTCTAAGCAAGCAAGAAAGTTTTCAAGCAGCACAATACCGCGCGGCGCCAACAGGCGCCGCGCGGAGCGGAAAGGGGGAAAGCCGCGGCCGTATCGCTACGGTTCGCGGCTTTTTTTCAGCAGCATTTCCAGCGCCTTCCCGGCGGCGGCGAACGCGAACGCACCGGTGATGTGCGTGGCCGCGCCCAGCCCTGCCCCACAATCCAGCTTGAGCGCGGCATCGGCGCCCAGTTGCGGCCGCAAGCCGCAGACACTGCCATCGGCCTGCGGATAGCGCACGTTCTCCAGCGAATAGATCGCCGGCACGCCGAAGTAGCGTTTCGGCCCTTTCGGGAAATTGAATTCGCCGCGCAGTTTCTTGCGCACCAGCGCCAGCATCGCATCGTGCTCGGTGCGGGACAGGTCGCGCACGCGCACCAGGGTCGGATCGATCCGGCCGCCCGCCGATCCCACGGTGATGATCGGCTGCTTGCGGCGCCGGCACCAGGCGATCATCTCGACCTTGCTGCGGAAACTGTCGCAAGCATCGACCACCACATCGAAACCCGGGCCAAGCAGCGATTCCATGTTCGTCGGCGTCAGGAAGCTGACGATCGGCCGCACATCGATCGCCGGATTGATGGCACGGCAGCGCTCGGCCATCGCCTCGGCCTTGCCGCGGCCGTACTGACCTTCCAGCGCCGGCAATTGACGATTGGTGTTGGACACGCACAGATCATCGGCGTCGATCAGCGTCAACGCGCCGATGCCGCTGCGTGCCAACGACTCCACCAGCCAAGAACCGACGCCGCCCAAGCCGACCACCGCGACATGGCAAGCGGCGAATCGTTTCAGCGCGCCGCGTCCGTACAACCGGTCGATGCCGGCGAAGCGTTCCTGCCAAAGTGAATCGTCATACGGAGATGACATCTTGTCGGTGTCAGCCAGGGGCGCGGATTCCCGATCGGAAACGACCGAATCCGCCGATCCACGACCGGATCGTGCTTCGTCGGAAACGGCAATGGCGGCCTGATGGCGTGTCGTCTGCATTTGCATAGTCTACTGCCGCGCATGCTATGTTCGGCCGGAGCCAGCCAGGAGCCCGCCATGTCGACAACGCCCAGCCCCGCCCCGAAATCGTCGGCCTTCGGCCGCTACTTTTTCCTGTTCCTGCTCGGCCTGGTGGTGGGCGCGGTGGCGGCGGTCATGGCGATGCGCGCGATCGATGCCCGCCGCGACCATTACCCAGGCGCAGTGATGAACGTGATGCAGGCGCACGCCAGCCAGCTGAAGACCAGCCTGGAGGCGAACCGCTGCGGCGCGACCGATATCCTTCCGCACCTGCAGAGCCTGCGCACGATGGCCAACGACATCGAGCCGGCCTTTGGCGATCTGCGCGAGGACGAACGCTTCGCCAAGCACGCCAGCCAGCTGCGCGCCACGCTCGATGGTGCCCTCGCCTCGCCTCCGCTCAACTGCGCCGGCGTCGGCGCGACAGCCGGCAAGATCGGCGAAGCCTGCAAGGCCTGCCATCAGGACTTCCGCAACTGACGCGTGCTTCCTCGCGCCCGCGAATGAATCAACGCTGAGGCGCGGTTTCGGGGCGATCGCGCAATTGGTGACCGGTTCACCGTCAAGCTCCTAAGGTCAGTGCAAGC
This sequence comes from Luteimonas panaciterrae, assembly GCF_020511115.1. GTDB lineage: Bacteria > Pseudomonadota > Gammaproteobacteria > Xanthomonadales > Xanthomonadaceae > Luteimonas > Luteimonas panaciterrae. The sequence continues at coordinate 480,304 of NZ_JAJAVH010000004.1, forward strand.
GCGGCCCCCTTTCCGCGAATGATGATGAGGAGATTGGCATGAAGATTCGTCTGCTCGGCGCCGGCGCTCTGATCACCGTACTCGCGGCCGCGGGTTGTGCCACCACTTCGCCCGGATACGGCGGCGGTGGCTATGGCAACAACTCCGGCGGTGGTTCCTACGGCAGCCGCTGCGACGCCTGCGGCACGGTGACGCGCATCGAAACCGTCGCCCGAGGACAGAACGTCCCGAACGCCACCGGCGCGGTACTCGGCGGCATCGTCGGCGCCGCCGCGGCGCGCGAGATCGCCGACCACAACACCGACAGCAAGGGACGCAAGAACACGGCGACGGTCGCCGGCGCGGTCGGCGGCGCCCTGGCGGGCAACGCGATCCAGAATCGCGTGCAGGAGTCGAGCACCTATCGCCTGTACGTCCGCTTCGACGATGGCCGCACCACCACGTTCACGCAGAGCGACCTCGGCGGCATCCGCGAGGGCTCCTACGTCGAAGTGCGTGGTGGACACGCTTATGTGCGCTGATCCCCGCTGAGGGATCGATGCCTCTCTTGCCGCGTCCGAACTCATCACACCGGATGCGATAATGGCAGATCACAGAATGGCCCCGTGAACCGGGGCCATTTCTATTTCAAGTGATCTTTATTTCAAGAATCGCATCTGCAGCCCGGGAATCTTTTCATCCAGGCCCGTCGGAGCTTTCACGCCCTTTTCGGCCGCGCAGTAGGTGCCGAACACCAGATCCCAGATGGGAAAATGGGCAGCGAAATTCTTGTTGTGATGCTTCGCGTCCAGCGCGTGATGAATCCGATGCTGCTGGGGCGTGGTCAGGATACGGGACCAGAGTCCGCTACCGATCTTCACATCGGCATGGACGAAGAAGTTCCATGCGGTGAAGAACAGCACGGCGATCACCGGCGGCGTCGTGTCTCCGAACAGGAAAAGCACGGGCAGACTCACGACGAAGGCCTGGATCACGATCTCGCTCCAATGCTGACGCACATAAGTGGTCGCATTGAAATTCGTATCGCTGTGATGCACACCATGCCAGAGCCAGAGCGGCCGGAAACGATGCTGCGCCCTGTGCCACCAGTAGTAGAAGAAATCCACGATCACGTAGTAGGCGGCCACCTGCAGGATTACGATCAGCGAATTCTGCGAGGGGAAACCAAAAGGCAGGATGCCGCTTTGACCCGGCGGAATGATGCGTTCACGCCCCATGTGAACCAGCGGAACCAGCAGCGCATAGATGGCGCACACCAGCATGCCGTTCGCCATGTTCCGCAGCTTCGCCCCGATCTGTTCGCCGAATCGGCGATTGATCATCAGGTCGATGAACGTGCCGACGATGAGAATCCCCGCCCAGAGGATGGCGGGCGTCTGAAACAGATAGAGTTTGAAGTAATCGCCGAGCATGTTCAGGCGACCGCCTTGCCGGTCACGGCGGCTTCGAGCCGCTGCTTGATTTCGCCAACTTCCATTTGGACACCCCGCGCCGCACCTTGAACGGTGCCGCATCCTGCTCTAGTCATCGTGCACCCGAATCCCTATTCATCACTATAGGGCTCCGGCGGAACTCAGGCAACGAGCCGGCCACACCCGGCAATTCCCGCGTGCCGCCGCCGGGGCCCGACGCGCTGGCCGAAACGCAGTCGCGGTCACCCTCCCTGAACAGGGTTTCTCATCCCATGCACATGCTGCGTGCGCAACATGCTTCGCCGCCGCCGCAAGGCTAACTTGTGGGAACAGGGGCGATCCAAATCCATTCCTACAACTCCCGGGGAGAAGACTCGATGAGAAGCACCATCCTTAGCGTGGCGATGGGAACCGTATTGCTCGGCGCCGGCATCGCCAGCGACGCCGCCCAGCCTTTCGCGAAATCAAATCCGCTGCGCGTCGAGATGGCGGCGGCCAACGCGAAAGCGGGTTCGTTCCTCGGCGTCGTGGATATCGTCGTCACCAACGTCAGCAACCACACCGTCCGCGTTCCGAAGCAGAAGCTGCCTTCGGACGATCTCGAAGCCAGCCTGTTCCAGGTCAGCCGCGACGGCAAGCCGGTGCGCTATGAAGGCAAGCTGGTCAAGCGTGGACTGCCGCAGGCCGAGGATTTCGTGATCCTCAAGGCCGGCGAGCAGTACCGCGTCCAGGTCGACCTGTCGGCCGCCTACGATCTGGCCCAGAGCGGCTACTACTCGGTCACGTTGAGATCACCCCTGCAATACGCTTCGAGCAGCGATGGCAGCATGCTGAAATCGCCCAACGGCCTGCCGATGCTGCTGCAGAGCCAGTCGGTGCGCCTGTGGGTGGACGGTAGCGACCAGCTCGGCGCGATGAAGAGCGCATCGAGGGGCAAGCCCGGTGGCGGCGGCACCCTCGTCAACGGCATCACCTACAAGGGATGCACGACCACGCGCATGAACGACATCGACCAGGCCATCACCGCCGCGCGCAACTACACCGAGAACAGCAAGGGCTATCTCAACGCCGGCAATACCGGCCCGCGCTACACCACCTGGTTCGGCACCTACACGTCTTCCCGCTACAGCACGGCCAAGTCGCACTTCACCTCCATCGACAGCGCGATGGACCAGAACGGCGGCCAGATCACCGTGAACTGCGGCTGCAACCAGAACTACTACGCCTACGTGTATCCGAACCAGCCGTACGAGATCTACGTCTGCAAGGCTTTCTGGACCGCGCCGCTGACCGGCACCGACTCCAAGGCCGGGACCCTGATCCACGAGATGAGCCACTTCAACGTCGTGGCGGGAACGGACGACGTGGTGTACGGCCAGAGCGGCGCCAAGAGCCTCGCCATCAGCGATCCCGACAGCGCGCTCAACAATGCCGACAGCCACGAGTATTTCGCGGAAAACACCCCGTCCCAGAACTGACCGGCCACTGCGGCGCAAACAAAAACCCCCGGCATCGCTGCCGGGGGTTTTTTGCGGATCGAAGCTTGGCGATTACAGCGGCTGGACGGCGTCCGCCTGCAGTCCCTTCTGGCCCTGCACGACGGTGAAGCTGACCTTCTGGCCTTCCTTCAGGCTCTTGAAGCCCTGGGTCTGGATCGCACGAAAATGCACGAACACATCCTCGCCGTTCTCGCGGCTGATGAAGCCGAAGCCCTTGGCGTCGTTGAACCACTTCACGGTTCCGTTTTCGCGAGCACCTTCTGACATCTGTATCACTCCCCGTAGCAGTCTCGTATGGAACACCGCCATCTTGCGGGATGGGTCGGCGGCTGGTCGCAAGCAGGAAGCGAAATGGAACGGTGTCGCGGATCGATGGAGCCGGCAGCACGGATCGAACGCATCCAGGCCACGGTACGTTGTGGCCTTGACAAACACAGCGCCAGCAAATTAACCCGGCATTTGTGAAAATGCAATCGGCCTCCAGGACCACCAGAAAAACCGGATTTCAGGGGCTTTCGGCCCCTATCTCCCTATAAGATCGATATTATTCATAACGCACGTCACATATCGGTTCCGCCCTCGTGACGACGTGCCCTCTCTCATCCTCAGGAGCAGGATCAAGATGGACCCGCATGCCGCTTGGTACGTGATCGCCGCCGCGATGGTGTTGTTGGGCCTGATCGGCATCGTGTTGCCGGCCCTGCCCGGTGTTCCCTTGATCTTCGCCGGCATGTTGCTGGCCGCCGCCGCGGATGGATTCGAGCGCGTGCAGTGGTGGTGGATCGTGATCCTCGGCGTGTTGACGCTGATCTCGGTCGGCATCGATTTCTGGGCGACGGCGATCGGCGCGAAACGCGTCGGCGCCAGTCGCAAGGCATTGCTGGGCGCCGTGCTGGGCACGTTCGCGGGTTTGTTCTTCGGACCGATCGGTCTGTTCGTCGGACCATTCGCCGGCGCGGCATTGGGCGAGCTCTGGCATGGGCGCAGCATCGATTCGAAACGCGTCGGACAGGCGGCGAAGGTCGGTTTCGGCACATGGCTGGGCATCGCGCTCGGCATCGCGCTGAAAATCGCGCTTGCCTGCACGATGCTGGGGCTGTTCGCATGGGCCTGGTTTCTCTGAAGCACGCGTTACGCCCGCGTAGGCGCGCGCAAGCGCGTCGCTGCGGCATCGGTACATGTCGGACAGGTAGACTGGCGCCTCCTTTTGCCCTATCCCACCCGCATCATCCGATGAGCTTGCTGCACAAACGCCTATTTCCTGTCCTGCTGATCTGCCTCATGTCGCTGGCGGCAGCGTTGCCCGCCGTGGCTGCCGCCAATCCCACAGCCGTCAACCCCGCGGCCGCCGCCGATACGAAGATCGGCAAGAGCGTGCAAGCCAAGCTGGCCACGGTCGAAGGCCTGAAGAACGTCACCGCGAGCGTGGAAGGCGGCGTGGTGCAGCTCGGCGGCACCGTGCTTGAATTCGAGCAGCGCAAACAAGCCGCCGACATCGCCACTGCGGTGCCCGGCGTGACGTCGGTCGAGAATGCGATCGCGCTCGACAGCAATCTCCGCAACCGCTTCAACGTCGCCTACGAGCAAGTGACGAACAAGCTGTTCAAGTTGCTGACATCGCTGCCATTGCTGTTCTTCGCCGCGCTGATCGTCCTGCTGGCGGTGTGGCTGGGCGGCTTCTTCGCCCGCCGCCTGCACTGGTTGCGGCTGCGCAGCAAGAATCCCTACATGGACACTTTGGTGCGCCGCACCGTGCAGACGGTGATCGTGCTGATCGGCGTGCTGCTCGCGCTCGATCTGCTCGGCGCGACTTCGCTGGTCGGTGCGGTACTGGGATCGGCGGGCGTGGTCGGCCTGGCACTCGGCTTCGCCTTCAAGGACATCGCCGAGAATTACATCGCCGGCGTGCTGCTGAGCGTGCAGCGACCGTTCTCGCCCGGCGAGCACGTCAAGATCGACAACTATGAAGGCAAGATCGTGGCGCTGACCTCGCGCACGACGCTGCTGATGACGCTGGACGGCAATGAACTGCGCCTGCCGAACGCGCTGGTATTCAAATCGGTGCTGCTGAACTACTCCCAGAACCCCAAACGACGCTTCGAGTTCGTGATCACCATCGATGGCGCCCAGTCGATCCGCGACGCGCAGATGCTGGGCATCGAGGCGGTGGCGAAGGTCGAGGGCGTTCTCGCCGATCCCGCGCCATCCTGGGTGGTGGTCGACTACACGCCCGGCGGCATCGGCCTGCGTTATTACGGCTGGGTCGACCAGCGCGCGAGTGATCTCGGCAAGGTGCGCGGCGAAGCGATCCGCGCGGTGAAGGCCGCCTACGCGCATGCGGACATCGAATCGCCGCGCACGGTCTATCACGTCGTCACCTCGCGCGAGCGCGGCACGGAAGACGAAGCGCGCGCGCCCCTGGAACCAGTGCACGACAAGAACATCGACACCTCGGTCAACACCGACATCGACGTCCAGCTGGCTGCCGCGCAACGCGCCGACCAGGGCCGCAACATGCTCGAAACCGGAGATCCCCCCGCATGAACAATGCCAGGATAACCACCCCTTTCCTTCTCACCGGCCTGCCCTTATCCGGCCTGCTCCTGTTCGGTGCGGACGCACTCGCGCAGACGGCACCGGCCGTCGGTGATGTGAACGCATGCACCGCGATCGAGAACGACGCCACGCGCCTGGCCTGCTACGACGCCGCGACCGGACGCAAGACGCTGAGCCCGGCCCAGGCCGATGCCGCCGCCGAGGCCGCGAGACAGCAACGGGAAGCCGCCAGCGATGCGGAACGCACCGCGTTGTCGCGCGGCGAGCGCGCCAAGCGTGCCTTCAGTGACGTGTACACCTCAGAGCCAGAGGAGAACGCCCTCGCCAACGCCGGCAAGGGCTCGCTGCTCGACAGCCGCTGGGAACTGGCGAAGGACTCGAAGCTCGGCACTTTCAACTTCCGCGCCTACAAGCCGGTGTATCTGCTTCCTGTGTTCTGGAGCAGCAACCAGAACGAGATGCCGCATTCGCCCAATCCGCTGAACACCGTCACCACACCGCAGAACCTCGACGCCTACGAGACGAAATTCCAGCTCAGCTTCAAGACCAAGGCGCTGGAGAATCTGTTCGGCGACAACGGCGACCTGTGGATGGGCTACACGCAGAGCTCGCGCTGGCAGGTCTACAACGCCGATGCATCGCGCCCGTTCCGCGAGACCAACTACGAGCCGGAAGTGCTGCTGGTGTTCCGCAACAATTACAGCTTCGGCGGCTGGAAGGGACGCATGAGCGCGATCGGCCTGAACCACCAGTCCAACGGACGCGCCGATCCGCTTTCGCGTAGTTGGAACCGGATCATGTTCAACTTCGGCTTCGATCGCGACAACTGGGCGATCATGGCGCGGCCCTGGATCCGTGTTTCGGAGGAGCGCAAGGACGATGACAACCCCGACATCTCCGACTACATGGGACGCGGCGACGTCACCATCGTCCATACCATCGGGCAGCACCAGTTGTCGCTGATGGGACGGCATTCGTTCCGCGGTGGCGACCGGTCGCATGGTGCGTTGCAGTTCGACTGGGGATTCCCGATCCATAACCAGTTGCGCGGCCATCTGCAGATCTTCGACGGCTACGGCGAAAGCCTGATCGACTACAACCACCGGGCCACCTACATCGGCCTGGGCGTGTCCCTGATGGAGTGGTACTGACGGCGGCCTAGCTCCGCCGTTGGGCATCGCCGCGTGAAGCGCCGCCGTTCGGCTATGCTGTCGGCGCCGCCGGCCCGGCGGCACGACACTCGCAGACAATGACGTCAGCCACGCCTCGCAAGCACCGCTCCTTTTTCGCCTACGCCTCCGCCCTGCTCGGCCTGTTGAGCCTGATGGCGGTGCTGTGTTTCCACTTCCCCGAACTGCTGACGAGCAAGGAATTCCGCGCCGTCTACAACGAGACCTTCGCGCGCCATCTGCTGCTGGTGGGCCTGGTCGCGGCCTTCATCCTCGGCACATTGGCGATCCTGCGCGACCGCAACAAGCGCATCGCCCTGATCGGCGTCGGTGGCGCGACATTGGCGGTGCTGCTCGGCGGCACCAACGTGCAGTTCGATGCCATCGGCGAGACGCCCTATTCGCTCGGGCTGGACTGGTTCGTGATCTCGCTGTTCTTCTCGGCGCTGGTGTTCGTGCCGCTGGAACGCTATCTCGGGCAGCGCGCGATCTCGCCGCTGCGGCCAGGCTGGCGCACCGATGTGGCCTATTTCTTCATGAGCCACGTGCTGGTGCAGTTCATCCTGATCCTGGTGACCGCCTCCACCTCGACCATCGCCGGACTGGCCGCTTTCCCGAGCCTGAAAGCGGCGATCCAGTCGCTGCCGGTCTGGGCGCAATTCCTGATCGCCGTCTTCGTCGCCGACATGGCGCAGGCACTGCTGCACCGCGCCTATCACAACATTCCCTGGCTCTGGCGTTTCCACGCCGTGCACCATTCCAGCCGGGAAATGGACTGGCTAGCCGGCTCGCGCATCCACTTCGTCGAGATCGTGCTCACGCGCAGCGCCGTGCTGCTGCCGTTGCTGATTCTCGGCTTCTCGGCATCGGCGGTGAACGCCTACGTGATCCTGGTCGGGCTGCAGGCCGTGCTCGCGCATGCCAATCTCGGCATCCGCTTCGGTTGGTTGGAATATCTGATCGTGCTGCCCCGCTACCACCACTGGCACCACGCGCGGCAGTACGAGTACATCGACGTGAACTACGCGATCCACCTGCCGCTGGTGGACATGCTGATGGGCACGTTCAAGCTACCGCGCGACCAGAGCGCCTGGCCGCAGGAATACGGCGTGATGAAACTCGAAACCGTGCCTCACGGCATCGTGAAGCAACATCTGATGCCTTTCCTGAAGCGGAAGACTTACGACGACTACGTCTCCTGACGGCGCGCACGCTGTCAGCCGCCGTCCAATCCTCGGCGGATGCCCCACTCACGCAATGCGTCGATCGCCGGGCGCAGTTCCTCGCCGTCCGGTGTGAGTCTGTATTCCACGCGCGGCGGCACTTCGGCGTAGACCGTGCGGGTGATCAAACCTTCCTCTTCCAGCTCGCGCAGCTGCTTGGTCAGCATCCGCTGTGTCACGCCGGGCAGGCGTCGCTTGAGTCCGTTGAAACGCTGCATCCCGGTGAGCATCAGGTGGTAGAGGATCATCACCTTCCATTTGCCGTTGATGACGTCCATGGCCGCTTCGACGGCACAACGTTTTCTTCCATCTAGGGCACTCGGTGTGAGCATGGGGCGGAGTCCTGACAGGTATACTTTTTGATACTACATACAGAAATAGTGCGTACTTGCGCACATCGGGGGCAAGCCTAACATCGCCTCTCGACGAATACCGTCTTTATTCGAGATTCCCATGTTCCGCTCCCCTGCTTCCCTCTGGCGCCGCCTCGCGGCGTCCCTGCTACTCCTTGCCTGCTCGATGGCGACGACCGCCTTCGGCGCCAAATCAGTAGCGTCCCCGGTCACTTCCGTGCGCCTGTATGCGATCGACTGCGGCCATCTTTCCTTTAAGGACATGGCCATGTTTTCCGACACCGGCGAGTTCGACGGCCAGCAAGGCGAGATGGCCGTCCCCTGCTTCCTGATCCGGCACCCGAAAGGCGATCTGATCTGGGATGCCGGCCTCGGCGATGATCTGGCCGGCCCGAAACTCGACGCCCTCTATGCCCCGCTCGGCGTCAAAGCCACGATCAAGACCACGCTGATCTCGCAACTGAGCGAACTGAAGCTGACGCCGGATGACATCGAATTCCTCGGCATCTCGCACCTGCATCTCGACCACGTCGGCAACTCGCACCTGTTCAAGCATTCGACCTGGCTGTTGAATCGCAAGGAAGTGGCCTGGGCCACGACGGATGCTTCTGCTGCCGGTATCGTTCCCGACCTGTTCTCCGGCTATCGCGACGCCAAGGTGGAGTGGCTGGGAGACAACGATCACGACGTCTTTGGCGATGGCAGCGTGCGCATCCTGCGCGCACCAGGGCATACCGCCGGCCATGCCGCGCTGATCCTGAAACTGGCGAATGCCGGCACCGTGATCCTCTCCGGCGACCTGTATCACACCCATCTCAACCATGCGAAGCATCTGGTGCCGCCATACAACTACAGCCGTGCCGAGACGCTGGCGTCGTTCGATCGCATCGAGAAGCTGTTGGCCGATCGCCATGCGCGACTGGTCATCCAGCACTCGCCGGAAGACTTCGCGGCGTTGCCGAAATTTCCGGCTTATCTCGATTGAGGCGTCTCATCCGTCATTCCCGCATCGGTCACGGGAATGACGTGCTTCAGCGCGAGCTGCGCCAGCGCCGGTCCTCGACCATCAGGCACTGGTCCTGTACCACGTCGATTCCGGAGGCAATGAGCTTCTCGGCGAACTCGTCGTTGCGGATGCCCGTCTGCATCCAGACGACACGCGGCCGCGCCTTGACCAGGTCGTCCAGGTGCGCCGACAGATCCTCCGGCTTGCGGAACACGTTCACCAGATCGACGCGGCCGGGAATGGCCGCCACGCTGCGGTACACCGGTCTGTCGAAGATGCGTTGGATGTCCGGGTAGTACACCGGTACCGGCAGGATCTCGTAGCCGACGCGGCGCAGATACGAAGGCACGATGTGCGCGGGCCGGTCGGCACGGTCCTCGGGCTTGATGCCCAGCACCGCGATGCGGCGCAGCGCGCCGATGACGCGATCGAAATCGCGATGGTCGGTCAACAGCTTGCCGCACTTGAATATCACGCTGCCTCCTCAGGCGGCCTTGATCAGGCAATCTCGACCACGGGAATCTTACCGATCCGTGCCTGCCATTCGCGCGGGCCCGTGCGATGCACCGACTCACCGCTCGAGTCCACGGCGACGGTCACCGGCATGTCCTGCACGGTGAATTCGTAGATCGCCTCCATGCCGAGGTCCTCGAAGGCGAGCACGCGCGCGGCCTTGATCGCCTTCGACACCAGATAGGCAGCGCCGCCCACGGCCATCAGATACACCGACTGATGCTTGCGAATCGCCTCGATCGCCGTCGGTCCGCGTTCGGCCTTGCCGACCATGCCGAGCAGGCCGGTCTGGCTGAGCACCTGTTCGGTGAACTTGTCCATGCGCGTGGCGGTGGTCGGGCCGGCCGGGCCGACGGCTTCGTCGCGCACCGGATCGACCGGGCCGACGTAGTAGATGAAGCGGCCCTTGAAATCGACCGGCAGCGTCTCGCCCTTGTTGAGCATGTCGACCATGCGCTTGTGCGCGGCGTCGCGGCCGGTGAGCAGCTTGCCGTTGAGCAGCAGCACCTCGCCCGGCTTCCACGAGGCGACTTCCTCGCGCGTCACCGTGTCCAGATTCACGCGGCGGCCTTTCGAGGCATCGTAGGTGAGCTTCGGCCAGTCTTCCAGCGAAGGCGGGTCGAGCATCACCGGCCCGCTGCCATCAAGCACGAAATGCGCGTGGCGCGTGGCGGCGCAGTTCGGAATCATCGCCACCGGCAGATTGGCGGCATGCGTCGGATAGTCCTTGATCTTGATGTCGAGCACGGTGGTCAGGCCACCCAGGCCCTGCGCGCCGATGCCGAGCGCGTTGACCTTCTCGTACAACTCAAGACGCAATTCCTCCAGCCGGTTCGACGGCCCGCGCGCCTGCAGATCGACGATGTCGATCGGCTCCATCAGCGCTTCCTTCGCCAGCAGCATCGCCTTCTCGGCGGTGCCGCCGATGCCGATGCCGAGCATGCCGGGCGGACACCAGCCGGCGCCCATGGTCGGCACCGTCTTCAACACCCAATCGACGACGGAGTCCGAGGGATTGAGCATCGCGAACTTCGACTTCGCCTCGGAACCGCCGCCCTTGGCCGCGACGATCATGTCGACCGTGCTGCCGGGGACCACGGAAATATTGACCACCGCCGGCGTGTTGTCGCCGGTGTTCTTGCGGCCGCCGACCGGATCGCGCAGCACGCTGGCGCGCAGCTTGTTGTCCGGATGCAGATAGGCGCGGCGCACGCCCTCGTTGACCATGTCCTCCACGCCCATCGTCGCGCCGTCCCAGCGCACGTCCATGCCGATCTTCAGGAACACGGTGACGATGCCGGTGTCCTGGCAAATCGGGCGATGGCCTTCGGCGCACATGCGCGAATTGATCAGGATCTGCGCCATCGCGTCCTTGGCCGCGGGTGACTGCTCGCGCTCGTAGGCGGCGGCGAGATTCTTGATGTAGTCGACCGGGTGGTAGTAGCTGATGTACTGCAGGGCGTCGGCGACGCTCTGGATCAGATCGTCCTGTCGGATCGTGGTCAAGGCTGGCTCGAGGGCTTGCGGGGGGACCACATTTTACCGCGCGGAGCGCCGGCGCAGCGGCACGGAACGCCACGTCCCGCCGGTGCATGGCATGCTTCCGGCCCCGCCTGCCCGAAAGTCGCGAATGTCGAGCCCCTACTGGCGCATGCGCAGCCATGAGCCGCCGAAGTTGAATCTTCGCCAGCGTTTCGCGGCCCTGCGCAACCTGCCGCCGTTCCTGCGCAGCATCTGGGAGACCAGCCGGACGCTCACGCTCTCCAGCATCGGCCTGCGCCTGGTGCGCGCCCTGCTCCCGGTGGCGACGCTGTACGTCGGCAAATTGATCGTGGACGAGGCCGTGCGCCTGGTGGCGCTGGGCACGGCCAAGGCATCGCTGGCGGAGATGTGGCATGCCGGCACGCTCGATCACCTGTTCGGGCTGCTGGCGCTGGAATTCGCCCTGGCGATCGGCTCCGACCTGCTCGGCCGCGTGGTCGGCCTGGTCGATTCGCTGCTCTCGGAGCTGTACTCCAACAGCACCAGCGTGCGGCTGATGGAACACGCGGCCTCGCTCGACCTGGAGGATTTCGAAGACGCCGATCTGCAGGACAAACTCGACCGTGCGCGCCGTCAGATCGCCGGGCGCAGTCCGCTGCTGTCGCAACTGCTGGGCCAGGCGCAGGACATCGTCACCATCCTCAGTTTCGTCGTCGGCCTGCTGGTGTACGCGCCCTGGCTGATCGTGCTGCTGCTGATCGCGCTGCTGCCGGCCTTCATCGGCGAGATGCATTTCAACGCGCAGAGCTACGCGGTGAACTTCCATTCCACGCCGGAACGGCGCGAGCTGGACTACGTGCGCATGCTTGGCGCCAGCGCCACCTCCGCCAAGGAGGTGAAGAGCTTCGGGTTGAACCGCTTCCTGATCGAGCGCTTCCACACGCTGTCATGGTTGATCTATCGCGCGAATCGCAGCGTCGCGCTGCGCCGTGCCGGCTGGGGCGGCCTGTTCACCACCATCGGCACGCTCGGTTACTACGCCGCCTACGGATTCATCGCCTGGCGCACGGTGCATGGGGAATTCAGCATCGGCGATCTGACCTTCCTGTCAGCCTCGTTCCGGCGCCTGCGCGGCCTGCTGGAAAACCTGCTGACCGGGTTCTCGCAGGTAGCCGGACAGGCGTTGTATCTCGACGATCTGTTCTCGTTCTTCCGCATCCGGCCGGAAATCTTCTCGCCGGCGCATCCGCGGCCATTTCCGAAACCGATCCGGGAAGGTCTCCGTTTCGAGAACGTGGGTTTCCGCTATCCCGGCGCGCAGCGCTGGGCGGTGCGCCATCTCGATTTCACCCTGCACGCCGGCGAGGTGCTGGCCCTGGTCGGCGAGAACGGCGCCGGCAAGACCACGCTGGTGAAACTGCTGGCACGCCTGTACGACCCGGACGAAGGCCGCATCCTGCTCGACGGCCATCCACTCGACGAATACGACCTGGACGAACTGCGCGCCAACATCGGCGTGATCTTCCAGGATTTCGTGCGCTACTTCCTCACCGCTTCGGACAACATTGCCGTCGGCAGCATCGACGCGCGCGAGGACGATTCGCGCATTCGCGAGGCGGCACGGCGCAGCGTCGCCGACGAGGTGATCGAACGCCTGCCCGGCGGCTACGACCAGATGCTCGGCAAGCTGTTCAAGGACGGCGTGGACCTGTCCGGCGGCGAATGGCAGAAGATCGCCATCGCCCGCGCCTACATGCGCGATGCGCAGTTGCTGATCCTCGACGAACCGACGGCCGCGCTCGACGCGCGCAGCGAATTCGAGGTGTTCCAGCGCTTCAAGGAACTCTCGGACGACAAGACCGCCGTGCTGATCTCGCACCGCTTCTCCAGCGTGCGCATGGCCGATCGCATCCTGGTGCTGGAACAGGGGCGCATCGAGGCCAGCGGCACGCATGCCGAGCTGATGGCACAGGGCGGGCGTTATGCCGAATTGTTCGAATTGCAGGCCGCGGGCTATCGCTGACCGGCTTCTTGCACCTGCACTGCTAGTCGAACAATCCTTGTTGCGACGCCGCGGCGGCCGGATAGCGCAGCACCCCGTCGATCAGGCGCGCGTTTTCGTGCAAGGGATGCGGCTGCGTTTCCCCATGCGCCAGCAGGTGCACGACTTCCCAACCGCGGACGATGAAATCATCCGAGATCAACCGCCGATGGCAGCGCCACCATACCGCCTCGGCGCACATCACCGCGCAACGGGAACGTGTGGCGATCTTCATCAAGCGTTCGCGAGCGTGCGCGAACGCGGGCGTCGCCATGTAGTCGGCATAGCCGCGGAAGGCGGCGACACGCCAGGCGTCGTTGACGGAGTCCGCGACCGGCTCGCGCCGTCCGCCCAGTTCCGGCATCGCCACGTATTCGATCCCGACCTCGCGCAGGGCCTGCGCCATGGCCGCCCCCGCGTATTGTGGATTGCGGCGCGAGCCCGCGAAACGGCGCACATCGGCCAGTGTCGCGATGCCGGCATCCCGCAGCATGTCGACGAAAACGGGCCAGTCGCGGGTGGAGTGGCCGATGGTCCAGAGCGTTCCCGGGGGCATGCCATAGCCTAATCCCGAAGGCTCTCGCGGGATGAGAACGCAGTTTCGGCCGTCACGCTGCCAGTCACTTGCACGCGGCCTGCGGCCCGTTCGGCACTGTTTTAAACCTTCCCCCGCCCCGTAGCATCCGATTGATCATGTTGATGGCCGCGATGACCGAACCCATGCCCGCGATTTCGCTGGACGCGCCTGCCGAGGATGCCGACGCCGCCCTGGTCCGCGTGGCGCGCGGCGGGGACATGGGAGCCTTCGAAGCCCTGTACCGGCGGCATGCCGGGCGGGTGCACGGCGTGATCCTGCGCCTGGTCGGCGGCCAGCACGGCCGCGCCGAGGACCTGACCCAGGACGCCTTCGTGCGGGCCTGGCAAGCGCTGCCGTCGTACCGTTTCGAAAGCGCCTTCGGCACCTGGCTGTACCGGCTGGCGGTGAACACGGCTCTGATGGAACTGCGCTCACGCCGCGGCCAGCCGCTGATGGATGCGGATGACGCCTACGACAGCGTCGGCAGCATCGATTCGGCCGGCCACACCACGGCGCTGTCGACCGACCTGGAGCGCGTGGTCGCCTCGCTGCCGCCACGAGCACGCGCCGTGCTGGTGCTGCACGATGTGGAAGGATGGAAACACGAGGAAATCGCCGTCGAACTGAGCATGGCCGTCGGCAGTTCGAAGGCACAGTTGCACCGCGCCCGCACTTTGCTGCGCGCGCGGCTTGGAGGTGAAGCATGATTCCGAACGACACGTCCCCGAACGATCAAGAGCGCGCGATCGACAGCGCCGACGAGATGCCCGATGCCCTGCGCTGGCAGTTGCGTGGCCTGCGCGAAGACGTCGCGCCGCAGCGCGACCTGTGGGCCGGCATCGCCGAACGCATCGCCGCCGGGCCGGAGAGCACGCAGCCCGCGCCGACGCTCGCCCTGCCCCGGCCTTCACGCCGCCTGCGCTGGATGGCGATGGCCGCCTCGATCGGGCTCGCCTTCGCGCTGGCCTGGCAGTTGCGCCCGGCGTCGGTCACCGCGCCGGTGCCTGCCGGTTCCAACGACGTCGCCGCGAACACGATTTCCCGCGAAGCCGCCGCGATGACCCAGCAATACCAGACCGCGCTGCGCGAGATCGACGCTCACGGGCGCCCCGTCACCGCGCACGCCGACGCCTTGCGCGAGCTGGACACGGGTGTCGAGCAAGTGCGCGAAGCGCTGACGCACGATCCCGATTCCAGCTTCCTTCTCAGGCAACTGCAGAAGCTTTACACGCAACGGCTCGCGCTCACCCAGCGCTTCGCCATGAGCTAACCCCATTGGCTGACCACACTGGCTGATCAGGACCTTCCGGAGTACTTCATGAAACTGCAAATCCTCACGCTGTCCCTGCTGATCGGCCTCGCATTCCCCGCCTCGGCCGCGAAGCCCATCGACGAAACCCGTCCGCTCGATGCGCGCGGCACGGTCAACGTCAAGAACATCAGTGGCCGCATCGAAGTGCGCGTGTGGGACAAGCCGCAGGTCCACATCGGCGGCAGTCTCGGCAACGGCGTGGAGCGATTCGAAGTCGAAGGCGACAGTCGCCAGCTCGACATCAGGGTCAAATATCCGCGCAACAGCAACAATACCGAACCCACGACCCTCATCCTGCAGGTGCCAACCCTGGCCAGCCTGTCCATCGAGGGCGTCTCGGCCGACATCGACGTCACCGGCACCGCCGGCGCCAAGCTCGATATCGACAGCGTCAGCGGCGATATCACCGTCGTCGGGGCGCCTGGGCGGGCCGACATCCAGAGCGTCAGCGGCGATGTGGTGGCGACGCTCAACAGCACCGATGTCTGCGTGCAGTCGGTGAGCGGAGACCTCTCGTTGCGCGGCCGTCTCGATGGCTCCATCAAGGGTGAAGTCGTCTCCGGCGAACTCAACATCGACACGCGCGACAAACGCGTGCGCGACCTGACCGCCAACAGCATCTCCGGCAACATCATGGTTCGCGGCAATCTGGCCGATGGCGGCAGGATCAATGCCGAGACGACCAGCGGCGACATCAAGATCGTCATGCCTAAATCGTTGTCGGCCCGCGTCAACGGCAAGAGTTTCAGCGGCGACCTGACCGCACCGGGCGCACGCATCAGCCGCCCGCAATACGGCCCGGGTTCGGATTTCGACCAGCGTTATGGCGACGGCAGCGGCGAGATCCGCATCCAGACCTTCTCCGGCAACGGCAAGCTGGAACTGTACTGACGTCGCGCTGAGCAACCGCACTGAACGACTGATCCCCGCGAGCGGCCAGAACCGCCGCTCGCTCCCTCCAGATTCTTAATCCGCGCGGTGCGTGCCGCCGCGTCGGCCCCGTTCGTCCGCACGTCTTGGAGGATGTCATGCGTTCGGTCCTGATCTGTCTGCTGCTCGCCGGTTCCGCGGCTGCTTCGGCGACGCCGCGCCACCTCACCCTGGTCAACGACGGCCCCCGCCGCATCAGCGCCGTCCACAGCGCCGTGCCCGGCAGCAACGATTGGCGATCGGTTTCGATCGTGGAAGGCGGGCTTTCCGGCGGCGGCGATGCCGAAACGTTAAAAATGGAGACCGGGCCTGGCTGCCTGAGCGACCTGCGCATCGCCTTCGCCGGCAACCGCCAGTTGATCGTCCGCGGCTTCAACGTCTGCCGCTACCACAGCCTGCGTGCCGGCACGGCCTGGCGGCTCGGCCACGCACAGCAACGGGCGCAGGCGATCATCGCCACCAAAGATGAGAGCGGTTCTCATCCATGAGGTACAATAGGGGAAGCTTCTTCGTTACCGCCCCCGCATGTCCTCAGCGTTTGGCACCGAGACGGTGCTGGACGTCCGTCACTGGACGGACGACTACTTCAGCTTCACCACCACTCGCGACAACGGCTTCCGTTTCGAGAACGGCCAGTTCGTGATGATCGGCCTCGAAATTGAGGGCCGCCCGCTGCTGCGCGCGTACTCGATCGCCAGCGCCAACTGGGAAGAGCAACTGGAGTTCTTCAGCATCAAGGTGCCGAACGGGCCGCTGACCTCGCGCCTGCGCGACATCCGCCCCGGCGACGGCGTGCTGATCGGCCGCAAGCCGACCGGCACCCTGCTCATCCACGACCTGCACCCCGGCCGCAACCTGTACCTGCTCGGCACGGGCACCGGCTTCGCGCCGTGGCTGTCGGTGATCAAGGATCCTGAGACCTACGAGCGCTTCGAGCGCGTCGTGCTCTGCCACGGCGTGCGCAGCGCCACCGACCTCGCCTACCGCGACTACATCGTCAACGAACTGCCGCGACACGAACTGCTCGGCGAGCAGATCGCGCAGAAGCTGCTCTACTACCCGGCGGTGACGCGCGAGGATTTCCTCTTCGCGGGCCGCGACCACCGCGGCCGGCTCACCGAACTCATGGACAGCGGCCGGATGATGGAAGACCTCGGCCTGGAACCGCTCGACGCCGCACACGACCGCGCCATGATCTGCGGCAGCCCGCAGATGCTGGCCGATTTCCGTGCCCTGCTCGATGCCCGCGGTTTCGCCGCCGCGCCGCGCATCGGCACGCCAGGGCAGTACGTGTTTGAGCGGGCGTTCGTTGAGAAGTAATCGGTTTTGCTTTTTGCCTGTCGTCCCAGCGGAAGCTGGGATCCATTTGGCTTTTGCCTTTGTTGCTACTTCTGCCGTGACCAAGTCAAAGTCCAAAGCGTTTCGTCCGCTGCGCGGCCGAGTTCATTTCTTTTGGTAAGCGCCACTGCACGCGCACGAGCGCGTGCGAACGGCGAAGCCGGCCCCGAAGGGGTGAGCGCCATGGATGGCGCGAATCAAAGAAACGAACCAAAGAAAAGCGCTTTTCTCGACACAGCAATCCCATGGCGGATGGAGCCCCAGGATTTTCCGACTCGCCATCCATGGCTCGGTCGGAAAACGGCGAGCATCCTGCCCGCCGCCCTTCGGGTCTAGAGACAATTGCGGCTCGCAAAGTTCTCAGCAACAGCACACGAGCAAAAGCCTTGCTCGGCTTTGCCTCGCCTTTCGCTTCTAAAGATGCTTGAACGCCCAGACAACCGGAGACCCGGAGGGGGGCGCACAGGGATGTGCGCCGTTTTTCGACCGAGCCATGGATGGCGAGTCGAAAAATCCCGATAGCAACGAAACTCTGGGGCTGACTTGTCGGGGAAAGCGTTTTTCTTTGGTTCGTTTCTTTTGACGCTTATCAAAAGAAATGAACTCGGCCGCGTAGCGGACGAAACGCTTTTGCTTTTCAATAGCATGAGCTAAAGAGCAAAGACGCTGGATTCCCGCTTTCGCGGGAATGACAAGCAACAGCAACAGCAAAATGGATCCCAGCTTCCGCTGGGACGACAATCAAGCAAGCGCCGCTTCGATATCGGCCGCCAACGACTCCGGCTTATCCGTCGGCGCATACCGCTTGATCACACGCCCATCGCGACCAACAAGAAACTTGGTGAAGTTCCACTTGATCGCATCAATGCCAAGGAAGCCCCCCTTCTCTTCCTTCAACCACTTCCACAGCGGATGCGCGTCACCACCGTTGACATCAACCTTGGAAAACATCGGAAAGTCGACATCGTAGGTAAGCGAGCAGAAATTCTTGATCTCGGCCTCGTCACCGGGTTCCTGATGACCGAACTGATCGCAGGGAAAGCCCATCACCACCAGGCCACGATCGCGATAGGTCTGCCAGAGCTTCTCCAGCCCCGTGTACTGCGGCGTGAACCCGCATTTCGAGGCGACGTTGACGATCAGCAACACTTTGCCGGCGTACTGGGACAGCGCCTGCTGACCGCCGTCGATGTCGTTCGCGCTGAAATCGTAGGCTGTGGTCATGGCGGAGATTCCTGAGAAGTTACGGCGATCTTAATACAAGCCTCCGTGGCGGGCGTCATCTGTCTGCAACACGCGGTTCCTAACGTGCCGGGTTTCTCCATCCCCGGGAGCGTTCCGATGCTGCGTCGCCTTTCCTGCGCCTGTACGCTGGTTCTCGCCGGCTCCATGCCGGTTTTCTCCGCCCAGGCCGCCGATTGGTCGCTCAGCGATGTGGTGCCGATCTCCGCCCACAGCGTCGACCGCACCGCGCCCGGGAAGCAGGCCGCCAACATCAACCGCCTCGGCTTCTTCTCCGACCTTAAATACGACGCGTCGACCGGCACCTGGTTCGCGCTTTCCGATCGCGGCCCCGGCGGCGGCGTGATTGGCTACAGCACGCGCGTGCAGCAGATGCTCGTGCCGCTGCATCCGATTTCCGGCGCCGTGCTCGGCAAGCCGCTGGTGCTGCGCACGATCCTGTTCACCGATCGCAACGGCAATCCGTTCAACGGCCTCAACCCGACCTTGCTCAACGGTTCGCCCAACGTGCTCGGCAACAGTTTCGATCCCGAGGGCATCGCCGTCGGTCGCAACGGACATCTGTTCGTGTCCGATGAGTACGGCCCGAGCCTGTACGAATTCGATCGCCGCGGCCGCTTCGTGCGCGCCTTCGACATTCCCGCCAACCTGCGCCCGGTGCAGGCCGACGGCCAGTCCAATTACACCGATGGCCGCGGCACGATCGTCAACGGCCGCCAGGACAACCGCGGTTTCGAGGGCCTGACTTTCAACACCTCGCGCACGCGCCTGTACGCGGTGCTGCAGGACCCGCTGGTGAACGAAGGCGACAAGGGCGACGGCCGCCGTAGCCGCTGGGTGCGGATCGTCGAGTTCGATCCCGCGTCCGGCACCAGCACGGCGCAGTATCTGTATCCGCTGGAAACCGTCGACGTGCTCAATGCGATCGATCCCGGCACCGCCGACGATTTCAAGGCTACCGACCAGGGCCGCAGCATCGGCCTGAGCGCGATCGAGGCCGTGTCCGATCACGAGTTTCTGGTGATCGAACGCGACAACCGCGGCGTCGGCGTCGAGGAAACCGCCACGCCGATCCACAAGCGCATCTACCGCATCGACCTGCGCGGCGCCACGGACGTGCAGCACGTATCGCTGGCTGGCCGCAGTGATCTGCCCGCCGGCGTGGTGCCGGTGTCGAAGCAGCCGGAGGTCGACGTCCTCGCCGCCCTGCGCAGCGCCGGCGCCGACGTGCCGGAAAAGCTGGAAGGCCTGGCCATCGGCCCGCGCCTGCTGTTCGGCGGCCGTGTGGTGCTGGTGGGCAGCGACAACGATTACAGCGTCACCCAGACCGGCGCGGGCGAGCAGTTCGATGTCTGCGTCAACGCCGACAACAGCGCGCGCCAGCAGGTGCCGCTCGACACCGCCTGCCCGGCCGGCATGGATCTGATCCCGGGCTACTTGCTGTCCTTCAAGGTGCGCTGATCGCGTACTGACCCGCCATGCATTGGCCGCACCTCATGCTTCGTCCGTGAGGTGCGGCCGCCGGCTTGCGGCCATTCGGGGCACTGGTGACAATCCCCCCGTGGACCCCGCCATCAGCCATCCGGACTCTCTGTCCAACCTGTTCCTGCACGTGCGGGTGCTGCTGGGCATGGTGGTGGGCCTGGGCCTGACCCATCTGATCCGGCATTTCGCGCGGGCCATCGATCGCCCGATGCGCGAGCGGGGCTACTGGGTCCACATGGTCTGGGCGATCTCGATGTTCGTGTACCTGCTGCACTTCTGGTGGTGGGAATTCCGCCTGGCCGACACGGTCCACTGGACCTTCATGCTCTACCTGGCCGTGGCGCTGTACGCGCTGCTGCTGTACCTGCTGTGCGCGATCATCTTCCCGGACAATCTGGAAGGCCACACCGGCTACGAGGAATATTTCTATTCGCGTCGGAAATGGTTCTTCAGCCTGCTGGCGCTGGCCTACATGGCGGACCTCGGCGATACCTGGATCAAGGGCCGGCAGTATTTCGACAGCTTCGGCCCGGAACTCGAATTGCGCTGCGTGGCCTACGTGGCGCTGTGCCTGGTGGCGATCGTCACCAGCAACCGCCGCTTCCATGCCTTCTTCGCGGTCGCGAGTCTGGCGTATCAATTGTCGTGGATCGTGCGCCAGTTCGAGACGCTGTGATCGCGCCCTCGAGGAGGCGGACTCGGCCGACGACGCGCCTCACCCCTGCCTAAAGTCACAGGTGGCATGCTGCCGCTTGGGCTAGGCTGGCCGGCACATTCCTCGACCACCCTGCCCATGAAGCACCCGCTCGCCCTCGCCCTGACCGCGGCCCTGGCACTCGCCGCTCCTGCCTACAGCATGGCCGAAACACCCGTGAACAGCACCGTTACCCCCGCCTCCTTCAGCGCCTCCAACCCGTTCCACGATCAGAGCACGCTGCCGCTGCACTACCCGCAGTTCGACAAGATCAAGGACGGCGATTTCGCCCCGGCCTTCGACGCCGGCATGGCCGAACAGCTGAAGGAAGTCGAGGCGATCGCGAACAATCCCGAGCCGCCGACCTTCGACAACACCATCCTCGCGCTGGAGCGCTCCGGACGCGTGCTCGATCGCGCGACGACCGTGTTCTTCAACCTCGTCGGCACCGACACCAATCCCGAGCGCAACCGCCTGCGTGGCGAGTACGCGCCGAAGTTCGCCGCGCACGGCGATGCCATCCAGCTCAACCCGAAACTGTTCGCGCGCATCAAGTCGCTGTACGACCAGCGCGAGTCGCTCGGCCTCGACGACGAGGGCAAGCGCCTGATCGAGCGCTACCACACCGACTACGTGCGTGCCGGCGCCGCGCTCTCCGACCAGGACAAGGCGCGCCTGAAGGACATCAACGCCCGGCTCGCCAAGCTCGGCACCGACTTCAGCGAGAACGTGCTGAACGAGGTCAACGATTCGGCCATCGTCGTGGATTCAAAAGCCGAACTCGACGGCCTGACCGACGAGCAGATCGCCGCTGCTGCGGAAGCCGCCAAGGAGCGCAAGCTCGACGGCAAGTACGTCATCACCCTGCTCAACACCACCGGCCAGCCGCCGGAATCGCAGCTCACCAATCGTGCGCTGCGCGAGCGTCTGCACAAGGCATCGGTGACGCGCAACAGCCGCGGCAACAAGTTCGACAACACCGCCATCGTCGCCGAAGTGCTGAAGCTTCGCGCCGAGCGCGCCAAGATGCTGGGTTATCCGACCTACGCCGCCTACGTGCTCGCCGACGAAACCGCGAAAACGCCCGACGCCGTCAACGACATGCTCTCCAAGCTGGCCCCACCCGCCGTGGCGAACGCCAAGCGCGAAGCCGCGGCGATGCAGGCGATCATCGACAAGGAACAAGCCGCCAAGGGCGAGCCGACATTCCAGCTACAGCCCTGGGACTGGGCGTTCTACGCCGAGAAGGTGCGCCAGGCGCAGTACGACTTCGACGAATCGCAACTGAAACCCTATCTCGAACTGAAGAACGTGCTGGAAAACGGCGTGTTCTACGCCGCCAACCAGCTGTACGGCATCAGCTTCAAGGAACGCACCGACCTGCCGAAGTACCATCCGGACACGACCGTTTACGACGTGATCGACAACGACGGCAAGCAGCTGGCGATCTTCATCTTCGATCCCTACGCGCGCCCGTCCAAGCGCGGTGGCGCCTGGATGAACAGCTACGTCAGCCAGTCCGAACTGTTCGGCACCAAACCGGTCGTCGCCAACCATCTCAACATTCCAAAGCCGACCGCCGGCAAGCCGACGCTGCTGACCTGGGACGAGGTGACCACCGCGTTCCACGAATTCGGCCACGCCCTGCACGGCATGTTCTCGAACGTGAAGTATCCGTACTTCAGCGGCACCAGCGTGCCGCGCGATTTCGTCGAGTTCCCGTCGCAGGTCAACGAGATGTGGGCCGACTGGCCGGAGATCCTCGCCCACTACGCCAAGCACTATCAGACCGGCGAGGCAATGCCCAAGGCGCTGCTCGACAAGGTGCTGGCCAGCCAGAAGTTCAACCAGGGCTTCGCCACCACCGAATATCTCGGTGCGGCGATGCTCGACCAGAACTATCACCAGGCGCCGGAAGCGCAGATTCCCGTCGCCGCGCGCGTGATGGCCTTCGAGGGTGATGCCCTGAAGAAGGACGGCGTCGACTACGCGCCAGTGCCGCCGCGTTATCGCACGCCCTACTTCAGCCACATCATGGGCGGCTATGCGGCTGGCTACTACGCCTACATCTGGTCGGAAGTGCTGGATGCGAACACGGTGGAGTGGATCAAGCAGAACGGCGGCCTGAAACGCGAGAACGGCGATCGTTTCCGCCGCACCCTGCTCTCGCGCGGCGGCAGCAAGGACGCCTCGCAGTTGTTCCTCGACTTCACCGGACATGCCCCGGACATCCAGCCGCTGCTGGTCAAGCGTGGCCTGGTCGCGGAAGCCCAGCCGCAGTCCGCTCCGGAAGTGAGCGGCAGCAAGTAAGTCTGTCTTTGCTCCCGCGGCTGCGCTTCAGCGCCGGCGGGAGCTCCGGAGGGTGGCGCACAAGGACGTGCGCTGTTTTTACACTGCCCTACTTTTCCGCGATGCCGAAGCATTTTCCGATTCGTCATTCCCGCGAAGGCGGGAATGACGAGCATCTTCGTGTCGTCGCTCGGGCTATCCGATCGAGCCTCTTCTCGGGAGAAGAGGCTCGATCACCAACTATCAACCGCGCGATTTACGGCTTACTGAGATCGAGAAAGATCTCGCGCGCCGCCACGCCGACATCCGGCTGATCGAAGAACATGCCCTGCACGCCCAGGCTATAGAGCTGCACGGCTTCACAAAGTGCCGACTGCGAAACACCGTTCGCCGTCTGCGTCAGGAAGCTCTCCTCTGCACGCAGGGTGTAGGGATGCACCAGCAATCCCGCCTTCAACGCGCGCGCCAGCATCGGATGCACCGCGCCGGTGTTGCGCGTGGCCAGCTCTGCCTTGCCGTCACCGTTGGCGTCGACCTTGGGATCGAGCGTGGTGCGCGGCAGCAGATTGGATTTCCAGGGGCCGATGCCCGAGGCATAGTTCGCCTTCATCCAGTTCAGCACCGATTGGCTGACCAGCGCGCCATAGGTCGTGTCCGCGCTGATGCCGCCTTCGATGCGCTGGTTCAGTTCGCCATAAATTCCCGCGAGGTCTTCGCCATGCGTGGCGTTGTAGACCATGTCGTAGGGCTTGGCCGAGTTGATGTCGTCATACAGCTGCACCAGCGGGAATGAAACACCCGCCGACGGCATGATGCGCTTCTTCAGCTCGAGCAGGTTCTCGACGTCGAAGCTCTGAATGAAGACGCGGCGCGAATCGGTGAAGCCTTCGGCCACCAGCGTCTCGATCAGCTTCGTGCCGAGCGACACATGGATCGGCGTACCGTCGATGCGGCGCCCTTCCTTGGCGAAATAGGTCGGATGCTTGGTCTCGGGATAGATGCCGACCGGACGGCCATTGCGGCTCTCGCGCTTGGCCAGTTGCACCACCTCGGCGAAGGTCGGAATCTGGAAGCGGCCGTCGTAACGCGTGTTGCCCGGACGAATGGCGGGAATGCGTTCCTTGGCGCGCAGCGTCTTGATCTCGGCGAGGGTGAAGTCCTCGGTGAACCAGCCGGTCAGCTTGACGCCATCGACGGTCTTGGTGGTGCGGCGGTTGGCGAATTCCGGATGATCGGCGACGTCGGTGGTGCCGGAAATCTCGTTCTCGTGGCGCGCGACCAGCACGCCGTCCTTGGTCGCCACCAGATCAGGCTCGATGAAGTCGGCGCCCTGGCGGATCGCTAGGCGGTAGGACTCGAGCGTGTGTTCGGGGCGATAGCCGCTGGCACCGCGATGACCGATCACGATCAGACCATGATGATCGTCGTCGTGATGGCGGGCGGGCTTGGCGGCCAAGGCGGACTCTTGTGCGAAGGCGGAGGCACCGACGGCGAGCAACGCCGTGGCGCACAGCATCGAGGTTAGCTTAGTGCGCAGACTCATGGGTTTGAATCCTGTGTCGGGGGATCGGACGTGCCGACTCCCCTGCAGCCGGCCCGCGCACAGGGTCGGCGACTTGGATTGCGATCCGTTGACAGTCTGCGTCCGGACATCATCCGGCCACGATACGCAAGGCCGGCAGTCAGTGCACGGCGGCTGGAACCTGCCCTGCGAAGAACGCGGGGTCCGGCTCGCGCAGCAGTGCCTTGCGGGCCACGCGCTGCTCTTCCGGCGGCAGCGTGACGAGCCATTCGACCTGCCCCGCGTTCAAGGTCGCCAGCGGCAGGCCGTCGCGGTAGAGCACGCGCGAGCCGGTCAGGCGCGGCAGCTTGCTGCCGGGCAGCACGGTGCCGACCAGATTCAGGGGGTCGGCGGCGGACAGGCAGATCAAGGCGCCGTCGTGAGGGCGTTGACGCATCTGGCGCATCAGTCCGATGGCCTCGGGCAGCGCGAACTGCTCGCCCGACAGGCCGGCGATGAAGCGGCCACCGCGGATTTCGCCGCGTGCCTCCAGCCGGTGATAGACACGCAACAACTCGCGCCACGGCGGCAGCCAGTTCGCCTCGCGTTCCAGTAGCCGCCAGCACACCACGCCGTAGCGACGCAGCAGGACGCGGGCGACGTGCTCGATCGCCTCCGGATCGGATTTCCCGTTCGGCACCGGCGCCGGTGCGTTGCGCCGGATCAGCGCCCAGCGGCCTGCATCCTCGATACCGAACAGCGCCGCACGGCGCCGCCGATGAGGAGATCCCCCCGATCGCTTCGATGCGGGCACCAGCAGCGCGCGCAATCCTGCATAACTGTCGCAATGGACGCGGCCACGCGCCACCAGCTCCGCCAGCGCGTCCTCGAGTTCCGTGCGCAGCAGATGCGCGCCCGTCACCAGTTCGTCGAAGAACGAAGCGCCTTGCTCGCTCAGATAATCGGCAACGCGCTGCGCGCGCGAGGAAATGCCGTCGTCGCTACTTTGTTCCGGCGCCAGCCGTGTCCAAGCCACGGCATGCTTGCGCGGCAGCAGGACGATCGGCGTCGCCCGCACGGGCGTGCTGCCACGCGATCCGCTGCTGTCACCGGCACTCACGCGCAAGCGCGTCCACATCGTGCGGCCGGCGGTGCAGAGGTCGTCGAGCCAGGTGATCGAATAATCGTTGACGCGCGCCGGCAGCAATTCCGCTTCCCACGCGGCCGCCGGTGCCTCGAAGCCTTCCAGCTGCGCGAGCACGCCCGCCAACGCCTCCGGCCCGCTGACGCGCGCACCGGGCGCCACGCGTTGCCAGTCGAAGAGGAAACGCATGAAGTCGCGCGGCTCCACCGGTTCGATCTCGCGGCGCAGGCGCTTGAGCGTGTAGCGATGGATGCGCGCGAGTAGATGTCGTTCGCACCATTCATCGACATCAGCCCCGGGCGTGAAGCGCCCTTGCATGACGTAACCTTCTCCCTGCAGACGCAGCAGGGCCATGTCCACATCCGAAGCAGGCAATGAAATCGCGGAGGCGAGCGTGGCCGCCGGCGTGGGGCCAAGACCGGTCAGACGCAGGCGCAGCAGTTCCACCGCAGCATCCTCACTTGTCCAGGGTTGCGCGGCGAACTCGGCCGGCGCTTCGATCGCCGGTTGCATCACGGCTTGCGGATGCAAGGCGTGCAATTGCGGCAAACGTTCCGCAGCGACCCACAACCCATCGCCAATGGAAAGCCGCGTCGCGCGATGGTCGCGCGCCAGCCGCTTGAGCCAGACGGACCAGTCGCCATTGCCCATCGCCTCGGCTTCCGTGACGAAACCAAGCCCCATCAGCGCTTCATGCATCTCGTCGGCGTCGCGCACCTGCGGCCAGGCTTCCTCGCGCACCGCCTCGATCGCGGTGAGGTCGAGCCTGCCGAGATCGTCGGCGCTCTGCGGATCGGCGTAGCGGCGCGTCTGCACGGCCTGGGTACGGCGTTCTTCCAGCGGCGCATCGTCGAGGAAGGCGTAGGGCCGCGCGTTCAAGGCCTCGGCGGCGAACGGCGACGGCGCGGTCAGATCGCGCGCCTCCACCCGCACCTGGCCGGACTCCATCGCGCGCAGCAGGCGCAGCCAGCCGTCGATGTCCATCGCCTCATGCAGGCAGTCGTGCAAGGTTTGCGCGACCAACGGATGGTCCGGCACCTGGCGCTCGCCGACGATGTTCTCCAGACAGGCGACCTGATCGGGGAATACCGTTGCCAGCAGATCCTCCGACTTCATCCGTTGCAACTGCGGCGGCACCTTCTTGCCGCCGACGAAGCGCGGCAGCGCCAGCGCGGTGGTCGCGTTCCAGCGCCAGCGCACGCCGAACAGCGGCGCGTCGAGCAATGCCTGGATCAGCACTTCCTGCGCCGAATTGGAATGCAGATAGCTCGCCACCTCGATCAGCGGAAAGCTGTGGCTGGTCGAGAGCGAGAGCACGATGGCATCCTCGGTCGCCGCCGCCTGCAGTTCGAAATTGAACTTGCGGCAGAAGCGCTTGCGCAGCGCCAAGCCCCAGGCGCGATTGACGCGGCTGCCGTAGGGTGTGTGGATCACCAGCTGCGTGCCGCCGGATTCATCGAAGAAGCGTTCCAGGACGATGGTGTCCTGGCTCGGCATCGCGTTGAGCGATGCCAGCGCGGAACCGAGGTAATCGATCAACTGTCGCGCGGCCTCCACCGGCAAGCCGACTTCGTCGACGCACCAGGCGAGCGCCGCCTCGACACCCTGCCCTTTGATCCGCTCGGCCACCGTTTCGCGCAATCGCGACACCGCGAACGACAGCTCGTCGGTGCGTCCTGGCGCCTCGCCCAGCCAGAACGGGATATTGGGCGGCGCGCCTTGCGCATCCTCCACGCGCACGCGTCCCGGCTCGACGCGCAGGATGCGATAGCTGGCGTTGCCGAGCTGGAAAATGTCGCCGGTCAGGCTTTCGACCGCGAAATCCTCGTTCACCGTGCCGATGTTCTGCGCCTGCGGCTCCAGGACCACGCTGTAATCGGCGGTGTCGGGAATGGTGCCGCCCGACATCAGCGCGGTCATGCGGCCGCCCTTGCGGCCACGCAACTTGCGATTGACCGCATCGCGATGCAGATAGCCGGCGCGCGGGCCACGCCGCGTGGTGAACCCTTCGGCCAGCATGCGCACGATGGCGTCGTAATCCTTGCGCGACAGCTCGGCGTAGGGCCAGGCGCGACGGAACCAGTCGTAGAGCGCGTCCTCGTCCCATTCGCGGCTCGCCACTTCGGCGACGATCTGCTGCGCCAGCACGTCCAGCGGTGCCTGCGGCATGATCAGGGCATCGAGTTCGCTGCGGCGCACGCCATCGAGCAGCGCGGCGCATTCGACGAGCTCATCGCGCGTCTGCGGGAATAGCCGACCCTTCGGCACGCCGCCGACATGGTGTCCGGAGCGGCCGACGCGTTGCAGGAACGCAGCGATCGAGCGCGGCGATCCGAGCTGGCAAACCAGGTCGACGTCACCGATGTCGATACCGAGTTCGAGCGAAGCCGTCGCCACCAGCACACGCAATTCGCCGCGTTTCAGGCGTTGTTCGGCATCCAGCCGCAGTTCCTTGGCGAGACTGCCGTGATGCGCGGCAACGGCCTCCTTGCCGAGTATCTCGCCCAGATGTCGCGCCGCGCGTTCGGCCATGCGACGCGTGTTGACGAACACCAGCGTGGTGCGATGCTGCGTGACCAATTCGGCGACGCGCGCGTAGACCTGCTCCCACTGATCGTTCGACATCACCGCGCTCAGCGGCGTCGGTGGCAGTTCCAGCGCGAGATCGCGCTGCTTCACGTAGCCGATGTCGACGATCTCGCAATCCGGCACGCCATCCTTCGACACCCCGGCCGCACCAACCAGGAAACGCGCCACTTCCTCGATCGGCTTCTGCGTCGCCGACAGGCCGACACGCGTGATTCGATCGCCGCACAAGGCTTCCAGGCGCTCCAGCGACAGCGCGAGATGGCTGCCACGCTTGCTGCCGGCCACGGCGTGGATTTCGTCGACGATCACCGTGCGCACGGTGGCCAGCATCGCCCGCCCGGATTCGGAACCGAGCAGGACGTATAGCGATTCCGGCGTGGTGACGAGGATGTGCGGCGGCTTGCGTCGCGTCAGCGCGCGCTCGGCCTGCGGCGTGTCGCCGGTGCGCACGGCGGTGCGGATCTCGATGTCCGGCAGGCCCATGCGCTCGAGTTCGGAGCGGATACCTGCCAGCGGCGCCTCGAGATTGATACGGATGTCGTTGGAGAGCGCCTTCAGCGGCGAAACGTAGACCACCACGGTCTGGTCGGGCAGACCCGACGTTGATTGCCCCAGCAGATCGTGCGTGCCCTGCTCCAGGCCCTGCCGCACCAGGCCGTCGATCGCGGTCATGAAGGCGGTGAGCGTCTTGCCCGAACCCGTTGGCGCCGCCACCAGCGTGTTGCGCCCGCTGCGGATCGCCGGCCACGCCGCGATCTGCGCCTGCGTCGGCGCCGGGAACGCGCTGCGGAACCAGTTGGCGACGGCGGGATGGAACGCTGTCAGCGGCATCGGAGGATTATCGCCCCGGGAAAGGGAAAGGCATGAACGAAAGATCGGAGCGGGGCCTCTGGAATTCAACGTAGGCAGAATTCAAACCCGCGACACCCGATCAGACAGGCGGACCCTAGCCGCAAGCCGTCTCAACCACTGAGACCGCTCTTGCAAATGCCCGCCGTCGCCCAAAACACGAGCTCACCATGGAAAACGCTAGGATGCGGCGATGAACGCCTCTTTCGCTGAACCGGCCGATGTCGGAGGGCCAGATGTCGAATCCGCCAGCGTGAATCGGCTGCGCGACTGGCTGGCCCCCTTCCGTCGCGTCTTCGTCCTCACCGGCGCCGGCTGCAGCACCGATTCCGGCATCCCCGACTACCGCGACGCCGACGGCGCGTGGAAGCGCAAGCCGCCGGTCACCTATCAGTCCTTCACCGGCGATCCGGCCGTGTACCAGCGCTACTGGGCCCGCAGCGCCATCGGCTGGCCACGCTTCGTGCAGGCCGCGCCGAATCGCGCGCATTTCGCCTTCGCGGCCTGGGAATCGACGGGCACGCAGTCGTTGCTGGTCACGCAGAACGTCGACGGGCTGCACCAGCGCGCCGGCAGCCGCGCCGTGGTCGATCTGCACGGTTCGCTCGACGCGGTCGTCTGCCTGGACTGCGGCCTGCGCGAAGCGCGCAGCACCGTGCAGGAAACGATCGCCGCCGCCAACGCCGACTGGGAAGCCGCGCACGCCGCCACCGCACCCGACGGCGATGCGGACATCGACGACGACGCCGTCGCGCGTTTCGTTCCGCCGCGCTGTCCCGCTTGTGCGGGTCCGCTGAAGCCGGATGTCGTGTTCTTCGGCGAGAACGTGCCCCGCGCGCGCTACGAGCAGGCGCGCGACGCGTTGCAGGCCTCCGACGCCATGCTCGTCGCGGGTTCGTCGCTGATGGTGTACTCCGGTTTCCGCTTCGCGCGCATGGCGCACGAGGCCGGACTACCGATCGCGATCCTCAACCGCGGACGCACGCGCGCCGACGATCTCGCCGCGCTCAAGCTCGACACCGACGTCGGGACGACGCTGCACGCTGCATTCGCCTGAGATCGGTGCGGTCGGGGTTTCGCTTCGCGGGTTCGCCACGGAGACGTCAGCGGCTATGATCGCCGCACCTCCAGGGAGACCCCAACGATGAGCGCACCGCCCTCACTGATGGCACGGCTGATCCGGCCCAAGAGCATCGCGCAACTGCAGGCCGAACTCGGGCAGCGTCGCGATTTCCGTCGCGTACTCGGCGTCTGGCAGCTCACCGCGATCGGGCTCGGCGGCATCATCGGCGTCGGCGTGTTCGTACTCGCCGGCCAGCAGGCCGCCGCGAATGCCGGGCCCGCGGTCGCACTCGCCTTCATCATCGCCGGCATCGCCAGCGCCGCGGCTGCGCTGTGCTACGCCGAATTCGCCGGCATGATTCCGGTCACCGGCAGCGCCTACACCTACGGCTACGCGGTGCTCGGCGAGCTGCCTGCATGGCTGATCGGTTGGGACCTGTTGCTCGAATACGCGATGGTCGTGGCCGTGGTGGCCAGCGGCTGGTCGGGCTATGCGCAAGATCTGCTGCATCGCATCGGCATCGACTTGCCGGTCTGGGCGCAGGGCGCGCGTGGCAGTGGCGAAGGCCATGTCTTCAACCTCGTCGCCGCCGTCGTGTCGCTGCTGGTCGCCGTGCTGCTCACCGTGCGCACCGAATGGGGCGCGCGCTTCAACACACTGATCGTGGCGATCAAGGTGCTGGGCGTGGTGCTGGTGATCGGTGTCGGCGTGTTCTACATCGATCCGGCCAACTGGACGCCATTCATCCCCGAACGCACGGTCGACGCGAACGGCGCCTCGCATTTCGGCTTCAACGGCGTCGTCACCGCCGCCGCGGTGGTGTTCTTCGCCGTGTTCGGCTACGACACGCTGACCACGGCGGCCGAGGAAGCCAAGAACCCGCAACGCGACCTGCCGCGCGCGGTGATGCTGTCGCTCGGCATCTCGATGGCGCTGTATCTCACCATCTCGCTGGTGCTCACCGGCGTCGCCCACTATTCCACGCTCGGCAACAGCGCGCCGGTCGCCAATGCCTTCCGCGATCTCGGACTGGACTGGGTCGCTACGTTGATCTCGCTGATCGCCGTCACCGGCATCATCAGCGTCGTGTTCGCCTTCATGCTGGCGGCCGCGCGCATCTGGTACGCGCTCTCGCGCGATGGCCTGCTGCCGATGTGGTTCGCGAAATCGCATCCGCGCTACGGCACGCCCTATCGCCCGACGCTGCTGCTCGGCGTGATCACCGCGCTCGCCGCGGGGTTCTTCCCCATCGGCGAACTGGCGGAACTGGTCAATGTCGGCGTGCTCGCCGCCTTCATCGTCATCTGTGCCTCGATCCTGGTGTTGCGCAAGCGCCAGCCGTCGCTGCCGCGCAGCTTCCGCACGCCGTGGGTGCCGTTCGTGCCGCTGATCGGGATCGCCTTCTCGATCTGGCTGATCTCGGGCTTGCCGTGGATCACCTACGAGCGCTTCCTGATCTGGATGGCGCTCGGCCTGGTGGTGTACTTCGGTTACGGCATCCGCAACAGCCGGTTGGCGCAAACGCCCTGATTTGGTAACGATCCGAGCGGTGCGACCGCCGGAGAAATGCGCAACCTGGATCAATCGGAACCGCCCAGCATTCGTACCGCGGTATCGACGGAGTCCGGAATGAATCGCCCGAACACGCAACGCAGCTACGCCACCCGCATCGAGCGGGTGGTCGCGCACATGGCCGATCGTCTCGACCAGCCGCTGACGCTGGAACAGCTGGCGACTGTCGGCCATTTCTCGCCCTACCACTTCCACCGCATCTATCGCGGCCTGATGGGCGAAACGGTAGCCGACACGCAGCGGCGGATGCGTCTGCATCGGGCGGCGGTCGAACTGGTGCGCGGCACGCGAACGCTCGAAGCCATCGCGCATCGCTGTGGCTATGGCAGCAGCGCCGCCTTCAATCGCGCGTTCGCCCAGAGCTATGGCCTGCCTCCGGGGGAATTCCGTCGCCGCCAGGACGCGAGCATTCCCGCTCCGCCCTGCCCCGATCGAACCCTTGATGAGGACACGACCATGTACGAAGTGAAAATCACGCAACTGCCGTCCGTCAGCGTCGCCGCACTGCGGCATCACGGCGCCTATCACGACATCGGCAGGACGTTCGAAAGACTCGGCGCCTGGGCGGCAGGACGCGGACTGAGCCAGTCCCGCTCCTTCGGCATCTACTACGACGATCCGGAGAGCAAGTCCGAGAACGAGTTGCTGTCAGACGCCTGCGTGGAAGCACCGAGTGATCTCGCACTGGAGGCTCCGATCCGACGCGCCACGATCGAAGGTGGCCGCTACGCAGTTTTGGTCCACGTCGGCCCCTACGCCGAACTCGAACGCCCCTATCGCTGGCTGTTCGGCGAATGGCTGCCGTCCAGCGGCGAGGAAGCCTCCGACGCGCCGGTGATCGAGGAATACCTCAACGACGCGCGCATGCTTCCGCCGACCGAATGGCGCACGGCGATCTGCGTGCCGCTACGTGGATGACGACGCGGCTCGTCCCGTTCACGCGGGACGAGCACTATCTCGGCGCCACGTATCCACCGGGCACGCCACCCGGTGACAGCACCAGTTGCCAGAGCTGGATGCGCCGGGCGCGGAAGCTCGCCATCGAGGCGGCGAGATAGAAACGCCACATGCGGCGGAAACGCTCGTTGTAGCGCGCTGGCAGGCGATCCCAGGCCGCCTCGATGTTGGTGCGCCAGGCCTGCAGCGTGAGGTCGTAATCGGCACCGAAGTTGTGCCAGTCCTCGATGATGAACAGGCCTTCGGTCGTCTCGGCGATCTGCCGCGCCGATGGCAGCATCGAATTGGCGAAAATATATTTGGTGATCCACGGATCGCTGTGGTTCACCGACTTGTTGCCGCCGATGGTGTGCAGCAGGAACAGCCCGTCTCCGGCCAGGCAGCGCCGTGCCATTTCGAAGTAGGTGCGGTAGTTGCGCACGCCGACGTGTTCGAACATGCCGACGGAGAAAATGCGATCGAAGCGCTCATCGAGTTCGCGGTAGTCCTGCACGCGAATTTCGATGGGCAGACCGGTGCACAGTTCCTGCGCGAACTCCGCCTGCTCGTGCGAAACCGTGATGCCGACGCCGTTCACGCCATAACGCTCGGCGGCGAACTTCAGCGCCTCGCCCCAGCCGCAGCCGATGTCGAGCACGCGCATGCCAGGACGCAGGCCGAGCTTGCGGCAGATCAGGTCGAGCTTGGCCTCCTGCGCCGCGTCCAGCGACGCCGCGACGGTGCCGTCGTGCGCATGCCAATAACCGCAGCTGTACACCAGCCGCTTGCCCAGCATGGCCGAGTAGAGATCGTTGCCGAGATCGTAATGCCGCTCGCCGACGTCGAAGGCATGGCGGCCGGCCTGCATGTTGAACAGCCGCGCGCGGATCGCCAGCAGTATGTCGCCGATGCCGTGCACGCGTTCATCGACGTGGGCTTCGAGCAGATGGAACAGGAAATCGTCGAGGGACTCCGCGTCCCACCAGCCGTCCATGTAACTCTCGCCCAGGGCCAGCGATCCGCCGGCCATCAGCCGTGCCGGCAAACGCGAATCGTGGGGGCGCAGGTCCCAGGGGCGGTTGCCGCCCACTCGAACTTCAGCTTCGGCAAGCAGGGATTGGATGCGGTCTTGGAAAGGATGCGTCGCGGACATGGGGGGATCGTCGACACGAACAGGGCAATTCCAGATTACTCCAGCCGCCGTTCCTTCATCGTCATGCAAGCTTGCAACACAGCGTCGCCCGACCGATCAGGAGGATCGATCGGGGCAACCGATCAGCCCGCCGGCGCGGGTGCCGGTTTCGGCGCCGCCGGTGACGGTGCGGGCGTGGATGCGAACAGGTCGCGATATTCCTGCGCGACGTGCGGCAGCAGCACCGAGGCCGGCACCTCCACCGTCTGCACGCCGTCGGAATAAGGACCGACCTGATAAGGCGGGAACACGAAGCGCAGCGCCGACAGCTTGTTGTCCGATGCCAGCACCGGCTCGAACTGGGCGAAATTGTCGGCCTCGGGCATGGAGCCCTCGTCGATCATCTTCAACGCCGACTTCATCAATTCGGCGCGCTCGGCCGGCGGCATTTCGTCGGCGTCGATGCGTTGCGACAGCGCCGCGTGCAACTGCTCGCGCACGTAGCCGGAAAGATCGCGCCAGCCGTTCTTGTCGACGATCAGCTCGTTGATCTTCAGCGCCTTGTTCTGTTGCGGCAGCCAGACGAAACGTGCCACCAGCGGATTGCCGTGCGCGCCGCCGGTATAGCTGCTGCCGTCGGCGGACACCGCCACGATCTGCGGCGTTTCCAGCACGGTGTTGAAGGAGAGCGTCAGGTCGTAGGGCGCCGACGGTTTTTCGGTGCCGAGGCCGTCGAGCGCCTGCTTGAGTTCGTTGCGCGCCGCGTCGGAATACTGGCGCAGTTCGGCGGCGAGCCCGGGATATTTGTCGATGCCCTTCGGGTAGCTGATGCCGATCACGTAGCGCGGATCGCGCTCGATCACGTCCTTGAGTTCGGCCGGCGCAGGCGGTGGCGTGGCGGCGGTTCCCGGCTGCTCCTGACCCGGCTGGGCCGGTGCCTGCGCTGCGGGTTCCTCGCGCTTGCAGGCGGCGAGCATGACGAGAGCGATGAGGATGGGCGAACAGGCCAACAGGCGGCGCATGGCGGTCTCCTTGACTCCGAAGCTTCTAATAACGCCAGTTTAACGAACACTGCGTGATGCCAAGATTAACACTGTGACTTCGTTCGCATTTCCTCAGAGGCAAATAAAAAGCCCCGGACGTTGCCGTCCGGGGCTCGGGTCAAACTAAACGCACCAACTTACATGGGCTGCACTTCGTCGGCCTGCAGGCCCTTCTGGCCCTGCACAACCTTGAACGAGACCTTCTGGCCTTCCTGCAGCGACTTGAAGCCGGTGCCCTGGATCGAGCGGAAGTGGACGAACAGGTCCTGGCCGCTTTCCGGGGTGATGAAGCCGAAGCCCTTGGCGTCGTTGAACCACTTGACGGTACCAACCTGACGATCGGACATGATGAGTTACTCCTTGGAACAGTGGGATGGATACGCGCCCCGCCAAGTGCGGGTGCGCGACTGTGTCTAGCAAGGGGTAACGCGAAGCGATGGAGCGGATCGGCCCAGAAATTCCTTGGAATTCCTGTATTGAACAGTGATCTACCGCATCGAAACCACGATGTACCGTGATCCCGGCTTTGAACAGTGCGCGCACGATACCGCAAGTTCGGGGTGAAATGTTAAATTTCGAACATTTCCCGACGCACGGGAATCCCGGTCTGGAACCGGGCTACCACTCTTCCTGCTTGGGCAGCAGCCCCCGCAGCTCGGCGTCGGTCAGATTCCGCCACTGGCCGGGCTTCAGATGCCCCAGCTTCACGTTGCCGATCCGAACCCGCAGCAGCTGTTTCACCCGGTACCTGAAGTGGGCGGCCATCAGCCGGATCTGCCGGTTCAGGCCTTGCACCAGGACGATCCGGAAGCCGAACCGGCCCAGCTTGCCAGTCCGGCACGGCAGGGTCGTCTCCCCGTGGATCGGGACGCCCCGGCTCATCCCGCGCAGGAACTCCTCGGTGACCGGATGGTTCACCGCCACCAGGTATTCCTTCTCCAGCTTGTTCTCCGCCCGCAGGATGGCGTTGACGATGTCGCCATTGCTGGTCAGCAGGATCAGCCCTTCCGAATCCTTGTCGAGGCGGCCGATCGGGAAGATCCGCTCCTCATGGCCAACGAAATCGACGATGTTGCCCGGCACCGACGATTCCGTGGTGCAGGTGATGCCGACCGGCTTGTTCAGAGCGATGTAGACGTGCCTGCGCTTGCCCTTGGCCGCCATGCGCACACGCAGCTGCCGGCCGTCGACCTTGACCTCGTCGCCCTCGCCCACCTCGGCGCCGATGCGGGCGCGGACGCCGTTGACGGTCACCCGTCCCTCGCCGATCAGGCGGTCGGCCTCGCGCCGCGAGCAGAATCCAGTGTCGCTGATGTGTTTGTTCAGGCGCATGACCGCGGCGCGTTCATCCAAAGGCGGCAGGACGACATGCCGCGGGGCGCGCATGCTGACACAGCCGGCCGGCCGATGTCAGGCGACGAGGTCGGCGTACTGCGGGTGCTTCTTCAGGTAGGCCGCCGCGTAGGAGCACTGCGGCACGACCTTCAGGCCTTCCGCCCGCACGTACTCCAGCGCCGCCTGCACCAGCTGGGCGGCAATGCCGCGGCCACCGATTTCCGAAGGCACGATGGTGTGCGTGATGGTCACGATGCCGTCCGCGCGCTCGTATTCGACATAGGCCTCGTGGCCGTCGACGCGCGTGTTGAAGCGCCGGGCGCCCGTGTCGTGGCTGATCTGGAGGTCGTCGCTCATGTCGGAAATC
This sequence comes from Luteimonas panaciterrae, assembly GCF_020511115.1. Taxonomy (GTDB): domain Bacteria; phylum Pseudomonadota; class Gammaproteobacteria; order Xanthomonadales; family Xanthomonadaceae; genus Luteimonas; species Luteimonas panaciterrae. The sequence continues at coordinate 516,956 of NZ_JAJAVH010000004.1, forward strand.
CGGTTCGAAGTTGGGGCATGTGCCTGCAGCCGCTCACCCGAACCGCGGGTGGCTCAGCTGCGACAGGAAGTGCGATAGCACGGACGGGTCCATGATCAAGGTGAACATGACGCCGAAACCCGCGCCCCACAGATGCGCGCTGTGGTTGATGTTGTCGCCGCCACGACGATCCATCCAGATGCTGTAGCCCACGTAGAGCACGGCATAGACGATCGCCGGGATCGGAATCGGAATGAAGAACAGATAGATGCCGGACCACGGCGACATCAGGATGTAGGAGAACAACACCGCCGAGACCGCGCCGGAAGCGCCGAGGCTGCGGTACTGGCTGTCATGGCGATGGCGGGTGTAGGTCGGCAGGATCGCCACCACGATCGCAGCCAGGTAGAACACCAGGTAGCCGATCATGCCGATCCGCTGCACGAACACCTCTTCGACCGCACGGCCGAAGAAGAACAAGGTGATCATGTTGAACAGCAGATGGCCGAAGTCGGCATGGATGAAGCCATGCGTGATCAGGCGGTCGTACTGCTTGGAACGATCGATGGCCGGTGGCCACAGGATCAGGCGATCGGCCAGACGCTGATTGTTGAACGCCATCCACGACACCAAGCAGGTGGCGACGATGATGAGTATGGTGACCGGCGATTGCATCGGATGTTCCCAGTTTCAGACGATTCTGCTGTTGGATGGTTCTGTTTTAGATGATTCTGTTCACGAATGGTTCTCTCACGCGGTTCTGTAGTTGTCCTGCATCGGATAACGACGCGCGTATCCGGCGAAGGCCAGTGCCGTGAGGAAAGCAAAACCGGCGAAGAAGAACATCAGGAACGCATTTTCGCTCAAGCCGGTGCTGGCGATGTGCGAGATCACGGCTTCGTTGCGCACGCCCGCGTTGGTCAGCAACACCCAGACGTTGCCGAAGGTCACGGCCAGATACCAGAACGCCATGATCACGCCCTTCATCGATCCCGGCGCCTGGCTGTAGGCAAATTCGAGCGCGGTGGCCGAAACCAGGATTTCGCCGAAGGTCAGCAGTGCGTAAGGCAGGATCTGCCAGGCCAGCGATACCGGATCGCCGCCGTCGATGGCGAGCTGGATCATGCCGGCCACGATCCAGGCGATGCCGGAAAACAGAATCCCCGCGCCCATCCGCCGCAAGGGTGTCGGCTCGATACCCACCCGGCGCAGCACTGGATACAGCACGAGGTTGTTGAACGGAATCATCAGCATGACCAGCGCTGGATTGAGCGCCTGCATCTGCGCCGCATCCTTCACCAGCCAGCTCGGCCACCACCACAACTCGTGCGGAATGGCCATGGTCTTACCCTGCAGCACCCAGGTCGAGGCCTTCTGGTCGAACAGCGACCAGAACGGCGTGGTCAGCGCGAACACGATCAAGATGCGCAGCACAGCGCGCACGCCGTCGACCGACGCGTTCGCATGCACGTTACGCGCACGCTCCAACTGCATCGACGCACCGGCGCCCCCGAAGGCGATCACCAGCCCGAGCGCGAGACAGGCGCTGATCACGAAGCCAAGCTTCGGAATCAATAGCAACGCCACCAGTGCCAGCACGCCGCCGGCCACGGCGACCATCAGACCCGGACGCCCCTGCCCCGGTGCGCGCGCGAACAGCGAGGTGCGGACCACAAGCAGGAACGCATCCGGATCGGACTGCACGGGAGGTACGTTCACATAACGCTTCCGCCCCAGCCAGAAGACGAACGTGGCGATGAACATCAGCACGGCCGGAATGCCGAACGCCACCTCCGGCCCCTGGCTGCGTAGCATCAACGGCATCAGCAGCGAACCGAAGAAGCTGCCGAAATTGATGACCCAGTAGAACGCGTCGAACACCGGCTTCGCCAGATGTTTGTTGCTCTGGTCGAACTGGTCGCCACAGAAGGACGCGACCAACGGCTTGATACCGCCGGAACCGAACGCGATCAGGAACAGGCCCGTATAGAAACCGATTCGGTCGTTCGGCAATGCCGCCAGGCAGACCAGGCCGGCGCAATACACCAGCGAGAACCAGAAAACGGTGTTGTATTTGCCGAAAAAGCGGTCCGCGAGCCAGCCGCCCAGCAGCGGAAAGAAGTACACGCCAATGACGAAGGTGTGGAAAACATCCTTGGCCGCGCCCTCGCGTTCGGCCTCCGGCAGATAGGCGAGCAATACGCTGCTGGCCAGGAAGGACACCAGGATGTTGCGCATCCCGTAGAAGCTGAAGCGTTCGCAAGCCTCGTTGCCGATGATGAAGGGGATCTGCCGGGGCAATTTCCCGGTCGGAGCGGCTGCGGCGGCAGTCGTCATCGGCACTGAACTCTTTCTCGGACCAGCGCGAAGCCTAACCCAAGCGCCCGCTTTCTGCCTCGTGTCACAAGTCGCGGCGCCCCCACGCCCGCGTTGATTCGTCAATTAGGACAGTCAGCACTTGGGCTGCCGGAACGCCGCAGGCATCATCCGCGTCTTCCCGCCGCCCGTGAGACCGCCATGTCCCGCTTCGTTCGCCGTCTGCCGCTGCTTGCCCTCGCCCTTGCCCTGACGCCGCCGTGGGCGGGCGCGGCCGAGGACGCGCTCACCACGATTTCCGAACGCTCCGGATTCCTCAAGACCGGCCGCTACGACGAAGTGATCGCGCTGTGCAGCGCCTTCGCGCAGAAATATCCGGATTCCGTGCGCTGCATCGATTTCGGCGTGACACCCGAAGGACGGCCGATGAAGGCCCTGGTCGCGACGCGCACCGGCGCGTTCACGCCCGAAGAGGCGCGCGCCAAGCGCGTCCCGGTGCTGCTGATCCAGGGCGGCATCCACGCCGGCGAGATCGACGGCAAGGACGCCGGCTTCCTCGCGCTGCGGCAAGTGCTCGATGGCAAGGCGGCGAAAGGCGCGCTGGATCAGCAGGTGCTGCTGTTCGTGCCCGTGTTCAACATCGACGGCCATGAGCGCTTCGGCCGCTGGAACCGTCCCAACCAGCGCGGTCCGGAGGAAATGGGCTGGCGCACGACCGCACAGAATTACAACCTCAACCGCGACTACGTGAAGGCCGACGCACCGGAAATGCAGGCGATGCTGGCCCTGGTGAACGCCTGGGACCCGATCCTCACCGCCGACCTGCACGTCACCGATGGTGCCAAGTTCCAACACGATATTTCCTTCCAGATCGAACCCGTCCACGCCGGTGACCCAGAGTTGCGCAAGGCCGGGCTGGCGCTGCGCACGGCGCTCGTCGACGACGTGCGCAAGGACGGCTCGCTGCCGTTGACGTTCTATCCCTCGTTCGTCAAGGACGACGATCCGTCCTCCGGCTTCGTCGACAACGTCGCGCCGCCGCGCTTCTCGCACGCCTACTTCATGTACCGCAACCGCTTCGCGCTACTGGTGGAAACGCATTCGTGGAAGGATTACCCGACGCGCGTGCGCATCACCCGCAACACCATCGTGGCTCTGCTCGAGCAGACCGGGCACAACGGCCATGTTTGGCTCTCGCTGGCGCACGATGCCGACAAGCATGCCGAGACGATCGGCGGCACTTCCGTTCCGATCGACTTCAAGGCCACCGACAAGACGCGCACCGTAGATTTCCTTGGCTACGCCTACACGCGCACGCCTTCCGACATCTCCGGCGCTTTGATGACGCATTACGACGAGAACACGCCGCAAGTGTGGAAGCTGCCGCTGCGTGACGAGATCGTGCCCGACCATCGCGTCACCGCCCCCATCGCCGGTTATCTGGTGCCCGCGGCGCAAGCGGTCTGGGTGGGAGAGAAACTGAAACAGCACGGCATCGTGTTCCGTCGCCTCGGCGCCGCGCTGACGCAGGCGAAAGTACAAGCTTTCCGCGCCAACAAGACCACGTTCTCGCCGAGATCGGTGGAAGGCCACCAGCCGCTCGAACTGCAAGGCGCATGGAAACCGGAAACGCGCGACCTCGCCGCCGGTGCTCTGTTCGTGCCCATCGCGCAACCGAAGTCCTGGCTGGTGATCGCGATCCTCGAACCGCAAGCACCCGATTCGCTCGCGACCTGGGGCGAATTCAACAACGCCTTCGAACGCAAGGAAGGCATGGAGGCCTACGTCGCCGAGGATGTCGCCCGCGAAATGCTGGCGAAGGATCCCGCGCTGAAGGCGGAGTTCGAACGACGCCTGCGCGAAGACTCTGCATTCAAGAAGGATCCGCAAGCGCGTCTTGACTTCTTCTATCAGCGTCACTCGTCCTGGGATGAGCGCTACAACCTCTATCCGGTGCTGCGCACCGACGTCGCTCCTGGCGACTGAGTCACCGCACGAAAACGATCTCCTGCATCACGCGGGAGATCGTTTTTTATCGAATTTGATCTCACCGATTTCATGATCGGTTTCACGTTGTTTTCATCGCTGCGATGCTGCACTGCAGCACAGCTGGAGAGGTTTTCTCAGCGCAGTGAAACCACGGGGGACCATTCATGCTTGCGATCCTTCTCGACAAAGAAAAATCCGCGGCGACGCCCGCCCAGCCATTGGCGAACCTGCTCACGCGCTACGGTATCGATAACATCCTGAGTTCGACGGACGCGCACGATGTGCAGATCAATGCGCTGGACGCCGACGCTGGACATGTCGGCTCCGACGATATTCGCGACGTCGTGTTGATACGACCGCATCCCGGCATCTCCGGACTGGCGATCCGCCGGCTCACACTGAATACCGTGCGCCTGCCCTCGCATCTCGCGGTCTGGGACGACAGTCCGCAACCTCGCCTAGTCGCCGCGCGCGTGCCGGTCTCGAGCCTGCGCAGATTGCGCCTCCACGATGAAACCGGCATCGAGCAGGCCGTGCGCGCGCTCAGCGCATCCGGCGCGCTCCAGGAATACTCCGTGCACGAGTTCGTCAGCGCCGATGTGCTACGCATCGGTGGCTCGTTCTCGAAATCCGGCGTGCGCAAGCATTTCCTCAAGCAGGCCAGCGGTCGCGGCGCGATCAAGCTGCGCGACGAGGTCGAGTTCTACCGGCAACTGCCCGAAACACTGCGCCATCGCTATCCGGAACTGCTGTTCCACGAATACGCGGACGACAGGACCACCTTCGGCGTGGAGTACAAGGCCTTCCCCAATCTGCGCGACCTGCTGCTCAACCTGCAGATCACGCCGGCACAGGCGGCCGAACTGCTGCGCTCGGTGCTGGAATACGAATACGGCCAGGCCTACCTCGCCCATGCACAGCCGGTACCGGACAATTACCTGCAGGACTACCACTTCAACCGGGTCTGGCGCCGCATCGCGTTATCGGCGGAGATGGACCCGATGTTCAAGGATCTCATCGCCACGCCGTGGTTACACATCAACGGCCGATACATTCCCAACCTTCCGGCGATGCTGTATGCGCTCGAACGCAACCAGGCGGCACAGAAGCGGCTGTTGCCGAACACGGTATCGCGCTACATCCATGCCGACCTGCATCTGGAAAACATCCTCTGCGATCTCGACAACGGCGATTTCTGGCTGGTCGATCCGCACGGCTACCCGGTCTGCGACATCTACTACGACCTCGGCAAGCTGGCGCACAGCTACAACAGCCACTACGACCTGCTGCACGAAGGACGCCACGAATCCCATTGCCACATCCAGAACTCCGTGGCCCACATCGACTTCCGCTTCAACTCGGGAACGCTGGTCGGCATCTATCGCGAACTGAACGAACGCATGCGCACCGTCGTGCATGAATTGCTCGGCGAGCGCGACACCGAACTGCGCGTGCGTTTCAACGAAGCGATGCACTTCAGCTCCGACATGCCCTTCCACATCCACTCCGACGCCACGCCGAGCGTGGCCGTGCCGATCTACGCCACGGGCGCGCTACTGCTGGTCGAGGTGCTGGAGGAACTGGACATCGACCCGCTTTCGGCCTGCGCCGGATTGCACAGCAAAGGGTTGGAACGGCTGCGCGAAGTCGGCGGCAAACCTTGGTGTTTCGAGAGGTAACGATGCAATCGATGCGAGTTCAGCTCGCGGTCTTCGATATCGACGGCACCCTGCTCCACACCGGGCAACCACTGTCGCCGCACACCATGGCGGCGCTGCACGACACGTACCGCCGGGGCATCTCCCTGGCACTGGCGAGTTCGCGTCCGGCCGCGGCGCTGGACGTGATCGCCGACACCATCAAGCTGCCGATGTACCGGATCGCCTACAACGGCGCTTATGCCGAGGACTTGCGCGGCGATGACATCATGACGGAAGCCTTCCGCGTCGATGCGCCATTGCTCACCGCCTTGCAGCATTACCAGCAGCGCGGTGGCACCGTGCATCTCTACGACCAGATGCATCGCTGGATCGCCTTCGGCGATCGCGGGCGGGTCGAGGAGGAAGAACGCATCGTCGGCGTCCGCGTGCATTATCGTACGACCATGATCGATACCCGTGACGTCGAAACGCCGCTGTTCAAGGCGCTCTGCCAGGGCCAGGAACAGCATCTGGGCGAAGTGCGCGAACTGCTCGCGGCGCAGGGGGATCTGAACCTGCTCTCCAGCGGTCGCGACTACTACGACATCCACCCCGTGCGGGCCGGCAAGCACGCGGCGCTGACGGCCCTGTGCAAGCACCTGCAGATCGGCCTGGACGAGGTGGCCGCCTTCGGCGACAGCGATTCGGATGCAGAGATGCTGGCACATGTGGGATTGGGCGTGGCCGTCGGCAATGCCAGCGCGCGGGCGCGCACCGCCGCCAGCGTTCATCTCGAAGGCCCAGGCTCGGGCGCGCTCGAGGATTTCCTGCTTCAGTTGCAACCACCGTCCTCGCTGGATTCGTGACGCAAGCACGATCCGGTCGACACATGGCGACGAACCGCGAAATCCTCATTCTCGGTGCCAGCGGCGGTCTGGGCACCGCGCTCGCCTCGGGTTTCGCGGACCTGGACGCCGTCGGCACGACCCGCTCCGGCATCGGCGCGACGATCGCGGTCGACGTCGGCGATGAGGTGGCGCTGCGTGGCGTCATCGAAACGGTGGCGCCCCGCTACATCCTCTATGCCGCGGGCATCGCAGACCCCGATGCGTGCGAACGTGATCCGGATCTGAGCAAGCGCGTGAATCTCGACGGCCTGGGCCACGTGCTGCGCCATGCACGCGCGCAAGGCAGCCGCGTTCTCTACTACTCCACCGATTACGTCTTCGGGAGCGCTGGCGAATACGACGAGCATGCCAGGACGTCGCCACTGCAGACCTACGGCCGGCACAAGCGGCAGGCGGAACAACTTCTGCTCGGCTTCGACGCGGCGCACCTCGTGCTGCGCCTGCCGCTGCTGTTCGGCGCCACGGTGCCCGGCCGCGACTTCGTGACGTCCACCGCGCAGGCATTGCGCGAAGGGCGGCCGTTGCGGCGCGACGAGCGGCGGCGTTATCCAGTGTCCGTGGACCACGTCGTTGTGGTCACGCGGCGTCTGATCGCAGATCCCGAACTCGAATCCGGCGGCATCTTCCACGTGGAAGGCTCGGATGGGATCAGCAAATCCGAATGGGCCTGCTACATCGCCGGCCTGCTCAGGATCGAGCCGCGCTTCGACCCCGCCCCTGCCCCGGCGCCACTGGCACCGCGTCCGGACGGCGCACGCCTGCGCAGCCTGCATCCTGAATTGTGCGCATCCGCACCCGGCGAACTGTGGCGGCGGACACGCGAGATCGTGGCGGCGAGCTGAATTTCCCCACCGCCGTTGCCGATGCGTTCCGGCGGCTGCGTTTATCCTGCGGTCTCCGCCCACAGGAAGCCGGACGACATGCACCGCATCCCGATCCCCGCGCTGTTGCTGCTGTGCCTGCTGACGGCATGCCAATCGCCCGCCGGAGGCGCCGTGAACGATTCCACTTCCAGCCCCGCGACACCTCCCACCGCGACAGCCGCGCAGCCCGTCATCCGCGGCAAGGCGACCTACCTGCAGCGGATCAAGATGGCACCAGGCGCCTCCTTCACCGTGCAACTGATCGACGGCCGCCTCGCGGACTCGCCGAACGCGGTGCTGGCCCAGACCACGCTGAAGGACGTGGCGGGACCGCCGTATGCGTTCGAGCTGCCCTACGATCCTGCAAAACTGCACACGGACGGCGCATACGGCCTGCATGCCAGCCTACGCGGCGCCGACGGCAGCCTCCTGTTCGTTACGGACACCCGCATTCCCTACACGCCCGGCAAGGACGATGTCGGCGAATTCGTCATGACCATGGTCAATGGCGCGGCCTCCTCCGACGCACCGCCCGAGGGCGGCAAGACCAGCCCGGTCTGGGACGAGGCCCGCAAGCGTGGGGTCGCTTTTCGCGCGGTCGGCAACGAACCGGGTTGGTGGGTGGAAGTCACCGAAACCGATCCGCCGGTGATCCGCGCCGAACTCGACTACGGCGAACGCAAGATCGAAGTGGCGAAAGCCATCGGCATCAGCAGCACGTTCGGCTTCGGCGGCAAGACCGCCGACGGTACCGATGTCCTGCTGCGCATCTATCGCGAGCCTTGCAGCGACGACATGAGCGGCGCCGCCTTCGACGCGCGTGCCGAGCTCACCGTCGGCACGAAGACCTATCGTGGCTGCGGCAGCTGGCTGGACGAACAGCACTGACGCTGATCCGTGGCCTGCGCCTCCATCTGGAGGAAAGCCCCCTTGAGTCAAGGGGCGCCGCGACAGCGGCGGGGTTGTGGAAGCAAAGTACCCGTGGCCCAAAGTTTGCGTAGCGGACTTTGGGGCTTGATCTGGCGCTCCCGCCGGATCAAGCAGCGTTGATCCGGTCTCGCCCGGCTTCCTTGGCACGATACATGGCGGCATCCGCGTGCCGCACCCAATCGTCCACCGTCACCAGCAGCCGATCCGCTTCCGCCAACCCGATGCTCAGCGTGCAGCGCTGCTGTTCGGCATCCGGCCCGCGACGCTCCAGGAACAGGAGCCGGATGCGTTCGGCCACATCACGGGCATTGCGCAGGTCGGTTTCGGCGAACAGCACGGCGAACTCGTCACCGCCGTAGCGCGCGGGCACGTCGATCTCGCGCAGGGATTCGCGCAGCACATCGGCGATGCAGCACAGCACGCGATCGCCGCTGGCATGGCCATGCCGGTCGTTGACCATCTTGAAATTGTCGACGTCGATCAGCATCACCACGGCCGGCCGGCGCGTGCGCAGGAAGCGCGACAGTTCGCTGTTGACGACCTCTTCCCAATACCGGCGGTTGTGCAGCCCGGTCAGCGCATCGATGCGATTCAGGCGTTCGAGCATGCGGTTCTGCGCGCCGACCCGCACCGTCAGCCTGCGCACCAGCGTACCGAGCGCGGCGGTGTAGATGAACAGGAATGGCAGCGACATCGCGATGCTGAAGGTCGTCGTATGCAGTTGCACCGGAAATCCGAGCAGCCCCCACACCACCAGGCATGTCGTCACCAGCACGGCCAATGTGCGCAGATAGAAACGCACGCCGGCCACCGCGATCCTGTCGATCGTCAGCATCGCGGCCAGGAGCGTGCTCGGCAGCAGGTTGAGCTGCATCACCGCGATCCACGCGCCGCCGATGGCGGAATCGAGCATGAGGTTGCGGAATTCCATCTTCAGCGGATCGCGGCTGCGCCGGGCGATCTGCCAGGCGATATGCGGCCAGACCAAGCCGTTGAACCCCAGGATCAGCCACGTCGGCCATGCGGCGCCGTTTACATAGAGCACCGACGCCACGGAAAGCGCGCCCAGGCCCATCCCCAGCATGCGCATCCAATGATTGCGATCGACGACCTCGACCATGCGGGCGCGCCTGTTGGAATCGGGGCTAGGTGGTAGTGTCGCGGCGTTGATAATCACCCCTGTTCAGACATTTCGACGGCGGCAGCCTACGTTTCCCGACCCTGTTTGGGTTGGCATGCCGTCACGATCCCATCTCTCGGCCATCTAACGCACCTGTCAAAGCATGCATGATGGGAAGCAGAGCACGAACGACGATGTAGAAGCTTACGCCCGTCATCCATCCTCCCTCTTGCCATTCTTGGCAGCGAGGAAATCCGCAAGCGCACCCAGCTGCGCCGCCTGGACGCGATCGACGACAGGTGCCAGCTTGCTCAGATCGTCCGGTGCATAGCCACCGGCGCGATACCAAAGGGTGATTCTCGTCGCGCTCTCGCCCGTGGCGACGATGCGCCATTCGAGCACACCGTGCAGGCCCATGCCCTGCAACGGCCCCAGCCCACCGACCATGCGCATCAGCTTGCCCGGCTCGACGAAGGTCACCGTCAAATGCTGGGCTTCCCGCCCGTCGCCCGCCTTGCGGACGCGTTCGCAGAAACAGCCGCCCGCGCGCGGATCGATGCTCAGCGTGGACTCGTTGCCCCACCAGGTGTGGTCTTTCGGCCACCAGCGGTCGACGTCCTCGACCAGCGCCTTCCATGCCGTTCCGGCATCGACCGGGACCTCACGGGAATTCTCCAGGGTGAATCCGGATGCCGTGGCATCCACCACCGCGGCCGAAGCCCACGGCGCCGCGAGCGACGCTAACAGGGCGAACGCAAGCGACAAGAGGCCTGTTCGATGCATGCGGTGTCTTTCCATGGAACGGCTACCGTTTTACTGGCAACGGCGTCGCGCCCGCAAGTCACTCGCTGGAATCACTGCTTTCCAGCGCTTCCCAACGGGCGAAGGCAGCATCCAGCCGAGCTTGGACATCGGCAAGCTCCGCGGTATCTGCTGCGACCGCAGCATGGTCGCGCTGGTAGTAACCGGTGTCCTGCATCGCCGCGGTCAGTTCCGCCAGCCTGGCTTCCAGCACTTCGATCCGCCCCGGCAATTGCTCCAATTCGCGCGCGTCCTTGTAGCTGAGCTTGCGCTTTTGCGCGGGCGCGGGTGGCGACGACCGGGCCGGCGCCGTTTCCGTTTTCGCGGCCACGGCGGGCGATGACCGTTGCGGTTCCACCGGCGGTCTTCCCTGGCGCAACCAATCGCTGTAACCGCCGACATATTCGCCGACGCGCCCCTGCCCCTCCATCACCAGGGTCGAGGTGACCACGTTGTCGAGGAAATCGCGGTCGTGGCTCACCAGCAGCAACGTGCCCGGATAGTCGCTCAGCAATTCCTCCAGCAGTTCGAGCGTTTCGACGTCCAGATCGTTGGTCGGCTCGTCCATGACCAGCAGGTTCGACGGCCGCGCGAACAGCTTCGCCAGCAGCAAGCGGTTGCGCTCGCCGCCGGACAGGCGCGTGATCGGCGCGCGGGCACGTTCGGGCGTGAACAGGAAATCCTGCAGGTATCCGATGATGTGCTTGCGCTTGCCGCCGATTTCGATGAACTCGAGTCCCTCGGCGACGTTCTCCAGCGCATTCCAGTCCTCGCGCAGCGTGGTCCGGTACTGGTCGAAGTAGGCGACCTGCAACTGCGCACCGATGCGCACCTCGCCCGCCTGCGGCTGCAGTTGGCCGAGCAGCAGCTTCAGCAGCGTGGTCTTGCCGCTGCCGTTCGGACCGATCAGACCGATACGGTCGCCGCGCAGCACGGTGGTCGAGAAATTCCGCACCAGATGCGTACCGCCCCAAGCGAAGTCCACGTGCTTGGCTTCGATCACCTTCTTGCCGGAATTCCCGGCCTGCGCGGTTTCCATGCGCACGTTGCCGGTCAGCTCGCGCCGCTGCGCGCGCTCCACGCGCATCGCTTCCAACCGCCGCACCCGGCCCTCGTCGCGCGTGCGGCGCGCCTTGATGCCCTGGCGGATCCAGGCCTCTTCCTGTGCCAGCAATTTGTCGAAGCGGGCTTGCTCCTGCGCCTCCGCATTGAGCCGCTCCTCGCGGCGGCGCATGTAATTGCCCCAGTCGCCGGGCCAACTGGTCAGCTGCCCGCGATCGATCTCGACGATGCGCGTGGCCAGCGCCCGCAGGAACCGGCGATCGTGGGTGACGAACACCAGCGCGCCCGGCCAGGCCTTGAGGAATCCTTCCAGCCAGTCGATGGCGGCGATGTCGAGATGGTTGGTCGGCTCGTCCAACAGCAACAGATCAGGCGCCGAGACCAATGCCCGCGCCAGCAGCACCCGACGCTTCATGCCGCCGGACAGGCGCTCGAACACGGCATCGCCATCGAGCCCGAGCCGCGACAGGGTTTCCGCCACGCGCTGATCGAGCGCCCAGCCGCCACCCGCCTCGATGCGGGCCTGCGCCGCGGCGAGCGCGGCTGTGTCGATCTCGCCCTCGTGCCCGGCATGGATCAGGTGGTGGTACTCGGACAGCGCGGCGCCAAGCTCGCCCATCCCGTCGGCGACCACGTCGAAGACCGTGCCGCCTGCGCCGGCCGGCACCTCCTGCTCGAGCCGCGCCACGCGCACGCCGCCCTCGCGGCGGATCTCGCCGCCATCCGGTTTCAGTTCGCCCGACAGCAGGCGCATCAGCGTGGATTTGCCGGCGCCGTTGCGGCCGATCAGGGCGATGCGTTCGCCGGCCTCGATGGACAGGTCGACGCGTTCGAGCAGGAGCGGGCCGCCGACGCTGTAGTCGACGGCGTTCAAGGTGATCAAGGACATGTCATTAGTTTACCGGTCCCCCGCTATGCAGCGGTCGGTCATCGCAGTACATTCGCACCGCTGTCGACCATCACATCCACGGAGACCACTATGGCCAAGGGCCTGGACAAGAAAAAAGAAGAGAAGAAAAAGCCGGAAAAGACGCTGAAAGAAAAGCGTGCGGCGAAGAAGGAAAAGAAGGCCGGCAAGTAAGCCGGCTTTCTTTATTCCGGATCAGGAACTGCAGGACAGCATCGAGCACCCCGCCCGCGTCCGTGCCCAGTCCGGGCGCTTCCGGTCGAAGGCTTCCCGGCCGGGCTGTTCGTCGTAAGGCCGGCGCATCACGTCAAGCAATTCGGCGATCCCTGCCGGGTCGCCCGCTTCGGCACGGTCGATCGCCTGCTGAGCGAGATAGTTGCGCAGCACATAGCGCGGATTGGCCGCGTTCATGCGATCGCGGCGTTGCTCCGGCGATGAAGGGTCGTCGCGCAGTCGCGCCGCATAGCGCTGCAACCAGGTCGTGAACTCCGGCTCGGCGTCATCGCGCTTGGCGTCTTCGTAGAACGCATCCCGCAGCGGGTCGAGCGCCGGCGCCTCCACATCCAGAAGCGTCAAGTTTCGGAAGAAGATCGTCATGTCGACCTCGGTGTCTTGCATCAGGCGATGCAGGTCGCGGATCAGTTCGACATCCTCGTCGCGGCATTCGCTCAGGCCCAATTTGCGGGCGATGTTGTCGCGATCGGCACGGGTATAGGCCTCGGCATAACGATCCAGCCCCGCCTGCAAGGGCTCGACCGAACCGAACAGCGGCGACACTGCCTGCGCCAGCCGCATCAGGTTCCAATGCGCGATCTTCGGCTGCCATCCAAAACGATAGCGACGTCCCTGCGCGTCGGTGGTGTTGGGCGTCCAGTCAGGGTCGTAGTTATCGATCCAGCCATAGGGCCCGTAATCGATGGTGAGGCCGAGGATCGACATATTGTCGGTATTCATCACGCCATGCACGAAGCCCACGCGCATCCAGTGCGCGATCATCACCGCGGTGCGCTCGCACACCTGCGTGAACCAATCGCCGTAAAGCGTTTCTCCGGTTCCGCGCAATTCCGGGAAATCCCGGCGGATGGTGAAATCCGCCAATTGCTTGAGCAGAACCGTGTCGCCACGCGAGAACGGCAGTTCGAAATTGCCGAAACGGATGAACGACGGCGCCACCCGGCAGACGATGGCACCCTGCTCCCATCGCGGATGGCCGTCGTAGAACATGTCGCGTTCCACATCCTCTCCGGTGGCGACCAGCGACAGCGCACGCGTGGTGGGCACGCCGAGATGATGCATCGCCTCGCTGCACAGGAATTCGCGGATCGAGGAACGCAGCACCGCACGTCCGTCGGCACTGCGCGAATACGGCGTGGGGCCGGCGCCCTTGAGCTGCAATTCCCAGCGACGACCGTCCGCGGCGATCACTTCGCCCAGCGAGATCGCGCGTCCGTCGCCGAGCTGCCCGGCCCAATGGCCGAACTGGTGTCCGCCGTAATTGGCCGCATACGGCCGCATGCCTTCGAGCAGCGCATTGCCGCCGAAGACGGTGGCGAATTCAGGGCTGGCGAGGTCGGCATCATCGAATCCCAGCGTCGCCGCCATTTCCGCCGAATGCGCGATCAATCGCGGCGAAGCCACCGGCGTCGGATCGACCGGCGACCACAGCGCACCATGCACCTGACGGATACGCGGACCGGCTTCGGCCTCACCGGTCAGCTCACGCACGAAAGCATTGTCGAAATTCAGCGCATGCATCCCGACTAGATTCCGTCGCGATCACTCAAAAACAAGCCCGATGGAACAAGCTCGGTGGAGCAAGCTCGGCGAAACCGGCGACTCAACCCAGCAACGAATACGGCCCGCCCTGCTCCAGCGCCCGCTGATACGCCGGCCGGGCGTGGATGCGCTCCAGGAACGCCTTCAGCCGAGGGCGGTCGCTACCGGCACGCGCCGCGGCGGCCTCGACGGGATAGCTCATCTGGATATCGGCCGCGGTGAACCGGTCGCCCGCGAACCAGGCATGGCTGGCCAGTTCGCTTTCGATGTAATCCAAATGCAGCTTCACCTGCGGCCCGACGAAGCTCGACAAGGCCTTGTCGGCGATGCCGCGCGCGATGGGCTTGGCGAAGAACGGCATCGGCGCCTGCTTGATGCGCGAGAACACCAGGCTCAACAGCAACGGCGGCATCGCCGAGCCTTCGGCGTAATGCAGCCAGTAGCGATAGCGCAACCGCTCGTCGGCATCCTGCGGTTGCGGCGGCGGCGAGAATCGGTAGGCGAGATCGTAGCGTTCGATCAACGTTTCGATGATTGCCGCCGACTCGGCCAGCACCTTGCCGTCGATCTCTACCACCGGCGATTTTCCGAGCGGATGGATCGAACGCAGTTCCGGCGGGGCGAGCAAGGTCTTCGGATCGCGCTGGTAGCGCACCACCTCGTAGGGAAGTTCGAGTTCTTCCAGCAGCCACAGCACACGCTGCGAGCGGGAATTGTTGAGGTGATGGACCTTGATCATGGCGTGCGTCCCGAGAGGAGGCCGACATGGTAGCGGGACCGGCATCACGACAGGATAGGGCCGGACGATCCCCTACCTGCCCGCCACCACGAACCGCGCGCTCGCCGCGACGGCCATCAACGCCACGCCAAGCATCACGAACGCCAGCGGCAGACTGCTCATGTGCGCGATCCAGCCGATGGCCGCCGGCCCGGCGAGAATGCCGGCATACCCGAGCGTGCTGATCGCCGAAACCGCCGCTCCCGCGGGCATCGCGTGCTGCCGGCCGGCGGCGGTGAACAGGACCGGCACGATATTGGAACAGCCCAGGCCGACCAGGGCGAAGCCCAGCAAGGTCGCCGCCGTCGATGGCACCATCGCGCCGATCACGAATCCCGCGGCGGCGCAGATCCCGCCGATCACCATGATCGGACGTGGCCCGAATCGCTGCACGACTCGGTCGCCGCTGAAGCGGCCGAGGGTCATCGCCAGCGCGAACACCGCGTAGCCGATACCGCCCAGGCTCGGCTGCAGATCGCGTTGCGTGACCAGCAACAGCGCGCTCCAGTCCAGCATCGCGCCTTCGGCCAGAAAGACCACGAAACACAATGCGCCAATCAGCACCACGATGCCGTGCGGCAGCGCGAACGGCGAATCGCCGTGACTGCCGTCGCCCTGGCGCAGCAGTCCGCGGCTGCTGACCAAGGCCAGCAACACCAGCAACGCCGCCACGCCGACAGCCGCACCCAACGGCGACCAATGCAGCCGCAGCAGGAGGCTGACCAGGCCCGCGCCGACGATGCCGCCGAGGCTGAAGAAGCCGTGGAACCCCGACATCAATGCGCGACCGCTCGCCTTCTCCACGATCACGGCCTGAATGTTGATCGCGACATCGACGGTGCCGATCGCGGCACCGAACAGGAACAAGGCGAACGCCATCGTCATCCAGCTGGAGAGATAGGCGAGCGATGGCAGGATCGCGCACACCACCGCGAGCGCGACCAGGATCACGAGCCGGCAGCCGTAGCGCGCGGCGATGGCCCCTGTCAGTGGCATCGCCACCAGCGATCCGGCGCCGAGCGCGAGCAGGAGCAATCCCAGCGTGCCTTCGTCGATTCCGATGCGAGTCTTGGCATAGGGCACCAGCGGCGCCCATGCCGCCATCGCCAAGCCGGCGGCGAAAAAGACGATGCGAGTCGACAGCCGTTCGCTCGCGCCGGTCGTCGCGGCCTGCCCATCCAATGTGATGCTCATGCGACTGCTTCCGCCCGCAACACCCGCACACCGTTTCGCGTGAATGCCTTGGCCTGCGTCGCGGGTGCATCGCGCTCGACCACCAACGCATGCAGCCCGGTGATCGGCAACACGGAGAATGGCGCGGACGTCCCCAGCTTTTCGTTGGTGACCGCCGCGACTGTCGCGCGGCTGCCCGCGGCGACCGTTTGCTTGAACTGCGCGTCCTCGTAATCCTGCGCGGAGATCCCGGCCACCGAATCCGCGCCGCACGTGCCGACAAAATACAGATCGCTGCCGAGCGCCTTCGCATCGCGAATCGCGCCTGCACCGAGGCTCGCACCGAGGTGCGGATCGACCCGGCCGCCGATCACGATCAACTCCACATCCTCGCGCCCAGCCAGCACTGCCGCGATCGCAGGCGCATTGGTGACCACGGTCAGGCCCTGCTCGCGCGGCAGCACGCGCGCGATGGCGTGATTGACCGAACTGGCATCGAGAAAAACCACGTCGCCACGCTTCACCAGCGAGACCGCCGCGCGCGCCAGCGCCTCCTTGCGCGCCGAATCCTGCTTCAGACGCGCCGCGATCGGTCCATTACGAGGCGCCGGCGGCAGTGCGCCGCCGTAAACGCGCTGGCACTGGCCTGCTGCCGCCAGTTCGCGCAGATCGCGGCGGATGGTGTCGTGCGAGACATCGAGTTCCTGCGCCAGATCGACCGCGATCACTCGCCCTTCCGCGAGCAGCCGATCGCGGATCAGTGCATGCCGCTGCTGCGGCAGCAATTCCTCGGTGGCCATCGGAACCTCACAGATCGTTAATGATCGTGCATAATTGTGCAACATCATGCACTCGCTGGCAATACTTATGATTGCTGTCCGTTGCGGCTGCAAACCGGTCACTCTCCGTGCGACACCGGTAAACTGTGTTGTCCTGACCGGCTTGACCGGCGCTGCAAGAAGTCCGGCATGAGCGCCGACCTGCCCACTCCCCCCGATTCCTCCCCCAAATTCACCGATCTCGGCCTGCCCGAGAGCTTGTTGCGCGCGCTCGCCGCCGTCGGCTACGAATCACCCTCGCCGATCCAGGCGGCGACGATTCCGCCGCTGCTGGCCGGCCGCGACGTGCTTGGCCAGGCACAGACCGGCACCGGCAAGACCGCCGCGTTCGCGCTGCCGATCCTCGCCGGCATCGATCCCGCGCAGGTGAAACCGCAAGCGCTGGTGCTGGCGCCCACGCGCGAACTCGCCATCCAGGTCGCCGAGGCATTCCAGAAGTACGCCGTGCATCTGCCCGGCTTCCACGTGCTGCCGATCTACGGCGGCCAGGGCTACGCACCGCAGCTGAGCGCGTTGAAACGCGGTGTGCATGTCGTGGTCGGCACGCCGGGACGCGTGATCGATCACCTCGACCGCGGCTCGCTCGACCTGTCGCAACTGCGCCGCCTGGTGCTGGACGAAGCCGACGAGATGCTGCGCATGGGCTTCATCGACGACGTCGAGGCGGTGCTGAAGAAGACGCCGGAGACGCGCCAGGTGGCGCTGTTCTCGGCGACGATGCCGGCACAGATCAAGCGCATTGCCCAAACGTATTTGAAGGATCCGGTCGAGATCGCGATCAAGTCGACCACCACCACCGCCGCCAACATCCGCCAGCGCTACTGGTCGGTGAGCGGCGTGCACAAGCTCGATGCCCTTACCCGCATTCTCGAAGCCGAACCGTTCGACGCGATGATCGTGTTCGCGCGCACCAAGCTCGGCACCCAGGAACTGGCCGAGAAACTCGCCGCGCGCGGCCTCGCCGCCGCCGCGATCAACGGCGACATGGACCAGAAGCAGCGCGAGAAGACCATCCAACAGCTCAAGGATGGCCGCATCGACGTGCTGGTGGCCACCGACGTCGCCGCGCGCGGTCTGGACGTGGAGCGCATCAGCCACGTGCTGAACTACGACATCCCCTACGACACCGAAAGCTACGTGCACCGCATCGGCCGCACCGGCCGCGCCGGGCGCGCGGGCGAGGCGATCCTGTTCGTCACGCCGCGCGAGCGCGGCATGCTGCGCGCGATCGAGCGCGCCACGCGCCAGCCGATCGAATCGATGGCCCTGCCCAGCGTGGAGACGGTGAACGAACGCCGCGTCTCGCGCTTCCTCGACAAGATCGCGGCGGCACTGGAGGGCGAGGACCTGCACGTCTTCCGTGATCTGGTCACCCGCTTCGAGACCGAACGCAACGTGCCGGCCGTGGAAATCGCCGCCGCGCTGGCGAAGCTCGTGCAGGGCGACTCGCCGCTGCTGCTGGCGGCGCCGGAGCACAAGCATCGGGATTTCGAACCCGCTCCTTCGCGTCACGAAGATCGCGATCGCCGCGAGACTCGCGACAGCCGTCCTGCAGGCAAGGGCAGCCGCCCGCATCGCGAAGACGCGCCCAGCTTCAAGCCCGACGCCAAACGGCGATCGACGCCGCCGCGTCTGGATGCCGAAACCGGAGAAGCGATGTTCGCCGCCGAGCCGCAGCGCCCACGCGAACGCCGCGCCGATGCACCACCCGCCTCCGAATTCCCGATGGAGACGTTCCGCATCGAGGTCGGCCACACGCATGGCGTGCAGCCCGGCAACATCGTCGGCGCCATCGCCAATGAAGCCGATCTGGAAAGCCGCTACATCGGCCGCATCGACATCCGCGACGACTACAGCCTGGTCGACCTGCCCGAGGGCATGCCGCGCGAACTGCTGGAACACCTCAAGCGCGTGCGCGTCGCCGGACTTCCCTTGCGGATGCGCCGCGCCGACGCCAGCGACACCAGTGCTCCGCCGCCGCGTGGCAAACGGCCGTTCTCGGGGAAGCCACGAGGCAAACCCGCCGCGCACAGGCCCGGCCCCAAGAAGCCGCGATAACCCGAGCCCGTCATTCCGGCGCGCGCCGGAATGACGAAGCAGAAAGGCGCTTCAAGAATCCCGCTCTCCCGACCTAGAATCGGGGCATGTCCCGCCTGCTCGTCTTCCAACACGTCGCCGCCGAACCCCTGGGCACGCTCGACCCGTTGATCCGAGGCCGTGGCCACCGCATCCGCTTCGCCAATTTCGAGCGTGATCCCGATGCGCAGCCCAACGTCGACCGCTATCGCGGCCTGATCGTGCTGGGTGGCCCCATGAACGTCGAGGATCAGGCGCAGCGCCCGCACCTGGTCACCGAACTGCGCGCGATCGAACGCATGCTCGAACTGGGCCGGCCGGTGCTCGGCATCTGCCTCGGCGCGCAATTGCTCGCGCATGTCCTCGGCGCGCCGGTTCGCCGCAGACCAGTGCCGGAAATCGGCTGGTATCCGCTGCGCACCACGGCGGCCGGACAAACCGATCCCGTGCTGTCCCCGCTTGGCGAACAGGCCGCGGTGTTCCAATGGCACGCCTGTCATTTCGAGATTCCGGACGGCGCCTCGCATCTCGCCGTTTCCGATGAGTGCCCGCAACAGGCCTTCCGCTGGGGCGACAACGCCTACGGCTTCCAGTTCCATCTCGAGATGGACCAGCCGCTGATCGAACGCTGGCTGGCGACGCCGGCCTATCGCGACGAACTGGCCGACTCCGGCCTGCCGCACGATGCCGAGACGATTCGCGCGCAAACCCGTGCGCACATCGGCGCGATGCAGGCGCAGGCCGATCGTGTCTTCAACAACTTCCTCGATCTGATCGGGCGCCCGCAGAAGCGATACACGCTGCCGTCACGCGAGTTCGCCTGAGCCTCGCCTACCCGGCGAAAAGCTGCGTCAACGGAGGCCACCCCACCAACGGCGCCACCACCCAGTAGACGCCCGCGAGAACCAGCCCCCACATCGCCACCTTCAAGAGGAAGCTGACCACCTTGAAGGCCAGATACACGCCCACGACAATCAAGATCACACCGATCCAGCTCATGCCTGCACACTCTCCTTTTCGGACATCGTAGCGCACAGGGGCTGCAGGTCCGCGTCCAGCGCGACGCGATCGTCGAAGACGAAGCAGCGACCGTCGTATCCGTAGCCGCCCACGTCCTCGAAGTAGCCGAGGATGCCGCCGTCGAGTTGCAGCACGTTGTCCATGCCGTCCGCGCGCATCCACAACGCGGCTTTCTCGCAGCGGATGCCGCCGGTGCAGAAGCTGACCACCGTGGCATCGGCGATCGCATCGCGATGCGGCGCCAGCGCGTCGGGCAGATCGGTGAAGTTGTCGATCGGCAGACACAACGCACCCGCGAAGCTGCCGTAACCGACTTCCTCGCGATTGCGCGTGTCCAGCAGCACCAGCCGCTTGCCGTCGTCGTCGTGGCCCTGGGCGATCCAGCGCGCCAGATCGCGCGGCGCAACGGCCGGCGCCCGCTCGCGCAACGGCGAGGCATTCTCGCGACGGAAGCTGATGATTTCCGGCTTCACCTTCACCTTCAGACGCGCGAAGGGCTGCGTCTCGCTGTAGCTGAGCTTCACGCGCAGATCCGCGAAGCGCGCGTCCGCGCGGAGCCATGCGAGGAGCGCCGTGATTGCGTTGTCGGCGCCGGCGAGGAACAGATTGATGCCCTCCTCGGCAACGAGCACGGTGCCGAGCAAGTCGTTGCGCAGCGCCAAAGCCGACAGATCGGCGGCCAGGGCGTCGGGAGCCTGGATTTCGGTGAAATGGTAGGCGGCTAGGTTGGTGACCATCCGCCAATTCTACCGGGCACGATATTCAACCAAACAGTTGACATTCCGGTTTTCGAATGTATATTCAACCATATGGATGAATATCAACCCTCCCGCCCGATCGATCTGGATGGTGTCTTCGCCGCCCTTTCGGACAGCACCCGCCGCGAAATGCTGGCCCGGCTGGCCGAAGGCGAGCGCAGCGTCGGCGAACTCGCCGCCCCGTTCTCGATGTCGCTGGCCGCCGCCTCCAAGCACATCAAAGTGCTGGAAAACGCCGGCCTCGTGCAGCGGGAAGTGCTCGGACGCACGCACCGCGTCCGCCTCCATGCGCAGCCGCTGCACGCCGGCATGGAATGGCTGCGGCACTACGAGCGCTTCTGGAACCAGCGCCTGGATGCACTGGAAGCCCTGCTCCGCGCGGAAGATGCCGCCGCCACGAAAAAACCAAACGAACCCGCCGCGAAGGCACCTTTCAAACCCACGACCAAAGGGAAACGACGATGAGCGGCCGCCTGACCTCCTCGCGTCCCTATCCCACCCACGTCTTCGCCCATCCGCCCCAGCAGATCAAGGAAATCCAAATGAACGCCAACGCTTACGCAGTCCGCACCGCTCCCGACACCGTGCGCATCGAGCGCATCCTGCCTGGCCCCATCGAACGCGTCTGGGCCTATCTCACCGAAGACGAGAAGCGCGGCCAATGGTTCGCCTCCGGCACGATGGAGCCGCGCGTCGGCGGCAAGGTCGATCTGTTGTTCCTGCATTCGCGCCTCTCGGACGAACCGGGCGCGCCGCCGCCGCGCTACGCCGACATGGAACCCAACGGCTTTCGCCACGAATCGCGCGTCACCGCCTGGGACCCGCCGCGCCTGCTGGGCTACATCTTCGGTGAGGACGACGAAGTCCGTTTCGAACTGGCCGAACGCGGCAGCGACGTCCTGCTCACCCTGACGCATACCCGCATCGCCAGCCAGGAGAAGCTCGTGCAGTACTCCGGCGGCTGGCATGCCCACCTCGACGTGCTCGCCGATCGCCTCAACGGCCGCGCGCCGCCGAATTTCTGGAAACTGCACGCACCGCTCGAAGCGGAGTACCAGAAGCGCTTCGCAGCTGTCTGATCGCGGCTATCTGAGCCGCGCGCATCGAGTCGGCGACCGGTCTGACGAACGAGTCAGGCCCGCTCGCCGACCGGCAGGGCGGGCTCGTCTCCCGCCGACTTCGGAATCGACAACAGCGCCAGCAACGTCAGCACGGCCGCCGCCGACAGGTAGTAACCCACGTATTGCAGGCCGTAATTCTTTGCCAGCCATGTGGCCGCGTAAGGCGCCAGCGAGGCGCCGATGATGCCGGCGAAATTGAACGCCAGCGACGCGCCGGTATAGCGCACCTCGGTCGGGAAAAGATCCGACAGGATCGTCCCGAGCGGCCCATAGGTCAGCCCCATCGCCGCCAACCCCAGCGCCAGGAACAACAACACACCAATCGCGCTGCCGGATGCGAACAGCGGCGCGAAACACAGACCGAAGACGATGATCGCCACCGTCGACCAGATCATCGCCGCACGCCGGCCGCGACGATCCGCGTACACGGCCGATAGCGGGATAGTGATTGCGAAGCAGAGCACCGCCAGCATCTGCAGCAGCAGGAACTGCTCGCGCGTATAGCCGAGCGAGGAAGTACCCCAGCTCAGCGCGAACACCGTCATCAGGTAGAACAGCACGAACGTCGCCACCGCCGCGAACGTGCCGATCAGCAGCATGCGCGGATGCCGTGCCAGCACCGCCAGCATCGGCACCTTCACACGCGCTTCGTTGGCGAGGACGCGACGGAAGGCCGGCGTCTCCTCGATGCGCAGACGCACCCACAAACCGACCAGCACCAATACCGCGCTGGCCAGGAACGGAACGCGCCAGCCCCAGGCGAAGAATTGCGCGTCGTCCATCAGCTCCGTGAGCAGCAGGAAGACGCCGCTCGACAGCAGAAACCCGATCGGCGCGCCGAACTGCGGAAACATCCCGTACCAGGCGCGCTTGCCCGGCGGCGCGTTCTCGGTAGCGAGCAGCACCGCACCGCCCCATTCGCCGCCCAATCCCAGGCCTTGCCCGAACCGGCACAACGCCAGCAACAGCGGCGCCGCCACACCGATCTGCGCGTAGGTCGGCAGCACGCCGATCACCACCGTCGAGATGCCCATCGTCAGCAACGCCGCCACCAGCGTCGCCTTGCGGCCGACACGATCGCCGAAATGGCCGAACAGCGCCGAGCCCACCGGCCGCGCGAAGAACGCCAGCGCGAACGTCGCCAGCGATTGCAACGTCGACGAGGCGGGATCGCTGGCGGGAAAGAACAATTTCGGAAACACCAGCACCGCGGCGGTGGCGTAGATGTAGAAATCGAAGAATTCGATGGTGGTGCCGATCAGGCTGGCGAACAGGACGCGTCCCGCTGGATTCTTCGGGGCGGCGGCAACGGAATTCATGCAATGCATCCGCGATGATGGGGGCGTCTCGATCATGACAGATGCCGCGCCAACTCCGCATGCCTTCCTCCTCGGGCGGGCATTCACTACCCTGTCACCGATGGATGCTTCCCCACCTCACACGAATGCGCTGGCCGTCATCGGCGGCGGCCCGGCCGGACTGATGGCGGCGGAAACCGCGCGCGCCGCCGGTTTCGAGGTGGATCTGTACGATGCCAAGGGTTCGGTCGGACGGAAATTCCTGATCGCCGGCAAGGGCGGCCTCAACCTCACCCACTCCGAACCGATGCCGGCCTTCGCCCATCGCTACCGCGAGCGCGAACGCGACGTGGCGCGGTGGCTGCACGACTTCGGCGCCGACGAATTGCGCGCGTGGGTGCGCGGGTTCGGCGTGGAGACGTTCGTGGGCAGTTCCGGCCGCGTGTTCCCGACAGACCTCAAGGCCGCGCCATTGCTGCGGGGCTGGGTACGGCGCCTGCGCGATCAAGGCGTGCGCTTCCACATGCACCATCGCTGGCTCGGCTGGGGCGACGGGCATGCGCTGCGCTTCGCGACCGCGGATGGAGAACGCGAAGTCCATGCCGCCGCGACCATCCTCGCCCTCGGCGGCGGCAGCTGGCCCGAACTCGGTTCCGATGGCGCCTGGGAATCCGTGCTGCGCACGCGCGGCATCGACGTGGCGCCGCTGCGGCCGGCCAACTGCGGATTCGACATCGGCTGGAGCCCTCACTTCGCCGAACGCCATGCCGGCGCGCCGCTGAAGCCGGTGATCGCGCACTGGCGCGACGAGCACGGCGAGGAACACGCGCTGCAAGGCGAGTGCGTGGCGACCGCTACCGGCATCGAGGGCAGCCTGATCTACGCCCTGTCCGCGACACTGCGCGAAGCGATCGCGCGCGATGGCACCGCCCTGCTCCATCTCGACATCGCCCCGGGCCGCGACATCGGCAAATTGCGGGAAGCGCTCGCCAAACCGCGCGGTCGACGCAGCGCCAGCGAACACCTGCGCCGGCAGACCGGCCTGGACGGCGCCAAGGCCGCGCTGCTGTACGAAGTGCTGGGACGCGACGCGCTCGGCGATGCCGCGCGGGTCGCCAGCACCATCAAGCGACTGCCGTTGCGGCTACGCAGTGCGCGGCCGATCGCCGAAGCCATCAGCAGCGCTGGTGGCGTGCGTCTGGAAGCACTCGACGACGGCCTGATGCTGCGCGCCATGCCAGGCGTGTTCTGCGCGGGCGAAATGCTCGACTGGGAGGCCCCGACCGGCGGCTACCTGCTCACCGCCTGCTTCGCCAGCGGCAAGCGTGCCGGCGACGGCGCGGTCGCCTGGCTGCGGCGGAAGTCGGAACAGGCGCACACGCGGACGTAAGCACGCGTGCGCGGACGCGCGTAGCCTTACTTCTTCTTCGAGAAATAATGCGTGGCGGCGCACAGCTTGACGTCCTGCGCGGACGCCGCCGGCAGGGTCTTGCCGCTGAGCGCGATCAGCTTCACCACCTCGCTCTCGCCCTCCATGACCTTGGCCAGCGCGAGATAGCTGGCATCGGCGGTGCTGCCGCAGAACGCGTTGCTGGGGATCTTGCTCGGCGCGGTCTGCTGGACGATGTGACGCAGTTCCACTTGCTGGCGCGGCTCGATCATCATCGCGTCGGCATAGCGCTCGCTCGGCGAATACTGATCGTCACCGTTGACTAGGGCGACGCGCTCGGTGACGAAGGTGGCGCCGTTGGCGCCGGTGATCTTGCCGTCCTCGATCTTGATCGCGCCGGTGCTGGATTCGCCCACCGGATCGCCCGGCTGGAAATCACCGAGCACCACCGGCTGCAGCGTCGGCGGCGCGGCGCGCTCGTAGGTGGCCGTGCTCGGATCGGGCTCGGGAACGGACGGTGGCGCGGCCGCCGGCGGGGACGGCGCCGCCTGGGCAGCCGGCTCCGGTTTCGGTGCCTGCTCCGGCTTGCACGCGGCCACCAGCGCGATGGCCATCGCCAGCGCGGCGACTGCGGAGCCCTTGCGAACGCGGTCACAAGTCATGTACGGAATTCCCCGAGCGGTTATTCAAACCGAACATCATAAGCATCGCCTGTTCAACAAACGTTAGGCTTCCTTCACTTCTGAATGCGGCCGGCTTTGAGTCCGGCTTGCCTGCTTTGAAGAACGTCTTGTTTTGAACAACTGGCTTGATGCGGCCAGCCCGCTCACATTTCCGGTGTGGTATCGCGCAGGATGCGCAGGCTTTCCTCACGGACGGGATCCTTGGCGTTCTCCGCCGGCTTTTCTTCCGACGGCTCCTTCGCCGCTTCCGGCGTCTTCCCGTCCTCGCCATCTTTTCCGGTAACGGCGCTGGTGACGGGCGCGGCGCGGCAGTTGCGGCTGAGCATCTCCGAAGGCTCCTGGCCGCGATAGTCGACCTGAAGATCGACCATGACGTCGGGCTTCTCGTCCGGCTTGCGGCTCAGCGCCTGCACCGCGCCGCAGATGGCGTCGATCGTCGCCTGGCTGCGATGCTCGGGCGTATCGAGGATGACGTACAGGTTGACGCGATCCAGCCACGCCAGCGAACGCACGCCCGCCACCTTCCAGGCGGCGGTGCGCGCCGCCTCGTAATCGGTCACGCGTTCGGGATCGACGAAGCGCATCGATTTGCGGAAATCGTCCTGCATCCCGTCGACCTGCTGCTGCATCGCAACCTCGTCGCCGCGCTGCATCGCCTCGTGCACCGCCGCCATGCGCGCGGCACGCGTGACGACCGGATCGGGAGGCGGCGGCTTTGGCGGCAACTTCGGCGGTGGAGGTTTGAGGATCGGCGCGGGCTTCGGCGGCGGCGGCTTGTGCGCCGCGAAGTTCTGATAGATGCGGAAGCCGACCCATCCCGCCACCGCGACGATCACCACGAACAACGCCACCCACGCACCGCTGCGCTGGCGCCGGCGATAGGCCTGACGATCCGGAAACTCGACCTTGCGTTGTTTCTTCATGCGCTGCTTTTTCAATCCGGGCATGCCAGCCCTTGTCCGACAGCATGTTTGGAACGCATCGACCGCACCTCCGCCGTCATCTAGTCACTTGTACAGCCGGTCACTTGTGCAACTGGTCACTTGTGCAGCAGCCATACCGGCAGTGCCACCAACCCTAGCAGGAATACGATCGCCAAGAGCGTCAACACGACCCGCAACGGCGATTCGCGCACCACGTCGGCGAAGGTTTCCGCCGTGCCGTCGCGCTGTGCCTGTGCGTGGGCGGCGCGGGCCGTGTCGCGGCGTCGCGTCTGGTAATCGGCCATCAGTTGCCTGGCTTTGGCGATATCCTCGTCATGCTTGACCCAGATGCCGCCATACGAGATTCCCCAGCGGCTCGGCTTGGTCTCGTACCAGCCGATGTCGTTGGCATCGAGGAACGCGCGAACGTCGTCCGCTTCGTCCTCCGGCACCATGCGCAGATTGAGCAGAAGCTTCGCCATGGCCGCATCATAGCCCGCGCGGCGACGGCGCCCAAATCCGCGGTTATCGCTTTTCGCTCACCGCGCGGCGCAGATTGTGACGGGCTTGCGCATCCAGGCGCTCGTGGAAGAACTCGCTGAGATAGATGCGCGGCTTCGCCAGCAGCGCCTTGAGGAAGCGGCGGCGATTGAGCTTGAACAGCCAGCCCGGCACATGACCGCGATATTCGGCGGCGATACCACGGTCGTAGGTATCGAAGATCGCCGGCGGCGCGCCGAGAATCGCCATGTCGCAATCGAGGAAATGGCGGGCGTCATCACCGCGCGCGTCGCGCGGGAAATCGTCGGGCGAGAACTGGCCGTGACGCGCGGTAAGCTCGATCAGTTCCACCACCCGCGCGACGTCCACGCCGGCGTCCGGCATCCAGCGTGAGATCTCGGAAGCCGCCAGCTCGGCCGAACGTGTTTCGTTGTCCTTGCGCCCCGCCTCGTAGATCGCATCGTGATACAGCACCGCCAATCGCACTTCCATGGGCTGGGACCAGTCCGGACCGGCCGCAACGGTTTCGCAATGGCGCATCACTTCGCCGACGTGTTCGAAGTTGTGATACGTGCGTGGCGGTGTCGCGTATGCGGCGCGCAGTGCTGCCCATTGTTCCGGCCGCACGAATGCGGCGAGGCTCTCGATGGGAGTTTCGGCATTCATGGTGACTGCCTCACCGGCGATGCGTCCGAGTATCGACGCTCCCGCGCCGCGCGCCACAGCCAGATGCCGACCATCACTAGCCAGTACACGATCATCGCGATCACCAGCTTCTGCGTCAGCCCGCGCGGCGCGCCACGCCATAGCGAGAGAATCCAGACGGCCGCGAACGAGGCGACGGCAAGACCGAACGCCAACCGGAAGCGCGATCGCCAGAGCGGATCGCCACGGAATCGCCAGGCCTGCAACACCATCGCCGTCGTCACCCACAGGAAAGCGCCCTGCGCGGCGGTTCCATGCACCCAGCCTTCGAACGTCGGCGCACGCCCCGGAACATTGGTATGCGCGAACGCCGTCACCACGAGTGCCACGGCCGCCATCACGAACAGCAGCACCGGTGCGCTGCTGCGCGCCTGCGGCTCGAACGCGAAGTACAGCCCCAGTGGCAGCAACACCAGCGCGGCGCCGAGCAGGCAATAGGCCGCCTGCAACCAGACGCCATACGGCCCGATCAGGTAGAAGCTGAGTGGCGTCCGGATCCAGTCGAGATCCTCGCGTGCGAATTGCAGCACCAGCGCGGCGCCCGCGAAAAGCAGGATCGCGACAAGCGCGGCGATACCGCAGAAGCCCGTGGCTCGCTCGGCTGTCCCAACGCGAGCGGGAATCGCATCTTGTTCCCGGATGGATGGTCGTTCGATCTCGCGCATGCTCACCCCTGCAATGTCCAGCTTGCGAGCGTTTCGTACTTCGAAGCTCCGACGAAACTCCGCAGCAAATGGAATTCACGCACCCGCCAGCCGACCGGCTCGATCGATCGCTGTGCAAGCGCATGCTCGTCGTAGAGCACAGTCAGATGCGGCACGAACTCGTGGCGGGCATCTGGCTTGAGCCCCGCGGCCGCCAAACGGACGGCCAGCGCATCGTGCAACGCGATCACCGCAGCGACCGCAACGCCCTGCCCTCGCAACACCAGCGGCCGCCGCTCACGTCCCGAACCGAAGCTCGCCACGCTATCGAATGTCAGCTCGAACGCATCCGCCGACACAGCCTCCCCCGCATGCTTGGCTGCGGCCAGCACATTGCCCGGAAGGCCGGCGAACTCACCGAGAAATTGCAACGTGACATGCAAACGATCCTCGTCGATGACGCGACCACGCAGTCCATGCTCCGCGCGCAGCGATCGCGCGACCGCGGCGATCCGCGCCATCGCGGCCGCATCCGGCTTCACGGCGAAGAACAGGTTGCCGACGGGCTCCTGCAAACCGAACCCATCGAACGACTGCTGCGCGCCGGGCCGGCTCGTATCAGATTTGCCCGTGCCAGAACGATTCAAGCCACACGTCCTCATCCAGTTCCGCAACCGCGATTATCCGCGATTTTCCCATGATCCGATCCGCACCGACTGCGCGACCCGCTACAATCACACCTCCCCATCGCGATCGTGCAACGGAGCTTCGCAGTGACCCATCGCCTCGTGCTGCTGCGCCACGGCCAGAGCCAGTGGAATCTCGACAACCGCTTCACCGGCTGGGTCGACGTCGACCTCACCGAACAGGGCCGCAACGAAGCCGCCAATGCCGGGCAATTGATGCGCGAGGAAGGCCTGCAGTTCGACGTCGCTCACACCTCGGTGCTCAAGCGTGCGATCCACACGCTGCAGGGCGCGCTGAAGACGCTCGATCAGGACTGGCTGCCGGTATACAAGAGCTGGCGCCTGAACGAGCGCCACTACGGCGGCCTGCAGGGCCTCGACAAGGCCGAGACCGCGGCCAAGCACGGTGAAGAACAGGTCAAGATCTGGCGCCGCTCCTACGACATCCCGCCGCCTCCGATGGCGCAGGACGATCCCGGACATCCGATGCACGACCGCCGCTACGCCGGTCTCGACCGCAACGTGCTGCCCGCCACCGAATCGCTCGCCTCCACGCTCGACCGCGTGCTGCCTTACTGGCACGACGCCATCGCGCCACAGCTGAAAGCCGGCCAGACGGTGCTGGTCACCGCGCACGGCAATTCACTGCGCGCGCTCTACAAGTACCTCAACCACGTCTCCAACGCGGACATCCTCGAACTGAACATCCCCACCGGGATTCCGCTGCTGTTCGAACTCGACGAACAGCTGGCCGTGCAGTCGTTCCGCTATCTCGGCGATCCCGAAGCCGCCAAGCGCGCCGCCGAAGCCGTGGCGAATCAGGGCAAGGCGAAATAAAGCATCGCGCGCCGCTCAGGCACGGCGCGCAACGGAGCGACGTTTCTCCTGCTTGCCGGCCCTGGCTGGCGGTGAGGTCGCGGCTTCCTTCAATTCGGACGCGAATCGCGCGAGCAATGCGGTCAGCCGTCCGGCCTCAGCGCGATGCACCAGCCAGATGCGGATCTCGGCCTTGAAATCACGCACGTCCAGCACTTCGACCGCATCGCGATAACGGCTGCGTTCGCGTAGCTGTTCCGTCGCGAGGCCCAGCCCCAGGCCGCGCGCGACCAGCGCCATGCGCATCTCCACCCCCAGGCTTTCCACCGCGACCACGAACGGCAATCCCGCGCGCGTGAGCGCATCGCGCAGCGTGCGCCGGAACCCGCACCCGTCCTGACTGAGCACCCAGGGCAATTCGGCCAGATCGGCGAGTGTCGGGCGTTTCGGCAACGCCAATCCTTTCGGCGCCACCACCTGCATGCGATGACGCGAGACCGGATGCGCGGACAGCGTCTGCGGAATCGCCGCCTCACCAGGCAGATACACCAATGCGGCATCGATGCGGCCGGACTCGACCTGATCCAGCAATTCATGCGACCAGGCCGTGGTGATCAGCAGCGACAACTGCGGATGCGCGCGGCGCAGGCCATCGATCTGCGCGGCCATCGAATCGTCGGATTGCAACGGCGTGAGGCCGAGCCGGAATTCACCGGCGACTTCACCGTTCGCGGCGATGCCGCTGCGCAGATCCTGCACCGATCCCAGCACGCGCCGGCCCAGTTCGTAGGCTTCGCGTCCGGCTGCGGTCGGTTTCAGCGGCTTCGACAGACGATCGAGCAGTGCCGTGTCGAGATCTTGTTCCAAACCTTGCACCCGCCGCGTTACCGCCGGCTGTGTCAGATGCAGACGCGCCGCCGCGGCCTGGATGGAACCCGAGTCGACCACGGCGATGAAGGCTTCGATGTCGCGGATGTTCATGACGGCAGTTTCCGGGGATTTGTCGGAGGGAATCCAAATAATGCCGATTACGCATTTTAAGACTAAAAATTATTCATTTGATGAATATACGCTTCGGACATAGATTTCTAGCACGACATGCAGAGTCCGATATTCACCATGCCCCACACGAAATGCGCCACTGGCGAACACGACGATCTGCGACAAATCGCCGCGATTCCGACTCCGGTCAATACCCGGCTGTTCGGAGGCGCGGTCTGCGTGCTCATGCTCAGCCTGTTCGCCTCGCAGCCGCTGGTCGGCGTGATCGGACCGGCGCTGGGGTTGCAGGCACAGTTGTCCGGTTTCGTGCCACTAGCCACCCTGCTCGGCTACGGCATCGGCCTCGTACTGATCGTGCCCTTGTCCGACATGATGGAAAACCGCCGACTCGCGTTGACGATGCTCGCGGCCGCGGCGCTGGCGCAATTCGCCTGCGCGTTCGCGCCGAACGCGGTGCTGTATCTCATCGCGGCGCTCGTGCTGGGAGCTGCGCTGAGCTGCATCCAGGTACTGGTACCGCTCGCCGCCGCGCTCACGCCCGAGGCCGAACGCGGACGCGTGGTCGGCGACGTGATGAGTGGAATGATGATCGGCCTGCTGCTGTCGCGTCCGCTGGCAGGCTTCGCGGCCGCGGCATTGGGCTGGCGCGGCATGCTGCTCACCCTGGCGTTGTTGCTGGCGGTCCTGTTCGTCGTGTTGTGGTTCACGTTGCCGTGGCGTCGCCCCGCGCCAGGACTGAGTTACGCCAAATTGCTGTCGACGTTGTGGAGCCTGTTGCGCGAGGAACGCGTGCTGCGCTTGCGCGCGGCCTCGGCGTTCCTGATGTTCGCCGCGTTCAACGCGTTCTGGACCACCGTCGCGTTGCTGCTGGCACACCCTCCTTTCCATTTCGGCGAGCATGGCATCGCCCTGTTCGCATTGGCCGGTGCCAGCGGCATCGTGGTGGCACCGCTGGCCGGACGCTGGGGCGATCGCGGCTACACCCGGCCGGCATTGGCGGCGATACACGCGCTGGCGCTGGTGGCATTGCTGGTCGCGGGCCTGGCGACCATGCCAGCCGTTCATACGATCGGTTTGGCCGTGGCCTTGCTGGTCTTGGCCGCGATGCTGCTCGACGTCGGCACCGTCGCCGATCAGACGTTGGGCCGTCGCGCGGTGAACCTGCTGCGACCCGAAGCACGCGGCCGTCTCAACGGGCTATTCACCGGTGTGTTCTTCGCTGGCGGTTCGCTCGGCGCGGCGCTGACCGGCTTCGTCTGGACGCGTGGCGGATGGAGTGCGATCTGCATCCTCGCCGGCGTTTTCGTCTGCGGCGCGCTGGCGATCTCGCTTTCGACGCTACGCGATCGAAGCCTGGGGTGAAGGTCGTTCGTTCACGCCGCCGCGGAGGCCTGCTTCAACTTCTTCTTTCCGTTCAGATCGGGCAGCCATAGCGCGATCACGCCGATCAGCGGCAGATACGCGCAGACCTGGTAGACAAAATCGATACCGCGCGCATCGGCGAGTTCGCCGAGCAACGCCGCGCCGATACCGCCCATGCCGAAGGCGAAACCGAAGAACAGTCCCGACACCATGCCCACGCGTCCGGGCAGCAGCTCCTGCGCGTACACGAGGATCGCCGAGAACGCCGAGGCCAGGATCAGACCGATCACCACGCTCAGGATGCCGGTCCAGAACAGATTCGCATGCGGCAGCAACAGCGTGAACGGTGCCGCACCGAGGATCGAGATCCAGATCACCCACTTGCGCCCGATGCGATCGCCCACCGGCCCGCCGATCAGGGCACCCGCCGCCACCGCCGCCAGGAACGCGAACAGATGTGTCTGCGCGCTCTGCACCGAGACATCGAAGGTGTGGATCAGATAGAACGTGTAGTAGCTGCTGAGGCTGGCCATGTAGAAATACTTGGAGAAGACCAGCACGCCGAGGATCACCAGCGCGGCGGCGACGCGGCCGCGCGACAGTGTTTCACCGATATTGCGTTTCGCCGCCGGCTTTCCACGCACCGCATGATGCTGCGCGTACCAGCGCTCGACTTGCAGCAGCACCACGATCGCCAGCAGCGCCGCCAGCGAGAACCATGCCACGCTGCCGCGCCCATGCGGCACGATGATCCACGCGGCCAGCAGCGGTCCCAACGACGCACCGGCATTGCCGCCGACCTGGAACAGCGATTGCGCCAGCCCATGCTTTCCGCCCGAGGCCATGCGCGCCACGCGCGAGGATTCCGGATGGAACACCGAGGACCCCGTTCCCACCAATGCCGCCGCCAGCAACAGCAGCGGAAAATTCGGCGCCCACGCGAGCAGCAGCAATCCGCACAGCGTGAAACCCATTCCGACCGGCAGCGAATACGGCAGCGGACGGCGATCGGTGTACATGCCCACCACCGGCTGCAGCAACGACGCGGTGAGCTGATAGACCAGCGTGATCAGACCGATCTGCGCGAAGCTCAGATTGAAGCCGCTCTTGAGGATCGGATAGATCGCCAGGATCAGCGACTGGATCATGTCGTTGAGCAGGTGCGAGAAACTGATCGCACCCAGCACCGTATAGGCGGTGCGTTCCTCGGCGGACGCGGACGGCGCCGCGATCGCACTCTCCATCGCGCCATCGATGGCGGCGTCTTCGACTCGTGTTTGCATGGCGGTCACTCCAGCGTGGGGGCTTGCCGCCTTGCCACGGCGGCGGCGCCACTTTAGAGTTGCCGGCCTCGGCCTGCCCGAATCATCGGGCCAATTTATATCGAATCCGGGCCAACCCCCGGATCGACACCAGACACCATGCGCCAGACCCGCGCCAGCCTCTACGAAGACACGCCTCGTGACGTGGTCGCCACCGGCAACGAGTACCCGCCGCATTACGTCCTGCCGGCGCACTCGCACAAGCGCGGACAGCTGCTCTATGCCTCGGCCGGTGTGGTCAGCGCCATCACCGATGAAGGCAGCTGGGTGGTCCCGCCACGACGCGCACTGTGGATTCCGCCCGGCGTCACGCACGAGGTGCGCATGAGCGGTGCGGTGTCCACGCGCAGTGTCTTCGTCCGCCCCGAAGCCGCGCAGGCCGTCGGCCTGCCGACGCACTGCCAAGTGATCGCGGTGTCCACCCTGCTCCACGCATTGCTGTTGGAAGCGGTCGATCTGCCGGCGGAATACGCACTGGATGGCCGTGACGGCCGCTTGATGGCATTGCTGGTGGATGAGATCGCGGTGATGCCGACACTCGCGCTCAACACGCCGCTGCCACGCGATCCTCGACTGGCGCGCATCTGCCGCGCACTGATGGAAGCACCGGCACTCGAAATCGACATCGACATGATGGCGCACAAGGCCGGCATGAGCCGGCGCAGCTTCACCCGTCTGTTTCGCCAGCAGACCGGCATGAGTTTCGGCCTCTGGCGTCAGCAGGCCTGTCTGCTCGCGGCGCTGACGCGGCTCGGCTTGGGCGACTCGATCACGCAGGTCGCGACCGATCTTGGCTACAGCAGTGCCAGCGCCTTCACCGCCGCGTTCCGGCGCACGCTCGGGGCTTCTCCCAGCCGTTATCTGCAGGGCCAGTGAAGCCCTCGCAGGCGGACTCGCCCATCCCTCCCTCGTTGCGTCCGGCGGCCACGAAATCGCCGTTTCCGGACAATGTCCCCGCCCCCGCGACGATCCAAAAAAATCTTGCGCCGGCGCAGTGGCAAAGGGATAGACTCGGCATGGCGACATCGCCTCCCACATGATGGAGGGCTCGACATGATTCCCCGTACCGCAGCGGCCCTGCTGGCCGCCTCCACGTTGGGATGTTGCATGGCCGTCCACGGCGCGACCGCGCCGGCACTGGCCGCTCCCGGCATCGCAGACCCGATATCCGTGACGACAACGGAACCGCTCGCGGTCCCCGCCGACATCGTGCCGATCTCCGTGCCCAGCCCGCAGCAGATCATCGTGATCCCGCCGGAACTGCGTGCGCAATTGCGGCAGAACGTCATCAACAAGAGCTACTCGCGCGAGCGGCGCATGAAGCTGCTCGTCGACTACATCTTCAGCAAGCAGGGTCTCGGCCTGGAGTACGACTCCTCGGTCACCCGCACCATCGAGCAGACCTTCCGTGACCGCAAGGGCAATTGCATGTCCTTCACCCTGCTGTTCGTGACGCTGGCGCGGGAAGCCGGCGTGAGCGCCTATGTGCAGGAAGTGGGTCAGGCGCTCTCCTGGTATCAGGAAGAGAACACGCTCTACAACGCCGGACACGTCAACGTCGGCATCCAGCTCGGCACCGATCAGGGCACCGTGGATCTGGATCGCAACATCCTGCTCGCGCGCGGCGGCCCCAAGCGTATTTCCGACAAGCGCGCGCTGGCGCATTTCTACAACAACCGCGGCTCCGAACTGATGCAGGACGGCTACATCGTCGCGGCCAAGGCGCACTTCGACGCCGCGCTGGCGCAAGACCCTGGTTTCGCGCCGGCCTGGAATAATCTCGGTGTGCTGCGCATGCGCAATCACCAGCCTGGCTTGGCCGAACGCGATTACCTCGCCGCCCTGCAACGCGACGCATCCTATGCGCCGGCGCTGTCGAACATGGTCAACCTATATCGGTTCACCGGCGACGAAGCCAAGGTCGACACCTACATGCACCGTTTGCGGCGAGCCCAGCTCGGCGATCCGTTCTATCAGTTCCTGCAGGCCGATCAGGCCGAGAAGCGCGGCGACTATGCCGTCGCCGCCACGCACTATCGCCGCGCGATTCGCCTGTATGACAAGGTCCACCAGTTCCACTTCGGCCTGGCTCGCGTGTACTTCCTCTCCGGCGACATGGAGCGCGCCCGGCGCGAACTCAGCCGCGCCCTGGCCCTCAGCAGCGAGGACGCGGTGATGCGCAACCGCTATCAGGCCAAGATGGACAGCCTGCGGCGCTGGTCGAAGGCTTCCGCGCTAGCGCACTGACAGCAGGCAGTCGAGAACGTCCGCGCCGATCACCGGCGCGGCGTTTCGCCGTGGCGCTTCGCGCAATTCCCGCACCGCGTGATCCACCGCCAGCCGCAGCATGGTCGGCGAGATGTAACCGCGATGCATGCGGTCGATGACGCCCATGTAGAAACGGCCGAACAGGTTGCGCGTGCGCACGCGCGTGCCCAGCGTGCACTTCACGCGCCCATCCGGCAGCAGTTCGACGCCGACGCATGAACGGAACACGAGATGCTTGTCGTCCGCGCCGAGGATCACCTGGGCGCGCCCGCCCGAAGAATCGACGCGCTGCGCCAGCACGGGATAACGGCCGGCGAACCAGCCTTCCGACGTCGTCGACAGCAGCGACGAGGCCGGGCAACCCAGCGGCGAAGTGCGCAGTCCCAGCGGCCTCACCAGCACATTGCGGAAGGCCATCAACTGCGAGACGCCCAAGGGCCGGTTTTCGAGGAATCCTTGCAGCATCGAGCCCAGGATCGCGCTGGCGGAGGCATTGCCGAATTCGCCCGCGGCCGTCGTGAGTTCGAACGTGTCCTCTTGCGTCTGCTTGCCATCCAGCTGCGCACGCAGCAGGGAATCCACCGGCGGCGCCGCGAGCTCTTCCACCAGCCGGCCTCCGCCGTTGTCGGCGAGGAACCCGCTCGGCCCACGCCAGCGCCCCCACGCCCCGCGCACGCGACCAAGCGCGCCGCGCGTCCATGCGCACAGACGCGCGAGCGGCGATGCAGGCGCCGCGTCCAACGACAGCGCGTATGTGGGAACGCGCGAGGCATCGAAAGATTCGCTCTCGAGAAGATCGCGCACGTTCGGCGGCAACACTTCGGTCAAGGCCGGGATATCGGCGCGATTGTCGATCACGCGCTGACGCAGCGCCTGCGGAAGATCGCCACCAAGTTCATTGGTATGGCAGGACAAGGCGAACATCGCCGGATGCGACGAACGCCCCTGCAACGGCACGAACTGATGCCACGTCCCGCCGCCGAAGCGAACGGTGAACAGGCAATCCGGCGGAATATTGACGTGGTGCAACGACGCGACGAACCGCTGCGGATCCTCCGCGATCTCTTCCACGGACGCGTTCGAGAAGCGCAATTGCGTCCCGGCACTGCCCGACACCGCGGTGAACACGCGGTGGCCGGCATGACGATGGAACGGATGCCCGTTCGCGCCCACGGTGAACGAATACAGCGACGTCACATCCCCGTTCGCCAGATCGACGCCGCCCAGACGCGCCGACGGCTCATCGAGCTCGTCGATGAAAGCCTCGTGCCCCCGCTGCCGCCCCGATGCGCTTTCGATGAGTTGGTCGCCTCCACCAAGCCCGAGCTGCGCGATCAGCGACACTTCGATCGGCAGGCCGCCCGCATGCGGACGGATGCGCACGCTCGGAAAAGTACGGATGACTTTCGTGGTCGTCAGCATGGTGCCCCCTCTCCTTCCTTGTCAGGCCGTTCAACCGGCGGTCGATGGTGTCTTCCCGCGCACCCGCGCGCGGCTCTCGCGTTTCAGCGGCCCGGCCACCGGACACACCTCCGCCGCCCAGGCGAACAACGTGTTGGCCAACCGGTCCGGCACGAGCCGGAAATAGACGAACTGCCCGCGCTTCTCGCGGGCGATCAGGCCGGCCTCCTCCAGGATCCGCAGATGGCCGGAGAGCGCCGGTTTGCTGAAATCGAACCTGGTCCCGATCTCGCCGGCGGTCAGCTCGCCCTCGTTGAGATAGGCCAGGATCTTGCGGCGCGCGGCGGAGGCCAGGGCTTCGAAGACGCGGTCCATAGCAGTTCTTTAGTTAAGAAATTACTTAATTATTTATCTGATGAACGCTAGGCCGTCAAGAGCCCATGCAAAGTCCCCGCAAGCAAAGATGAATGGTTCAGCTTAAGCGCGCTTCTGATGTCGATTCCGCCCGAGCCCGCTCGTCTAGGTTTCAAGGACGCGTGACCGGAGCCCTTCCCGCTGTCGTTCGCGGCGCCTTTCCCACAAACAACAACCGAGGACACCATCATGGCCATCGCGCAGCGCATCACTCCCTTCCTGTGGTTTGACGATCAGGCTGAAGAAGCCGTCGCCTACTACCTCGAGACCTTCGACAACTCCCGCATCGTGAGCACCACCCGCTACACCAAGGATGGCGCGCAAGCCACGGGCAGGCCCGAAGGATCGGTCATGACGATCGCCTTCGAACTCGACGGACAAAGCTTCACCGCGATCAACGGCGGACCGCACTTCAAGTTCAACGAAGCCGTGTCGTTCGTGGTGAACTGCGAAAGCCAGGAGGAAATCGACCGCTATTGGAATCGCCTCACCGCTGGCGGCGACGAACGTTCGCAGCAATGCGGCTGGCTCAAGGACAAGTTCGGCCTGTCCTGGCAGATTGTGCCGCGGCAGATCTCCGAATTTCTCAACCATCCCGACGCGGAGAAAGGCAGCCGCGTCATGGCAGCGGTGATGCAGATGAAAAAGATCGACCTCGCCACACTGGAACGCGCGGCGGCATGACTCGCCGGGTTTAGAAAAATCGCGCGGCTTGGCCGCGCGATTCCCGGTTAACGCTTTGGGATGCGGAACACCATCAACGCAGCTGGCTGTCCTTGCTCCCGCGCCGGTTGTAGCCGCCATAACCGTCCTGCTCCTGATCGCGCGCCTCCTGGCAGGAAACACACAGACGCACGCCCGGCATGGCCTTGCGCCGTGCCTCGGGGATTTCCGCATCGCATTCCTCGCAATGCGTCAATCCAGGCCCTTGCGGCAACTGGCTGCGCGCACGCTTGATCGCGTCCTTGATGGTTGCGTCGATCTGGTCCTGTACGGCGCCGTCGCCTGCCCATCCGGTGGCCATGTCAGTT
Organism: Luteimonas panaciterrae; assembly: GCF_020511115.1. Taxonomy (GTDB): domain Bacteria; phylum Pseudomonadota; class Gammaproteobacteria; order Xanthomonadales; family Xanthomonadaceae; genus Luteimonas; species Luteimonas panaciterrae. Next base: position 555,458 of record NZ_JAJAVH010000004.1, read on the forward strand.
CTCCCATAAAAAGAACATGCCCGCGAGCATAGCGCCGCAGGCATGAACCTTCGACATCGGCACTTCGCGGAAGCCCTGTCGATGACGAGAGCTTCCTTGATGCGTCAGGGCTGGTCCTCTTCGATGACCACATCGTCGAGGTAGAACGAGACGCCACTGCTCCCCGATCCGACCAGGGTGATCAAGACGCTGCTGGTGCCCGCCGGCGCGTCGACCGAGGCCGTCACCTGCTGCCAGTCCGCGGTCAAGGCCGGGAACGCGATGGCATTGGAAGCCAGGACCTGGCCGGAATCCCCGCGCCATTCAAGAACCAGTTTCGGATTGCTGGGGACACCCACCCCGCCCCTGACCCAGAAGCTGACGCTCTTCGGGCCGGAGCCCGCGACATAGCCAGGATAGTTGGCAACCTCCACGCCCCAATACGAGTCGGTGATGTCGACACGCAGGCTGTGGCTGCCGCCATGCGCCTGTTCCGTGCTGCGCGAGACGTTGGCGTTGTACCAGCCACCCCAGTAGCCGACGGAATCTTCCAGCGTCGAGGTGTCGTCGTCGATCAGGTTGCCCACTGGACCTGGACCGCCGCCTTGGTCGCTGGTGCTGCCCGCATCCTGCAAGTACGGCGCGGCCTGCCAGGCGGAGAAGCTGATGCGCTCGCCCCAGCGCTTGGCGAACTGCCACGGGCCGTAATAGTGGTTGTTCGCGAACTTGTTGTTAGCGTTGAACATCACCTCGTCCTGGATGCCCGCCACGGTATAGGGCGACCAGGGAAGATTGTCGGCACCGGTCGCCGTCAGGGCCTGCACGCCGCAGTAGTCCGCTCCCGCGCAGGGAACGACCGCCGGGTCGAAATAGAACTCGTTGTTGGTCACTTCGATGTTGCGCGCACGCCAGCGGCAGTCCGTGCGATACGGCTCGCTGCTGACCTGCGTGTAGCATGGATGCGTGGCGCTGATCGGATCGAGATAGTCGTAGTCGTGCGGCTCCGGGATCAGCGTGGGATGCACGAAAGGCGTGCAGTAGCCCTTGCTGGTATTACCGTTGGAGTTGCAGAAGCGGTTGGCGTTCTCGTAGATCGACACGCCGGAGAAATTGTTCTCGAAATAATTGTCGTAGATCCGGATCTTGGCGGCACCGGACACGGTGCTGGCCAGACGCGCATCACCGCCGGATTCCGACAGATAGATCGCCGGCGCCGGCGAGCCCTGGTTGCGCTGGCCTTTCACCCACGCATTGTTGAGGAAGGTATTGCCGCGGATGGTGGCGTTGTAGCTGATCTCGTACCAGATGCCCTCGTCCTCGTTGTCGGCGATGTAGTTGCCTTCGAAGAGGAAATCGATGTTGTTGGTATCGGCCCACAATCCGACGCTCTTGTTGTCGTGTACCCAGTTGTTGGTGATGCGCGCGCCGTTGACGTCCCAGAACTTGCCGCCGCCGGTGCAGCCGCAACCGGGCTCGCGGGTTTCCCAGTCGTCGGTGTTGTTGCCGGCGATCTCGTTGTGGTCCAGGACGATGTTCTTGATCGCCGAATCGCCTTCGATCGGCATCTTGAACATGCTGAATCCGTACTGCCCGTTATCCTTGAGGCAGTTGTAGCGCACGATGTTGTTGCTGCCGAGGAAAACGCCGGCGCCGTCGTTGTTGATGATGGTGTTGTATTCCACCAGCCAGCCGTCGCCGGCGTCGTGGTTCACCACGCCCTCGTTGTTATTGTCCAGGCCTCGACCGAAATTGCGGATGGTGAGGTGGCGGATCGTCACGTCCTGCGCGCTGCTGGTGAAGGCGTAGAGGTTCAGATTGCGGCCATCGATGATCGCGCCGGGACCGCCGATATAGGTCGTGTTGTCACGCGCGATGATCTGTCCGTAGACGTCGTCGCCAAGCGTGTGCACACCGGGCTCGAACCAGAAAGTGGCGCCCGGCTGATTGAAATTGAAACCGCTGTTGCTGCCGGCCGGCACGATGATGGCGCCCTCGGGAGCCGTTGCCGGCCCATCCAGCAATGCTGTGTTGCCGCAGATCTGCGCCGGCGGCTCGGCCGGCCATAGCAAACTGGCTTCGGCGCGGGTCGCACCCGCAATGTTATGGCGAGTGGCTGCAACGGGGGCGACAAGGCCCGAAGCGAAAACCAATACAGAAACGCCCAAGAACTTGGCTGGCTTCCCAAGACGGGAAAGCAGCGCACGCTGGTTGATGCTCACTAGTGAACTCCCCTGGTCGAACGATTAAATTGCGCCGCTACTGCGAACCCCAAGCGGCGCGCACACTTTGCATAAATGCCGTAAGCCAGAAGCGCGACTCCATCACCATTCGGCCATCGCCCGGCGTACGGTTTTCACTGTCGTGAAAGCCGTCATCTCGTGGCATAGCGCTCAATCTGCGAACGATCAGTATTCACGTTTGTACCAGAACGCATCGGGCAGTTTCGCCATGCCGGCCCGTTCGTAGAACCCGACAGCATCCGGCACCGAAGCCAGGATCAAGCTGACGCTCGGCCCCAACTGGCGTCGCGCTTCATCGAGCAGCCCCTTGCCGATGCCGAGGTTCTGCGCCGAAGCACAGACCGCGAGCTCCGACAGATAACAGCACCAGGAAAAATCGGTGACGCAACGCGCGACCCCCACAAGGGAGTTTCCGGGTTCGTCCAATCGCGCCGTCACGATCAGATTCGCCGCCGACAACATCATCCGAAGCCGCGCCTCGTCGTCGACCGGACGAATCGCGCCGAGACCGGACTCCACCAGAACACGCCGGAATTCGGCGACATCCAGCCCGGCTTCCCGCGCGTACAGCACCCGGGAGGACTCGATCATGCTCGGCACCCCATCGCTCACCCGGCTCAAGCGTACTTCCACGCCCGATAAAAGACAGGCTGGGGTGCTCCCGAGCTTGACACTGGGCTTCCCTGCCATGGCGTGGCGCCCAGGGGGCATCGGCGGGCGGGTCCAGGCGCGTAACCGGGTGCAGAAGACGCGAACTGCGGGGGCCATGTATCCTTGCCGATCACACCCTCCCTCCACGGACCGGCATGAAGTGGGACGTCTTCACCATTCTTGAGCAGTTGCTGATCCTTCTGACGATCTCCAGTCAGATCTGGATCGCGATCCGCGTCATCCTCAATGCCACCGGCGCCGAGCAGTACGTGCGGATCATGGCCTTCTGCAGCGGCCTGCTGCTGTTCCTGATCTCCCGCCCCCTCGGCCTGACCTTCGCCGACCTCATGCTGCTGGCGCGCGTGCAGGAGAATCTGATCAGCCTGGTTCTGATCGGCGGCCTGTTGCCTTTCATGATCGGCGTGCTGGTTTCCGAAGCCACCATCATCGCCATCCAGATGGGCAATCCGGTTCCGATCCGCTTCATGCTGATGGTCGCCGCCTTCACGCTTTCGCAGGCGGCGTATACCAATTTCATGGCGATCTCCACGCACGTCACCACGCTGGACCGAGCCTACGTGCCGAATCTCTGCTACGCGGTCGCGGTCGGCATCTGGCTGACCTTCCGCTATCGGGATGCGCCGCCGAAGTAGGAGCGGCGTTCGCGCGGCTGGTCGTGACTGTTCGCGCTGGCGCCTACGCGTCGGTGCTGCCGGCACCTTTCGGCTTGGGAAGTGCTTTCGCGCCCCGCCGCATCTTTGACGGCTGTAGGCCTGTCTTCTCGAACCAGTGATGCGCGTAAGGATTGTCGTTGTAGCGCGCGATCTCCCGATACCCGTTCCGGGCATAGAGCGCCTGCGCTTCCTTGAGCGTGCGATTGGTATCGAGCCGCAGCACGTCCAGACCAGCCTCGACCGCGTGTGCCTCGAGCGCATCCAGGATGCGCTGGGCAATGCCGAGCCCGCGCGCGAAGGGCGCCACCCACATGCGCTTGATCTCGCCGATCCCACGGCCTTTCACCTTGAACGCGCCGCAGCCGACGGCTTGCTCGTCCAGGCGCGCGATGAGGAACAATCCCGCTGGCGGCGTGAGCTCCTCGGGATCCGCCGACGGGCTGCGCGCCGGATCGAATCCGGTATCGAAACGTTGGTCCAGTTCGCGCAAATACGCCTCGATGCATGCGCGGGCATCCGCGCTGCCTGGGTCGACGACCTCGATGGTGACGGCTGACGCCCGCATCAGCCGTTCCACTTCCGCCATGGCCGCGACCAGGCGATCGCGCTGCGACGGACCGAGCGGCGCCAGCACCGAGGTCGCGAATTCCTCGGAGCGGCGGTCGAGTTCCTCCACCTCGCGCAACCCTTTGCGCGTCAGGGTCGCTCGCCGTACCCGGCTGTCGTCGGGAGCACGCTGCGACGTCACCAGCCCTTGCGCTTCCAGCGAGCGCAGAAGGCGGCTCAGATAGCCGGAGTCCAGCGACAGCCGTGTGCGCAGATCGCGAAGCTCCGCTCCTTCCCTGCCGATCTCGAACAGCAGCCGTGCCTCGCTCAGCGGTCGGCCACGACCCAGGTAACTGTCGTTCAGCACTCCGATCCGCCGCGTGACCGAGCGGTTGAAGCTGCGAACTTGTTGAATCTGCTCCGAATCCATTGTCTGACTTTAGTCAGATAAATTATCGACGTCAAGTCCAGCTATTTGTGGAGGGAAAGCCGGTTAACGCCGCCGTTTTGCCATCAATTCAGGGGGTTCTGAGACCCGCCAGATATCCGTTCAAGCCACCGGTCTTCAGCAGCGCGAGCCCTTCGTCATACGAAACCGCTCGCTGCAGGCGTAGCGACTCCAGGATGCGCACGATCGCCAGCGATACCTCCGCCGCCGCCTGATCCCCCGCCTTCTTCTTTTCCCGGACGAATCCGATCGTGTCGAACAGCACGGCGTTGGCCTGTGCGTACGTGACCGGCGCCTGCTTACCGTATCGCCGCGTCCAGGCCTCGCTCGCGAGCACATCGTTGACATGCGACTGGATCAGATAGGTCGCGCGACCTATGAGCTTGAGATTGCTGGGGCTCACGTTGGTCATCGTGTTGCCGACCACTTTGTTCAGGCGGGCCATCACGGCGGTCGAATGCGCGTTCAGAAGCATCTTCAGCGCGATCTGCTGATCGACACCGAACGGATCGTCCCGTGTTCCGACCGCGACATGCACGATGGCATCGGCATCACCCCATACCGGCGCAGGTTCGGTGCCGACATGCACGATACCCAGGCGCGCATCGTGTTCTTCGAACGCGACTCCGAAACGTGCGAATGCGGACCCACGATCGGCAAGCGCTCGCGATTCGTCCCCCACCGCCACCATCACGCCGAGATCGCCGGGCTGCGGACCACGATGTTTCAGGCCATCCTCGAAGGAGAAATCGTAAAGCGCCTGCTGATCGTCGCCCGCGCGCTTGAGGCTCTCCAACGCCGCATTCCGAAGATAAGGATCATCAATGCGCGTCGCGAACGGCTCGCGATAACGCTCCGGCTGCAAACCACGGAACGAGCGTCCGAGCATCTTGCGCCAGGCTTCCTGCGTATCCCGCGCGGGCGCCCACACCTGAATCCAGGATTTGCGCTGCGCTTCGTTGACGATATCCAGCGGGAACAGACGAAACGTCGGGCTACGCTCGGTACTATCGATGAAAACGGTGATCAGGCCGCGATCGGCGAAATACGTCGAGAAATGGCCGTCGCGATAGGTTTCGGATTCGAGGTCCGTCAATTTGGCGAGATCGAGCACGGTGACCTTGACCGCGGACAACACTTCCGGGAATCGCGCGAAGCGTTGCTGCAGCGAGGTTCCGCGTTCAAAGCCCAGCCGGGCCAGATCTTCGGCGTCGAGGAATCGTTCGAGCACACGCTCCACCGCCTCCTGCGCCGCATGCGCGATGACGAAGGTCTCGATGGTCGTCGCCTGCATCCGCGTCGAACCGGTAATGGCCTGCGGCCCCGTGGTCAGGTTGAGCTTGGTGATGCCAGGCTGCTCGATCACCTGCCGGCTGCGCTCGAACGGCAGCAACACGGAATCCGGATTGTTGTAGACGAAGAACAGATGCTTGGCGGCCTCGGCCGGATCGTAGTTCGTGGCCGGCTTGTTTCCGCCCTCGCCCTCGACGAATTTCCACTGATCGAGCGCGCCCAGCACGGTGCCGATACCGGCGGAGGTTTCCCCGCCTTCCGTCACCTCGATCACCACGTCGCCCTTGCGGATGCCGTGATCGGCAAGCTGCAGGCGACCGATCAATTGCAGATCCTCGAAGCCTTCGAGCGAGCTGATCAGGGCACGATCGGCGCCGGTCATTTCACCGATCAATTCCGATTCGATATCGGCGGACAAATGCGGTTTGAGCTTCGCCCGGATCGCGGGATCGGCGAGTACACGACGCCAGAACGGTCGCCAGAATGTGCTTTCCATTTCCTTGGCGAGGCGACCGGTCGCACCGGTTCCGTAGATATAGATCTTCCTGCGCTGCAGCAGCGCCTGTTCGATGGCATCCGAGAGCGCCGAAGGAGCCGGCTCCCGCGAAAGCTTTTCCAGCCGCGCGGTGATGTCGTCGTCTACCGAGAACAGCATCCGCAACCCTTCGGCGGTGTCTTGCGAGATGCGTTCGCTCAGATCCCAGGTGCGTTGATGCCGCTGCTCGGTCAGCAAGGTGTGGAGCTGGAACTGGGTCTTGTTCCGAACGTAATCGACCGATTCCCGCGACGGAGAGATGCCGAGCAGCGTCAGCACATCCTGTTGCTTGCTGGCAGCAGGCAATTCCTGCGGCGGCGTGCTTGCACAGGCGGTGACGACCACCAGCAAAGCCGCCAGAATCGGGCTCTGCATTCGCTTGAACACATGGCTCATGCTCTCGTTCCTTTTCTCACGTCAATGCGGCCGCGATGCGTCCGAACTCCGATCCGGCGTGGCCAGCGCCTCGACCACCGCATCCGCGACGGCCGGCCTGACCGTGCGGATCTGATTGTTCTCGCGCGTCGGATGCACGCGATTGGTCAACAGGATCACGAACAAATCTCGTTCGGGATCGATCCAGATCGAGGTGCCGGTGAACCCGGTGTGCCCGTAGGCATTGGCCGAGAACAGATTGCCCGCCGACGATCCGGTCGGCGATTTCGTATCCCAGCCGAGTGCCCGGCTCGAGTCGGGCACGAGATCGGCACGACGGGTGAACAATTCGAGCGTCTCGCGGGACACGATGCGACGGCCTTCGAACACTCCGCCGTAAAGCAACATCTGCGCGAAACGCGCCAGATCGCCCGCCGTGGAGAACAGCCCCGCATGCGGCGCCACACCTCCAAGTGCATACGCGTTCTCGTCATGCACCTCGCCGCGGACGATCCGGCCCCGCCATGGATCTTGCTCGGTTGGCGCGATGCGCGCGAGCAGTTCCGGTGCCGGAAGCTGCGGGAAGAATCGCGTCTCCCGCATGCCGAGCGGCTCGAATATCTGCTCGCGAACGAAGACATCCAGCGGCACACCGGCAACACGCTCCAGGATTTCACCGAGCAGGATCACGCCGAGATCGCTGTACCTGGTTTCCGTACCCGGTGGATATGCCAGCGGCATGGATTCGATTCGTTCGAGATATGCCTGCTTGCCCTTGATTTCCTTGTACAGCGGCGCCGATGCTTCCAATCCAGAGGAGTGAGTCAGCAACTGACGCACGGTGATTGTGTCCTTGCCCGCCCCCTGCCCCGGCGCATCCACGAACCTCGGCAGATACGATGCCACCGTGGCGTCGAGATCCAATCGTCCTTGATCGACCAGGATCATCGCCATCGTCGTGGTCGCGATCACTTTGGTCAGGCTGGCGAGGTCGTAGATCGTGTCGGCCGCGACCGCGGACGCGCTCTTGTCATAGGAGAGATGGCCGAACGGATGCAACATCGCCAGCTTGCCGCCATGACCGACGGCAATGACGCCGCCTGGGAAGGCGCCATCGGCAACCGACTTGTCGAGCAGTCGCGCCACCGCATCCAAGCCTTCCGGCCTAAAACCCGCAGCGATCGCGGCCTTCTTTTGATCCGATGCAACCGCCAATCCGAGTTGACGACGCGGTAGCCGCAATCCCTCGCCCACCTTTGCCACGCCCGGCAGAGTGACCGGCAACCGCCCTTCGATCACGTTCTCGCCGAGCAGCGCCTGCACCGCGGCGCGCTGATTCGGAGACCACGGCCCCCATGCGCACAGCAAGGCGGGCAACTTCGGAAGCTGCATCGTCACATACGGGCTGCCGAACACGATCGCTGCCACCGGAACTCCGGATGCTCCGAGTGCGTTCAACAGTTCCGCCTGACTCGCTTCGATCTGACCGCCGCCTCGCAAATACAACGACACGATGACATGGGTGAATTCGCCTTTCGCCCGTGTCACCAAGGCATCGCGCTCATCCGGCGACAAGCGGATCGAAAGACGCTGCGTTTCCCGAGGAATGCGGCGCGCATCGAGTTCTGTGTCGAACAGTTCCGAGGGATTGTCGAGTCCGTCGCTGGCCACCACCAGATGCAGGATGCGTAGACGCCGTTCGACCGGAAGCGGCACGACATCGCCTGTATTGCGCACCAATGTGATGGCCTCGCGCGCGATCGCATCAGCGCGTGCCTGATCGTCGCTGCGCCCGACCCGCTCGCGCGCCGCCTCGGCATCCACCAGATGTTGGCGTTGCAACCCCAATCGCGCCTTGGCGGCGAGCACGCGCAGCACTGCCTCATCCAGACGCGCAACCGGCAACTGCCCTTCGCGCACCGCGCGTGCGATCGACTGCGCGGCCACGCGTGGATCGGGCGGCATCAGCAGCACATCGGCACCCGCGGCGATGGCGCGTACCGCCGCCGCGCCCACCCAGACACCACCGACGCCGCGCATGTCCATGGCGTCGGTCACTGCCAGGCCACGGAAGCGCAATGTGTCGCGCAGCAATCCTGTCGTGAGGGTGTGCGACAACGTCGCCGGCGCCAGACTGGCATCGAATGCCGGTACCTGCAGGTGCCCGAGCATCACCGAATCGACGCCAGCGGCGATCGCAGCACGGAACGGGACGAGCTCCACGCGATTCAAGCGCGCACGATCGCCAGTGATGGTCGGCAAACCATGATGGCTGTCGACAGCGGTGTCGCCATGCCCCGGGAAATGCTTGACCGAGGTCATGACCGGCGGATGCGCGGTACGCGCACCCTTGATGAAAGCCGCGACCAGCTTGCCGACCCGCTCGGGTTCCTCGCCGAACGAGCGTGTATTGATCACCGGATTGGCCGGATTGACATTGACGTCGGCCACCGGCGCCAGCACCCAGTGCACGCCCAACGCGCGTGATTCGCGCGCTGTCAGCTCACCTGCAAAGCGCGCCGCTTCCTCGGCGCCTGACGACAGTGCGCCGATCGCCATCGTGCCCGGCAATTGCACCGATCCCTCATCGACCCGGAATCCGGCACTGCGCTCGAAGTCGGCCGACACCAGCAACGGGATCTTGGCCGCCGACTGCATGCGATCGAGATATGGCACGACGGTGTCGAATTCGGAACGCGACAACACCAGACCACCGATTCCGAGATCGCGCACCTGCTCCAGCAATTGCACAGTCTGCGGCGAATCCGGCGGACGCGGCCGGGCTTCCGTCTTCACAAAGACCAACTGCGCGGCCTTGTGATCGAGATCGAGACCGGCGAAGGTCCGTTCGACCCAATCCCGATCCGCCGCCGGCAGATCCCGCAGGATGTCGGATTTGGAGACGGGGCTGTCCGTCTCCGGTTCGGCTGCCGTGCCGGGTCGAGACCCGAAACCAATTGCCGATACGAACAGGAAAACCGCCGCCCTGAGAATCGGCCAACGACGCTGATGCGATGTGCGGGACACGCGACCTACCTTGATCATGCCGACAACTCTACGACCGATGCCGTCATCCCGGCGTGGACCGGGATGACGACGATCCTCCACTGCAAGCGCATGCCTCAGAATTTGACGCGTGCATTGAGGAAATAGCGCCGCCCGTTGCGCCAGATGCCAAGCGGCCGGTCTTCGGTGCCTGCGTAGCGGTATTGCGTCTCATCCAGCAGATTCAGCCCTTCCAAGGTCAGTTCCAGGTACTCGTTGACCTTGAATCCGAGGCTGGCGTCGACCTGTGTGTACTCGTCGTTGGTCGTCACCACACCGTCGACACCGATCGCACGGAAATACTTGTCGCGCCAGCTGTAGGTCAGACGCGCGCTGAAGCGATCGTTCTCGTAGAACGGCGTGATGTTGAAGACATTCTTCGAGTTGAACGGGACTTCGAGCCCTTCGCTGGTGCCACCCTCGGAATACGTGTAATTGGTCATCAGGCCGAAACCGGAATCCCACGTGTTCTGGAACGTCAGCTCCAATCCGTACAACTGGCCTCCGCGGCCATTGCGGGGACGCGTGATGTCGTACTCTTCAAATACCCCATCAGTCACATTGAATTGCACCTCCCTTGCCGACTGATTGACGATGAAGGTATCAATATCTTTGTAGAACGCGGTGGCCGCCAGCAAACCGGTATCGCTGAAATACCATTCGCCTGATAAATCGTAGTTCTTGGCCCGATAGGGCTCGAGATTCGGATTTCCGCCGTTTCCAGTGTTCACCGTATCGCGCAACACGATAAACGAGGACAGATCGTCGAAGTTGGCGCGCGACAGCGCACGCGAGGCGGCCAGACGCAGCACCACATCGTCGCGGACATCCCACGCCAGATTCAGGCTCGGCAGCCAATCCTTGTAGGTTTTCTCAAACTTGTTCGGAGTCAGCCCCGTTGGATTTTCCTGGGTCGGTGGTGTTCGAGTCTGTCCGACACTAGTCTGTTCAGTACGTACGTAACGTACACCGACATTGCCCCGCACCGCGCCGAAGCCGAAGTTCGCCTGCATGTAGGCGCTGCCGATCTTCTCCTGGATATCGAAACTGCCTTCCGGCCTTTCCTGCAGATTTCCATACTCGGGAACGCCGCGCAGGAAATCGCGCAATGCCAGACGATCGGCCGTCGACCAGCCGGTCAGACCTCCACCGGCGTCGATGCCATCGAGGAAATCGTCCGGCGTGGTTCCGCCGGCGAAGTCGGCGAGCGAGAGACCAGCCAACCTGCTCGCGTCGACGGCAGCGATGCGATCGGTCTGACCGGTCTCGTGATCGCGATATTTGGCGCCGAACTGCAACTGGCTGACCGGGCCCCAATCGACACTGAGCGAATAATCGCCCTGCGCGTAGCGTTCCTTGTCCCGCGTGGGTTGCTGGCGCAGTTCGCCAAGCCCGATCCTCTCCATGTTGGCCGGATTGGCGGGATCCTTGTCGAAATCCACCGATGCCGACTTGTCGCCGATGTGATACGTGTAGCCACCGCGCCCTTCGAATTCGAGGAAGTGCTGCTGCTGCGTGCCGCCATCGGCCTTGGTCGTGCCCACCTCGGCGCTTGCATTCCAGCCATCGCCACGCCAGTCGGCGCGCAGGTCGAGCGAATAGGTTTTCACCTCGGCCTCGCGGTCGATGGCGTCGAGCAAGGTGAGGCCGTCGCTGAAGGTGGCGTCCGTCACAACGCCGTCACGAACATTGGCGGCGGTAACGAAGCTCGTGCACTTGGCCATGCTCGCCGACGCCCCGCAATTGTTGAAGGCGTAGCGGCTCTGGTTGTAATTGTTGTACTCGCCCTTGATGTACACGCCCGTCAGATTGAGCTCGAATGCATCAGTCGGTTTGGCCTGCAAGCCGAAGGTGAAGCTGCGGCGTGTACGCTCCTGTTGAAACAGGGCTGAATTGATGGCATTCGGGAACGTGGCGTTACGATCGTTGCCCGTCACAGGCGTGAAATTGCCAACGCCCGTGGACGCCACGATCGGATAGCTGAATACTTCGACGCCATCGCGCCGCAGTTCTTCCTTCGAATACAACGCCGAGAACAGGAAGCCGAACGTCTCGCTCGGATTCTTCCAGCTATACAGCCCCGAAATGCTGGGCGAACCATCACCGGACCGATCGTTGTAGGCATGGCCCAACGAGCCGTTGATGGTATTGCTGGGTAGATCAAGCGGACGGCGCGTGTAGACGATCACCGTGCCGCCGATGCTACCCTCGTCGATGCGGGCCTCGGGCGACTTGAACACTTCGAGCCGGCCGACGATTTCAGGCGAAAGCAGCGTGTAGTTGAAGGTACGGCCAGGCCCGTCGAGGATCTGCCAGTCCGCCGAGGCGATGGTCTGTCCGTTGAGCAGCGTTCGGTTGAGCGACGGCTCGGTGCCGCGAATGCTGACCTGCTCGCCCTGTCCAAAATTTCGATCGACGGTGACGCCCGTGAGGTGCGACAGCGATTCTGCGACGTTCTTGTCCGGGAACTTGCCGATATCCTCGGCGGTGATCGCTTCCACCACGGCATCGGCATTGCGCTTGGTCTGCAATGAACTCTGCATGCTGGCACGGATGCCCTGCACCACCACCTTGTCGAGCTCGGTGGGATTTTGCGTGCCTTGCGGCGCGGTGCTTTGCGGTGCGGGATTTTCCAGCGCCGTGGTGGCCGCTTCCTGTGCCTGTACCTGCGCGGCCGCGCCCAGCGCGGCGAGGATACCTACGGACAGCATCGTCTTGCGAATCGTCATCATGCCCTCTCCCCTGCCCGTGCGGGCAGCCAGCTTTCAGATTGGTGTTCGATACCGGAACGCGTCGATTCCGACGCATCCGGCTAATCGCGCATCACCCCCTGATGCCCCGGTTCGGAGATCGCGCATGCGCCATCCGCGCCATGCCCTCGATCACGCTCCTCGCCTGATGTCGAAGCGATCTGAAACTGTTTTGCCTGCGCAGTCAACCTTCACGACCACGAAGTGGTGCGCGCGGCGGCATCGTTACACCTTGTTACGCCTTGCGCAGGAAGCAGGTCTTCAGCACGAGACCCTTGATCTTGTCGGAATGGCCTTCGATGTGCTCCGGGTCATCCTCGACCAGTCGGATATTGCGGATCACGGTGCCCTGCTTGAGCGGGATCGAGCTTCCCTTGACCTTCAGGTCCTTGATCACGACGACCGTATCGCCTTCGGCGAGCGGATTGCCGTTGCAATCGCGCACGACGCTGGCGCTCTCCGTTGGAGCATCGCCGTCACTCCATTCGTGCCCGCAATCAGGACAGATCCAGAGCGCACCATCCGCGTAGGTGTGATCGAGCGCGCAAAGCGGACAGGCGGGAGCGTCGGACATCAGAATCAGAAAAATAGTGAGAGGGCGCACATTATAGCCGCGCTGCGACCACACCCCTTACCTGATGTTTAGTGCATCAGAGCAGATACTCGCGAATGTCCGGCATTGACGCAGCGCATCATGCCCTTTCGGGCAATGGCCGCCTCCGCGGCATGCTCTCAATATCAACAGGCTGTCTCCCCGGTTCCACCACCCGCCTGGAGATCGAAATGGTGCGCAGCCTCTTCTCTCAATCCATCGCAACGATTAGTTTCCCCGCACGACGCTTCCTGCTGGCCGCAGTGCTGGCTTTCGCGGCGATCGTCTCCACGCCCTCGTGGGCACTCGATTGCGGCGGCAACAACGGCTTCGTCTGCACCGGCACCGCATCGCAGTACGCGGGTGGCTTCAACCCCGGCGTCGGTAACGGCGGCTTCGGCGGCGGCAGTTGCACGGCCACGCGCACCCCGGTGGTCTTCATCCCTGGCAATGGTGACAGCGCGATCAGTTTCGACATGCCGCCAGGCGCCGTATCCGGCTACACCACGCCGTCGCTTTCCGTGTACGACGAACTGAAATCACGCGGCTACAACGACTGCGAATTGTTCGGCATCACCTATCTCGATGCCGACGAACGATCGACGCCGCAGTACAACTACCACGAGCCGGCCAAGTACCAGATCCTCAAGACCTTCATCGACAAGGTGAAGGCCTACACCGGACGTAGCCAGGTCGATATCGTCGCCCACTCGATGGGCGCGAGCATGGCGCTGGCGATGATGCGTTATCACGGCAATCAGGCCAGCGTGCGTCGTTTCATCAACATCGGCGGCGGGCTGCGCGGCCTCAACACCTGCTACGCCTCCGGCTACCAGTCGCCCTACGCGCCGACCTGCAACGCCGAGGCCTATGTCTGGCCGTACGACTTCTACACCTTCGGCTTCTATCCCAGCACCGGCGTGCCCTACTACGGCTACAACCGCTGGACCGGAAGCGGCAGCGACAGCCTGCGCGCGTTGCCGTCGATGTTCTCCTCGGTGAATTTCTACAGCGTCACCGCAGGCCTGTACGACCAGGTCCATTGCTTCACCACCAGCTACGCGGCCGGCTGCAGCAGCGGCGCCCTGTTCAACGCCGCGAGCAACGTCAAGGCACAGGTCGATGTCGGCTTCGGCAGCAGCGCGTACGCCTACGACTGGGATTGGGCCGACGGCATGCCTTACAACGCCGGAGGCGGCGACACCAGCAGCGGTGTCGGCCACTTCCGTTCCAAGAACAATACCGGGCGCATCATCTACAACATGCTGTCCACGACCTGCACCACCGGTTGCGCCAACGGCTATGTCGGAGTGAACGGCCCGGCAATCAATCGCTAGGGCCAGCAAGTTCGCGCCGGCCTACTCGATACGGATCTATTTCCCTTCCGCAAACCACGCCAGGTCGATCGCTGCCGCCATCGCCTTGTAACCGGCATCGTTCGGGTGCAAATGGTCGCCACTGTCGTAGTCGGGCCGGAGATGACCGGAGCGTGCGGGGTCGCGCATCACCTTGTCGAAGTCGACCACGGCGTCGAAAGCGCCGGAATCGCGGATCCAGGCATTGACCTCCTCGCGCTTGGCCAATGCCGCCGGCGTGGGAGGCGCCGGGAATTCCGTGCCTTTTCTGGGTAACAACGTCGCGCCAAAAATCTTGACGCCCTTCGCATGCGCGCGTGCAATCAGCGTCTTCATCCCATCGATGATCTGCTGTGCCGAGACTTTCTGTTCCGGCTGCTTCAACACATCCGAGGCGGAAATATCGTTGCCGCCCTGCAACAGCAGCACCCAGCGCACTCCCGGCTTGTTCAAGGCATCGCGATCGAAACGCGAAAGAGAGCTTGGGCCGCGATACGGCACCGCCCCATCGTTGACGATGCGATTGCCGGCGATGCCCGAATTGATCACGGCGATATTCGCCAGCGCCGGATCAGCTTGCAATCGCTCGGCCAACGCATCGGGCCAGCGCGCATTCCGGTTCTCGGTGGAACCTACGCCGTCGGTGATGGAATCGCCAACGATCACGATCGCGCGCGAGGCGGGAGCCGCCGCAACTTCAACGTCCGTCAGGAAATAGCGTCTATCTTCCGGCTCGCCCGCGGGGAATTCCTCTTCCGTGGTGGCATCACCGTTCGCGAAGAACGCGTCCTGGCTGGCGGCACCATGCACGGTCGGTTGCTTCACGCCCTCGGGTAAATACAGACTCACCGCGAGCTGTTCGAGCGCGGCGACAGGCAACGCCACCGGATCACTGAGCACGCTATCGCCTTTGGCGATGGTCACGGTCATTTTGCCGCCAAACGTCGCCGCGCGATCGGTAGTGGTCTCGATGGCCGACTTGCCCGCGGACTTGGCCACATGTACCGGCCCGATCGTCACTGGCGTCGTCCCATACAGGTTGGAGAGACGGATACGCACGGCGGACCCGGCGATACTGGTGCGAATCACTTGCCGCACCGTCTGCGCCTTCAACTCGTCGCCTGCCGATACGGGTGCCGCACCCCAGGCGGCCACCCAATGCGCTTCGTCGGTGGGAGCCTGCATCTCGGCCTGGACTGACATCGCCAGGCTCATCACGCACAACAAGCAGCCGGCCAAAGCACGTCTGAGCGTTGAATTCCGCATAGATTCGATCCTTGATGCGATGAGTCAGTTCATGCGCCCTTGCGCGAACCCCAGGCCTTGAGCAATTCCGCTTCCTGCTCGCGCGTGATGCCTGCGCGCAGCTTGGCTTGGCGATCAGCGGGTAGACCGCGGAACCAGGCCAGGAGATCGGTCACGGTAGTGGCGAGTGGGCGGAAACTCAGCCCTGCCTGGATCGCGCGTGCATTGCTCACCTGCCCATAACCGGCGAAAGGATTGTCGCGCGCCGGCACCCAGATCGGCAGATCGACTTTCTTCTCTTCCACGAATGCCGGCGTGACATGGGTGAACGTCACCGGTCCGCCGGTGACGGCCTGACAGCCGTACAACATCGCGTCCATGCCCAGCGAATAATTCGGGCCCACGGCATTGAACGTGCCGAGGGTGCCCGCCTCCGCGAGACGGATCATCCATTCGCCGAGATCGCGGCCGTCGATGATCTGCACCGGGTCCGCGCCGTCGCCGGGCACCAGCATCTCGCCGCCCTGCGCCACGCGATGCGGCCAATAGGTAAAACGATCGGTTTCGTCGCGCGGCCCGACGATGTAGCCCGGCCGCACGATGGTCACGCGCTCGCCGAACTGCTTGCGCGCCTCGGCTTCACTCAGTGCTTTCAGCGGACCGTAGAGATTCTCGATGTCGCCGCGCAGCGTTTCCTGCGTCTCGGCCATCGCATCCTTGCCCTTGTAGACAGCCAACGGCGCATCCTCGGTGATGCCGGGCTTGCTGCCGTCCGCGTAGACCGAGATCGTGGAGATGAAGAGGTAATGCCCAACGTTGCCCTTCAGCACTTTGCCGGCATCCCGCACCCACACCGGCAGGCTGGTCGGATTGTCGATGCACACGTCCCACTTGCGCCCTTCCAGTGCCTTCAGATCACCGGTGTTGCGATCGCCGTGGAGTTGCTCGACTTCACCCGGCCATTCCGGCGAAGGCTTCTTGCCACGATTGAACAATGTGATTTTGTGGCCGCGCGCCAACGCGTAGTTCACCTGGAACGGGCCGGTGAAGCCGGTGCCGCCCAGGATCAGAATGTTCAGAGGTTTCGCGGCCTTGCCCACGGGCGCGGTCTCGGCGGCGGAAGCGAAGGACGGCAATGCGCTCGCGGCCGTGGCAAGGGCGCTGAGCTTGAGCAGTTCGCGGCGGGTGGGCATGTGATGTCTCCTGTCAGCGGGCGTCCCGGCAGCCGCTGCCCTGCAGCAGGTCTCCCCAGACTCACGACACTCTTACATCTCCCGACCTCCGTGCGCGTATGGCAAAAGTCTGGGGTTGAGGCTCGAATTCATTCGCGCGCGTAGTACGCCACCGCATCCGCTTCGGGAATCGACAACGAAATCCCGCGCACCTTGCCCCAGGCGTCACGGCGGAATTCGAATACGAACAAATAGAGACCCGAATGCACGAACTGCGCCGGCCCCAATGGCATGAGCGGCGTCGGCTTGTCCTGGCCAGGCAGCACGAGTTCCACCGCATCGCCTTTGACATTCACCTGCAGGGAATCAAAGTCAAAGTTGTCAGCCGAAGCACGGCGCAAATCCATGGGCACGGAGGTATCGAGCCGATAGCGACCAGCGTAATCGGGTGACGGCGGCAGGCGCAGCTTCACGGTGCGCATAGGCGGATGCGCGCCCAGGCCGATCGCATCGGCCAATGCGTTGCGGATCTCGAAGGACAACTGGCCGCCGTTGCTGCCGTTGGTCAGGATCACGAAGCCGTCGCCCGTTTCCGGATAGCCTTCCATGAAGGCCAGATAGCTTTCGTTGGCGCCCGCATGGAAGAAATACCGCCCCGGTCCCGCACCGCCGAGGCGCGGCCCCAAACCGAATGGACCAGGCGACACCTCGGTCATCATCGCCATCGTCAACGGTTGCGGCAGAAAATCGGCATGGCCTTGATAACTCTTGATCAACGCACTCACAAACTTGCCCAGATCGTTCGCACTGGTCCATAAACCCGACGCTCCCGCCTCGGCGAAACTTTCCCAGCCACGCGGCAACGCATTCGGCGCGCCTTCGCCGTTGTGTGCCCTGGCGACGTTTTCGCGCGCGACCGACAGCGGGCTCTCGAACGTGCTGCGACGCATGCCCAGCGGTGCGAACACCTGCTGCTCGGCCAGTTGTCGCAACGGCTTGCCGGCGACATCCTCGATCACCATCTGCTCCACGGTGACGCCGCCGCCCGAATAATCGTTGATCAGCCCAGGCGCGTGTTTGAACCGCACCGCCTCGCCCTTGGCCGGCTTCTGTCCATCGAGTATCTGCATCAGCGTCGGCAACGGCTCGTCAGGCTGGTAATCCGCGAAACCATGCACGCCGAGACCGGAAGTGTGCGACATCAGCTTGCGCAGGCTCACTTGCGGCTTCGACACTTCAGCCGATGCCGGCAACTTCCAGCGCTTCAGGTACTCATCGACGTTGCGATCCAGGTCCAACCGTCCTTCCGCAACGAGTCGCAGCGTCGTCGCTGCCGTCACTACCTTGCTGATCGATCCGACCGAGAACAACGTATCGCCATCGACCTTGTCCTCCTTTCCGGCTTCGCGCACACCGAAACCCGTCGCCTGCATCACTTCGCCGTTCTTCAGTATGGCGATCGCCACTCCCGGCACTTTGTAATGACGCATGCGCTCGGCCAGCGACCAGCGCGGCGGCGCTTCGCCAGGCGGAATCGCGCTGGGACGCAAGCCGTTGTCGAGTGCAGCGAGCGGATTCGGCGCGACCGGTTCCCATGCCTGCACGGAGGCGACCGCGGCAAGCGCCGCCAAGGCCAGCCATCTCAGGCGCGCTGCAGGAAAACGATTCACGACAGGATCAGGCTGCGGCTGAGCAATGCGGGCGGTCACGGCAGATTCCCTTGCGACGAAGACGCGCCAGTGTGACCCGGGCCATCGCCCAGGCCATGTGCTTCCCGTAATGGATGGCGACGAACGCGGTCTCAGTCGGCCTTCGCGCGCGCCAGGACGAAATCGAGAGCCGCCCGCACCGCCACCACCTGCGCCGCGTTGCATTGCTCCGGCGTCGCGCGCGGGCTGTCCGGATAGACCTCGGTGGTCGTCTTGTAGGCGGCATTGGTGATGCCAGGGCACAGCCCGAGCTGTCCGATCGCGTAGTTGATGACGCCGGGCGCGACTACGGGAGCCCTGATGATCTTGCCCTTCTCATCGGCCTGCGCGATATGCGTGACCTCGGCCACCGCGGCGATGATCGCCTGCTGGAATTCTGGCTGCGGGTTTTCGCTGTCGCCGACCAGATAGAAACCGTCCGGAACACCATCCGGCTCGAACGCCTTCCCGTCGCGCGCGGCCAGCGCGGGACGGAACTCGGACTCGTCGGTATCGGTGGTCTCGTGCAGATCGATATGCATCAGCACGCGATCGCGCAGCGGCGCGACCAGATGCATGAGCGCGGCCGATTCCCGCGCGGGGCTTCCCTCGCGAAACGAGCGGTTCGGATCGAGGGCATCCGGGTTCCAGCGGTGGATGCGCTCGTAGGCCCACGGGCTGACGCAAGGCGCGACGATCAGGTTGATCCGTCCTTCGTACTCCGATGCGTGCAGATCGAGAAATTGCAGCGCCCCGTGCACGCCGCTGGTCTCGTAGCCGTGCACCCCGCCTGTGACCAGCGCGACAGGCAACTCATCGCGCCATGCGCGGGTTTTGACGACGATCAACGGATAGCTGTCGGGCGGATAATCCAGATGGCCGTACTCCGCCACATCGAAGCGCACGCGCAGGCGATCGATCACGCTCAGCACGTCGGCTTCGTAACTGCGCTTGCGGGTCTGCCGCGACAGCCATTCGGCTTTCTCCATGTCGCCCCAGGGTTGTCCGGGTGTGCCGATCGGATATGGGGCCGGATTGGTCATCGTGTTGCTCGCTCTGCGTGGCTGTCGGAAAGGTCCGACACTGTAACCGTCTGAAACAAGGCTTGAAACAGGCCAGGCTTACTTTCCGCGCGATCGTGCGACACAACTCACGCCATGATCGCCATCCGCACGCATGCGTACTGATCGACCATCACGTTCGCCGGCGTGCAATACGCATCAGGCTCCGATCATGGAGCCTGAGCGTGCCTGCATGAGGGGAACCCGGCCCTACTGCCCGGGCACGTCGCATGTCCAGATCGAGGACGCGGACCAGTAGTTGTTCCGGCTCACGTGGTTGTACACTTCTTCAATCGGTGTTCCTCCCTGCGCCTCGCATTTGCTGATGGCATCGGCGCGGGCATTCTCCAGCGCGATGCCGGGGTCATAACTCTGGCCACTGCCGGAGACATACACCACCGCGGCCAAGGCCGAACCGATGGGCAATAGAAACGCTAAGACAATGGCGATACCGTGCTTCTTCATTCTCATCCTCCCAGTGTTGGTCTAGCCGGGCGGATTCGATCACGCACCCCGAAGGCAGCAGTGAAATTTGAGTAAGAGGACCGTGAAATATGTTCCACAAACATTTCCACAAATCCTCTTGTCGATAAGTCATGCGAAAACAGTGCGCCGCATCCTGTTTTCATCTCCGCTCATGACCGAACGAAACTACCCGAGCACGAAATCTTGCGAATACGGCTGGAGCATGGCCAGCGGAACCATTCCGCTCATTTCATCCCTTTGACCATCGCCTCAAGCAAAGCCTGCTCTTCGTCATCGGCGGTCAATTCCCACGTAAACACTCCGAGCAGGCCGCGTTCCTTGGCAAAACCGGCGCGGATGGCGATCGACTCGGGATCTTCATAGCTGACGAACGCGTGTTCCTTGGCATTGAACAGCCACGGCGTCTGCGCGACTGCGTGCCAATGCCGCTGCCATTGCGGATCGCTCAACAGATTACGCTTGATGTCGCGGTAATCACCGGCTGGGAACGTCCCACTGTAAGGCTGATACAGGCCATGCTGGGCATCGGATTTCACGCGATACCCGCGACCGTAGAACGGAACGCCCAACACCAGCTTGTTCGCGGGCACGCCATTGCGCTGGTAGTAATCGACGCCGCCCTCCACGCTGTTCCAGCGGCGCAGCTGCGGATCGAGCGGGTCTTCCGCCACTTCGCGCATGGGCGCGTTGAAGCTCGCCACGGGAGTGAACACCGTCCCCATGTCATAGGTCATCAGATTGATGAAATCGAGCAGCTTGGCAAGCTCGCCGAGCTCGAAGCTGCGCGCCGGATCATAAGGCCCCGTGGATTCCATTCGCCCCGCCGGCAGCGCGGCGGTCACCAGATATGCCTGCTTGCGTTGCCGTCCGAGCGCATCGAGCTCGCGACGGAACTCGCGCACGAGGGCTGTCATGTTGCGCCGGTCTTGCGGCCGTGCGGCGAGCTCCGGCGGCCCGCCGTAGACCGGAAACTCCCAGTCGATATCGACGCCGTCGAAACTGCCGCGATGCTTGTCGAAGAACAGCGCCAGGCAGGACGCCACCAGACGCTTGCGTGTCTTGGCGGTGAGCGCGGCATCCGAAAAACCGCCTGCGCTCCAGCCACCGATCGAGATCAGCGTCCGCAGACGCGGGTGTTCGCGCTTCAGCTTGGCCAGCGCCTCGAAATGGGCGCTCGCCTGCTCACCGACCGCGCAACGGCCATCCTCGATCCGCGCAAAGGCATAGAACAAATGCGTGACCTTGTCGGCGGGAATCCGCTCGATCGGATAACGCGTGGCGGAGCCGGCTGGATAGTAAGCGCCGACGACCTTCGTATCGACCTGATCCTCGGCGCACGCGGAGTTGAACGCAACCGCGGCCATCACGACAACAAGAAACGCTCCAAACCCTCGTAGCATCCCGCCCCTCGCAAGTGAACGACATCAGCTTGCAAGTGTGCGGCCGATGCCCAAGAGGCCTAGCCTAGTTCAGGCGTAACAAGTCGTACAGACGACGAAAGCCAAAACCCGGGCGATGTCACTTTCCCGCGCGACATCGCGGCACCGATCCATGACTTGCCGAGAGCGCCACCGCACGCATGCGTACTGATGAAGCACCACGCACACGTGTCAGTGGCCTGTCAGCGCAGCGGTCACCTGACTCGCGTGAAATAGTTCGTCCGCATGATTGGCCGGCCGTTGGTACCGAAGTAGGTGGCGGTCTCGACCATCGTCTTGCCGTCCGCGGCGACGGCGTAGATGCGGGTCGATGCCGGAATGCCTCCTCTGCCGAGCGCCATCACCAGGACATCGGGGGTAGGCATCCTCACGGCGGCGATGTCGGCCTCGGTGCTGCCCGTGATGGGGACAGCCGTACCATCGAGTGCGGCGGTACTGACGGCATGGCTCTTCGCGCCACCGCCATCGACGATGTCGACCTGCGTCGTCCATTTCCCACCGCTCGCGTCGCCGAACGTGATCGTGACGCTCTTCGGCCGTGCCTCGGGCGGCATCGGCAGGCGCGACACATCCACGGCCCAGCTGCCAACCAAGGGAGATGCCTTGAATGAGCGTGCAAGCACCGGTGTGCACGGAATCAAGACTGCGGCCAGCAAGATGGCAAAACACCCTTTCATACGACCTCCTTGGGGATGGGCGGACAACAGCACGCAATTCGGCTTTCGTGGTTTGCGAAAGCAGTCTATCTCTATCACAAGGGGCACTGGTATAAGGCAGAACGCGCCATCGGCGTGCCTCCGGACAACATCCTGAAACCCAGCTAGGCGTCCTGGCGCGGGAGCCGTGCTGCTCTTCCGCGTGGAATATCTCAAGGCATTGTTTTCCGTACACTACACGCCCATCCCCCGCCCCTCCTCCATGGCCAAGCCCAACTATTCATTCGAAAAACGCCAGCGCGAGATCGCCAAGAAGAAGAAACAGGACGAGAAAGACGCCAAGAAGCGCGCCGAGCGCGAAGCGGCGAAGGCAGCGGCCACGCCGCCGCCCGACACGATTAAATGAACGACGCGGAGCCGAACCCGCAAATCTGGGTGGACGCCGACGCCTGCCCTGCGGTGATCAAGGAAATCCTGTTCCGCGCCGCCGAACGGACACAGGTCGCCGTCACCCTCGTCGCCAACCAATGGCTACGCACCCCGGGATCGCGCCATGTGCGCGCCCTGCAGGTGCAAGGCGGCTTCGATGCCGCCGACGACGCGATTGCCGAACGGGTCCGGCCCGGCGACTTGGTCGTCACCCAGGACATCCCTTTGGCCGCGCGCGTGCTCGAACGCGGGGCGGAAGCCGTCAACCCACGCGGCGAGCGCTACACCACCGACACCATTGCCGAACGTCTGTCGATGCGGAACTTCATGGATGAGTTGCGTGGTGCCGGCGTGCAGACTGGCGGGCCGGCGGTGTTCCATGCGCGCGACCGGCAGGCCTTCGCCAATCAGCTGGATCGTTGGCTCGCGGCACGGGCGTCAGCCCGGCCATCGGGCAAGCCAGGCTGAGGACTCGAATGGGCAATTGAACCTGCCCCGTTTTGTCAGGCGGCAACACCGGCCGCCTGCATGCGCACCACGGGCCGTAGCGTCACGGTGGCCGTGTCGCTCATCAATTGCAGTTCACCGTCCTGGATCAGGGCATTCAGACGCATGCCGCGCTGAATCAGCGCAGCCGACGCTTCCACCGCGTCCGTCGGGATGTCGATGATGGTCAGATTCTTCAGGCGACTCAGCGAAGATGCGATCTTGCTCCACCACAGATCGGCGGCGCGACCACCGTAGTTCACCACGATCACCTGCCGCGCGCGCCCGCAAGCCTTTCGGATCCGGCTTTCGTCCGGCTGTCCCAGATCGATCCATTGCTCGATATCGCCGACGCGATCGCGTCGCCACAGATCAGGTTCTTCCTCGTTGCTCAGGCCACGACCGAACTCCAGCCGCTCGTCGGCGTACAGCGCGAATGCCAGCAACCGCACCATCAGCCGCTCATCCGTTTCGGACGGATGCTGCGCCAGCGTCAGCGGATGAGTGGCGTAGTAATGCCGATCCATATCGCTGATCTGCAACTCGGCTTTGAGAACGGTGGCTTTGAGTGCCATGGAGGTGCCTGATGGAATACAGGCGCCATTCTAGTGGGAATTGTCCCTGACAACTCTTTACGCACCATTTCACCTCTACATTTCCGGCGTGCTGTCCTGAATCACTTTCATTGCTTCGTCTGAGTCGCGTTGCGATCGACGAATCTCCTCGGACGTTGGCTCCTGCTGGTACGGCGGCAGCGGAGTCGACGTCACTTCGGATGGCGGGGAGTGCGCGACGCTGGGAGCCGGGAAGGTCGGCTGTGTCGGCATTTCCTGCTGTGCGGGTGGCGCAATCGCCGTGGGCGACAATGACTTCGTCAGATTGATAAAGGTCTTGCCGGCCAGATACAGAACCAGCACAACGAATAGAAGCGCCAAGAGCTGGATGACCAATTTGGCGCCCAGCCCAAGCGCGATAACTCGTCTGGCACCGCCCTGCCTGTGGACACGATGACGATTTGCGGCCACGGGTAGCATGCGTCCCCCCGCTGTCGCCGCGATCCGTCGAGCATTTCCGTCCTCAAACCCGGCTCCATCTTGTCCGCCCGACGACACTCCTTCGGCATCCTCGGGAAGCGGCCCCAGCATCTGACGCAGATCATCACCGTCCAGCAGCTGTACATGGCCGCCTCGCGTCGCTGCCTCGATGGCCGCACGAGTGAACTCTCCAGCCGTCACGAGGATCGCACCCGTGGCGCCTTCGTTGACCATCAACCCGATCAACTGATGCACTTCGTTGTGCGGCACCTGATAGGCATTCCAGCCCTTGCACTGGACGAGGATGTATTCATCGTCCTTGCGCAGTTTCAGATCGATGCCTCCATCGAACCGCTGCCGAGTACCGCCGGTTCCGACGTGCTCGACCCGATATCCCTGCGCGGCGTAATAGTCGGCCAGCAGCATCTCCAGGCGATCCCAGCGCACGCGCGCCAAGGCGTCGTAGCGGCGATTCCTTACCTGCTTCAGGCCATCCGTCTCCATGCCAGCCCCCCGGCGTTCAAGAATAAAACCTCGACGGGATTACTTTGAACTTGTTTTTTCGGAAAGTGAATCTGGCTTGTTTCAGAAAACGCTGAACAAGCCGACGTCAGCGCCGCGCCTCGAATCGCGCGGCCAACGGCGGCATACGCGCCAGCACAAGCGCCCCAATCCAGCAAATCGCCGCAAGCACGAGCAATGCAATCGCACCGGGCGCCATCACGTCCAATAGTGGCATGACAGTCAGCGTGAGCACCGAGGACAACGCCAGGGCGATCGCGCACCACACCGCCAGCATGCGCGCCCATCGCCTGAAACGCAGCAGGCCGATCACCGAGAAGAGACCCAGCACGCCACCGACCACGCCGAACAACACACTCAGAAGTCCAAGGATCGGCATCACTCCATCAAGTGGCAGGTTCATCTGCAAAGGTCGTTCGAACGGCAGGAAAGTGGAGCCCACCACCGCTATCGGTGCGAATAGCACTAGACCACGAAACAATCCAACCATTGCTCGAACCTCGCTCCCCTGCCCAGGAAAATCGCCGCGCATGGCGCATCAGAAGTATCGCCGAAGCGAACACCCGCGCGTGTCAGCCTGGCATTATCGCCCGGGAAGCGAATGCGGCCCATTATCCGACGACATCCCGCAGTGTCGCGCGCCCTGCCGCTCTTGGCGCTTTTCTTGCCTTCAGATGGCGAAGATCCGAGGCTTGTCACTGACCAGCGTCAGGAAATACGTGTGCCCGAAGATGTCCGAGCACCTACCGTAACGCCCTCACCCAAACTCTTGCCGAAACCTGGGTTGCAGTAGTTACGAGCCCCTCTTCAGTAAAGTGAGCGTGCCTTGGGCCACGGCATCTTTCGAGCCATGGCCCAGGCGAAAACCTTGTACTTCATTCGGCGGCAGACCAGCGCATCGCCCAAGAAAGTCAACGCCATCCGCTGGTAGTGAGCTTGCCTCCGTTCTTGGCGACCAAACGTCGAATCAGTCCTCGGTCGTGCACCCCAAAGACACCCTGGCGGCCGGATATCCGCTTTCCTGATCGACCCACTGGGCCAGGACCGTGTAGTCCTGCGAAGAACGTCCCCAGCTCAGATAGCACTTCTCGTCCGCCACGCGCAGCGCGTTGTCGATCGCCTCTTCGCTGGTGTGTCCGTAGGATTCTCCGATGACCTGGAAAGTGTGGACGTCGGCGAGCGCGGCGGCGCTATAGGCGACGGTCAGGACCAACGAGGCGGAAAGGCACCACTTCTTCATCGCATGCTCCGTGCTTCGGGTGAGACCCGCACCCTGCCAGCCTTCCAAGAATGCAGTGTTAAAAACAGATAAAACGCAGATGACAGCCAGCGGCAGGCTCTCGCGTCCGCGACGCAGCCGGGGTCAAAACGGCGTCCTCGACATGTCGAAGCGAAGAGGCCCCCCCTTCTCCGACGCGGGCGCGTGCAGAGAGGCCACGCCAACCCGCCCCACAAGGCAAGCGAGCCCGGGCTCGTTCCTGCTCCGCCCTTCTGTATGTTTTTCCCGGCTCCCCGCCTTCGGCGCGCCGTCCGGGAATGTATAGTGCGTCCCGCATGGCGGGAATGGTATCCGGCCACGAATCGCGGAGTGATGTCATGGGTCTTGTGCAGGCGGTGGCGGGTGCGGTCGGCGGCGTGCTCGCCGATCAATGGAAGGACTTCTACACGGTTCCGGACGGCTTGCCGGCGACCGCGGCGCTGTTCGCCGCCGTGCCGCGCGGCACCAATGCCGGACGCGGTTCGAACACGAAAGGTTCCTCGAACATCATCACCAACGGTTCGAAGATCGTCGTCCCCGAGGGCTACGGGCTGCTGCTGATGCAGGATGGCGCGGTCACCGCCGTCGTCACCGAGGCGGGCGGCTACGAATGGCGATCGGACGATCTCAACTCGAAGTCGGTCTTCGCCGGCGATGGCCTCGTCGCGTCGCTCGTCAAGCAGAGCTGGGAGCGTTTCAAGTTCGGCGGCCAGCCGGGCTCGCAGCAGGCCGCCTTCTTCGTCTCGCTGAAGGAACTGCCCGACAACCGCTTCGGCACGCAATCCGAAATCTATTGGGACGACGGCTTCCTCAACACGCAGGTCGGCGCTGTCACGCGCGGCTCCTACACGTTGAAAATCGTGGACCCGATTCTGTTCGTCAAGAATTTCGTGCCGGCCACGTATCTTCAGCCAGGCCAGGTGTTCGATTTCACCGACATCGACAACGCCGCCGCCACCCAGCTCTTCAACGAAGTGGTGGGTTCACTCGCGCCGGCCTTCAGCCTGTACACCAACGATCCCGCCAAGGGCAATCGCATCACCAAGATCCAGCAGGATTCCGTCGGCTTCGCCAAGAGCCTGTCCGATGCGGTGGAGCAGGCCTATCAGTGGAAATCCGAGCGCGGCCTCACCATCGTCAAGACCGCCATCGTCTCCATCGAATACGACGCCAACACGCGCGAACTGCTGAAGACCGTGCAGCGCGCCGACGCGCTGTCCGGTTCGCGCGGCAACTCCAACCTGCAGGCGAGCGTCGCGGCGGGCATCCAGTCGGCCGGCGAGAACGGCGGCGCGGCGGGTCTCGTGGGCGTGGGCATGGCCTCGGGCATGGTCGGCGGCCTCGGGAGCCTGCAGCAGCCGGTCGCGCCGGCCGCGCCCGCCGCCGACGACCCGGTCGCCAAGCTGAAGCGGGCGAAGGAACTGCTCGACCAGGGCCTGATCACGCAAGCGGACTACGACGCGGTGAAAGCGAAGGCGCTGGGTCTGTAAGCCGCGGGCCGCACGACGACGATGTCCAACACCAACACCCCGTCGCCACCGCCGTTGCCGCCTGTCACCGGTCCGGCTCATACCGGGCCCGGCTCGCCGCAGGACGTCCCGCCGCTGCCCGGCAGTTCGCCGCTCGACCCGGCCACCCTGCCAAAGCCCATCCGCGACGAACTGGAGGCGCCCGACCCGGTCGCCATCGACACGTCCTCCGACGAGCTCAAGGACGGCCTCAACCGCTGCCCGAAATGCGGGTCGACCGACATCCGGCAGAAGCCGGGCGGCGACCTGCTGATCTGCCTGTACTGCCGCAACCAATGGCATGGCGCACGCGTCGAAGAAGAATTCGGGCTCGGCGAAGGCCTCGACACACTCGAAGGCACGATCATCGCCTCGGGCGCGCGCGACATCGCCGCCGACGCCGCTAGCCTGATGACCTTCAAGTGCACCGGCTGCGGCGCCGAGGTGACGATCAACACCGAAAACGCGATGACCGCGCGGTGCCACTGGTGCCGCCATGTCTTCGGCGTCAACGAACAGGTGGCGAACGGCGCCGTCCCCGACGCCCTGCTGCCCTTTCACATCAAGAAAGAAGACGCGGTCGCGCGTATCCGCCAGTTCGTCGGCAAGCGGCGATTGTTCGCGCTGAAAGCATTCAAGGAACAGTTCACGCCGGAGAACGTCGTCGGCGTCTACCTGCCCTACATGATCGTCGACGGCAAGGCGAGCGCCGATGTCGCCGGCCACGGCGAGATCGAGACGCGCCGCTACACACGCGGCAGCGGCAACGACAAGAAGACCTACTACGACGCCGACGTGTACCAAGTGCAGCGCCATGTGGATTTCACTGTGGACGACCTGCCGCTGGAATCCTCCACCGAGCGCGGCAACCTGGACACGCGAGTCAACACCAACAACATCATCAACACGATCCTGCCGTTCGACACCAAGAACGCGGTGAAATGGAACGCGTCCTACCTGTCGGGCTTCACCTCGGAGAAGCGCGACCAGGACGTGGAGCGGCTGCGCCCGCGCCTGGAAGATCAGCTGCTGTCGATCGCCCGCGCCCAGGTCGAGCACTCGGTGGACCGCTACGATCGCGGCGTCCGCTGGGAGCAGGAACGCCTGGACGTGCATGGCACGCGCTGGGTGTCGATGTACCTGCCGGTCTGGCTCTACTCGTACCACCAGCCGGGCCGCAACGGCGGCCTGCTGCACTACATCGCCGTGAACGGCCGTACCGGCGAGACGATGGGCAGCGTGCCGGTGCAGCAGTGGAAGCTGCTGACGGCCGCCCTCACCGTCGGCACCTTCCTCGAAGGCATCGCACTCTGGATCGTGGGGAACTCGACATGAGCGACGACAGCGGACTCTGGCTGCTCGCCCTCGGCCCGGCCGGCGCCACCGCGCTGTACTGGGCCCTGTACCGGTATTACCGCAACACCGACAAATCGCATGCCTTCGAGCGCGAAACCAAGGTCGAGGCCAAGCCGGTCACCGGCTCGGACAGGAAGGTGGATACGGTGACCGGGACGCGGGAAACGCGGATTAATGGGGATAACATGGGGGAATACCGCAAGCGCGTGCGGCGTATACAAGTTGATGCTGGATGAAGGACGGCTGACAGAAGGCAGGTCTTCTGCCGACTAAAAATACGTCTAGACTCTCTGCTCTATCCACTCAGATTTTTCCGACTAGATACAGGCTAAAACCTGACAGCATATTTGCCTTACCGCCCCTAGACCCGGGGCAAAGCAAATGCGACCCTCGTATTTCAAGTTAGCGAAGCCGCGAATATGACGAGCAGTTACTTCTATCCACAGACAACAAAGAACAACGCGAATCATCGGCTTCTCGACGAAATTGAACGCTGGAGCATATCCAATCGCCAGCAAGTCTACGTTGTAAGCAAGCCACTTGGCGATGATAAGTACACATACGGATATGAAAATGCGCTTGTCATACTTTCTCCGAAACGACGTCTAATTTTTGTCGATTACGGCGCGAATCAATCAGAATTCAACACCTTCGTAGAAGACTTTATCGAAGACCTTGGATCTATCTCCGACAAATATAGATATCGTTCGGCCATCGGCCGCCCAAGAGATTGGAAAGATCTTATAGTTAGCATGACCTATTCCGCTTCTACTTGGAATATTAATCATGCCCTAAACAGCGCCTCCATAGAGGAGCCCGCCCGACAACGTATTGCTGAGCTACTTATTTCGCTTCTCACAGGAAGCATCAATAACATTGATCGCGTAAGCGGCCCAGAGCCCTCCACACTCCTTGATCGAGTGAAGCAAAAAATTCTCCTCTTCGATGGCGACCAGACTCGATTTATCTATCAGAAACCAACAAAGCAGCAAATCCGCATTCAAGGATTGTCCGGGACTGGAAAAACCGAACTTCTATTGCACAAGTTGAAAGAGCTGTATATCAGCTCGGAAGATTCAAGGATTGCCTTTACATGTCACAACAGAATTCTTGCGGATAACCTTAGAAGCCGCATCCCTGAATTCTTTGATTTCATGAAAGTCGAACAGCAGATCAAATGGCGTGAGCGCCTTTGGTGTATGCATGCATGGGGCTCTCAAGGCGAGCCAAATTCTGGAACTTATCGATACATCTGCCATCACTATGGGCTCCCATTTCATCCGTGGAGCCGATCGATGAATTTTGACACGGCGTGCAAGATTGCCTTGCAGCAGGTAAAGGAAAAAGCCGGGCTGCCTCCTCCATTCGACACGGTCTTGATAGATGAAAGCCAGGACTTTCCTGATTCCTTCTTTGAACTCTGTGCTGCTTCTGCAAGCTCAAACGTCTATATTGCTGGCGACATCTTTCAGAGCATCTTCGATGAAGAGATCGTTGCCAGAATTGACCCAGACTTCCTTCTAAGCAAATGTTATAGAACCGACCCCAAAACGCTGATGTTCGCACATGGCCTGGGGATGGGCTTGTTTGAATCTTCAAAGCTCCGATGGCTGGAGGATGCAGAGTGGGAAGCTTGCGGCTACTCCGTTGAAAAGCTTGCTGGGGGAAGAACGCAACGCCTTAGACGTGAGCCACTACGACGCTTCGAGGATCTAGCCCAAGAAGGCCTAGACAGTGTTGAAATAATTCCATCGCCACAGTCGTTCTACCCAAACGCAGCCCAGACGATAGTAAGCACGCTCCAGCAGATTATCCGTGATCATCCAACCGTAAACCCAGATGATGTGGGAATCATCTTGCTTGACAACGGCTCCCCGCCATTCGCGTTGGCTGATGAACTGGAGCAGCTTGTACCACGAATTATTGGATGGAGCGTCAACAAGGCATACGAATCCAAGCAAAAACTGCACAACTCATTATTTATCAGCAACAAAAACAATGTTAAAGGCTTGGAATTTCCATTTGTTATATGCGTCACGCGAAGCATTTATCGATACAATTCATACAGAAATGCACTTTATATGACACTGACAAGGTCATTTATAAAAACTTTCTTGATAATTGATGAAATTTCGAATCAGCCAGTCTTACCAGAAATTGTTGCTGGTCTTCAAGGAATTCAAAGGAATGGCTATATGGATGTTACAGCTCCATCACTTGAGGAGCAGGCTCTCATTCGAACAACGATTTCTGTGACAGAGGACCAACAGTCATTTTTTGACTTTGTGTCAAGCATCTTTGATGAACTCGACGTTGAAGATATTTTTAGGACTCGCCTTTACGATATCGTAGTCAACATAAATGGAGAGGCTTTCGATAGAGAGAAAATCTCACAGATAGTTGATTTCAACTACCGGCAAATGGCTGGCCAATAATGCCACAGTACGTTTTCCATCTTGATGGCAATCAGACTAGATGGGCATTCTCTGCCGTACGATCAAAATATGACTACGCTGAGATTCTTCTTTCCGCAACAAAAGTAATGCTAACACCCACGCTTCCTCGTGAAGATCAAATAGCATCAACACTGGTGCTTCACATCGCTAAAATGAGCAGGCTTTTTTTTGCAAAGCCCAAGAAAATATATTCAGTTAACTTTCCATTTATCACTACTTGCCACCAAGATCTTTCACTTAGCTTTAGCTCGCACGCGCACCCCAAAATAGATCATAGAGCTACCTCGATAGCTCTGGGCTTACTCACCGAGATCAAACGCCCAGGCATTACCGCACTTGATCTGGCAACCCATGTAGATGAAGCCACTCAGCTTGACCCACACGCATGGGACCTGTTGCTCGAATTGCTTACCGTTGAAGACGGTTATGTCCGATATGATGATGACGAAGAGAACGCCGACGGCGATAGACATCCTCAACATCATGTAGATGTCTTCTATTCAAATCACACGAAATTCAAGCTCGGGTTATTGAGCCAAGGTTCGCAAGATGATTTATTCGACATGCTTAATATTCTTACGGACTGCCATTATGTTTCTAGGCGAAATAGATACTGATATCAGTCGATTTCAGCGAAATATGGACAGAGGCAATTAAGACATTCCCGACCACTAATCGAGCCATCCGCCGACACCCGACAACCTAGATTAGCGGCATCGTGGGCATCCCCGACAAGCGCCTGCCGCATGCCCCGCCAACCTCGCCTCGAGATCCCCAGAGTTCCCTTGCACGTCACCCAGCGCGGGGTGAACCGCTGCGCGATCTTCCTCGACGACACCGACCGTCATCACTACCGACGGCTCCTGCGCGATGCATGCCGCAAGCATGGCGTCGCCATCCACGCTTTCGTGCTGATGGACAACCACGTGCATCTCTTCCTCAGCTCCGCAATAGCGGGATGCGTATCCCAGGCACTGCGACAGGCCGGCCAGACCTACGTGCAATCGTTCAACCAACGCTACCGTCGCATCGGCACCTTGTGGCAGGGCCGTTTCAAGTCCAGCCTGGTCGATTCGGATACCTATGCCCTACGCGTGATCCGTTACATTGAGCTCAATCCCGTGCGCGCGGCGATGGTCGAACGCCCGGAGGATTACCGGTGGTCGAGCGTACACACACATCTCGGCTTGGCGCAGGATCCACTGCTCATCCCGCATCCGGCCTACGCTGGACTGGGCGCCAACCGCATCAGCCGCGCCGCGGCGTATCGCGATTGGCTGCATGCCCCTCTTGACCCGGGGGGATTCTCCCGCATCCGCGCCTACATGACGCAGGAGAAGGCACTCGGCGACGCCCGCTTCCAGGCAACGGTGGAGAAGATCTTGAACAGGTCCGTGGTAGTCATGCCGCGCGGGCGACCACGGCGGAAGGGGAGCGCGGAGGTCGCTTAATTCCCTCCGTCCCCTTTAGGTCCTGTCCCCTTTAGGTCAATGTAGTGGGCTCCTTCTAGAAAGCTGCGATCCGGACCTTCAGAGACAGAATCGCAGGGCCCACTCAATTCCTGCAGCCGGGAAAACCACTGCCGCCCAAGATTGTCGATAAATCCAACCAAAGGCTCGGGCGCGCTATCGGCATAAGTAGGCACCCATAGCAATCGCGCAAAATCGTCGCCTGGAATATCGACATACTCGTTCACTGTGAGAATCACAAGGCAGTCTATCCCTGAGTAGTCGTGCAGAAGAATCTCGGCCAATAGGCCTATCAGATACTGCGGCGCTACGGTCAGCAGTCCATCCGCAACCAACATGACTACGCCTTGGTGATCTTTGAACCCCAGATGATGGCGTGTCTCCTTGATCTGCTTGTTTGCCTTCTCCAAGATTCGCTTTAGCGGCTTTCTGAGAAGGTGCATGAAGTCCCGATGTACGTCCATCGGCAGGGGAAGTTTCTTTTCCAAGTGCGCGTCTGAAATACGCCCCGCGAGCAAACACCTCAACCAAAGATTCGAAATTCTCTGCTGGAACTCTGGGAGCCGAGGCCAGTCCGTCGTCAGCTCTTTGAGCTCGACGATGACTTGGTCAACTGGAAACAGGTAGTCAGCATTCGCGAAGGGAGGCGACTGTCCCACAAGCGAGGACATTCGGACGCCGCCAACGGATAACACGAAGCAGTCGAAGGTGGACTCGATTGGCAAAGCGGGTGGAAGCTCTAAGGGTTTGTAAATTTGGCTCATCCCTTACCCTGCCCCCCCGATTCAAGCGGGCCAGACAGCATTTCCGAGAGGCGCTCGCGCGCCTCTGGGGACATCATGGCAATGATGGCTTCCTGCCTCGCCTTGAAAAGGCGCTGCATCTCTGTCTGCACCCAAAGTCCGGCCACTGTGTAGTAGTGCATGTCCTCATCGGTTACTTGTATGTCATACACCGTCCGCGGATGCGTTAGCTTATTGCGTCCCATCTTGGCGACTATGAAGTCCCGATAGCTCTCCCCTCCCGCATTTAGTTGGAAGTCTAATAACCACACTTTCGCGGCGAGTTTGAAGACTCTCTTGACCGCAACCTCCAATGCGAGAAGCTTGCCCGGAACTCCCACAATGTGCCGAAATCCTAGGGTCTCCTCCTCTCTTTTAGTCAGCTCGCCCTTGAACATTTCCAAACGCAAGGTGGACCTGATTTCGGTACGAATGGCTTCGAGTAAGGCTTCAACATAGGCAAATATGGCACGAGCCGCACTCCGCCGAAAAAACTGGGAGTTCCGGTCCGACTCCAAAATCTCGTATGCCTTGTGAACATCGGCGCGGAGTTCCTCGATCAGGTCATGCATCATGACGAGTCCATCGCCAGCTGCTATGTCAGGATATCCGGGCATCGGATCCTCAGTCCCATGGGATGACAACGCTTCAATCTCCTCTGGCCATTCCACCTCTGCCTCAGCAATGGCCTGGTTAAGATTGCGCATCTGGTAAGAATCTTCCGCTCTGACCGTAATCACAGCAAGGCCTCCTTCGACGGTCGTCAGGGGCGCCGGTTCCGTGCATATAGGGATGTCCTCTGAGGTTGGCCGCATGAAATGGACAATCAAGCCATCGAAGTAGAAGCGAAAACTGGGTAATGTGCGGACCTCGTTCTCGGCTTCCTCTCGCACAGGCATATTCATGGCCTGAGGAGCATGGTTGTGGTTAGGCCCCCTAGTTCTAACCTGGGTGAGGATGGTCGAATACCAATCCAAAGGCTGCGGGTCTCCCGCCAGGATCATCTGTCGGAGCCGATTCCGATGCGTCTCAGGAAGAGCAACCTCTTTGAACTCTTCCCTGCTCGACTCTGCTGCTCGCCAGAGGATGCTTAGGAGGAAGATGCGCAACGTCGTCAGGTCGACTGAGGGTAAAAAGCGCACTCCCACGCCCGAATCCTCATCGACCGGGAACTCACCAGACAGCTCCTCGTCCTCACCCCACCCACTCCAAACCAAGCGATGCTGCCTGAGCAGCTCTACACCTCGCCCGTCGATGGCGGCCAGAATATCCTCGCCTTCTCTAATGACAAGGGCCGGGTCATACCAGCTGTCAAAGCGACGCACCGGGCGGCCTCCTTTCCTGGTTTGAATAAACGGCCGACCAGGGGCCGACGGTTTGGTCAGAGACTTGGGGATGATATGCGAGGTTACAAATGGGCCAGTCTGGCCGGTCAAACGGCACTGTCCCTCAGCGCGTGTCTTCTTCATGAAGCGCACTATGTCGCCATCCCGCTCAGGTAAGCATTAGGCTACTAGCTGGGACCTCTGACAGTAACGGGGGGATGTTTATTGTCCGAGGTCGGCGAGCACGTCATTTAAAAATACTCTCGGCATGAACCACACCGCCACTAGGCATCACATATTCCTCCGATACTCCCCACCCACGTCATACAACGCATGACTAATCTGCCCCAGACTATGCGTCTTAACCGCCTCCATCAACGCCTGAAACACATTCCGGCGCTCCCGGGCGGTGGCCTGCAGGTAGGCCAGCCCATGGCCGTCATGGACGAAGTCCTGCTCCTCGTCCGAGGCGGCCAGGTGCCCGTGCTCAGTCTCCCCGACCGGCGCCAGGACATTCCGTGACTGCTGCCACGCCTGGACGTTGGCGATCTGCTGGCCCTTCTCCTCCTCGGTGGAGCGGATCAGTTCGATCTCGGTGGCGATCTCGCCGCCGTGCTCCTTGGGCAGGAAGGTGTTCACGCCGACCAGGGGCAAGGAGCCGTCGTGCTTCTTGTGCTCGTAGTACATCGACTCTTCCTGGATCTTGCCGCGCTGGTACATGGTGTCCATGGCGCCGAGCACGCCGCCGCGCTCGCTGATGGCTTCGAACTCCTTGTAGACGGCTTCCTCGACGATGTCGGTGAGCTTGTCGACGATGAAGCTGCCCTGCCAGGGGTTCTCGCAGAAGTTGAGGCCGAGTTCCTTGTTGATGATCATCTGGATGGCGACGGCGCGGCGCACGCTTTCTTCGGTCGGCGTGGTGATGGCTTCGTCGTAGGCGTTGGTGTGCAGGCTGTTGCAGTTGTCGAACAGGGCGTACAGGGCCTGCAGCGTGGTGCGGATGTCGTTGAACTGGATTTCCTGGGCGTGCAGTGAGCGGCCGCTGGTCTGGATGTGGTACTTCATCATCTGGCTACGCTCGTTGGCGCCGTAGCGCTCGCGCATGGCGCGCGCCCAGATGCGGCGGGCGACGCGGCCGATGACGGTGTACTCGGGGTCCATGCCGTTGCTGAAGAAGAACGACAGGTTGGGCGCGAAGTCGTCGATCTTCATGCCGCGCGCGAGGTAGTACTCGACGATGGTGAAGCCGTTGGACAGGGTGAAGGCGAGCTGGCTGATCGGGTTCGCGCCGGCTTCGGCGATGTGGTAGCCGGAGATCGACACCGAGTAGAAGTTGCGCACCTTGCTGTCGACGAAGTACTGCTGGATGTCGCCCATCATGCGCAGGGCAAACTCGGTACTGAAGATGCAGGTGTTCTGCGCCTGGTCTTCCTTGAGGATGTCGGCCTGCACGGTGCCGCGCACGGTGGCCAGCGTCTCCGCCTTGATGCGGGCGTAGGTGTCGGGGTCGACGAGCTGGTCGCCGGAGACGCCGAGCAGGCCGAGGCCGAGGCCGTCGTTGGTGGGCGGCAGCTCGCCGTGATAGCGCGGACGCTCACGGCCTTCGAACAGCTGCGCGATCTTTTTCTCGGCTTCGGCCCAGCGCTGCGGATCGGCCTTGAGGTATTTCTCCACCTGCTGATCGACAGCGGTGTTCATGAACATCGCGAGGATGATCGGCGCCGGGCCGTTGATGGTCATCGAGACGCTGGTGGTGGGCGCGCACAGGTCGAAGCCGGAGTAGAGCTTCTTCATGTCGTCGAGCGTGGGGATGTTGACGCCGGAGTTGCCGATCTTGCCGTAGATGTCGGGGCGCGGCGCCGGGTCCTCGCCGTACAGGGTGACGCTGTCGAAGGCGGTGGACAGGCGCGCGGCCGGCTGGCCGACGCTGAGGTAGTGGAAGCGGCGGTTGGTGCGCTCGGGCGTGCCTTCGCCGGCGAACATGCGGATCGGGTCCTCGCCGGTGCGGCGATAGGGATAGACGCCGCCGGTGTAGGGATAGCTGCCGGGCAGGTTTTCCTTGCCGAGGAAGGTGAGCAGTTCGCCCCAGCTCTTGTAGGTAGGCGCGGCGATCTTGGGAATCTGCTGATGGCTGAGCGATTCGCGGTAGTTCTCGACCTTGATCGCCTTGCCGCGCACTTCGTACTCGGTGACGGCGTCGGTGATCGACTTCAGGCGCTGCGGCCATTCGCGCAGCAGCTTCAGCGAGTCGGAGGTCAGCGACTGGATGGCGTCGTTGTAGCGTTGGCGCAGGGTCTTGAGGGAGTTGTCGGCGCCTTCGCTGAGGGCGTCGGCGTCGTAGAGGTCGAGCTGCTTCGGCAGCTTGGCGTCGCCGATTTCATGCAGCGACTGCCAGAAGGATTGCGCACGATCGGCGGCTTCGGCCTGCTTCTCGATCGAGGCGTTGATGCGCCTGCCCTGCTCCGCGATCTCGGCGAGGTAGCGCACGCGCGCGCCGGGGATCAGCACGGTGGCGCGCGGCTCCTTCAGCGTGGTGTCGAGGCGCGGCGTCCAGGCGTCCTTGGGCAGATGCAGCTTGTCGCTCAGCAGGCGGCACAGGTTGGTGAACATCCAGCTGATGCCGGGGTCGTTGAACTGGCTGGCGATGGTGGGATAGACCGGGACGTTCTCGTCCTTGGTCTGGAAGGCGGTGCGGTTGCGCTTCCACTGTTTGCGCACGTCACGGAGCGCATCCTCGGCGCCGCGCTTGTCGTATTTGTTGAGGACGATCAGCTCGGCGTAGTCGATCATGTCGATCTTCTCGAGCTGGCTGGCCGCGCCGTAGTCGCTGGTCATCACGTACATCGGGAAATCGACGAGATCGACGATCTCCGAATCGCTCTGTCCGATGCCGGCGGTCTCGACGATGACGAGGTCGTAGCCCAGGCCCTTGAGGAAGCCGATGCAGTCCTTGAGCACGGCATTGGTGGCGACGTTCTGGCGGCGCGTGGCCATCGAGCGCATGTAGACGCGATGGCTGCGCAGCGAGTTCATGCGGATGCGGTCGCCGAGCAGCGCGCCGCCGGTGCGGCGACGCGTGGGGTCGACCGAGATCACGGCGATGTGCATCTTCGGGAAGCTGGCGAGGAAGCGGTTGAGCAGTTCATCGGTCACCGACGATTTGCCGGCGCCGCCGGTGCCGGTGATGCCGATGACCGGAGTCTTGCCGCTGGCCAGTTGCCATTGCTTGCGCAGGCG
Organism: Luteimonas panaciterrae; assembly: GCF_020511115.1. GTDB lineage: Bacteria > Pseudomonadota > Gammaproteobacteria > Xanthomonadales > Xanthomonadaceae > Luteimonas > Luteimonas panaciterrae. Next base: position 593,550 of record NZ_JAJAVH010000004.1, read on the forward strand.
GGACAGTTCGGTGTCGGAATAGGCGCCATCCTCGATGGCGCTGAGGACGCGGCCGATGGCGATCTCATCCTCGATGCCCGGAACGTCGTTCTTGTCCGATGTCCGCGCCGCGGCGTCACGCGCTTCGGCGGCGCGCTTGACGACGTCCTGGATCATTTCCACCAGCCCCATCTTCATGCCGTCGTTGGGGTGGTAGATGCGCTCGACGCCGTAGGCTTCCAGTTCGCGGATCTCCTCCGGCGTGATGGTGCCGCCGCCGCCGCCGAAGACGCGGATGTGCGAGGCGCCGCGTTCCTTGAGCATGTCGACCATGTACTTGAAGTATTCGACATGGCCGCCCTGATAGGACGAGAGCGCGATGGCGTCGGCGTCCTCCTGCAGCGCGGCGCGCACCACATCTTCGACCGAACGGTTGTGGCCGAGGTGGATGACTTCCGCGCCTTGCGACTGGATCAGCCGGCGCATGATGTTGATGGCGGCGTCGTGGCCGTCGAACAGGCTGGCGGCGGTGACGAAGCGCAACGGCGACGCGTCGGGCTGGGTCTCAGGAAGGTTTGTGGCTGGCGTGCTCATCGCGCGCTCCGGACGGCTACAGGAATGGGGCAATTGTAACGTGCGGCCGGTGGTGCCCTCGTTGTGGCCGGCGGACCGTGCGCGACCGGATGGATGGCCGGCGCCTGAACATCGCCGATGCCCCGGTCAACAGGCATCGGGCCGTGACGTTTCCATCATCGAACGGTGCATGGGCACCGGATACGAGGAGAGCGTCATGATGTTGCGTCCTTTGGTGTTGTCGGCGGCGATCGGTCTGGCCGCGCTCGGCGGCGGCCTGCACAGCGGTGAGGCGCAGGCGGCCGGGTATATCGGGGTCAGCGTGCGCGTGGCGCCGCCGCCTCCGCGCTATGAGCGTGTCGTGGTGCGTCCGGGCTATGTGTGGACGCCCGGCTATTGGCGCTGGAGCGGTCGTCGGCATGTCTGGGTTGCCGGTTATTACGTGCCGGTTCGCGCGGGCTATGTCTATCGGCCGGCGCGGTGGTATCGGCATGGACCGGACTGGCGCTTCCACGCCGGTTACTGGGCACGTGGGTGAGGAGCACGCGTAGTCGATGCCCTATCGGCATCGATCGCGTCCCGAACGACCGGCCACGGAAGGCCGGGCCGGACGATCAGAAGCCGGCGATGTTTCGCCGTGGACGGCATCACGAACTGATCGAAGCGCATGTCGTCCGCCACAGCTCAGCGCGCCCTGCCCTCCGTGACATGTTCCGGAAGCAGAAGGCCGGCGACGAACACGACAACCGCGACCAACAACAGGCGTTTGAGCGTTCTACGCATCGAGCGCGCTGATCAATTCCGTGCAACGGTCGCGCAATCCCGATTCGGAGCGATGGATGCCGAACCGTTCGGTTGCCTGTTTCTTGTCGAGGATGCGGGCGGCGGTCGCTTCCAGTGTCGCGCGATCGTCGTCGAAGCCGCCATGCGTGGTGGCATTGGCCGCATGCGCCGAGCCCCGCAGCTGGTCGGAGGTCGGCGACAGGATCCAGTCGAGGCGCCCGTTCTTGATCAGCTTGTGCACGCGCTCGTAGCCGAAGGCTTGATCCTCAATTTTCTTCGCGGCGATGAAACGCGCCATGCCGGCAAGCGGCGTGCCTTGGCTCAGCCGGCGGTCGATCCAGCTGCGCGGCTGTGTCTCGAAGGCGTGCGCGACCAGGTACAGCAGCGACTTGTTGTAGATGCGCGCGCAGCTGTCGTCGTTCTCGGCCTTGTCGGTGAGCGTGAACAGGCCGGCGCGTTCGATGGCGCCGGATTCGAGCGCCGGCACGTAGGTCATCATGAACATGTCCATGGTGATCGCCGGCGCCCACAGGTTCAGGCTGGTGATCTTCGCGCCCATGCCCTGCATGCCGTGCGCCGGTCCGCCGATCACCTGTCCTTGTGTGGTGAGCAATTGCAACAACGGCGCCAGCAGGATCGAGCCGGCGCTGTGTCCGGCCAGATGCAGTTCCACGGACGAATCCTGCTGCATCCATTCATGCAGCAGACGCGCCACTTGCGATGCCCCACCCGCCTCCTGCATGCCGCCCTCGGCATTGCGCTGCACGGCGGTGGTGGCGAGCAGCGCGTTCTCCTTCATCTCGTCCCACAGCGCCTTGCCACCGGCGGCGCGGGCGAGCGGTTCGAGCGTGTCATCGAGACGGTCTAGCAGTAGGTCGCGCACGCGATCGAAGGCGCCCTCGCTGCGCGGGCGCGCGCTGTCGCGCAGGATGTTGCCGAGCGTGGTCCAGAAATCGGTCTTCCAGACGAAGCACAGCGGATAGATTTCCTGGCGCAGGAAGGCGTCGCGGTAATCGGCGACGCGCTGGATCGCCGAATCCTCCGGCACCAGACCGCCGTGCGCGTACAGCAGCACGCGCTTCTTCTTCCAGCCCTGCATGGTCTGGCGCATGTCCTCGCGGATGAGGTTGCGCACGTCGTCGGCGGTGGTGCCGAAACGGCCGCTCTCGCGCAACCGTCCGTTGTTGCCGAGGCTGATGATGTGCGGGCGCAAACCGGCCTGTGCATAGCCGCCCGACTGGCGTCCCAGCGGCGAGATGCTGACCGCCGCCGATTCCGCGCGCTGCAGATGCACGGGCACCGCGAGCCGCGCCACCCAGACATCGTCGCCGTACTGCAGCCATTCGTCGTAGCTGATGTGGCCGTAGCCGCGATGGCCCCAGGAAGGGCCCCAGGAGTTCTGAATCCAGAAACCATTCTCGTCATAGCCGACGATGGCGAAGGCGTGGCCGCCGACGACGTCCTGCCCGCGCCAGATGATCTTGCCGTCGGACGGCGGATCCCACCACCCCTCATGCACGGAACCCGAGGCGAACAGCACGCCCACTTCGGCGAAGGCCGCATGCATGGCGACCAAATCCTTGTGATTGACGCGGAAGTACGCGCCGAGCGGACGACGCAGCGCATCCTTCGCGCGTTCGTCGGTGTAGGGCTCCAGTTTCTCGCCTGGTTTGTACGGCCAGAGTTTTTCCGAGCACACGCCGTGGCGGTGCCAGCCCTTCATCGCACCGCGGCAGCTGGAGCCTGAATAGCTTTCGCCGCGCCATTCGTCGTAGCGGCGCGCCATGTCGTAGAGCATGCGCGTGCTGACGCGCTCCTTCTCGGCACCGGAACCGCGCGTGCGCATCAGCGTGTGCGCCACTGTCGCCAGGCCGAACGCGGTGCATGCGCCTTCGTTGCCCTGGTTCAGCACCGGCACCTTCAGCGCGATGTGCCGCGAGAGCGGCATGCTGGTGGGCACGTCCACGAGCGTGGGTTCGAACATGCGGTCGCGGAAGTCCGCGGTATCGGGGCGCGCGTCGAGCAGGCGCGAAGCTGGCGATGCGTCGGACGTCTTCTTCTTGGCGGCAGCCATGGCGATGCTCCTGGAACTTGGGTGGCGCGTCCGAAATGCGGACGACGAATACGGTGTGGAAACAATAGGATGCCCGGGAAGCGTCTCGCCGACAGCGACCGGTGGATACTTGTTCTAGGTAACGTGAAGCAAAGCACAGGCCTGACACATCAGCGCTTATTGAAAAGGCGGCCAGTGACCGCCTTTCGTGTTGCCCATGCGAGGGATTCCCACCCTCAGACCGGACAGTTGTTGCCCGTCGGCGGGCCGCTTCTGTGCGGCCCGCGCCATGCTAGTCCCGATGCTGCGCGCCTCGCTGCCGCACCAGTCGCATTGCGGCGCTCTACACCGCCCTACCGTGCTGTACGGGCTTTTAGGGGAAGGGACGCGTAAAATACCGCGCCTTCGATGCCGGCCCGCCCCCGCTCCGCGCATTGAAGCCAGACAAGTCAATCACTTACCACACACACCTCTTTCACATCGCAAGCGTCGCCCGCCAGCGCGGCCGGTGCCATGCACGGAGTTTTTCGATGATCTTCGAACACCTCGACACCTACGGCCACGAGCAGGTCGTGTTCTGCCACAACAAGGACGCGGGCCTGAAGGCCATCATCGCGATCCACAACACGGTGCTCGGACCGGCCCTGGGGGGCACGCGCATGTGGCCGTACAAGACCGAGCAGGACGCGCTCAATGACGTGCTGCGCCTCTCGCGCGGCATGACCTACAAGAACGCGGTCGCCGGCCTGAACATCGGTGGCGGCAAGGCCGTGATCATCGGCGATCCCGCCGCCGACAAGTCGGAAGCGCTGTTCCGCGCGTTCGGTCAGTTCGTCGAATCGCTGGGCGGCCGCTACATCACCGCCGAGGACGTCGGCATCGACGTCAACGACATGGAATACGTGTTCCGTGAAACCGAATACGTCACCGGCGTGCACCAGGTGCACGGCGGCTCCGGCGATCCCTCGCCGTTCACCGCCTACGGCACGCTGCAGGGCCTGATGGCCACGCTCAACCGCAAGTTCGGCGACGAGGAAGTCGGCAAATATAGTTATGCCGTGCAGGGCCTGGGCCATGTCGGCATGGAGTTCGTCAAACTGCTGAAGGAACGCGGCGCCAAGATTTTCGTCACCGACATCAACAAGCAGCTGATCGACAAGGCGGTCAGTGAATACGGTGCCGAAGCCGTGGGCGCGGACGAGATCTACGACGTCAACGCCGATGTCTACTCCCCGTGTGCGCTGGGCGGCACCGTCAACGAACAGACCCTGCCGCGCCTGAAGGCGAAGGTGATCTGCGGCGCGGCCAACAACCAGCTCGCCAACAACGCCATCGGCGACGAAGTGGTCAAGCGCGGCATCCTCTACGCGCCCGACTACGCGGTGAACGCCGGCGGCGTGATGAACGTGGCGCTGGAGCTGGACGGCTACAACCGCGAACGCGCCATGCGCATGATGCGCACGATCTACCACAACCTGGCGCGCATCTACGAAATCTCCGAGCGCGACGGCATCCCCACCTACCAGGCCGCAGACCGCCTCGCCGAGGAGCGCATCGCCGCCATCGGCAAGCTCAAGCTGCCGATGGGTCGCAACACGCCGCGCTTCAAGGGCCGGATCCGCAACCACTGACATGGCACGACGACGGGGCGAAGAGCCCCGTCGTTGTATACGGGGACCGCGGAAGCGAAAACCGCTTCGCGCACCTCCCCCATTGCCTTGCAGAAAAGCCGGAGATTCCCCTATGCGCACGACCGTCATCGCCACACTCCTCGCCACCGCCGTCACGCTGAGCCTCGTCGCCGGCGCACAGGTCAAGGAGGGTACCCACAAGGAAGGGCATCTCGACTACGACCACCAGAGCGCCTGGAAGGGCACGCTCGATCACGCGCAGTCGCCGATCGACATCGTCACCACGGACGCGCAGAAAGCAGTTCCCAACGAGCCGCTCGCGCTGCAGTTGCAGCATCTCACCGGCGCGCAGGTCGACAAGGTCGAGGACAACGGCCATGCCGTGCAGGTGGATTCGCACACCACCGAGGCGGACATCCGTGGCCGTCACTTCACGCTCAACCAGTTCCACTTCCACGCCGAGAGCGAGCACACGCTCGACGGCAAGCACTTCCCGCTGGAAGGCCATTTCGTGTTCAAGGCGCAGGATGGCCGCCTGGCCGTGATCGGCGTGATGTACCGCGAAGGCGCCGCCAATCCGGCGGTGCAGGTGCTGCTCGACGACCTCGCCGCCGCCGGCGGCAAGCTGCCGCAGCCGCAGATCGACATCGCCGCCCTGCTCCCGCACAAACTCGGCTACTACCACTACCTGGGCTCGCTTACCACGCCGCCGTTGACGGAGAATGTCGAGTGGTACGTGCTGCCCGAGCCGGTGTCGATGTCGAAGACGCAGATCGACGCCTTCCTGAGCCACTACCGCCACAACAACCGCCAGATCCAACCGCTCAACGGGCGGCCACTGATTCGTTACGAGGGCTGATATGCGCAGTTTTCCCCTGGGTGAAGAGATCGATGCCTTGCGCGAAGCGGTCCAGCGCTTCGCCGCCGCGGAGATCGCGCCGCGCGCCGCGCAGATCGATCACGACAACGCCTTCCCTCAGGACCTGTGGCCGAAACTCGGCGAGATGGGCCTGCTCGGCATGACCGTGCCAGGCGAGTTCGGCGGCAGCGAGATGGGCTACCTCGCCCATCTCGTCGCGATGGAGGAAATCTCGCGCGCGTCCGGTTCGGTCGGCCTAAGCTACGGCGCGCACTCCAATCTGTGCGTGTCCAATCTCTACGCCAACGGCACGCAGGCACAGCACGAGAAGTACCTGCCGAAGCTGTGCAGCGGCGAATGGAAGGGCGCGCTGGCGATGAGCGAGCCCGGCGCGGGTTCCGATGTGGTCGGTTCGATGTCCTGCCGCGCGGAATTCCATCCGGAAGCGGGGCGCGACGGCGTGTGGATCGCCAACGGCAACAAGATGTGGATCACCAACGGCCCCGAGGCCGACGTGCTGGTGGTCTACATGCGCACCGCCAACAAGGACGCCGGCAGCAAGTGCATGACCGCCTTCATCGTCGAGCGCGGCATGAAGGGATTCCACACCGCGCAGAAGCTCGACAAGCTCGGCATGCGCGGCTCCAACACCTGCGAGCTCGTGTTCGAGAATTGCGAGATTCCGGCCGAGAACGTACTCGGAGACGTCAATCGCGGCGTCAAGGTGCTGATGTCCGGCCTCAACACCGAACGCCTGGTGCTCAGCGGCGGGCCGATCGGGCTGATGCAGGCCGCGCTCGACGCCGCCCTGCCCTACGTGCGCGAACGCAAACAGTTCAACGCCGCCATCGGCACCTTCGGCATCATGCAAGCGAAGATCGCCGACATGTACACCGCCCTGCAGTCCAGCCGCGCCTTCGCCTATCAGGTGGCGCGCGACTACGACGCCGGGCACAAGTCGCGCATGGACGCCGCCTCCTGCCTCCTGCACGCCTCCGAAGCCGCCGTGCAGGTGGCGCTGGAAGCGCTGCAGGCGCTCGGTGGCAACGGTTACATCAACGAATACCCCACCGGCCGCATCCTGCGCGATGCCAAGCTTTATGCCATCGGCGCCGGCACCAACGAGATCCGGCGCATGCTGATCGGGCGGGAGCTGTTCGAAGGGCGAGCCTGAGCGCTCATGACCCGCCTCAAGCGGGTCATGCTCAGGCGAGCGCCCGGCCAAGGATGGCCGGGCGGGACGTTCCGAAGCCAATGTGCCGCGCCAGGGACGGCAGTGCGCCTCTTCCCGAAGCAAATCCCGCAAACCCGCGGATCACGCCCTCTGCTGGCGCCGCATCCTTTGGACGGCCCAGGTTTGCCGCAGCGCAGCACGAGTCGCATAATTCGGGTTTTCCTGGCGCCGTCCCCCGGCCCGCCTTCGGAGTTCCTATCTAATGAGCGACATCGTCATCGTCGGCGCCAAGCGCACCGGCATCGGCTCCTTCCTCGGTCAGTTCACCGGCGTCCCCACGCCGACCCTCGGCACCACCGCGATCAGCGGCGCGCTGGAACACGCTGGCATCGCGCCGGATCAGGTCGGCGAGGTGATCATGGGCTGCGTGCTGCCGGCCGGCCTCGGCCAGGCGCCCGCCCGCCAGGCCTCGCGCGGTGCCGGCATCCCCGACGCCGTCGGCTGCACCACCATCAATAAGGTGTGCGGCTCGGGCATGAAGGCGATCATGTTCGCCCACGATCTGATCAAGGCCGGCTCGGCCGAAGTCGTGGTCGCCGGTGGCATGGAATCGATGACCAACGCCCCGCACCTGCTCAACGGTTCGCGCACCGGCATCAAATACGGCAGCACCGAAATGCTCGACCACATGGCCTGGGACGGCCTCACCAACCCCTACGACGGCAAGGCGATGGGCGTGTTCGGCGATGCCACCTGCGCCAAGTACGGCTTCACTCGCGAGCAGACCGATGCCTATGCGGCCGAAAGCGCCCGTCGTGCGCAACAGGCCATCGCCGAGGGCAAGTTCAAGGACGAAATCGTTCCGGTGACAGTGGTTACACGCAAGGGCGAGGTCGTGGTCGACACCGACGAACAGCCCGGCAGGATCGACACCGCGAAGATTCCGACCCTGCGCCCCTCCTTCGGCAAGGAAGGCGTGCTCACCGCCGCCTCATCTTCGCCGATCTCCGACGGCGCCGCCGCCACCGTGCTGATGTCCGCCGACGAAGCGGCCAAGCGCGGCCTCAAGCCGCTGGCCAGAATCGTCGCGCACGCAGGTCATGCGCAGGCACCGGAATGGTTCACCACCGCGCCGGTGAAAGCGATTTCAAACGTGCTCGAGAAAGCGGGCTGGACGGTCGCCGACGTCGATCTTTTCGAGGTCAATGAAGCTTTCGCCTGCGTCGCCATGGCACCGATGAAGGACCTCGGCGTGCCGCACGAAAAGCTCAACGTCAACGGTGGCGCCTGCGCGCTCGGCCATCCGATCGGCGCCAGCGGTGCGCGTCTGATGGTGACGCTGATTCATGCCCTGCGCGATCGTGGCGGCAAGCGTGGCGTCGCGTCGCTGTGCATCGGCGGCGGCGAAGCCACCGCGATCGCGATCGAACTGGTGTAAGCGCCGACGTCTTAAGGACGGAGTCGACTTGATGAACTGACTTGAGCATCAACTTGAATGGTTGCTATGCTTTAATAAGTTCTTTACAAAAAAACCCGGCTAACCGCTTGACAGCCGAAAAGGGCTTGTCATCATGGTATCCGCGCGCATTTATGCGCGTTGCCAAACTTTAACGACGAGGAAGATTGACATGACGATCAACAAGGCGCTGCTGGCCCTGGCTCTGGGTTTTGCCCTGGCTGCTTGCAGCAACCAGAAGCAAGCCGAGGGTTCGGCTGCTGACGCCGCCGATGCGGCCGCCGACGCTCAGACCGCTGCTGACCAGGCCACCGCTGCTGGTGACGCTTCGGCCCAGGCTGCGCAGCAGGCTGCCGACACCGCCGCTGACGCCGCTGCGACCGCCAGCCAGTCCGCGACCGACGCCGCCGCTTCCACTACGGACGCTGCTGCCGACGCCGCTGCCGCTACTGCTGACAAGGCTGCCGACACCGCCGAGCAGGCGAAGGACGCTGCACAGGACGCCGCGAAAGAAGAAGCTCCTAAGCAGTAATCAGGCTTCAAGCAAAAGTTGAAACGGAGAAGTCGCTGGTTCGCCGGCGACTTTTTCCGTTGTGACAGACGGCTGCAGACCTAGCCTCACCGATGTGTGCTACAAATAAGTGTAAGAACAACGATCCCTTCAACGTAACATCACCCTCGATTAACGGAGTGCCCCAATGAACAGCAAGTTCCTCGTTCTGCTCGCCGCCAGCGTTTTCGCCCTCGCCGCTTGCCAGAAGCAGGCCGACCAGGCCGCCGACGCCGCCAACCAGGCTGCCGACGCCACCGCCGAAGCCGCCGGCCAGGCTGCTGACGCCACCGCCGACGCCGCCAACGCCACTGCTGAAGCCGCCGGTCAGGCTGCCGACGCTACCGCCGACGCCGCTGCCGCTGCTGGCGACGCTGCTGCCGCTGCCGGTGATGCCGCCGCTGCGACCACCGCCGACGCCGCCGCTGCCGCTGGCGACACCGCTGCCCAGGCTGCCGATGCTGCCAAGGACGCCGCTGGTGAAGCCAAGGACGCCGCCAAGGACGCCGCCGCTTCTGCCGCTGGTGCCGTGAAGGAAGGCGCCGCGAAGGTCGAAGAGGCCGCCAAGAAGTAATATCGTCTCGCACGATGCAGAAAAGCCCGCGCAAGCGGGCTTTTTTGTGTCCGGGGTTTGCCATTTTCCGTCGATGCCTCGCGCCGGTCGATGACGACGGCGCTTCGCGGAGCGCATCGACGCATGCCGCGACAGGTATCCTTGCACTTTCGTTTTCGGTGCCGTCGGCATGGTTGAACTGACTTCGCAACTCGACCCGCGCTCGCAGGAGTTCGGCGACAACGTCGCCTACCATCGCGCGCTGACGCAGGAACTCGAAGCCCGCCTCGCGCGCGCCGCCGATGGCGGTGGCGAGAAGGCCCGCACCAAGCACACCGAACGCGGCAAACTGCTCGCGCGTGATCGCATCACCGCCCTGCTCGATCCGGGCTCGCCTTTCCTCGAAATCGCGCCGCTCGCCGCCGAAGGCATGTACGACGATGCCGCGCCCGCCGCCGGCATCGTCTGCGGCATCGGCCGCGTGCTGGGACAGGAAATCGTCATCGTCGCCAACGACGCCACCGTCAAGGGCGGCACCTATTTCCCGATGACGGTGAAAAAGCACCTGCGCGCGCAGGAGATCGCGCGCGAGAACCGCCTGCCCTGCGTCTATCTCGTCGACTCCGGCGGCGCCTTCCTGCCGTTGCAGGACGAGGTATTCCCGGACAAGGAGCACTTCGGCCGCATCTTCTACAACCAGGCACGGCTGAGCGCGGAGAACATTCCGCAGATCGCCGTGGTCATGGGCAGCTGCACCGCCGGCGGCGCCTACGTGCCGGCGATGTGCGACGAATCGATCATCGTCAAGGAACAAGGCACGATCTTCCTCGGCGGCCCGCCGTTGGTGAAGGCGGCTACCGGCGAAGTCGTCGATGCCGAAGCGCTCGGCGGCGCCGACGTGCACACCTCGGTGTCCGGCGTGGCCGATCATTTCGCCGAGGACGATCGCCATGCGCTTCAGATCGCGCGCAGCCTCGTCGGCAATCTCAACCGCAGGAAAGTGCTGCCGGTCGCCGTGCGCGAGGCGCGCGAACCGCTGTACGCGACCGAGGAGTTGTACGGCATCGTGCCGAAAGACACACGCCGTCCGTTCGACATCAAGGAAGTGATCGCCCGCATCGTCGACGGCAGCGAGTTCGACGAGTTCAAGGCGCGCTACGCCAAGACGCTCGTCACCGGCTTCGCCCACATCCACGGCTACCCGGTCGGCATCGTCGCCAACAACGGCATCCTGTTCTCCGAGTCCGCGCTCAAGGGCGCGCACTTCATCGAACTGTGCAACCAGCGCGGCATCCCGCTGGTGTTCCTGCAGAACATCACCGGCTTCATGGTCGGCAAGAAATACGAGAACGCCGGCATCGCCAAGGACGGAGCCAAGATGGTCACCGCGGTGGCCTGCTCCAGCGTGCCGAAATTCACCGTGGTGATCGGCGGCAGCTTCGGCGCCGGCAACTACGCCATGTGCGGCAGGGCTTATGGAGCACGCTTCCTGTGGATGTGGCCGAACGCGCGCATCAGCGTGATGGGCGGCGAACAGGCCGCAAGCGTGCTGGCGACGGTGAAACGCGACGGCATCGAGGCCAAGGGCGGCAACTGGTCGACGGAAGAGGAAGACGCCTTCAAGGCACCGATCCGCGCGCAGTACGAATCGCAGGGCAATCCCTACTACGCCACCGCGCGTCTGTGGGACGACGGTATCATCGATCCCGCCGACACTCGTCGCGTGCTTGGACTGGCGATCTCCGCCTCGCTCAACGCGCCGATCGAGCCGGCGCGCTTTGGCGTGTTCCGGATGTAGCCGAACGGACTCCTATCCAATGACCCAGTTCAAACAGACGCTCATCAGCACAGGCACCGTGGGTGCCTTCCTTGGCCTTCTGTTCGTAGCCGGCAGCTTTCTCGCCTACATGGACCAAGGCAGAGCCATTTCGCTCGGTCATGGTCCGGTGCACTGGACGATCTACGCGCGCGATGCGGCGGTTCTTTTCGCAGCCTCCGTCGGCTTCTGCACTCTGACGTTTGGCGTATTTCCCAAAGCCCTGCAATTCGCCTTCGCCCGGCTGGCGCGTCGCCGGAAAATCAGCGCAACGTATAGCCACCATCGGTGAACAACGCACTGCCGGTCGTATAGGTATTGCGCATCAGAAACAGCACCGCATCGGCGGCTTCGTCGACGGTCCCCACGCGCTGCAACGTCGAGAGCGAGGCATAGCGCGCATGCGCCTGCTCCCGCGCTTCCTTCGGTCGCTTCTGCCACAGCTCGGTATCGATAAGGCCGGGCGAAATCGCATTGACGCGGATCGGTGCCAGTTCCACCGCCAATGCACGTGCCAACCCTTCGATGGCGCTGTTGCAGGCGACATAGGCCGCCGCCCCCGCCAACGGCCGCTGACTGTAGGCCCCGGACATCAGCACGATCGAGCCGGTCTTGGCCAGGTGCGGCAAGGCGTGCTTCACCGCGTAGTACTGCCCCCAGAACTTAGAGCGGAACGGGCTCTCGGCCGTGTCGTCGTCGATCTCGTCGATCCTGCCCGACAGCTGCGAGGATCCCGGCGTGAACAGATGATCGAAGCCGCCAATCCCGTCGAAGAAGGCAGCGATCGAAGTCTTGTCGGTGTTGTCGACGCGCCGCGATTCGGCCCGATCGCCCAGCGTGGCCACGGCTTGGGCCAGACGGTCCGGATCACGACCGCCGATCACGACGCGCCCGCCCGCCGCTACAACCAGCTGCGCCACCCGCAACCCCATGCCGGAACTGCCGCCGACGATGACAACCCGTTGATCCCGCATGCACTTTTTCCGTGATCGTGAATGATCCGGGGATTCTAGGTGTGCCCGTCCGCGGCATTCGCGCGCCATGTGGAAATCAGCGGTCCGCCGCCGATCGCAGGAAGACGAAGCGAAGACGGTGCGGAGATGACGCGAAGACGTCGCCGATTGCCACGTCATCGTCATGATCCTCGGAGAACCTCGCGTACAGGTTGGTAATCGCCCCGCAAACCGTTGAGCGATAGCGGTTTTGGTGAGGGGCGTCACACCATCCTCACATCGAGGCCGTGCTAGTCTGGCCGTTCGCCCCGTCGTTCCTGTCCCTAAATTCCGAGGAAGTCGCGTCATGGCTATTTTCCAGCCGAACTCCGCCAAGAACCCCCTGCCCTTCGGCGAACAATCCACGCCGCCTGCACAGCCCGTGCGCGAGGCCACGCCTGCCGTCGCCGACTTCGCCGATTTCACGCCGCCGACCGCGCAGCCCGCCACGCCGCGTCCGGCGCCGCAGCCGGAAGCCAAGGAATCGGTGATCGCCGCCGATCTCACCATCGAAGGCAAGATCGAAGGCACCGGCCATGTCCGCATCGCCGGCAAGTTCAAGGGCGACGTCAACGTCCAGGGCGATCTCACCATCGAGAACGGCGCCAAGCTCAACGGCGGCGTGCGCGCGAAGAAAGTCACCGTGGCCGGTGAACTCGAAGGCAACATCGAATCGGCTTCCAACGTCGAACTGCTGCCTTCCTCGCTGCTGATCGGCGACCTCAAGGCCGGCTCCCTTACCGTCTCCGCCGGCGCGCGCATCCGCGGCCACGTCGAATGCGGCTGGCCCGAGAAGGAATCCACATCCACGAAGAGCAACGGCAAGGCATCCGCCGCCAAGGCCGAATCGGAAGAAGCCACTTCGATCCAGTGAGCTCAATTTCGTGAGCAACAATGCCCGTCCGGGCACGGCAGGTGCCACGCGCACCTGCCCCCATTGCAAGACCCGCATCCTCGAAAGCGCGGCCGTGTGCCCCGCGTGCAAGCATTACCTGCGGATCGACTCGCCTAACTCGCCGCTCGCACAGCCGATGCCTTCACCGCTCAAGGTGGAGGGGATCATTCGACATCCCGCGGATGGTGGTTCCTGGGAATATCAGGTTGTCATCACCGTACGGGATGAGCGTGGTGACGAAGTGTCACGACACGTTGTCGGGGTTGGCGCGCTGCATCCGAATGAGCAGCGGACGTTTTCGTTGGCGGTGGAGATGTTTACGCCTGCTGTTAAGGGTGGGCGGCGGCATTGAGTCACGCCTGGCCTTTTTTGGCATCCGGCCCTAACTTCGTTGAAGAGCAGAAGCGTTTCGCCCCTTCGGGGCGAGTTCATTTCTTTTGGTAAGCCCCAAAAGAAACGAACCAAAGAAAAACGCTTTTCTCGACACAGCAATCCCATGGCGGAGAACGCCCCAGGATTTTCCGACTCGCCATCCATGGCTCGGTCGGAAAACGGCGGGCATCCTGCCCGCCGCCCTTCGGGTCTAGGCACATCGCGGCTCGCAGGGATTCTTAGCAGCCAAGAACAAGAGCTGAGCTTGCTCGGCTTTGTTTCACCTTCCGCTTCTAAAGATGCTCGAACGCCCTCACCAACCAGAGACCCGGAGGGCGGCGCACAGGGATGTGCGCCGTTTTTCGACCGAGCCATGGATGGCGAGTCGAAAAATCCCGATAGCAACGAAACCCTTGGGCTGCTTCGTCGGGGAAAGCGTTTTTCTTTGGTTCGTTTCTTTTGGGGCTTACCAAAAGAAATGAACTCGCCCCGAAGGGGCGAAACGCTTCTGCTCTTCAACGAAGTTAGGGCCGGATGCCAAAAAAGGCCAGGCGTGACTCAATGCCGCCGCCCACCCTTAACAGCAGGCGTAAACATCTCCACCGCCAACGAAAACGTCCGCTGCTCATTCGGATGCAGCGCGCCAACCCCGACAACGTGTCGTGACACTTCGTCACCACGCTCATCCCGTACGGTGATGACAACCTGATATTCCCAGGAACCACCATCCGCGGGATGTCGAATGATCCCCTCCACCTTGAGCGGTGAAGGCATCGGCTGTGCGAGCGGCGAGTTAGGCGAGTCGATCCGCAG
>NZ_JAJAVH010000040.1 GCF_020511115.1 Luteimonas panaciterrae
CCCCTACCGGTTTCCGGCGATCGTGATATTGCAATTTGTTATTGGAATTGATGACAGGTACTGCTTAACTTGTCGTTGCTGGCAGCTGCATACGGTTTTACCGTCGTGATGACGATTAGCTGAAGCGGTCTGCGCGCCCAAACATCTCTAGACTCACCCCCAACACTCCGCTGTCATGCAAGCGGAGATGGGCAGCCAGCGTTCTCTGTCATTCGGTTTCACGGTGGTCCACGTGTACCGTTCGCACGATCACCGCAACTTCGTTGTGCGATTTTTTGCTGGCAGCTGCGCCTTGCTTCGGCCTGGCTTATTCGGTGGGGGGGGGCGAGTGGGCATGGAAAGAGTGCGCGCGCCCCCGCTGTCATGCGCGAGGCGGCCAGCTCCTGCTGCATTCTGTTTCTTTATTGAGTCCGGCGAACACCACCCAAACCATCACGCCGAGCATTCCGCGTAGAACGCGTTAAGGTCGATGCTAAAGACCACAGTCTTGATCGCTCTTTGAACATATGTTGTTTCCGTTGACAGGGGATAGCGAGATCTCTGGCCCATACAGGCCACAAAAATGAGCCGATGCTCACTGAGAGTAGATCACGTTCACTCTGAAGCGGGCCGAGACCGATACGACCGTCGAGGCAGTGTGTCAGAAAGTGCACATCTCGCAGGTCGGGGTAGGCGATTCGTACACCATTGGTAGAAGCTGCCGTGTGTCACGTGTAGCCTCCAGGACAAGGTTGCGATCCTGAACCCCGGTGCCTGTGGCCGTTGATGAAGCGATATTTTACCCGGTTCCTTGGCTCAGCACCGTGCCGCTTTTTTTATAGCGAGTCATTGCGGGATGATAAGACGAAATAGTAGTCAGGATCGCCGTGGCTGACGTAGATCGTGGTCAGGCCTTTGCCTGACGTCCGGATCTACTCAGCAGCTTGCGCGCCCAATGGGTCAGGGGTTCGTCGATGCGAGGAATGACCACCGCACGGCTCGACCGCATCGCCCCAGCACTGCCACATCCTTGAGACCGGCAAACGACTTCTAGCGGCTGCGTACAGTGCCGCTACGACGAAGGCGGCCCGCTCCATAGCAAAGAAGCCCCATACAGACTGCGAATCCAAGCGTTTTTCCAGTGCAGCCTTGCCGTTTGTGCGCCGCGTGATCGGCATGTGAAATTGTCAAATTTCCATCACGCGATAAAGACAATCATTAATTTCGGGAATTAAATGTAGAAGGGGGGGAGGGGAGGGGGCATGGGTTGCACGTTTTATAGGCGTGCCACCTGTGCAGGAGCCGTCCGATGGCTTTCGCTTGTGGGGAGTTTAGAGATTTCGCTAGTCACTTTACAGATTTTCTGCAGTCTCATAAACGGGAGAAGTTTATAAGAAAAATCGGTGCTGTCTTCAAAAGTGCAAACGCTAATTCCAATTTCTTGACAAATACATCTAGTAAAACACCGCCTGACATCTAACTCGAAAAAGGTAATAATAGTTTATGCCTACCAATCCGATGGGTCCCACCTATATTCCTTCAAGATTTATTCGTTATGTGCTAACAGACCGCAATCTGAAAGAGCTAGACATAGTTGGTAGAGAAAAATATATTCTCGGTTGGGAAAATGAAGATAGGAGGATCGCGGGAACTGCAAGCTTTCTTGGATCGAACTGGCTTGTATCAGAATTTGTCAAAGCCTTAGCCAAAAAAAAGGATAAAGACGGCTACGATCGTTACGTGCTGCCCTCTGGATTTTCCATCAACGATGGAAGATTTGGAAAATACCCGAAAGACGAGAGGAGTGCGAAAGAACGCAAGTGGTACGCCTATATGAACAAGGGTCAGCCGCTTATCGAGGAACGTAGCGATATCGTTCAGCCGCGTCCGGAGGTGATCTCCGAGCAGGTCTACGTCAACCGCACGGACCCGCAAGATATGCGGTGGGAAAGCTCTGTCGAATTTTCGATCGAAAATGAAATTAGCTGGTCACTGGAAGGCAGCGTCGATCTTACTTTTGACGATAAGGCCTCTGCATCGTTCGAGCAGGAAATTGAAGTCAGCAAAGAAGTGGAAGCAAAGGCGGCAGCCAGGACCACGCAAATTGCACATAACCACAAAGATGATGTGGGTAGTGAAAGTCAATTCGAAGGCGAGGTGGAGAAGTCCGAGACAAACGAGGTGGAATCGACCAGCACCGGAACGGGTGAGGGAGAAGTCTCGGCAGATCTCAAGCTTGGAATCATGGGGGAAGTCAGTGGTTCGATAACCACAGGATGGAAGCAAACTTCAACCTTAAGCGGGACGGTGGGCTCGCGCGTTGTGGTGAGAGCCACGCAGCGCCGTCAAATCAAGCGTTATAACTACACGATTCCTATCGTATTTGATGGTTATGTTGCTCTTTACTACGACGAGCCTGTAAAAATTGAAGGTTTTAGCAATCCTGAAAGAATGCCGGGCCGCATAAGATCAAATGACCAAAGAAAAAGGGTCCAGGCGCTCGATCCGAGCGGGAACTCTTCCGATGAATATGCGCAAATCGTTGTTCATAATATTCAGGTGCTCGGCCTGGTGCGTTACGGCGAAAATTACGACCTGAAGGGCTGGGCTGAAGTTGTTTCCACGCTCGTTGGAGAGCATGAGGCTTTCGAAGTGGAATCGCTGTCCCTTGCTGGCCGTAATGGTAGCGTTGGTGGCTACGAAGAACTTCTCTACAAATACTGACTAACAAAATAATCTCTGATGGAGAAGGACTATGTTTAAGCTCATTTTTGATGGCGCAATTCAAGCAGGCCAGCTCGCCGAAAAGGCGGCGGGATATCTGCACGGCTATATCCCAGGAGAGTGGAACGTGCGTAAGCTCGCTGATCCCGAGCTTTTCGAGGGAATCACTGAGAAGGAGTATGAACTGCAGGACCCGAAAATTGTCAGAGAAGATTCGCCCGTCGCTTTGGATCTGACGAGTCACTTTATTCAAGCAACCTTCCTGAACCTTCAAACGCTCGCGAGCGGTAAATCGACCCTCAACCAGGAGCCTAAGACGGTGGTCGATCCAGCTTTGTCCACCCTCAACAGTGCGAAGCAGCATTTGGATGCCAAAATACCGGAAGGGGCTCCTGATAAACCCAATATCCCTGAGGTAAAGCGCCCTGTGGTTGAGATGCCAAAGAAGCCAGAAAAGCCTGATGGACTAGAGTGACCTAACGCGTAGCCTTCCCCTGATTGGTCGTCATTCGTAAAGAAAACATCTGGCAGGCTAAGCCTGAAAGAGGTTCTCAAGCCGAGGGCCGGTCATTATGGATGCACTCTTGACGGGGAAGGCTGCGGATTTAGCGTTGCTAATGCTTAGACACGATCCGTGGGTCGAAGCTGCCTTGGTGATCGCGCCGGACCTCGAGGGCAGTTCGCCGAACTCGTCTTTGAGCGTCTTGCGCCCTTTGCCGTTGCGGACGTAGCTCTCGGCATTGCCGAGAGCTTGTGCTGCTCATGGTCCGGGTGTTCGGGCGTTTCTGCGTCTAGCACTCGCTCCACTAGCAACTTGGTCATCTGCTTGAGCATGCCGATCTCATCGACCAGGTCTTCGGACTTGTCATATGTCGGCACCCAAACTAGCCAACAACTCGTTGCGGACGTCGTGCTTTGGAATGGTTGTCGTGTCTCCGGCTCATTGGCAGGGCATTGCCGATGGCCCGGAGACCAAACAGCCCAGGCTCGCTTGGCCGCATAGAGCCGATAGGGGGCTGCCTTCATACGTTTTATGAACGTAGAAGTGTCAGCGGCCTTGCCCCACACATTTACCTGCTAGCAGCGGCGGATAGGCCTCCATCCGCGCAGATAGCCTGCCTCTGCGAGAGTACCGAGACATGACCAACCAACAACGCTTGTCGTTCCAATACCCATTGCGCATTGCTGTGACTGCCTTCCTGATCCTGCCACTTGCCACACCGGCTCAGGACGCACGCCCGTTGCGCAGTCCATATCATAAGGAGTCCATCACTGTGATCCACCCCGACATCGATGCCTTGCCC
>NZ_JAJAVH010000041.1 GCF_020511115.1 Luteimonas panaciterrae
CGCCACGGTGAAGGACGGCAACAACAACGTCACCACGCTCTCGAGTTGGAAGCGCGGCACTCCGCAGTCGATCAAGCACCCCGTCACCCCCGAGAGCCCGAGCGGCGCCACCGAGTCGGCCGTGGTCGACGACAACGGCTGGATCCAGTCGGTGACCGACGAGACCGGGGCCAAGACCTGCTACGGCTACGACACCATGGGCCGGATCAACCTGATCACCTATCCCTCGGAGACCCAGGCCGGCGTCTGCGACACCTCGGCGTGGGCCTCGACCTCGATCACTTTCGCGGATGGCAATCCGGCCGCCTACGGCATGCCCGCCGGCCATTGGCGGCAGACGACCCTCACCGGCCAGGGCCGCAAGGTCACCATCTTCGACGCGCTGTGGCGCCCGGTGGTCGAGCAGAGCTTGGACCTGGGCAACACTGCCGGCACGATGTCGGAAGTCGTCAAGCGTTACGACACGCAGGGCCGGCTGGTGTTCCAGTCCTATCCGATGAACACCAACGGACAGGCCAACTACGCCGACACGACGCTCAAGGGCACCACCACCAGCTACGACGCGCTGGATCGTCCGACTACGGTCAAGCAGGACTCCGAACTCGGCGTGCTCACCACCACCACCGAGTACCTGAGCGGCTTCCAGACCCGCGTCACCAACCCGCGCGGGCAGAAGACCACCACCAGTTATATGGCCTGGGACCAGCCCACGACCGACTTGCCGGTGGCGGTCGACCAGCCCAAGGGCGTGCGCACCACGATCCCGCGTGATGCCTACGGCAAGCCGCTGCAAGTCACGCGCTCAGGCCCGGATCAATAAGGGGACGGCCATGAACGATTCCCTTGATCAGCCCTTGGGTCCCTCGGACGCGAGCCGAGGCCGCCATGCCTTCTTGAAAGGATTGTCCATGAAGCGCTTCTTCCTGCTGCTGGCCCTGCTGCTGACAGGCGCGCCCGCCTGGGCCCAGGTGATCGGCAACATCGACGGCGTGGTCCTGTCGGGGACCCAGTACCGGATCAACGGCTGGGCCTGCGACACCGGCGTGACCGCCTCGATCGATGTGCACGTGTATGTCGGCGGTCCGGCCGGCACCGGCACGGGCATCGCCATCGCGACTGCGAGCAACGCCAGCGAGGCGGCGGTCGCGACCCGCTGCCAGACCTCCGGCACCGCGTACCGCTTCTCGATCCCGATCAGCGACAGCATCCGCACCCAGCACTCGAACAAGAAGATCTACATCCACGGCATCTCCCAGACCGGTGGATCGAACCTGACGATCAACAACTCGGGTGTGTTCCTGGTCCCGCCGCCGCTGTCGCAGACGCGCAGCTACGTCTACAACGCCGCGCAGGAGCTGTGCAAAACCATCGAGCCGGAGACCGGCGCAACGGTGATGCACTACGACGGCGCCGGCAATCTGGACTGGAGCGCGGCAGGCCTCAATCTCACCAGCACCACCAGCTGCCAGGACACCGATGCCAGCATCACCGCGCGCAAGGTCACACGCACGTACGACGCGCGTAATCGCCTGAAGACGCTGAACTTCCCGGATACCAAGGGCAACCAGACCTGGACGTACTTCCCGGATGGTCTGCCGGCCTCGATCGCGGTAACGAACCCGAACGTCGCCAACCCGACGCTCACCAGCTACGCCTACAACCGGCGTCGCCTGCTCACCGGCGAGAGCCTGAACCACCTGGGCGGCACCTCGGT
>NZ_JAJAVH010000042.1 GCF_020511115.1 Luteimonas panaciterrae
ACCAGACCTGGACGTACTTCCCGGATGGTCTGCCGGCCTCGATCGCGGTAACGAACCCGAACGTCGCCAACCCGACGCTCACCAGCTACGCCTACAACCGGCGTCGCCTGCTCACCGGCGAGAGCCTGAACCACCTGGGCGGCACCTCGGTGTGGGGCGCCGGCTACGGCTATGACGCCAACGGCGCGTTGAAGATCCAGACCTATCCCAGCGGCCTGTCGATCGACTACGCCCCCAACGCCCTGGGCCAGCCGACGCAGGCGGGCACCTACGCCACCAGCGTGAGCTACTACCCCAACGGCGCCATCGCCCAGTTCACCTACGGCAACGGCATCAAGCACACGCTGACCCAGAACGCCCGCCAGCTGCCCGA
>NZ_JAJAVH010000043.1 GCF_020511115.1 Luteimonas panaciterrae
CGCTTATGGCCGATAGCGGCCGTTGTTTCGATCCTCTTTCGGGGCGCGAAGGTGATTTCGCAAACAGCGAACGGAGGGGCGCTAAGTACCCGCCACACAAGGAAAATTTTTTCGGCCTGCGAAAATGGCATTTTCGCAGAACGGAGACTGGAGACCGCGTAGAGGCGGAAACGGAGAAATTTCCGACTTTCCGAAGAGCGGGCCGTTTTCGCACAGACGCGAAAACACTGCGGAAATAGGGGGTCTTTGGACGAAAAAAAACCGACGGAGACTCGTCGGTTTTTTAGGAGTGGTGGACCAAAGGAAACGTAACACCGAAAAATCTCTGGGGCCTCATGTTGCCTCATGTTGCCTCATGAGGCCTAAAGAGCACTCCTGAAAACGGCCAATGGTGGAGCTGGAGCACGAGCCTACAAATATTCGCGCCTACCGTAAGATGACCATCGCCTTGCTCGACCGGCTCACACACCGCTGCCACATCATCGCGACCGGCAACGAATCGCATCGCTACCGGCACAGCAGCCAGACCACGGGACAACGCAACGCATCAAGACACGAGAGAACTCGCGTAAGCGCGTGTAGGCTGAGGAACCCAACAACAAAGAGACCATGCTGGTAGCTAGCCATCAACAGACGCAAAACGTAGTGTTATCCACAGACGGCCACCACGAGTGCCCACCTCCACCCGGTCAGTTTTAAATCGGCATGGCGGGTCAAGTTTAAGTCGGCGACAACACACGGAGGTTCGGGCCGGAGCAGGGCGGGCTTCTTATTAGACAAGGGTTGTCGCCGCAGATTTAGCACATGCCGGCCGCTTCCGCTCACCACCCTCGTTTGCGGCAGGCTGTGCGTCTCGAGAAAAACCTAGTGGGCGTAGTGGAACGTTGCCTTCACAGGATAGTGATCCGAGATTTCGTTGTAGTACCCGTCATGCCAGTAGCGGCCGCCGGGTAAGCTCCACCAGCCGCGCATCCACCACCAGAAGCGGCGCTCGGCGGAGGCCAACCTGATTACGGTCTGCACCGGTGGCTTGGCCGGAGACAAATGGTCTGGCCGCCACATTACGTAGTCGATAGTGTCATCGTAGTCCTGGCTGAAGCCGGTGTAGTAAGCATTGGTCTTGGCCAACCAGTTGTGCCGAGACGAATAGCTGCCGTAGCCCGCAATGGCCGGATAATCCAGGTCGACACCAGCGGCGTCGAGCATGGAGATCACATCGTCGCCCTTGCTGTATTCCACGTTGAAGTCGCCGGCTAGAATTAGCGGCTCGTTCTTGGCGATGCCGAAGCCATCCAGCCACTGGCGCAGTTCGCGCAGTTGGGCCATGCGCACAGCATGCTCGCGGCGGCCGTCGCTGTTCTGGTCGGCCTGCAGGTGGGTGCCGGCGATGTGGTAATCGTAGCCTTGCTTGCGCACGCGCACATAGGCCGCGCCCTTGTTCGACAGATAGTCCGCGCTGCCAACGAGGCTGTTGCGGTAGATCAGCGCATGTTGCTCGATGATCGGCCAGCGGCTCAACACGATTACCCCGCCACGGATCACGAACAGGGAATTGGAGCAGTTGCCCACGATCGAATTCCAGCCGCCGCCACGACAGACCTGCCCTACCACCGGCGTGCGGTAGGGGTACAGATCGGCCAGTTCGCCCAGCCGCGCATAGGCGTCGTTCGTAAACACTTCCTCAAATACGATCACGTCCGGTGCTTGCGGCATCGAGCGGATCGCGGCGGGCGTGCGCTTGGCGCGACTGGCCTGGTCCCAGTCCATGGCCGGCAGGAAGGGCAGCTGCATCAGGTTGTAGGTCATCACGGTCAGCTCCGGCCGCGCGGCCTGGGCTAGCGGGGACAGGCCGAGGAGAATTAGGCATAGCAACAAGCGATATGTCAGTTTCATCGCGACATTCCGGGAGCGGCGAACTCAGCACTGTGCCGGGGCTTTATGACAAGCGTATGTAGGCAAGCGCGAATCCGCGCGATGCGCGATGTGTTCGTGAGATGAGGCGAAGCTACACAAGCTAACTGACGGCCCGTGCACATTAGTGAGGGGGCGTGTGCGGATATGCAGGGAATCTTCTTCGAAGACATGGCTCCGGCGCGATGTTGTCGCTGTAGGCGTGTCGGCCCCGTGACTGCCCGATTGCAGTCGGGCAAGATCATTCGTGCGCGGGCGAGGCGGTGACGCGTAGCATTGGGTTGGCCGTGCTGCACGCATCTAGAAGGTCCAGCCCACGGTCACGAATGTGGTTCCGTCAATTGGATTCGAAACGTGAGTGCGTCCCCGGCTGTCTGGAATGCCCGTGGTGTAGTGCTTGTACATGCCGGCTCCATTCCAGGCCCGAGCATAACCAACGGTCAGATCAATGCCCGCGAAGGTCCGCTTTAGTGTCACGCTC
>NZ_JAJAVH010000044.1 GCF_020511115.1 Luteimonas panaciterrae
AGGTAGCCAAGGGCGAAATGGCCTGGAAGTAAGCAGGTCGCCCCCAGAGTCTTCGGGTTCCTGTACGTAAACGCAAAACGCGACAAGCTGCAGCACGCCCAAGCATAGCCTCATGTCGGAACCCTAGCATGCTCCGACAACCATCATCACCAAGAAATAGAAGGCGTGGAGTTGATTGAATCCAGCATGTACGTGTTCGCACAAAATCATGAAATACAGATAGGGAGATGCACGCAGTGTTTCGTTCTTGCGTGCGTGGTTGCATGCTTGAACTCGATGTTGTGTGGTCAATATGCCACTGGACGGAGATGGCTGGCTTGTTCACCTGTGCCGGGGCTAAGGCTAAGGCACGTTTGGCCTCGACACTGCAAGTGATCGTCCTCCGCTTGCCCCAGGGCGCACGTGTGCGAACGACGCTGGTAAAAGCGACTTCGGAAGAAAGCCAATGAGTTCGACTCAGTCCAACGCCAACAGCAAGCAGGCAATGCTTAATCCCGTGGTGTTTTTTTGTTCGGCCGGATCGGCGCTGGCGCTGGCGCTGTTAATGGTTCTCTATCCCAAAGCCAGCAAGGCCTGGTTGGATCATGCGCAAGCGGCAGTATCCAAGGCGTTCGGCTGGTATTACATGCTGGTGATCGTCGCCTGCCTGGTGTTTGTACTGTGGTTGGCGTTCTCGCGTTTCGGAAATGTTCGACTAGGGCGTGACGATGAAACGCCTGAATTCAGCTATCGCGCCTGGGTTTCGATGCTGTTCTCGGCCGGCATCGGTATTGCGCTGCTCTACTATGGCGCCTATGAACCGCTCGATCACTTCCTTTCCCCACCGGTCGGACAGGGCGGGACGACGCATGCCGCTCGCGAGGCGCTGACCATCACGTTCCTGCACTGGGGCCTGCATGGTTGGGCACTGTATGCGCTCATCGGTACGGCCTTGGCCTATTTCGCCTACCGCAAAGGACTGCCTCTGGCATTGCGATCGGCACTGTATCCGATCTTCGGCGATCGAATACACGGCTGGATCGGCCATGTCGTCGATGCCTGCGGCATCTTGGCCACTCTGATTTCAATGGTCACCAATCTGGGCATCGGTGCATTAATGCTCAACTCCGGACTGAGTTATCTGTTCGACATACCCCAGACCGCGCAGGTACTGCTGATCTTGGTCGGGATGATAATGCTAGTGGCTACAATTGCTGTTGTATCTGGCGTCGAGAAAGGTATTGCGTGGCTGTCCAACCTCAACGTATGGCTGCTTTGCCTGCTGCTGTTGTTCGTGGTGTTGTGTGGGCCGACCATGCATCTGTTCGACGGCTTGGTGCAGAACACCGGAGACTACCTGCGCGCTTTCGTCGGTAAAAGCTTTGAGATGTATCTATACGACGAGGCCGCCAAGAATTGGGCTGGAGCCTGGACGCTATTCTATTGGGCCTGGTGGATCGCATGGGCCCCGTTCGCGGGCATGTTCATTGCACGTATTTCGCGCGGCCGCACCATCAAAGAGCTGATCCTCGGTGTGCTGTTGATCCCCTTGGGATTCACGCTGGCCTGGCTATCCATTTTCGGAAACACCGCGATCGATGTGGTCTTCCGCCAGGGGGCCGCGGAGCTCGGGGCCGTCGCGCAGGCAGACCCTCCGATGGCCTTATTCAAGCTGCTCGAATACCTCCCATTTACGCGCTTTATAGCGTTAGCCGCCGTGATGATCGGTTTTGTGCTGTTTCTCACGCCCGTGGATTCCGGAACGCTAATGATTGCCAATCTCTGCACCTCGAATGGCTCCGAGCATGAGGATGCACCGATCTGGCTGCGCCTGTTCTGGGCGATGACGATCACTGTGGTCAGCATGGGGCTCTTCCTGACGGGCGGGTCCGCAAGCTTTAGTTCCATGCAGACGGCCGTTGTGCTCTGCGGGCTGCCGTTCTCGGTCGTGTTGGTGCTCTACATCGTGAGCCTGTGCAAGGCCCTCAACTCTGATACCACACAGTGAAAGGTATGCAGAACGTGGGGATGATGAAGCTGACCGCGGCCGTGGTCGGGACTCTCATGTCGCCGCTCATCGCCCAGGCGCAGGATGCCGAACCATGGAGCGCGAACCTGGCGATCACATCCACTTATGTGTCGCGGGGGTTTGACCAGAGCTGGGGCAGGCCCGCA
>NZ_JAJAVH010000045.1 GCF_020511115.1 Luteimonas panaciterrae
GGCGGAACTGGCGCTTGCGATCCATCGTGACCCCGCCAGCATTGCCACTTTCTTTTGCGTGACCGCACCTGACGGCACTGTCACCCATCACGCCCCAGGCGAAGACGAGACCACCTCACTGCCCCTCATGACAGCATCGGTCGAGGAAGCTGCGGCAGTCATGTTCGCCGCGCTGCGCCGCGTGGCGGAAGACTTCGACGATACCGGCCGCGTAGACTGCTGCATCATCAGCCTGGACACGCTTGCCGCCGTCCTGCATGCCCTACAGGTAGCGGGCATGCCCGCGGAGATCAAGACCAAAGACAGTCCTGCGCACGGCTTGGCTGGCGATCTGCGGCGCGGTCTGGCTTCCAGCCGTGGCCGGCGCCCGTAGCGTCCT
>NZ_JAJAVH010000046.1 GCF_020511115.1 Luteimonas panaciterrae
ATGCCCGCGGAGATCAAGACCAAAGACAGTCCTGCGCACGGCTTGGCTGGCGATCTGCGGCGCGGTCTGGCTTCCAGCCGTGGCCGGCGCCCGTAGCGTCCTGCATGCGGTTGTGCTGGCGATCCTGGTGGCGGGGTTAGGGTTGGTATTGCTGCCTGATCGACCACGGCGCTAGACGCTTACATCAACGGAGACGACGACAGGCCGGGCAATGCCCGGCCTTTTCTTTTGGGCGTAGACTCCACGAGTCACCAGTGCGGGGAGGCCGACATGGGACGCACAAACCGTACTCGGTACATTAACGCTATTGACACGCTGCACGCGGTCCGGCGTGACATCAGTAAACTTCAATCCGAGACAGAAGCGTTCCTTGCCACCGTACCGGCGCATGATCCCGAAGGCCGGATGCCGTTCCTACGGTCCAGAATCATCAATCTGGAAAGCGCGTGGCGATCGATCGATGACGCCATCATCTATACAGAAGCCGCGCTCTCGCCGGTCGTATCGCAATCTGTCGCCAACACATAGCGGCAGATCGGACCACGCCCAGCTTTTTCTTTGGTTAGAATCTGCCCCGGTCACCATGTCGCGGGGGTTGGGTATCGAACGCACCGAACGCATGCGCTACGTCGACGCCATCGATACATTGCACGGCGTCAGGCGGGAAATCGCCGGCTACAGGACAGCGCGCAGAAAGCGGCGGACGCGTTACCCGCCCACGATCCACTCGTGCAGGGCTTGCGCTATGCGGTCGTGGAATTGGGCGACGCGTGGAAGTCGATCGATGAAGCCATCGTATCGACAGAGTCGGCATTGACGCGTGTCGTGCCATCGGTCTAGAGCACGCTCTGCACGCTTTAAGTGTGCATCCACCGCACTCCCCCACCAGTTGTCAAGACCGAAAATCGAGACCGACCGGACATTCACTTATTTTTTCTTTTGGCTAGACTCCGTTCTCCACGATGCTGGGGAGCGACTATGGAATGGGGAGATGGTGAGCGGTACATCAGCGCCATAGTGCGCTGCACGTGGTGCGGCGCGACGTAAGCACGCTGCAGACTGGCGCAGAAAAAGCAATAGCGGCATTGCCTGCCTACGGGCCTAACCTGCATGTCGCCAAGCTCAAGGCGTCGCTTGCACACCTGGAATCCGCATGGCGGTCTCTCGGTGATGCGATCGAGCACATGGAATCCGCCCACGCCCTCGCTGCTCCCCCTAGCTAACGCTTGCGCAATTGACGTTGCGCGCTGCGCTCGCGACGTATATTTGATGGGAATTTTCTAAATGGCAATTAAACAAAAACCCTTGCTTTCAAGGGGTTTTTGTTGCCTACGCATGGCGCTATGACGCACTACAAAATTCACTGAGCGCATGTGCGCGTGATGCGCTACCCCTACATGTATCGGTGCTGCGCATGGCGTGTAGCGCGTGGCGTTTGGCCTATGGCCAATATCTATATTGGCCGCGGGTCCTTCCCTGAATAGGGCTTTTTCGCGCATCCCCCCGAGCACGGTTTCCCACAATTTTCGTATTCGACGCCTGTTCCATCTCCTCCAGGAACAGTTCGCGCCGCGTGCGCTTGCGCTGCCCCAGACCCTCCCCGTCACCGAACGTCAGTTCCATCGATAGTCATCTCGAAAA
>NZ_JAJAVH010000047.1 GCF_020511115.1 Luteimonas panaciterrae
GGTGTCGTTGGTCAGCACGTTCGGCACGGCAGTTCCGCCCGAGGCACCGTTCGCCGAACCACTGTCATCGACCGCATCGATCGGGGCGGCCGAGACGGTCACCGTCACGTGGGCCGTGTCGCAGTTGGTCAACACGTTCGGCACGGCCACGCCGCCCGAAGCACCGTTCGCCGAGCCGCTCTCATCCACGGCATCGATCGGGGCCGCCGAGACGGTCACCGTCACGTGGGCCGTGTCGCAGTTGGTCAACACGTTCGGCACGGCCACGCCGCCCGAAGCACCGTTCGCCGAGCCGCTCTCATCCACGGCATCGATCGGGGCCGCCGAGACGGTCACCGTCACGTGGGCCGTGTCGCAGTTGGTCGGGTTCAGCTGTTCTCAGATCTGGTACACGACCGTGTACGTGCCCGCCGGCGTGCCCGGCGCCACGGTCACCGCGCCCGTCGCCGGGTCCTGCGTGTCGTTCGGGTTCGTCGTCGAGGTCTGCGTCAGCGTGACGTTGCTCAGTGTGGCCGGCGCACCGTTCAAGGTGTCGTTGGTCAACACGTTCGGCACGGCCACGCCGCCCGAAGCACCGTTCGCCGAGCCGCTCTCATCCACGGCATCGATCGGGGCCGCCGAGACGGTCACCGTCACGTTGGCCGTATCGCAGTTGGGCGGGTGCAGCTGTTCACAGATCTGGTACACGACCGTGTACGTGCCCGCCGGCGTGCCCGGCGCCACGGTCACCGCGCCCGTCGCCGGGTCCAGCGTGACGTTCGGGTTCGTCGTCGAGGTCTGCGTCAGCGTGACGTTGCTCAGTGTGGCCGGCGCACCGTTCAAGGTGTCGTTGGTCAACACGTTCGGCACGGCCACGCCGCCCGAAGCACCGTTCGCCGAGCCGCTGTCATCCACGGCATCGATCGGGGCCGCCGAGACGGTCACCGTCACGTTGGCCGTATCGCAGTTGGGCGGGTGCAGCTGTTCACAGATCTGGTACACGACCGTGTACGTACCCGCCGGGGTACCCGGCGCCACGTTCACCGCACCCGTCGCCGGGTCCAGCGTGACGTTCGGGTTCGTCGTCGAGGTCTGCGTCAGCGTGACTTTGCTCAGTGTGGCCGGTGCACCCTTCAAGGTGTCGTTGGTCAACACGTTCACCGCACCCGTCGCCGGGTCCAGCGTGACGTTCGGGTTCGTCGTCGAGGTCTGCGTCAGCGTGACTTTGCTCAGTGTGGCCGGTGCACCCTTCAAGGTGTCGTTGGTCAACACGTTCACCGCACCCGTCGCCGGGTCCAGCGTGACGTTCGGGTTGGTCGTCGAGGTCTGCGTCAGCGTGACATTGCTCAGTGTGGCCGGTGCACCATTCAAGGTGTCGTTGGTCAACACGTTCGGCACGGCCACGCCGCCCGAAGCACCGTTCGCCGAGCCACTATCGTCCACCGCATCGATCGGGGCCGCCGAGACGGTCACCGTCACGTTGGCCGTATCGCAGTTGGTCGGGTTCAGCTGTTCACAGATCTGGTACACGACCGTGTACGT
>NZ_JAJAVH010000048.1 GCF_020511115.1 Luteimonas panaciterrae
GGCGCCGCCGAGACGGTTACCGTCACGTTCGCCGTATCGCAGTTGGTCGGGTTGAGCGTCTCGCAGATCTGATACACGACCGTGTACGTCCCCGCCGGGGTACCCGGCGCCACGTTCACCGCGCCCGTCGCCGGGTCCAGCGTGACGTTCGGGTTGGTCGTCGAGGTCTGCGTCAGCGTGACGTTGCTGAGCGTGGCCGGCGCACCGTTCAAGGTGTCGTTCGTCAGCACGTTCGGCACCGCGACGCCGCCGCTTGCGCCATTGGCGCTGCCGCTGTCGTCGACCGCGTCGATCGGCGCCGCCGAGACGGTTACCGTCACGTTCGCCGTATCGCAGTTGGTCGGGTTGAGCGTCTCGCAGATCTGATAC
>NZ_JAJAVH010000005.1 GCF_020511115.1 Luteimonas panaciterrae
AGAGCTAAAGAGCAAAGACGCTGGATGACCAGCCATACGGCTGTTAAAAACCCGGCGTTCGCCGGAATGACGAGCAAGAGCAACAACCAAATGGATCCCAGCTTCCGCTGGGATGACAGCAAGGCGCTATTTACGCGCCGACGGCGCACAACTATCGCAGCCGCCACATGCTCCACCAGCATCACCCGTCACTGGCGGTGCAATCCGCCGCCCAAGCGCCCGCATCCAACCAGGCCGCCCTTCCCTCACCATCGGCACCGCAACCGCCACCCGCATTCGCCGCGCGGCACCCGGAAACTGCTTCTTCATCACCACCCACACGCTCACCAACGCGGCGAGCGCGATCACGACATACTGCAACGCGAGCGAGACGGTCATCGACAAAGCCTCCTCAGCCACCACCCAACGCGACCGCGACCTGATACGTCACCAACGACGCCAGATAAGCCAGCGCGAACAGATATCCAGCCGTCAGCACCATCGTCTTCCACGAGTTGGTCTCGCGCTTGATCGTCGCCCAGGTGGAAATGCACTGCGGCGCGTAGATGTACCAGACCAGCAGCGACAGCGCCGTCGCCAGCGACCAGCCATCGGTGATGATCGGCGTCAGCGCCTGCGTAGCGGCATCATCGTCGGCCGCCGACAAGGCGTACACGGTCGCCAATGAAGCCACGGCGACTTCGCGCGCGGCCAATCCCGGAATCAGCGCGATACAGATCTGCCAGTTGAAGCCGAGCGGCGCGAAGATCGCGGTCATCGCATGGCCGATGCGGCCGGCGAAGCTGTAGTCGATGGCGGGCCCGGTGGCTCCTTCCGGTGCGCCCGGGAACGACAGCAACACCCACAGCAGGACCGTCAGGGCCAGGATGATGCCGCCGACGCGCTTGAGGAAGATCGCGGCACGTTCGTACAGGCCAATCAGCAGATCGCGGGGATGCGGCATGCGGTACGAGGGCAGCTCCAGCAGCAGCGCATGCTCGCTCTTGTCGCGACGCCACTTCTTCATCACGAACGACACCATCAGCGCGCTGAGAATGCCGGCCATGTACAGCGCGAACAGCACCAGGCCCTGCAGATTGAACGCGCCCCACACCGTGCGCTGCGGGATGAAGGCGCCGATCAGCAGCGCGTACACCGGCAGTCGCGCGGAGCAGGTCATCAGCGGTGCGACGACTATCGTGGCGATACGGTCGCGCGGATCCTGGATCGAACGCGTGGCCATGATGCCGGGGATCGCGCAAGCGAAGCTCGACAGCAGCGGGATGAAGGAACGTCCGGACAAACCGGCCGAAGACATCATGCGATCGAGCAGGAACGCCGCGCGCGGCAGGTAGCCCGATTCCTCGAGCGCGAGAATGAAGGCGAACAGGATCAGGATCTGCGGCAGGAACACGATCACGCTGCCGAGGCCGGCGATGATGCCGTCGCTGAGCAGGCTGGTGAGCGGGCCTTCCGGCAGCGTGCCGCTCACCCAGGCGCCCAGCGCAGTGGTGCCGGCGTCGATCAGGTCCATGATCGGCGTGGCCCAGGCATACACCGCCTGGAAGATCAGGAACATGATCACGGCCAGCGCGAGCAGGCCGAACACGGGATGCAGCAGCCAGCGATCGAGCGCATCGTCGATGCGCGCGGTGCGCGCGGGCATGCTCACCGCAAGCGCGAGCAGGCGGCGCGTCTCTTCGTGGTAGGCATCTTCGTGCGAACCATCGCCTTCCGGCAGCTGCACGCGCGGCGTGGCGTGCTTGAAATTGGGTGCATCGCCCAGCGACTCGATGCGTTCGACCAATGCCTTGGCACCGTTGCGGCGCACCGCCACGGTTTCCACCACCGGCACACCGAGTTCGGTTTCCAGCATGGCGCGGTCGATGCGGATGCCGCGGCGCGCGGCCACGTCGGCCATGTTCAGCGCCACCACCATCGGACGGCCGAGTTCGCGCACTTCCAGCACGAAGCGCAGGTGCAGGCGCAAGTTGGTGGCGTCGATCACGCACACCAGCACGTCGGGCGCGGGTTCGCCGGGATAGAAGCCGCGGCACAGATCGCGGGTGATGGCCTCGTCCAGACTGGCCGGGTGGAGGCTGTAGGTGCCCGGCAGATCGAGCAAGGCATAGCTGCGGCCGGACGGCGCGATCAGGCGACCTTCCTTGCGCTCGACGGTGACGCCGGCGTAGTTGGCGACCTTCTGCCGGCTGCCGGTGAGCTGGTTGAACAGCGCGGTCTTGCCGCAGTTGGGATTGCCCACCAGTGCCAGACGCAACGACGATGCGGCGGCGTTGCTCATTCGCGCGCGTCTCCGTTCTTCAGGATCACGCGCGCGGCCTCGTTGCGGCGCAGCGCGAAGCGGGTGAAGCCGATCTGCACCAACAGCGGCTCGGCACCGATGGGGCCTTGCGCCATCAGTTGCACGGTTTCGCCGGCCACGAAACCGAGTTCGCGGAGTCGACGGGCGATGGGGTCATGGGGCATCTGGTCCTCCACGCGCTCAACCGTGGCGCTGGCGCGTCGCGGCAAATCGGACAACCTCATTAGAACCTGCCTAATGCCTTCTCATGGCCCGCGCCGGGATTGTCTGCGTGCAGGACAAGGAAGAGTGAAAGAGTGGATGCCGATCCACAACCGAGCGATGACGCCGCCCTGTGCGCAGACAGTCCCGGCCCTTCGGGTTGCCCCGCAATGGCCACCAGCCGCCGCCGCACGGCTTGACCTTGCAGGCAGCAAGGCGCGACGCCGCGCGACACCACCTGGCGGCCATTGCGGGGCAACGTGAGCCATGAGAAGGCATTAGGCAGGTTCTTACATCCGAATGGGAATTGTTCTCATTGTACAACCGACATAGGTCCGGCGATACCGCCCTCTCGCCGGAACGCAACGGTGCAACGGCTATCATTTCGCTCTTCGCCCGGTCCCCGCGTGTTCGCCGATGCCTTCCGCCCCCCTGCTCCTGCAACGCACCGACGCCGTGGCCCGGCTGCGCCTGAACCGCCCTGAATTGCACAACGCCTTCGATGCGGCCCTGATCGCCGGTTTGACGGGCGAACTGGAGCGTCTCGCCGGCGACGCGACCGTCCGCATCGTCGTGCTGGAAGGCGAAGGCGCCTCGTTCTCCGCCGGCGCCGACCTGAATTGGATGCGCGGCATGGCATCGGCCAGCGAAGCCGAGAACCGCGCCGACGCGCTCGCCCTCGCCCGGTTGATGCGCACGCTCGACGAACTGCCCAAGCCGACCATCGCGCGCGTGCACGGCGCCGCGTTCGGCGGCGGCGTGGGGCTGGTCGCCTGCTGCGACATCGCCATCGGCACGCCGGAGGCGAAATTCGGCCTCACCGAGAGCAAGCTCGGCCTGCTCCCGGCGGTGATCTCGCCCTACGTGATCGCCGCGATCGGCGCGCGCCAGGCGCGGCGCTATTTCGCCACCGCCGAGATCTTCGACGCCGACGTGGCACTCAAGCTGGGGCTCCTGCATGAGGTGGTGGCTGCGGATTCGCTCGACGCCGCGGTCGAACGTCAGATCGGCTTGCTGCTGAAGGCCGGACCACTGGCTTCGGCGCAGGCGAAGGCGCTGGTGCGTTCCGTCGCTGCACAAACCGACCGCGACGCGCTCGACGACGCCAACGCCGCGCTGATCGCGAAGCTGCGCATCTCACCCGAAGGCCAGGAAGGCCTGAGCGCGTTCCTCGACAAACGCCCCCCCGTCTGGATTCCGGAGAAATAGGCCATGCTCGACCATCTCGGGTTTCCCGTGTCCGACTACGCGCGCTCGAAGCAGTTCTACGACACGATCCTGGCGACGCTGGGCTACGGCGTCGTTATGGAAGTTACGCCGGAGATGACCGGCGACGGCAGCAGCCATTGCGGCTACGGCAAGGACGGCAAGCCGGATTTCTGGATCGGCACCGGCACGGCCGGCAACACGCGTGTCCACGTCGCCTTCTCGGCCACGAGTCGCGCCGCCATCGATGCGTTCCACCGGGCCGCCACCCAGGCCGGCGCCCGCGACAACGGCGCGCCGGGCCTGCGGTCGCATTACCATCCGAATTACTACGGCGCGTTCGTCCTCGATCCGGACGGCCACAATATCGAAGCCGTCTGCCACGCGCCGGAAGCCTGAGATGTTCGAAAAGATCCTGATTGCCAATCGCGGCGAGATCGCCTGCCGCGTCATCCGCACAGCACGCCGGCTCGGCATCCGCACGGTAGCCGTGTATTCGGAAGCAGATGCCGACGCACAACACGTGCGATTGGCCGACGAGGCTTGGGCGATCGGTGGACCACGCCCGGCCGACAGCTATCTGCGCGGCGATGCCATCCTCGACGCCGCCAGGCGCAGCGGCGCGCAGGCCATCCATCCCGGTTACGGCTTCCTCAGCGAGAACGCGGATTTCGCCGATGCCGTGGAAGCGGCCGGCCTCGTCTTCATCGGCCCGAAAGCGGCGTCGATGCGCAAGATGGGCAGCAAGGCTGGCGCCAAGGAACTCATGCAGGCCGCCGGCGTGCCGGTGGTGCCCGGCTACACCGGCGAGGACCAAAGCGCGGACGTGCTGGCGCGCGAGGCCGAGCGCATCGGCTTCCCACTGATGATCAAGGCCGCGCACGGCGGCGGCGGCAAGGGCATGCGCATCGTGCGCAACGCCGCGGAATTCCTGCCCAATCTGGAAAGCTGCCAGCGCGAGGCGAGGAACGCCTTCGGCCGCGATCGCGTGCTGCTCGAACGCTACATCGAACAACCGCGCCACATCGAAATCCAGGTGTTCGGCGATAGCCGTGGCAATGCCATCCATCTGTTCGAACGCGAATGCTCGGCGCAGCGACGCTATCAGAAGGTGCTGGAGGAATCGCCCTCGCCCTTCCTGACGCCGGAGCTGCGCACCGCGATGGGAACGGCGGCGGTGCAGGCCGCACTCGCGATCGACTACGCCAACGCGGGCACCGTGGAGTTCATCGTCGCACCCGATGGCGCGTTCTATTTCATGGAGATCAACACGCGCCTGCAGGTGGAACATCCCGTCACGGAACTGGTGACCGGACTCGACCTCGTCGAATGGCAATTGCGCATCGCCTCCGGCGAACCGCTGCCGCTCGCACAGGACGAGATCACCCAGCACGGGCACGCCATCGAAGTGCGCCTGTACGCGGAAGATCCGGATGCCGGCTTCCTGCCAGGCTCCGGCCGTCTGCAACGACTGCGCCTGCCATCGCCTTCCGCGCACGTGCGCATCGATTCCGGCGTGATCGAAGGCGACACGGTGACGATCTTCTACGATCCGATGATCGCCAAACTGATCGTCCACGACACCGATCGCCCACGCGCCCTCGCCCGCCTGCGCGAAGCGCTGGCCGGATGCGAGGTCGAAGGCCCGAAATCCAATATCGCCTTCCTCGAACGGCTGGCACGGCATCCAGCGGTCGTCGGTGGCAGCATCGATACCGGTTATCTCGATCGTCATCTCGACGAATTCGTCGGCAACGATACCGATGACGACGCTGGCGATGCCATCGTCGCCGCATCGGTCGTCGCATTGCTGCAGGACGAGGCCGAGATGCGCAAGCTTGCCGCGAGCAGCGGCGATCCTTACTCGCCCTGGGCGGATGCCTCCGGCTGGCGCCTGGGGCATGCCGGACAACGTCGACTGGTGCTGCGTGAAGGCGATCTTCGATACACCGTCGTCGCCCACGGTGTCGGTGGTGATTACCGGATCGATCTCGACGGACGCAGCATCGAAGTCCGTGGCGCCAGGCTCGATGGCGATGCATCGAATGATGGCTGGCTGAGCGCGCGCCTAGACGACCGCTCGCAACGCTATCGCGTCGACGCCGACCGCCATCGCGTCCTGCTGCACGACGGCGAACGCCGCCGGCGTTACGCGCGCGTCCCGGCCTACGAGCCGGAAAGCGCATCCGCCGCAGGTGGCGGCGACCGCGTCGCCGCGCCGATGCCCGGCCGCATCGTGCTGATCAAGATCGCCCTCGGCGATGTGGTATCGCAGGGCCAGGAACTGCTGGTAATGGAAGCGATGAAGATGGAGCTCGCCCTCAAGGCGCCGCGCGACGGCGTCATCGCCGAGCTGCGCGCCGTCGCCGGCGATTTCGTCGAGGCCGACACCGCCCTGGTTTTGCTGGAGACCTGAGATGGCGCTTCCCCCGCATGTGCGCATCGTCGAAGTCGGTCCGCGCGATGGACTGCAGAACGAAAAGACGATCATTCCGGCCGCCGCGAAGATCGAGCTGATCAATCGACTCAGCGCGACGGGATTGCAGACCGTCGAAGCCACCAGCTTCGTCAGCCCGAAATGGATTCCGCAGCTGGCCGACGCTGCCGAGGTCTTCGCCGGCATCGATCGCAAGCCCGGCGTGCGCTATCCGGTCTTGGTGCCGAACGAACAGGGCTACGACCGCGCCCGCACCGTCGGCGCCGAGGAGATCGCGATCTTCACCGCCGCGTCCGAAGCCTTCAACAAGAAGAACATCAACGCCTCCATCGACGAATCGCTGGCACGCTTCGAACCGGTGCTCGCGCGCGCCAAGGCCGATGGCGTGGCGGTGCGCGGTTACGTTTCCACGGTCCTCGGCTG
The DNA here is from genome assembly GCF_020511115.1 of Luteimonas panaciterrae. GTDB lineage: Bacteria > Pseudomonadota > Gammaproteobacteria > Xanthomonadales > Xanthomonadaceae > Luteimonas > Luteimonas panaciterrae. Next base: position 6,570 of record NZ_JAJAVH010000005.1, read on the forward strand.
TCCGTACCAAGGCGAAGTGCCGGTCAGCGACGTCGTGCGCGTGGCGCGCGCGCTGCACGCGATGGGCTGCTACGAGATTTCGCTCGGCGACACCATCGGCGTCGGCACGCCGGGCAAGGCCCGCGCGATGCTGCTGGCCGTCGCCGAAGCGGTGCCGATGTCCGCGCTCGCCGTGCATTTCCACGACACCTACGGACAGGCGCTCGCCAACATCCTCGCCTGCCTGGAGGAAGGCGTCGCCGTGGTCGACGCCGCCGTCTCCGGCACGGGCGGCTGCCCATACGCGAAGGGCGCCACCGGCAATGTCGCCAGCGAGGACGTCGTGTACATGCTGCACGGCATGAGCATCGCCACCGGCGTCGACCTCGACCGCCTCGTCGAGACGGGGCGCTGGCTGGCGTCGCTGCTGGGCCACGAGACCAACAGCAGGGTCAACAAGGCCAAATCGGCGGCATGACCCGCGGCATGACGGCATCGGGGAACTGAGCCGGGCCTGCTCTGGGCTAAAATATGGCCTTTCCCTCGCAGGGTCCCATATGCAGATCGCAAACGCCCGCGCCGTCGTCACCGGCGGCGTTTCCGGCCTAGGCCTGGCCGTCGCCAAACATCTGGTCGCCAACGGCGGCAAGGTCGCGCTGTTCGACGTCAATGACGAGAAAGGCGCCGCCGCCGTCGCCGAACTCGGCGCCGACAAGGCGCGCTACTTCAAGACCGACGTCACCGACGAGGCTGGCGTTGCCGCCAATGTCGCCGCGGCCAAGGAATTCCTGGGCGGACTGAACGCGGCGATCAACTGCGCCGGCATTCTCGGCTCGGGCCGCGTCCTCGGCCGCGAAGGCGCGATGCCGTTGTCGCAGTTCCAGACCACGGTGCTGGTCAATCTGGTCGGCAGCTTCAACGTCGCCAAGGCCGCCGCCGCGCTGATGCAGCACAACGAAGCCGGTGAGGACGGCGAGCGTGGCGTCATCGTCAACACCGCCTCCGTCGCCGCCTACGAAGGCCAGATCGGTCAGGCCGCCTACTCCGCTTCCAAGGGCGGCGTGGTCGGCATGACATTGCCGATGGCGCGCGAACTCTCCCGCTTCGGCATCCGCGTGATGACCATCGCCCCCGGCGTGTTCTGGACGCCGATGGTCGACGGCATGAGCGAGGACGTGCAGAAGTCCCTGTCCGCCTCGATCCCCTTCCCGTCGCGCCTCGGTCGGCCGGAGGAATTCGCCGATCTGGTCGCCTACATCCTCGGCAACCGCTATCTCAACGGCGAGACCATCCGCATCGACGGTGCAACGCGTTTGACGCCGAAGTAACGCAGACTCGTCATTTCCAGCTGCTTTTCACAGCCGAACAGCTGTCAAGCTGAGACCTGTTTTGCTTTTCTCCGTCAAGAACGAAGTCAAAATAGGTTCCAGCTTTCGCTGGAATGACGAGACGATTTCTTTGTCGCGATTTCAGATTTTTCACTCAGAAGCTCATCCATATGAAAGCCTACGACATCAAGAAAGGAAACGTGGTCGAACACAACGGCAACGTCTATCAGATCCGCGATATCGAGCGCAGCTCACCGCAAGGTCGCGGCGGCAATGTGCGCTTCCGCTTCGTGATGTACAGCGTGCCCGGCGGCAACAAGACCGACGCCAGCTTCGACGCGGACGACGAGCTGAAGGAAGTCGACCTGATGCGCCGGCAGGCCAGCTTCTCCTACAAGGACGGCGAAGCCTTCGTCTTCATGGATGACGAGGATTTCACGCCGTACACGCTGGATGCCGACGTCGTCGGCGATGGTGCCGGCTACATCACCGAAGGGCTGACCGGATGCTACGTCCAGGTCATCGACGAGCAACCCGTCGCGTTGCAACTGCCGCAGAGCGTGGTGTTGGAAATCATCGACACGCCACCGGAACTCAAGGGCGGCACCGCCACCAAGCGGCCGAAGCCGGCAAAGCTCAGCACCGGCCTGGAAATCCAGGTGCCGGAATACATCGGCAATGGCGAGCGGGTGTGGGTGAACACCTCGACCGGCGAATTCTCCGGGCGCGCGGACTGACATGAAATCGATCGCAACCAGTTTCTTCATCGTGCTCGCGATGGCATCCACACCCGCGTTCGCGGCCAAGCCGAAGCGGCCTCCCGCGCCCGAAGTGGACAGCGGGCCGCAGGATCCGATGTCTTGCGCCACAATGACGAAGAGCGAAGCGCGTGCGTCGGGTTGCAAATATCCCGATGACGTTCTGGTCTTCCTGGACGATCGCGCCACTTGCCAGCACTGGCTCGGCCAGACCGGCTACGACGCCACGCGACGCGCCATGATCAATCAAGCGGTCAACAAGACATGCACCGGCCTCGATGATCGCCTTTCCTCGCTGCGCAAGAAATATCGCAAGAACGCCGGGGTCACCCGGTTCTTGGCGAAGCTTCAGGACATCGGCAAGTAATCCCGCCGGTCCAAGTCTCGAACGGTTCTCCGAATCTAGCCAGAAACGCGCCAGGTGTGTGCCGATATCGACGCACACCTGGCGGAATCGTCAGCCGATCAGGTGCAAGGCCCGGTCGCAGTGGCGGATCCCGTGAGCTGATTGTTCAAATAGAAACTCACCGTGGCTTTGATCGTGCCCGGCCGCCTGTTGCAGTAGAAGGAACAGGAATACTTATTGGTGCAATTCGCCGGGAAGACCGCATCGGTTCCCTGGGGATCGATGCTCCATGCGATCAGGTCGTGCGTGGGTCCCGGCCTGAGCGTGAAGCAATAGTTGCCGTCCGTGCATTCCAGGTAGACGGATTCTTGCGCCCGCACCTGCGTGGGTGTCATCAGGAAGGCGCCCATGAGCGCCAGCACGCCGAGGATCGAGTATTTCATAGCTGCTCTCCATGGATTCGAGGGATGGCCGCTTCTCCCAGAACGTGAGATCGCGACACTTCTCAACTCGAAATCCGCAGCGGGAACGGCTCATCGCGCCATCACGGGCGCGATATCCCACCAGGACAGCAGGCGCCTAAGCGTCGAACAACTTGCCGGGATTCATGATCCCGTCGGGATCGAAGACGCGCTTCACGCCCCGCATCAACGCGATTTCCTCGGCACTGCGCGTCGATGCCAGATAAGGCTTCTTGACCAGTCCGATGCCATGCTCGGCGGAAATGCTGCCGTCGTGTTTCCCCAACGCCTCGGCCAGCAGCTTGGTGACATGCTCGCACTGCGCGACGAACGCCTCGTCGCCGAGATCGTCCGGCTTCAGCACATTGATGTGCAGATTGCCGTCGCCGATATGGCCGAACCAGACCACGTCGAAATGAGGATATTCACGCCCGATCAGCGCCTGCGTTTCCTCGAGGAACGCGGGCATCGCGGATATCCGCACCGAAACGTCATTCTTGTAGGGCTTGTAGCGCGCCAGGCTCTCGGTGATGCCTTCGCGCAATCGCCACAACTGCGCGGCCTGCGCTTCGCTCTGGCTGATTACACCATCGTTCACCCAGCCCTGCTCCATGCAATGCTCGAACGCGGTGAGCACCTTCGCCTCCTGCGCTTCGTCGCCAATGGCGAATTCGGTGACGACGTAGTACGGATGCACCTCCGCGAACGGCGCCTGCGCGCCATGTGCGAGCACGTGATGCAACGCCCGATCGGTGAAGAATTCGAACGCTTCCAGTTGCAGCCGCTCGCGCAACGCCGCGAACACCTGCATCAACACCTCGAACGAAGGCAGCGCCAGCAGCATCACATTGGTCGGTGGCGGCGGATCGGTCAGCTTCAGCGTCGCCTCGACGACGATACCGAGCGTGCCCTCCGAAGCGATCGTCAGATGCCGCAGGTCGTAGCCGCTGGAGTTCTTGATCAGCCCGCGATTGAGATCGAGCAATTCGCCCGTCCCCGTCACCAGCTTCAGGCCGGCAACCCATTCCCGGGTATTGCCGTAGCGGATCACGCGGATGCCCCCGGCATTGGTGGCGATGTTGCCGCCGATGCTGCAGGAGCCACGGGCGGCGAAATCGACCGGATAGACAAGACCATGCTCGCGCGCGGCCTCATGCACGGACTGCAGGGCGATGCCGGGCTGCACGGTCAGGGTGCGGTCGATGGGATCGAAACCGAGCACCCGGTTCATGCGCTCCAGGCTCAGCACCAGTTCCCCGTTCGCGGCCACAGCCCCGCCCGACAGCCCGGTCCGGCCGCCCGACGGCACGATGGCGACGCCATTGGCCCGCGCCCAGCGCACCACCGCCCGCACCTCCTCGATGTCGCCCGGCAGCGCGATCGCCAGCGGTGCCGGCGTCCAGCGCCGGGTCCAGTCACGACCGTAATGCTCGAGATCGGCGGCTTCGGTTTTCAGGCGCAGTCCGGGCGCGGCTTGCTGCAGGCTGTCGAGACGCGGATCGGCCATGGGGTCGGAGGCATCGGCGGGAAAGCCAGCGTGCCAGCAGGCCCGGCCGGCGTCCAGTGCGGCAGCGCAGCAAAAACAGGAAATTGCTGGCACACTGCCCTGGGACGTGTGCCGCCCTGACCTAGTCTTCCGCTCTTCGCTGCTAAGAATCTCAAAGTGTTGGAGTCAATTGGAGACCCGGAGGGCGGCGCACAGGATGTGCGCCGTTTTTCGACCGAGCCAGGATGGCGAGTCGAAAAATCCTGATAGCAGTGAAACGTTGGGATTGCTTCGTCGGGAAAAGCGTTTTTCTTTGGTTCGTTTCTTTTGACGCTTATCAAAAGAAATGAACTCGCCCCGAAGGGGCGAAACGCTTTTCGCTGTTGCACGGAAAAAAGTAGGAAAAGCAAAGACGCTGGATGACCAGCCATACGGCTGTTAAAAACCCGGCTTTCGCCGGAATGACGAGCAAAAAACAACAGCAACAACAAAAGCAGACGATGAAAAAAACGTCCTACCCCAAACGCGACATCCGCATCCTCCTCCTCGAAGGCATCAGCCCCACCGCCGTCGAGACCTTCCAGGCCGCCGGCTACACCCAGATCGAGCAAC
>NZ_JAJAVH010000049.1 GCF_020511115.1 Luteimonas panaciterrae
CGCTATCGAGGTTTCGCGGCTGTGCCTCCCGCTTTGTTGCAGTGCGGGGAAGGACCCATAAATTAGGTGCAATGCAAAAAATCGAACTGCGATTCAGTTCTGATTTTTCCTTCGTTGTGCGTCTTCCATAGGCAGGCAATCCCTGCGGATCTTCACAACAAAGGAGTGGCATGCCATGCGTTGTATTAAAGCACTGGTTACGACGAGTCTCATTGCCTCGTCGTTGTTAATGGCGTCTTCTGCGAGCGCCTCGGGTTACGAAATCTGGAATGGGTTGGCCTGGGTCAAGACCGGGGATGTTGTCTTTACAGGGCCAACTCGAATCGTCGTGAGCGGTATTCCTATTCCCTGCAACACGACGTTCATAGTAGGCATCACAAATGGAGCCGCGTCAGTTTATGCCGCGAATTTCAGCGGCAATAGCACTTGTATCAGTTTTAATCCGAATCTTCCTTGGACAATCACTGCGCCCGTTGCACAACTTCCAGGCGATTATGGTGTGAAGATGAATATCTTAATCAACCTAACAATACCGGCGCCGTGGACTGTGTGTGTTGGTTCTGTGCCAAGTGTACTCACGAACGCTAATCCAAATGGCGGAGCCAGTTTCAACAAATTAACGTTTCGAACGTTGATAGTTCGATGTCAGGTTGAAACAGATGGCAGTGTCTACCCATACGCGATGGTGTCGTCAAGGCCGGTGCGTGCCTATTTCCCCTAAACAGACATCATCCTAGGTTTGAGAGCAAGATCATTGCGACCGCCCGAGGTGTAGGAGGATTGAAAGCACCTCGCCTAGCTGTTCGATCACGACCACTTCGACAGCTTCGTTACCTATAAAAATCAAACTGGTCAAAAAAGAGAGCCTCGCTGCCACAGGTCGGGCCATAAGCCAACCAGTGGCAGCGGGGTGTGGAGTGCAGCTAATCTTGGATCGTACTTCTTCGCCATGAACCACGAACAGTCTTTGCTGCACGGTTCCTGTCACTGCGGCTCGGTGCGCCTTACGTTGCCGGTGGCGCCCGAAACCGCGACGAGTTGCAACTGCTCCTTATGTCGGCGCACGGGAGGGATATGGGCCTTCTACGAGCTTGGCTCGGTCTCTATTACCGGTCATCCCGAGAACACAGAAAGCTATATCTGGGGCGATCGAACACTAAGGAATTTTCGTTGCAAGACCTGCGGTATCGTCACCCATTGGGAGCCGGTTGAAGCCGCGATTGGCGCTCGCCACGGAGTCAACCTCCGAAACTTCGAACCCGCGCTCCTGGAGTCGGTCGTCGTTAGGCGCCTCGATGGGGCGGACACCTGGGAATTTCTCGATTGAAGGCTTTCAGCTTTTCACATCATCCGGGTTGTTCTGCCACGGCCACATCGACAGCTTTGTGGCTTAAGCGCTGCGGGCGGATCAAAAAAGAACCTCGCTGCAACAGGCCGAGATCTAACTCAACCTGCGGCAGCGAGGTGTGAAGTGCAGCTCACCCTCACAGCTTTGACGTAAGGACTACGTCAAGGGCATTACGACCAGCCTGCCGGAAAGGCTACCTGGAAAGCGGGGGAAGTGTGGCACGGGCAATGTGCTCTTTTGACCCCGAAAAGCCTCATCAGGCCCCATGAGATTTATCTGGCTGCGCAGCAGCGTCGATCGGGGCGTCGGTGCTGGCGAAACGTGGCGGGGTGTCGTTGAGCTGCACCACGATCAGGGCCAGGGCGAACTGCCAATGGCGCCAAGCCGTCTTGCGATCGCGCCCGATGCGGCTGCAGATCTCGCGCCAGGGTAGCGGTATCGACAGCGTTGAAGCTGCCGTCTTACTCCAACTCTGAGAATGTCCGCTTATGGCCGATAGCGGCCGTTGTTTCGATCCTCTTTCGGGGC
>NZ_JAJAVH010000050.1 GCF_020511115.1 Luteimonas panaciterrae
GCGGGACGCGCTTGTGTCCGGCCAGGGTACCTGGCTGGAACGCATGGCGGGTGCAGTCGACACAATGCACGTCCGCGAGGAAGGCATAAGCAATGATGCGCATCTGCCCCAGCTTGTGCGTGCAGTGGCAGCAGGCTGCCCGTCCACTTTGCTTCCGACACCAGCGGGGGAATCCGCCGAGCATCCTCAAGGAGCAGGAGCATTGCGCTGTCGTTTCGGCGAGTAGGTCCGGAATGAATATCGGAGAAATTCACACCAATGTCACATGGATACATGGTGTGCAAATGCATCGCACACACAGTCATCACATGATCAAAACGATTTTCGGATTCGGAAGAGAAAAAACAAGCAAGAGGTGGGGAGGGAATAGTGTCGGCACGTTTTTCAGAACATGTCCTGTTCATTAAAGACCGTCTAAGGGCAGTGCGCCGGCGGGCATCCGGTGTTCTCTCAACTACCTTGAGGAGTCAATCCGTCATGATCCAAGGAAACGCATTGCGCTTGACATTGGCTGTTGCTGTCTCTGGAGCAATGAGTGCCGCGGCCGCTACACCGGACCAATCTGGGGCGGTAACGAAAATGGGGCCCGCACCTGTGACCGCAGCCCCAAAGGCGGACGCTTTAGGCGGGTCTGAATTTCGGACTGGGAGTCACGCTAAGAGCAGTCGCAGCGCGACACATGTTGTCGATCTGGTGGCTCCCGACCAGGCGGTGATTAAGAGTTTCCATGCCCATCGCTTGCAGCAGTCAAAAACAGGCATGGCCAAGATGTTGCAAATCGGATTTGGACGCAAAGTGAACCGTCGCATTGATTTAACCGGCTTGCCATGGGAGCCCCTGGTCGATGGGACGCAAGGGGCACGCTTTGTTATTGCCTCCGCTGGTGCGGCAGCGCTGCGTGCGCAGCTATCGCTAAAACCTGTAAAGAAATCTGTGAGTAATCCAGCTACTATCAGTTTGCGCTTCGCAGGCGATGATGGCCGGATTTTTGGAGACAGTGGCGACACATTCGCTGGTAATCAGGCGATCTGGACGCCGATCGTCTCCGGGGATGCGATGACCGTTGAGATCGTCTTGCCTAAAGGGCAGCGTCCCAGCGACTATGTCCTCACGGTGCCCAAGCTCTCGCACCTGATGTTCAACCCGGTCACGGATTCGCGCGAGATCGGGAAGTCTTTTGATGATATCGGGGAAAGTGGCTCCTGCGAACAGGACATCGTCTGCCGCAAGAATCCTACGCCAGGTTTCCTGGCTGCGGCCAGCGCCGTTGCGCACATCGCCATCAGCGGCGATGAGGGAGACACGAGGTGGTGTACGGGCACTCTGCTCAATAACAACAATTCGCCCAAGCGCTCCCTCTTCTGGACGGCTGCGCATTGTGTTGCTGATCAGGCGGCCGCAAGTTCGTTTGTCACGTATTGGTTCTTCGAGGCTACGGCCTGCGACAACGATACGGCGAGTCCAAAGACAGTGGTCTTGAGCGGTGGCACAAAGCTGTTGTTTCGAAATGCGAATCGGGATACCGCCTTGCTGGAGCTGAAGGCAGCCCCGCCCAGCGGAGCGTATTATGCAGGATGGAGTAGCGAGCCGATTGACACGCTTGGCGTTTCGGCTGAGGGCATTCATCACCCGGCTGGCGATTTGAAGAA
>NZ_JAJAVH010000051.1 GCF_020511115.1 Luteimonas panaciterrae
TTTCCGCTCATTCGACACTCTCCTATCAATGAAGAAACGCCGGGGTTCTTCATCTAAGACGCGTAAAGAATCCTCCCCCCCACCTCACAATGGCTAGCATAGATGGGCCTTGTCGCCACGAAATGGTTCTGCTGGCAGCGCTTGAGCCAAGGCACCGGTTTGGAGTTACCAGCATTTTGTGGACGAGGTCTAGCATCCAAGTAAGCATTAGGAGGCCGGCGCCATGTCTTCGAAGAAGGTTCCAAGTAAGAACCGGCAGGCTTATCAGTTCATCGAGTCGCACCGGAATGAGTTCAGCATTCAGATGATGTGCCGCCTGCTTGGGGTTGCTCGCGCTGGCTACTACGCATGGCTTGATCATCCGGTTTCTGACCGAGCCCAGGAAGATGCACGACTGCTCCGTCTGATCCGCGCCTCCTTCACGGCCAGCCACGGGATTTATGGCGCTCCCAGGGTATTCCTGGACTTACGCGAACGCGGTGAAACGTGTAGCAAGCACGCCTGATGCGCGAGAACGGTCTCCAGGCACTCCACGGCTATCCACCAATCCTGGTAACTCCAGCTACCAGGGCAACACAACTAGTCGCTGCCCAGCACACCACTCACGCCCACGTATGCACCACTACCCTCACGATTGTTTGTGAAGTCGCCTTCCAGGCTCCAGCGACCGCTGTCCGCGGTGCGGCGCAAGCTGATGCCCACCGCCCCTTGATCTTTGTAAGCAGCCACACCAGCGTAATAAGTGGTCTTGCCCGCTACCCATGGTGCTTGCTTGACTGCCAGCGCACTGGCCACAGCAGCATGCATTTCACGCTCGAGATCGTTGGTAGCCTCCCAGAGGTCATTGTAAATTTCAGTAACGCGGTTGTCGGTGTACTGGTTGGCCTGGTTGATGGCGTAGTTCACGCCAGCGCTGAGCTGGTTGACGTTCACCGCGTCGGTGCCGGCGATGCCCGGCGCCACGCCGGTGATCGTGCGGCCGCCGACGTTCACTTCACCGGTCGACGTGCTGCTTCCCACGTACGCAGCGTTGTAATCGGTCTGCGCGCCGACCGTCGTGGACGAACCCGCGCCGAGCGCCACGCTGTTGCCGTGCGAAGCATTCGCGCCTTGGCCGATCGCGGTGCTGCTCGCACCGGATGCGGTCGGGCCCGTGCCCAGCGCCGTGCTGTTG
>NZ_JAJAVH010000052.1 GCF_020511115.1 Luteimonas panaciterrae
TTCCCACGTACGCAGCGTTGTAATCGGTCTGCGCGCCGACCGTCGTGGACGAACCCGCGCCGAGCGCCACGCTGTTGCCGTGCGAAGCATTCGCGCCTTGGCCGATCGCGGTGCTGCTCGCACCGGATGCGGTCGGGCCCGTGCCCAGCGCCGTGCTGTTGTTGCCCGACGCGGTGCTGTCGTTGCCGACGGCCAATGCGTTGTTGCCCGAAGCCACCGCACCGGCGCCGCCGGCGGCGGAGTTGGTGCCCGTGGGCTTCGGCGGCGGCGTGTTGTGGTCCTGGCTGACCTGGAACATGCCGCTCGACCCGTTCTCGAGATTGGTGATGCGGTTGTCGAACTGGTTGGCGGCGCGAAGACGATGCGGTCGGCGACGGGAATCGTGTCGAGC
>NZ_JAJAVH010000053.1 GCF_020511115.1 Luteimonas panaciterrae
CCTTATGTGCGGCATCGTTGGTGCGATCGCAAATCGCGATGTGGTCCCTGTCCTGATCGAAGGCCTCAAGCGCCTGGAGTACCGCGGCTACGATTCGGCCGGCATCGCCATCGTCGAGCAGGACGACGTCCGCCGCGTGCGCCGCACCGGCCGTGTCGCCGAGATGGAGGCGGCCGCCACCGCCGAAGGCTTCGCCTCGCGCCTGGGCATCGGCCACACCCGCTGGGCCACCCACGGCGGCGTCACCGAAGGCAATGCCCATCCCCACATCAGCCACGGCGAACTGGCCCTGGTCCACAACGGCATCATCGAGAACCACGAGGAACAGCGCGAACGCCTGATCGGCCTGGGCTACACCTTCGAGTCCCAGACCGACACCGAGGTCATCGCCCACCTGATCCATTACTACCTGCAGGACGGCAGCGACCTGCTCGCCGCCCTGCAGCGGGCGGTGAAGGAACTCGACGGCGCCTACGCCCTGGCCGTGATCAGCAAGCGCGACCCCGAGCGCATGATCTGCGCCCGCATGGGCTGTCCGCTCTTGGTCGGCATGGGCGAGGGCGAGAACTTCGTCGCCTCCGACGTCTCGGCGATCGTGCAGGCCACGCGCCGGGTGCTGTTCCTGGAAGAAGGCGATACCGCCGAGATCACGCGCACGTCCGTGCGGGTGTTCGATGCCGACGGCCGTCCGGCGCAGCGCGAGGAACACCTGTCCGACGTGTCCCTGGCGTCCTTGGAGCTGGGGCCGTACAGCCACTTCATGCAGAAGGAGATCCACGAGCAGCCGCGCGCCGTGGGCGACACGCTGGAGGCGATCATCGATGCCAATGCCTTCACGGCGAAGCTGTTCGGGCCGGACGCCGGCGAGGTGCTCCAGGATGTCGAAGGCGTGCAGATCCTGGCCTGCGGCACCAGCTACTACGCCGGCTCGGTGGCCCGCTACTGGATCGAGGCGATCTCGGGACTCCCCTGCAGCGTGGAGATCGCCAGCGAGTACCGCTATCGCACCGCGGTGGCCAACCCGAAACACCTAGTGGTGACCATCTCCCAGTCCGGCGAGACCCTGGACACCATGGAGGCGCTGAAGTACGCCAAGTCGCTGGGGCACGAGAAGACGCTCTCCATCTGCAACGTTCCCGAGAGCGCCATTCCCCGCGCCAGCAAGCTGGTGTTCTACACCCGCGCCGGCGCCGAGATCGGCGTGGCCTCGACCAAGGCCTTCACCACCCAGCTGGTGGGCCTGTTCGCGCTGGCGGCGACCCTGGCCAAGCTGCGCGGCAAACTGACGGCCGAGCAGGAAGCCGGCTATATCGAGGACCTGCGCCACCTGCCCGGCAGCGTGCAGCATGCGCTGAACCTGGAACCGCAGATCGCCGGCTGGGCCGAGCGCTTCGCGGGCAAGCAGCATGCGCTGTTCCTGGGCCGGGGCGTGCACTACCCGATCGC
>NZ_JAJAVH010000054.1 GCF_020511115.1 Luteimonas panaciterrae
TCGAACATGTCCAACGCGACGTCGATGAAGATGTGCGCGTCCAAGTTGGCACTCATTCTCGGCTCCATCAGCGCATTCGGGCTCATGTCGGTGTCCACGTGCGACAGCGTCGCGCCGCTTTCCTTCACCGCCGGGGTGTACAGGCGGATCCGACCGTTCGCGTCCAGGCCGTAGAAACGGTTGGTATCGCGGGTCAGGCCGGCGCTGGTCGACGGCGCGCCGGCTCTCAAGACCGCACCGGTAGCCTGCGACACGCCGATCACCGGAATGGTCACCTGCGAGCCGACCAAGCCCGGTGCCGGCGCGGCCGGATCGCCAGGTTCGTCATTGATCGAGATCAAACCGATGGCGCCGTACCTCTGTACGTTGACGGCCTTCACGCCGGTACTGCAGGTGCCACGGTCGACCAAGGCGATCTTGCCGCGAAGCGCCTCGCCGTT
>NZ_JAJAVH010000055.1 GCF_020511115.1 Luteimonas panaciterrae
CGAGGGCGTGACCGGATCGCCCGGCCCGTTGCTGATCGAGATCAGACCGATCGCGCCGTACTTCTGTACGGCGACGGCCTGCACGCTGGTACTGCAGGTGCCACGGTCGACCAAGGCGATCTTGCCGCGAAGCGCCCCGCCGTTGGCGATCTTGGGCCGGCCGCTGGCACCGTCGCAGGCCAGCGAGGTCGCTGTCGCGCCGGCGGCGGCTTCATCGAGCACAAGCACGATCTCGGCGCTGGGGAACTTGGCCGGATCGCGTTCGCCGAAAGACCCCGGCACAATGTCGTAGCTCGCCTGCTGCGGCGCCGATACATTCAGCATCAACCGGTGTTCGGCGAACAGGCCCGCGGTCGGATTGGCCAACGCACCGGTCCACACGACGTCGCCCGGCGTGGTCGTCGCCTTGCTCATGTCAGCCTTGCTCGCGATCGCGGGCAGCGCCTTGTCGAACTGGTTGGAGTGGGCGCTGTAATCCCACGGTGTGCCGACGCCGGGAATGCCGTATCCCAACACGCCGAGACCATGGCCAATCTCGTGCATGATGACGTTGAGAAAATTCGCCTTGCCGCCGGTGTTGTCAGCATTGCCGCGCAGACCGTAGTGCCAGCCCGGCACACCGATTGCGCGGCACTCAGGCTGATCGATCGCCGAACTGAAGACTGACTGGATGTCGTCCTCGCCTTCGAGGTCCACAACGGCAAGGGAGTTGTCTGCTGTCTGGATGTGGCCCTCGTCTTCGTCGAGGTCCTTGCCAGCGAGGGAATTGGCTAGCGCGGTGGGATACCACGCTTCGGCGAACTTGGCGCCAGGAATCTGACTGCCGCGCACACTACCGATTCCAGAAGCCTGCCCGAGCACAATGTACGGCGACCCGCTTGGCTCCATATAGCACGGTAGTGGCGCGAACGAGCCTTGCACGCGAATTTCGACGTCGCTCTTGAGCAGCGCGCCCCACAGATCCATCGCG
>NZ_JAJAVH010000056.1 GCF_020511115.1 Luteimonas panaciterrae
GCCGTGCTTTGGTGCCGTGTCGGCAATGACCCCTGCGCCTTGACCGTAGTTCCTCAGGTGCCATTGGTACTTGAACAGCGGGTCGCTACCGACCTGGGCTTCCTGCGCACTCGCCAGAACCGTCGTTGCCGCGATCGTGGCCATTGCCCCCAGCAAGGCCAGTGACAGCCGGGAAACCGTACTCATTTTGTGTTGATGCATCGTTGCTTCTCTCCAAACCTGTTGACAGGCGCAAGCCTCCCGCAAGACCGGGCATTTCCCCGCCTCGCCGATGTGCAAGCGGTGCGATCTATCGATAGACCATCGTGAACATGACGCTGCTGTTCGCGCTTCCCGCGGTCGCCTTGCCAGTGGCGACGTACTCTGCGTAGTAGCGCAGGCTCGCCTCGCCGTCGTCCGTGATCGTGATCGGTTGCGAGTTCTGCAGTTCGGAGGGGTTGCCCAAGCGGATCCTGGAGTAGTCGCCATTGAGCAGCTGCAGCTCGACATTGCCCGCTGTCTCCGGCCCCGGCTCCAGCGTCAGGTTGTTCGTACTCAGGTTCACCGTCGGACCCGGTTCGAAGTACGTCCGGACCTGGTCGGCACCGGCGTCGCAACCAGCCAAATTGATATAGAAGGGCGTGCGCCCGGCCGTGCGCCCGGCTTCGGCCAGCGTGCCGGTCGCCACCGGCGGCAGGGTCACCCGAATCTCGGCTGGAGTCGCCCGCGCCGTGACCACGCAGCCCGGCGACACGACCGAGCCAGTGAAGTAGATGGTGCCATCGGCGGCATTAGATGTCAGTGGTGCAATGGCTAGCGCTGCAATGCAGCAAAGCTCGCTGTACTTCATTCGAACGTTCTCTCCTCAACAAAGCAATCAGCCTCACTCAGTGAGGTTGTAATCTAGAACGTATTCGAAACAGCGCCCCCCTACTCTGCCGATGTGAATTTCCTCCACAGCGAGCGTCTTCACTCTCGGCGAATGCAGCGACGACCTCCTCCAACGCACTCAACTGATTCAGGACAGGCCACACCTGCAAAGTAGGCATCGCAGCGATATCTCT
>NZ_JAJAVH010000057.1 GCF_020511115.1 Luteimonas panaciterrae
CAGCGCCCCCCTACTCTGCCGATGTGAATTTCCTCCACAGCGAGCGTCTTCACTCTCGGCGAATGCAGCGACGACCTCCTCCAACGCACTCAACTGATTCAGGACAGGCCACACCTGCAAAGTAGGCATCGCAGCGATATCTCTTTTGCATTTGACCGCGCAACGTCACACCTACGCTTGTCATAAAGCCCCGGCACAGTGCTGAGTTCGCCGTACCCGGAATTGCGAATCCTTGCAAGTTCTTGCTCCAGCTACCAGCCATGTCTAGGGATACTCTTTAGACCAGACGCGTTCTTGCACATGTTCGAATGAGCGATCAGATTCGCGCCC
>NZ_JAJAVH010000058.1 GCF_020511115.1 Luteimonas panaciterrae
CAGCACGACCGCGATCGCGGCCGGCGCGACGGGTTCGCCGATCACCTTGACGGTGGCGGTGGGCGCGGCTGCTGCGCCGAGCGTGACCAACACCGCACGCGCCAGCGGTGGTGGAGACACCACCTGTCCGGCTTCGGGCGGCACGCAAGCGCGTTGCAATCCGAGCGATCCGACGACGGTGACGGCGTCCGCCGACGTGTCGGTGACCAAGACATTGACCACGGTCGGCCCCTACCTGATCGGTCAGACGGTGTCGTTCAACATCGTGGTGAGCAATGCCGGTCCGTCGCCCGCGACGAATGTGCAGGTGACCGATACGCTCACCAACCTCACGCTGGGCACGGTCAGTGGTGCCTGCACGGCGTTCCCGTGCACGATCGCGAGCATCGCGTCGGGTTCGACGGCGACCATCACCGTCACCGGCACGATCCAGGCCGACGGTGCTTTCAGCAACAGCGCGACGGCGACGCCGACCGAGACCGATCCGAACACCGGCAACAACACCGGTACCGATGGCGACAACACCACGCCGACCGCCGACGTCTCCGTCACCAAGACGCTGACCACGGCTGGTCCTTATCTGATCGGCCAGACGGTGTCGTTCAACATCGTGGTGAGCAATGCCGGTCCGTCGCCCGCGACGAATGTGCAGGTGACCGATACGCTCACCAACCTCACGCTGGGCACGGTCAGTGGTGCCTGCACGGCGTTCCCGTGCACGATCGCGAGCATCGCGTCGGGTTCGACGGCGACCATTACCGTCACCGGCACGATCCAGGCCGACGGCGCCTTCAGCAACAGCGCGACGGCGACGCCGACCGAGACCGACCCGAACACCGGCAACAACACTGGCACCGATGGTGACAACACTACGCCGACCGCCGACGTCTCCGTCACCAAGACGCTGACGACCGCGGGTCCGTTCCAGACGGGTCAAACGGTGACCTACACGGTGACGGTGGCCAACGCTGGTCCGAGCACCGCGACCAACGTGCAGGTCACTGACACGCCGACCAATCTAACGATCACCGGCGTGTCCGGTGGTGGCTGCATGGCGTTCCCGTGCACCATCGCCAGCCTGGCCTCGGGCGCGAGCGTGACCATCACGGTCACCGCGACGATCAACGCGCAGGG
>NZ_JAJAVH010000006.1 GCF_020511115.1 Luteimonas panaciterrae
TTTCGCCGGAATGACGAGCAAAAAACAACAGCAACAACAAAAGCAGACGATGAAAAAAACGTCCTACCCCAAACGCGACATCCGCATCCTCCTCCTCGAAGGCATCAGCCCCACCGCCGTCGAGACCTTCCAGGCCGCCGGCTACACCCAGATCGAGCAACACGCCAAGTCGCTCCCGGAAGACGAACTCAAGCGCCGCATCGTCGACGCCCACTTCATCGGCATCCGCTCGCGCACTCACCTGAGCGCGGAGGTACTGGCCGAGGCGCGGCGCCTGCTCGCGATCGGCTGCTTCTGCATCGGCACCAACCAAGTCGACACCGACGCGGCGGAACTGGCGGGCATCCCCGTCTTCAACGCCCCTTACTCCAACACCCGCAGCGTGGCCGAACTGGTCGTAGCCGAGGCAATCATGCTGCTGCGCGGCATCCCGCAGAAATCCGCCGAATGCCATCGCGGCGGCTGGTCGAAATCGGCCGCCGGCAGTCACGAGGCGCGCGGCAAGACCATCGGCATCGTCGGTTACGGCCACATCGGCACCCAGGTCGGTGTGCTGGCCGAGTCGCTCGGCATGCAGGTGCTGTTCCACGACATCGAGACCAAGCTCTCGCTCGGCAACGCACGCCCGTCGACCGATCTCGACGACCTGCTGCAACGCTCCGACGTGGTCACGCTGCACGTGCCGGAAACGCCGGCCACGAAGCTGATGTTCGGCGCCAAGCAGATCGCGCGCATGCGCCCCGGCGCACACCTGATCAATGCTTCGCGCGGCACCGTGGTCGATATCGACGCGCTGGCGACGGCGCTGCAGTCCGGCCACATCGGCGGCGCGGCGGTGGATGTGTTCCCGGTGGAACCGAAAGGCAACGACGACGCCTTCGAATCGCCGCTGCGCGGCCGCGACAACACCATTCTCACCCCGCACGTCGGTGGCAGCACGCTGGAAGCGCAGGACAACATCGGCGTGGAAGTGGCCGCGAAACTGGTGCGCTACAGCGACAACGGCAGCACGCTCTCGGCGGTGAACTTCCCCGAGGTCACCCTGCCCGAGCACGCCGCCAGCCATCGCCTGCTGCACATCCATCGCAACGTGCCCGGCGTGCTGTCGCAGATCAACGACATCTTCAGCAAGCGCAACATCAACATCGACGGCCAGTTCCTACGCACCGACTCCAAGGTCGGCTACGTGGTGATCGACGTGACCGCCGATCAAGCGCAAGCCGGAGAGCTGCGCGCGGCACTGTCGGAGATTCCAGGAACGCTGAAGACGCGCGTGCTGTACTGACGCGCGATCCGGTTATCCGGCGACCGCTATGTCCGGCCGCCGGCGGAGGTTCCCGTCGCGCCGCGGATGATGTCGATTACTTGTCCGCGGAACCAGGCATGCGCCTGATCGTGCTGTCGTGATTCGTGCCAGTAGGCCAGGATCGGAAAAGGTTTGACGCGTAGCGGCAACGGCCGCATCACGATCGGCAACTGGCCGGAAAGATGATTCGCGTACGACTGCGGCAACGTCAGCAGCAGATCGCTGCCGGCGACGACCTGACAGGCCGCGAAATAGTGCTGGCACACCAGACGAATCGCACGGAACAGCCCGCTCTGCCCCAACAGCACGTCGAGCGTGTGCGGTTCGCCGAGCAGTGACACCGCGACGTGTTGCGCACCGAGATAATCGGCGCGGCGCAAGGCACCCGCGGCCAATGGATGCTCCCGGCGCATCGCCACCACCAGGGTATCGTCGATCAGGTAATCGGTGATCAGACGCGGCCCCACGGGAAGCCGGCGATCGATCACCAGATCCACCCGGCCGATACTCAATTCGCGCTCGATCTCGCCAACCGCGACCCGTCGGCTCACCAGCCGCAACCGCGGCGACGATCGCGCCAGTTGCGCGAGCAGCGGCGGCAATGCGATCGATTCCAGCGCGTCGCGGAACCCCACCGAGAATTCCATCTCCAGCACGGCCGGATCGAAGTCGGCGCGGATGCGCGAAGCGGCCTGCAATCCTTTCAGATGCACCTGCACTTCGGCGATCACCGCGCGCGTGCGCTCGGTGGGAAACATGCGATTGCCCTGTCGCACGAACAGCGGATCGTCGAAATGCGCGCGTAGCCGGTTCAACGCATGCGTGACCGCCGGCTGGGTGAGATGCAGCGCACGCGCCGCGGCGCCGATGCCGCCGTGCACGTAGACCGCATCCAGGATACGGAACAGGTTGAGGTCGACGCGGCTGTCCGGGCTGGCCATCCACTCATTATCCATGCGAATGACCCCGCATAAAACATATTCATTTCATGGATGACAGGAACCGGCGTAGGCTCGATCGCGTCAACCGGAGCCGAGCGCCATGGAGTTCTCCCCGTCCGACCATTGCCGAGCCATCAGCGCGCGCCTGCTGCGCTTCATGCAGGAGGAAATCCTGCCGGCCGAAGCCACCCATGCCGCCCAACTGGCCGGCGGAGACGACTGGCGCCTCTGGCGGCAACCGCCGGTGATGGAGGAGCTGAAGGCAAAGGCTCGCGCGGCCGGGCTGTGGAATCTGTTCCTGCCGAGTGAATCTTCATCCGAAGGCGATCACGGCGACATCGGCCTGAGCAATGTCGATTACGCGCCGCTGGCCGAGATCATGGGCCACTCCTTCATCGCGCCCGAGGTCTTCAACTGTAATGCGCCGGACACCGGCAACATGGAAGTGCTGGCCCGCTACGGTTCGCCCGAACAAAAACAGCAATGGCTGGCACCGCTGTTGAACGGTGAAATCCGCTCGGCCTTCTGCATGACCGAGCCGCAGGTCGCCTCCTCCGATGCCACCAACATGCAGGCGACCGCCGTCGTCGATGGCGACGACGTAGTGCTCAACGGCCGCAAATGGTGGTCCACCGGCATCGGCCATCCGAACTGCCGCTTCGTGATCTTCATGGGCCTGAGTAATCCGGAGGCCGAACCGCATCGCCGACATGCGATGGTGATCTGCCCGCTCGACGCACCGGGTGTGAAGATCGAACGCATGCTGCCAGTATTCAACACCTACGACGAACCATTCGGCCATGGCGAAGTGAGCTTCACCGATGTGCGCTTGCCGGCCACCCACATCATCCTCGGGCCTGGCCGCGGCTTCGAAATCGCCCAGGGCCGATTGGGGCCGGGCCGCATCCACCATTGCATGCGCGCGTTGGGCGCCGCCGAACGCGCACTTGCCCTGCTATGCACGCGCGCGGCGGACCGGCAGGCATTCGGCCAGCCACTGATCCGGCTCGGCGGCAACGCCGATCTCATCGCCGACCTGCGCATGACGATCGAGCAGGCACGGCTGCTCACGCTGAAAGCCGCATGGACGATCGACACGCAAGGCCCGAAGGCGGCGCTGAGCCTGGTTTCGCAGATCAAGGTCGTGGTGCCGGCGGTGGCGCAGCGTGCCGCCGATGCGGCGATCCAGATCCACGGCGCCGCCGGCCTGTCGAACGACTTCCCGCTCGCGGCGCTCTACACCTACGCGCGTGTGCTGCGACTCGCCGACGGCCCCGATGAAGTGCATCGCGCCGTGGTCGCCAAACTCGAAATCCGGCAACAATCAGAAGCGCAGCAATTGGGAGCGCGGGCATGACCGCGGAGATCGCGATCGACCAGGCCCGCCCGGTACGCGAAGAGGATGCGTTCGATCTCGCCCGCGTCGATGCCTTCCTCAAGGATCGCATCGAAGGCCTGTCGGGCGATCCGGAACTGCGCCAGTTTCCCGGTGGCGCATCGAATCTGACTTATCTGCTGCGCTATGGCGATCGCGAACTCGTCCTGCGCCGCCCGCCCGCCGGCGTGAAAGCCAAATCCGCGCACGACATGCTGCGCGAGGCGCGGGTGATGGCGGCGCTGAAGCCGCACTATCCCCTTGTACCGACGATCCTGGCCAGTTGCGACGATCCCGATGTGATCGGACAGGATTTCTATGTGATGGAACGGCTGCGCGGTGTGATCCTGCGCCGCGACCTGCCCGAAGGGCTTGGCCTGGATGCAAACGGCGTGCGCCGTTTGTGCACCGGCTTCGTCGATCGCCTGATCGAATTGCATGACATCGGCGCGCACGCACCGGACATCGCCGCCCTAGGCAAGGGCGAAGGCTACGTCGCGCGTCAGGTCGCCGGCTGGAGCGAGCGCTGGCGGCAGTCGCTCACCGAGGGCACCGATGCCTGCGAGGACGTGCTGACGTGGCTATCTGAAAAACAGCCCGCGCGCGAAACCGCGATCTGCGTGATCCACAACGATTACCGCTTCGACAACGTCGTGCTCGACCCTGATCATCCCTTGTCCATCGTTGGAGTTCTCGATTGGGAAATGGCGACGCTCGGCGATCCCCTGATGGATCTCGGCGGCTCCCTCGCCTACTGGGTACAGGCCGATGACGACGACACCTTCCAGATGTTCCGTCGCCAACCGACCAACGCGCCCGGCATGCTCGGCCGCCGCGAGATCGTCGACTACTACGCCACACGCACTGGTCGCGACGTGGGCGTGTTTGATTTCTACGAAGTGTTCGGCCTGTTCCGGCTGATGGTGATCATCCAGCAGATCTACCGCCGCTTCGTGCTCGGCCAGACCACCAACCCGCAGTTCGCCGGCTTCGGACAGGCCGCGCGCTACATGGGCCATCGGTGCCGCAACGTGATCGCGGGTTCGGATCTGTAGCGATGGCCGATCTGCTCCTCATCCGGCACGGCCAGGCCAGCTTCGGCGCGGCCGATTACGACAAATTATCGGACACGGGCGAGGAACAATCACGCCGGCTCGGCGCCTGGCTCGCACGCAGTGGCGCCACCGCGCAACTGGTCGCGACCGGACGCATGCAGCGGCATGCACGCACCGCCGCGCTGTGTCTCGAGACCTCGGGGACCACCGATCTTCCACGCTTGGAACTCGCCGGCCTGGACGAACTCGACCACGTCGAAGTGTTGAAGCGTCACCGCCCCGACCTCGCCGACTACGACGGCTTTTCCCGCGAACTGCGCAGCCATGCCGATCCGCATCGCGCCTTCCAGGAAATGTTCACCGAAGCGGTGGCGCGCTGGAGCGGCGGCAACCACGATCACGAGTATGCTCGGAGCTGGCCGGATTTCCGCCGGGAGACGCTCTCCGCGCTGCGAACACTTTCCGAACATCCTGCCCGCGAAATCTGGGCCTTTACCTCCGGCGGTCCGATCGCAGTGATCGCCACTGAGCTCCTCGGCGCGCCGGTCGAGCGCACGTTCTCGCTCAGCTGGAATCTCGTGAACACCGGCATCACCCGCATCCGCTTCCGGCGCGGCGGCGCGCAACTGATCACCTACAACGCCTGGCCGCATCTGGCCGATGCGGAAGATGCACGACTGATCACCTATCGCTGATCGATTCCTTTGGAACCACTGCCATGACCGACGCTTCCTTCTCCGATCCCTTCGACCTCAGCGGCAAGATCGCCCTCGTCACCGGCGCCAGCCGTGGTATCGGTGCAGAGATCGCCAAACTGCTCGCCGCCAAGGGCGCGCACGTGATCGTGTCCAGCCGCAAACAGGATGATTGCCAGAAAGTCGTCGACGAGATCACTAGCGCGGGCGGCGCGGCCGAGGCCGTCGCCTGTCACATCGGCGAGCCGGCGCAGATCGATACCCTGTTCGCCGCGCTCACGGCAAAACATGGCCGGCTCGATGTCCTGGTCAACAACGCCGCGACCAATCCCTACTTCGGGCCGATTGTGGACACCGATCCCGGCGTGTTCCAGAAAACGGTGGACGTGAACATCCGCGGCTATTTCTACATGTCCGCCAACGCCGCGAAGCTCATGGCCGCGAACGGCGGCGGCTCCATCGTCAACGTGGCCTCGGTCAACGGCGTGGTGCCCGGTTTTCAGCAAGGCATCTACTCGATCACCAAGGCCGCGGTGATTTCGATGACCAAGGCCTTCGCGGTGGAATGCGCTTCGGCCGGCGTGCGCTGCAATGCCTTGCTGCCTGGACTGACCGACACCAAGTTCGCATCCGTGCTGGTGAACACGCCTGAGATCCTCAAGCTCGCGCTCGCGCACGTGCCGATGCGGCGCGTGGCGCAACCATCTGAAATGGCCGGCGCAGTGCTGTATTTCGCCTCGCCGGCATCCTCGTACACCACCGGCGCCGTGCTCAATGTCGATGGCGGTTATCTCTCCGTCTGATTCTCTCTGCCTGCCCCTCTTCGTCACTCCATCCGGAGATTTTCGAATGCCACAATCCATCGCGCCACGTCTTGCCGGTAAACAGGCCTTCATCACCGGCGCCGCCGGCGGGCTGGGCCGTGCCATCGCGCAGCGCTTCGCTCTGCAGGGGGCCAAGCTGTTCATCACCGACCTCGACAGCGCGCGCGTCGCCGAAGTCGCCGACGCCATCAATGCCGAAGCAGGGGCACAAGTCGCGTGGGCCGCCGCGCAGGATGTCCGAGACGAAGCGGTCTGGGAGGCTTTGTTGAGCGAGGCGAACGCAGTCATGGGCGGGCTCTCGATCCTGGTCAACAATGCCGGAACCGGTTCGATGGGCCGGATCGAGCAGATCGAGCAAAAGGAATGGCGTCGCGTGATGGCGGTGAACGTGGAGAGCATCGTCTTCAGCTGCAAGCACGCCCTGCCCTATCTGCGCGAACGGCAGCCGGCATCGATCGTCAATATTTCCTCGCTCGCCGCCTTCAAGATCGAGCCCGACTACACCGCCTACAACGCATCGAAAGCCGCGGTGGCCTCGTTGAGCAAATCCATCGCCGTGGATTGCGCGCGACAGAAGATCGACGTGCGTTGCAATTCGATCCATCCTGCCTTCATCCGTACCGGCATCGTGGAGCCGTTCTTCCAGCAACTGGGCGAGGAGGAAGCCACTCGCAAGCTGGTGCGCGGCATCCCGATGCGCCGGCTCGGCGATCCGGACGACGTGGCCTATGCCGCGATCTATCTCGCTTCCGATGAAAGCCGCTACGTCACCGCCGCTGAACTTGTCATCGACGGCGGCGCACGCGCGATCTAATCTCTTTCTTTTTTCTCGTTCTATTCCCCCCTCGACATGCCATTCCTCGCGCTTACGCAGTACGGCCTGCATTACCGAGTCGACGGTCTCGCCGATCGCCCGTGGCTGACCCTATGCAATTCGATCGGCACCGATCTGCACATGTGGGACGACCAAATCGATGTGCTTGGCCAGCATTTCCGCATTCTGCGCTACGACTGTCGCGGACATGCCCGTTCGATCGCGCCACCGCCACCGTGGACCATCGCCAATCTCGGCCACGATGTGCTGGCATTGTTCGACGTGCTCGGGATCGAGCGCACCCATTTCTGCGGCCTGTCGCTTGGCGGGCTGGTCGGACAGTGGCTGGCGCTGCAGGCACCGCAACGTATCGGCCGTATGATCGTCTGTAGCACGGCGGCGAAGATCGGCAGCACGGAAGCCTGGCGCGCCCGCATCGCGCAGCTGCGCGAGCACGGCCTGGACGGCATCGCGGCGGCGACGCCATCGCGATGGTTTACCGATGCCTTCACGGAAACCCATCCCGCCCGCATACAGGCACTCGTGGCCCCGCTGCGCGCCATGCCTCCCGAGATATATGCCGCTTTTTGCGAGGTCCTCATCGCGACCGACTTCCGCCACGACCTGTCGGAGATCGCGGCGCCGCTCCTGGCCATCGCCGGCAGCGACGACACCACCACGCCTCCCGTCGACCTGCGTTTCATAGCCGAACACGTGAAGAATGGCCGTTATCTCGAACTTCCCGGCCGCCATTTGACCAATGTGGAATCGGCGCCCGCATTCACACGCGCGGTGCATGACTTCCTGCATTCCTGATCCCTCCAACTGCGAACCCTGCCATGTCCACAACCAACCGCCAATTGCGCCTGAAAACCCGTCCCGAAGGCGCGGTCCGCAAGGAGGATTTCGATCTCGTCGAGCAGCCTTTGCCCGAACTCAAGGACGGCGAAGTGCTGGTGCGCGTGCTGTACCTGTCGATGGACCCGACCAACCGGGTTTGGATGCGTGATATCCCGCAGTACATGCCGCCGGTGGCGATCGGCGAGGTGATGCGCGCCGCGGGCATCGGCCGCGTGGTTGCATCGAAGTCCGCGCGCTACGCCGAAGGCGATCTGGTGCAAGGCTTGCTGGGCTGGCAGGACTACGCGCTGTTCCATGAGGATAAGGCGCAGGGTTACGTCAAATTCCCCGCGCAACCGGGACTGCCCCTGCCCACCCTGCTTGGCGCCTGCGGCATGAGCGGAATGACCGCCTACTACGGCCTGACCGAAATCGCGCCGGTGCAGCCCGGCGAAACGCTGGTGGTCTCCGCCGCCGCCGGCTCGGTCGGTTCGATCGCTGGACAGATCGGCAAGATCCACGGCGCGCGCGTGGTCGGTATCGCCGGCGGCGCCGACAAGTGCCGTTATCTGGTCGAGGAACTCGGATTCGACGCCGCCGTCGACTACAAGGCCGCCGACTGGAAACAGGCGCTCAAGGCCGCCACGCCCGATGGCGTGCATGTGAACTTCGAGAACGTCGGCGGCGAGATCATGCGCGCCGTGCTCTCGCGCATGGTGATCGGCGGCCGCGTCGCGCTGTGCGGCGTGATCGCCAACTACAACAGTGACAGCCGCCCCACCGACGATTTCAGCGTCGCGATCTTCAAGCGCCTAACCATCCGCGGCTTTCTCATCCTGGACTACAAGCACGCGAAGGAAGCCGTGCAGGCGATCAGCGGATGGCTGCGCGACGGCAAGCTCAAGACCGAGGAAACCGTCGCGGACGGCCTGGAGAACGCGCCGCTCGTGCTCAACCGCCTGTTCGACGGCAGTCATCGCGGCAAGCTGGTGCTGCGCGTCGATCCGACCGCCTGAGCATGTGCCTCCACCTCGTCATCAAGACTCCTGCATTTCAATAAACGGCCTCCGCGCGGGACTTCCCATGTACCGCGCGCCTTCTGTATGATCGCCGCTCGCTTCGCCGAGGAAGCCTTCATGCAAAGTGTCCGCATCCGCGCCTGACGCAGGCAATCCCGCCTCAGGTCGCCTACCAGCTCCGCTGGTCAGCACGTCTCAGCACTGAATCCCGCTGAAGCGCACTTCCCGTGTGCGGTGTCGCCGCACGCCTTTCGGAAACAAATCCATCATGTCTATTCCTGCCTTTCGCGCCGGCAAGGCGGCGATCGCGTTCATCCTCGTCACCGCGATGCTCGACATCGTGGCGATGGGGATCGTCATCCCCGTTCTGCCCCCTCTCATCGAACAATTCGCTGGCGATAGCTCACGCGCCGGCATCATCAATGGCGTCTTCGTGGCGCTGTGGGCGTTCATGCAATTCGTGGCGTCGCCCGTCATCGGCTCTTTGTCTGATCAGTACGGCCGGCGCCCGGTCATCCTGCTGTCGACCGCAGGCCTCGCCGCCGACTACATGCTGATGGCACTGGCGCCGAACCTATGGTGGCTGGCCCTGGGCCGCATCATTGCCGGCGTCACTTCCGCCAGCTTCACCACCGTGTACGCCTACATGGCCGACGTCACCACGCCGGAGAATCGTGCGCGCGGCTACGGCCTGGTCGGTGCTGCGTTCAGCGCCGGCTTCGTCGCCGGTCCGTTGCTGGGCGGCGTGCTCGGCGAATGGTCGCCGCGTGCGCCGTTCTGGGTAGCGGCGGCGATGAGCGCCATGGCGTTCCTCTACGGCGCTTTCATCCTGCCGGAATCGTTGCCGAAGGAACGGCGCATGACCTTCTCGTGGAAACGCGCCAACCCGCTCGGCGCGTTGCGGTTGCTGCGCTCGCATCCGGAACTGACCGGGCTGGCCACCGTCAACTTCCTGCTCTACTTCTCCCACCACGTGTTCTCCGCGGTGTTCGTGCTGTACGCGGGGCATCGCTACGGACTGGGAGCGTGGCAGGTCGGTCTGATGCTCGCGTTGGCGGGCGTGCTCGAGCTGATCGTGCAGGGTGTGCTCACCGGTCCCGCGGTGAAGCGTTTCGGCGATCGCAAGGTGATGGTATTCGGCCTGTTCGCCGGCACCGTCGGCATCGCCTGCATGGGACTGGCGCCGACCGGCCTGGCCTTCACCCTGGCGCTGTTCCCGAACGCGCTATGGACGCTGGCGATGCCGACGCTGCAATCACTGATGACGCAGCGCGTTTCGGAGTCGGAACAGGGACAGTTGCAGGGCGCCAACCACAGCGTCGGCAGTATCGCCGGCGTGTTGTCGCCACTGTTCTTCGGTGCGGTGTATGCCGCATCCGTCGGGCCCGATGCGCCGTTCCCGCACATCGGCGCCGCGTTCCTGATCGCCGCGTTGGTGTTGCTGGCCGCGGCGGTGCTCGGCTGGCTGGTGGCGCGTCGCGCGCAGCGCGGCCACGACGTCGAGATCGTCACCGATCCCTGACCCGGCGCCTTCAAACCGCCGCTTCCATTCGCGAAGCGGCGGTGCTTCCTGTGGGGAAACTTGTCCGAAAACGGCCAGCGCGATGAGTGCCGGCACGGCATAACGATCGCACGCGATGTCCCCTCATCGCGCCGCAGGCACAACGGCATTCTTTCCAACTCCGACGGCCTCGCGCTGTCGCAACGGGTTCGCTTGGCCCGAAGGAGACCTCATGAAGCCACTCCGCAAATCCTCCCTGCTGGCCATGACACTGACCGCATTGCTCGCTGGCGCCGCACATGGCGCTGAGCGAAGCGAGACGAGCACTGCTGGCACATTCGTCGTCCGCTATCGCATCGCGCTCCTGCCCTCATCCACGGGCACTTCCACTTCGGGCAGCAGCATCAACGAATGGCGGCAGGTCGTCGGCCAATCCTGCGATGCCGGCGACCACTGCGTCGGCTTCCTGTGGCAGAGCGGCAAGATGACCGACCTCAACACGCTGCTCTCGCCAAGTTTCGACGGAACGATCCTCACCGCCAACGACATCGACGATTTCGGTCGGATCACAGGACAGGCGATCGATATGGCTAGCGGAACCTCCGTGGCGTTCGTCGCCACTCCCTACCTCATCCGCTATCCATGACGTCTGCCAGCCGTAACGATTGTCCGGGTTCGGCCTATTGCCAACCGGCGGTTGGAGGGCCGCCGGTCTTTTTTTGTGCTTGCTTGTTTCAAGCCTGCTCGCCGGCCAGCAAAACACTAGCTGAACAATTCAGGACATCAGCGATCGCATTGTCGATCCGCCCTCTCTCCGCTCGTCGCCCTGACAAGAGCCGGCAATCAAGCCGGTTCACCAGTCACCCAAGGAGACAGCCATGAGAGTCCTAGTCATCGTCAAAGCCACCCAGAGTTCGGAAGCCGGCATCCTGCCCAGCCAGCAATTGCTCACCGACATGGGCCGCTACAACGAAGAGCTGGTCAAGGCCGGCATCATGCTCGCCGGCGAAGGCCTGCATCCGAGTTCGAAAGGCGCACGCGTCCACTTCTCCGGCCACAACCGCAGCGTCATCGACGGCCCGTTCGCCGAAACCAAGGAACTGGTCGCCGGCTTCTGGATCTGGCAGGTGCGCTCGCTGGACGAGGCGATCGAGTGGGTGAAGCGCTGCCCCAATCCGCACGAAGAAGCGTGCGACATCGAGATCCGTCCGCTGTTCGAAGCCGAGGATTTCGGCGAGGAATTCACCCCGGAACTACGCGAACAGGAAAACCGTCTGCGCGAGCAGATCGGCCAGAACTTCTGATTTCCCTCCCCTCATCCATCCAGGAGATCCTTCCCATGCAATTCAATCCCTACATCACCTTCAACGGCAACTGTCGCGAAGCGTTCGAGTTCTACGCGAAGACCTTCGGCGGCAAGATCCAAGCCATGATGAGCTTCCGCGATTCGCCGGCAGCCGAGCATGCACCGCCGGGCGCCGAGGACCAGATCATGCACGCCTGCCTGATCGTCGGCGACCAGGTGCTGATGGCTTCCGACAACTGCGGACAGCCTTACGACAAACCGCAAGGCCTGCATGTCGCGGTCGAGGTCGATACGCCCGAAGAAGCCGAACGCATCTTCCAGGCGCTGTCGGAAAACGGAAACATCGTCATGCCGCTCGGCGAAACCTTCTGGGCGAAGCGCTTCGGCATGCTGTCCGATCGCTTCGGCACGCCGTGGTTCATCAACTGCCCGTGCGAACTGCCGCCGGCGTGAGCCGGCGCATCGCCAAAACCGGATCGCCCCGGCATGTGCCGGGGTGGAATCCCTTGAACATCGAGATCGCAAGCAACGGCTGATCCCACGCTTCGTTCTTGGACAGTCGTCATACCGATTCACGGAGTCTCACACCCATGCGGGACTTGCGCGCACCCAGCGATGATGTTGTGATCGGCCGCCATGACGACGGCCGACATTCACCGCACCATCGATACGGTCTGGCGCATGGAATCGCCGCGCCTGATCGCCGGTCTCGTGCGCATGGTGCGCGACGTCGGACTGGCGGAAGAGCTGGCGCAGGATGCCCTGGTCGTGGCGCTGGAGCGCTGGCCGGACGACGGAGTTCCCGACAATCCCGGCGCCTGGTTGATGGCGACCGCCAAGCATCGCGCGATCGATCGCTTGCGCCGCAGCAAACTGCAGCAGCGCAAGCACGAGGAGATCGCCTACGAGTTGGAATCCGAGCAGGACATGGCCGGCTCTGACGCCATCGACGCGCTCGACGACGACATCGGCGACGATCTGCTGCGGCTGATCTTCACCGCCTGCCATCCCGTGCTGCCCATGGAAGCCCGCGTAGCGCTCACGCTGCGCCTGCTTGGCGGCCTCACCACCGACGAGATCGCGCGCGCCTTCCTGATGCCGGAACCGACCGTCGCGCAGCGCATCGTGCGCGCCAAGCGCACGCTCTCCGAAAAACAGGTGCCATACGAAGTGCCGCGCGGCGAAGAACTCGCCGAACGCCTGGCCGCCGTGTTGCACGTGATCTATCTCATCTTCAATGAAGGCTATTCGGCGACCGCAGGCGATGACTGGATGCGTCCGGCGCTGTGCCAGGAAGCCTTGCGCCTCGGCCGCGTGCTGGCCGGCCTTGCGCCGCGCGAACCGGAAGTCCACGGATTGGTCGCGCTAATGGAGATCCAGGCCTCGCGCACGCGTGCGCGCACGGGGCCATCCGGCGAACCGGTGCTGCTGCTCGAGCAGAATCGCGCGCGCTGGGATCGACTGCTGATCAACCACGGCCTCGAGGCACTGCAGCGCGCAGAGCGCCTCGGCGGCACCGATGGTCCATACGCGCTGCAAGCCGCGATCGCCGCCTGCCATGCGCGCGCATTGACTGCGGAGGCGACCGACTGGCATCGCATCGCCGCGCTCTACGCGAGACTCGCCGAGGTGATGCCCTCGCCCATCGTCGAGCTCAATCGCTCCGTGGCGTTGTCGATGGCCGATGGTCCCGCGGCCGGTCTGGCGCATGTGGATACGCTGCAAGCCGAGCCGGCGCTCAAGGACTATCACCTGTTGCCAAGTGTTCGCGGCGATTTCCTGAAGAAACTCGGCCGCCTGGATGAAGCGCGCGCGGAGTTCGAACGTGCCGCGTCACTCACGCGCAACGCCCGCGAGCGCGAGCTGCTGCTGAACCGCGCGCAGGCTTGCGTCGAATAGCCAATCCACGGTTTAAAGCATCTCTTTGCTCGTCATTCCCGCGAAGGCGGGAATGACGAGCAGATTCTCAGATGTCGTGCGCGCATGCGGGACATGCGTTGCCCACCCTTCATGAGCGAAGCCGGCACGCATTACGTGCCGGCGCGGCGTCACGCTGCGGGCGAATCCGGGACTTCGGCATCCGGATTGGCCGTGGGCGCAGGCTTCAACAACAAGGCGCCAAGGATCGCCGCCAGTGCGGCGAAGCAGGCACCGACCAGGAACGCCACGCGATAGCCATCGTTGAGCGCGACCAGCTGATCGGCACCACCCGCCAATGCTGAGCTGGTACGCGCCGAGGCAAGACTGGCCAGCACCGCCAAACCGAGCGCGCCACCCATCATGAAGGCCGTGTTGACCACGCCGGAAGCGAGTCCGGATTCGTCCGCCGGCACGTCGCTCATTGCCGCCAGCAACACCGGATTGAAGGCCATGCCAGCGCCCAATCCGAGCAGCAGCATGCCGGGCAGCACGTGGGCGACGAAATTGCCGCCGACCGGCGCCTGCGCGAACAACATCAAGCCCGCCGTCGCCAGGATCAATCCACCGGCCAGCGGCACCCGGATTCCGAAGCGCATCACCAGCTTGGCCGACAGTCCGAGTGAGAACGCCGCCATGATCAGGTTCGCCGGCAGGAATGCCAATCCCACCTGCATCGGCCCGTAGCCGAGCACCAGCTGCATGTAGAGGGCGGACAGGAAGAACCAGGAGAACATCCCCGCCGCCCACAGCACACCGATAACATTCGCCGTGCTGACATTGCGCGAGGCAAACAGGCGCAGCGGCATCAGTGGCACGCGCACGCGTGCCTCGATCCATAGGAATGCACCGAGCAGCACCGCGGAAACGGCGAGCATGCCAAGCGTCCTGGCCGTCAGCCAGCCGACTTCGTTGCCGTTGACGATCGCGTATACGGCCAGCATCAGCGACACCGTCACCGTCACGGCGCCAGCGACGTCCAGCTCGCGGCTTTCGGGCGCATTGTGCGAGGCCGGCAGCAGATTCCGCGACAGCAGGAACACCACCGCGCCGATCGGGATGTTGATCAGGAAGATCCAATGCCAGTTCAGGGCGCTGGTCAGCAGACCGCCGAGCAGTACGCCGATGCTACCGCCGCCCGCGCAGACGAAGCTGTACACGCCCATCGCCTTCGCGCGCTCGGCCGTTTCGGTGAACAGCATCATGATCAGTGACAGCGCCACCGCGGTCACGACCGCGCCGCCGAAGCCCTGGATCGCACGTGCCGCCACCAGGAACGCCTGCGAATTGGCCAATCCGCATGCCAGCGACGCCAGTGTGAACAGCGTGATGCCGATCAGGAACAGGCGTCGGTGCCCGAACAGATCGCCCAGCCGCCCGCCGAGCAGCATGAAGCCGCCGAAAGTGAGCAGATAGGCATTCACCACCCAGGCCAGCGCGGCGTCGGAGAACCCGAGATCGTCGCGGATCGACGGCAGCGCGACGTTCACGACCGTCGAATCGAGCACGATCATCAGCACGCCGAGGCAGACGACGATCAGCGCCTGCCAGCGATGGCCATGGGCATATTTCGTTTCGCCCGAAGCATTCGTTTCGATACTCACTCAACCACTCCTTGTGGCGGATTCTTGCTTGCGCTTCAGGATGCCGACCTGTTCGCAGGGCCTGACTTCGATGCCGCCGCCCACGTATTGGCCGACATATCCGCCCGGGTGTTTCGCCGCGATCGCGGTGGCGGCCTCGAGATCGTCCGCCTCGACGATGAAAAAGGCGCCGATCTGCTCGCGGCCGTCAGTATAGGCGCCACGGCTGATCGTCGGAGCACCTTCGCCCGGACGGATGATCGCCGCTTCCGAAGGAAACGCCAGTGAAGCGACGAATTCCAGGCCGGGATCGGCATGCAGCTGCTCATCATGCGGCTTGCAGGCACGCATCATCGCTTCGATGTCGTCTTGGGTCATCGCATCGAACTTCTTCGGCTCGTAGTAGCAAAAACATATGAATTTCATTTCTCATTTCCTGAGACTTGGCGAGTGCGATGAGGTCCGCGAACGATTGCGCTTACCGATCGTCAAGAACCATCATTCCTTGACGATAGCTTCCACCTGGATGCGCAATTCGACGTCCATGCTGAATCCGTAATCCTTGCCCGCATCCATACCAAACGCATCGCGCTTGATCGTGGCCGCGGCATCGGCGCCGCACAGTTCGCGCTTGAACATCGGATGCGGCATGCACTTGAAGGAGCGGACCGTCAGCGTGACCGGCTTGGTGACGCCATGCAGCGTCAGCTCGCCCTCCACCTTCGTCGGCTTGCCGTCGACGAAATCGGCCAGCTTGCCTTTGTAGGTCGCGGTCGGATACTTGGCGGCATCGAACAGCTTGTCGCTCTTGGCCATGTCGTTCATCGCATCCAGGCCGTAATCGATGCTCGCCACGTCCACGGTGACGTCGACCGAGCCGGTCTTTGCGGCCTTGTCGAGCGTGATCGTGCCGGAAGTCTTGTTGAACTTGCCGCGCCATACCGAGACACCGCCCATGTGATCGGCTTCGAAACTCGGATAGGTGTGCATCGGGTCGATTTCATAAATTTTCTCGGAAGCCGTCGTCTCGGCGGCGCTGGCGGCGCCCGAGACCAGCAGCGCCAGAGACGCCAGCTGACACAACCGAGTCGTGATGTGCTTTCTGATGTTCGACATGGTGGATTTCCCTGGATTTTTTGGATGAGTGCCGGAGGCGCGCCATTCTGCTGCGCGCGCCTTCGGCAGGGACGTGATGGACTACGCGGATGCTCAGAATTGGACGATCGGCTTGAAACCGCCCCAGAACATGCGCTTACCGTCGAATGGCATGGTGTTGATATTCATGTTGGCCAGGCGCGGATCGGCCATCACCTTCTTGTTGATGCTGTCGCGCTGCTTGCGCGTCTTGAACACGATCCAGGAAAAGATCACCACTTCGCCCTTCTTGAGCTTGACGCTCTGCGGGAACGAGGTGAGCTTGCCGGGTTTGACGTCATCCTCCACGGTCTCCACGTATTGCAGCGCGCCATATTCCATCCAGATGCGGCCGGCCTTGCGGGCCAGGGCACGGTATTTGGCGAGGTTCTTCTTCGGGACCGGAAGCACGTAACCGTCGACGTAACTCATGGCAGAACTCCTGTATGGGATGTAGGCGGCGCCGGCGTCGCGTTGCCTGGCGCTCATGACAACGTCGATCCAGGACATCCGGAATCGACATGCCATATTCGATGCGGCTGAAATATTCAGGCTTCGTTTATCCAAATCGGCCGGCACACCCCCTATCGCGATCGGATAGCATCTCGCGATGTGCCTGATCGCTGTCGCCTGGCGGGTCCACCCGCGCTATCCGCTCGCCCTGATCGCCAATCGCGACGAGTTCCATGCCCGCCCCACCGCCGCTGCCGGCACCGATCCGGACGCGCCCGACGTGTATGGCGGCCGCGATCTGCTGCAGGGCGGCAGCTGGCTGCAGGTCTCGACGCGTGGGCGCCTGGCGGCGGTTACCAACGTGCGCGATGGCATCAGTAAGGAAGCCGCCCCGCGATCGCGCGGCAGCCTGGTGAAGCATTTCATCCGCGCGACGAGCGATGCCCTGCCCGCCGCGCAGGCGCTGGCACCGACGGCGACCGAGTACGGACGCTTCAATCTGCTGACCTGGGACGGCACGGCACTGGCCTTCGCCAGCAATCATCCGCGATTTGCCTCATATGCTGTCGCGCCGGGCATGCATGCGATGTCGAACGGGGCCTTCGATGCCCCGTGGCCGAAAAGCGGCCGGGCGACGCGGGCACTCACTGCATGGCTGCAGACGCCCGCGGTCGATGCCTGGGCGGAAGGCGATGCCACGGTGCTCTCAC
The DNA here is from genome assembly GCF_020511115.1 of Luteimonas panaciterrae. Taxonomy (GTDB): domain Bacteria; phylum Pseudomonadota; class Gammaproteobacteria; order Xanthomonadales; family Xanthomonadaceae; genus Luteimonas; species Luteimonas panaciterrae. The sequence continues at coordinate 17,474 of NZ_JAJAVH010000006.1, forward strand.
CCCTGTTCGATGCGCTCGCGGATGCGACGCCGGCGCCGGACGAGGAACTTCCCGACACCAAGGTCGGCCTCGACTTGGAGCGTGCCCTGTCGTCACCCTTCGTGCTCGGCGAGCACTACGGCACGCGCTGCAGCAGCGTCGTGTTGATCGGAGAAGACAGGATCGCTTTCGCTGAACGCCGTTTCGGCCCGAACGCCAGCGCGGCGGGCGACACATTCACGACGTTGACGATTGCGTGACCACACTTCTTCAGGGATTTGCGGCGCGCTCGTGAGAAGGCTTATGCACTTCTCGCGCTATCCTTCTGATCGCGATCAATAAGGAAACGAATCCGCATAAAGCAGAAGGCCCAGTCTTGCGGATTTCTCCGTTCGGCTGAGCCTTCTTTGTCGAAGCGATTGCGTCCGGCTTTCACCTTTCGCTTTTTCTCCGACGGTTACAGCGTATCTCAATGACCGTTATGTGACTGTAAAACACGGCGACCGTTCGTCGGCAGCCTGTGCGTCAATGATTTGAAACTTCCATTACACGCACTACGCGTGTTCTCGCGTGAACGGCCACCAGCCGCGCCCTTCGCGTGCATAACGATCGGCGGCGCGCTCGAACCGATTGCGCACGCTGATGCCGCCGCACAATAGATACAGCGGCAGGAACAGCGGGCCCAACGTCATATATTGGTAAACATGCGCGCGTTCGTGATCGACGAGCAGGATCTCGGGCTCTTCGCCGAGCCCCGCGCGATGCGCGTACGTGATGCACGTGGCATCGAGCGTATCGCCCGTATGCAGGATGACGTTGCCGAGCGTGAGCGCTCCGCCCGGTCCCCACGGCCAGTTGTGGAAGACCAATGCGAAATCGGAACGTCGCAGATGCACGTGCGCGCCGAACGCCATTCCGACGGCGCCCAATATCAATCCGATCAGAGTGTTCGGCAACGCCCAGACGATCCCGCAGACCTGCAACGCGCGCAATCCGGCGCGCGAGAACCCTGTTCGCGCCGGCTCGGCGCTCAATCGTCGCCTTCCGGCATCAGCAGCCACAAGATCAGATACACCAGGATGCCGGGAAAGGCCGCCGACAGGATCGATACCGCGACGTAAAGCACCCGCACCAGCGTCGAATTCCAGCGAAGGCGGCGTGCGACGCCGCCGAGCACGCCGGCCAGCACGCGATCGTTGATGGAACGGGAAAGAGTTCGTGGCTGGCTCATCGGATACGACAGCGGCTGGCGATGCGGGCAGTCTAGCGCGTCCCGTCGCCGCGCTGGCGTCGCAGCTCGCGCTCGAACCACTCGGATGCCGGAATCGACGCCTGATCACCGCAGTGCATGTGATAGGCCTTCCCGCTGATGCTGCTGCGGGTCGCGGCGCGTTCGATGAACTGCTCGGCCGTTCCGGCCGCGTCGCGCTTGCGCAGCCAGTCGTATTTCCGCTGCAGATGCGACTGCGCGGCAGCGGCTTCGTACCACTTGCCGTTGCGCTCGAATTGACAACCTGAACGGCCAACGGCCTGGATCAGGCCGTCGATTTCCTTTGGTGCTTCGGCAGCATTAACGCAGACGGAAACTGCGCAAAGCATTCCCAATAGAAGTATTCGATGCCATCCATGGCGCAACACCATGACTACGAAACGTCCCGCCCGGCCATCCCTGGCCGGGCTTTCGGGATCGCAGCCGATGCCGACAGGGCATCGGCTAAGCGCGATCCCGAAGCCATTCATGAATCGCTCCAGGCACTTCCTTCTGCGCGCGGCTCGACACGTAAATGCCAATGTGGCCGCCGCGGAACGAAAGCTCGGAATAATCGCTGCTGCCGATCAAGCCCTTCAGCGGTTTGGAAGCCGATGGCGGCACCAGATGATCCTGCTCGGCGAAGATGTTCAGCACCGGCATTTCGACCAATCCGAGATGCACTTCGCGATCGCCGATCGTGATGCCGCCGTTGACGAATCCGTTGCCCTGATAGAACTGCTTGACGAACTGGCGAAAGGCCTCGCCGGCCTGGTCGGGCGAATCGAAGATCCACTTTTCCATGCGCAGGAAATCCTCGACCGCGCGCTTGTCGTCGAGGATGTCGACGAGTCCGACGTACTTCTGCACGAACAGCCGCCACGGCTTGAGCGTGAGGTAGCACAGGTTCATCGTGTCGGCCGGCACGTTGCCGAGCGTGTCGACGAACAGGTCGACGTTCATGTTCCGCACCCAGTTCGACAGCATGTTGTCGTCGGTGTGGAAATCCACCGGCGTCACCATGGTGATCAGGTTCTTGATCTTGTCCGGATGCAGCGCCGCGTAGCACAGCGCGAACGCGCCGCCCTGGCAGATGCCGAGCAGGTTCACGGCATCGAGGCCGTGGGTGTCGCGCAGATGGTCGACGGCGCCGCCGATGAAGCGTTCGATGTAATCCTCGAGCGTGAGGAAGCGATCGGAACGGTCCGGATAGCCCCAGTCGATGATGTAGACGTCCTCGCCGCGCGCGAGCAGATTGCGCACGATCGACTTGTCGCTTTGCAGGTCGACCATGTACGGACGGTTGACCAGCGCATAGCTGATCAGTAGCGGTATTTTCGCGGTGGGCGCCTCTTCGCCGCGCTGACGGCGCGGCTCGGTGCCGATGAAGCGGTACAACACCGTCTTGCCGTCGCGCCAGACTTCCTGGCGGGTGGTGGCACCGAAATCGACGTCATCCACCTCGCGCAAGGTGGCGAGGCCGGCACCGAGTTTCTGTTGCAGCGTGGCGGCTTCTTCCGCCAGCGCGTCAGCGCTGAAATTGAGCGGACCGTTCATCTCAGCGCCCCTTCTTAGCGGATTTCGCCGTCTTGGCCGTACCCACCGACATCGGCTCCGGCGCCAGCGGCGTGGGAATGCCGGACATGGCGAACAGCGGGCCGCGCTTCACGCTGCGCGCCGCATGTGTTTCCTTGGCGGCCGTCTTCTTCTTGACGGGTTCGGTGGCGGATGCGCGCGCCGGCTTGCGTCGCGCGGAAGCGCTCGATTTCGCAGCGCGCGCAGGCGGCTTCTTCGTTTCCTTGCCGGCAGCCACCATCTCCGCATGTGCCGCGGATGCATTGGATGCGGTTGTGTTCGCGGATGCACGCCCCTGGCTTTCGCGTAGACGCCGCATCTGACGTTCCAGTTCGACGATCTTGCGATGCGCGCCGTCAAGCTCGGTGCGCGTGGGCATGTCGAACAAGGCGCAAGCCTGCTCCACCTCGCGCTGGATGCCCGCGCGCAGACGCATCTGCGCATCGACCATCTGGCCGTAGACCTCGCGGAATTCCCGCGACAAGGCGATCTTCGCGTACGCCTCCTCCGCCGCGTCGATCCACAGATCGAACAGCGCGCGCGCCGATTCGATCTTCTTGCCGTTTTCCGCGCTTTCGGACAGCTTGCGCTCGAACAGTCCGTAGGCATCCTCGGTCGCCTTGAACATCAGCACGTTGTAATCCTGGGTGCGCTGCTGGTAGTCGAGGTGCGCCTGCGCCAGACCCTGCCAGCGTTCCTGATGTTCGCGCGTCAGGCCGAACGTCGGCATGTGCAACCAGGCCGCGCCTTCGTGGCGCCAGGCGTCCAGCGCATTCATCCACGGAGCGGCCTGCGTGAGCCAGCGTTCGAAACTCTGCGCGCCCTGCCCGTGCATCGAGCCGGTCACGTGTGCGAAGGGATTGCCGCCCGCGGCGCCCAGCATGCGCTTCCAGGCCTGTGCGATCTCGCCCGCGCCGGCATTGGCGCCGGCGAACTGCGCCGCCAGCTGCTGCATCTGTCCGAGCCAATGGCCGGCCTGGGTCCTGAGCCGCCCGACCGCGTCGTTCGCCTCCGGCAATCCGCCCTGCGCGAACGCCGCCCAGCCATCCAGCGCGGCCTGCCACGGCGAAGCCGGCGCGGGCCGCGCCTGCGCGAAGCCGCCACCCGCGGCCATGCCGCGCAGCGCCTCGTTCCAGGCTTTCCAATACTGCCGGGTGAGCGCGTCGAAACCGTCCGGCGCGCCGGCGCCGCCTTGATAGCCGTCCTGCATCACCGTCCTCCGAAACCTGGCGCGATGATAACAATGCCCGGCGACAGGAAACGTTCGTTTCCCGTCCGCGGCTTCAGAGTTTGGGGATACGCAGTGTCTTGCTGATCATCATCGACCCGGACAGGGCATAAAGCAGCGTCAGCGGATGCAGCTGCCACGGCCCCAGCGACCAGACGCCGAGCCACAGCCCCTCGCCGATGTGGCCGCCGTATGCGGCGATCGCCAGCACGATCACGATGACGAGGCTGGTCGGGATCGGCGTGCCTTCGAAATATTTCACCTTGTCGCCGCCGTCGGCCAAGGTCTCGGCGGTGACGTTGTAGCGCGCGAGGCGGCTGACGCCGCAGCCGACGAAGTAGCTGAGGATCACCCAGTCCCAGCCGCCCTGCAGGCCACAGGCGTAGCCCAGCGCGGCCGGCGCGACGCCGAAGGAGATCACGTCGGCGAGCGAATCCAGTTCGCGCCCGAGCGTGGACGCCACCTTGCGCCAGCGCGCGATGCGGCCGTCGAGCGCGTCGAAGATGAAGGCCAGCGGGATCAGCGCCATGCCGATCATCAGATCGCGAACGACACCGTCCTGCAGGAAACGCATCGCCGCGAACACCGCCCCCGTGCCGCAGAACGCATTGCCGAGGGTGAACCAGTCGGCGAGCTGGAAGTCGCGAAGCATGGAGAAATGGCGGGGGCGCTGCATGACGGGGTCCGGCGTGGAAAGCGACAGCGTGCCAAATTCCGCGTGCGCGTGGGGCGATCCCTGCAGGATCGCCGCATTCGTCACTCTTTTTCGCCGCTAGCGCGGCAGCGCCAGGTGCTCCGCGGCCAGCGGCTTGCCCGCGCCGCGCGGCGTGCTCTCGACGACGGCATCGGCGGGCATGCGCGCGGTACCGTCGAGCACGGCGTCGACGCGATCGAGCGCGGCGTACACATAGGGCAGCAGCGGCACGTAGCGCGCGGCATAGTCCGGGAAGCCGAGAAAGGCGTCGAAATGCTGGGCATGCCGCACCTGCCAGTAGCGCACGTCGCGGCCGGCGGCCTGCGCCTTGGCCACCCACGGCCGGCTGCTGAAGGCGATCGGCACCAGGCCGTCGTCGATGCCGTGCACCACCAGCACCGGCAGGTCGCGGCGCGGCAGACCGGCGCGAACCTCGGCGATGCCCTTGCGCACGCGTTGCGCATCGGTGCTGTCGCCGTCGTTCAATGCGCGCAGGCATTGCAGGCCGGCGAAGCCCGGATCAGGCAATGCCGCCTTGGCGTCGACCAGCCCCACCGCGGCGCCCGGCGGAATGCCGGCGGCATCGCTCCACCACGCCGCGCGCTCCTCGGCGGTGGCCGCACGCGGGCGCAAGTCGGCGCTCTGGGCCGAGAAGGCATAGCCGCAGGGATGTTCGCCCACACCATAGCGCCCGTAGGCCGAAGCGTAAGTGGTGGCGATCGCTCGCCACAGATCGAAACCGGCCGAAGCCACGCCGGCACGCAGCGAGGCTTCGCTCCAGCCGTTATCGAGCATGCGCCGGTAGGCCGATGCCGATTGCGCGGCGACGTCGTCGCCTTCGATCATGCCCGCGGCCTTGAGCGAGGCGCAGCGGGCAGTCCACAACGGTTCGACCTGGGCGCGCAGCGGCGGCTGCGCAAGATCCTTCAGATGCAGCAACGCACACGGCATCAGCAATGCGGCCTCGGTGCTGTAGTCGTAAAGCGAACGCGCGCCCTCGACCTGCACATTGGGTTCGCCGGCGACTACCGCATCGAGCCAGTCGCCTTCCAGTTCGGCCGCGCGCAGCACCGCCCCACCACCGTTGGAAATACCCACGGCGATCACACGCGTGTTGTCGAACGTGAAAGGCGCGGCGTCGGGCATCGCCTCGCCCAACGCGTGCAACGCGAACTCGGCAGCCTGCTTCACGTGCCGGCCCCAGTCCGCCTCGGGATTGTCGAGCGAATGCGCGTGCTTGAAGGCCACGCCGGATGCGTTCACCGGTGCATCGGGCACGAAGGCCAGATCGGCATCGACGCCGAGCGTGCCCGGCGTGCCGTTGGCGCGCGCGCCGGATTGCGCATCGAGATCGAAATAATCAGTGCCCGCGCCCTTGTCGGTGTACGCCACCGCGCAGCCCTTCGGCAGGCCCCAGGCACCGGCGACGGCGATCGCGCCGTAGATGCCGCGCGAACCGGAGGATGCCGTCACCACCACGCAGCGCTTCTTCGTATCGAAGGTATCGGGCACCTGCACCAGCACGCGATGCGGCTGATGCGCGCCCGGCACCTTGGCGTAGGCCGAGTATTCGCGGCCGGGCACCGCGGCCAGCGTGCCGTACAGCTCGCCGAAGCCGCCCCCCGGTGCCAGATCGGCGATGCCGCGCCAGTTGTGCCAGATCGCACGCCGCCGCAGCTCCGAGGTACTCGGGTGGGCGGCATCGGCGAAGGCCGGTGGCGTCATCGCGCGCAGACCGTCGCGTCCGAGCCCGGCGCTGAGCAGATCGTCGGTGCCGCGATGCTCGCTGCTGCGTTCGGACGTGAACATGTTGGACGCGAGCATGGTGAGCTCCGTGGCGCTACGTTGCGGCCCGCTGGCGCAGGCGCCGAGCAGCAGAACGGGCACCAAGATAGCGCTGACGCGCGGGAGGATGGCGCTGGCGCGAATCGAAAGTCTGGTCATTCTGAAACGCTAACAGGCGCGGGGCGGACGTTCATCGTACTTTGGTACCACACGCGCGTCCGCGCATCGGGCTCGATTCCTGCCAGAATCGGGATATGCCGCTCTTGCTGATCGCCGACGACCATCCGCTGTTCCGCGCCGCCCTGCGCCAGGCCGCGGCCGATGCCGTCGACGACCTGCAAGTGCGCGAAGCCGACTCGCTGGACGGCGTACTGGCAGCGCTGGACGCCGAACCGGGCATCGACCTGGTCCTGCTCGATCTGCACATGCCCGGCAATCACGGCCTGGCTGGGCTGGCCGCCATCCGCGCGCAGCATCCCGGCGTGGCGGTGATCGTGGTCTCGGCGAATGACGATCCGCAAGTGGTGCGGCGCGCGCTCGACCACGGCGCTGCCGGCTATCTGCCCAAGAGCGCGGGCCTGGACGAGCTGCGCGAGGCGATCCGCAGCGTGATGGCCTGTGAGCAATGGCTGCCCGCCTCTTTGCGTGCCTCGGTGGCGCGCGCGCAGTCGTCCGGCTACGACAGCGCACTGGCCGCGCGGCTGGCCAGCCTGTCGCCGCAGCAGTTCCGGGTATTGGCGCTGGTGGCGGAAGGATTGCTCAACAAGCAGATCGCCGATCGTCTCGACGTGCAGGAACGCACGGTGAAGGCGCATCTGTCGGCGATCTTCGATCGACTCGGCGTGCGCAATCGCACCCAGGCCGGCGTGGTGCTGCGCGAATTGGAATTGCGCGATCCGGCGCGGCAGATCGCGTCCTGACTTTCACGCCGCGCGCGCAGCGAGCAGCCTGTCGAGCACCGATTTCAACGCCAGCGGCTTGAGCGGCTTGGCCAGCAACGGCAACCCTGCCTCATGCACGGCACGACGCACGGTCTCGCCACCATCGGCGCTGAGGATCAACACCGGGCGCGGGCCGAAGCGCTGCGTCAGGCGCGCGTGCAACGCGGCGCCGGTGTCGCCATCGTCGAGGTGATAGTCGAACAGCCATAGCGCCGCCTCGTGCTGCGCCAGCGCAGCCTCCGCCTGCGTGCCGTTGGAAGCGGCCGTTACTTCGCACCCCCACCCTTCCAGCAACGCGCGCAGCGACTGCAGCGCCGCTGGTTCGTTGTCCACGATCAGCACGCGCGTCCCGGCGATGCCGGCGCGTCCCGTCGTCGCCACCGCCTGCGCGCGCGCGGCCACGCGCGGCACCGACAGCGCGAACACGGTGCCGCGGCCGACGCGACTGCGCAGCGACAACGGCGCCTCCAGCAATCGCGCGATGCGATCGGCGATCGCCAGCCCAAGGCCCAGCCCCTGTCCCGCCGCGCCCTCGCCGCGACGGAACTCCTCGAAGATCGCCGCGCGTTGCTCCTCCACGATGCCGGGGCCAGTGTCGTGTACTTCGATGCGCAGCAGATCGCCGTCACGGCGAACACCAAGCAACACACCGCCACGTGTCGTATAGCGCACGGCGTTGGCGAGGAAGTTCTGCAGCACACGGCGTAGCAATTGCGGATCGCTGCGCACCCAGGCCGCGGTCGGCACGCAGGCGAAACTCAAACCACGCTCCGCCGCCAATGCGCGAAACTCCGAAGCCAGTGGATCAAGCACCTCGGCCAACGGAAACTCGCGCGGCTGCGGCACCAGGCCTCCCGCTTCCAGCCGCGACATGTCGAACAGGCCGGTGAGCAGATCGGTGGTGGAATCCAATGCGCCGCGAATCTGGATCACCGCCTCACGTTGCGCCGGCCCGACGATCTGCTGCGAGAGCGTGTCCGTGAACAGACGCGCGGCATGCAGTGGCTGCATCAGATCGTGGCCGACGGCGGTGAGGAAGCGACTCTTGGCATCGTTGGCGTGTTCGGCTTCACGCTTGGCCGATTCCAGCAGCGCGGTGCGTTCGCCCACGCGCTGCTCCAGCGTTTCGTTGGCCTGGCGCAAACCGCGTTCGACACGGCGGAACGCGGTGACATCGGTAAAGGTGGCCACGAATCCGCCACCCGGCAGCGGATTGCCGCGAATTTCGACGATGATGCCTTCCGCGCTGCTGCCATCGGGCATCACACGCTCGGACAGATGCGGCGTGCCGGCACGCATCCAGGCCAGGCGCCGTTGCAGCGCGTGTTCGATCTCGTGTTCGGGCAGCAATCGCCGCAAGGTCCAGCGGCTGAGATCGGCGATCGGGCGACCGACCTGCAACAGTTCCGGCGGATAGCCGAACAACTCGGCGTAGCGGCGATTCCATGCCACCAGCCGCAACTGTGCGTCGACCACACTGATGCCCTGGCTCATGTTCTCCAGCGCGCCTTCGAGCAAACGCTGGTTGAAACGCAAATCCTGCGAGGCCTCGCCGACGATCGTGGCGACGGTATCGAGATCGGGGCCGATATCAGGACCCGCCTGCCGACGTGCGGCATCGAGCAACAGCCGCGCCGACGCGCTGCCGAGCACGGCGGCGAGTTCGCGTTCGAGCCGCGCTTCGATCTCCGCCGGCACGGGACCATTCTCGGGCGCATCGCGGAGCAACTCATCGACGCTGCGCGCGGAGAGAAAACGGCGCCCGGCGCCACGCAACGTGCGCACGTCGGCGCCGCGTGCGGCCGCGCGCGGCGCCACGCGCACCACCGCCACCAGCAATGTCGCCAACGTGCCCGTGAACAAGCTGGCGCCAACCGCGCGGCCGAGCCGGCTCCAGCCGGTCAAGCCGAACAACGCATCCGGCGACAGCCACGTGAGACCAAGCGGGCCATGTCGCAGCCAGCCTTCCTCACCGTTTACACCCACCCACATCGGCGCCAGCATCACCCAGGCCCAGGTCGCGAAAGCCACCAGCACACCGATACTGGCCGCGCGTGCCGGTGTCTGCGGCCGCCACACCGCGAAGGCCAATGCCGGCGTCAATGTCGCCAGCGCCGAGAACGACACCGCGCCGACGTCGGCGAGCGCGTCGTTGCCCGCGATCAACCGGCTGTAAGCCCAGGCCAGCAACATGATCGCGATGATGCCGCCGCGCCGCAGCAACAGCACATCGCCGCGGCGATCGGTGCTATCACCATTGCGCCCGCGCGACCACGCGCCGCGCAATAGGCCCGGTGCGAACCAGTGGTTGCCGATCATCAAGCTCAGCGTGAGCGTACTCACCACCACCATGCCGGTGGCCGCGCTCAGGCCGCCGAGGAAGGCGAACAGCGCCACGCCCTCATGCCCGCGCGAGAACGGCAGTGCCAGTGCGTACATGTCCGAGGGCACGCTATCACCAAGCAATGCAGCGCCCGCGCGTGCCAGCGGCAATGCCGGCAGCGCGATCAGCAGCAGATACAGCGGAAACTGCCACCGCGCGGTGCGCACGTCGCCCTCTTCGCGGCATTCGACCACGCCGACGTGGAACTGGTGCGGCAGGATGAACATCGCCAACCCGCCCAGCAGCACCAGCGGCGCGAAGCCGTCACTGGTCTGCTGTGCGGATGGAGGCGGCGTCTGCGGCAGCGCATCGAGTCCGAACCAGACGAAGGCGCCCAGCGCCAGCATCGCCGCCAGCTTGAACAGCGATTCGAATGCGATCGCCAGCACCAGGCCGCGATTGTGCTCGACCGCGCTGGCGCGGCGCGTGCCGAACAGCATCGCGAACAGCGCCATCGCCAGCGCCACGTACAGCGCGCCGTCGCGCCAGAACGACACTTCGGCGACGGCGCCGCCACCGGTCAGCGTGGAAAAGCTCATCGTCACCGCCTTCAACTGCAAGGCGATGTACGGGATCAGGCCAAGCGCGGCGATCAACGTGACCACTGCGGCCAGCCACGCGTCCTTGCCCAGGCGCGTGGCGATCAGATCGGCCAGGGAGGTGGCATTGGTCTCGCGCGCGAGCCGGACCAATCGCATCATGAAAGCAACGGCCAGCGCGTAGAACGCGATCGCGCCGAGAAACGTCGGCGGCAGCGGCCAGCCGTAGCGCGCGGCCTGGGTGACGGTGCCGTAGAACGACCACGAGGTGCAATGCACCGCCAGCGACAGCGCATAGACATGACGCCAGTGCCGCGCCAGCGCCGCCGGATGCCGCTCGCCGTACAAGGCCGTGCCGAACATCAGCGCCAGCCACAGCACCGCGGCCAGCACGACCACGCCGATGCTCAGCATCGGTGTAGCCCAGCTTGCAGTCGGAATGCTTGCGCTCGGAATGCTTGCGCTCGCGATGATTGGATCTTGCCCATGCCCGCCCCCACCTCACACGGGAGCATAGCGGTGGACGCGACGGAAGTCGCGATGCGTCGCAGCGACGGCACCGTGATGCGGCCTAGCCGGACCCGAGGCAGTCGCCGCATCCTTGCGGCCGCAGCATCCCCTGCTGAAACCCTTTCCTTGATTGCCTCAGAACTCGTAACGCGCGCTGAGCGTGTACTGGCGCGGCGGACCGTAGAAACCAGTGAGCACGCCGTAGGCGGCGATGTTGTAGCCGGTGGTGCGGTATTCCTTGTCGGTGAGGTTGCTGCCCTGCAGCGAGAACGACCAATGGTCGTCGTGACGCCAGGTCACGCCCGCGCCGAGCAGACCGTAAGCGCCTTGCCGGATCAGCGGACTCAAATCAGTGGTCGGCCACACCTCGCTCTGATAGCTGTAACCCACGCGCGCCGACAGATTGCCGCCGTTGGCCAGATCGGTGCGGTATTCCACGTTGAGCGCGCCCGAGAAGTCCGGCGCATTGGTGAACTTCTGCGTGTCGGCGACGTTGACGCCGGCGGTGATGAACTCGTCGTACTTGGCGTCGAGCCAGGCCAAATTGCCGCTGACGACCCAGTTCGGTGTCGGCAGGTACTGGAATTCGACTTCAGCACCGTCGACAGTGCCCTTGCCGGCATTGGTGAAGTCGCCGAAGAAGCTCTGGCTGCCGTTGGGCAACGTGTAGGAGGTGAACACCGACAGCTGAATGTCCTTGTACACGTTGTGGAACAGCGACAAGTTCAGGAACAGGCGCTGATCCAGCAGCGACATCTTGCTGCCGATCTCGTAACTGTCGACGGATTCGTCGTCGAAGGGTTCGCCCGAGCGCGGCACCGCGGTGGTATTGGCGCGGATATTGAAGCCGCCCGACTTGAAGCCACGGCTGGCCAGGCCGTAGATCATGATGTCCGGCGTGACCTGGTAATCCAGCGAGATCTTCGGCGAGACGTTCTCGAAGCTCACCGTCTTGTCAAAATTGGCGGCCGTGCCCCAGGCCGTATCGTAGTTTCCGTTCGTGTAGAAGCGGTTCAATGCGATCGCGTGCTTCTCTTCATCGGTGTAGCGCGCGCCGACGTCGAGCTTGAGGCGGTCGGTGAGATCGAACGTCCAGTCCGCGTACAGCGCCACGCTCTTGGTCAGCACCTTGCCTTGCGTGTCGCCATATAGCGGATTGGTCAGCGAGGGCGGCAGGAACGGATTCTCGAAATGGTTGCGCACCTGGCCGCCGGCCTCGCCGTCGAAGAAGTACAGGCCCATCACGCCGCGCGCGCGGCCGCCGGCGTCGTAGTTGGCCTGCAATTCGTGGCTGACCTGCTCGTCGTTGTAGAACGCCAGCACGTCGACGAGCGGCAGCGGCGTTTCGTCGAAGTCGATGTTGGTCTCGGTATCGGATTCGCGCTTGGCCACCACGTACTTGAACGCCCAGTCCGCGTTCGGGCGCCAGTTGACCGTGGCCGAGGCGCCTTTCATGGTGGTGTCGTTGACGTTGGGCATGCCGCTGCGGATGTCGTAGCGGTCGTTCAACGGCTGATATGCCGGCGCCAGCGGATTGGGTGCCAGCAGCTTTGCGCCGCGAACGCCGGACTGATCGTCCAGCCAGTCCATCGCGAACTGCACATCGAACTGCTCGGTCGCGAAAGCACCGAGCTGAAAGCGGACCGCGTTGATCTCCTTGTCGCTGACTTCCTGATCGTTGACCAGGTTCTTGCCGAATCCGTCGCGGTTGAGGCTGGCCACCGACAGGCGTCCGCGCAATGCCTCGCTGCCGCCGATCGGGCCACCGATCGCCGCCTTGGCGTCGAGCTGGTCGTGGCTGCCCACGGTGATCTGGCCGAAACCATGGACCTCCTTGGGCAGTTCGCGCGAGATGTACTTGATGGCGCCGCCGATGGTGTTCTTGCCGTACAGCGTGCCCTGTGGCCCGCGCAGCACTTCGATGCGGCCGACGTCGAACACGTCCAGCAGCGCGCCCTGCGGCCTGGCGATGTAGACATCATCCAGATAGATGCCCACGCCCGGATCCACGCCCCACAGCGGATCGGCCTGGCCGATGCCGCGGATATAGGCGGTGGCGGTGCTGCTGGAGCCGCGCGCGGCGTAGATGGTGAGGTTCGGCACCTGTGCGTCGAGATCGCCGATGTCCTGGATGTTGAGCTTGTCGAGCAGGGCCGGCGTGAACGCGGTGACCGCGACCGGCACGTCCTGCAGTGTTTCCTCGCGCTTGCGCGCGGTGACGGTGATGCTGTCGAGCGTGGTCGCGGCGGCACGGTCAGGCTCGGCGGGCGCGGCCGCCTCCTGCGCATGCAGCGCGGGAGCGGCCGACAGGCCCAATGCGATGGCCAGACTGAGTGTGCTGTGCTTGCGGGTGGCGCGCGTCATCGAAGTCCCCTCGACGGATGTGGCGGTGTGCGCGGCCGGTAGCCGCGCGCAGACGGTGGCGACCAACGGCCGCCGATGGGGCAAGACTCTAGGCTTGGCGCGGGGATGCCCGCATCGTACCTTCGGACAATGGGCCGGTATCGGCCGCGCGCCGACACTGCCCCCGCGATGCGCGGCCTCCACGCGCAGGGATCGTCGAATGGCTTTCGTAATCGTGCTGGCCGCGCTGTGTTTCTTGATGTTCGTCGCCTATCGCGGCTACAGCGTGATCCTGTTCGCGCCGGTCGCCGCGCTGGGTGCGGTGCTGTTGACCGACCCGTCGCTGGTGGCGCCGATGTTCACCGGCTTGTTCATGGACAAGATGGTCGGCTTCCTGAAGCTGTATTTCCCGGTGTTCCTGCTGGGTGCCGTGTTCGGGAAGCTGATCGAGCTTTCCGGGTTCTCCAAGGCCATTGTTTCTGCCGTCATCAAGGTGGTCGGCGCCCGCCGCGCGATGCTGTCAATCGTGTTGGTCTGCGCGCTGCTCACCTACGGTGGCGTGTCGTTGTTCGTGGTGGTGTTCGCGGTGTATCCGTTCGCGGCCGAACTATTCCGCCAGGGCAACATTCCCAAGCGCCTGATTCCCGGCACGATCGCGCTCGGCGCCTTCACCTTCACCATGGACGCGCTGCCGGGCACGCCGCAGATCCAGAACATCATCCCCACCTCGTTCTTCGGCACCGACACCTGGGCCGCGCCCTGGCTCGGCACGCTCGGCGGTGTCTTCATCCTGATCGTGGGCATGACCTATCTCGAATGGCGCCGTCGCAGCGCGCTCGCGGCCGGCGAAGGCTACGGCGACCCGGCCGCGCTGGTGAACGAACCCGCGCCGTTCACCGGCGGCAAGCTCGCCAATCCGATCCTGGCGATCCTGCCGCTGATCGTGGTCGGTGTCGCCAACAAACTGCTCACCGTGTGGATTCCACAGGTCTACGGCAGCAGCCACGAGTTCGTCCCGGCCGTCACCGGCAAGGCGGCGCCGGTGGTGCAGGAAATCTCGAAAGTCGCGGCGATCTGGGCGGTCGAGGGCGCGCTGCTGCTCGGCATCGCCACGATCCTGGTCTTCGCCTGGAAACCCGTGCTCGCGAGCTTCGCCGAAGGCAGCAAGTCGGCGATCGGCGGTGCCCTGCTCGCATCGATGAACACGGCATCGGAATATGGCTTCGGTGCGGTGATCGCCGCCCTGCCCGGCTTCCTGGTCGTCGCCGATGCCTTGGCTTCGATCCCGAGCCCGCTGGTCAATGAAGCCGTCACTGTCACCGCGCTGGCCGGCATCACCGGTTCGGCCTCGGGTGGCATGAGCATCGCGCTCGCCGCCATGGGCGAGACCTTCATCGCCAACGCGCATGCCGCCGGGATTCCGATGGAAGTCCTGCATCGCGTCGCGTCGATGGCCTCCGGCGGCATGGACACGTTGCCACACAACGGCGCGGTCATTACCCTGCTAGCCGTCACGGGCCTGACCCATCGTCAGGCGTACAAGGACGTCTTCGCCATCACGATCGTGAAGACGCTGGCCGTATTCGTGGTGATCGCCCTGTTCCACCTGACCGGACTGACATGACCCCACCGCATCACGGCGACGATCTGCGCGGTATCAACCGGCTGACCGTCGACGCGATCACCGGAATCGTCGATCTGGTCGAGCAGATGCATGCCAGCATCTCGCAGCTGCCGGGCATCCTGGCCAAGCCCGTGCAGGGTCCGGCCGGCGGTATCGCCGGATTGGTCTACCGCAGCATCCGCGGCGTCACCGGCGTTGTCGGCAACGGACTCGACGCGGTCATCGGCAGGCTCTCGCCCCTCATCGACAGGATCGGCCCGCTACCGCAACGCGAAGCCGCCATCGCGGCGCTCAATGGCGTGCTCGGCGATCATCTCGACGCCACCGGCAATCCGCTCGCCATCACGATGGAGCTGCGCAGCGGCGGTACGTCATTGCCCATGCATCGCGGCAAGCTCGCCACGGCATTGCCCGCACCCAGCGGCCGATTGCTGGTGCTGGCGCACGGCTTGTGCATGAACGATCTGCAATGGAATTACGGCGGGCACGATCATGGCGCGGCATTGGCACGGGATCTGGGCTACACGCCGGTCTATCTGCATTACAACAGCGGCCGCCACATCTCCGAAAACGGCCGCGATTTCGCTGCCTTGCTGAAGCAGCTTGTGCGGCATTGGCCGGTTCCGGTTGAGCGGATCGCCATCGTCTGCCACAGCATGGGAGGACTGGTGACGCGTAGCGCCTGCCTTGTCGCCGAACGCGAAAAGCATGCCTGGCTGCGCAATCTGGATACCCTGGTCTTCCTGGGCACACCGCACCACGGCGCCCCGCTCGAACGCGCCGGCAGTTGGGCGGACATGCTGATCGGCCTGAGTCCGTACAGCGCGCCTTTCGTGAGGCTCGGGAAAATGCGCAGCGCCGGTATTCAGGATCTGCGCTACGGGAATGTGCGCGACGAGGACTGGCATCAGCGCAGCGGCAACGATCTCAACGATGTTCGCGTGCCGACGCCGCTCCCCCGCAATGTCGCCGCCTATGCGATGGCCGCCAGCACCGCGCGGCGGCGCGCGCGCAAGGGCCAGCTACCGACGGGTGATGGCCTGGTGTCCGTCTCCAGCGCCTTGGGCAGGCATGCCGATACGGCGTTCGACCTGCAATTTCCCGAAGCGCGGCAACAGGTCGTGTATGGCACTCATCATCTTGACCTGCTGGGGGAAGGCGACGTCTATCGCCAGCTCAAAAGCTGGCTGAAATGACTTTCCATCAATAAAACATGACAGGCACCACACTCCGCATCGTGATCCGGTAACAGCAGCGTCAATTCAGCGAAGGACACCGGACTTTTGATCATTCTTTTTGAACATTTCCCTCCTATACTCGAAAACAGGGGATATGCCAGGGGGAAACCGAATGTCTTCTCTGAAATTCACGGATACGGAGAGATTTCTCCGTCGTCCCGGTCCTGTTGATTCTTCGAGCAAAACACCGCCAGCGCCAAGCGCATCCGGCGGGAGCGCACCTGGCGGAAGCATGCCTAGTGGGAGCACGCCTAGCGGGATTGCGCCGAGCCAGGCCAATATCCGAGCGATGCTGGAAAAACGCTACGGCCACGGCAGGCCGCTGCATTACCAGCCCAATCTGAAACAACCTGCTCTGAAACAGAGCACCAACGGCCGCACAGGTGCCGCCTTGAATTCGGCCATGGCAATCCCGCCGATCTCATCGCCGCTTCCGCCACGACAGCCTGCCGTTCCTCAATTGCCGGTACCGCCCTTCGCGGTGCGCGTGCTCAACAATTTGAGCTTCGGCGTGACCGCCGCCGAAATCACCGCGTTCAACGCACTCGGCAGCGATGACGTCTCGCGGCTCACCGCCTACGTCGACAAGCAGCTGAACTGGAGCGCGATCGACGACAGCGCGGTCGAATCACGGCTCACCACCGCCGGCTACAACACCCTCGGCAAGAGCCTCACCCAGCTCTGGGCCGATCACGTGCTGCCCGATCCGGCCTGGGAAGTCCGCATGCGACCCGCCTGGGAAGTGCAACGTGCCGCCCTCGTGCGCGCGGTGCATTCCAAGCGGCAGTTGCGCGAAGTGATGGTCATGTTCTGGCATGACCATTTCAACGTCATGGCCACGGATTTCTCGACCGGCCCGGTCTACGTGCATTACGACCGCGACGTGATCCGCCAGCACGCCTTCGGCAATTTCCGCGCGATGCTCGAGTCCGTGGCCTCCAGCACGTCGATGCTGTACTACCTCGACAACCAGTCGAACACGCGCGCCGGCCCCAACGAGAACTTCGCGCGCGAACTGCTCGAACTGCACACCTTCGGCAGCGAGAACTACCTGGGCCTGATGGATCCGTTCCAGGTGCCGCCCTGTCCGGAAGACCCGAACTTCCCGATCGGCTACACCGACATCGACGTTTACGAAACCGCCGCGGCGTTCACCGGCTGGGCGATCAAGAACGGCCACTGGCAATTCCCGACCGAGAACGACGGCACCTTCGTCTATCGTTCCACCTGGCACGACACCGGGCCGAAGTATCCGCTCGGCATGTTCCTCTATCCCGAGCAGGCCGCGCTCAAGGACGGACGCGACATCCTCGACCGCATCGCGCAGCATCCGCGCGTGGCGAAATTCATCTGCAAGAAACTGATCCGCCGTTTCTTCACCGATACGCCAGACCAGGCCTTGATCGACAGCGCCGCGGCGGTGTTCCGCGCCAACTGGCAGCGCGCGGATCAGATCAAGCTCACCCTGCGCCATATCCTGCTCTCCTCCGCCGCCTACAACAGCTGGGGACAGAAGATCCGGCGGCCGTTCGAGGCCGTCGCCGCGGCGCTTCGCGCGCTCGGCAGCCAATGGACGCTGCCCATCGGCCAGCCCGGCGACGAATACACATGGCGGATGGGACTCGCGGGACACACACCCTACGACTGGCCCGCGCCCAACGGTTATCCGGACACGGCGGCGGCATGGTCGGGCTCGAACACGTTCGGCATGACCTGGAACCTGCTCGGCTGGCTCACGGAAAAATCCATCGACAGCGTGCCGATCGCGCCGATCCTGGCCACCACCCGCAGCAGCGTCACGCAGTGGACATCGCGCAACCTCGTCGACTTCTGGTGCCAGCGCATCCTCGGCTACCTGCCGGCGCGGCGCCAGATCCTGGTCGATTTCATGCGCCAGAACGGCGCCGAGACGGAGGTCATCACCGATACCGACACGTGGTCGCTCAACGACCTGAGGAAGCACTACAACCAGCAACGGTTGCGCAGCATGGTCGCGATGATCCTGCTGTCACCCGAATTCTTCGCGCGCTGAGGAGACTGCCATGTCACGACCCATGTCACGTTTAGCCCTCAATCGCCGCGAATTCCTCAAGGGCTGCGGCGCCACGGTCGCCGGCGGCGTCGCAGGCCCTGCGCTGTTCTTCTCCGATCCCGCCTTTGCCGCGGCCAATACCTACGACACCGTCGTGCACGTGTTCCTGCGCGGCGGCATCGACGGGCTCAATCTGGTGCCGCCGATTGCCGGCAACGACCGCACGTTCTACGAACAGGCACGTCCGGACCTCGCCATCGCCGCCACCGGCACCTACGCCGCGCTGCCACTGACGCTCGCCGACGGCAGCGCCACGGGCTTCGGCCTGCATCCTTCCGCGACCGGCCTGCGCGACATCTGGGCCGACGGCAAACTGGCGATCGTGCAATCCTGCGGCATGCTGACGACGGTGACGCGCAGCCATTTCGATGCGCAGCTCTATCTCGATCTCGGCACGCCCGGACAACACGGCAGCGGCACCGGCTGGATCACCCGCGCCTGGAACACGCAGCCCGGCACCATCGGCAACGAAATCATGCCGGCGCTGGCCGTCAACAGCCGCACGCCGGCGAACCTGCTCGGCGCGACGCAGGCGCTCAGCATGGGCAACCCGCAGGACTTCGCGCTCAACGCAACCGCCTGGGCATGGCAGAAGCGGCGCGACGGCGATCCGGCCGGCTACAAGGGCGTCAGCGAAACGCTGGCCTCCCTTTGGGCCGGCAGCACCGCGCTGGAGGCGAGTGGACAACGCGCCGATCGCTCGCTGCGCGTGATCGCGGCGCAACCCTATGCCGCGCTGCCGGCCGGATGGCCGACCACCGAATTCGCGCGCCAGTTGTGGACGGTGGCGCAATCGATCCGCTTCAACCTCGGCATGCGCTATGCCGCGATCGATCTCGGTGGGTGGGACACACACGAGAGCCAAGGCACCGCCGGCAGCGGCTACCACTACTACCAGAACAAGATCGCCGAACTGTCGCAGGCGCTGACCGCGTTCTACGCCAATCTCAAGACCGGTGGCGAGATCGGGCGCGTGACCGTGATCGTGCAATCCGAATTCGGTCGCCGCGTGCGCCAGAATGGCAGCGGCGGCACCGATCATGGCTACGGCAATCCGCTGCTGGTGTTCGGCGGCGCGGTCAACGGCCGCAGGATGTACGGACAGTGGAAGGGGCTGGACCCGGAAGTGCTGTCGTCCTACTTCGGCGATATTCCGGTCACCACCGACTACCGCCGCGTGCTCTCGGAATTGCTGATTCAGCGCATGGGCAACTCACAGATCAGCACGGTGTTCCCCGGTTACACCGGCTACGTGCCGCTCGGCCTGTTCGCCAGCAGCAACCTCACGCCGCCGCCCACCGGCACGCAACCCGCGTTGCCCGGCGATTCGCCCACGCGACACATCGAGGTTCCGACGAAACGATTCATCTCGACGAAACGGCGCACCTTCTATTGGCATGTGCTGCGCTGGCTGGAGTTGATGTTCAAGTAACTTCGCCGCCGCGTCGATGATGCGACGACAATGCGCGCCGGCCATGACTCTGGCCGGCGCGCTTCGCACTCGGCTCAATCGAAGTGCAGGTTGTACTCCAGCCAGAACTGCCGGCCATACGGATCGTAGTTGCCGACCGGGTAATACGGCCAACCACCCTCGCCCGTCTTGTCCAGCGGCGGATGCGTGTTGCGCAGGTTGTTGACGATCAGCGACAGCGAATTGTTGTCGTCGAACCGATAGCCGACGCTGCCGTTGTAGAGCATGTAAGGCGCGATGCGGCCGGTGCCGTCGGCATTGGGCAGGCTGCCGTAGCGGATGCCGTAGAGCGTTGCTGACCACGGCCCGCGCTGCCAGCTCACGTTGCCGTTGAGCTTGCTGCGCCAGCCGTAGAAATCGAGCCCGTTGCGCATGTCGATGGTGTCGGGATCGTCGGGAAACTGACGATATTCGTGCTTGATCACCAGGCTGTAGGCCAGGCCGGCACGGAAATCGCCGTAGGTACCGGCATTCCAGCGATAGTTGGTCTTCAGATCGATGCCGCTGACCCGTTCGTAGGATGCGTTGATCGCATTGGTGAGTACGCGCCGGACCTGGTCCGGCTGCACGGAAGCATCCGGAGGATTGCGCAGCACGCGACTGATCGCATCCTGGCAAAGCGGCGAATTGATATCGCGCGGTTCACCGCTGAGGGTACTACCGAGGCGGCAATCCGCTTCGGTGCGCAGGATGCGGTCGGTATCGAGGTCGGTGACCTGATTATCGAGACGGACGTTGTAGTAATCCACGGACAGATCGAAGTTCTGCGAGGGCGACCACACGAAGCCGAAACCGTAGGACTTCCCGTTTTCCGGCTTGAGTTCCGGGTTTCCGGTGCTGGTGTAGTCGATCGCCAATCCCGAGTAATCGCATTCGTCATACGGCTGCCCAGCGGTGCGGCAGCGCCAGTAGTCGGTCATGCCCGGGTTATAGCCGCGCGTCTCGGCGGCGAAGACATAGTTCATGTCCGGCGCGCGGAAGCTGGTGGCGGCGGTGGCGCGCAGCAGCAGGCTCTGCACAGGACGGAACTCAAGAC
Source organism: Luteimonas panaciterrae (assembly GCF_020511115.1). GTDB lineage: Bacteria > Pseudomonadota > Gammaproteobacteria > Xanthomonadales > Xanthomonadaceae > Luteimonas > Luteimonas panaciterrae. The sequence goes on from NZ_JAJAVH010000006.1 coordinate 38,161, forward strand.
CGGCGTTCCACGTGCTCTTGCTGATCTTGCGGCCGCCGAAACGGAACTCGTCATAACGTGCGGCCGCGTTCGCCGTCAGCTTCTCGAAGATCGGCACCTTGATCTCGGCGCCAATCGCGTAGCGGTCGCGCTCGCCTCGGGCCGGCACGCCCGCGGTCGTGTTCCAGAAAACGCCCTGCCCCAGTCTCGGATCGGGCCTGTTGCTGTAGCCCTGCTGCCCCGCCTCGACCACGGCGGCCAGATCCACGCCGCCCGCCGGCAAGTCGAACAGCTTGCCGTTGACGGTGAAGCTGAAGTTCTCGATCCAGGAACTGTTGACGCTCTCGTAGCGACCGCTCAGCGCGTCGTATTCGGACGAATTCAGCGGCCTGTAAAACCGTGACAGATCCGGGTTGTAGACGTTGACCCCGTCGATCTCGCCCAGCTTCGGACCCAGGAAGAATTCGTTGACGCCAACGAGCAACGCACGCCGCTTGGTGCGGTTCTCGTAACGCCCGCGATTGTAGGCGGCCTCGTAGCCCCAGTCGGAATCGCCGAAACTGCCCTTCGCCCCGACCGTGAACGCCCAGCTTTTCTCGAGATACCGCCGGTTGTTGGCGTGCGCCGAGGTGATTTCCTCCGGCATGAAGTTGCGCTGCAGGATTTCCGGATTCCCGGTCGCCTGATTGATGAAATAACCGTTGCTGCTGGCATCCGAAGTCCAGGTCGGCACGCTCGTGTTGTTCTGGATGCTGGCGATGCCGAGCGCTACGTCGGCGAAGAGTTCGGTACGATCGTTCAAGTGCCAGGTCAGGGCACCGTAGGCATCGGCGTTCTTCTTCTCGGTCTGGATGGTCCAGTACAGCGGCCTCGCCTCGTAGCTGCCGCAGTAGTAGCCCTGCCTGGGATTGAAGGCGCGGAACACGCTGTCCCCAGCCAGATAGCCGGCCGCGGAGCAGGCTTCCTCGCCGGGATCGATGTAACTGTTGCGCGACAGGTCGGCGCGACGGCGATTGAACACCGTGTACGGCAATCCCGGCACGCCAGTGGGCTCGTCGGCGTAGGAGTCCATGTAATCGCGCTGCGATCCCCAGATCGGCTTGCGATGCAGGAATTCGATGCCGTACACCACATCAATGGTGTCGTTCGAGAATCCGCTGGTGAACTGCAGGCGCTGATTCTGCCCGCCGCCTTCCTGCGTGCCACCGATGCGCACGTTGAGATCGCTGCCGTCGTAATGCTTCTTGAGAATGATGTTGACCACGCCGGCGACCGCGTCCGATCCGTACACGGCCGACGCGCCACCCGCCAGCACCTCGATGCGCTCGATCAAGGCGCTGGGAATGTTGGCCAGATTGACGATGCTGAGCGATCCCTCGTACGCGAGCGGATAGTCGGCCAGTCGCCGGCCGTTGAGCAGAATCAGGGTGTGGTTCGGCCCGAGACCGCGCAGATTGATCGTATTGGCCGCCGGGGTGAAGGTGTTGCCGAAATCCTCGCCCTGCACAGAACCATTGTTCTGGACCAGCGAACTGATCGCATCGAACACGCTGCGGAAACCCTGTGCATCGATTTCCTCCTTCTTGATCACGGTGACCGGCGACGGCCCCTCGAGCGTCGCGCGCGGGATACGCGAGCCGGTGACCACGACGTTCTCCAAACTGGTGACCTCGCCTTGCGATGTGGGTTTCGCTTCCTCCACGGTTTGCGCGACAGCGGCACCGGACAATCCGGCGAGAAGAAAAAGGGATGCCCACGGCAACGGGCGTCGCGATCGTCTTGCGGCGTACATTCGATGTCCTCAACGGAAAGTGCGGCCCCTGCGCGCGCAATCGTGCGGGGAGCCATGCGACGATTCTGTCTTTGCTGCACCGCGGCATACAATGAAGGCACGTCATGTCGTGATACCCGACACTTATTTGCGACTCGCGTCCGCTTCATGCTGCGAACGCACAGACAGCGCTTGCAACACTTGCCGGCTTTTGCCAGCCTCCGCACTTTCCCCCTGCAGCGGACCCCATGACCGATCACGCCCCTGCCCCGACGGATCTCCTGACTCCGTGCACGGCGTGACCATGCTCGATCTCCGCACAGCCTCCCGATGCCATGAATGACGGATTGTTCCGGCGCGAGGTACTCGACGCCAGAAAGGAGCAATGGCTAGGGACGGTACGATTGACCACGTCGCGGCTGGGCTGGCCGATGGCGCTGATCGCCGCTGCCGCCGTGCTGGCGTTGCTGCTGGTGCTGGCGTTCGGCAGCTATGCGCGCAAGGAGCGCGTGCAGGGGCGCCTGATCCCGTCCGGAGGATTGCTGAGTGTGGCGGCACCGGCGAAGGGGGTCGTCGCGCGTGTGCTGGTGCGCGAGGGCGATGCGGTACGCCGCGGCCAGGAACTCCTGGAAATCTCCTCGGACCTCGACGCCCCCGATATGGAAGGCGGATTGAGCGCGACCATCGGCGCGGCGCTGCAACAGAAACGCGAGCGCCTGCAAACCGACCTCAATGACCTGCGCCGAAGCGAAGCGCAACGCACGGCGGCGCTACGGGAGAAGATCGCATCACTGTCGCAGCAGCGCACGGCGGCGGAACAGCGCCATCGCCTGCGCAGCACCCAGGCCCGCAACGCGCGTGCGCTGCTGGAACGCGTGCAGCCACTGGAAAGGCAGCAGATCGTCAGTGCCGTGCAAATCCAGGGCTACGAAGCCGCCGCGCTGGAAGCCGAAGCCGCGGCGGAAACCAGCCGGCAGGAACAACTCGACATCGAACAGACGCTCGCCGCCACGCGCGCCGAGTTGAACGCACTGCCGCTGGACACCGCCACGCGTCGCAGCGAGATCGAACGCCTGCTGGCGGACGTCTCCGAGGACAGCGCACGCAATCGCGTGGAAGGCGGCTTGCGGCTGCGCGCGCCGCGCGCGGGGACGATCGCGGGCCTGTCGGTCTCGGCCGGTGACGCCGTCGGCCAGAGCCAGCGCCTGCTCTCGCTCATCCCGGAGCGCTCAGCGCTGCAAGCGGAGCTGTGGGTGCCGAGCCGCGCCGCCGGCATGCTGAAGACCGGTACGCGCGTGGCGATGCGTTACCACGCCTTCCCCTATCAGCAATACGGGCAACGTTTCGGCCGCATCGTCGAACTTTCCGGCAGCGCGTTGCCGGCGCAGGAAATCCTGGCACGCAGCGGCATCCGCCTCGATGCGCCAGCCTATCGCGCGATCGTCGCGCTGGATGCGGACACCGGCGCCGCCCTGCCCTTGCGCGCGACCATGACGCTCGACGCCGATCTGCTGCTCGAACGCAGACGCCTCTACCAGTTCATCCTCGATCCGCTGCGTACCGTCGACCCGCCGCAAGGCACGGCCGGAGGCACGCCGTGAAACTTTCGGACCAGAAGCGGCTCCCCGTGGTGCAGCAGAGCGAGATCGCCGAATGTGGCCTCGCCTGTCTGGTGATGATCGCCCGTTATCACGGCCACGACATCGACCTGGCCAGCATGCGGCGGCGTTTCCCGATCTCGCTCAAGGGCGCCGGCCTGTCGCGGCTGATCTCGATCGCCGGCACGCTCGGTTTCGAGACGCGGCCGCTGCGCGCCGAAGTGGAGCATCTGCGCGAGATCACGCCACCCTGCATCCTGCACTGGGACCTCAATCATTTCGTCGTACTGAAGCAGATCGACCGCGAACGTGCTGTCGTCCACGATCCCGCGCGCGGCGAAGTATCGATGTCCCTGGCCGAATTCGGGCGCCACTATACCGGCGTGGCACTGGAACTGACGCCCGCCTCCGGATTCGAACCGGTGCGCGAACGCCAGCGCATCTCCGTGTCGTCGCTGGTCGGCCGCGTCACCGGCGTGCGCCGCGCGCTGGCGCAAGTCCTGCTACTGGCGTTTTCGCTGGAAGTGTTGACGCTGGCGCTGCCGCTGTCGATGCAGTGGGTGGTCGACGACGTCCTGGTCTCGGCCGACCTCGGGCTGTTGACGCTGATCGGCATCAGTTTCCTCGCCATCGTCGTGCTTCAGTCCGCCACCGCCGCGATGCGCGGCTGGGTGGTGGCCAGCATCGGGGCTTCGCTCAATTCGCAATGGCTGAGCAACCTGTTCGGCCATCTATTGCGACTGCCGCTGGATTACTTCGAGAAGCGCAGCGTCGGCGGCGTGCTGTCACGCTTCATGTCGCTGCAGACGATCCAGCAGACCCTCACCGGCAGCTTCGTCGAAGCGGTACTGGACGGCCTGACGGTATCCCTGGTGCTGATCCTGTTGCTGCTCTACAGCCCGCTGCTCACCGGGCTGGTGCTCGGCGCCTTCGCCATCTATGCCCTGCTGCGCTGGCTGGCCTATCGCAAGCTGTGGTCGCTGAAGGAAGAGCAGCTGACCTTCGTGGCGCGTCAGCAGACGCAGCTGATCGAATCCATCCACGGCGTGCAGACCATCAAACTGGCGAACCAGCAGGCGCAGCGGCGCGCGCGTGTCGCCAATGCCACCGTGGAAGTCGCCAACCGTGAAGCCGCGATCGGTCGCGTGGCGGCGCTGTTCGGCGGACTGTCGCGGCTGGTCTTCGGCACGCAGCGCGTGTTGCTGATCTGGATCGCCGCCTGGATGACGCTGCGCGGACAGTTCAGCGCCGGCATGCTTGTCGTCTTCGTCGCCTACGCCGATCTCTTCGCCACCCGGACGAGCAGCTTGATCGACAAGTTCGTCGATCTGCGGTTGCTCGGCCTGCATGGCCAGCGCATCGCCGACGTCGCGCTGGAACCACCGGAGCCGCACGTCACCGGTCAGTATTCCGGTCCCGTGCCGGAGCCGACGCTGGTCGTGGACGGCGTCAGTTTCCGCTACGCCGAGGACGAGCCGTGGATCCTGCGCGATTGCAGTCTGCGCATCGAGGCCGGCGAATCGGTCGCCATCGTCGGCCCCTCTGGATGCGGCAAGACCACGCTGGCCAAGCTGCTGCTCGGTCTGCTGCATCCCGCGCACGGCAAGATCGAGATCGGTGGTGTCGACATTCGCCATTACGGCCTCGGCAACTATCGCGCCCGCTTCGGCACCGTGATGCAGGACGATGCCCTGTTCGCGGGATCGATCGCGGAGAACATCAGCGGTTTCGACACCGATGCGACGCCGGAAGCCATCGAGGCCGCCGCGCGCGCCGCGCAGATCCACGACGACATCCTGCGCATGCCCATGGGCTACGAATCGCTGGTCGGCGATATGGGGTCCACGCTTTCCGGCGGCCAGAAGCAACGCGTGCTGCTGGCGCGGGCGCTGTATCGCGAACCCTCCATCCTGCTACTGGACGAAGCGACCAGCCATCTTGACGTCGCGCGTGAACGCGCGATCAACGATTGCATCGCGGAATTGGCGATGACACGCATCGTCATCGCGCATCGCCCGGAGACAATCCTCAGCACCGATCGCGTTATCGAATTGCGCGACGGCGCAGCGATCGTGCGAAGCGCATCAGAATACGCAGGCGTATCGATCAGGGAGCGTGCGAGACATCACGATTAAGACGCTTCTAACAACCAATCAATGGACTTTGCCTTAGCATCGAGCACGACCATAGCCGATGCCGGACGGCTTTCGTTTCCGGCACAAGAGGACATGTCATGAGCCAGAAAGACATCAGCGAAACCAGCCGCCCGCTTGCCCGCAACGTCGCTCGCGAATTGACGCCGGCCGAAATCGAAGCCATCGCCGGCGGCCGTCCCGCAACCACCCACGCCACCGGCCCGAACGGTGACGACCCGGCCGATCCGGGCGATCTTGCTTAAGGCCGCATAGGCCAACGCACGGACGCGCATCCTGCTTCATTCAATACAACTCATTCGCACCGGCCGCACGAGCCGGCCCGCGACATTCAGGAGACATCCGTGAGCAAGTTTGAAACGCAGAAAGACCAGACTGCACGTCCGTTCGCCCGCGTCGCCGCGCGCGAGCTGACGAGGGAAGAAATCGAAGTCATCGCCGGTGGCCGTCCGCCGCCGGATCACACCCATGCCACGGGTGCCAACGGCGACGATCCCAGCGATCCCGGCGTTTGATGCCATCCCACCGCCCGTTCGGGCGGCAGCAGAACGTGCGCCCCGCAAGCCGGGGCGCATTTGCATCCAGAGACGCCGGAGTCCGCATCCCGCATGAAGAGAAGTCCGCTGATCCTTTCCGTCTACGCGCACGACATCCACGCCCATGCGGTGTGCTGGGGCTTGCGCCGCAATGGCGTCGCACCGGTCTGGGCGCGCAGTCTGGCCGACGATGCGCTCGCGCCGATCTCGTTCGAATGCGACGATCGCAATGGCCTCGTCGCTACGGGCGCGTTCGCGCCGGAATCGGTCGGCAGCATCTGGTTCCGGCGTCCGAGGATTCCCGAAGAGTTTCCCAACACTCGCGAGAGCGATCTCCCGTTCGTGCGCAACGAATGGAAGCGCTTCATCCACAACGCCTACGCGGTCGCCGATGCACTACCTGGCGCGTTCTGGGTCAATCGTCCGAGCGCGGCCGTCGAAGCCGAGAACAAGTTGACGCAGTTGCTCGTCGCGCAACGCTGCGGATTGACGTTTCCGCGCACGCTGGTGTCGTCCGACCCGGCACGAATCCGTCGCTTCGTCGCCGACAACAAGCAAGTCGTCTACAAACCCTTCCAGACCCACACCTGGCAGGACGCCGACGGCCGGATGTACAGCACTTACGCGCGCACCATCGACGCCAGCATGCTCGAGGACGACGACAGCCTGCGCCAATGCCCCGGCATCTACCAGGCGTTGGTGCGCAAGACGCATGATGTCCGCGTCACTGTCATCGGCGATCACTTCTTCGCCGCCAGACTGCAAGGCGACGACGATCCGACCTTCGTCGACTGGCGCTCCTCCTCCATCGGCAATCGCGTGCGCAGCGGTGTCGCGACCTTGCCCACGGCGCTGGAAACGAAGATCTCCGCGCTGATGCGCGAACTCGGCATCGTCTTCGGCTGCGTCGATCTGGCCATCGATGCCGATGGCGATGCCCACTTCCTGGAGATCAACCAGTCCGGGCAATTCCTGTTCCTGGAAGATTCCGTGCCGGAATTGCCTATCCTGCAGGCGATGTGCGCGATGCTGGCGCAAGGCCGCACCGATTACGCGCTGGATGCGATCACGGACGTGTCGTATGCCGACTATCTCGCCGGTGAGGAACACCGACAATGGTGGGATAGCGTCAGCGGCGGCATTCGCGAAGGTGGACGGATTCCTGGCGTGAGCCTGGAGTAATCGCGCCGCACCGGTCTCGATCAGGCCGCCAACAACCGCGAGGCTTCCCGCGCGACCGCCAGCGGATGGGCGGCATCCTCCTCGTTGCCGTCGCCCAGCCACCATGCGGCCGACAGTCCGGTGTAGGCCAGCAACCATTGCAGCAGTCGCCGCGGCTCGATCGCGGCGGCCTCGGCGATGATCTCGAGGCGGCCCGCCACGCGCTCCGGCGCGAGACCGAATTCTTCTTCCGGATTGCAGAGCATGTTCGCGTAATCGAAACCGCGCTCGCCGTAGACGCGTTTCGGATCGATGACGAGCCAGCCGCGTTCCTCGCCGAAATCGAGTACGTTGTCGTGATGCAGATCGCCGTGCAGTACCGTGATGTCTCGCGGCTCGGCGAGCAGCTGTCTGAAGACGGCTAGCGATTCCGTCAGCACACCGCCGTACTGATTCGCCATCGGTTCCAGATCGCGAAACCATTCCTGCAACGTCAGCAGGTTGGGCGGCGGAGGCGCCTTCTGTGCATGCAATCGCTCGGCGGCCGCGCAGAGGATGCGACAGGCTTCGTCGTCCCTGCCTTCCCGCACCATGCGCGTCAGCGAGCGCGTTCCCGTGGCGCGCTCCATCAGCAACGCGCCGCTCTCGGTGTCGTGCGCAAGCACGCGCGCGGCGCCGTTGCCGTTCCACCAGGCCATCAGCAGGCCGCCCAGCTTCTCTTCGGCCTCGCGCGCGAGCTTGAGCATGGCCGGCACGCCATTGGCGCACCGCACCGGCATCAGATCGCTGCTATGAGTGTTGAAAGCCTCGCCGTCGGGCGTCAGTTCCCAGCGGTCGAGATAAGGTGCGAATAGCATCAGCTGATGTCTCCGGAGATTCGTCCCGAATGCCCGCGACACGTGTCCACGAAGACAACTGTCAAACGGACATCGGAACCATCCGGATCACTTGAGGTCTTCGTCCTTGATCTTCAAGTCGAAGCACTGCTTGCCGGCTCCATGCTCCCAGTTCCTGGCGACCCAGTCCACGTCACGTGTCTTGGCGGTGTCGGTCGTGAAATGCGCGCACAACCGGAAATTGTCCTTCCCATCCGTGCTGTAGACATAAGGCGTGCCATCGACGGGATCGGCGATGTCCAGATGAGCACCCGGCTGGCGAGTTAGAGTTCCCAGATCAGGCGGTGGTTGCCCGTGCTTCTTCGCGTATGCGCGCACGGTGTTCGCGACCTCGTCGAGATCACGCGCTCGGCGCTGATCCAGCCGTATCTCACGCTGTGCCGCCGGCGACCCCATCACCGCGACCGCTCCGGCCACCGCCGCAACGATCGCTACCGAAGCCGCGATCAACATCCATTTTCCCACCGGCTTGGTGCTCATGCCTCACCTTCCTCGCGGCGCAGATCGTACAGGTAGTAACCGAATACGCTGCCGGCGATCAGCGCGGCCACCAGCACCTTGAGCAGGAAGCGCGTGCTCAGTTCACCGCCAAGCAGGTTGTACACCAAGGTCGTCATGTCCCCGACCAGCACCGCGGCGGCGATGAACAAGGTCAGATAGGTCAGCCAGCGTCGAACCGGAGACAATCGTTTGATCGGATGCTTCGCCACTTCACGAGTAATCAGATGCGACATGAAGACGAATACCGGGAACGCGATGATCAGCGCCGCCGTCGACCAGCGTATCTCGCTGCCGAGCCGCACTATCGCGTACTCCGGGACCGCCGGATCCGGCCAGAAATGGTTGATCAGATCGAACAGGAGACTGCCCAGGTTCCAGGCTGCGAAGTACAGCGTTGCGAACAACACCAGATACAGGAAGGCCTCGCGCGCGGACAGCGAGGCGCGTGGCTTGGGCACGGGTACCGGGAAACCGACATCGGCATAGGCGTCGAGCACGCCACGGGTCTGATCGGGCGTCCAACCAGCCTTCCCCAGCGCCTGCGCGATCGCCTCCTTGGACTGCCCGCGCAGCAGCGCCTCACGGACGAACAGCTCCAACTCCTGTGTTGCTGCGGCCATGCCACCTCTCCTGACGGGACGGGGCGAATCTAGCAGTTCCGTGAAGATTTGCGAGGACGGCAAGCGAAGTGTCGTTGAACGATACCGGCGGAAGCGGAAGCCGCTACCACGGAACCTCCGAGGCACGCGCAAAAGAAAAGCGGGCCGAAGCCCGCTTTCCCGAATCGCTGCGACAGTGCCCGCTTATTCGGCGGCCACGCTCTCGCCTTCCTCGACGGCCTTCATCGACAGGCGGATACGGCCCTGCTTGTCGACTTCCAGCACCTTGACCTTGACCACGTCGCCTTCCTTGAGCTTGTCGGAGACCTTCTCGACACGCTCGTTGGAAATCTGCGAGACGTGCACCAGACCGTCCTTGCCTGGCAGGATGGTGACGAACGCACCGAAGTCCATCAGCTTGACGACCTTGCCCTCGTAGATGCGGCCCGGCTCGACGTCGCTGGTGATCTGCTCGATGCGCGCCTTGGCGGCCTGCGCGGCGGCGGCATTCACCGAGGCGATGACGATCGTACCGTCGTCCTGGATGTCGATCTGCGTGCCGGTTTCCTTGGTGATCGCCTGGATGGTGGAACCGCCCTTGCCGATCACTTCGCGGATCTTGTCGGGGTGGATCTTCATCGTCAGCAGACGCGGCGCGTATTCGCTCAGTTCACCGCGCGGCGCGGTGAGCGCGCTGCTCATCTCGCCGAGGATGTGCAGGCGGCCCTGCTTGGCCTGCGCCAGCGCCACCTTCATGATTTCTTCGGTGATGCCCTGGATCTTGATATCCATCTGCAGCGCGGACACGCCGTTGGCGGTACCGGCCACCTTGAAGTCCATGTCGCCGAGGTGGTCCTCGTCACCGAGGATGTCGGACAGCACGACGAAGGCGTCGCCTTCCTTCACCAGACCCATTGCGATGCCGGCCACCGGTGCCTTGATCGGCACGCCGGCATCCATCAGCGCCAGCGAGCTGCCGCAAACGGAGGCCATCGACGAGGAACCGTTCGACTCGGTGATTTCCGAGACCACGCGGATCGTGTACGGGAACTCTTCCATCGTCGGCATCACCGCGAGCACGCCGCGCTTGGCGAGGCGGCCATGACCGATTTCGCGACGCTTGGGCGCGCCGAAGCGGCCGGTCTCGCCCACCGAGAACGGAGGGAAGTTGTAATGGAACAGGAAGTGTTCCTTGTACTCGCCGGCGATGGCGTCGATGATCTGGCCGTCACGCGCGGTGCCGAGCGTGGCGATCACCAGGGCCTGCGTCTCGCCGCGGGTGAACAGCGCCGAGCCGTGGGTACGCGGCAGCACGCTGACCTTCGAGGCGATCGGGCGCACGGTGTCGAGCGCGCGGCCGTCGATGCGGATCTTGGTGTCGAGCACCGAATCACGCATGGTGCGGTATTCCAGTTCGCCGAATTCCTTGCCGAGATCGGCGGAATTCCAGCCTTCGGATTCGGCACGTGGCGCCAGTGCGCCCAGCACGTCCTTCTTGATCGCGGCGATGGCGTCGCGGCGCTGCAGCTTGTCGCGCACCTGGAAAGCGTCGGCCAGCTGATTGCCGATGGCTTCCTTCAGCGCGGAGATCAGGGCGTCGTTCTTGGCGGGCGCCTGCCAGTCCCAGGACTTGGTGCCGGCTTCCACGGCCAGTTCGTTGATGGCGTTGATCACCACCTGCTGCGCCTTGTGGCCGAACATCACCGCACCCAGCATCACGTCCTCGGACAGTTCCTTCGCTTCCGACTCCACCATCAGCACAGCCTGCGAGGTGCCGGCGACGACCAGTTCCAGATCGCTGTCGAGCAGTTCGGTGGCGGTAGGGTTGAGCAGGTACTGGCCGTTCTTGTAGCCGACCTTGGCGGCACCGATCGGGCCCTGGAACGGTGCGCCGGTCAGCGCCAGCGCGGCGGAGGCGCCGATCATGGCGGGGATGTCGCCGTCCACTTCGGGATTGAGCGAGATCACCTGGGCGATGATCTGCACTTCGTTCCGGAATTCTTCCGGGAACAGCGGGCGGATCGGACGATCGATCAGGCGCGAGATCAGCGTCTCTTTCTCGGTCGGGCGGCCTTCGCGCTTGAAGAAGCCGCCGGGAATGCGGCCACCTGCGTAGAACTTCTCCACGTAATCGACGGTGAGCGGGAAGAAGTCCTGCCCTTCGCGCTGCGTCTTTGCCGCCACCGCGGTGACCAACACCACGGTGCCGTCGATCGAGACCATGACCGCACCGCCGGCCTGGCGGGCGATTTCACCGGTCTCGAGCGTGACCGTCTGATTGCCGTACTGGAAGCTCTTGGTAACTTTTGCCACGTTGGGAATTCCTAAAAGGGGCTAGCGATGAACCGCGCGGGACCCTTGCCCCTGGCGGGCGGATCGCGCGACGGTCCGCGCGATCCATAAAAGAACCGCGGCGCATTGCTGCGCCGCGATCGGGATATTTCGATTATCGACGCAGACCGAGCTTCTCGATCAGGGCCTTGTACCGCGTCGCGTCTTTGCGATGCAGGTAGTCGAGCAGGCTGCGACGGCGGTTGACCATCTTCAGCAGGCCGCGACGGCTGTGGTGATCGTGCTTGTGCGTCTTGAAGTGTTCGGTGAGGTGGCTGATGCGCGCGGTGAGCAGGGCGACCTGCACTTCCGGCGAGCCGGTATCGTTGTCACCGCGCTTGTTGTCGGCGATGACTTGACTGGTATCGATAGACATCTGAATTGCCTCTGGTAGACGCGAGACCGACAGGAACGTCCCGGGATGTACCGGAAACGCACCGTAGGGTTCGCCGTGAACGGGGGTGGATTTGGCCGGAAAATCGGCGCCGAAATTGTAACGGTGGAGGCCTTGTGAAACAAGGCGTTAAACAGCGCGGCGGTCTCTGACGGGCATGTGCCCGGACCAGCCACGATCAGGCCGCGGCCCGGCCTTCGGGCCTGGTGGAGGCTCTCGGAACCGGCAGCGGCCTGCCGTCGGGCTTCTTTTCACCCGGCTTCGGCCGCTTTAAGGTCGCTCCCGGGCTCGAAACATCCCGCCCCCCCTCAGCAGCGTCATGACTGGCATGGCCTTGGACTTGATCGTACCCGCCCCCGTTCAGCTCCAGCGCCTGCCTGGGCCATCCTCTCGGGGGGGCCGCCGGTGATCGCGGAGGGCGATCACTGGCGATCAGGCGCCACAGGCAACAAAGTATGGCTTGCCTGCCGACGCATCGATCTCGATGACCTGGACCACGGGATCGGCCTTCGGCGCCTTCTTCGACAGGGCAATCCGCGGGATATCCCTTTCATGCTCATCGCGCACCTCGACATGAGGCGTCCCGATCATTTGCGGACAGTTGCCCTGTCCCGCCTGATGGAAGACGAAGCTTCCCAGGTAAACGTGCTTCCCGGCCTCCACGACAAATGGAACGTGGACGAGCTGCTTGCTGACCATGTCCCCGAACTTCAGACCGACCAGCTCGTAGCGCCCGGGCTTCAGGCACATGGTGAAAATGCTGCTTTTCACCGCGCCATCGGTGTACACCACATTCTTCTCGAAGATGTCGCTGCTACTGCTATAGCCGAAATACGCGTGCTTGCGGTAGCTGTCCGAATTCTTTTCCGAAGCAAAGACGACGTAGAAGCTGAAGTTGCGGATGTCGTAGCTGGTCCCGACGCTTCCGGAAACGCACCCGCCGCCGTTTTCCAGCTTCTGCTTGTAAGGCGCCCAAACGGTGCCGTAGAAAACCACGTCGTCCGCCATCGCCGGACCGGCAAGAAAACAAGCGCCGACTGCAAACAACAGTAGCCATGCGATCGCGTCGCGCATGCGCGAAACCGGCCTTGCTCCCTGATGCATCCGTCCCCCTGCAGTTGTAATAACCTTAGTCCGGCCAATCCGGAGCATCGCGATACGTCGGCGAATTGCAGCATGGCGGCCGAATCAGCTTCTCGCGGCACCGATTTTCAAGCTTCGGCGCGCGTGCCGCCAGCCACTGCCCAACCGAACATGCGCTGCGGGCGCAAATGTCCCGCATCATCGACCTCTCCCAAGCCGAGCGCGCGACCGCGCAGATCGAAAATGGCCACGGCCCCCGCGGGACGGAATCCACCCTCCACTCCCTGCCCATACGCCAGCCGCGCCGCTTGCGCCGGATTCACGTCGACTGTCGGCCACGAGGCCATGCCGGTCTCGATCGGCAGCAGGCAGGCATCGAGCCCCTGCTCGCTGCGCCTGGCCAGCGCCTCCAGGGCTTCGAACGTCCATAGCCGCGGATCGCGGAACGGATCCACCCACAGCCGTCGCAGTTCCGCGACGTGTGCGCCGCAGCCGAGTGCCTCGCCGAGATCGCGCACCAGGCTGCGCACGTAGGTGCCGGAACCGCATTCGACGTGCAGCCGCAACTGCGGCGCGTCCGGATGATGCAGGTTGTCGAGCAGATCAGCGGCCGACTGCAGTTCGAAGGCATGCACGTCGACTTCGCGCTCTTCCACCTCGACGATCTCGCCGCGTCGCGCCTTGGCGTAGAGCGGCTCGCCACCGCGCTTGAGCGCCGAATAGATCGGCGGCCGCTGGCGGATCCTGCCGATGAAGGCACTCAACGCGTGATCGATGACATCGATCGTCAGCTCGGGAACCGGACGCTCGCGCAACGGTTGGCCGTCGGCGTCGTCGCTGTCGGTGACGATGCCCAGGCGCGCCACCACGTCGTAGGCCTTGCGCGCGCCGAGCAGGCCGCCGGCGATCTTGGTGGCCTCGCCGAAACACACCGGCAGCAGGCCGGTGGCGAGCGGGTCCAGGCTGCCGGTATGCCCGCCCTTCTCCGCGCGGAACAAATGACGCACGCGCTGCAGCGCCTGGTTCGAGCTGATGCCTTGCGGTTTGTCGAGCAGCAGGATGCCGTCCAGCTTACGGAACGTGCCCTTGCGCGTGCGCGGCTTCTGGCTCATCGGGCTTGAGGATGCTGCTTCGACGGACGCCGATCAAGACCTCGGCACGACGTTCGTGCGCTCGTCCGCAAGCAGGCCGTCCACAAGCGGGCCGTCCACAAGCAAGAAGCCAGCCGGTCCGTCGGCCCATCGGATTTCGTCATGCGGGACGGGAGGAAATCGGCGCCGCGGCCGTCAGGTCGTCGTGCCGGAACCGTCCGGCAGATCGCGCAGCAGGTTGTCGATGCGCTCGCCGCGGTCGACCGAATCGTCGTAGTGGAAATGCAGCTCCGGCACGTGGCGCAGCTTCACAGCGCGCGCCAGCCGATAACGGATCTCCGGCGCGATCGCCTTGAGGCCCTTCACGGCTTCGGCAGAGCGCTCTTCCTGCAACGCAGTCACGAAGACCTTGGCATGCGCCATGTCGCGCGTGACCTCCACGTCCGACACGCTCACCGAAGGCAGGCCGTGCTCCTGCACGGCCTCGCGCACCAGCGTGCCCAGCTCGCGGCGGAGCTGGGCGGAAACGCGGTCGGTGCGATGGAACGACTTCTGTGCCATGGAGGATTACAGCGTGCGCTGCACTTCGATACGCTCGAAGCACTCGATGTGGTCGCCAGGCTGCACGTCGTTGTACGCCTTCACGCCGATACCGCATTCGGTATTGACGCGGACTTCGTCGACGTTTTCCTTGAAGCGACGCAGCGATTCCAGCTCGCCCTCGAAGATGACGGTGTTGTCGCGCAGCACGCGGATCGGCTTGTTGCGCTTGACCACGCCCTCCACCACCATGCAGCCCGCCACGGCGCCGAACTTGGAGCTGCGGAACACGTCGCGCACCTCGGCGGTACCGATGATCTCCTCGCGGATTTCGACACCGAGAATGCCGGAAGCCACCTGCTTCACCTGGTCGATCACGTCGTAAATGATCGAGAAGTAACGCAGGTCCACGCCGTTGGATTCGATCACGCGGCGTGCCGACGCATCGGCGCGAACGTTGAAGCCGATGATCGTGGCCTTGGAGGTCGCCGCCGAATGGGCATCCGACTCGGTGATGCCGCCCACGCCGGAGCTGATCACGTTGATCCGGATCGCATCGGTGGACAGCGCCGTCAGTGCTTCGCGCAAAGCCTGCACCGAACCCTGCACGTCGGCCTTGATGATCAGCGGCAGGCTGAGCTGGCCTTCGGCCTGACCCATCTGCGCCATGATGTCTTCCATGCGGTTGCCCGGCACGGCGACCAGACGCGATTCGCGGCGCTTGGCGTCGCGCTGCTGCGCCACGTCCTTGGCCAGGCGCTCATCGGCCACGACCACGAAATCGTCGCCGGCATCCGGCACGCCCGAGAGACCCAGCACCTGCACCGGGATCGACGGACCGGCGCTTTGCACCTGCTGGCCATTTTCGTCGAACAGCGCGCGCACGCGGCCGTACTGCACGCCGCAGACCAGATAATCGGCCTTCTGCAGCAAGCCTTGCTGCACCAGCACGGTGGCGACCGGACCACGGCCCTTGTCGAGCGAGGACTCGATCACCACGCCCGTGGCACGGCCCGTCGGCGTGGCCTTCAGCTCCAGCACTTCGGCCTGCAACGAAATCGCGTCGAGCAGGTTGTCCACACCCTGCCCCGTCTTGGCCGAGAGCTCGACCATCTGCGTCTCGCCACCGAATTCCTCGGCGACGATTTCCTGGCCCAGCAGTTCGTTCTTGATACGGCTGGGATCGGCGTCGGACTTATCGATCTTGTTGATCGCCACGATCAGCGGCACACCGGCCGCCTTGGCATGCCGGATCGCCTCGATCGTCTGCGGCATCACGCCATCGTCGGCCGCGACCACCAGCACGACGACGTCGGTAAGCTTGGCGCCGCGCGCGCGCATCGAACTGAACGCGGCGTGGCCCGGCGTGTCGAGGAAGCTGATCACGCCCTTGTCGGTTTCTACGTGATACGCGCCGATGTGCTGAGTGATGCCGCCAGCCTCGCCGGATGCGACCTTGGTGCGACGGATGTAGTCGAGCAGCGAGGTCTTGCCATGGTCGACGTGGCCCATGATCGTGACCACGGGCGGACGCGGCACCTTGTCACCCTGCACCTCTTCGGTGTGGGCGATCAGTTCGCTTTCGACATCCCCTTCGTCGGCACGCATGGCCTTGTGGCCGAGTTCTTCGGTCACCAGTACCGCGGTGTCGTGATCGATGCTTTGGGTGATGGTGGCCATCACACCCATCTTGAACAGCGCCTTGACCACGTCGCCACCCTTGAGCGCGAGCTTCTGCGCCAGATCGGCCACGGTGATCGCGTCACCGATGGCGACCTCGCGCACGATCGGTGCGGTCGGACGCGAGAAGCCGTGTTCGCCGCCGCCGCTGCGCGATTGCTCCATGTTGCGGCGCGATGACTTCGGCTTGCCGCGCGCGGTGGTGCGGCGCGCACGCTCTGAAGCGGTGAGATGGAGCTGTCCCGCGAAACGCGCGGCGCTGTCGTCGTCCTCGACGCCCGACACCATCACGTGCGATCCGCGGGTCTTGTGCTTGTGCGCGGCGCCGCGATCATCATTGTTGCGCGGCGCGGGCGCCGGCTTCGGATGACCATGTCCGCTGGGCTTGCGCACGACGGTTTCGTCATCGCGCTGTTCGGCCGCGGCTGCCGCTGCGAGCTCGGCCTCGGCACGCAGTCGCGCGGCTTCCTCTTCTTCCTTGCGCTTGCGCTCGGCGGCCTCTTCGGCGCGGCGCTTGTCTTCCTCGGCCAGGCGCTGCTGCTCGGACAGGTTGCGCTGCCTGGATTCCTCCAGCTTGCGCAGGATCTCGGCCTGTTCGTCGTTCTGCGGCGCGCGCTGCTGCCCGGCGGCGCCAGTGGCCTCGCTCGGCTTGACCAGCGTGACCTTCTTGCGCACGACCACATCGACCGTGGTCTTGTTCTTGCCACCGCCGACGGTGAGTTCCTGCTTTCGGCTGCGGTTGAGCGTGATCTTCTTCGGCGCGACCGCTTCCTCGGCCGGCTTTTCGGCCTTGCCATGGGTGCGGCGGAGGAAGCCGAGCAGCTTGACCTTCTCGGTACTGGTCACGACCTGATCGGGATCGTTGAAGGGCATGCCCGCTTCGGACAATTGCTCCAGCAACTTCTCGACCGGCGTGTTCACCAGTGCGGCCAGCTTGCGGATGGTGGTTTGCTGCGACATTCGGTTTCCGTGTTCTGATGCGCGGGCCGTGGCCTGCGCGTGATATGGCGATTTTAATTCATGGCCGGGGACCGTAGATCATGCGAATGGCTTCGGTTCCGGGCATTGCTCAGCCTTCCCGCTCCAACCGTGCGATCTCCTCGGCGCGCGCGGCCAGGATCAACGCGGCGGCGCGTGCCTCGTCGAGGCCTTCGATGCCGAATTCAACGACTTCGTCGGCGCCGAGATCCGACAGCTCCTCACTGGTGCGCACACCGTGCGCGGCCAATGCGTAGGCGGTCTCGTCATCCATGCCCGACAGCTGCAGCAGGTCCTCGGCCGGCGCGTTCTCGTCGAGCTCCTCCTCGACCGCCAGCGCGTCGTTGAGCAGCGCGTCGCGGGCACGGGCGCGGAGTTCCTCGACGATGTCCTCGTCGAAGCCTTCCACCGCCAGCAGCTCGCCGACCGGCACGTAGGCGATTTCCTCGACCGTGGTGAAGCCTTCCGAGACCAGGATGCCGGCGATTTCCTCGTCGACCTCGAGCTTCTCCTGGAACAGCTGGCGCGCGGCGGCCTGCTCGGCTTCCGACTTCTCGGTCACCTGATCCTGCGTCATCACGTTGAGCTGCCAGCCCGACAGACGGCTGGCGAGGCGCACGTTCTGGCCGCCCTTGCCGATCGCCTGCGCCAAGCGCTCCTCGGCGACGGCCAGATCCATCGAATGCTTTTCCTCGTCCACGATGATCGACTGCACTTCCGCCGGCGCCATCGCGTTGATGACGAACTGGGCCGGATTGTCCGACCACAGCACGATGTCGACGCGCTCGCCGTTGAGTTCGTTCGACACCGCCTGCACGCGCGAACCGCGCATGCCGATGCAGGCGCCGATCGGATCGGTGCGGTTGTCGTAGGCCACCACGGCGATCTTGGCGCGGTCGCCCGGATCGCGTGCGCAAGCCTTGATCTCGACGAGACCCTGGCCGACTTCCGGCACTTCCAGCTTGAACAGCTCCATCATGAACTCAGGCGCGGCGCGGCTGATGAACAGCTGCGGGCCACGCGGCTCGCTGCGCACGTCGTACAGGTAGCCGCGGATGCGGTCACCGGCGCGCACGACGTCGCGCGGGATCGCCTTGTCCTTCGGAATGAAGGCTTCGGCATTGCCGCCGAGATCGACGTAGACGTTGCCGCGCTCCACGCGCTTGACCACGCCCGTCACCAGCTCGCCGACGCGATGCTTCCATCCGTCGACCACCTGCGCCCGCTCGGCCTCGCGCACACGCTGCACGATCACCTGCTTGGCGGCCTGCGCGGCGATGCGGCCGAATTCGGCGTTCTCGATCTGCTCTTCGATGTAGTCACCGACTTCGGCGCCTTCGCTCTCGTCGACCGCGTCCATCAGGCGAATCTGACGGTCCGGCGATTCCATCACCACATCGTCGGCCACGACTTCCCAGCGGCGGAAGGTCTGGTAGCTGCCGTCCTTCGGATCGATCTGCACGCGCGTCAGCACGTCCTGGTCGTGGTAGCGCTTCTTCGCCGCGGTGGCGAGCGCCGCTTCGATCGCTTCCAGGATGACGGCCTCCGGCACGCCCTTTTCGTTGGCGACCGCGTCGACGACCAGCAACAGTTCCTTGCTCATTCTTTAAGACCTCTGAAACTTTCTGTGCCTGTACTTCGGTGACGAGGGTGAATGCCTCCACAACCCCGCCATTCGCAGCTTCGCTGCCAATGGCCGCCCCCTTAACTTAAGGGGGCTGTTACTTCGGCTGGGATTTCTGTTCGTTCACCGGTTTATTGGTTTGCTTGTTCGCGGGGTGTTTCTTTGCTTGCTTGCCGGGGCGCGCGTCGCGTCCCGACTTGTCTTTCGCTGGGGCGTAGCCGAGTGCCACCCAATCGGGCACCAGCTTCGCCTTGTCGATATTGTCGAAGACGACCGCGACCGGTGCGCCGTCGACCTCGAACGTGATGGTGTTGCCTTCGACGCTCGCGATGACGCCCTGCAATTTGCGGCGGCCATCCTGCGGCAGCTTCAAGCCGACCTTGGCTTGCTCGCCCAGGAAGCGCGCGAACTGCTCCGGCGTGAACAGCGGACGATCGACGCCCGGCGAGGAGACTTCCAGCGTGTAATGCCCGCTGATCGGATCCTCGACGTCGAGCTGGGCCGAGACCTCGCGGCTGACCGCTTCGCAATCCTCGATGCCGACCACGCGACCTTCCTCGGCATCCGCGGGCACGTCGATGTACAGACGCAGCACCGCGCTGCCCGGCGCCGGCAGATACTCGGCGCCCAACAGTTCGAGACCCAACGATTGCACCGTCGGCGTCAGCAAAGTCGAGATTTGGGTTGCTTTGTCCGTCATCTCTTACCGTGGAAAATCTGCACTCGGGCTGCGTAACGCCCGAAAACAACAAGGGGCCCTTCGGGCCCCTTGTCCGATACCACTGGATTTCGGCGCCGAAGCATGAAGCCTGCTTCGGCAAAGCCCGACTTTTCACTATCAAAAAAGCCTCTTGCAGAGGCTTTTCGTCGACCGCGAAAAGCTGGTAGCGGGGGTAGGATTTGAACCTACGACCTTCGGGTTATGAGCCCGACGAGCTGCCAGACTGCTCCACCCCGCAGCAGAAGCGGAATTATGGTGACTGGGGCCAATGATTGCAAGCCCATGTCTGAATCGCGGCCAGTGCGTGTGGGCGTGCGCGTCGATCGCCGCGGGTGTATCCGAGCAGGCGTTCCGACTGAACGATCCCGCAAACCGCCGCCCTTTCGTCAGGCGGCGAACGCCTTCTGGCACCAATCCATGACCGGGTTCCAGGCCAGTCCCAGCACCAGCAGCGCCAGCGCGTTGACGGCGAACATCGCGCGCAGCGGCCGGTTCGAACGCACCTGCAGCGGCTCGCCGGCCGGCTCGTCGAAATACATGACCTTGATCACGCGCAGGTAGTAGTACGCGCCGATCACCGCGAACACGATCGCGACGATGGCCAGCCAGAGCAGATCGCCCTGCAACGCCGCGCGCAGCACCGCCAGCTTGGCCCAGAAACCGAGGAACGGCGGCACGCCGGCCAGCGAGGCCATGATGCACAGCACCAGCCCCGCCATCCACGGGTTGCGCGCGTTCAAGCCCTTGAAATCGTCGATGCGATCGGCTTCGAAACCGCGACGCGACAGCAGCACGATGGCACCGAATCCAGCCGCCGACATGATCGCGTAGCTGATCGCATAGAACATCGCCGACGCGTAGCCCTGCGCGGTGCCGCTGGCAAGGCCGAGGAACAGGAAGCCGACGTGCGACACCGTCGAGTACGCCAGCATGCGCTTCAGATTGGTCTGCGCGATCGCCAGCAGGTTGCCGATGCCCAGCGACAGCGCCGCGAGACCGGCCAGCAGCAGATGCCATTGCTCGCCCAGCGGGCCGATGCCCGATTCCAGCAGACGATAGGTCATGCCGAACGCCGCCAGCTTGGGCGCGGAACCGATGAACAGCGTGATCGGCGTCGGGGCGCCGTGATAGGTATCCGGCAGCCACATGTGGAATGGCGCGGCGCCGAACTTGAACGCGATGCCGACGACCAGGAACACGGTGCCCGTGAGCAGCAGCAGGCGATCCGCGCCTTCAACGGTACCGGCGGCCACGTTGATGCCGCCCAGATCGAGCGTGTGGCTCGCGCCATACACCAGCGACATGCCGTAGAGCAGCATGCCCGAGGCCAATGCGCCGAGCACGAAGTACTTCATCGCCGCTTCCGACGACAGCGGGCTGTCGCGGTCGATCGCGACCAGCGCGTACGAACTCAGCGCCAGCAATTCGAGGCCGAGGTAGACCGTGGTGAGGTTGCCGGCCGAGACCAGCAGCATCATGCCGGAGGCGGCGAACAAGGTGAGGATCGGCACCTCGCCCTTGTACAACCCGCGCTCGCGCAGGAAGGTCCAGCCGTAGCCGAGCGACAGTGCGCTGGTCAGCAGGATGACGATCTTGAGCACGTCGGCCGCGGTGTCGCGGACGAACATGCCGTCCATCACACTGATTGAAGCCGCCGTGCCCTGCCCGCCCGTGCCGGTGACGATCAACGCCGCGGCGGCCAGCAGCACACCGATGGCGAGGGTCTGGGTGATGATGCGGCGGCGCTCGTCCAGGAACAGATCGAGCATCAGCAGCGCGAACGCGCCGAGGATCACTATCAATTCGGGCGCCAGCGGCGCCACGTCGGCGAGGGTACGGACTTGCGGGGTCATGGCTTCCACGGTCATCGCGACGCGTCCTTCAAAGCTTGCTTGCGGCGAGCTGGCTCGCCAGTTGCGCGATGGCCGGCTCCATCAGATCGGTCAGCGGCTTCGGCCAGACGCCGATCAGCAGCACGCCGGCCGCGAACACACCGAGCACCAGCGACTCGCGCCAGTTGATGTCCTGCAGTTCGGCCACGTGCGCGTTGCCGACCTCGCCGAACATCACACGCTTGACCAGCCACAGCGTGTAGGCCGCGCCGATGATCAGGGTGAAGGCAGCCGCGAAGGCGATCAGCGGACTGTGCTGGAAGCTGGCCAGGATCACCATGAACTCGCCGACGAAACCCGACGTACCCGGCAGACCCGAGTTCGCCATCGCGAACAGCACCATGAAGAAGGCGAACCACGGCATCACATTGGCCACGCCGCCGTAGTCCTTGATCATGCGCGTGTGCATGCGGTCGTAGAGCACGCCGACGCAGGAGAACATCGCGCCGGAGATGAAGCCGTGCGAGACCATCTGCACCATCGCGCCCTGCAGGCCCAGTCGCGCTGCATCGGTATTGCCCCCATCCCGCACCAGCGCGAAGGCGATGAAGGTACCGAGCGTGACGAAGCCCATGTGCGAGACCGACGAATAGGCGATTAGCTTCTTCATGTCGTCCTGCACCAGCGCCACCAGACCAACGTAGATCACCGCGATCAGGCTGAGCGCAATCACCAGCCAGGCCCATTCGTGGCCGGCATCCGGCAGGATCGGCAGGCTGAAGCGCAGGAAGCCGTATCCGCCGATCTTCAGCATGATCGCGGCCAGGATCACCGAACCGCCGGTCGGCGCCTCCACGTGCGCATCCGGCAACCAGGTGTGCACCGGGAACATCGGCACCTTGACCGCGAAGGCGACCAGGAAGGCGAAGAACAACCACATCTGTTCGGTGGCCGTCAGCGGCAGCTGGTACAGGTCCGGCAGCTGCCAGCTGCCGCCCTTCAAATACAGGTAGATCAACCCGACGAGCATGAACACCGACCCGAGGAAGGTGTACAGGAAGAACTTCACCGACGCATATACGCGGCGCGGTCCACCCCAGACGCCGATGATGATGAACATCGGGATCAGCATGCCTTCGAAGAAGACATAGAACAGCATCGCGTCGACGGCCGAGAACACGCCGATCATCAGGCCTTCGAGGAACAGGAACGCGGCGTAGTACTGGCTGACGCGCTTCTCCACCGAGGCCCAGGCACCGATCAGCACCAGCACCGTGGTCAGCGTGGTCAGCACGATCAGCGCCACCGAGATGCCATCGGCACCGAGGTGATACTGGATGTCGTAGGACGGAATCCACTCGCGGCGTTCGAGGAACTGCAGGCCCGCGTTCGCGTAATCGAATCCGGTGAAGAGCGGAATGCTCAACACGAACACGACCAGGGCGATGAGCAGCGACAACCAGCGGGCGGCACCCGGACGCGCGTTTCCGAGCGCGAGCACAAGCGCGCCGCCGATGATCGGCAGCCAGATCAGGAGACTGAGAAGAGGCCAGCTCTGCATAGGGTCGTGTTCTTATCCGTTCTGATCAGCGCCAATACCGGATGAGCACGGCCAACAGCACGATCAGGCCGAGAATCATCGCGAACGCATAGTGGTAGAGGTATCCGGACTGGATGCGGCGCAGCACTCCGGCGAAAAGGTCTGTGACGCGCGCGCTGCCGTTGACGAAGGCACCGTCGATCACCTTCTCGTCGCCCTTGCGCGACAGCTTGCCGAGCAGGACGCCGCCGCCGGCGAAGCCCTTGATCCACAAGTCGTCCATGCCGTACTTGTTGTTGAGGATGCGGATCGGCAGCGCTAGGACTTTCGCGACCTTGGCGGGCAGGTCCGGCTTGATCAAGTACATCAACGTGGCCAGCGCGAAGCCAGCGAGCACCAGCCAGAACGCCGGCGCCGTGAAGCCGTGCAGCGCGAACGCGACCGGCCCGTGGAATTCCTCGGCCAGCTTGCCCATCACGTCATGACCTGCCAGCACGTCGATCGCGCCGGAGAAGAACGACATCGGCAGCTTTTCGTGCCCCATCACATCCGTGCCGAACAGCATCGGGCCGACGGTAAAGAAGCCGACCAGCACCGACGGGATCGCCAGCAGGATCAACGGCAACGTCACCACCCACGGCGACTCATGCGGCTCGACCGGGCCGTGATGACCGTGGTCGTCGTGCGCGTGCTCTTCGTGGACGTGCTCTTCGTGGGCATGCTCTTCGTGCGCATGATCGTCGTGACCGTGCCCATGATCATCGTGGGCATGACGGAAGCGCTCTTCGCCGAAGTACGTCAGATACAGCAGGCGGAAGCTGTAGAACGAGGTCACGAAGGCACCGAGCAGCACCGCCCAATACCCGTAGGTCGCGATCCAGCTGTGCGCCTCGTGCGCGTGCTCGGCCGCGGCCTCGATGATCGTGTCCTTGGAGTAGAACCCGCTGAAGAACGGCGTGCCGATCAGCGCCAGCGTACCGATCACGCTGGTCCAGAAGGTGATCGGCATGTACTTGCGCAGGCCGCCCATCTTGCGCATGTCCTGCTCGTGGTGCATGCCAATGATCACGCTGCCGGCCGCCAGGAACAGCAGCGCCTTGAAGAAGGCGTGCGTCATCAGGTGATAGACCGCGGCCGAATAGGCCGACACGCCCAACGCCACCGTCATGTAACCCAGCTGCGACAGCGTGGAGTACGCCACCACGCGCTTGATGTCGTTCTGCACCATGCCGATCAGGCCGGTGAAGAAGGCCGTGGTCGCGCCGATGAAGAGGATGAAGTTCAGCGCCGTCTCCGACAGCTCGAACAGCGGCGACATGCGCGCCACCATGAAGATGCCGGCGGTCACCATCGTCGCGGCGTGGATCAGCGCCGAGATCGGGGTCGGGCCTTCCATCGAATCCGGCAGCCAGACGTGCAGCGGCACCTGCGCCGACTTGCCCATCGCGCCGATGAACAGGCAGATGCAGATCACCGTCGCGATCGACCAGGAATGGCCGGCAAGGATCTCCACCGTCTGCCCGCCCCCGATCTTGTCGGCGGCGTTGGCGAACACGGTGGCGTAGTCGAGCGTGCCGAACCAGGTCAGCACAGCGGCGATGCCGAGTAGGAAGCCGAAGTCGCCGACACGGTTGACCAGGAAGGCCTTCAGGTTGGCGAAGATCGCCGTCGGCCGCTTGAACCAGAAACCGATCAGCAGGTACGAGACCAGACCCACCGCTTCCCAACCGAAGAACAGTTGCAGGAAGTTGTTGGACATCACCAGCATCAGCATCGAGAACGTGAACAGGCTGATGTAGCTGAAGAAGCGCTGGTAGCCGTCGTCGTCGGCCATGTAGCCGATGGTGTAGATATGCACCAGCAGCGACACGAAGGTCACCACCACCATCATCATGGCGGTGAGCTTGTCGATCATGAAACCGATGTGCGCCTCGAAACCGCCGACCTGGAAGAAGGTGTAGACATTCTCGTTGAACGGCGCGGCACCCTGCCCGGCCAGCTGCCACAGCACGTAGATAGACAGTGCGCAGCTGATCGCCACGCCGAGGATCGTGACGCTGTGCGCGCCGACCCGCCCGACCTGCTTGCGGAACAGGCCGGCGACGATGGCACCGATCAACGGCGCCAGCACGATGGCCAGCAGCACGGACTTGGAGATGGCGTGTTCCATACCCGGCATCGCGTCAGCCCTTCAAAGTATCGATTTCGGCGACGTTGATCGTGCGCCGGTTGCGGAACAGCGTGACCAGGATCGCGAGACCGATCGCGGCCTCGGCCGCAGCCACGGTGAGAATGAAGAACACGAAGATCTGCCCGGCGGCGTCGCCGAACTCGCGCGAGAACGCGACGAAGTTGATGTTGACGGCGAGCAGCATCAGCTCGATCGACATCAGCAGGATGATCACGTTCTTTCGATTGAGAAAGATGCCGGCGACGCTGATGCAGAACAGCACGGCGCCGAGCGCGAGGTAGTGGCCGAGGGCGAGGCCCTGTCCGAAGACTTCCATCACTTCACCTCCGCCTTCGTTTCGGCTTCCGCCGCGGGTGCCTCGTCGACCACGGCCTTCTCCGAGATCATCTGCACCATGCGGAAACGGTCTGACGCCTTCACTCGCGCCTGTTCGCTCGGGTTCTGGTGCTTGGTGTTCTCACGCTTGCGCAAAGTCAGCGTCACCGCCGCAATCACGGCCACGGTCAGGATCAGCGCGGCGACCTCGAACGGCAGCAGGAATTCGGTGAACAGACGGCGCGCCAGCCAGGTGGAATTGGCGATGCCCGCCTCCGCCGCCGGATCGGCGCCGAACGGCGTCGTGCGCGACTTGATGCCGATCAGGGTGAGCATCTCGACCAGCATCACCACCGCGACCAGCAACCCGACCGGCAGATAGCGCACGTAGCCTTCGCGCAGCGGCGCCACGTCGATGTCGAGCATCATCACTACGAACAGGAACAGCACCATCACCGCGCCGACGTACACCAGGATCAGCGCGATGCCGAGGAACTCGGCGCCGGCCAGCAGCCAGGTACAGGCGACCGTGAAGAAGGTCAGCACCAGGAACAACGCGGCGTGCACCGGGTTCCTGACGCTGATCACCGCGACACCGGCAATCACGGTGACGGCGGCGAAGACGAGGAAAGCCAGCAACGAATAATCCATGCAGTCCTCAGCGATATGCGGAATCAGCGGTGCGGCGTTCGGCGATCTCGGCCTCGAGCCGATCGCCCAGCGCCAGCAGCTGCGGCTTGGTGACGATGTTCTCGCCGCGGTGCTCGAAGTGGTATTCGTGGACGTGCGTCTCCACGATCGAGTCCACCGGGCAGGATTCCTCGCAGAATCCGCAGTAGATGCACTTGAACAGATCGATGTCGTAGCGCGTGGTACGGCGGGTACCGTCGGCGCGCTGCTCCGAATCGATGGTGATGGCCAGTGCCGGACACACCGCCTCACACAGCTTGCAGGCGATGCAGCGCTCCTCGCCGTTCGGATAGCGGCGCAGCGCATGCAGGCCACGGAAGCGCGGCGACTGCGGCGTCTTCTCCATCGGGTACATCAGCGTGTACTTCGGGCGCCACAGATATTTGAAGGTCAGCCACAAGCCGCCCATCAGCTCGAGCAGCAGCAGACTCTTGAACCAGTGCACCCCGTTTGAAAGCCGTATCTTGCCCATCACGCGCCCTTCTCGAATACGCCGTAGTACGCCATCAGCGCGGTCACGACGATCCAGGCGATGCTGAGCGGAATGAACACCTTCCAGCCCAGACGCATGATCTGGTCGTAGCGATAGCGCGGGAACGACGCGCGGAACCAGATGAAGCAGCTGGCGAAGAAGAACACCTTGGCGAACAGCCACCACCAGCCGTCGACCGACAGCAGCGGAATGCCCATGCCATGCAACGGCGACAGCCAGCCGCCCATGAAGAAGATCGCGGCCAGGAAGCTGACCAGGATCATGTTGGCGTATTCGGCCAGGAAGAACAGCGCGAACGCCGAGCCCGAATACTCCACCATGTGGCCGGCGACGATTTCCGATTCGCCTTCCACCACGTCGAACGGTGCGCGGTTCGTTTCGGCGACGCCGGACACGAAGTACACGACGAACAGCGGCAGCATCGGCAACCAGAACCACTCGAACAGACCGGCATCGCCCGCCTGCGCCATCACGATGTCGCTGAGATTGAGGCTGCCCGCGCCGACCATCACGCCGACCAGGGCGAAGCCCATCGCGATTTCGTAGCTCACCACCTGCGCGGCCGAACGCATCGCACCGAGGAAGGCGTACTTCGAGTTGGAAGCCCAGCCGGCAAGGATGATGCCGTACACGCCGAGCGAGGTCATCGCCAACAGATACAACAAGCCGGCATTGGCGTTCGACAGCACCAGCTGCGCGTCGAATGGAACCACCGCCCAGGCCGCAAATGCCGGCGCCAACGTCAGCAACGGCGCCAGGATATACAGCGAGCGCTGCGCGCTGCTGGGCTGGATCACTTCCTTGAACAGCAGTTTGAACACGTCAGCGAAGGCCTGGAAGATGCCCATGCCGACATACATCGGCCCGTGGCGCACATGCATCCAGCCGATCAGCTTGCGTTCCCACACCACGTAGAAGGCCACGGCCAGGATCACCGGCACGGCGATCACGAGGATCTTCAGCACGATCCAGAGCACCAGGCCGATCGCGCCCAGCGACAACAGCCAGTCGTGCAGCGGCGCGGTCAGATCGGATAGCAGGTTGGCGGTGTTCATGCGGCCACCACCTTGACGCGGCCTGCACCGAGCGCAGCGGTGGCGCCATAACCGGATTCGATCCAGGCCGCGCCTTTGGCGACGCGATCGCTAATCGCAACCTGCAAGGTGGCCGTACCGACGGCATTGGACACCTTCGCCATCGCATCGGCGCTTACGCCCGCGGCCTTGGCATCATCGGGATGCAGCGTCACGCGCGGACCCACCGTCAGCGGATGCGCCTGCAGCGCTTCGGCACGGCGCGTTACCGCATCGGTGCGATAAATCGCCTGCGAGGCAGCCAGTTCGAAGCCTTCGCCATCCACTGCCACGGCCTCCGACTTCGCCGGCGTGACGACGCGTGCTGCGATACCGCCGCGCAAGCCGCCAAGATCGGTGAACTCGAAACCAGGCAAACCCAGTTCGCCACCCAGCGCGCGCAGCACGCGCCAGCCGGCACGCGCCTCGCCCGGCAGCTTGCCGGCAGGCACGGCGCGCTGGTCGCGACCGTCGAGATTGGTGAGCGTGGCATCAATTTCAGGCAATGCGCCGATCGGCAAGATCACGTCGGCGACCGCGCGCGTGGACTGGCAGGCGAAGTGACTGAACGCCACCACCTGCGCGCCAGCCAGCGCCTTCAACGCCGTCGCCTGATCGGCGAAATCCAGACCCGGCTCGATGCCGTAGATCACATAGCCACTGCGTGGCTGCGCGAGCATCGCCTGCGCATCACGCGAAGCCGGCAGCACGCCGAGACGCGCCAGGCCGAGCGCGTTGGCGCCCTGCGGGATGCGGCACAGCGCGGCGTTGTTCGCCTTGGCGAAATCGGCCGCGGCCTTGCGGATCGCGGCGGCATGCACGCCGTTCTCGGCGACCGCGCCGACGATGACGACGGCGTGCGTCGCGCCCTGCAGCGCCTTGGCGAGTTCGCCCGACGCCAGCGCGCCGGCGATCTGTGATGGGGTCACTATCGCTTGGGACGCCACGTCGAACGCGAATTCGAAATCGACCGGATTGACGACGTGCACCTTGGCGCCGCGATTCCACGCCTTGCGCACGCGCTGATGCAGCAGCGGCACTTCATGGCGCAGATGGCTGCCGACGATCACGATCGCATCGGCCTTCTCGATCTCGGCAACCGGCATCGCGAACGCTTCGGCGACCGCGCCATCGGAAAGATCGCGCTGCGCGATGCGGTAATCGAGATTGCCGGTGCCCAGACCTTCGGCGAAGCGTGCCAGCAAAGCGCCCTCCTCGTTCGAGGTGGCCGGATGCACGAGGATGCCAAGATCATCGGCGGCGTTGTCGCGCAGGATCTTCGCGGCTTTCGCCAGCGCTTCTTCCCACGAAGCTTCACGCCACTCGCTGCCGTCCTTCACCAAAGGCTTGATCGCGCGGTCTTGCGCGTACAGCCCCTGATGCGAATAACGGTCGCGATCCGACAGCCAGCATTCGTTGACGGCTTCGTTGTCGCGCGGCACTGCGCGCAGCACGTCGCCGCGGCGCGCATGCAGGAACAGGTTGCTGCCCAATGCATCGTGATAGCCGAGCGATTCCTTGGCGATCAATTCCCAGGGACGCGCACGGAAACGGAACACCTTGTTGGTCAGCGCACCGACCGGGCACACGTCGATGACGTTGCCGGACAGTTCGGTCGTCAGCGGCTTGCCGTCGTAGGTGCCGATCTGCAGATTCTCGCCGCGCTGCATGCCGCCGAGCTCGTAGGTACCGGCGACTTCAGCGGTGAAGCGCACGCAGCGCGTGCACTGGATGCAGCGCGTCATCTCGGTCGCGACCAACGGACCGAGGTCCTCGTCGGCGATCACGCGCTTGCGCTCCTGGAAGCGGCTCACCGAGCGGCCGTAGCCGAGCGAGAGATCCTGCAGTTCGCACTCGCCGCCCTGATCACAGATCGGGCAGTCGAGCGGATGGTTGATCAGCAGGAACTCCATCACGTTGCGCTGCGCCTTCAGTGCCTTCTCGTTGCGCGTGAAGACTTTCAGGCCATCCATCACTGGCGTGGCGCAGGCGGGCGACGGCTTCGGCGCGGAACGTCCGCCGACTTCGGTGTCGACCAGGCACATGCGGCAGTTCGCCGCGATCGCCAGCTTGTCGTGATAGCAGAAGCGCGGGATCGGAATGCCGGCCTTGTCGGCGGCATGGATGATCATCGACCCCTTGGGCGCGGCCAGCTCGACGCCATCGATGAAGATCGTGACGTGATCCGGTGGCAGGTTGGGATTGACCGGCTGCGCACTCATGCCGCAACTCCGAGTTTCTCGTCGACGATCGAACGCCCGTTGCAGATGAAGTATTCGAACTCATCCCAGTAATGGCGCAGGAAACCTTGCACCGGCCAGGCCGCGGCTTCGCCGAAGGCGCAGATGGTGTGGCCTTCGATCTGGCCAGCAGCGGCCTTGAGCATGTTGAGATCGTCGAGCGTGGCCTGCCCTTCGACGATGCGGGTCAGCACGCGGTACATCCAGCCGGTGCCTTCGCGGCACGGCGTGCACTGGCCGCAGCTTTCCTTGAAATAGAAGCGCGCGATGCGCTGACAGGCGCGCACCATGCAAGTAGTTTCGTCCATCACGATCACGGCGCCGGAGCCGAGGCCGGAACCGGCCTTCTGGATCGCGTCGTAGTCCATCGTCAGGCTCATCATCGTCTCCGCCGGCAGCACCGGCATCGACGAACCGCCCGGGATCACGCCCTTGAGCTTGTGCCCGTTGCGCACGCCGCCGGCCATTTCCAGCAGCTCTGCGAACGTGGTGCCAAGACGAACTTCGTAATTGCCCGGCTTATTGACGTGCCCGGACACCGAGAAGATCTTGCAACCGCCGTTATTCGGCTTGCCAAGTTCCAGGAACCACTGCGCGCCGTTGCGCACGATCGCCGGCACCGAAGCATAGGTTTCGGTGTTGTTGATCGTGGTCGGCTTGCCGAACAGGCCGAAATTGGCCGGGAACGGCGGCTTGAAGCGCGGCTGGCCCTTCTTGCCTTCCAGCGACTCCATCAGCGCGGTTTCTTCGCCGCAGATGTAGGCGCCGGCGCCGAGCGCGTTGTAGAGATCAATGTCCACGCCGCTGCCGAGGATGTTCTTGCCCAGCCAGCCATGCTTGTAGGCTTCGGCGGTGGCTTCCTCGAGATGCTCGAACGGCTCGTGGTGGAACTCGCCACGCAGATAGTTGTAACCAACCGTGCTGCCGGTGGCGTAGCAGGCGATCGCCATGCCCTCGATCACCGCGTGCGGGTTGTAGCGCAGGATGTCGCGATCCTTGGCGGTACCCGGCTCGGACTCGTCCGAGTTGCAGAGGATGTACTTCTGCATGTCACCCTTGGGCATGAAGCTCCACTTCAAGCCAGTCGGGAAGCCCGCGCCGCCGCGGCCGCGCAGGCCGGACTGCTTCACCATCTCGACGACATCGGCCGGCGGGATCTTCTCTTCGAGGATCTTGCGCAGCGCGGCGTAGCCGCCGGTCTTCAGATAATTCTCGTACGACCACGGCTTGTCGAAATGCAGCGTGGTGTACACGGCCTGGTGCGCCTGCGGCGCGGGGCCGACGGGACCATAACCTTCAGAGTGGGACGTGTGATGTGCCATGTGGGGGTCCGGCCTCACTTCCTGCTGTCTAGCGTCAAGCTGTCGAGCAACTCGTCGACCTTCGCGGCGTCGAGCTTCTCGTGGTAATGGCCATTGATGACGACCACCGGCGCGCCACAGCAGCCGGCGACGCATTCTTCCTCGCGCTTGAGGTAGATGCGGCCGTCGGCGGTGGATTCGCCGAGCTTGCAGCCGAGCTTCTTCTCGGCGTGCTTGACCAGATCCTCGGCGCCGTTGAGCCAGCAACTGATGTTCGTGCAGAACGCGACATTGTGGCGGCCGACCTTCTGCGTCTCGAACATCGAGTAGAACGTGGCCACTTCGTACGCCCACACCGGCGGGAGGTCGAGGTACTTGGCGACGCCCGCGATTAGTTCGTCGGTCAGCCAACCGCCATTCTGCTCCTGCGCCGCGTGCAGGCCCTGCAGCACGGCCGAGCGCTTGCGATCCGGCGGAAACTTGGTCAGCCAGTGGTCGATGTGCGCACGCGTCTCGTCGCTCAGCACGACCATCGGGTCGACGTTGCGCGCGTTTTCGAAATTGCCTGTCGCCCTCATCGGTCAATCTCTCCGAACACGATGTCGTACGTGCCGATCATCGCTACCACGTCGGCCAGCATGTGGCCTTTCACGATCTCATCCATCGACGACAAGTGCGCGAAGCCCGGCGCGCGCAGATGCACGCGGAACGGTTTGTTGGCGCCGTCGGAGACGAGGTAGCAGCCGAATTCGCCCTTCGGCGCCTCGACCGCGCTGTACGTCTCGCCCGCCGGCACGCAATAGCCTTCGGAGAACAGCTTGAAGTGATGGATCAGTGCTTCCATGTCGTCCTTCATCTCCTCGCGGGAGGGAGGCGACACTTTGTAGTTGTCGAGCATCACCGGGCCTGGGTTGGCCTTCAGCCACTTCACGCACTGCTCGATGATGCGGGTGGATTGGCGCATCTCGGCGATACGCACCAGATAACGGTCGTAGCAGTCGCCCTTCACGCCCACCGGAATGTCGAAATCGACTTCGGCGTACTTCGCGTACGGCTGCTTCTTGCGCAGATCCCAGGCCACGCCGGAACCGCGCAGCATCGGGCCGGTCATGCCCCAGGCCAGCGCCTGTTCGGGCGGGATCACGCCGATGCCGACGGTGCGCTGTTTCCAGATGCGGTTGTCGGTGAGCAGCGTTTCGTATTCGTCGATGCGATGCACGAAATCCTGGGAGAAGGCCTCCAGGTAATCCAGCATCGAACCTTCGCGCCAGGCGTTGAAGCGCTTGAGCTTGGCGCCCTTCTTCCACGGCGATTCGCGGTACTGCGGCATGCGCTCCGGCAGATCGCGGTAGACGCCGCCGGGGCGGTAGTACGTGGCGTGCATGCGCGCGCCACTCACCGCCTCGTACACGTCCATCAATTCCTCGCGTTCACGGAAGGCGTACAGGAACACCGCCATCGCGCCGAGGTCGAGCGCGTTCGAACCCACCCACATCAGGTGGTTCAGGATGCGCGTGATTTCGTCGAACAGCGTGCGGATCCACTGCGCGCGTTCCGGCGCCTCGATGCCCATCAGCGATTCGATCGCACGCACGTAGGCGTGCTCGTTGCACATCATCGAGACGTAATCCAGGCGATCCATGTAGCCGATCGACTGGTTGAAGGGCTTGGATTCGGCGAGCTTCTCGGTGCCGCGATGCAGCAGGCCGATGTGCGGATCGGCACGCTGCACCACTTCGCCGTCCATTTCCAGGATCAGGCGCAGCACGCCGTGCGCGGCCGGATGCTGCGGGCCGAAGTTCAGCGTGTAGTTGCGGATTTCCTGCTTCGCCTCGCCTTCATTGCTGGCGAAGGCAAGGTGCGAGGGATGCGGATGGTCTTCGGGTTGCGCGCTCATTTCGCGCCCTCCGCCTTGCGTGACATCTGTTCGCCGGCCGCGGTCGCGTAGCGTGCGTCGTCGCGTATCACGCGCGGGACAGCGACGCGCGGCTCGACGGAGGTCACAGGTTCGTACACGACACGCTTCTTCTCGGCGTCGTAACGCACTTCGACATTGCCGATCAACGGGAAGTCCTTGCGGAAGGGATGCCCGACGAAGCCGTAATCGGTGAGAATGCGGCGCAGATCGGGATGGCCCTGGAAAATGATGCCGATCAGATCGAACGCCTCGCGCTCGAACCAATTGGCAACCGGCCAAAGATCGGTGACCGAAGCAACGATCGGAAGATCATCATTAGGCGCATACGCTTTCACGCGCACGCGGCGATTGTTCTGCACGGACAGCAATTGCAGCACCGCGGCGAAGCGGCGCTGCGGCGTCGGCATCGAGGCCTCGCCTTGCGGTTCTGCGACCTGGCGGCTCGGCGTCTCGCCGAACTTGAAGCGGCCGACGTTGCGTCCCTCGACGCCACGGCTGAACCCTTCCGAGGAGACATCGGTGTCCCACTCGTCGCTGCCGTAACCGAGGTAGTCGACGCCGCAGACATCGATCAGCTGCTCGAAACCGAACTCGTCGCGCAGCGCCTTGCAGCCGTCGTGCCAGGCTTCGCTGGAGAACACGATGCCGACCTCGCCGCGCGGTTGCGCGACCGTGACCTCGGCATCGGGGAAGCGCGTGCGCAGGCGCTGGGCGAAAGTGGATGCAGACTCAGCCGTCATACCATCAACCTTCCCGCAGTCCTGTCTTGTTGTCGCCGAAGTTGGTGCTGCGGCGGATCTTCTTCTGCAATTGCAGGATGCCGTACACCAGCGCCTCGGCCGTGGGCGGACAGCCCGGCACGTAGATATCAACCGGCACGATGCGATCGCAGCCGCGCACCACCGAATAGGAATAGTGATAGTAGCCGCCGCCGTTGGCGCAGCTGCCCATCGAGATCACCCACTTCGGGTCGGGCATCTGGTCGTAGACCTTGCGCAGCGCCGGAGCCATCTTGTTGACCAGGGTGCCGGCCACGATCATCACGTCGGATTGACGCGGCGACGGGCGGAACACCACACCGTAGCGATCGAGATCGAGACGCGCGGCGCCCGCGTGCATCATCTCCACCGCGCAGCACGCCAGGCCGAAGGTCATCGGCCACATCGAACCGGTGCGCGCCCAATTCAGCAGCACGTCGGAACTGGTGGTGACGAAACCGCGCTCGAGCA
This sequence comes from Luteimonas panaciterrae, assembly GCF_020511115.1. Taxonomy (GTDB): domain Bacteria; phylum Pseudomonadota; class Gammaproteobacteria; order Xanthomonadales; family Xanthomonadaceae; genus Luteimonas; species Luteimonas panaciterrae. The sequence continues at coordinate 72,619 of NZ_JAJAVH010000006.1, forward strand.
GCGGATTCTCGCCCTGGGGACGCAGGATGTCGTCGACCCGACCTTCCGGCAGCGGGTTGTTCATCAGGCGCGCGACGGTTTGACTCACTCCCATTCGAGCGCCCCTTTCTTCCAGACGTAGATAAAGCCGAGCAGCAGCATGCCGGCGAAGATGCCCATCTCGATCAGGCCGAGCGTGCCGAGGTCGCGGAACACGGTGGCCCAGGGCACGATGAAGATGATTTCCAGATCGAAAATGATGAACTGGATCGCGATCAGGTAATAGCGCACGTCGAACTGCATGCGCGCGTCCTCGAACGCGGCGAAGCCGCATTCGTACGGCGACAGTTTCTCGGGCGTCGGGCGCTTGGGCCCCAGCATGTTGCCAATGATCAGCAATGCAATGCCGATACCGGTGGCAACGAACAGGAACAGTAGGGTCGGCAGGTATTCGGCCAGCACTCTGTGTTCTCTCGGCTTGAGAACGGCAACGAATCAAAGAGGAGTCGGAGTGGAGTCAGGACGCGACCGCTTGCCCTTCCCTCGTATCCAAACTCCTCTTCAGTTCATTTCCGCTCTGTGGCTACGCGTGGAATGAAGCCGGGAAAAGGTAGTCGGGCGAACCTGCTTGCCTGACCTCTTTTCCTGCGGCTCACTCCCGCATTACGTGGTGCCCAAGGGGGGACTCGAACCCCCACGACCTAAGCCGCTACCACCTCAAGGTAGTGCGTCTACCAATTCCGCCACCTGGGCAATTTTTTTCGCTCCGCGCGATACCTCGTACGGAACTTGTCTATTGTAAAGGAACCGCTGAACTTTGTTCAGGCCCTTCGCGATTACTTCTTGTCCTGCGGAGCGGGCTGCGACGGCGCCTGCTGCTGGGACTGCGGCTGCGCATTGGCCGGCTGCGCGCCGGCTTGCGGCACCGGCGCGGATTGCGCGGGAACCTGCGACGGAGCGTTCTGCGCAGGCGCCGAAGGAATTTTGGGCGCGGTGTCGGGCGCCGGCGGGACGACCTGCCCCATCACGCCGAGGTCCTGCTGGCCCGGAGCAACGGGCCTGGCGCTGTGGGTGGCGCTCCACGCCATGTACAGCGTGATCGCGAAGAACGCGATCGCCAGCCACTTGGTGGCCTTGGACAGGAAGTTGGACGAACCGCGCGCGCCGAAGACGGTCGCGGACGCGCCGCCGCCGAAGCCGGAACCGGCCTGCGCGCCGGCGCCACGCTGCATGAGGATCAGCGCGATCATCGCGATGGCGATGAGCACGAATATCACGTTGAGGATCAGCAACAACATCGAGTGGGACTCTCGTCAGAATTCAGTTCGCGGCGGCCGAGACGATGGCCAGGAAATCGGCGGCCACCAGCGACGCACCGCCGATCAGCCCGCCGTCCACGTCCGGCTGAGCGAACAGCGCGGCGGCGTTCTCAGGCTTCACGCTCCCGCCGTACAGCAGCGGCAGCGAATCCGCGATTGTAGCATCGCGGGAAGCGGCCTCGCCACGGATGAAAGCGTGCATGGCCTGGGCCTGCTCCGGGCTGGCGGTGCGGCCGGTTCCGATCGCCCAGACCGGCTCGTAGGCCACCACGGCGCCGTCGAAGGCCTGGGCGCCGGCCAGTTCGAAGACCGGGGCGAGCTGGGCGGCGATCACCGCCTCGGTCTGGCCGGCTTCGCGCTGCTCCAGGGTCTCGCCGACGCACAGGATCGGGGTCAGGCCGGCGTGTTTGGCGGCCAGGAACTTCTGCGCGACCAATTCGTTGCTCTCCTGGTGGTACTGCCGGCGCTCGGAATGGCCGACCAGCCCGTAACGGGCGCCGACATCCACCAGCATCCCCGCCGAGACCTCGCCGGTGTAGGCGCCCTTCTCGTTCTTGCTGACGTCCTGGGCACCGAAGGCCACGGCATGGCCCTGGAAATCGCGGATCAGCTCGCCGAGGTACGGCAACGGCGGCAGCAGCACCGCCTCCACACCCGCCACCGGCAGGCCGACCACCAGTTCTGCCACCAGTTGGGTGGCGAAATCGCGGCTACCGTGCAGCTTCCAGTTCCCGGCGACGATCCTGCGGCGCATCAGCGACTCCTGAACGTTGAAAGGAACAGAATAGCTGATCCCCTCCCACGGCCCGGAACCAAACGATGACGACAGCCCCCTCCGCCGGCTACGCCCTGATTACTGGCGCCTCCAGCGGTATCGGTGAAGCCATCGCCCGTGAATACGCGCGCCGGGGCGTGCCGTTGATCCTGACCGCGCGCCGCTTCGAGCGGCTGCAGACCCTGGCCGACGAGCTGCGCGCCCTGGTGCCGGTGGTGGTGATCGCCGCCGACCTCGCCGACCCGGCCACGCCACGCGCGCTGGTGGCGGAAATCCAGCAGCGCGAGCTGCCGGTGCGCATCCTGGTCAACAACGCCGGTTACGGTGTGCCGGGCCGCTACCTGAGCAAGGACTGGGCGACGCACGCGCATTTCCTGCAGGTAATGATCGGCGCGGTGTGCGAACTGACCTGGCGCCTGCTGCCATCGATCCGCGCACAGGGCGGCCGCATCCTCAACGTCGCCTCGTTCGCGGCGCTGGTGCCGTCGGCGGACGGGCAGACGCTCTATGCGCCGGTGAAGAGTTTCCTGGTCAAGTTCAGCGAGGCTTTGTCGCTGGAGAACGCCGACGCCGGCGTGCATGCCACGGCGCTCTGCCCCGGCTTCACTTGGTCCGAGTTCCACGACGTGACCGGCACGCGCGCGATGATGTCGAAGCTGCCGAAATGGATGTGGTTGAAATCGGAGGACGTGGCCCGCGCCGGCATCGATGCGGCCGAACGCGGGCAGGTCGTGGCGGTGCCGGGGCTGGTTTACAAGCTGATCCGCGGCCTGACCTGGCTGCTGCCCGATGGCCTGCTGCTCAAGCTGATGGCGCGCAATTCGCGCAAGATTCGCCCGATCGACTGACCCATCGCGCTCACGCCGGCCGAACCTGGGACATGGCGCCCGCCACAGAACGGCATGCCCGTTCTATAGTGCGGAGATGCTCGGACAACGCCCCCAACCGCAGCGCCGCCTGCCGATCCTGCCCTACCAGAAGCCGACGCTCGGCCGCGACTATTGGCTGCTGGACGACGCCCTGCCCAATGCCGATGCGATCCGCGCCCGCTGCCTGGCCAAAACCGACTGGCACGAGGGCTACCCCTACAAGCCGGAAAGCTGGCCGGGACTGCGCTCGATTCCCTGCCTCGAGCCGGATGAACTGGCGGCCCTCGAGGCCTGGGTGAAACAGGCCACCGGCGCCAAGAAACTGACGGTGACCACCGCCGCGGACGGCACCCACCTCAACCACAATTGTGTGCAGGTGGTCGGCATCGACGAATGCCAGCCACGACCGCACACCGATTCACGCCACCTGTGCCGCTATGCCGCGGTGCTCTATCTCAACCCCAACGTGCCGGACAGCTGCGGCACCGGCTTCTACCGGCAGCGCATGCCCGGCGGCCAGCTCGGCGGCAACACGGTGATGGCGCCGCATCTGAATCTCGCCGACGCGCTGGGCTCGCGCTTCGTCGCGCCCGACTCGTTCGTCGAGGACATGCGCATCCCGCACCGCTACAACCGGCTGCTGCTGTATCGCGCCAACCTGATCCACAGCGCCACCGGCTATTGGGGGCAGACGCTGCAGGAGAAGCGGATGGCGGCGGTGTTCTTCTGGATGACCTGAGGCAACCCAGGACATGACCCTCCCCCGCTTGCGGGAGAGGGAGTGGCATCCTACTTCCTGCGCGGCAGGTCCGGCCCCTGATGCAGGCTCAGCAGATTGCGGTCGGGATCGACGAAATCCAGCGACAGCCCGCCATCCGGCGATTCGCCGACCGGCACCACGATCTCGACGCCGCGGCCGGCCAGCGCCTCGGCGTAATCGTCGATGCCGCCATCGAGACTGAACACGACCACCGGCGATTCTCCCGCCTTGGCCGCGTGCACGATGAACACCAGCACCAGTTCGCCGACCTGCGCCATCGCGAACGCGCCGTCGTGGCCATCGACGAGATTGACCGGCAGACCGAGCGTATCGCGATAGAAATCGACCGAACGGGAAAGATCGGTGACGAAGAAAACGATGGCGCCTACCTTGCAGTTGGACAGCATGGGAACTCCTCCTGTTGTGTGGTTCCGCCTATCCGTTGCCGCTGGCATCCGAAGTGTGAGCACGGGTGCGGATCACCAGCAGATGACCGTCGCCGTCGTGGGTGCCCAGCCCCTCGCCGCCAGACATCGCGGCCCGCAACGCGCGGCGCACCAGCCCGAACTGCAGATCGGCGCTACGCGCGGGATCGCGCACGTAGGCGAGCGCGAGGCTTTCGCTCCGCTCCGCCGGCCGCAATCCGGCCAGCGCCTTGCGGATGCCGGTCAATCGCTGCCGGAACGCGGCGGGGCTAATGCCGAGGAGCCAGCGGATCTCCTCCGCCGACAGGCCGTGCAATGCAAGGACCGCCACCTTGCGGCTCGCGGGAGGCAGGCGTCGCAACCAATCGGGCGCGGGTGGCGGCGCATCATGATCGGCCGCTTCCGAAACACACTCTTCGACCATCGCTTCCCGGGCGATGGCATCGAGGCTCTCACGGCGGCGGCGCCGTACCGCCGAGCGCGCCTGCAACGCCGCCTGATTGCGCAGCACCCCACTCAGCCAAGGCAGATCGGAGCGACCGGCCTGCAGCGCGGCGAGCAGGGTTTCCTGGACAAGGTCGTCGGCGTCCGCCGGACGCTTCGCTAGCCGGCGGGCCTGCGCGTACAGCTGATCGCAAGTAGCCCGATCCATAGGCGCCGTCGCATCATCCGACCATCAGCACGGCGGCGATGCACAGCGCCACCGCGGACACGCCCCGATACCACCACCGGCCCCTGGCGCGCTTGAACATCGTCAAGCCGGCGATCGCCAGCGTCAGCGCGAGCAGGAGGATGAGTCCGAAAAAAAACAGTGCGATCGGCCCGGCGACATCGCCGATCCGCATGCCATCCACCAGCATGACGGCGGCATAGCCGACCAGTGCGACCGCCGCCAGCAGTTCGAGCGTCGCGAGCAGGCGCTCCCCGATCGGCGACACGTCGCGCGCGGTGCTCACCGGCGCCTTATTTCAGCTTGATCTCGCGCAGCCGCTCTTCCAGATACCCCTGCGCCGTGATCGCCTCGGGATAACGCTTGGGATTATCCGGCGTGATCGTGGACGGCAGCACGTCGATCAGGAAGTCGGGATTCGGATGCAGGAAGAACGGCACCGAATAACGCGGCTTGCGCGCCTGCTCGCCCGGCGGATTGACCACGCGGTGCGTGGTGGACGGATACACGTGATTGGTCAGGCGCTGCAGCATGTCGCCGATGTTGACGACAATGGTGTCGGAGTCCGAGGTGAACGGTACCCACTCGCCCTTCTTCGACAGCACTTCCAGACCGGCGGCGCTGGCGCCGACCAGCAGCGTGATCAGGTTGATGTCCTCGTGCGCGCCGGCGCGCACGTTGGGGATGTCGTCGGCGGTGATCGGCGGATAGTGGATCGGGCGCAGGATCGAATTGCCGAAGTCGGTCTTGTCGGCGAAGTAGTTCTCCGGCAGGCCGATGTGCAGCGCCAGCGCGCGCAGCACCTGCGAGCCGAGCTCGTCGAGCGCGTTGTAGAGCGCGTAGCCCTTTTCGTGGAAGCCTTCGACTTCCTCAGGCCACAGATTCGGCGCCATCACGTCGCGGTACTTGGAGTTGTCGGGAATCTCGCGGCCGATGTGCCAGAACTCCTTCAGGTCGGAGTACTTGGCGCCCTTCGCGGTCTCCACGCCGAACGGCGTGTAGCCGCGCGCGCCGCCGCCGCCGGGGACGTGATACTGCTTCTTGGTCTCCTCCGGCAGCGCGAAGAAGCGCTTGAACACGTCGTAGGAATCGTCGATCAGCGACTGCGGAATGCCGTGGTTGCGGATGCCCGCGAAACCCCATTCGCGATAGGCGGCGCCGAGTTCGTCTACGAAGGCCTGACGATCCTCGGGGCTGGTCGGATGAGTGAAGCGGCGGATGTCGAGTGTGGGGATTTGGGAAGCAGTGGTCTGGCTGGTGCTCATCTGATGTGTCTCTGTCCTTGGCAACCCCGGCGCCCGTGCGTCGGGGCGAAATACTCAGGCGGCTGCCGCGCGCACGGCGTCGGCCAACCGATCCAGCGTAGTCTGCACCAACTCCGCGTCGTCCGCCTCCACCGTCACGCGCACGACCGGCTCGGTGCCGGAAGGCCGCAGGAAGGCGCGCCCCCTGCCCTCCACCGCCCGCTGCGCGTCCGCCAGCGCCGCTTTCACGCTGTCCGCCTCGGTCGGCTTGGCACCGCCGCCGTAGCGCACGTTGATCGTCTTCTGCGGCACCTTGCGCAGCCCGCGCAGCGCTTCCTGCAGGCTGATGCCGCGGCGATGCAGCACTTCCAGCACCTGCAACGCGCTGATGATGCCGTCACCGGTGGTGGCACGGTCCAGGCACAGCAGGTGCCCGGACGCCTCGCCACCGAGGATGCCGCCATGTTCGAGCAGCGCCTGGTGCACGTAGCGGTCGCCGACCTTGGCGCGGATGAAGCCGATGCCGGCATCGGCGAGCGCGCGCTCGAGTCCGTAGTTGGTCATCAGCGTGCCGACTACCGGCCCATGCAGGCGGCCGCTTTCCTTCCAGTCGGACGCGAGCAGGAACAGCAGATCGTCGCCGTCGCGCAGCACGCCGTCGCTGTCGACGAACAGGACACGGTCGCCGTCGCCGTCGAAGGCGATGCCGAGATCGGCGCCGGTCTCGCGCACGCGCGCGGCCAGGCCTTCCGGATGCGTGGAACCGACGCCGTCGTTGATGTTCAGGCCGGAAGGATCCACGCCGATCGTATCGACACGGGCGCCCATCTCGCGCAGCACCAGCGGCCCGATCTGATAGGTGGCGCCGTGCGCGCAGTCGAGCACGATGCGCATGCCGTCCAGCTCGAAATGACGCGAGACCGAACTCTTGCAGGCTTCCACATAGCGGCCGACCGCATCGCGGGTGCGGATCGCCTTGCCGAGCTGTTCCGAGGTCACCGTGCTGAACGGATTCTCCAGCGCCGCCTCGATCGCCAGTTCCGTGGCGTCGTCGAGCTTCTCGCCTTCGGCGGAAAAGAACTTGATGCCGTTGTCGTAATGCGGATTGTGCGAAGCGGAAATCACGATGCCGCCATCGGCGCGCAGCGAGCGCGTCAGATGGGCCACGGCGGGCGTGGGCATCGGTCCCATCAACTGCACGTCGACGCCCGCGGCAACCAGCCCGGCCTCCAGCGCCGCCTCGAACATGTAGTTGGAAATGCGTGTGTCCTTGCCGATGATCACCTGCGGACGGCGCCACTCGCCGCCACGCTTCTCGCCGGCCTGCCGCATCGCCGCGCGCAACGTGTGACCGTAGGCATTGCCCAGGCGCAGCACGAAATCAGCCGAGATCGGGCCTTCGCCGACACGGCCGCGGATGCCGTCGGTTCCAAAATATTGTCTGCTCATACACCTATGCTTCGACGATCACATCGTCTTCGGGTTTGGGGGCCCCTGTAAGTAGCGCAAGCAGATGCGCGAGGCGTTCGCGCAGTTCACGGCGGTCGCAGATCTGATCGATCGCGCCGTGTTCGAGCAGGAATTCGGAACGCTGGAAGCCTTCCGGCAGCGTTTCGCGCACGGTCTGCTCGATCACGCGCGGACCGGCGAAGCCGATCAGCGCTTCCGGTTCGGCGATGTTGATGTCGCCCAGCATCGCGAACGAGGCCGAGACGCCGCCGGTGGTGGGATGCGTGAGCACCGAGATGTAAGGCAGCCCGGCATCGCGCAGGCGCGCCAGCGCGGCCGAGGTCTTGGCCATCTGCATCAGCGAGAACAGGCTTTCCTGCATGCGCGCGCCGCCGCTGGCGGAGAAGCAGATGAAGGGCGAGCCGATTTCCAGCGCGTGTTCGGCGCCGAGCGTGAAGCGCTCGCCGACCACCGAGCCCATCGAGCCGCCCATGTAGGCGAAGTCGAAGGCGCTGGCGACCAGCGGACGCTGCTTCAGCGTGCCCTGCAGCGTGACCAGGGCATCGCGTTCACCCGTGGCCTTCTGCGCGGCCTTGATGCGGTCGCTGTATTTCTTCTGGTCCTTGAACTTGAGCACGTCGGTCGGGCCGAGCGCGGCACCGATCTCCTCCGTGCTGCCGGCGTCAAAGAGCGCCGCCAGGCGCACGCGCGCGCGGATCGGCATGTGGAAGTTGCATTTCGGGCAGACCTCGAGGTTCTCCTCGAGCTCGGGGCGATAGAGCACGGCGCCGCAGCGCTCGCATTTTTCCCACAGCCCTTCCGGCACGCTGCGCTTCTTGGTCGCACCAGCCTCGGTGCGGATGCGCGCGGGCATCAATTTCTTCAGCCAGGACGACATGCGTTCGGAGTAGCCTCATAGCGGCCGGGCCGCGTTCAGGGGAGAAGTTTAACGCACGCACGCTATCAGGCTGATGAGGAACGCACACCTGTGCATTCCTGAAGTCGCTGGCCTGGCGCCGCTCGTTGCCTGACGAATCAAATGCTTGCGGACCTGATTCGCCGGCATTGCCATCCCCTGCCGTACTGTGGAATGTCGCTCGCGGCCGCTATACGGCCGTTCAAAACGTGCGATCCAGCGCCTCCCGCAGCGGCGCGAGGAAGGCCGTGGCCCTGGCGACCGCGTCACCGACGTCCCTGGCATCCGCGAGCGACGCGACCAGCGCGCTGCCGACCACGACGCCATCGGCATCGACCGCCATCGCCGCGGCGCTGGCGGCATCCTTGATACCGAAGCCGGCGACGACCGGCGCGCTGCTGGCGGCGCGGATCGCGCGCAGGCGTTCGGAGGCGGCGGCGGTGTCGAGACGTTCCGAGGCGCCGGTCACACCCGCGAAGCTGACGTAGTACAGATAGCCCTGCGCATGCCCGCACAGCCATGACAGCCGCGCCTCGCTCGTGGTCGGCGATGCCAGCAGGACGAGGGCGATGCCGTGCGCGGTGAAGGCATCGCGGAACGGCGCGGCTTCTTCCGGTGGCAGATCCACCAGCAGGACGCCGTCGACGCCGGCCTGCGCGGCATCGGCGGCGAAGCGTTCGGCGCCGCGAATCTCGATGGGGTTCAGGTATCCCATCAGTACCACCGGCGTGTCGGCATCGCGCTCGCGGAACGCGCGCACGCTCTCGAGCACGAACGCGAGCCCCGCCCCGCGCGCCAGCGCGCGCTCGGAACTGCGCTGGATGGTGGGGCCGTCGGCCATCGGATCGGAGAACGGCACGCCGAGTTCGATCACGTCGGCGCCTGCTTCGACCAGTGCGTGCATCACCGGCACGGTGGCTTCGAGCGAAGGATCGCCCGCGGTGATGAAAGGCACCAGGCCCTTCCGGCTCTCCTGCTTCAGCTTGGCGAAACGAGCGTCGATGCGGTTCATGCGTTATGGAAGCCTTTTTTGAGAACTGTCCGCTTGAGTGGGGACAGGAAGTCCGTGACGTCTATTCGAATACCGGACGGAAGAAGCTACGTTCGTAGCTGAGAAAACACCGAGTCTCTTCCGCATACCGGAATGCCGCCTTGCACTCGGGATCCTCGAACGATTTCGTTCTGTATTCCTCATAAGAGGCAAGCGAGGGAAACGAGAAAAGCGCGAGCGCGATGTTGTTCGCGCCTTCCGACGGCAGGAAATACCCATGATGCTTGCCGCCGAACTTCTCGACGAGCGGAATCCACATCTTTCCGTACCGCTCGAACTCGCTGAGCTTCGCCGGATCGAGAACGTAGCGAATATGGCAGGTGATCATGTCTGGGATGCGCCGCAAGGATGATTACAGGAGAATATTTTCGCGCGCAGCGATGGTGTGCACGTCCTTGTCGCCACGTCCCGACAGGTTGCACAGCACCAGCTTGTCCTTCGGCAATTCGCGCGCCAGCTTGATCGCCTGGGCGATCGCATGACTGGATTCGAGCGCGGCGAGAATGCCTTCGGTTTTCGCCAGCAGATGGAAGGCGGCCAGCGCCTCGTCGTCGGTGACGCCGACGTATTCGGCGCGGCCGGTGTCGGCGAGGAAGGCGTGCTCGGGGCCGACGCCCGGATAATCCAGTCCCGCCGATACCGAATGCGTCTCGGTGATCTGCCCGTCGTCGTCGCAGATCACGTAGGTGCGATTGCCGTGCAGCACGCCTGGACGGCCGGCGGCGATCGAGGCGGCGTGTTTGCCGCTGGCGATGCCCTCGCCCGCCGCCTCTGCACCGACGACGCGCACGTCGCGATCGTTGAGGAAGGCGTGGAACAGGCCGATCGCATTGCTGCCGCCGCCGACGCAGGCGGTGATGGCGTCCGGCAGGCGACCGTACTCGGCCAGCATCTGCGCGCGCGCCTCGCGGCCGACCACGGCGTTGAAGTCGCGCACCATGCGCGGATACGGATCGGGCCCGGCCACGGTGCCGATGATGTAGAAAGTGTCGCGCACGTTGGTGACCCAGTCGCGCATCGCTTCGTTCAAGGCGTCCTTCAGCGTGGCCGAGCCGCTGTGCACCGGCACCACGGTCGCGCCGAGCAGGCGCATGCGGTAGACGTTGATCTTCTGCCGTTCGATGTCGGTGGCGCCCATGTACACCACGCATTCCAGGCCCAGGCGCGCGGCGACGGTGGCGCTGGCGACGCCGTGCTGGCCGGCGCCGGTCTCGGCGATGATTCGGGTCTTGCCCATACGGCTGGCGAGCAGTGCCTGGCCGATGGTGTTGTTGATCTTGTGCGCGCCGGTGTGGTTCAGGTCCTCGCGCTTGAGCAGGATGCGGGCGCCGCCGACGTGTTCGCTGAGCCGCGTGGCCTCGTAGATCGGGCTCGGACGGCCGACGTAATGGGCGAGATCGCGCTCGAAGGCTTCGATGAAGGCCGGATCGACACGCGCGGCGTCGTAAGCGGCGGCGAGTTCCTCCAGCGGGCCCATCAGCGTTTCGGCGACGAAGCGTCCGCCGTAGCGCCCGAAGTGGCCGTTGGCGTCGGGATACTGGTTGTAATCGATCACCGCGCCTGACGCGGCTTGAGGGACATGCTGATGAGGAGCAGGCTTGGGGGACATGATGTTCTCCGGAACCGGTGCGCCGCGGCCACGGCGGACATGATGGGGCCAGACAGGCTGCGGGAGGTTTTACGGTGATCGGCTAATCGGCTGAAAGGCCGATGCCGAGCGCGGTACGTCGAGGCGACGCGGCGGTTATCGAACGGCCGCCGCGGGCACGCGGCGCCAGCGTCGCAAGGAGCGACCGAAGGGCGATGGCGGGCGGTTCGAGGATTTCATGGCGTGGGCATAGCCTACACAATCCCGGGCGTTTTCGTCTTGACACGCCGCCGTCGTCATTTATCCGAACTCAATTGCCGGAAATCGTCGGTTGTCGGGGATCAATTATCGGAATCCGCCGCCCGCACCGCCTCGACGAAGCGCCGCATCTTGTCACCGTCCTTGAAGCCCGGCGCGCTTTCGATGCCGCTGGCGACGTCGACACCCCAGGGCCGCACCGCCCGAATCGCATCGGAGACGTTGTCGGGCGTGAGGCCGCCGGCGAGCAGATAAGGTTTCTGGATGCCGGCCGGAATGCGCGTCCAGTCGAAGGTCTTGCCGCTGCCGCCACTACCGCCGCCGACGTGGCTGTCGAACAGGAATCCGGCCGCCGAGGGATAGCGCACGTGCAAGGTCGCGAGCGCGTGATCGCTGGTCTCGTCGCCCATCGCGATCGCCTTGAGATACGGCACGCCGAAGCTGCGGCAGAACACCTCGTTCTCGTCGCCGTGGAACTGCAACAGGCTCGGCCGCACCTGACGCACGACATTGCGCACTTCATCGGCCGGGTTGTCCTTGAACAAGGCCACCGAATCCACCAGCGGCGCCAGCGCCTGCCGGATCGCCCTCGCCTCCTCGGCCACGACCCGGCGCTTGCTTTCCGGCGCGAACACGAAGCCGACCGCATCCACACCCAATTCGCAGGCCAGTCGCACGTCACCGGCACGGGTGAAGCCACAGAACTTGATGCGTGTGCGAAACAAAGGACGTGCCATCGCTTGACCGATTTTCCGGATGGCGGGAGCGTAACCCCTTTTACGCGGCACCCTTAAAACTCTAGCGACAACAAATAGTTACACCGCCCGGGTCACTTCTTCGGGTAGCCCCCACTGCGGCGGGTATAGCGGCCCGAGGAACACCAGCCCGGTCGGCGGCGCGGTCGGTCCGGCGACGGTGCGATCCCGTCCGGCGAGCAGTTCGGCGATCCATGCTTCCGGCTTCTCGCCGCGTCCGACCATCAACAAGCTGCCGACGATATTGCGCACCATGTGATGCAGGAAGGCGTTGGCCTGGACTTCGACCTCGACGAGATCGCCGTCCCGGCGCACCGAGATCGCCTGCAGATCGCGGCGCGCATGCGGCGCCTGGCAATGCACGGTGCGGAAAGCGGAAAAATCGTTCTCGCCGAGCAGCGCCTGCGCGGCGCGATGCATGGCGTCGGTATCGAGCGGGCGCCGTTCCCAGGTCAGATAGTGGCGCTGCAACGCCGGCCGCATCGGACGGTTGAGGATGCGATAGCGGTAGCGCCGCGCCCGCGCGGAAAAACGTGCGTGAAAATCGTCGGCCACCGGCAGGCACCAGCGCACGCACACCGCGTCCGGAAGCTGCGTGGTCGTGCCGAGCACCCAGGCACGCGGGTCGCGCGGTGCGTCGCTGTCGAAGTGCACCACCTGGCATTGCGCATGCACGCCGGCATCGGTGCGGCCGGCGCAGATGGTGTCGACGCGCGTGTTGGCGACGTAGGACAGCGCCTGCTCCAGTCGCGTCTGGACAGTCCCGTCGTCACCTTCTCCAGGCTGGCTGAGGCGCTGCCAGCCGAGGAATTCGGCGCCGTCGTATTCGACGCCCAACGCATACCGCATCGTCAGCATCCATCCATGCGCGTGCGCAATCGCCTGGTTGGCGATTACAGGTCGCGCAGCATACGCCCGGCTTGGCTGCGGGCGGCCACGTTCTCGCTGGCCGCTACTTCCAGCAGCAGGGTACGAGCGGTGTCGACGTCGCCGAGGTCGATGTAGGCGCGGGCGAGTTCGAGGCGGTCGTCGGCGATGGGTTCGGCATCCGCGATTGTCGCGGTCGAGGCGACCGCGTTGGCGGTAGCAGCAGCGGTGACGGAATCTCCGGCATGCCAGGTGGGCGTGCGCACGGCTGTCCGAGAGCCCGCGCCCGCGGCCGCCACCATGGCCGCGGCACGGTCATCACTGCCTTCATTAGGAGTGTCGCGCGCGGTGATTTCCTCGAGCGTCGGTGCGCTGTCGAAAGACGAACGCCTCGGCTGCGGCACCGGCTTGCGGCGACGGAACAGCAGCCACGCCAGCAATGCGACCACGACGGCACCGGTCAGCCACGGCCACAGTGCGATCGGCGTGTCCTTCGAGGTCGGCGGCGGCGCGGCGGTCGCGGTCTGCTGCTGCGCGGCCAGCTTGCTCTGCGCGGCGGTCAGGGCGCTGTCCTTCATCGCGATCAGCTTTTGCTGATCTTGCTGCAGTTTCTCCAGCTCGGCGACGCGCGCCTTCAGTTCCTGCACCTCGGCCTCGCGCGCGGCAAGCGTTTCCTGCGCCTGTTGCACGTTCTCTTGTCGCAGCATGTCGCCTCCGCCCTTCGCATCGAGCCCGGACTGAGTGCCGGCTTGCTTCCCGCCGTCACCGGACGGCGGCACGATTTCCAACCGCGCGTCGGCGGCGCGCGGCGCGGCCGCGGCCTTGGCCGGCTTGTTTTCAGCCGCCACGGCTTTGTTGGCCGCTGCCTGCGGCGCCGTTTGGCCGGCCGACGCCGGTTTGTCGGCGGCATCGCCTTCCGCGCCAGCCACGGCCACCGGCTGCTGCACCGGCTTGCGCATGCCATCGCGCCATTTGCTGATCTGCTCGCGCACCAGCGTGCGCGCCTCGGCGGCGCTGTGCTCCGACAACTGCCCGGCCTGCGGCACGCGCAAGGTCGCGCCGGTGCGCAGTAGGTTGATGTTGCCGCCGATGAAGGCGTCCGGATTGGCGCGCAGCAGCGCCAGCATGGTCTGGTCGAGCGAATAGCCTTCGACGCCGAGGCTGCCGGCAATGGCGGAGAGCGTGTCGCCCGCCTTGGTCGGGCCGTATTCGTCGCCGGACACCGGCTTCGGTGCCTGCGCTGCCTCGGATTTCACCGCGCCGGAAGCGGGCGCGGCCGGCGTGACCGCGTTGTCGGCCGGCTTTTCGAGCGGCGCGGCGACGACGGGTTTGGATGCGGATGCGGATTCAGCTTCCGGGGATGTCGGCTTGGCTTCCAGCTCCGCGGGCGGCGTTTCCTGCGCGGTCGCAGGTTCGGCCGGGGCCGGTTCGCGCTCGATCGTGTTGGACGCTCCCGAGGTCGGCGCTTCGATCGCCGGCTGCAAGGGTGCCGAGACCGTGCGCGGCGCATCGAGCAGCGCGGAATATTCGCGCACCAGCCTGCCCTGCCCCCAGTCCACTTCGACCAGGAAGGTCAGCAGCGGCTGCTGCACCGGCGCGTCGGTGGTGACGCGGATGACGGGCTGGCCGCGGGCGTCCAGCGCGACGGTGAACTTGAGATCGGAGACCAGCCCGCGCGGCGGCGCCAAGCCGATCCGGGCGAAGGTTTCCGGCGAAGCCAGACGCGCCTGCAGGTTCTCGAGTTCGGAAGGATCGCTGGAGACGATCGGGATCTCGGCCAGCAGCGGCTGCCCCGCCTGCGACTTCACCTGGATCTGCCCGAGCCCGAGCGCGAAGGCAGGGCCGGCCAGCAACGCGAACGTCGCCGCCAGCGCGGCGATCAATGCTTTGCGCATTGCCGCGGTGATCATGTTTCCCCGGGTCATGCGGCGCACTCTAGCCGCGCACGCCATTGATCCGCAACGTTTTCATGGCGCGGGTTTCAGGATTCGCGGCTTCGTGCCGCTTTCGCCTTCGCATGCCATCGCACGCGCGGGCGGGACGGGAATGGCACTCCCGCCCCTCACTCATCGAGCGCCTGCAGCAATCGCGTCGCGGCTTCGCGGGCGGTCTCGTCGTTGCTCTCGGCGACGTCCTGCAGCAGGCGGCGACCCGCCTCGAAATCGCCGAGATCGAGATAGGCCTGCGCCAAACGGATGCGCTTGAGGCCGTCGGATGCGGCCGCGCCGCTCGAGAGCGGGCCCGTGCCGCCACGGCCGTGCCAGGTGGGCGCGGCGGTAGTGAGCGCAGCAGTCGTGGGCGCTTCCGGTTCCGCGACGGCGGGGGACGGTACCGCGTTGGCGAGCGCCTCGGTGTCGAAGCTGCGGCGCGTGGGCGGCGTTGCCGAGCCGCGCAGCCGCGAGATCAGCCAGACCAAGGCAAGGATCACGACCAGGGAGATCATCAGCCAAGGCCAGATCGGCGCGCGGTCGGCGGTGGGGGCGTTCGCGGCTTCGCGCTTCTGCGCAGCGCCGGTGTTGCGCTGGGCGGACGCCAGTTCGGTGCCCTGCAGCTCGATCAGCTTCTGCTGGTCCTGCTGGATCTTCTCCAGGCCGGCGAGGCGGCTCTTCAATTCCTTGATTTCGGCATCGCGCGAGGCCAGCGTTTCCTTGGTCTGTACCAATGTCTGCTGCAATTCGCTGCCACTGCCACCGGCGGCGATGCCGCTGCGCGTGCCCGCCACGGCGCGTTCGGCGGCCGAGGCGGCCGGCACGATCTCGAGACGCGCGCTGGCGACGCGCTTGTCCGGCTTGGCCGGAGCGGCCGCCATGACACCGGGCTTCACGGGCGCGGCGGCCGGCAGCGTCGGCGGACGCGGCGGTTCGCCCGCCAGCGCGGCCGGTTGCGGCGTGGTCGGATGTCCGCCACGCCACTGGTTGATCTGATCGCGCACCATGATCGCGGCCTGGGCGGCGCTGAAGCGCGAGAGTTCGGCTTCGGTCGGCGCGTGCAAGGTCGTGCCCTTGCGGATCAGATTGATGTTGCCGCCGATGAAGGCGCCGGGATTGGTGCGCAGCAAGGCCAGCATGACCTGATCGCGCGAGTAGGTGTCAGGCACCATGGTCGCGGCGATCTTGCTCAGGTTGTCGCCCGCCTTGACCGGGCCGTAATCACCGGACTTGCGCTCGGTCGCGGGCGCGGCGGCCTGCTGCGGTTTCGGCGCGGGCGCGGCGGCGGGCACCGGTTTCTTCGCGGCGACGGCTGGCGCGTCCGGCTTCGCCTTCGGCTCCGGCTTGGGCTCAGGTTTGGGTTTGGGTTCGGGCTTCGGTTCCGGCTTGGGTTTCGGTTTCTCTTTCGGCGCTACCGCGACCTCGTTCTTGGCGACGGCCTGCTCGCGTGGCTTGGCGACGACGGCCGGCGGCGGCGTGACCTGCAGCGGAACGGGTGCCGGCAGCGAAGCCGGCGGCAAGGCCGCTTTCTTGTCCCCCGCCAGCGGAATGGCTTCCGGCAGGGTCGGCGCCGGCTCGGACTGACGGGCGATGAGGTTCGACGGCCCCGCCACTGGCGCCTGGATCACCGGCGGCGTCGACGCCATCAGCGTATTGGGCGTGCCCAGCGACACCGAGTACTCGCGGACCATGCGGCCGCTGCCCCAGTCCACCTCGATCAGGAAGGTGAAGAAGTCCTCCTGCACCGGCGCCGACGTGGTGATGCGGATCACCGACTTGCCGCGCTTGTCCTTCACCACGGCGAAGCGCAGATCGGCCACTACGCCGTGCGGGCGCTGCAGGCCGACGCGCGCGAAGGTCACTGCCGAGGCCAGCTGCGCCTGTACCTTCTCCAGCTCGGCCGGATCGGTGGCGACGATGGGGATCTCGGCCAGCAGCGGCTCCCCGATCCGCGACTTGATCGCGATCTGGTCGACGTCGAGCGCATGTGCTGGTGCAGTCGCAAACGCAGCCGCCACCAGGGCCGAAGCCAATATTCCCCGCTTCCATCCAGTCCCGCTCACGCAGGCCCCTCCTCCTTCGATGCGAGCGTGACTTTAGCCCCTCTCCCACCAGAGCGGGAGAGGGGTTGGGGCGATGGCGTACTGTCGGGCAGGCCTGACGACCTTCCCCGGGCTCACATTCCCCAGCCGTTTGGCATGCGGATTCGCGCTCCCGCGCGCGGGAGCTAGGAGTTCTCTATTCCGCCGCGACCAGCTCGGCGATCTGCACCGCGTTCAGCGCGGCACCTTTGCGGATGTTGTCGGAGACGATCCACAGATTGAGCCCGCGCGGGTGCGACAGATCCTCGCGAATGCGGCCGACGTAGACGGCATCGTTGCCCGAGGCATGCGTCACCGGCGTTGGATAGCCACCCGGCTTGCGCTCGTCCACCACTTCCACGCCCGGCGCCGATTTCAGCAGTTTGCGCGCCTGCTCCGGCGTCACCTTGGTCTTGGTCTCGATGTGTACTGCTTCGGAGTGGCCGTAGAACACCGGCACGCGCACCGCGGTCGGGTTCACCTGGATGCTGTCGTCGGCGAGGATCTTGCGCGTCTCCCAGACCAGCTTCATCTCTTCCTTGGTGAAACCGTTGTCGAGGAATTCGTCGATGTGCGGGATCAGGTTGAAGGCGATCTGCACTGGGAAGCGCTGCGGATCCGCGTCCTGGAAGTTCAGCAGTGCGCCGGTCTGGCGGCCGAGTTCCTCCAGCGCCGAACGGCCGGCGCCCGAGACGGACTGGTAGGTCGCCACGTTGATGCGTTCGATGCCGTACTCGCGATGGATCGGCGCCAGCGCCACCAGCATCTGCATGGTCGAGCAGTTCGGATTGGCGATGATGCCGCGCGGACGCTGACGCGCCGCATCCGGATTCACTTCGCTCACCACCAGCGGGACGTCGTCGTCGTAGCGGAAGGCGGAGCTGTTGTCGATCACCACCGCGCCGGCGGCGGCGAACTTCGGCCCGTATTCCTTGGAGATGGAGCCGCCCGCGGAAAACAGCGCGATGTCCACGCCCTTGGGATCGAACGTCGCCAGGTCCTGCACCACCACGTCGCTGTTGCCGAATTTCACTTTCTCGCCGGCCGAGCGCTCGCTGGCCAGGGCGATGAGTTTGCCGACCGGGAATTTGCGCTCGGCCAGGATGTTCAGCATGGTTTCGCCGACAGCGCCCGTGGCGCCGACGACCGCGACTGTGTAGCGACGACTTTCGTTGCTCATGTGGGAAAAGGAAGTTTGCGGATGGGGGGCGTCGAACTTCGACTCGCTCTCCTCGCCACTGCATCGACGCGGGATTCGGAGGTATCGACGTTTCGACAGCATACGGCACCGCAACCCGTCTGCGCGGGCGCGGCGATAGAAATTTTTGGCATGAGGCAGAAACTCCTGCCCGTGCTGTTTCAGCGCTGGAGCGCGTCCGCGTTCACCGGCGTCGGCGGACGTCCCGCGTCGGGACCAAATCCCAGGGCCGCGATCAGATTGTCCACGGCCAGGCTCACCATCGCCCGCCGCGTCGCCAGGCTGCCGCTGCCGATGTGCGGCGTGAGCACGACATTGTGCAGCGCCAGCAGGCGCGGATTGATCGCCGGCTCGCCTTCGAACACGTCGAGTCCGGCTGCGGCGAGACGGCCGCCGGCCAGCGCGTCGGCCAACGCGTTCTCATCGATCAAGCCGCCGCGGGCGACGTTGCTCAGCGTCGCGTTCGGTTTCATCTTCGCCAGCGCCGCGGCGTCGATGATGTGGTGACTCTGCGCGGAATACGGCAGCACCAGCAGCAGATGATCGGATTGCGCCAGCAGTTCGTCGAAGCCGACGTACTCGGCGCGGTACTCGCGCTCGACCGCTTCCGGCAGCCGACTGCGGTTGTGGTACAGCACGCGCATGCCGAATCCGCCCGCGCGCCGGGCGATGCCCTGCCCGATCCGCCCCATGCCGAGGATGCCGAGCGTGCTGCCGTGGATGTCCGCGCCCAGCAACGTGCTGAACGACCAGCCCTGCCAGTTGCCGGCACGCAGCCACTGCTCGGCCTCGGTGATGCGGCGCGCGGCCGCCATCATCAGGGTGAAACCGAGATCGGCCGTGGTCTCGGTGAGCACGTCCGGTGTGTTGGTGACCAGGATGCCGGCCCTCGACACCGCCGGCAGGTCGAGATTGTTGTAGCCGACCGCGACGGTCGAGAGCACGCGCAGGCGTGATGCGTCCGCGACTTCGGCCGCGCCGATCGGCTCGTTGAGCGTGATCAGCGCGCCGTCCGCATCGCGCAGGGCGGCAGCGATCCGATCCGGCGTGTGATCCACGACTTCGCGATTGGCGTCGACCTCGAAATATTCGTCGAGCCTGCCCACGATGTCGTCGAACAGTGGTTGCGAGACCCAGACTTTCGGTCGTCTATCACTCATTGCTGTTTGCAGGAATCCGAGGTGACACCTCGCCGACGTCTCCACATTGCGCGCGATGCCGCAACGCCTGATCCATCAGCACCAGCGCCAGCATCGCCTCGCAGATCGGCGTGGCGCGAATGCCGACGCAGGGATCGTGGCGGCCGGTAGTCACCACTTCCACTTCTTCGCCATGAATGTCCAGGCCATGTGCCGGCAAGCGCAGACTCGAAGTGGGCTTGAATGCCACCGACACCACTACCTGCTGGCCGGTGCTGATGCCGCCGAGAATGCCGCCGGCATGATTGGACAGAAAACCGGCGTGCGTGGCCTCGTCGCGATGCTCGCTGCCCTTCTGCGCCACGCTGGCGAAGCCGTCGCCGATCTCCACGCCCTTCACCGCGTTGATCGACATCATCGCCGCCGCGAGTTCGCCGTCGAGCTTGCCGTAGATCGGCTCGCCCCAACCGGGCGGCACGCCTTCGGCGACCACGGTGACGCGCGCGCCGACCGAATCGCCGGACTTGCGCAGCGCGTCCATATAGCTTTCCAATTCCGGCACCTGCTCCGCGCACGGCCAGAAGAACGGGTTGTCCTCGACAACATTCCAGTCATGCGCGCGCGGCAGCACGTCGCCGATCTGCGCCAGGTGTCCGCGTACGCGCACGCCGAAGCGCTCGGCCAGCCATTTCTTCGCGATCACCGCCGCGGCCACGCGCATGGTGGTCTCGCGCGCCGACGAACGCCCGCCGCCACGCGGATCGCGGATGCCGTATTTCTGCCAGTAAGTGTAGTCAGCGTGTCCCGGACGGAACTGCTCGACGATGCGGTCGTAATCCTTGCTGCGCGCGTCGGTGTTACGGATCAGCAACGCGATCGGTGTGCCGGTGGTGCGGCCTTCATAGACGCCGCTGAGGATTTCGATCTCGTCGGCCTCGCGCCGCGCGGAGGTATGCCGCGTGCGCCCGGTGGCGCGCCGCGCGAGATCGTGCGCGAAGTCTTCCGCGGCGATGGCGATGCCCGGCGGGCAGCCGTCGACCACGCAGCCGATCGCCGGCCCGTGCGATTCGCCGAAGGTGGTGACACGGAAGAGATGACCGAATGTATTCACGATTCGCCTTTGCTGTTGCTCGTCATTCCCGCGCCGGCGGGAATCGCTCTTCTGTTTTCACCTTCGGGAGC
The DNA here is from genome assembly GCF_020511115.1 of Luteimonas panaciterrae. Taxonomy (GTDB): domain Bacteria; phylum Pseudomonadota; class Gammaproteobacteria; order Xanthomonadales; family Xanthomonadaceae; genus Luteimonas; species Luteimonas panaciterrae. The sequence goes on from NZ_JAJAVH010000006.1 coordinate 93,072, forward strand.
GACATGAACATCCTACCCGACAATCTCGCCCCACAAATCCCGCCACTCCGGATTCGCTTCCTGCACCAGGCGCAATTTCCACTCGCGATTCCATTTCTTCAGCTGTTTTTCCCGAAGCAATGCTGATTCCATGGTCCCGTGAAGCTCATACCAGACCAGCGTCGTGACGTTGTAGCGTTTGGTGAACCCATCGACCAAATGCTCCCGGTGTTGCCAGGTTCTGGCGACCAGATCGCTAGTGACGCCGATGTAGAGGGTGCCTCTTTTACCGGTTGCCAGGATATAGACGGCCGGTTGCTTCATCGCCGTTGTCAGGCTGGTTGAGTGCAAGAGCGATTCCCGCCGGCGCGGGAATGACGAGCCAACACTTACCTCACCCGCGCGCGTTCGCCAGCTCGCGGATGTGCGAGTGGTGCACGATCAGCTCCGAGCATTCCACCGCGAACACGCCCATCTGTCCGACCTTGAACTCGATCCAGGCGAATTCCACGTCCGGCAGCAGCTTCACCAGCGCGCGCTCGGACTCACCCACCTCGCAGATCAGCAGGCCATCCTCGCTCAGATGCAGCGGCGCGTCGCGCAGGATCTTCAGCACCAGGTCGAGGCCGTCGTCACCGGCGCGCAGGCCCATCTCCGGTTCGTAGGAGTATTCCTTCGGCAGCGCGTCGGTTTCGGCGTTGCTGACATAGGGCGGATTGCTGACAATCAGTTCGTAGTGCTGGCCGGACAATCCCGAGAACAGGTCCGACTTCAGCAGCCGCACGTTGTCGGCATGCAGGCGTTCCTTGTTGTCCTTGGCCAACGCCAGCGCGTCGTCGCTGAGATCGACGCCGTCGACGTGCCAGTCCGGGTTGTAGTGCGCCATGGCGATGGCGATGCAGCCCGATCCCGTGCACAGGTCGAGCGCGCGCCGCACTTCGCGGCCGCCGAGCCAGGGCTCGAAACCGTTCTCGATCAGTTCGGCGATCGGCGAACGCGGCACCAGCGCGCGCTTGTCGCTCTTGAAGCTCAGGCCGGCGAACCAGGTCTCGCCGGTCAAATACGAGGCCGGGATGCGCTCGTCGATACGGCGCGCGAACAAGGCCAGGATCTCCGCCTTCTCCGCCGCGGTCACGTGCGACTGCCCGTACACCGGCGGCAGATCGTGCGGCAGATGCAGCGTGTGCAGGACGAGCTGGGTGGCCTCGTCGAGGGCGTTGTCGTAACTGTGACCGAACGTCAGCCCGGCCGCGTTGAAGCGGCTGGCACCGTAGCGGATCAGGTCGATGATCGTGGTCAGTTCTGCGGTCATGGCCGGCGCGCGGCGGTGTCGGCGTTTGCGCCGGGCTCGGCAGTATAAGGGAACCCTCGCAGGAAGCCCTGGAATCGCTTCTCCGGCATGCGGATGCGTTCCGGGGCGTCCGCATGCCCGTCCGCGTATCATGACGGGCTTCGGAAACCGTCCTCATCGCGCACGCCCATGTTCAACCGCACCATCGCCATCGTCCTGATCGTCGCCCTCGCCGCCGGCCTGGGATTGCTGGTCTCGCAGAGGTTCTTCGGTGCGCGGGAAGCCACGGGGCCGGAACTGCAGACGGTCCGGCTGTTCCCGCAGCCGCGCGTGCTGCCGCCGTACTCGCTGCAGCAGTCCGACGGCACGCAACTGGTGCCGGGCGAACTCAAGGGTCATTGGACGCTGGTCTTCCTCGGCTTCACCTTCTGCCCCGACGTCTGCCCGACCACGCTCACCGAGCTGGCGCAGGCGCAGAAGCAGTGGGAATCCATTCCCGAGCCGACCCGGCCGCGCATTCTGTTCGTCTCCGCCGACCCCGAGCGCGACACGCCCGACCGCATCGGCGAATACGCGCACGCCTTCCACCGCGACACGCTGGCCGCCACCGCCGACATTCCGGCGCTGGAGAACTTCGCGCGCTCGCTCTCGCTCGTCTTCGCCAAGGTGCCCGCGCCGGCGGGCGCACCGGCCGACCAGTACACGATCGACCATTCCGCCACGATTGCTTTGCTCGATCCGCAGGGGCGGATGGCCGGCGTGATCCAGCCGCCACTGCAACCCAAGGCGATCGCCGCCGACCTCATCGCGCTGACCAAGGCTCCGGGACGATGAGTCTGGTCACCAGCCTCACCTACGTCCTGCCCCATCGCTTCCTGTCCTCGCTGGCCCGCGGGCTGGCGTATTCGCGCAGCCCTTGGCTCAAGCAGTGGCTGATCGACACGGTGACGAAGCGCTTCGGCGTCGACCTGTCCGAGGCGGCCGAACCCGATCCCAACGCCTACCCCACCTTCAATGCCTTCTTCACGCGCGCCCTGAAGCCCGGCGCGCGCACGCCGGACGCCGATCCGCGCGCGCTGCTGATGCCGGCCGACGGCCACATCAGCCAGTGCGGCGCGATTGAGGGTGGGCGCATCTTCCAGGCGAAAGGACAGTCGTTCACCGCCACCGAACTACTGGCCGACGCGACCGCCGCCGCCCCGTTCTCCGACGGCCTGTTCGCGACCGTTTACCTGTCGCCGCGCGACTACCACCGTGTGCACATGCCCTGGCGCGGCCGGCTGCTGGAAACCGTGCATGTGCCGGGCCGTTTGTTCAGCGTCGGCACCGACGCGGTGAAGCACGTGCCGCGATTGTTCGCGCGCAACGAGCGCCTCGTCTGCCACTTCGAAACCGACTTCGGCCCGATGGCGGTGGTGATGGTCGGCGCGCTGCTCGTCTCCGGCGTGGAAACCGTCTGGAGCGGCGTGGAGATTCCGCGCTATGCCAATGCCGTGACCCGAAAGGATCATCGTGACGAGAACATCGTGCTCGATCGCTTCGCGGAAATGGCGCGCTTCAATTACGGCAGTACCGTGATCGTGCTGCTGCCGCCGCAGGTGGCGCAACTGGCGCCGAATCTGCTCGCGGAATCGCCAGTCAAGCTGGGCGAACGTCTGGCGACGATGACGGTCTGAGCACGCGACAAACGCTGCGGTTCTTCATGCGTCCGAGCGCGCGATCCGTTCGTCCGGCATGACCGAAAGACCGATCAGGACTTGCGCGGTCCAATACGCGCCCAGCACGACCGCGCTGGCGGCGGCGAACGGCGCCGCGAAGCGGTCAATCGCCAGGACCGCATCCGACAACACGAACACTCCGCCACCCAATGCCGCCAACGCCGTGGCGCGTCCTCGGCGATGCCGCCAGACGGCGGCCGCTTGCGCAGCCATGCCGGCAAGCACCATCACATAGATCACGACCGGAACCTGCAGTTGCGCCGGCAACGATGGCCACAGGATCGCCAGCACCGCGCCAGCCACCACGGCGTAGGCCAAGAACGGCCACCATGTGATCGCCAAGCGCGCCCGCCTGGTAAACGCGACGAGATAGGCGAGATGCGCGAGCAGGAAACTCGCCAGACCGTGCACGAACCAGTCCGGCGACAGCATCAGGAAAACATCGCCCAGCGTCGACAGCAGCAGGCCGATGACGATCGCGCGGCGGTATCCCGATTCAGTACTGGCGAAGCTCAGTGCAAGCGCGACGATCAACAGCGTCGTCAGCGGCTTGAAGATCAGATGCAGCCAGCGCAGATCGCCGACGTAGGCACCGACGATCGCCAGCATCGCACTGATCGCGATCGCGACGATCCGCGGTCGCGGCAGTGCGGCCGGCGTCATCGCGCTATTCCCTGCAACCGCTCAGCTTCAACTTCTGCCCGGCATGCACCGCATAACGCGGCGCCTTGATGCCGTTGGCCTTCGCCAGCGACTTGGTATCGCAGGAATATTTCTGCGCGATCGACACCAGCGTGTCACCACGGGAGACACGATGCTCGCGGGGACGCTTGCGCGATGACGAAGCCGGTTTCTCGACTGCCGACTTCGCGGCCGACAACGTCCCTGCGCCGGCATCGGCAGCGCCGATACCGGCCGTGGGTCCGGCGGGCGCACCGACCAGGCCGGTCGGCGGTGCCACCGGCAGCGACTCCACTGGCCCGGTACGCACGATCGCGCTGGCGGGGTCGCTCATCACCAGTTGCTTGGCCAGCTGCGCGCGCGGCCCGCTGACGCAATGGCGGTTGTACAGGCTGACCATGCGCGTGGTCGCGTTCAAGCTCGTGCCCGCGGGCAGCCAGCTGTCGGACTGATAGCGCGGATTGAGATTGCGCAATGCGCGCATGAAGCCTTCGCGCGTGCCGCCGTTGCCGAGGCAGATCGTCAGTTCATAAATCGATGCGGGTTGCTGCAGGCGCAACTGCGCCGGCTTGGTCTCCACCTTCGGGAAGGTCAGACCGTATTTCTTCGGATGCAGGAACAGCCAGGCGGCCGCGATCACCATCGGCACGTAATCGCGCGTCTCGGCCGGGAACTGGTTGTAGACGTCCGCATCCCAGAAACCGCGCCCGCCGCTGTTGTTGTACACGCGCAGCGCCCGACCCTCGCCACCGTTGTAGGCGGCCAGCGCCATTTCGATGCTGCGGTTGAGTTCACCCATGCGCTCGTTGAGATAGGCGGCGCTGGCCTCGGCGGCGGCGTGCGGGTCGTAACGGGTGTCGAAACCGGTGCCGTCGGGGCCGAGACCGAAGCGCAATCCGGTGGCGTACATGAACTGCATCGGCCCGGCCGCGCCCGCGCGCGAGGTGACGTGCACCTTGCCGTTGGATTCCTTGGCCATGATGCCGAACAGCAGCGCCTCGGGCAGGCCCGCGCGCTCGTACGAGGGCCACATCTGCTGGCGCATGTATTCGTAGTTCTCGTAGCTCTGGATCAGCGAGCCGCGCATGTCGGTGAGCCAGCGGCGGATGCCGGCCTGCACCGCCGGGTTGTACTGCACCATCTTGTCGAAGCGATGGCTCCTGTCGTCGAGCAGGCTGGCGGCGCGCGCCGCCTCGGGCACGTCCGCGGTCAGGCCGACGTCGCCGGCGTGGTCGGGATCCGGATTCGTCGGATCGTCGGTATCGCCATCCTCGTCGCTGGCCTGCGCCGCCTCGGCATCGACGTTGAGCTTGAGCAGACGCTTGTAGGTGGTGAGCTGCTGTCCGACCTGACAGCCCTTCTGCTTGATGCAGGCGTCGATCACGTCCTCCATGTCCTCCAGCGCGGCATTGCTCTCGGGCACGCCGGTCGGGTCGTTGTTGCTGATCTTCACCAGCGCGTCGCGGTAGCGCTTCTCCGCGGCCGCCATGCGCTGGTTGATCATCTCGACATTGGTCGTATCACGCTTGGACAACGCCGACACAGCCGGAGAAGCCAGGATCAACACGAAGGCGGCGATCAAGGGCGCGGAGACGCGCTTTACAAGAGCAGGCGCCGAAAGGGCGACAAAAACGGGCATGGACGGCAAGGAAAGCAAAAGGGGGATGGAGGGTAGCCTCGTTACCGGGAGTGCGGCAACCGCAGCAAGTCATTGACGGCGCGGGGCCGGGCGGCCTCCCGGAATGGGCATGGCATAGAATCCTCTCCCTCCCCCAGACAGGCGCTCGTATGGACCCCATCCTCGTTGGCAAGGCCGTCACCACTGCGGACAGCGGCCAGGTCTTCCTGCTGCCGAAATTCGGCAACCGTCACGGTTTGGTCGCCGGCGCCACCGGCACCGGCAAGACGGTCACGCTGATGACGGTCGCCGAAGGCTTCTCGCGCCTGGGCGTGCCGGTCTTCATGGCCGACGTGAAGGGCGACGTGGCCGGCCTGGCCGCCGCCGGCACCAGCAACGAGAAGCTGCAGGAGCGGGTGCAGCAGATCGGCGTGGCCGATTACAAGAACGAAGCCAGCCCGGTCGTGTTCTGGGACCTGTACGGCAAGCTCGGCCATCCCGTGCGCAGCACCATCAGCGAGGTCGGCCCGACCCTGCTGGGACGCATCCTGGAATTGAACGACACCCAGTCAGGCGTGCTCGAGATCGTCTTCAAGCTCGCCGACGACAATGGCCTGCTGCTGCTCGACCTCGAGGACCTGCGCGCCCTGCTCGCCTACGCCAGCGAGAACCGCAAGGACATCTCGGCCAAATACGGCCTGATCAGCACGCAGTCGATCGGCGCCATCCAGCGCGCGCTGCTGCAGATCGAGCAGCAAGGCGGCGACCTGTTCTTCGGCGAGCCCGCTCTGGAACTGGCCGACATCATGCGCACCACCACCGACGGCCGCGGCGTGGTCAACATCCTCGCCGCCGATCAGCTGGTGCTGAAGCCGCGCCTGTATTCGAGCTTCCTGCTGTGGCTGCTCTCGGAACTGTTCGAGAACCTGCCGGAAGTGGGCGATCTCGACAAACCCAAGCTCGTCTTCGTCTTCGACGAAGCACATCTGCTCTTCGACGATGCCCCGCCCGCACTGCAGCAGCGCATCGAGCAGGTGGTGCGCCTGATCCGCTCCAAGGGCGTGGGCGTGTACTTCTGCTCGCAGTTCCCCGACGACGTGCCGGACAACATCCTCGGCCAGTTGGGCAATCGCGTGCAGCACGCACTGCGTGCCTTCACGCCGCGCGATCAGAAGGCGGTGAAGACCGCCGCCGAAACCTTCGTCGCCAATCCCAATCTCGACGTGGCCAAGACCATCGGCCAGCTCGGTACCGGCGAAGCGCTCGTCTCCACGCTGCAGGACAAGGGCGTGCCGATGCCGGTGGAAAAAACCCTGATCGCGCCGCCGCGCTGCCGCATGGGCGCGATCACCGAGGCCGAACGCAAGCAGGTCATCGCCGGGAGCCCGGTCGGCGGCAAGTACGACCAGACCGTGAACCGCGAATCGGCCGCTGAAAAGCTCGCCGCGCGTGTGGGCGGCGCCGAAGCTGGCGACGCATCCGCTCCTGCGCAGGCGCCCGCGCGTGGCCGCTCTGCTCCCGCCGCGCAGCAAGAAGAGGAAGGCGGCATCGGCCAGGTAGTGAAGGATGCCGTGTTCGGCACCAAGCGCCGCCAGGGCATGATCGAGACCATGGCCAAGCAGACCGCGCGCACCGTCGGCAGCCAGGTCGGCCGGCAGATCCTGCGCGGCATCCTCGGCGGCATTTTCGGCGGCAAGCGCTGATCCCTCTCTGGAGAACTCTTCGATGAAGCATTCCCTGATCGCAATCGCCCTGTGCTCCCTGCTTCTGTCGGTTGCCGCATGCAAGCGCGAACCTGCCGAAACGCCGGCCGCCGCCGCGCCCGACACGGCAACCGCAGCACCCACGGCCGACGCGGCAGCCGCCGTCGATGCCGCGCATGACACGGACGTCATTTCGGAAGTCGATCACGCCACGACACCCGCGGGCATCGACGTGAAGGCCTTCGCCGGACATTTCAGCGGCGACGACATCGCGCTCGAACTCAAGGCCGACGGCAACTTCGCATTGAGCGGCGGCGCCGTCGCCGCGCCGATCGACGGCACCTGGACCGCCGAGGACAACGGCAAGCGCATCCGCCTCGACCCGAACAGCAAGTCCGAGAAAGACTGGCTGCTCGCCGTCAACTCCAACGACGAACTGCAGGCGCTCGACGATGAAGGCAAGGTGCCGAAGAACGCGCCCGCCGGCAGTCTCAAGCGCGTGAAATAATCCGGAAAACGCGCTGAAGCGATCGAGCGACCCACGAAAGGCAAGTGGTGCGCCTCGATCGTGAGCCGGGACGAAATCAACCTCCTCGGCAGCAAGAACGCTGCGTACGTCCCGCTCCACAGCATCAAACGCAAACCAACGACCGGACAGGCATGACCCGCTGGCGACCGCCCGCAGAAAAAAGCACCGCACTGATCACGCCGGAAGGCCAGGCGCGGCTGAAGAGCGAACTCGACGAACTCTGGCGCGTGAAGCGTCCGGAAGTGGTGCGCGCACTCGCCGCGGCCGCCGCCGAAGGCGACCGCTCCGAGAACGCCGAATACACCTATCGCAAGAAGCAGCTCGGCGAGATCGATCGCCGCGTGCGTTATCTCAGCAAGCGCCTGGAAACCCTGCGCGTCGTCGACACCCCGCCCTCCGACCGCGAAGCCGTGTTCTTCGGTGCCAATATCGAGTTGGAAGACGCCGCCACTGGCGAGCTTTCGCGCTACCGCATCGTCGGCCCCGACGAAACCGATGCCAAGCGCGGCTGGATCAGCATCGATTCGCCGCTGGCCCGCGCCCTCTTGAAGAAACGCATCGACGACGAACTGGAAGCCGCGCTTCCGGGCGGCATGCGCAAGTTCTACATCGTCGATGTGAACTACGGATCAGGCTGAGGCGCTTCAGTCCGTGGCTTCGACTTCGCCGTAAAGATCGTGCTCGTCGCTGCCCATGATCCGCACCGAGACGAAATCGCCGGGCTTCAGCCCCGCCTCAGCACCATCCTGGATCTGGACCAGCCCGTCGATCTCCGGCGCATCCGCGGTCGAGCGCGCGATCGCAAGCTCGCCATCGATCGCATCCACCAGACACTGCTGCACGGTCCCTACCTTGGCTTCCAGCTTGGCCGTGCTGATCTCGGCCTGGCGCTCCATGAAACGCGCCAGACGCTCCTGCTTCACATCTTCCGGTAGCGCATCCGGCAGATCGTTGGCCTTCGCGCCCTCGACCGGCGAATAAGCGAAGGCGCCGACGCGATCCAGCTGCGCTTCGTCGAGGAAATCCAGCAACTCCTCGAACTCGGCCTCGGTCTCGCCCGGGAAGCCGACGATGAAAGTCGAACGGATGGTGATATCAGGACAAATGTCGCGCCAGCGATGGATACGCTCCAGCGTCTTGCCCACGGCGCCTGGACGCTTCATCAGCTTGAGCACGCGCGGGCTGGCGTGCTGGAACGGAATGTCGAGATACGGCAGCAGCTTTCCTTCCGCCATCAGCGGAATGATCCCGTCCACGTGCGGATACGGATAGACGTAGTGCAGACGCGTCCACACGCCAAGTTCCGACAGCCCTTCGCACAAGGCCTGCATGCGCGTCTGATAGGACTTTCCGCGCCACTCACGCTCGGCGTATTTCACGTCGACACCGTAGGCGGACGTGTCCTGCGAGATCACCAGCAGCTCGCGCACGCCGCCGCGCACGAGACGTTCGGCCTCGCGCAGCACATCGTCGACCGGCCGCGATACCAGGTCGCCGCGCATCGAGGGAATGATGCAAAAGCTGCAGCGATGGTTGCAGCCTTCCGAAATCTTGAGATACGCGTAATGCTTCGGCGTGAGCTTGATTCCGATCTCGTCGTCTTCGGCCACACGGCGCGGCACCAGATCGATGAACGGATCATGCTTCGGCGGCAGCGCGCGATGCACGGCTTCCATCACGCTGCCGTAATCCTGCGGGCCGCTGATCGACAGCACGTCGGGATGCGCCTCGCGAATCACTTCCTGGCGCTTGCCCAAACAGCCGGTGACGATGACCTTGCCGTTCTCGGCCATGGCCTCGCCGATCGCATCCAGCGATTCGGTCACCGCCGAGTCGATGAAACCGCAGGTGTTCACCACCACCACGTCGGCCGCGTCATAGCTCTGCACGATGTCGTAGCCCTCCACGCGCAGCTGCGTGAGGATGCGTTCGGAGTCGACCAGGGCTTTGGGGCAGCCGAGGCTGACGAAACCGACTTTGGGATTGGCTAGGGACATGGGACCGGAGTGTTTGGCGAGGCGAAATTATAGCGGCCCGCGACCGCGAAACCTCCCGTTTCCGCCTCGGCACAGCCAGGACGGCGCCCAACAGGATTTTTCGGGAGGCTTCGCTAGAATCCGCCCATAGCTGAGGTACGCGCATGGGCGAGAAAATCCAAATCGAAGTCGCGGGAATCGGCCAGGTTGACGGCTGGCTGGCCCGGCCATCAGGCTCGCCACGCGGCGCGCTGGTGGTGATCCAGGAGATTTTCGGCGTGAATGCCCACATTCGCGAGGTGACCGACGGATTCGCGGCGGACGGCTATTACGCCCTCGCTCCGGCGCTATTCGATCCGGCCCTGAAAGACGTGGAACTCGCCTACGATGCAGCCGGCGCCGCGCGAGGTGTCGAGCTTCGCAACACGGTCGGATTCGAACGGGCCGTGGCGATCGTCGAGGCCGCGGCGGCGCGATTGCGAGCCATGCCATCGGTACATGCGGTGGGCGCCGTCGGTTACTGCTGGGGTGGCAGCGTCGCCTTTCTCGCCAATACGCGACTGGGATTACCGGCCGTGAGCTATTACGGCGCACGCACCGTTCCGTTCCTGGACGAAACCCTGCGTGCCCCGATGCTGTTCCATTTCGGCGAGCGCGATCGCAGCATCTCTCCCGATGACGTCGAACTGCATCGACTGAAACAACCGACCGCCGCTATCCACCTCTATCCGGCCGATCACGGCTTCAATCGCGACGCCAGCCCAGAGATCTACGCGCCCGAGAGTGCCGATCTCGCGCGCCGCCGCACTCTGAAATTTTTCGAACGCACGTTGCGCTGAGCACTCCTGGGGAGGACACCAATGTCACACAAGCAAGCCCAGCCCACGCGTTATGAACTGCACCCGCAACTGGCCGCCGACACGCATCCCGTCATCGCGCTCGCCTTGTGCGAATTGCGATTGATGGACGACAGCAACTATCCCTGGCTGGTGCTGGTACCTCGCGTTCCCAACGCGCATGAACTGATCGACCTCGACAGCGACCAGCGCCGCCAGCTGACCGAGGAAATCGATCTCGTCTCACGCCTGCTCCGCGACCAGTTCCGCCCCTTCAAACTCAACGTCGCCGCGCTCGGCAACCTCGTGCCGCAACTGCACGTGCACGTCATCGCCCGCTTCGAACACGACCCCGCCTGGCCCGCGCCGGTGTGGGGGCGCGTGACCGCAAAACCCTATACTCCCGAAGCGCTGGTCGATCGCATCAATGCGTTGCGTGAAGGCCTGCTGCTCTGATTCCTGAATAGCGGGACTAGAAAACAAATTTCGGGCAAGATAATTGCACACCGCCGTCGGCGGCGAACAAAGGGGCATGGCCGTTTCGGCCGGACATCAAAATGCAATCAATCCAATCTGCAGCTATTCGAGGCTGGGGCCTCGGCCTTGTGCTGGTTTCTCTGGCTATCACGCCACTTGCACAAGCTCAGGTCGTTGAACCCTATCAAGAATATGGCAAGAAAGTTAAAGCCGCCGAGCGCGTCTCGCCTTTGACAAGCGAGCTTTTCGGGGAACAGATTAGCCTTTATAACGGCAGCACAACTTTCTCGATCGTAGATATCGACATCCCTGGGAACAATGCGTTACCGGTTACTTTGCGCCGCGTCTTTCGCGTTCAGCCCGGTCGAGTCGATAGCAATTTTGGAGGATTTGCGAACTGGGACATCGACGCCCCCTCAGTTGATGGAACTTTTTCTGATCTAAAAGGATGGGTGACCGCTGACTCAGGCCTCAACCGCTGCTCAAATCCAAGCCCACCAAGCCCCAACAATCAATATTTCACATCGAGTGATATTTGGTCGGGAAATAGACTCAACATCCCCGGCCAAGGAGCGAAGGTGCTTTTTAAGAACACTGAAGCAAAGGTTCCCAAGGTCCAAGACGGCAAAACTTACCCTTGGATTTCCCAAGGATATTATCAAGTAAGCTGCCTTTCTCAAATAAAGAATGGCTCTGGTGAAGGATTTTTAGCCTTAGCACCTACCGGCATCAAATACTACTTCGACTGGATGATAAAGCGTGAAGCGACAACACTGAAAAAACCATATATAAATGATGGCGAAGTCGAATCACGAGACCAATTGTTCTTGGCAGCCACAAAAGTAGAGGACCGCTTCGGCAACTGGGTAACTTATACTTACACTGGCGACAAACTCACCAGAATCGAATCAAGTGACGGACGATGGATCAACTTGTCTTACTCTGGAGGACAGATAACATCCGCATCATCATCTGCTGGCACATGGATTTACAACTATACATCTGCCCAATACCAGCAGCCTGGCGTAACATCCAGCTATCTCAGCAGCGTTGTCCGCCCTGATGGATCGAAATGGACCTATACCCTTAGTGGATATTTGTATTCACGATATTCCCCCTCTCTGTCTCCCGTTCCTGACTTCAGCCAAGAACCTGACGTTATGGAGTGCCCATCCCCTGGGGATCCTATAGGCGATCTGTCTTTGGTGATAGGGCATCCTTCCGGAGCGGCGGGAACATTCAAATTTTCTTATATTCGACATTATCGAACACGCGTTCCAAAAATGTGCAACGCATGGGCGATTGGCCCAGAAACTGGTTATTACGAGTTACGAATACCCAATTATTCTGACAATTTCACATTACTAAGCAAATCTATCTCCGGTGTTGGTATTCCCACACAGGAGTGGAAATACCACTACGGCCCTGTTCAGCCATTTGGTTTTTGCAAAAGAGACGGGACATGTGCCGACACAACCTATTGCCCTCCTGGCGAAGAATGCCCCAGTGGAGTGGACTCCAAGTACGTATCTATCACTGCCCCTGATAACACCCGTACTCGCCATAAATTTGGTATTCAATATGGCATCAATGAAGGGCGACTCCTTTCTTCAGATGTATTGGACGCTAGCTTTACTCGAAAATCGACCAATAACAGCTATTACACCCCTACCTCAACAGATCCATTCTCAGAACGGATTGGCGAACAAATCGCAGACCCAACCTTCGATCCTATAGCCAACCTAATCATACCTATCCGCTCCGTAGACATCAGCCAAGACGGGGCATCGTTCAATAGCACTACATCCACTTTCGATGCATTTGCTCGTCCTTTGAACGTGACCAAGTCCAGCTCGCTGGGCTACAGCCGCAGCGAGACGACGGCGTACTCGGATCATTTGTCGAAGTGGGTGCTAGGCCAGGTCAAGTCCGTGACCTGCACAGCCTCGGTACCGGCCAGTTCAGCTTGCGACGGCGATGTGATGTCGCAGACCGACTACGACGCAACGACCGCGCTGCCGCTGCGTAACTACGCCTTCGGCAAGCTCAAGCAGACCTTGACCTACAACACCGACGGCACGGCCGCCACGGTGAAGGACGGCAACAACAACGTCACCACGCTCTCGAG
>NZ_JAJAVH010000059.1 GCF_020511115.1 Luteimonas panaciterrae
CACGGTGACGGTGGCCAACGCTGGTCCGAGCACCGCGACCAACGTGCAGGTCACTGACACGCCGACCAATCTAACGATCACCGGCGTGTCCGGTGGTGGCTGCATGGCGTTCCCGTGCACCATCGCCAGCCTGGCCTCGGGCGCGAGCGTGACCATCACGGTCACCGCGACGATCAACGCGCAGGGCACGTTCCAGAACAGCGCAACGGCGACGACGCCGGATCAG
>NZ_JAJAVH010000060.1 GCF_020511115.1 Luteimonas panaciterrae
CGGCGCCTCGGGCGGAACTGCCGTGCCGAACGTGCTGACCAACGATACCTTGAACGGTGCCGCGGCCACGCTCGCCAACGTCACGCTGACGCAAACCTCGACGACCAACCCGAACGTCACGCTGGACCCGGCGACGGGTGCGGTGAACGTGGCGCCGGGGACCCCGGCGGGCACGTACACGGTCGTGTATCAGATCTGCGAGCAGCTGAACCCGACCAACTGCGACACGGCGAACGTGACGGTGACGGTGAGTGCCGCCCCGATCGATGCCGTGGACGACAGTGGTTCGGCGAACGGCGCCTCGGGCGGAACTGCCGTGCCGAACGTGCTGACCAACGATACCTTGAACGGTGCCGCGGCCACGCTCGCCAACGTCACGCTGACGCAAACCTCGACGACCAACCCGAACGTCACGCTGGACCCGGCGACGGGTGCGGTGAACGTGGCGCCGGGTACCCCGGCGGGTACGTACACGGTCGTGTACCAGATCTGTGAACAGCTGAACCCGACCAACTGCGATACGGCCAACGTGACGGTGACGGTGAGTGCCGCGCCGATCGATGCGGTCGACGACAGCGGCAGCGCCAATGGCGCCTCCGGTGGCGTCGCGGTGCCGAACGTGCTGACGAACGACACCTTGAACGGTGCGCCGGCCACGCTCAGCAACGTCACGCTGACGCAGACCTCGACGACGAACCCGAACGTCACGCTCGATCCGGCGACGGGTGCGGTGAACGTCGCGCCGGGCACGCCGGCGGGCACGTACACGGTCGTGTATCAGATCTGCGAGACGCTCAATCCGACCAACTGCGATACGGCCAATGTGACGGTGACGGTGAGTGCCGCCGCGATCACGGCGACCGACGATCCTGCGACCACGCCGCAGAACACGCCGGTCACGATCCCGGTGCTGAGCAACGACACGCTCAACGGTGTGCCGGTGACGACGAGCACGGTCACGACGACGGTGACGACGCCGCCTGCCAACGGCACCACCACGATCAATCCGGACGGCACG
>NZ_JAJAVH010000061.1 GCF_020511115.1 Luteimonas panaciterrae
CCTGCGACCACGCCGCAGAACACGCCGGTCACGATCCCGGTGCTGAGCAACGACACGCTCAACGGTGTGCCGGTGACGACGAGCACGGTCACGACGACGGTGACGACGCCGCCTGCCAACGGCACCACCACGATCAATCCGGACGGCACGATCACCTACACCCCGAACCCGGGCTTCTCGGGCACGGATACCTTCACCTACCAGATCTGCGAGACGCTCAATCCGAGCAATTGCGATACGGCGACGGTGACGGTGACGGTGGCGGCCAACACGGTC
>NZ_JAJAVH010000062.1 GCF_020511115.1 Luteimonas panaciterrae
CCGACATCGATGCCTTGCCCGCCATCGGGCACGCCTACCGCGTCGACTTCGGCGCCGGCAACGCCTTCGAGATCACCTTCGGCCAGGTGGGGGATATGACCTTCACCAAACTGCAAGAACCCAACAAGGGTCAGGTACAGACCATCCACTACACGCACCGGAAGCTGCGCGATGGCCTGTACATGGTGTACTGGCAGGAGCAGGACAAAACCACCGTGGTGCATGTGGAAGATTTCGCCCGGGAGCAGGTCTACAGCAATATCACCTTCCCCGACGGCACTTTCTACAATGGTTTTTCCAAGCTCGAGAAGGTCCGGTGACCGCTATGACCACACTGCAGTTGCTCCCACTGGCCGCCGCTGGTGCACTGGCTTTGGCCGCGGTTCTTGGCGGCTGTCACTCCGCCCAACCCACCCCGACACAGCACCAGGAGTCCTCCGTGCCGCAATCCTCCCATCCCCAGACGGCAGCGCTGACCACACAGATCTTCAATCCCGGCGAGAGCGCGATCTTCGCGGTCAGTTCGGTGCTCGTGCAGGGCAGCAACGAGGCGATACTGATCGACGCCCAATTCTCGGCCGAACAAGCGCGCAAGCTGGCAGAGCTAATTCGGGTGTCGGGCAAGCGCCTGACCACGATCTACATCAGTCACGGCGATCCGGACTATTACTTCGGCCTAGACACGCTGCATGCTGCCTTCCCGGACGCCAGAATCGTGGCCACCGCGCCGACCATCGCCCACATCGAGGCGACCAAGGACGAAAAGCTCGCACTCTGGGGTCCGCAATTGGGTGATAACGCGCCCAAGCAGATTATCGTCCCGCAGCCGTTGGCAGGTGACACCCTGACCTTGGAAGGCCAGGAACTCAAGATCGTTGGTCTCAATGGTCCAACCCCAGATCGGAGCTTTGTTTGGATTCCCTCAATCAGTACTGTTGCCGGAGGCATCCCAGTGGTGTCGGGGGAGCATGTGTGGATGGCCGATACCCAGACTCCGGAATCGCATGCGAACTGGCTGGCCACGCTGGACAGGATCAAGGCGCTGGCCCCGGCCAAGGTCATCCCGGGCCACTTCGTCGGCGACATTCCGGCCGGGGTGCAGGCCGTGGACTTCACCGCCGGCTATATCCGCGCATTCGACGAAGAGACGGCCAAGGCGCGTAACTCTACCGAACTGATCGCCGCACTCAAGCAACGCTACCCGAACCTGGGCGGCGAAGGCTCGCTCGAACTCAGCGCCAAGGTAGCCAAGGGCGAAATGGCCTGGAAGTAAGCAGGTCGCCCCC
>NZ_JAJAVH010000063.1 GCF_020511115.1 Luteimonas panaciterrae
CCTGCTCACCGGCGAGAGCCTGAACCACCTGGGCGGCACCTCGGTCTGGGGCGCCGGCTATGGCTATGACGCCAACGGAGCACTGAAGATCCAGACCTATCCCAGCGGCCTGTCGATCGACTACGCCCCCAACGCCCTGGGCCAGCCGACGCAGGCGGGCACCTACGCCACCAGCGTGAGCTACTACCCCAACGGCGCCATCGCCCAGTTCACCTACGGCAACGGCATCAAGCACACGCTGACCCAGAACGCCCGCCAGCTGCCC
>NZ_JAJAVH010000064.1 GCF_020511115.1 Luteimonas panaciterrae
CCAACGCCCTGGGCCAGCCGACGCAGGCGGGCACCTACGCCACCAGCGTGAGCTACTACCCCAACGGCGCCATCGCCCAGTTCACCTACGGCAACGGCATCAAGCACACGCTGACCCAGAACGCCCGCCAGCTGCCCGACCGCAGTCTGGACGACTACGGCACCAGCAAGTTCCTGGACGACAGCTACGACTACGACCAGAACGGCAACGTGGCGGCGATCAGCGACGGCCTGACGGGCAACCGCGGCAATCGCACTATGACCTATGACGAGTTGGACCGGCTGACCAAGGTCGACTCGCCGATGTACGGCACCGATGCCGCGAACCACGTGGCCCTGTACGGCTACGATGGCCTGGACAACCTGACCGGCGTCGTGATCGGTGGCACCAAGGCGCGGCTCCTGGCGTACTGCTATGACGCCAACTGGCGGCTGACGAACGTCAAGAACAACTTCAACGGCGAAGGCTGCGCCGGCAGTACGGTGATCGGCCTGAGCTATGACGTGCAGGGCAACCTGGCGAACAAGAACGGACAGGCCTTCGAGTTTGACTACGGCAATCGGCTGCGCAACGTCCCGGGCAAGGAGTGGTATGCCTACGACGGACAAGGCCGGCGCGTGCTCAGCTGCACCTCCGCAGCGTGCAGCTACCAGATGTACAGTCAGGCGGGGCAGCTGCTGACCAGCCAGGACTACCGCAACAACAAGCGGGTGGAGTCGATCTACCTCGGTGGCAGCCTGGTGGCATTAAGAGAGCTGGACACCACGACCAGCACCACGACGACGAAGTACCAGCACACCGATGCACTGGGCAGCCCAGTGGCGGAGACGAATCAGAGCAGAGCCATCCTCGAGAGGAGCGAGTACGAGCCGTTCGGACAGGTGCTGAACCGGCCGCTGGAGGACGGGCCGGGCTATACCGGACATACGCTGGATGCAAGCACCGGGCTGAACTACATGCAGCAGCGGTACTACGATCCCAATATCGG
>NZ_JAJAVH010000065.1 GCF_020511115.1 Luteimonas panaciterrae
TTACTTGATGATCTTGGCCACCAC
Source organism: Luteimonas panaciterrae (assembly GCF_020511115.1). Lineage (GTDB taxonomy): Bacteria > Pseudomonadota > Gammaproteobacteria > Xanthomonadales > Xanthomonadaceae > Luteimonas > Luteimonas panaciterrae. The sequence goes on from NZ_JAJAVH010000065.1 coordinate 25, forward strand.
GCCCGCGCCGACCGTACGGCCGCCTTCGCGGATCGCGAAGCGAAGACCTTCGTCCATCGCCACCGGGTTGATCAGCGCCACCACCATCTTCACGTTGTCGCCCGGCATCACCATCTCCGTGCCTTCCGGCAGCGTGACGGCACCGGTGATGTCCGTGGTGCGGAAGTAGAACTGCGGACGGTAACCCTTGAAGAACGGCGTGTGACGGCCACCCTCGTCCTTCGACAGCACGTACACCTCCGCCTCGAACTCCGTGTGCGGCGTGATGCTGCCCGGCTTGGCCAGCACCTGACCACGCTCCACGTCCTCGCGCTTGGTGCCGCGCAGCAGCAGACCCGCGTTGTCACCCGCCTGGCCCTGGTCCAGCAGCTTGCGGAACATCTCAACGCCGGTCACCGTCGTCTTCGCCGTCGGGCGGATGCCCACGATCTCGACTTCGTCACCCACCTTGATGATGCCGCGCTCGATACGGCCGGTCACCACCGTGCCGCGACCGGAGATCGAGAACACGTCTTCCACCGGCATCAGGAACGCCTTGTCCACGTCGCGCTGCGGCTCCGGGATGTACGTGTCCAGCGCATCCACCAGCTGCAGGATCGCCGGCACGCCGATTTCCGACTGGTCGCCTTCCAGCGCCTTCAGCGCCGAACCCTTGATGATCGGCGTGTCGTCGCCCGGGAACTCGTACTTCGACAGAAGCTCACGCACTTCCATCTCCACCAGCTCCAGCAGCTCCGCGTCGTCCACCATGTCCGCCTTGTTCAGGAACACCACGATGTACGGCACGCCCACCTGGCGAGCCAGCAGGATGTGCTCGCGCGTCTGCGGCATCGGGCCATCGGCCGCCGAGCACACCAGGATCGCTCCGTCCATCTGCGCCGCACCGGTGATCATGTTCTTCACGTAGTCGGCGTGGCCCGGGCAGTCCACGTGCGCGTAGTGACGCGTCGGGCTTTCGTATTCCACGTGCGCCGTCGAGATCGTGATGCCGCGCGCCTTCTCTTCCGGCGCCGCGTCGATCTGGTCGTATGCCTTGAACTCACCACCAAACCGCTCCGCGCCCACTTTCGTCAGCGCCGCCGTCAGCGTCGTCTTCCCGTGGTCCACGTGACCGATCGTGCCCACGTTCACGTGGGGCTTGGTGCGCTCGAACTTACCCTTGGCCATGG
>NZ_JAJAVH010000066.1 GCF_020511115.1 Luteimonas panaciterrae
GCCTTGGCCGCGAACGCCAGGAGGTCGACGACACGCTTGGAGTAGCCCCACTCGTTGTCGTACCAGGCGATCAGCTTGACGAAGTTGGGCGAGAGCTGGATGCCCGCGTCCGCGTCGAAGATCGACGAGTTGTCGTTGCCGGTGAAGTCGGTGGAGACAACCTTCTCGTCGGTGTAGCCGAGGACACCCTTCATGGTGGTCTCGGACGCCTTCTTGACGGCAGCCTTGATCTCCTCGTATGTGGCGCCCTTCTCGAGGCGGACGACGAGGTCGACGACGGAGACATCGATGGTGGGGACACGGAAGGCAAGACCAGTGAGCTTGCCGTTGAGGGTGGGGATGACCTTTCCGACGGCCTTGGCGGCACCGGTGGACGAGGGGATGATGTTGTTGCCGACGGCACGACCTCCACGCCAGTCCTTCTTCGAGGGACCGTCAACGGTCTTCTGGGTGGCGGTGGTGGAGTGGACGGTGGTCATGAGACCCTCAGCAATGCCGAAGTTGTCGTTGATAACCTTGGCGAGGGGCGCGAGGCAGTTGGTGGTGCACGACGCGTTGGAGATGACGGTGTACTTGGGGTCGTACTTGTCGAGGTTGACACCGACGACGAACATCGGCGCGTCAGCAGAGGGCGCGGAGATGATGACCTTCTTGGCACCACCCTTCAAGTGGAGGCCGGCCTTCTCAACGGTGGTGAAGACACCAGTGGACTCGACGATGTAGGCAGCGCCGACCGATCCCCAGGGGATGGAAGCGGGCTCCTTCTCGGCGAAGACGGAGATCTGGTGACCCTCAACGACAAGCTTGCCGTTCTTGGCCTCGACGTGGCCCTTGAAGCGGCCGTGGACGGAGTCGAACTTGAACATGTAGACCATGTAGTCAAGATCGATGAAGGGGTCGTTGACGGCGACGACCTCGACGTCGGGGTTCAGGAGTGCATTACGGAGCACGATACGGCCGATACG
>NZ_JAJAVH010000067.1 GCF_020511115.1 Luteimonas panaciterrae
GCCCTTGAAGCGGCCGTGGACGGAGTCGAACTTGAACATGTAGACCATGTAGTCAAGATCGATGAAGGGGTCGTTGACGGCGACGACCTCGACGTCGGGGTTCAGGAGTGCATTACGGAGCACGATACGGCCGATACGACCGAAACCGTTGATGCCGACCTTTACAGCCATTGAAATCTAGTGTGAGGAGGAGGAGGTTGTTGTGGT
>NZ_JAJAVH010000068.1 GCF_020511115.1 Luteimonas panaciterrae
TCAGGCAGCGGTACATTGACCGCCTCCCATGCACACGCCACTGCATTTGCCTGCTTCTTGTTCAACAATCCGCGGTCGAGCAAGTCCGCAGCCGCTTGCTGCGTGGCCTCGCGCGCCTTCTTCCTGCCGCAACAGCGACTGCGCACGCGCAATGGTTTCTTGCTTATCGATGTTTGAATCGCCCAGTTTTTTGTAGACAGTCGTCAGCCGTTTAGTGGACTGTCCCGGGGATCGTAAGCACTTCCGGCCTATGTGCGTACCGATTTTCAAACTCTATCGGGGACATCCCGTCATTGGAACTGTGCCGTCGCTTGGGGTTGTAA
>NZ_JAJAVH010000007.1 GCF_020511115.1 Luteimonas panaciterrae
CTCGAGAGCGTGGTGACGTTGTTGTTGCCGTCCTTCACCGTGGCGACCGTGCCGTCGGTGTTGTAGGTGAGGGTTTGCTTGAGCTTGCCGAAGGCATAGGTCTTCAGCGGCAGCGCGGTATTGGCGTCGTAGTCGGTCTGCGACATGACATCGCCGTCGCAAGCGGAGCTGGCCGGGACCGAGGCTGTGCAGGTCACGGACTTGATCTGGCCTAGCACCCACTTCGACAAATGATCTGAGTACGCCGTTGTCTCGCTGCGGCTGTAGCCCAACGAACTCGACTTGGTCACGCTCAAGGGGCGGGCAAAAGTGTCGAACGCATTTGCGCCCACCGTATTAGTAAACGTCACGCCGTCCTGCGTGATAGTGGTCTTCTTTACCGGCCGGATAAGGCTGTCGTCTAAGGTCGGTGCTCTAATATTTCTTATGAAGGGCAAGCTCTGACCAGGGACATTCTGATACTCGATCAATTTATCCATAACAACAGCCCCGCTCGCAGCAAGAATACGTTCCTGCAATAACAACCCCTCGTCTACCGGCGTCTCAGCCGCCTCCGAAGCGAACCTCTTCCCATATCGATATTGGTGCTTGGTACCATCAGGGGCGGCTAATATGCTCCATTTTTCCGAGCTACCCGATATGGTTTGATCGAAAGAAAAAGTCGTCGTTTGTGATTCGACACCCAGCCCGGAAATGACCTTCTCGGATATCGCCCACCTATCGAAAAATGCGGGATTGCTGCAACTATTATTTACCGCAGGAACTCGCCACGCCCTTACCTTATTAAAGGTGAATCTTCCATTTATGCCAGCCGGATGCCTAATCGAGTATTGGAATGGCGGCGGGTAAATGGTTTCCCAGGACATGCATGGATCAGCTATTTCACCATCAGGCGGATCGACTTCCCTCGAAGCCCTCAAACTCCCAGATTTTTGATAGGTCCATTGCTCTCCTGTTGGCAGAGTTACGCTAATCAGTCCATAAGCACCATCGCCATAACCATAAGACCAGACTCGACCATTAGCAGAAGCCGTTGCAACGCGCCCACCAGAATAAGTGATGGAAATATCCCTCCCATCACTGGATGAAATTCCCGACAACATTCCACCAGAATAACTATAGCTTACCCAATTCCCGACTCTATCTTCGACCCTGGTAGCTAAAAGAAAAACACGCTTTCGGTACGCTCTAGCGATAGTCCCTGGACCAGAAAGATACTTTTGTATTTGAGCAGCGCCACGCTCAACCCCCCAATCGAAGTAATATTTCGTACCGTCTGGAGCCAGAGCAACAAAGCCTTCTCCGGAGTAATTCTTCGTTTGCGCCAAACAGCCGAGGCGCATGCCACTCACTGTTGCCCACGGATAGCTTGCTCCAGACACCGTCGGCACCCCGGGGTCCGCAACAACGATTTTTTCATCGCCACGCCCTGGAATATGCAAAGTTGTCCCACGCCAGAAATCGAAGATATAAAAATTATCTACAAACTCTGCAGGCAGCTTTAATTCACTACAGCGTTTACCACGATCGGGGGCGTCTACAACCCATCCATCTGTCGAAAAAGTGCCTTCAAGGTAAGGGACTTCAACATCCCAATCCTCGAAGCCACCAAGAAACCAGTCATTGTTGTCAGTATTGTCTTGCCAGTTGGCGTTCCGATCAGAAATTGAGAAGCGTCGCCCCAACGCAACGGGAAGGGCATTGTTCCCTGGGAGACTTATGTCGTTAATCACGAACTCCGCAGAACCCGAGAACATAGAGATTTTCTCTCCAAACGGGGCATCTCCCAATGGTGAAACTTGTCGGGCGGCTGTCACACTTTTTTCATATTCTTGATACGGATAAACAGCCTGCGCCATGACATCAGGCGCCACGGCTGCCAATGCAACCAATCCCCAAACAAAATTTTTCATTCCGCCTCCATGACGGCCAATCAAAAAAACGGCACCTCTGAATTTCCGGGTTGATTTAATCATTGGGCCATCTCAAAACTCAAGAATGGATTTATGAATACGTGGACACAAAAAAGCGGGCCCTTTCGGGCCCGCCTCAGTACAACAACTTTACTAGTTGGTCTTACTTGAAGGTGTACTTCACGCCCAGCGTGTAGTAACGACCAATCGCACCATCGAAGTCCATCGGGTTGTAGTTGATGGCACCGTAGGTCGTCGGATCCAGAGGCGCGATCCGGTCGGTCACGTTCTGAATCGAACCGAAGACTTCCCACGACTCGGCCGGGCTCCAGCGACCCGACAGATCGATGGTATAGAACGAGTCGACACGGCAACCATGCGGCGCATCGGGACCGTCATCCGTGTAGATGGCGGCGCAACCGTTTTCGTCGTTCTCGAACGCGACGTTCTTCATGCCGCTGCGATAGTTGACGACGCTGCTGAGGGTGAAGTTATCGTTGTAGTCCCAGGTGGCGCCAAAGTTGATGCGATCCTTCGGAGTACCGATGCAGTTCGTGACGTCGCAGTTGCCGTGAGTGCCGGCGTACTCGACCTTGTCATCACCGTCTTCACGCTCGAACTTGGTGACGTGGCTCCACTGCAGGTCAAGCGTCAGCTTGCCGGCACTGCCCAGCTCGAAGCGCTGGCGCACGTCGAGGTCAACACCACGCACGCGGGTGGAGGTGGAGTTGATGTACTGAGACAGCACGGCCAGCAAGGTACCGGTGTTCGGGATCTCCGCACCATTGACGATCAGGTTGTCATCGCTACGGAGCGCACGGCCATTGGCGATCGAGTTGCCGACGGATTCCGTGTTGATCTCGTTGTCGCGATCGATCTGCCAAGCATCGAGCGTGATCGACGTGCTGGACGTCGGATCGAACACCAGACCCACCGTATAGCTCTTGGACTCTTCGGGCTTCAGATCGGTGTTACCCGTCGTGATCAGGCCGACAGTTCCGGAACCGCAGGTCGGAACCGGATTGGCACCCGGATACGGGTTGCCGCCCGGGCAACGGATCGGATCGCTCGCCGTCGTGAACGCGGCCAGCTGGCCGGTCTTTTCCGCCGGGTTCGGAGCGCGGAAGCCTTCGGCGTAGGTGGCGCGCAGCGCGACCCACTCAGCCGGCTTCCACTTGATGCCGAACTTCGGCGTGAAGGAATTGTCACCATCCTTGTAGCTGTCGAAGCGCAGCGCGCCGGACAGTTCCAGGGACTCCAGCACCGGTGCATTCAATTCCGCGTAGGCGCTGGCGACTTCTTCCTTGCCGTCATAAGCCGAGTAACCGAGACCGATGATGTCACCGATGTCGGTGAAGGTGGTCGGCACCAGCTTGACGGTCTGACGGCGATATTCGGCGCCAAACGCCAGGCCGAGCGCGCCGCCCTTCAGATCCATCAGAGCGCGCGAAGCCTTGAAGTCGACGGTGTCGAGCTTCGTCTGGCCGTTGGCTTCGATCGTCGGCGAGATGTAGTCGTAGAGTGCCTGCGAGTTCTGGCCTGCATCGGCACCGATGCGCCACCAGCCGACCGGGCTGTTGGGATCATTCAGCACCGTGCGAACGCGGCTGTTCACCAGGAAGCCATCGCGCTTGTTGACGATGTCGCTCTGGGAGTGCAGGTATCCGACGTCGTAATCCCACGCGCCCGCCGTACCCTTGACGCCGGCGAGGAAGCGCATGAACTCATTGTCGGTGTTGTTGGTGCGCGGACCGACGTCCCATGCCGAATAACGTATGCGGCCCGTCAGGCCAAGCACGTTGTCGGGATGCGCGGCATTGATCGTCATCTGAGTCGGACCGCTGCCGGTCACGACCGCGCCACCCGGATAACCCCACGTACCGGACACGGCCGACGGGGTGTTGTGGAACGTGGTTTCCTTCTTCGAATAACCGAACTCGGTGTAGAGCTCCGCGTTGTCGTTGATCGCGAAGGTGCCGCGCGCGAAGAAGTTCATGAACTTCTCGCTGGGCGCCAGATCGCGGAACTTGGAAACGTCCCAAAGGCAGCCGCCATTCGGATCGCCCGGAGGTGCGACGTTGGTGAACTGCTCGCAGCCTTCGAGGTAGGTGTATTCCAGCGTGTTCGGATCACGGATCGCGCCGACCGGAGAGTTGGTGGCCACGCCGTTGTTCATGAAACCAGCCAGGCCGGAAGCGTGGTTGATGGCATAGCCCCAGCGACGCAGGTCACCGCTACCGATCCACTTGCGATCCTTGCGATCGCTCATCTTGATGCCGTCGGACTTGCTGGCTTCCGCGGTGAAGAAGAAGTTGTAGCCGTCGGTCGACAGATCACCCCAGCCAGCGGTGACGGAGCCCTTGCGGGTATCGCCGTCGCCATCGCCGGAGATGCCGTACGAACCGCGCACGGTCACGCCGTTGAAATCCTTGCGGAGGATGATGTTCACCACGCCCGCGATCGCGTCGGAACCGTAGATCGCCGAAGCGCCGTCCTTCAGGACGTCGACGCGTTCGACCGCATCCAGAGGAATCGTGCTGAGGTCGGTGAAGACCTTCTGGCCGTCATCCGCCAGACCGAACGGCGCGATGCGGCGACCGTTCAACAGAACCAGCGTGGAGCCTGCGCCCAGACCGCGCAGCGAGATACCGGCGCCGCCGCCTGCGAAGCCGTTGCCGAAGGTCTTGGGAATCGATCCCTGACCGTCCACCGTCAGCGTCTGCAAATATTCGGCGATCGTGGTCTTGCCCGTGCGATCGATCTCTTCGCGCGTGATCACCTGCACCGGCGAAGCGGTTTCGGTGTCGGTACGCGGGATGTTGGAGCCGGTGACCTCGATGCGATCGAGGGTCTTGGGCTCTTCCTGGGCTGCCGCGCTGCCGGCGAAGGCAACGACGCCCGTCGTCATCGCCAGCGCGATGGCATCGCGCAGGCAGTTACGTCTGAAGTTCATCTCTCTCTCCAAAAATGAAATAACAAATTTTGCTCCCCGCTTGGGCGATCCCTAAGATTGCCGGGCCAAAGCCCCTAGCCCGACCACCCAGAGGTCGATACTAGATGGGTTTTAACAATATTTAAACCCCACGAGAAAATCTTGACATCCCGTTCAGGGAATTTGTGATTTTGGTTCCAGTCAGGAAGCCGTCAGGCTTTCCGGAAGGCATCCGAGCGCGGCGCACCCCCGCCTCCGGCCGACAAGAAATCCAATGATTTGAACCTCTTACGAAGATCGCATGCTCTTCGGAACGGGCTCGCCGATCCGGGACCAGCGCCGTTCGCCTCCGCTTCCGCTCGGTAGCGCAAGAGGACCCCTTCTTGCCCCCTCTTGCACCGCAGCATCGACTAAGCGCAATTTTGATTCGCCGTGGCGTCCGGATGCAGGACCTAACCCCGGATGTGGACTACGTGCGTTATCGACTGTGCTTTGCAACCAATGGAGGTGGGTCATGGTGCTGCAACACGCTCGTTCTTCTTTTCATATCCCGTGGGACAAGGTCGAAACCTCTCGCATCGTTGCCACGACAGGTGCGATCGCGCTCAACATAGCGATTCTGATGTTGTTGCTAGTGCCAGCAGCACGCCTGCTGCCTCAGCCGGACAAGCCGTTTATCTGGTACATGCCGCCGGAGAAGGTAACTCCGCCCCCGACCCCACCACCGACAACGGTTCCCGTTACCCCCACCACTCAGCCCACGGCACGGATACCCGTCGTGACGCCTCCCGCTGTCGATCCGCCGTTATCGGAGCAAATCATCGATCCGATGGGCACGATACCTGCCGATCCCGTCGTCACTACGCCTGCCGTCACCACGCCACCCACAACGATCGCTTCAACCGAGCCTATAGCTGGCGCGCATTTGGAATATCTGCATGCGCCGCCACCGAAATACACCCGCGAACTCATGATGGCGCGCGCGGAGGGAACGGTATTGTTGCAAGTGTTGGTTGATGTCGATGGCAAACCGCTGGAAGTCAAGATTCTGAAGAGCAGCGGCACACGGCAGCTCGACGAACTGGCACGGCGTACTGTGTTGAAGTGGGCCTTCCGGCCGGCAACTCGCGACGGACAACCCGTAAAGGCAATCGGCAACATCCCGATCGACTTCAAGCTCCAATGATTGGATAGACAATCAATACGAAAGCCCGCCATCAAGGCGGGCTTTCTTTTCCATAGACACCTGTTTCAGAAACGCAGCCTGCTCCGTTCCGCTGCGGAACGTGGATCAGGCGCCCCGTATCGCCGATGTTTCACGCGCGGTGATAAGGATGATTCGTCAGCAACGCCGCAGCGCGATACAGCTGCTCGGCCAACACCAGCCGCACCAGCATGTGCGGCAACGTCAAGGGTCCCAGCGACCACCGCTCGTCCGCGCGTGTTAGCACTTCGGCGGCATGCCCTTCGGGCCCGCCGATCAGAAAGGCGAGATCGCGCCCCTGCCCGCGCCAATGTTCGAGACGCTGGGCCAGCTGTTCGGAGGTGTAAGGCGTCCCTCGCCCATCGAGCACGACGACATGCGCTTGCTTCGGCAATGCGGCCAGCACGCGCGCGCCCTCGTCCTGGGTGGCGCGTGCGACGTCGCGATTCTTGCCGCGAAGTCCCGGCGCGATCTCGACCAGGTCGAGCGGCAGCCAGTGCGAGAGGCGTTTGCGATATTCGGCGAAGCCTTCCGCGACCCAGGGCGGTGCGTTTTCGCCGACGGCGATGAGGCGGGCTTTCATGCGCGGATGGTAGCGTCAGCGACATGAGCCGCTCCGCCCCCGCTTCCATCCGTCATCGACGGACGAAAGAAAGGCTCAGAGCGATCGTTCGGCCGCGGTTCCCGAATCGGCGTCTTCCGGCGGCTGGTCGCCGACCGTCCACAGCCGCTCCAGCGCGTAGAACTCACGCACGCGCGGCAGCATGATGTGAACGACGACGTCGCCAAGATCGACCAGCACCCATTCGGCCTCACGCTCGCCTTCCACGCCGAGCGGTTGGCAATCGAGCTGCTTGGCGTGCTTGATCACCTCGTCGGCCACCGATTTGACGTGGCGTGACGAAGTGCCGGAAGCGACGATCATGAAATCGCAGACGCTGGTCTTGCCGCGAACATCGATCTCGACGACATCCTGGGCCTTGAGGTTGTCGACGGCAGCATGGACGGCCTTGAGCAAGGCTTCGGCCGGCGGCGGCGGATTGGGAAGACGGGTCTTGATGACTTGGGCGGGACTGGTCAAGGGCACTGACTCGTGGGGTTGCGCCTGAATTATAGCGAAGACGATCGCCGGGACTCGTGACCGTACAGATGGTGCCGTTCGATGTAGTCGGCGACGGCGGCGGGCACGCCATCCCGCCAGGGCGCGCCCGAGGCGATCAGATCGCGGATTTCGGTCGCGGATTCGTCGTGCAGCGGCTGGCGCAGGCGGAAGATACGGCCGGCGGGCGCGGTTTCGAGGTCGGAAGGGGCACTGACCCAGCGTCCGGACGCGATGGCGGCCAGTTCAGGCGGCAGGCCGTCGTCTAGCGGGTTGCCGGGGCGCTCGGCCACCACGAAATGGGCGAAGGTGAACAGGTCGCGCCAATCCTTCCAGGTCGGCAGCCCGAGGAAGCTGTCGGCACCGACCAGTAGCGCCAGGGGCGCTTCGGGGCCGTATTCGGCGCGCAGGGCATGCAGGGTGTCGATGCTGTAGCTGCGGCCCTCTCCGCTCTCAAAGGCACGCCTGAGTTCGAGGCGATCGACGCACAGGCCGGCCTCGCCGGCGACGGCCAGATCCAGCATCGCCGCGCGCTGCCGCGCATCGGCGCCCGGCGGCGGACGGTGCGGCGGGTCCGCGGCCGGCATCAGCCGGATCGTGCGGTCGAGCGCGGCATGCGCGGCGCGCGCGATCGCCAGATGGCCGTTGTGGACGGGGTCGAAGGTGCCGCCGTAGTAGACGCGCAGCTTCACGGGACGAGGGATGCGGCCTTGGCTTCGCTCACCGCCAGCAGCAGGCGTTCGAGCACCTGCCAGGCGTCTCCGGCCGCGCGGCCCTTGCTGATGCGGTCGACACGGCCGGCTTCGGCCACGAAACGCTCCCAGCGCGGCGCGGCATGGCGTTGCAGCGCGCGGCGATAGGTGGCCTGCTTGGAGTCCCATACGCGTTGCGCCTTGAACTCGCCGGCGAGATTGCCGCCACGTGCCTGCACGCGTGCGAGCGCGGCCGTGAGCTGCAGCTCCCGCACCACCATGCCCATCAGCGCCGGCACCGCCTCGCCCTCGGCGCGCAGGCCGGCAAGCATGCGCGAGACTTGCGCGGGCTGACCGTTGAGCGTGGCGTCGATCAGGCGGAACACGTCGAAACGGGCGGCATCGGCCACCAGCGATTCCATACGCGCGGCATCCAGCGGCTGGCCATCGGCGAGCAGCGCGAGCTTGTCGATCTCCTGCGCGGCCGCCAGCAGATTGCCCTCCACGCGCTGGACCAGTCGCTGCACGGCGTCGCGGTCGGCATGCACGCCGCGGCTGCGCAGGCGGCTTTCGACCCAGTCGGTCATCTCGTGCGGTTTCACCGCCCAGGCGACGACGAGATGGCCGATGCGGGCGATGGCCTCGCTCCACTTGCCGCCGTGCTGACGGCTCCACTCGCCGCCGGTGATGAGCAGCGCGGTGTCACCGGGCGGCTCGGCGCAATAGTCGGCGATGACCTCGGCGCCGTCCTTGCCGGGCTTGGCGGTCGGCAGGCGCAATTCGATCAGGCGTTGCGCGGAGAACAGGCTCGGGGCGCGGAAGCTCGCCGCGAGCGCGTCCCAGTCGAAATCGCGGCTGTCGGCGTCGAACACTTCGCGCTCGGCGTAGCCCTGCTCGCGCGCCCGCGCGCGAACGGCGTCGGCGGCCTCGATCACGCGCAGCGGTTCCGGCCCGGCGATCAGATAGGCCGGACGCAACGGTTCGGCGCGCAACTGCGCGGAGAGGCGTTCCGGACTCAGTTCCATGCCAGCATCGCGACCGACATTCCGCTCATCGCATTGATCAGGGCGGCGCGTTGAGATCGGGCAGCGTGACGTCCGTGGGCTCGGTCGGCGTTTCCGGCTTCGGCGAGCGTGCGGCGGCGTCGATGCGGCGCAGGATCGCCGCCGTCATGTCCTTGCGCATTTCCTTGGTGAGCAGGTCGACCTCGCTCTCGGCGCCGGTGGGGCTGGTCGGCGACGACACATAATCGCGCGCCAGCTCCACCACCTGCTTCGGCACGAACACGGAGCCGTCGGCCTTGGTGAAGGAGAACACCACCGCGTAGCGCAGCGTGAATTCCTGCGCGCGGCCGTACTGGTCGACGCTGATCGGCAACGAGCCCCACTTCTCCGACACGACGCTCAACACCGCCTTGCCGGTGGGAGCGCCTTCGGTCGACGCCTCGACCCCGGCGCGTTCCAGCGCCTGCACCACCGACTGCGCCAGCGGGCTGTAGGGATTGCGCGACGCCACGAGGATCTGGCCGACATCCGGCGGCAGCGTCAACGCGCTGCGCAGATGGAATCCGCACGCGGTCAGGACCAGCGCGAGGGCGGCGATCGCAGCGGTTCGAAGAAGGCGGGGCCTGCTCGGAAGGGCTTTTCTCATGCGCGCAGTCTGGACGAGACGGCTATGGGCGGCAAGCGCGAGGGGTTGGGGATCGCGCCCTGCCGCCATTTCGCGTTCAGGCAACAACGATGTTGACGATCTTGCCGGGCACGATGATCAGCTTGCGTATCTGCTGGCCCTCGACGAACTTCGCCACATTCGGCTCGGCCAACGCAGCGGCTTCGATCTGTTCGCGCGGCGCATCGGCGGCGGCCTCGATCGTGCCGCGCAGCTTGCCGTTGACCTGCACCGCCAGCGTCACGCTGTCGCGCACGAGCGCGGCGGGATCGGCCTGCGGGAACGGCACGTCCTCGAGCACCGTCTCGGCATGGCCGAGCGCCTGCCACAGGGCGTGGCTGACGTGCGGCGTCACCGGGTTGAGCAGCAGCACCATCGTCTGCAGCGTCTCGTGGCGCAGCGCGCGGCCCTGGTCGCTCATGTCATCGAACTTCGACACCGCGTTGAGCAATTCCATCAGCGCCGCGATCGCGGTGTTGAAACTGTGGCGGCGGCCGTAATCGTCGCCCACTTTCTGGATGGTTTCGTGCAGCTGGCGGCGCAGCGTCTTCTGCGCCGGCGTCAGTGCCGAAACATCGACTTGCGGATGATCCGGCTGCGCGACATGCGTGGTCACCTCGCGCCAGAAGCGACGCAGGAAGCGGGCCATGCCTTCGACGCCGGCATCGCTCCACTCCAGCGACATGGTCGGCGGCGAGGCGAACATCGAGAACAGGCGCACGGTATCGGCGCCGTATTGCTCGACCAGCACCACCGGATCGACGCCGTTGTTCTTGGACTTGGACATCTTCTCGATGCCGCCGATCGCGACCGGCCCGCCGTCGCTCTTCAGCACCGCGCCGGTGATCTTGGCGCGTTCGTCGCGCAGGATTTCAACATCCGCGGGGTTGAACCATTCCTTGTTGCCGTTTTCCGTTTCGCGATAGAACGTTTCCGCCACCACCATGCCCTGCGTCAGCAGATTCGTCGCCGGCTCGTCGCTGTCGACCATGCCGGCGTCGCGCAGCAGCTTGTGATAGAAGCGGAAGTACATCAGATGCAGGATCGCGTGCTCGATGCCGCCGATGTACTGGTCCACCGGCAGCCAGTAGCGCGCGCGCTCGTCGATCATGTCGCTCGCGCCCGGCGAGGTGTAGCGGGCGTAGTACCAGCTCGACTCCATGAAGGTGTCGAAGGTGTCGGTCTCGCGCTCGGCCGCGCCGCCGCATTGCGGGCAGGTGGTCTTGCGCCATGCGGGATCGGCCTTGATCGGCGACTGCACGCCGGAAAACGCGACGTCTTCCGGCAGCAGCACCGGCAGCTGATCTTCCGGCACCGGCACGTCGCCGCACTTCGGGCACAGGATCACCGGAATCGGGCAACCCCAGTAGCGCTGGCGGCTCACGCCCCAGTCGCGCAGACGGTAGTTGACGCGGCGCGCACCGCGGCCGTCGTGTTCGAACTTCGCCGCCAGCGCGTCGAAGCTCTCGCGGTAATCCATGCCGTTGTATTCGTCGGAATTCACCAGCCAGCCGCGCTCGGTATAGGCCGCGTCGTCCTGGATGCCGCGCTCGAAGGCTTCCACCACCTGCACCGCGGCGCCGGTGTCGTAGACGTCGACCGCACCGCTTCCACCCAGCGCGGCGCGCATCGGGTCCTGGGCGCGCTCGACATCGGAGGCGATCTCGCTCAACGCATCGCGCACCTCCAGCGGCACCACCACCATGCGGATCGGCAGGCCGTAGGCCTTGGCGAATTCCCAGTCGCGCTGATCGTGCCCAGGCACCGCCATCACCGCGCCGGTGCCGTAGCCCATCAGCACGAAGTTGGCCACCCACACCGGCACTTCCTCGCCGCTGATCGGGTGGATCGCGCGCAGGCCGGTGTCCATGCCACGCTTCACCTGCGTTTCCAGTTCGGCTTCGGAGACGCCGCCCTTGCGCAGATCCTCGATGAAATCCGCCAGCTCGGAATTGGCCTGCGCGGCCTTATGTGCCAGCGGATGCTCGGCGGCGATCGAAATGAAGGTCACGCCCATCAATGTGTCGGGGCGCGTGGTGAACACGGTGAGCGGCGCGTCCTCGCCCTCGATGCGGAACTGGATCTCCAGGCCTTCGCTGCGGCCGATCCAGTTGCGCTGCATGGTCTTGACCGAATCCGGCCAACCGGGCAGCGCGTCGAGGCCATCCAGCAGCTCCTGCGCGTAGTCGGTGATCTTCAGGAACCACTGCGGAATCTCGCGCTTCTCGACCAAAGCACCGGTGCGCCAGCCGCGGCCGTCGATCACCTGTTCGTTGGCCAGCACGGTCTGGTCGACCGGGTCCCAGTTCACCACCGAGTTCTTGCGATAGGCCAATCCCTTTTTCATCAGCCGCACGAACATGCGCTGCTCGTGCACGTAGTACTCGGGCCGGCAGGTGGCGAACTCGCGCGACCAGTCGATGGCATAACCCATCGATTTCAGCTGCGCGCGCATGTGGTCGATGTTGGCGTAGGTCCACTTGGCCGGCGCGGTGTTGTTCTTGATCGCCGCGTTCTCGGCCGGCAGGCCGAAGGCGTCCCATGCCATCGGCTGCAGCACGTTCTTGCCGATCATGCGCTGGTAGCGGCTGATCACATCGCCGATGGTGTAGTTGCGCACATGGCCTACATGGAGCGCGCCGGACGGATACGGCAGCATCGAAAGGCAGAAATACTTCGGCTTCGAAGCATCCTCGCGCACCTCGTAGGCACGGGTGTCGGCCCAGTACTGCTGGGCGGCGGTTTCGACGGCTTTGGGGTCGTAGGCGGCGGTTTCGGCGGACACGGGGACGGCTGGCGCGCGGCCAGGCGGAAAGGATCAGGGCCGGAAAGCCTACCGCAGCGCAGCATTCACCGCCATCGCCGGAGCGCCGACAGCTCCAATGCCAGGCGCACGAGAGGTCTGGCGAAGCGCATCCCGGCATCGGGCCGGCAGGCCGGATGACGATGGACACCCGACAGGTTGCCGATGACGGACAGCACATGAGATTCGATGAAAGACCAGGCAAATTCGCACGCTCGCTTTGCACGCTTCTGGAGAATTGGGGATGAGGCCGCATCGATCCATGCGCAGCGCAGCATCGTTGACGGCGTTGTTGTGCCTCGTCGCGGCCTGGCTCCCGGGCGCCATCGCCGCCGTGCCGATGCGCACCTCGTTCGACATGCAGGTGCCCCTGGCGCCGACGCCGCTGAAAATCGCCGGCGTTCCGCAGCTCGTTTACGAATTGCACCTCACCAATTTCGCGGACGATGCCTTGACGCTCAAGCATGTCCAGGTGCTCGACGCGGCCGGCGCAACTCTGATCGACCTGCGCGGGCAGGAACTCGACCACAGGCTCGGAAGACCAGGCCTGACGACGGGCCAGAAAGACAAACGCGAGATCGCGCCAGGCATGCGCGCGGTGCTCTACATCGAGGTGCCGGTCCGCGACCGCGCGATGCCGCGCGAATTGCGGCATCGCATCGAGTACGCCAGCGCCAGCACGGGCGAAGCGACCGAGGTCGACGCCGTCGTCGAGGGCGCCCGCATCGCCGTGCTCGAGACACCACCTCCGTCGCTCAGCCCGCCGCTGCGGGGCGGGCCTTGGGCGGCGATCCATGATCCCGCGTGGCCGCGCGGACATCGCCGCGTGTTCTATGCGGTCGACGGCCGCGCATTTCTTCCGGGCCGCTATGCCATCGACTGGGTCAAGCTGGACGATCAGGGGCGCGAGGAGCGCTCCAGGAACGGCGGCAGCGACCAGGTGACCGACTGGTACGGTTACGGCGAAGACGTGCTGGCCGTCGCCGACGGCGTGATCGCCTCCACTCGCGACGATGTCGTCGAAAGCGCCACGATTTCCGCGCATCCCAAGCATTCGATTACCGATGCCAGCGGCAACTATGTCGCCCTCGATATCGGCAACGGCCGTTACGCTTTTTACGAGCATCTGAAACCCGGCAGCCTGCGCGTTCGCCCTGGACAGCGTGTGCGGCGCGGCGACGTCATCGCTTCGCTGGGTTTCACCGGCGATTCGACCGGTCCGCACCTGCATTTCCATGTCGCCGATGCCGACTCGCCGCTTGGTGCCGAAGGCGTGCCATACGTCTTCGACGGTTTCGAGATCCTCGGCCGTTACGAGGCGATCGGCGATCTCGGCAAGAAACGCTGGCAGCCCTATCCCGTGCCGGCGGAAGCCCATCGCAGCGGAGAACGCCCCGCTGCCAATGTCGTCTTGAAATTCGAAGCAGCATCGAAGCCGTAGCCATGTGCTCTCGTGATTCGCTCCGTAGCCACGGCTGCAAGCGCTCTGTCGGCACAGCCCCTCGCCGCGATGCGCAACCGGCCTCCCGCATACCGCTATGATCCTTGCGAATTTCTTACCCAGGGAAATCTCCGTGCATAGAATCGCTCCCGCGCTCGCATCCGCCATCGCCCTGGCTTCATCCGCGCCCCTGTTCGCCGCCGATGCTCCAACGGCTGTCGCCACCAAGGCGGTAGCACTGCATTGCGAGCATCTGTTCGACAGCCGCGGCGGCCGCGTCCTGGGCGCGCATACCGTGGTGGTGCGCGAGGGAAAAGTGGCCGACGTGGTGCCCGGGCGCGCCGAGATTCCCGATGCCGAATCCGTCGATCTGGCTGGCCGCACCTGCCTGCCGGGCTGGACCGACCTGCACGTGCACCTGGGCTCGCAATCCAGCCCGCAAAGCTATTCCGAAGGCTTTCGTCTCGACGAGGTCGATTTCGCCTTCCGCAGCGTCGGCTACGCCGAGAAGACCCTGCTCGCCGGCTTCACCAGCGTGCGCGACCTCGGCGGCGAAGTGGCGCCGCACCTGCGCGACGCGATCAACCAGGGCCTCGTGCGCGGTCCACGCATCTTTGCCGCCGGCAAGTCGATCGCCACCACCGGCGGCCATGCCGATCCCACCAACGGCTACAACTCCGAACTGTCGCACCTGCTCGGCCCGCCCGGCCCCACCGAGGGCGTGATCAACTCGATCGACGACGCCCGCCAGGCCGTGCGCCAGCGCTACAAGGACGGCAGTGACGTCATCAAGATCACCGCCACCGGCGGCGTGCTGTCGTACGCGAAATCCGGCGACGCGCCGCAGTTCACCGTGGACGAGGTGAAGGCCATCGTCGACACGGCCAAGGACTACGGCTACAAGGTCGCCGCGCACGCGCACGGCACCGAAGGCATGAAGCGCGCGGTGCTGGGCGGCGTGACCAGCATCGAGCACGGCACCTACATGACCGACGAGGTCATCTCGCTGATGAAGCAGAAAGGCACCTGGTACGTGCCGACGATCTACGCCGGCCGCTTCGTCGCCGACAAGGCCAAGGTCGATGGCTACTACCCCGAGGTCGTGCGCGCGAAGGCGGCACGTATCGGCGCGCAGATCCAGGGCACCGCCGCCAAGGCCTACAAGTCCGGTGTGAAGATCGCCTTCGGCACCGACATGGGCGTCGGTCCGCATGGCGACAACGCGCGCGAATTTCTCTACATGGTCGAAGCCGGCATGCCGGCCGCCTATGCGCTGCAGGCGGCGACGATCCGCGCCGCCGAAGTGCTTGGCGTCAGCGACCAGGGCGTGATCGAGGCCGGCAAGCGCGCCGACATCATCGCCCTGCCCGGCGACCCGGTCGCCGAGATCGGCAACGTGCTGAAGGTGGATTTCGTGATGAAGGACGGCGCGATCTACAAGCGCCCGGCGCAGAACGCTTCCGCATCGGGCAGCATTGTGCAGTGAACGCGCACTGGCTCGGCGCCGTCGCGGCCACGCTGACCACCGTGGCCTTCGTGCCACAGGCGCTGAAGACCATCCGCACGCGCGACACTCGCGGCATCTCGCTCGGGATGTACGTGATCTTCACGATCGGGATCGTTTGCTGGTTCGGCTATGGCCTGCTGCTGCAGTCGTGGCCGATGATCATCTCGAACGCGATCACCTTTTTGCTGGCGGCGACGATCCTGGCGCTGAAGCTTCGCTACGGGTGAACGCAGCCGCGCATTTCGTTCAACGCAGGGTTTCGAACCATTCACTACTCCGTCGCGACGGGGCGCCGTAGCATGCCTGCTTTCGCCAGTGGAACGCGCCGTGGACAACAAAGAGAATCTTGCTGTTGAGAAGCGCGTCGTTTTCGATTTCGAAATCGACTTCTCCAATGGCGGCGGCATCCAGGGTCAGGACTTCCGCCTCGACATCGACGGCGACGACATCTCCGATCACGAACTGGGCGATTACATCGTCCGTGATCTGCGCCTGCTGATGGTCGGCACCATCCGCATCCTCAACAAGCGGATCATCCGCGAGCGTCACAAGCGTGGCGAGATTTCCGTCGACGCGGCCGCAAACTCGGGCGCGCGCTTCATCGACCTCAGCCACAGCATCGAGCACGGCATGATCACCTACAAGGGGGTGCCGGCGCCGATCATCTGCGACTACTTGAGCCGTGAGCAGTCGCGCGCGCATTACGCATCGGGCACCGAGTTCCACATCGGCCAGGTGACGATGGTCGCCAACACCGGCACTTATCTCGACAGCCCTTTCCATCGCTATGCCGACGGCACCGATCTCGCCGGACTCGAACTCGACACGCTGGCGGAACTCGATGCCGTGGTCGTGCGCGTCACCGGTACCGGCAGCCGCGCGATCGGCCGCGAGGCCTTCCTCGCCAGCGACATCCACGGCAAGGCCGTGCTGGTGGAGACGGGATGGTCGCGACACTGGCGCACGGACCAGTATTTCGAAGGCCATCCCTATCTGACGGCAGAAGCCGCCACCCATCTGCGCGATGCCGGCGCGAAGCTGGTCGGCATCGATTCGTTGAACATCGACGACATCGAAGACGGCGAGCGCCCCGTGCACAGCACGCTGCTGCGCGCGGTCATTCCGATCGTGGAACATCTGTGCCGGCTCGATCAGCTGCCGATCGATGGTTTTCGCTTCAGCGCGGTGCCGGTGAAGGTGCACGGGATGGGCACCTTTCCCGTGCGCGCCTACGCCACGCTCCCTGCCTGACGCGCCGCCCGCGCGAGCGCGAGCCACCACAGGAACCAGACCGCGAACGCCGCGCGCTGCGCGATCGCCGCCGGCATCACCAGCGGTCCGAGCAGCGCCAGCATCACCAGTGTCGTCGCGGCCAGCACGACCGACCAGGCGGGTAGCGGACTGTCGCTGCCGCGCCATCGACCGATGGCGATCAGGATCGTGCCCGCGGCGAAGGCCACCCACCACAGCGTCCAGACCGAGGCGTGCAACCGGCTGACCACGGCTTCCAGATCTTGCGGATCGAGACGCAGCACGCCCTGCATGGCGAAGGCGAGCGCCGACAGCACTACCAGCCAGGCGCCGATGCGCAGCGACCATGGCGCGTTCGCCGACTGCGCTTCGCGCAGACGCCAGCCCACGAATGCCAGCAACAGTCCTGGCAATACGAATCCTGCGAAATTGAAGACCGGCGCGCGTGCGATGCCCTGCGCTCCCAGCAACGCGACCGGATGCAGCGTCTGCGAATAGCCTTCCAACACGCTTCCGAACACGATCACGCAGCCGGCGAACAGCAATGCGGCGACCCAGGCCGCCACGCGCACAGCGCGATTCATGCGATTCCCCGGCGCAATACGATTTCGGCCAATCCGGTTTTCCAGCTGCGATGCATCAATCGTCCGATCCGCGATCTAGTAATCGCGCGCACCCATCAAGCCGACCGAATAGCCGGCCTTCTCCAGCCTCGCCGTGGCGCGGGAATTGAGCACGACCAGCGCCAGCAATCCCACGAGCGGCACCAGCATCATCAGAAGCAGGAGGATCCTGCCCCACACCGGGTATCCCAGGCCGCGGCCGATCTTGTAGATCCCCACCCACGACATGCCGAGGCAGATCAGGATGGGCAGCAACGCGAGCGGGCCGAGGATCGCGCGCGACGCCGCCGCGACGAAGTACAGAAGGATGGCGTAGATCACCAGTTTCTGCCCCGAGACCACATCATCGAGCGCGGGATTGCGTTGCTCCCGCACCGAAACGACCGAATTCGGACTCTGATAAGGATTTTCCACGCCGCCCCTTTGATCACTGCAAACCTTGATCTCTTATGGTGACATCCGATCCGGCCATTCGGTTGGAACATTCGGTTGGAAATGGTCACCCCAGGCACAATCTACTGCCGATAGCCTCCCCGCCCGGACTCCGCATGTTCTCCCAAACCGCCGCTCCCGACGCCGCCGCCCACGTCTTCGACGCTACCACCGCCACCTTCGAAGCCGAGGTCCTGCAGAAATCACTGCAGACGCCGGTGCTCGTGGATTTCTGGGCCGAGTGGTGCGGGCCGTGCAAGACGCTCGGGCCGATCCTCGAGAAGCTGGCCGCCGAATTCCACGGCGCCTTCGAACTGGCCAAGGTCGACACCGAGCAGGAACCGCAGATCGCCTCCGCCTTCCAGATCCGCTCGATCCCGACCGTGTTCCTGGTCGTGGGCGGCCAGATCGTCGACGGATTCCAGGGCGCGCTGCCGGAAGGTCAGGTCCGCCAGTTCCTCAAGCATCACGGCATCGAGCCGGCCCAGCCGGTCGAGGACGTCGAACCCGCGGCCGCGCCGCCGGTCGATCCGCATGCCGAGGTGATGCGCCTGCGCAAGGCGGTCGAGGCCGAGCCGGACAAGGCCGAACTCAAGCTCGATCTCGCCCTCGCCCTGCTGCAGACCGGCAGCGCGCACGAGGCCGAGCAGTTGCTCGACGCCCTCCCCGCCAACCTGTCCACCGACGACCGCACGATCCGCGCCCGCGCCAGGCTCGGCTTCGCGGCCCTGCTGAAGGACGCACCGCCGGAGCAGACGCTGGAAGCGGCCATCGCCACCAACGGCGACGACCTGCGCGCCCGCCATCTGCTCGGCGTGCGCCGCATCGTCGCCGGCGATGCCGAAGGCGGGCTTGAACAACTGCTGGAAATGCTTCGCCGCAACCGGAATTTCGAGGACGGGCTGCCGCGCAAGGTGCTGATCGACGCCTTCCGCGTGGTCGAGGACGAGGATCTGGTGGGCCGCTACCGCCGCAAGATGTCGTCGCTGCTGTTCTGACCCGGCATAAACCATACCTTTGCGTATGGTAGGCTCCGCCTCGTTTCCGTCCGAGGCCGTTGCCGCATGTCTCCGTCCAAGTTCCGCCACATCATGAACGTGTGGCCGCCGTTCCTCTTCAGCGGCATCCGCGTCCGCGAGATCAGTGCCGGCTGGCGTTCCGTGCGCGTGGAGCTGCGCCAGCACTGGTACAACCGCAACTACGTCGGCACCCACTTCGGCGGCAGCCTGTTCGCGATGACCGATCCGTTCTGGATGATCATGACGATGCAGGCGCTGGGGCGCGGCTACATCGTCTGGGACAAGGCCGCCACGATCGACTTCATCAAACCGGGGCGCGGCACCGTCACCGCGCGCTTCGCTCTGGACGATGCCACGCTGGATGCGATTCGCGCCGCGACCGCTGGCGGCGAGAAAACCTTGCACTGGTTCGAGACGCCGGTCACCGATGCCGGCGGCGAGACGGTGGCTCTGGTGCGCAAGCAGATCTACGTCCGCCGCAAGCGCGAGACCCCGCAGGGCTGAGTCGCGACATCCTCGCGATATCCCAATGATCTCCCGGGATATCCGAACCGCGACGTGCGTCGCGCTGCACATCGCGCGACAAGCTGTACATATTCATTCTGTTAACGCCGGGAGCGCGTATTCTCCGCAGGTTAACAGGGGGACGCATGTACAAGGCGCCACAGGACAAGCCTCGTGATCCGGCGCTGCCGGAGATCGCCGGTTATCGCCTGCTGCGCGTGATCGGCAGCGGCGGCATGTCGACCGTCTATCTCGCCGACCAGCTTTCGCTCGACCGCCAGGTCGCGATCAAGGTGATGCGGCCCGAGGCCCTCGCCGATGAAGTCAGCCGGCGCCGCTTCGAGAACGAAGCGCGCACCATCGCGCGCCTGGAACATCCGCATATCGTCGGCATCTACGAAGTCGGGCGCACCAGCGACGGCCTGCCCTACTACGCGATGCCGCATCTCTCGCGCGGCCATCTCGGCGAACGCATCACCGCGGCGGGCGAAGCCGGCATGGACCCGCAGCGCGTGCGCGACATCCTGCATGCGCTGCTGTCGGCGCTCGGCTACGCGCATGCGCGCGGCACCATCCATCGCGACGTCAAGGCCGAGAACGTGCTCTTCGACGACGCCGATCGTCCGATGCTCGCCGACTTCGGCATCGCATTGCGTCGCGGCTACGGCGCGCGCGTCACCACCACCGGCTTCGCCGTCGGCAGCACCGCCTACATGGCGCCGGAGCAGGCGCGCGGCGACGAAGTGGACCACCGTACCGATCTCTACGCCGTCGGCGTGCTGGCCTGGGAAATGCTGGCCGGCGAACTGCCCTACAACGCCGCCGATGCGGTGTCGATGGCGGTGATGCACGTCAAGGATCCGATTCCGCGCCTGCCCTTCCGGCTGCGGCATTGGCAGCGCTTCTTCGATCGCGCGCTGGCGAAGGGGCCGCTCAAGCGTTATCGCGATGCGCGGCACATGCAGGAAAGCCTCGACCAGGTCCCGCATCGGCAGGTGACGCGCGAAATCCTCGCCGTGCCCGCGCTGCGTCGCGGCGCCGGCGTGCTCGGCGCGATGCCCCTGCTCGGCTGGTTCGGCGTGCTGGTCGTGGTCGCCGCCGCGCTCGGCCTGTTCCTGCACGGACAAAGCGAAAAAGACAACGCCGTCGCGGCGACACCGCCCGCGCCGCCCGCCATCACCATCGTGATGCCGTCGGCCGATGCTTCCGCCGCGGCCCAGAAACCGATCGAACAAGCCGCGCCCGCCGTCGCGACCGAGGAAGACCCCACCAAGGCGATGCTGCGCGCCGCGCCGACCTCGGAAGCCGAACGCTGGGTCACCGCCGCCGACGCGCAGATCCGTGCCGGCCGCCTGCTCACCCCGAAAAACGCCAACGCTTTCGACAGCCTGCTCGCGGCGCGCCAGCGCGATCCCGGCTACGACGCACTGGTGCCGGCCATCGGCCGTCTCGTCGATGCTTTCAGCCGCGAAGCCGTGCGCGCCATCGGCAAGGGCGAGGACACACGCGCCAAGCAGCAGATCGCCGCCGCCACGCAGCTCGCCCAGCGCATGCAGCAGCCGGGGCATCCGGCGATCGCACGCCTGCGCACCGAGGTCGAGAAGGCCTACGACGCGCGCGTCACGCTCGCCACTGCGGATTTCGATCGCGAGGCCGGCAAGAAAGCCATCGCCGGCGCGAAAACGATCGGCGTGATCGAAGCCGCCAACCTGCGCAAGCTCGCAGCGCGCGCAGAAAAGATTCCCGCGCCGGGCGATCGCCTGAAGCAGGCCGGCAACATGGTGCTGGTGCGCAGCAACGGTCTCGCTTTCGCCGCGTCGGCCGCGCCGGTCACCCGCGACGAATACGCGCGCTTCGCCACCGCCACGCATCGCAGCATGGCGCTATGCCGCGAGCGTGGCTCGCTGCTGCGCATCTTCGCGCCGCGCAACTGGAAATCGCCGGGCTTCGCCCAGGTCGGCAGCCAGCCTGTCGTCTGCGTCTCGTGGGCCGATGCCGAAGCCTACGCGCAGTGGCGCAGCGCGCAGGACGGCCGCCGCTATCGACTGCCGAACGCGGACGAAGCCAAGCTCCTGCCCGCCGATCCGGAACAGGCACGCACCGTCGCCGAATGGAACAACGATTGCAGCGGCGGTTGCGACAAGCGCATCAGCAACGGCAGCAGTTGGCGCGGCGCCAAGGGTACCCGCCCTCTCCCCTCGGACCGTGGCTATGACGATGTCGGCATCCGCCTGATCAGCGATTTGCCGGAAGTGCTCGCCAAGCGCTGAGCATTGTTCGAACGCCAGATCGCGTGGGACGGCCATTGCCTGCTTTTGCCCATCATTCCCGCGAAGGCGGGAATGACGAAACAGGCAACCGCGCTTTTCTCTACTCATGGCGGACACCGTAGAATCACCGCCATGAGCACCAACACCTCCACCAGCCGCCGCCTGCAGCGGCTGTTCCTCACCGGTCTGCTCACCCTGCTGCCGATCTGGCTGACCTGGGTGGTGATCAAATTCGTCTTCGTATTGCTCAGCGATCTCAGCAAGCCCTGGGTGCAGCCGCTGTCGCAGCGCATCGCCGCGGCCGATCCGCGCCTGCTCAGCTGGTTCGGCGACGACTGGGTGCAGACCACAATCGCGATGATCGCCACCCTGTTCGTGATCCTCCTCGTCGGCTGGATGGCGCGACGCGTGGTCGGGCAACGCCTGCTCGGCTGGTTCGAAGCGCTGGTCGCGCGCGTGCCGCTGGCCAACATGATCTATGGCAGCGCACGCAAGTTGCTCGACATCCTCCAGACCAAGCCGGACGGCACCCAGCGCGTCGTGCTGATCGACTTCCCGCACAGCCAGATGAAGTCGGTCGGCTTCGTCACCCGCGTGATCCGCGAAGCCGGCACCGGCCGTGAACTGGCCGCCGTGTACGTGCCGACCACGCCGAACCCGACCTCCGGCTATCTCGAGATCGTGCCGGTGGAAAAGATCACGCCCACCGACTGGACCGTGGATCAGGCGATGAGCTTCATCATCTCCGGCGGCGCGGTGGCGCCGGAGACGATTCCATTCGATCCGCCAGCATCGCAGACGACCACCCGATGAAAATAGCGCACCTGTTCGAAGACCGCGCCACTCGCCTCTTCGTCGCGCTCGCTGCTTTCTTCTGCGTCAACGCAGTACTGGCGGAATTCATCGGCGTGAAAATCTTCGCGCTCGAGGACACGCTCGGCATCAAGCCGCTGGAATGGAACCTGTTCGGACAGACCGGCTCGCTCAACTTCACCGCGGGCACACTGCTGTGGCCGATCGTGTTCATCATGACCGACACGATCAACGAATACTTCGGCCGTCGCGGCGTGCGCTTCATCAGCTGGCTGGCGGCGGCCCTGATCGTGTACGGCTTCGCCTTCGCCTTCATCGCCATCCATCTTGCGCCGGCATCCTGGTGGGTGGGCGTGGCGAAGGATCAGGGCGTGCCCGATTACCAGGCCGCGTTCTCGGCGGTGTTCGGACAAGGCCTGTGGACGATCTGGGGTTCGCTGATCGCCTTCATCATCGGGCAATTGATCGACGTCGCCGTCTATCACCGCATTCGTCGACACACCGGCGACCGCCATGCCTGGCTGCGCGCGACCGGCTCCACCGCGGTGTCGCAGCTGGTCGACAGCTTCGTCGTGCTCTACATCGCATTCGTGCTCGGCCCGCAGCATTGGCCGATGTCGCTGTTCGCCGCCGTCGCCAGCTTGAATTATGTCTACAAGATGCTGGCTGCGATCGCGCTGATTCCGTTGTTGTATCTGGCTCGCGCCGGCATCCATCGTTATCTCGGTCATGCACGCGCGGCGGAATTGCGCGAGCATGCGGCGGCCGCTTGATTCAACGCGGATTCTGCGTGGTGACCTTCGGCCCATGCGAGCCGCGGCCCGCATGCGGATAGTCCTCAAAATTGTCCCGGGAGCACGCAATGACCCTCCGACCACTTCTTCTCAGCCTCGCGATCGCATCGGTCGCGACAGGCACCGCACTATCCGTCCATGCCGAAACCGCGAAGACGGATAACGCGGCCACGCCCGCCAGCACCAAGGCGGCCAAGCTCGACGCGCTGTACGCGGAATACTGGGAAGCGTATCTGAAGCTGCATCCGGTCGAAGCCACGTTCCAGGGTGACAACCGCTACAACGATCAGCTGCCGGATTCCGGCAGCGCCGAATATCGCGAAAAGACGCGCAAATTCACCGAGGACTGGCTGAAGAAGATCGAAGCGATCGGCGCGGACGGCCTCGCCGGACAGAGTCTGATCAGCTATCAGATCTTCGTGCGCGAAGCCAAGGACGATCTGGAGTCCTACCAGTATCCCGACTGGATGATGCCGGTGAACCAGATGTTCAGCCTGCCCATCGCCGCCGTGCAGTTCGGCTCGGGCACCGGCGCGCAGCCGTTCAAGACGGTGAAGGATTACGACAACTGGCTCGCGCGCGGCAATCGACTGCCGGTGCTGATCGATACCGACATCGACAACATGCGGCAAGGCATCAAAGCCGGCGTCGTGCAGCCGCGCGCGCTGATGGAAAAGGTGTTGCCGCAGCTGGCCGCGCTGATCAAGGACAAGCCCGAGGACACGCTGCTGTGGGGGCCGATCCAGTCGATGCCCGAAAGCTTCAGCGCCGCCGACAAGACGCGGCTCACCGAGGCGTATCGCGAAATGATCGGCGAACGCATCATGCCCGCCTATCGCAAGCTGCACGATTTCATCGACAAGGAATACCTGCCGAAGACACGTGCCAGCGTCGGCCTCGACAAGCTGCCGAACGGCGCGGCCTGGTATGCCTACGGCGCGCGCAAGTCGACGACGACCGACATGTCGCCCGCCGAAATCCATCAGATCGGATTGGATGAAGTCGCGCGCATCCACGGCGAGATCCGCAAGATCATGGTCGAGACCGGCTTCAAGGGATCGCTGCAGGATTTCTTCCAGTTCATGAAGTCCGATCCGAAGTTCAGCTTCAAGAGCGAGGACGCGTTGCTGGCCTACTACCGTGCTCTCGAAGCGAAGATCAACAAGCGCATTCCCGAGCAGTTCTCGCTAACGCCGAAAGCGCCGTTCGAGATTCGCCCGGTCGAGGCGTTCCGCGCGAAATCCGCGGCCGGTGGCGAATACATGCAGCCGAGCGAGGACGGTTCGCGTCCCGGTATCTTCTACGTCAACACCTACGACCTGCCCACCCGCAAGACCTGGGACGCGGAGGATCTCTATCTGCACGAAGCGATTCCCGGCCATCACTTCCAGATCGCCCTGCAGCAAGAACTGAAGAGCCTGCCGGCTTTCCGCCGCTTCGGTGGCGAGACCGCCTTCATCGAAGGCTGGGGACTGTACGCGGAATCGCTGGGCAAGAGTCTGGGCGTGTACGAATCGCCCTATGACTATTTCGGTTATCTGCAGAACGAACTCTGGCGCGCGATCCGCCTGGTGACCGACACCGGACTGCACAGCAAGGGCTGGACGCGCGAGCAAGTGATCAAATACATGCTCGACAATTCCGCCGAGAGCGAAGTCCAGTCCACCGCGGAAGCGGAACGCTACATTGCGTGGCCGGGGCAGGCACTGGCCTACAAGATCGGCGAGTTGAAGATCAAATCGCTGCGCGCGAAGGCGGAGCGTGAGCTTGGCACGAACTTCGACATCCGCGAATTCCATGCCGAGGTGCTGAAGGACGGCGCCGTGCCGCTGGACATCCTGGAAGGCAAGATCGATCGCTGGATCGCCGAGAAAAAGAAGGGCTGAGTCGACGGACTTCCGCAACGATGATCACGATCTACCACAACCCCGCTTGCGGCACCTCGCGCAACACGCTCGCGCTGATCCGCAACAGCGGCGTCGAGCCGACCGTCATCGAGTATCTGAAGACGCCGCCCGACCGCGACACGCTGATCGGCTTGATCGCCGCTTGCGGGTTAAGCGTGCGCGAAGTGCTGCGTGAAAAAGGAACGCCCTACGCCGAACTCGGCCTGGGCGATCCAGCGTTGTCGGACGAAGCTTTGATCGACGCCATGCTGGCGCATCCGATCCTGATCAATCGTCCGATCGTCGTCACGCCGCTCGGTACACGGCTCTGCCGGCCCTCCGAACTCGTACTCGACATCCTGCCGGATCCGCAGCGCGGACCGTTCACGAAGGAAGACGGCGAAGTGGTGATCGACGAACAAGGCCGGCGCGTCCTCTGACTCGACCGGCCCCTTGTTGCTTACTTACGCGCGCGTATCGCGCCTCGCCCCGGGCTTGCCGCTGCTGCGATGCTGCTTCGGTCCCGCGTGCGAATGCGCGCCGCGCGAGGCGGGCTTACCGTGCGCGCGATGCGCGGGCTTGCCTGCTGCGCGCGTCGGCGGACGCTGGCCACCCGGCTTCTGACTGGTTGCACGCTGCCCGCCATTCTTGGGGATCGGCGCATCGAGGCGGATCGGCTTGCTCGGCGCATAACCTGGCACCGTGTCCATCACGATGTCGGCGTTGAGCATGCGCTGAATCTGACGCAACAGGCCACCCTCTTCCGGCGATACCAGCGACAGCGCCTCGCCTGTCGAACCGGCGCGGCCGGTGCGGCCAATGCGGTGGATGTAGTCCTCGGCCACCATCGGCAGGTCATGGTTGATGACCAGCGGCAGATTGGGGATGTCCAGACCACGCGCCGCGACGTCGGTGGCGACCAGAATGCGTGCCTTGCCGGTCTTGAACTGGATCAGCGCCTTCTGCCGCTGCGCCTGGCTCTTGTTGCCGTGGATGGCGACGGCTTTGAGGCCGGCGGTTTCCAGCTGTTCGGCGAGGCGGTTGCAGCCGTGCTTGGTCTTGCCGAACACCAGCACCTGATCGGTGTGGCGCGAAGTCAGGATGCTGATCAGCAGATCGCGCTTGCGCGAGCCGTCGACCGGATGCGCGCGATGCACGATGGTCTCGGCAATGGTGTTACGCGCGGTCACCTGCACTTGCTGCGGGTTGCGCATGAATTCCATCGCCAACGCCTTGATCCGCTCCTCGAAAGTCGCCGAGAACAACAGCGTCTGGCGCTCCTTCGGCACGCGATTGATGATGCGCTTGATCGCGGGCAGGAAGCCCATGTCGAGCATGCGATCGGCCTCGTCGAGGACGAGGATTTCCACCGCGTCGAGCTTGGCGCTGCCGCGCTCGAGATGATCGATGAGCCGGCCGGGCGTGGCCACGAGGATGTCGGCGCCGCGCCGCAGGTTGTCGACCTGCGGCCCCATGCCGGCACCACCGTAGATGGTGGTGACGTTGAGACGCAGCTGACGACCATAGGTCTTCAGGCTGTCGGCGACCTGCACGGCAAGTTCGCGGGTCGGCACCAGGATCAGCGCGCGCGGCTTGCGCGGGCCGTTAGGCGGGGTTTGCTTGGACAGGCGCTGCAACAGCGGCAGGCTGAAGGCAGCGGTTTTGCCGGTGCCGGTCTGGGCACCACCGAGCAGATCATGACCGGCCAGCGCCAACGGGATGGCCTGAGCCTGGATCGGGGTGGGAACGGTGTATTGGCTGTCGGCCAATGCACGCAGCAGCGCGGGCGAGAGCCCGAGGGATTCAAAACTCATGTTATGGATAACTCCGAAAAATCGGCCATCCGCGCCCGGAAGTCGCGCATCGAACCGCGCCATGAGCGCGTTGAGGCGTGCGACCATCCGGCCGTGGGAACGGCACGATTGCTTACCCGGAGCTATCCAAAAACCGCGCTGCGAGTGAGGGTTGAACGGCTGCCGGACGCTCCGGGCCGTGTTTGCGCGACATCGAGCTCCGCCGACGGGGGCGAAGTCTCCAGCTTCACGTGCGGGATAGGTGCGGGACAGGCGTGAGAAAAAAGCCCCTTCCCCAACGAACATACCAGGATCGTGACTGCCCGAAGGCAGGGTCAAGCCATGTTGCAGAACAGGGGAATTGTAGCCGATTCCGGCGGTCGAAGCCAGCCGGGGCCGGCCCGGACACCCGTACAGGGCGGCGCGGCGGCCGTCAAGTTGTACGGTGGGCCGAGTTTTCGCGGACAATATTCCTTTGGCAGGGACGGGAATCCTCACTCTTGAAACGGGCATACGTCACAACTTGTTCGCAAAACCGTGCCGCCAGTCGCTTCGGCTCGCAGACTTTCCGGCGATCGATCGCAGCCCTGCTGGGGCTGGCGATCCTGTGCTGCGCCGCGAGCGCGACCGCGCAAGAATGGCGTTATCGGGTACGCCCGGGCGACAACGTCTGGGATCTGGCCGCGAAGTATCTGCGCAGCGACGTGCCGTGGCAGAAGCTGCAGGAACACAATAACGTCGCCGATCCCTTGCGTCTGCCGCCGGGATCGCAAATGAGTTTTCCCGTCTCCTGGCTGAAGCAGCAGCCGGCGAAGGCGAAGGTGATCGGCGTGCAAGGCAGCGCCACCGCGCGCGATGCGCGCGGCAAGGAATCGCCCGTCACCGAAGGCATGCAACTCGGCATCGGCGCCACGTTGCGCACCGCCACCGACGCCAACCTCACGCTGCAATTCGCCGACGGTTCGCGGCTCTTGCTGCAGGGCGACAGCGAACTCGTGCTCGACAAGCTCAGCGCCTACGGCGCCACCGGCATGACCGACACCCGCCTGCGCCTGCCGCGCGGACGTGCGGGCAATGCCGTGCATCCGATGCGCGGACCGGCGGCGAACTACATCATCGCCACGCCGAACACGATCTCGAGCGTGCGCGGCACGCAGTTCCGCATCGGCAGCGACGGCGCGCGCTCGCAGGCCGAAGTCACCGAAGGCAAGGTCGCGGTGAGCGGCGGCGGCGGACAAGTGCTGCTCAAGCGCGGCCAGGGCACGGCCAGTGATGCCAACAATCGTCCGCTGCCACCACGCGAACTGCTGGCGGCGCCGGAGCCGGCGTCGATCGCACTTTCGCTCGATCAGATTCCCGCGCGCCTGACCTGGAAGCCGGTACCGGGCGCGGTGCGTTATCGCGTGCAGGTCTCGGCGACACCCGAGTTCGTCACGCTGCTGCACGATCGCGTCGTCGACGCGCCGCAGGATGCGCTGCCGGCACTACCGGACGGCACCTACAGCGTGCGCGTGCGCGCCATCGACGACCGCGACATCGAAGGCCAGGATGCCACCGTGTCGGTGCACGCGGCGCGGCAGCCGCCGTTCGCGATCGCGCCGACCGAAGGCAGCAGCACCGATGCCGAGCGCCCGCGCTTCCGCTGGGCTTCGATGGGCGATGGCGTGCGCTATCGCTTCCAGCTGGCGAGCGCCGCCGGTTTCGATGCGCCATTGGTTGACCAGACCATCAAGTCGACCGACCTGCGCAGCCCGCAGGCGCTCGCGCCGGGCGACTATCAATGGCGCGTGGCCGCCATCGACAGCGAGGACCGCGCCACCGGCTTCAGCGAAGGCCAGCATTTCAACGTGCGCGCCCCTGGCCCCGGACCGGAACTGCAGAGCGAGGCGGCCGCGGCCGACAAGCGCACGCTGCAAATCCGCTGGCCGGCCGGCGCGAAGGGCCAGCGTTTCCGCTTCCAGCTCTCGCGCAAGGCCGACTTCTCGAAATTGGAGGTAGACCGCGAACTGGACGAGAACCAGATCACGTTGCCCAAGCTGCGCACCGGGACCTGGTACGCACGTATCCAGACCATCGAGAGCGACGGCTATGCCGGTCCCTACGGACCGACTCAGACCATCAAGCTGGGATGCCTCTCCTGCCGCATCGCCGCGATCGGCGGCGGCGTGGTATTGATATTGCTCGCGCTCTGAGATGCGCTGACGCATGCCCAGCCGTTCCCGCCGCAAATCGTTTCCGCTGGCGTTGCTGCTGACGCTGGCGGCGATCGCGTGCGTGACGTTGCTGACGCTGGGCAAGCTCACCTGGAAAGCCGATTACCGGGTCTACGACACGCTGCTGCGTCACGCGGGCGAACGCGCTGACGACAGCATCGTGATCATCGCCATCGACGACAAGAGCGTGTCCGCGCTGGGCCGCTGGCCGTGGCGGCGGAGCGTGCACGCGGACCTGATCGATCGGTTGAGCCGCGCCGGCACGCGCGGCGTCGCGCTGGATGTGGTGTTCGCCGAACCGGACAGCGCCGATCCCGATGGCGACACCGCGCTCGCGAAGGCGATCCAGCGCCACGGCCACGTCGTATTGCCGGTATTGGCCGAACCGTCCGAACCCAATGGCCCGCCGGTGGAAGTGCTGCCCCTGCCCGCGCTGGTGTCGGCGGCGGCGGGACTGGGGCATGTCGCGGTGGACGAGAGCCGCGACGGCATCACTCGCGACGCGCATCTGTATGCCGGTCTCGGCGACGCGCATTGGCCGGTGCTGGCGCTGGCACTGCGCAATCTGGACACGACGGCGAGCAAGTCCATCCCAGGATTGCGGGATGCGCACACCGATCCGGCATCGCCCTATCTGTGGAATCGCAACTACTGCGTCCTGATCCCCTACGTGTCGGCGGGCGCTGGCTTCCAGCAGGTGTCCTACGTCGACGTCCTCAACGGTCGCATCCCGGACAACCTGCTGCGCGATCGCTGGGTCCTGGTCGGCGCGACTGCTTACGGCACCGGCGACACCATCCTCACCCCGATGCAGCCCGGTGATGGCCGCATCACGGGCGTGGAGTACCAGGCTTCGCTGCTCAACATGCTGCTGAGCGGACACACCATCGTCCCGCTCGAGCACGGCTGGCAACTGGGCGCGGGCATCTTCGCGGTGCTGCTGCCGACCTGGCTGCTGTTCCGCGTGCGCATGCGCAGCATCGGCTGGATGGTGCCGATCGCGATGATGGTCGTGCTGCTCTCCAGCGCCCTGCTGCTGTACCGCGCGCACATCTGGTTCGCGCCGATGCCGGCGCTGGTGACGCTGCTCGCGAGTGTCGCCTTGTGGCTTTTCCTCGATCTGCGCCAGTCGCAGCGCCAGGCGCACTACGATTCGCTCACGCAGCTGGCCAACCGGCGCCTGTTCGACACGATCCTGGCGCGCGAGCTCTCCTCCGCGCGTCGCAGCGAGGCACCGCTGTCATTGCTGCTGATCGATGTCGACCACTTCAAGCACTACAACGACCGTTACGGCCATCAGGCCGGCGACGACCTCCTGCGGCGCGTTGCGCAGGCGGTCTCCACGCATGCGCGGCGCCCGCGCGACCTGCCCGCGCGCTACGGTGGCGACGAGCTGGCGGTGATCCTGCCCGAGACCAGCGGCCTCACCGCCTATGCCATCGCCGACGCGATCGTCGACGAGGTGCGCGCGCTCGCCATTCCGCATGCCGATTCTGGCGTGGCGCCGGTGGTGACGGTCAGCATCGGCGTGGCCAGTTGCGATCCGGGCAGCGACACCCGCCCGGACCTGCTGATCCGCCGCACCGACGTCGCGCTGTATCGCGCCAAGGAACTCGGCCGCAACTGCAGTTATCGTGCGCCGGTGTGGACGCCGGAGAATTCCGAAACCCAGTTCGACATCAAGCTGGTCGGTTGAGATGTCCGGACCTCGCCGTTTCGTCTTGCCATTCGTCGGCGGACGAGAACGGTCATGGTCGTCATCGACCGCAAGTTCACCATTCTTTCGCACACGGGGAAAACGATGCATACATTGCTGGTGATCCTGGGCGGCTTCGCCCTGCTGGCGCTCTGTCTGCTCATCGCGCGCTTGACCGGCGCATCGCGGCGCAAGGCGGTGCTGGTCTTCCTGCCGCTGTGGCTGATCGGCGCGGCGATCAACATGTGGGTGGGGGTGTCCACCGCCGGCTACTCGGTGGCCGACGAATTCCCGATCTTCCTCGTCATCTTCGCCGTGCCGGCCGTCGTCGCCGGCCTGCTCTACCGCAAACTGCGCTGAGCGCGAACCGATGACGAAGCCCAGTCTCCTGCGCGGCCGCGGCACCCATGACAGCGGCAAGGTCGGCATGGTCGAACTGTTCTTCGACCTCGTGTTCGTCTTCGCCGTCACCCAGCTCTCGCACACATTGCTCGCGCATCTGGACCTGGCCGGCGCGCTGAAGGTCGGCCTATTGATGCTGGCGGTGTGGTGGGTGTGGATCTACACCTCGTGGGTGACCAACTGGCTCGACCCGGAACGGCAGCCGGTGCGCTTGTGTCTGTTCGCGCTGATGCTGGCGGGATTGTTGATGTCCTCGTCGATCCCGGAGGCCTTCACCGAGCACGGCGCGAGCTTCGCCGGCGCCTACGTGGCGATGCAGATCGGCCGCACGCTGTTCTCCCTGTGGGCGGTGCGGAACGAACCGGTCGAGCGTCGCCGCAACTTCCAGCGCATCCTGGCCTGGCTGGTGCTGTCGGGTGTGTTCTGGATCGCGGGCGGTCTGCACGAGGGCCAGATGCGGCTGTGGTTGTGGGGTGTGGCGCTGGCGATCGAATTCGTCTCGCCCTCGCTGTATTTCTGGGTGCCGGGACTCGGCCGCTCCACCACGGACGACTGGGACATCGACGGCCACCACATGGCCGAGCGTTGCGCCCTGTTCGTGATCATCGGGCTCGGCGAATCGCTGCTGGTCACCGGCGCCACCTTCGCCGAGCTGGAACGCAGCTTCGATGCCGTCGCCGCGCTGCTGACCGCCTTCCTCGGCAGCGTAGCGATGTGGTGGCTGTACTTCGACACCAGCGCCGAACGCGCCACGCATCGCTTCGCGCATTCCGACGACCCCGGCCGCATCGCGCGCATCGCCTACACCTATCTGCATCTGCCGATCGTGGCCGGCATCATCGTCTGCGCGGTGGCGGACGAACTGGTGCTCATGCATCCCGACCACGCCAGCGATGCCGGCATCGCCGCGATCCTCGGCGGCCCGGCGCTGTATCTGCTCGGAAACGCATTGTTCAAATGGGTGACCAACGATCGCCGGCTGCCGCCGCTGTCGCATCTGGTCGGCCTGCTCCTGCTGCTGGCGCTGCTGCCCTTCGCATACGGGCACCTGTTCTCGGCGCTGGCGCTCGGCGCGATCACCACGGCGGTGCTGATGCTGGTCGCCGCCTGGGAAAGCCTCGCCCTGCGCCGGCCGGCGCGCGTGGCGTAACCGTTTTCCCTATGACCTTCGACACCCGCCGGTCGCCGGCTCGAGGGGTATCGTCCCTGGCTCCTGCCGCCTGGCGCGGCAGGCATTCTTCTTTGCAAAGCCCGATCCGGGCCGGAGTCCGTCTGTGAGCGCGAAACTTCTTCAAGTGCAGGCCCCACGCGTCCTGCTGTTGTCCCTGGCCGTCACCCTGGCCCTGTCCGCCTGCAACCGCGAGGCGCCGGCACCGGCCGCCGACACGTCGGCCGCAAAACCCGAGGCCACCGAAGCGAAGCAGCTCACGCTCGACGAAAGCAAGCTGCCGCAATACAACGCCTTCTCGGTCAACGACCTCGACAGCACCAAGAACGCCTGCACCGACTTCGGCGCCTACGCCAACGGCAAGTGGCTGGCCGCCAACGAGATCCCGGCCGACCGCACCTCCTGGGGTGCCTTCTCGATCCTGGCCGAGCGCTCGATCGCCGCGCAGCACCAGCTGGCCGAACAGGCCGCCGCCGACGCCAAGGCCACGGGCGTGGAGAAGATCGTCGGTGACTTCTGGTCGACCGGCATGGACGAAGCCAAGGTCAACGCCCAGGGCATCGAGCCGCTGAAGGAGCGCCTGGCCGCCATCGACGCGCTCAACGACAAGGACGCCATCGCCGACTATCTGCGCAAGACCGCGGCGAAGGGCGAGAACGTGCTGTTCGGCTTCGACGCCGAACCCGACTTCAAGGATTCCACCGTCAACATCGCCTACGCGATGCAGGGCGGCCTGGGCCTGCCCGACAAGAGCTACTACTCCGACAAGGACAAGAAGGACAAGCTCGACGCGTATCAGGCGCACGTCGCCAAGACGCTGGAGCTTTCCGGCGTGGCCGCCGCCGACGCGGCCGAGCAGTCCAAGGCGATCGTGGCGTTCGAAACCCGCCTGGCCAAGGCATCGAAGTCGAGCGAGGAACTCTCGCGCGACGTGTCGCTGTACTACAACCCGGTGACGCTCGCCGACGCCGACAAGCTGACGCCGAACTTCCCCTGGACCAAGTTCTTCGAAGCGCAAGGCGTCGCCGCGCCGGCGAAGTTCTCGCTGGCCATTCCCGCCTTCCACGAGGAAGTCAGCAAGGCCATCGCCGACACCGCTCCGGCCACCTGGCGCGCCTATCTGCGCTTCCACACCGTCGACGCCGCCTCGCCGTACCTGAGCGACGCCTTCGTGCAGGAGAACTACAACTTCTACGGCAAGACGCTCAACGGCCAGAAGGAAATCCAGCCGCGCTGGAAGCGCGTGCTGCACACCATCGAGGACGAGGCCGGCGAAGCGTTCGGCCAGCTCTACGTCAAGGTCGCGTTCTCGCCCGATGCCAAGGCGAAGATGGAGACGCTCGTCGGCAACCTGCGCACCGCGCTCAAGGCCCGCATCGAGAACCTGAAGTGGATGAGCGACGAGACCAAGAAGAAGGCCATCGCCAAGTGGGAAACCTTCACGCCGAAGATCGGCTACCCCGACAAGTGGCGTGACTGGGCCGGCCTGACCACCAACCGCGACAGCTATCTCGGCAACGTCCTGGCCGCCAACGAGTTCAACTACAAGTGGGAGCTGTCGAAGATCGGCAAGCCGGTCGACAAGACCGAGTGGGGCATGACACCGCAGACGGTGAACGCCTACTACAACCCGCAGCAGAACGAGATCGTGTTCCCGGCCGCGATCCTGCAGCCGCCGTTCTTCGATCTGAAGGCCGACGACGCCCTCAACTACGGCGGCATCGGCGCGGTGATCGGCCATGAAATGACCCACGGCTACGACGATCAGGGCTCGCGCTTCGGACCCAGCGGCAACTTCGAGAACTGGTGGACCAAGGCCGATTCCGACGGCTTCTCTGCTCTGACCGACAAGCTGGTGAAGCAGTTCGACGGCTACGACGCCGGCGGCCAGCACGTCAACGGCAAGCTCACGCTGGGCGAGAACATCGCCGACCTCGGCGGCATCGCCACCGCCTACGACGCGATGAAGAAGGCCACCGACGGCCAGCCCGATCCCAAGACCGACGGCCTCACCCGCGACCAGCGCTTCTTCCTCAACTGGGCGACGGTGTGGCGCACCAAGTACACGCCGGAAAACCTCAAGGTGCGCCTGACCACCGATCCGCACGCCCCCGCCACCTTCCGCGCCATCGGCGCGCCGTCGAACATGCCCGCGTTCGCCGCCGCGTTCCAGTGCAAGGCCGGCGACGCCATGGTGCGCGACGGCGACAAGCAGGTCGTGATCTGGTGATGCTCGAAGCCCCTCTCCCGCTCGCGGGGGAGGGGTTTGCCCCACGGGGTTCAGGAAGTACCACCGCGGCTTGCTAAACTCCCGCGACTTCCCAGTGCGGATCCCGTGATGCCCAAGCTGCGCCCTCTCGCCCTTGTCCTCAGCCTGACCCTTGTTGCCGGCCTGGCCGCGCACGACGCCGACGCCGCCAAGAAGAAGCGCGCGCCCGCCAAGAAGGCTGCTCCCGCGGCTACCGCCTGCACCGATTTCTACAGCTTCACCAACAAGGACTGGCTGGCCAGCAATACCATCGTCGGCGGCAGCGGATCGGTGTCCGCGCTGAGCC
The DNA here is from genome assembly GCF_020511115.1 of Luteimonas panaciterrae. GTDB lineage: Bacteria > Pseudomonadota > Gammaproteobacteria > Xanthomonadales > Xanthomonadaceae > Luteimonas > Luteimonas panaciterrae. The sequence continues at coordinate 34,679 of NZ_JAJAVH010000007.1, forward strand.
AGCTCTACAGCCTCGCCCAGCAACAGCAGCGCGACCTGCTCAACGCCGCGATGCAGTCGCCGCAGAACAACGTGCAGAAGCTGCTCGGCGACTTCTGGGCCAGCGGCCTCGACGAAGCCGCCGTGGAACGCGATGGCGCCAACCCGATCGCGCCCCTGCTCTCGCGCATCGATGGCATCAAGCGCGCCAAGGACATCCCGCCTTCGATCGCCGCGCTGCATCAGGTCGGCATCCCGGTCGTCTTCAATTTCAGCGCCGACGTCGATCTCGCCGACCTGTCCCGCCACGTCGGCTACTTCACCCAGGGCGGCACCGGCCTCACCGATCCGGCCTACTACACTCGCACCGATGCCGACACGCGCGCCCTGCTCGGCCGCTACAACAACTACGTGCAGAAGATCCTCGCCCTGACCGGCACGCCCGCCGACAAGCTGGCGGCGCAGGCGCAACTGGTGATCGATCTGGAAACGCGCATCGCCCGCGTCTCCAAGCCCGAATCCGCACTGCTCGATCCGCGCGCCAACTACGCGCTCGTGCCCGTGGCCACGCTCGGCAAGACCTACAAGCGCCTGCAGCTCGGCGATTTCATCAAAGCGCAGGGCGTGAAGGACGACACCGTCTCCCTCGCCAATCCCGCGCTGTTCACCGAACTCGACGGGCTGATCAACAGCCTCAAGCCCGAACAGTGGAAGGCCTATCTGCGCTTCCAGGTCGGCGACGCCATGGCGCAGTATCTGTCGAAGAGTTTCCGCGACGCCGATTTCGAATTCCGCGGGCGCGTGCTGCGCGGCCTGACGACGCAGCCGACGCGTCAGCAGCAGGTGCTGGACGCCATCAACGATGCCGCCGGCCCGATGCTCGGGCGCGAATACGTCGGCCGCTATCTGCCCGCCGCCACCAAATCGCGCGCAGAAACCATCGCCAACGAAGTGCGTGACGCGCTCGGCCGCGCCATCGATCGCAGCACCTGGATGGCCGAGCCGACCAAGGCCGAAGCCAAGGCCAAGGTCGCCAAGCTCAAGATCGAAATCGGCGCGCCGCGCCGCGATCTCGACTACAGCGTGCAGCCGATGGGCCGCGGCAGCTTCGGCGGCAACATGCTGATCGCGTCCACCTGGCAGCATCGCGAGGAAATGAAGCGCATCGGCCGCGGCAACGCCGACCGCCGCTGGGATGTATTGCCGCAAAACCCGGCCCTGGCTTACGACATCGCGCAGAACCGCCTGATCGTCACCGCCGCCGTGCTGCAGGCGCCGGTCCTGGACCAGACGCAGGATGCCGCCGCGCATTACGGCGCCTACGGCGCCATGGTCGGACACGAACTTAACCGCAGCATCGACAGGAAGGGCAGCCTCGTCAACACCGCCGGCGAGCTGAAGACGTGGTGGACGCCGGCCGACGTCGCCGCGTGGGACGCGCGCACCGCACCGCTGTCCGTGCAATACAGCGGCTACACATATCCCGATCTCAAGAACGTCCGGGTCAACGGTGCGCAGACGCTCGACCAGAACGTCGCCGACCTCGCCGGGGTCGAACTCGCCTGGGACGCACTCACCACTGCGCAGCCGGCCTTGTCCGAGACCTCCAAGCAAGCCTTCTTCCAGGGCTGGGCGCAGTTGTGGCGCGAGCAGATGTCCGCAGACGTCGCCACCCGCATGGCCGCGACCTCCGTGCATGCCCCCGGCCAATGGCGTGCCAATGGTCCGCTGATGAACGAGCCCGCCTTCGGCGAAGCCTTCAGCTGCAACGCCGCAGCGAGCGGCAAGACCGCCAAGGGCAAGGCCAAGCCGGCGGTGTCGGTGCCGATGCAGCTCAAGCCGGAGCAGCAGGTGTCGATCTGGCGCTAGACGTCAGGATGTATGGAAACGAAAACGGCGCGGATATCCGCGCCGTTTTCGCATGCAAGCCTTCGAATTCTCGTCAGACTATCTCGTCAAAGCGTACCGCGCTTCAGAAACGCCGTATACGCGGCGAGCCGCTGCGACTGAACGGCGGTTTGCCGCGCCAGTAATTGATCAGCAGCCAGCCGAACAACATGCCGCCCAGATGCGCGAAGTGCGCAACGCCCGGCTGCAAGCCCGTGAACCCGAGCAGCAGTTCGATCGCGCCGTAGATGATCACCAGCGTGCGTGCCTTCATCGGGATCGGTGGAATCAACAGCATCACGCGCTGATTCGGGAACAGCAAACCATAGGCGAGCAGCAATCCGAATACCCCGCCGGAAGCGCCGATTGTCTGCCCGATATTGCCGCCTTGCGCCGCCATCCAAGTGGTCAGCATCAGCTGACATAGGCCCGCACCGAAAACACAGACCAGATAGTACGTAAGAAACCGGCGGCTTCCCCATGTGTATTCGAGCGGTGAACCAAACATCAGCAACATGAGCATGTTGAAAATCAAATGCGCGTAATTCGACGGATCGTGCAGGAAGCCATAGGTCAACAACTGCCATGGCATGAACAACTGCCCGCCACCAATCTCGGGAATGCCCCCAGGCACATAGGGCCACAACTCGAACAAGGCATATCGTGACTCTCCGACCAGCAACTGGAGGAGAAACGCCAGGACATTGAGGGTCAATAACGCCTTGATGACAGGCGGAAGATTGGTGAACATCCGGATTCCTTCTACTGCCGGCGCATGATACCGGTTAAGCGCGAGCCAATTGCGTGACTGGCCGGCGCTCGCACCTATCCCGATGCCTTTTTGTTTACCTTTTTCCGAGCGCTGGAAGCCACCGCGGGACGCCCGCCCTTCGCGGCACGCACTCGGCCTGATGGGGATGGCTTTGGTGTCTTGACGGGACGCTTCTTGGCACCGCCCAGCACTTCGTCCTGCTGGAGCGCCGGTCCACCCCAGATCATCGCATCGAGCGAAACATCCGCTTGCGGCATCCGCACACGGCCGCTCTCGACCCTGACACCTTCGGCACGCAACCGCTGCGACTGCTCGCGCCACCCGCGCGAGCCTTCCGGGAACGCGATGCGGCCATCGCTGCGCAACACGCGATGCCAGGGCAGTTTCGAATCCTCGTTGCCGGCCAGGATGCGCGCGACCAACCGCGCGCGACCCGGCAGGCCGGCGCGCTGGGCGATATGTCCGTAGCCGGCGACCTGCCCGCGCGGGATCGCGCGGATCGCAGCTAGGATGCGGTCTTCAGCGGATCGTTCCGGCATTGCGTTAGCATAGCCTCCCCCTTCCCCCGTTGCTCGCCTGCCGGCTCATGCAGAACTTCGAGAAAATCCGCCACCACCTCGTCGCCGGGCCCTTCCGCGTCACCATGCAGGACCCCTATGTGCTGTGCGTGGAGCTTTCTCTCGACGGCGGTCGCCGCCATCAGGCGATCTTCCTCTCGGAACTGCAGGACGACGACGGCCGCAACTACCTGCGTGTGAGCACGGTGATCGCGCCGACCACCGGCATCGACGGCAAGCGCGCGCTGGCCTTCAACTGGCAGAGCCGCGTCGGCTATCTCGCCATCGGCGATCTCGACGGCGTGCCCTATCTGCAGCTGTGCGAGAACCGTCCATACGATGGCCTGAGCGCGGCCGAACTCGATCGCCTGATCCTGGAAATCGGCGGTATGGGCGATCGCCTGGAACGCGCGCTGTCCGCCGAGGGCGACCTGCTCTGATTTCGAATCCCTTCTCCCCGCGGGAGAAGAAGCAACATCAAGTCCAACCGGCGAACGCGAACAGCCGGAACAGCCCGTAGGCGACGCCACCCGCCGCCGGAATCGTCAGAATCCACGCCCAGACGATGCGCTCGATCACGCCGATCTTGAGCGCGCGCGGATTCTTTGCGAAGCCCACGCCCATGATCGCGGTGGAAATGCTGTGCGTGGTCGACACCGGCATGCCGAAATGCGCGGCCGTCACCAGGATCGTGGCCGAGGCTGTCTCCGCGGCGAAGCCGTCGATCGGGTGCAGCTTCACCATCTTGTGACCGAGCGTCTTGATGATGCGCCAGCCGCCGGAAGCCGTGCCGGCCGCCATCACCAGCGCGCAAGTCGCGATCACCCAGCGATCGATGTCGTCCTTGCCCCCATCCGGGTGCAGGAACTGCAGCCACGACGGCAGGTCGTTCAACGTGCCCGCAGACTGCGCCGCGAAAATAGCCAGCGCGATGATGCCCATCGTCTTCTGCGCATCCTGGCGGCCATGCGCGAAGCCCATGTAGGCGGCCGAGACGAACTGCGCCTTGCCGAAGAAGGCGTTGACCCAATGCGGTCGCGCGATGCGCGCCAGCGGCCCGCCCGCGCGCGTGAACGAGGCGATCAACAGATACAGCAGCGTGATGATCAGAACGCCGAGCGTGAAGCCGGCGATCGGCGAGGTGACCATCGGCATCACCACCTTCCACAACAATCCCTTGTTGGTGGACCAACCGGCATCGCCCGCCTTCGACCAGATCAGCGCCGCCCAGTTGTTGTGCGCGGCGGCCAGTGCGGCACCGCACAGGCCGCCGATCAGCGCATGCGAGGAGGACGAGGGCAATCCGCGCCACCAGGTGATCAGGTTCCAGACGATCGCGCCGAGCAACGCGCAGATCAGCACCTGCGAAGTGACGTTGACCACATCGGTGTCGACCAGCCCCGAGGCGATCGTCTTGGCCACCGCTGTGCCCCAGAACGCACCGACCAGGTTGGTGCAGGCCGCGAGCATGATCGCCTGCCCCGGCGTCAGCACCTTGGTGGCGACGACGGTGGCGATGGAGTTGGCTGTGTCGTGGAATCCGTTGATGAACTCGAAGATCAGCGCGGCCAGGATCACCACCAGCAGCAGGGTCAGCATGGCGGCTCGCCTTACGAGTTCTTCAGGACGATCTGGTAGGCGACGACGCCCGCCTCGCGGCAGCGATCGATGGCCTTCTCCAGGATCTCGAAGAACTCCTTCAGCAGGAACATCTGCTGGTAATCGAGCCGGCCGGAATAGATGTCGCGATACAGCTCGAGCATCAGGCGATCGGCTTCGTTCTCGATCGCGCGCAGTTTCTCGTTGAGCGCGGTCATGCGGTCGATATCGAGCTTCGACAGCTCGTGCACCATCTCGCGGACCACCGCGGCAGCCTGTTCCAGCATCGCCGCGCGCGGCGCGAAGTCGATGCCTTCCAGATGATGCGTCGCCAGCGAATAGCGATCGGCGAACTTCTCGATCTGCTTCGGAATCTTGTACAGGGCCGAGCCGAGCGCCTCGATGTCCTCGCGCTCGATCGGCGTGATGAAGCTGTCGACCAGCGCCTTGCTGATCTTGTCGGAGACGGTCCGCTCCCGCTGGCGGGCCAGCTTGAAGGCATCCAGCGCCGGCTGGCGGTTGGTCGCCCGCATCATCTGATGCAGGGCCTGGGCGCTGTCGTGGGCGCCTTCGGCGGCCTCGCTCAAAAGCGCATAGAACTGCTTGCCGGAACCGAAAATCGTCTGCAGGGAGAACATCTGAGAGGGCCTCGTCGCGTCTGGAGGGCGTGGCGAAGGCGCGATTATGACGGTTTTGCGTCAATTCCGGGTCGCGGCGGGGCCATCCGGAGGTCCTGCTATGATGCCCAGGCGTCCCCGGACGCGACCTATGGACGATTCGCCGCTACCCCCACCCCCGCCCGATCGCCTGTTCCGCGCCCGCCTCGCGAGGAACGCGCATGGCCGCAGCCCTGACGGGGGCCAAGGATGATCGAGATCCTGATTGTCATCGTGCTGATCTTCCTCAATGGCTTCTTCGCCATGTCGGAGATGGCCCTGATGACCGCGCGCAAGTCGCGCCTGAAACAAATGGGCGAGACCAGCCGTGGCGCCCGCAAAGCGTTGGCGCTGGCCGAACATCCGGACAATCTATTGTCCACCGTGCAGATAGGCATCACCGCGATCGGCGTGCTGGCTGGCTCTTTGGGTGCCGACGCCATCGGCGTAATCATCGCCGGATGGCTCGACGGCATATGGCCGGAAGCGCAGAAGTACGCCACGAGCATTGGTTTCGGTACCGCGGTCACCCTGATCACGGCCGGCTCGGTCATCTTCGGCGAACTCATCCCTAAGCGGCTCGCCCTGACCAACGCCGAGAACATCGCTTCGGTGGTCGCCATCCCGCTCGATTGGCTGTCACGCGTCGCCCGCCCCGTCGTGTTTGTACTGGGCGCGATCAACCGCTTGGTCCTGCGCCTGCTCGGCATCCGCGACGATGCCCGCAACGCCATCAGCGAAGAGGAAATCCGCCTGCTCGTCAGCGAAGGCCACGAGCAGGGCGTGATCGACGAAGACGAACGCAACATGATGAACCGCGTGCTGCGCCTGGGCGATCGCAGCACCGCGAGCCTGATGACCCCGCGCATGCGTATCGCCTGGCTCGATGCGGCCGAAAGCTTCGAGGAGAACCTGGCGGTGATGCGTGAAACGCCGTTCTCGCGCTATCCCGTCTATCGCGGCAGCGACGCCGACGTGGTGGGCGTGCTCGAGGTCAAGTCGCTGATCGATCGCATCGAACTGACCGAGTTCGACCTGTTCAAATACTTGCGCGAGGCCTTGTTCGTCTCCGAATCCACGCCCGCGCTGAAACTGCTGGAAATCCTGCGCGAGGAGCAGCAATCGCTGGCCCTGGTGGTCGACGAGTACGGCGACATCACCGGCCTGGTCACCATCAACGACGTCATGGAAACCGTGATCGGCCGTACCCAGACCAGCGACGGCGGCGACGCCACACCGCTGGTGGTGGCGCGCGAGGACGGTTCGTATCTGGTCGACGGCAGTCTCACCATCGACAATCTGCGCGAGTTGCTCGGCGGCAGCCCGCTGCCGCTGGAAGGCGATTATGACTATCACACCGCGGCCGGCATGACGATCGCGCATTTCGGCCGCATTCCCAACGTCGCGGAATATTTCGACTGGAACGGCTGGCGCATCGAAGTGGTCGATCTCGATGGTCCGCGCGTCGACAAATTGCTGCTCCGGCGCATCGCCGAGCCCGAACACGATGAGGCCTGAACCGGACGGCGCGGACGACGACCGCCGCGCTGAAGCATCCCGTTTGGAGGCGAGCGGAACCCGCGAACTGCTGGCCGCTTTCACCCGCGGCGATCCCGACGATCAGATCCGTTTCCGCGATGTCTTCGCCGGGCTCGAAGAGCGTGCCTTCGGCATGCTGCTGTTCGTCGCCACGCTGCCCGCCTTCATCCCCGTGCCCATCGGCGGTGCGATCAGCGGCCCGTTGGCGGTGCTGATCGGCGCGCAGTTGCTGATCGGCCTGCACCGCCCGTGGCTGCCGCGGTTCATCGCCGAGCGCGGGCTGCATCGCAGCGCGATGATCCGCTTCGAGCATCGGCTGTCTCCCTGGCTGAACCGCCTCGAGCGTCTGGTCAAACCGCGCTGGACGGCGCTGCTCGATCACCGCCTCGCCAACTTCTTCAGCGGCCTGTTGCTGGTCCTGCTCGGCCTGCTGCTGTCGTTGCCGATTCCGCTCACCAACTATCTGTTCGCCGCGCTGCTGCTGTTGTTCGCGCTGGCGCTTCTGGAGCGCGATGGCGCGTTGATGACTGTTGCCTGGGTGGCGGGCGTCACGGCGATTGTCGTGTCCGGCGTGCTGTCGGGAAATCTGGCGACGCTGGTCATGGAATGGATCGACCGCCTGCGATAGCGCCGCCCTTCCGTGTCCGGGAAAGGCTATTCGCGTGCGATTCTCGCCATCCGCTGCGCATCGGCCAGGATGCCGCGTAGCAGCCGCACCTCGCGTTCATCGAGATCGCTGCGCAGGAACAGCCTGCGTAGCTTGCGCATCGCCGACTCCGGTGCCCTGCCCTTGTGGAAATCGATGTCGTCCAGGGTTTGCGCCAACTGATCGAAGAATCCTTCCAATTGCGTGTGACTGGCCGGGGAGCCGGCGTGTGCGCCGTCCTCCCGCTGCGGAATCTCACCCGCGGAGAGCATCGCAAGCCGCAACTCGTAGGTCAGCACCTGCACGGCCGCGGCGAGATTGAGCGAGCCGTAATCCGGATTCGAAGGGATATGCACGGCCGCATGGCAGAGCTGCAATTCCTCGTTTTCCAGACCGGTGCGTTCACGCCCGAACAACAACGCCACCTCACCGCCCTCCCGCGCCACGGCGAGCATGCGCGCGGCCGCATCGCGCGGCATCAGCTCCTGCAACTGCACGCGCCGGCTGCGCGCCGTGCAACCGAGTACCAGACGGCAATCGGCCACCGCCTCGGCCAGCGCCTCGTGACGCTGCGCCGACTCGAGCACGTCGCCGGCACCGGCCGCCATGGCCTCGGCGTCTGCATGCGGGAATCGCTGCGGCGCCACAAGTGACAGCCGGTGCAGGCCCATCGTCTTCATCGCGCGCGCCGCCGAGCCGATGTTGCCGGGATGCTGGGTGCCCACCAGCACGATGCGGATGCGGGAGAACGGTGTCGTATCGGGATTCATGGTGACAGGGCGTGCCGGTATGGGTGGAACAGGCCGCGCCGGGCCTGAGGGTGTGCGAGGCAAGGAAGAGTGAGGGCGCGTATGCCGATACGCAACTGAGCGATGACGTGGCATCGCGTACCCTCAGGCCCGGCCCTTCGGGTTGCTTGGCAATGGCCGCCAGCCGGCGCCGCGAAGCTTGATCTTGCTTCCGCGAGGCACTGCGCCGCACAACACCACCTGACGGCCATTGCCAAGCAACGCGGCCTATTCCACCCATACCGGCACGCGCTTGGTAAACTGCGCGCCCGGCCACCGAGCCGGTTCGCTCTTTTCCTTCCGATCCCCATCTGCGCCCGGAGCCGTCCGCGATGCAAAAACCTGCTGTCAACGTAATGATCAAGGCGGCGCGCGCCGGCGGCAATGTCCTACTACGGAACATGCACCGGCTGGATGCGCTCAACGTGGTTGAGAAGGATCGCATGGACTACGCCAGCGAGGTCGATCGCCTGGCCGAGGCCGAGATCATCAAGGAACTCAAGCGCGCCAACCCCGAGTACACCATCCTCGGCGAGGAAGGCGGCATCCAGAAGAGCAATCGCGGCCCAAGCCGCTATACCTGGGTGATCGACCCGCTCGACGGCACCAGCAACTACCTGCACGGCATCCCGCACTGGTGCGTCTCGATCGCGCTGTGCGAGGGCCCCGACCCGCTGCACGCGGTGATCTTCGACCCGCTGCGCAACGAACTCTTCACTGCGACCCGCGGCGCCGGCACGCAACTCAACGAACGTCGCGTCCGCGTGTCCGAACGCAAGGACCTGAACGGCGCGATGCTGATCACCGGCTTTCCGCCGCGCGAGCGCAAGCGCGTCTCCGCTCATCTCAAATGCGTGGATGCCCTGCTCACCGAAGCGGAAGACATCCGCCGCACGGGCTCGGCTGCGCTCGATCTTGCCTACGTCGCCTGCGGGCGGAGCGATGGTTATTTCGAAGCTGGCGTACAGCCTTGGGATATTGCCGCCGGCATTCTGCTGGTGCGTGAGGCCGGTGGGCGCGTTTGTGACTTCCGTGGTTCCAGCACCGGGCCGGTGCATATCGAGAGCGGACCGCGGCAGTTGATCGCCGGCAATGTCAAGATTGTTGAGCCGTTGCAGAAGGCGATTGTGTCTTCGGGGTATTTGCAGGCGTTTTCCTGACGCTATTAAAAACTGAAGCATTTCGTCTAGAAGCAAAAGCGTTTCGCCCCTTTTGGGCGAAACGCTTTTGATCTTCAAAGACAAGGCAAAGACGCTGGATTCCCGCCTTCGCGGGAATGACGAGCAAAAGCAAAAGCCAAATGGATCCCAGCTTTCGCTGGGACGACGGCAAGCGGAAGGCTGGATGACCAGCCATACGGCTGTTAAAAACCCGGCTTCCGCCGGAATGACGAGCAAAAACAACAACGACAGCAGCCCCTACCCCCTCTCCCACGGCGGCTCATCCCCCAACCTCTCCGCAAGAAAATCCACAAACGCACTCACCCGCCTAGGCACCATCCGCCGCTGCGGCATCACCGCATAAATCCCTGTCTCCGTGATCGGATACTCCGGAAGTACCGGCTTCAACCGCCCGCTGCGCAGATCCTCGTGCACATGCCAGTACGAGTGGATCGCGATCCCCAAATCCGCCACCGCCGCATCACGCAATGCTTCGCCGTAATTGCATTCGAAGCGGCCCTGCACCCGCACTTCGATCTCGCGTCCGTCGTGATCATGCAGGCGCCATAGATCCTGCCGCCCGTCGCGCCCGACCAGCAGGATGCAGTCGTGATCGACGAGATCCGCAGGTGTCTTTGGCGTCCCACGTTTGCGCAGATATCCTGGAGATGCGCACAACACGCGCCGGTTCGCGGCCAGCCTGCGCGCCACCAGCGTGGAATCATCGAGCGCGCCGATCCGGATCGCCAGGTCGAAGCCGGAGCCGACCAGATCGGTCACGCGATCGTCCAGATTCAGACTGACCCGCAACGCCGGGTGCAGCGCCAGGAATTCCGGCAGCAGCGGCGAGATGTACTGCCGCCCGAACGATGCCGAGGCGGTGACCCGCAGCGTCCCCGCCACGGCGGAACCTGCCCGGCGCAGGTTGCCCGCGAGCGCTTCGAATTCGTCGACGAGGGCGCGCCCCTGCTCCGCCAGCACCAGCCCCTCGGGCGTCGCATGCAGCCGGCGCGTGGTCCGGTGCAACAGACGCGTGCCCAGATCCTGCTCCAGCCGCTTCAGACGCTGGCTGGCGACCGCCGCCGACAAGTCCAGGCTGCGGGCGGCGGCGCTGATCGAGCCGAGGTCGAGCACGCGCAGGAACAGGGCGAGGTCGCCGATCCGGTCCATTTTCAATATTTCATTGAAAGTGATTCTACATTCTTCCTGTTTTTGCGAATGATGCAAGCCCCTACCGTGTGCGTCTCCCCATCCGGATCTGACGCCATGACCACCGCCTCTCCCGCCAGCTCGCGCATGCCGGTTGCGCTCTACGCGCTGACCGCCGGCTCGTTCGGGATCGGATGCGCCGAGTTCGTGATGATGGGCCTGCTGCTGCAGGTGGCGACCGACCTGCACATCTCGATCGCCTCGGCCGGTCTTCTGATCTCGATCTACGCCCTCGGCGTGTTCGTCGGCGCGCCGGTGCTGACCATCGCCAGCCGGCGCATGCCGCGCAAGGCCGTGCTGATCGCGCTGATGGCGATCTACGCGGTCGGCAACCTCGCCTGCGCGGTCGCGCCGAACTACGAAATGCTGATGATCGCCCGCGTGATCACCTCGCTCACCCACGGCACCTTCTTCGGTGTCGGCGCGGTGGTGGCGACCAGCCTCGTCGCCGAGGACCGCAAGGCCTCGGCGATCTCGATCATGTTCTCCGGCCTCACGCTGGCCACGCTGCTCGGCATGCCGGCCGGCGCTTGGCTCGGCCTGCATTTCGGCTGGCGTTCGACCTTCTGGGCGATGACGCTGATCGGCATTGCCTCGATGGCGACCATCGCGTTGTGGGTGCCGCGCAGCCGCGAGGCGATGGCGCCAGCACCGCTGCGCGAGGAGCTGCGCGCGATCGCCAAGCCACAGGTGCTGCTGGGCCTGCTGATGACGATGCTCGGCTTCGCCGGCGTGTTCGTGGTGATCACCTACGTGCAGCCGCTGCTGACCCGCATGGCCGGGTTCGCGGAGAGCGCGGTGTCGCCGATCCTGCTGATGTTCGGCGGCGGCATGATCATCGGCAATCTGCTGGGCGGGCGTCTGGCCGATCGGAAGCCGGTTCCGGCATTGGTCGGCACGTTGCTGGCGCTGGCGGTCGTGCTCGGCGTCATGAGTTTCACTCTGCACAGCAAGATCGCCATCATCGTTTTCGTCGGACTGCTCGGCATCGCCGCATTCGCCACCGTCTCGCCGCTGCAATTGCGCGTGCTGCGCAAGGCTGAAGGTGTCGGCCAGAACCTCGCCTCCAGCTTCAACATCGCCTTCTTCAATCTCGGCAACGCGCTCGGCGCCTGGCTTGGCGGGGTGGTCATCGATCACGGTCCTGGTCTGAGCGCGGTGACCTGGGTGGCGGCATTGGTGACGTTGTCGGGGCTGCTCGTCGCGCTGTGGAGCCTCTATCTGGATCGCACACCTTCAGCTGAGCCGATCGAGGCCGGCATGGCCACATGCGATTCGACCGCATCGTGATTGCGAAACCGTTCTCGATTTTTCACATCGTTCCATCGGTCCCTCACATCGTTCTACAACCAACGTATTGAAATGAAGGTGCATCGAACGTAGTTCGATACTCGCCCCTTTCCACATCATCGAATCCCCTCATGAACACTCCCCTCTCCGGCTGGACTTCCGTCGTCACCGGCTCCACCGCGGGCATCGGCTACGCGATCGCGGAAGAACTCGCGCGCGCCGGCGCGTCGGTGGTCGTCAACGGCCGCACCGCCGAACGTGTCGATGCCGCCGTGCAATCGCTCTCGAAGGCCGTGCCCGGCGCACAGTTGCGTGGCGTGGCCGCTGATCTCTCCACCGTCGCGGGCGCCGCGGCCTTCCTCAAGGAAGTGCCGCAGACCGACATCCTCATCAACAACCTCGGCATCTTCGTACCGACCGCATTCCATGACATCGACGACGAGGAATGGAACCGCCTCTGGGAAGCCAACGTGATGAGCGGCGTGCGACTCTCACGCCACTATTTCAAGGGCATGCTGGAGCGCAATCGCGGCCGCGTGGTGTTCATCTCCAGCGAATCCGGGCTGCAGATCCCCGCTGAAATGATCCACTACGGCGTGACCAAGACCGCGCAGATCGCCCTCGCCCGCGGCATGGCTCAACTGACCGCAGGCACAGAAGTCACGGTCAATTCCGTGCTGGCCGGTCCGACCAGTTCGGAAGGCGTCGGCGTGTTCGTGAAACAACTCGCCGAGCAGCAAGGCGTCAGCACCGAAGCCTTCGAGAAGGAATTCTTCAAGAGCGTGCGTCCGACCTCGCTGCTGCAACGCTTCGCCGAACCGGCCGAGATCGCGCGCGTGGTCGCGTTCGTCGCGAGCCCCGCCGCCTCGGTCGTCAATGGTGCCGCCATCCGCGCCGAAGGCGGGCTGGTCGTCTCCGCATTCTGATTTCCCACTACACCGACGATGTCATCGCCGGCCTGAAAGGCAACACCTCCCATGGAATATCGTTTTCTCGGCAATTCCGGCCTGAAAGTACCGGCTCTCGGTTTCGGCGTCGGCACCTTCGGCGGCAAGGGCCCCTTGTTCAGCGCCTGGGGTAATAGCGATGTCAACGATGCGACGCGGCTGATCGATGTCGCGCTCGATGCCGGCGTGAATCTCTTCGACACCGCTGATGTGTATTCCGACGGCGCGTCCGAGGAAATCCTCGGCGCGGCGATCAAGGGCCGGCGCGATCACGTGCTGCTGTCGAGCAAGGTCACGTTGCGTCTTGGCGACGGGCCGAACGATATCGGCGCTTCGCGCCATCACCTGATCACCGCCATCAACAATTCGCTGCGACGTCTCGGCACGGATTATCTCGATCTCTTGCAGCTGCATCACTTCGACGCCAGGACGCCGATCGAGGAAACGCTGTCCGTGCTCGACGATCTGGTCCGCGCGGGCAAGCTGCGCTACGTCGGTGCGTCGAATTTTTCGGGATGGCAGCTGATGAAATCGCTGGCCGCTTCCGAACGTCATGATCGCGCGCGCTATGTCGCCCATCAGGTCTACTACTCGCTGATCGGCCGCGACTACGAATGGGAACTCATGCCGCTGGCGCTCGACCAGGGCGTGGGCGCGGTGGTGTGGAGCCCGCTCGGATGGGGCCGCCTCACCGGCAAGATCCGCCGCGGACAGCCTTGGCCGGAAGGTAGTCGTCTGCACGACACCGCCGCGTTCGCGCCGCCGGTGGACGAGGAGCGCCTGTATCGCGTGGTCGATGCGCTCGATGCGATCGCCGCCGAAACGGGGAAGACCATCCCGCAGATCGCGTTGAATTGGCTGCTGCAACGTCCGAGCGTATCGACCGTGCTGATCGGCGCGCGCAACGAAACACAGCTGCGTGACAATCTCGGTGCCGTCGGCTGGCAATTGAGCGCCGAACAGATCGCCAGGCTCGATGCCGCCAGCGCCGTGACGCCGCCGTATCCCTACTATCCCTACTGGAACGGGATGTTCAGCGAGCGCACTCCACCTCCTGTCGCCTTTCCCGCCACCGCCTCGACATGAACCGATTCGCACGTCGACATTCGATGAGGCATCGAATGTCGACATCGCTCTGTTCCGGAAAGGTGGGATTTTCCCACGCGACATGTGCGTTAGTCTGCGTGACGATCCTGGGCTCCCCTCGCCCTTGTCCGACTGCAAGGTAAAAACATGACTACCGGTACGCTGCACCGCTATTCGGCATTTTCCGACGATCCCACAGGCGGCAATCCCGCGGGCGTCTGGATCGGCGATGCCTTTCCCGACACCGACACCATGCAGCGAATCGCCGCCGACATCGGCTATTCCGAAACCGCCTTCGTCGTTCCCGCTCGCGGCAAGGAGCGCAAGGTTCTCTACTACAGTCCGGAAGCTGAAGTTCCCTTCTGTGGACATGCCACTATCGCCACAGGCGTGGTGCTGGGCACGACGGAAGGCGACGGCGTCTATCGTCTCGCCACCTCGGTAGGCGAAGTACCCGTCTCGGTGCAAATGCAAGGCGAGATTCGCAAGGCGGCGCTCACTTCGATCACGCCCAGGCAGGCCGAAGCTCCGCCCACGCTCGTCGATGCCGCTCTGTCGGCGCTCGGTTGGCGACACGATGATTTGGATGCGTCGATTCCTCCCATCAAGGCTTTCGCCGGTGCATGGCATCTGGTCCTAGCCGTCACCGAACGTGCTCGCCTCGACGATCTGAACTACGACTTCGATCGCCTCAAGCGTCTGATGCTCGCTGAAGATCTGACGACGCTGCAACTGATCTGGCGCGAACGGCAGGGTGTCTTCCATGCACGCAACCCGTTCCCTGTCGGCGGCGTCGTGGAAGATCCCGCGACAGGCGCGGCCGCCGCCGCGCTCGGCGGCTATCTTCGCGATGCGGGGCTGCTGCCGACACCGACTACGATCCTGATCCGCCAGGGAGAAGCCATGGGACGTCCGAGTCGTTTGAATGTGGAAATTCCCGCAAGCGGCGGCATCGTCGTCAGCGGCACCGCCGTGGCGATTCCGACACCGCTCGCATCCCCCAACACCCCGGACACCGTCAAGCCATGAAAGCCGTTGCCCTCACGCGTTACCTGCCGATCGACGATCCGCAGTCCCTGTTCGACGTCGAACTTCCGAAGCCCGAAGCTACCGGACACGATCTGCTGGTGCGCGTGGAAGCGATCTCCGTGAATCCGGTCGACACCAAGGTGCGCTCGCCCAAGCCGCAGGAGGAGAGCGAACCGAAAGTCCTGGGTTACGACGCCGCGGGTGTGGTCGAGGCGGTCGGGCCTCGCGTCACGCTGTTCAAGCCGGGCGATGCGGTGTTCTACGCTGGCGACATCACGCGTCCGGGCAGCAATGCGCAGTACCAGCTCGTCGACGAGCGGATCGTCGGGCTGAAGCCGGAATCCCTCGACTTCGTGCAGGCCGCCGCGATTCCACTCACCGCGATCACGGCGTGGGAACTGTTGTTCCAGCGCCTGCCTTTCAGCATCGACAGCGGCGGATACGAGAAGACGCTGCTGATCATCGGCGGCGCCGGCGGCGTAGGTTCGATCGCGATCCAGTTGGCCAAGCTGGCGAGCTTCACCGTGATCGCCACCGCATCGCGGCCGGAAACGGTGGCGTGGTGCAAGTCGCTGGGCGCCGATCATGTGATCGACCATCGTCAGCCGTTGGCACCGCAGCTGAAAGCATGTGACTTCGAACAGATCGACGCCGCGCTCAATCTTGCCGATACCGACCGCTATTGGGAAACGCTGGGTGAATTGCTGGCGCCGCAAGGCCATGTCGGCCTGATCGTGGAACCGCGCGGCGCGCTCAATATCGGCGGTTCGTACAAGTCGAAATGCATCGGCATCCACTGGGAGACGATGTTCGGGCGCTCACGCTTCCAGACGGATGACATGATCGAACAGCATCGCCTGCTCAATCAGGTCGCCGCACTGATCGATGATGGCCACCTGCGCGGAACGCATACCGAAACACTGGGCACGATCAATGCCGCCAATTTGCGCGAGGCGCATCGGAGGCTGGAATCGGGCACCACGATCGGCAAACTGGTGTTGGCCGGTTGGGGGAGTGAAGGCTTCGCCTCGCTCGCTCTTTTTCGTGCATCCCAAGGCTCGTCATTCCCGCGAAGGCGGGAATGACGAGCGAAAAAAGCGCCTTAGCGACTGGCGGAACGACCACGTCGCGCCGCGATCACTGCGCTGCGTAAATGCCAATCGCGCAGCGCGATCTCCGCGGCAACCTGCCTCGCGCGACCCAACAGCTTCGGCGAAGGCGGCTCGCCCTTGACGGCGATATGCCGCGAATCGCGCCAGGCATGCGCCTCCGGCTTCTGCAACGGGAACAGCACCGCCTCGCGCGTGTAGAGACGCTGATACAACGCCAGCGCCTGACCGCCATCCGCCACCGGCTCCAGCAGATTCCGCCCGGTCGCGAAGTAGCGCTGTCCCGGCAACGCCAGCGACACCAGCGTCGGCACGAGATCGGCATGACCGCAGAAGGCCTGCGAGTCGACAGGCACGGCCGGCTTCAACGCATCCGGCACGCGCAGATACCCGAACACGCGATCCACGTCCGGCACTTCCGCCGGCAGGTCGTAGCGGTAATGCGTGCGCAGGTTGTGATCGCCGGCCGCCGCCAGTATCACGCGCTGCCGCAATGCTCCGCTGTCGAGACGATCGAGGAAGGCACCGAATTGGTCGGCCTGATACTGATAGGTTTCCAGCATCTTTTGCAGTTCGGACTTGTCCTCGTCCGCGCGTGGACCGAGCGCGTTTGGATTCAACGGCAACTTCCGCCGCGGCGTGTCCAGCGAATAAGGCGGATGGTTCGTGGTGGTCAGTACGAATAAGAACAGTCGCTCGCCACGCGCGTCCGCCTGCTCGAGCAGATCCGCGGCGAAATCGAACACGTACTCGTCGTAGATGCCCCACTCCGTACCGCGCGCCTTCGGGAAACGTTGCTGGATGTCGCGTGAGTCGTACACGCGATCGAAACCTTGACGCGAGAACGCCTCGCCGATGCGCCGCCAGCTGGCACCGCCGGCGTAGACGAACGCGGTCTTGTAACCGGCACGCTTGAACGGCAAGGCGGCCGAGGTATCGAACGCGATCGTCGCATTGCGGCCGCGCGTGAGTGGCGTGATCGGCGAACCGAGCAGCAGCGTTTCCAGTTCCGAATGCGTGCCGTTCTGCCCGGTGATGAAATTGCCGAAGCGATAGCCGCGCGCCAGTTGCGGCCGCAACCGCCCCAGAAGATCGTTGCCGGGGCCGTCGGTGTAAAGCAGGTCGTTGCCGAAGGATTCCAGCAGCGCCAGCACCACGTGCGGTGACTCCGCCAGCGATCTGGTCTGCCCTGGCGCGGTCTTGAAAAGCGCCGCGGGCACCTTGGAGGGATCGGTCACCGGCAGCCCCGCCACGGATGCGGCTTCGGCGACGCTCGAGAATCCCAGCTTGTGCAAGCCTTCCTCCGCATCGTCGCCGATCTGCGCTTCCTTGGCGTTGGTGCGGATCGCCTTGTACAGCGCGAGCGGCGCATTGAGCACAAGCTCGTTGACGAACGGGTCCGTCGATACGATCAGGTCCTGCCGTACCAACGGAAAGGTGCCGAAGCTGCCGCGCGCGAGCGCAAGCAGAAGGAATAGCTGCACCACGATCGCGAACGGACGACCGAGACGCGTCGCTCTCGGAATGCGGCGATCCAGCCACGCCGCCATGCGCGGCACGCTCCATGCCAACGCGAACACCAGGATGAGCAGCCCGATCAGTCCCTGCACGACCGGATATTCATCCCAGACAGTGCGCAGG
Source organism: Luteimonas panaciterrae (assembly GCF_020511115.1). Taxonomy (GTDB): domain Bacteria; phylum Pseudomonadota; class Gammaproteobacteria; order Xanthomonadales; family Xanthomonadaceae; genus Luteimonas; species Luteimonas panaciterrae. The sequence continues at coordinate 52,572 of NZ_JAJAVH010000007.1, forward strand.
ATCGCCAGCGTATCGTCCTCGAACAGGCCGAACACGACCGGATCGAAACGCGTCTTGTAGAAGGCGTAGTAGAAATGCTCGCAGGCCGCCGCGAGCATGAAGATGGCCAGCGTGAACACCAGCAGCCATTCCGCGAAACGCACCGCCAGCATGCGCCGGCGCAACAGCAGCAAAGGGATGCCCAGCAGCAGGATCAGCCAGGCGACGCTGGCACTGGTCGCCAGGTCGTAGCGGACGCCCTGTCCCAGCGCGGGCCAAAGATGCTGCAGCGGCCGCGCATCGCCGGCATAGGCCACCCACAGCCCAACTCGGGCCGCGCTGCCGACCACGACGGCCAAGGCCAGCAACAGCCAGAGTCTGGGCAGGAGCCTCGGCGGGACGGCGGGCGCTGGTGCGGCCTCGACCACCGTACCTTGATGCTTGCTTTGTTGAAGTTGCTCCGATCCGATTTCGTTCACACCGATTTTGCCCACGCGCCCAGTGGCTGCTGCCACAATTATGCCTCCTGCTCTTCCCCAGCAGCCCTTCCCAGCTCATTCGCCAGGCCCGATGGACGCTCTCAGCACGCCCTATCCACACCTGTTCGCTCCGCTCGATCTCGGCTTCACCCAATTGCGCAATCGCGTGCTGATGGGGTCGATGCATACCGGCCTGGAGGATCGCCGCAAGGATTTCCCCAAGCTCGCCGCCTATTTCGCCGAACGTGCCGAAGGCGGCGCGGCGCTGCTGGTCACCGGCGGCTTCGCGCCGAACATCGAAGGCTGGGTGAAGCCCTTCGCCGGCAAGCTGAGCTGGCCCTGGGAGGCGCGCAAGCATCGCCAGGTCACCTCGGCGGTGCATGCGCATGGCGCCAAGATCTGTCTGCAACTGCTGCACGCCGGCCGCTACGCCTACCATCCGTTGCAGGTGGCGCCGACGAGGTTGAAGGCGCCGATCAATCCGTTCACACCGCGCGCGCTGTCCGCTCGCGGTGTCGAACGCACCATTACCGCCTATGCCAACGCGGCGAAACTCGCGCGCGAGGGCGGTTACGACGGCGTCGAGGTGATGGGATCGGAAGGCTATCTGATCAACCAGTTCCTCAGCGCGCGCACCAACCATCGCGACGATGCCTGGGGCGGCACGCCCGAGAAACGCATGCGCTTCGCGATCGAGATCGTGCGCCGCATCCGCGAAGCCTGCGGGCCGGATTTCATCATCATCTATCGTCTGTCGATGCTCGAACTGGTGCCGGAAGGCTCCGACTGGGACGAGATCGTGGCGCAAGCCAAGGCGATCGAAGCCGCGGGCGCGACCATCATCAACACGGGCATCGGCTGGCACGAGGCGCGCGTGCCCACCATCGCCACATCGGTGCCGCGCGCGGCCTTCGCCGGCGTCACCGCGAAGCTGCGTCCGCACGTGGCGCTGCCGCTGGTCGCCACCAACCGCATCAACATGCCGGAAGTGGCCGAATCCGTGCTCGCCACCGGTGGCGCCGACATGGTGTCGATGGCACGGCCGCTATTGGCCGATCCGCAGTGGGTGAACAAGGCGCGCGTCGGCAAGTCCGATGCGATCAACACCTGCATCGCCTGTAACCAGGCCTGCCTCGATCACGTGTTCCAGAACAAGCTGGCGAGCTGCCTGGTGAATCCGCGCGCCTGCATGGAAACCGAGCTCAACTATCCCAAGACCTACGCGCCCAAGCGCATCGCGGTGGTCGGCGCCGGCCCGGCGGGGCTCGCCTGCGCGACCATCGCCGCCGAACGCGGCCATCGCGTGACGCTGTTCGATGCGGCGAGCGAGATCGGCGGGCAGTTCAATCTCGCCAAGACGATCCCCGGCAAGGAAGAATTCCACGAAACGCTGCGCTACTTCCGCCATCGCATCGACGAGACGCGCGTGGATCTGCGCCTGTCGACCGTCGTCACCACGGAAACGCTTTCCGGCTACGACAGCGTCGTGCTGGCGACCGGCGTGACGCCGCGCGCGGTGAATTTCCCCGGACACGATCATTCCAAGGTGGTCAGCTATCTCGACGTGCTGCAGAAGCGCGTCGTGCCCGGCCATCGCGTCGCCATCATCGGCGCCGGCGGCATCGGCTTCGACGTCGCCGAATATCTGGTGCAGAACGCGCCCTCGCCTAGCCTGGATCCGGGCGCGTGGATGCACGAATGGGGCGTCGACGCCAGCTTCGACAGCGCCGGCGGCCTCGCGCGCCCGCGCGTGGAGCCGCCCGAGCGGGAGATCTGGCTGCTGCAGCGCAGCCCCGGCAAGCCCGGTGCCCGGCTAGCCAAGACCACCGGCTGGATCCACCGTTCCACGCTGAAGGCCAAGGGCGTGACGATGCTGGGCGGGGTCGAATACCTCGGCGTCGACGATGCCGGCCTGCGCATCCGCGTCGGCGACACGGAACAGACCCTGCCCGTCGACCACGTGGTGATCTGTGCCGGCCAGGAATCGCGCCGCGATCTGCTGGCCCCGTTGCAGGCCGCCGCCGTCCCGGTTCAGCTGATCGGCGGCGCAGACGTGGCCGCGGAGCTGGATGCCAAGCGCGCGATCGCCCAGGCCTCGCGGGTCGCGGCGGCGCTGTAAGCGCCTGTCGCGAGGATTGCGTCAACGGCTTACAAGCGGATTCAGAACAAAAACTCCAATCGAATCAATCATTTCTGACTAGCGGTTCAGCCCAGGTTGGGAAACCGGAGGCTACCGTGCGCGCACTTTGTTCCGCCAGCGGTTTCCGGTGGAACAGGCTCCACCCGCCCCTTTTGCGGTTTTCGGAGTTAAGCCCGCAGCCACGGCGGCCGCCCAGATGATGCGGCTCGGCTCGCGGACTTCCCAATTCGCCATGCCCGTTTCTCCAGCCCTGATGCCTCCACGGCAGCGGCGGAAGGGAGCGCGGGCGCAACGGAGTAAGGAGTACTCAATGAAACTGGCTTGGATCCTGTGGTTGGCTTCGGTACTGCCGCCACAAGCCGCTGATTCCCTCTGCCTCAGTACCACCGTGTACCTGGAGGCCCGCGACCAGTCCGCCCGCGGCCAGCAGGCGGTGGCCGAGGTCGCCCTGCGCCGCCAGGACAGCGGCCTGTGGGGCAAGTCGATGTGCGAGGTGGTCACCGCGCGCAGCCAATTCGCGCCCTCCCTGGTGCCGGCCGGAACACGGCTGAGCAACATCGAGGCCTGGTCGCAGGCGGTGGGCATCGCCCTCGAGTCCGAACGCAACTGGGCCCTGCCGCCCGGCCAGCGCAAGGAGATCGTGCCCGGCGCCAGCCACTTCATGGCGCACGACATCGCCGCGCCGAGTTGGCGCAATGCCTATCAGGTGGCGACGATTGGGGATCACACCTTTTTGAAGGTGCAGAGCTTGAAGCCGCGGCGCCGCGGCTGATCGCGCGCAAGCAGGCTTTCGTCTTTCGCCTTTGTTCGTCATTCCCGCGCAGGCGGGAATCGCTCCTTACCATCCGTCGCCTGTTGTTTTTTGCAAGACAAAGGCAAGAGCGATTCCCGCCTGCGCGGGAATGACGAGCGAAACCGTCAGCGCTTGTCGATCGGAACGAACTTGCGATCCTCGGGCCCAACGTAATTCGCGCTCGGCCGAATGATCTTGCCGTCGATGCGCTGCTCGATCACATGCGCGCTCCAGCCGCTGGTACGCGCGATCACGAAAAGCGGCGTGAACATCGCCGTCGGCACGCCCATCATGTGATAGCTCACCGCGCTGAACCAGTCGAGGTTCGGGAACATCTTCTTGATGTCCCACATCACTGCTTCCAGACGATCGGCGATGTCGAACATCTTCGTATTCTTCTGCTCGACCGACAGCTCGCGCGACACTTCCTTGATGACCTGATTGCGCGGATCGCTCACCGTGTAGACGGGATGTCCGAAACCGATGATCACTTCCTTGCGCTCCACGCGCGCCTTGATGTCGGCCTCAGCCTCGTCCGGCGTTTCGTAGCGCTTCTGCACTTCGAACGCAACTTCGTTGGCGCCGCCATGCTTGGGGCCGCGCAGCGCGCCGATCGCACCGGTGATGCACGAATGCATGTCGCTGCCGGTGCCCGCGATCACGCGCGCGGTGAACGTGGAGGCGTTGAATTCATGCTCCGCATACAGGATCAGCGAGGTGTGCATCGCGCGCACCCACGACTCGCGCGGCTTCTCGCCGTGCAGAAGATGCAGAAAGTGGCCACCGATGCTGTCGTCGTCGGTATCCACCTCGATGCGCTTGCCGTTGTGGCTGTAGTGATACCAGTACAGCAGCATCGAACCGAGCGAGGCCATCAGCTTGTCGGCGATGTCGCGCGCGCCGGGATGGTTGTGGTCGTCCTTCTCCGGCGAGACGCAACCCAGCACGGAAACGCCGGTGCGCATCACGTCCATCGGATGCGCGGACGGCGGCAGTTGCTCCAGCGCCGTCTTCACCGCCGCGGACACGCCGCGCAGGGATTTCAGCTTGGCCTTGTAGGCGACCAGTTCGGCCACGGTCGGCAGCGAGCCGTGCACGAGCAGATGCGCGATCTCCTCGAACTCGCAGGTGCGCGCGATGTCGAGGATGTCATAGCCGCGGTAATGCAGATCGTTGCCGCTGCGGCCGACGGTGCACAGCGCGGTGTTGCCGGCGGCGGTGCCGCTCAGGGCGACGGATTTCTTCGGCTTGAAACCGGTGCTCGGTGCGTCGGACATTGCATATCTCCGTGAACAGCGAAGGGGGTGGCGCCTCCCTCGGAAGAAGGAAGCAGCCGTAACTGGAGGGCCTGTTATTTCTTGGCGGCGAACAGAGCGTCGAGTCTGCGCTCGTAGTCGTGGTAGCCGATGCGCTCGTAGAGTTCCTCGCGCGTCTGCATCTGGTCGACCACGTTCTTCTGATGGCCGTCGCGACGGATCGCCGTGTAGACGTTCTCCGCGGCCTTGTTCATGGCACGGAATGCCGACAGCGGATACAGCTGGATGGCAACGCCCGCCGAAGCCAGTTCCTCGCGCGTAAATAGCGGCGTCTGGCCGAACTCGGTGATGTTGGCGAGCACCGGCACCTTCACCGTATCGACGAAGCGGCGATAGGTGTCGAGATCGTATGCGGCCTCGGCGAAGATGCCGTCGGCGCCGGCCTCGACGCAGGCGATGGCGCGCTCGATCGCGGCATCCACGCCGTCGACGGCGATGGCGTCGGTGCGCGCGATCAGGAAGAAATCGGCGTCGGTCTTGGCATCGGCGGCCGCCTTGACGCGATCGGCCATTTCACCGGCGGAGACGATCTCCTTGCCGGGACGATGTCCGCAACGCTTGGCGCCGACCTGATCTTCGATATGACAAGCCGCGGCGCCCGCCTTGATCAGCGACTTCACCGTGCGCGCGATGTTGAAGGCGCTCGGCCCGAAGCCGGTGTCGATATCGACCAGCAGCGGCAGCGGGCAGACGTCGGTGATGCGCCGCGTATCGATCAGCACATCCTCGAGCGTGTTGATGCCGAGGTCCGGCATGCCCAGGGAACCGGCCGCGACGCCGCCGCCGGACAGGTAGATCGCGCGGTATCCGGCGCGCTGGGCGAGCAAGGCGTGATTGGCGTTGATGGCGCCGATGACCTGCAGCGGCGATTCTGCGGCAAGCGCGGCGCGGAACCTTGCGCCGGCGGAAGACTGGGACATCTGTGAGCTCCGTACGGATTGACTCGTGACGGCGGCATTTTACCCTGACGCGCCCGTGACGGCCTCGTCGTAGCCGACGATGCTGCGTCCTATCCTGCCTCGGTGCCGGCAACCCGGTGCTCAGCCTCCCGCGTCCGCCCCCCGAGCCAGCGCCTGCTTCACTTCCTCCAGCGCGTTCGGATCGTCCAGCGTGGACAGATCCCCAGGATCGCGCTGTTCCGCCAATGCCTGCAGCGAACGCCGCAGCAGCTTGCCCGAACGCGTTTTCGGCAGCGCGGCCACCACATACACGCGCGCCGGTCGCGCCAACGCGCCCAATTGCCGGCTCACGCAATCGCGCATTTCCTCCGCGGCCGTCGCCGCGATGCCCGCCTGCTTGAGCGTGGCGAACACCACGGGCACCTGCCCCTTCAGTTCGTCGCGCACGCCGATCACCGCGGCTTCGGCGACGTTGGGATGGCTGGAAACGGATTCCTCGATCTCGCGCGTGCCCAGGCGATGGCCGGCCACGTTGATCACGTCGTCGGTGCGGCCGAGGATGAAGGTGTAGCCGTCCTCGTCGCGAATCGCCCAATCGAGCGAGCTGTAGACGAGTTGCTTGAAATGCGAGAAGTAGCTCCGCACGAAGCGGGCGTCGTCGCGCCAGACCGTCGTCATGCAGCCCGGCGGCAACGGCGGCTCGATCACCAGCACGCCTTTCTGGTTCGGCGCGACTTCCTCACCGCTCACCTCATCGATCACGCGCAGGTTGTAGCCGGGCGTCGGCAAGCCCGGCGATCCGAACTTGACCGGCTTGAGTTCCAAACCCGGCATCAATGCAAGCACCGGCCATCCGGTTTCGGTCTGCCAGTAGTTGTCGATGATGGTCTTGCCGATACCGTCGGTGATCCAGTGCGCGGTCGGCTCGTCGAGCGGTTCTCCGGCGAGGAACAGATACTGCAATGACGACAGATCATGCTTCTTCAGCCACGACGCATCCTGCTTCTTCAGCACGCGGATACCGGTCGGCGAGGAGAACATGGTGCGCACGACGTAGCGTTCGCAGATCGACCACCAGATGCCGGGATCAGGCGCCGTGGGCAGACCTTCGTAGAGGATCGAGGTCGCACCCGCGATCAGCGGGCCGTAGACGTTGTAGGAATGACCCACCGCCCAGCCGACGTCGGACGTGGAGAACATCACCTGCCCCGCGCGCACGTCGTAGATCGACCACATCGACAACGCCAATGCCACGGCGTAGCCGCCGACATCGCGCTGCACGCCCTTCGGCTTGCCGGTGGTGCCGGAGGTGTAGAGCAGATAGCTCGGTTCGTTCGATTCGAGCCAGGTGACGTCCACCTGCGCATCGGCGTGTCGTTCTCGCAGCGTTGCGTAATCGACGTCGCGGCCTTCGACTTTCGCGTAATCGGGATCGAGCCCGCGATCGACCATCAGCACACGCGGCGGCGGAAACGATGCTTCCGCGCAAGCCGCATCCACCAGCGGCTTGTACGGAATCACCTTGCCGCCGCGGCTGCCGGCATCGGCCGCGATCAGCAGTTTCGGTTCCGCATCATCGATGCGCAGCGCCAGGTTGTGCGCGGCGAAGCCGCCGAACACCACCGAATGCACCGCACCGATGCGCGCGCAGGCCAGCATCGCGAACACCGCCTCGGCGATGTTCGGCATGTAGATCACCACGCGATCGCCACGGCCGACATCGAGCGACTTCAGCACGGCGGCGAAGATGTTCACTTCGCGATGCAACTGGTGATAGGTGATCTCGCGGGTAAGGCCGGTCTCGGTGGAGATCGCCACCAGCGCGAGCTGATCGCCCCGTGCCGGCAGATGCCGATCGACCGCGTTGTAGCAGAGATTGGTTTCCCCGCCCGCAAACCAGCGCCGGAACGGCGGGTTGTCGTATTCGAGGATCTTGTCCGGCGTTTTGTGCCAGTGGATCGCCTGCGCCTGTTCGGCCCAGAACGCCTCGGGGTCCTCGATGGAGCGGCGATGGAAATCTTCGTAGCGCATGGCGCGTCTCCGGCTCTTTCCCTTCTCCCACCGGGAGTAGGTGGCGCGCAGCGCCGGATGAGGGCGGGAAAATCACTAGCCGGGGAACGATACCGCGAGTGGGATTCCCCCGCCCTCATCCGCCCCTACGGGGCACCTTCTCCCAGAGGAAGAAGGAACAGCAGAGACGAAGACTAAACTGCACGTTCGTATACCCGCGCTACGACCTTGGTCGTACTCAGCCATGCTCCCGCAGGCGCGCGATCACGGGCGCGACCTGGGATTCACGACCGAGCCCTGTCCCGACAGCCAGCAATGCCTGTGTCAGCGCTTCCACGGAATCCGCGCGCAGCGTGGCGTGTCCGACCTTGCGCCCCTGGCGCGGCGATTTGCCGTAATCGTGCCAATGCCCGCCGGCTTCTCGCAACACGGCGCCAGCATCCGGCATCTCCCCGATCCAGTTGAGCATGCAGGCATGCCCGCGCATGCGCGTGGAGCCGATCGGCAATCCGAGCACGGCGCGCAGATGGTTCTGGAACTGCGAAGTCTCCGCGCCCTCGATGGTCCAATGACCAGAGTTGTGCACGCGTGGCGCCAATTCGTTCGCGAGCAATTGGCCCTCCCGGCAAAACAGTTCGAGCGCGAACACGCCGACGTAATCCAATGCTTCCGCCAGCGCACGCGCGTGGCCGAACGCCTGCGCAGCGAGCGCCTCGCCCGCACGCGCGGGCGCGAGACTGGCGGAGAGCACACCGTCGACGTGCCAGTTCTCGGTCAGCGGCCAGGCCAGGAATTCGCCGGCGCGGCTGCGCACCGCCACCACGCTCAATTCACGCTCGAAGGGAATGAACGCCTCGACGATCAATCCCACCGTCTGCGCCTGCGCGCCCAGCGCTTCCCATGCGGCATCGATGTCGGCGGCGGTCTTGATGCGGAACTGGCCCTTGCCGTCGTATCCCAGGCGCCGCGTCTTGAGAATGCACGGGGCGCCGATGCGAGCCACTTCGGCGTCGAGCTGCGCGCGCGTATCCACCGCCGCGAATTCGCCCACCGGAATGCCCAGGCTGCGGAACAGCGTCTTCTCGACCAACCGGTCCTGCGCCGCCGCCAACGCATGCGGATTGGGGAAGACCGGCACGCGCTCGGCCAGCCAGCGCGCGCTTTCGGCGGGCACGTTCTCGAAATCGAAGGTCGCCACGTCGACGGCGGCGGCGAACTCGGCCAGCGCCTTCTCGTCACGATAATCGCCTACCAGCAGCGGCGCGAACTGCCCCGCGCAGGCATCCGGCTCGGTATCCATCGCCAGGAAGCGCAATCCCAGCGGCGCGCCGGAAAGGGCCAGCATGCGGGCCAGTTGCCCGCCGCCGAGGATGCCGACCGTGGTCATTTGCGCGGATCGTCGTTATTGGCGACGTCGTCGGTCTGTTTGCGGCGATACGCCGCGAGCGCTTCACCGATCGCAGGATGATCCGCCGCCAGCAGCGCCGCGGCGAACAGGGCCGCGTTGGCCGCGCCGGCCTGGCCGATGGCGAAGGTGGCGACCGGAATGCCGGCCGGCATCTGCACGATCGACAGCAGCGAATCCAGCCCGTTCAGCGCCTTCGACTGCACCGGCACGCCCAGCACCGGCACGGCGGTCTTGGCGGCCAGCATGCCCGGCAGATGCGCGGCGCCACCGGCGCCGGCGACGATCGCCCGCAAGCCACGCGATTGCGCGCTGGCGGCGTATTCGAACAGGACATCCGGCGTCCGATGCGCCGAAACCACGCGCGCCTCGAACGGGACGCCCAGCGTCTCCAGCATCTGCGCGGCGTGCTGCATCGTCTCCCAGTCGGAGCGCGAGCCCATGACGAGGCCGACGAGCGGCGCGGCGGCGTTGAGGGCAGCAGTGGGCTGGTCCGGCATTGGTCGTCCCCAGTCGCAAAGACGTATTCTACCGGCCCCACGATGTAGATGGCTGTATCAATACCCCCATGGATCGCAAACTGCTCGACATCCTCGTCTGCCCGGCCACCCGCCAGTCGCTGTCCCTGCTCGACAAGGCCGGCCTGGACGCGCTCAACCGCACGATCGACGGCGGCGGCATCAAGCGGGCCGACGACAGCCTGCAGTCCGAAGCGCTGCGTGAAGCCCTGGTGACGCGCGATCGCAAGCTCGTCTACCGCATCGACGACGGCATTCCGGTGCTGCTGGCCGAAGAAGGCATCGCGACCGCGCAGGTCTCCGACTTCCCGAAGGCATGACCCAGACGACATGACGGCCGACGACAACCGCTTCGCTCCGCCGCCGGCCGCGATCGTCGAGGCCGACGTCGCCCGCGCGCTCGCCGAGGACCTAGGCACCGGCGACGTCACCGCCGCGCTGCTGCCCGATCACGACGACATCGCCTATCTGCTCTGCAAGGAGGACGCCGTGGTCTGCGGGCGTCCCTGGTTCGACGCCTGTCACCATGCGCTCGACCCGCGGGTAAAGATCGACTGGCGCGTGGCCGAAGGCGACCGCGTCGCCAAGGGCACCGTGCTGGCCACGCTCGCCGGACGCGCCCGCAGCCTGGTCAGCGCCGAACGCACGTCGCTGAATTTCATGCAGACGCTTAGTGGCGTCGCCACCGTCACCGCGGCGTATGTCGAAGCCGTGCGCGGCACGCGGGCGAAGATCCTCGACACGCGCAAGACGATTCCGGGCCTGCGCCTCGCAGAGAAATACGCGGTGCGCGTGGGTGGCGGCAGCAACCATCGCATCGGCCTGTTCGATGCCGTGATGCTGAAGGAAAACCACATCCGCGCCGCCGGTTCGCTCACGGCCGCGATCGACAAGGCGCGCGAAGCGCAACCGACACTGCCGCTGATCGTGGAAGTGGAAACGCTGGTGCAGCTGCGGGAAGCGCTGCAGGCCGGCTGCACCCGTATCCTGATCGACGATTTCGATGCGGCCACGCGACGTGAGGCGGTGCGGATCGCGGCGGAAGCGCCTTTCAACGGTTCGATTCCGCTGGAAGTTTCCGGCGGTGTCGACCTGACCAGCATTCGCCCGGTCGCCGAGGACGGTGTCGACTGCATTTCGATCGGTGCATTGACCAAGCACGTGCACGCGATCGATCTGTCGCTAAAACTCGGCCCTCCACCCGGCTGAGCCTGCCGACATGCCTACCCTGGTCATCCTCATGATCGTCGGCGCCGCCGCATTCGCGTACTGGAACGCGGCGCGCGCGGCGACCGAACGCGCCATCGAAGTCGGCCGCAACGCCTGCCGCGCCACCGGCGTGCAGTTGCTCGACCAGACCGTGCACGCCAACGGCCTGCGCCTGCGTCGCAACGAGGATGGGCGGCTCGGTTTCGAGCGCAGCTTCCGCTTCGAATATTCGTACGACGGGCAGGACCGCCATGTCGGCCGCCTGATTCTGCGCGGCGACGAGCTGGTCTACTTCAGCGGGCCGACGCAGGCGGAGAACGTGATCAGTCTCAACTGATCCGGGCGGCGTAAATTCTCAGGCTTCACACGGAATCGAAGCCGAACAAACCGATTACTTCACCACGCGCAAATGCCCGCCACGACGCGGCGGCGGCGTCTCGTCATCATCCGGCGGGCCGTCGGCGATGTCGCTTTCACTTTCGGAGATCGGCATTTCTTCATCGCCCTGCGCGTCGCCGTTGCCGGGAATGTCTTCCGGCAGCGCCATCCCCTGCCCCGTCTCGCGCGCGTAGATCGCCAGCACGGCGGAAATCGGCACCGCCACCGGATGGCTGACACCGCCGAAACGCGCGGTGAAGCGAATGCTCTCGTTGTCCATCTCGAGCATGGCGACAGCGCGCTCGGCGATGTTGAGCACCACCTTGCCTTCCTTCACCGTGTGCGCGGGCACGCGCACGCCGGGCTGGGTGGCATCGACGAGGACGTGCGGCGTCATGCCGTTGTCGATGATCCATTCGTACAGCGCCCGCAGCAGGTACGGACGATGGCTGGTCATCACGAGGGGCGCATCGCTCATGGCGCCAGTGTAAAGCCGGGAGTCGGAAATGGGGAATCCGGGCGAGTCAAAAACAACGGTGAAACAGGATTCGATTCTTGCCGGAATGACGATTTTCCGGCGAATCTTCTCTCGGTTTTAACGATTCCAGATTCCGGGCTTCACGCCGGGATTTCGCGCAGGCTCTTTTCCTGCGGTGTGAGGCTGCGCACGAATCCGGGATTGCGGAAGATGCGGTTGCCGTAGTCCTCGATCGCCTTGCCGTCCTTCGGCAGCGGGATGTCGAGCGATTGCAGGCGCCAGATGATCGGCGCCATCGCGCAGTCGGCGAGGCTCATTTCCGGATTGAGGAAGAACTTGCTGGCCTTGAACAACGGAACCGCCGCGGTGAGCAGTTCTTTCAAGCGCTTGCGGCCGGCTTCGGCCTGCTGCTTGTTGCCGAGTTGGATCGCCTGCACCTGCGGCACCCAGTCGTGCTCGATGCGCAGCATCGCCAGGCGCAGGCGCGCGCGGGAAAGCGGATCGACCGGCATCAGCGGCGGATGCGGATAACGCTCGTCGAGGTATTCGCTGACCACGCTGGCCGCGTACAGGACGAGGTCGCGCTCGACCAGGGTCGGCACCGAGTGATAGGGGTTGAGGTCGATCAGATCCTCCGGCGGACTCTGCGGGTCCACCGCGATCAGATCGTAGGTGACGCCCTTCGCGGCCAGTACCAGCCGGGCCCGATGGCACAACACGTCGTCGACAGAGGAAAACAGGGTCAGGGCATTACGCATACGCGGACTCGTCGCCATCATGGGCATTCTCCAACGGCCGGAATCCGCCAGCCGTACCAACGCCGCCTGCCCCTCGCAGACGGTCGCCACGGTTCCCCCGGTCTGCGGATCCTTCCGCAAGAGTCCGCGCGCCCCGCCGCGCCGACGACGCGGCCGCGATGCGCGAACTTTCCAAGAAGCGCCGCGTGGGGCGGCATTCCATTCCTGGAAACGCCCTTCACCTCAGTGCACGTCTTTCCAGTATTCCTTCTTCAAGAGCCAGGCGAGGAACGTGAAGAACGCCAGGAACAGGATCACCCAGACGCCAAGGCTCTGGCGCTTGAGCGCGGCGGGCTCGCCGGCGTACTCGAGGAAAGTGGTGATGTCGCGAACGGTCTGGTTGAACTCGACTTCGTTCTGCGTGCCCGGCTGCGCCAGCTCCAGATGCTCGACCGGCGCATCGCCGGCCGCATCCTTCTTGCCGTAGACCGGACGCTGCAGGCCCTGCATTTCCCACAGCGGGTTGGGCATCGACGCGTTCGGGAACACGGTGTTGTTCCAGCCGAGCGGGCGCGACGGGTCCTGATAGAACGACTTCAGATAGGTGTAGATCCAGTCGCTGCCGCGCACGCGCGAGATCACGCTCAGATCCGGCGGCATCTTGCCGAACCACTGCTTGGCATGATCCTCGGTCAACGACACCTGGATCTGCTCGCCGAACTTGGCGCCGGTGAAGTTGAGGTTGTTCATCACCTCGTCCTCGGTCAGACCGAGATCGGTGGCGATGCGCGAGTAGCGCAGATACTTCAGCGAATGGCAGCCGGAGCAGTAGTTCATGTACAGCTTGGCGCCGCGCTGCAGCGATGCGCGATCGCCGATGTCGGTACCCGACTGCAGCAGGCCGCCGCCTTCCGAAGCGAAGGCCCCGAAGGAGATCAGCAGGCCGGCGGTGACAGCGGCGAATTTCCGGGCGAGATTCCGCATAGCGTTCTTAGTCATGCATCGTCACCCGTTCCGGCACCGGCTTGGTCTTGTCCGCCTTGGTCCACAGCGGCATCGTGATGAAGAAAACGAAGTACAGGAACGTGAGGACGCGACCGATGATGGTCTCGACCGGATCGGTACCGGGACCAGCGCCGATCTTGCCCAGCCACACGAACGACACGGCGAAGATACCGAGCATCAGCCAGGACAGCTTGCCGCGCGACTTGAACGACCTCACCGGGCTCTTGTCCAGCCACGGCACCAGGAACAGCACCGCGATCGCCGCGAACATCACCAGCACGCCCCAGAGCTTGATGGCGAAGAACGACGGCACCACGCGCAACATCGCGTAGTACGGGGTGAAGTACCACACCGGCTTGATGTGCTCCGGCGTCACCAGACGGTTGGCCTCGGTGAAGTTGTCGTGCTCGAGGAACCAGCCGCCGAAGGTCGGCGCGAAGAAGATGATGAAGGCGGCGATGACCAGGAAGAAGCCGACGCCGAAGGTGTCCTTCACCGTGTAGTACGGATGGAACGGGATACCGTCGGCCGGCGCGGTCTTCGACCAGCGGTTGCCCTTCGGGCCGTGCTTGATATCGACGCCTTCCGGATTGTTGGAACCGACCTCGTGCAGCGCGCCCAGGTGCAGCACCACCAGCAGCAGCAGCACCAGCGGCAGCGCGATCACGTGCAGGGCGAAGAAGCGGTTGAGAGTGGCGTCGGCGGGCAGGTAGTCGCCCATGATCCATTCGGTCAGGCCGTTGCCGATCACCGGGATCGCGCCGAACAGCGAGATGATCACCTTCGCGCCCCAGAACGACATCTGGCCCCACGGCAGCACGTAGCCCATGAAGGCTTCGGCCATCAGCACCAGATAGATCAGCATGCCGAGAATCCACACCAGCTCGCGCGGCTTCTGATAGCTGCCGTACATCAGCCCGCGGAACATGTGCAGGTAGACGACGATGAAGAACAGCGAGGCGCCGGTGGAGTGCATGTAGCGGATCAGCCAGCCCCACTCCACGTCGCGCATGATGTACTCGACCGAGGAGAAGGCTTCCGCCGCGCTCGGTTTGAAGTGCATCGTCAGGAAGATGCCGGTGACGATCTGGTTGACCAGCACCAGCAGGGCCAGCGAGCCCATGTAGTACCAGAAGTTGAAGTTCTTCGGCGCGTAGTACTCGCTCATGTGCTTGCGGTACATCGGCATCAATGCCGGCGCGCGCGCATTCACCCAGTCGAACACGTTGTTGGCGGTACGGACGATCACGTTCGACATGGCTTACGCGGCCCCCTTGCCGTTCGAGGGATCAACGCCGATGACGATGGTGTTGTCGTCCTGGTAGTGGTGCGGCGGCACCAGCAGGTTGATCGGCGCCGGCACGCCCGCGAACACGCGGCCGGCCATGTCGAAGCGCGATTTGTGGCAGGGGCAGAAGTAGCCGCCCTTCCATTCCGGATCGAAGGGTTCCGGCCGGATTTCGGCCTTCAGCTCCGGCGCGCAGCCCAGATGAGTACACAGGCCGACCAGGACCGAGATTTCCGGCTTGATCGAGCGCAGCTCCGGGTTCGCCTCGCGGACGTACTCGGGCTGCTGATCCGTGGTCGACTTGGGATCGGCCAGGCGCGGATCGAGCGTCGGCAGGATGTCGAGCACCTGCTTGGAGCGCTTCACGATCCAGATCGGCTGACCACGCCATTCATCGACCAGACGCTGGCCCTCGGCCAGCGCGGTGATGTCCACGGTAACGGGCGCGCCGGCCAATTTGGCGCGTTCGCTCGGATTCCAGGACTTGATGAACGGGACTGCGACGAACCCTGCACCAACAGCGCCCACCACAGCGGTGGTCGCGGTCAGGAAGCGGCGGCGGCCGTGATCGACCGTCCCTCCACCTTCACCAGGGTCAAGAACTGCTTCATTGGCCATCCGGCACTCCGCAAAACGTTCGGTAGCTGATACTTACTGGCTGCCGCGAGCCGGTTCCGACTCCGGAACGGCCGCAAAAGACGACAAAGTGTAACGGAACGCTGAATCGGCCGACAATGCTTCGGACCTTCGCGCGGGAATTCCGGCGCATCGCGACGGGTCAATCGCCCCCGCCTCCACCGCCGTCGCCACCATCCGAGCCGCCATCGCCGCCGGAAAACTCGAGGCGGCTGCTGTCGAAGACCAGGACGACGCCCAGCAGCAGCAACACCGCGCCGATTTCCCACGACGCCTGCGAGAACAAATAAAAACCACCCGCCACCGCGGCGAATCCGATCAGACGCCTGATCATTCCCCTCGCCCCGGTCGATTACTGTTTGGTCAAACCGCCCCGATAGCGCTGCGCGAGGATGGCGACGCGCTGCACGTAGCGCTGGGTTTCGCTGTACGGCGGCACGCCGCCATAGCGGTCGACCGCGCCCTCGCCGGCGTTGTAGCCGGCCGCGGCCAGGGTGAGATCGCCGTTGAAGCGCTTCAGCAGCCAGGCCAGGTACTGCACGCCGCCCTGGATGTTCTGCGCGACATCGAAGGCATTGGAGACGCCGAAACGCCGCGCCGTCGCCGGCATCAGCTGCATCAGCCCCTGCGCGCCCACGCGCGAGAGCGCGCTCGGGTTGAACGCCGATTCGGCATGAATGATCGCGCGCACGACCGCCTCCTCCACACCGTACTGGCGCGCCGCGGCGCTGATTTCGGCGGCATAGGCGGAGGTGTTCAGGCTCAGCGTATTGAAGTTCACGCCCGGATCGGGAGCGCAGGCGAAGCAGGTCTCGATGAACTTGTAGCGGATGGTCCGCATCGCGGTGGCGCCGGCGAGCCCCTTGGGCGGCTTGCTGACGTAATGGCGCACGCCATCCTTGATATAGGAGTAGAGCTGGCCCTGGACGACCCGGGTCTGCCCCCGCTTCTGCAACGGAAGCGGTGCGGGAAGCGGGGCCGCGGAAGCGGGCGGCGCCGGAGACGCGGTCGCGCCGCCGCCCATGAACGTGGCTGGCGGGTTGGCGTCCAGATTCGCGGGCGAGCCCGGCACAGCATTCGAGGCGATGACGGCCCCGGCCGCCGGCGCGGGTGTGGCGACGGGCTTGGGCTCGATCGAAGCCGTCTTCCGGCGCGGACTCGGCGCCGCCGACGCGATCGCCTTGCAGGTCGCCCCAGGCACGCGCTTGCTGCCGTAGGTGAGGCCGGCGGCGCTTTCGCAGCGGTAGATGGTTCCGGCGGCAAAGGCCGGCGCGGCCGCAAGCAGCCACAGAATCGCCGACAGTCCCAGAGCCCCCTTCATCCGGCCGAGTGTCCCGTGTTCGCCGCTGGTTGCCAAGTCCTTGATTGGTGAATGGAGCAGGCGGTCGCGGCTCGGGCGCCCGCATGGGTTCAAACCGGCGTCCTCCATGGGGATAATGGCCGCCCACCAGCTATCCGGCCCGGAATCACCTCCGCGCCCCGGAACCGCCATGACTGAAACCCTCCTTACGGGCGCCGAGCCCGTTTCCGCAGCCTCCCCCGTTCCCTCCAAGGGCAAGCTGTTCATCCAGACCCACGGCTGCCAGATGAACGAGTACGACTCGGCCAAGATGGCCGACGTCCTCGCCGCCAGCGACGGGCTCGAACTCACCGACAACGTCGAGGAAGCCGACGTCGTCCTCGTCAACACCTGCTCGATCCGCGAAAAGGCGCAGGAGAAGGTATTCAGCCAGCTCGGCCGCTGGAAGCGCCTGAAAGCCGACGGCAAGCCGGTGATCATCGGCGTCGGCGGCTGCGTCGCCTCGCAGGAGGGCGATGCCATCGTCAAGCGCGCGCCCTACGTCGACCTGGTGTTCGGCCCGCAAACCCTGCACCGCCTGCCGGAACTGATCCGCGCCCGCCGCGTTTCCGGCCGGCCGCAGGTGGACATCAGCTTCCCCGAGATCGAGAAGTTCGACCGCCTGCCCGAGCCGCGCGCCGAAGGCCCGAGCGCCTTCGTCTCGATCATGGAAGGCTGCAGCAAGTACTGCAGCTTCTGCGTGGTGCCCTACACGCGCGGCGAGGAAGTCAGCAGGCCGTTCGAGGACGTGCTGGTCGAAGTGGCGCAGCTCGCCGCGAAGGGCGTGCGCGAAGTGAATCTGCTCGGGCAGAACGTCAACGCATACCGCGGCCCTTACGGTGAAGGCGAAGTGGCTGATCTCGGCCTGCTGATCCGCGCCATCGCCGAGATCGAAGGCATCGGCCGCATCCGCTTCACCACCTCGCATCCGCTGGAATTCTCCGATTCGCTGATCGAGGCCTACCGCGACGTGCCGCAGCTGGCCAATTACCTGCACCTGCCCGTGCAGTCCGGCAGCGACCGCATCCTCGCGGCGATGAAGCGCGGCTACACCGCGCTCGAATTCAAGCAGAAGCTCCGCAAGCTGCGCGCGGTGCGGCCGGACATCTCGATCTCCTCCGACTTCATCGTCGGTTTCCCCGGCGAGACCGAGGCCGATTTCGAGAAGACCATGAAACTGATCGAGGACGTCGGCTTCGACCAGTCCTTCTCCTTCATCTACTCGCGTCGTCCCGGCACGCCCGCGGCCGATCTCGAGGACAACGTCTCCGATACCGAGAAGCACGCGCGCCTGTCGCGCCTGCAGGCACACATCAACGACTATTCCGCCGGCATCTCGCGCACGATGGTCGGCAGCGTGCAATCGGTATTGGTGGAAGGCCCGTCGAAGAAGAATCCGAACGAACTCACCGGCAAGACCGAGAACATGCGCTCGGTGAATTTTCCCGCACCCGCGCGGCTGGTCGGTCAGTTCGTCGATGTGGTCATCACCGAGGCATTGACCAATTCGCTGCGTGGTCGCATCGCAACGATCGCATAAACCGCTGCGACACGACCTAAGCCTCTACACATTCTTTCTCTTCACGGAGAAGAGCCCTTTAGTAAGGGGGCGCGGCGAAGCCGCAGGATTTGGAAGCAATGCGCTGGGGCCCAAAGCTTGCTTCCACCAACTTTGGGGTTTCATCTGGCGCCTCGCCAGATGAAACGCGCTGCGCTGCAGCGAGGCTTCATCGCGCATCTGCGCTATGGTTCCGCCCCGATGGTGGCGAGCAAGACGCAAGCACGCGCGGAACCCGTCGCGCGATCCGAACGCGAGACCGTGCTGGTCAGACTTGATCAGCGCTACCGGCCCGCGTTGATGTCCTTCTTCCTGCGCCGCGTGCCGGACCCGAGCGAAGCCGAAGACCTCACCCAGGAAGTGTTCGCCAATCTCGCCGCTTCGCGCGAGGGCGCGACGATCGGCGTCGACGGCTACGTGTTCCAGACCGCGGCGAACCTGCTGCGCGATCGCCAACGTCGCGAGAAGGTGCGCTCGCTGCACCGCGCGCACCTGGCACTGGACGAAAGCGCGAATGTCGAGGCGCTGGAACCGCCGCGCGTCGTGGCCGGCCGTCAGGCGCTGGATGAAGTCGCCGAAGCACTGGACGAACTCCCGTCGAAGACACGGGCGATCTTCCTGCTGTTCCGGCTGGAACACATGAAACAGGCCGAGATCGCCCAGCTCTACGGCATCTCCGTCAGCGCGGTGCAGAAACACCTGCTGCGGGCGATGGCGCATCTGACCTCCCGACTGAGGGAGTACGTGTGAAACGAACAGAAGGCCCATCCGATCGCGACAGTCTCGAGCGTGCCAGCGCCTGGTGCCTGCGCCTGGCCGAAGGCGAGTTGTCGGCAAACGAACAGGCCGATCTGCAAGCCTGGCTCGACGCCGATCCGCAGCATCACGATCTGCTGACTGCCGCGCAGCGCGCCTGGCGCATCACGGGCGAACAGCCAACGCATCCGCGGATGCAGGCATTGCGTCGCGCCGCCCTCGAGGACGCGCACGCCAGCCGCCGCGCGCGCCGCAGAACGGCCATGCTCGCCACGGCCGCCTGCTGCCTGCTCGCAGTTGGCCTCGTCTGGTGGTGGTGGATGCCGCGCGTCTACCAGACCGGCATCGGCGAGCGCACCAGCGTCACTCTCGCGGACGGATCGACCCTGCTGCTGGACGCGGCAACGCGCGTGGAAGTGCGCATCCGCGCGCAGCGGCGGGACCTGCGGCTGGAATACGGCCGCGCGACATTCGCGGTCGCCAAGGATCCTTCACGCCCGTTCTCGGTCAGCGCCGGCGACAGCACGGTGATCGCGACCGGCACCCGCTTCAGCGTCGAACGGCTGCCGCGACAGCTGCGCGTGGTGCTGTACGAAGGCCGCGTCGAGGTGGCGGACAACGGCGTGGCCGCGAGCGGCATCGCCCACACGGATGCCAATCACAACCGCACGCTGACTCCCGGCCAGGAACTGATCGCCTCATCAGACGCCACGCGTGACACACGCATCGCGCGCGTGGACACAGGCAACGCCCGCGCGTGGGAACGCGGGCTGCTGGTGTTCCGCGACGAATCGCTCGACCTCGCGGTGGCGCGCGTGAACCGCTATTCGCGGCAGACCCTGCGCATCGGCGACACGGCCGCATCACGCATCCGCATCAGCGGCGTCTTCAAGGCCGGTGATACGCCCGCCTTCGTCGCTGGCGTCACCTCGGCATTTCCCTTGCGGGCGAACCGCGGCGATGACGCGATCGTGCTCGAATCCCGCTCGCACTGAGAACCCGGTCAAAATTGCCGTCAGCGCCAAGTGAGGGTTTTCCGCATTCATGCGTACTACCTCTATCGAAACCGTCGCGACACTTGCGGCGGACGGGAGGAGAAACCACGTGGTCAAGACTTTTCAGTACCGGACATTTCCGTACCGCAACACCGCCCTCGCCTACGCTCTGGCGGCGATCCTGACCTCGGCGCCGACCGTGGCCGATGCGCAGACGGCCGACACGCAAACCGCGCAGGCCGGCAATGCGACCTTCGCGTTCGACATCCCCGCGCAGGAACTCGGCGCGGCGCTTCGTCAATTCGGCCAGATCACCGGACAACAGCTCGTCTTCGACGAAGCCTTGGTAAGCGGCCGGCGCAACGCGGCGCTCAACGGCAGTTTCAACGCCGGGGAAGGCCTGCAACGGTTGCTCGCGGGGACCGGTCTGACGGTGCGGCCCGCCGGCAACGGCGTCGTCACGATCACCGATTCCAATTCAACGCGTCCCAATCCCGCGCAGTCCCAGCAGTTATCGACGGCCACGCCCGCGCAGGCGCCTCCGGGCGGACAGGAACCAAAATTGCTCGAGCGCGTCGTGGCCACCGGCACCACCGCGCGACATCGCACCGTGCTCGAATCCTCGTCCGCGATCACCGTCGCCGATCGTCAAGCGCTCGACCGCAAAGCGCCACGCAGCACGGCGCAGGCGCTGGAGCTGGTGCCCGGCATCTTCGTGGAAGGCACCGGCGGCGAAATCTCGAACAACTTCTCCGTGCGCGGCATGCCCGGTGGCGGCCAACAATTCGTGCAGCTGTCCGAGGATGGCCTGCCAATCTTCTATACCGATGCGCTGTCGGACACCATCCTCAAGCAGGAACTCTTCATCGATCGCCTGGAAGCGGTGCGCGGCGGCACCTCTGGCATCCTCACCGTCAACGGCGCGGGCGCCAACATCAACTTCATCACCCGCAAGCCCGGGCCGGAACCGGCTGGGTCGATCCGCGTGACCGGCTCCGACTTCGGCACCGCACGCGTGGATTTGTGGCAAGGCGGTCCGATCAACGACGAATGGAGCTACAGCATCGGCGGCTTCTTCCGCCATTCCGACAGCATCCGCGACAACGGCTTCACCGGCGATCACGGCGGCATCTTCCGCGCCACCATTGGCCGCATCTTCGATCGCGGTGAGTTCGGCTTCAATCTCAAGCTCGTCAACGACCACAACACCTTCCTGCTGCCGATTCCGCTGCAGGACCCACGCAATCCGCGCAGCGTTCCGGGCCTCGACGCCAACGACGGCACCATGATCAGTCGCGACAACATGATCATGAACGTGCGCACATCACCCTATTCCGGCCGGCAACTGCAACGGCACGATCTGCGCGACGGTGTCGAAACGGTCGCCTTCGCGCCGGGCTACCACTTCGAATACGACCTGACCGACACCCTTACCTTCCGCAGCAAAGGCCGCTACACCGACTTCAAGAACAACTTCAATTCGGTGTTCAGCAGCGACAACAACTCGCTGGTGCCGGCGACCTACCGGCTCGATCCGGCCAATTTCAGCGACGTCGCGCTGATGATGAATCGCTTCGGGCCACAGGGCGCGGTCAGCGCCGGATTGCGGCGCGTGTCCACCGGCGAAGTCATTTCCGGCGCCGACGCGCTCAATGCCCTCAATGGCAACGGCCTGGTGACCCACAGCATCACCGGCAACAACCGCAAGGAAGTGAAGGAGTTCGTCAACGACGCCAGCCTCACCTGGGAAACCGACCGCAATGCGTTCACCGTCGGCCTGCTCTATTTCCATACGCGCGCCAAGGATTCCAACATTGGCGCGTCGAGCTTCGTCAGCGAGGTGAAAAATCATCCCGATCGGATGGACATCGTCGCGCTGGACGCCAACGGCAACGTGGTCGGCTCCCTGACCGAGAACGGCCTGCTCAACTACAGCAACTGGGGCGACTCCAACACCCACTACACGGCCGACTCCTACTCGCTCTACCTCAACGACGAATTCCACGTCACCGACCGGTTGCGCATCGACGGCGGCGTTCGGGTGGAGAAATACGACATCACCTTCTACGAAGGCATCTCGACACCGATGATGCCGATCGACGGCGCATTCGATGCCAGCGGCAATGACGTGGACAACATCATCGCCAACAACTATCTCGCGCAGTTCGGCGGTGGCGCCTTCACCGGTCAGTACAACCGCTACAACGCCGGCTTCACCGAGACCGCGGCGACCGTCGGCGGCACTTACCTCATCACCAACAACTTCTCCCTGTATGCACGCTACGCCCGCGGCTTCCAGGCCAACGGCCGCTTTGATCCGGTGAAAATCGACTTCGGCGAAATCGGCTTGCGCTTCCAGAACGATGTCGTGAGCGCGTCGCTGACTGGCTTTCGCACCACCTACAAGGATTTCCTGTTCTCGCGCCTGCCGCCCGGCGGATCGACCGAAGTGCGGTTCTATTCCGACATCGTCTCCACCGGCGTTGAATTCGACCTGCTGTGGAAGCCGGTCGACTGGTTTCAGTTGCAGGCCACCGGCGTGGCGCAGAAGTCCGAAGTGGAGATCACTAACGACCAGAACAGCGGCTTCGCCAGCGCGTTCGATGGTAACAAGCCCGAACGCACGCCGCCGCTGAACGTCACGGTGACGCCGAGCTTCCTGTTTCCGAACGATCGCGGCGAGGTCTATGTGTCCTACCACTACCTCGACAAGATCTACTCGGACATCGCCAACACACTGGAACTGCCGAGTTACGGCGTGTGGAGCGCGGGCGTGATCTACAACCCGACCAAGCAGTGGCAGCTGCAGGCCAGCATCGACAACATCACCAACGAGATCGGCCTGACCGAGGGCAATCCGCGTTCTGGATTCTCGGAGAATCCGGCGGTCTCGGATTTCTTCTACGCACGTCCGATCGTGGGGCGCAACCTGGTGTTCAGCGTCACCTACAACTTCTGATGCGACGTATGAGCATGCGATATTCGATCATGGGCAGGCTGTTGGCCGTAGCCGTGTTTGCTTGCGTCTCCCTTGCCGCCAATTGCGCGCCATCACCCGCCGATGGCGCGGCACGCACGACAACGGATGAAACGCTGCGCTTCACCATTCGTGAAGGCGACATCCTCAATGCCTTCTACCGGCAAGGGCCGATCGCCGCGCATCTGCTTTTGAGTTCAGGACGGCAACCGCGCGCATTGGTGGCCTTCCCCGCCGGCAACAGCGGTGTCGGATTGTGGTTCGCCCCCACCTCGGCACCGGTCGAATGGCGTTTGCGCGGCGAGCCTCGCGGCATCACACGGCGCGATCCACAAGGCCGGATATTGCGCGGGATCGAGGCGGAAGTCGAAACCAACGCGTCACGGCTGGTACCACGGGAAGCGGTGCTGGGCAGCGTGCGCGTGCTGCGCGACTACCAAGTCCTCGGCACGCGCCCGGACGCAGTCGCGACGAAGCCTCAGGTGAAATCACGCAGTCTGCGCTGGGCGCGGCCGCGGCTGGATGGCGCACCGGGCTATGCGCTTTCGGTCGAGGTGCTGGCTGGCGAGATCGCCCATGAGTCCGTCAAGCAGCAGAACAGTTCGATCGCGATCACGGCGCCACGCAATCGGCCACTGCGGCTGCGAATCACCGCGCTCACCGGCGAAACACCGCTGACGCCACTGTCCTCGTCACAACTGCTGACGGAAGCGGCCGCGAACGACACCCGCAGCCGCGACGCGCTGACCTTCCTCAGCTACCAGGAAAAATTCCTCGCCGGCTCCTGGCGCTTCGACACCTACTTCGGCCGCGACACGCTGATGTCGATGCGCCTGCTTCTGCCCGCGCTTGCTCCCGAGGCCGCCGAAGCCGGTCTCGGTTCGGTGCTGGAACGCTTGAATGCCGACGGTGAAGTCGCGCACGAGGAGGACATTGGCGAATTCGCCGTGCTGCGGCATCGTCAGGAAGGCGGCACCGGCGACGCGCCGGTCTACGACTACAACATGATCGATGATGATTTCATGCTCGCGCCGGTGGCGGCCTCGTACCTGCTCGATCACCCGCAAGGCCGCACCCGCGCGGTCGCTTTCCTGGCGCGCAAGACCGGCACCGGCGAGCATTTCGGCGACGCGCTGGCGCGCAATTTCGCCTGGGTGACGGCGGCGGCGGCGCCGTTCACGCGCGAACAGAAAGCAAACCACCTGATCGCATTGAAATCAGGAAAGAACACCGGCCAGTGGCGCGACAGCCAAGATGGCTTGGCCGGCGGCCGTTATCCCTACGACGTTAATGCGGTTCTCGTGCCAGCGGCGCTGTCGTCGATCGCGCGACTGCGCGCCGCCGGATTGCTGAAGCCCTACCTCATGCCGCAGCAGGACAACACACTCGCCAACGCCGATCAATCCGCGAGCGTCTGGCTGCGCGCCGCGCCGCCATTGTTCGTCTTCGAGATCAATGCCAAACGCGCGCGCAGCGCAGTCTCCGACTATGCCAAAGCCCAAGGCGTGGATCCGGCATCGGCACTCGCGTCATTGCCGAAGGGCGCACTGCAATTCAACGCAATCGCGATCGACGCCAAAGCACGTGCGATCCCGGTGCTGCATTCCGACGATGGCTTCGACCTGCTGTTCCTCGATCCTCCGGCACCGGCCCTGGAACGCTCCGTGCAGGCGCTGATGCGTCCGTTCCCTGCTGGCCTGATGACCGACATCGGTCTGCTGGTCGCGAATCCCGCCTATGCCGACGCGCACATCCAAAGCCTGCTCGGCCGCAACGCTTATCACGGCACGGTGGTCTGGGCCTGGCAGCAAGCGGTTCTGGCCGCGGGCCTCGATCGGCAACTGCAGCGTAACGATCTGCCCGAAACGACACGCGCACGCCTCACCGACGCACGCACGCGACTGTGGTCGGCGATCGAGGCCGCGCACGATGTACGCACTTCCGAACTGTGGTCGTGGTCCTATGCCGACGGCCGCTATCGTGTCGAGCCATTTGGCCAGCGCGGCGGCGATCAAGACGAATCCAACGCCGCGCAGTTGTGGAGCACGGTCTTCCTGGCCCTGAAACCGCCGGCACCGCGATAGCGCCGGCCATTGATCGAAGCCGTTCGCATGAGCGGCTGATCACCAGGTCAGATCATCAGAATCAGGAGTAATGTAACTGTCCTCCGATACGATCTTTTGACGTCATGCCGCAACCGCCACGCGCCTTCTCGCCGGTCCGCCGTTATGCGCTGGCCATCTGGTTCTGCGGCATCGCGGTGATCGGCGCGATGGAATTCCACCGCACGGCGTTCGCCGCGGGCCATTTCGCGCCAACCTTCATTGCCTGGCTATGGCTGGCGGGCACGCTCGTGACCGCGGTGATCGGCATCCTCTTGGCGCTGCGTGAACGCCGGGCATCTCGATCGGATCGCTAACGCGGCTCCCGCAATCGCCAGAGAACACGTCGCCCCTCTTCCTCGAAGACCCACCAGCGACCGTCGGGAGAGATCGCGATAGGCGCCGACGGCAAACCGACGGCCGGCTTGCCTGAAACGATCACACGACGCGCCTCGATCTTCCACGGCAAGCCCGGCGGCAAGGCGCGCGTGGACAGCGTCGCATCGCCCTTGGAAGCGGCGACTTTCGTGTCGGTGAGCGGCTCGTAAATCTCGCGTTCGAGGCGACAATTCGCATTAAGCCGAACTCGATGGGTGACGGGTCCCACGCCATCCGAGTAGGTATCGGCGGCGGCGTCGATTCCAACATCGTCGACCGCGAGAAGACGATCCAGTTCCACCTCGCTGCTGCACGCGCGCGCGCCATCGCGCCAGCGCGAGGCATGACCGGCAATCACCCACAAGTCGCCATTGACGGCGTAACCGAGATCGGACACCCAACCGCCCGCTGGATGCTCGCTCGGCGCATTGCCATCGAGATCGAGCACCTGGAACTTCTCGCCATCGGCCCACACGAGTCGCGGATGCCGTGGATCGAACGCCACCGCGCCAGCGCCGAGCAAGGGCGTGCGATCGCGCAAGGCCACCTGGCCGTTTTCGCTCGGCAGTTCCACGGGCGGTGATGGCCAGGCCTTCGCGTTGGCAGAAGCAGGCGCATCGTTCGATCGCGCGGCATGCTCGGCACGACAGGCCGGTGCCAGCGCGACCAGCAGCGCCATGAACAAGGAAACAGATCGCGGCAAGGACATCCCGGGCCTCGATGGTGACAGCAGCAAAGCCTGCGGGCTCAGATTACTGCGATCACGCACGATTTGTGATCATCGCTGCCCGATTCCCATGCGATCCCAGACGCCTTCCAGCCCGTCGCGATTATGGGTTCCGGCCATCCCACCTGCGTCGCCGGCACCGAAGCCTGGATGGTATTCGACGTGCGGCCGATCCGGACTGCGCCAGTTGCCGCCCCAGGTCAGGCCGTTGTCCGCTGCGATCTCGCCGTAGCGCGACCAGTTGTTGTTGGCCGCCCAGGCGTCCGCGCCCGGGCGATTGCCGAAGGAAAGGTCGACGGCGAGACCATAGTTGTGCCAGGACTGGCCGCCTCTTGCATTGGTCACGACATTGCCCGGCGCGGTCCGTCCCTGCGCGTACAGCTGATTCTGCTCGGCGAAGGTACGGAAGCCGGTATCCACGCGCAGGCTCATGCCTTCACGACGCGCCTGCTCGATCACATCCTTCACGCGATTGGTGAAATCCTGATTCAAGTTCGGATCGCCCAGGCGATTACGGGAATCCGCCGGGCGCAGATCGAGCACGGTCTGCATGTTTACGCCGAGCTGCTCCCGCAACTCCACGCGCGCATTGATGTCACCGTAGACGCTGCGTGTCTGCTCCTCGCCGTTGAACTGCACGGTGCCGTTGTTGCTGATCGTACCCACCACCTGACCATCGGCGTTGACGAGACTGCCCTGGTCGATGCTGTAGGTCTGTCCATCCATCGTCAGCGTGCCCGCATCCGGTGACATCAGCGAATGCGACGCGGCCAGATTGACGCCGAGATCCTGCGCGACGCGCCCCTCGACGTAAGCAGCAGTGGCGGCATTGGGCGCGGTCATGAAATCGTTGAGCGCCTGGACCTTCTGCTCCTCGGTCATGTTGTAGCAGCTGAGGTTTCCGGCCAGCCTGTCGAGCGCCTGCACGGCTTGCGGATTGTTGGCCAGCTCGGAACGGATTTCCTGCTCGCGCGTCCTGGACGCCGAGGTCTGTTCCTGCGACAACGCATCGGACAATGACGATGACGATTGCGCGGAAGATGAAGAATCAGAAGAGTTGGTGCCGTCGACAGCCATGTGCCCGTCCTCCCATCCGTAGTCAGGGTCGCGCGCCTCGCAATGCGGCAAGACGCGCAGCGAGACATCGTTGTATCGCATCGAATCGCACGCGCCACCTGGGGTAGACCCTAGCCGCCGATGTAATCGGCGGTGTAACGCCTCATTTTTTGAACGTCATCGCAGGGCTTCACATTCGAAAAGCGATCGCGTGCACGCTACGCCATGAATCCCAGATTGCGGCTGGCGAAATTGCCGAGATTCGGGAAGATCAGACCGAGATCGGTATCGGCCACGCCGAACCAGCGCGCCAGCGTCGCGGCGTACTGATCGACCGATGTCGTCGGAATGATTTGTCCCCAGCCCGCATCGTCGGGACCATCGTTCTGCAACACCGGCATCGTTCCGTAGAAGCGCCCGCCGCGCACCGCGCCGCCGACCACAAAATGATGGCCGCCCCAACCGTGGTCGGAACCATCGCCGTTCGATGAAAGCGTCCGTCCGAAATCGGAAGCCGTGAACGTGGTGACACTGTTGGCGACGCCGAGCTCGACCGTCGCGGCATGGAACGCGGTGAGCGCCTGCGCCATCTGCGCCAGCAGAATTGGCTGCTCGCTGAGCAGACGATCGTGATGATCGAAACCGCCGATCGAGACGAAGTAGATCTGGCGCTTCAGTCCCAGCGTGGCGCGCACCTTGATCAGGCGCGCCACCATCTTCAGCTGCCAGGCCAGATCGTTGTCCGGGAAGATAGTCGTCAGCGGCGTGGAAGCATCCAGCGCGGTTCCGACGGCATCCGCGTTCTCGCGCGCACGGCGGAACGAAGCCGCATAGCTGCGCCCGAAGGCATGCGTCTGCACTTCCGGTGCCATCATTCCCAGGAAGGCGCGGCGGCTGTCGCTGTCCCATTCGAAACGGCTGAAGTAACGCGGCCCGTCGTTGCCGATCACATACGGATTGCTGTTGGCGGCACGCTGCAGCACGCTGCCGGAGTTGAGGGCGATATTCATCGGAATGAAGGCGCCCGGATTGGCATCCTGCAGCAGATCGGCGATGCGCCCGCCCCAGCCGAGATTTCGGCCGTCGTCGGTACGCGAGATCTGCCAATAGGCCTGCTGGTTGTTGTGCGAGAACAACTGCGGCGGCAGCTGCGCGGAGCTATTGCGGTATTCGGTCTTGGTGACTGGCCGGATCAACGTGCCGACATTGCCGAGGATCGCCGCCTTGCCGTTGCTGAACAGTCCCTGCAAGCCGGCGACGCCGACCGTGTCGCCATCGCTGGTCGACTTCTGCAATCCGTAGCTCGCGCCATCGGAGGCGCCGCCACCGGCCTGCGGCGTCAACGACAGCAGATCACCTTTCGCCACGGCGAGCGTGGCGCGCGCCGCCGCGTATTGCGCGTAGTGCGCGTCGTCGCGTGGGATCACCATGTTCAGGGCATCGTTGCCGCCGAACATGAAGACGCACACCAGCGCCTTGTAGTCGTCGAACGCCGTCGGCCCGTAGGCGCGCGTGGCCGCTTCGACCAAGCGCAGATTGCCCAGCGCCGAATACAGCCCGGCACCGCCAAGGCCGGCACAGATCGCGTTGCGCAGGAAATCCCTTCGATTCATCGCTGCGTTCTCCTGTGGTTGTCCGCGCTCATTTCTGCACCACGTATTCGGGCGAATTGACGATCAGGTACAGCGCTTCCTGCACCCGCGTGCGCCGCTCCTCGGCGGTGCCCGCCGGCATGCCGTTTAAGCGTTCGAGCAGAAGCTGGCGCATGGTCGAGGACATCTGCCCCGACAGGAACAACACGTTGTAGCGATCGAGCAGCGCGCCGGGATTGGCCGCGAGCGGCGTGTCGCGATTGAGGTCGATGGCGTACTCGTTCGGCCCGACATCGGGATTTCCGACGTAGACGTCGTAGATCTTGCCGCCGAAATAGCTCTCCGTGCTCGGCATCATGTAGTCGGTCGCCAGCTGCAGTTCCGGTGCGGCCAGGCCGAGCTGGGTCAACTCGCCCGTCGGCCGGTATTCCGGACTGAAGAAGTTGAACACCGATGGCGCGTACTGCGGCGACTGGCCGAGATTCATCTCCAGCGTCCAGAACTCGTCCAGATGCCCGGACTGCGAGTGCGCGTTGAGCGCGCGCCACAGATGCGTCAACCGCAGCAACGGCTCGCGCACCTTGCCGAAATGTGGCGGCTGCGATGCCAGAACACGCGCTTCGGCGTCGTACAGGATCGCCTTGATCACCGCCTTCATGTCGCCGCGCACACCTGAGCCGTTGTTGTTGAATACCGCCGCGACACGCGACACATAGCCCGGACTCGGGTTGCTGGTGACCAGCCGCTGGATCAGCTGCTTGCCGATGAACGGCCCAACATTGGGATGATTGAAGATGTTGTCGAGCGCGGCTTTCAGATCGCTCTGCGCGGTGCCGCCACCGGCCAGGACGCCGTTCGGCAGTGCCACACCCGGATACACCAGCAGCTGCTTGCTCTGTGCCGAGGCGTGATACGCCGCCTGGCTTTCCATCCGCGTCACCCAGGCGGGATCGGCGGAATCGTAGATGTAGCAATCGGTGAAATACCCCATCGCCTCGCAGCCATGGAACGTCCAGCCGGTGAAAACGTGGGCGAAGCCCTTGACCGTGTTCTGGTTGTAGGTCGGGATCGGATTGCCGGCGCTGTCGCGCTTGAGCGTGCCGTCAGAATTCAGTTGCACCAGACCGACGCTGAAAAGCTGCATCACCTCCCGCGCGTAATTTTCGTCAGGGCGAATGTTGCGCGTCTCGTCCGGCTTTTGATTGCCGAGCATCGACAGGAAGATGCCCATCACCGGATGCAGGGTGACGTCCTCCAGCAACGTGCGGAAGTTTCCGAAGGCATCGCGTGCCAGCGTGTCGTAGTAGTGCGTCATGCCGTGCGGCGCATTGCCGAGCTCGTCCGAAGCGGCATCGGACACGACGAAGATCTCGCTCAGCGCGAAGGCCACGCGCTGACGCAGCTGGTCCTTGTGCACGAACGATGCGTCGAACGGGTCCTGCCCGCCGATCGCGTTCATGAACCACGCATCCACGCGCCAGTCGCGCTGCGTATCCGGGCCGGCTTCCTTCAGAAATTTCAGCTGCGAGGACACCGGCTGCGCGATCTGATCATCGATCCAGGCCGCGTAACCCATCTGACGCACGCGAGCCATCTCCTCCAGCGTCGGGCCGAAGGTCGCCTGCGTGAGGAAACGCGCCGCGTCGGCGTCGGTGAGCGCCTTGCGAACCGGCGGCGTCGGCCCCGAGACCGGCGGAATCCTGATCGCACCCCCGGACACGATCGGCACGGGCGCCGCGATCGGCAACGCCCGCCGCCTGGTGTCCTCGCGCACCGTCACCGCCACCACCACGAGCAGGAGCACGCTCGGCCACCACGCACTCGACCACCATGCACCCGGCCGCCACGCGCTCTGCCACCAGGACAGACGCGTCCACCAGTCCCAAACTCTCATCGCCACGCTCTCCCCTGGGCGTCGGCGTGCAATCTAGCGTTCGGACGAAACCTTGAACGTGATTCTCGACACAGCTTGTACGGGCGTCCAGTGCGTGCCCAGCATTTAGTCGAGGCGCTTGCGGAAGCGCAGGATCGCCAGCGTCATCATCACCGTGGTGAAGGCGAGCAACGCGAGCACGTCCGGCCAGAGTTCGAACAGGTTGGCGCCGCGCAGCATGATGCCGCGAATCAGGCGCAGGAAATGCGTCAGCGGCAGCACCTCCGCCAGCCATTGCACCACGCGCGGCATGCCGGCGAACGGGAACATGAAACCCGAGAGCAGGATCGACGGCAGGAAGACGAAGAACGTCATCTGCATCGCCTGGAACTGCGATTGCGCGCGCGTGCTGATCAGCAATCCCATCGTGAGGTTGGCTAGGATCAGCAGCACCGCGGCCAGATAGACGTCGAAAATGCTGCCTCGGATCGGCACATCGAACAGCCACATGCCGAGCAGGAGCACCACGCTGGTCTGCACCAGCCCGATCACCGCATACGGCAGTACCTTGCCGATCATCAGCTCCGAACGGCTGACGGGCGTGGCGATCAGCAGCTCCATGTTGCCCCGCTCGCGCTCGCGCACGATCGCGACGCCGGTGAACAGCACCATCGTCATGGTCAGGATCACGCCGATCAGGCCGGGTACGATGTTGATCGCGGAACGCCGCTCCGGGTTGTAGAAGCTCACCACGCTGATCTGCCCGCCACCCGACAGGCCGCTGCCGGCTTGCGCGGCGCCGACGCGCGGTGAAATCAGGTTGGTTGTCGGCGTGCCATCGAGCGGCGTCTGCGCCAACTGGATCGCGGCACTCTGCACCACCGTGTCGCTGCCATCGACCAGCACCTGCACCGCCTCGCGACCGTCGTAGCGGCGGCGCTCGAAATCCGGCGGGATCACGATACCGACACTGATCTCGCCGCGGCGCAGATGCTCCATCAATTCCTGCGGCGCGGTGGTGCTGATCTCGGGCGCGATCACGCCCGTCGCCACCATATCCATCACCAGCGCGCGCGATGCCGCGGTATTGGCCTGGTCGGCGACACCCGCCGATAGCCCGCGCAGATTGAGATTGATGGCATAGCCGAACAGCACCAGCTGCATCACCGGAATGCCGATGATCATCGTTAGCGTGATGCGATCGCGCCGCATCTGCCGCACTTCCTTCAGCATGATCGCGAAAAGCCGGCGTAGTCTCATGCGTGCGTCTCCGGCCGCGTGTCCTCGCCCCTACCACGGGTGGCGGAGACGAACACATCCTCGAGATTCGGTTCGGCGGTTTCCACATCCGCTTGCAGGCTTGCCGCCGACAATACTTCGCGCAATCGACCGACGGCATCGCCGTCGCGCTCGGACAACACGCGCAGACTGTTGCCGATCTGCGCCACGCTCAGCACGCCCGGTACGTCGATCAAGGCCTGCTGCGCGGTGCGCGGCTGCGCCGCATGCACCACCGCCGTGCGACCTGCCAGCGCACGCGTCAGTTCGATCGGCGTGCCGTCGGCGACCAGCACGCCACGATCGAGGATGGCCAATCGGTGGCAACGCTCGGCCTCGTCCATATAGTGCGTGGACACGAGGATGGTGGTACCGCCATCGGCGAGATCGAAGAGCTTCTCCCAGAAATCGCGGCGCGATTCCGGATCAACCGCGCTGGTCGGTTCGTCGAGGAACAGCAGCTCCGGCTGATGGATCACCGCGCCGGCAAGCGCGAGACGCTGCTTCTGTCCGCCGCTCATCGTTCCAGCTAGCTGCTTCTGGCGATCGGCGAAGTGGTACTGCTCGACCAGCTGATCGATGCGCCGTGCCGTCTCGGCCTTCGGCACCTCCTGCACGGCGGCGAGGAATTCCAGGTTCTCGCGCACGCTCAGGTCCTCGAACAATGAGAACTTCTGGGTCATGTAGCCGATCCGGCGACGCAACTCCTCAGCCTGCTCCGGAATCTTCAGGCCGAGCACCTCGATCTCGCCATCGGTCGGCGTGAGCAGTCCGCACAGCATGCGAATGGTGGTCGACTTGCCGGAACCGTTCGGGCCGAGGAAGCCATAGACATGCGCCTTGGGCACGGTGAGATCGACGTGGTCGACGGCGACGAGCTCGCCGAAGCGCTTGGTCAACCCGCGAGCACGGATAGCGACGTCGGCAGCCATTACGCAACCTCGATCCCGATCACTTGCCGCCGCCAGGCACGAATTCGACCCGCACCGGCAATCCGGCAGGCAACTCTCCCGCCCCTTTGTCCAGCTGGATCTCGGTCAGCCAACTCAAACGCGTCGCATCCTTTCCGGACAACGCGTAGTAAGGCGTGAAACTCGGATCACTCCGAATCATCCGAACCCGCCCGTTCAGCGCCCCATCGCGCCCGTCGACGAATACCTGCACGGCCTGCCCCACGCGCACATTCGCGCGAATCGGCTCCGGCACGTACACGCGCGCATACGGCACCGACCCCACCAGCATCACCACCAGCGGCGCTCCGACCGGCGCCTGATCGCCAAGCTTGTAGGGAATCGTATCGATGCGCCCATCGCGCGGTGCGACGAGGTCGAGCTTGCCCAGCGTCACCGATTGCGCCTTCGCCTGTGCTTCCGCCGCGGCGAGCGCGGACTCGCCCTGCGCGATCTGCTCGCTGCGCGTGCCACGCTCGAGTTCCAGCAACGCTTCCTGCGCGGCGCGTACCTGCGCCTGCGTGTTGCCCGCGTTCGCGCGCGCGCGATCGACGTCCGATGCCGCCACCAATCGTTGCCGCCCCAGCGGCAACAAGCGTTCGTAGTACGCCTGCGCATCGCGCGCCTGCGCTTGCACGGCCGCCAGGTTGGCGCGCGCCTGCGCGATGTCCTCGCTGCGTGGACCGGCCTTCAGTTCGCCCAGCCGCTCGCGCGCTTCGCGCGCCTGCGCTTGCGCGGCCGCGAGCTGCGACTGCGTGAGCGCCAGTTCCAGTTGCATCAGCGGCTGTCCCGCGGTCACGCGCTGGCCTTCGCGCACGTCGATGCGGGCAATGCGCTCGGAGGCGGGTGCCGGCAGGGTGACGCGATCGTATTCGAGCGTTCCCAAGGCATGCGGAGTTTCGCCGGTGCAGGCGGCAAGCGACAACACCAGGGCGGCCGCGACACCAGCGCGACGCATCGGGGAAATCCGGTCTGTCGTGGCGAGCATCATGATTTCAGCTCCAGTCCGCGATCGAGCAATGCGATCGCATGGGTTCGAACATCGTCCAGGTCGAGATCGTCGGCATCGAACAGGCGGCGCCAGATCGGCGCACCCGCGACCGGGAACAGGGTCAGCCCGACCAGCGAGGTCATCAGCAGGCGCGGATCGAGATCGGGATTGAGCTCGCCGCGCGACTGTGCATCCGCGAAGCGCTTGGCGATCAGACGCGCCACGCCCGGCGCCGCGTGCTTGATCAGCAGATCGCGCAGCGCTCCGCCCTCGCTCAACACTTCCCGCACCCATAGTTGCGGCCACCACGGGTTCTGCTTCATCACTTCGGTGACGCTGCAGACGAAGCCGGCAACGGTCGCGGCGATGTCGTCACCGGCAGCCTGGACGCGCGCGCGCACCGACTGCAACGCAGGCAACATCCGCTCCGCGACCAGGGCCTCCACCAGCATCGCCTTGTCGCCAAAGTAGTAATGCAGCAGCGCCGGCGTGACCTTGGCTTCGGTGGCGATGTCCCGCAGCGAGGTCGCCGCGATGCCGCGGCGGACGAAGCAGGCCAGGGCCGCGTCGAACAGATGGTCCCGCGAAACGGGCGCCGCGCCTTTCGGGCGTCCGGGTGCGCGCTTCTTGGCGACTGGGGCGGGTTTCCCGCCCCCCGGCGGTGAAGCAGCGGCGCGTTTGCGCATCGGGGGCTGGCGAGCACTCATGGCTAATATTTAATTCAATAGTTAATTAAAATACAAGCCCCGCTTTTCCTGCCCGCCTGGCCCTGCTTCAGGCTCGTGCTGCCCCACCTCAGATCAGCGGCCTTGCCCGACCCCACGACCGGTACCACGCCTGGCTATTGATGCGCCCATTCACGCCAAAAATCCCGAATCCGCGCCCCAAACCCGCCCGCACCGCCTCCCTCGCGGCCCCTCGGGGGGCGCCACGATCTCTCGCAACCCCTTCACTTTCCCGGTGTTATCGATAACGGAACGCCCGCCACAGGGCCGACAGCGTGCATCGCCATGTCGATCGCGCGGGCATCCAGTGCTGCAGCAGGACATCCCGATCCCATCTCTTCGAGGAGCGTGCTCATGACGTCGAACCAGAACCGATCTCCAGCCCTGATCCTGCCGCCCGAGCGCGAACTGATCGATCCCTCGCGCCGCTCCTTCCTGGGCTCCACCCTCGCGGCGGGCACGGTCGGCGCGCTGGCGGGAGGATGGTCGCCAGCGAGTTCGGCCGCGCAGGCGAGCACGCGCATCGTCGCCAAGCTGACCGGCCCGAACTCCTGGAACGACAAGTGGGCGCTGGTCGGCACCGACCTCGGCGTGATGTGGGACGACATGCGCGGCAACGTGCTGTTCGCCTTCGGCGACACCGCCAACACCATCAATCCGAATGGCGGGCCGGGCAATTTCCAGGCGAAGAACGCGCTGGTGCGCAGCCGCGCCACGTTCGAGGACATGCGCAACGGCATCATCTTCGATTCCGGCGTGCGCGATCAGTGGGGCAACGTGCGCACCATCTTCGAACCGCAGTATCCGCAGTGGTCATGCATTCCCACGTCCGGCTTCGCCGCGGGCTTCGGTTCGACCTCGCGCCAGATCATGAGCTACATGCAGGTCTACGACTGGAACGACGACGGCCGCTGGAGCTGGAAGACCGATCACAGCGGCCTGGCCTGGTCCGACGACGACGGCGAGCACTGGTTGTGGATGGAAGGCGCGTCCTGGGCCAACAATCCCGATCGCGCCGATGTGTTCCAAGTGATGGCGCTGGCGCCGGACGACGACGGCTGGGTTTACCTGGGCGGCACCCAGAACGGCCGCCGCAACGACGGCCTGCACATGGCGCGCGTGCGCATCGATCGCATGCACGATCGCACCCAGTACGAATATTGGGACGGGCGCGAGTATCGCGTCGGCGCGCCGGCGGTCTCGATCGTGCCCGGGCCGGTGGGCGAACCGAACCTGCACAAGTTCGGCGCGCTGTGGCTGCTCACCTATATCAACGTGTTCGCCAACTTCTTCACGGGCGCGATCCAGTTGCGTACCGCGACGCGTCCCGAGGGCCCCTGGTCGGCGCCGCTCAACCTCATCGGGCCGGCGCAGCTGCCCGGAATGTATGGCGGCTTCATGCACCCCTGGAGCCGCGGCAACACGCTCTACACCACGGTGTCGCAGTGGAATCCGTACTGCGTCTATTTGTGCGAGCACATCCTGCCGTTCAACATGAACACCGGGCCGGGGCTCTGAGCACGTCGCGACCGCGATAGCCAAGGCCAGTTGGAGCGGACGCGCCGGTCCGGCCGGCCAAGCGTCGTCTCGCCCCGCCAGGAAACAATTCTCGCGCCGGCGTGAGAGGGCGTAGTCTTGATGTCCCCTCAGGCACGCCCCACATCCCTGTCGATGAGTACTCCGCATCAACGCGACTTCACCCTCGATCCCGCCGACAACGAACGCCTGGCCAACCTCGCCGGCCCGTTCGATGGACATCTGCGCCAGATCGAACTGCGGCTGGGCGTGGAGATTGCCAACCGCGGCAATATCTTCCGCGTGACCGGCGCCGATGCCGACGCCGTCGAGCGCGCCGAGAAACTGCTGCGCACGCTGTACGCCGAAGCCAGCGAGGAAGTCTTCGATGGCCAGAGCATCAACCTCCGCCTCAACGCGGCCGGCGCCGACAAGATCGACGGCACGGACGCGGGCTACGCACCGCAGGAGGTCGCGATCCGGGTCAAGCGCGGCACGATTCGCGGACGCGGCCCCAACCAGCAGAAATACCTGCACGCCATCGCCACCCACGACATCAACTTCGGCGTCGGCCCGGCCGGCACCGGCAAGACCTTCCTCGCCGTCGCCAGCGCGGTCGAAGCACTGAACGAATCGCGCGTGCAGCGCCTGATCCTCGTGCGCCCCGCCGTGGAAGCCGGCGAGAAGCTGGGCTTCCTGCCCGGCGATCTGTCGCAGAAGGTCGATCCCTACCTGCGCCCGCTCTACGACGCCCTCTACGAAATGATGGGCGTGGAAAAAGTGCTGAAGTTGCTGGAAAAATCGGTGATCGAGATCGCGCCGCTGGCCTATATGCGCGGCCGCACGCTCAACGATGCCTACGTGATCCTCGATGAGGCGCAGAACACCACCATCGAACAGATGAAGATGTTCCTGACGCGCCTGGGTTTCGGCAGCACCGCCGTGGTGACCGGCGATCTCACCCAAATTGATTTGCCCAAGCACGTGAAATCAGGGCTGCGCGATGCCGTCGACGTCCTGCGCAACGTCGATGGCGTGAGCTTCACCTTCTTCGAGGCGCGCGACGTGGTGCGACACCCGCTGGTGGCGCGCATCGTCGATGCCTACGACCGGCGCGACACCAGCGATGCCGAGACCGGGCCGTCGGCGTAAACTCGTCATCATGCTTTCCGATACCAGACACCAGTCTTTCTCGGTATGACCAAAGGCCCGATCCGCCTTGATGTCTCAGTCGGCTACGCGCTGCCCCGCGCTGGACTGCCCGCGGCCGTGAGTTTCCGCCGCTGGGTCGCGGCGGCACTGGCCGGACGCATCCGCGAAGCCGATCTGGCGATCCGCCTGGTCGACGCCAAGGAGGGCCGCGCGCTCAACCGCCACTATCGCGGCAAGGATTACGCCACCAACGTGCTGAGCTTCCCGGCGGAGTTGCCGGAAGGCGTCAAACTTCCCCTGCTCGGTGACCTGGTCCTGTGCGCGCCCGTGGTCGCCCGCGAGGCGCGCGAGCAGAAGAAGACGCTGGCCGCGCATTACGCCCATCTCACCGTGCACGGCACGCTGCATCTGCTCGGCTGGAATCATGAGGATTCCCGCGAGGCGGAATGCATGGAGGCGCTGGAACGCGAAATCCTGGCGTCGCTCGGGATCGCGGATCCCTATCTGCTGTCTTGACCGGCGTCAGGCCCCTCGGCGATTCCGATCGATCGGAATCACCCTTTCCGCTATTTCTCGTCATTCCCGCCTTAGCGGGAATGACGAGCGCGTGAACCAAAACTTTCTAGAGGCAGTCGATCAACCCGTCATAGATGGATTGATCCGATCCGGGAAGGGTTGCGTAGAGCGGTCGGCTACCCTGCAGCGCAGCCAGGAAGGACTCGATCGTGGTCCCCGGCGCCAATGGCGTCTTGCATCGCCAGAACGCCTGACGCACCGAAATCTTGCCGGTAGCCGGATCGATTTCCTCGATGCTGCCGGCGAACACCCAGACGCACATGCCGATGCGGCCGCTGGCTTCGTCTACCGAACAGGTGTATCTCAGCGATTGGATGTTGCTGTAATCGCCTTCGCAGAAGGTGTCGCCACAGATGTCGTCGAAATTGCGGCGAAGACCATGCTGAATGTCGAACCAGGCTTCGTATTCGGCATCGGTATCCAAATAGGAAATCGCCTCGACATAGTTCGCGCCCGGTTCGCTTTGCGCATGCGCAGGCAGGCTCATGCTCACGACGGCAAGCACCGCGGAGACGGCCAGGGAGTACAGAAATCTGAAACGTGGATGCATCGGAATCCTCTCGATCATGTCAGTAGTGTTCGCGTCCGCCATTCCTCGGCGGGCACGAGCAGAGTGCCGGGACGCACGAACGGCCGGTATCGCGAATCCGAGCACTGGCGCATCGGGGTGCCGGGCATCGCGCGGTCGGCTTTTCCTGACAGCGGCGCAAATCAATCACTTACGAAACAGATTCCGCATATCACAGCATTTCTCAACGTGTGGCCTATGGTTCGCCGGCAGCCTGCTAAACTGGGGACAAGGCCCATCTGGGCACTGATATGACCGCAATGTCTGAGGACGACAGTAGTAAGCCCTCCCCCGAGGTTCCGGAAAAACGGGACGCTCCCGAAAAAAGACGCTCCTGGCTGGACCGGATCGGTTCCATGCTCTCGGGCGAACCTTCCTCCCGTGAAGATCTGGTCGAGTTGCTGCGCGACGTGCAGGCCGACGGTCTGATCGAGGCCGACACGCTGCGCATGATGGAAGGCGCGCTCAACGTGTCCGACCTCTCCGTCGGCGACGTGATGGTGCCGCGCGCGCAGATGGTGGCATTGCCGGCGGACGGTAAGTTCCTCGATCTGATGAAGCAGGTGGTCGAATCCGGGCACTCGCGCTTTCCGGTGCACGGCGAGGACAAGGACGAGATCCTCGGCATCCTGCTCGCCAAGGACCTGCTGCGCGGTGTGGTGGCCGACAACGGCCCCGGCACGATTCGCGAACTGCTGCGACCCGCGGTGCTGATCCCGGAAAGCAAACGCCTGGACGTGCTGCTGCGCGAGTTCCGCCAGTCGCGCAACCACATGGCGATCGTGATCGACGAATACGGCGGCGTCGCCGGATTACTGACGATCGAGGACGTGCTGGAGCAGATCGTCGGCGAGATCGACGACGAGCACGACGACGCCGAGGACCCGAACGCCCTGATCGCGGCCCAGGCCGACGGCCAGTACGTGGTGAACGCGCTCACGCCGATCGCCGACTTCAACGAGCGCTTCGGCGCCGATTTCGACGACGACGAGTACGACACCATCGGCGGCCTGGTCACCGCCGCCATCGGCCACCTGCCGGAAGCCGGCGAGGAACTGACGCTGGGCCGTTTCGGTTTCCGCGTCGCCCGCGCCGATGCGCGCCGCCTGCATGCCTTGCATGTCAGCGTCCTGAGCGACAATTGATGCTCCGCTTTCCTTCTCCCCTCGGGAGAAGGGAAAACAATTTATTTCCCTCTCTCGCCTCTTCCCTATGCGCCCAATCCTGGCCCTGCTCTTTCTGTGCCTGTTGCTCCCCGCGGCCGCATCGGCCGCGCCGCGCATCGGCGTGATGACGATGGAGCCCGGCACCATCTTCTTCGAGCGCTTCGGCCATGACGCTCTCGTCGTCGACGATCCCGCGCGCGGCGAAACCATCTCGTACAACTACGGCTTCTTCGATCCCGGCGAACCCGGTTTCGTCGGACGCTTCGTCCGCGGCGTGATGATGTATCAACTGGTGGCGCTGCCGCTGGCGCAGGATCTGCAGTACTACGATGAAACCGGTCGCGGCGTGTCGATCCAATGGCTGAACCTCAGCGACGCCGAAGCCAAGCAGCTCTCCGCCGCGCTGGCCGTGAACGCCAGGCCCGAGAACGCGCGCTACCGCTACGACTACTTCACCGACAACTGCTCCACGCGCGTGCGCGATGCCGTCGACAAGGTGCTGGGCGGCGCGCTGAAGCGGCAGATCGAAGGACGCTCGCACGGCAATACCTATCGCGGCGAATCGGTGCGGCTGGCCTCGCCCGCCTGGTGGATGTGGCTCGGCTTCGACATCGGCCTCGGTCCCGCGGCCGACCGGCCGCTGTCGGTGTGGGAGGAGTCGTTCGTGCCGATGCGCCTGGCCGATGCCCTGCGCGAGGTGAACGGCAGCGACGGCAAGCCGTTGGTGCGCTCCGAACAACGTCTGCTGCCACATCGCATCGCACCTGAGCCGGCGGAATTCCGCTTGGCCTGGTGGCCCTGGCTGCTGTGCGGGTTGCTGATCGCCGCCGTCGCGGTGTGGGCCGCCAGGCGTCGTCCACGCACGGTCGCGGCCGTGGCGCTGCCGTTCTGGGCCCTGTGCACGATCCTCGGTGTGCTGATGGGCTTCATCTGGCTGTTCACCGCGCACCGTTTTGGTTGGAGCAACCACAATCTGCTGCTGTTCAATCCGTTGTGCCTGTTGCTGCTGCCCGGCGGCTGGCGCATCACGCGCGGGCGCGAGGCCGGGCCCTGGTTTGGCCGTTGGCTCACGGCGATCGTGGTCTGCGCCGTCCTGGCGCTGTTCCTGCTCTGGCTGCCGGTCGAACCGCAGCGCAATGCGCACTGGCTCGCGCTGTTGTTGCCGGTCCACTACGGTCTGTTCCTCTCATTGCGTCGCCGCTGACTTGCGGACAAGCGCCACGCGGCGCACGATTTAGCGATGAACGACGCCGTACAAGCCCCTGTCACGCCCGCTCCCGCAAGGCCCACATGCGTGGTGAACTGCTCGCTTTACAACAAGCAGGGCAAGCTGCGCGATATCTCCCTCGACGAAATCAGCGATGTGCTCAAGGTCGACGACGACAGCTTCCTCTGGGTCGGCCTGTACGAGCCCGAGGACGAGGTGCTGGAGAAGCTGCAGGAAGAATTCTGCCTGCACGATCTCGCCATCGAGGATGCGCAGAAAGCGCATCAGCGTCCGAAGATCGAGGCCTATGGCGATTCGTTGTTCATCGCGGTCAACACCGCACAGGTGATCGACGAGCGCATCCGCTACGGCGAAACCCATGCGTTCCTCGGCCCGCGCTACCTGGTGACGGTACGCCACGGCGCCTCGCTGTCGTACTCGCCCGCGCGCGCGCGCCTGGAGCGCGAGCCGGAATTCCTGGAGATGGGCCCGTCATACGCGCTGTACGCGGTGCTGGATGCCATCGTCGACAACTACCTGCCCATCGTCGACGAATTCAAGGACACGCTGGTCACGCTGGAGCAGGACGTCTTCACCGAAACCTTCCGCCGCGGCATCCTCAAGCGCCTGTACGATCTGAAGCGCGAACTCACCTACATGCGCGTGGCGGTGACGCCGCTGCAGGACGTGCTGTCGCAGCTGGTGCGCACCACCAGCCCGCTGGTACCCGACGAAGTGCATCTGTATTTCCGCGACGTGCTCGATCATTCCGTGCGCATCAACGAAACCATCGATGCCTTGCGCGACATGCTGGGCACGGCGCTCGGCGTGAACCAGGCGCTGGTGACGCTGGCACAGGGCGAGGTGGTCAAGCGCCTGGCCGGCTGGGCGGCCCTGCTCGCGGCGCCGACCCTGGTCGCCAGCTGGTACGGCATGAACTTCAAGCACATGCCGGAACTGGACGGGCCCTACAGCTACTACATCCTGATCGGTGGGCTGGCAGTGGCCTGTTTCGGGCTCTATCGCTATCTGAAGAAGATCAAGTGGCTTTGAAATCGTACCGGCACGCTCTCCCCTCTTCTTCTTGTCGACTGCAATCGCTCTTTCATTTTTCCTGACTCGTCGACCCCGCTAGAAAACCATCGATCGTCGCGATTTCGATGCGCTGCCCCTGATAGTCGGTAGCGATACTCTCGAAGAAGTCGCCGAGCGCTTCGTACAAGCGCGCGGTGGCCGGACTATCGCTCGCGAAAGCAGCAATCTCGCGCATTTCGGCTACCCAGCGATATGCCTTGGGATACATGTCCGGAAGCGTCGTCGTTAGCCGCTCAAGCAGCTGGGGCTGGCTGGCCTGCAATTCTTCACGAAGAGCAACGGTCGCACCGGCACGACCGGCCGCCAGCACCATGGCGGCGGCGATTCCGGTCAACCCCTTGTTGATGCCGGCATAAGACATCTTGAGCGCGGACGCGGCGCCAACAGGCCCTTCGATGATCCGCGCATTCAATCCAAACTCGGCGAGACCGCCAAGCTCCCGCGCCGGCTCGCCGGAAAAATAGAAGGTCGGGCCGACCGCATCGGGCACGGGTGGAAAGCCGATGATGGCGGCGTCCGCGAAGCGCGCACCGCTCGCGGTCACGATGTCGCCAACACGCTGGACCGTTCGAACATCGATGGCATTGCAATCGACGAAGATAGGCCGATGGACATTGCTTCGGAGAAAGGGAGCAAGCTCCACGGCAAGAACGACTGCCTGAGCCGGCGGAACGATCGACAGGATCACGTCGGCTTCGGCGATACGTTGCATCTCGACGCCAATCATGCCGGCTGCTTCGGCTCGGCTTCGCGTGCCAGCACTGCGCCCCTCAAGCACCGTGATCACGCGGACACCGTGATCGGTCAACCGACGTGCCACGGCACTTCCCATGGCGCCCGGCGCGATGATGGCGATCTCCCGAAACATGAACATTCTCCTTTTATCGAATCAGATCTGACATCACGGCATAGAGCGCCGGCTGCGCCTCGAAGCCGATGCCCGGCAAGGCGGGAAGTGTCGCTCGACCGTCCGCGATCCGGACCTCATGACTGAACCCGCTAAAGACACCGAACTGTTCCAAATAAGCCTCCACACCACCGAGACCCAGGCCAGCCACGGCATGCAATGACATCAGGTTACCGCCATGCGGGTAGATCGAGGCATGTGGCACGCCATGCGTCTGGGCGGTTGAAAGAATATCGAGAAGACCTGTAATGCCGTAAGCAAGTGGCGGGTCTGGCTGCAACACGATATTGCTTCCCAATCGGGCATAACGCAGGAAGTTGTCGAACTCGCGTGCGCCGAAGAGGTTTTCACCGCCTGCGATCCCGACACCCGTCTCGCCGACGGCATGGTAGCCATCGTAGTCGAGCGGATCGCACGGCTCCTCGAGCCACCAGAGCCCGTAAGGTTTCACGTCCTTGGCGAAGGCGACGCCAGCCTGCGCATCGAAGGCACAGCTCAGATCGAGAGCCAATCTTCCGCCTGATGGCAGCAGGTCGAGAGCTGCTTCGATGCGTTTTCGATCGAGGTCCAGCGAAACACCGCCCGCCTTGATCTTCGCGTCCCGATAGCCTGCATCGACCCAGCGGGAGACTTCGTCGCGCAACGTAGCGACCGGATCTTCAGCGCCATAGAAGCCGCCCCCGACATACACGGGGACAGTTGTGGCACTACGGCCCGTTCCAAACCGATCCGAGAGCACTTGATAAAGCGGACAACACTCGATCTTGGCGACGATATCCCACAATGCGCAATCGAGTGTCCCCAGCGCCATTGAACGTTCGGCATGCCCACCGGCCTTTTCGCGCGCGAGCAGCGACGCCAGGATGCGTGGCGGGTCCAGGTTGGTTCCCTCGTCATCGAGGAAGCTTTCGGGTTCAGTCGCCAGCAACCGTGGAATGAAGCGCTCCCGAAGCGGCCCACCGCAAGCGTAGCGCCCATAGGAATTGAAGGCGTAGCCGACGACTGGGCGCCCTTCCTGAATCACGTCCGTGACTACGGCCACGATGGTCGCGGTCATTTCGCTCAAGTCCACGCGAGCGTTCCGGATTTTGCTTTCAACCTTGATCGTTCGCTCGATGACGCGCGTGATCCGCATGGGAGTTCCTTTGATTTCTGGATGATGGCCGTCAGGCCCGGCCGTATCGGACGGAAACGTCATCGGTCTCGGGTAACCCGGATCGACGCGAGTCGTCGAAGGCCTTGTCTCTGATCTCGACGGAAGTACCGCCATTCGCGCGACCGGCGAAAATGGCAATCAACGCCGACAGCAGGGACCAACCGGCGAGGACATAAAGGCCAGACTCGAAACTGCCGGTCTGAGACTTGATCCATCCAACGCAGAATGGCCCCATGTAACCACCAAGCTGGGCTGTCGCATTGATGAAAGCAAAAGCCACGGCCGCCTCGCGACCGCTCAGAAAAGATGAGGGAATCGCCCAGAAGACGGCGCGGATTCCGAACAAGCCAATCATCGCCACACTCATGGCGGCAAGCGCCCACCAGCTCCCAACGATGAACCCAGCGGCAAACAGGCCGACCGCTCCCAAGGCACAAGCAGTGACGGCATGCCATCGCCGCTCATTCATGCGATCAGACGACCAGCCCCACAGAATCAGGCCAAATACACCCACGATGGATGGGATTGCATAGAGAGTCCCCAGCATCATCTGGGAGACATGCAATCCCTCGATGATCTGTGGCAGGAAGAACACGACGCCATAGTTGGCGGTGACGGTGCTGAACCAAAGAAGGGCGAGCGCCAGAACCCGGCGATCGAGGCAGGCCGCTATCCAGTGACGTTGGGGTTGTGACCCGCC
Organism: Luteimonas panaciterrae; assembly: GCF_020511115.1. GTDB lineage: Bacteria > Pseudomonadota > Gammaproteobacteria > Xanthomonadales > Xanthomonadaceae > Luteimonas > Luteimonas panaciterrae. The sequence goes on from NZ_JAJAVH010000007.1 coordinate 97,181, forward strand.
ATCACGCGCCTCTGCAGCGAGAGACGTCTGCAGCCAAATTTTCTCACTTTCCGCCAGCCAAGCCGCGTCGGCCGGCCGGTCTGGCATGGATCTCAAGATCACCAGCGCCAATGCAATCGGCGGGATTGCTTCGATGAGAAAGATCCACTGCCAACCGTGGAGCCCGAAAACACCATCCAGGCTCAGAATTGCGCTTGAGGCGATGCCTCCCACCGCGTTGGCGACCGGCTGAGCGAAGTAAAGCGCCGCGAACACTCGCGCACGGTAACGCGAAGGGAACCAGTAAGTGAAATAGAGCACGAGGCCCGGCAGCAACCCCGCTTCTGCGACACCGAGCATGAAACGCGCCGCATAGAAGCTGGCGGGCCCGTTAACGAAGGCGGTCAACCCGGAGACGACGGCCCAGGTCAACATGATGCGGCCGATCCAGATTCTGGCGCCCGTGCGCACCATGATCAGGTTGCTGGGAATTTCAAAGAGAAGGTAGCCGATGAAGAAAATCCCGGCCCCGATTCCGTAGACATACGCCGAGAAACCTAGATCCCGGTTCATGGTGATGGCGGCAATGGAAATGTTCGTACGATCCACATAGGCCAGAAAAAAACTCAGCATTGCGATCGGCAACAAGCGAACCGCGATCTTTCGAATGACCGCACGCTCCAACGCATCCATTGACGCTTCGGACATCACGTTTCTCCACATTGCTTCTGATCCGCCAGGCTCTTTTCTCTATTCGTTCTCATGCCTGGCTCGTCTGACGGTGACTCGCCCTACTCGTGTGCGGGCGGACGCGTGGCTTCGTATCTGGCCTTGGTCTCGACATTCATGGGATAAAGACCTGGCAGCGGCACGCCCCGATCAACTTCCTGCATGATCCACGCCTCCATGCGCTCCTGCTCGGGGGCGAGTTCGACGACATCCGCGATCAATGCGCTCGGAATCACCACGGCGCCATCGTCATCCGCGACGATGAGATCATCCGGGAAGACCGCGACACCGCCACAGCCGATTGGTCTTTGCCAGTCCACGAAGGTAAGGCCGGCCACCGAGGGCGGCGCGGCCGCGCCGCGGCACCAAATGGGTAAGCCGGTCGCGAGGACACCCGCCACATCCCGCACCACACCGTCGGCGATCAATGCAGCGACGCCGCGCTTGCGCATGCGGGCGCACAGGATGTCGCCGAAAATTCCGGCATCCGACACACCCATCGCATCGACAACGGCGATGCATCCTTCCGGCATCTCCTCGATCGCGGCGCGAGTCGATGTTGGCGACGACCAGGATTCCGGCGTCGCCAAATCCTCTCGGGCAGGCACGAAACGCAGAGTGAAGGCACGGCCAACAAGGCGTGCTTGACCGGAACGTATCGGGCGCGCTTGCCGCATCCAGACGTTGCGCAATCCTTTCTTGAGCAGGATCGTCGTGATCGTCGAGGTGGAAACCGAGCGGAGAATATCCGCCGCCCGTTCAAAGTTCGCTGGAATGGTCTGTTCCATGAGAGGCCTCGCGATACCCTTCTGTTGTCAGATGCTGGGGATGAGCCCGCCATCCACGCGCACGAGCGAACCTGTCATGTACGAGGCCGGGGCGCTTGCAAGGAAGGCGACCACATCCGCGTATTCCTCGGGCGTGCCGTAGCGGCCCGCCGGGATCGATGTGACGCTTTCAGCGGTGACGTTCTCGATGCTTTTCTTCTGTCGTCCCGCTTTTTGCTGATCCAGGAAGCGGGTGCGATCGGTGGCGATACGCCCGGGAAGGACGACATTCACCGTGACACCGTCCGCCGCGACCTCCCGCGCCAAGGTCTTCGACCATCCCAGCAGGGAAAGGCGCAATGCATTGGAGATCGCGAGGTTCTCGATCGGCGTGACGACGCCTGAAGATGCCGACGTGATCACCCGTCCCCAGCGGCGTTCCCGCATTCCGGGCAGCACGTGGTCGGTGACGGCGATGATGGACATGACCATCGATTGGAACGACCTCTGCCAGAGGGCTGGATCCTGGCCCGCTGCCGGCGTCGGCGGCGGACCGCCCGTGTTGTTGACGAGAATGTCCACGGGACCGAGCGCAGAAGCGATCTGCTCGATCTTCGCCGTGATCAGGTCAAGGTTCGAAATATCCCAGCCGAGCGCTAGCGCCCGTCCACCGGCGGCTTCGATCTTGGCTTGCACGCCTGCCGCCGCGGCCAAGTCGAGATCGGCCAGGGCCACGACGGCACCTTCACGTGCCAACGTTCGCGCGATCGCGCTCCCTAAACCGCCGCCCGCTCCCAAAACCAATGCGGTCTTACCGTTCAGCCCCAGCTCCATGATCTGCTCTGTTCGCGTATCTGTGTTGTTCCAAACGATACGCTGGGGTGTGAAGCGGAAGAATGTATTCTGCGCTGTATCAAACCGTAATTTTTTTGGGTTATGGATACTCGCCTTCTCGACAGTCTCGTCGCCGTGATCGAAAAGGGGTCGCTGACAGAAGCGGCCCAACATCTGAATCTCACCCCGACGGCCATCGCTCAGCGCATTCAGGCGTTGGAAAAAGATATCGGAGCGCGATTGATCCAGCGTGCCGGACGAACGGTGCGTCCCACGCCCGCGGGCTCCGAACTCGCGGAACGATCGCGTGTCATCTTGCAAGACATCCGTGCGCTTCGATCCATCGTGACCGAAGGCGTCCCGGTGGGAGAACTGCGGCTCGGCGCCATCGCCACGGCGATGACCGGTCTTCTGCCGGCGCTGCTCACACGTTGTAACGCCGAGTTTCCGGGAATCGACGTCCACGTGACGCCGGGCACTTCTCGTGATCTGTATCCCCGCGTGCTCGAAGGCGACCTCGACGCGGCCTTCATCGTGCAGCCGGACTTCGCCCTGCCGAAGTCATGCGCCTGGCGCACGCTGCGCGTGGAGCCGATGATCGTGATCGCGCCAGCCACCGCGCCTCAGGACGAACCGCACCATCTTTTGAGCACGCAGCCCTTCATCCGATACGACCGATCGAACTGGGGCGGGCGCCTCGCCGATATCTATCTGCGCCGCGCAGGCATCCAGCCTCGGGAACGGTTCGAACTCGACTCTCTCGATGCCATCGCCGTGATGGTGGACCAGGGGTTGGGCGTGTCACTGGTGCCGGACTGGGCGCCGCCATGGCCCACGGGACTTTCTCTTCGCAAACACGAACTTCCCGACACGGATCTTCGTAGAAGTCTCGGCGTGGTCTGGCTCCGCACATCACCTCGATCACGTCATGTCGCTGCATTTCTCGGCTGAGCCCGCTGACGCCCAGAGCCTGCGACCAAAGTCGTAGGCCCGAAATCCCCCTCATTGCGGCATTGCGCATTGACCTTGGCCCGTCCCCGCGCGACCCTGCGCCATCGCTCGGAGAACAGGGCCTATCGTCAGGTATGGAAGGGGTCGCGTTGCTTCTCAAAGGCCGTCAGGTGGTGTCGCGCGGCGCGGCGCCTTGCTACCTGCAAGGTCAAGCCGTGCGGCGCCGCACGGCGGCCTTTGAGAAGCAACCCGAAAGGCCGGGTCTGCGGACGCGCGATGCCGCGTCATCGCTCGGTCGTGGATCGACATCCACTCCTTCGCTCTTCCTTGCCTCGCACGTCCGCAGACCCGGCGCGACCCCTTCCATACCTGACGATAGGCCCTACCAATGAAGAACGGTTTCGGCAAGCTGACGTGGGCGGCGCTCGCCATCATCGGCGCCTTCTGTCTCGGCACGATCGCGCTGCGTCGCGGCGAACAGATCAACGCCTTGTGGATCGTGGTCGCGGCGATTTCGCTGTACCTGATCGCCTACCGCTACTACGCGCTGTTCATCGCCAACAAGGTGTTGCAGCTCGATCCCACGCGCTCGACGCCAGCCGTGCTCAACAACGACGGCCTCGACTACGTACCGACCAACAAGCACGTTCTGTTCGGTCACCACTTCGCCGCGATCGCCGGTGCGGGCCCGCTGGTCGGCCCGGTGCTGGCGGCGCAGATGGGCTACCTGCCCGGCCTGCTCTGGTTGATCGTCGGCGTGGTGTTCGCCGGCGCCGTGCAGGACTTCGTCGTGCTGGTGCTATCTTCGCGCCGCAACGGCCGTTCGCTGGGCGATCTGGTACGCGAGGAGATGGGCCAGATTCCAGGCACCATCGCCCTGTTCGGCGCCTTCCTGATCATGATCATCATCCTCGCCGTACTGGCGATGGTGGTGGTGAAGGCGCTGGCGGTGAGCCCGTGGGGCATGTTCACCGTGGTGGCAACGATGCCGATCGCCATCCTGATGGGCGTGTACATGCGCTACATCCGTCCCGGCAAGATCGGCGAGATTTCGATCGTCGGCGTGGCCCTGCTGCTGTTCTCGATCTGGCTGGGCGGCAAGGTCGCCGCCGATCCGGTCTGGGGACCGGCTTTCACCTTCAGCGCCACGCAGATCACCTGGATCCTGATCGGCTACGGCTTCGTCGCCTCGGTGTTGCCGGTGTGGCTGCTGCTGGCGCCGCGCGACTATCTCTCCACCTTCCTCAAGATCGGCACGATCATCGCGCTGGCGATCGGCATCTTCGTCGTGATGCCCGACCTGAAGATGCCTTCGCTGACGCAGTTCACCAACGGTGACGGCCCGGTGTGGAAAGGCGGCATCTTCCCGTTCCTGTTCATCACCATTGCCTGCGGCGCGGTTTCCGGTTTCCACGCGCTGATTTCTTCCGGCACCACGCCGAAACTGTTGGCGAGTGAAGGCCATGCGCGCTACATCGGCTACGGCGGCATGCTGATGGAATCGTTCGTGGCGGTGATGGCGCTGGTGGCGGCATCGATCATCGAACCGGGCGTGTACTTCGCCATGAACAGCCCGCCGGCCGTGGTCGGTACCGACGTGCAGGCCGTCGCGGCCACCGTGTCGCAATGGGGTTTCACCATCACGCCCGACCAGCTGGAAGCCACGGCACGCGAGATCGGTGAGACCACCGTGCTCGCCCGCGCCGGTGGCGCGCCGACGCTGGCCGTCGGCATCGCGCAAATCCTGCACAGCGTGCTGCCCGGCGAAGGCATGATGGCGTTCTGGTACCACTTCGCGATCCTGTTCGAAGCATTGTTCATCCTCACCGCGGTGGACGCCGGCACGCGCGCCGGCCGCTTCATGCTGCAGGACCTGCTCGGCAACTTCATTCCGCCGCTGCGCCGCACCGAATCGTGGACCGCCAATCTCATCGCCACCGCGGGCTGCGTGGCGTTGTGGGGCTATCTGCTCTATCAGGGCGTGGTCGATCCGTTCGGCGGCATCCAGACGTTGTGGCCGCTGTTCGGCATCTCCAACCAGATGCTGGCGGGCATCGCGTTGATGCTCGGCACCGTGGCGCTGTTCAAGATGAAGCGCGACCGCTACGCCTGGGTGTGCGCGGTGCCCGCGGCATGGCTGGTGATCTGCACGAGCACCGCCGGGTTGATCAAGATCTTCGACAGCAATCCCGCGCAGGGCTTCCTGGCGCAGGCCGGCAAGTTCCAGAAGGCGATCGCCAGCGGCGAGATCGCCGCGCCCGCGAAGTCGGTGGAACAGATGCATCAGGTGGTCACGAACGCCTACGTCAACACCGGGCTGACCGCGCTGTTCCTGTTCGTGGTGTTCAGCGTGCTGATCTATTCGGTGCTGAGCATCGTCAAGGCACGTCGCAATCCACAGCGCACTGACAAGGAAACGGCATACGTCGAACTCGATCCGCGGCAACTGGCGAACTTGTGATGGGCACTGCACTCGTCACGCTCGACCACTACCAGGCGCACAAACGCGTCTGGCGACGACTGGTGCAGACCGCGCGACTGTGCTGCGGCGTGCCGGACTACGACAACTATGTCCGGCACATGCTGGAGAAGCATCCTGATCGCGAGGTGATGGATTACCCCACTTTCTTCCGCGAGCGGCAGGAAGCGCGGTATGGCGGCGGAAAAGGCTTTCGCTGCTGCTAGTTTCGTGGAGCGGGACACATCCCGCTCCGTGAAATGATTCGCGCATCACGGGCGCTCAACGCTTCCTGATCACGCACTCTTCCGACGGATGGCAGACCATGCCCCGAGAACCGTCGCCGCGCGGCAGGCCTATCCGGCGCCTGCCATGGCGCGCAAAGTGATCCCTACGATATAGGCCAGCACCGTCCCGGTCGCATAACCCAATGCACCGAGCAAGGCGCCTACCGGCGCGAGCGAGGGATGAAACACCGACGCCACCACCGGCGCCGAGGCTGGTCCGCCAATATTGCTTTGCGAACCGAGCGCGAAATAGAAGAACGGCACGCGCAGCAGTCGGCCGACCAGATACAGCAGCGCGATATGCACCAGGATCCAGATCAGGCCCAGCGCGAACAACCAGGGCTTGTCGGCCAGCGCCCGGATGTCCATCTGCATGCCGATGCAGGCGATCAGGAAATACAGGAACAGCGTGCCGATCTTGGACGCACCGGCGCCGTCGAATTCGCGCAAGCGGGTGAAACTCAGACCCAGGCCGATGAACGTGGACAGCACCACGACCCACACGAAGGGTTCGTGCAAGCTCACCGTTTTCGCCCACGATACGTTGGCCAGGAACCAGCCGGCGATGGGCGTGGCGATCGCGTGCGAGAGCCCGACCGCACCCAACGCGATGCCGACGATGATCATCAGGTCCGACAGGCTGGCGATGCGCTGGTGCTGCTTCTGATAGCTGATCAAGCGCTGCTTCAGATCCTCGATCGCGCGCGTATCCGCGCCGCTGCGCGCATCGATCGCCTGCGCGCGGTTAGCAAGGAAGATCAACACCGTCATCCACACATAACCGACGCCGACGTCGATCACCACGAACTGGCCGAACGTGGTTTCGTCGACGTTGAACACTTCCTTCATCGCGACCATATTGGCGCCGCCGCCGATCCAGCTACCCGCCAGCGCCGCCATGCCACCCCACGTATCACCGGCCACGGTGTCCGGATGCACCAGGCCCATGATCCAGAATGCGGCGAAGGCGCCCAGCATCACGCTGATCGATGCCGTCGCGTACATGACCAGTAGTTTCGGGCCAAGCCGGAGCACGCCCTTCAGGTCGATGGTCAGCGTCAACAGCACCAATGCCGCGGGCAGCAGCACGCGACTGGCGACCGGGTTGTAGAGCTTGCTGGCATTGCCATCGATCAAGCCGACGCTGTTGTAGATGCCCGGAATGAAGTAGCACAGCAGCAAGGCCGGCACGTAGGTGTAGAAGCGCCTCCAGAAGCCCGATTCACGCGATTCGGTCCAGAACACCAGTCCCAGCGTTCCGGCGATCAGGCCGAGCACGACGATGTCGTTGGTGATCAGGGCAGTGCCGGCGGGTTCGCTCATCGTTCTCCCAAAACGGTTTCGGACGCGACTCGGGGTTCTGGCCGAAGGCCGTTACCGATGGACCCGCGCCTCATTGCCGGGTAGCGATTGTCGCTACCCGGCCACGGGTCACTGGCCGATGTGCTGCTTCAACCAAGCATTGACCGTGTCGTGCCAGAGAATGCTGTTCTGCGACTTCAACACCCAATGGTTCTCGTCGGGGAAGTACAGGAACTTAGACTCGATGCCCTTGCGCTGCAGCGCCGTGAACGCGCCGATGCCCTGCTCCACCGGAATGCGGAAGTCTTGCTGGCCGTGGATGACCAGCATCGGCACGCGCCAATCCTTGACGTGGTTGACCGGATTGAACTTCTCGTAAGCCTCGGACTTGTCGTATGGCGTGCCGCCCTGCTCCCACTCGGTGAACCACAATTCCTCGGTGGAATAGCCCATCATGCGTTGATCGAACACGCCGTCATGGTTGACCAGGCACTTCCACGGTGAGTTCCCGCTCTTATCGAACCAGTTGCCGGCGATCCAGTTGACCATGAAACCGCCGTAGCTGGCGCCGAGCGCGCAAGCCTTGTCACCGTCGAGGAAATCGTATTTTTCCTGCGCGGCCTTCCAACCTTTCTGCAGATCTTCCAGCGGGCGATCGCCCCAGTGTTCGCTGATTGCGTCGGTGAATTTCTGTCCGTAGCCGGTCGAACCGTGGAAGTCGATCATCACCACGGCATAGCCTTGTCCGGCATACGTCTGCGGATTCCAGCGATAGCTCCAGCCGTTGCCGAAGCTACCCTGCGGACCGCCGTGGATCAGGAACGCCACCGGATACTTCTTGCCGGCGGTGTAGTTCCAGGGCTTCACGACATAGCCATAGACGGTGTCACCGTCCCAGCCCTTGAAGTTGAACTGTTCGAAGTCGCCGAAGCGAACGTCCGGAAGCTGCTCCGCGGCGCTGGGAGTGATCTCGCGCATGGCGTTATCACTCCCATCCTCGAGTCCCACCGCAACAAGAATCCGATTGCCGCTCTTCAACGAATTATTGGCGACGGCGAGCGTCTTGCCGGCGATCACAAATTCGGCGACCGACTCACCACCCACCATCTGCGAAACACTGCCATCCTCTATCGTGACTTCGAACAGCGGGTGATTCCCCAGTTCCTGCGCGGTGGTGTAAATCTCCTTGCCGTCCTCAGACAAGGTGATGCCGTCGGCGGAGCGATCCCACTCCGGCGCGATCTCGCGCGTGGTGCCGCTGGCCAGATCCATCGCCATCAATGCGAAGCGATCGGCCTCGAAGCCGGGACGCTTCATGGCGCGGTAATACAGCGTCTTGCCATCGGCGGAGAATGCCGGGCCGGTGTCCCAGGCGGGGTTGGACGCGGTGAGGTTCTTCGCCGTGCCGGTGCCGTCCGCGCTCACCAGATACAGATCGAAATTGGTCGACCACGGCTCGGTGCGATCGGCCTTGCGCGCGCTCAGCACCAGCGACTTGCCGTCCGGCGCCCAGGCATATTCGCTGCTGTCGCCGAACGGCTTCGACGGAACGTCGCCGGAGACGTCGGCGCCGGTCAGTGTCGCGACCGCGGCGGCCTTGGCCTTCGCGCCCGGAAGCGCGGCGACGAAGACGCGGTTGAGACGGCCGTCGTTCCAGGCATCCCAGTGACGGATGAACATGCGGTCGAAGATCTTGCCGCTGGCCTTTGCTTTTTCGGCGGCGTCAGCTTTGTCCTTCGTGCACTTGAAGTCGGCCTTGCAGTCAGCGAACGCACCGGCGCTGAAGGCCACGCGCGTGCCATCCGGCGACAGCTTGTAGCTCTCGACGTCGGCGGCGAAAGAAGTGAGCTGACGCGGCGTTCCGCCCGCGACCGGAATTGCATACAGCTGCGAGGAACCCGACTTCGCGCTCAGGAAGTACACGGTGGCGCCATCCGGCGAGAACGACGGCGAATTGACGTTCCAGCCTTCCGGTGTCAGCCGCTTCGGCGGCGCCGCGTCGCGCGCGAACAAGTCTTCGATCCACAGCGACGTCGAGCGTTTTGCGAGCGCCTCGTCGATGACTGCCTTGGCGAACACCAACTTGCGTCCATCCGGCGACAGCGTCGGCGAGGAATAGCGATCGAGCTTGACCAGATCGCGTACTTCGAAGCCGCGTTCGGCGAACGCCGAGACGGGCAATGCGAGCAGAAGCGCGGCGGACAGGACGGCGTGTTGAAGCTTCATGGAAATCCTTAATCGGAAAGTCGATCGCCATCGCGCCACTGGATCGCGGCGCGATGGCACTTCAGGAGCATCACATCGGACCGGGTTCGGCGTCGCCCAAGGCAAGCTTTGACTTGGTACCAGTGCGATAGATCAGCCAGCCAATATAAGCAAGCACAGCCAAGCCTAGGAATTGACTGCCTATCTCGCTCAATCTGAATTTTTCTGGCAAGTTCAGAATGGTCCCATTTTCGTAGTACCAGATGGGCACAGCGATCACGATACCCATCAAGGCTTCGCCTGTAATTAGGCCTGCAGAGAACAAAGTACCCGGACGATGCAAACGATCTCGCGCTTCTTCGTCACTCCCCTTCAAGCCACGACGACGTTCAACAAAATAAGATAGAAGGCCGCCCAGAAAGATCGGCACCATCAGCTCGAGCGGTAGATAGATGCCAATAGCAGCCGCGAGCACTGGCACGCGGAAACTCGAACCGCGCTTCTTCAGCACCTCATCGAGCGTGATGACAAGTGCGCCGATCACAGCGCCAGCGATGATCATGTCCCAAGGCAGTTCGCCGCCAAACATGCCCTTGGCGACTGATGCCATTAGCGTTGCCTGCGGTGCATTAAGCGACTGCGGATGCTCCGGCGTGGCGGGTCCGATTCCATAAGCATGCGCAAGCAAGTTCAACACAGGAGCCATGATCAACGCGCAGGAAAAAGAACCGATACCAAGCATTAGCTGCTGTTTCCATGGCGTGGCACCGACCAGATAGCCGGCCTTGAGATCCTGCAAATTGTCACCGCCCACCGCCGCTGCGCAGCACACCACAGCGCCGATCATGATTGCCGCCACCGCGCCAATCTTCGAATCGCTGCCCAGCAGCAGCATCAAGACGACTGAAGCGAACAGGATCGTGGCAATAGTGATACCGGATACTGGGTTGTTCGACGAACCTACCAAGCCGGCGAGATAGGCCGACACCGAGACGAACAGGAACCCCGCGACGATCATGATCAATGTCATCGGCACGCTAACTGTCCAGTCATGCACGATCAACTGGTACAACACCAGCAGAGGCAGCACAAACAGCACCAGCGCAACCAGCATCCACTTCATCGGCAAATCGCGTTCGGTTTCGGCGACAGCCTCACCAGAACCCTTGCGTGCCGCTGCGATGCCGCTTTTGATGCCCGACAACAATGATTTGCGTAGGGAAAACAGCGTCCAGATACCCCCGATCAGCATGGCGCCAACGCCGAGGTAGCGCACACGTTCGCCACGGATGAGACTTGCCGCTTCCGTCGCGCTCTTGCCGACCAGTTCGGCAGCGAACGTTGGATCGATATGCTGTGCGAAGGCGTGATAGAACGGAATCGCGATGTTGTACGACAGCACGCTGCCGGACAGCACGACGATGCCGATGTTGAGACCGACGATGTAGCCCACGCCGAGCAGCGCAGGCGACAGACCGGTGCCCATGTAGCCGAGATACTTGCCGAAGAAGCCGGCGCCGGCCGCGTTGTCCGGGATCATGCGCAGACCGCTTTCGGCCATCAGCTTGACCACCGCGCCGATGGTCGCGGAAATACCGAGGATCTTCAGGCCCGGGCCGGGATTCTCGCCGGCCTTGAGCACTTCCGCCGCCGCCTTGCCTTCGGGGAACGGCAGCGGTTCCTCGACGATCATCGAGCGACGCAGCGGCACCGAGAACAGCACGCCGAGCAGGCCACCGAGGCCGGCGATCGCCAGCACCCACGAATAACGGAAGTCCTGCCAGTAGCCGAGGATGATCAAGGCCGGGATTGTGAAGATCACGCCCGCCGCGATCGACGAACCCGCCGAGGCGCCGGTCTGCACGATGTTGTTCTCGAGGATCGTGCCGCCGCCGAGCAGGCGCAGCACGCCCATCGAGACGACCGCCGCGGGGATCGCGGTGGCGATGGTCAGGCCGGCGAACAAGCCCAGGTAGGCGTTGGCCGCGGAGAGGATCACCGCCAGCACCATCGCCAGCAGTACGGCCCGGAAGGTCAATTGCGGTGGCGCCGGCTTGTTCATTTTCTAGCCTCAGAACCAAATTAGCCCGCCAAGCTAATCGCTGGGGCCAGGCAAGTCCAGTGCAATAGGCTCGAAAAGGTATGGAGAAATGCCATGTCGGCACGGCCAGAAGCCGGCTCGCCGGGGCTCGTCCCGCTCCTTTCCTATAATCGCGCGTTTCCGCCTGGAGCCGCGTGTGTCCGCCACCCTCGCCAGCGACCCCGCGCGCCCGAACACCCGCAAGGATTTTCTCGGGCATCCCAAAGGCGTCTACGTCTGCTTCTTCACCGAAATGTGGGAGCGCTTCTCGTTCTATGGAATGAAGGCGCTGCTGCTGTTGTATCTGCTCAAGCATCACGGCTTCGGCGACGACGCCGGGTACGACCTGATCGGCGCCTATGGCGGCCTGGTCTACGCGGTGCCGGTGATCGGCGGCATGATCGCCGACCGCTGGCTCGGCATGCGCAAGTCGGTCGTACTGGGCGGCGTGTTGCTCTGCCTGGGCCATCTCGGCATGGCCGTGGAAGGCGAGCAGGCGCGGATGATCAACGGCGTGATGGTGCGTGATGAAACCGCGCTGCAGGTGTTCTATCTGTCGCTGGCGTTGATCGTGATGGGCGTGGGCTTCCTCAAGCCCAACATCTCCACCATCGTCGGCAAGCTGTACGCGGAAGACGATCCGCGTCGCGATTCCGGCTTCACTGTGTTCTATGCGGGCATCAATATCGGCGGCCTGTTCGCCGGCCTGGTGTGCGCATTCCTCGGCGAAACCTACGGCTGGAAATACGGCTTCGGCGCGGCCGGAGTCGGCATGGTGGCGGGACTCGCCATGTTCCTGTGGGGACAGCGCTATCTGCACGGACATGCCGAGCCGCCCGATCCGGCCAAGTTGCGCGACAGCGTCGGCGGGTTGCGTCGTGAATTCTGGATCTATCTCGGCACGTTCGCCGGCGTGGCGCTGATCTGGCAATTGATCCAGCGCAATTGGACCGTGCAGGGCGCGATGCATCTGGTCGCGCTGGCCTTCGGCCTGTGGTTCGTGTGGTTCCTGATCCGCCACTGCAGCAAGGTAGAACGCCAGCAGATGATCGCACTGCTGGTGATGATTCTCGCGGTGCTCGTGTTCTTCACCCTCTACGAGCAAAGTTACGGCTCCTGGGTGACTTTCACCGATCGCCTGATGACCAAGGACATGTTTCCCTCCCTGGTCAGCGACGCCAGCGGCACCCTGCCCTGGTCGTTGTTCGTGATGGCCGCCAGTCCGATCCTCATGGTGATCGCGCTGCGCGCGAGCGATCGCGGCGATCGCACGCGCGCGCTCGCGATGGTCTGGCTGCTGGTGATCGGCATGGCCGTGGCCTGTTTCCGCGACGTCGTGCTGGTGCCACAGACCGCAGGCTCCCTCACCTTCCTCGGTTCGTTCTTCATCGTGCTGCTGTCGCCGCTGTTCGCCTGGCTGTGGCCGTGGCTGGAGCGCCGGGGGCGCAATCCGAGCAAGCCATTCAAGAGCGGCATCGGGCTGCTGTTCGCCGGACTGTCGTTCCTGCCATTGCTGTTCGCTGCGCAGACCGCTGGTACTGGTGTTCCCGCCAGCGTGTGGTGGCTGGTGCTGGCCTATCTGCTGCTGGAGATCGGCGAGATGTGCCTGTCGCCGATCGGATTGTCGGCGGTCACCCAGTTGTCGGTCGCGCGCGTGGTTGGCCTGATGATGGGCGGCTTCTGGCTGGCGACCGCGTATTCGGAACTGCTGGCCGCGCAGTTCGGGAAGCTGGCGTCGATCGAAGTGCCGGAAGGCACGACGATGAACATCGCCGAGGCCGCGTCGAAGTACGCGCACCTGTTCTCGCTGATGCTGTGGATCGGCTTGGGTTGCGCCGTCGTCGCCTTCACCATCGCGCCGCTGCTGCGGCGGATGATGCATGGCGTGAAATGAAGCGGGCCGGAGATTCCGGCCCGCCTGGATTCGCTTATTTCGATTTCACTGGAGCCGGAGCCGCGGTCGCGCCTCCGATGTTGCGGCTGAGGAAGGCCAGGAGCTTGGTGTAGAACTCCGCCTGATGTTCCGGCCTGTAGAAGCCGTGACCCTCGGTCGGGTAATACAGAGTCTCGACCGGCACGTTGGCGGCGCGCAGCGCCTTCTCCATCTTCTTGCTGTGCGCGATCGGCGCGATCTCGTCCTCACCACCGGCAGCCAGGAATACCGGCACCTTGATCTTGTCCGCCAACCGGTTTGGAGAAGTAGTGGCGAGCTTGTTCTCGTCGTCGCCCATCCAATCCGCCGACCAGTTGCCGAAGCGCTTGCTCTCTCCTCGCATCTCCTTGCTCAGATCCGGCAGATCGTAGACGCCGACATATCCCACCGCGCACTTGTACAGGCTGGGCTCCTTCACCGCGCCCATCAGTGAGGCATAGGCGCCGTAGCTTCCGCCGTAGATGCAGATCCGGTTCGCATTGGCGATGCCTTCCTGTATCGCCCATTTGGTCGCGTCCGTGACGTCATCCTGCATCCTCCCGCCCCACTCGCGCGCACCGGCCAGATGGAAGGCGCGGCCGCGGCCGCCAGAGCCGCGGAAATTGATCTGCAGCACCGCGTACCCAGCGCCAGCGAGTGTCTGAGCATCAACGTCATAGCCCCAACTGTCATAGATACCGAAAGGACCGCCATGCGGCACCACGACCATCGGCAGGTTACGCGCTTCGACGCCGACAGGAACCGTGAGGTAGCCCTTCAGAGCCAGACCGTCGCGCGCCTGCACGGTGATCGGACGGCGCTCGCCGCGCTGCTTGGGATCGATCCAGGGCCGCGTGCTGAGCAGGAACGCGGCCGTCTTGGTCTGCGTATCGAAAATGTAGAACTCGTCAGACTGCCGGTCACTGCTCACCTGCACCAACGCGAGCTTGCCGTCGGCGGTATAGGAAGTGACGAACGGCGCCTGGTCGGCAAACGCTGCCTCAAGCGACCGGTACAAGCGAGCTTCTGGCGAGGCCTTGTCGAAGAATGCCGTGTGCGGCTTCCCTACGTAATAGCGGACCCCTACCGGAATCAAGGTGCCCTGGCGATAAATGATGGCGCCGGGATTGGCATCCTCATCCTGCAACACATCCTTGCGCGTCTTCGACTCCATATCCATGGCCACGATCTTGTCCGGCCCCTTCGCTTGCTGGACCCGGATATAGGCGGTCTTGTTGTCCTCGGCGAAGCCAATCGGATATTCGGCGTGGTCGCTGGCGTTCTCATCGTTGATGATTTCCCAGTCGGCGTCAGGCCCGGATCGGTGATACAGTTTGTTGGCATTGTTGACGTCGACACCGTAGACGAAGCGGATTTTTCCGGTGTTGTCGGTCACGAAATCCGCATTGCGGATGGGGGCTCGCGCAATCTGCCTGCGCTTGCCATTGCGCACATCCATGATTTCGGCGCGTGAGACCGGATCGTTGCCGAACGTGCTGACCGAGATCACCACGTTGTTCTCGTCATCCGGAAGGCTGTCGATCAGAAAGGCGGCGACGGTCTCGTTCTTCTTGGTGACGATATTGGAGCCGGTAGTCATCACGTCAACGCTCTGCCCCACCAGGATTTCCGCGTTCGTACCGTCAGCATCGACGCCATAGAGATCGCCCGTCAGCATGGGATTGTCCAAGGCGCCGAATTTCCTCGATGTGCTAATCAACACGCGCTTCGGATTGACCCACCAGAAATCGGCCACATGGGTGTTCTTGCCGATGCTGAATCCACCCGTGACCTTGTTGTCGGCCCGACGCAGGATGACCAACCCCGTCCTGTCCTCGAAGGGAATGGTCGCGGCGTAGTACTCGCCGGTCGGCGAGATCTTGATGTCTTCGAATTCGGCCTTCTTGATGTAAGGCGTGATGTCGAATTGCGTGGCCGGTTTGTCCTGTGCCGTCGCCGATACCGCAAACGTCAACGCCAGCGGCAGGAATGCGGCCGACGCCGCCTTGAGTACTCGCTTCATGATGCCCCTCTGATCTGCCTTGCCTGCTTGCCGACGATTGCATGCGTCGACCCGCAGCGAACTTTCATCCCCACCGACAATCCGGCCGTTGCGATCCGCAACGGCCGGTGCCGGCACTACTTCACTTCTTCGTTGTTTCCGATGCCGAAGCCGTCGCCGCGCCACCGCCGATGTGCTTGTCGAAGAACGCCAGCATCTTCGTATACAAGTTGAGATTGTTCTCTTCCTTGTAGAAGCCGTGCATCTCACCAGACTGGATGATCATCCCCTCCGGCGGATTCCCTGCGGCCGTCAATGCCTTGTTCATCGCCTCGGTGTGCTCCGGCGGACAGCGCGGATCGCGCGCACCGGCGGCCAGATAGACGGGCAGCTTGATCTTGTCGACGTAGTTGATCGGCGACATCGCATCCTGCTCCGCGCGCGTCTTGCCGAAGGCGCGCAGCAGATAGCGGCGGCCGTCCTCGCGTTCGCTGGTGTCGCTCTTCTCCATCTGGATCTGCGCGTCGTACAGGCCGACGTAGCCGAACGCGCACTTGAACAACCCAGGATCGCGAGCCGGCGCCATCAGCGACGCATAACCACCGAAGCTGCCGCCGTAGATGCAGATGCGGTTCTTGTCCGCATATCCCTGCTGCACGGCCCAATTGGTGGCATCGATGACGTCGTTCATGATGCCCTGCGCCCACTGGCCGTAAGCCTTGTCCTGGAAGCCTTTTCCGAAGCCGCCAGAGCCACGGTAATTCACTTGCAGCACGAGGTAGCCGCGGCTGGCCAGCAGCTGCGTCTCCCAGTTGAAGCGCCAATCATCGCGCGGCCCCATCGGACCGCCGTGCGGATTGACGATCATCGGCAGGTTCTTGCCGTTCGATCCGTTGGGAATCGTCAGGTAGCCATAGACCTTGAGCCCGTCACGCGTGGTGAGCGCGAAGGATTTCACGCTCGCCATCTTCTTCGGATCGAGCCACTTGCGGCCCTGCAGCAGGAAGCGCGCCTTGCCGGTGTCGCGATCGTACAGATACAGCTCGCCGGGATTGCTGTCGCTGTAAACGGACACGACGATCTTCTTGCCGTCCGTGGTCGCGCTGGAGAAATCCACGAACTGACCGGGAAACGCCTCGGCCAGCGATCCGTAAATCTCGGCATCCGGATGCTTCTCGTCGACCATGGTGACGCGCGGCGCACCAGCCTCGGTGACCACCGCCAGGATCGTGCCGCCGTCGGATGCTTCGATATATCCGGCCGGATCGGAAACGGGGTCCTGGAACAAGCTGCGGAACTCGCCGCTGGTCTTGTCGATGGTGCCGAACGCCTCCGGCTTGTTGCCGTCGCTCTGGGTCGCGTAGATCGTGCCGTCCGGCGACGCGCTCACCACCGAGAGCATCTTGCCCGAGGACTTGGAGCTGTTAAGCAGCTTCCACTTGCCGCTCTCCTCGCGCACGTACAGCTCGTTCTGCGAGTCGTAGTCGCCCTCCTCGTTCTCGCTGTCGTGGCAGATCGCA
This sequence comes from Luteimonas panaciterrae, assembly GCF_020511115.1. Classification (GTDB taxonomy): domain Bacteria; phylum Pseudomonadota; class Gammaproteobacteria; order Xanthomonadales; family Xanthomonadaceae; genus Luteimonas; species Luteimonas panaciterrae. The sequence goes on from NZ_JAJAVH010000007.1 coordinate 114,207, forward strand.
TAGCGCGGCGCCTTGGCGGCATCGAGCACGATCTCGCAATTCCCGCGCGGCGCGCGCGTCAGCGACTTGCGGCGACCACTGATCGTATCCAACAGCACGATCTCGGTTCCGATGTCTTCGGACGAGCGCGGATAGTTCACGCTCATCACGACGTTGGTGTCGTCGTCCCTGAGAGTGTCCAGCAAGGCGAAGCTTTCGCTGCCGGTCTGCTTGCCGCGCTGCGTCACATCGCGTGTTCCGTAGAACACGAGTGGGCGTGGCTGCGAGCCATCGGCATTCACGCCATACCATTCGCCGGTACCGAACGGCCTCGCGAAACGCCCGACCTTGCGCACGGAATTGAACAGCAGCCGCTCGGGGCTCACCCAATAGAACTGTCCGACGCTCTTGTCGTCGGGCAACTGATTGAGTTTGACCAGGCTCAGGTCCTTGGTCCGCATCACCGCGAGGACGTCCTGTTCGCCCTTGTCGACGGTCATGGCCAGGTATTCGCCGGTCGGCGAAATCTTGACCGCGCTGTAGGTTGGATGCTTGACGAAGTCGCTGATCGGAATCTGATCAGCGGCCAGCGCCGAGATGGATGGCGCAGTGGCGGCAACGGCAACGAGCGCCGCGAACGCGGTGACACGTGATTTCACGAATTCCCCCTAGACACGTCCTTGACCTATCGGTCGGTCGGGGGATTCTAATGTCAGCCCGGGGCGAGGTCATCCAGGACGCGGGCCAGGTCCTGCTGCCAGAGCGGCAATTGCAGGGACAAACCGGCTTCGAGGTTCGTGCAATCCAGCCTCGAATAGGCCGGGCGCCGCGCGGGCGTGGGGTATTCGGCGGTGGTGATCGGCCTGACGGCCGGCGGCGCCTTGCCGAGCAGCCCCTTGGCCGCGGCCTGAGCGACGATCGCCTCGGCGAAGCCATGCCACGTCGTTTCCCCGGCCGCGGTCAGGTGGTGCACGCCGCGGAAGGACGGCTGTGCCACGGCACGCGCGGTGACGTCGGCGATCAAAGCGGCGGAAGTCGGCGTGCCGACCTGGTCGGCGACGACACGCAGTTCGTCGCGTTCCTTCGCCAGGCGCAGCATGGTCAGCAGGAAATTCTTGCCGTGGGCGGCATACACCCAGGCCGTGCGCAGGATCAGATGACGGGCGCCGCTGCCCTGAATGGCTTGTTCGCCCGCCAGCTTGCTGGCGCCGTAGACACCGAGCGGCGCGGTCGGGGCGTCTTCGCGGTAAGGACGGGTCGCGGTGCCGTCGAACACGTAGTCGGTCGAGTAATGCACCAGCGGGACGTCGCGCTTGGCGCAAGCGTCGGCGATCACGCGCGGCGCCTCGGCATTCGCGCGGAATGCCGCCTCCTGGTCCTGCTCGGCACGATCTACCGCCGTGTAGGCAGCGGCGTTCACGATGAGATCGGGCGCGATGCGGTCGATCAACGCGGCCAGGCTCGCCGGCTGATCGAAATCGGCCGTCTCGCAAGGCACGCTACCCGGCAATTCACCGCCACGCGTGGCGGGCACGACTTCACCGAGCGACGCGAGACTGCGCCGCAACTCGGTCCCGACCTGTCCGTTGGCACCGAACAGCAGGATCTTCAAGACGCACCCTTCGCTGGTACGTAAACCGGCAGACGCGCTTCGGGCACGTCCACGAGCAACGGCGCGCGCGTGTCCTTCTCCGACAGCAGCGGCTCGGCCACCGGCCAGTCGATCGCCAGTTGCGCATCGTTCCAGCGCACGCCGGCGTCGGCGTCGCGGTCGTAGGTCTCGGTGCAGAGATAGGTGAACGTGGCGTACTCGCTCAGCACGGCGAATCCATGTGCGAAGCCTTCGGGAATCCAGAAGTGGCGGCGGTTCTCGCCGCTCAGCACCACCGCCGTCCACTTGCCGAAGGTCGGCGAGCCGCGGCGGATGTCGACGGCAACGTCCCAGACCTCGCCTTCCAGCACCGACACATACTTCCCCTGCGGCTTCGGCCACTGGTAATGCAGACCGCGCAGCACGCCGCGTGCCGAACGCGAGACGTTGCCTTGCACGAAGCTCGGCGTCAGTCCATGCGCGGCAAGCTTGTCGCGATTGAACGATTCGAAGAAATAGCCGCGGTCGTCGCCGAACACTTGCGGCTCGAGCACCACGCAGCCCGGCAGATCGGTTTCGATGACTTTCATGGCACGTGCCCGCGTTCGGCCAGGCTCAGCAGATACTGGCCGTAGCCGTTCTTGGCAAGAGCGTTACCCAGCACCTCGAGCTGCGCGTTGTCGATCCAGCCGTTGTTCCAGGCGATCTCTTCCGGACAGCACACGCGCAATCCCTGCCGTGCCTCGATGGTTTCGATGTAGTTGGATGCTTCCAGCAGCGACTGATGCGTGCCGGTATCCAGCCAGGCGTAGCCGCGGCCGAGCTGTTCCAGATGCAGGGCATTCTCGTCGAGATAGCAGCGGTTGAGATCGGTGATCTCCAGTTCGCCGCGTGTGGACGGCTTCAAGCCCGCCGCGAAATCGCTGGCGCGTCCGTCGTAGAAATACAGGCCAGTGACCGCATAGTTCGAGCGCGGCTTCGCCGGCTTCTCTTCCAGACCGACGACCTTGCCGGCGTGATCGAATTCGGCGACACCGTAGCGCTCCGGATCCTTGACCCAATAGCCGAACACCGTCGCGCCGTGATCGCGCGCGTCCGCGCGCTTGAGCAGCGCGCTCAGGCCCGGGCCATGGAAGATGTTGTCGCCAAGCACGAGACAGCTCGGTTTGCCGTCGACGAATTCCCGGCCGATCAGATACGCCTGGGCGAGCCCGTCCGGGCTCGGCTGCACCGCGTACTCGATGCGCATGCCCCAACGCGATCCGTCTCCGAGCAGGCTCTGGAACAACTGCTGCTCGTGCGGCGTGTTGATGATCAGGACTTCGCGAATCCCCGCCAGCATCAGCACGCTGAGCGGGTAGTAGATCATCGGCTTGTCGTAAACCGGCAGCAGCTGCTTGCTGATCGACTGGGTGATCGGATACAGCCGGGTGCCGGAACCACCCGCCAGAATGATGCCTTTGCGTTCAGTCATAGATTGCCTTTAGGGAAGTCCGCGCGAAGCGGACAGGCTCTTGCGAAGGACCAGGTTTTTGGAAAGCCCGCACTTTGAATGCGCGGGCTCTTACGAAGAACTTGTCTTACGCCGCGTTGCCGATGCGCTCGAGACGGTAACTGCCATCGAGCACACGCCGCACCCACGCTTGATTGGTGAGATACCAGTCGACCGTGTCGGCGATCCCCTGCTCGAAAGTATGCGCCGGTGACCAGCCAAGTTCGCTCTTCAGCTTGGAGGCGTCGATCGCGTAACGCCGATCGTGGCCTGGGCGATCCTTGACATAGGTGATCTGCGAGTTGCGCGGCTTGCCGTCCTCGCGCGGACGGCGCGTGTCGAGCAGCGCGCAGATCGCGTTCACCACTTCGATGTTCTGGCGTTCGGCGTCGCCGCCGACGTTGTAGGTCTCGCCGACGCGGCCGCGTTCGAGCACGGCGCGGATCGCCGAGCAGTGATCGCCAACGTACAGCCAGTCGCGCACGTTCTTGCCATCACCGTAGATCGGCAGCGGCTCGCCCGCGATCGCCTTGGCGATGATCAGCGGAATGAGTTTTTCCGGGAACTGGTACGGACCATAATTGTTCGAGCAATTGGTGGTCAGCGTCGGCAGCCCATAGGTGTGGTGGAAGGCGCGGACCAGATGGTCGGAAGCCGCCTTCGATGCCGAGTACGGCGAGTTCGGCGCGTAGGCCGTCTGTTCGGTGAACTTGCCGTCCTCGCCGAGCGAGCCGTACACCTCGTCCGTGGACACGTGCAGGAACCGGAATGCCGAGGCCGCATCACCCTGCAGCGACTTCCAGTAGTCGCGCGAGGCTTCCAGCAGGGCCAGCGTGCCGACGACATTGGTCTGGATGAAGGCGCCGGGGCCGTCGATCGAACGATCGACGTGGCTTTCGGCGGCGAAATTGATCACCGCGTCCGGACGGCGCTCGGCCAGCAGCTGGGACACCAGGGCGCGATCGCCGATGTCGCCTTGAACAAAGGTATAGCCCGGACGCCCCTCGATCGATGCGAGGGTGTCGCGATTGCCGGCATAAGTGAGGGCGTCGAGGTTGATGATCTCGATCCCTTTCGCAACCGCTTCCAGAACGAAGTTACCGCCGATGAATCCGGCTCCGCCGGTGACCAGCCAGGTTGGCATGCAGGGGGACTCCTACGAAGTAACGCGAACCCGGCCACGTGGCCGGAAACAAGAATCCTGAACGAAATCAGGGCAAGGCCGCATTGTACATGGCGTGATATGCAGCACCGGTGCAGAGCCGACACGCCATCACGGTTGTTTCGGAAATCGTTTCCAAGTTGATGAAGGCACGTCTCGGCACGCAGGCGTGGCTCGAACACATACGGATTTCGTCCCGTCCGACGTCATACCCAATGTATGGGGAATGCAGGTCTGCATGCCGTGATGCCGGCCATCACGATCGATCGAGCATGGGGGTTTCGATGGAATTCAAATCGTGGTGCGCACGAGTTCTCCGGCTGCTTGAACTCTGGAACCGGTTTCACCGTCGCCGCCATTCGGACCCCGCGCCTGATGCAAGCACGTTCGCCGAATTTGACAGTCGACATAGCTTATTTTGTCGACCGCTAGACAAAATTTAGTCGCTTGTCAAGTAGTCGGTTGGCGCGCATGATGCTCGGTATTCCCCCGATCGCGCCAGCGATATCAGCCCTGTTCCGGCTGGAGTCCGGACACCCAAGAAGCAAGGTTTCGGATGACGCAGCCAGCAGTAGTGATCGACAACCCGATGCAAACCAACAGAGGCGTGAGACAACCGCCCGCGGACAAATTCCACGCACGGCGCGCCGAATTGGCGGAAGCAGCGTTGGAAACCCTCGGCGAACTCGGCTACGCGCGTACCAGTCTGCGTGAGATCGCACAAAAATCGGAATTCACGCACGGCGTTCTTCACTATTACTTCACGGACAAGCTGGATCTGATCACCTGCAGCATTCGCCACTACAAGGCGAAATGCGTCACCCGCTACGATGCGGTGATCGCTTCGGCGCAGACGCGTGAAGAATTGCAGGAAGGATTCATCGACAGGCTCTCGGAGACGATCCGCGAAGAGCCGCGCATGCATTGCCTGTGGTACGACCTGCGCTCGCAGGCGCTGTTCGAAGACGGATTCCGTGGCGATGTCGCGGAGATCGACCACAAGCTCGAGGACATGGTCTGGCGCATCATGAGCCGATACGCCGAACTCGGCGGCCGCGAACTCATGATTTCGTCGAGCGCGCTCTACGCGTTGTTCGATGGGCTCTTCCAGCAATATCTGCTGCGGCACGTGTCGAACGATCCCGATGCGGTGCCCGAGCTGCTGCAGGAAGTCCGGCGCTTGATGCCGATGGTCGGCTGACCGGGAAGACATCTCCCCTCCCGGCAACCACCACGGGCACGGATATCGCCTGTCTGGGGGCGACGCCCCGCTTCGGCAACACGATCTCACGGTGGCATCGTTCGAACGGGAATACACCATCCCGTCCTCACGGCATCGCCTTGACGCGCGGCCCGCGTACATTGCGCGTGTCCATTCGCCGCCGTTGCTTCCATGAAACCGAATCCACCGGTGCCGGGCACCACGCCCATCGATATCGCCGCGCTCATCGACAACAGCAAGATCGGCGCGTTCCAGATCGGTTTGTTCGCGCTGTGCGGCTTGTGCCTGATCATCGACGGATTCGACGTGCAGGCGATGGGCTATGCCGCGCCGGCGATCCTCCAGGACTGGAAGATCGACAAGGCCAGCCTCGGCCCGGTCTTCGGCGCAGGGCTGTTCGGCATGCTGATCGGCTCATTGGTGTTCAGCCCCGTCGCCGATCGGATCGGGCGTCGCCCCGTGCTGATCGGAGCCACGGTGTTCTTCGGTGTGTGCATGCTCGCCACGGCGCACGTCGGAACGATCGACGGCCTGCTGGCACTGCGCTTCATCACGGGCATCGGGCTCGGCTGCATCATGCCCAACGCCATGGCGCTGGCGGGGGAGTTCAGCCCGTCGCGAAACAAGGCTTCGACGATGATGATCGTCTCCTGCGGATTCACGCTGGGCGCGATCGTAGGCGGGCTCGTGTCGGCGATGCTGATTCCGACATTCGGATGGCGCGCGGTGTTCCACGCGGGCGGCATCGCGCCGCTGGTCATCGCGGCCTTCATGATTTTCTATCTGCCCGAATCCTTGCAGTTCCTGGCGCTGCGCGGCGGGCGCGAGGAACGCATCACCGCGAGCCTGAAGCGCATCGTTCCTGATCTTCGGTTCGACGGCGATGTTCGATACGCGATGCACGAACAGGTTTCCAAGGGAATCCCGATCGCGCACCTGTTCCAGGACGGCCGCGCGATCGGGACGCTGCTGCTGTGGGCGATCAACTTCATGAACCTGATCAACCTGTATTTCCTTTCGAACTGGCTGCCGACATTGATCAACGATGCCGGACACGCGACCACCTATGCGGTGCTCGCGGGAACCACGCTGCAGGTAGGCGGCGCGATCGGCACGCTGGCGCTCGGCTGGATCATTGATCGCAAGGGTTTCGTCCCGGTACTGGTGGTCTCGTTCCTGCTGGCGACGTTCGCGATCGCGGCGATCGGACAGCTCGCCGCAACATTGATCCCGGTATTCGTCGTGATCTTCATCGCCGGCTTCTGCATCGTCGGCGGACAACCCGCGGTCAACGCGCTGGCAGCGAGCTACTACCCGACCTCGTTGCGTTCCACGGGCATCGGCTGGAGCCTTGGCGTCGGCCGCGTCGGCTCGATCATCGGCCCCGTGCTCGGCGGCGCGCTGATCGGCATGCACTGGTCTTCCGCCTCGCTGTTTCTCGCTGCCGCGGTACCCGCCGCGATCTCCGCCTTGCTCATGCTGGGCATGCGCTCGGCAACGGCGCGGTGAGGCGGCCTTCGGTGTCGATTCGGCGTCGGATCAATGCGCGGGCGAACGTCGCGCCGCAATCGCAAGCACGCACATGACCAGGCCCAGGCCCGCCGCCGCCCAGAACGGCAGAACCGGCCACCAGTCGAACAAGGCGCCTGCCAGCGCCGTCGCGATCGAAAATCCTACCGTGTGCGCCACCGACAGCGCGCCGGCCACACGCGATTGCCCCGCTTTCCCTGCCGACAACGAAGCCAGTGCCGTGTAGGTCGGCACGAGCAAGGCACTGGCGATGCCAAGTGCAGCGAATCCAAGCCAGATGCCGCTCATGTTCGATGCCGATGCGAACGAGATGCCGGAAAGCGCCAGAACACCGGCGCCGATCCACAACATGCCACGTCCAGGACGACAACGCGGCACGATCCACAACTGCAGCACGATCACGATCGCCGCCGTCGCGGTGAGCATCCAACCCACCGACGCGGATGCCGCTGTCGACGACAAGCCGAAATGCACGCCGAGCCACGGCCCCACCGCGTACTGGATCTGTCCGAGCGCGGCCTGCATCGCGAAGGCCAATGACAGCCACAGCCCGATCGAACGCCAGGGGACTTTCGCCTTCGCGATCGCTGCAGCATGCGTCTTCGTGGTTCTGGCCAACGGCAATGCAAGCAATGCGGGACATGCCGCCAGACTCAACAACCACAACGGTCCGTCCTGGCTAAGCCAGAGACTGGCGGCCGCCAGCGCAGGCCCGAGCAATCGCCCTAACGTGAGCCCGGCCGACAATCGCGACAGCACACCTAGACGCTGCCCAGGCGTGGAAAGATCGGCAAGCCAGGCCTGACAGGTCGGCACCAGCCCAGACACCGTCAGCCCATACAGCACGCGCCCGGCCAGCAGCATCGCGTCGTGCCCTGCCCAATGCGGTCCACGACCGAGCTGCCATAGCAGCAATGCATGACTGAGCGCGAATCCGAGCAGGCCCACGATCACCATCGCGCGCCGCCCGATGCGATCGGAGCATCGACTCCATGCTGGCGCACCGATCAGGAACAACGCCGATCCGATCGCGAATGCGGTGGCAACACGCGCCGGCGACAAGCCGGTGCGTTCGAGCAGCACGGGCACGAACGTCAACAGCGTCGTCTGCCCCAAGCCCATCACCAGCACCGACGCGGCGAGCACGATCACCGTGCGTCGATCGACGCTCTCGTACTGATGCTGATCGCGTGCGGATGCCGCCTGCGGCGCGATGGACGCATCGGTAATCGTGATTTCCGCTGCGTCCGTTCGACTCGCGTCGCGCACTTTCACCTGCCGTATACAAAGCTTTCTGACATCCGAAATTTTAAGCGAAAGTCTTTATTTTGCAAACGAGAATCGTTATCTTTTGACGCCTTTCCGGGACAACTGTCCCTACTCCAAGCACGCTCCCCCGACGTGGACACTCTCTCGATACGCCGCGAATTCGCTTCGCTCAGCGCTTTCATGAATTCGATTTGCCGCGAATGGCCGGCCGCCACTTGGCTCGCGCGCGACGAACATGCCCTGGCACAGCCTGACGGTGCATTGCGCCTGCCGCTCACCCGCCCTGCCGGTGCGTTGCTGATACCTGTCGTGCATCGTTCGCCGGCGGGACGTCACCGTTTCGCCGGTTCGATCCATCTCGTGCTCGCGAATGGCGCGGAGAGTGAAATCGATTTCGCGCAAGCCGTCGCTTTCCTCGCCGCTGAGCCTTCGCTCGCGCCCGGTGCCAGCGATCGCACGCGACGCTTGTTCCTGCGTCGCGTGCTCGACAGCGCGGCGAACGTACTCGATGCGGAGTCCGAGCGTTCCGACGAGCTGTCGAAACTGGCCTGGCCGGAAGCGGACTATCTCGCCGCCGAGCAGGGACTGGTCTACGGCCATGCAGTGCATCCCACGCCGAAGAGCCGCGACGAATTCACACGCGAGGATCTCGCCCGCTACAGCCCTGAATTCGGCGGCCGCACGCCACTGAGCTGGTTCGCTCTGCGCGAGAAAGCCTTGTGGCGCACCGATGTCGGCGCTGGACATGCCGCTGGTTCGGCCTTGGATCAACTCTCCGCGTTGATCGAAGCCGATCCGGCACTTGTGGCGATGGCGGCGAAATATCCGCGCGCCGAAGGCTGGCAGTTGCTGCCAGTGCATCCGTGGCAGGCGCGCCTGCTGCGCCAGAGCGCGGCTTACCTGCACTGGCGCGAACGCGATTGCCTCGTGGATCTCGGCGAAGCCGGCGCCGACTGGTTCCCGACCTCCTCGCTGCGCACCCTGTACGCGCCACAGGCATCGGTGATGCTGAAATTCTCGCTGTCCGTGCGGCTCACCAATTCCAAACGCGTGCTGCAGCCGGGCGAAGTCGCGCGCGGCCGATTAATCCACGGCGCGTTCGCCAGCCACATGGGACAGGCCTTGCGTGAGGAATGCCCGACGATCGGCATCCTCCACGAGACCGCCGCGCTCGCGCTCGCCGCGCCGGATGGAAGCCCACTGTCCGAAAGCTTCGTGATCTTCCGCGACAATCCGTTCCGCACCGGCGCCACCGCTTACACGATGGCGACGTTCTGCCAGGACGGCGTCGCTGGCCTGCCCTCGATGGCCGCGCGTCTGGTCCAGCGACTCGCCAGTGATGCCGGCCGCTCCGTGCCCGAACTCGCATCGGAATGGTTCGAACGTTTCCTCGATGTCGCGCTGAAGCCGTTCCTGATCGCGCAAGCCGACTACGGCTTCCTGTTCAGCGCGCATGCGCAGAACACCGTGCTCGAACTCGAAGCGGGTTGGCCGACGCGGATGTGGTTCCGTGACTGTCAGGGCACTACTTTCCACGCCGACACCATCGCTGCGTTGACCACGGAGGTTCCCGGCATCGAAGCGGCAAGCGAATTGAGCTTCGACGAAGCCGCCACCAACCGCTTGTTCGGCTATTACCTGATCGTCAACAACGTGCTCAATCTGGTGTCCACGCTCGCCGCCGACGGCGTCACGACCGAAGCGGCACTGCTCTCGCGCATGCGCGAGTTCCTGCGCACGTTACGCGCGCGACGCTCCTTCAAATATCCCCATTTCATCGATTACCTGCTGACCTCCCCCGAGCTGATGAGCAAAGGCAATTTCATGATCTGTTTCGCCGACTTGAACGAAACCACGCAGCCGGAGGGATCGTTCCGTTCCTACGTGCCCTTGCCCAACCCGCTCGCGGAGGCACAGGCATGAGCCACTATCGTCTGCCGCTTGGCGATGGCCGCGTCGCCCATGCCACGCGTAGTGGCGCAGGCTATGCCCTGATCGTCGGGGGCAAGCCGCAGGCGTTGCTGACGACGGTGGCATCGGATTCACAACAGGTCACCTTGCGCGGTCCTGTACCCGGTGCCGATGCACTCGCCCTGATTCCTGTCCTCGCCGAACTGTTCTGCCGGCAGCCGGAGCTGCGAACGGTGGCATTGGAACTCGACTGCGACCACACCTATGCCGCGGCTGCCACCCGCGCGGGCGTGGTCACCCAAGCGAGCGCAATCGACTCCCGCTGGCACCTGCAGGTCGAACGCGGAAGCTTCTGGCAACACCCCGCGCTGTGGCTCACCGCTCCAAATTCCGCCGGCATGGCGCTGCGCTACACGATGACCGGCGAGAAACGTCATCCGCTGCGTGCGCCGCAGGCACGCGGCACGGTCTATCGCCGTTATCTTCCGGAGCTGGACATGACGTTGAGCTTCCGCGTCGCCGATCTCAAGCGCGATCTGGACACGTTCCATGCCTGGATGAATCAGGATCGCGTGCATCGCTTCTGGGAACTGGCGGGCGATCGCGAATCGCATGCACGTTATCTGCAAGGCCAACTCGATGATCCCAAGGGACTGCCGCTGATCGCGGAATTCGACGACGAGCCCTTCGCCTATCTGGAAACCTACTGGGCCAAGGAAGACCGGCTCGCGCCGTTCTACGACGTACATGACTTCGATCGCGGCTGTCACGTCCTGGTCGGCAACAGCCGCCATCGCGGCCCCGCCAAGGTCACCGCGTGGATGCGGGCGATGTGTCATTACCTCTTCCTCGACGATCCGCGCACGCAGCGCATCGTCGGCGAACCGCGCGTGGACAACGCGCGCTTCATCGACTATCTGCAGGCGCAGGGTTTCGCCAAGCTCAAGGAATTTAACTTCCCGCACAAGCGCGCGGCGATGGTGGTATTGGAGCGCGAGGCGTTCTTCGACCAGTACGGCCCCTGGGGTGAGGCATGAACGCCGTCGCGCGCCTCGAACAGCTTGACGTCGGGCAGGACACCATCGAACAAGGCTTCACGGCACTGCATTCACCGGCCCTGTGGCGTCGCGCCAACGTGCGCATGATCGAAAAGGCACTGTCGGAACTGAGTTTCGAAGGCGTGATCGTGCCGCAGGTGGAGACGACGGACGGCGGCACCCAGGTGTTCACGCTGTCGTTGGATGGCGGTGGCTTCCGCTGGCACGGCCGGGTGAATCGTTGGCAGCAGCCGATCATCCTGCCGGGCAGCGTGGTCGATCTGTCCAGTGGAGAACAGGCCGCAGATGCCACGGCCGTGCTCGCCGCGGTACTGGCGCCGTTGAAACTCCCTGCGATCACGCTCGCCAACTATCTGCGCGAAACCCTCAACACGCTCGCCGCCGACACGCAAATGCTGGCTTCGCGCGAAGGCCTGCGTGCCATCGATTGGCTGGCATTGCCAGGCGATCGCCTGCAAAGCCTGCTCGATGGTCATCCCAAGGCGATTCCGTCCAAAGGCCGCATCGGCTGGGGCGTCGAGGACAACCTGCGCTACGGCCCCGAACGCGCACCGGCGTTCCAATTGCAATGGCTGGCCGTACGCCATGATGTGGGACGCCTGAACTCCACGCTTGACTGGGACGCCGATCGCCTGGTCGCGGCAAGCTGCGCGCCTTCCGAGCATGCGTGTCTGCGCGAGCGGCTCGCCGCCGCCACATCGCGGCCAGAAAATTACTGGCTGCTGCCGGTGCATCCCTGGCAATGGCAGGCCGTGATCTCACCGCAGTTCGCGCAACTGCTCTCCGATGGCCGCATGATCGCGCTCGGCGAAGCCGGTGATCGCTACACGCCGCAACAATCCTTGCGCACGCTCAACAATATTGATCGGCCGGAACGACCCAATCTCAAGCTGCCGCTGACGATCCTCAACACCTCGGCTTATCGCGGCCTGCCCGCGCGTTATCTCGCCATCACGCCGGCGCTTTCCGATTGGCTGCAAGGCCTGTTGGCTTCCGATGCACTGCTGACCGAGTGCAACACGGCGGCACTGGCCGAGCCGGCAACCGCCTTCGTGCCGCATCCCGTGTTCCACGGACTGGAAGGCGTTCCCTATCAGTTCGACGAAATGCTGGGCGCGGTCTGGCGCGAAAGTACCGAACAGCGCCGCACTGCCGGACAACGCATTCTGATGGCTTCAGTATTGCAGCAATGCGACGACAATGGCGTTCCGCTTGTGACCGAGCTGATCCGCGCCTCGAAACTGTCGACACAGGAATGGCTGTCGCGCTTGTTCGACTTGGCCGTGGTGCCGCTCTACCACTTGCAGGCGCGATACGGACTCGGCTTCATCGCTCATGGCCAGAACCTGATGCTGCGATTCGAGAACGAAGCGCCCGCGGGCATTTTGCTCAAGGATTATCAGGGCGATCTGTTTCGCGCCGATGCTGCCTGGGCGACATCCGAAGGCCTCGCGCCTGAGGTGTGAGGCGCGTTGCCAACGATGCCGCCACATTACCTCGTGCACAATTTGTGGACGGGACTGTTCGCCAGTGTCTTCCGCTTCATGGCCAGCGCATTGCACGGATATGGCACGTTCGACGAGGAAGCATTCTATCGCTTGCTGGCCGAGCGCTTGCGTCGCTACCAGGATGCGCATCCGCAATTGCGCGAACGCTTCGCCGAACTCGATCTGTTCACGCCACAGATGCCGCGGCTATCGCTCAATCGCGCGCGCTTCGCCGCCGGCTATGGCGACTCGGCCGAACGCCCGATCCACGCGCGTGGCCCCGACCTCCCCAATCCGCTGCTGTTCGCGACGACCTGAGCCCTCTCCCATGTCCGAACTCATCGACATCGCCGGCATCGGCGCCGGCCCGTTCAATCTCAGCGTCGCCGCCCTGCTCGCGCCGCTGGAACACGTGCACAGCCGCTTCTACGAGCGACGCACACGGTTTTCCTGGCATCCCGGCATGATGCTGCCAGGCGCGAAACTGCAGACCTCCTTCCTCAAGGATCTGGTCACCGCAGCCGACCCCACCAGCGATTACAGCTTCCTCGCCTATCTGGTCGCGCATCGGCGCTTCTATCGCTTCATCAACGCCGAATTCCAGTCGATCGAACGCCGCGAATTCGCCGATTACCTGCGCTGGGTGGCCGAACGCCTGCCCAACCTGCGCATGGGCGTGGATGTGCGCGAAGTACGCCTAGGCGAACATGGTTTCACCTTGCTGCACGCCGATGCGAGCCGCACGCATGCGCGGCATCTCGTCGTCGGCACCGGCGCCAGCGCGCATGTTCCGGAGTGGGCGCGACCACATGTCTCGCATACGCACTGCCTGCACAGCTTGCGTTATCTGGATCGCGTGCCTGATGTCGAAGGCCTGCGCGTGGCGGTCATCGGTGGCGGCCAAAGCGGTGCCGAGATCGTGCTCGATCTGCTGTCGGGTGCTCGCGGCAGGCCCGGCTCGATCGCTTGGGTATCGCGGCGACAGACCCTGGAAGCACTGGACGAGTCTCCATTCTCCAATGAGTTCTTCACTCCGCACTACGTCGACGCGTTTCATCGATTGCCTGCCACGCGCAAACCACCGATCGTGACGCGGCAGAAGCTCGCCAGCGACGGCATCTCACCGACGACGCTCACCCAACTCTATCAGACGCTCTACAACGAAAGCTTCCTCGGCGGCGATGCATCCGGCGAAGGAAACGATCGCCTGCGCATCCTGCCGCATCGCGAGGTGCGCACGATGGAGCGCGAGGGCAATGCCTGGTCGCTGGTCGCGCACAACGGTTTCGATGGCGGCAACGAGCGCATCGATGCCGATGTGGTGATCCTGGCGACCGGCAATCAGACCTCACTGCCGGAGTGCCTGGAACCTTTGCGCGAACGCCTGAACCTCGACGCCGAAGGACGCTACCAGCTGCATCGCGACTTTTCCGCCGATTGGGACGGCCCAGCCGAGCATCGCATCTACATCCAGAATGGCGGGCGCTACAGCCACGGCATCGCCGATCCGCAGTTGAGCCTGACTGCCTGGCGTGGCGCGACGATCGTCAACTCGATTCTTGGCCGCGCGCATTACGCGACCGAAGACGCGGCACTGCCAATCGAGTGGGCGACTCGCGACAATGCCGAACCGGAGCCGTCGCAAGTGCAGCGTGTGGCGTAAGCCGACTCTTGTCGGCCAACGTTCTTTCGCTCGTCATTCCTGTCTTCGCGGGAATGACGAGCACTATCCCTGCCGAGAAAACGCCTCAGTAGCGGATGCTGTAGCTGAGCCCGAAAGTCCGGCCACGGCCGCGGAAGTCGAACGTTTCCTTCGCCGCCAGCGCACCGTAGTACACCTGGGCGCGCTGTCCCCAGATGGTCGTGTAATCCTCGTCGAGCAGATTCTGCACGCCGAAATTAAGTGTGCCCTTCGGCAATTGCCAATGGCCGACGAGATCGATCGTCGTGTAGCCGTCGAGTTCGCGATCGTCGCCGTCTTTCAAGTCGAAGCTGCGCAACGCTTGCAGGCGGACGCCGATACGCTCCCCTTCCCATCCCGCGAAAGCGCCAAGCTTTGACGGGCTCGCGTCCGTGACAGCCGCGCGCTCCCAATCGCCTGCGTCATTCTCGTTCTCGGTGCGGATGGCGAGTAGGTTGCCGCCGACCTGCCAACCGCCATGGAGACGCCACGTCAGTTGCGCTTCCACACCGAAGTTGCGCACCTTGCGCTCGATCTGATCAATGGCCAGCGTCACCGGCACCAGCACGATGTCGCGATCGGACCAGGCATAGAAAGCCGCGGCCTGCAGATCGAAGCCTTCGCCGTACTGGCGCCAACCGATTTCGACCTGTTTGGTCTTGATCCCATCCAACGGCTCGTTGCTGACACCGACGCCGTTGAGCAAACGCCAGTGCGCACCATCCAGCACATAAGCGCCCTGGCCGTAGTACTTGCCCGGGTCCGGCACCTGGAAGCCTTCCGTGTAGTTCGCCCACAGCTGATGCTGCTTGTCGAACGCCCACACCGCGCCGACGTTGAACAGATCCACGTCGTAATCATTCCTGCCGCCAGCGATCGCGTCGGCGCTGGTGCCGATGTTGTTCGCCATCGCGGTCTGCTGGCCGGTGGCGACGAAGTCACCGACTTCGATCTTGGTCTGCTGGTGACGCCAACCAGCGTTCAGACGCAAGGCGTCGCTGACCTGCCACTGGGCCTGGATGAAGCCGGAAGTCCCATCGACCGTATATTTCGGATAACGGCCAACCTCAGCCACCTGACGCATGACGAGGCCGCCGCTGGCGAATGCCTGGCGGATGTCGAACAACGCCTGGCTGGAATCGAACGTTTCGTGGTCGACGTCGAAGCCGTAAGTCAGCCCGAAATTATCCCACTGTTTCTCCAGCACCGCCTTGAAGCCGGACAGATCCGTGTTCTGCTTCGAAGCCGAGTAGTACGGCAGCGAGCCGCGGGTGGTGTCCACGCGTCGATAGCTGAAGGTGCCTGGGAATGGATGGAAGTCGAGCTTCTCCGAACGCGCGAACGCCTGTAGATAGAAGTGCTGACCGCCAAGCACGTCCTGCGCATGAAAATCGGCATTGACCTGCCGGCGCCGGCTCTGCGGTTCGACGTCAGAATCGAAACCATCGCGTACCTCGATCAGTTCGGGACGCGCTGTGGCCGCCGGGATCGCGCCACTGAGATTCGGACCCAGGTACAGGCCGCGATCGCCGTCATACCCCGAATCGTAGACCTGTCCGGTCAGCCGCAGCGTCTTGCCATCGCCGAAATCGAAATCGAGGTTGCCCATCACGTCGAGCGACCTGTTGTATTGCAGGTCGGTCTGGGTGATGTCCATCAGCACCTGCTTGCCGTTGGCGTCGTAGGCGGCGCCATTGTCCTGATAGGCCACGGCGAGACGGCCGGCCAGGGGGCCGTTGCCACCGGAGATCGATTGCGCCACGCGCAGGTCGTGATCGCTGCCGGACTCGAAGCCGCTGCGCACGCCCACTTCGGTCTCGAAGGCCAGGCCTTCTCCGCCGCGCTTGGTGATGATGTTGATGATGCCGCCGGTGGCGCCGCCGCCGTAGATCGCGCTGGCGCCGGAGAGTACTTCGATGCGCTCGATATTGAACGGATCGATGCTGTCGAACTGGCGGCTGATCGCGCGCGAGCTGTTGAGCGAGACGCCGTCGATCATCACCAGCACGCTGCGGCCGCGCAGGTTCTGGCCGGCGTTGGTGCGGCCCTGCGGGCCAATGTCGAGCCCGGGAATCAGCTGCGACAGTGCTTCCTTCAGCGGCACGCCGGCGCGGAACTGTTCTTCCAGTTGCGCTTGATCGATGACCCAGACGGTGCCGGGAATGGCGCTGATCGATTGTGGCGTGCGCGATCCGACCGCGACCACGCGTTCGAGTTCGGTGGCGTCGGCGGCATCGGCGGCGAGAGCGGAATGAGAGGACAGCGCGACAAAGACGGCGGTGGCGAGGGGGGCGAAATGGAGCGAAGACAAGGTAGAAATCCCGTTGAATTCATGTTCCTACATTGTAAATGAGAATTAATGTTAATTAGCAATATTTCTCATTCCTCAATAAACTGGCATCACTGCGCGGCAGCCCTCCAGGCCGTCGCTCGTCCACGAACCGGTCGGAAGACGCCGTATGCCCCTACTCGGCCTGTTGCTGGCGCTGACAGCCGGCCTCGCCTGCTATCTCGCCTCGCCGCAGCGGCGTCTGTGGCTCGGGAGTTCGCTTCGTCTCTGGCGCTGGTTGGCCGTCGCTTGCGCGCTGGCGGCATTGCTCGTCTGGATACGCGCACTTGGTGTCTTCGCCGGATTCTTCGCCTGCCTGAGCGCGCTGATGCTGGCCTGGGTCGTCCTGCCGTACCTCGCCGCGACGCGGAGGCAGGATTGATGGCCGCCGGCACGCGTATGACCAGCCGCACCATCGCCGGCATCGTGCTGGGCTTCACCCTCTCCTGCGGCATCGGCGGGCTGTACACGGTGTTCGGGCCGCAGGCGTATTCGGAAAATTTGATCGTGGCGCTGATGGTGATGCTGCCGATCTGGATCGCGGCCTGGGCGTCGAGCTATGCGGTCGCCAGCGCATCGCGTGCCTGGGGATGGTTGCTCGCCGCCAATCTCGTCGTGCATGTGCTGCTATGGGTATCCCGGCATCAGCACTGGGGAGGCTGGGCGTCATGAAGGCCGCAACACTGCGCGCGTTTCTCACCGTGCATACCTGGACCGGGCTGATTGCCGGCATGGCGCTGTTCATCGCCTTCTACGCCGGCGCGTTCACGGTATTCCAGTCGGCCACCGCGCAGTGGCAGCGGCCTGAATTGCGCGAGTCGCCGGCGACGACGCCTCAGCAACTCGAATCGCTGCTCGAAGAGGTGACGCGCACGCATCCGCGCGCGAAAGAGAATCTCTGGGTCTATCTGCCAAGCCCGTTCGCGCCGCGCATGTTCGTGTTCTGGCGCGAGAAGAAGCCCGAGGCGGAGCATCTGTTCGCGTTCGGGCGTGACGGGCGCGCGCACGAGATCAGCGAGGAATCCAAGCTTTCCGATCTGATCAATCAGGTGCACTACAGCCTGGGTCTGCCCGAACGCTGGGGTACCTGGCTGATGGGCATCGTCAGCATTCTCTATGGCTTGGCGCTGGTGTCGGGCGTGCTGGTGCATCTGCCAACGCTGGTCCAGGATCTGTTCGCGCTGCGGCGCGGGCGCAACCTCAAGCGGATGTGGCAGGACGCGCACAACGTGATCGGCGTGCTGTCGCTGCCGTTCCACATCGTGTTCGCCTTCACCGGCACACTGCTGTGTGTGCTGGTGCTGTTCGTGGCGGGCCTCAACTTCATCGGTCTCGGCGGCAAGGGTGCAGCGCTCTATCAGCAGGCGCGCTATGCGCCGGAGATGACCAAGCAGGACGCTGGCGCCGCGATGCTGCCGCCGGCCGCCCTGCTCGCCGCTGCGCGTGATCGCGCGCCCACGCTGCAGCCGCACTTCATGAACTACCGCAGCTACGGCGATGCCGCGGCCACCGTCAGCATCGCCGGCCCGGTGCCTGGCCATCTGTCGGATCTCGGCATCGTCACGCTCGAGGCGCGCAGCGGCAAGGTCGTCGGCGTGCAATTGCCGGGCGAGCGCGGCAACGCGCACGCCGCCGTGCGCGGCGTGACCTCGATCCATTACGGCACCTTCGGCGGCCTGCCTGTGCAGTGGCTGTATTTCCTGCTCGGACTGGCCGGCGCCTTCCTGTTCTATTCCGGCAATCTGTTGTGGATCGAGTCGCGGCGCAAGCGGCGCCAGATCGAGCAGCCGCGCGTGCATCGTTTCCTCGCGCGGTTGACGGTCGGCGTGTGCCTGGGATGCTGCGCGGCGTTGTCGGCGACCTTCGTCGCCAGTCTGCTGCTGCAGAACGCGGGGGGAGAATGGCGCACCTACTACGCCGTCTTCCTCGGCAGCGTGCTCTGGGCGCAGCTGCGGCCTCCGGCGCGCGCGGCGATCGAGCTGGCATTGCTCGCGGGCGTGCTCAGCCTGGCGGTGCCGGTCACCAATGCCATCGTGACCGGCGATCACCTGTTCCGCACAGCGATGACCGGGCAATGGCAGGTGTTCGGCGTCGACGCCGTGGCGATCGCCTTGGGCCTAGGCTTCCTGCGCATCGCCCAGGTCACGTGGCGCCGGGCGCGCAATGGCGATTCGAACAGTGTCTGGTCCCTGGCACCGCCGGCGGGTACCGCCCAGCCCGCCGAATGACCGGCAAAAGAAATGGCGGGGAGTGAACTCCCCGCCATCGAGATCGGTACAAGGTTGGCCTAAGGCCGTGTCTCAGAACGGAATATCGTCGTCCGAGAAATCGTCCATCGGCGGCGCCGACTGCTGCGACGGTGCCGGACGGCGCTGCGGCGGCGCGGAATCCTGACGCTGCGGGCGCGACGGGCGTTCGCCGCCGCCGGCGGCGTCACCGCGGCCGCCCAGCATCTGCATCTCATCGGCGATGATGTCGGTGGAGTACTTCTCCACGCCATCCTGGCCGGTGTATTTGTCGTAGCGGATCGAGCCTTCCACGTACACCTGGCTGCCCTTGCGCAGGTATTCGCCGGCGATCTCGCCGAGCTTGCCGAAGAACACCACGCGATGCCATTCGGTGCGCTCCTGGGTGTTGCCGTCCTTGTCCTTGCGGACCGAGGTGGTGGCCAGGCTGATGCGGGTGATCGCCATGCCGCCCTGCGTGTATTTGACGTCGGGGTCGTTGCCGAGGTTGCCGACCAGAATGACTTTGTTGATGCCGCGGGCCATCGAAGTTCCTTGAATTTCGCCAGTACTGGCGAGCAGTCTGCAATTATAAGCGTTCGCGGGGGAGAGGCCCGAACCCCGCCCTGGGGTCGGGAAATTCCCCATCGGAGCGGCCCCATCGAACAGGCTCCATTGAAAAAGCCCCCTGCGAGCGGGCCAGGCAGGCCGCATCCACGCAGCGCGGCTACGTATAATTGCCACTTGCCCCACCGGACCCCGCATGCACGCCTCAGCAAGCCCGCGGCAGCTCGATCTCGCCGCCATTCAGGCCCTCGCCGCCGCCGACATGGCCGCGGTCGATGCGCTGATCCGCCGCCGCCTGGCTTCCGACGTGGTGCTGGTCAACCAGATCGGCGAGCACATCGTCGCCGCCGGCGGCAAGCGGTTGCGCCCGATGCTGCTGTTGCTGGCCGCGCGCTCGCTCGGCCACGGCGGCCCGGACGCGCATCAGCTGGCGGCGGTGATCGAGTTCATCCACACCGCGACCCTGCTGCACGACGACGTGGTCGACGAATCCGACCTGCGCCGAGGCCGCAAGACCGCCAATGCCCTGTGGGGCAACGCGCCGAGCGTGCTGGTCGGCGATTTCCTGTACTCGCGCAGCTTCCAGCTGATGGTGGAACTGGATCGCATCGAAGTCATGCGCATCCTCGCCGACACCACCAACTCCATCGCCGAGGGCGAAGTGCTGCAGCTGCTGCACGTGCGCAATCCCGACACGGACGAGACCGCCTACCTGCGCGTGATCGAGCGCAAGACCGCGGTGCTGTTCGCCGCCGCCACGCGCCTGGGCGCGCTGCTGGCCGGCGCCGACACGGCCACACAGCAGCGTCTGCACGATTACGGGATAAATCTGGGCTACGCCTTCCAGATCGCCGATGATGTGCTCGACTACAGCGCCGACGAATCCGCACTC
This sequence comes from Luteimonas panaciterrae, assembly GCF_020511115.1. GTDB lineage: Bacteria > Pseudomonadota > Gammaproteobacteria > Xanthomonadales > Xanthomonadaceae > Luteimonas > Luteimonas panaciterrae. The sequence goes on from NZ_JAJAVH010000007.1 coordinate 134,602, forward strand.
GGCAAGCATCTCGGCGACGACCTAGCCGAGGGCAAGGCGACACTGCCGCTGATCCATGCGATGGCGCATTCCGATGCCGCCACGCGCGCGCGTCTGCGCGAGATCGTCGAGAACGGTGACGTCGAGGCCTTGCCGGATGTCATCGCCGCGATCCAGGCGCAGGGTAGCCTGGACTACAGCCGTACTCGCGCGCACCAGTACGCGCAAGCCGCGCAACGTGCGCTGGATGGATTGGCCGATAATGAAGCGCTTGCCGCCCTGCGCGGGCTGGCGCATTACGCCACCGCGCGCGATCACTGATCGCTGTTGTTCAAGCGCTCGCCGGTCATTCCCGCCTCAGCGCGCTGACGGCGCGCTTCGGTGCGGGAATGACCGACATTGCGTGGGATCAGTCTTCGCCGAACCGCTCTTCGAAGAAGTTGTCCATCATCTTGTAGGCGCGCTTGGCGGCACGCTCGTTGTACATGCAGCCCGGCTTGTTGGCAGTCTCGAGCGCGAAGCAGTGGACCGCGCCGCTGAAATTGACGAACTGCCAATCGGCGCCGGCGGCGGTCATTTCCTTTTCCAGGTCGGCAACGTAGGGCTGGGTGCTTTCGTCGTCGGCGCCGTTGAGGATCAGCAGCGGGGTCTTCACGGCCTCCGCCTTGGGACCATAGGCCCGCAACCCGCCGTGGAAGGTCACGATGCCCGCCAGCTGTGCGCCGCTGCGTGCCAGCTCGAGCACCGTCGCGCCGCCGAAGCAGTAGCCGAACGCACCGATCTTGCTGGCGTCGAGCGGCGCATTTCCGGCCTGGGCCTTCAATACTTCGACCGCCTGCGTGATGCGGGCGCGCAACGCCGGGATGTCGGCATAGAGTTTCTGGACCTGCGCCAAGGCGGCCTTGTCATTCTTGGGGCGCACTTTCTTGCCGTACATGTCGACGACCAGGATCACGTAATCGTCGCCGGCGAGCTGCTTGGCCTTGTCGATGGCGGCGGAGGTCACGCCGTACCAGTCCGGCACCATCAGCAAACCGGGGCGCTGTTCCTTTGAAGCATCGTCGTAGACCAGGAACCCGCTGAAGGGCTGCTTGCCGACCTTCCATGCCACGGGCTTGGCCTGCATCGCGGCGAACGTCGGTACGGACAGCAGCAACAGAATCAAGGCGAGACAAATGCGACGCATGATGATCTCCCAGCTAGAAAGAATTTCCCGAATTGGAATATCCGCCGCGAGGCGGGGCGCAGATTGTAGGCCCGCCGCGGCGCCATTGCCGTGACGAAAACAGTGTTCCGGGCGGAACGCGACAGTGACTCGATCGGAATGCCGGCGTTACGGCGCGATGCCCAGCCCTGGGATCGCCGTGATCGCATCCGGCGAGAACCCCGCCAGCTGCGCGAAATGCCGGCCGCGCTCGGTGTAGTCGCGATAGGCACCGAAGCTCGGCGCGCCCGGCGACATCAGGACCACGCCCTCGCCCGCCAGCGCCTGCCGCGCCAGTGCGACGGCTTCGCTCAGATCTCCGGCCTCACGTAGGACGAAACCTCCCTCACGCGCCAGGCCTTCGAGCAAGGCATGGATGCGCCCGCCGTTCTGCCCCATCGTAATGATCGCGACCGGAGCCTGCGTCCGCATTGCTTTGGCGAAGTCCGACCAGTCGAGGCCGCGATCATGGCCACCGACGAGCAAGGCCACGCGCCGACCTCGGAAAACATCGAGCGCGGCCAGACTGGCATGCGGTGTGGTACTGATCGAATCGTTGACGTAGGTGATGCCCTCGCGCGTGCCGATCGTCTGCAGGCGATGCGGCAGCGGCCGGAACGAAGCCGCATGCGGCGCAAGCGCCGCGGCATCGAGGCCGAGCGCTTCGATCGCCGTGAGCACGGCGCAGAGATTGCCGCGATTGTGGCGGCCCGGTAGCGGAATCAAGGCGGTGTCGAAGATTTCGTCGTCGCCACGGCATAGCACGTCACCACGCAGATGCCAGCCGTCCTCGCGCCCGAACCAGCGCACTCCCGAATCCGGCAGCGTCAACGCGGCAAGACGACGGTCGACGGCATTGAGCACGGCGATGCGCGGCTTCGCTTCGGTGAGCAAGGCGAGCTTGTCGTCGACGTAGCGCTGTTCGCTGCCGTGCCAATCCAAGTGCTCAGGAAAGATATTGGTGACGACAGCGATGTGCGGCCGAACACCGGCACCCGCGACATCACGCGTCTGATAACTCGACAGTTCGATTGCCCAGAACTCAGCTTCGGCATCGAGCAGTTCCAGCAGCGGCAGCCCGATGTTGCCGCACAACGCCGTGCGATGGCCGCCCGCGCGCAGCAGATGCGCCAGCAGCGCAGTCGTGGTGCTCTTGCCCTTGGTACCGGTCACGCAGACGGCGCGCGCATCGGGGCGCTCGGCGAACCACAGCGCGGTGCCGCCGACGAAGCGCGTGCCCTCGTGCATGGCGACCATCGCCTCGGGCCGGTAGGGACTGATGCCGGGCGATTTGACGACGACATCGAACGCGGACAGACGCCCCGCGCTGGCTTCGGTTTCGACCGAGAGTGCCGTATCGCCGATGCCTCGCGCATCGGCGGCCTCTTCGGCGCTGCAGAACAGCGTCAGCGGCAATCCGGGCAGCCGCGCGCGGATCGCGTGGTAGGCCGCGCGGCCTTCGCGGCCCCAGCCCCACAGCGCGACTCGCTTGTCCTCAAGCTGTGAAATTCGCACGCAACTGTCCCCACAACGCGGGCGGGATGCGATGTTCTTCATCGATCGTCAACAGCGGCTCGATGGCGAACTCCGTGGCGTCGAGTTGCGGCCGGATTTCCCGGTTGAACCGCTCGACCACCACATCCTCGCGCCACTCCGGCCGCTCCGCCAGCGCCGCCATCGCGGCGCGCGATTCGCGGCCTTCGCCTACGCATTCGAACGGCTTGTGATCGCGGTACTCGAGCAATGCGTCATACCCAGGAATCTGCGCCGCATCATCGAGCAGATTGCGGCCGAAGATGCCCACCAATCGCGGCTTGGGCATGAACGGCGCCAATGCCAGGAACACGAAATGGCATTTCGGGCAGACCCCGCACCAGCGACTGGTCGGACGCTCGCCGAGCAGGTGGAAATTGCGGTTGCAACTGGAAAAGTGCGCGTCGTAGCGATCGGTCTTGGCGAATTGCCGCGCCACGGCCAGCTCGCTCAGCGGTCGCAACAGCGAGTAGTAATGCAGATCGGCGGCGATGCGGCGCTGCACTTCCTCACCGAATGCACGCTCGCAGGCCCAGCCCTTGGACCACTGATGGTTCACCTCGCCCGTGCCTTCGATCAGGCTGCCGTAGCTAGCCGAACGTTCGTTGGAGAACACGACCTGATCGACACCGAGCAACACGGCGGCGAACACCATGATCGCGGAATTCAGCACCGTCACCGGGATGTGACCGTTCCAGGCGCCCTGGCGGTTGAACTCGAACAGTTCCGGCGCGAGCTGGCGGCCGAGATTGAGCGTGGGCAACTCGGTGCGCTCGGCGCAGGCCTTGATGAGTTGCGAACCACCGATCCAGGTGACCGTCTGTTCGACACCGATCGAGCGCAGGGCTTCGATCGAGACCAGCGAATCTTTGCCTCCGCCGATCGCGACCAGCGCATGCTTGCGCAGGCCCAACGCGGGCGCGGCTTCATCGGTCGAAAGCGCCTGCTCGACCGGGAATTTGATGCGGCCGTGCAGATTCAGCCCATTGCGATAGGCGAATTCGCCGAGGCCGTTGACGTAGATCTCTTCCAGCAGCGCCGCCGTGCCCGCATCGATGCCATACGACTCGATGCGGATGTCCTCGGGTACACCCGCCTTGTAGTAGCTCACGCCGGCAATCAGGTGCAACAAACGTAGCGCCTGCTCGACGGCGCGCGCGCGCGCGTCGTCGAGCACGAACGGTGCGCCAGGAATCGTCACCGTCTCGATCAGCTCCGGCCCCTCGTCGAAGGCATACACGAGCTGCCCGACGCCAGTTTCGGCATCGAACGCGCAGCGCACGAAGCGGAATACGCGAACGGCATCGCGATCAAACTGCCAAGCACTCATGCGATGACATCCTCTGCCGGCAACGCGCGCAGGTTGTAGGTATTGGACATGACGAAACCGTAGGCCCCGGCATCGGCGACGAGCACGATATCGCCTTCTTGCGTCTCCGCGGGCAGCGGGCGCTGCACGCCGAGCACGTCGCTGGATTCGCAGATCGGGCCGACCACGTCGAACAGCTTGTGCGTGTCGGCCGGCTCGGCAAGACGCGTGAGGTTGTGAACACCATGATACGCGTCATACAGCGCGGGCCGCATCAGCGTGTGCATGCCGGCATCGAGACCGACGCGGCGCACGCCCTGCTTCTCCACCACCTGCGTGACGCGCGCCAGCAGTACACCGCATTCGGCGACGAGGTAGCGCCCGGGCTCGATCGCGAGCTTGTAGCGCGGATAGGCCGCCTTGATTTCGGCCAGGCCCACCGCCCAGGCATCGAGATCGAAGGGCTCGGCATCCGGCTTGTAGGGAATCGGCAGACCGCCGCCGATGTCGATCGTGTCGACGGTGCCGACGCTGTCGGCGAAACCGGCCAGTTCGGCGTACACGTCGCGCCAGTGCGCCGGCGAATCGATACCGCTGCCGAGATGTGCATGGATGCCGGTGATGCGCACGTCGAGCTTGCGCGCCGCCTCGACGAAATCATCGAACGCGGACAGCGGCAGACCGAACTTCGAGGCCGTGCCACCGGTGACCACCTTGGCATGGTGGCCATCACCGCGCCCCAGATCGATACGCAGCCACAGATTGCGGCCACGGAACGTGTCCGGCCAGTTGCGCAACGCTTCGATGTTGTCGAGCGTAACGATGATGCCACGCGCGAAAGCCGCGTCGTATTCGGCACGCGGTGCGAAGCTCGGCGTGAACAGCACGCGCGCGGGATCGAGGTCGGGCAGCACGGTGAAAACGTGCTCGAACTCGCCGCGCGACACGCATTCCAGGCCGAAGCCTTCCGCCACCAGCGCGCGCAGCAGTTCCGGCCGTGCATTCGCCTTGACGGCGAAGAAGCGGCGGTCGATCGCGGCGACCGCGTTCAAGGCCGCCGCACGCGCGCGCAGCGTCGGCAGATGGTAAACGTAACCCGGCGTACCGGCTTCGGCGCATGCGAGCAGACGCTCACGCTCGCCCTGCCACCACTGCGGCGCACGCTGCGGCTTGCCGTGCGCGATCTCGCGCCAGCTGGGGCCGAACACGCTGGCGTCCTGCACCGGCATCGCGCCGCTTTCGATCAATTCGGCGTGCAGTTCCGGCAACAGGCCGTCGGCATCGGCTTCGTCGATGACGAAGGTGAGGTTGAGATCGTTCGACGACTGCGAGATCAGATGCACGCGCTCGCGTCCGAACGTGGCCCAGATGTCGGAAAGCTTGTGCAGCAGCGAGCGCATGCCGCGCCCCACCAGCGTGATCGCCGCGCACGGCGCGATCACCTTCACCCGGCAGAATTCGGCCAGATCGTCGGACAGGCGCGCCAGCACATCGGTGCTGACCAGGTTCTCGCTGGGATCGAGCGAGACGGTGACGTTGGTTTCCGAGGAGCCGATCAGGTCGACCGACAAGCCGTGACGCTTGAAGCGCTCGAACACGTCGGCGAGGAAGCCGACCTGCTGCCACATGCCGACGGTTTCCATTGAAACCAGCACGATGCCGTTGCGGCGGCTGATCGCCTTCACACCCGGCACGGTGACGGCGCCGCCGTCGATGCTGGTGCCGGGAAGATCGGGGCGCTCGGTGTCGAGGATCGCCATCGGCACCTGGCCATCGCGGCAAGGCTTGATCGAGCGCGGATGCAGCACCTTGGCGCCGGTGGTGGCGATTTCCTGCGCCTCGGCATAGTCGAGGCGGGTGAGCAGGCGCGCATCCGGCACTTCGCGCGGGTTGGCGCTGAACATGCCGGGCACGTCGGTCCAGATTTCCACGCGCTGCGCGCCGAGCAGTGCGCCGAAATACGCGGCGGAGGTATCGGAGCCGCCGCGACCGAGGATCGCGGTACCACCATCGCCATGCCGTGCGATGAAGCCCTGCGTGAGCAGCAGCCGCGTCGGCTGCGCGGCGAAGCGTTCCCGCCACGCGGCGTCGGCCTCGCGCTTGCAGTTCACCGACAGGCGGCCGGCCCAGTCGCTCTGGTTCGGCAACGCCACGGCGTCGAGCCACTCGCGCGCGTCGCACCAGCCGAAATCCAGGCCCTGCGCGTGGAGATAGGCGGTGCCCAGCGTCGAGGAGAGCAATTCGCCCTGCCCCAGCACTTCCGCCTGCCAGTCGAGCGGGCGCGATGTCGCGCGCGGATCGTCGAGCAGCGCCTGCAACGCGGACAGTCGCGTGCCGAGCGCGGCGTCGGCATCGAGTTCGAGTTCGCTCGCGAAGCCGCGATGACGCTCGATCAGCGCCGCCACGCGCGCGGCACTGTCGGCAGCGCCGTCGGCGATCGCCGTCAACTCGTTCGTCACACCGGACAACGCCGACACCACCACCAGCACGCGCGCATCCCTGTCGTCGGCCCGCTGTTTCGCCAGGCGTCCTATCGTGTCCCAGCGATGGCGACGCGACACCGAAGTGCCGCCGAACTTGAGCACGATCCAGCGATCGGCCAAGTGGGAAGTCCGCACAGGGATGTGCGGGCTCTTGCGAGTGACTCGCATGTCGGATGTGGGCATTGATGAGGGGGAGTTGAGTAGAATCGGAATTCGCGCCCGGCGTCCGGATGCGAATTCCGGATTCTAATCGAAGGTACGACCGTCATGACCCGCCGCCGCTACCTTCAGCTCGACGTTTTCGCCAACCGTCCCGGCGCCGGCAACCCGCTGGCGGTGGTCCTCGACGCGGAAGGGCTGGACGATGCCACGATGCAAGCCATCGCGCGCTGGACGCGGCTGCCGGAAACCACCTTCGTGCTGCCGCCGGCATCGGCGGACGCGGACTACCGCCTGCGCATCTTCAGCCCACGTCGCGAGGTGCCGTTCGCGGGCCATCCGAGCGTCGGCACCGCGCATGCGGTGCTGGAGGCCGGGCTGGCGACGCCCAAGGACGGCCTGCTGGTCCAGGACGGCATCGCCGGCAAGCTGCCGCTGCGCGTGGAAGGCACCGGCTCGCGCCGCACCATCGCCGTGCGCACGCCGCGCGCGCAGATCGGCGAGATCGCCTCCGCGACCGATCCGCGCCTGCGCGAAGCGCTGCAAGGGCTGTCGCTTGGCGCGCTGCCGCCGGTGCTGATGAACGGCGGACGCCGCTGGTGGCTGGTGGAACTCGCCGACGAAGCCGCGTTGCGCGGCGCGACGCCCGACTGGACCGCGATCGGCGAGCTCGCCAACGACACCGAGAGCATGGGGCTGTGCGTCTTCGCGCGCAGCCAGGACCCGGTCTACTACCTGGCGGTCCGGGCCTGGGTCGGCGCGCCGTCGCAGTTCGAGGATGCCGCCTCCGGCGCCGCCAACGCCACACTGGCGGCGTGGCTGGCCTCGCAGAACGCCCTGCCCGGCAGCAGCGGGCATTACCGCATCAGCCAGGGCCGCGAGGTCGGGCACGATGCGATCATCGAGTTGCGCGTCGACGATCAGGGCGATGTGTGGTCCGGCGGACGCGTGGTGACGGTGGTTCGAGGCGATCTGGACTGGATCGGCAACTGAATCGACAAAAACGGAAGGAAGGAAATCTCATGCGATTGATCTTAGTGGTAGCCGCCATGCTTGCCATGCCCTGCGCGGCGCGTGCCAAGGCGCCGGATTGTCCCAGCTGGCCGACCAACATGGCCTTCGTCCACCTCAAGAACGCCGGCCTCGTGAGCAACGAGCATACGAACCCGGAGAAAGCGACGGTGGTCCGGCTCGCCTCCGAGAAGATTGACAAGGACCGGTACAGACAGGTCTACCGGATCGCCTTCCACAGCGATACCGGCCCGGACGTGGAAGTCATCACCAGCAGCGAAGCCTCGTTCGAAGAATGCTCGATGAGTCCTGTCGACGTTTACGTCGTATCGAGGCATCTCGGCGGCAAATAGCCGCACTGGCGCTTCTGGATTTTCGCCATCTTGTCCCGACGCCACTAGCGCGGCGCCTGCAATTCCCCGAGCAGCCCGGTGCCGGGCCAATCGCGCCGGCCTCCCTGCTCCGCCGCATGCACCAGGGCAAGCAGTTGCGCATTGACCGGCGCTGGCCTGCCGAGCTTCGTCGCCAGCCGCACCACTTCGCCGTTGAGCCATTCCACCTCGGTCGTGCGCCCAGCCTCCAGGTCTTCCCACATCGACGAGCGCGCCAGCGGATCGATGCGCAGCATGCGGCCGAACAGGATTCGGAACAGGAAATCCGGAAGTTCCAGCGCGCCCGGAATCCAATGCACCGGCAACGGCGTCAGCTTCGCTGGACGAATACCGGCGGCGTCCAACAATCCCAGCGCCTCACGCTGCGCGAGCGCGAGGCAACGCCGATACGCGCGCTGCGACAGTTCCTCCCGCAGCGGCCGTCCCGACAAGGCATTCACCGCATTGTTGAGATTGAGCAGCAGCTTTGCCCACTGCACGGCCCGCATGTCGTCGTGCAATTGCAGCGGCAGGCCCGCGCTATCGAAAAGCGGGAGGAAAGGCGACAGCGCATCGTGCCGCGCCACCGCCAGATCGCCTTCCGTGCCCTGGTGGAACGCGCCATCGCCACCTTGCACCACGTTGAACGGCACCATGCCGGTCAGCACCGTGCATCCGGGCAAGGCCGCGCGCAGGAGGTCGTCGTTGCCGAGGCCGTTCTGCAGACTGATCACCACGGTGCCGGGCCGCAACACCTGCGCGAGTTCGCGACCGGCATCGGCGGTGGCGGCGGCCTTCACCGTCACCAGCACCAGATCGGCGTCAGCGGCCGCCTGGGGTGTTTCCCGGAAGGCGACCTTCGCAGGCGGAACGTACACATCCAGACCACGGTAATCGCTCAGGCGAAATCCGTGCGCGGCGATCTCGCGCGCCAGCCGCGCCCGGCCGACGAAGCTGACGGCCGCGCCCGACGCCAGCAGACGCCCGCCGACATAGCAGCCGATGCTGCCGGCGCCGAAGACGCAGATGCGCGGCGCCGCGGTCACGACCCGGGAATGTCCGAAACCGAGGCACGCGCCTCCTCACGCGCCACCGCGCGCCGCCCGAGCACGACCATCGCCAGCGCCGGCAGGTACATCAGCAATCCGTAAACGGCGCCCGGCATGGCGATCTGCGGCGATTGCAGCAGGCTCAGCGCGATCACGATCGCCAGCGTGCTGTTCTGCACGCCGACCTCCATGCCGACGGTGATCGAGTCGCGCAAGGCGAGCCCGCTGATGCGCCCCAACAGATAGCCGAGGCCGATCGCCGAGCAACACAGCGTCAGCGCCGCGGGGCCGAGCTGGCTCAGCCACTCCGGCAGACGCTCGCGCTCGGCGACCGAGATGGCGACGATCAACAACAGCAAGAACCCCAAGGCGAATTTGCTGACCCACGGTTCCACCCGCACGGCAAACCCGCTGGCATAGCGCCGGATTCCCATGCCCAGCAACACGGGGATCAGCACGAGCACCGCCAGATGCAGGATGGTCTGCCCCACCGGCAGCCGGATCTCGCGCGTTTCGCCTGCGAAGAATTGCAGCGCCAGATTCACCAGCAGCGGCACGCTGACGAAAGTGATCAGCGCACTGATCACCGTCAGCGTGACCGCCAGGGCCACGTTGCCGCGCGCCAGGAACGTCAGGGCATTGGACGTGCTGCCACTGGGGCAGGCGGCGACCAGCACCAAGCCGACGGCGAATTCGGGCGACATCGGAAACAGCCACGCCATCGCGAACCCCAGCGACGGCAGCAGCAGATAGTGTCCGAGCACACCGATCAGCACCGGCTTCGGGTTCTCGCCGATGCGGCGGAAATCGCTGCCGCGCAGGGTGAGCCCGATGCCGCACATGATCACCGCGATCGCGATCGGAAGCGCGATCTTGATCAGTGGGTTGTCCTGCACGATGCCCTCCCAAGGCGTCCGCGAAGGCGCGATGGCGGCGATCGTAACCCGGATTCCCGGCGCGCAACGGCTCCGTACAACGAAGAAGGGGCCAATGGCCCCTTCTCCTTATCCGCCCAATGCAGTCCCGCCGCTCATTCGGGACGCACGTCCACGCGCACGCGGATGGTGTCGCCCGGATGGTAGTTGGTGCGGGTGGTGTAGCGGCGCCCACCGTATTCGTAGGTGACGTCGTAGGCGGCCACGCGCGAAGTGTCGACGCGGTAGTAATCGCCATTGGCCGGCACCGGATCGCAGACCGTCACTTCGGCACGGCGCGGCGGCTGGCGATTGCGCTGATTGCTGTCGTAAACGCCACGGCCGGCCATGCCGCCGACCATCGAGCCGATCGCCGCGGTGGCGTAGCGCGCCGAACCGCCGCCGACCTGGCTGCCGAGCGCGGCGCCGACGATGCCGCCGATCACGGTGGCGACATTGCGACCGGTTTCGGTGCCGCCGCGATAGTCGCGATCATCGCGGTAACCGTCGTTGCGATAGCCATCGTCACGGGAGTAGCCGTCGCGATCGTAACGATCGTCGCCGTTGTAGTAGCCGCCGTCCTGGCGCGTGTAGCAGCGCTGCTGCTGCGAGGACGGATAGCCGGATTCGATCACCGGATCGACGCGCACCACGCGCGCGTAGTCGTACTGCGAGCCGCTGCTGTTGCCGTAGCGATCCACGGTCGGCTGCGGGTAGTAGTCGTCACGCGAGTAATAGTCGGACTGCGCGGAGGCGGTCCCGACGGCCGCGACGAGGCCCAGGGCGAGGAACGAGCTTGCAAAAAGCTTGGAGGTCGCAAGGCGCTTCATGGTGGCCGGCTCCAGGGCCGCGGGTGCAAACGCCGAATTGGCGCGTGTCTAACCTAGGGGCGGTTCGGTAACGCCGTGCTGAATCGAAAGCGTTTACAGTCTGACGCCCCCGTCGCGTTTAGCGCGCCGACAGCCATCGCGCGACCCGCGATGACACCTCGACGGCCTGACGTCCGAACAAGGGACCGACGTGGCTGCCCGCGGGATCGTGGATCAGATCCGCATGCCAGCCCCGCGCCCACGCCGCGGTCAGCGCCGGAGGGACGTCTTCATCGCCTTCCGAGGCGATGAACAACACCGGGCAACCCGGTTTCTCCACCGGAACACCGGCGTGCGCCGTGCGCAGCACCGCGCCGCTGTCGTCACGCCAACGGCGGAAGGCGTACAGCGCGGTGGCGTCGTCGGCATCGATCATCGCCCGGCGCGTCGACGCCAGCCTTGCCTCGCGCCGCCATGCAATCACGTCCGGCCAGCTCCGTTCAGACAATCCTTCGTGCCAGGGCGATGGCGGCAGCGGGTTGATCAGCACCAGCGCATCCGCCTCATCGGCGCAAAGCGCGGCCAGCAGACCGCCGAGACTGGCGCCGATCAGCGCACGCGGACGCGACAGCACGCGCAGCTGCTCGCGCACTTGACGCACGTAATCGTCGAAGACGGTGAACGCCAGGCCGCGCGGAGACGGCAGCAAATCGAGCGCGTGCGCCTCCACACCCGCCGCGAGCAAGCGCTCACGCCAGACGTTCCACTCCCATCCGCCACCGCCCGCGCCGTGAATGCACAGCGCGGAGAATTTGTCGTCAGGCAAGCAGCTCGGCTTCCAGCGTGATCGGCACGGCCGAGAGCGCCTTCGAAATCGGGCAATTCTGCTTGGCGTTATCGGCGATGCTGCGGAACTTTGCCGCGTCGATGCCCGGCACCTTGGCCTGGGTCTTCAGGCGGATCGCGCTCAGCGTCGGGCCGCCTTCCAGCGACAGATCGACTTCCGCCTGCGTGTCCAGCGCCGTCGGCGGATGTCCGGCCTCGGTGAGCTTGGCCGACAGCGCCATGGTGAAGCAGCCCGCGTGCGCGGCGGCGATGAGTTCTTCCGGATTGGTGCCCTTCTCGTCGCCGAAGCGGCTGTTGAAGCCGTAACGGGTGTTGTCGAGCAATCCACTTTGCGGGGTAGCGAGGCTGCCCTTGCCGGATTTGAGATCGCCTTCCCAGTGTGCGTTGGCCTTGCGCGTGATGCCCATGTCGGTGCTCCGGATCGGGGGAATGAGATTGAGAAGGATATCGCCGCCAGCGTTACAGAAGCGTCCGGTCTTCGGAGAATTCGTGCTTTCGGCGTGACGGATTCTTCACTAATCCAGGCGGATTGCTGCGCCGCAACGGGACGCTATGTTTCTCAGCGAGGTATGGTGCATCTCCGCCATGACCGCCCGCCGAGCGCATCCGCTTAGGCGTTGCGCTCCTTCCCGGACAGCCATGACGTCCCTTTCCACCCAATCAAGGGAGAAACGGACTCATGTCCTACAGCACAGCGCAAATCCGCAATGTGGCCCTCGCAGGCCACCCCGGCGCCGGCAAGACCACCCTCTTCGAAGCCCTGCTGCATGCCGGCGGCGCCATCCAGGCGGCAGGCACCATCGAACGCGGCAGCACCGTGTCCGATTTCGATCCGATCGAGAAACAACGCGGCCACTCCATCGACGCCGCCATCGCCAGCATCGATCATGCCGCGGCTGGTCAACAGCTTGTCCACGTCAACCTGATCGACACTCCCGGCTATCCGGATTTCCGCGGCCCCACCCTCTCGGCGCTGGCCGCGGTGGAGACGGTCGCGATCGTGATCGATGCCGATTCCGGCGTCGAATACGGTACCCGGCGCATGATGGAGCGGGCGAAAGAACGCAATCTCTGCCGCGTCATCATCGTCAACAAGATCGATCATGACAGCGCCAACTGTGCCCGCGTGCTCGAGGAACTCCGCAACGAATTCGGCCCCGAGGCACTGCCGCTGAACCTTCCTGCCGACGGCGGCAAGCGCGTGATCGACTGCTTCGGCCAGTCATCGGGCGACAGCGATCTCGGCCCGGCCGCCGACTGGCACCAGAAGATCATCGACCAGGTGGTCGAGATCAACGAAACGGTGATGGATCACTATCTCGACCTCGGCGAGAGCGGCCTCTCCGGCCAGGAGCTGCACGATGCGTTCGAGCAATGCCTGCGCGAGGGGCATCTGCTGCCGATCTGCTTCGTCTCCGCGCGCAGCGGCGTCGGCATCAAGGAACTGCTCGATATCGCCGAGAAACTCTTTCCGCATCCGGGCGAGGCCAATCCGCCGCCCTTCGTGAAAGGAACCGGCGCGGACGCGCAACCGGTGGCCGCACAGCCCGATCCGAACGCGCATGTCATCGCCGACGTATTCCGCGTCGTCAATGATCCGTTCGTCGGCAAGCTCGGCATCTTCCGCGTCTATCAGGGCACGGTGAAGAAGGACACGCAGCTGTTCGTCGACGACGGCCGCAAGCCGTTCAAGGTGGCGCACCTGTTCAAGCTCAAAGGCAAGGAACACGTCGAGATCGCGCAGGCGGTGCCAGGCGACATCGCCGCGGTCGCCAAGGTCGACGAACTGCATTTCGACGCCGTGCTGCACGATTCTCACGACGAGGATCAGATCCATCTCGCGCCGCTGGATTTCCCCAGGCCGATGTTCGGCCTCGCCGTGGAAGCCGCCAGCAAGGGCCAGGAACAGAAGCTGTCGACCGCCCTGCACAAACTGGCCGAGGAAGACCCCTGTTTCCGCGTCGAGCACGAGACCGAGACCAACGAGACGGTGATCCGCGGGCTGTCCGATCTGCACCTGCGCATCAACCTCGACCGCTTGAAGGATCGCCACGGCGTCGAGGTGACCACGCGCCCGCCGCGCATCGCCTACCGCGAGACCGTCAGCGCCAAGGCCGAAGGCCATCATCGCCACAAGAAGCAGACCGGCGGTGCCGGCCAGTTCGGTGAGGTCTTTCTGCGCATCGAACCGCTGCCGCGCGGCAGCGGCTTCGAGTTCGTCGATGAGGTGAAGGGAGGCACGATTCCGGGACAGTTCTTGCCGGCCGTGGAAAAAGGCGTGCGCCAGGTGCTCAGCGGTGGCGCGATCGCCGGCTATCCGATGCAGGACGTGCGGGTGATCGTCTACGACGGCAAGCACCATCCGGTCGACAGCAAGGAAGTCGCCTTCGTCGCCGCCGGCAAGAAGGCCTTCCTCGATGCCATCACCAAGGCCCGGCCGCAGGTGCTGGAACCGATCGTCGATCTCGATGTGGCCGCGCCCGAGCAGAACATGGGCGACATCAGCGGCGGCCTCGCCGGCAAGCGCGCGCGCATCAACGGCACCGACGCGGCCAAGGGCGGCGAGATCGTGATCAAGGCGCAGGTGCCGCTGTCGGAACTGGAAGGCTACGCCGCGGAGCTGAAGTCCGTCACCGCCGGCCGTGGCCGCTATTCACTGGATTTCAGCCACTACGAGCCGGTGCCGACGCAAGTGCAGCAACGGTTGGTGGATGCCTACAAGCCGAAGCACGAAGAAGATTGATGGAGACCGCCTCGAAGGGATTCGGCGGAGAGGCCTATGCACTTCGCCGGATCCTTTCGTTGCATGCGCGACACGGCTCCCGCGACGGCTACGCTCCTTCTGAAAGCCTCCTGTCAAACAGCCGGAGCCCGCCGGCATGATGGACCGCTCCTGCCATAAGCGCCTCCCCGCATGAACTCGCTGTCACCCGACGCCGCCCGCTGGCTCGCCGACGCCATCCTGGCGCTGCACGTGGGCGTGGTGGCGTTCGTCGTGCTGGGGATGCTGGCGATCCTGATCGGCGGCCCGTTCGGCTGGGCGTGGGTGCGCCGACCGGCCTTCCGCATCGCGCATTTGCTGCTGATGCTCTTCATCGCGCTGCAGGCCTGGCTGGGCGAACTTTGCCCGCTGACGGTCTGGGAGCAGGCGCTGCGAATCCATGCCGGACAAGCCACTTACAACGAATCCTTCATCCAGCACTGGCTGTCGCGGATGATCTTTTTCGACGTGCCGTGGTGGACTTTCGTTGCCGCCTACAGCGCGTTCGCCGCACTCGCCGTGCTGTGCTGGATGCTCTGGCCACCCCGACGCACGCGTCGGCGCTGACCGCCGTCCCTCCCCCATTCGTAAAAAAACAGCGCTTTTTTTGCGTTTTCCTATTGGCGCGGACGCGCAGTTGCCCTACATTTCCACTGCCGACAAGATCGGCCAGACAATTCCAATCATCCATTACGGAACAGGAAAACATGGCGAAGAAAGCAAAAACTGCGGCTAAGAAGGCTGCCCCGAAGAAAGCAGCGAAGCCCGCGGCGCCGAAGCCGATCAAAGAGGCGCTCGGCAAAGCGGGCCTCGTGGCGTATATCGCCGATGCCACCTCCGTCGCGGCGAAAGACGTCCGCGCCGTACTGGCTGCGCTCGAAGGCGCGGTCCACGCATCGGTCAGCAAGAAGGGCGCGGGTACGTTCACGCTGCCGGGCCTGCTGAAGGTCAATGTCCAGGACGTGCCGGCGAAGCCGAAGCGTAAGGGCATCAATCCCTTCACCAAGGAAGAGCAGTGGTTCGCCGCCAAGCCCGCGACCCGCAAGGTCAAGGTGCGCACGCTGGCCAAGCTCAAGGCTGCCGCGCTGTCTTGATCGTGCTGTTCTGATTCAGGCGTCGTGCCATCGGCGGGGACGTGGCAACCCCCTTCCCGCCGATGTCGAGAGGCCGGAGCTTTTCCTCGGGAAAGCCCGGCTTTTTCATATCTGCGTGAACATACCGGCCATCGCGTCACCGTCGACGCCGCGAGAAGCACGCAGTAGGATGCCGCCGTTGCCCAAGGCCGGAGAATCCTCGTGAACAAGCGCATCGTGATCTGCGGCCTGCTGATGTCGCTGGCTTCGCTGATCCTGGGATACGTCGTGCATGGTCTGCTGCTCGGCCACGACTATCAGCCGTTGATGGGCACGCTGATCCGCACGCAGGAAGATTCGCAGCACTACTTCCCATGGATGATCGTCGCCCACCTGCTGACCGGCTATGCGATGACCTGGATCTACGCGAAGGGATTCACCGCCGGCAAGAGCGTGTCCGGCCAGGGCTTGCGCTTCGGCATCGCGGTGGCGCTGCTGGTGGCCGTTCCCCACTACCTCATCTATTACGCGGTGCAGCCGACGCCGGCCGTGCTGGCGGTCAAGCAGATCGTGTTCGACAGCCTGCGCTTCGTGCTGCTGGGCCTGCTCGTGGCCTACCTGCACCCGCAGCGCGCGACGCTGGCCGAGCGCGCATGAAGCGAGCTTGCATAAGGTGAGCTTGTATAAGGCATGTACTCATTCACTAATGGAATGTTCACCCGGCTTGCGTAGGGTGCGCATGAAAACTTCCCGCTGACCGGAATCCGATGGCGATGGCTTCCTCCACGAAATCCTGGCTGCTCGCAGGCACGCTCGTCTTCCTCGCCGCCTGCGGCGGCAAATCGGCGACCGATGCGCAACAGCAGGACGACCAGCAAGCCGGCCTGCCGAAACCGCAGCAAGGCGATGGCTCGGTCACCGGCATGTCGTCGAAACCGGGGCCGGGCGATGTGCCGCTCTCCGGTAGTCCGCCACCCGCGCCGGCACCGGCGCAGGATCAAGTTGACCTGCTCAATCCGAATCCGGAGACAGGCGCCCTTCCTGGTGGCGTGCCCGCCGCCGACAACACGGGCGCGGCATCGACGGAACCGACCGCCGAGGACGCGGCGGCCGTCATCCGCGATTACTACAGCTCGATCGACAGCCGCAGCTATGCGCGCGCCTACGCGCTGTGGTCGAACGGCGGCCAGGCCAGCAATCAGACGCCGCAGCAGTTCGCCGACGGCTTCGCCAACACCGCGCGCGTCAGCGTCGAGGTCGGCGCACCCGGCAACGAAGATGCCGGTGCAGGCCAGCGCTACATCCAAGTGCCGGTGACGATCACCGCCACGCAGGCCGACGGCAGCGTGCGCCGCTACGATGGCACCTATACCCTGCATCGCACCGTCGTCGACGGCGCTACCGCCGAGCAGCGCGCCTGGCGTATCCATTCGGCGGATTTGCGCGAACTGAAGCTGTAACCCGCGAGACTTTGCCGCCCCGCCTGTTTCACTTCATTCCCGCCTTCGCGGGAATGACAACCGCAACGAGCTTCTACAACTCGAATCGATAGCTGAGCTTCACCAGCAACTGCTCGTCATCGCGCAACGCGAAGCTGTCGTGCAACAGGCCGCCGAGGTCATCCGAATCGTCGTGCCGGTCGAGCCCGCCTCGGCCATAGACCACATAGAGATACGACAGCGGTGCCAGTTCGTAGCGATAGCGGATCTGGAACCCGAGATTACTCAGGCCAATATCGTTGACCGGCTCATTGCTGGGCACCGCATTGCCGGCCGCATCCACACGATACGCTTGTTGCAGCTTCGCGTTCACGGCGATCGCCTGCAGCTTCACCCGCAACTCCTGCCGGCTGCCGATGTTCCAGTTCAGCCCGGCGTTGAAATCCACCTCGCGCTCCTCGAACCGGCCGATCAGGTTGTCGTATTCCCAGTTCAACCAGTTCTGGATGTGGTCGGTGTAGAAGCCGGCATAAACGCTGAAGGCATCGCTGATGAAATAGGTGCCGGTGTATTTGAGGCTGTAGCCGAGCCGCCTGCTTTCGTTCACCAGCCCGCGAGTAAACAACTCCGATTCGAGTTCATGCGCCCAGTTGCCCTTGCGTGGACGCTCGTACTGGAAATCGACGTAGAACCCCGCCGGAATTTTCAGCGCACCATGACCGCGGGTCAGCAGATCGTCGACGCCGGCGCTGTTGAGATTGATCTGCGCATACTCGTAACTGCCGTCGCGCAGGCGGCTTTCGCGGCTGATGCGGAACTGGTCGTTGAGCCTGTCGCCGTGATCGTTGCGGTTGGTGGTAATGCGGAAGCGCCAGTCCTTGGAGGCATAGCGCGATTCCGCCGGCAGATCGGTGAAGCGGCGATTGACCTGCCAATGCAGATAGTTGGTGCTGTTGCGCGACAGATAACCGGCGTCGTTGATCTGCAGATCGTTGCCGAAATGCATGGCGATCCACTGCTGGCGCCAGCCATGGTCCATCTCGTAATCGGCCCAGACGGTCGCGCCCATGTCGCGCACGGTGTCGCCTGACTGTTCGATCTGGCTGCCGAAAAGACGCGTGCGGATGTTCCAGCGTGGCGTCGGCCGCCAGTTGTGATCGAAGCCGAGCACCGTGGCCTCGCGATCGAGATAAGGCCGCTCAACCTGGGTGAGCATCATGCCCAGGTTCTGATTGCTGAAATCGCGCACCAGGCGCAGTGCGCGGAACGAACGGCCGACCTCGCCCCCCTCCTCCGCGACGAACACGCCGTACTTGGTCGCACCCACGCTGCCGTTGAGCTTGACCGCCGCCGTGATGTCGCCGGACCCGTTGCCGTCGTCGGCCGGGCCACCGACGCGCCGCGTGTAGAGCAGCTGACTGAAGTCCGACGGTGTGGTGTATTCGAACAACCCCTGGTTTTCGGTGAAGAACGGCCGCTTGTCGCTGATGAAGGTCTCGGTGGCACCGAAGTTGACCACCAGGTCGTCGCTCTCCACCTGCCCGAAGTCCGGATTGATCGTCGCCGTCGCCTGGAACTGGCCGTTGGGCTTCCAGAAGATGTCGACGCCGCCGTCGAAATCGCGATCGTGCCGCACGTTGTCGTACAGACCGGAGACGTAGGGCGTGATCGCCAGCAACGCCTGGTTGTACTGCTTCAGCTCCACGGCGTTGAAGTCGGACAGGAAGCGTGGCCGCTCGTAACTGGCAACCGGCCAGGCCGAGCGCTCGCCGGTCGAGCCGATCACGCGATCCAGATAGAGCTTCACCGTGCGCATGTCGCCATCGGCCTTGTGCATCGGCGCGATGTACCAGGGAATCAGCATCTCGACCGTCCAGCCGTCGGCGTCCTCGGCGACGGCGCGCTGCCAGTTGCCGTCCCAGTCCTCGTTGAACTGGTTCTCGTTGGTGATCACCGCGTCGTAGACATCGCCGGTCGAGGCGACCGTGAAGTCGTAGCCGGTGCGGCCGTCGCCGTCGAAATCGATCATCAGGTTGACACGGTCGACCTGATCGTTGAAATCGCGCTGCACGCGCTGGCGCGTGCGTGGAACGGACGCCGGCTGCAGGTTCCTGAAAGCGATCGCCAGGCCCTCTGGCGTGGCCAGGATCCAGGCTTCCGTCGGCACCGAGGCCGGCGTGCCGTTCAGTGGTTGCACCTTACGGAAGTCGGTGACGTGGCGCGCGTCGCGCCACTCCTCCGGATCGATCCGGCCATCGATTTCAACAGCGTAGGCGGGTGCGGACAGTGCGGTCAGCACAGCCAGGGCCAGTCGGGCAGCGCGCATCAGAGGATTCCCATCGGGCCGATGCCCGTTGGCGCGCAAGTTAGCGTCGCCGCCAGCCGTTACCGACTGGCATCAGTCATGGCAACCTTTTTCCGCTTTGCTGCATCCGGCAGGAAGAGACGACCCGCCGGCCGGCGTTTTCAGCGCTTGGGCTGGAGCATGGTCCCGGTGCAGTTCTTGGCGCCGCACTTGCAGGCCCACAGCTTCTTCAGCTTGGCGGTGTGCGGCTCGTCGAGGACGATGCCGTAGTTGTAGGTCAGCTCCTCGCCCGGCTTGATGTCGCGGCTCGCCTCGATGAACACCTTGTCCTTGTGGCGCTTGCCCTTGCCGTTTTCCTCGATCACGGATTCGCAGTTCGGCTTGCAGCTGTGGTTGATCCAGCGCGCGATGTTGCCGTCGACATTGGCGTCGATCACGTAATCGTCGTTGAGCGTGAACAGGAAGGTGTGGCCGTTCTCGTCGTCGTCGCCGTAAGCCTCGTCGACCTCTGCGTGGGTGCGGAGCTTGCCCTTGTAGCGAACGATGCGCTCGCCTTTCTTGATTTCTTCGGTGGCGAAAACGCCGTTGCCGTGGATGGGGGACAAGCGGGCGGCGATCTTTTTCTTGGGCATGGGCGATCCGTGGGGGTGAGGAGCCGCGCTTAGCCGATGCCCTATCGGCATCGGCTGCGGCCCCGAACGCCCGGCCATGGATGGCCGGGCCGGTGCATCCGCAGCCGACTAAGTCGCGCCACGGACGGCCCCCATATTACCAAGGCACGCAAGCCCACCTTCACCCTCCCCAGACACGCACCACGACCACGCAACGATCCGTTGCGCCATCCCCCGCCAAACAAGCCCTCCCCACACCGATTCGGCCATTGAGCCCGACCTGGCTAAAAGAGTACAATTTCGGTACTATTTGTTCAGTACCATTTAAACTCCCAGCCAGAAGCCGTCGCACGCGCGGCTGCTTCGAGCCAGCCGCCATGCTCCGAATCACCAAGCTCACCGACTACGCCACCGTCGTCCTGACCGTGCTGGCGAACGAACCCGAGGCTGTCGCCAGCGCCGCCGGTCTCGCCGAGCGGGCGGGCCTCGAAGCGCCGACCGTGGCCAAGGTCCTCAAACCCCTCGCCCAGGCCGGCCTGGTCGAAGCCTTCCGCGGCGCCAACGGCGGCTATCGCCTGGCGCGCCCGGCCAGCGAGATCAGCCTGCTCGAAATCGTGAACGCGATGGAAGGCCCGCTCGGCATGACCGAATGCAGTCTGCACTCGGGCACCTGCGGCATCGAACGCTCCTGCAACGTGCGCGCTAACTGGCGCCGCATCAACGACGTCGTCGCCGATGCCCTGCGCGGCATCTCGCTCGCGCACATGCTCAACGACACCCCGCCCGACGCTTCTCCCCTCACCCGCAAGCCAGCCGGTACGCGTGCCGCATCCCGCGGAATCCCTGCGCGGCTGGCAGCCAGCTGACCCCACATGTCCGTAGAAAACGCCGAAATCCTCGAACAGCTCGGTCGCCGCTACAGCGCCGGCTTCGTCACCGACATCGAGTCCGACAGCTTCCCGCCCGGCCTCGACGAAGACGTCGTGCGCGCCCTGTCCGCGAAGAAGCAAGAGCCCGAGTGGATGACCGAATGGCGCGTGGCCGCCTACCGCCATTGGCTGACTATGCCGATGCCGCACTGGGCCAAGCTCAACATCGCGCCGATCGACTTCCAGACGATCAGCTACTACTCCGCGCCGAAGGCCAAGTACGCCTCGCTCGACGAGGTGCCGCAGGAACTGCTCGACACCTACGAGAAGCTCGGTGTGCCGCTGCATGAACGCGCCAAGCTCGCCGGCGTCGCCGTCGATGCGGTGTTCGACTCGGTCAGCGTCGGGACCACCTTCCGCGCCGATCTGGCCAAGCACGGCGTCATCTTCTGCTCGATGTCCGAGGCGATCCGCGAACATCCGGAGCTGGTCAAGCAATACCTCGGCAGCGTCGTCCCCACGCACGACAACTACTTCGCCGCGCTCAACGCGGCGGTGTTCTCCGACGGCAGCTTCGTCTACATCCCCAAGGGCGTGCGCTGCCCGATGGAGCTGTCCACGTATTTCCGCATCAACGCGATGAACACCGGGCAGTTCGAACGCACCTTGATCATCGCCGAGGACAAGAGCTACGTCTCCTACCTGGAAGGCTGCACCGCGCCGATGCGCGACGACAACCAGCTGCACGCGGCGGTCGTCGAACTGGTCGCGCTGGAAGACGCCGAGATCAAATATTCCACCGTGCAGAACTGGTATCCGGGCGACGAGGAAGGCCGCGGCGGCATCTTCAACTTCGTCACCAAGCGCGGCGAGTGCCGCGGCGCACGCAGCAAGATTTCCTGGACACAGGTCGAGACCGGCTCGGCGATCACCTGGAAATATCCATCCTGCGTGCTGCTGGGCGACGACTCCACCGGCGAATTCCACTCCGTCGCCCTCACCCACCATCGCCAGCAGGCCGATACCGGCACCAAGATGATCCATATCGGCAAGCGCACCAAGTCGAAGATCGTCAGCAAGGGCATCAGCGCAGGACGCGGCCAGAATTCCTACCGCGGCCTGGTGAAGGTGGAGCGCAGCGCCGAGGGCGCGCGCAACTACACGCAATGCGACTCCCTGCTGATCGGCAAGCAGTGCGGCGCGCACACCTTCCCGTACATCGAGGTCAAGCATCCCAGCGCGACCGTCGAGCACGAAGCCACCACCTCGAAGATCTCCGACGACCAGCTGTTCTATTGCCGCAGCCGTGGCATCTCGCAGGAAGACGCGGTGAGCCTGATCGTCGACGGCTTCTGCAAGCAGGTATTCAAGGAACTGCCGATGGAGTTCGCGGTGGAGGCGAAGAAGTTGCTGGAAGTGAGTCTGGAGGGTTCCGTCGGATGAAAATCACGTCACTGCTTGTACTTCTTGCCTTGTCGCAGAGTGCCTTCGCCGGCGACACCGAGACCACGCAATGCCAGGCCGACGGCAGCCAGCAGCAGTTGAACGCATGCGCGGCCGAGGATTTCGCCAGAGCCGACAAAGAGCTCAATGGCGTCTACAAGCAGATCCTCTCGGAATACAAGGACAATCCGTTGTTTCTCGAGAAGCTCAAGGCCGCCCAGCGGCTTTGGGTGCAGCTGCGTGACGCCGAGGTCGAGGCCAGATTCCCTGTCGCCAAATCCGAGACTGGCACCCAGGTTTGGGGTTCGTCCTATCCGATGAGTGTCGATGGCTACCGTGCCGAGCTCACCAGACAACGAACACGCCAACTGCATCTCTGGCTCGACGGCTTGCCGGAAGGCGACCTGTCCGCCGGATCGGTCCGCTGGAAACAGGACTAAGCGGCGAAACCAGCCGGTCGAATGCCGCCGCACCGCCATCGGACGACTGATCGTCAATTTTCACAGCTTTCGCAGAAACACACTCATGCTCAAGATCAACAACCTCCACGCCAGCGTCGTCGGCAAGGACATCCTCAAAGGCGTCACGCTCGAAGTGAAGCCGGGCGAAGTGCATGCCATCATGGGGCCCAATGGCGCCGGCAAGTCCACGCTCGGCAACATCCTCGCCGGACGTGACGGCTACGAGATCACCGAAGGCAGCGTCAGCTTCGGCGATCAGGATTTGCTCGAATTGGAGCCGGAAGCGCGTGCCGCCGCCGGCGTGTTCCTCGCCTTCCAGTACCCGGTGGAAATCCCCGGCGTGAACAACACCTACTTTCTGCGCAGTGCCCTCAACGCGCAGCGCAAGGCGCGGGGTGAATCGGAACTGGATTCCATGCAGTTCCTGAAACTGGTGCGCGAGAAGCTCGCCGTCCTGCACCTGGACGACAAGCTGCTGCATCGCGGCGTCAACGAAGGATTCTCCGGCGGCGAGAAGAAGCGCAACGAGATCTTCCAGCTCGCCGTGCTCGAACCGAAACTCGCGATCCTCGACGAGACCGACTCCGGCCTCGACATCGACGCGCTCAAGCACGTCGCCGAAGGCGTCAACGCGCTGCGTTCACCCGAGCGTTCCTTCCTGGTGATCACGCACTACCAGCGCCTGCTTGATTACATCCGCCCCGATGTTGTTCACGTGCTCGCGGACGGTCGCATCGTCGAAACCGGCGGACCTGAGCTGGCGCTCGAACTAGAACAGCACGGCTATGCCTGGATCCGCGAGCGGATCGCCCCCGAGGCGGCTGCGTGATGAGCGCGTTGCTCCAATCCTTCCGCGAGTCCATCGCGACGCTTCGGTCCTCGAGCGGTCCAGCAATTAGCGACGGCGATCGCCAAACCGCGATCGAATCGATCGTGCAAGACGGCCTGCCGGGCCCGCGCAGCGAAGCCTGGAAATACACCTCGCTGCGAGCGCTGGAACGCCGCGCGTTCGCGCCGTCGCTGGATTTGCCTGCTTTTGACGACACCCTGCTTGCCGGCATTCCCGCGCCGCGCCTGGTTTTCGTCAACGGCTGCTTCGATGCCGCGCGCTCCGATACCTCCCGCCTGCCGGCCGGCGTCGAATTGCGCGTGCAAGCGATCGGAACTCCGTCCTCGGCCAACGACGCAGGCGACTCGCCACGCAGCGATGCGGTATTCGCCAGGCTCAACGACGCATTGGCTGAGACCGGCGTGCAACTGCGCGTCGAAGCCGGCGTTGCGGTCGAATTGCCCGTGCATCTGGTTTTCGTCGGAGCACCCACCCCGCGCGATCTGGCCTGGCACCTGCGCCACGACGTCGTGATCGGCGACGGTGCCGCGTTGTCGCTGGTCGAACACCATCTCCAGGCAGGCGCGCATCGCCACCTGGCCAATACGCGGTTGATGTTGCGGCTCGGCGCCGGGGCGACACTGCATCATGCTCGCGCCCAGCAAGAAGCCGACGGCGCGACCACGGTCCTGCACACCGACGCGACACTGGCGCGCGAAGCCGCTTACCACCGTCTCGATCTCGAACTCGGTAGCGCGCTGTCCCGCCACGAACTCAACATCCGCCTCGACGGCGATGGCGCGCGACTCGTCGCCAACGGCGTCCTGCTCGCCACCGGCAAGCGCCATCTCGACACGCGCCTGGCGATCGAACACGTCGCCCGCGATACCGCTTGCTCGTTGCTGTGGCGCGGCATCGGCGCCGGACGCGGTCATGCCGTGTTCCATGGCGGCATCACCATTCACGAAGGCGCCGACGGCAGCGATGCCAATCTTTCCAACAAGAATCTTCTGCTGAGCGAGAACGCCGAGATCGACACGCAGCCGGTGCTGGTGATCCACGCCGACGAGGTGAAAGCGGCGCACGGTGCCACGGTCGGTCAATTGGACCCGACGGCGATGTTCTATCTGCGTTCGCGCGGACTGCCGTCGAACGAAGCGCGCCATCTTCTGACCGCCGCATTCGTGCGCGAACCACTGGCCGCGGCCACGTCTCCGGAGTTGCGTGAGGCATTGCAAGCCCGCCTCGATGGAGCCTTGCAAGATCTGGTGAGCGAATGAACGAATCGCCATCCATCGGCCCAACTCCCGTTACTCAGCCGGGTGCGGACGTGTCGCACAGCATCGATTGGGATCGCATTCGCGCGGATTTCCCGCTGCTGCGGCGCCAGGTCCACGGCAAGCCACTGATCTATTTCGATTCCGCCAACACCGGACAGAAGCCCGCGGCGGTGATCGAGGCTGTCGATGATTTCTATCGCCGGCACAACGCCAACGTCAGCCGCGCGGTACATCAGCTGGGCAGCGAGGCGACGGAATCCTACGAGAGTGCGCGCAAGAAGCTCGCCCGCTTCCTCAACGTGCGCGCGGACGAACTCGTGCTGTGCAGCGGCACCACTTTCGCGATCAATCTGGTCGCGTACTCGTGGGCGCTGCCGCGATTGAAACCCGGCGACGCCATCCTGCTCACGCGCATGGAGCACCACGCCAACATCGTACCGTGGCAATTGATCGCCGAGCGCACGGGCGCCAGCATCAAGGTGGTCGAACTCACGCCCGAAGGCGCGCTCGACCTCGACATGCTGCACGCGCTGATGACGCCCGAGGTGAAGCTGCTCGCCGTCGCCCACGTCAGCAATGTGCTCGGCACGGCGAATCCGGTACGCGAGATCTGCCGCGAGGCACGGCGCCGCGGCATCGTCACGGTGGTCGACGGTTCGCAGGCGGTGCCGCACCGTCCGGTCGACATCAAGGCGATCGGCTGCGACTTCTACGCCCTCACCGGCCACAAGATGTGCGGCCCGACCGGCACCGGCGCGCTGTGGGCGCGCAAGGAGCATCTTGTCGCGATGCCGCCGTTCATCGGCGGCGGCGAGATGATCAAGGAAGTCAGCTTCGACGGTACCGTCTACAACGACGTGCCCTACAAGTTCGAGGCCGGCACGCCCAACATCGCCGGATTCGTCGGGCTCGCGGCGGCCGTCGATTATCTGGAAGCGCTCGGCATGGCCAATGTCGAGGCCCGCGAGCAGGCATTGCTCGCGCACCTCATGGAAGAACTGTCGAAGTTCGACGGCCTGCGCGTCTTCGGTACCGCACCGGGCAAGGCCGCCGTGGTGTCGTTCCTGGTCGAAGGCGCGCATGCGCACGACCTCGCCACCCTGCTCGACCTGGAAGGCGTGGCCATCCGCTCCGGCCAGCATTGCGCGCATCCGCTGCTGCAGTGGTTCGGCGTGGCCGCCACCTGCCGCGCCTCGCTGGCGTTCTACAACACGCACGAGGAAGTCGAACACTTCGTCGCCGCATTGCACAAAGTACGCAAGCTGCTCGGCTGAGCAGACTGGACCATCGCATGCATTCCTCGCTCGCACGCGATCGGGAAGATCTCGACGACATCCTTGCGCAGGCCTTCCGTCATGCGCAGGCCTATCTGCACGGTCTCGACCAACGCCCCGCCATCGCGGGACTTGCCGAAGGCGATGTCGGCGATACCACCGCACTGCCGGAGAGTGGCCCAGGCGCGGCCGCGGCACTGGATGAGTTCCACCGCGAATTCGAACACCATCTCTCGGCGAGTCCGGGATCGCGCTATTTCGGCTTCGTCACCGGTGGTGCCACGCCGGCGTCATTGGCCGCGGACTGGCTGGTCGGCGCCTACGATCAGAACGCGCAACTCAACAACGACACCTGCGCGCCGCACATCGAAGCCCAGGCCATCGACATGCTGCGTCAGTTGCTGGACTGGCCCGCGCACTGGAACGGCACCTGTGTCACCGGCGCGACGATGGCGAACTTCACCGGCCTGGCGATCGCGCGACAGTGGTGTGGCCGCGAGCTTGGTCACGACATCGCCGCCGAGGGTCTGCACGGCTTGCCTCCGCCGACAATTTTCGCCGGCAGCGCGCATTCCAGCACGCTCAAGGCATTGGCGATGCTCGGCCTGGGCCGCAACGCGTTGCATGCCTTGCCGCTGCTGCCGCAGCGCGAAGCACTTGATGTGTCCGCACTCGAATCCGCATTGGAAGCACTGAACGGCGCGCCCGCCATCGTCTGCGCCAGCGCCGGCACGGTGAATACCGTCGACTACGACGACCTCGCCGCGATCGCGCGTCTCAAGCAGCGTCATCGCTTCTGGCTGCATGTCGACGCCGCCTTCGGCGGTATCGCCGCGGCCTCGAATCAACACCGCCATCTGCTCGAAGGCATCGAGGCGGCCGACTCGGTCACGGTCGACGCGCACAAATGGCTCAACGTGCCCTACGACTGCGCGGTGCTGTTCACGGCGCATCTGCCATTGCAGTTGCAAGTGTTCCAGAATCACTCGCCCTACTTGCCGCCGCCGCGTGCCGTCGTCAACAACTATCTGCACCTGGGCCCCGAGAATTCGCGCCGTTGGCGCGCGCTCCCGCTGTGGATGACCCTGCGCGCCTACGGCCGGGACGGCCATGCCGAGATCGTGGAACGCAATGTCGACGCAGCCCGTTATTTCGGCGAAGTGATCGCCACCGAGCCGCGTTTGCGACTGGCGGCACCGGTACGTCTGAACGTCGTCTGCTTCGGCCTCGCCGACAACGACGATGCGAAGCTCGCGGCGCTGAAGCGACGCCTGGATGCCGAAGGCACGGCCTACTTCTCCACATCGCGCCTGGGCGACCAGGCGATCCTGCGAGCGGCGATCTGCAACTGGCGCACCACCCGCGCCGACATCGATCGCAGCTTCGCCGCGCTGCGTGACTGCCTTGACGCCGAACTGCAATAATCCCGCACCCGTCGTCCCTTCCGCGCAGATGACTTCCACCCTGCAATTCCGTGCCGCCACGGCCGCTGACATTCCCGCCATCGTCGATCTCGTCACCTCCGCCTATCGCGGCGACGCCAGCCGCGTCGGCTGGACCACCGAGGCCGATTTCCTCGACGGCAACCGCATCGATCCGGTCGTGCTGCGGCACGACATCGAGCGCCCGCGCAGCCGCGTCGTGCTGGCCGAGCGCGACGGCACGCTGCTGGCTTGCGCGCATGTCGCCGAGGAAGGCGAGCATGGCTACTTCGGCATGTTCTCGGTCGTTCCCGGCCTGCAGAACGGCGGCATCGGCAAGTTGCTGCTGGCCGAGTGCGAGCGCATCGCGCGCGACGAGTGGACCCTGCCCGACATGCAAATGACCGTGATCGACATTCGCGACGAGCTGATCGCCTTCTACGAACGTCGCGGCTACCGTCGCACCGGCGTCTACAAGCCCTTCCCGCACGGCGATGCACGTTTCGGCATCGCCAAGCGCGACGACCTGCGCTTCGAAGTCCTCGAGAAGGCACTGTAGCCTCGCTTCTGGCCAACGTTTTCGAACAGGAGCAAGCCCTCATGTCCGACTGGATCCGCGTCTGCGCCACGTCCGAGCTGCTGCCGGGCGAGACCGCCGTGGCCTGGGACGGCGACACGCCGATCCTGGTCTTCAACTACGACGGCGACTACTACGCGCTGGAAGACCGCTGCAGCCATGAGGACTTCGAACTGTCCGCTGGTATTTTCGATGCCGACGAGGCCACCATCGAGTGCGCGCTGCACGGGGCCAAGTTCGATGTTCGCGACGGCCGGGCCCTGTGCGCGCCGGCCTATGCCCCGGTCCCCAAGTTCCCGGTCAAGGTCGAGGACGACGCGGTCTGGACCCGCGACGACCGCTGAAAACACCCTTTAACCGGCCCTAGGCCGGCCCAAACGCCTGCCGCGCCTTTGTAATCAAGAATAATTATCATTAAGATATGGGTGAGCCGGCCGTCGGCCGGGATTGGGATCGCCCTGTAATGAATATCTCCGCGTTGGCTGTCGCTCCACTGGCAGCCGCCCTGGCGACCGCGCTCGCCTCCCCCGCGTCGGCGTCCGACGCGCTCCCCGCCACGACCGTGGCCGCGACCGGATCGGCCACATCCGCCGAGGCCGAACAGAAGGAAGCGACCCAGCTCGACACGATCGAGGTCGAGGGCCGCCAGGTCCGCAAGGTCGCCTCCCCCAAGTACACCGAGCCGCTGCTCGACACGCCGCAGTCGGTCACCGTCGTCACCAAGCAGGCGATGGACCAGCAGGGTCTGCTGTCGCTGCGCGATGTGCTCTCCACCCTGCCCGGCATCACCTTCGGCGCGGGCGAAGGCGGCGGCGGCTACGGCGACAGCATCACGCTGCGCGGATTCAACGCCAGCAGCGACATCACCACCGACAACGTACGCGACAGCGCGCAGTACAGCCGCACCGATACGTTCAACATCGAAGCGGTGGAGCTGATCAACGGCGCCAATTCGGTGTATTCCGGCGCCGGCTCGGTCGGCGGCAACATCAATCTGGTCAGCAAGTCCGCGCGCGGCGGTGATTTCACCCTGCTGCAGGGCGGCGCCGGCACCGACGGCTACGGCCGCATCACCGTCGACAGCAATACCGATTTCGACAACGGCACCGCCTTCCGCATCAATGCGATGGTGCACCAGAACGACGCGCCGGGCCGCGATTTCGAGGACTTCGAGCGCTGGGGCATCGCGCCGTCGATCGCGTTCGGCCTGGGCAGCGACACGCGCTTCACGCTGAGCTATCTCCATCAGCACGACGAGAACGTTCCGCAGTACGGCGTGCCGTACTTCAGCGCCTTCGGCGGACCGCTGCCGGGCGTCGATCCGGAGAACTACTACGGTTATCGCAACCTGGACAAGCAGGAGATCGACGTCGACATGCTCACCGGCGTGTTCGAGCACGATTTCGGCGAGAACACGACGCTGCGCAGCCTGGCGCGGTTCCAGAAGGTCGATCAGCTCACCGTCGTCGATGCGCCGCAAGGCACGTGGTGCCTGGAGAACGGTATCAATCCGGCGACTGGCGCGACTTGCACATCGCCCAATACCTATCGGCCGAGCGGCCCGCGCGGCCACTCGCGCGACACCAGCAACGCGATCGCGATCAGCCAGACTGACCTGACCACACGCTTCAACACCGGCGCGGTCGAGCATGCGCTGGTCGCCGGCGTCTCGTTCTCGCATGAAAGCTTCGATCTGGACACGGTGAACCTGACGCGCAATCCGGACGGCAGCCCGGTCACGCTGCCGCCGATGTCGCTCACCGACCCCGACGGGCGCTACACCGGCCCGATCAATCCCACCCTGACCGGCCGCACGGAAGGCACGCTGGACAACCAGGCGTTCTATCTGTTCGACACGCTCAAGTTCGGCGAGCATTGGATGCTGAACCTCGGTGCGCGCTACGAGCACAACGAGGGCGACAGCGCCATCTGGAACATCAAGACCTATACCGCGCCGACGTCGACCAATCCGAACCCGGACAACAGCAACATCGGCGCCGTGCTCGGCAGGGGCACTCCAGCACGCAATGAGGACGACCTGTTCTCCTATCGCGCCGGCCTGGTCTACAAGCCGACCGCGAACGGCACGATCTACCTGTCGTACTCCAACAGCAAGACGCCGTCGAAGGCCTCGGTCAATGGCTCATGCACGCTGACCAGCGCCACAGGCACGGCGAATTGCAATGTCAATCCGGAAACCGCGGTCAACATCGAACTCGGCACGAAGTGGGAATTGTCCGAGGGACTGGCCCTCACCGCGGCGATCTTCCGCAACGAACGCCAGAACTACAAGGTGGCGGACCCCGGCAATCCAGACAACCCTCTGGGCGAGCAACAGCTCGACGGCGAAGCGCGCGTGGACGGCATCACGCTGGGGCTGGCCGGCCGCATCACCGAAGCCTGGGAGGTGTACGCCGACGTCGCCTGGCTCGACAGCGAAGTGCTGCAAGGCATCTCCGACTACAGCAAGCGCACAGGTGTCGTCGATCTGCTCAAGGGTCGATCGATCAGTGGCACGCCGGAGCGCTCCGGCAGCGTGTGGACCACCTACGACTTAAACGCCTGGACCTTCGGCTACGGCATCACCTATCAGAGCGGCTACGAGTGGTACAACGCCAGCGGCGCCAACGGCGGAGACGTCAGGGGTTACACCACGCATCGCGCGATGGTCGCCTACGAAGTCAACGATCGACTGAGCCTGCAGCTCAACGCCAACAACCTGTTCGACAAGGAGTACTACCTCCGCGTCCGCAACAATGGCTGGGCGACGCCGGGCGATGGCCGCCAGGTGGTGTTGAGCGCCAGTTACAGGTTCTAATCCGCCAACTCCGGCCACGCGGTGCTCGCCCCGGCGAGCACCGCATCGAGAGCAAGCCATGCTGTTGCAGATTCCCCAAGTCCTCACCGCCGAGCAGGTCGCGCATTGCCGCGAACGGTTGGAACAGGCCGACTGGGCCGACGGCCGCATCACCGCCGGCCATCAGTCCGCCAAGGCCAAGGACAACGCGCAGCTGCCGGAAGATTCTCCGGTGGCACGCGAACTGGGAACGCTGGTGCTTGAGGCGCTCGCGCGCAACAGCACGTTCTTCTCGGCGGCGCTGCCCAAGCGAATCTATCCACCGCTGTTCAATCGTTACGCCGGCGGGCAATCGTTCGGTTATCACATCGACAACGCGATCCGCTACGACCGCAGTAGTGGCCGCGCCGAGCCGATCCGCACCGACCTGTCGGCAACACTGTTCCTGAGCGCGCCGGAAGAGTACGACGGCGGCGAACTGGTGATCGAGGACACCTTCGGCGCGCAAAGCGTGAAGCTGGCCGCGGGCGATCTCGTGCTGTATCCCGGCACCAGCCTGCATAAGGTGCTACCGGTGACGCGCGGCACGCGACTGGCCTCGTTCTTCTGGATCCAGAGCATGCTGCGCGAGGATTCACAGCGACGCCTGATGTTCGAACTCGATGTATCGATCCGTCGCCTCACGCAGACCGTGCCCGAACATCCGTCGCTGGTGCAACTGACCGGCGTGTACCACAACCTGCTGCGGCGCTGGGCGGAGCCGTGAGCGACGCCGCACGCACGCCGGCCGCCGACATCTCCGCACAACAGCGGCGCGGCTTCTGGTTGCGCACGCTGCATCAATGGCATTGGATCAGCTCGGCGGTGTGCCTGATCGGCATGCTGCTGTTCGCGATCACGGGCATCACGCTCAACCATGCCGCGAAGATCGAAGGCAGCCCGAAGGTCGTCAACGAGAAACTCGTGCTGCCGGCGACATTGCTCGGCTCGCTCGGCAAGCGGGATGCCGGCAACGCGCCCTTGCCTTCCAGTGTCGGCGACTGGCTCGGTGAGCGGTTGAAGATTTCGATCGGAAGCCGCGAAGCGGAATGGTCCGAGGACGAAGTCTATCTCTCCATGCCGAGTCCCGGCGCCGATGCCTGGCTCAGCATCCAGCGCGCGGACGGCACCGTGGAATACGAGCGCACCGATCGCGGCTGGATTTCCTATCTCAACGATCTGCACAAGGGCCGCAACGCCGGGCCGGCCTGGGGCTGGTTCATCGACATCTTCGCCATCGCCTGCGTGATCTTCACCGTCACCGGACTCTGGCTGCTGCAACTGCATGCGCGGCAGCGCCGCATGACCTGGCCCTATGTCGGGCTCGGACTGCTGGTGCCGCTGCTGCTGGCACTGATCTTCATTCACTAATCGCAAGGCTTCTTCATGCGCGTTCAACTCACCATTGCTCTGAGCGGCCTGCTGGCCATGCCGGCCTACTCCGCCGAATTCGATCTCGACATCGAGATTCCGCAACTCAAGGTCGCCGAATACCATCGTCCGTATGTCGCGGTCTGGGTGGAAGGCGCGGACCAGAAGGCGGCGGCGAATCTCGCGGTCTGGTACATGAGCAAGGACACCAAGGAAGGCCACGGCACGAAGTGGCTGCCCGACCTGCGGCAATGGTGGCGCAAGAGCGGACGCACGCTGAAAGTGCCGGTCGACGGCGTCACCGGCCCGACGCGTCCGGCCGGCAAGCACGCGCTGAATTTCGATAGCAAGAGCCCGCAGCTGGCACAGCTCGCGCCCGGCGACTACACGCTGGTGGTGGAAGCCGCGCGCGAGGTCGGCGGTCGCGAACTGCTCAAGATTCCCTTCCGCTGGCCCGCGCAATCACCGCAGACCGGCAAGGCGCAAGGCACGACCGAACTCGGCGCGATCGCGCTCTCGATCAAGCCTTGATCGTCCATCCGATTTTTCTTTCTCCGGCACCCCACGTTGCCGCTTCGACGGAGCACATCATGAAACGTCTGTCCTTCTTCACCCCAGCCGTCCTCGCGCTGGCGATCGCCGCGCTTCCCCTGTCGGCCTTCGCTCACAAAGCCTGGTTGATGCCATCGCAGACTGTGATCGCGGGTGAAGATCCGTGGATCACCGTCGACGCCGCCGTCTCCAACGACCTGTTCTATTTCAACCACGTGCCGCTGCGTCTGGACAACGTCGTCATCAGCGCGCCGGATGGCAGCCGCGTGGAAGCGCAGAACAGCGCCACCGGCAAGTACCGCAGCGTGTTCGATGTGCAGCTCAAGCAGGCCGGTACCTACAAGATCGGCGTCGTCAATGATTACGCCATCGCCAGCTGGGACGTGAATGGCCAACGCAAGCGCTGGCGCGGCACGCCACAGGCACTCGCCACCGAGGTGCCGAAGGATGCGCAGAAGCTCGAGATCGGGCAATCGCTGAGCCGCGTGGAAACCTTCGTCACCAATGGCTCGCCGAACGACACCGCGCTCAAGCCCAGCGGTGACGGCCTGGAACTGGTGCCGGTCACGCATCCCAACGACCTGTTCGCCGGCGAGGAAGCGAAGTTCCGCTTCCAGATCGACGGCAAGCCGGCCGCCGGCCTCGCGGTCGAGATCATCCGCGGTGGCACGCGCTATCGCAACGCGCAGGACGAGATCAAGCTCACCACCGACGCCAACGGCGAGTTCAGCGTAAAGTGGCCGGAAGCCGGCATGTACTGGCTCAACGCGAGCAGCGAGGACGACAAGGCGACGGTGCCGCAGGCCAAGCAGCGCCGCCTCGGCTACGTCGCGACGCTGGAAGTGTTGCCTCAGTAAGGCGGCCGCTGTTTCGGTCACAAGCCGTCTTATTCGACCGTGTCGGACTCCGCGTCTTCCATCGCCACGCAAGCCGTGCACATGCTCTATGGCGAAACCATGGGCACACGCTGGCGCGTGAGCGCGGTAGCGTCCACGAATGTCGATCTGCATCTTCTGCACCACGACATCCAGTCCCGGCTGGATGTCGTGGTGGCGCAGATGAGCACGTGGGAAGCGGATTCGGATATCTGCCGTTTCAACCGCGCACCCGGCGGTACTTGGCACGTGTTGCCGCAAGCCTTCTTCGATGTCCTGCGTTGCGCGCTCGACATCGCCGAGGCGAGCGGCGGCGCTTACGACCCCACCATCGGGCCGTTGGTCGGCCTGTGGGGGTTCGGTGCCAACGGCGCCGGTCATCGTATTCCGGAAGCAGAAGAGATCGCCGCTGCGCGCGCGCGTGTCGGCTGGCGGCGCATCGAACTCCGCGCCGAAACCCTGTCGGCCTTGCAGCCAGGCGGTGTTTCACTCGACCTTTCGGCGATTGCAAAAGGTTACGGGGTGGATGCAGTCGTGATGTGCCTACGCGAACGCGGCATCGCGGCGGCGCTGGTGGACGTGGGCGGCGAACTTCGCGGTTACGGCCACAAGCCGGATGGCAAGGCATGGCACGTCCTCGTCGAGTCCGAGGAAGAATCGGATGACGACGAACCTTGCGTGCTCGTCCTGGAAAGTGGCAAAGCAGTCGCGACCTCCGGCGATCGCTGGCATCGCTTCGAACAGGATGGCCGCCGCTATGCACACACGATCGACCCACGCAGCGGACGACCGGTCGAACACGCGCCGGCTTCGGTCACCGTCATCGCCGACACCGCCATGCAGGCCGATGCCTGGGCGACCGCATTGACCGTCATGGGCATGCAGGACGGCGTCGCCTTCGCCACACGCCATGGCCTGGCGGCACGCTTCGTTGCACATGCCGAGGGGCGAATCGACGTTCGCGCCACGCCAACCTTTCCGCAACCGCCCGCGGCATGAGTTCGCGGCGCAAGTCGAAGGTGATGTCACGACAGTTGCTCGGTAACGCGGCCGTCCTGTTTGTGCTGTTGATCGCGATCGTGGCCCTGCTGCCGCTGCACGACGATGTCTGGTGGTATGGATCGCCGCGCGCGGAACGGTGGGCGCTCGCAATCTTCGCGATCGTGCTTTATGCCGCATTCTGCGGCGCTCTCTGGTGGCGGACGTCGAGCGCTTCGCGCGAGGCGCGCCAAGCCCTTGCGGCATCCGGTGCGAATGCCGGCATCCTCGTGGCCTGGGCCAGCCAGACGGGCTTCGCCCAGCAGATCGCCGAACGCACCGCTGATTCGCTGGCGAAGGCGGGAGTCGCCGTTCGGCTCAGCGAGCTTGCCGATATCGACGCGTCCATGCTTAGCGCGCACGAGCGCGCCTTGTTCGTCGTCAGCACCACGGGCGAAGGAGACGCCCCCGATCATGCCCTCGCCTTCGTGCGCGATGTGCTCGACCGGGAAGTCGCACTCAGCAACCTGCACTACGGCATCCTCGCGCTCGGCGATCGCAAGTACGCGAATTTCTGCGGCTTCGGTCATCGGATCGAGCAATGGTTGCGACGCGGCGGTGCGACATCCATGTTCGATCTGATCGAAGTCGACAACGGCGACGCGGGCGCGCTGCGTCACTGGCAACACCATCTCGGCCTGCTCGCCGACGCGCCGGAGTTGCCGGATTGGGCGCCAGCCAGCTACGAACGCTGGGTGCTGCACGAACGGCACGAAGCGAACCCCGGAAGCACCGGCGGCAGCGCCTATCACATCGAGCTGCGGCCGCCGCCGGAAACCACACCGGGCTGGCAAGCCGGCGACATCGCCGAAATCGGTCCGCGCAATGCGCCGTCAGCGGTCGCCGCTTCCCTTGCCGCGCTGGGAATCCGGGGCGATACCGAAGTGGTTCGTGACGGAGAAAAAATCACGATCGGAGAACTTCTGGCCCGATCGCATTTGCCGGCAACATCGGAAGCCGTGACTCCGGACGCGCAGACGCTGGCTCAGAATCTGAACCCGCTACCGCATCGTGAATATTCCATCGCGTCGCTGCCTCAGGACGGCGGTCTGCACCTGCTGGTGCGGAAGATGCGACGCGGCGATGGTCAGCCCGGACTCGGCAGCGGATGGCTATGCGATCACGCGCTTCCAGGCGGCGAGATCGCATTGCGGATTCGCAGCAATCCCAACTTCCATCCGCCCGCCGAGGAACGACCGATGCTCCTGATCGGCAACGGCACGGGCATCGCGGGCTTGCGCGCGCACCTGAAGGCGCGTGTCGCCGCCGGCGCGCGGCACAACTGGCTGGTGTTCGGCGAGCGCAATGCCGACCGCGACTACTTCTATCGTGATGAGATCGAAGGCTGGCGAACGGATGGTTTCATCGAGCACCTCGATCTCGCGTTCTCGCGCGATCTGGCCGAAAGCGCCGAAGGCGTCATTGAGAAGCGCTACGTGCAGCATATTCTGCGCGACCGTGCGGAGCGTCTACGCGTTTGGGCGGCAGAGGGCGCGGCGATCTACGTCTGCGGCAGTCTCGAAGGCATGGCGCCGGGCGTGGACGCCGTGCTGCGCGAGACCTTGGGAGATGCCGCGGTCGACGGCATGCTGATCGACGGCCGCTATCGTCGCGACGTGTACTGATCGGCGCTTCGGCGCGATGCGCCTATGACGACGGGAGCGATGCGATCCGGATCGCCAGCAGCTCGCCGCCGCCATCGAGCAGGAAGCGTTTGCGACTCGGCTCCGAGAGCAACGCGGTATCGCCGGTCTGCAATTCGGGAAGTTCCGAGGCAGTATCGAATCGCGCCGCGCCGGCGATCAGATGCAGCGCCCAAGTCGTTCCCGGTTCCGTGAAGAAGACCATCGGCCCGACCAGCGGCCGATGATGCAACTCCGCCTCGCACACACTGCGGCGCCACATCAGATTGAAATCCTGGGTAGGCCCGTCGACGAGTTCGCCGGTGACGACACGCTCGCCGGCAAAACGCAGGCGGCCATGCGGCGGTTGCAGGAGATGCGATTCGCCATCATCGAAGCGCAGGCGCAGCCCTTCTCCGCTGAGCAAAACGAGTTCGCGTTCGATACCGGGAAATGCCGAGAACGGCGCGTCCTGCTCGATTTCGGCGATCGACAGGCGCCAATCCCAGCCCTGACTTCCCAGAGGCACATGGGCGTGGATCTCGCGCGTCCACCCCAAGCCGTTGCGCCAGCGTTCCCGGCGGTATTCGGATGCCGGAATCACCCGTGTCCGGCTCGTCTGTGTCTGTTCGTCTGCCATTGCGACAGTGTAGAGGCTGCCCGGATTGCGCGAGCAGTGAAAGCACGCATCGGCCGCACTATCAATGCGGCGAGAATCGGGATTCCGGAGGGCCCACATAAAGAGTCGCCCGGCCGCACACTACCTTGTGCACAGCTCGGGCGACGGCACATCCTTGTAGGCAATCCTTGCCATTCCATATGAAGCTTCCCGCTTCCGCTAGCCGCCCTGCTCGTCCTGGCATGGCGTTAGCGACCGGAGGGATCGTCCGGACCGGTTCCCTTCGAACCGATCCGGACACGCCGAAGTTTGTGCCCCTGCTCGCACTCCGGCCCCGATGACAAGCACTTGCGTGCCTGGCCTGCACCCGCCTTCCGTAGCGCGTGCAACGTGAAACTTTGCTTCCGCTTCCGCTCTTAGCGCTGCATCGCCGCGCGCGCCGAAGGCCTGGCCGGCGTCGCGGTCGTGCGAGACGCTGCGGCCGTGCGAGGCGCCGCGGACGACGCACCGATGAGGATGCGGTCGCGGTTCTTCTCCACTGTCTTCAGCCCGATCCCCTTGACCATCGCCAGCTGTTCCGGACTCCGGAACGCGCCGTTCTGCTTGCGGTAGGCGACGATCGCTTCGGCCTTGGTCGGACCCACGTTCAGCAGAACGCGGTCGAGTTCCGTGGCGTTGGCGGTATTGATGTTGACCTTGTCGGTGGCCAGCGCGCTTCCGGCCAGCACCAGCGACAGCATCAACGAGGTGAACACTTTTTTCAGGGTCGAGGTCTTGAAGAACTTCATGGCATTGCTCCTTGATTTGGTATGGGATCCATCCCTGGCGGTTCGCTCCGCCAGTGGAGACAGTGTCCATGACTCCATCGGCACAGCGTATCGCCGCACCGGCTGCGGAACAGCCGGGGGATGCCGCATCGCCGTGTAGGAAAAACCCTACCCCCCGGCGGTAGAATTGGCGTATCCCCCTTGCAGTGAGGTTTTTTCCATGGACGACAGCCAGTTCGAGCCAGCCCGTGTTGAGCGCTTCGTCTCGGAAAAATGGGACGACGATATCGTTCCGCAGCTGGTCGAATACATCCGCATCCCCAACAAGTCGCCGATGTTCGACACCGACTGGGTCCAGCACGGCTACATGGACGACGCCGTCCGGCTGATGGAATCCTGGGCGAAGGCGCAGTCGGTTCCCGGCATGACCGTGGAGGTGGTGCGCCTGGAGGGCCGCACGCCGCTGATCTTCCTCGATATTCCGGCCTCCGGCCCGACCGCCGGCGCCTCGGCGGCGGTGGCGGGCACGCCGGGCGATGACTGCGTGCTGCTCTACGGCCACCTCGACAAGCAGCCGGAGATGACCGGCTGGGACGACGACCTCGGCCCCTGGAAGCCCGTGCTCAAGGGCGACAAGCTGTTCGGCCGCGGCGGCGCCGACGACGGCTATGCGATCTTCGGCTCGCTCGCCGCGATCCAGGCGCTGAAGGAGCAAGGCGCGCCGCATGCGCGCTGCGTGGTGCTGATCGAGGCCTGCGAGGAATCCGGCAGCTACGACCTGCCCGCCTACGTCGACCATCTGGCCGACCGCATCGGCAAGCCCTCGCTGGTGGTGTGCCTGGATTCGGGCTGCGGCAACTACGACCAGCTCTGGTGCACGACCTCGCTGCGCGGCCTGGCCGGCGGCAACCTGACGGTGAAGGTGCTGGACGAGGGCGTGCATTCGGGCGACGCCTCGGGCATGGTGCCATCGAGTTTCCGCCTGCTGCGCCAGCTGCTTTCGCGCATCGAGGACGAGAACACCGGCCGCATCCTGCTCGACGGCCTGTTCGCAGACATCCCCGCCGACCGGCTGGCGCAGGCCAAGCGCGTCGCCGAAGTGCTGGGCACCGCGATCTACGACAAGTTCCCGTTCCTGCCCGGCATGACACCCATGGCGGACGATCTGACCGAACTCGTGCTCAATCGCACCTGGCGCCCGGCGCTGTCGATCACCGGCGTGGACGGCATTCCGCCGCTGGCCTCCGCCGGCAACGTGCTGCGCCCGCACACCTCTGTGAAGCTGTCGCTGCGCCTGCCGCCCACCGTCGACGGCAAGCGTGCCGGCGAACTGCTGCAGGAAACCCTGCTGCGCGATCCGCCCAACGGCGCCAAGGTCACGCTCGATCTGGAAAAGGCCGCCACCGGCTGGAACGCGCCGGCGATGGCGACGTGGCTGGAGCACGCCATCAACGACGCCAGCCAGGCCTTCTACAACCGGCCCGCGATGTACATGGGCGAAGGCGGCTCGATTCCGTTCATGGGCATGCTCGGCGAGAAATTCCCGGGCGCGCAGTTCATGATCACCGGCGTGCTCGGCCCGCATTCCAACGCGCACGGTCCGAACGAATTCCTGCACATCCCGATGGGCAAGCGCGTCACCGCCAGCGTGGCGAAGGTGATCGCGGCCCATCACGCCGCCAGCGTGCGCGGGGAAACCACCGGCTCGGCCGTCGCCGCGGACAGCGGTGACCGGCATGGGGATCACGGCTGCTGCTGAATCCTGAATCGGCCTCGGCTGGAACTGCGAAATCCGTTCCAGTTCGAGGCCCGTCTGCTAAAGTGCCGCCGCCATCCAACCACGGGAGCGCGGCAACATGTTCAACGGCATCTTGGGTTACATCATCGGCGGTGCGGTGATCGGCATCCTGGCCCGGTTCTTCAAGCCCGGCGCCGATCCGATGGGCTGGATCCTGACCATCCTGCTGGGCATCGCGGGCGCGGTCGTCGGCGGATACCTATCGGGCATGCTCGGCGTGACCAGCCGGTTCCTGGTGTGGGTGATCGCCATCGTCGCGGCGATCGTGCTGCTCTTCATCTACGAGATGCTCCGCAAGAAGAAGAGCTGACACGGCTTCGGCCATCACCGCGAAAAAGAAACCGCGCCCAATGCGCGGTTTCTTTTTTCAGACAGCATCGTTCCGTCCGCATCACAGGACGACTTGCGGCCCGGCATGCGATATTTCCGGTCGAGTCCGCTCCACGTTTCCAATTTCGCCCACGTTTTTCGCCCACGCTCCCGATTTCAGCTTCGAGGCCATCCCCATGCCCGCCTATCGCTTCGTCACCGTGGACGTCTTCACCGATCAGCGCTTCGGTGGCAATCCGCTCGCGGTGTTTCCGGATGCGCGCGGCCTGTCGGATGCCGAGATGCAGTCGCTCGCGGCGGAGTTCAATCTCAGCGAAACGACATTCGTGTTTCCGCCCGAGAATCCCGAGCACACGGCGCGCGTCCGCATCTTCCACCGCACCGCGGAGATGCCGTTCGCCGGACATCCCACGGTCGGCACGGGCTACGTGCTCGCGCGCGAGGGACGCGGCGGCGACGGCACGCTGCTGTTCGAAGTGCCGGCGGGTGTCGTGCGGGTGACCATCGAGCATGATGATGCCGGTGAAGTGACCGGAAGCATGATCTCCGCGCCGCAGCCGTTATCGACCGGCCTGGAATTCCCCGTCGAAACGATCGCGACATGCGCCGGTCTCGAGATCGACGACATCGTGCTGACGACGCATCGCCCGATCCATGCCTCGGTCGGCACCTGGTACGTCATCGCCGAGGTCACGTCCGATGCGCTCAAGCGCGCCAAGCCAAGCCTGGAAGCGTTCCACAAAGTATGCGTGGAGCGAACGGAATTGAACGGCCGATTTTCGCTGCATCTCTATGCGCACGAACGGGCGGAAGGCGACTCGATCCACCTGCGCGCGCGCATGTTCGCGCCCGAGGCCGGCACGATCGAGGATGCCGCGACCGGCAGTGCGAACACGGCGCTCGCCGCATTGCTGTTGTCACACTCGAACGATGACGCACGTCGTTTCAAAATCATGCAAGGCGTGGAAATGGGGCGCCCGAGCCTGCTTCATGCAACGGCGTCGCGCGCGGCGGATGGCATCCGCGCGACCGTCGCGGGTCATTGCGTGCCGATGTTGCGTGGCGAAGCCCTGCTTTGATGCGCATGCTCGCTGTTCTCACGCGAGCGATCTGTCGCGGTTGACCCCGATCACAATCTCGACCGCGATCGACACCGATGCCGCGACGACGCGGCGACGATCACATTGATGCTCGGCGGAAGTCGATAGGCTGCCAGGACCGGAGGGGGGCCGGTAGGCGCCGCATTCGACAAGCGGAAAGCTCCGGACACCCCGGAGTTTCCATGGATCAGGAACCCTCAAAGGACATATCGATGAGCAAAGTCGCAACACTGGTGTTGTTGGGCGCAGTGCAATTCGGCGTTCTCGGCTTTGGC
The DNA here is from genome assembly GCF_020511115.1 of Luteimonas panaciterrae. Taxonomy (GTDB): domain Bacteria; phylum Pseudomonadota; class Gammaproteobacteria; order Xanthomonadales; family Xanthomonadaceae; genus Luteimonas; species Luteimonas panaciterrae. The sequence goes on from NZ_JAJAVH010000007.1 coordinate 175,795, forward strand.
GTGGGCAACGCATCCGCACAGGAAATTTGCCTTCCGCCGGCGGACGATGGGACTGGGCAGTTGCCCCCGGACGATTGCATTCCGGCGGATCCCTCGCCGCCTGGCCCACCCGGCCCGTCGCATCCTCCGGGCCCGATACCGAATCCGCCTGCGGAAGATCCTTGAGCCGTTGACGAAAAAATTTAACGCATCACGATGGCGCGGCCGGACACGATCGCGCCATCGTGCTTCAGACAGTGCCGTCGGACACGCGCTACTCGTCCAGTATTTTCGCGATCACGCGCTGCGCCAGCGCCTCGGAGGTATGCGATAGCGTGTCGAGCACGATCTCCGCGTTCTCCGGCGGCTCGTAGGGCGAATCGATGCCGGTGAAGTTCGGCAGTTCGCCGCGCCGCGCCTTGGCGTAGAGTCCCTTGACGTCGCGACGCTCGGCTTCCGCGAGCGGCGTATCGACGAACACTTCGATGAAATCACCCGCCGCGAACAGCGCGCGCGCGGCCTCGCGCTCGGCGCGGAACGGCGAGATGAAGCTGATCAGCACGATCAGGCCGGCATCGGTCATCAGCTTGGCCACTTCCGACACGCGGCGCAGGTTCTCGACGCGGTCCTCGTCGGTGAAGCCGAGATCGCGATTCAAGCCATGCCGCACGTTGTCGCCGTCGAGCAGATAGGTGTGGAATCCGCGCGCGAGCAGTCCCGCTTCGACCAGGTTGGCGATCGTCGACTTGCCCGCACCGGACAAGCCGGTGAACCAGACGCAGCGTGGATGCTGCCCCTTCAGCGCGGCGCGCGCCCTGCGATCGACACTGAGCGCCTGCCAGTGGATATTGTCGGCGCGGCGCAGGCCGTGGCGGATCATGCCGCAGCCGACCGTGGCGCGCGTGAGCGGATCGATCAGCACGAAACCGCCGAGCGCGCGCTCCTGCGCGTACGGCGCGAAGGCGATCGGCGCATCCAGCGACAACGTGATCTCGCCGATGTCGTTGAACTCCAGACGCTTCGCGGCCAGCGGCTGCAGGCTTTCCGGGTCCAATTTATGTTTGAGCTCGCTCACGCGCGCGCCGATGCTGCGCGCACCGAGCTTGAGTTGATAGCGCCGGCCAGGCAGCAATGCGGCCTGATCGAACCACAGCACGTCGGCGGCGAACTGATCGCTGGCCGCCAGCGGTGCCTGCGCGATCGCCAGCACGTCGCCGCGCCCGGCGTCGACATCCTCGAGCAATCGCACGGCGACAGCGTCGCCGCCATGCGCGACATCGGTGACATCGCCGGAACGGGTGATCTCCGCGACGGTGGCAACCACACCCGCCGGTTCCACGCGCAGCGTATCGCCGGCATGCAGAACGCCCGAGACGAGCGTGCCGGCCAGCCAGCGCGCGCCGTTGGCGCCGCGCAGCACCGCTTGCACCGGCAGCCGCGCCGGCAATGCGGCCTCGCGATTCTCGATCTCGACGTTGTCGAGGTGCTCCAGCACCGTCGGCCCCGCGTACCAGGAGAAATTCGCCGAACGCGCGGTCACGTTCTCGCCCGTCGCCGCGGCGAGCGGGATGGCGACGACGTCCGTGATGCCGAGCTGCGCGGCATGCGCGCGATAAGCGTCGGCAATCCCGTCGAAAAGCGCGCGATCGTAACCGTCGCGATCGAGCTTGTTCACCGCCAGCAGAATGTGGCGCACGCCGAACAGCGCCGCGATCGCCGTGTGCTGGAACGTTTGTGGCAGCAACCCCTTGCCGGCATCGACGAGGACGATGGCGAGATCGGCGACCGACGCGCCGGTCGCCATGTTGCGCGTGTACTGCACATGGCCGGGGCAGTCGGCGATCAGGTAGCGGCGGTGCGCGGTCTGCAGATGACGCCAGGCGACGTCGATGGTGATGCCCTGCTCGCGCTCGGCTTCGAGGCCGTCCAGGAGCAATGCGTAATCGAGTTCGCCGCCGCGTGTGCCGTGGCTGGCACTGGCGCGCGCGAGCGCGACGCGTTCGTCGTCGGAAAGGCGGCCGGCTTCGGCCAGCAACCGGCCGATCAGCGTGCTCTTGCCGTCGTCGACGCTGCCGCAGGCGACGATGCGCAGGATGTCGCGTTCGGCTCGCACCGGTTTGGCTTCCTCATGCCCGGCTTCCGCGTGGATGCGTGGGACGGCCACCATCTCAGAAGTACCCCTCGCGCTTTTTCTTCTCCATCGTATCGCCGTCGGCGTGGTCGATGAGGCGGCCGGCGCGCTCGGATTGCGCACTGGTTTCCATTTCGGCGATCACGGCGTCCAGATCGGTGGCCTCCGACTCCACCGCGCCGGTCAGCGGGTAGCAGCCGAGGGTACGGAAACGCACGCGGCGCAGCTGCGGGGTTTCGCCGGCGTCCAGGCGGAAGCGTTCGTCGTCGACCACGATCAGGGCGCCGTCGCGCCGCACGGTCGGACGCTCGGCGGCGAAGTACAGCGGCACGACGGGAATGTTCTCGCGGCGGATGTAGCGCCACACATCGAGTTCGGTCCAGTTCGAGAGCGGGAACACGCGCACGCTCTCGCCCTTGCCGACGCGGCCGTTGTACAGCTGCCACAACTCGGGGCGCTGCCGGCGCGGGTCCCAGCGCTGTTGCGCGTCGCGGAAGGAGAAGATGCGCTCCTTGGCGCGCGATTTCTCCTCATCGCGGCGCGCACCGCCGATCGCGGCGTCGTAGCCACCGATCTCCAGCGCCTGCTTCAACGCCTGCGTCTTCATGATCTCGGTGTGCACGCTGGCACCGTGGCTCTGCGGGCCAACACCGTCGCGCACACCGTCGGGATTGATGTGCACGCGCAACTCGACACCGGTTTCGGACGCGCGCTGGTCGCGGAAGGCGATCATCTCGCGGAACTTCCAAGTGGTGTCCACGTGCAGCAGCGGAATCGGCGGCACCGCCGGCGCGAACGCTTTCAGCAACAGATGCAGCAGCACCGAGCTGTCCTTGCCGATCGAATACAGCAGCACGGGCTTGCGGCTCTCGGCGGCCACCTCGCGCAGGATGTGGATGCTTTCGGCTTCGAGGCGGTCGAGTTCGTCGCGGGGACGGTCGATCGGCTCGATTGGATTGGTTGCAAGGGAAACGGTCATCGGCTCGGATCGGCGGCTGTTCGAAATTGTAGCCAGGGGCCCCACACCCTCAGTAAATGACTGCGGGGCATAACCGAATAACTCAGCTTCCTTTCCGCATCGCCGCCGGTACGCCTAGTGTCGTCCCAATCCCGTGACCGGAACAATGGCCGCTCGCGATGCCATCGCCCAATTCCCTGCCTGCCCCGCCCTTGTCCGAAGAACAGGCGGATGCGATCGCCAAGTTGACCCGCGCGCTCGACGCGCCGGGGCTGTGGTGGCTGTCGGGCTACGCGGCGGGTCTGGCGACCTCGCGACCGGCTCCCGCACAGTCCGCTCCTGCCGTTGCCGTGCGCCCCGATGCCGCGACGGCAGGGCGGCTGACCATCGTCTACGGCAGTCAAACCGGCAATGCCAAGCGCGTCGCCGAGCAGCTGGCACTGGAAGTCGAGGGCGCCGGGCTCGCCGTCCGCCTGTTGCGCGCCGATGCCTATCCGGTGCGCGAACTGAAGACCGAACGCCATCTGTACCTGGTGATCAGCACCCAGGGCGACGGCGATCCGCCGGACGACGCCCGCGAACTGTTCGAATTCCTGACCGGCAAGCGCGCGCCCCGCCTGGAGCAGCTGCATTACGCCGTGCTTGGCCTTGGCGACTCCAGCTATCCGCAGTTCTGCGCCATCGGTCAGCGTCTGGACGAGCGCCTGGCCGATCTGGGCGCGCAACGCCTGCTGCCGCGCGGCGAAGCCGATCTCGACATCGACACCGTCGCGGCGCCGTGGCGCACGCAGGCCGTGTCCGCGGCCAAGGAAATCGTGAAGCCGCTGGCGACGGTGACGCCGCTGCGCCCACAGATCGCCGCATCGGCGGCAACCCACGGCCGCGATCATCCGTTCTCGGCCGAGCTGATCGCCAACCAGCGCATCACGCTGGTGCATGGCCGGGCGGCTTCACCCAAAGACATCCGCCACATCGAACTGTCGCTGGAAGACTCCGGCCTGCACTACGAGCCCGGCGACGCGCTCGGCCTGTGGCCACGCAATCCCGACGCGCTGGTCGATGCGATCCTGACGACGCTCAAACTCGACGGCGAACAGGCCATCGCGCAAGGCGACACTACCCTGCCACTGCGCGAATGGCTGGCGAGCAAGCGCGAGCTGACCAAGCTCGCCCGCCCCTTCATCGCCGCCCAGGCCGAACGCAGCGGCGATGCCGAACTGCAATCGATCCTGCAGCCCGGCAACGTGGTGCTGGGTGAGTGGCTCGCCAATCGTCAGGTCATCGATCTGCTGCAACGTCATCCCGCCGACTGGTCGGCCGAAGCCTTGGTCGCCGCGCTGCGGCCGCTGACGCCACGGCTGTATTCGATCGCCTCCAGCCGCAAGGCCGTGGGCGACGAAGTGCATCTCACCATCGCGCACGTCGAATACGACAGCGGCGCCCAAGATGGCATGCTCCGCTGGGGCGCGGCATCGCATTACCTCGCCACCCGTGGCGAAGGCGAGCGTCTGCCCGTCTACATCGAAACCAACGAGCGCTTCCGCCTGCCCGTGGACGCCTCGCGCGACGTGATCATGATCGGCCCCGGCACTGGCGTGGCGCCGTTCCGCGCCTTCGTGCAGGAGCGCGCGGCGGTGGGTGCGCCCGGCCGCAACTGGCTGTTCTTCGGCAACCCGCATTTCCGCAGCGATTTCCTCTACCAGCTGGAATGGCAGCGCGCGCTGAAATCCGGCGAACTCGATCGCATCGACCTCGCCTTCTCGCGCGATCAGGCCCAGAAGATCTACGTGCAGGACCGCATCCGCGAACGCGGCGAGGACCTCTACGACTGGCTGCAGAACGGCGCGCACCTGTACGTCTGCGGCGCCATCGCCATGGGCAAGGACGTGCACGGCGCATTGCTCGACATCGTCGCCGAGCACAAGCACGGCGACCGCGACGCGGCGGCCGAATATCTCGACGATCTGCAGCGCCAGGGCCGCTACGCCCGGGACGTGTACTGATGTCCGAGGCCATGCGATGAGCGCGCACTCCGTCGAAGACATCAAGCAGCAGAGCGCGCGACTGCGCGGCTCGCTGCTGCAGAGCCTGGCCGATCCGGTCACCGGCAGCCTGCGCGAGGACGATCAGACGCTGATCAAGTACCACGGCAGCTACCAGCAGGACGACCGCGACATCCGCGACGAGCGCCGCCTCGCCAAGCTGGAGCCGGCCTACAGCTTCATGATCCGCACGCGCACGCCGGGCGGCGTGGTCACGCCCGCGCAGTGGCTGAAGCTCGATGCCATCGCCACCACGTTCGCCGAACGCGGCCTGCGCATCACCACGCGGCAGGCATTCCAGTTCCACGGCGTGATCAAGACCGAACTCAAGGCGACGATGCAGGCGATCAACGCCGCCCTGATCGACACTCTGGCCGCTTGCGGCGACGTCAACCGCAACGTCGCCGTCGCCGCCAATCCGCATCTTTCCGCCGCGCATGCGACCGTGCACGCGCAGGCCGCTGCGCTGTCCGAGCACCTGCTGCCGAACACCCGCGCCTACTACGAAATCTGGCTGGACGAGGAACGCGTCGCCGGCAGCGGCAGCGAAGACGAGCCGATCTACGGCGAGCGCTACCTGCCGCGCAAGTTCAAGATCGGCTTCGCCATCCCGCCGACCAACGACGTCGATGTGTTCGCGCAGGATCTCGGCTTCATCGCGATCATCGATGAAAATTCAGTCGACGGAACCGGTGTGCTCGCCGGTTACAACGTCACCGTCGGCGGTGGCATGGGTGCCACCCACGGCGATCCGGAGACGTATCCACGCCTCGGCAGCGTGATCGGCTTCGTCACCCCCGACCAGATCACCGCCGTCGCCACGGCCGTGGTCACCGCGCAGCGCGATTTCGGCAACCGCGAAGTCCGCAAGCGCGCCCGCCTCAAATACACCATCGACGACCACGGTCTCGACTGGTTCCGATCCGAAGTCGAACGGCGTGCAGGTTTCCCTCTCCTTCCTGCACGTCCGTTCGGCTTCGCCCACAATGGCGATCGTTTTGGCTGGAGTACCGGCGAAGACGGTCGCTTCCACTTGACCCTGCGGATTCCGGCGGGCCGCATCGTCGACGGGGCACTCGATGATCTGGGCGAAGCAGTCCGGCATCTGAGCGGTCTGCGCCGGATCGCGCAGATCCTCGAAGCCGCCAACACTGCCGCGCCCGACGCGCAGCAGGCGCATTTCCGCCTGACGGCGAACCAGAACCTCGTCATCGCCAACATCGTGCCCGATCTGCGCGAACGCATCGACGCGCTGACGACGGAATACGAACTCGATTCCTGGCGCCGCGCCAATCCGCTGCGCCGCAACGCACTCGCCTGCGTGGCGTTGCCCACGTGCGGACTGGCGATGGCCGAGGCCGAACGCTATCTGCCCGATATCGTCGGCAAGGTCGAAGCCTTGCTCGCTCGCCACGGCATTCCCGGCGCGCCGATCCACCTGCGCATCAGCGGCTGCCCGAACGGCTGCTCGCGCCCCTATCTCGGCGAAATCGCCCTGGTCGGCAAGGCGCCCGGCCGCTACAACCTGATGCTCGGCGCCGATCATCGCGGCCAGCGGCTCAACACGCTGTACCGCGAGAACATCGCCGAACCCGAGATCCTCGATGCGCTCGATCCGCTGATCCGCGACTACGCGCGCGAGAAGCACTTCGACGAAGGCTTCGGCGACTTCCTGGTCCGCAGCGCCGTCGTTTCCATCCCCGACAAAGACACACGTAACGGAATCCCCGTAAAGGTACTGGCATGAGTCCGCCCGATCCCATCACCGCCGCCGAATCGACCCAGGCGCTGGCCGAACTCAACCGATGGTTGGGCGAGCGCAGCGCCGAGGAGCGCGTGGCCTGGGCCCTGGAAAACACCGCCGGCGAACACGCGCTCTCGTCCAGCTTCGGCGCGCAGGCGGCGGTCTCGCTGCACCTGGTGACGCAGCAGAAACCCGATATCCCGGTGATCGTGATCGACACCGGCTATCTGTTCCCGGAAACCTATCGTTTCATCGACCAACTGAGCGACAAGCTCACTCTCAATCTGCAGGTTTATCGCCCGCAGATCGGCATCGCCTGGATGGAAGCGCGACTTGGCAAAATCTGGGAGGAAGGCGTCGACGGCATCACCCGCTACAACCGCCTGCGCAAGGTGGAACCGATGCAGCGTGCGCTACGCGAGTTGAACGTGCGCACCTGGATCGCCGGCCTGCGCCGCGGACAGTCCAGCACGCGCAAGGCCATCGATTACCTCGAACTGCGCGACGGCCGCTGGAAACTACACCCGATCGCCGACTGGAGCGATCGCGACGTCTGGAATTATCTGCAGGCGCACGACCTGCCCTACCACCCGCTCTGGCATCAGGGCTACATCTCGATCGGCGACACCCACACCACCCGTCCGCTGGAACCGGGCATGCGCGAGGAAGACACGCGCTTCTTCGGTCTCAAGCGCGAATGCGGGCTGCATTTCGACGATGGGGCCAACGTCGCGGCCTGAACATTTCCGGTTTGGGTGCCGAAACTTGGCGCCCGCATAAGATTCGGGACTTAGCCGGCAATCTGTTGCGCCAGCCATTCCAGCCTTATGAAATCAGCCAGCGGTGCCGTCGAGCAATTCATCCGGATGTGGGTACGCACATACGCTCCCCTCGCGAGACCCTTCAATCTCAACTCACCGGATGTCACATCCCAGGCCATTACCTGAGTCATGTTTCGCTTTTTAATTTCACCCTACGAAACCGGCAGATGACATGACGTACAAAACAGACGCCCAGAACAGAAATTGCGGGGAATACCCAACCCGCTAACAATTGGGCCGCGATGGTGTTGTTGTCGTAACGCATCCAGGGAGCATGAATCCCTTGTGCCGATGCCGCAGCCAGGCCCAACGGGTTGTAAACGAGGCCTGCATAGAAAACCGATATCGCCCAGGTAACCAGAATGGCGATCGCACCTCGCACGAACAGTTGGCGTGGGTACGGAAGCAATGTGAGCGCTATCGCCACGGCAACGGACAGCGCTCTGGAACCCAAGTCGGCGACTTGGAACAGTTGCTGCGCGGTCATATGCGCCCCGTCCTACACCGTGATCGGCTGACTCAATTCCACCCACGCCGGCGGCGTCGGCCACTGCGGCTCCAGATTGCCTTCGAGCACGCGACGCAGATCGCGCGGATCCAGCTGCGGCGCGAGATGGTGCAGCAGCGCCAGCGCGTAATCGCGCAGCACGCGGCCGCGCGGGATCACAGCCCAGGTGATGCATTCGGGCAGTGCTTTCGGCGCGGGCAGGATGCGCAGATCCGCGTCCTCGCGCGCACCGATCGCCATCTCCGCCAGCAGTCCGGCGCCGAGGCCGGCGCGCACGTAGGTCTTGATGAGATTGGCGTCGCGCGCGGTCATGGCGATCTGCGGTTCGACGCCTTCGGTGGCGAACGCGCGCTGCAGCGAGGAGTCGGCGCGGATCGAGGATTCGTAACTGATCAGCGGATGCTGCGCGAGCTCGGCGAGTGTCGGCGCGCGACCGAGATCGGCCAGCGGATGCGTGCGCGGCAGCAGCAGCACGCGCCGCCAGCGATACAACGGCACCGCCATTCCGCCCGACGGCACGCTGCCGGCGCTGCTGATCAGGGCGAGATCGGCGTTGTCCTGGGCCAGCTTCTGCAGTACTTCCGCATCGCCCGCGGCCTGCAGGTCCACGTTCACCTGCGGGAACTGGCGCTTGATCGCCGCGATCGCCGGCGGCAGCACGTAGCGCGCCTGCGTGTGCGTGGTGGCCAGCAACAGACGGCCGGCATGCTCGCCGCGCTCGTTTGCGGCATAGCTGCGGATGTTGGCGGCCTCCTCGAGGATGCGCCGCGCGTGCTCCAGCACACGCTCGCCCGCCGGCGCGATGCCTTCCAGGCTGCGCCCTTTGCGCACGAACAGCTGGAAGCCGAGTTCATCCTCCAGTTGCTTGAGTTGCTTGGACAGGCCCGGCTGGGTGGCGTGCACGCGCTCGGCCGCGAGCGTGATGTTCAGCCCGGAATCGACGATGGCGACAAGATAGCGAAGTTGGGTGAGGGTCATCGCGACAGGTACCGTGGAGGCGCCCCGGAAGCGAGGCCACCTCCGGAGATATATCTTTTTATCATGATGAAAGGATTCGTCAACATATCGTTACGCCTGGAACCTGTCCAGGGCGGACTTCATCTAGCTTATGCCGATAAGGCATAAGCGCAGGAGTCGGCGCCATTTCCGCGCCGGAACGGCCATCGCTAGCGTCGGTCTCCCAGCCGAGGCTTTCACATGCCCGACGATTCCACCCCTCTCTACCCCCTGTTCGCCGATCTGCGCGGTCGTACCGTGCTCGTGGTCGGTGGCGGTACGGTGGCCCGGCGCAAGGTCGAAGCGCTACTGGAAGCAGGCGCCCGCGTGGTGGTCGGCGCGCCACGGCTGGAACCTACTCTCGCGGACTGGGCGACGCGGCATCGCATCGCCCATCGCGCCGGTGAGTTCGATCCGGACTGGCTGGCCGACGCCTGGCTCGCCATCGCCGCCACCGACGATGCCGCGGCCAACCATGCCATCGCCGATGCGGCCGAGCGGCGCTACGTCTGGGTGAATGTCGTCGACGATGTCGAGCTGTCGCGCTTCCAGGTACCAGCCCGCGTCGAACGCGGCCCGCTGCAGATCGCGATCTCCAGCGGAGGCGGCGCGCCGATGCTGGCGCGGCTGATACATGAACGGCTGGAAGCGCAGTTCGACGAATCCTACGGCGCGCTGGCGCAGCTGCTGACGCGGCATCGCGAGCGCATCCGCGCGCGATGGCCGGCTCATGGCGAGCACGGTCTGGCCGCGCGCCGGCGCGGCATCGCGCGCCTGCTCGCCGGGCCGCTGCAATCGCTGCTGCGCAAGCGGCAGCACATCGCCGCGGAGCATGCGTTCGAGAAGATCCTGGATGCGGATTCCGCGCATGAAGCGTCTTCGCCCGTTGAGACGCCGATCGGCTCCGTGGCACTGGTCGGTGCCGGCCCCGGTGATCCCGGCCTGCTCACGCTGCGTGCGCTGCGCGTGCTCAACGAGGCCGATGTCATTCTCCACGACCGCCTCGTCAGCCCGGAAGTGCTGCAACTCGCGCGCCGCGATGCCGAGCGTATCGAGGTCGGCAAGCAGGCGGGCCACCATCACGCGACGCAGGAACGCATCAACGCGCTGCTGATCGAACATGCGCTCGCCGGCCGCCGCGTGGTGCGACTGAAAGGTGGCGATCCGTTCGTGTTCGGCCGCGGCGGCGAGGAACTCGAAGCCCTGCGCGCCCACGGAATCCCATTCGAAGTCGTCCCCGGCATCACCGCCGCGGTCGCCTGCGCGGCCTATGCGGGCGTGCCGCTGACCCATCGCGATCATGCGCAATCGGTGCGCCTGGTCACCGCGCAATGCAAAACCTCGCTCGACACGCTGGACTGGCCGGCGCTGGCGCAGGAACGGCAGACGCTGGCGGTCTACATGGGCGTGGCGATGCTCGATACGTTGCAGGCACGGCTGATCGCGCATGGCCGCGACGCGGCGACACCGTTCGCCCTGATCGAAAACGGTTCGCACGCCGGCCAGCGCGTCGTGACAGGCCCGCTGTCGCAACTCGCCGAACGTACGCGCGGACATGACGTGCAATCGCCAGCGCTGTTGATCATCGGCGAAGTGGCCGCGCTCGCCGAGACGCTGCATTGGTATGGCGAGGCGCCGCTCGGCGCGCTTCAACCTGTACTGGATAAAGCCGCATAACGCCTCCCTCTACCTGCGGGGGAAGGAAGCAAAGAAACCAAACTCATACATTGAAGACACCACCATGGCCCTTTACGACAGCATTCTCGACACCATCGGCCACACGCCCATCGTCAAGCTGCACCGGTTGCCGCCCAAGCACGTCACGCTCTACGCCAAGGCCGAATCGTTCAACCCCGGCGGCTCGGTCAAGGATCGTCTCGCACTGGCCATCGTGCTCGATGCCGAAGCCAAGGGCTTGCTCAAGCCTGGGGATACTATCGTCGAGGCCACGTCGGGCAACACCGGCGTGGCCTTGGCGATGGTGGCCGCCGCGCGCGGCTACAAGTTCGTCGCGACGATGACGGAAACCTTCTCCATCGAACGCCGCAAGCTGATGCGCGCCTACGGCGCCAAGGTGATCCTCACGCCCGCCGCCGAACGCGGCAGCGGCATGGTGCGCAGGGCCGAGGAGTTGGCGAAGAAGCACGGCTGGTTCCTGGCGCGGCAATTCGAGAATCCGGCCAATCCTGCGTATCACCGTCAGACCACGGCGGCGGAAATCCTGCGCGACTTCGCCGGCAAGCGCCTCGATTATTTCGTGAGCGGCTGGGGCACCGGCGGCACACTCACCGGCGTCGGTCAGGTGTTGAAGGTTGCGCGCCCGGAAACGCACATCATCGCTTCGGAACCCGCCGGCGCCTCGCTGCTCAACGGCAAGGACTGGCAGCCGCACAAGATCCAGGGCTGGACGCCAGACTTCGTGCCCGCCGTGCTCGATCGCGAGGTCGCCGAACAGGTGCTACCGATCGATGACACGCTCGCGCGCGACACCTCGCGTCGACTGGCCGCGGAGGAAGGCATCTTCGTCGGCATTTCCGCAGGCGCCACTGTCGCCGCGGCCTTGCAGGTCGCCGAACGCGCGCCGGAAGGTTCGGTGATCCTCGCCACGCTGCCGGATACCGGCGAGCGCTATCTGTCGACATTCCTGTTCGAGGGCGTCAACGAAGGCTCGGACGACGACTGGCTGGCTTCGCTCGACGCGAAGGCGGAAGCGGCTTGATCTCCATGTCGACGCCGGGAATGAAACGCAGGCGGAATGGGATCTGCGATCGCTGTCCTCGCAACATTTAAGGTTTGTTGCAGTCTCGATCCTCCCCCGCGTCGACCGGTCCTCCGGAGACGCTTCCCTCAAGCTCTCTTGAAGGAGACGCGCATGTCCGCGCCGCTTGCACGCCATCGCTTTGCCCGTCTGAGCCTCGCCGTCGCCCTGTCGACGACGGCGCTACCGTTGTTCGCCGCCGATCCGCCCTCTCCGCAACAACCCACCGTCGAGGATCTCGAACGTCGTTTACGCGCCCTGGAGCAGCGTTACGGCGACGCGCCCGCGAACGATGGCGGGGACGCGAGCGTCGCCGACCTCGATCAGCGCCTGCGCATCCTCGAACGCAGACTGGAACTGCAGGAAGAAGCCGCAACGGCCAAGGCGGCCTCGACACCCGTTGTCGCCATCACGCCTGAGAAAGGGCTTTCGATCAAGTCGGCGGACGGCGACAACGAAATCCGCTTCCGCGGCCTGGTGCAGGCCGATGGCCGCTTCTTCATCGGCGACGACGAACAGCCGCAGAACGACACCTTCCTGCTGCGCCGCGTGCGTCCCACTATCGAGGGCACCTGGGGTAAGTGGATCGGCTTCCGCATCACGCCCGAATTCGCGGGCGACAGCGCGACGCTGGTGGATGCTTACATCGATCTGAAGTTCGATCCGCGCGCCACCGTGCGCGCCGGCAAGTTCACCGCGCCGGTCGGCCTGGAACGCCTGCAATCCTCCGCGTCCACGGCGCTGATCGAGAACGGATTCCCCACCGAGCTGGTGCCCAATCGCGACATCGGCGTGCAACTACAAGGCGAATTCGCCAAGGGCGCCGTCAGCTACGCCGTCGGCATCTTCAACGGAACGGTCGACGGACGCGATGCGATCACCGCCAATCCCGACAACGAACTGGAAACCGCCGCACGCATCTTCTTCGAACCCTGGAAGAACAGCGGCAATGCGCTGTCCGGTCTCGGTTTCGGCATCTCCGCCACCAGCGGCGACAAGCGCGGCACCGGCAACAATTTCCTGCCACGCTACCGCACGCCGGGACAAGCGACCTTCTTCAACTATCGCAGCGCGGTCGCCGCGGACGGCGATCACACGCGCTGGTCGCCGCAGGCCTGGTACTACCGCAATTCGCTCGGTCTGCTGGGCGAGTATGTCAGTTCGAAGCAGGAAGTCGCGCTGCCCGCGAGCGGCACGCGCGCCGATCTCGACAATCGCGCATGGCAGGTGGTCGGCAGCTACGTCCTGACCGGAGAAGACGCCAGCTACCGGGGCGTGACGCGGCCTAACCATCCTTTTACGCCCGGCGGTGCAGGCTGGGGCGCATTCGAGATTGCCGCACGCTACGGGAGGTTGACGCTCGACGACGACGCATTCCCCCTGTTCGCCGACCCCACGGTCGCCGCGCAGGAAGCCACCTCATGGGGATTGGGCCTGAACTGGTATCTCACCGCCAATCTCAAGCTGATCGCCAACTACACCCAGACCAAGTTCGATGGCGGTGGCGCGAATGGCGATCGCGAGGACGAGAAAGCGTTCTTCACCCGTGCGCAGGTGTCCTTCTAGGAGTCTCGTATGTCGTCCCAGCATTCAAAGCATGATCGGACTTGCTTATGGAACGTTCGGAGCTGTTGTCGATGTCGATAGGACATCGATGAAGCGCAGCCCCTCACTCCCCACAGAGAACTCCATATGAAATCCCCACTTCGTACACTAGCTCTCAGCCTTGCCCTCGCCTTGTCGGTGGGGGCTGTACAGGCCAAGGAACTGCTCAACGTCTCCTACGATCCCACCCGCGAACTGTACGCGGACTACAACAAGGCCTTCGCCGCGCACTGGAAACAGCAGACCGGCGAAACGCTCGAAATCCGCGCCTCGCATGGCGGTTCCGGCAAGCAGGCGCGCGCCGTGATCGATGGACTCGAAGCCGACGTGGTCACGCTCGCGCTCGCCGCCGACATCGATGCGATCGTCGACAACGGCAAGCTGCTGCCCGCCAACTGGCAGAGCCGCCTGCCGCACAACAGCGCGCCCTACACGTCCACCATCGTCTTCCTGGTGCGCAAGGGCAATCCCAAGCAGATCAAGGATTGGGCCGATCTGATCAAGCCGGGCGTCGGCGTGATCACACCGAATCCGAAGACTTCCGGTGGCGCTCGCTGGAACTATCTCGCCGCCTGGGCCTGGGCCTCGGCGCAATATCGCGACGGCACCAAGGTGCTGGATTACCTCAGCAAACTGTTCAAGAACGTCCCCGTGCTGGACACCGGCGCGCGCGGATCGACCACCACGTTCGTCGAGCGCGGCATCGGCGACGTGCTGATCGCGTGGGAGAACGAGGCCCTGCTCACGCTCGGCGATGCCGACACGCGCGACAAGTTCGAGATCGTCGTGCCCAGCCTCAGCATCAAGGCCGAACCGCCGGTGGCGTGGCTCGACAAGAACATCGACAAGCACGGCACGCGCAAGCAGGCCGAGGCCTATCTGCAATGGCTGTATTCGCAGGAAGGACAGCGCCTGGTCGCGCGCTACGGCTATCGCCCGGCGGAGCCGGACAAGGTAGACAAGGCGGAACTGTCGAAGTTTCCCGAAGTGAAGCAGGTGACCATCGACAACGCCTTCGGCGGCTGGAAGAAAGCGCAGAAGGAGCATTTCGCCGACGGCGGATTCTTCGATCAGATCTACAAGCCGGCGAAGTGAAATTGCTTCGCCCCCTCTCCTGTACATGGGAGAGAGGGCTGAAGCGGATGTTCGCAATGCGATTTCTCTAACGTCCAGATCATTGCCCTTCAGATCATCGCAAGGAATTTCTTGGCCTTCCGGACATGACCGCCTCGACTCTCTCCCTGCCCGCTCTCGCACCCACGCGCCTGCGCAGGCCGTTGCCGGGCTTCGGCCTGAGCCTGGGGCTCGGCCTGGCCTGGCTCGGCTTGATCGTGATGCTGCCGCTGGCGGCGCTGGCGATTCGTGCGGCCGGACTCGGCACCGACGGCTGGCTGCGCGCGATCCAGGACGAGCGCGTGCAGGCGGCATTGAAACTCAGCTTCGGCACCGCGCTCGTCGCCGCGTTGATCGCCTCGCTCGCCGGCGCGCTGATCGCGTGGGTGCTGGTGCGTTACCGCTTCCCGGGACGGCGCCTGTTCGACGCCGTCGTCGACCTGCCGTTCGCGCTGCCCACGGCCGTGGCCGGCATCGCGTTGACCGCGCTGTATTCGCAGACCGGCTGGGTCGGCCGCTGGCTGGAGCCGCACGGCATCCACATCGCCTACACCTCTACCGGCATCGTGATCGCGCTGGTGTTCATCGGCCTGCCGTTCGCGGTGCGCACCGCGCAGCCGGTGCTGGAAACACTCGGACGCGAGCAGGAAGACGCCGCCGCTTCGCTCGGCGCCTCGCGTTTCACCACGCTGCGGCGCGTGATCCTGCCGGAACTGCTGCCAGCATTGCTCACCGGCTTCTCGCTCGCCTTCGCGCGCGGCCTCGGCGAATACGGCTCGGTGATCTTCATCGCCGGCAACAAGCCCTACCAGACGGAAATCGCGCCGCTGCTGATCACCATCCGACTGGAGGAATACGACTACAACGGTGCCATCGCCATCGCCGCGCTGCTTCTGGCGGCCTCGTTCCTCTGCCTGCTGGCGATCAACGCGATCCCGACCCTGTTCGCGCACGAACGCAAGGGACGCCGCGATGTCTGAACACGATCATCTGCAAGGACCCGCTTGGTTGCGCTGGGGATTGATCGCACTGGCGCTGCTGGTCATGGTGCTGCTGTTGGTGCTGCCGCTGGCGATGGTGCTGGGCGCGGCGTTCGCCAAGGGCGTCGATGTCTGGTTCGCAGCGTTGAAGGAGCCGGACGCGGTCTCGGCGCTGAAACTCACGCTGTTCACCGCCGCGATCGTGATCCCGCTCAACGCGGTATTCGGCGTGTTCACGGCCTGGGCGGTGACGCGCTTCGAATTCCCGGGGAAACGCGTGCTGATGGCATTGATCGACCTGCCCTTCGCGGTGTCTCCCGTGGTCGCCGGTCTATGCCTGGTGCTGTTGTTCAGCACCAGCCACGGCTGGTTCGGGGAGTGGCTGAGCGATCACGGCTACAAGATCCTCTTCGCGCGGCCCGGCATCGTGCTGGCCACGTTGTTCATCACCTTCCCGTTCGTGGTGCGCGAACTGATCCCACTGATGCAGCAGCAAGGCAGCGACGAGGAAATCGCCGCACGCTCGCTCGGCGCCAGCGCGTGGACCATGTTCTTCCGCGTCACCTTGCCCAACATCAAGTGGGGACTGCTGTACGGCGTCTTGCTGTGCGGCGCGCGCGCGATGGGCGAATTCGGCGCGGTTTCCGTGGTCTCCGGTCACATCCGTGGGCTCACCAACACGCTGCCGCTGCACATCGAGATTCTCTACAACGAATTCAACGGCACCGCCGCGTTCGCCGTGGCCTCGCTGCTCGCCGGGCTGGCACTGATCACGCTGGTGCTCAAGTTCTGGCTCGAAGCCCGCCACGGCGACGCCCTGGCGCAATCCCATCGTCGACATTGATCCCGGGCATCCGCATGGCTTTCGTCAACATCATTCCCATCGAACCGCCGACGGATGCACCGGCAGGCGCAATCGTTCATGATGAACGCATGGCCGATTCCCACAAGCACGACTCTCCGAAGCACGGCGTTTCGCTGCATCTGCACGGCATCAGCAAACGCTACGCCAACAACGTCACCGCGCTCGATGCGGTGAGCCTGGACATCGCCTCCGGCGAGCTGGTCGCCCTGCTCGGCCCGTCCGGTTCCGGCAAGACCACGCTGCTGCGCGTGATCGCGGGCCTGCTGCATCCCGACAACGGACGCCTGCTGTTCGGCGACACCGACGCCACGCGACTGCGCCTGCGCGAGCGCAACGTCGGTTTCGTGTTCCAGCATTACGCGCTGTTCAAGCACATGACCGTGGCGGAGAACGTCGCCTTCGGCCTGCGCAGCCGCCCCTGGCGCAAGCGGCCGAAGCGCGCCGTGATCGCGCAGCGCGTGCAGGAGCTGCTAACGCTGATCCAACTGCCCGATCACGGCTCACGCTATCCCGAGCAACTGTCGGGCGGACAGAAGCAGCGCGTCGCGCTGGCGCGCGCCCTGGCCATCGATCCCACCGTGCTGCTGCTGGATGAGCCGTTCGGCGCGCTCGACGCCAAGGTACGCGTTGAGCTGCGGCGCTGGCTGCGCAAGCTGCACGAACAGACCGGACAGACCACGGTCTTCGTCACCCACGACCAGGACGAGGCGCTGGAGCTGGCCGACCGCGTGGTCGTGCTGCGCGACGGCCGCATCGAGCAGGTCGGCACGCCGGAAGACATCTACGCGGCACCGGCATCGGCTTACGTTTTCGAATTCATCGGCCGTGCCAACGTGATCGAAGGCCAGGTGGCGAACGGGGTGTTCTCGATTCAGGATCAGTCTTGGCATCTGCCCGCCGACGATCTGGTTGAAGGTGCGGCGAAGTTGTACGTGCGACCGCACGATTTCGTCATCGCGCCTGTCGGTGAAGGCCTGTTGCGCGGCCATGTCGTCGCCGCGCACCGGCTCGCCGATCGCATCGTGGTCGAAGTGGCGCTGCCCGAGCGTTCACGCACGCTCGAGATCGATCTCGTCGCCACACCCGGCATCGAAATACCGGCGCCTGGCAACGAAGTGGGATTGCGCCCGCTGCGTTTCCGGATCTTCCCGGCGACCGAGGATCAGAACGGCGGCGCGTGACGGATGAAGGGGCTGTAGCTCGGCGCTTCGGGTTTCAGCTGCCCGCGTTCGTCCCAATCCTCGTCTCGGTTGAACGGCACCGTCGGCAGGCGGTCGATCGTGGTCATCGCCTGCTCGAATCGCGACAACTGCACCGCCAGATGCGCGTCACGTTCGCGCGGATCCTCGCCTCCGTGCGCGCCGTGGATGCCATACAGGATCACCGGCTCCAGCACATCGAATCCAACGTAATGCAACGAGTACAGAATGGGCCATAGGATCAGGCGGGTATCGCCTTCCCGCCCGGTCGGCGAACAGTCCTCGGCGGAAGAACCGGCGGTCACGGACAACAGTACCCGCTTGCCACGACAGACACCGTTGTCGAAACGCCGCCTGCTCGAATACATGCCGCCGTAGACGAAGACGCGGTCCATCCAGCCCTTCAGGATCGCCGGAACGCCGAACCACCAGAGCGGAAACTGCAGCACCAGCAGATCCGCCCAGAGCAGATCATCGAGCTGCCGGGCCACGTCCGCCGGAAGCGAACCGCCATCGTGATTGAACCGCTGCTCGTCCTGCACGAAGAAGCGATCAGGATCGCGGCGATAGTGATAATGGCTGCCCCGTTCGCGCGGATCGAAATCGAGCGCATACAGATCGGTGCCACGCACCTCATGACCGCGCTCGCGCAGCAGGCGTTGCGCCGTGCTCGAAAGCCGCGCGTTGAACGATTTCGGTTCTGGATGGGCGCTGATGACGAGCGATTTCATACGAGTACGGGCTTCCGGGATCGGACGGCGATATCCTTCCACACAGCGTGCTGAGGCCATCGCCACCGGTCAATTACGCACTTCCAGGTAACCATTGCCATGTCCGCCTCCCAGCTTCGTCACGGCGACGTCTACGACCCTTCATGTTCGGCGCGCGATGTGCTCGAACTCATCGCCAGCAAGTGGGTGATGCTGATTCTGCCCGCGCTCGCGCAAGGCCCGCTCAGGAACGGCGAACTTCTGCGCAAGATCCGCGGTATTTCGCAGAAGGTGCTGACGCAGACGTTGAAGGATCTCGAACGCAACGGACTGGTGTCGCGGCTGGACATCGCCGACGTGCGCCCTCACGTGGAATACGATCTCACCGATCTCGGGCGCTCGCTATGCGGCACGCTGGAAGTGCTGGATCGCTGGGCCGAGACGCACTTTCCGGCGCTCGATCAGGCCAAGGAGCAATACGATCTTCGGCACGACGGCGGCGCGTGCTCCTGAGTGTGGGCCTGGGCGCGACGCACCGGATCCGTCACGAACGCCCGTAGACGTCCTCGTAACGCACGATGTCGTCCTCGCCGAGATAACCGCCGGACTGCACTTCGATCACTTCCAGCATCTCCGAGCCCGGATTCTCCAGCCGGTGCCGCGCGCCCAGCGGAATGTAGGTCGACTGATTGGGATGCAGGTCGAACACGTCATTGTCGCGCGTGATACGCGCGGTGCCGCGCACCACGATCCAATGCTCCGCGCGATGCTTGTGCGATTGCAGCGACAGTCGCGCGCCCGGTTTGACCTTGATGCGCTTGACCTGGAAGCCGTCATCGGCATCGATGGAATCGTAGCTGCCCCAGGGCCGGTGCACTTCGCGATGCAGGACCGCATGGCTGCGCTGATCGGCCTTGAGCTTCGCCACCACATCCTTGACCTGCTGCACGCGATCCTTGCGCGCCACCAGCACGGCATCGTCGGTTTCCACCACGACCAGATCATCGACGCCGACCAGCGCCACCAGTCGTCGCGCATAGGCGTAGCTGTTGCGCGTATCCACTGCGATCACGTCGCCGTGATGCGCGTTGCCGTCGCCGTCCTGTTCGCTGACTTCCCACAGCGCCGACCACGAACCGACGTCGTTCCAGCCGATATCCACCGGCAGCACCATCGCGTGATCGGTCTTCTCCATCACCGCGTAGTCGATGGAATCCGAAGGACTGGCGGCGAATGCTTCCTTGTCGAGGCGGATGAAATCGCCGTCGTTCTTGGCCGTTTCGAAAGCGCGGCGCACCGCGATGAGGATATCGGGACGGAAGCGCTCCAGCTCGGCCAGATAGCGCGAAGCGCGGAACAGGAACATGCCGCTGTTCCAGTAGTAGCCGCCGGCATCCAGATAGCCCTGCGCCGTGGCAGCGTCGGGTTTCTCGACGAAGCGCAGCACGCGGCGCACCCCGTCGCCCTCGGCGTCGGCTTGTATGTAGCCGAACCCCGTCTCCGGAGCCTCCGGCACGATTCCGAACGTGATCAGCGCATCTCCCGCGACGGCCGCTGCAGTTTCGACCGCGCGCCTGAATGCCTGCACGTCACGCACCACGTGATCGGAAGGCAGCACCAGCAGCAGCGGATCGTCGCCGCCCGCCAGCGCCTGCAATGCCGCCGCCGCGATCGCGGGCGCGGTGTTGCGACCCACCGGTTCGAGCAGGATCGCGGCATGTTCCACCCCGACCAGCCGAAGCTGCTCGGCGGCGAGGAAACGATGCTCCTCGTTGGCCACCACGATCGGCGCGGCGGCGGCCAGCGGTGCCACGCGCTCCCACGTGTCCTGCAGCATCGTCCGCTCGCCGGCCAGCGCCAGGAACTGCTTGGGATAGGCCTCGCGCGACAATGGCCATAGGCGCGTCCCCGACCCTCCCGACAGCAGGACCGGTTGCACGCGTGGATTTGCTGAACTCATGGACCATCTCGCCCGTTGCGTGCCGGGAGTTTACCCTGTTGCACGTCAACAAGAGGCCGCACCCCTTGCCACACTCCGCCATACCGCGCGACCAGCAGCGTCTGGATTGGGCCCGGACCGCCACCGGCCACGATGCGCTCGATCTGCAACGCGCATCCGTCGACGCGGGTTTCCGCAGCTACTGGCGCGCCACCGCCGATGGTCAAACCTCGATGCCCTCGACGACCTGGATCGTCATGGACTCGCCTCCCGACAAGGAGGACGCCCGTCCCTGGCTACGCATGCGCGAACTGCTCGTGGCCGGCGGCGTGCGCGTGCCCGAGGTGCTGGCGCAGGATGTCGAGCATGGCTTCCTGCTGCTCGAAGACCTCGGCGGCCCGACGCTCGCGCAAATCTTGAACGAAGACAATGCCGATGCGCATTTCGACGCCGCGATCGAACAGTTGCTGCGACTGCAGTCGATCGCGCCTCCGTCCGATCTCGGCAGCTTCGGCGAAGCATTGCTGCAACGCGATGCGGGGTTGTTCGAGGAATGGTTCCTCGGGCGTCATCTCGGGCTGCAACTGGACTGCGGCGACAGCGATCGCCTGGAACTCGTGCAACGCCGCCTGATGGACAACGCGCTGGGGCAGAAACGCGTGCTCACCCATCGCGATTACATGCCGCGCAACCTGATGCCCGTATCCGACGGGCCGGCCGTGCTGGATTTCCAGGACCTGGTCAGCGGCCCGATCGCCTACGACCCGGTCAGCCTGTTCAAGGATGCCTTCCTCAGCTGGCCACTGGCGCGCGTGGATGGCTGGCTCGCGCGCTACCACGCGCGCGCGGCGGCGGCCGGACTTCCCGTGCCCGCTCTCGATGTCTTCATGCGCGATGCCGACTGGCTCGGCGTGCAACGCCATCTCAAGATCCTCGGCATCTTCTCGCGTCTGCATCATCGCGATGGCAAGTCGCGCTACATTGCCGACGCGCCGCGCTTCATCGCCTATCTCGACGAAGTGTTGCCGCGGCATCCGCAGCTGCACCCACTCATCGATCTGATCGAAATGCGGGTGAAGCCGGCCATGCGCACAGGCGTCGCCGCATGAAGGCATTGATCTTCGCCGCCGGGCTCGGCGAACGCATGCGCCCGCTCACCGAAACCACGCCGAAGCCCTTGTTGCAGGCGGGCGGTAAACCCCTGATCGTCTGGCATCTGGAAAAACTGGCGGCGCTCGGCATCCGCGATGTGGTGATCAACACCTCGTGGCTGGCCGAACAGTTCCCACGCACGCTCGGCGACGGCGCGCACTGGGGATTGCGCATCGCCTATTCCTACGAAGGCGGGACGCCGCTGGAAACCGGCGGCGGCATGCTGCATGCCCTACCCTTGCTCGGCGCCGAGCCCTTCCTGCTGGTCAACGGCGACATCTGGACCGATTTCGATTTCGCCACGCTGCCGCTCTCACCGCCCGGGCTCGCGCACCTGGTCATGGTCGACTCGCCCGGATATGCCACGCAGGGCGATTTCGCCCTCGACGAAAACGGCCTCGTGCGTTCGGAAGGCGCGCGCATGCTCACCTATTCCGGCATCGGCATCTACCGGCCGGAACTGCTCGCCGGATGGCGCGGGACGATCGATCCGACAGCGGAGGCGCAGCAGACACCGCCGCGCTTCAAGCTCGCTCCGCTGCTGCGCGCGGCGATGAAAGATGGAAGCATTTCCGGCGAACACCATCGCGGCGCCTGGACCGACGTCGGCACACCGGAACGATTGCGACAACTCGATGCATCGCTCGCCATGCACGGCGAAAACACGTCAAGCCGACAATAAGCGGTTTGGAATTCCGGGAAGAACGAATCAAGGATTCGTCCGCGCGGTGAAACAACCCGCGCGGATCGGATGACGCGGCTTCGAACCGTCGCGCTCACACCACAACATCCTTGCAACGCCGATTACCGATCCGTAACGCAGAAAGGCGACGACGCCCTACCTCTGCGTCATTTCGATTCGTTATCTGAAAATCAGAAGGACGCGTTGGGGTGATGCGCGCCGGATGCGTTCTGTGTAAGGGGACGCGAAGAGCCGAGAGCTGAGCGTCACTCGCTCACTCTTTACCAGTATGGAAATCACTCGATGAAGAAGTTGTCTAAGCGGAAATTCGCCGTTCTCGGACTCGTCGCCGCCTGCGCCGGTGTCCTCGTCATCGCACGCCAACCGGCCGCGCAATCACCGACGATCGGCACGCAACATAATCCCCTCGCCACCAACAGCAATACCCTCAGCGGATTGCTATCGCCGACATCCCAGCCCGTCGCGTATTCGACTCCGACCCCACGCAATCCCGCGCAAGCGAAACTTGGTGCCGGCCAATTGCTGCAGGCAGTGCAATTGTTCGCGCAGAACCAGAGCGGGATCGCGCCGGCATCGCAGAACAGCACGCCGGCACGCGCAACCCGGAGCAGCACATCTCAAGCCTCCATCGCGGCGCAGATCGCCGCGCTCGACGCGGCCGGCATTCCACTGAGTTTCCGCGACGGCGAGAAGGTCAAGATCAACATCAATCTGGGGCTGCCCTTCGAGGAGCTCCAGAATCCGAGCCTGCTCGATCGCGCCACTTCCACGCTGCACGAAACCCTGCTTTCCGCCGGCCTGGAAGCGCAGAAGATCAACGGCTCCCCCAGCCTCGAGGCCAAGGTGCCGCTGGCACGCCTGGAATGGGTGGCAGGCCTGGCTTCTGTAGCCCAGGTTTCGTTGATGGTGATGCCGCAAACCGTGGCGTTCACCGATGGCGCCGGCGCGAGCAATCTCGACAAGCTGCGTTCGCTCGGCAATTACGATCAGCTGACGGCGGGATTGCGTCGCGATCTCAAGGGCGAAGGGCTGACGATCGCCGTATTCGACCAGTTCGCCGACACCGCCGGCGAAATCAAGAAACTGCAGGACGCTAGCGAATGGCCGAAAAACACCACGTCCGTGACCGACAAAGTGACGCTGTTCAAACCGACGGCGGGTGCGTTCGGTTACACCGCGCAGAAACACGGCAACGCCGTGGTCGAGATCGTCTACGACCTCGCGCCTGAAGCCAAATACCGTATCTACGACGCCGGCCAGACTGGCGATTGGGTGAAAGGTATCCAGGATGCGGCCAATCTCAATGCGCTCAATGAGCCACAGGGTGAACCACGCGCGCAGGTGATCACCGCATCGCAGGGCACGACGCTGCTCGCTCCCGGCGACGGCACCAGCACCGGCAGCAGTAATCTCAAAGGGCTGTACGATGCGCTAGAAGCTGCCTCACGCAATGGCGTCCTGATCTTCAACGCAGCCGGCAACGAAGCAGACGGCAAGTATTGGGACGGCGACGCCACCGCCGGGGATGGCATCAATGTTGTGCAGGATTTCGACGCCGGCAACCGCGATGCCAACGATCAGCCGATCCTCGACAGCATCAATCGTGTGCGCAACACGCAGTTCGCCGACTGCGTCCCCGTCGGCTCGACCGTCCGCGCCAATGATGGCTTCGCACAGATCATCGTGAGACTGGCCTGGAACGATTGGACCAGCGCCAACAACACGACCAATGCCGATTACAAGCTCGAATTGGTGTATTGGGGTGATGAAGTGCGCAACTGGTTGGGGCAAGTCACTCAGGCAGCTGGTTGGAGAGTGCTCAATACGGCCGACACCGCTCAGACTGGCCAGCCCGGCCAGGAACCCACCGAATTCGTCGGCGTGCAACTTCCCAGCGCGGCCAAGACTTCGCAGTGCAATGGCGTTTTCAATTGGTCGGGAGCCGGTTTCGCCGGCGGCGGCAAGTTCGGCGTTCGCGTGACTCGCAAGACCGCCAATGTGAGCAATTTCCTGCGGCTGTCCGCGAGCGGTTACAACGGCAAGCTGGGATATTCGCAGTCGGCTCGCTCACTCGTTCAACCCGCTGATCTGGCCAGCGTCGTCACGGTGGCGGCCCTGGACGCGGCGACCTCGAACCTGGAAGCCTACAGCTCACGCGGCCCGATCCTGGCTGCCGGTGGCGCGCGTCCGGCAGGACAGGCCGAGGGCAACGCCAAGCCCGATCTGGCGAATTTCGCCAACGTCGACACCGTCAGCTACGGCGACAATGCGTTCAACGGCACATCCTCCGCGACACCGCACGCCGCCGCGCTGGCACTGCTCGGCCTGCAACATCAGCGCCAGCTCACCAACGCGACGGTGCCGGCGCCGTTGCCAGCGGATGCGACCGCGCAGCAGAAAGCCGATCGCGCCGCCTTGTTGAAGCAGCGCAACGTCAATCTGTCCGATTCGACCTACGACTCCCTGATCTACGTCGCCAGCACCGGCGGCAATGATCTGGGCGATGCAGGATTGGACGCCAGCTATGGTCATGGCCGCCTCAAGTTCCACGACCAGGCGGAAGCCTGCTTCCTGGCGGCGACCTATGACGCCAAGTATCGCTCGCTGCTGCCGGCGCAGCTCAGTCCGCTCCCCGAAGGGCAGAAGAGCTACGACCAGCTGCAGACCGAGAACAGCACGCTCTGCGCGGCCGTGGCCGCCGGCAACGCAATTGCGCCGACAGCGGTGAATTGAACCACTGAAGCGCAAGACGTCCGCGCCGCTGCGGGGCGGCGCGGGCTCTCTCCTCAGCACCGGGGGAATCTCCGGTGCTTTTTTTATTCCGGTGATCAGGCGATCGGCCGGGCAGCGAACGGCATTCCGATCTCGGCCCTCACACGCTTGCATGTGACATCATCGGACGGAAGAATTCGCGGCGAAAACCTTCCATGCCCGCCCTGCAATGACCGCGAATCCGATTTCGACCAGCAAGTTCCTCAGCCTGATCCTGCGCCACGAACCCGAGGCGATCGGCCTGATGCTGGACGGCCAGGGCTGGGCACAAATCGATGAATTGATCCTGCTCGCCAACGCGCGCGGGCATGCGCTGTCGCGCGATCTCGTCGAACAGGTCGTACGCGAGAGCGACAAGAAGCGCTTCGCGATCAGCGACGACGGCCTGCGCATTCGCGCCAACCAGGGCCATTCGATCGGAATCGACCTGGCATTGACGCCGCAAGCCCCTCCATCCACGCTCTACCACGGCACAGCGACCCGCTTCGCTGCGTCGATCCGCGAACAGGGATTGCTCAAACGCGATCGCCAGCACGTGCACCTGTCGCCAGATACCGATACCGCGATCAAAGTCGGCAGTCGTCACGGCAAGCCTCTGGTGTTGACGATCCGCGCGGGCGAGATGCACGAACGCGGCATGGCTTTCTTCCGTTCCGAGAACGGCGTCTGGCTGACCGACGCCGTGGCGCCGGAATTCATCGACTGGCCCGCGCAGGAGTGACGCATGCGATTGAGCGCACTGCAAGGCGACATCACCACGCTCGCGCTCGATGCGATCGTCAACGCGGCCAATTCCTCGCTGCTCGGCGGCGGCGGCGTGGACGGGGCGATCCATCGCGCCGCCGGCCCCGATCTCGTTGCCGAATGCCGTCTTCTGCACGGCTGCAAGACCGGGGAGGCCAAGCTCACACGCGGCTATCGCCTGCCGGCGAAATACGTGATCCACACGGTCGGCCCGGTCTGGCGCGGCGGCAGCGATGGCGAGCCGGAATTGCTGGCTTCGTGCTATCGGCGCTCGCTCGAAGTCGCGGCGAAGCATGACATCGCCAGCATCACTTTCCCGTGCATCAGCACCGGCATCTTTGGGTATCCGCCAGAGCCTGCGGCGCGCATCGCCATCGCGACGGTGCGCGAAACGCTGGCGTCGCTCGATGCGATCGAGGAAGTGGTGTTCTGTTGTTTCTCGACGGGCGATCTCGCCATCTATCGCGACCTGCTCGCTGAAACCTGATCGTCATTGCCGCGCAGGCGGGAATGACGACAGTCGAGTGACGAGGGATCAGTCGATTCCCAAGGTCTGACGCAGGAACGGCACGGTGATGCGCCGCTGCGCCGCGAGCGACGCGCGATCGAGCGTGTCGAGCAGCGCGGCCAGGCTGGCGAGGTCGCGATCGACGCGCTTGAGCAGCCAGTCGATCGCCGCATCCTCGATCACCAGGCCACGGCGTTGTGCGCGAAGGCGCAGCATCTCGCGCCGGCCGGCGTCGCCGAGCATCGTCAGCACGACACGCGTGCACTGCGAGAGTCGAGAATGCAGATCCGGCAGCACCAACCCCAAGGCATCCGGCGCCTTGCGCGCGGTGTAGAGCACGGCCTTGCCCGCGTCGAAGGCACGATTATGGAAATCGAACAGCGCGACCTCGTCATCGCGATCACCGGCGATGACGTCGAGTCCGTCGAGCGCGATCAGATCGTTGTCGTGCAGGGACGCGAGCGCATCGCGCAGTCTTCCCGCGGCCGCCGTCAGTGGCAGATAGGCACTGCGACGCCCCGCGGATTCGGCCGCGGCGCAAGCAGCGAGCGCCAGATGCGTCTTGCCCGCCCCCGCGCTTCCAGTGAGATAGAGCCCACGGACAATCGCCTCATCCGCCGCGCGCTCACCATCCACTCCTGACGACATCGCCACCAACAGCGGCAACGCGCCCTCGGGCGCGGCAACGAAGGTCTCGAAGCGCTGATCCGGCGGATAGCGCAAGGCCAGGGGCAGTTGCGCACCCTGCCCTGCGCCCGCTCCCGTCTTCGGACCTGAAACCGACCGGCTCACGCCTGGTCGCCGTCCTTGCCGTCGTTGGAAGGTTTGGCGCTGTCCGGAACGATGATGCTGCTTTCAGCGGGCGCTTCCGGCATCACGATCGCCGGCGCATCGCCGGCGTACAGGCGGCTGTGCGTGTAGCGCTCGTGCGCGTAGCGCAGCAGCACGTTGGCGACCGCCGCCACCGGCAGCGCCAGCAGCATGCCGAGGAAGCCGAACAGTTGCCCGCCCGCGAGCACGGCGAAGATCACCGCCACCGGATGCAGGCCGATGCGATCGCCGACCAGTTTCGGCGTCAGCCAATAGCTCTCGATGATTTGGCCGATGCCGAACACCGCCAGCACGCCCGCCACGTGTTTCCAGTCGCCGTATTGCACCAGCGCGGCGATCACGCCGAACACCACGCCGCTGACCGGGCCGAGATACGGCACGAAGGTGAGCAAGCCGGCGACGATGCCGATCAACAGACCGAGATCGAGCCCCACCGCCCACAACCCGAAGCCGTACATCGCGCCCAGGATCAGCATCACCGTGAACTGGCCGCGCAGGAAACCGCCGAGCATGCTGCTGGACTCGTTGGCCAGCCGCGAAACGGTGCCCAGGTACGCACGCGGCACCAGCGCGGCGACGCGTTCGATGAAGACGTCCCAGTCGCGCAGGAAGAAGAACGTCAGCACCGGGATCAGCACGATGTTGGCCATCCATGCGAACAGCGCGAAACCCGAACGCGACAGATAGCCGAGCGCGGTGGTGGCGATGCCGCCGGCGCGCTCCCAGTGCGTGCGGACCTGCTCGATCAGGTATTCCGGATCGAGCCAGGTGGCGATCTCCAGACCGGTGCGATGCTCGATCCACGGCACGGCGGTGTAGATGAACCAGTCGCGATACTGCGGCAGCGATTCGACCAGGGTGAGGATCTGGCGCTGGATGGTCGGCACCAGGATCACCAGCAGCAAGGCCAGCAGCAGCGCCATCAAGGTGAACACCAGGATCACCGCGGTGTTGCGCGAGCGGCCGCGGCGCTCGAGCCAGTCGACCAGCGGATCGCCCAGCCAGCCCAGCAGCGCGGCGACCACGAACGGCGTGAGCACGGGGCCGAGCAGCCAGATCAGCCAGCCGGCGGCGAGCGCCACCAGCGCCCACTGCAGGCGTTTGAGGAACAGCGCGATGTCGCCCAGCGCTTCAGCGTTCATGTTCGAGGCCTCAGCGCAGGGTGAACACGACGGGTGCGACGATCGGGCCCGTCGCTTCGCCTTCCGGACTGCTCACTTCCACCAGTGCGCCGTCGCCGCCGAGCATGCGCCGGAATCCGGGCAGACCGGTCAGCAGGTCGAGATCGACTTCCAGCGCTTCCGGCGTCGCCCGCACCGGCGTCACGCCGCGCACCACCGACATGCCCTGGAGGATCGCGGTCAGGCGGATGTAGTCGTCGGCGCTGCGCAGGCCGGTGAAGATAACGCGGTACTTGCCCGGCTGCCCCGCTGCGCTGCGCTTGGCGTATTTCTTCATCAGCGCGTCGGCCGCGCCATCGGCGCCGTTGGCCATCGCCTGGCGCGCGTCGCCCTCGTTGCCGCTCCACTTCGACAGCACGCGCCCGTTGTCGACGAAGACCCAATCGGCGGTCCAGCCGCCCTTGTCGCGATAGAGCTTGCCGATCAGCTGCATCGGCGGGCTGTAGCGCGCCGACAGGCGCGCGATGGCGGCGGTATCGCCGCGCCAGATCGCGCCCACGGCGGCCTGCTCCGCGGCGCTGCCGGAAGGCAGGCCGAGGCGGTAGCCGCGCTCGATCGCCCGCTGCAGCACCGAACGGGCGACGTTGTTCTGCGCCAGGCCCACCAGCCGCGCACCCGAACCGTCGTCAATCGCCAGCCACAGCACCGGCTTCGGCCGCGGCTCCGGCCAGACCGGCAGTCCCAGGGCCGAGGCGATGCCGTCCACGTCCGCCTGCTTGAAGCGCACCACCAGCGTGGTGCGATAGGTCGGCGTGCCGTTGGGGGTGGTGCCCTCGTCCTGGCGGTAGTCGTAGGTGTCGACGAAATCCCTGGCGCGGCGCAATTCCTTGCCCACGCCCGGGCGGGAGGGCGCGCCACGGTCGCCGGACAGCTTGCTCAGCACCTGCGCCAGCGCGCGGGCGAAGGCGCCGTTGCGGGCGGCATCGGTCTGGTCCTTCACCGGCACTTCGGCCTCGTAGACGCCCTGCGCCGCCGCGCGATCGCCTTCCACGCGCTGGGCCTGGGCGGTCGTCCCGGCGACGCATAGGGCAGCCGCCAGCAACCACTTCCAATGTCCCGTGAACCGGAATGCCAGACGCATCATTCGTCCTTCAGCCAAAGAATTCGGAGGAAATGGTAGCGCAGCCGCCACTTCAGCCGTGATTTCGTCGCCTGCGCCCGCTGTGGCGCTGTTAAAATTCATGGTTTCCCGCCTCAGCGACCGCCGTGACGACTCCCACACCCCTCACCTACCGCGATGCGGGCGTCGATATCGACGCCGGCAACGAAGTCGTCGAACGCATCAAGCCGCTGGTCAAGCGCAGCTTCCGCCCCGAGGTGATGGGCGGACTGGGCGGCTTCGGCGCGCTGTTCGACCTGTCGAACAAGTATCGCGAACCGGTGCTGGTCTCCGGCACCGACGGCGTCGGCACCAAGCTCAAGCTCGCCCAGCAGCTGAACCGCCACGACACCATCGGCATCGACCTGGTCGGCATGTGCGTGAACGACGTGCTGGTGCAGGGCGCCGAGCCGCTGTTCTTCCTCGACTACTTCGCCACCGGCAAGCTCGACGTGGACACCACGGTGGCCGTGGTCGGCGGCATCGCCAGGGGCTGCGAACTGGCCGGCTGCGCGCTGATCGGCGGCGAGACCGCCGAGATGCCCGACATGTATCCGCCGGGCGAATACGACCTCGCCGGCTTCACCGTCGGCGCCGTGGAAAAATCGCAGCTGCTCGACGGCAGCAAGGTCGGCAAGGGCGACGTGCTGATCGGCATCGCCTCCAGCGGCCCGCATTCCAACGGCTATTCGCTGATCCGCCGCATCTATGACCGCGCCGGACGTCCCGCCGATCTCGACGTCGGCGGCGTCAAGCTGGTCGACGCGCTGATGGCGCCCACCACGCTGTACGTGAAGCCGATCCTGGAACTGCTGCGCGGCGAACACGGCCCGCGCATCCACGCCATGGCGCACATCACCGGCGGCGGCCTCACCGAGAACATCATCCGCGTCGTGCCCGACGGCCTCGGCCTCGACATCACCGCCTCCACGCTGACACTGCCGCCGGTCTTCGACTGGCTGCAACGCGAAGGCGCGGTGCCGGACGCCGAAATGTGGCGCACCTTCAACTGCGGCATCGGTTTCGTGCTGATCACCTCGACGGACAGCGCCGCCGCGATCGAGGCCGAACTCGATCGCCTCGCACTCGCCCATCGCCGCATCGGCGAAGTGGTCGCCGCGCGCGGTGACGAGCGCGTCCGGATCGGATAAGGCATCCTCAGAGCAGAGCAGCTCGCTCCATCTTCACCCGCTCATCACTTCATATCCGAACCGGCGCGAAATCTTCCCGCCCTGTCCCGGTTTCATCCCCAAACGTTCCTGTCCCCGGCGCCGCCATCTGGCTAGCGTCGATATCCATCCGGCGCGCCGCGCCGGAGGGTTTCTTCGAACAGGAAGGGGGTTCCCATGTTTGGCAATGGAGATGGCATTTCCCGGCTACGGCGTTCGCTCGCCGTCGCCGCGGCCAGCGGGCTGTTGCTGGCGTCCTCGCTCGCGCAGGCGAGCTTCGAGAGTCACTACGGTGAAAAGGAATGGCGCGACGGCGGCGAGGACGTCAAGGCCGTGCGTTATTGCAAAGGCGGCGGTTCGGTCGTCGCGGGCACGCGGTACTCGCCCGATGGCGCGAGCGAAGTTCTGATCGTCCACGCCGACAACAACGGCGCGGTCATTCCGCCCGCGCAATGGACCTATCGCATTGCCGGCGCCGAGAAATCCAGCGCCTACGGCATCGTCGAATTGCAGGACGGCCGTGGATTCGCCGTCACCGGCGCCGTGAACACGGGCGATGGCAGTCAGATTTTCGTCCTGCAGATCAATTGCGAAGGCAAGCCGCTCTGGACCACCCTGCTCGGCAATCGCAGCGACAAGAATCGCGCCACGGGTTACGACATCCTGCAGAGCGCCAGCAAGGGCGATGTGGTCGTGGTCGGCGACGAACTCGACAGCGACGGCGGCCTCGGACGCGGGCGCATCGCACGTCTGGACCTGTCCGGCGGCGTACTCTGGGATCGGGGCTACGACGGACCGGAAGTCGGTCTTGGTCTGCGCTTCCGCGCGGTGACCGAGAATCTGGCCAGCAGCGGCGCCTCCACCGATCTGGTCGTGGCGGGCTCCGCCATCGACAAGAACACTCTGCGCCGTGCCCTGATGTTCCGCACCGATGGCGGCGGTAATCCAGTGTGCAATTCGATCCTCGGCGACGGTCAGGATCATCGTGATTTCCTCGGCCTCACCGCGCTGCGCACGCCGAATTTCCTCGGCGAGACGGTGCTGGTCGGTGTCGTGTCCGGGCTCGACGAAGGGGCTCCGACCAGTGCGTATCTGGCGCGCTACACGCGCGGCGGTTGTTCGGTGCGGATCCAGAGCGTCGTTTCCGACATCGGCAACGTCTACGCCTACGACGTCGCGGAAACACCCGAACTGGGCACCAGCGGCAGCGCGCTTGCCGTCGTCGGCACGATCAGCAATGCGAGTGCCGGCACGCGCGGCCATCTGTTCGTCGCCAACATCAGCAATCTGCTGTTCAACATCGCCCCGCCGCGGCTGTACGGCAACAAGCTCAAGCATGCCGAAACGCTGTTCGCGATCGATCGCAAGGCCGATCACTTCGTTCTGGCCGGCAGCACGTTCAGCGATCCCGAGCATGTCGGCGATTCACAAGACTTTTTCCTCGTGCAGACCGATACCGGCATGTGGACCGGATGCACCGATCCCTGGAAGCCCGAGGTGAAGGCGTCGACGCCGAATCCGAAGAACTTCCCGCCTCGCGTCGAGAAGATCGTCGAGTTCAAGCAGACGGACAGTGCATTGGGCGACGCGCACGATGCCGGCATCGACTGCGATCCCACCAAGGACTGCGAGGCGGTGATCAACAACGGCACGGTGAAGCTCGGCGTGTCCAAGACCGGCTACCTCAACGTCGATTGCCCGGATGCCAAGCCGTCGATCGGACGCGCCAGCACCACACGCGTCGGCCTGCGCTACATGAAGTCGCCGCCTTCGGGAACCGATGAAGCCGATGCCGCCTCGCCCGGCTGCCCTTGCGAGGGTTGGGGCGTGGCCGCCGCCGATCTCGGCGTCACCGCGCACACCTCGATGTGGGAAGGCACCAGCGCCAACATGTTCGTCGATTCGTTCACCTACACGGCGAGCGATGCGACCTCCGTGGTGCGGATCCTCGACTCCTCGGGCGGCCCGTCGCTTCGCGTCACCCATCGCTACATTCCGATCACTGTCACGCCGTATCTGTATCGCGTGGAAGTGAAGATCGAGAACATCGGCACGAAGGCCATCAACGATCTGCGCTACACCCGCGGCATCGACTACGACGTGCCGCCGAATGCCTTCTCCGAATACATCACCATTCAAGGCGCGGCTTCGCCGATGGTGATCCAGGCGAACGACGACGGCTTCAATTCGGTCGATCCGCTCGCGCCCAACTTCAACTTCGGCGGCGTGGGCAATTTCATCGACTGGGGCGCCGGCGATTACGGCGCGCATTTCGACTTCAAGCTCGCCGGCACGCTGAATCCGGGACAGGCGCGCGGCCTGATCACCTACTACGGCGCGGCGCCGAAGGAAACGGCGGCTCTCAATGCCCTCAGCCTGGTCGGCGCGAACATCTACTCGCTCGGCCAGAGCAACTGGAGCGGCGGACCGTTCGGCTCCGGCGGCGGCCCGACCGGATCTTATGGATATACGACCGGTGAGCCGGTGACGTTCATGTACGGCGTCGACGGACGCGAACGATAAGGCGTCGCTTCCGCACTCCGGCCTCGTGACCGGAGTGCGGCTATCGCCGCGCAGCAAGCGAGGACGGCTCGAAGCACGCTTCGAGCCGTCACCGTTTCAGTCCTTCATCAACGCCCGGCCCCATCCGTGCGCGAGTACCGCATCGATGCGTCGTTGCAGCTCGGCGCGCATGCACTGCTCCAGCGCGCACTCGTTCAACACGTAATAGGCCGATCGCACCACCTCGCGCCAGCGCGGATGACGCGGCAGTTTCGCCAATGTCAGATAGCGCTCCATAGCGCGGGCGCGCAGGCGGCCGTCGTCGATCGTGACGCGCCAGATGCGGCTCTTCTCCGCGAACTCGAGCCGGCGCAATCCCGTGCTGCGTTCCCATGCCTCGACCACGCCCAGCATCAACTCGACGAGCGCGTAGCGGAACGATTCGCGTGTACCCGCATCATCCGTCGGCGAAGCGGTCGTTGCCGCCACGACTTCCCGCGTCATGCCCGCGGCGGCAACGGGAACGGCAACCGTCTCGGTCGCGGCACGCAGGCGGCGCCTCCCCTGCACGTGGGCGGCCGAAGTGCTCGCGAGGACCCATCGCCATGTCTTCATGCACCGTGTCCCTGGTTCGTCGCGACCGAAATCGCGGCGGCAATTGTTGTTCGGAGTCCCTAATCAACTCGCGAAACGATATTGCAACCCGACACGCTGTCCAGGAACGGACGATACATTTTTCCGAAAGGAGACGCGGCATCCGCGCCTCCCCGGCATCGGATCACCTTTACTGCGTGATGAATGCCTTGTACGGCAAGGGCAACGGCGATGCCCAGATCGCTGAATACGGGCA
This sequence comes from Luteimonas panaciterrae, assembly GCF_020511115.1. GTDB lineage: Bacteria > Pseudomonadota > Gammaproteobacteria > Xanthomonadales > Xanthomonadaceae > Luteimonas > Luteimonas panaciterrae. Next base: position 209,654 of record NZ_JAJAVH010000007.1, read on the forward strand.
GTCGTTGCGCGCCGGCAATCCCTTGAAGCGATTGGCCAGATAGTTCAATGCGGGCAAGGCACCTTCCGCTTCACCCGCGATGTGCACCAATCCGATCAGCGGTATCGGCGTGAAGGTGCGCATCACCTCCACCGGAACGCCTTCGCGGCAGTATTGCAATGCAAGATCGTTGTCGGCCTTCACCGGAACGAGTTCGTCGAACTCGTCATGATAATTGAGGATCGGCACGGTGCGCGGCGCGCGCTTTCCGGCGAGCGTGTTGATGCCGAAGACGTACTTGCCGACCTTCGACTCCGGCACGGGCACCCATGGCTCCTTGGTGAACATTTCCAGCGGCGCCAGAACGGGACGCTTGAGAATCCCCTCGATTAAGGTTTCGTCCTGCGCGGAATCGATCAGCTGCTTGCCCGCGGGATTGAGGTACTCATAGATTCCCGCCTCCGGAAATGCGCGATCCAAACCGGCGATCGCCGTCACCAGCAAACTGCCAGCGACGAATTTGCCGTTGTTGTTGTAATACATCTGCACCAGATCGGACGCCGCGCTCGCACCGACCGCGGCGCCCTTGACGTTCAACTCCGGCGCATACGATTCCTTCAGATACGCGGCCCAGCCGGTGGCATGACCACCGCCGGAATAGCCCCACAAACCGACCGGCGTGTTGTACGCCAATCCGGCCGGCGCATAGTTCAACACCGCGCGCACGCCGTCGAGCACGCCGTGCCCGGCCTGCGGGCCGGCGATGAATTGTGCGTGCGGGCCTTCGTAGTCCGGATAGACGATCGCATACCCATAGGCCAACGCCGGCAGCGAAAGCGACACCTCGAACGTCGGATTGGCCAGCGCGCCCGCACTCAGCAAACCCGCGCGCAGCGTGTAGGAAGGCGCGGCGCGCGTGGTGGTGGAGTCCTGCGCCACTTGGTAGGAGATCAGTGGACGCGGCCCGCTCCCGATCCACGGCCCTTGCGGAACGAGCACCGTCGCCACCTGCGCCGTCGGTCTGTCGTGACTGTCGAGCGATTTGTACAACACCTGATAGGCGTTGATCTTCAAATTCTTGAGTTGCTCGAACCACGGAAAGAATTTCTCGGCCGAGCCGCCAAGCTCGCTCAGCACATCCGTGGACAGAAACGGCAACAGATATTGCGCATTGATCGTCCTGTCACGAAGCACTGTGCCATTGGGCAACGATTCGTAACCGGATGGCGGAACGTAGAACGGATCATCGTCCGGCAACGGCACGACTTCGGCATGCGCCGGATTCGCCGCGACACCGATCAATCCAAAGATCAAAGCAAATGCCCATGCGGCGAACCCGACATGGCGGCGCACAAACCTATCGCCGCGCGCACGCTGCGCCGGCTGGATGACAACACTCATCGCTTACCCTCCCGAGGTAATGGCACTCCGGCCTGCTTGTATCCATGTGTATACCTAACAAGGGAGGGGGCCGGGCGCAACCGGCAGACGACGAGCGGTCCCGGCGTGGCCCGATCTGCACATCTTCCTGTCCTATCATGCTGGCCCCTTTCCGTCGGCCGCTGCATGCCCCGTTTTCTGCGTCTCGCCGTGCTCGCCTCCGGCCGCGGCAGCAATCTGCAAGCCCTGATCGACGCGATCGCCGCGGGCGAACTCGCGGCCGAGATCGTCGGCGTGTATTCCGACAAGGCCGACGCCGGCGCCTTGCAGCGCGCGCGCGATGCCGGCATTCCCGCGTATGCGATCACGCCGAAACAGTTCGCCACGCGCGCCGAATTCGACGCCGCGCTGTTCACGCGGATCGACGCGGCGACACCCGACCTCATCGTCTGCGCCGGCTACATGCGCCTGATCACCGGGCACGTCGTCGAAGCCAGGCGCGGGCGCATCATCAACATCCACCCTTCGCTGCTGCCGGCGTTCAAGGGTCTGCACACGCACGCGCAGGCGCTGGCGGCAGGCGTGCCCGAGCACGGCGCCAGCGTGCATTTCGTCACCGCCGATCTGGATGGCGGCCCTGTGATCGCCCAGGCGCGGGTGCCGGTCCTGCCCGGCGACAATATGGAAACCCTCTCCGCCCGCGTTTTGGCCGAGGAACACCCGTTGCTGGTGGAAACCGTCCGCTGGCTGGCCGCGGGGCGGATCGTCCTGTCAGAAACCGGCTCCTCGGACACCGGTCCTGCTGAAGCCCCCATTCATGTCGATGGTGCACCGCAGCCACCGCTTCAGCTGGGAGCCAACCGCCGCTTTGCATGATGGCCGCCAAGCTTTCGAAGACTCCCCCATGAAACCCCTCATGCTGACCGCGGTGCTCGCCCTCGCGGCATGGCTGCCCGGCAGCCACGCCCAGGAAGTCGCGCCCGCGCCAGCATCCGCTTCCGCACCGGCATCCACATCCGTGCCGGAGACTGTCGCGACGACGCCTCCCGAGCTGCAACCGTTCGTGGCCAGCTATCAGGCCTACAACGCCGGAAAACTGGCCGGAAACGCCACCATGCGCGTCGTCCACAATGGCGGCACGCAATGGCGCGCGGATCTCGGTATCGAGGGCAATCGCGGCTTCATCGGCATCCTCGGGCTGAACATCCAGCAAAGCACGGTGTTCGACGATGTCGACAACCGTTATCGCCCGCTCACCCAGAGCACGGTGCGCAAGGGCCTGTTCCTGGGCAAGAAGGTCCTGGGCGTGTACGACTGGAACGCGCGCAGCGCGCAGTGGCAGGGCGATCTCAAGAAGGACCGCCGCAAACCAATTCCCCTGCAGGACGGCGACATGAACGGCCTGCTGATCGACCTCGCCATCATCCGCGATGCCCAACCCGGCAAACGCCTGCAATACCGCTTCGTTGAACTGGGCCGTGCCCGTGACCATATCTACGAAGTAGCGAAAGAACCGGAAACCGTGGCCGTGGGCGAACTGAGCTATTCCGCCCTGCGCGTTTCACGCGTCAACGGCGGCAACGACGAGACCATTTTCTGGGTCGCCGACGGCGTGCCGACCCCGGTACGCATCCTGCAGCGCGAAAACGGCGAGGACGGCATCGATCTTCGTCTGACCGAATACCAAGGAGTGAATTGATGATCCTGTCCCCCAAGAAGCATTCCCTCGCCACCGCCGCGCTCGCCCTCGTGTTCGCCAGCGCGCCGGCCTTCGCCGTCAAACCGTTCTCCGCCGACTACCAGGCCAGCTACATGGGCATCGCCGGCGTCGGTAAGATGACGCTCGAGCCACAAGGCGGCGACAAGTGGAAGTACACGCTGTCGGTCGGCAGCGGCGGCATCCAGCTCAACCAGAACACCGTGTTCGACGACAAGGGCGGACAACTGCGTCCCCTGTCCGGCCGCGACTCGGCGCTGCTGCTGATCAAGAAAAGCGACAAGACCGCGAACTACGACTGGGACAAGGGCGTTGCCACCTGGGGTGGCGACGTAAAGCCCGAACGCTCCGGCCCGGTGAAGCTGCAATCGGGCGACGTCGACGGCCTGTTGCTCAATCTCGCCATCGCGCGCGACGTGGCAGCCGGCAAGCCGCTCAACTACCGCTTGGTCGACGAAGGCCGCGTCAAGCAGGTCAGCTTCAAGATCGTGGGCAAGGAAGCGATCACGATCGGCGGGCAGTCGAAGCAAGCCACGAAAGTCGTGCAGACCAATGGCGAAGGCAAGCAGATCACCGCCTGGGTCGTCGACGGCATGCCCGTGCCGGCGCGCATCCTGCAGCGCAAGGACGGCAAGGACGACATCGATCTGCAGGTGAAGGCCGTGCACTGAGCACGTCCGCCCCTTCTGCGTGATTCCCAGCGGAGCCCGATTCATTCGGGCTCCGCTTTTTTTATGGCTCGCGACGCAGCGCGACCTAGGGCAAGCCCCAGGTGGTTTTAGGGTCAGCCCTAGCTTGGTTGTGCGAACCCGGTTCGAGACGATAACGGCATCCGTCACGATCGGCGCTGCGCCTGCCGGGAGACCGCGATGATTCCTCGCGAAGATGTCTACGTTCCGCCGCCGCCACCGCCGCCTCCACCGCCGCCGCCCCCGCCGCCTCCACCCGAACTGGCCAAGAAGCCTCCGGCGGAGAAGCAGCAGATCGTCGATGGCATGACCGAACAACAGGTCAAGGATTACAAAACCGAAGTCGACAAGCTGCCCAAGAGCGAGCAGCAAGATGTGGCCAACAGTTTGGCCAAGGATCTCGACGCCAAGCAGCTGGCGAAACTGCGCCCGGCCTTCAGCGAAGGCGACAGTGGCAAGAACGCCGTCGACCAGGCGGTCGACAACTTCGGCAACGCGCAGGTCAAGGCCGACTATCCGAAGGAAGTCATCGCCAACGATCCCGCCATCCACAACACGCTCACCAAGCTCGGCTTCAATCAGCAGGAAATCGACAACGCTTCCGCCAAGACGCTCAGCGCGCTCACCCAAGCCGCGGAACACGTCAACCAGAAGGAATACGGCAAGGCCTTCGACGAGTTGAAACAGCTCGCCGCCGACGGCCAGCAAGCGCTGGCCGAAAAAGCATTCTCCGGCGTCGCCAAGCAGATCGAAAACCTGCCCGAATCGGTGCGCGACATCCTCAGCGACGGCAACGCGGTCAAGGAACTGATCAACGCCGGTGGCGATGTCATCGACAAGCTGCTGCAGGGCGACATTCCCGGCGCGGTCGGCGCCATCGGCAACAACAAGCCGCTGCGTGATGCCGTGATTGACGCAGCGCTGAAGAATCCTGATTCCAATTTCAGCAAGGGCGTGAAGACACTCGGCCTCGATGCCGACAAGCTGAAGGAAGCCGGCGACGCCGCGCCCTCGCTGCTGCAAGCCGCCCAGCACGCCGCCAAGGGCGAATGGGCGCAAGCCGGCACCGCGCTGGCGGGTGCCGCCGAGAAAGCGCCCACGCTGGTCGCCGACGGCATCAAGCACATCGCCGACAAGTTGCCCGAACCCGCCAAGTCGATCCTGGGCGACGACAAGGTCGCCGAGCATCTCTCCAAGGCCAGTCCGGAGGTGCTCAAGAATCTGATCGAGGGCAAGCCGGTCGAAGCACTCAAGGGCCTCGGCGAGAACAAGGAATTGCGCGACGCCGTGATCGACGCGGCGTTGAAGGACAAGAATTCCGACTTCAGCAAGCAAGTCGAGAAACTAGGCCTGTCCGCCGACGATCTGAAGAGCATCGGCGACGGCATCCCCGACGCGATGAAGGCGATCGAACACGCCGCCAAGGGCGAGTGGAAGGACGCCGCGCTCTCGCTGATCGACGCGTCCACTCACGCACCCGACGTCGCCGCCAAGGCGATCCAGCATTTCGCCGACAAGCTGCCGGAACCGGCCAAGTCGATCGTCGGCGACGACGCCGTCGCCAAGAAGCTCGCAGAGGCGAGCCCCGAAGCACTCAAGGCACTGGTCAACGGCGATCCGAGCGGCGCCCTGCAGCACATGGCGCAGGACAAGGGCTTGCGCGATGCCGTGATCGACGCGGCGCTGAAGGACAAGAACTCCGACTTCAGCAAGAAGGTGGAGAAACTCGGCCTCACCGCCGACGATCTCAAGCAGGCCGGCGATGGCTTGCCCGACGTGATGAAGGCGGTCGATCTCGCCGCCAAGGCGCAGACGCCGGAAGACTGGAAGAACGTCGGCCTCGCGCTGGCCGATGCGGCCGGCAAGGCACCCGACGTGGTCGCCAAGGGCATCCAGGGGCTGGCCGACAAACTGCCCGAAGGATTGGCGAAGACCATCCTCACCGACGAGAACGTCGCCAAGGAACTGGCCAAAGCCAGCCCGGAAGCAATCAAGGCCATGCTCAATGGCGACGCGGCCGCCGCACTCAGCGCGGTGGGCGGCAACAAGCCGCTGCGCGATGCGGTAATCGATGCCGCGGTCACCGATCCTTCTGTGAAGCCGCTGCTCGAGAAGTACGGCATTACCGCGACCGATCTGAAGGAAGCCGCCGACGCCGCCGGGCCGCTGTTCAACGCCGTCAAGTACGCTTCCGAAGGCAAGATCACCGAAGCGCTCAACGAATTCCAGAAGGTCGGCGACGCCGCGCCCACGCTGTTGCCGAAGATCGCCAAGGCGATCTACGAAAAACTGCCCGAAGCCACCCAGCAGAAGCTCAAGGACTTGGGCTATGGGATGGAGAACATCGGCGAAGTCGCCAAGGCCCTGCCCTCGCTGGTCAAGGCCGGCGAGGCCATGGTCAAAGGCGACTGGAAGACCGCGATCAGCGAAGTGCTCAATGCCGGCGAAGCCGCGCCGACCGTGGGCAAGGAAGCGATCCAGAAACTCGGACAGCAGATCCCGGACGGCAAGTTCGATCTGGTGAAGAAACTGCTGGCCGACGACAAGGTCGCCTCCGGCCTCGCCAGCGACACCGCGCTGCACGATGCCATCGACAAACTGCTCGACGGCAAGACGCTCGAAGGCGCCAGCGAACTGCTGCACAACGACGGCATGCGCGATGCCGTGCTCGATGTGGTCAGCAAAGACCCGAAGGTCGTCGAAGCACTCGGCAAGGCCGGCCTCACCGCGGAAGACCTCAAGCAGGCCGGCGCCGCGTCACCGCATCTGCTCGATGCCGGCGTCGCCTTGTCCAAGAGTCCACCGGACTGGTCGGGCGCACTCGACGCGCTCGGCGAAGTGCAGAATGCCGCGCCCGATCTGCTCGGCAAGGTCGCCGGCAAGATCTACGATCAGTTGCCGCAGCCGATCAAGGACAAGTTCGGCGAACTGAAGATCACCAAGGAAGACCTGCTAGAAGCCGGCGCCGCACTGCCGCATTTCGTCGATGCGGTGAAAGCACTCGGCAATCCCGACGGTCCCGACTGGCAAGGCGCGCTGCAGGCGATCGGCCAGGCCGTCGACGCCGCGCCGGGCCTGGTCACCAAGGCGATCAACGCGCTCGGCGCGAAGATCCCGGACAAGCCCGAAACGCAGCTGCTGCGCGCGATCCTCACCGACGAGAACCTGATCAAGACATTGGTCAGCGACAAGTCGCTGCACGAATCGCTGAAGCAGATGCTCGACGGCGACATCGCCAGCGGCCTGAAGGGCATCGGCGACAACGAGCAGGTGATGGGCGCGCTGGCCGACGTGTTGTCGAAAGACAAGGCGTTCATGGCGCGGCTGGAACCGCTCGGCATCAAGACCGTCGACGATCTCAAGCAGCTCGGACCGTCGGTCGCGAACATCCTCGAGATGGCGGATGCCATCCAGACCGGCAACGTCGGCGAGACCATCAAGGCCTTCGCCACGTTCGCCAAGGAACTGCCGGACGGCATGAAGCAACACTTGATCGACACCGTCGTCGACAAGTTCAAGCTCAAGCCGGAAATGAAGCAGTTGCTCTCCGGCGTGCTCGAAGCGGCTTCCACGCCGGAAGTGGCGCAGGCGATCGGCGATGCGGTCAAGGCGTTCGCCGGCGGCGATCCGGTCGAGTTCATCAAAGCGCTCGGCAACGCCGGCAAGATCATCGCCGAGAAGACGCCCGATCTTGCCGTCACCTTCCTCAATGCGCTGAGCAAGCTGCCCGGTTCTGTCGGTGAGTTCTTCTCCGACGCCAAACTCAACGAAGGCATCGTCAAGTCCGGCGCGCTGTCGAGCTTCTTCGATGCCGTGACCAAGGTCGCCGACGGCGACATCGGTGGCGCGATCGGTTCGCTCGGCGATGCCATCGGCAAGTTGATCACCTACGGCGAGCCGGCGCAGGTCGGTCCGTTCAGCGTCGGCATCGGCCCGCTGAGCAAGGATTTCGGTCCTTACGACCTGCCCTTCGGCAAGGATTCGATCGAACTGATCGGCCGCCTGGTCACGCAGTTCGTCGATGCGATGCCGGACAAGGTCAAGGCATTCCTCAAGGAGAAGGCGGGCGAAGCCGTCGCCAGCACCGGCCTGAAGTCGATTCCTGTGGTGGGCCCGGTGATCGGTGTGGTCGATGCCGGCTCGGACCTGATCAGCAGCATCTCCAACGGCGAGAGCGGCCTGACCATCGCATTGAACGCCGCGGATCTCGCGATCAACGCCGCCAGTTTCTTCCCGCCCGCGCAGGCGGTGCTGACGCCGTTGAAGACATTGCTGGGCGTGGCCAAGGGCGTCAACGCCACGGTCGAGTTCGTCAACGACATCCAGGACTTCGGTCAGCAATTCACTGGCATGAGTTGAACCTCACGCCAATCCCAATCCTCTCCCGCATGAAGGGAGAGGATTGGAGACGAATGCAGAGTCGTGCGCGGAATCGTGGCTTCGCGTTTTCGAGATGCCTCAACCGAGATTCAAGCCGCGCAGGAATTCCAGCGTCTTCGCGACGCGCTCCGCGTGCGGTGTTCCGGGCTCGAGTTCGAGCAGACGCCCGGGCGCGACAAACTTGTTGGTACGCTCGTGGATGAAACGCTTGGCCTCGGAACGGAACATGTTGCCATCGCCTTCCGACACACGTGGCGCGGTGGCGCGCTTCTCCACTTCCGACCAATCCACCACGCAGGCGTCGACATGTTCGAGATAGCTGAGCCATGCGGTGCCGTACAAGCCGAGACGCGCCTTGTCGCCGTGCAGTCTCTGCAACGCCTGCCGGTAATAACCCGCCAATGCATCGACGGGGCCGAGCGTGTGACCGGCGTTCTGCAACAGCGCGTCCAGGGTCGTCTGATCCTGCGCCATCGCTTTCGAGATTTCGTCGTTGCTGACCGGATGGAATCCGGCCTCGCGAAAGACCTCGTCGGCCCAGGCATCCGTGTCCAGCGGCGGGTTGTCGAGAATGATCGCGACCTGACTGCCCATAACGCCCCCGTTACTTTTGAAATTCCAGTATAGCCTTCAATAACATCATCTTCTGACAACGGAGACCTTGGATGAAAATCCAATCGCTGTCCTTGCTGGCCGCCGCCATGCTCGCCTGCGCCGCGTGCAAGAACAACGCCGAGGCACCGGCCGCAACCGCTGATGCGTCGTCGCCCTCTTCCGCGCAAACGCCAACCGCCGAAGCGCCTTCCGCGGACAGCGCGACCACAGCCGACGCCGCGGCCGCGACGGCACCCGCCGCGGATGCAGCCAGCGCCGCCGCATCGACCACCACTTCGAGCGGTTGGAGTTACGAAGGAAGTGACGGCGCGAAGCGCACGGCCAGTGTGTCCGGACACGGCAGCGACGGCGGCGGCGCACAACTGGTCTTCGCCGACGATCCGGTGTGGGGCCGCACCGCGTATGTCGAATTCGCGCGGGACGGCATCGATTGTCCGACCGGCTGCAAGGCGCAGATCAGCGTCGACGGCGGCGCCGCGAAAACGGTCCAGGCCTCGCGACCGGAAACGCCGCAGCCGCGTCTGTCGCTGCGTGAGCCAGACAAGCTTTGGCAATCGATCGCGAGCGCGAAAACGCTCTCGATCGAATTCCCGGCCAAGTCCGGCACCGGCAAGATCGAATTCGACGTCACCGGCGTCGACACCAGCAAGCTTCCCGCCGGCTGGAACTAAGCACATGGGCGCCTGGACCTACGAGAGCACAGCGGTCGACGGCGGCACGCGCGTCACCGCCACGCTGACCAGCATGATGCGGGTGTACCTGGACGGCAGCGGCGCGAACTTCGTGCGACTGGTGTTCCGCGACGATCCGATCTGGGGCTACGACGTGCATCTGGCGCTGGAAAGCGGCGACTTCGATTGCCCGACCGGCTGCAGCGTCGATATCGCCGTCGACAGCGGGCCGTCGCGCACCATCAACGCTTCGCGCCCGGAGTCATCGACGCCGATTCTGTCGATCCGCGAGCCGCGCGAACTCTGGTATGCGTTGCGGGATGCGCAATTGCTGACGGTGGATTTTCCCGCTCGCGGCAAGGGCATGCAGCGCGCCAGCTTCGATGTCAGCGGGCTGGATCGTTCGCGTCTGGACTGGGATCGGCAGCCCTACGCGCGGACGCATGCATCCGCGACGTAGGCACAGGCAAGCACCCGCGCGAAATTGACGCCTACTTGCCGTCCTTGCCGGCGACTTCGGTACGGCAAGACACCCGGAACGGATCTTTCTCGCCCTTGCCGATCCAGTAGAACGTGCGACAGGTGCGCGCACCCTGCTGTGTGGTGCGCACACCCACGGCGTACGCGGACTGCAGCATCTCCAGATTGGAGACGTTGCCGTCGCCGTTCCAATCCATTTCCTTCGGCTGCACGCCCGCCGTGAAGGCGACGCCGACATACCAGGCCCAGCCTGCGTAGGCGACCAGGACGACGCAGACGATCCACCATAACCGGCGGCGCCTGCTCAAACGTGTGCGTGGGTCTGTCGGCATATCGTTGTCCTCAGTCGATGCTGTGGAACACTCAGTCGATCCTGCGAATCTGCGCGCCGAGCGCGGACAGCTTGTCCTCGATGCGCTCGTAGCCGCGGTCGAGATGGTAGATGCGGTCGATGATGGTATCGCCGTCGGCGACGAGGCCGGCGAGGATCAGCGAGGCCGAGGCGCGCAGATCGGTCGCCATCACCGGTGCGCCGCTCAACTGCGCCACGCCGTGCACGGTGGCGCGATGGCCCTCGATGTGGATGTCGGCGCCGAGCCGCAGCAGTTCGTTGACGTGCATGAAGCGGTTTTCGAAGATCGTCTCGTCGGTGATGCTGGTGCCTGTCGCTACACAGTTCATGGCCATGAACTGCGCCTGCATGTCGGTCGGGAAACCGGGATGCGGCTGCGTGACGATGTCGACCGCCTTCGGCCTGCGCCCACGCATGTCGACGGTGATGCGGTCGCCCTGCACGCTCACATCGGCGCCGGCCTCCGCCAGTTTCTCGAGCACCGCTTCCAGCGTGCCGGGATTGGCATGCGTGGCGGTGACATGGCCGCCGGTCATGGCCGCAGCGACGAGGAAAGTGCCGGTCTCGATGCGATCAGCGACGACGCGATGGGTGCCGCCGTGCAGGCGCTGCACGCCCTGCACTTCGATGCGGCTCGTGCCCGCACCTTCGATCTGCGCGCCCAGTTCGACCAGGCATGCGGCGAGATCGACGATTTCAGGCTCGCGCGCGGCGTTCTCGATGACGGTGGTGCCTTCGGCGAGCGTGGCCGCCATCAGCGCGTTCTCGGTGGCGCCGACGCTGACCATCTCGAAATTGATGCGCCCGCCCTTCAGGCGCTTCGCCTGCGCCTTGATGAAGCCGTGTTCCAGGGTGATCTCGGCGCCCAATGCTTCCAGCGCGCGAATGTGCAGGTCGACCGGACGCGATCCGATCGCGCAGCCGCCCGGCAGCGAGACTTCGGCGGCGCCGTATTTCGCCAGCAGCGGCCCCAGCACCAGTACCGAGGCGCGCATGGTCTTGACCAGCTCGTACGGCGCGACGTGGCTGTGCACGGTGCGCGGATCGATGCGCAGCGAGTAGTCGTCGGCGATCTCGACACCGGCGCCCAGTTCGGTGAGCACGCGCAGCGTGGTCTTGACGTCGTGCAGCCGCGGCACGTTGCCGATCGCCACCGTCTCATCCGCCAATAGTGCCGCGCACAGGATCGGCAGCACGGCGTTCTTGGCGCCGGAAATGGCGACTTCGCCCGCGAGCGGACGCCCGCCGGTCACTACGATCTTTTGCATTTAGACGCGCTCTTCTTCAGGTGTCAGCGTGCGCAAGGCGAGCGCGTGGATCGCGCCGCCCATCAATTCGCCCAGCGTGGCGTAGACCATGCGATGCCGTGCCAGCGGCAGCTTGCCCCGGAACGCCTCGGAGACCACCGTCGCCTCGAAATGCACACCGTCGTCGCCCTGCACGGCGGCGCGCGCGCCCGGCAAGCCCTGTTCGATCAGATTGCGGATGGTATTGGCGTCCAAATCTCTGCTAGTCCTGCCTGCCGTACCGGTGCTTCCGGACGGTTCTTGAATCGCGGCACTACGGTAAGTGCGCGGTTTTTGGGAGTTTCCGGGCTTTTGCGGGAATAACCGCATAAAATGAATGGATTAGATTAACGGAAACGGCCCCGGTCTGGTATGCCCGCCAACGGAACACAGCCCATCGACGACGCAGCGCTCGCCGCCAGCGGCCGCCGTGTTTTCGAGATCGAACAGCAAGGTCTCGCCGCCGTCGGTGCGCGCATCGATGGCGAGTTCTCGCGCGCCTGCCGCCTGATGCTGGCCTGCACCGGCCGCGTGGTGTGCCTGGGCATGGGCAAGTCGGGACACGTGGCGCGCAAGATCGCCGCCACCCTCGCCTCCACCGGCACGCCGTCCTTCTACGTGCATCCGGGCGAAGCCGGCCACGGCGATCTCGGCATGATCACCGACGCCGACGTGGTGCTGGCACTGTCGTACTCGGGCGAGTCCGACGAGATCCTGACGCTGCTGCCGGTGCTCAAGCGCCAGGGCAATCTGCTGATCGCGATGACCGGCCGCCCGCAGTCGTCGCTGGCGCGCGAGGCCGACGTGCATCTGGACGTCAGCGTGCCGGCCGAAGCCTGCCCGCTCGATCTCGCGCCCACCACCAGCACCACCGCCTCGATGGCGCTGGGCGATGCGCTGGCGGTGGCGCTGCTCGATGCACGCGCCTTCACCGCCGATGATTTCGCGCGCTCGCATCCGGCCGGCGCGCTCGGCCGGCGCCTGCTGCTGCACATCCGCGATGTGATGCACACCGGCGAGGAAGTGCCGCGCGTGCCCGGCGACGCCACGCTGGCCGAGGCGCTGATGGAGATGAGCCGCAAACGCCTGGGCATGACCGCGATCGTCGACGGCGACGATCGCCTGCTCGGCCTGTACACCGACGGCGATCTGCGCCGCACGCTGGCCGATCCGACCATCGACGTGCACGGCGCGCGCATCGCCGATGTGATGACGCGCGCGCCGGTCACCATCGATGCCGACGCGCTCGCCAGCGAAGCCGCGCGACTGATGGAAACCCGCAAGATCACCATGCTGATCGTGCTCGACGAGACGCAGCGCGTCGTCGGCGCGCTCAACATTCACGACCTGTTGCGCGCGCGCGTGGTGTAAGAACCGACTCGACATGCCCTTGAACGGACCCATAGACACCTTCGTGCCCAATTCGCCCACCTATCCCGCCGACCTGCTCGCACGCGCCGCGAAGATTCGCCTGGCGTGCTTCGACGTCGACGGCACCCTGACCGACGGGCGCCTGTATTTCGACAGCGAAGGCCGCGAACTGAAGGCCTTCCACGTCCTGGACGGCCAGGGATTGGTATTGCTGCGCAAGACGGGCATCACGGTGGCATTCGTGACGGCGCGCAACAGCGTCGTCGCGGAAAAGCGCGCCGCCGAGCTCGGTGTCGAAGCGCATATCGGTGTCAAGGACAAACAGGTCCGCGTCGACGAAATCCGCGCACGCCTGGGCCTCAGTGCCGAACAAGTCTGCTTCATGGGCGACGATCTGCCCGACCGCGTCCCGATGCAGACCGCCGGCCTGGCGGTGGCGCCAGCCAACGCGCACGCTTCCGTGCTCGCACATGCGCACTGGCGCACGAGCGCGCGCGGGGGCGAGGGCGCCGCGCGTGAGCTGTGCGACCTGCTGCTCCTCGCGCAGGGCCATGACGCGACGGAGGTCGCATGACCTGGCGCGGCGTCCTGACGCTCATGCTCCTGGCGGCTGCCATCATCACCGGCTGGTCGGTGTGGCAGCAGCGCTCCGAACAGGTCACGACTGTGACCGCCAGCACACGCCCGAGCTACTTGCTGCACGATTTCGAGGTCATCGCCCTCAACAAGCAGGGCAAGGAATCCCTCACCTTGCGCGCGCCGCAACTGGCGCAGAACCCCGACGACAGGACGATGTCGATCGAAACGCCGCTGTTCTTCCTGCCCGACAAGGAAGGCCAGCGCTGGGAAGTGCGTTCGAAAACCGCCTGGGTGGCCGCCGACAACAGCGAAGTGCGCATGCGCGGTAATGTCGTAGCCAACAGCCCGCCTGGCGCGCAGAAGCCCTCGACGCTGAAAACCGAGCAACTGAACGTTTTCCCGGACAAGAACGAGGCGACCTCCGAGGTTCTGGTCACGGTCACGTCCCCGGGCTCTACAATGCAGGGTGTGGGGATGCAGGCCGATCTGGCGGATAAGCGCATCCGCCTTCTTTCCAAGGTACAGATGACCAATGACCCGAAGCGCCGTTAGCCTCCTGCCCTTGATCGTGGCCGCCTTCTTGCTGGCCGGCCCTGCCTGGTCGAAGACTTCCGATCGCGATCAGCGAATGAACGTGACGGCCGACAGCAGCGACTGCTCGACCACCGACGGTCCCTGCCTCCTGATCGGCAACGTCCACATCGTGCAGGGCACGCTGGACATCCAGTCGGCGAAGGCCGACTTGCGCCGCGCCGACGGTGACATCAAGACCGTGAAGCTCAACGGCTCGCCGGTGAAGCTGAAACAGCAGAACGACGACGGCAGCTGGATGAATGCCACCGCCGATCAGGTCGACTACGACCTGCCCAACGACACGGTGGTGTTCACCGGCAACGCCCACGTCGATCAGCCCGGCCGCGGCTCGATGGCCGGCGGCCGCATCGTCTACAACACCAAGACCGGACAGGTGCAGAGCGGCGGCGACGCCGGCGGCGGACCGGTGCAGATGACCTTCGAACCGAAGAAGAAATCCCAGCAGCCCGCCGAGAAGAAGACGCCAAGCCAGACGCCGCCGAAGCAGGACAGCAAGTAATGCTGGTCGCGAAAGGACTGCGCAAACGCTACCGCTCGCGCGAGGTCGTCCGCGATTTCGGCCTGACGCTCGATGCCGGCGAAGTGGTCGGTCTGCTCGGCCCCAACGGCGCCGGCAAGACCACCTGCTTCTACATGATCGTCGGCCTGGTGCCGGCCGATGACGGCGAGATCGTGCTCGACGGCCGCGACATCACCGCCGAGCCGATGTACACCCGCGCCCGCCTCGGCGTCGGCTATCTGCCGCAGGAGCCGTCGGTGTTCCGCAAGCTCACGGTGGCCGACAACATCCGCCTGGTGCTGGAACTGCGCGAGGATCTGGATGCCCGCAACCGCCAGCGCGAGCTGGAAAAGCTTCTCGACGAGTTGCAGATCGGCCACGTCGCGGACCAGATCGGCGCCAGCCTCTCCGGTGGCGAGCGCCGCCGTGTGGAAATCGCGCGCGCGCTGGCCGCCAATCCGCGCCTGATGCTGCTCGATGAGCCTTTCGCCGGCGTCGATCCCATCTCGGTCGGCGAGATCCAGCGCATCGTCGAACACCTCAAGCATCGCGGCATCGGCGTGCTGATCACCGACCACAACGTGCGCGAGACCTTGGGCATTTGCGATCGCGCGTATATCCTCAGCGAAGGCGGCGTGCTCGCGCAGGGGGCTCCGGACGCGCTGCTGGCCAATCCCGATGTGCGCCGGGTCTACCTGGGGGAATCCTTCCGCTTGTAGATGACGGGGCGCGTTCGACGGATGTCATCGACATCTGTCACGCTCTCCGAACGCCTGGTCACGGATGGCTAGGCCGTGGGCTTCCAGAGCCCGTCATTTCGCGCCAGGGACGACGACGCGAGGTAGCGGATTTCGGGAGACCACGGGCAACATAACGTGGATCCCCCGATGAAGCCGCGCCTCCAGACATCCCTCAGCCAACAGCTCGTCCTGACGCCCCAGTTGCGCCAGGCGCTACACCTTTTGCAACTCTCGGCGCTGGAACTGGAAGCGGAAATCAACGCCGCGATCGAGAGCAATCCGCTGCTCGACTGGGAAGAGGCCGAGCCGCTGCGCGTCGCCGCCTCGTCCGACAAGCCGACGTCCCAGGCCGCGGGCAACGATGAACCCGACGCCGACGCGCACCGCTGGGAAGGCGCGCACGAGGACAGCTGGCAAGAGCACAGCTGGCAGGAGCATTCCTGGCAAGAGCCGCATGAAGGCGGCCGGCCCGGCCATGAGGACGACAACGCCGCCGAGCGGGTCGTGCAGACCGACGATCTGCGCGATCACCTCACCTGGCAGCTGCGCCTCACCCAATTGTCCTCGCGCGACATCGCCATCGGGCTCGCCCTGATCGACGCCATCGACGACGACGGCTATCTGCGCGAGCCGCTGTCCGCCATCGCAGAAGCGCTGCAGCCGGACCTGGTGTGCAGCGAGGACGAGATCGTCGCCGTGCTGCGTCAGATCCAGCGCTTCGACCCCTCGGGCGTCGGCGCGCGCGACCTGGGCGAATGCCTGTCCCTGCAGCTGGACGTCCTCCCCGACGACACCCCCGGCAAGGCCCTGGCCCGCCGGCTGATCGCCGGACCGATCGATCGCCTGCCCAGGATCGGCATCGCCGGGGTCGCCGCCGAGCTGAAATGCGACGCCGAGGCCGCCGCGATCGCGCTACAGCTGCTGCGTACCCTCGATCCGCGCCCGGGCGCCCAGGTCGGCGCCCTGCCCACCGACACCTATGTCACCCCGGATTGCGTCATCAGCCGCCACCAGGGCATCTGGCGGGTCAGCCTGGCCGACGAACGCCGCCCGCGCCTGACCATCCACCACGGTTACGAACAGATGATCCGCCACGCCGGCGCCAGCGACGCCGGCTACCTGCGCGGCCGCCTCCAGGAGGCGCGCTGGCTGCTGAAAAACCTGCACCAGCGCGGCGAAACACTGCTCAAGGTCGTGCAATGCCTGGTGCGCCAACAGTCCGGATTCCTGGAATTCGGCGCCCAGGCGCTGCGCCCGCTGACCCTGCGCGAGGTGGCGGCCGAGATCGGCCTGCACGAGTCCACCGTTTCGCGCGCTGTGGCGCGCAAATACGTGCGCACGCCGCGCGGCACCCTGCCGCTGCGCGCCTTCTTCGCCTCGGGCATCGATACCGGCGGCGGCGGCGAGGCCTCCAGCACCGCCATTCAGGACATGATCAAACGCCTGATCGGGGCCGAGAACCCCGGCAAACCGCTCTCCGACGCGCGCCTGGCCGACATGCTGAAGGCCTCCGGCGTGCCGGTGGCGCGGCGAACGGTCGCCAAATACCGGGAGGCGCTCAATATCCCCTCCTCGCACGATCGGGTGCGCGTGGACTGAGGCGGCAAACCGCGCAGGCAGCCGGCGGAGCCGCGCAAACCGCCGCGGCGCTCCGAAACATGACGGAAACCTGTCCGTCGACCTTGGTAGACACTGTCATAAACGTCTCTTCCCGTCACCTCCGGGCTGCGTTAACCTGCTTTTAGCCATCGACGCCAAAGTTGGCGCGATGCTGTCAGCCGTCTTAAGTCGAAAGGAGAAGCGGATGCGTATCGAGACCCATGGTCAGCAAATCGAAGTCACTCCCGCGCTGCGCGATTACGTTGAAAACAAACTGCAACGACTCTCGCGCCATTTCGACCAGCCCTTCGATGTCCGTACCCAGCTCAGTCTGGACAAACCGAATCACTGCGCCGAAGCCACCGTCAATCTCGCCGGCAAGACATTGCATGCCGATGCCAATGCAGTCGACATGTACGCCGCGATCGATCTGCTCGCCGACAAGCTCGATCGCCTGTTGATGAAGCACAAGAGCAAGGTCGTCGATCATCATCGCGGCGAAAACGCATCCCGCAACGGGAGTTTTGGGTGAGGGACCGCGCTTGGTCGATGCCCTATCGGCATCGACTGCGGTCCCGAACGCCCGACCAGGCATGGTCGGGCCGGACGATCCGAAGCCAGCAATCTCGCGCCACGGATGGCAGCCAAGACGCATCAAACCTCAAAAGATAAACACCCAACGATGTCGCTCGCCACCCTGCTCGCCCCCGAGCGCATCGCCCTGCTCGCCGATCCCATCGATCGCGACGACGTGCTCGACGCCGCCGCCCGCCTGCTCTCCGCCGCATCCTCCGCGCAAGCTTCCGGCATCGCCGAAGCGTTGCGCGAACGCGAGCGCGAGTGCTGCACCGCCATCGGCTGCGGCGTCGCCATCCCGCATGCGCGCGGCGCGGCCTTCGTGCAGCCACGCGGCGCATTCCTCCGTCTCGGGCACGCGGTCGATTTCGGCAACGGCGACAAGCCCGTTGATCTCGTCTTCGCATTGAGCGTGCCCGAGGACGCACCGGAACTGCACTTGCAGGCCTTGTCCGAACTCGCCGATCATTTCTCCGATGCGCAATTCCGCGAGGCCTTGCGCAGCGCGCGCGACCGCCCCGCCTTGTGCGAGGTGTTGCTCGGGGAATCCGACAGCTCCACGACGACGGCCAAGACTGCTCGATGAACGCCAGCATCACCGCGCAAGATCTGTTCGACCAGTTGCGTGATCGCCTCGGCCTGCGCCAGCTCGCTGGACAGCGCGGCGAATCGCGCGTGCTCGAAGCGGTGGAAACCGTGGCAAGGCGACCGTCGCTGGCCGGCTATCTCAACATCATCTATCCGAACAAAGTGCAGATCCTCGGCACCGAGGAACTGGCCTGGCTCGACAGCCTGGAATCGCGCATCCGCTGGGCGACGATCGAGAAGATCATTCAGTACCGGCCGCTGGCGATGGTGATCAGCAAGGACCAGATCTGTCCCGAGGACCTGCGCCGCGCCGCGGAAGAATCCGACACGCCGCTGTGGACCTCGCCCAAGCGCGGCCACGAACTGCTCAACCACGTCCAGTACTACCTCGCGCGCACGCTGGCGCCGCGCGTGACGCTGCACGGCGTGTTCATGGAAATCTATTCGATCGGCGTGCTGATCACCGGCGAGTCGGGCTCGGGCAAGAGCGAACTCGCGCTTGAACTGATCACGCGCGGCCATCGCCTGGTCGCCGACGACGCGCCGGAATTCACCCAGATCGCGCCCGACGTGCTCGACGGCACCTGTCCCGAACTGCTGCAGGACCTGCTGGAACTGCGCGGCCTGGGCGTGCTCAACATCCGCCAGATGTTCGGCGACACCGCGGTGAAGCGGAACAAGTACCTGCGCCTGATCGTGCATCTGAGCCGCCCCAACACCGAGCCCGGCGCCGAGAGCGACGGCATGCACCGCCTGACCGGCGACCTCGGCGTGCGCCAGGTGCTCGATCTGGACGTGCCCATGATTACCCTGCCGGTGATGCCCGGCCGCAACCTCGCCGTGCTGACCGAGGCCGCCACGCGTACCCACATCCTGCGCGCCAAGGGCGTCGACCCGGCCGCGGCGTTCATGGCGCGGCATTCGCACTTCCTGGAGCGCGGGGACCGGGACGGGTCGTGAGGGACCGGAAACCGGAAAAGCCCCCGCTCTTGCTCGTCATTCCCGCGAAAGCGGGAATCCAGTGCCTTTCGGATCAGATCAAGCAAAAGCCTAAAGTCGCTGGATTCCCGCTTTCGCGGGAATGACGAGCCCAAACAACGCCGCCGGATTGCCCTTACCGGCCTTCCGTGCTGGAAGCCGCCACGAATCTTTGAAACCATAGGGCCGATGAACGACACCGGCCCTCCCCTGCTCCTCGTCGTCAGCGGCATGTCCGGCAGCGGCAAGTCGGTGGCGTTGCACACCTTCGAAGACCTCGATTTCTACTGCGTCGACAACCTGCCGCCGGAACTGCTGCCCAATTTCATCGACAGCGTCGCTCGCGAGCACGGCGCGCCGCAGCGCCTGGCGGTGGGCATCGACGTGCGCAACCGCCAGAGCAACCTCACCAACATCCCGGAATGGCTGTCAGCGGTGGGCGCGCTGGGACTCGATCCGAAACTGGTGTTCTTCGACACCCGCGACGAAGTCCTGCTCAAGCGCTACGCCGACACGCGCCGCCGCCACCCGCTCAGCCAGCGCGGCCTCGCACTCGGCGACGCCATCGCGCTGGAGCGGCAGATCCTGAAACCGTTGCGCGCGCTGGCCGACGTCATCATCGACACCAGCGACCTCAACGTGCACCAGCTGCGCCGGCGCATGCGCTACGAGCTCGACCTCGAACGCGAACTGCCGTTGTCGCTGCTGTTCGAATCCTTCGCCTACCGGCGTGGCATCCCGGCGGACGCGGACTTCCTGTTCGACGCGCGCATGCTGCCCAATCCGCACTGGGACGCACGGCTGCGCCCACTCTCCGGCCGCGACACTGGCGTGCGCGAATATCTGGAAGCGCAGCCGGAAGTGAACGAGTACCTCCAGCAGATCACCGGCCTGCTCGACACCTGGCTGCCGCGCATGCATTCCAGCACGCGCAGCTACGTCACCGTCGCCTTCGGTTGTACCGGCGGGCGCCATCGCTCGGTCTATCTCGCCGAGAAGCTGGCCGAGCATGCGCGTGAGATGGGGTGGCCGGATGTGTCCACCTATCACCGCGAACTGGAGTGAATAAGCCGCCGCTCCCAGCCCTTACCCGCCGTCACCAACCTCTGTTAAGTTGACGGCATGGCCGTCGGCATCCTCCTCGTCACCCACCAGGGCATCGGCACCGCATTGCTCGCGGTGACGACGGCGTTGCTGCGCAATCTGCCGCTGAAGGTCGAGGTGTTCGAGGTGCCGTTCGAAGGCGACCCCGATGCCCTGCTCCCGCAGGCCAGCGCCGCCCTGCGCCGCGCCGACGGCGGCGATGGCGTGCTGGTGCTGACCGACCTCTACGGCGCCACGCCCAGCAACCTGGCGGCGAAGCTGGCGCGCCTGGGCACGCCGGTGCGGCGCGTCTCGGCGCTGAACCTGCCGATGCTGCTGCGCGTGCTCAACTACCCCGAACTTCCGCTCGACGAATTGCCCGCGGTCGCCGCCGCCGGCGCCCGCAACGGCGTGGTTCATAACGATGCGTAACACTAATGACACGCAATCCAATGACGCATGAGAGACAGGTTCTGAGATGATCGAACGCGAACTGATCGTGTCCAACAAACTCGGCCTGCATGCGCGCGCCACCGCCAAGCTCGTGCAAGTGCTGTCCGGCCATCGCTGCAGCGCCACGCTCATCGCCAAGGGCCGTGAGGTCAACGCCAAGAGCATCATGGGCGTGATGCTGCTCGCCGCCGGCTACGGCACGCCAGTCGTGCTGCGCGTGGATGGCGAGGACGAGACCGCCGCGATCGATGCGGTGGTGGCCTTGTTCGAGCGAAGATTCGACGAGGAGGCCTGATGCGGCAACTCCTCTCCGGCCATGGCGCGTCACGAGGCAATGCCCTGGGCCGGGCACGGGTGCGTCATCCGCACGCGCTGGAGGTTGCCGAGGAACGGATTCCCGCCGAGGCCGTCGATGCCGAAATCGAACGCATGCACGAGGCGATCGCCCTGGTGCAGGCGGAGATGCAGGCCATGCGTCAACGGCTGCACGGTGCGCTCGCGCAGGAGATCGGCGAGTTCATCGACATGCACGCGCTGCTGCTCGACGATCCCGAGCTGCTGCAAGGCCTGGACCAACTGATCCGCCAGGCCCGCTTCAGCGCCGACTATGCCCTGCGCCTGCAGCGCGACCGCCTCGCCGGCGTGTTCGAGGCGATGGACGATCCCTATCTGCGCAGCCGTATCGATGACATCGATCACGTCATCGGCCGCCTGCATGCCGCCCTGCACCGGCGCGATGCCGATCTGCAGGGCGTGGCCGGCGAAATTCTAGTCGCCGACAATGTCGCACCGTCGGAACTGGTCCAGCTGCAGGCCCAGGGCGTGATGGCGATCGTCACCGCGGCCGGCAGCACGCTCTCGCACAGCGCGATCCTGGCGCGCAGCATGCATCTCCCGCTGGTGGTCGGCGCCGCGCAGGCGTTGCATGCGATCAACGACGGCGACGTGCTGGTGGTCGACGGCGCCAGCGGCCTGCTGGTGGTCGAGCCCAACGCCGACGACCTGCGCGCCTACCGCAATCGCCTGCGCGAGGAGAAACGCGAACGCAAGCAGCTGTACCGCCTGCGGCGCGAACCCTCGCGCACGCTCGACGGCGTCGATATCAAGCTCTTCGCCAACGCCGAATCACGCGAGGACGTCGCCGAGGCGCATGCGCTCGGCGCCGCCGGCGTCGGTCTGTACCGCACCGAGTTCCTGTTCCTGCAACGCAGCGAGTTGCCCGACGAGGAAGAACAGTTCCGCGCCTACCGCGACGTCGCGATCGGCATGACCGGACGCGCCGTCACCATCCGCACCCTCGACGTCGGCGCGGACAAGGCCGACCGCACCGGCCTCGCACTCACCAACGAACCGAATCCCGCACTCGGCTTGCGTGGCGTGCGCCTGTCGCTTGCCCGCCAGGACGTGTTCGAGACGCAACTGCGCGCCATCCTGCGCGCCTCCGGCTATGGTCCGGTGCGCATCCTGGTGCCGATGATCACCAACCGCGAGGAAATGCTGGCGGTGAAGCGGCTGATCAAGCGCGTGACCGCCGATCTGCGCAGCGAAGGCCACGAGATCGGCGAGAACATCCCGCTCGGCGCCATGATCGAGGTTCCGGCCGCGGCGATCGCCCTGCCTTCGATCATCGGCACCGTGGATTTCATCTCGGTCGGCACCAATGATCTGGTGCAGTACCTGCTCGCAACCGATCGCGGCAACGAAGCGCTCGGCGACCTGCATACGCCGCTGCACCCTGCTGTGCTGCGCCTACTGTTCGAGGTGATCCGCACCGCCAAGCGCCGCGGCAAGCCCGTTGCGGTCTGCGGCGAGATGGCCGGCGATCCGCTGTTCACGCCGCTCCTGCTAGCGCTTGGCCTGGAAGAATTCAGCCTGCACCCCGGCACGTTGCTGGAAGTACGGCGCGCGATCCGCGCCAACGATCTGGCCGCTTTGCGCGGCAATGCGCGCGCGCTGCTGCGCGCCCGCGATCGCGATGCGATC
Organism: Luteimonas panaciterrae; assembly: GCF_020511115.1. Classification (GTDB taxonomy): domain Bacteria; phylum Pseudomonadota; class Gammaproteobacteria; order Xanthomonadales; family Xanthomonadaceae; genus Luteimonas; species Luteimonas panaciterrae. The sequence continues at coordinate 232,246 of NZ_JAJAVH010000007.1, forward strand.
GAAGACTGGCTGCGCAAGGTGTCTTCCGGCGGCATCGCGGCGGCTGGGCACTGAGGCCACAGCGCCACGCATTCGCGATCGTCGCGAAGAATATTCGCCGCATCCGCGCCGCGCCTCGATTTTCCAGATCCGTTGGCACATGCGATCAAACATGTGACGGGTTCCGCGAACCCCCGTATCGCGCTAAAACGATACTCGTCGCAAACCGAGCCGACATCGGAGACCTCGCTCTCAAAATGTCGTTGACAGCATCCGCACGACGAACTTGTCGCATGCGTTAACGCCGTTACGTCGGTAACGCCCTCGATCCACCGCGACTTCTTCCGCCGGTGATCAACGCCATCTGTACACGCCCGGCCGCTGTTACGCGGCCGCTTCGCGTGCGTTGCCGTAACGATACTTATCGCCCCCGGACGCGCTTCCTAGAGTCGCAGACGTCGGTAATGCGTTCCTGATTGCAGCCACGACCAGGAATCAGGAACGCATGTGATCCCGGCATCCATGAACTCTTCCAATCGCACTCCAGAGGATTCTCCAATGAGCAACCTGACTCTTTGCAACAACACGTCCTATATCGCCCAGTACGTGGTCCTGAACGGCGAACAGGTGATCGCGCGCATTCCCGGCATCGGACCGGGTGCGCAGATGCAGATCCCGACCAACGACACCTATCAGGTGACGGCCACGGCAGTGATCAACGGCAATACCTACATCTCTGCGCCGCTGGATGTGAACGGCCCGACCAGCTTCCTGGCGCAAGTGGTGCAGGTGCAGGCACAAGGCACCTACGAGTTCAACCTGGTCGAACTGCCCAGCAGCAATCCCAATCAGCTGCAGTTCCAGAAAACCTGCCTGAGTTCGGTCACCTTCACCATCAGCAAGAACGGCGCGCCGCTGCAGACGGTAGTGGTCAACAACGCCTTCGAGATCCAGACGCTGACCATCGGCGACACGTTCTACATCTACGCGGTGATCAACGGCGTCACCACCGATACCACCACCACCACCAATCCGAACGCGGTGATCGCAGCCAACACCGACACCAGCACGCTGGAGTTCGGTTACTTCACGCTCGATGTCGGTTGACGGCATTTCCGTCGACAGCGAACAGGCATCGCCATGCGGCCAGCTTCCGCCCCCCGCGCAGGCGGGGGGCCGGCCGCGCGATGACGCCCCTTCTCTTCTGCAAGGAAAACTCCCATGAGCACAACCCAATTCACCCTGTGCAACGACGGGGTGCCGCCGAGCATCGGCCTGCTGACCTACATGATCAATGATGCCGCGGGAAAGAATTCCAAGATCACGGTGGAGTACGGGAGTACCGTGTTGTACCCCACATCGCCGAAGCACGCACCGTGGACCGTCACATGCCAGATCACCGGCAGCAAGAGTTCTATCCCCATCCTGTCCGGCGATACATGCACGATCGGCGACCCGTCGGCCGAATTCAATGTGGACTTCAACTTTCTGGTCGTTGCCAACGAAACCCCGACGCCACCGGATAACGGATGGCCCGATGACTGGAAGCCGATCTATGCACCCATCGCGCACGCTCCGCTATTCGAAGCGCCCGTCACCAAGAAGCTGGACTTCCCCATGCAGGCGCAGGCGCAGACCCAGTGGTGCTGGGCCGCGGTGAGCTCATCGGTCGCCGACTTCTACCGGCCCTCCGGCACCGAACCTAATCCCGATTTCACCCAATGCAGATTGGCGGGCTGGGCATTCGCACCGCCTGGCAAGCCGGACGAATGCTGCAAGGACGGTGGCAGCTCGACCTGCAACAAACCGTACAAGACCAGGCTGGGATTGCAGCATGTGCAACACCTGCACGAAACGCTCGAACACCGCCTGAGCTTCGAGAAGATCCAGGAGGAAATCGTCGGCGGCCGTCCGATCGGCGTGTCGATCGGCTGGACCAGCGGCGGCGGCCATGCGGTGGCAATCACCGGCTACAGCACGATCGATAACGTCCAGTACATCCGTGTACAGGACCCGGGCGGCGCCACCAAGAAGCTGGTGCGGTTGACGAGCTTCCCCAGTGGCGGCACCTGGCGGCGAACCTTCACCACTCAGGCCTGAAACGGAGATACCACGATGAAAATCATACAAAAGCACAATCTCCCGGCCGTCGATTATCTGGTCCGTGAGCTGGTACAAGGTGCGCACGCTCAGGGACTGCTGTCTTCGGAGCTGCAGGACGCGGAACTGTCGGACATCGAAAGCGGCATGCTGCACGAGATTCGCGAGATCTCGCTGCACCATCTGGCCGAAGGCGGCGGATTCCAGCACGCCGTGCCGACCGGACTGCGCTGCCTGCTGCGCAGTGGCAGAATCGCCAGCGCCGCGGTCGATCTGGACACAGGCGGCGCGCAAGACGATGGCGATGTCGAAATCGAGGGGCTGGTCGAAGGCGACCAGATTCGCCACGTCGGACAGACCTTGCAACGCATCAAGGCGCATTCGCCGAGCAACGGTGGCGACGCAGGCGTGCTCTCGCTGCTGCGTTGCCGCGCCCTCAACCTCGAAGTCCTGGTCATGGAGCCCGAGGATGGCGGCAAGCCACTGGTCTTTCCGTTGCTGCCCGGACTCGCGCCACTGAAAGAGCGCGTCTACAGCGAGCCCGCGTTCCGCAAGGCGATCCAGCCCGAAGCCAAGCGCGTGTTGGCCGAGTATTCGCGCGCCAGCGGCGAAAGCCTGGAAGGCTGAGTCAGTCGTACCTGGATGTCCCCGCCAGGGATCGGCGGGGACGCATCCGCAAGCCTCCAAGGAAATCCCGTCATGCACAGCCATCGCGAGCCATCGACTCCCGTGCCGGACGCGATTCCGGCTTACAACCATCACTGGCGAAAGACGGCGCGCGCCGGCTTCGAGATCGAGGTGGCGTGGCGCTGCCTGGATCGTGGCCGCGCGATCGAGGGACAGGTGCGCGACCTGCGTGGATCGGCCTTGATGCCGTTCGCGTTGTCGTTGGACGGACACACACGCACCGTGTTGGTCCTGACGCATTCGACGCAGCCGCAGGCCAACGAGACCTTCGTCGACGTCACCCTGCAACTGCAGCGCAGGGATGATCTGGTCCTGCTTGACTGCAACCTGCCGATCAGCGACAGCGAGTACTACAACGGACCGATCGGCCAATGGCAGTTGTTCGATCCGCCGACGCCGGGGCCGTCGCCCGCCCCCGATCCCGGCGACGAGGACGACATCTCGATCCTGGCACCGATGGACGCGGGCGATCTGTTCCCGTTCGTGTGGATGCAACCGCTCACACCACGCCAGCTCGACGAGATTCCTTTGCGCTTCGTGCATTGCGCGAACCCGTCGTCGTTGCCGCTGTACCAGCAGTTGCTGCAGGCAGGCAGTGCGGCGGCGAAGATCGCCGACGCGCAAACTTTCCATGCCGGCAGCGGTTTCGTGAAGGATCTATCCGCGCTCGGACCGACCGTGGCGCGCATGCCCGGCGTCTGCCGGCAATTTCTCGACCTGACCGGCAGGATCGAACCGCTCGAACTGACCGAACTGGCAGAACTGGAACTGGGATTGCCACCGGGCACGAGCCTGGAGGAATACCTCCATGGCAGCGAGTGGCAGGCAGCGCTGTCCGCGCTGTGGCAAAGCGTGTTCGCGATCGCGCTCGCGGGCACACCCGCCGATGCCGCGATCGCGGCGCGCATGTGCGCGACGCTGCGCCTGGGGCAGTTCCTGACGCTGGTAACGCAAGATGCCGTCACGACACCGGCACTGGACACCGAAGCGGCGCGGCATCTCGCGCTGCAGGCGCGACTGGTCGTGCCGGACGCGGTCGCCACGCAGCCACCATCGCCTTCCCTGCACGGCGGCACCGAGAGCGCAAGCTGGGAAGTGCTGGGCATCGGACAACTCAAGCTGGCACGCCATCGCCTGGTCGGTTATTCGGCGGGCGAACTCGCCGACGTGGTCAACGTGATGCCGCGCGAGCGCCAGGAAGTACAGGAACACAGCCTCACGCACGCATCCGCGCACGAGCAGATGCGCAGCGCCGGCGAACGCGAGCACGAGCAACGCCGGCAACGCTCGGACAGCAGCGAACTGGCCGATGCCGTCGCCGAAGTCATGGCCGCCGATGGTCTTGCACGTAACCTCAGCAAGGTCACACCCGCTTACGAGAACCTCAACATGTCGCTGTCCGGCACCTGGGCCGGCAGCGCAGCCAACGCGGCCTGGAATCGCAAGGACCAGACCTCGCTGGTGCAGCGGATCACCGAACGCGCGGTGCATCGACTCAACGACCGCGTCAGCCAGCGTCGCGGCCTGGAATGGCAGGCGCTGCGCGAACAGCGCCGTTCGCAATTGATCGACAACAGCGGACACGGCCGTCTGGTCGGCCTCTACCACTGGATCGACCGCGTGGTGCGAGTACGGCTGGAACCATTGGGCGGTCGGTTGGTGCTGGAATTCCTGCTTTCCGATCCGGCCGGGCCTTGGCTGCAGCAGTTGTGCGATGCCAGCCATCCGCCTCTGCAGAAACCGCCGTCATTGCCGGCACCGCAATCGCAACAACCGCCCTACAGCATCGTCACAGCCGACAACTACCAGGAACTCGGCGCCAGCTACGGTCTGCTCGATCTCGAACCACCGCCGCCGCAACAACTCGCGGTGAGCGCGACCATCGACCAGATCACCCTCGGCGATCTTTCGCGGCTACGCATTCCCGACGGTTACCAGGCCGCCTCCGGCAGCGCCACTCTGGCCGTGGCCGACAGCCGCTATGCGCTGGCCTGTTCGATCGGCGGCATCGATCTTCCCGCCACGAAAGCAGCCGCCGAACCGCAACTGTCGGCCTCCGTGCCCGCCTGCACGAGCAGCAGTGCCGGCCCGGTGGTGATCGCGCCACCATCGCCCGTGGCGCCGCTGTTGCAGACGAGCGCGCTGAGCGGGATCGCCAAAGCGACAGGCGCGGTGCCGGTGACCGTCATCACCGCCGCGCCGGCCTTCGCCGTCACCGTGCAACTGCAATGTGAACTGGCGGGCACGCTCGAGACCAATCCGTTGTATGTCGCCTGGCAGATGCGCGTCTATGCACGTTTGCTCGAAGCCTGGCGCGAAGCCGACGCGCGCTACGCGCTTGCACTCTCCGAACGCATCCGCATCGCCGCGCCGCATCCTGGCGATCTCCAGCGCAAATTGTTACGGCAGGGCTGTCTCGACGCACTGGCGCCCGCGCCGCAAACCGACGGCCACAGCCAGCGCGATTACGCGGCGCTGTTCGGTTGGGCGCACATGACCTGGCAGTACATGCAGCACCCGACCGATGGCGGCCAGAGCTGGCCGGAACCGGCGCCTTCGGCGCATCTGCGGCCCCGTGTCGAGGATGGACTGGACGATTTCCTGCATGCATCCGCCGCACGCGTGCTGCTGCCGGTACTGCCCGGTTCGGAAGCCTGGCTATTGTGGTTGCTGCAATTCCCGATTCCCTGGGCGGGTGGTCCCGCCGACGTGCCCGCCACGGCCGGGACCGTGGCGTTGCTGGAAGAATTGCAGCCGACGCCCGAAACGATCGTGGAACCGATCCCGTGCTGGACGCTGCGCGTCCCCACCACATTGCTGTACCTGCAGTCCGGCTCACGATTGCCGCCGCCACTGTTGGATGTCGCACCCGCCATCGTCACCGAGGAGATCACCGATGCATCCTAGCGGCGAGCTGCCCTGGGCGTATTTCCCGGCGCTGCTGCCGGTGCCGGGCGCGCTGCCGATCGGCGCGGTGCTGACGTATGCCGGTCCGTTGGCGACAAGCGACACGCAGCCGCCGGGATTGAATCTCGCCGAAGTCACCACACGCCTCGCCGCCGCCGGCTGGCTGCCTTGCGACGGCCGCTCCCTGTCCTGCGGCGACTATGCACTGCTCTACGGCGTGATCGGCAAGGCTTTCGGCGGCGACGGCACGCATTTCAATCTGCCGGATCTGCGCGGCCGCTTCGTGCGCGGCGTCGATGGCGGCGAAGGACGCGATCCCTCGACGGCGAAGCGCACTGCTTCGAACAAAGGCGGCAATAGCGGCGATCAGGTCGGCTCGCTGCAGAGCGACGCCTACCAGGGTCATGAACACGACTACAGCGCCGCCAACACCAGCATCGTGGTGCAGCCGGGCGAAACGACCGTGTTCGGACCGGCCGAAATCACGCAAGCGACCACGGGACAGATCGCCGACAAAGCCGGTAACGGCACACCGCGCGCGGACAAGGAAACACGGCCGATCAACCTGTATCTGAATTACATCATTCGCTACAAATGAAGCATCGCGACATCGGTACTTCATTCTTCAAGAGATCTTGAACGTCTCCCGCACGGCATGCGCGTGCGCGAACGCCGCGCTGGCGGACGCGGCGAACACTTCCTGCTTGAGACGAACGCTGATCGACGCCGCCAGCGCCTCCTGCGCACGCAGCACGTCGTCGTCGGCGTGATCGAACCGGGCCGACCAGATCAGGCAATGGCTGCGGGCGTCGATCAGCCGCATCGTCGCCCGCAGCATTCCCGCCGCCTGACGCACGCCGCCTTCCAGCCGATAGTCGGCCTCGCGGACCTCCGCGTCGTCGTGCGCCAGCACCGCCACGGCCACCAGGCCGTGCAGTTCGCCGAACAATCCATGCAGCAGTTCCTCACGCAGGCCCCGCGTGAAGGGCAGGATCGCCGGCTCGTCACCGACACCCTCGATCACATCCAGCACCAGCACCTGATAGAAGGCCTTGAACGGCGCCTGCCGCCGTTCGCGCGAGACGCTGGACACGGTCGTGGCATAGCTGCCCTGCGGAATCTCGAAACGCACCGTGTCCGCGCTGCCGTCCTCCTCGTAGTAGCGGCGCAGACGATCGCGCAGACGCCCCATCTGCACGCGCACGCTGGGATCGTCGCCCGGGCTGTAGAGGTTCGGATCCTTGCCCAGCGCTTCCAGGCCGATGCTGTACTCCGTCAGTCGTCGTAGATCGCCGGTGACGCTGTGCTGCACCACGAAGCGAAGCAGCCGACGCATGCACGGCGACTTCGCGAACAATGGGCTGTCCAGCACCCGCGCCAGGGCCGCCATCGCCTGTTCGGGCTCGACGACGCCCTCACTGGCCGGAGACGCATCACGGCGCCTGGACAGCGCATCGGCGGCGACCGTGGACGCGATGGTCTTGCTGGTATTCATCGATGACTCCGAAGCCGGTTTCCGCGTGAACCCATGAGCCGCGCCGACGACGCATCCGCAGTCGCCGCGACATCAAATGTGTCGGCGATCGCATTCCGGTTCGAGCCGGGTTCTCACCGCCGGCCGCAGTGCAACGCACTCCCCGTCCGAAATCCCTTCCGAATACCTTACGATTCACAACGCTTTGAAAAGAAAAGCGAATTGCGCCACCCATCCACTCGGTTGCCTGCGGCGGATTGGCGGCAAGCGGCGTCAAACGGCGTCAAATGGGGGGCGCTGGCGGATGTCCCAGGCGAGTTTTCGCTTCGGCGAGTGGCGGGTCTGGCCACAGGCCAATGCCATCGGTCGTGACGGTGTACGACGGCAGTTGGAGCCGCGCCTGATGCAGGTGCTGTCGGTGCTGTGCGCGCGCAGCGGCGAGGTCGTCAGCACCGAGGAATTGCTGCGGCTGTGCTGGGGGTCCACCGTCTACGGCGACGGACCGGTGCACAAGGCGATCACCCAGTTGCGCAAGGCGCTCGGCGATCAGCCAACCGAAGCACGCTACATCCAGACCATCCGCAAGCGCGGCTATCGCGCGGTCGCGCATGTGACGAACCCGGATGGAATCCGCTCGCGACGCGAGCCGGTCGAATGGCGCGACGGCTCGCCGTTCCGCGGCCTGGAACCTTTCGACCGGCGCCATGCCGGCGTGTTCTACGGTCGGGCACAGGCCGGGGCCGGATTATTGGCCTGCCTGCGCGCGCAGACGGCGCAAGGTTGCGCAATGGTCCTCCTGCTGGGACCCAGCGGCAGCGGCAAGACCTCGCTCGTGCAAGCCAGCGTGCTGCCTGCGCTGATGGGCGAAGGCGAAATCGCCGCCGGCGCGATGAATGCAGGTGCGATGGATGCAATAGAACAGGAAGACCCCATCCCACTGGCAGCCGTTGCGAATCTGGATGTCGCGAATCTGGATTCGACGCGCCTGGACGATCATGGCCCCTGGCGTTTGCTCGCCGAGGCCATGCTCGACTGGCGCATCGGCGCCCGCGCCGTGTTGCCGCCGCAATCCGTCGAAGTGCTGGCGCAGCGCCTGGCGCAATCGTTCGAGCTGGTGCAAGCCGAACTGCGCTGGCAGCTGGATGGCCTCCTCGGCGGCGCGCGCAAGCAGGCGGCGTTGGGATTGTTCGTCGATCAGCTCGAGAAACTGTTCCTCGCTCCGACCCTCGATCCGGCAGCGCAGGACGCCTTCATCGCCGTATTGCACGCGCTGGCCAGCGACGGCGACGTGCTGGTGATCCTGGCCTGCCGCAACGATCTGTATCCACGGCTCGCGCGCCAGCCCTTGCTGATGGCGCTGAAGACGCGCGGCGGGCACTACGATCTTCCGGCGCCGAGTCACGCCGAGATTTCGCAGATGATCCGCATCCCCGCGCACGCGGCCGGTCTCTCGTTCGGGATCGATCGCGACAGCCAGACGCATCTGGACGATGCGCTGTGCGCCGCGGCCGCCGCAAGCCCCGATGCGCTGCCGCTGCTGCAATACGCACTGCATCTGCTCTACGAGGCACGCTCGACATCCAACGAACTCGACTTCGCCGCCTATCGCCGCATCGGCGGCATCGAGGGTGCGATCAGTTATCGCGCCGAAACACTGCTGTCTGGCATGGGCGAACGCGAACAGGCCAGCCTGCCGCACGTCCTCGCGTTGCTGGTTTCGCTCTCGGAAGACGAGGGTGTCGTCGTCGGCCGCCGCGCCCTCTGGAGCGCACTGCGCTCGGAGGCCGAACGCAACCTCGTCCGCGCCCTGGTCGATGCGCGTCTGCTGGTCAGCGAACTGGTGGCCGGCGCTCCGGGCTTCGGCGTCGCGCATGAAGCGCTGCTGCGGCGTTGGCCGCGCGCCATTGCCTGGATCGAACAGCATCGCTCGCTCCTGCGCGCGCATGCGCGTCTGTCCACACTGGCCGCGCGCTGGCAGGAAGCCCAACGCAGCCATGACCTGTTGCTGCCCGATGGCCGTCAATTGGAGGAAGCCCGGCAATTGCTCGCGGATGAAGTGATCGTGCTGGCACCGGTCGAACGCGCCTTGATCGACGCTTCCATCGCACGCGCCACGCGGCGACGGCGACTGCGCGGCGCAGCCCTCGCCAGCATCGGCGCGCTGGCATTGCTGGTCGGCGTGCTCGGCCTGCTGGCGATCCGCGCGGATCGTGCCGCACAGGTCCGACGCGTTCAGGCCGAAGGACTGATGAGTTACATGCTCGGCGATTTCGCCGACAAACTGCGTCCGCTCGGCCGACTCGATCTGCTCGAAGGCATCAGCGCGAAAGCCTTCGCCTATCTCGCCGACACACGTGGCGAACGCCTCGACCCGGCCGAACAGAAGCAGCGCGCGCAGGCGCTGCAGGTCATCGCCGAAGTGCAGATCTCGCGCGGCGCGCCGGAACAGGCCGACAAGGCCCTGAATGCCGCTCGCACGCTACTGTTGCGCCGCCTCGACGAATTTCCGAACGATGCGGACGCGCTCAAGCTGCTCGGCGTCAATGCGTTCTGGCTCGGCAGCATTCGCCTGGACCGCAACGAGCTGGCACAAGCGCAGGGACATTTCGACGAATACCTGCGCGCCAGCCGACGCCGCCATGCGCTGCGGCCGGACGATGTCGATGCCTGGATCGAGGAATCCTATGCCCTCAACAGCCTCGGCACGCTCTCGCTCAAGCGCGGCGACTTGCAACGCGCGGCCGACGCCTTCGCCCGATCGGTCGATCTCAAGCTGCGCGCGCTGCAACGCCAGCCGCAGGACGCCACGCTGAAAGCCGATCTCGCCGACAGCATCTCCTGGGAAGCCACCACCCAGCAGCGCGCCGGACAACTACAGGCCGCGCTGGCGGCTTACGCGCGCGAGGCGGCCATCATCACGCGCCTGCAGGGCAATCCGCCGGTGGAAGCACTCTGGCGGCATCGACTGGCCTACGCGTTCGTGCACAGCGCCGAACTGCGGCTCGCGCTCGGCCAGCACGAACGCGCGGCCAAGGAGCTTCGGCAGGCATTGCACGAACTCGAGGACATCGTCGCCGCGCAACCGGACAACCTCGATTGGGCCAGCGATCTGCTGTACGCGCGATTGCTCTGGGAAGACCTTGCCTCGGCAATGGCGCGGACACGCTCCCTCGCCGCTTCGCAAGCCCTCATCGCGCAATCACAGGCGCTGACCGCGCACGATCCGAACAACGAACCGTGGCGGCGTCTGCGCGCCAATGCCGGCGTGCAGCTTGCCCTGGCACTGGCCGAACGCGGCGACCGCGACCGCGCACGCACTCAAATCGCCACCTCCCTGCAAGACCTGCAATCGATTTATCGCCGCGATCCGGACAGCCAGGCCAGCATCCAGGCACTGGCCGAAGCGTGGCTGGCATCGGCGCGGATCACGAACGGCGACGCGGCACGCGAAGACTGCCGGCGCGCGGCCGAACTGTTACGCGGCGCCGCGAACCAGAGTCGCGACTACCGTATCCTCTCGCCGTGGCAGCGCAGTCAGACCTGCCTGGGGAATCACGCGGAAGAAGCCGCGGCCACGACATGGCTGGCTCGCATCGGCTATCGCGAATGGCGCGCGCCCGAGATCACCAAGCACAAAGGAAGCCAGCATGAATGACCGCAGCACTGCCCCGAATCCCGCCATCGAAGTGAACATCGAAGTCGAAGTGGACGTGTTCCGGGTCGCGGAAATGCCCGCGGGCAGCCTCGGCAACACCGCCAGCGGGCGCTATCTCTTCATCTTCAGCAAGGACGTGGTGCATGTCGATGCCGTCGGCGTCAACACACGAATCGTCTACCGGCTCTCCCCCGGCACCATCGCGCGTGGCTTCAGCTTCATCGACGCCTACATCGACGACAGCAAATTCCAGCTTGTCGGCCCTTACCTGGAATGCACGTTGGACAACGATTCCGGGAATGAACCGCTCTACGACACGCTCTGGTTCGACCACAGCAACACCCATGCCTCGCTGATCTCGATCTCGCTGCAGGTCGAGGACCATCAGGCCCCGCCCGAGTTGCGCCGGGTCGCCTACGACCCGCAGGTCACCAACAAACCCGGCCGGACCTGAGCACCGCTCGGATCGAGCAGCCACTCACGGGACAGCGCATTCGACGCTGGCGTGGAACACGCGCATCGGTCGGCAGCCTCGCCGATGCGCGCCCGGAACGACATTAAGGGTAGGCATTGCGGACCGCGCGGGCGATAATGTCGTCATGAACGCCTGATCCTGTCGCGCCTTTGTGTCGCGACGCTGCCACGGAAGTACCGAATGGCCGAAGCCGTCCGCCACGACAAAACCGCGCGTCAGCTGCGTCTGCTCTCGGACGCGCTCGACAGCGGGCGTCTCGGCCCGGTGCGGCGCCTGGTCAACACCCTGGCTCCCGCGGAAATCGGCAACCTGCTCGAATCGCTGCCGCCGGGCAAGCGCGAGATCGTCTGGGGACTGGTCGATCCTGAAGACGACGGCGAGGTGCTGGTGCACGTCGGCGACGAGGTGCGCGAGAGCCTGATCGCGGACATGGACCCGGACGAGATCGTGGCCGCGGTCGAGGACCTCGATATCGACGACCTCGCCGACCTCGTCGAGGATCTGCCCGACACGGTCATCGACGAAGTGCTCAAGTCGATGGATCGCGAGAACCGCGAGCGCCTGGAACAGGTGCTGTCCTACGACGAGGACACCGCCGGCCGCCTGATGAACCCGGACGTGGTGACGGTGCGCGCCGACACCACCGTCGACGTCGTGCTGCGCTACCTGCGCCTGCGCGGCGAGCTGCCCGAGCACACCGACCATCTGTACGTGGTCAGCCGCCGCCATCAGTATCTCGGCCGCATCGCGTTGCAGGCGCTGCTCACGCATGAGAGCAACACGCCGATCAACACTCTGGTCGACGACGAGCAACCCGCCATCGACGTGGGCGAATCGTCGGAAGAAGTCGCACGCCAGTTCTCCGACCACGACTGGATCAGCGCGCCGGTGGTGGACGACAACAACATCCTGCTCGGCCGCATCACCATCGACGACGTCGTCGACATCATCCGCGAACAGGCCGAACACCAGGCCTTCTCCGCCGCCGGTCTGGACGAGGACGAGGACATGTTCAGTCCGGTGCGGCGCGCGTTCCGGCGCCGGCTGCTGTGGCTCAGCGTCAATCTCGGTACCGCGTTCCTGGCGGCGAGCGTGGTCGGTCGTTTCGAAGGCACGATCCAGAAGATCGTGGCGCTCGCGGTGCTGATGCCGATCGTCGCCGGCATGGGCGGCAACGCCGGCACCCAGGTGCTGGCGCTGATGGTGCGCGGCCTTGCGCTCGGCCAGATCGGCCGCTCCAACGCCACCACGCTGCTTTGGAAGGAAATCCGCGTCGCGCTGATCAACGGCATCACGCTCGGCGTGCTGCTCGGCGCGATCGTGTTCCTCTGGTACCGTGATTTTCCGTTGTCGCTCGTCATCGCCAGCGCGCTCACCATCAATCTCTGCTCGGCCGCGCTCGGCGGCGTGCTGGTGCCGCTCACGCTCAAGCGCATGGGCTTCGACCCGGCGCTGGCCGGCGGCGTGATCCTTACCACCGTCACCGACGTGATGGGATTCCTGAGTTTCCTCGGTCTGGCGACGTTGGTTCTGTTGCACTGATCTGCTGCACTCACCGGAAAGGACTATCGAACGACACCATGAAGACGAAACTGGTTTCTGTCATTCTTCTGACCGTTTTCCTGCTGAGCGGATGCCAACACGGCATGGTGCGAAACGAACGCGGCGGCAAATTCGTGGCCCGCGAAGTCACGGTGGACGGTGTCGCGCGCCGCTACCAGGTCTTCGTGCCATCCAAGCAGAGCGGCGGCGAGCATCCGCCGGTGATCCTGTTCCTGCACGGCTCGGGCGAGCGCGGCAGCGACGGCGTGAAGCAGACGCAATCCGGACTCGGCCCCTACGTGCGCGCGCATGCCGACAGTTTTCCGGCCATCGTCGTGTTTCCGCAGGTGCCGGACAACGAAGAGTGGTATCAGGGCAGCGCCAAGGTCGCCTTCGCCGCGCTCGATGCCGCGACGGACGAATTCGCTGGCGATCGCGATCGCACCTACCTCACTGGCCTGTCGATGGGCGGTTACGGCAGCTGGGAGCTGGCACTGCGCGATCTGCAGCGCTTCGCGGCGATCGTGCCGATCTGCGGCGGCATCAAGCGCGCGCATGACGAGCGAGCCTTGTTCGTGACGCAGGTGGTCGACGATCCCGATCCCTATGCGACGGTCGCGCAGCGGCTGCGCGACAAGCCGATCTGGCTTTTCCACGGTGCCCAGGACAACATCGTCTCGCCCGAGGACGATCGCAAGCTGTTCGCCGCGTTCAGCGCCGTCAAGGCACCCGACGTGCACTACACCGAATTCGCGGACGCCGACCACAATTCCTGGGATCCGACATACGCGATGCCGGAACTCTGGAGCTGGCTGTTCGAAAAACGGCGTTGATTTCCATACTGCACCGTATGTTAGGATTCGCCTGACGACTGATTGCGGCCAGAAGAGATCCGACGATGCGGTTTTCCGAACTGATGCGCACCGTGACACGCGAGGGCGATGCCTGGAAGGCGGAGATTCCTGAAGACTGGACCCAGGGCCGAAGCCTGTTCGGCGGCTTGCAGGCGGCGCTGCTGGCGCGGGCCATGCGCGACCTGCTTCCGCCCGATCTGCCGATGCGCAGCCTCCAGATTGCCTTCCTGGCACCGGTCCCGGCCGGCACCGTGGAAATGCACGCGCGGGTGCTGCGCACCGGCAAGAACGTGCAACAGCTGGAAGCACGCATCGTCTCGGGCGAGCAAACGCTGTGCCTGGCGATCGGCATCTACGGCGCGGCGCGGGAATCGCAGGCGCGCCGATTGCCCGAGCAGCCGCCGGCGCCCGTGGGCAAGTCGATCGCGATGCCGTACCTGCCCGGCATCATGCCCGACGATCTGCCGCGCAGCCTGCCCGCGCCGTTCTCCATGCCTTACGTCCAGGGGTTCATGTCCAGCTTCACCCAGCATTTCTCCTCGCGCTGGCTGCAGGGCGCCCTGCCCTACTCCGGCGGCACCGAGAGCCAGTACGTACTCGAACTCGATCTGCTGGACGAGGACAACGCCGCCCTCGACGAGACGCATGTGCTGGCATTGGCCGACTTCATTCCACCGATCGGGCTGAGCATGGTGACGACGCCGGTCACCGGCAGCTCGCTGACCTGGATGATCGAACTGCTGCGCGATCGTTTCGACGATCTCGGCCCGACCGGCTGGCGCGTCGATGCCGAACTCTTCGCCGCGCGAGATGGCTACACCAATCAGGGACTGACGCTGTGGGGGCCGGGTGGCGTGCCGGTGGCGTTGAGCCGGCAGACGATGGTGGTGTTCGGATAGACGCGAGTCGCCTGTCCAAAGTCGTCTGTTCAAAACAGGCCTTGCTTCAACGCGTCAACAACGCTTCCAGCACCGCCATCCGCACCGCCACGCCATTGGCGACCTGACGCAGGATCAGCGACCGCGGCCCATCGGCGACATCGCTGTCGATCTCCACGCCGCGATTCATCGGCCCCGGATGCAGCACCACCGCATCGGCGGCGGCACGCTTCAAGCGCGCGGCGGTCAGGCCGTAGTCGCGATGGTAATCCTCGAGCGAATCGATCAATCCTTCCTCCATGCGTTCGCGCTGGAGGCGCAGCATCATCAGCGCATCAACACCCTCGAGCGCGGCATCGAAATCCTGCGTGACCGTGCAGCCCGCGAGCGTGTCGTTGTCGGGCAACAGCGACTTCGGCCCGCAGACGCGAATCTCGCCCGCGCCGAGCGTGCGCAACGCGTGCAGGTCCGAGCGCGCGACGCGCGAGTGCTTCACGTCGCCGACGATCAGCACGCGCAGCTTCGAGAAATCGCCGCCCTTGGCCTGGCGCAAGGTCAACATGTCGAGCAACCCCTGCGTGGGATGCGCGCTGCGGCCGTCACCGGCGTTGAGCAGTGCCGTTCCGGGATTGGCGGCGGCGGCGAGCCGCGCGACCGCGCCGTCATCGGAATGCCGCACCACGAACCCACGCACTCCCATCGCCTCGATGTTCTTCAACGTGTCGAGCGCGGTCTCGCCCTTGGTCGTGGAGGATGTGGCGGCGTCGAAATTCAGCACGTCGGCGCCGAGCCGCTGCGCCGCGCGCTGGAAGCTCAGGCGCGTGCGCGTGGAAGGTTCGAAGAACAGCGTGCACACGCCGACGCCGCTGAGCGCGCCACGGTCGGCGCCACCATCGATGATGGCCTGGGCACGTTCGAGCAGCGCGACGATGCCGGTGCGCGGCAGCCCCTCGAGCGTGAGCAGATGTTTCAGGCGGCCGGTGTCGTCGATCTGTAGGGAAGACATGCAGGGTCCAAGTGTTTTCGCCTTCCTTCCCGGGAGAAAGAAGGAAGATTCAAACCTAATTCAACGTCGTCGCATCCTGCGGTGCCGCCAGCCAGCGCTCGACGATCACCGCCGCCGCGACCGCATCCAGCGCCGCCGCGTCGCGACGGCGCCTGCGCCCTTCGGCGCGATCGACGGCGAAACGCTTCGCGGCCTCGATCGAGCTGGCGCGCTCGTCCATCAGCACCACCGGCTTGGCGTACCGCGAGCGCAGTTCGCGCGCGAAATCGTGTGCGCGCTTGCGGATCGGCTGGTCGCCGCCCTCGAGCGTCATCGGATCGCCGACCACGAAGCCGTCGGGCCGCCACTCCTGTTGCAGCTTGTCGATCGCTTTCCAGTCGATATGATCGCCGTGCACATCGATCACCGCCAGCGCACGCGCGCCGTGACCGAAAGCGCTGCCGACCGCGACACCAATCCTGCGCGCACCGACGTCAAAGCCGAGCACTGTGCCGTCCGGCTTGATCACGTCGTTGCTCATGGTCATGCGTGACCGGCGTAATCGGCCATGCGCGTCATGTCGACGCCGATGCGGCCCGCGGCGGTTTGCCAGCGTGCTTCCAGCGGCGTCGCGAACAGCAGGTCGGCGTCGGCCGGCACCGTCAGCCAGCTGTTCTCGGTGAGTTCGTATTCGAGTTGACCCGCGCCCCAGCCCGCGCAACCCAGCGCGACTGCGGCGCGCTCGGGCCCTTCGCCACGCGCGATCGCCTCGAGTACGTCGCGCGAGGTGGTGACGAACAGGCCTTCGGCGATCGCGAGACTGGAATCCCACGCCCGCGCGCCGTCATGGATCACGAAGCCACGCTCCGGATGCACCGGCCCGCCAGCCAGCACGGTCTGACCGCGCAACATGTCGTCATCGGTATCGATGCCCATCTGCTGCAGCACGTCGCCAAGGGTGTATTCGGAAGCGCGATTGACCACCACGCCCATCGCGCCATCGGCATCGTGCTGGCAGATCAAGGCGACCGAGCGCGAGAAATTGGGATCCTCGAGCGAAGGCAGCGCGATCAGCAGCTGATTGGCGAGCGGGAGCGAAATGCTGGACATGGCGGCATTTTAGAGCGAAGCGGCGAATTTGCGAGAGGAAATCCACCTCGACGCCGTCGACCGCGTCCTGATGAACCCGCGGACAAAATGCCAACTCGCGGACAACCCCGCCACCCGCCCGGCACCCAATGGCTTACGGGAATCACGCCCGCGGCAGCCCCACTTGCTTCAGGCGATCAGAGCCCGAACTGGATTTCCTGCGGCGTCGCCACCCGGACATCGACGACTTCCAGTTCCGCGTGGAAGGTGCGCCCGGCCAGCGGATTGTTGCCGTCCACCGTGATCTGGTCGCCCGCCACCGCCGTCACCACGACGTTGAGCGGTCCGCTGGCGGTCTGTGCCAGCAGTTTCTTGCCCACCTGCGGCACCGAGGCGTTCTCGCCCAGCATGCTCAGCGGCAGCGTCTGCACCAGTGCGTCGTGACGCGGGCCGAAGCCGAGTTCGGGCGGTACCGTCACCTTGAAACGATCGCCCGGCTGCTTGCCGGTCAACGCTTCTTCCAGGCCAGGCACGATCTTGCCGGTGCCATGCAGATAGACCAACGGATCGTGCCCACGGGTCGTGATGATCTGTTGGCCTTGCTCGTCCGTGAGCGTGAAATGGACGGTGGCGACGCGACGATCGGCGATTTCCATGGGCAATCTTTCCGGTGGCGGTCCGTCATGGTCGCCCGAGCGCGAATCCTCACGCAACCCCGGACGGAATGCGCGAATCACGATTCCGCGATGCTGCACTGCGATTGCGCCATGCCAGCATCCGCTATCCTGCATGCATGGCCAGCTACTGCGACTTCGCGCCCGGGCATCCGCTGCACGGGCCTTATCACGAATACGAATACGGATTTGCGCAGCGCGAGGAAGCGGTTCTGTTCGAACGGCTGCTGCTGGAGATCAACCAGGCCGGACTGAGCTGGGAAACCATTCTGCGCAAGCGCGAGGCCTTCCGTCTCGCGTATCACGGCTTCGATGTCGACAAGATCGCCGCGTACAAGGAGAAGGATCGGGAACGCCTGCTGGCCGACCCCGGCATCATCCGCAATCGCCTGAAGATCGACGCCGCCATCCACAACGCCCAGATCGTGCGCGGCTTGCGCAAGTCGCATGGCGGCTTCGCGGAATGGCTCGACGCGCATGTATTGGTCGACGGCAAGCAACGTGACAAGGCGGCCTGGGTGAAGCTGTTCAAGCAGACCTTCAAGTTCACCGGCGGCGAGATCACCGGAGAATTCCTGATGAGCCTGGGCTACCTGCCGGGCGCGCATCGGCCGGGGTGCCCGGTCCTGAAGAAGATCGAGGCGGTACGGCGAAACATCGCCCGCTGACCTCAGCTTTCCTGTCCCGAAGGCCGGAATCGCCGGCCCCGCATCTATCAGCCTAGGGTATGCCCTAGCTGTGTCCGGGCCGGAAAGTTGCTATCGTCTGTTACTGAAAACGTTTTCATACGGGCTTCATATCCCGCGCGACGATTTCTTCAAGGAGGGCTTCTCATGGCAGACGCCAGTTCCGGGGCTTCCGGCGCATCCGGTTCCCAAGATTCCGCGGCCTCCCGCGCGCAGGAAAGCCAAGCGGCTGCCGAGGCAGCGGAAGCCCAGATGGCTGCCGCGGCAGCGGCCGTCAATGCCGCGCCAACGCCTTCGGTCACTTCGATCAATCCCGCACCCATCGATCTGTCGATTCCGACGGGCGTGCTCTCCCAGCTCAACACCATGCAGGTGAGCACGCCGACGCTCGATTTCTCGTCGTTGAGCACGCTCGGAGGTATTCCCTCCAATCCCACCTACGCGGACATCGCGACGGCCACCGCGCCGACGACGCCGACTGTGCAGGAAATCAACGCCTTCTCGCCCACTTTCAGCATCGACGGCATCAACACGGCAAACCCCGCCGCCACCGACATCAGCGCCGTCGGCGTGAACCTGGGTGTGAACTACACGGGCGCGACGGTCAACGCCAGCCTCGCGGCCCGCATGGGGCTCAGTCCGCTCAGCGCGTCGGTGACCGGCAAATTCGGATACGCCGCCGACGTGAGCATGCCCGGCCAGATCAACGCGTTCGATCTCAGCCTGACGGCAGGTCCGTTCGGCACCGCGGCCGCGCCGAATTACGGCGCCACACTCAACACCAGCCTCGGCCTGACCGATGTGGATTCGCTTTCCGTGGGCACCTCGTTGAACTTCGATACCGTCAACGGGTTCAAGAACGGCAGCGCCACGCTCGGCCTCACGCATGACTTCAGCGACAACCTCTCGGGCTATGCGAAGGGCAACGTGGGCTTCGATACCGACGGCATCACCAATGTCGGTGGTGAAACCGGCCTCGGCCTCAAGGGCGAGGACGGCGCTTCGCTGGGCCTGACCGGAAGAGGCAACTACGACGTGAGGACGGGAGATTTCACCGGCTACGCCGGCGTCCGCGCCAATTTCAAATTCTGATCGGCACTCCGATCACTGACGGGTCCTTTCCCCGAACGAGGAAAGGACCCGTAGCCAACCACTATTCGACTCAGGCGCCGACGGCAGCCTGGTAACGACGCTCGACTTCGTTCCAGTCGATCACGTTGTAGAACGCCGCGATGTAGTCCGGACGGCGGTTCTGATACTTCAGGTAGTAGGCGTGCTCCCACACGTCCAGCCCCAGGATCGGCGTGTTGCCAGAACCGACGCCCTTCATCAGCGGGCTGTCCTGGTTGGCGCTGCTTTCGACCAGCAGCTTGCCGCTCTTGTCCGTGCTCAACCAGGCCCAACCGCTGCCGAAGCGCGTGAGCGCCGCCTGGGTGAAGGCTTCCTTGAACTTGTCGAAGCCGCCGAGATCGCTGTCGATATGCTCAGCCACCTTGCCGACCGGGTTGCCACCGCCCTTGGGCGACATCACCGTCCAGAACAGACTGTGGTTGGCGTGACCGCCGCCGTTGTTGCGCACCGCGCCACGGATCTTCTCCGGCAGCGCATCGAGATCGGCGATCAGCGCTTCGGCCGGCTTGTCGGCCAGATCGGTGCCTTCCAGCGCTTTGTTGAGGTTGTTGATGTAGGTCTGATGATGCTTGGTGTAATGGATTTCCATCGTCTGCGCGTCGATATTGGGCTCGAGCGCGTCGTAGGCATAAGGCAGTTCGGGGAGGGTATGGGCCACGTGCGTTCTCCTATCGGGGATGGGCGGTATTGTCCGCCAAGTCAGGTAAAGGTCGCGATAAGGATAAGGGGATCGCGGGGGCTTTTCCCAAGCCCGGAGAGCCGACAACAGACTGTTGCAATGCGTTTTCGGCCAAACGTCGCGCATCGTCGGGGATATTGACGACGATCATCGGCTCGGCCTATCGCATCGCGCGACGCGTCCACGCGCGCCAGCCCGCGTACACCGGCACGCCCAGCGCGATGATCACCAGGCTCATGCCGACATCGCGCGGATTGTCCAGCGCCGTCGCCAGGATCACGCCGGGCACCGTCAGCACGAACAGCAGCGGTACCCACGGATAGCCCGGCACCCGATACGGTGGCGGCTCATCCTTCAGAACGCGGCGATACCAGAACAGCGTGGCGATGCCGAACGCATGCGACAGCCACTCGCCCACCGTGGTGTAGTTCAACAACTGGCCGAAGCTGCCGGACAACGTCAGCGCGATCGCCCACGCGCCGAGCGCGAGCAGCGCCACCTGCGGCGCATGCGTGCGCGGCTCGACACGGCCGACCGCGCGGAAGAACATGCCGTCGGCGCCCATCGTCTGCAGCACGCGTGCACCACCGGCGACGGCGATGTTGCAGTATCCGAATGTGGAGCAAGCGATACCGATCGCGATCAGCGTCGCGCCCTGCGCACCGAACAATCGGCTCATCAGATCGGCCGCGGGCGCCTGGCTGCTGGCCAGCCCGGCATGGCCGAGACCGGCCAGATATGCGACGTTCACCAGCACGTAGGCCAACACCACACCGATCATTCCCAGCGCCAACGCGCGCGGCAAGGTGCGCTGCGGATCGCGCACTTCGCCGGCCAGATCGTTGAGATAGTGGAAGCCGCCGTAGGCGAACAGCACCGGCACGATCGCGCTGACGAACGCGCCGGGAGACACCGGATGCGCGAGATTGGTGTCCAGGACGCCGCCGAGATGCCCGCGCGCCAGCACCAATCCGACCACGACCAGCAACGCAACCACGCTCAGCTTGAGCACCGTGAACAGATTCTGCACCCAGGCACCGGCGCGGATGCCGAACAGATTCACGCTCACCAGAAATGCAATCGCCCCCACCGCGACCGGCTTGATCCAGAACTGCGGTAACGCCAGCGCCTTGCACAGATAGTCGGCGAAGGTGGTGGCCACCGCCGCGATGCTGCCTGGATAGTTGATCAGCGCCATCGTCCAGCCGAACAGAAAAGCCGGCAGCTGACCGAAGGCCTCGCGCAGATAGACGTAGGTGCCACCCGCCTGCGGACGTCGCGCGCCAAGTTCGGCATAGCTCAGCACGCCCGCCAGCGTGAGCAGTCCGCCGAGCACCCACAACAGCAGCACCTGCCAACCCGAATCGGTGCGCTCGGCGACGGTCGCGGGCGTGCGGAAAATGCCGGCGCCGATCACGCCGCCGATCACGATCATCGCGGCGTCCCAGGTACCGAGGCGGCGCACATAGGCGCCGGATGCGGGGGCGGTCATGCCGGCCACCATGCCAGCAGCCGCGGCGTTGCGCTAGCTGCGGGAACACAACACAGCGCGTCGGAAACGACATCGGCCGGGAGTCCCGCGGCCGACTCGCAATCACTGTCGATCCTGTTTCAGCCCCTACATGCGACGCAGAACCTGGATGGCATCGATACGGGCGCGCTCCAGATTGTTGATCCGTTTGAAATCGAGATGGATCTTGCCGTCGGTAACGTCGGCGAAGATGCCATAGCGCAGGGCATAACGCTGTCCGACCAGCTGATAGGGGCTGAAGTTGTCGAGCCGCTGGACCTCGTTGGGCAGCACCGGATTGTTCATGGTCACCTGCATCACGCGATCATTGACGGCGTCCACCGGGTTGTAGGTCTCCGCGAAATGCAGAACCACGTAGTACTTGCCATTGGGCACCGGAATCCCGTACTGGAACGACCAGTAAGTCAATCGATAGTCCCAGTACAAGGCATCGTCGCGCGTTCCGTAGATCGGCTCCTTGGCCTGATCGCTGGTGAGATCGCCGCCGACGAAATACTGATCGGCCAGATATCGGGTGCCATCCTTGGCGACGTATTCCGGCCCGCCCGCGTTGATCGCGATCACCGTCGGCACCGGCCCTGTCGCGGGTATCACCATCAGGCGCTGATCGTGCGTCACCGTGGTACTGCCATCACTGACCTGCGCGCGGATGCGGTAACTGCCCACCGGCGCGCTGACCACCGTCGCGCGCCAGGGATCGTCGGGATGCACCTGCAGGACCACGCCAGCCGGTGATCCATACACGCTCCAGGTCACCTGCAGCGGGCTCGGCCCGTCGTCGTTGCCTGCCAGCGCCACGAATTCGACTTTCTCGCCGGCGCGCGCATAAGGCTCACTAACCACTTTCAAGCTTGGAGCCTTGTTGGCGGCCGCGGGCACCTGTACGCGCAACGTGTCGGAGAATTCGGTCTTGCCGAGCAACGCGGTGTCGTAACTGGTCCCGGTCCCTTGCACACGGAGAATGTTGCTGCCGTTCGCCAACGGAACCGCCGCGGCCTGCCAATTGGACGTACCGCTTGCCGCACCACTGCTTCCGCCCGAGAACCAGCGGATGGCACTGATGGCCGCGGAAGCAGGACCGGCTGTGCCCGCCAAGTTCAACGAACTTGCATTGGTTTGCCAAAACGGCACCGTGGTCGGCGTATCGATGCGCAGGAGGGGCTCGGGCAATTGCGGTGGACGGCCACGACGTTGCGCGATCAACCAGGAGAACAGCGGCTTCTTGGCATAGCTCTGAACCCAGATGCCATGACCGCCAGTCGCATACTCCGTATAAACGGGATCGCCTCCCGCCGCGCGAATGGCCGCGACAAGATTGCTGGAATTGGTCGAAGGACAACAACCGCCATCGTTCGCCGCATGGAACAACCACATCGGCAACATCACCAGACGCTTCGCGTCCTGATTGTAATTGTCGTTGCGTGCGATCGGCACGGCCGCCGCGAATACCTTGCTGTAAGACATCGCGATTCCCGTCGTGCCGCCACCACCCAGCGACAAACCCGTGAGATAGATGCGCTCCCGATCGTATGGGAATTCCTCATAGACATCGTCCAGGATGTTGATGATGGGAGCGGACGTCCAATTACCCACCACTTGCGGCGCCACCATGATCATCGGCTGCGTCGCCTGGTTGACATCCGACAGCCAGGCGAACACACCGTTGCCATTGTTGTTGAGCTGCTTGTTGTTGTCGGTTCCACTCTCGCCCGACCCGTGCAGAAACACGACTATCGGACAACGCTGTGTCTGGCACATGGCCGGAACGTAGATTCGATAAGGCAGTTGCCCTGCGGGTGCCGGCTCGTTGCGGCGCAGGAAATCCGCGGCGGTCACCGCCTGTGCCAAACCGTGGACCCATAGAAGACCTGCTGCGAGCAGAGTCACGAACTGCAAACGCGCCATGATTCCTCCTGATTGATGGTTGCAGCGTACTGACGGCGCATGTTTGCGCCGTGATTTTCGGGAGGCGGAAAGCATGTTTGTCTGCGATGCGCCTCCCTGGCATCGGCGCATTGCACGCCGGCGTCATCCTTGACTGGAGCAGACACGGCGCAACCATAACCACGCCGAGCGTGCACCCGTAGTGACCGATATCCCGCTCCCCGGATTTTTAACGGAGTCTCGTGCCGACAAGCCAATCGTACTCGGCACTTTCGACATACAACTGAAATGTCCCGGAACAGAACAACCGCATCGACGAATCGAAATTGCGGCTCAGATTCACAACGCCCAAAACAAAACTGCCGGAGGCCTATCAGGCCTCCGGCAGCATTTCATTCGAATCTAGAGCGTCGAAAGAACCGCGGATCGATTACCGCACTTCCGCCACTTCCACGCCATCCAATCCTTTCGCCAGGGTGTGCGCGTCGCCACCTTGCGCGAGCTTGATCGACAGCCGCACTTCGTTGGCGGAGTCGGCGTAACGCAGGGCGTCCTCGTAGCTGATGTCGCCGGCCTGATACAGCTCGAACAGGCTCTGATCGAAGGTCTTCATGCCCTGGTTGGTGGATTCCTTCATCACTTCCTTGAGCTTGTGGATCTCGCCTTCGCGGATGTAGTCCTGGATCAGCGGCGTGCCAAGCAGAATCTCCATCGCCACGCGTCGCCCCTTGCCGTCGGGCGTGGGAATCAGCTGCTGCGCGACCACGCCCTTGAGGTTGAGCGAGAGGTCCATCAACAGCTGCTTGCGGCGGTCTTCCGGGAAGAAGTTGATGATGCGGTCCATCGCCTGGTTGGCGTTGTTGGCGTGCAGCGTGCACAACACCAGATGGCCCGTTTCGGCGAAGGCGATGGCGTGGTCCATGCCCTCGCGCGTGCGCACCTCGCCGATCATGATCACGTCAGGCGCCTGACGCAGCGTGTTCTTAAGCGCGTTCTCCCAGCTGTCGGTATCGATGCCGACTTCGCGCTGGGTGATGATGCAACCCTCGTGCTTGTGCACGAATTCGATCGGGTCCTCGATCGTGATGATGTGACCGGTCGAGTTCAGATTGCGGTAGCCGATCATCGCCGCCAGCGAGGTCGACTTACCGGTGCCGGTCGCGCCGACGAAGATGATGATGCCGCGCTTGGTCATCGACAGCGTCTTGATGATCGGCGGCAGGCTCAGCTCCTCCACCGTCGGAATACGCGTCTCGATGCGTCGCAGCACCATGCCGACCTGGTTGCGCTGGTAGAAGCAGCTGACGCGGAACCGGCCCACGCCGGCCACGCCGATCGCGAAATTGCACTCGTGCGAGCGCTCGAACTCCTCGCGCTGCGGCGGCGACATCACGTTCAACACGAGATCGCGGCTCTGCTGCGGGGTGAGCGGGCTCTGCGTGATGGGCGAAATCTTGCCGTTGACCTTCATCGACGGCGGCATACCGGCGGTGATGAACAGATCCGACGCCTTCTGGTGCGCCATCATCTTGAGGAAGGAGGTGAAGTCGATGGTGCTCATGGCGAAACTCCGATAGACGCAAGACGGGAAGAGGGAGACGTGGAATCCGGTGCGGCGCGCTTGCGTCTCCCGTTTGCCGTCTCTCTTCTCCCGTTATTCGAACAACCGCTTGTCCTTGGCGTATTCCTTCGCCTGCGGACGCGTGACCAGGCCGCGCTTGACCAGATCCTGCAGATGCTGGTCGAGCGTCATCATTCCGTATTGCTGGCCGGTCTGGATCGAGGAATACATCTGCGCGACCTTGTCCTCGCGGATCAGGTTGCGGATGGCCGGGATGCCGACCATGATCTCCCACGCCGCGGTACGGCCGCCGCCGACCTTCTTCAGCAGCGCCTGCGAGATCACAGCGCGCAGCGATTCGGACAGCATCGAGCGCACCATCGGCTTCTCGCCTGCGGGGAACACGTCGATGATACGGTCGATGGTCTTGGCGGCACTGGAGGTGTGCAGCGTGCCGAACACCAGGTGGCCGGTTTCCGCCGCGGTCAGCGCCAGGCGGATGGTTTCCAGGTCGCGCAATTCGCCGACCAGGATGTAGTCCGGGTCCTCACGCAGCGCCGAACGCAGCGCTTCGTTGAAGCCGTGCGTGTCGCGATGCACTTCGCGCTGGTTGATCAGGCACTTCTGCGCGGTGTGCACGAATTCGATCGGATCCTCGATGGTGAGGATGTGGCCGTATTCCTGCTTGTTGATGTGGTCGACCATCGCCGCCAGCGTGGTCGACTTGCCCGAACCGGTCGGGCCGGTGACCAGGATCAGCCCCTGCGGCTGATTGATCAGCTCGCGGAAGATCGGCGGGCAACCGAGGTCCTCGAGCGAAAGCACGTCCGAGGGCACG
This sequence comes from Luteimonas panaciterrae, assembly GCF_020511115.1. Classification (GTDB taxonomy): domain Bacteria; phylum Pseudomonadota; class Gammaproteobacteria; order Xanthomonadales; family Xanthomonadaceae; genus Luteimonas; species Luteimonas panaciterrae. Next base: position 257,855 of record NZ_JAJAVH010000007.1, read on the forward strand.
GTACGGAACACCGCGCCCGCGCCGCGGTTCTGGTTGAAGGCGTTGACGCGGAAGCGCGCCAGGCCCGGAATCTCGAACGAGAAGTCGACCTCGAGGAATTCCTCGTAGTCGCGGCGCTGCTTGTCCGACATGATGTCGTAGACCAGCGCGTGCACCTGCTTGTGATCGAGCGCCGGAATGTTGATGCGGCGCACATCGCCGTCCACTCGGATCATCGGCGGCAATCCGGCCGACAAATGCAAGTCGGACGCCTTGTTCTTGACGGAAAACGCCAACAGTTCGGCAATATCCACGCATGCTCCCCTGGTACAACCCACTGGAACGAGTGGGTCCCCAAGCGGCAGTATAGCCCCGGTCCCCAGGGCAAAATCCAGCCGCAACAACTTGCAAGGGTATCCGGCTTTGTTAGCTCAAGCGCTGCACCGCGTCACGCAACGGCTCGCTGATGCCGCACGTAGTGCGGGTCGGCCGGCACCGCGATTGCTGGCGGTCTCCAAGACACAACCCGCCGCCGCGATCGCTGAATTGGCCACCGCGGGCCAGCATGCGTTCGGCGAGAACTACGTGCAGGAAGCCCTGGCAAAGCAGACGGAGCTCAAGCAGGCAGAGCCGCACGCCCTGCCGCTGGAATGGCACCTCATCGGCCATCTGCAATCGAATAAGGCGCGCGAGGCCGCGACCGCATTCGATTGGGTGCAGACCGTCGACCGCGCCAAGCTGGTCGCCGCCCTCGCCCGCCATCGTCCGGCCGAATCGCCGCCGCTCAATGTCCTGATCCAGGTCAACATCGACGACGAAACCAGCAAGCATGGTTGCACGCCGCAGGAAGTCCCCTCGCTCGCCGCGGCCATCGCCGCCGAGCCGCGCCTGCGCCTGCGCGGCCTGATGGCGATTCCCGCACCCGCGCCGGAGGCAGCCGTCCGCCGCGCCGCCTTCGCGCGCATGCGGCACCTGTTCGAGGCGCTCGCCATCGAACACCCGCAGGTGGATACGCTGTCGATGGGCATGAGCGACGACATCGAACTGGCCGTCGATGAAGGGGCGACTCTGGTGCGCGTGGGCACGGCCCTGTTCGGGAAACGGAATTGAGCGGACGGCCGTCCCGTTCGACGGGATTGCTATCCTGAGCTTTCCGTTCCAGTGATTTCGTCCATGCCGACTTCAGATTCTCCCTCCGGCCCCATTGCCTTCATCGGCGGCGGCAACATGGCGCGCAGCCTGATCGGCGGTCTGGTCGCGCGCGGCACGTCGGCGGCGTCGATCCGCGTCGCCGAGCCGATGGATGCGCTGCGCGACGGCCTCGCGAAGGACTTCGGCGTTCACGTCTTCTCTGACAACCGTCAAGCAGCCGACGGTGCCGCCGTCTGGATTCTCGCCGTCAAGCCGCAGGTGATGCGCCAGGTGTGCGAAGCGCTCGCGCCGCTGGCGCAGGAAGCACGTCCGTTGATCGTCTCCATCGCCGCCGGCATCACCAGCGCGCAGCTGGGACGCTGGCTCGGCGGGGGCGAGCTGTACGACGGCGGGCTGTCCGACAGCGTGATTCGGATCGTGCGCTGCATGCCCAACACCCCCGCCCTGCTCGGCGCGGGCGTGACCGGTCTATTCGCCAACGCCGCGGTCGACGCCGCCGGACACGCGCAGGCCGAAACGCTGCTGTCCGCCGCCGGCGCGACGGTCTGGATCGAGGACGAGGCACACATGGATGCCGTGACCGCCGTTTCCGGCAGCGGCCCGGCCTACGTGTTCCTGCTGGCGGAAGCGATGGAAGCCGCGGCGCGATCCGAAGGCCTCTCCGACGACGCGGCACGCACGCTGGTGCTGCAAACGGTACTCGGCGCCGCCCGCATGCTCACCGAATCCGGCGAGGCGCCGGCGGAATTGCGCCGCCGCGTGACCTCGCCGGGCGGCACGACCCAGGCCGCCGTCGAAACCTTCGAGGCCGGCGGCCTGCGCGATCTCGTGGCGCAGGCCATCCGCAATGCCACCGAACGCGGCAAGCAGCTGTCGGCCGCCAACGATGCGGATGCGTGAATTGCATCGGCCCACCGCCCTCATCGCAGCAGGGGCCTTCGTACTTCTGCTGCTGACGGCTTGCAGCGGCGGCAGTCCGGACGCCGCCCGCGAGCATGCGAACGCGCAGGCGCGCGAGGAAGCCCTCGCCCGCGCGGGTGACGCGACGGTGCGCGCGAACGCGATCCCGACCGCCCTGCTCGGCGAAGCGGTGGCGAAGCAATACGGCATCGTCCGCGGCGACAACGCGGTGATGCTGATGGTCGGTGTGCGCCTGCCCGCGGGCGCGCAGGAAACCGCGCTGCCGGCCCGCGTGACGGCGACGGCGACCGATCTGCTCGGCAAGCGCCAGACCATCGCCATGCGCGAAGTGCGCAGCGGCGAATTCGTCGACTATGTCGGCACGGCGACGGTGATCGCGCCCGATACACTGCGCTTCGACATCGCCGTGGATGCCGGCGCGGGTCGCCGCGCGACGCTGCAATTCAACCGCGATTTCTTCCCGCGCTGAGAGCGCGGCATCGGGCGCCGGCTGCCGTCAGTACTCGCCGGCATCAACGCGCGGTGTCATCAACGCGCGGTGTCATCAACGCTGATTGATCGCATAGCCGCCGGGGCCGAGCAGCGCGATCGCGACGGCCGTGAACAGGAACATGCCCTGCAGCTCCAGCGCCCAGCCGCCCTGGCCGTTGAGCTGGCCGAGCTGTCCCGTATGCGCCAGCACGAACGCGAACAGCATGTTCACCGCCACCAGCACCGCGCCGATCCGCGAGTACCAGCCCAGCAGCAGCAACGCAGGCGCCACCACTTCGCCAACCAGCGCGCCGTAGGCGAGGAAATGCGGCAAACCATGCGCCCGCAGCATGTCCTCGATCGGGTCCAGGCCATGCTTGAGCTTGGATATGCCGTGCAGCAGGATCAATGCACCCAAGACGATGCGCAAAATGAACTTGCCGATGTCCTGTTGGGTGGATGCATTCATGCGTTGGCTCGGGAATTCGAAAATGGAGTGGCGGACATGATCGCAGATATGGTGGCCGATGGAACGGCCTGCCGGGAATGCCTGGACACTCCGTCATCCCAGCTTTCGCTGGGACGACGACATCGAAGCTCTAAGCGTGGCTTCTTTGCCAAGCGCGGATGATCGCCGCCATCTCTCGCACGCCATCCGACAAAGCTGCCGGACCAGGCTGCAGGATCACAGGCGACTTGATTTCGTACAGTTCGCCATCGCGCACGGCCGGAATCGCTTCCCAGCCCACACGCGCCGCGACCTTGTCGGGACGGAACTTCTTGCCGCACCACGAACCCAGGATGATGTCGGGCGCGCGGTGAATCACCTCGCCGGGATCGGCAAGGATGCGTTGCTTCGCCAGCGGTTCGGCGGCGTGCTCCGGGAAGACGTCGTCACCACCGGCGATGCGGATCAGCTCGGCGACCCATTGAATGCCGGTGATCGGCGGTTCGTCCCATTCCTCGAAATAGACGCGCGGCCGATGCGTGAACTCCGCGGCCTCGGCCGCGATGGCATCAAGCCCACGCTGCAATTCGTCCGCATAGGCATTCGCTTTTTCGGAGGCTCCCACCAGCGCGCCGAGCCGGCGGATGTAATCGAGGATACCGTCGACACTGCGGTGATTGCTGATCCACACCTCGACCCCGCGGCGAATCAATTCCGCGGCGATCTCCGCCTGGATGTCGGAAAAGCCGATCACGAAATCCGGCCGCAGCTTCAGGATCTCCTCGATCTTGGCGCTGGTGAAGGCACTGACCTTCGGCTTTTCCTTGCGTGCGATCGCAGGCCGCACGGTGAAGCCGCTGATGCCGACGATGCGATGCTGCTCGCCGAGCGCGTACAAGGTCTCGGTGGGTTCTTCGGTCAGGCAGACGATCCGTTGCGGGCCCGAGAGCCTCACGGATACAGCATCCGCTTGCGCCAGACGCCGGCCTGGTCGCGCTCGTACAACCAGCGCTCGTGCAGACGGTAGGTGGCCGCGTACCAGAACTCGATCCGGCGCGGCCGCACGCGGAAGCCGGTCCAGCCGACCGGCCGTGGCACGTCGCGCCCTTCGAATTCCTTGCGCGCCTGTTCGATGCGCTGCTCGAACACATCCCGGCTTTCCAATGTTTCCGACTGGCGCGAGGCCCATGCGCCCAGCTGGCTGTCGCGCGGGCGCGAGGCGAAGTACGCGTCGGCTTCCTCGTCGGGCACGGTATGCACGCGCCCTTCGATCCGCACCTGCACGCCATCGCCGATGCGCGGCCAGTGGAACAGCAGCGCGGCGAAGGGATTGGATTGCAGTTCGCAGCCCTTGCGTCCGTCCAGATGCGTGTAGAACACGAATCCGCGCTCGTCGTGCGCCTTCAACAACACGGTGCGCAGCGAGGGAACGCCGCCGATGGTGGCGGTAGCCAGGTACATCGCGGTGCGGTCGGGTTCGCCGACGGCCTGCGCCTGGTCGAACAGACGGTCGAATGTGGCCAGGGCTTCGGCGTAGAGATCGGGGTCTGTCATTGCGTTATTGTGGCGCGATGCAAGCCTCCGCGCATCCCGCCGGCTACCCCGAAAACGTCGTCGCGGGCATTCTTGACGATATCTTGACGCACGACGGCACCGCCATTTACGCCATCGCCGGGCTGCAGGGTAGCGGCAAGTCGACGCTGGCGGCACAGGTCGCGGCGCTCGCGGCCTCGCGGGGCCGGCGCGTCGCCGTGGTCTCCATCGACGATTTCTACCTGGATCGTGACGACCGCGAACGGCTCGCCCGCGAAGTGCATCCGCTGCTCGCCACGCGCGGCCCGCCGGGCACGCACGATCTCGCGCTTGCGCGGGAAACACTGGACGCGCTGCGCTCAGGCCATCCGGCGCGGCTGCCGCGCTTCGACAAGCTCGCCGACCGGCGCCTGCCGGCATCGCAATGGCCGCATGTCGAAGAGGCAGACCTGACCATCTTCGAAGGCTGGTTCCTGAAGACCCCGCCGCAATCCGAGGCCGAACTCGTCACGCCGATCAACGCGCTCGAACGCGACGAGGACGGCGACGGCCGCTGGCGCCGCTATTGCAATGATGCGCTCGGCCGCGATTACCCGGCGCTCTGGGCATGCATCGATCGCCTGCTGTTCCTGCAAGGTCCCGGTTTCGATGTGGTGCCGGCGTGGCGCTGGCAACAAGAGCAGGCGTTGCAAGCGGCACAGCCGCAACGCCAAGCGATGTCGCGCGCGCAGGTCGAACGCTTCGTGCAGTTCTTCGAGCGCACCAGCCGGCAGGCCTTGCGCACGCTGCCGGACATCGCCGAGACCGTCGTCCGGCTGGATGCCGGACGCGGCATCGTGCCGTAGCCGCGCCCGTCGCGCAGCCACGGCACTCGATCAGTTACTGAACGATGAAAGTGATGCGCAGATTGACGCGCCACTCGGTGATGTTGCCGGCATCGTCGGTGACCGCCTTGATCTCGTTCACCCATACCCCCTTGATGCCTTTCACCGTTTCGGAAGCTTTCTTCAGGCCGTGCTTGACCGCATCCTCGATGCTGACGTTGGAGGAAGCGTTGAGTTCGATGACCTTGGCGACGGACATGGGAGTCTCCTGTCTGGGGCGGCGATTCGCCGGGGACGCCTACCCTAAGCCCGGCGGTGTTAAGAGAACGCTTGCCGCGCGCATTCGCTGCTAGCATGCGAGGCATGTGTTCCAGCGCCAATCCCGGACCCGATTCCGGCACCAATTCCGACGCCGACACTGACCGCGCCACCGCTTCTGGCACGGCACTGCCGGCCATGCACGGCGTCTCGGCTCCGAACCTGGTCCTGGTCGGTCCGATGGGCTCCGGCAAGTCATCCATCGGCCGGCGCCTGGCCGAGCGTTTCGGGCTGGTGTTCGTGGACGCGGACCGCGAGATCGAAGCGCGCACCGGCGTCAGCATCAACACCATCTTCGAATGCGAGGGAGAGGCGGGATTCCGCGAGCGCGAGCGCGCCACCCTGGCCGAGCTGATGAACGCCAGCGACACCGTGATCGCCACCGGCGGTGGCGCCGTGCTCGATGCGCAGACACGCCGGATGCTGCGCGAGCGCGGCTTCGTGGTGCACTTGCATGTCAGCGTCGAACAGCAGCTCGAGCGACTGGCGCGCGACCGCACGCGGCCGCTGCTGGCCGGCCCCGATCGCGAGGGCGTGCTGAAGCGGTTGTCGGAAGCGCGCGAGCCGCTGTACGTCGAGGCCTCGCACCTGCGTTTCGACACCGATGCACTGACGACGGCCGAAGCCGCTTCGAAACTCGGACATCTCCTGGACACCCATTGGCGGCACGCGACCGGCATCGACCCCGGTGCGGCGCGAGACGCAGGCATGAACGCATGACAGACAGACGCACGGTCGCCGTCGGCGGCACGCAGCCCTACACCATCACCATCGCGCCGGGGCTTCTCGATGACGGCGCGCTTCTTGCCGCGTATTTGCGCGGTCGTCACGCCCTTGTCGTCAGCGACGGTCATGTGGCGCCGCTCTACGGGCAGGCCGTGGTGGAAGCCCTGCGCAGCCAGCGCCCGGATGCGCGAATCGAATCGCATGTGATCCCGCCGGGCGAATCGTCAAAGACATTGGCGAATTTCGGCGGCGCCGTCGATGCGCTCGCAACGCTTGGGGCCACGCGCGATGCCTGCGTGTACGCGCTCGGCGGCGGCGTGGTCGGCGATCTCGCCGGTTTCGCCGCGGCCTGCTGGATGCGCGGCATCGATTGCGTGCAGCTGCCGACCACATTGCTGGCGATGGTGGATTCCTCGGTCGGCGGCAAGACCGCGGTCGATCTGTCGCAGGGCAAGAATCTGGTCGGCGCGTTCCATCCGCCGCGCGCGGTGCTCGCCGACACGGCCACCCTGCGCACCTTGCCCGCACGCGAGTTGCGGGCCGGTTTCGCCGAAGTGATCAAGTACGGCGCGATCGCTGACGCGCCTTTCCTCGATTGGCTGGACGCCAACGCCGACGCACTGCTCTCCGGCGACGACAGTGCCCTTGCCGAAGCCATCGCGCGCAGCTGCGCGCACAAGGCGGCGATCGTCGAACGCGATCCGTTCGAGCGCGGCGATCGCGCTCTGCTCAATCTCGGCCACACCTTCGGTCACGCCATCGAGACGGAGCAGGGCTACGGCAGCCCCGACAACGACAACTTCAACCACGGCGAGGCGGTGGCGATCGGCATGGTGCTGGCGGCGCGGTTGTCGCGAACGCTTGGCCTGGCTTCCGAAGCCGACGTCGAGATCCTGCGCGCACTGCTGCAACGTTTCGGGTTGCCCGTTTCGCTGCCGAAATCGCTGGACGCCGAGGCGCTGCTCGCGCACATGCGCCTGGACAAGAAGGCGCAGGCCAGCGGCCTGCGCTTCGTGCTCTGGGACGGGATCGGGCGCGCGCGCGTGGTCGCGGATGTCGCGGAAGACGCCGTGCTCGCGGCGCTGCGGGCAGGTTAAACGCTGCCTTCCCTCTCGATCACCAGAATGCGTGCCTGTCCCACGGGATGCGCCGCATGCTCCATGCCCTCGTGGGCATGGAAAACATCGCCGGGCTGTAGAACGACGACGTTTTCCCGGCCCTCTTCGCGATAGCGCATCTCGACGGCACCGTCGAGAACGACGAACACTTCCTGCCCATCGTTGACGTGCCACGGATAGGGCTGATCGGTCCAATGCAGGCGCGTGGTGATGCCCTGCATGTTGGCGATCTCCAACGCACCCCAGGGGCGATCGGCGGTGAACTCGCGGCTCCGGACGATTTTCATGAGCTTCGCTCCCGCCCGCGGTTCAGAACGGCAGCGCCAGTTCGACACGCTTGCCCGGCTCCAGGGAGATCAGGCGCGCGCCGATACCGAGCGTGTCGAAGCTGAAGGCAAGATCCGCCTGCGATTCCTTGAAATGCACCCAGCCGCGGTTATGCACGGCGACGATCTTGGCCTGCGGAAACGCATGCGCGGTTTCGATGGCGTCGTTGCTGTCCATCGTCATGCGGAACGGCCCGCGGGGTTTCGCCGAGCCGGTGAAGACGATGACCAGTTTCGGCGAATAGCGCCGTGCGATTTCGGCGATTCCGTCGTACCAGACGGTGTCGCCGGTGACGTAGATCGCATCACCCGGCTGCTCGCGGCCGATCAACAGGCCGATCACTTCGCCGGAAATCGGTTCGATGCCCGCCGGTCCATGCCTGGCCGGCGCGCCGGTGACGAACAGTTTGTCGCCGGCCTGATTCACGAACTCGACGGTTTCAAAGGGCTGCAATCCACGGGCGTTGCCGCCGAGGCGCTGCGCGCCATCCACGGTGGTGAACGTGGCGGCCGCCTTCGCCAGCAGGCCGCGGCCGGAACGATCCAGGTTGTCCAGGTGCTGGTCATGGCTGAGCAGCACGGCGTCCACCGGACCGATGTCGTCGATCGCGATCGCCGGCCCCTCCGTCTTCTCCATGTGCACGGGCTGCTTCTGGAACAGGCCCGGGGGATCGAAGGTCGGATCGGTCAGCAGGCGCAAGCCGCCGATCTCGATCAGGGCGGTCGGGCCGCCGATCAGGGTGAGGCCGACCGAGGTTTCGGTGGGCGCGACGGTGTCGAGCAATGCGTTCATCGGAAAATTCCGTACTCGCGGTGTGGGGAGGCCATTCTGGAAATCCCCCGCCCTCGCCGATAGTGGCCCGAATGACAATATTCGATAGAATCGGGCCATGACCAATTCCCCCACTTCCACCCGGATCGCGGTCATCGCCTTCGATCGCATCAGTCCCTTCCATCTGTCCGCGCCGTGTCTGGTGTTCAAGGATCACGGTGACGACGATCTGCCGCGCTTCGACCTTCGCGTCTGCGCGGCGGAGCCCGGGCCGCTGCGCACCGAGGCTGGTTTCAGCATCCAGACCCGCCATGGCCTGTCGGGCCTGCGCGGCGCCGACACGGTGATCGTGCCGTCCTGGCGCGACATCGAGGAACGCCCGCCGGAACCGCTGCTGGCCGCGCTGCGGCGTGCGCATGCACGCGGCGCGCGCATCGTCAGCCTGTGCCTGGGCGCCTATGTGCTGGCCGAGGCCGGCCTGCTCGACGGCCGCCCCGCCACCACCCACTGGGCCTGGAGCCCGCATTTCCATGCGCGCTATCCGCGGGTGTCGCTGCAGCGCGACGTGCTCTACGTCGACGAGGACGACATCGTCACCTCCGCCGGCACCGCCGCCGCGCTCGACTGCTGCCTGCATCTGCTGCGCCGCGACCACGGCGCCGACGTCGCCAACCGCGTCGCGCGGCGCCTGGTGCTGGCGCCGCACCGGCAGGGCAGCCAGGCGCAGTACATCGACCAGCCGCTGCCCGCCTCGCCCGACGACGATCGGCTCGGCGCCACCCTGACCTGGGCGCTGGCGCATCTCGAACAGCCGCACGACCTCGACAGCCTCGCCGCGCGCGCGCTGATGAGCCGCCGCACCTTCACCCGGCGCTTCCGCCAGGCCACCGGTACCACCGTTGGCCAGTGGCTGCTCAACCAACGCCTGGCGCGCGCGCAGCGATTGCTGGAAACCTCGCGGCTGCCGCTCGAAGCGATCGCCGCGCAATCCGGCTTCGGCTCGGCCACGACCTTGCGCCAGCGGTTCGCCGCGGTGCTGAAAACCTCGCCCTCGGTCTACCGCCGGGAATTTCGCGAAGCCTGACGTCGATCGCAGGCCCCCGGTCGAAACGCGCCTCACGCGGAACGGCAGGGCCGCTGCCCTACAATCCGCACCATGCGCCTGCTCCTGCAACAACGGCCCGACGGCCGCGAAGCGCCACGCTTCGTGCAACTGATGCTGCAACCCGACCTGCTGGGCGGGTGGACGCTGCTGCGCGAATCCGGCCAGATCGGCGGCCGCAGCCAGATCCGGCGCGAGCAGCATCTCGATCAGGCCAGCGCGATCGCCGCGCTCGAACAGGCTCGCGATCAATTGATCAAGCGCGGGTTCCAGTTGATGTTTGCGCAAGGCGCTGAAGCCCCTCCTCCCGGCCAGTCCGGCCGACAGACACATCCATGACATTGAAGAACGATCGTTTCCTTCGCGCATTGCGCCGCGAGCCCGTCGACCGCACCCCCGTCTGGCTGATGCGCCAGGCCGGCCGCTATCTGCCCGAATATCGCGCCACCCGCCAGCGCGCCGGCAGCTTCCTCGCCATGGCGCAGAACCCGGAAATCGCCTGCGAGATCACACTGCAGCCGCTGGCACGCTTCGATCTCGATGCCGCGATCCTGTTCTCCGACATTCTCACCGTGCCCGATGCGATGGGGCTCGGCCTGTATTTCGTCGAGGGTGAAGGTCCGAAATTCCGCTCGCCCGTGCGCGATGCCGCCGCCATCTCACGTCTGGCCGTGCCGGACATGGAAACCGAACTGCGCTACGTGATGGATGCGGTGCGATTGATCCGGCGCGAACTCGATGGACGCGTGCCGCTGATCGGTTTCTCCGGCAGTCCGTGGACACTGGCCTGCTACATGGTGGAAGGCGGTGGCAGCGAGAACTTCGCCACGATCAAGGCACTCGCGCTGAACGATCCGGCCGCGCTGCATGCGCTGCTGTCGGTGAACACCGACGCGGTGATCGCCTATCTCTCCGCGCAGCGCGCCGCGGGTGCGCAGGCCTTGCAAGTGTTCGATACCTGGGGCGGCGCGTTGAGTCCCGCGATGTATCGCGAATTCTCACTCCCTTATCTGACTCGCATCGCACGTGAACTCGAGCGTGGCATCGAGCCGCCTCGTCAAGGCGGCGAGGATGCCGAACATACGCCGCTGATCGTGTTCGGCAAAGGCAACGCGCCCTATCTCGAAGAGCTGGCCGCCTCCGGCGCGGAAGCTCTCGGCGTGGATTGGCTGGTGGAACTCTCCGAGGCCGCGCGTCGCACGCAGGGCAAGGTCGCGCTGCAGGGCAATCTCGATCCGACGATGCTGTATGGCTCGCCCGACGCGATCCGCACGCAGGTGCGCAACGCGCTCGACAGCTATGCGGCCGGCAACGGTGGTTCGCGCGACGGCCACGTCTTCAATCTTGGTCACGGCATGTCACCGGACATGAATCCGGAACATGTCGCCGTGCTGGTGGAAGAAGTGCACGCTCACAGCGCGCGTTGATCCTGGAGTCCCTCTCCTGCAAGCGGGAGAGGGATTATTCGAACGGCGCTAAGAAGCGGGCTGCGCCTGCGTGAGCGCGGCATTGATCGCATCCGCCAGCATCTCGCCGGTCACCGGCTTGCGCAGGAACCCGTCGAATCCCGCCTCGCGCGCCGCCGGCTCCGCATCGGCGTCGGCGCGGGCCGTCACCGCGATCATGGGTTGCGTGAAGCCTTGCGCGCGCAGCTGCTGTGCGAGCGCGAGACCGTCGATGCCCGGCAAATCCAGATCGAGCAGGGCGAGATCGAAACGCTGGCTCGCGATCTCGGTGAGCGCCGCCAATCCATGCGCGACGTGCACCACGCGATGCCCCTGCGCACGCAGCAGTTCGGCGATGACCTGGGCGATGGTGGGATCATCCTCGACCAGGAGCAGATCGCAGATCGCGCACGCGCGCTTGCCTTCCGTGCTCGCGGGCTCCTCCGACACGAGTTCCGGCGCATCGACGCCGGACAAAGGCAGTTCGACGAGGAAGCGCGTGCCCTGCCCCAGACTGCTTTCGACTCCGATGCTGCCGCCCATCGCCGCGGCGAGTTCCTGGCAGATCGCCAACCCCAAGCCGCTGCCGCCGTAACGCGATGCGGTGCGCATGCCTTCGGCCTGTTCGAAGCGGCGGAACAGGCGACCGCGCTGCTCTTCGCTGAGGCCCGGCCCGGTATCGCTGACGATGAAACGCACACCGCCCGCCGTGGCTTCCACTCGCAGGCCAACCTCGCCGCGCTCGGTGAACTTGATCGCGTTTCCAAGCAGATTGAGCAGGATCTGGCGCAGCCGCACAGAATCGCCACGAATCCAGGCCGGCACGTCCGATGCGATCGCCGTCTTGAATTCGAGTCCGCGCTGACGCGCCATCGGGCCCATCAGATCGATCACGTCGTCGAGCAATGCGCGCAGCTCCGTCGGTTGTGCATCCAGTTCGAGCTTGCCCGCCTCGATGCGCGCGAGATCGAGCGCATCGTTGACCAGCCGCATGAGATGGTCGCCGGCGCGATGGATCGATTCGGTGTAGCCGCGCTGCCTGTCATCGAGATGGGTGGTGAGCAGCAGCTCGCTCATGCCGAGCACACCGGTCATCGGCGTGCGCACCTCGTGGCCGAGGGTGGCGAGGAAGCGCGTCTTGGCCTCCGATGCCTGTTCGGCCAGCTCGCGCTTTTTCTGGTGCAGTTGCCAGTCGCTTCTGCGCCGCAGGCGCCGCTGGTACAGCCGCGTGGCGATCCAGAACCAGAGCAGCACGATCAGCGCGTATGCGAGATAGGCCCAGGAGGTGCGCCACCACGGATAAGGCACGTCGAGCGCGAAACCGCGCGGCTGCGACCAGATGCCGTCGACGCCCGCGGCCTGCACCACGAGGCGATACTGTCCGGGTTCGAGATGCGAGAAGACACGCTCGCCGTTGCTGTTGTCGGGCGACACCCAATCCGGGTCGTAGCCTTCCAGCTTGAAACGATAGGTGTGTGAGCGCGGATCGACGAAGGACAGCAGGCGCGCCACGATGCGCAGGTCGCGATCGCCCGGCAACAGCTCGATCACGTTGGCCGAGGGATCGAGCGGCCATTCGTCCTCCTCGCGCCGCACGCTGACGCTTTCCAGCGAAAGACGAGGCGGCTCGGCCTTCGTCATCTGCATGTCGAGGTCGAACAGGATCACCGAGTTGTTGGAGAGCGCGGCCGCGGTCGCGTCCGCGCCGACTTGCAGATTGGTCAGCAGCAGATTGGGATCGGGCAGGCCACTGCCGGCACCGAACATGCGCAGGCTGTCGCGCTCGGGCGAATACAGCCACAGCCCGCGCGCGGTTGCCAGCCACCCGCGATTCTTCGTACTGATGCAGATGTCTCCGATGTCGACATCCGGAAGGCCGTCCGCATGGGTCAGACTGTATTCGAGCGCGAGCTCGCGGCCATCCCAACGATAAGTCTCGACCGCGCCCCGGCGCGCCAGCCACAACTGGTGCGGTCCCGCGAAGCGGAATGCCGAGATGTCCGGAATACGCCCACCAGGTACGAGCACGAAGCGACCCGACTGCAAACGGTAGAGTCCATCCGCGCCGGCATACCAAAGCGTGCCGTCGGAGGCCGCGGAGAATTTCGCTCCGTTCACGCCATAGCTGTTGATCAGCTTTTCCGCGTCGCCTTCCGGATACGCTTCACCGGAAGGGTGATAGCGCCGGGTACGGCCATTGGCGAACGACAACCAGAGCGTGCCGTTCGGCTCTTCGTGCATGTACCAGACCGAAGCGTCGATGGGTCGGCTGCCATCCCAGGGACCCGGCCTGACCCCATTGCGCTTGGGATCGTAGAGAAGCAAGCCGCTGCCGTAGGCAACCCAGATGCTGCCGTCGTCGCGGATGTAGATCGAATTGATGACATCCGCGCCGAATTCGCGCATGTCCGCTTCATGCACGAGCGTGCTGCTGCCGCGCTTGAGCCAGTACAGATCGTAGATCGAAGCGACCCAGAACCCGCCCTCGCCGTCCGACGTGATATCACGCATGTCCAGCTTTTCCAGCGGCGTGCCGTCGGCCTTGATGATCGACGTGAAGCGATTCCAGTCGGGCGGCAGGTAGATCACGCCTTGGGAATAGGTGGTGAACCAGATGCCGCCCTCGTTGTCCTGGCGCATCCGCAGCACGCCGCTCTGCTTGTCCCAGATCCCGTCGCCGACGTCGCCTTCCAGAAAACGTTCGTGCCCGTAGCTGTCGATGCGATGGAGCCCGTCGCTGGAGCCGATCCAATAGCCGCCCCCCTGATCGCGCTCCACGATCGCATTCCGGCTGTTGGCGGCCATCGGCCACGGCGCCCTTTCGTAGGCATCCTTGTCGGTGAGGTAATACAGCCCCTGTTCGCTGCCGATCCAGATCTTGCCTTTGCTGTCCTTCGAGAGCGCGCCGATCGGCACACCCGCCAATACGTCCTCGCCGACGCGCGTGAACTTGCCGCCCTCATGACGTGCCAGGCCTTTCCCGCTGGCGATCAGCAATCGCCCTTTCGCATCCACCAACAGCGCCTTGACGCGACCTCCGGGCAATTGCTTCGCGATGCCCTCCCCGGGCCTGAAGCGCGTGATCTGTTCGGATCGATCGACCCGATAGAGATCGCCATTGGTGATGCCCACCCAGACCGAACCATCAGGCGTGGCGGCCAGCACGGTGCCGTCCACCGAGCAACCGCTGTCGCTGACCGGAACGTTGACACGCACGAACTCATGCCGATCGCGACCAAGCCGACTCAAGCTGGAACAACCGGCCACCCAGACCCGATCCAGCGCATCCACCAATACGGCGACCGTATCGTTTTCCGGTAGCGACCCGGGCTGGCCGAGAGTGCGCCGCCACAATTTGAAATCGACACCGTCGTACCGGGCCAGGCCGTCCGAGGTCGCGATCCACAGATAGCCCTGCCGATCCAGCGCGATGTCCCAGGCCGTGAGGGGCAACCCCTGCTCGGGGCCGAAGCGCCGGAAGCGCGGCGTTTCCGGCAACGCGGCCAAGGCCTGCCCGATCATCGTCAGGGCAAGCATCAGCACACCGATCGCAACGCGCAGTCTCATTCGTTCCCCTCGCGTTGCCGGAAGACCGGAATCGGTTCGTCTCGACTCGGTTCGTCTCGATTCACCAACGATCCGCGCACGGGCGCGGCGCCCCATCCTGGTTCCGGCATCACATTTAAACGGTCGTTCGACGGACATGCTCGCAACACAGCGTTGTCGGTGCAACCATGGCAACGGGCCTCGAGCCGGCATGTTCATGAGCGCCGGACTAGACTCGTCCCGCCGCCATCCTTTCGGACACCCATGATGTTCCCTCGCCTGCTCCCGCCACGGTCCCTGCTCGGCCTGCTGGTCCTGGCCGGCGCGCAGACCGCCGCAGCGGCAGAAGCGGACATCGCGCACTATCGTCTGGACCCCGTGCATACCCGCGTCATGTTCGCCATTTCACATGCCGGTTTCTCCAACGCGATCGGTACCGTGTCCGGCAGCACCGGCACGCTCGCCTTCGATCCGGAGGATTGGAATACCGCAAAACTCGAAGTCACCGTTCCATTGGACCGGCTCGATCTAGGCGACGAAAAATGGAACCGTGCCGCCCTCGCCTCCAACCTGCTGGATGCCAAGGACCATCCGATCGCGACATTCACCTCGACGCGGATCGAACCGAAAGCCCCTGATGCCGCCTCTGTCTGTGGCAACCTGCAATTGCGGGGCGTCACCCGGGAGGTCTGTCTGGACGTGAAGCTCAATGCCTTGAAGCGGCATCCCCTGCCGCCGTTCCGTCGCACCGCCGGCTTTTCGGCGACGGCGACGCTGAGCCGCAAGGAGTTCGGCATCACATCCTGGCCGAGCGTGATCGGCGACAGCGTCGAACTGCGGATCGAGGCCGAGGCGACGCGTGCGCGAAGCACCCGGCACCAGGAGGATGGCAACAAGGCAGACGACACACCTGACATCGAGCAAGACGTTCCCACCACCACGCCCCCATCGAACGAACCCACGACAGAGCCAGAGCCGACACCATGACCCTGAAGAACACATCCGACCGCTGGGGCGCGGTAAGCCAGACCTTGCACTGGCTGATCGTGCTGCTGATCCTCTGCCTCGCCATCGTCGGACTGACGATGACCGAACTGCCGAAGACGCCGAAATATTTCTGGGTCTACACCCTGCACAAATCGTTCGGGATCACCGTGCTGGTCCTGGTGCTGGCGCGGCTGGCCTGGCGCCTGCACGCGGGCGCGCCCAAGCCCGTGCCGGGCACGCCGCACTGGCAGGAACGCGCCGCTTCGCTCACGCACTGGGCGTTGTACGCGCTGATCCTGGCGATGCCGCTGTCCGGCTGGCTGTACGACTCGGCCAGCGGCCTGCGTCCGTTCAAGCTGTTCGGGCTGGTCACCATGCCCAAGCTCAGCGGACCGAACGAATCGATCCGCGACTTGTCTCATGGTGCGCACGTCTGGCTGTTCTGGGTGCTGGTCGCGCTGATTGTCCTGCACGCGGGCGCCGCGCTCTATCACCACGTGTTCCAGAAAGACGAGACGCTGACGCGCATGCTGCCGCGCAGGCGACCCAAGACTCTCCCACAAACATCCCCCCAGGAACCCGATCATGTCCCGT
The DNA here is from genome assembly GCF_020511115.1 of Luteimonas panaciterrae. Taxonomy (GTDB): domain Bacteria; phylum Pseudomonadota; class Gammaproteobacteria; order Xanthomonadales; family Xanthomonadaceae; genus Luteimonas; species Luteimonas panaciterrae. The sequence goes on from NZ_JAJAVH010000007.1 coordinate 274,117, forward strand.
AATTTCAACTCGCCCCTTGCCGTTGCCACCGCGCTGGTCGCGATGATGTCCGCGCCAGTGTTCGCCGCCGACTATGTGCAGGCCCCCGGCTCGACGCTCGCCTTCGCCAGCAAGTACGACGGTGAAGTGTTCACCGGCACCTTCCCCGGCTTCTCCACCAAGCTCAGCTTCGATCCCGCCAATCTGGCGACCGCGAAGCTCGACGTGACGATCCCGCTGGCCGGCGCCAAGACCGGCAACAACGATCGCGACAGCACGCTGCAGGGCGCGGACTTCTTCAACGTGGCGAAATTCGCCCAGGCACGCTACACGGCCAGCAAGTTCCGCAGCCTCGGCGGCAACCAGTACGCCGCCGACGGCACCCTGAGCCTGCGCGGCGTGAGCAAGCCGGTCACCCTCACCTTCACCTGGACGCCGGGCGCCAAGCCGACGCTCAGCGGCAAGGCCACCGTGAAACGCCTGGACTTCGGCGTCGGCGGCGGCGACTGGACCGATACCGACACGATTCCGAACGAAGTGGCGGTCAGCACCAAGGTGCTGCTGACGCCGGCGAAGTAACGCGCCAGCCGCCCATCGCCGTCGAGGGGATGGGCGGATTTTCCCGGGAGGGTCTTCGCGGGACTATCTTCGCGCGATCATCAAGGAAGAGGCTCTGGCGGAAGAGGTTCCGGCGCATTCTGCGGCGCGTCGGCATATAGCCCGCAGAACTGCGAACCGGAAGGCCCGATCAACTTGCCCATGCGATAGCCGAGCGCGCCCAGCACGTCGCCGGTTCTCCGCTGCTTGTGGCATTCCAGGCAGGACGATCGCGCCCGGATCGGCCCCGTCACCCGCACCTCGTCGCCCTCCGACTTCACGATGAGCTGCCACCCTTCCGTCAGCATGCGCACGGCCTCGCGCTCCGAGGCCGTCAGATCGCGCGTTTCGCCGTTCGACGGGCTGTCCTCGTTGCGATCGGTGTGCTGGAACCCCGAAAACGGGCTGGGTGGATAGACCACCGGCGGATCATGCTTGGCGATGCCGATCAGCTCGACACTCATCACGCACAGACCGGTATCGCCCACGGCCGAGCCGTTGTTCTTCATCATCAACCGCATCATCGGCGGGGACCGGGTCACGCCGAATCCCTCGCTATCGACAAAAGCCTCGACGAACTGCGCATGCATGCGCTGCAGTGCCTGTTCTGTCGCCGCAGGCGCGGCCGCCTGGCCCGGCGTTATCCACGCCATGACCAATACCCACGAAATTACTCGACGCATCCGGCATCCCCCCAATCCTGGAGCGCGAGCTTACTCCGGCAATCCCACCGGCTTTGCGACCGCCACCTCGTTTCGCCCGCGACTCACCCAGCCAGCAGAAAGGCCTGCAACTGGCCTGGATCGAACGGCCAATCCAGCTCCCGGCCCGTTCCCCGATCCTGCAGGACCGGCACGCGCGCTCCGTAGCGCTGCTCGAGCTCGGCATCGTCGTCGATGAAAACGCTCTCGAAATCGGGCACTCGCGCCACCGCCAACACCTCGAGCGCCAGATCGCACAAGTGGCAGTCGTCGCGCTGGTAGAGGATGAGAGACATGCGGCCGTCCGGCGTGCGGTGATCCCGTGTGAAAACATCGCGCACCGCAACACGGAGGTACAGCGCGCGGGATTAGAATAGCGCGATGGCAGTCAGCACCTTCGACCTTTACAAGATCGGCATCGGGCCGAGTTCCTCGCACACCGTCGGGCCGATGCGCGCGGCGGCGCGCTTCGTTGATCGCTGGCTGACCGAACCCGGCCGCCTCCAGGACGTCGCCCGCATCCGCGCCGAAGTCTTCGGCTCGCTCGCGCTCACCGGCCGCGGCCACGGCACGGACAAAGCGGTGCTGATGGGCCTGGAAGGACATCTGCCGAACGAGATCGACCCCGACATCATTCCGGACGCGCTCGTACGCATCCGTGGCGAGAAGCGCATCCTGCTCGCCGGCACGCATCCGGTGGCGTTCGACGAAAAGCGCGATCTTGTGATGAACAAGCGCCAGAAACTGCCCTACCACACCAACGGCATGCGCTTCTCCGCCTTCGACGGCAACGACGAACTGATCGCCACGCGCGACTACTACTCCGTCGGCGGCGGATTCGTGGTCAACCAGGACGAGGCCGCCGAAGACCGCATCGTCGCCGACACCACACCGTTGCCCTATCCATTTCACACCGGCGATGAATTGCTGGGACAGGCGCGTGCAAGTGGACTGACCATCTCGCAGCTGATGTTCGAGAACGAAAAGTCCTGGCGCAGCGAAACCGAGATCGTCGCCGGATTGCGCGAGTTGTGGGCCGCAATGCAAAGCTGCGTCGCGCGCGGCATTCGCGAAACCGGCACGCTTCCAGGCGGATTGCACGTCTCGCGCCGCGCGCCGTCACTGCACGCCGAGCTATCGACCAAACCGGAAGCGGCGATGCGCGATCCGCTCACCGTGCTCGACTGGGTGAACCTCTACGCACTGGCGGTGAACGAGGAAAACGCCGCCGGCGGCCGCGTCGTCACCGCGCCGACCAATGGCGCCGCCGGCATCCTGCCCTCGGTGCTGCATTACTACGATCGCTTCTGCCCCGGCGCCAACGAGAAAGGCGTGTTCGACTTCCTGCTCACCGCCGCCGCGGTTGGCATTCTCTACAAGGAAAACGCCTCGATCAGCGGCGCGGAAGTCGGTTGCCAGGGCGAAGTCGGCGTGGCCTGCTCGATGGCCGCCGCCGGACTCACCGCCGCGCTCGGCGGCACGTCGAGCCAGATCGAGAACGCCGCCGAGATCGGCATGGAACACAACCTCGGCCTCACCTGCGACCCGATCGGCGGCCTCGTGCAGATTCCCTGCATCGAACGCAACGCCATGGGCGCGGTGAAAGCGATCAACGCCTCACGCATGGCCTTGCGCGGCGACGGCAAGCACAAGGTCAGCCTCGACAAGGTGATCAAGACCATGCGCGACACCGGCCGCGACATGCAGGACAAGTACAAGGAAACCAGCCGCGGCGGATTGGCGGTGAACGTCATCGAGTGCTGAGCGGATGATCCGTGCGCTGGTCCTGCCAGGCATGGATGGGACCGGCGAACTGCTCTCGGATTTCGTTGCCGAACTCGCACCGGAGATCGCCGCCGAAGTAGTGATTTATCCGGCCGATCGTGCGCTCGGCTACGACGCACTGAGCCGGATCGCGGAAGACGCCCTGCCCGCGCATGGAAAATGCCTGCTGCTTGCCGAATCGTTTTCGGGGCCGGTCGCGCTGCGACTCGCGCAAGCACGCCCGGATCGTCTGCTTGGCGTCGTCCTTGCCGCATCATTCGCCAAGGCACCGCGAATGCCGTGGCTTCCCATCGCCAGTGCATCGCTGGGGCGGATCGCATCCTACCTGCCGGTCCAGCAAATACCGCGCGCCTTGCTTGCGTTCTTCATGATGGGGCGATGGGCAACCCGCGAGTACCGCGACCGCCTGGACAAGGCACTGCATGCCGTGGACCCACCGGTCATTCGCCGTCGCATTCTGGATGCGACGCGTATCGATGCGCTCGCCTCGTTGCGTGACCTTCCCGTTCCGTTGCTTTACCTGCTGGCGACGCACGACCGGATGATTTCCGATGCGAGCTGGAAAACCGTGAAGGCGACGCTTCCAGAGGCTGCGCTTGCCAAGATCGAGGGGCCGCACTGCTTGTTCCTGGCCAGGCCCGACGCCTGCGCCCAGGCGATCAAACGCTGGGCAAGAGAGACGATTAACTAGTGTGGGGAACTCCACGCACGCCGCCGCGCGGCGCCATCGCAATCCCAGGCACCCGGCCCCACGCTTGCGGATGTGCGAAGGCGTGCAATCGCCCATCTGCTGCGCGGACAGCGCTGGCTGATGGAAACCGGCGCCCCTGGCGACTTCGCACCCGTTACCGGAATCGCGGCCTCAATGGGTCGCGTAGTACAGAGCCTTTCCGAACACCTGACCAAAATCGTAGAGGACGTAGACCGCCGCCAGGGCACAAATCACCAGCACCGCTTTCATGACTTCGGGACTGAGGCTGTGCTGATGCTGTACCAGCACCGGTGATCCGCCTTCCTGCCGCGGCTGTTCCGGCTGGCTCGTGTCCGTGGCGTGTCCGACCGCATTGAGCTCGACGGGTTCGACGCCGAACGCCGCGGCCAGCGCCAGCCTGGACTCGTGCGACGCCTTGCCGTCCGCTTCCAGTCGCTGGATGGTGCGTGCGCTCAAGCCAGTGACGGCCGCCAGATGCTCCTGCGACCAGGCCCGCTCCTCGCGCAGATGCTTGATCAGATCCTTGTCGACGTTCATTCCTGGAATCACGATGGTCGCTCCCGGCGATGATAGAAAACGTCCGGAAGCTAGTCCACGGAGCGGGACGGCACCACGACAAAAGCACGACAGGGCGCCGACACGGCCTCCATGGCGGTGCGAAGTCGAGTGAAGAGCGGGTCAAACCGCACGGCCATCACCGGAAAACAGCATCGCATCGGCGCATACGTATTCGTGTTCGCGCGGTCGCGATTCCGGCGTACCATGCTGCAATGCAGCAAAACCCGCTTCTGCAACGCCCCCTGCTCTCGCTCTCGGCCGCCGCCTTCGGCATCGGCACGACCGAGTTCGTCATCATGGGCCTGCTTCCCGACGTCGCCGCGGACCTGAACGTGAGCGCGCAGAGCGCCGGCATGCTGGTGTCCGGCTACGCCCTGGGCGTGGCGGTCGGCGCGCCGATCCTGGCTATCCTCACCGCACGCTGGCCGCGGCGCGCGGCGCTGCTGGCGCTGATCTCGCTGTTCACCCTCGGCAATGCCCTGTGCGCGCTGGCGCCGGGCTACAACACGCTGATGGCGGCGCGGGTGATCACCGCGTTCTGTCACGCCGCCTTCTTCGGCATCGGCGCGGTGGTCGCCGCACAACTGGTATCACCGAACCGGCGCGCGCAAGCGGTCGCGATCATGTTCACCGGCCTCACCCTCGCCAACGTGCTCGGCGTGCCGTTCGGCACCGCGCTCGGGCAGTGGCTCGGCTGGCGCGCGACGTTCTGGGCGGTGGTGCTCATCGGCCTGGTCGCGCTGATCGCGCTGTGGCAATGGCTGCCGCGCACGATCGCGATGACCGCCTCCGGCGGCCTGGTGCGCGAGTTCCGCAGCCTGGCGCGCCCGCAGGTGCAGTTGGCGCTGCTCATCAGCACGTTGTCCTCGGTCAGCCTCTTCAGCGTTTTCACCTACATCGCCTACATCCTGCGCGACGTCAGCGGCTGGCCGACGTCCGACCACAGCTGGATCCTGCTGATCTTCGGCACCGGCATCACCGTCGGCGGCCTGCTCGGCGGCCGTCTCGCCGACTGGCGCCTGCTGCCGGCGATCGGCATTTCGCTGGCGGCGGTGATCGTGGTGCTGACGCTGTTCACCTGGACCAGCCAGTCGCCGATCCCGACCCTGCTCACGCTGTTCGTGTGGGGCGTGGCTTCGTTCTCGGTCGGTCCAGGCACGCAGACGCGCGTGATCGACACCGCGCGCGAGGCGCCCAACGTGGCTTCGACGATCAACCAGGGCGCGTTCAATCTCGGCAACGCCACCGGCGCCTGGCTCGGCGGCATGATGATCGGTGCCGGTGTTTCGCTCACTCGCTTGCCTTTGCTCGGCGCCGCGATCGCGGCGCTCGCATTGTTGGCGCTGCTGCTGTCGATCTTCCTGGAGCGGCGTGAAACGCGTTCGGGTTTGCAATCCGGGCCACTCGCCGATCAGGAATGCGCTTCGGGTTAGCATCGCATCTCCACTCCGCACGGAGAATGCGATGACGCTTGGTTCGCACCTTGTCCTGGCCGCGCTGCTTGTCCTGCCCTGCGGCGCCTTCGCCGCTGATCGCGCGGACGCCATCCCGCGATACGGCATGCAGCTGGAAGGTTTCGACTATCCCTACGAAGTAAAGCGCTACACGTTCGATTCGCAGCGGCAATCGTTGTCGATGGCCTACCTCGATGTCGCGCCCAGGAAGCCCAACGGCCGCGTCGTGGTGCTGTTGCACGGCAAGAACTTCTGCGCGGCGACATGGCAATCCAGTCTCCAAGCGCTCGCCAAGGCCGGCTATCGCGTGATCGCGCCCGACCAGATCGGTTTCTGCAAATCTAGCAAGCCCGAGCGCTATCAGTTCTCGCTGGCGCAGCTCGCGGACAACACGCATGCGCTGCTGCATTCCCTCGGCATCGAGCGCGCGGCGGTAGTCGGCCATTCGATGGGCGGCATGTTGGCGATCCGATACGCGTTGCTCTACCCGGATGCGGTGGAACAGTTGCTGTTGGTCAATCCGATCGGCCTGGAGGACTGGAAAGCGCTCGGCGTGCCCTGGCGCAGCGTCGATGCCTGGTATGCACGCGAAACAAAAACCAGCTTCGACACCATCAAGCAGTACCAGCTGACCACGTACTACGGCGGCAAGTGGAAGCCGGAATATGATCGCTGGGTCGGCATGCTCGCGGGCATGTACGCCGGCCCCAGCGGCGATCGCGTGGTATGGAACCAGGCGCTGACCTCGGACATGGTGTTCAACCAACCGGTCGTCTACGAACTGCCGAATCTGAAAACGCCCACCACATTGTTCATTGGGCAGCGGGATCGCACCGCGATCGGCAAGGATCTGGCATCGCCCGAATTGCGCGAGAAGCTCGGCGACTATCCGGCCCTCGGCAAGCGCGCCGCGGCGGCGATCCCGGGCGCGAAATTGGTTGAGTTCGACGATCTCGGTCATTCGCCGCAGGTCGAAGCGCCGAAGCGCTTCAATACCGCGCTGCTCGATGCCTTGCGGGCTGTCCACTAGAAACGCCCTGCGCGACCGCCGTCGGCGTGGCGAGGCATGCCATGCATTCCACGCCAACATTCCGAATGCGATTTCGGCCAGATCGCGTGCCGCGCAAATTCCTCGATCGGCTCGATGAAGACAATCGCATACCGCTTCGCTTGAGAAGCGAGCCATCGCCGAGTCATGCAGCGGTCACGACTTGCTTCCTTCCTGTCCAAATGTGCAACGCATCTCGCGATTGACGGGACTGCGCGCGGATTTCGCGTCGCTGCATTCGCACATTTTCACGCGTCATTCCTAACTATCGTTGTCATGGGCAAAACGTGCATTACTTCGCATTAAACGGCGAAATCTTCTGACAACGTTGTCACGCACGACGGTTTTCGCCGCCATGCCCTCCGGGGAAGCGCCGCCGCAACCGACGAAGTCGCCAAGACGGCGTATTCCCCGATCAACGCACGCGTTCGTGAACTTGCACGGGAGAGAAAGCTCATGAGACACGCATTACGTTGCACGTTGTCATCGTTCCTCTTGTTGATCGCCTCCATTCCAATCGCACATGCGCAAACCGCGTCGTGCACTGGCGTACCGGCCTGGAATGCCTCGACCATCTACAACCCAGGCGACCGGCTGGTCTACGAGAACCGCCTGTACGAAGCGAAGATCCAGATCTGGAACGCGCCACCGACGCATTGCCCGAGCTGCGGCTGGTATCAGGATCTCGGTGCCTGCGGCACGGGCGGCGGCAACCAATCGCCCACGGTGGCGTTGACCGCGCCCGCCAACGGTTCCACGCACACCACCGGCAGCAACATCGCCGTCAGCGCCAACGCTTCCGATAGCGACGGCAGCATCGCGCAAGTGGAATTCTTCCGGGGCAGCGCCTCGCTCGGTGTCGATACCACTTCGCCGTACAGCGTCACCTGGAACAACGCCAGCGCCGGCAGCCACAGCTTCACCGCCGTCGCCAAGGACAACCAGGGCGCGACGACGACGTCCGCCGCGGTGAGCATCACCGTCAACGCCCCGTCCGGCGATACCACGGCCCCGAGCGTGCCCGCGGGCCTGTCGTCACCGTCACAGACCGCGAGCAGCATCACGTTGAGCTGGAGCGCTTCCACGGACAACGCCGGCGGCAGCGGCGTGGCCGGTTACGACGTCTATCGCAACGGCAGCCTGGTCGGATCGCCGACTTCCACCGGCTACACGGATGCGGGCCTGTCCGCGAACACGACGTACACGTACCGTGTGCGGGCGCGCGACAACGCGGGCAACGCATCCGCGCAGAGCGCGCAAATCAGCGCCACCACCAAGAGTTCCGGCGGCGGCGGAAACAAGCGCGTGATCGGATATTTCGTGCAGTGGGGGATCTACGGCCGCAACTATCGGGTGAAGAACATCGACACCAGCGGCTCGGCGGCGAAGCTCACGCATATCAACTACGCCTTCGGCAACGTCCGCAACAATCGCTGCGAAGTCGGCGTGACGCAGCCATCCGATCCCAACACCGGCGCGGGCGGCGACGCGTTCGCCGATTACACGAAGGCCTTCCAGGCCGGTGAAAGCGTCAGTGGCGCCTCCGACACGTGGGATCAGCCGCTGCGCGGCAACTGGAACCAGCTCAAGCAGCTCAAGGCCAAGTATCCCGGCCTGAAGGTGCTGATCTCGCTGGGCGGCTGGACCTGGTCGCGCGGCTTCTCCAGCGCGGCACGTCCGGAAAATCGTCAAGCCTTCGTCGCTTCGTGCATCGACGCCTACATCCGCGGCAACCTGCCCGTCACCGACGGCGCCGGCGGCACGGGCGCGGCGGCAGGTGTGTTCGACGGCATCGACATCGATTGGGAATATCCGGTCGCCTGCGGCCTGAGCTGCGGCACGCCCGAGGACAACGCGAATTTCACCGCGTTGCTCGCCGAGTTCCGCCGCCAGCTGGATGCGGTGCGTCCGGGCCTGCTGCTCACCATCGCGGCCGGCGCCGGCATCGACAAGATCCGCGTCACCAATCCCGCCGCGTACCAGGCCTCGCTCGACTTCATCAACGTGATGACCTACGACTTCCACGGCGCGTGGGACCCGCAAACCAATCATCACTCGGCACTGTTCGATTCGCCGAACGATCCGTCGACCGGCGATCAGCGCTTGTACAACTCCAACGACGCCATCGAGGGCTTCATCTCGCGCGGCGTGCCGGCATCGAAGCTCAATCTCGGCATCGGCTTCTACGGACGCGGCTGGACCAACGTATCCAGTGCCAACAACGGCCTGTACCAGAACGGCAGCGCCGCGCCGGGCACCTATGAATCGGGTATCGAGGACTACAAGGTGCTCAAGAACGTGGCGGGCACGATCCACACCGATGCCAACGCACGTGCGACCTGGAAATACAACGGCACGACGTTCTGGAGCTACGACACACCCGAAATGATCACCGAGAAGATGTCCTACGTGAAAGCGCAGAGCCTCGGCGGCGCGTTCTTCTGGGAGTTCAGTGGCGATGATGCGCAAGGCAGTCTGGCGACTGCGATCAGCAACGGATTGAAATAATCCGGGACTGATGTCGTTCAAAAGCAAAGAGGCGCCGGTTTCAGGCCGGCGCCTCTTTAAGGTCGTGCTGAAAAAGGGACGTCATCCCAGCGAAAGCTGGAATGACATCTTTCGAGATATCTCAAAGATCGTGAACGGACTCTCAGGCGGCGATTCTCAACACGTCATCGATCAACGCCGCCGCGGTCACTTCCGCTCCCGCGCCCGGCCCCTGGATCACCAAAGGCTGATCGCGATAACGATCGCTGCGGATCGCAACACGATTGTCGGTGCCGCTACCGAGGCACAGCGGATGATCGACGGGCAACGCCTGCAATCCGACTTTGGCATGTTCGGCATCGAAACGGCCGACGAAACGCAGCTTCGCGCCCGCGCGCGAGGCTTCCTGGAAGTGCCGGAGCAAGGGCGCGTCCAGGGCTTCGAGATTCGCATCCACGGCATCCGCGCTGACCGATGCCAGGGATTCGGGGACCAGCGACGCCACTTCGACTTCGTGCGCTTCCAGCGCCAGACCGGCGGCGCGCGCCAGAATCAGCAGCTTGCGGCGCACGTCCTCGCCCGACAGGTCCTGACGCGGATCGGGCTCCGTGTAACCGGCATCGCGCGCCTCGCGCACGAGCCCGGAGAACGCACGCGTGCCGTCGTAGCGATCGAACAACCAAGCCAGCGAGCCCGACAGCACGCCTTCCACCGCATGGATGTGATCACCGCCAGCGACGAGTTCGCGGATCGAGCGCAGCAGCGGCAATCCCGCGCCGACCGTGGCCGCGTCACCGTAGCGTGCGCCGCCCGCGCGCGTGGCCCGGACGATCGCCTGCGCGCGCAGCAGATCGGCACCGTTGCCGAGCTTGTTCGCGGTCACCACGTGCACGCCGTGCGACACCCATTCCGCATGACGCGCGGCGACAGCTTCACTTGCTGTCGCGTCGACGACGACATCGCCTTGAACCAGGTGTGCGTCGCGGACATTCTGCGGATCGCGTCGAGCGTCATCCGCATGCGTGGCCAGCTGCAATGTGCGGTGCGGATCGTCCTCGCAAGAGAACGCGCCACGCGAATTGGCCAGCAATGCCAGCCGCGGCAGCACCAGACCGCGCGCCGCAAGACGCTGCCAACGCGAGACAAACGCCGCGCCGACCGTGCCGGTGCCGATCAGCGTCAAGCGAGGCACGCGCGCGGCGGTTGCCACCACACCGTCTTCGGAGCGGACGACGGAGTTCACGCATCCACCCGTTTCAAACGTTTGTGGTCGATCGCCGCCTGCGCGCGGTCCAGTGCCGCAGCGAGGTCCGCCTGCAGATCGTCCAGCGCCTCGATGCCGACCGACAGGCGCAGCAAGCCATCGGAGATGCCGGCTTCGGCGCGTGCTTCCGGCGTCATCGCCGCATGCGTCATCGTCGCCGGATGCGCGATCAGGCTTTCGACACCGCCCAGCGATTCGGCCAGCGTGAAGCATTGCAGACCTTCGATGAAAGCGCAGACAGCATCCTCATCACCGTCCAGCTCGACCGACAGCATCGCGCCGAAGCCCTTCTGCTGGCGCGCGGCCAATGCATGGCCCGGATGATCGGCGAGACCGGGGAAATACACCTTCGACACCGCCGGATGCACATCGAGCTGCGCGGCGATCGCCGTGGCGTTTTCCTGGTGCACGCGCAGGCGCGCATCGAGCGTGCGCAGGCCGCGCAGCGTGAGGAAGCTGTCGAACGGCGAGCCGGTGATGCCGAGTGCGTTCGCCCACCACACGAACTGCTCGTGGAGAGCCGCATCCTTCGCCACCACGGCGCCACCGACCACGTCGCTGTGGCCGTTGATGTACTTGGTGGTGGAATGCACCACGACATCGGCATCGAAATCGGCGATCGGCCGCTGCAATGCCGGTGACAGGAAGGTGTTGTCGACCACGGCCAACGCACCGGCCTTGTGCGCGGCGTCGATGACGAAGCGCAGGTCGGTGATGCGCAGCAACGGGTTGGACGGCGTTTCGATCAGCACCAGCGTCGGCGACTGCGCCAGCGCGTCGGCCAGCGAACGCGGATCGGTCAGATCGGCGGTGATCAGTTCGAAATGGCCCTTCTTCGCCAACGCGTTGAACAGACGCCAGCTACCGCCGTAGGCATCGTGCGGCACCACCAGGCGATCGCCGGGCTTGAGCAGCGCATGCAGCACCAGCGTGATCGCGCCCATGCCGGTCGCGGTGACCACGCCACCGGCGCCGCCCTCGAGTTCGGCCAGCGCTTCGCCGAGCAGATCACGCGTGGGATTGCCGCTGCGCGTGTAGTCGTACTGGCGCTTCTGGTTGAAGCCGGTGAAGCTGAAATTGGAGGAGAGCACGATCGGCGGCGTGACCGCGCCGAAGGCGGTATCGCGGTCAATGCCGGCGCGCACGGCGCGAGTGGCCTGGGCGATGTCGTGGGACGTACGACAGTCGCCCCCGTTGGTGTCATGGTGGCTCATGCGGAGTCTCCTTTGTTGCGCAGTGCCGCGGCCAGGATGGCGTCGATGCGGTCGATTTCTTTGAGGAAGGCGTCGTGGCCGTAGGGCGAGCGCAGCACGCGCAGCTGGCCGTGGGTGCCGAGGCCTTCGACCAGGGCGACGGAGTCGCTCAGGGGAACGAGGCGATCGCCTTCGACGGCGACGACGGTGGTCGGGATGCGTACTTCGGCCGGGTCGACGCGATGCAGATCGATCGATTCCGACAGCCGCAGCCACGCCGTCACCGGCGTGCGCGCGACGTACTGCGCGCCGGCGGCGTCGAGATAATCCTCGGCGGCCACGCGCACGCGGCCATTGATCACTTCCGGCAGCGCATCGAAGCGCTCGGCGAATTCTTCCGGCGTGCGATAGCTCAGCATTGCGAACTGGCGCGCCAGCGAGAGGCCCTGCGCATCCGCGCACTGCAGCTGGCCCAGCGCCACGGCCTTGCGCTGCAGCGCGCGCCACGCGGCGGCATAGGGATGCGCGCGATGCGCGCCGCTCACCGCGATCAGCTTATGCAGGCGCGAGTCGTGGCGCACCGCGAACTGCAATCCGACCAATGCGCCGTAGGAATAGCCGACAAAGGACCGCAGCCGCTCGATGCCGAGCGCGTCGAGCAACGCCGCGATCGCGTCGGCCTGATCGGCGGTGTCGATCGGTGCGTCGAGCTTGCCGTCGGTACCGATGTAGTCGAAGGCGAGGATACGGTTGCGCGTCGGATCGAGCGTGCGGCCGGCGCCGGTCAGGCCCTCCGCCCATCCCTTCTCGGCGAAGACGGTGTTGGAGGAGACGTGCTTGTGCGCGGAAATGCCGCCAGCCACGAACGTGACGGGTGCGCCGGCGGCGCCCACGAGTTCGTAGGACAAACGCAAGCGCCGCGTTCCGGCGTGGCGCATCGACAGTTCGATCTCGACATGACCACGCACCGCCTGCGCGCCGGCCGTACCGGCGTACGAAATGGCGTGCAGGGGCAGCGGCGGCGTATCGAAAGCGAGGGGTTGCGCGGCGGTGTCGACGAAGCTCATGGCGATATCCGGTTTATTGAAAAGTCCGCACAGGGATGTGCGGGCTTTTGCGGAGGGATCCGCATAAAGCCATCGATGCGCGCGGGGAGACTGGAAGAAGCCGACGATGGGTGTCGGCGGAAGCGGGAACGCGCCTGGGCGACGAATCCGCAACCATCTTCCGGTGGACACTCAGGTCCCCGCAGGACTTGGCACCGCGATAGAGCGCTGCTTGTTGAGCAGCGGCTCCATCAGGTTGCCCCGGCGTCTTCGGGCCTGTCCCTCAGCCGGTCTCGATGGATGGCGCACAGATTGCCAGCGGATTTTCGCGATGTCAATCTCTTCATCGGCATGAAGCGATATGATTTCGAATGAAACCGCTCTGCAAATGCCCGTCCTCCAGGAGGCGACGGACGCAGGGTCCTGTCGCCAAAGCGTGTTGATTTACAAAGGGTTTCAGCCGAAGGCTGCCTCTCCCTCCTTTCTTAATTCAGCTGCTGCGCGAGCGGCGCCTCCAACTCCCGCATAATTCCACCATGCCGTCCCCCGCCCTCAGCCACGCCTGGCGCGATAGCGCCGGACCCTTCCGAACCTGCGCCGCGTCCACGGCGACAGGGGCGGAAAACGGCATTCCTCCCCGCCGGTCGAAACGGCGTTCCTTCGTCGGAGCGCGAATCAGACGCTCGTCGGCGCATCGCTTCGCCCTGCTCTGCCTGGCATCGACTGTGCTCGCGGCCTGCACCTCGGTGCAGGTGACCAGGCCTGTCTCGCTCCCCACACCACCGGCTCCATCCGGCGTACTCGTTCCCGAGCGCTACATCGCCGCGGGCGACGCGCATGCAAATTTCAATGCGCTCGCCACCTGGCCCACCGAGAACGGCGGTGCCTGGCTGATCGCGGGTTCCGCCACCGGACACACCCTGACGGTGTTCGATGCGGACAGCGGTGCGCGCATACGCGATATCGATGCGCGCAAGGAAGCCCCCGGCCCCTTGCTGGAGCCGTCCGCGCTCGCTGTCTTCGGCGACCACTTGTTCGTGACCGAAACGAATGCACATCGCGTCGGCGTGCTGTCCCTGCCCGACTTCACACGCATCGGCGCCTTCGGCGAAGGCGAATTGTTCAAGCCCGGCGGCATCTGGGTCCGCGAGCGCGGTCCGCAGGAGCTGGTGGCTTATGTCACGGACGAAAGCATCGGCAAGGCGGGCGGACGGCGCTATCTCGTCGAATTCGACGACGCGGGACAGCTGCGCGCGCGATCGGAAGCCGCGTTCGACCATATGGGCGCGCCCGACACTGGCGGCGACCTGCCGTGGGACAGCTACCACGGCACCGCCAACAGCATCGTCTGGTGGTCGTGCGGTACCGATGTCGGATATTGGATCGCGGTCGATCCCAGCACAGTGCCGACCCGATTCCTGCTGCTCGATCGCAGCGGTAAACAACTCGGCGCCTTTCACGGCGAAACCACCTCCGGTGGCAAGGCCATCACCTTGTATGCCGCGGGCACCATGCAATTCCCGTTCGGGGTGTTGTTCGCCGTGCACGAAGGCGGTTCGGTGGCGGCATTCGATCTCAGCGACGTGGCGCGCGCGCTGCAACTCGATCCGGTGTGCACGCAATGACGAGGTGCATCAAGCCAGCGCTGTTCGCGCTCGCCGTGTGCGCAAGCATGATCGCGCTCGCCCTGCCCGTCTCGGCCGGACAGGTGTATCGCTGGACCGACCGCGATGGCATCGTCCATTACGACGGTGATCGTCCCGACGCGCCCGGCGCGGACGTCACCGTGCTGCCGTTCCAGGCCGAGCCGAGCGCGATCGCGCGGCTCCGGCTCGAAACCGGCGACGGCGTTTATCTCGCCTATGCCGACAACATGCTGGCGGGCCCGATCGAGGTCATGCTGCACAGCGAAGGCGGCAATGCCGCGATCGTCGGCGAACCCGCGCTTCCCGCGCGCGCCACCGTGCCCGCGCGCGGCAGCACGCTGGTGGCGCGCCTGCATGCGGCGCCGGGAAGCCGCGGCGGCAGCTTCAAGGTGCGGCTCCAGGCCGTTCCCGGCTCGCCGAACGCCAAGCCGCAGGATTACGAATACGCCTACCCGCTGCAGACACGCACGCTGCGCGTGGAACAGGGCTTCGGCGGCGGCTTCAGCCACAACAGCGTGGAAAACCACTACGCCGTCGATTTCGCCGCCGACATCGGCACCACCGTGCTCGCTGCGCGCGAAGGCACGGTGATGCAGATCGCCTCGGACTTCGACAAGGCCAGCCTGGATGCCGAACGTTTCGGCGGGCGCGCCAACTTCGTGCGCATCCTGCACGACGACGGCAGCATGGCTGTCTACGCGCATCTGTCGATGGAAGGCGTGCTGGTGCGCGCGGGCCAGCGCGTCCGGCGCGGCCAGCCGATCGGCGTCTCCGGCAATACCGGGTTCAGCACCGGCCCGCATCTGCATTTCGTGGTGCAGGTCGATCGCGGCATGCGCCTGGAGTCGATTCCGTTCCGCATGTTCGGGCCGGCGGGCATCCTGCGCTTCAGCGAGGTGCGTCCCGGCGAAGCAAGCCCTAATCCGGCACGCCCCGGCAAAACGGCCGGTACGGGCCGATAACGCGACCGCAACGCGTATAATCCGCCTCCTTTCCGTGACCGAACCCGCGCCAGCACGGCGCTCCTCGCCATGTCTGACGTTTCCCTCGAGGCTTCCCGCCGCCGCACCTTCGCGATCATCTCGCACCCGGACGCCGGCAAGACCACGCTGACCGAAAAGCTGCTGCTGTTCGGAGGCGCCATCCAGATGGCCGGCTCGGTGAAGGGCCGCAAGGCCGCGCGCCACGCCACCTCCGACTGGATGGCGCTGGAAAAGGAACGCGGCATCTCGGTGACCAGTTCGGTGATGCAGTTCCCCTACGAGGGCCGCATCGTCAATCTGCTCGACACGCCCGGCCACGCCGACTTCGGCGAGGACACCTATCGCGTACTCACCGCGGTCGACTCCGCGCTGATGGTGATCGACGTGGCGAAGGGCGTCGAGGAACGCACGATCAAGCTGATGGAGGTGTGCCGCATGCGCGACACGCCGATCATGACCTTCATCAACAAGCTCGACCGCGAAGGCCGCGAGCCGATCGAACTGCTCGACGAAGTCGAACGCGTACTCGGCATCCAGTGCGCACCCGTCACCTGGCCGATCGGCATGGGCCAGCGTCTAAAGGGCGTGGTGCATCTGGTGACCGGCGAAGTGCATCTGTACGAACCCGGCCGCAATTTCACGCGCCAGGACTCGACCATCTTCACCTCGATCGACGATCCGCAACTCGAAACGCGCATCGGCGCCGACATGCTGCGCGAACTGCGCGACGAGCTGGAACTGGTGCAAGGCGCCTCGCATCCGTTCGACGCGGACGCCTATCTCGCGGGCACGCAGACGCCGGTGTTCTTCGGTTCGGCCGTCAACAACTTCGGCGTGCAGCCGTTGCTGGATTTCTTCGTCCAGCACGCGCCACCGCCGAAATCGCACGAAACCACCACACGGGACGTCCTACCGCAGGAAGAGAAGCTCTCCGGTTTCGTCTTCAAGATCCAGGCCAACATGGACCCGCAGCATCGTGACCGCGTCGCCTTCATGCGCGTGTGCTCGGGGAAGTTCAGCGCCGGCATGAAGGCCTTCCACGTGCGCAGCGGCAAGGAGACCAAGCTCGCCAACGCGCTGACGTTCATGGCCAGCGATCGCGAGATCGCCGCCGAGGCCTGGCCGGGCGACGTGATCGGCATCCATAACCACGGCACGATCTCGATCGGCGACACCTTCACCGAAGGCGAGGCGCTGGCGTTCACCGGCATCCCCAACTTCGCACCGGAACTGTTCCGCCGTGCGCGCCTGCGCGATCCGCTCAAACTCAAGCAATTGCAGAAGGGTCTGGCGCAGTTGTCCGAGGAAGGCGCCACGCAGTTCTTCCGTCCGCTGATGAGCAATGATCTGATCCTGGGCGCAGTCGGCGTGCTGCAGTTCGACGTCGTCGCTTATCGGCTCAAGGATGAATACGGCGTGGATGCCAGCTTCGAGCAGGTGAGCGTCGCCACGGCGCGCTGGATCCGCTGCGACGACGCCAAGAAGCTGGAAGAGTTCCGCGACAAGAACGCGCTGAACCTCGCCATCGACGCCGCCGGCGAGCTGGTTTATCTGGCGCCGACGCGCGTCAATCTGCAGCTGGCGCAGGAGCGCGCGCCCGGTGTGCAGTTCAATGCCACTCGCGAACACGCGCAGTCGGTCGGCGAAGGCTGAGCCGGTCGCTTGGTAACGACTGAAACGGTCACGCAAAACGAGTATGTAACCGCGTAAGATTCGTCGTGTTCACGCCATCGCCAGCTGCAATGGAGTATTTACTCTGAAATTGCACGGCAAGGTACCTGCATGCGCACTGCGGTTTCGTCCACACGCTCCCCAGAGGAGTTTTCCCGCGAGGAACTCGCCAGCGCGCTGACGCACGGCGTCGGCGCGATCAGTGCTTTGGCCGCCGGTGCCGTGCTCATCACGCTGGCCGCGCGCGATGGCAATGCCTGGCAACTGTCGGCGGCGATCGTCTTCGGCGTCTCCCTGCTGCTGCTCTACGTGGCCTCCACGCTCTACCACGCCATTCCGTTCCCGACGGCGAAGACGCGGCTGAAGGTCTTCGACCATTGCGCGATCTATCTGCTGATCGCCGGCACCTACACGCCTTTCACTCTCATCGGCCTGCGCGGCAGCCTGGGCTGGTGGCTGTTCGCGGCGATCTGGACGCTGGCGCTGGCCGGCGTGGTGTTCAAGCTGTTCTTCACCGGCCGCTTCAAGCGGCTGTCGACGCTGATCTACGTGGCGATGGGATGGCTGGTGCTGATCGCGATCAAGCCGGTGATGGCCGCCCTCGACGGCTGGACCTTCGGCTGGCTGCTCGCCGGCGGCGTGTTCTACACCCTGGGCACGGTGTTCTATCACCGGGAGTCGCTGCGCTACTCGCACGCGGTCTGGCATCTGTTCTGCATCGCCGGCAGCGTCTGTCACTACATCGCGGTGATGGCGCAGGTCTTGCCCTATTAACAGCGTGCCCTACTAAAAGCACGCCCTACTCAAGGCGCGCCCTATTGACGGCGGAGCCCTGCCGCGTGCTGACGGTCGCATCATCTCCGATAACGACATCACAGCTCCTTGCGCACCGCGCCGCGCAAGCATGCGCCGCTGACGTACCCCCTGACGCCCCGCATTCGCACCGTGGGCGCACGCCGCCATGCGCGCGGCATCGTGGACGCATGGGATTCGTGAAGGACATCACGGCGGGACTCCCTTGAATTGCCAATGCTGGCAACGGAGGGGGAGCCTGGGCGACGTCGGTGGGTAACGGCGGCGTGTGTCCGTGGCACACATACGTTCGCACAGCCGGTCGCGGCTCCGCTCCCGAGGAATTCCGAGCAAGGAGCAAAGCGTGAACGATTCACGATCGCCAGACATCGCCGACGGCGGCGATATCCATTCATAGACATCAACGGGAACGGCCGCACCGCGGCTGTCGTCCCCGTCGTGCGCAACGGCATGCAGGAGACAGGACATGAGTAACGTGCGTTTGGACAGGAAGACGGCCGAAGCGACGCTGGAAAAAATGATCGTCGATTATCGCGATTCCTTGCCGATCTCCTACCGCATTCCCTTCTTCGGCAGCGATCCGCTGCGCGACGCGATCAATGCTTCTCCCGATCTGAAGGAAAGGCTGCTCGATGCCGTGAGCAACGGCTATCTCACCGGCTTCACCAACGTCAACGCGCCGGAGGGCGCGTCGGCCGGCTATGCCATCAAGACAGGCGCCATGCACCTGCCCGAGTCGGCATTGAAGAGCCCCAATGATCTGATCTTCGTCCTCGGACACGAGACCCAGCATGCCTGCAGCCAGAAGGGCGTGAACTACGTCGATCGCACCCTGGTGCCAGGCATCGCCGGCATCGCCATGAAACCGCCGCCGCACGATTACACCGCGCCGATCAAGGACTACGTCGATCGTACCCTCGCGGAAGAGGCGCAGGCGCATATCGGCGGATTCAACGCAGCCGTCTCCGCGCTCGCCAAGAAAGGCCAGCCCGTGACCGTGGAGAACCTCTATCGCTTCGAGCCCGGCCGCATGCGCGACTTCATCGACGTGGGCGGGACCTTCCCCAACAACACCTACCAGCTCAAGCAAGGGCTGACCCAGAGCCAGGACGGCAGCCTGGCCTACAACCAGGGGAATGTCGATGCGATGAAGCAATACTACGCCGACAAGTTCCCCGGCAGTTTCGGCGACAACGGCCTGCTCAATTACCGTCACGAAAAGGTGATCGAAGGCTGGCACATGGCGCACGAATACGAGCGCATCGGCATGGCCGCGCTGCAGACGCATACCCCGCAGCAATACACCATCGATTTCGCACAGCTCGGCACCAATCCGGCGCTGTTGAACACGCCCCGGAACGGCCAGATCACCACACAGAATCCGATCGACACCGGCACGATTCCGGGCCTGCACGTCGTGAAGAACCACACGCTCAAACTCACCACACTGCTCGACGATTTTCCGGCCAACACGGTGGTCGACAAACAACAGGCGCTGGCGAGGATCCAGCAGGCGACCGCCCCTCAGCAGCCCACTACTTCCACCGTCCAACCGCTGCCGCAAAACATCGCCACCTCCAGCAACAACCTGGGAGGCAATACGAATTCGAGCATGACGAACACGCACAATGCAGGATCGATGCATTCGAACCTGTACATGCAGGCACTGGAAGGCGTGCGCAATGCCAAGCTTGACGGCGTCAAGAACCGCGAGCAGATGATCAACGTCGCCGGCTCACTGGCCCTGGAGGCGCACAAGGCCGGACTGACCTCGATCGATCATGTGGTCAAGGGCGACAAGGGCAACGTCTTCGCGGTACAGGGAGACAGCCCTCACGCCAGTACCGCGCTACGCGCCAACGTCAACGTCGATACGGCAAAACTGCAGCCCATCGAGCAGAGCAATTCGGAACTCTATGCCTCGCTCTCGAAGCAGAGCAGCAATGCCACCCAGGTACAGACCGGCAATCCCTCGCAGCAGCCACAAGGCTTGACCCATTGAGCGCGCCCTACTGAGCATGCCCTATTGAGCACGCCCGACCCGGCCAGACCCATTACCGGAGAACGACCATGAACGATCCGCAATTGCAGACTGCCGCGGACGACATCTCCGCCCGCATCCTCAGGCTGATCGAGAACGCGCACGGCGCGGACGATCTCGCTCCCGACAGTGTCGAGCGCGTGACCGGTATCCACGTCGAACACGATCCCAAGGATTCCAGGGTCTACGGCTTCGGCGCGCACATGGACAAGGACTGGTGCTACAACCTCATGTCCTTGCCGGATGACGAGGACAGCCAGTCCAGGCGCCTGATCTTCTCCTTCGACGATCAGACCGGCCATTCCTTGCCGCCGCCCGTCGGTGAACTGGACTACGACGCTTATGCACGCGCGCTGGGGGCTTCCGGCTACGCGGGAAGCCTGAGGGTCGGCCCGCGGGGCGCCTTCGATGGCTTCACCTTCAAGCGCGGCAAGGTCTCGGTGAGTGTCAGTGTTCGCGGCAACGAGGCCGATCCGCTGCATCTTCGCGTGTCCAGTTTGATCATCGACGCGCGGTAACCGGCCATGAGCACCGTCATGATTTCCCGCAGCGCGGCGGAAGCCCGGCTGGACAAGATGCTGGTCGAGTATCACGACACCCTGCCCTTCTTCCCCTATCACATCCCGTTCCGCACATCCGATCCTTTGCGCGATGCGATCGAAGCTTCTCCCGAACTCAAGGAACGGCTCATCGACTCGATCCAGCTGGGCTATCTGCGCAAGTTCACCAACGCCGAACCGGAAGCCGGCGCGCGCGCCGAGCACAAGGTCGGCACCCGCGAGATTCTCGTCCCGGAAAGAGCGCTCGACGACCGGCATGACCTGATCTTCGTCCTGGGTCACGAGAATGCGCATGCACTGAACGCCAGGGGCATCAATGCCAAGGATCAGATCAAGAGCGAGATACGGGCCATCGCCCGCGGACCGCAGCCGCACGACTACACCGCGCCGATCATGGAACTGGTCGAGCACACTCTCGCGGACGAGGCGCAGGCGCACATCGGCGGCTTCAATGCCGCGGTCTCCGCGCTTCGCAAGGCGGGCCTCGAACCCACCGAGAAAAACCTCTATGCCTTCGATCCGGCGCGCATGCGCGACTTCATCGAAGTCAGGGGCAAGCATCCCGACATGGAGTTCGTGCTCAAGGACGGACTGACGCGCGACCCGAGCACCAAGATACTGACGGCCAACGCGGAAAACATCGAGGCGATGAAGGGTTACTACCCGGACAAGATTCCCGGCACCTTCGGCGAGAACGGACTGTTGAACTACCGGCATACCGCGATCCTGGACGGCTGGACGGCGGCCGATGGCGCCGAACGCGAGGTCAAGCTCGAAGCCGCCACCGCGAAAATCGAGGAGTTCGAGAAGGGCAAGATGCCCGAGCCCAAATCCGGCCCGGGAGGTCTGCCGGAAAAGCTCACGCTCCCGGGTGGCCTCGTGCTCGTCGGCATGGATGTTCCGGATTTCGAGGACCCCGACCTCCCCAAGGTCTTCAACGACGCCGGCTACGATCGGGCGGAATACAAGATCGATTTCAAGCAACTCGGCGTCAGCCCGCTGCTACTGGATGTGTCCCGATTCGGCAATGACGGCATCATCCCGATCCAGATCGACATGACTTCCGGCCAACCCGAGAAGGCGCGCGCCAAGATCAATGGCCATCTGGATTATCTCGACGTCGTCGTCTCGACGGGCACGTTCCATCGGCTGCAGGCCGACCTCAACGGAAATGTTCCGCCACAGCCGCGAACACCCTCCGTCACGACGACAACGACCACACCCGATGCGGTCACATCGCCGCAACGCACGGACGCCTTGCCGCCAAGGCTGTACGAACAGGCGCTCGATGGCATCGGCAGGGCCGGGATCGAGGATCTGAAGGGGCAAGACCGCCTGAATGTCGCGGCGGCACTCGCGCTGGAAGCGCACAAGCAAGGCCTGCCATCGATCGACTTCGTCGTGCCGGGCGCCAAGGGCAACGTGTTCGCCGTGTCGGGAGACAACCCCCACTCGGACACGGCATTGCGCGCCAACGTCGACATCGAAACGGCCCGGCAACAACCCGCCCGGGACAGTAATGCACAACTGCTGTCCCTGCTCTCGCAGCCGACGCAGCCAACCAACACTTACGAACAGCAGCACACACAAAAGCTCACGCAATAGCCATAACCCTGTTCCTTATTCGCAACGAGGCCATCCGGAGAGAGCGCCATGAACCAATCGCAACTTCCCACGAGCGCGGACGATATCGCCACACGCATCCTGCAACTGATCGGAAACGCGCACTCCCCAGCGGATCTCGCGCCCGAGGGCATCGAGCGCAGCACCGGCATCCAGGTGCAGTACGATCCGCGCGATCAGCGTGTCTACGGTTTCGGCAACCGCATGGACGACACCTGGTGCTACAACCTGGTCGCGATGCCGAAGGACACCGACAACCAGCCCACCCGGCTGGTGTTCTCCTTCGACGATCAGACCGGGCGTTCCCAGCCACCGCCCGCGGGCAGGTTCGATTTCGAGGCCTACGCCGAGGCGATGAAAGCGGCGGGCTACGTCGGACGCATGCGTCTTGGGCCGCGCGGCGCCTTCGATGGCTTCACCTTCGAGCGCGATGGTATCTCGGTCGACGTGCAGGTGCGCGGCAGCGAGGCCGATCCCGGACAGCTGCGTGTCTCCAGCCTCGTCATCGACGCGGCGGAGGTGGGCCATGGCTAATCTCGTCATGAACCAGCAGCAGGCCACGGCAAGACTGGAAGTGATGCTGAAGGAATACCACGACGCGTTGCCGATCAAATATCGCGTCCCGGTCTTTGGCAGCGATCCGTTGCGTGATGCGGTGAACGCCTCTCCCGACCTGAAAGCAAAACTCATCGACGCGATCAGCGACGGTTACCTCACCAAGTTCACCAACGAGGCAGCCGTTCCCGGCGCCGCCGCGGAGTATCGCGTTTCGACCCGGGACATCAAGGTCCCGGAAAGCGCGCTCGACAACAAGAACGACCTGATCTTTCTTCTCGGCCACGAGAATCAGCACGCGCGCAGCCTGCAGGGAATCGATTACCGCCAGACCGTCCTGAAGCCGGATACGCTTGCCATCAGCCAGAGCCCGCCGCCGCACGATTACACCGCCCCCATCACGGCCCTGGTCGAGCGTACTCGCGCCGAAGAGGCACAGGCGCACATCGGGGGATTCAACGCTGTCGTCTCCGCCTTGACCGCGGAAGGCAAAGGCACCACGCCGGAGGACATCTATCGCCACAACCCGGGCCGCATGCGTGATTTCATCGACGTCGGTGGTGTCTTCCCCAACCTGACCTATCAGATGAAGGCAGGCCTCACCCAGCAACCCGACGGCAGCCTGGATTGGACTCCGGCCAACGTCACGGCCATGAAGGGTTACTACGCGGACAAGATCCCCGGAAGCTTCGGCGACAACGGCTTGCTCAACTACCGGCACGACTCCGTCATGGAAGGATGGCGACTCGCGCACGGCTATGAAAGCGTTTCGCTCGCGGGGACGAACAGCACCCAGAACTACACGATCGACTTCACCGGCATGGGCATCAATCCGGGAATGTTGAATGTACCGAACGGCGGACCAGGCGGTGTCGGAGTCATCAGCGCGTCCGACCCGATCCCGAACGGTATGAATCCATTTGCCGACTTCCCGACCAACGCCGTCGTTCCCCGACATACCGCTTTGACAGCGCTGGGAATCCCGCATGGACCGCAGCCGGCCGTGATGCCACCTCCGCTGCCCACCCCTACCATCACGGATTCGATCTCGTCGCTATGGAACAAGGTGACCGGAAATGCGATCGAGCGACTCAGTCCGGAAACGCCGACGACGCCGGCCCCCAAAGAGCCGCCCTTGTTCGCGCAGGCGATCGACGGTCTGGGCAAGCTCGGCAAGGACAGCGGCGTGCAGAGCCGCGAGGAATTCCTCAACGCCGCCGCCGCGCTGGCTGTGGCCGCGGAAAAGAACGGCCTGACGTCGATCGATCACGTGGAGAAAGGCAGCAACGGCAATGTGTTCGCGGTGCAAGGGCAGGACGTCGCCTCGCCTCTCGCGCAACGCGCCCACATCGAGATGGGGGAGGCGGTGCAACAGCCTTCGCAACAGAATCTCTCGCAGTTGCAGCCGCCGCCACAGGTTTCGACGCCCGAGCAGCCTTCGCAGCACAAACCGCATTCGCTCTGAAAGCCAAGCCCGCGTCCGGAGGTGATGCGGAAAGCATTTGTGGCAACTCGCACGACCGCTTCCGCATCCCTCGGACTCGCTTCGGATCATCGGTGCCACCGCGCAAGGAGACGCTCATGAATAACTCGCAACCCCCCACCACCGCGGACGGTATTGCCGCCCGCGTTCTGGATCTGATCACCAAGACGCACAACGCGGACGATCTCGCGTCCGCCGCCGTCGAACGGAGCACCGACATCCAAGGAGCCATGCCATGAGTAACGTCCGCATGGAAAGAGCCCAGGCCGAAGCGGCGCTGGACCGGATGCTGTCCGAATACCGCAGCACATTGCCGTTCGCGACCCGCATGCCGATCTTCGGCAGCGATCCGTTGCGCGAGGCCATCAACGCCTCGCCCGAGCTGAAGAGCAAGCTCGTCGATTCCGTGCAGGCCGGCTATCTCGTCGGATTCAAGAACGAGGCCGCCGAGCCCGGTGCTTATGCTTCGCACAGCGTGGTCGAGCACAAGATCACCGTTCCGCAAACCTCCCTGGACGACAAGAATGAGCTGATCTTCGTGCTCGGGCATGAGAACCAGCATGCGCTGAACCTGAAGGGCGTCAATTTCCGCGAAGGACTCAAGCGTGAAATCGAGGGAATCGCCGCCGGCCCGCAGCCGCATGACTACACCGCCACGGTCAAGAAGCTGGTCGATCACACGATCCAGGATGAGGCCCGGGCCCATATCGGCGGTTTCAATGCCGTGGTTTCCGCCTTGAAGGCGGAGGGCACGCAACCGACGCCCAAGAATCTCTACCAATTCAATCCCGGACGCATGCGGGATTTCATCGAGATCCACGGAGCGCACCCGAACTGCGAGTACCAGATGAAGCCGGGGCTGACCTTGAACAACCACGGCTTCCTGCCTGGGACACCCGAAAACGTCGAAGCGATGAAGGGCTACTACCCGGAAAAGATGCCGGGCACTTTCGGCACCAACGGGCTGTTGAACTACAGACATCAGGCCGTGATGGACGGAGTGACGATGGTGCACGGCATCGAATCCGTCGCGCTGACCGAAGCCACCGGAACCAAGATCCAGGAATGGGAAGACGCACAGGAGGCACAATTCAAATCCGCCCTGGCGGCAGCGAGCGCGGCCCAGTCCAACGGAGGCGGACTGGTTGGCGTCGACATGTCCAACTTTCAAGATCCCGATCCGGTCCAGATCGTCAGGGACGCCAACCTCGAGAGAAGCGAATACAAGATCGATTTCGGGCAGCTGGGCGTCCATCCCGCGTTGCTGGATGTCTCCAAGCTCGGACAGGATGGGAAGATCACGGTCACCAACCCTGTCACCAATCCGCAGGCGCTCCCCGACATCGTAGTGCAGAGGCATACGGGCCTGGAGCAGTTGAAACAGGAAGCCGAGGCCCGGCAGGCCGCGCTCGCGCAGCCGCCACAGCCGCAACGACCGGCGCCGACGGATAGTCCCGATGAGGCGCAATCCAAGCTGTATCTCCAGGCGATCGGCGGAATGCGCGGCATCAGCGTGACACCCGAACTCAGTCGCGGACAGATGCTCAATGTCGCCGCGTCGCTCGCGCTGGAAGCGCACAAGGAGGGACTGACATCCATCGACAAGGTGATGTCAGGCGAGAAGGGCAACCTGTTTGCCGTGCAGGGAGACGGCATCACTTCGCTGCGCGCTCATGTCAACGTCGCCGAAGCCAAGCAGCAGCCATCGGAAGACACTCTGGTGAAGCTGCATGCCTCGCTGACGCAACAGCAGCAGGAGTTCAAAGCCGCCAGCGTGGAGCATCAGCAGCCGTCCAGGATCGTGCAATAACCACCTCGCGGGAATCGCGGCGCCGCGAGACGGTGTCGTGATTCCCTGCCGAGGCTTGACGGCCAGAAGCGTCGTGGACTTCGATACGAGATATCGGGACGCTTCATCAGGGCGCTTCATCAGGGCGCTTCATCAGAATCGAAACGCCCCCTTCATCTTAGGTTTACCCGGTGCGAGGAATGGTGGCAGGCGGAGAAGAGAATCCGCATGTCCACACCCTCGCCCACGCCACGTGCCAGCAATCCGATCGCCAGGCATCCCTGGTGGAGCGCTTTCGCTGCCTTGCTGGTCACCATGGCCATCGCGGTGCTGGTTCTAGTCCTGATCTGGGACTGGAACTGGTTCAAGGGACCGGTCGAACGCCAGGTACAAACGCTCACCGGCCGCAGCTTCGTCATCACCGGCAATCTCGACGTCGATCTCGGCCGCGTCACCACGATCCGGGCCGATGGTCTGCAACTGGGCAACGCGGCGTGGTCGAAACAGCCCACGATGGCGTCGCTCGACCGGCTGGAACTGCGCATCGAACCCTGGCCATTGATCATCAGGCGCGAAGTGCGCATTCCCGAAATTCGTCTGGCGCGCCCACGCATCGCGCTGGAAACCGGGCCGAAGGGCGAGAACAACTGGACGTTCGGCACCTCTGGCGGCGGCGAGGTGCCGAAGCTGCAACGCATCTGGATCGACGATGGTCAACTGCGCTTCGTCGATGCGCGCGGCAAGACCGACATCGACGTCAAGATCGCCAGCGTGCAGCCGCGCCGCGAAGATGCGGCACCGCCCATCACCGTCGAAGGCGGCGGCAAGTGGAGCAACAACCGCTTCACGCTGAGCGGTCGCGCCGAGTCGCCGCTGGAATTGCAGAACACCGAGCAGCCGTATTCGATCAACCTGAGCGCCACGGCCGGCGCCACGCGCGCGCGGGCACGCGGCAAGCTGATCAATCCGTTCCAGCTGGAAGGATTCGATCTGCAGTTCGCGCTGGCCGGCAAGAATCTGGCCGATCTCTATCCACTGATCGGTGTCGCCATTCCGCCAACGCCGCCCTACGCGCTCGACGGACGGCTGAAGCACGAGAAAAAGTTGTGGAAGTACGAAGGCTTCACCGGCAAGGTCGGTGACAGCGATCTGTCCGGCTCGGCGAGCGTGGCCACGGGCGGGCCGCGCCCGTTCCTGCGCGCGAATCTGCTGTCGAAGCGGCTGGATTTCGACGATCTGGCCGGCTTCGTCGGCGGCGCGCCGCAGGCCAAGGGCAAGGAGTCGACCAATCCCGAACTGCAGGCGCTGGCGACGAAACAGGCCGCTTCCTCGCGCCTGCTTCCCGACACGCCCTATCAGCTCGACAAGCTGCGCACGATGGACGCCGATGTCACGCTGAAGGCGCAACGCATCAACGCACCGTCGCTGCCGATCGACGACATGGATGCGCACTTGTTCCTCGACGATGGCGTGCTGCGGCTCGATCCGCTGAACTTCGGTGTCGCCGGTGGTGACATCCGTTCGCGCATCCGCATGAACGCGCGCGAGGCCGCGATCCGCACGCGTGCCGACGTCATCGCGCGCGGGCTCAACCTGGCCAGATTGATGCCGGACGCGAAACTGGCCGAGGACGCGATGGGCAAGGTCGGCGGCAAGTTCGCGCTCGACACACGCGGCAACTCGATCGCGAAGATGCTGGGCAATGCCGATGGCGACATCACTATGGGCATGGGCCAGGGCCAGATCAGCAAGCTGCTGATGAAGCTGGCCGGCTTGAACCTGGGCGGCGCGTTGCGCACCAAGCTCTCGGGCGATAAACCCATTCCGATCCGCTGCGCCTACGGCGATTTCGCGGTGCGCGACGGCGTGATGACGACGCGCGCACTGGCGTTCGACACTACCGACACCGTGGTCACCGGCACCGGCAACATCAGCTTGCGCGACGAAACGCTCGATCTGATCATGCGACCGAAGCCGAAGGTGCGCAGCCTGCTGTCGTTGCGTGCGCCACTTTATGTTCGCGGCACTTTCAAGAATCCGACCTTCAAGCCGGACTACATGCGGATCGGCCTGCGTGGCGCCGCGGCGATCGGGCTGGGATTGATCGCGCCGCCCGCGGCATTGCTGGCGACGACCGAATTGGGCGGCGGCAAGGATGTGGATTGCAGCGGGAAACTATCCGTGAAATAGCTTTCCTTCTCCCGGAGGGAGAAGGAACAGCGATCACCCCGCAATATATCTTTGCAATTGATCCAGCTGCAATTGCTGATCCTCGATCACCGCCTTCACCAGATCGCCGATCGAAATCACGCCGAGCACGCGATCGCCTTCCAGCACCGGCAGATGGCGGATGCGTTTCTCCGTCACCAGCCGCATGCAGAAATCGGCGCTGTCGCCGGGGCCGACGGTGATCACGTCCGCGGTCATGATGTCGCGCACCGGTGTATCCGACGAGGAGCGTCCTTGCAGCACGATCTTGCGTGCGTAATCGCGCTCGGACAGGATGCCGGCCAGTCGCCCCTGCCGCAGCACCAGCAACGAGCCGATGCGCTTCTCGGCCATCAGGCGGATCGCGTCGATCACCGGTGCGTCCGGGTCGATCGCGAAGATGTCAGGCGCCTTCGCCTCCAACAGCTGACGTACGGTATGCATGGGATCGCTCCTCCACCGATGGTGCTGCTTCCGAAGATACTCTCGCCGCCGGGTGCCAGCAGTCAACCAGATACAGCGGCCGCTGTTTCGATTCTTCGTACAACCGGCCGAGGTACTCGCCGATCATGCCGAGCGCGACCAGTTGCACGCCGCCGAGGAACAGGATCACCGCCATCATCGTCGGCCAGCCCGCGACCCGGTCGCCCCACAGCAGGGCCTTGGCCACGATCCAGATGGCATAGAGAAAGGCGATCAGGGCCGTGGCCACGCCAAGATACGTCGCCAGACGTAACGGCGCGGTCGAGAAACTGGTGACCCCCTCGAGCGCGAAGTTCCACAACCGCCACAGGTTGAACTTGCTGTGCCCGGCCAGGCGCGCCTCGCGCTGATAGGGAATCGCAACCTGCTCGAAACCGATCCAGCCGAACAGGCCCTTCATGAACCGGTGCCGCTCGCGCAGCTGCCGCAGCGCCGCCAGTGCGCGCGGCGAGAGCAGGCGGAAATCGCCGGTATCGGTGGGGATCGGTGTCTTCGACAGCCGTCCCATCACGCGATAGAAGGCGTGGGCCGTGGTTTTCTTTACCCAGGTCTCGCCCTCGCGCACGGTGCGCGTGCCATGCACGTCGTCGTAGCCCTCGCGCCATTTGGCGACGAATTGCGGGATCAGCTCCGGCGGGTCCTGGCCATCGGCGTCGAGGATGATCGCCGCGCCCTCCACGACATGGTCGAGACCGGCGGTCAGCGCCGCTTCCTTGCCGAAGTTGCGCGACAGCCGCAGCAGCGACACGCGTGCATCCCCGTTGGCGATGCCCTGCAGGATCGTCCACGTCCCGTCACGGCTGCCGTCGTCGATGTACAGCACGCGCCCTTCCACGCCCTCCAGCGCATCGAGCGCCGCGGCGATGCGTGGATGCAGGACGGGCAGCGCGTCGGCCTCGTTGAAGGCGGCGACGACGACGGTGAGCAGGTCTCGGGGCATGCCGCCATCGTACAAGCTGGCACCTGTCGCCGACCAATCCGGCCGGCACCGCGATACGCAGGAACTTAGTCGAGCCCCTTTACATAACCACTGCCGCCGATCCGCTGCACATTGCGCTGAATCCACGCCGCGCGCCGCTGCACGTATGGCCCCGGACGGGCGGCGCTGTAGCGCTTCGGGTTCGGCAATACCGCCGCCAGGCGCGCGCTTTCGGCCGGGGTCAGCCGCGCCGCGTCCTTGCCCCAGAAACTGCGCGCCGCCGCCTGCGCGCCGTAGATGCCGTCACCGAACTCGGCCACGTTGGCGTAGACCTCGAGGATGCGCCGCTTCGGCCACAAGGCCTCGATCAGCACCGTGTACCAGGCCTCGACGCCCTTGCGCACCCAGCTTCGCCCGCTCCACAGGAACAGGTTCTTCGCCAACTGCTGGCTGATCGTGCTGGCGCCGCGCACCTTGCGGCCGCGCGCGTTGTTGGCGCGCGCTTTCTCGATCGCCTTGAAATCGAAGCCGTTGTGGTTGGCGAAATTCTGATCCTCGGCCGCCACCAGCGACGCCGGCAGGCTGGGCGCGATCTCGTCGAGATCACGCCAGTCGTAGGCGACGCCGAAACGGAAATCCCCTTCGCCCCAGGCCTGCAGCTGCCGCGCGGCCATGAACATCGAGAACGGCGGATCGATGACGCGCAGCACCAGCACCTGCAGCACGCTGAGCACAAGCAGAATCAGCGGCAGCTTCCACAGCCAATGCAGCCAGCGACGCCGCGAGCGCGTGGGCGCCGTGAAACGGGCCGCGCCATCGTTTGCGCTCATGTCCCGCATCGCGCGTATGCCTTGTCCGGCCTGGACGCCATCCCCATTCTCATCGCATCCCCAAAATCACCGGACAGCATTATTCTGCGATGCTGGATGCACGACAACGCCTGATGCCTTCGATCACCGACAACCCAACCGCGCCGGCCGCCGATGATCGGCTGCTCCGATTCCTGCTCGAACACGCCGGCGTCCGCGGCGTGCACGTCTCGCTCACCGACACCTGGGCGCAGATCCGCAGCCGCGACCACTATCCGCTGGCCGTGGCCGAACTGCTCGGCGAAGCCGCGGCGGCGGCGGCGCTGTTCACCGGGCATGCCAAGGTGGACGGCCGTCTTTCCGTGCAACTGCGCGGAGACGGCCCGCTTCGCACACTGTTCGCCGAGTGCACGGCCGCCGGCACGCTACGCGGCATCGCGCAGCTGGCCGAGGGCGACAGCAGGCCGGTTTCGCGCGACCTGCGCACGTTCGGCCCCGAAGCGGTGCTGGCGATCACCATCGAGAACCACGGTGCCGCCGGGCGCGACCCGATGCGCTACCAGGGCATCGTGGCGTTGTCGTCGGACGCGCTGTCCGGCGCCTTCGAACAATATTTCGTGCAATCCGAGCAGTTGCCCACGCGTCTGCTGCTGGCCGCCGACCCCGAGCCGCGCCATCCGCGCGGCGAGATCCGCGCCGCCGGGCTGATGCTGCAGAAGCTGCCGGGCGACGCCGGCGACGACGACGGCTGGACCCGGGTCGGGGCCCTGTTCGACACGCTCGGCCCCAACGAACTGCTCTCGGTCCCGGCCGAGACCCTGCTGCGGCGCCTGTTCCACGAGGAAACACCGGCCCTGCTGGGCGCCAAGCCGCTGCGCTTCGCCTGCTCCTGCTCGCGCGAGCGGGTCGCCTCGATGCTGCAGTCGCTGGGAGCCGAGGAGGCCCGTGCCGCCGTGATCGATGGCAGCGCCACTGTCCGCTGCGAGTTCTGCGGCCAAACCTATCTGTTCGCCCCGGCCGACATCGACGCCCTGTTCACATCCCGTGAGCATCCAATGGAGGCACCGGAACGGCTACAGTAGCTAGACAGGGGCCCCCAAGGGGGATTGTTAAAGAACCATAAATCGAATAGAGTCGGAAGCGCCTGTACGGGGGAACTTCCTGCCTGGGAATGGGGTCGGTTTTTAACCAATGTTTCGCGATTTCGCTCGACTGTCGTGTGCCCTGCTGCTCGCCCTAGGCGTGGCCACGGGCGCGTACGCGCAGGAAAAACCGGCGGATCGCAGCGACAAAAGCGCTGTACTGCCGGTCCTGGATCATGCCAGCGGCAAATTGCAGGGCTATCTCCTGCTCGAACCCACCAGCGTCCCCCAGAACGGCGGTCGCTGGCATTTCGGCGGCAATTCGCTCGATGCCGCATTCGGTCTGAATGCGGGCGATTCGCTCGGATTGCTGTGCGATCGCCGCAGCGGCCTGGCCGCCGCGATCGGCAGCCTCGCCAACAACTGCATGCTCGCCACGCTCAATGACGACGGCACCAGCCATCGCACCAGCGCCACGGCCGCGCTCACCCGCGACGGCAACCGTATCGGCCTGAGCGCCGGCACCGGCCGCGACACCCTGCCAACCTGGCTGTCCGGTGGACGCGGCACCGCGCAGGTGGACGTCAACGATCTCACCGTCTTCGCGCAGAAAACCATCGGCGGCGAAGGCGTTGTCGAAATCGCCGGCACGGTCGCGAAGGCCCGTCTGCTTTCGCCGGCGGAAGCTTCCAACTTCGGCATCTCCGACCAGTGGAGCAGCCGCTCGCTGTCGATCGGTGGCGGCTACGGCGCGTTCAGCGCCAACATCATCGGCCGCGTCGTCGACACGCCCGGCCAGCCGAAATGGGAAGGTATCGGCCTCGGCCTGACCTGGCGCACACCCTGGAGCGGACAGCTCACCGTCGGTGCCGACAATCTGATCACGCGCGGCAAGAATCCGTTCTCGCCCAATACCGATGCCAAGCAGGACGAGGGCGCGGTGCCCTACGTCCGCTACGAGCAGGATCTGTAACCAGATCTCTAGAGAGACATCACGGTCCTCTGCATCGCCCGACACGCTGCGGCGCTCGTTCCCTACCTCGACCCTTCTGTCAGCATGCGTTAAGCAATGCTTACCGGCGTTACAGTGGCGTTACACGTCACATCCAGCCTGATTCCAGAGCTTTTACTCGCAAAAATGTGAAGAAGCGCATGCTTTGCATTGCATCAGGCACTTTTCCGCCTTCATTCACTTACATGAAGGTTTCTTCCGAAACGTTAACAACACTTTAATTCTCTCCCCCCGGCTTCTACTATCGGCCGGCCATACCGCATTTGGACGGCAATTTGCTGCCATCGGCGTGGTTTTTGCATTGGGTTAACCCCTCCACGGAGAGAGAAATGACTTTTAAGACCAACAAGCTGCGCGACGCGATCGCTTATGCGCTCGTCGCGGGTGTCACCGGTTTCGGTGGCATCGGCATTGCCGCTGCCCAGGAAGCCACCGCTGCCCCGGCAGATCAGAGCCAGCCGACCGAACTCGACCGCATCGAGGTCACCGGTTCGCGCATTCGTCAGGCCAGCATCGAGACCGCCAACCCGGTCATCGTGATGAGCCGCGAAGAGATCCAGAAGCAGGGCTTCACCAGCGTCGGCGACATCCTGCAGAACATCACCACCACCGGTTCGCCGGCGATCAGCCGCTCGAATGCCCTCGCCTCGGGTGAGAACGTTGGCGGCCAGTACGTCGATCTGCGCAATCTCGGTGCGGAACGCACCCTGGTACTGCTTGACGGCAAGCGCATGGGCGTCACGTCCTCCGGCTTCTCGGATCTGGCCTCGGTCCCAACCTCCGCGATCGAGCGCATCGAAGTGCTGACCGATGGCGCCTCCGCCATCTACGGCTCCGACGCCATCGCCGGCGTGATCAACATCATCACCCGCAAGAACTTCGACGGCCTGGAAGCCAGCGGCTACGTCGGCCAGTACGGCGAAGGCGACGGCCAGGTCCAGACCTACAACTTCGTCGTCGGCAGCACCGGCGAGCGCAGCTCGGTCCTGTTCGGTGCCGAATACACCAAGGAAGATCCGGTGTATGCACGCGACCGTGACTTCTCCGCCTATCCCAATGGCCCCTGGCACCGTCAGGATGGTTTCAGCGGCAATACCGACAAGGGCCGCATCATCCTGGCCAACGGCGATCAGTGGGTGCTCAATCCGGGCGCCGATCCCAGCGATCCGGCGAATTATCATGCTTTCGGCACCGGCGTTGACGGTGACCGCACCAACGCCAACCAGTACATGTTCCTGCGTACCGGAATCGAGCGTCGCTCGGTCTTCGCCAACGGCAGCTTCGACATCACCGACAAGGTGCGCGCGAAGGCCGATGTCCTCTACACGCATCGCGAAACCCTGCAGCAGATCGCCGGCTATCCCTTCGGCGCGTCTGACTTCGGTCTGTCGTGGTCGGCGGACAACGCCTACAACCCGTTCGGCGAAGATGCCGACTTCATTCGCCGCACCTCCGAGGTCCCGCGTCAGACCAACAACGAGCTGACCACCTACCGCTTCAGCGCGGGCCTGGAAGGCGCGTTCGACATCGGCGACAAGGGCTGGAACTGGGATGTCGGCTACGTCTACAACCAGAACAAGGGTGTGCAGACGAGCACGGGCAACCTGGTGCTCCAGCGTGCCGCCAACGCCCTGGGTGCCACCTTCGTGGACGAGAACGGCACGCTGCGCTGCGTGAATGATCCCGACAACTGCACCCCGTGGAATCCCGCGCTGGGCTATGGCCAGGCCGGCCCCGGTGGACTCACCGGCAATCAGGCGCTGCAGAACTACCTGTTCCTGCCGACGCATGACACCTCCGAGACCACGACCCACATCTACAGCCTCAACCTGAGCGGCGCTCTGGCCACCCTGCCCGCAGGCGACCTGACCATGGCCGCCGGTTACGAGCACCGCAAGGAAGACGCCCGCTTCGAACCGGATGCGATGAAGCAGGCCGGTCAGAACACCGACCTGGCTGGCGGCGTGACGCAGGGCGGCTACTCGCTCGACGAGTTCTACCTGGAGTTCAATGTTCCGATCCTGGCCGACAAGCCGTTCGCCAAGGAACTGTCGGTCGACGTGGCCGGCCGCTTCTCGGACTACGACACCTTCGGTAACACCACCAACAGCAAGTTCGGCGTGAAATGGCGTCCGATCGAAGACCTGCTGGTGCGCGGCACCTACGGCACCGGCTTCCGCGCGCCGTCGTTGAACGACATGTTCGGCGGCTCCTCGCAGAGCTTCGAGTTCTACACCGACCCGTGCGACACCCTGTTCGGTTCCGCCGCCGGTTCGGCGAACTGCCTGGGCGCCGGCGCCGGTCCGGGCGTGCCTGCCGGTTATCGCCAGATCGCCGCGGGTGGCGACCCGGCACCGACCCCGAACTCGCAGGGCAACGTGCCGTTCGTGCTCACCTCGAATCCCGATCTGCAACCGGAAGAGTCGAAGAGCTTCACCGTCGGCGTGGTCTACAGCCCGCACTTCGTTGAGGGCCTGGACCTGAGCCTCGACTGGTGGAAGATCAAGATCGAGAACGTGATCCAGTTCGAAACCGCCACCTCGGTGCTGAACGCCTGCTACGTGCTGGGTATCGCCTCGCGTTGCGACGACTTCATCCGCGATCCGGTCACCGGTGAGGTACAGAACGCCGTTCTCACCACGACCAACGCCGGTTACATGGAAACCGCCGGCTTCGATTTCGGTGTGCATTACCGCCTGCCGGAAACCAGCTTCGGCAACTTCGTCATCGACTGGAAGACCTCGTATGTGGACTACAACGAGTTCAAGCGCGACAACGAAGCTTCCACGCCGGTCGAGCAGAAGAACAGCTGGAGCGTCGACAGCACCGCCTATTTCCGTACCCGCTCCAACCTGAGTGTCGACTGGAGCTATCAGGATTTCGGCGTGAACTGGGCTGTGCGTTACTACTCGGGCCTGAAGGAAGCGTGCGCTTACGATGGCGAATGCGACAAGCCGGACTTCGTGTCGCCTTACACCGGTGCATCGCCGACCCGCACCACTGGCGCCAATACGTTCAACGACGTGCAGTTCCGCTACAACGCGCCTTGGAACGCCACGATCGCGCTCGGTGCCAACAACGTGTTCGACCACGAGGGCACATACATGTACACCAGCCCGAACTCGGACTTCGGCACGTACGGTGGTTTCGACATCGGTCGCTTCGTGTACATGAAGTACACCCAGCGCTTCTGATCGATCGCAACCTGCAATGATCGATCGCAACCTGCAACAAGAACTACGGCCCCTCTCGGGGCCGTAGTTTTTTGTGGGTCTGATCCTGGACGCAAGGATGCGGCGAGACGCGCCGCACCGGAGAATCAGCTGAGGCCTTGCAGAATCCTGGCCTGCTCCGCATGCAATGTCCGCGGCATGCGCGTGCCGTAATCTTCGAGGTACCGGCCGATGCTGACGAGTTCCTCGCGCCAGCCCTGGCGATCCATGGCAAAGAGCTTTTCCTTCGCCTCGTCGCTCAACTCGACGCCATCCAGGTTGAGATCCGCGACAGCCGGCAGCGCGCCGATCGGCGTATCGACCGCACCGGCCTCGCCCTTCACGCGGCCGATCATCCACTCCAGCACGCGCAGGTTGTCGCCGAAGCCGGGCCACAGGAACTTGCCGCCGTCGCCCTTGCGGAACCAGTTGACGTGGAAGACCTTCGGCAACTTCGCGCCCGGCTTGTCGAACGACAGCCAGTGGGCGAAGTAGTCGGCGAAGTTGTAGCCGCAGAAAGGTTTCATCGCCATCGGGTCGCGGCGCATCACGCCGACCTGGCCGGTGGCGGCGGCCGTGGTCTCGGAGCCCATCGAGGCACCGACCAGCACGCCGTGCGTCCAGTCGCGCGCTTCGAACACCAGCGGCACGAGCGAGGCGCGGCGGCCGCCGAAGACGATCGCCGAGATCGGCACGCCCTGCGCGGCCTCGGCATGCGGCGAGTACGACGGGCACTGCTTCGCGCTCACCGTGAAGCGTGAGTTGGGGTGCGCGGCCGGGCCGTTGTCGGCTTTGTAATCGCGGCCTTGCCAATCCTTGGCGGGAACGCGGTCGTCGAGACCTTCCCACCACGGCTGGTTGTCGGCGGTCGTGGCGACGTTGGTGAAGATGGTGTCGCGCTGGATGCTGGCCAGCGCATTGGGATTGGAGTTGGCGCCGGTGCCGGGCGCGACGCCGAAGTAACCGGCCTCAGGATTGATCGCGTACAGGCGGCCATCCGCGCCGGGGCGCATCCAGCAGATGTCGTCGCCGACAGTCCAGACCTTCCAGCCACGCTCGCGATAGCTCTCCGGCGGAATCAGCATCGCCAGATTGGTCTTGCCGCAGGCGCTCGGGAAGGCGGCGGCGATGTAATGCACTTCACCTTGCGGATTCTCGATGCCGACGATCAGCATGTGCTCGGCCAGCCAGCCCTCGTTGCGCGCCTGATGCGAGGCGATGCGCAGCGCATGGCATTTCTTGCCGAGCAGTGCGTTGCCGCCGTAGCCGGAGCCGTAGGACTTGATGGTGAGTTCTTCCGGGAAATGCATGATGTAGCGGCGCTCGGGATCGAGCTCGCCGATCGAATGCAGTCCACGCACGAAACTCTCCTCACGCTCGATCCGCGCCAGCGCGTCCGCGCCCATGCGCGTCATGATGCGCATGTTGGCGACGACGTAAGGCGAGTCGGTGATCTCCACGCCGCAGCGCGCCAGCGGCGAGTCGATCGGGCCCATGCAGTACGGGATCACGTACATGGTGCGGCCGCGCATGCAGCCGTCGAACAGGGCGTCGATCTTGGCGTGGGCTTCGGCCGGCGCCATCCAGTGATTGTTGGGGCCGGCGTCTTCCTCGTTTTCGTGGCAGACGAAGGTGAGGTGCTCCACGCGCGCCACGTCGTCCGGATGCGAGCGGTGCAGCCAGCTGCCCGGATGGGTGTCGGCATTGAGCGGCAGCAGAGTACCGTCGGCCTGCATCTGCTTCAGGAGCGCGGCGTATTCGGCATCGCTGCCGTCACACCAGTGGATGCGATCCGGCCGGGTCAGTCCGGCGACGGACTGGACCCAGTCATTGAGCGCCTCGAGCGAACTGGGGGAGGGATTCGACGGGGCGATCGCGGCATTCATTACGAGTTCTCAGGTTTGGGATTTCGGGGGAATCACCACGGCCATCATGTGCTCGACATAGGCTTCCAATTCTTCACGTGGCGGCTTGGCCTGCTGCAACTGTAGTTGCAGCTGTAGAAAGCCCACGTATGCGGCGTAGACAAGGCGCGCCCGGTGCTGGGCGTCGCTGCGGGTCAGTCCGGCCTGGCGGAACGAAGCGGTGAGGTAGTCCAGGCGCCGTTGTGAGACGCGTTCCATCACCGGTCGCACGATCGGATGATCCAGCGCTTTGAGCAGCGCGCTGAAGATGATGTGGGAGGTGACCTCGTGGGCGACCATCTGAAAGAGGTCGCGCAGGCGCTGGCGCGGGTCCGGGACGGCTTCGAGCATGCCGAAGACGGACTGCTGCTCGATGCTTTCCCAGCGTTCGAGCGCCGCCTGCAGCAGCGCGTCGCGCGAGGGGAAGTGCCAGTAGAAGCTGCCCTTCGTTACTCCGAGGCGCCGCGCGAGCGGCTCCACCGCCACGGCGGCGACGCCCTGCTCGGCGATCAGGTGAAGAGCAGCCTGGGCCCAGTCCTCGGCGCTGAGGCGCCCTTTGCGTTCCGGTTTTTCGGCAACCGGGGCCGTATCGGTGGCGGTCGTCATCATGGGCAGTGTAACCATACGCAGAGGCACGGAAAAGTATCGTTCATGAATCCGCGTTCATTCCCGGGCCCTATCGGGCCTTATCGGACTTCGCCAGAACTTCGATTGACAACTCAAAAAATACTACTCCATACTAGGCCGTATGGTAATACCAGCGGTCGCGCCACGGTAACCCGACACGGCCTAGTCTCTCCTTCTAAGTAGTTCCCGGAGTGCACAGATGAGCATCGCGCTTCCCTTCCTCGCTTTCCTTCTCGTGGGCGCATTCGCCGCCTACCATCGCCTGCGTCTGGCGTACTGGGCCGCGATCACCGCCACTCTGCTGGTGGCTTGCTGGCTGCTCGGCGTCAACCAGACGGCCGTGATCGTGGCCGCCGCGCTGGTCGCACTGATCGCGGTGCCGCTACTGCTGCCGCCGATCCGCAAGGCGCTGATCACCGCGCCCCTGCTGAAGGGTTACCGCAAGGTGCTGCCACCGCTGTCGCAGACCGAGCGCATCGCGCTGGAAACCGGCTCGGTCGGTTTCGAAGGCGAGCTGTTCTCCGGCGATCCGGACTGGAAGCAGCTGCTCTCGCAACCGAAGGCGCAGCTCACCGCCGAGGAGCAGGCCTTCCTCGACGGCCCGGTGGAAGAACTGTGCAAGCACACCAACGATTGGGAAATCACCCACATCCTGGCCGACCTGCCGCCGGAGACCTGGGAATACATCAAGAAGCACAAGTTCTTCGGCATGATCATCCCGAAGGAATACGGCGGTCTCGGCTTCTCGGCGCTGGCGCACCACAAGGTGATCCAGAAGCTGGCTTCGGTGTCGAGCGTGCTCAGCTCCACCGTCGGCGTGCCCAATTCGCTCGGCCCGGGCGAACTGCTGATGCACTACGGCACGAAGGAACAGAAGGACTACTACCTGCCGCGTCTGGCCGACGGCCGTGAAGTGCCCTGCTTCGGCCTGACCGGTCCGTTCGCCGGCTCCGACGCCACGTCCATCCCCGACTACGGCATCGTCTGCAAGGGCGAGTGGAACGGCGCGCAGGTGCTCGGCGTGCGCCTCACCTTCGACAAGCGCTACATCACGCTCGCCCCGGTGGCGACGCTGATCGGCCTGGCGTTCCGTCTGTACGATCCGGACGGCCTGATCGGCGACAAGCGCGACGTCGGCATCTCGCTGGCGCTGGTGCCGCGCGATACCGCCGGCGTTGAAATCGGCCGTCGCCATTTCCCGCTCAATTCCACCTTCCAGAACGGCCCGATCCGCGGCCGCGATGTGTTCGTGCCGCTGTCGCAGCTGATCGGCGGTGAGGAATTCGCCGGCAAGGGCTGGCTGATGCTCAACGAGTGTCTGTCGATCGGCCGCTCCATCACCCTGCCCTCCACCGCCAGCGGCGGCGGCAAGATGGGCGCGGTCGTCACCGGTGCCTACGCGCGCATCCGCAAGCAGTTCGGCCTGTCGGTCGGCCGCTTCGAAGGCGTCGAGGAAGCACTCGCCCGCATCGGCGGCAAGGCCTACACGGCCAGCGCACTGGCGCAGGCCACGGCGATGGCGGTCGATCGCGGCGAGAAGCCGGCGGTGCCGTCGGCGATCGCCAAGTATCACTGCACCTCGATGGGCCGCGAACTCTCGTCCGACATCATGGACGTGCTCGGCGGCAAGGGCATCATCCTCGGCCCGCGCAACTTCGCCGGCCGCGCCTGGCAGGCGGCGCCGATCGCGATCACCGTGGAAGGCGCCAACATCATGACGCGCAGCCTGCTGATCTTCGGCCAGGGCGCGATCCTGTGCCATCCGTGGGTGCTGAAGGAAATGAAGGCGGCGCAGAACACCGACGTGAAAGCCGGGCTCGCCGAGTTCGACCGCAGCCTGTTCGGCCACATCGGCTTCGCCATCTCCAACGCCGTGCGTTCGTTCTGGTTCGGCCTGACCGCCGCGAAGATCGGTTCGGCACCGGGCGACGACTACACGCGCCGTTATTTCCGCAAGCTCGATCGCTACTCCGCCAACCTGGCGCTGATCGCCGACGTGTCGATGCTGCTGCTCGGCGGCAAGCTGAAGTTCAAGGAATCGCTGTCGGGTCGCCTGGGTGATGTGCTCAGCAACCTCTACATCACCAGCGCCATGCTCAAGCGCTACCACGACGAAGGCGCGCCGGTCGCCGACCAGCCGCTGCTGGCCTGGGCTTTCCACGACGCCGTGCACAAGATCGAACTGGCGCTGTCGGGCGCGCTGCGCAACTTCCCGATCCGTCCGGTCGGCTGGCTGCTGTGGGCGCTGGTGTTCCCGTGGGGACGCCGCGCGCAGGCGCCGAGCGATCGCCTCGGCCACCGCGTCGCCGCCCTGCTGATGGCGCCGAACGAAGCACGCGACCGCCTCGGCAACGGCGTGTTCCTCACCCCGTGCGAGAACAACCCGGCTGGCCGCATCGACAGCTATCTCGCCAAGGCCGTGCTGGCCGAACCGGTGGAGCGCAAGTTCCTCAAGGCGCTGAAGAACAGCGATATCGAGGCGCTGGAGTTCACCCAGCAACTCGACGAGGGCGTGCGCGAAGGCTGGATCACGGCCGACGAGCGCAAGCAGCTGGAAGAACTGCGTGCGATCACGCTCGACACGATCACGGTCGACGACTTCGATCCGCACGAACTGCGCGCGGCCACCTACTACGACCGCAAGCAACCGCAGCCTTCGCGCGAGGCGGCATAACCGGCCGCGCGATCGTCGGATCGCAGGTCCGAGTAGACACCCACAACGGCGAGCCTCGGCTCGCCGTTGTTCTAGGAGGATTCCATGTCCGCGTCCGTCCTGTCCCTATATCGCCGCATCAGCCGCTGGCCCGCGGGCCACTGGCTGTTCTCACGGCTGATCTGCGTGAAGGCGCCCTACTTCAGCAGCATCTCGCCGCGCATGACCGTGCTCGAACCCAATCGCGGCGAAGCCACCATCACGCATCGCCGGCGCGTCACCAACCATCTGGGCACCGTGCATGCGATCGCGTTGTGCAACCTGGCCGAATTCGTCGGCGGGCTGACCACCGACGTCAGCATTCCCGCCTCGATGCGCTGGATTCCCAAGGGCATGACCGTGGAATATCTGAAGAAGGCCGTCGGCACGCAGCGCGCGGTGGCGACGCCGGAATTCCCGCCACGTGAATCGGCGGAGGGCTACGAATTGCCGATGAATATCGTGGTCACCGATCCGCAAGGCGATGCGGTGTTCAAGGCACGCATCTCGATGTGGGTGTCGCCGAAACCGGCGCGCGGCAGCTGACGTCATGTCTCCGGACCTGCTGGTCCAGCTCTGTGGCCTGCACAGCTTCGGCTTCGCCGTGTTCCATCTCGCGTTCTGGAAGCTGTTCGACTGGAAATTGCCTGATTGGAGCCGCGACCCGCAGCGCGCCAGCTTAGCCACGCGCGCCATCACGCAGATCCTCAATCTGCGGCTGATCTACGTCTTCCTCGGCATCGGCGTGCTGTGCTTCGCCTTCACCCGCGAATTGCATGAGACGCTGCTCGGACGCGCCGTGCTGGTGTTCATGTCACTGTTCTGGGTGGGGCGGACCATCGAGCAGTTCGTGTTCCTGCGTATCAACCGGCCGCTGGTACACGCATTGACCGCACTTTTCGTGCTGGGCGCCGTGCTGTTCGCGGCGCCGCTCTTCGTCTGACTCTTACGCGATCAGGCCGGGTACCCACCGCCCAACCACAACACCGCAGCGATCGCCAGCAATGCCGGCACACCCTGCA
Source organism: Luteimonas panaciterrae (assembly GCF_020511115.1). GTDB lineage: Bacteria > Pseudomonadota > Gammaproteobacteria > Xanthomonadales > Xanthomonadaceae > Luteimonas > Luteimonas panaciterrae. The sequence continues at coordinate 316,075 of NZ_JAJAVH010000007.1, forward strand.
CGTAGAAAATGCGCTTGTTGACGCTGTAGGCGCCGTACAGAGCGGCCACAACCACGCAGCCCAGGAAGAACAGCTGCACGTCGCGCTGTCCGCTGCACAATCCCCACAGCAAGCCAGCCGCGAGGAATCCGTTGTAAAGGCCCTGGTTCGCGGCCAGCACGCGCGTGATCTCCGCCTTCTCCGGCGTGTTGCGGAACACTTTCAGCCCGGGCGGCTTGGTCCACAGGAACATTTCCAGCACCAGGAAATACAGGTGCAGCAAGGCGACCAGTACGACCAGTGCGACGGCAATCCACGACATCCCGGCATCTCCCCTGAGCAGAGCGCCCAGCTTACGGCGAAGTCGCCCCGCTACGCAGCGTCAACCGCGAAATTTCCGGCGGCACGCCCAGGCGGATCGGCATGATGCTGGTACCGATGCCCGTCGTGACGAACAGCTGGCGGTTGCCCTCGACGATCAGACCGCTGACGTAACGATGGTCCGCGGGCACGATCGGCGTGCCGATCAACGGCAATTTCACCTGCCCGCCGTGGGTGTGGCCGGCGATCGTCAGCGATGCGCGCGACGGGATCTGCGGAAAGAGATCGGGATTGTGGGTGAGCACGATCACCGGCGCGTCGTCGCGAATAGTCGAGAAGGTCGCGGCGACTTGCGGATGGCCTTCCCAGAAATCGCCGATGCCTGCGAGCCAGAACCTGCATTGCCCGAGCTGCAGCTCGCGCGCCTGATTTTCCAGCACCACCACGCCGGCCGATTCGAGCGCCCTGCGCACCTGACCACCATTTTTCCACCAGTCGTGATTGCCGAGCACGGCATAGACCGGCTTGCGCGCGGTCAACGGCTTCAGATGCGCGGCGAACTGGTCGGCCGGCACGTAGGTGCCCATGAAGACGCTGAGGATCACGTAGTCGCCGGCCATGAGCACCGCCTGCGAGTCGCTGGCAATCAGGCGCTGCACGATGCGGTCGAGATTATCCACACCGTTGCGCGGGGAGCCTGTGTGCGTGTCCGAAATCACGTCGAGGCGCAGCTCGTCGCAGGATGCCGGCCAATTCGATGGCGTCAGCGCATAGTCGCGTTCGACCAATTGTCCCGGCTCGATCACGAACCCCCAGACGGCGACACTGGACATCGCCAGCAACAGCACCAGAATCGGATAACGCCAGCGGCGCAGCAGCGGCGCTAACTTCTGTCTCATGCTTCTGATGACTTCGTCGCGGCGTCGGAAGTTCGCTCGGAAGGCAGCTTGGATTCCTCGCGCAGCAACCGCCACGCACCGAAGGTCATGCCCCCGGCTACCAGCAGACCCACGCCGAAGACCACGTTGGAGCCGAAGGCGGACAACACTTTGTGCACCCAGACGAAGGTCAGGTCGCCGCCGCGATAGATCACCGTGTCGATGGCGGCGCCTGCCTTGTAACGCCATTCGCGGCCGACGCGCGTGTAGATGGTCTCGCGCGCCGGCTTGGCGAGCGAGAACTCGCTGGCACGCGTGATGATCTGCACGATCGCCACCATCAGCGGCAACGGCGATGCGGCCAGCGCCGCGAATCCGAGCATGATCGCGAAACCGGGAATCAGCAGCGCCGGTTTGATCCCGAAACGCGAGAGCAGCCAGCGCGTGGCGAGCAATTGGACGATCAGCGTCAACCCGTTCACCACCAGATCGATCTTCGCGTAATAACCCGTGCTCATCGCCGGATCGGTGAACAAGCGCCGCACGATCGCCGCCTGCTCGTTGTAGAGCAAGGTGCCGACACCTACGCCGAAGATCGTCAGCACCGCGAGCCAGCGCAGTAGCGGCTCGCGCGCGATCAGCTTCAGGCCGGCGAGCACGTCGCCGCCCATCGGCACCTCGCCGCTGGCCAGTTTGCGTTCCTGCTCGCGCGCCACCGCCGTCCAGCGCAGGCGCAGCACGCACACCACGCAGATGGTGAGGAAACCGGCCGAGACCAGCATCAGGTTGGCGATCCCGATGCGTTGCACCAGCGTGCTGGTCAGTGCCGGCCCCGTCAGCGCGCCCAGCGTGCCGGCCGCGCCGATGTAGCCGTAGTAGCTGCGCGCCTCGACGTTGCTGAAGACATCCGCCATGAAGCTCCAGAACACCGCCACCGCGAACAGGTTGAACACGGTGATCCAGAGGAAGAACGCCATGCCCCGCCCCGGCATGCCGCTGTTGAAGGCGAGATAGAACAGCAGCAGCGTGACGATGAAGAAGCCGTACACCACCGGCAGGAACACGCGACGCGGATAACGGCTGACCAGCGCGCCATAGGCCGGCTGCAACAGCAGCATGATCAGGAAGGTGCAGGTAAACAGCACCTGCAGCGTGAACTCCTTCAGCGGCATGCCGCGCGCGGCGAAGAAATCGATCATCCAGGGCGGGAAGATCGCCTTCACGTCATTGGATGCGCCCATCGCCTCGCGCACCGGACGCAGCACGTAATAGCCGCTCAGCAGACAGAAGAAATAGAGGAAAGCCCACACCAGCGGCGGCGAAGCGGCGAGCGCCGCACGGAAACGTCCGATTCGTTGGGTGGCGCTAGTGGCGTTCAAGCAGGCACCGGGTTCGTGGATCGCATGCTGCGCTGCGGCACGTTAGCCGATGTCGATGACATGTGCTAGTTGTGCATCGCAACAAGAGCATATGCTCTACCTGCGCGGCCTACTTTCCGCCGCATGTCCGAATCTCCCACGACCTACGACTACATCATCGTCGGCGCCGGCTCCGCCGGTTGCGTACTGGCCAACCGTCTCAGCGAAGATCCGGACGTGCGCGTGCTGCTGCTGGAAGCCGGCGGCCGCGACTGGAACCCGTTCATCCACATGCCGGCCGGCCTGGCCAAGCTGGTCGGCCGCAAGGGCATCAACTGGGACTACAACACCGCGCCCGAAGCACAGCTCGACAACCGCCAGCTGTGGTGGCCGCGCGGCAAGGTGCTGGGCGGCTCCAGTTCGATCAATGCCATGTGCTACATCCGCGGCGCGCACGCCGATTACGACGAGTGGGCGGCGCTCGGCGCGCAGGGCTGGCATTGGGACGCGGTGCTGCCCTACTTCAAGCGCAGCGAAGGCAACAGCCGCGGCGGCGATACGTGGCATGGCGGCAACGGTCCGCTGTCGGTGTCCGATCTGCGCTACGTCAATCCGCTCTCGCAGGTGTTCATCGACGCAGCGCAGCAGGCCGGGTTCTCGCCCAACGCCGACTTCAACGGCGCCAACCAGCTCGGTGTCGGCCTGTACCAGGTGACGCAGCGCGACGGCATGCGCTGCTCCACGGCCGTGGCCTATCTCGAACCGGCCAAGGCACGCGCGAACTTCACGCTGGAAACCGGCGCGCTGGTGCAGCGCGTGCTGATCGAGGGCGGCCGCGCCGTCGGCGTCGCCTGCCGCCTGCGCGGTCGCGAGGTGCAGGTGCGTGCCACGCGCGAGGTGCTGCTGTCGGGCGGCGCGATCAATTCGCCGCAGCTGTTGATGCTCTCGGGGATTGGCCCGGCGCAGGAACTGCGCCGGCACGGCATCGGCGTCACCGTCGATGTCGCAGGGGTCGGCGCCAATCTGCAGGACCATCTCGACGTCAGCACCCTGCAGCATTGCACGCAAGATCACGTCAGCTACGACCGTGCCAGCGAGGTGGGCACGGCCTACCGCTATTTCCTGCACGGACACTCCGGTCCCGGCAGCAGCAACCTCGCCGAGGCCGGCGGCTTCGTGCGTTCGCATCTCGCACCCGATGCGCGGCCGGACATCCAGTTCCACTTCATCCCGGCGATGCTCGACGACCACGGCCGCCACCGCCTCAAGGGCGACGGCTACACCGTGCATGCCTGCTTCCTGCGCCCGCGCAGCCGCGGCCGCATCACGCTCGCCAGTGCGAACCCCGCCGACAAGGCACGCATCGAGGCCAACTACCTCAGCGACGCCGAAGGCTTCGACCTGAAGATGATGGTGGAATGTGCCAAGGTCTCGCGCGAGGTGTTCGCGCAGAAGGCCTTCGATCCGTATCGCGGCGCGCCGATCTTCCCGACCCGCAACGACCTTTCCGACGACGAACTGGTGGCTTTCATCCGCGCCAAGGCGGAAACCGTCTACCACCCGGTCGGCAGCTGCCGCATGGGCAGCGACGACGCCTCGGTGGTCGATCCGGAACTGCGCGTGCGCGGTGTCGACGCCCTGCGCGTGATCGACGCCTCGGTGATGCCGGCTCTGATCGGCGGCAACACCAACGCGCCGACGATCATGATCGCGGAGCGTGCGTCCGATCTGATTCGCGGCAAGCTGCGATCGGATGCGGGACGCTCTTCCGAAGCCAGGCAAGACGCCCGGCCCGTGGTGGATGTGGTGACGGCCTGATTGGTTCGCCTCGGATGAATCTCCGAGGCGTCTGCACGGTCTCAGGGAACGGATAGGTATCGTTCCGCCTCGAATTCCTTCAGGAACTGATCGAACTGCTCGGCCGGCATCGACTGGTTTCCGGTCTTGTTCTCGGCGGCCTGTTTCTTGTACTCGTCCGTCTGCTTGTACTTGGCGAACCGCTCATCGCGAAAACGCTCGAACTCATCGAGCGAGAGATTGTGGCGCTCGGTCTCGATTCCATCCTTGATGGATACGACGATGTATTTCGCGTAGGTCGACCCGTAGCCCATGTGCACGTACTCGACCTGCTCGCCGTCGGGGATGATCAAGGTGCCGGTATACCAGTCGGCGACGACATCACTCTTGTCCGGAAACATCTCTTTCATGCCGTCGACATTCGCGCCGGAATCGTCGGCACTGCCGGCATCGTTGCCCGAGTTGCGATGTCCCTCGACCTTCCTGAGATACAGCTTGCCCTGGGCCAGCTCCCACGTGGCGACGTAACCGCGCCACAAGGCGGTGTGAGGCCATTCGAATCGCGGCGCCTTGTCTCCGAGCTTGTCGAGATACCGATCCAGCGGATTGGTGTTGAGCGAATATTCCTTGCCGTCGATCAGGATGACATCGGGGACCTGCGCCGTGGCATGCGCCAGGGAAAAGAAGCCCGACAGGACGAACAACACAATCGCGAATGCGTTTTTCACGGAAGCCCTCTCGAATCCGTCCCGAGATGCCTACGTTACAAGGTCTCGGGGCGTCACGCACTGTCAGCCGTCGGCGGCGATGACAGCCGATCGCATCACTGCTCCGGGATCAGGCTCAGGTCTTCGCGATAGCTCCAGGTTTCGGAATCGACTTCGGCCACCGCGGTCGTCAGATCTTCGCGCTGCGCTTCCGTGACGACGAGTTGGTCCAGACTGGCGGCATGGTCGTCGTAGCTCTTCCAGTCCTGGCGCGCGACCATCAGCATGTATTGCGGCGCGGTACCACCGACGACTTTTTCGTACCAGGTGTGCACGGGCGCCTGATCGTCCTTGCGCAGGGTGTCGCGCGCGGCGAGCAGCGCCCGTTCGAAACGCGCGCGCGTTCCCGGCCGCAGCGTGTAGTGGAAAACCTGCACGCGCTTGCTCGGTTTCCATTGCTCCAGCGGAAAGCCGGTGCTCAACTCGCGACGGACGCGGTAGCTCGCGCGGAATGCCGTATCGGCGTAAGGCGTGACGTTGCGGTCGGCGTCCGCGCCGTCGCCGGCCGGATCGATACGTCGGTCGAACGCGGCGAACGGCGCGCCGAAGCTGCCGTCGACGAACAGGCCGACACGCGTGCCGTCGCTGACGTACCAGCCGTACCAGACCAGCGGGTCGTGTTTGTCGCGATGCCAGTTCAGATGCGTGCGATAGCCCGCGTCGAAACGCGCCTCCATGCCCTTCTTCGGGTAATAGGCAAACAGGTGGGCGGCATCCCCAGTGTCGCGCAGCGACTGCGCCTGCACGGCCGGTGCCGCCGCCAGACAACAGGCCAGTCCCGCCAGGAATCGGATCGAACCTCGCATACGCGCCTCCCGCGTCGATGGCTGGCGGCAGCTTAGTCCCGTCGGCGGATCGCGACTATTTCAATTCCGCATGCGGGCATTCAAGTTCATAGAATGGTCCGATGCCGCCCGACTTCAAACGACTCTCCGTGTTCCGCGCCGTGGTCAACCACGGCGGCGTGATCGCGGCCGCGCGCGTGCTGCACAAATCCCCTTCGGCGGTGACGTACGACCTGCAGCAGCTCGAGGGTGCGCTTGGCGTGCGCCTGTTCCGCAAGGTCGGCCGCCGTCTGGCGCTGACGCCGGAGGGCCGCACGCTCGCCGCGTCCATCGAGCGCGCGTATCTGGATCTGCAGCACGCCTGGGATGGATTGGCCGGCGGTGAGTCGCCCGAGCCGCTGCGCATCGCCTGCGTCTCCGGCTTCGGCCGGTATCGGCTGCTGCCGCGGCTGCTGTCGCGCCTGCCGCGGCAACGATCGCTGGAAGTGCTGTTCCGCACCGCCAACGAAGTGCTCGCGCTGCTCGAAAGCGGTCGCGTGAGTTTCGGCGTCAGCTATCGGCCACTGGTCACCACTGGCATCGCCTCGGCGCCGCTGGCCGAGGAGTCGCTGGTGCTGATCGGGCCGAAGGCATCGCGTCGCCCGGCACCTTCCGACGTGGCCGCGCTGCCCTTCGTCACCTACGAGGAATTCGATTACGTCTTCTTCCGCTGGTTCGAGGTCCACGAGTTGGCCCTGCCGCAACCGTGGCGGCGTGTCGATCATTTCGACGAGCTGGAAGAAGCGCTGGAAAGCGTGGCCTGTGGTCGCGGCTGGTCGGTGGTGCCCTTGGATGCCGCGCAGGGGCGCGCGTATCGCACGCGGTTGAAGATCCATCACCTGCAGGGACGGGTCTGCCGCAATCAGGTACATCTGGTCGGCAGCACCGAAGCGCTGCAAAGCGAGGATGCGGCGCTGCTACGGCTGGCGGCGTCCTGAAAGATTGCCACCATTGCACTGTGCTACCGCCATCCTTGGCGTAGTTTTTCTGGCTTCGGATCGCCCGGCCCGACCATCCATGGCCGGGCGTTCGCCAGGGCAGCACGGCATGCCGCGCTAAGCACGCCCTGGCTCACCCAGCATCGGCGGCAAGGGGCAATGCAGCACCGCGCAGATCGTGCGCAGCAGCTCCGCCTCGGCCACGGAAACGCGACCGTCGGCGCTGACCGCGGCGGTGATCGCTTCCACCATCACCTGCTTGGCCAGCGGATCGAGCGCATCGAGCGGCTCCCAGACCGCATCGAGCGCGCGCACGCCCTCGGCCGGCACCGCGTAAGGCACGTGATCGCGCGGCAGCACGCGCTGCATGCCGGCGAGGTAGGCGCGCTGCGCTTCGGCGGGATCGTCATTGCCCGCCTGCGCCACCACGGCCAGCAGCGTGGCGAATTCCTGCTTGACGCTCCCGGGCTTGCGGCGCCCGAAACGCGCGTATTGCGAGGGATCGAGCGCCTCGCGCACCTGCACTTGCAGCAGGCGCCCGAGGCAGTACTCGAATAGCGAGACCCTGCCATCGGTGTGGATGGCGGCATGCACGGTGTCGAGGAAGGTATCGAGCTCCGGACGCGGCCGCCTGCGCAGCAACGGGAAGGTCAGCGCGGCCAGCGGCAGGCGCTGCGCGGGGTGCAGTCCGGCGATGAAGCGTTGCCGCAGGTCCTGCACGACCTCCACCGTGGCGGTGCCCATGCGCGAGGAGATTTCGCCGAACTGCTTATCGCGAACCGCCACGGCCTCGTCCAGCAGCAACGCCAGCAGCAGCGGCATGGCGGCCTCGCGGCGCTGCGCGAGTTCGCGCAAGGCTTCGGGCAAGCTGGAGACTATGGTGTCGGCGAAGCGGTAATCGTCCGACTGCGGATGCGCGACCTGCGCGGCCACCATCGGCGGCGTGACGTTCATGCGCGCGTTCGCCGCGGGCAGCGATGGCAGCGTGGCATGGCCGCTGCCGGTCAGGCCCATGCGGACGTCTTCCTCCAGGCCGTCGGGTGGCGCGGACAACCATTGCGCCTGCAACGCGGACAAATGTTCGGCGCGGAAGCCGGGTTCCAGCGTCTGGATGCGATCGAGGATCGGTGGATGCGTAGCGAAGAGCCCACTGAAGCCGACGCCATCGCCGAACAGCATGTGGCTCGCCTCTTCCGCGTCGCCGCGATCGCTGAGCTTCGAGCCGTCCTGCAATCCGGCGATCTTCTTCAACGCGCCGGCGAGACCGACGGTCTGGCGCGTGAACTGCACCGCCGAGGCATCCGCCAGCGTTTCGCGCGAGCGGCTGACGCCAGCCTTGATCATGCGACCGAAGAACAGCCCGATGTAGCCGATCGCGAGCGCCGCCAGCGCCGCGCCCAGGACCGCGCCGGCACCGCGTCCACGTCCGCCGCCGTGCTCGAGGATCTTGCGGCCGATCAGGCCGAGCATGAGGATGCCGAACAGCACGCCGATCAGCCGGATGCTAAGCCGCATGTCGCCGTTCAAGATGTGGCTGAACTCGTGCGCGATCACGCCCTGCAGTTCGTCGCGGTTGAGCCGGTCGAGCGTGCCGCGGGTGACCGCGATCGCCGCGTCGGAAGGCGAATAGCCGGCGGCGAAGGCGTTGATCGCCGACTCCTGCTCCAGCACGTAGAGCTTGGGCATCGGCACGCCGGAGGCGATCGCGATCTCCTCCACCACGTTGCGCAGGCGTCGCAGCTGCAGGTCGCTGGTGTTCTCCGGCACCGGCGTGCCGCCGAACTGCACCGCCACCGCCTCGCCGCCACCGCGCAGCGAGGTGATGCGGTAGAGCGAACCGAACCCGATGATCGCCAGCGTCAGCAGCGTGACAAAGGCCACCACGCCGACCTGGTGGCCGCCGCGACCGAACAGCAGCAGCGCGACGAGGTCGGCCGCCACCACGATGCCGAGAATGGCCAACGCGAACAGCACCACCAGCCGCATGGAGCTGCGCCGCGCCGCGGCCTGATGTTCGAAGAAATTCATGCGCCTCTATCCTCTCCCTGGAGAACGCGCTCTGGCCCGCCCTCGGCCGTGATCGGCCGCCGGGGCGGAACACCGGAGTCATCCTTCAGAACTGGACCTTCGGCGCTTCGCGCACCTGCGCCTGCTTCTCGGCCGGAATCTCCAGCAGCGCGGCCGGCGCGAAGCCGAACATGCCGGCGACCACGCTGGAGGGAAACACCTCGCGCTTGTTGTTGAAGGCCATCACCGCGTCGTTGAAGGCCTGGCGGGCGAAGGCGACCTTGTTCTCGGTGCTGGTCAGCTCTTCGGTCAGCTGCATCATGTTCTGGTTGGCTTTCAGGTCGGGATAGGCCTCCGACACCGCCAGCAGACGCCCGAGCGCGCCGTTGAGCGCGCCCTGCGAGGCCGCGAGTTCGGCCATCGCCGCCGGATCGCCGGGGCTGGCCTTGGCCGCGGACAGGCCGGCGACGGCGGCGCCGCGCGCGGCGATCACCGCTTCCAGCGTTTCGCGCTCGTGCTTGAGGTAGCCCTTGGCGGTCTCGACCAGGTTCGGGATCAGATCGAACCGGCGCTGCAGCTGCACGTCGATCTGGGCGAAGGCGTTCTTGTAGCCGTTACGCGAGGTGATCAGGCCGTTGTAGATCGCCACCGCCCAGAAGGCGAGCGCGACCACGATCACCAACAGGATCAAAGCGATAACCATCGAAGCTCCCCTTGTTCATGCAAATCTAAAATCAGACGGTATGATCCCCTGCAATAAAGCATACGTCAGGGGAGGGCTCCCGATGAAAGACTCCACCAGCCGGCACCGCCGGCGGACGTTGCGACTCGGCCTGGTCGGCATGCTCCTGCCGATCACGCTCGGCACCGCCGCACAGACGCCGCAACGCCTCAACACCCAACCCTCTTCTTCCGCCGCGCTGACCTCCGCGCAGGCCACCAGCGTCTCCACCTATCAACCGCCCGCCGAGCGCACCTTGCCGCCCGCCGCCGGTTTCGACGTGCGCCTGTTCGAGGCGATGGCGCAGGAACTGGTCGCCAACCAGCGCGTGCCCGGCATGGCGATGGCAGTCGTGCAAGGCGGACAGATCCTCAGCGCGCGCGGCTACGGCATCACCGACGTGCGCAACGCCGAGCCGATCGATTCGCACACCGTGTTCCGCCTGGCGTCGCTGTCCAAGGCTTTCGCCGGCACCGTCACCGGCCTGCTGGTGAACGAAGGCGCGCTGCGCTGGGACACGCATGTCGCCGACTACATGCCCTCGCTGCAGTTCTCCAATCCGAGCGCGGCGCGCGAGCTCACCGTCGCCGAGGTGCTCAGCCACCGCGTCGGCCTCACCCACAACACCTACGACCGTGACCTGGAAGGCAACGCCGACTACAACTCGCTTGTGCAGCGCCTGGCCTACGCGCCGATGCAGTGCGCGCCCGGCGAGTGCTACGGCTACCAGAACATCGCCTTCAGCCTGATCGGCGATGTCGTCTTCGGCGCCAGCGGACAGTTCTACAGCGAGGCGGTCAGCCGTCGCATCTTCAAGCCGCTGGGCATGAACGATGCCAGCTATGGCCTCGAAGGCATCGAAGCGAGCCCGCGCTGGGCCAAGCCCCACGTGCGCGCCGGCGGTGGCTGGATGTCGCTGATGCCCAAGCCGAGCTACTACCGCGTCGCGCCCGCGGCCGGCGTCAACGCCAGCATCAGCGACATGGCGCAGTGGCTGCTCGCGCAGGGCGGACATCGCCCCGACGTGCTGCCGGCGCCGCTGCTGGCGACGCTGCACGCGCCATTGGTCTCCACGCCGACCGAAATGCGCGGCGGTGCCAGTTCGTGGCGGCGTCAGCGCCTCTACGACGCCGGCTACGCGATCGGCTGGCGCGTCTACGACTACGCCGGCCACCGCCTCGTCTTCCACGCCGGCGCCGTGCAGGGATACCGCGGCATGGTGGCGCTGCTGCCAGAGCGCGATCTCGGCGTGGCGATCCTTTGGAACAGCGAAAGCGCCCTGCCCTCCGGCCTGCTGCCGACCATTCTCGATCGCGCGATCGGCCTGCCGGCGCAACGCTGGCTCGACGTCGATACCTCGTTCGAGACGCTGTACGCCAATGGCGCCGCGCCCGCGTCCTCGCCCGATCTGCGCCAGGCGCCCATCCAGGGCGGACCGGAAACCAGCACCGCCAACGCGCAGCCGGAATAACGGCGTCGCCGATGGCTTCGCGGCCCTGATCCTCGGGGCCGCTCTCACAAGTGCATCACACGCCTCCCGCGGCGCACGGGCGATCGTGGACATGCCGCGCGCGCCACTTTCCCGCGGGCAATAAAAAACTCCCTCTCCGCCTGGGCTCGCGGAGAGAGAGTTTGATTACGACTAATCGGGTTTTGATTACATCAGCGGAGCGGGTGCAGCGGGGATCGCTACAGACGCGGCTCGCTTGGCCTTCTTTTTGGCAGCCTTTTTCGGGGCTTTCTTGGCCTTCTTCTTGGTGGCCTTCTTAGTGGCCTTCTTGGCGGCCTTCTTCTTGGCTACCTTCTTTTTGGCTACCTTCTTTTTCGCAGCCTTCTTAGCGGTCTTCTTAGCGGCCTTCTTAGCAGGACGCTTCTTGGCAGCCTTCTTAGCGGTCTTCTTCGCAGCCTTCTTAGCGGGCTTGCGGGCAGCCTTCTTCGCTACCTTCTTCACTGCCTTGCGGACAGCTTTCTTAGCGGTTTTCTTCGCCGCCTTTTTGGCGGGGGCTTTCTTTTTTGCAGCTTTCTTCTTTGCGGCCATGTGATGGCTCTCCTCGTCAGTGGAACTATCAGGTACTGCAGCCCAGTGTGAAACAGCGCCACGGGTATCGGACCCGCGACCAACCGCCGACGCGCCAGGCGCGCCGGTACGGATTCCTTCCGCCTCGCGCATTGGCGCGGGGCAATAAAAAACCCACGGTGCCAGGTAGCGCCGCAGGTGGATTCGGGAGACGTTGCATTTTCGCAGGGGAGACGACGCCTGATTCCACCGTGATGAAATTCCGGGCAGAGGTCTGTGTTGTGCTGCGCGTTTGCGTTGTGGTTTGACTCACTCGCTTCTGTAACAACGTCTGTTGGGGCGAAACCTAATCACGGTTTTTTCAACTGTCAACACCCTCGCGTAAATTTTTTTACGCCCGGGTCGCGGCGACCGCCTTCCGCCAAACCGGCTTCGACGCGTCGGCATCACGCGCCGACATCGTCGCGACGCATCGCATCGACCGATCGCATTTCGCAAAACTACTTTTTTTCAGTGGTTTCGTGCGCGACGCATGTCATCGTCGTCGTTACGGACATCTCTTCGAAGCAGTGCCGACGACACGCGCGCGACGGTGCGAAGAAGGTGTATCGAACCTGTCCGATGCCGTGCCGCCGCCGACGGATTTCCGGCACCGCACCAGACGATTTGCGCAAAACTGCGCAAAACTTTCGGCGTCTCCACCCCGTCGCGAACCCACCGCGCGACCGCTTCGCGAAGTGTTCCGACGCGATCGCGACACGTCGTCGACGACGCCGAACACGCGTTTCGGATCGACCGCGTCGGACAAGAAATGGCATCGCCGAGGACGTCGTACACACCGCGTCGACACGCCGAAGACGTCGGCGACGGCAATTCGGAACGCCGAAAACGCCACCGGCCGCACATGGCGGCCGGTGGCGGATGTCGAACGAGATGGAGTCGAACCGGGTGTGTATCCCCGGCCCGGCACGGACGACTCAGTGCTCGTCGTCCTCGATCAGCTCGGCGTAGTCGTCCGGGCTGAGCAGCTCGTTGAGCTGGTCCGGCTCGCTGACTTCGACCACGAACAGCCAGCCTTCGCCGTAGGCGTCCTCGTTGATGGTTTCGGGCTTGTCGGCCAGCGCCGAGTTCACCGCGGTGACCTTGCCGGAGACCGGCGCGTACACGTCTGACGCCGCCTTCACCGACTCCACCACCGCGCAGGCATTGCCGGCATCGACGCTGTCACCAACGCTGGGCAGATCGACGTAGACCAGATCGCCGAGCAGGCCTTGGGCATGATCGGAAATGCCGACGGTGACCTTGCCGTCGCCCTCCACGCGCGCCCATTCGTGGGATTTCATGAACTTGAGGTCGCCTGGGATATCGCTCATCGGGGGGCTCCGAAACTGGGGAGACAGTGGAAAGATGGTTAGTAGTTTAAGCGAAGGAAATCGACAGCGTCAGATGCCTTCCTGCGCCTTGCCGTCCCTGACGAACGGAAACTTCACCACGCGCACGGGCACTTCCTTGCCGCGGATGTCCACGCGGACATTACCCGCCGCTCCCAACGGGATGTCGCCGGCCGGAACGCGCGCGAACGCGATCGCCTTGCCCAGCGTCGGCGAGAAGGTACCGGAGAGGATCTCGCCTTCGCCGTGAGCGGTCAGCACCTTCTGACCGTGGCGCAGCACGCCCTTCTCGTCCATGACCAACCCGATCATCTGTCGCGGCGCGCCTTCGGCCTTCTGCTTCTCGAGCACGTCACGTCCGGTGAAGGGACGGCCTTCGTCCAGCGCGATCGTCCACGCCAGCGCCGCTTCGTAAGGCGACACGGTCTCGTCCATGTCCTGCCCATAAAGATTCATGCCCGCCTCCAGGCGCAGCGTGTCGCGCGCGCCGAGGCCGGCGGGCTTCACACCGGCGTCCAGCAACGCGTCCCACAGTGCGACGGCCTGCTGTTCCGGCACGATGATCTCGAATCCATCCTCGCCGGTGTAGCCGGTGCGGGCGACAAAGACATCGATGCCATCGGTGGTCTTCGCCTGCCCCGCGACGAACTTGCCGAGCTTGCCGATGCGGGCGCGGTCACCATCGGCGATCAGGCCGAGCGTCTTCTCGCGCGCGTTCGGGCCCTGCACGGCGATCATGGCGAGTTCGGCGCGTTCCTTCATTTCGACGCCGCCGAACTGCTTCGCCTGTTCGCCGATCCAGGCCAGGTCCTTGTCGCGCGTGGCGGCATTCACCACGATGCGGAACCAGGATTCGTCGAGGTAGTAGACGATCAGATCGTCGATCACGCCGCCCTGCGCGTTGAGCATGCAGGTGTAGAGCGCCTTGCCGGAGGCCTTGAGCTTGTCCACCGAGTTGGCCACCAGCTTGCGCAGGAAATCGCGCACCTGCGCGCCGTGCAGATCGACCACGGTCATGTGCGAGACGTCGAACATGCCGGCGTCACGGCGCACCTGATGGTGTTCTTCGATCTGCGATCCGTAGTTGAGCGGCATGTCCCAGCCGCCGAAGTCCACCATGCGGGCGCCGAGGGCGCGATGGCGGTCGTTGAGGATCGTTTTCTGGGTCATGGACGCGGCCTGTGGAATCGAAGACCGCCATTATCGTAGGGCGGGCCTTGGCCCGCTATGGTCTTGGCTCCGGCGGCGATGGCTTTCGGCGATGCCAAAGCCCGTATCGTGACAGTAATGGCGGGCCAAGGCCCGCCCTACGCCGCTTCCACCACCAGCGTCATGCCATCGGCGGCGACGATCTTCACTGCGGCGCCCGCCGGCAGATCGGGGCCGACCACGTCCCAGTACGCGTCGGCGATCTGCACGCGGCCCTGGCCCTGCACGATCGCGCGCTCCAGCGGCACGACGCGGCCGATGAGCGCGGCGGCGCGGCGGTTCAACGCCGGTTGGTCGGAAGGACGGCCGCCGCTGCGGAACCAGCGCCGGCAGATCACGACGAAGACGAAGCTCAGCACGGCGAACAGCACCGCCTGCGCCAGCAGCGGCATGCCCGGGAACAGCAGCGTCACCACGAACATCACGCCGGCCGCGAAGCCAAACCACATCATGAAAGCACCCGGCGCCATGGTCTCCGCGGCGATCAGCAGCAGCGCCAGACCCGCCCAGACATAGACGACCCAAGGCATGGTTCAGCCTCCCGAGCGTGGCAGCGGCGGCACGGTGGCGGCCGACGGCTTGTTCAACGCTTCCTTCGCCAGTTCGGCGATGCCGCCGAGCGAGCTGAGGATGCCAGTCGACTCCATCGGCATCATCACGAACTTCTGGTTCGGCGCCTCGGCCAGCGCCTTGAACGCCTCGATGTATTTCTGCGCGACGAAGTAGTTGATGGCGCTGACGTTGCCGTTGGCGATGGCGTCGGACACCAGTTGCGTGGCCTTGGCTTCTGCTTCGGCCAGGCGCTCGCGTGCTTCGGCGGCGCGGAAGGCCGCCTCGCGATTGCCTTCCGCTTCCAGGATCACCGACTGCTTCTCGCCCTCGGCCTTGAGGATCGCCGCCTGTCGGAAACCTTCGGCTTCCAGGATGTTGGCGCGCTTCTCGCGCTCGGCCTTCATCTGCCGGGCCATGGATTCCACCAGATCGCGCGGCGGCTGGATGTCCTTCAGTTCGATGCGGTTGACCTTCAGACCCCAGGGATGGGTAGCCGCGTCCACCGCCACCAGCACCTTGGCGTTGATCTCGTCGCGCTTGGACAGCGATTCGTCGAGGTCGAGCGAACCGATCGAGGTGCGGATGTTGGTCATCACCAGATTGAGCACGGCGATTTCCAGCGTGGCCACTTCATAAGCCGCCTTGGCCGCGTCCAGCACCTGGAAGAACACGATGCCGTCGACCTTGACCACCGCGTTGTCCTTGGTGATCACGTCCTGGCTGGGCACGTCCAGCACCTGTTCCATCATGTTGATCTTGCGGCCGACGCTCTGATAGACCGGGATCAGGATGTGCAGGCCGGGATCGAGCGTGTGGGTGTACTTGCCGAAACGCTCCACGGTCCATTCGTAGCCTTGCGGCACCATCCGCAGCATCTTCGCCAGGAAGATCACGGCGGCGATCACCACGACGATGGCGAGCAGGAATCCAGCGTTCATCTCACACCCCTCTTTCCTTGAATTCACGCAGTATAGGCGCGGGGAGTGCGTTTAGCCTGTGCCGCGCCGGGAGCCGGCGGCGGCCAGGACGTCCAGCCGGAATCGAACGCGCCGGCTGCCCGGAAGCCTGCCGGCGCGACGCCTCAACGGTAGAAACAAATCGCCCCGGTAAATACCGGGGCGTTTGCTCTCAGCGGCGCTTGGCCGGCTCCACCCACTTCTTGAACACCTTGTCGATGTCGCGCTCGGACACCTTCTTGCCCTCCTGTATCCGGTCGGCCTGGGTGAACAGCGGAATGATCATCGCCATGCCATCGATCTTGGTCTTCAGGCGCAGCCCCGGCGGCTTCGACAGGAATCCATCCCAGCGCGCGCGCACCTTTGCCCAATAGTCGCCGGTCGCGGTCCAGTAGGCGTAGGCGGGCTTGAAGTCGATGTCCTTGGTCTTCTGATAGTCGTTGAAGCCGAATTCGCGCACCAACTCGACCTGCGTGCCGTCGGGCTTGCGCAGCACCTTGGTGTTGAACTGCTCGTGTGTCCAGCCACCCGGCGTGATGGTGTGGCGGTTGATCGCCGAGATCGCGTTGTAGTCGCTGCGCTTGGTGTACTCGCGGCGCGGCAACGGGCGCCAGCTCGGATCGCTGGTCCAGGTGGCGACGCCGTTGTCGTAGGTCCAGCGGCCGGTGCCGCAGTAACGCGGCGCGTCGCTGACCTCGAATACGCACTGCGTCCAGGCGCCCTGGGTCTGCTCCGCCGGGAGATTGCGCACGGTCCAGGTCTGGTCGGCGGTGAACTCGAAGCGATTCGGCGCCTCGTACGTCCAGTCCTGGCGCCAGTGCTTGGTGACGTGACCGCTCTTCTCGTCCACCAGGATGTGCTGGAGCACGATCTTCTTCGGCGTGTCCTGCACCACGATCACCGTCTCGTTGCCGCCGCTGCGCATCGCCGGATGGCGTTCGTAGCCGGGCTGCAGCAGCACGGTCTCGTCGAAGGCGAAATCGACGATGTATTCGCCCTGCATCGCCAGGATCGAGGCGCGATCGCGCTCCGGATTCGACGGAGCGTTCGCGGTGGAGGTTTGCGCGCCAGCGGCGCCGGTTGCGAGTGCCGACAGCGTCAGCATGGCTGCCAAATGCGATTTCATGCGTGTTCTCTTGAGTGAGGTCGGATAGACATGTTCGTTCCGGGGAGTGCTCACCACTCCAGCGCCAGGCTCACCGCCAAGTTACGCCCGGGCGATGTGTAGCGGTCGACGATGACGGAGCTGGCCGAGACCAGCGGCATGTCGCCCGCGTCGAAATACTTGCGATCGGCCAGGTTGAACACGCCGGCGTTGAGCTTGGCACCCGGCGCGAAGTTCCAGTGCGCCATCAGATCGAGCACGCCATAGCCGGGTGTTTCCCGATAAGGCACGCCCGGCGTGGTGGCCGACGGCAGACGATCCTTGCGAGCGACGAAACGCCCCGCGAGCTCCGCCCCCCAGACATTGCTGTCGTAGGCCACGCCCAGCGTCGCGGTGAACGGATCGATCGAAGCCAGCGGCTCGTCCGCGGTGCGGTCGTCACCGCGCGCGTAGGCGGCGGCGCCGTGCAGCGACCAGCCCTGCATGCGTTCCGACAAGGTGCCCAGGTCGACACCGGCCTTGACCTCCGCGCCATAGATGCGCGCATCGGCGATGTTCTGCGACTGGAACACCTGCAGCCCCTCGGCGTTGAAGCCGATGAAGCGGAACGATTCGATGAAATCCTTGTACTTGTTGTAATAGGTGGACACGCTGACGTGCACGGCATCGCCGACGAAGCGCACGCCCGCTTCCAGCCCATTACTGGTTTCCGGCTTCAGATCCGGATTGGCGATCGCGGTATAGCCGAACTGCAGATTGGTGAAGCCGATATTGACGTCGTTGTACGGCGGCGAGCGGAAACCGCGCGAATAACCGCCGAACAACGACCACTTGTCGGCGAAGTGCCACACCGCGCCGAGCTTCGGCGACACGCTGGTCTTGGTGAGATCGGAAATCGCCACGCCGGGATTGTCCTCGCGGAAGATCGCGTCCGACTGCGGATTCAATTCGTAACGGTCCACGCGCACGGCGGGAATCAGGCGGAACTTGTCGTCGGCGAGACTGATCTCGTCTTGCACGTAGACCGCCGCGGTGGTGGTCTTGCTGATCGGGAAATCGCGAACCGGGAACACGTCCGGCAGCATCGCATTGGTGACTCTGCCGGTATCCAGGTTGTACACGCGGCCATCGCGCTTCTGCCGGGTTTCGGTGCGCGAGACATCGAGTCCGTAGCTCAAGGTGTGCCGTGCGCCGCCGGTGTCGAAATCCTTGTGGAAGTTGGCCTGGATGCCGTAAAGGCGCTGGTCGAAGTTGAACTCGCGTTCGCGGCGCTCGTTGACGCCACGCGAAGTGCGGCGCACCTCGACCGTGTCCTGCGTGGTCTCGCTGTCCTGGCGGTAGATCTGCCAGTCGAGGCTGTCGGCGAAGCCGGCACCCACTTCGCCCATTTCGTGCGCCAGCGCCACGCGCGCGCGCGCCTGGTGATCGTTGCCGGTGACCAGAAGATTGTTGGCGCCGGTGAGCGCCTGCAGGCCGCGCATGCTGAGCAGGTCGGTGTCGACGCTGTCCTCGTTGCCTTCCACCGTCAGCTTGAAGCGTTGCGTGTCGCTCGGCGCGTACACCAGCTTGCTCAGCACGCTGCGGCCGTCGCGATCCTGCGGATCGTTCTGCGTGCGCTGGCTGCCCTCACCGCCGACCGTGCCCATGTTCTCGGTCTCCTTGCCCTGGCGATGGTTCACCGCGACCATCCCTGACCAGCGCTCGCCACCGAACGCGGCGGTGGCGCCGGCGGACAGACCGCTCCAGTCGCTCTCGTAGCCGAACTTCAAGCCGAAGTAGGCGTCCTTGCCGTCCTTCAGATAATCCGAAGGATCCTTGGTCACGAAGGAGACCACGCCGCCGAGCGCGTCGGAGCCGTACAGCGAACTGGTCGGCCCGCGCACCACTTCCACGCGCTTGAGCGTGTCGAGATCGACGAAGTTGCGGTTGGCGCTGGAGAAGCTGCCGATCGAGAACGCGTCGGAGACCGGGATGCCGTCGGTCTGGATGCGCACGCGGTTGCCGCTCAGGCCGCGGATGCGGATGTCGCCGAGGCCGAAGCGGCCGAAGTTGGAGGTGACGCTGATGCCGGGCTCGTAGCGGAACAGGTCCTTCAGGTCGCGCGTCAGCGTCTCGTCCATGCGCACGCGGTCGATCACGTCGACCGTGTTCGGCACATCGGCGATGACACGTTCGGTGCGGGTGGCGCTGACGACGACGCGGTTGAATTCGGTCGCCTCGCTGGCGCCGGCTTCTGGGGCTTCTGGGGCTTCGGCGGCGAGGACGGCATTGGGCAACGCCAGGCACAAGGCCAGGGAGAGAGGATGGAGGCGCATGGAAGGCTCGCGAAAGTTAAAAACGAGGCGAGCTGGGTGAGGAAGCGCGTGCTTAGCGGACGCCTTCAAGGCGTCTGCTGCGCTTCCGAACGCCCGGCCACGGATGGCCGGGCCGGGGCATCCGAAAGTCGGGCGTGTGGCGCCACGGATGGCATCCACTAACCACTTGGCTAGCGATTGGATGTGCCGGCAGAAGGCGGCCGGGCGACGATTTGGCGCCCCACTCCCGACCGGGTACGGGGATTACTTGGTCAGGATGAGCTTGTCGTTGCGGGTATGCCGCAGGCGGTAGCACTCGTTGCCATGACGGATACGCAGTTCGCGCTGGCCCTGCAGCAGGCGGGCGCTGTCGATCTCGATCACCTCCGGCGAGGCAGCCTGCCGGTCGGCGGCGCGCTCGGGCGTGATGGGGGTGACCTGCAATTGCGGGCGGGCGGCGAGCATCAGCATGGCTCCGTCAATAGGAGTGATAGATGCTAATGATTCTCATTTAAATGTCAACAACCCGGTCGGTTACTGCATCGCAGTTTCAATCCGCTTCCAGCCCGCCTCGTCCACCTGCCGCCCGACCTCCAGGGCTTCCAGGTTCTGCAGCAGCTGCTCGATACGGCTGGCGCCGAGGATCACGCTGGACACGTGCGGATTGCGCAGGCACCACGCGATCGCCAGCGGTGCCGGCTTCACGCCCAGCTCGGCGGCCAGCGCCGTGAACGCCCTCGCCCGCTCCAGCCGGCGCGAGGCGGCATCGCCGAGGATCACGCCCTGCAGGTCGCTGTACTGCGGATTCGCCAGCCGCGAATCCGCCGGCACGCCGGCGTTGTACTTGCCGGTCAGCAGACCGGAGGCGAGCGGCGACCACACCGTCGTGCCCAGGCCGAACGCTTCGTAGAGCGGCGCGTATTCCGTTTCGACCGGCTCACGATGCAGCAGGTTGTACTGCGGCTGCTCCATCGTCGGCGGCTGCATGTTGTGTTCGCGCGCGACCGTGAACGCTTCACGCAACTGCCCCGCCGACCAACTCGAAGTGCCCCAGTACAGCACCTTGCCTTGCCGGATCAGCGTATCCATCGCCGCCACGCTTTCGGCGATCGGCACTTCCGGATCGGGGCAATGGCAATAGAACAGATCGAGATAATCCACGCGCAGGCGCTTCAACGCCGCATGACATCCATCGTGCAGATGCTTGCGCGACAACCCGCGCTGCATCGGCCGCGGCGATTCGACCGCGCCATTGAACGCCTTGCTCGACACCGCGAAGCTGTCGCGCGGCAGACGCAGATCGGCGAGCACATCGCCCATGACGCGCTCAGCGCCACCGAAGGCGTAGTTCTCGGCGTGATCGAAATAATTGATGCCGTGATCCCACGCGGCGGCCACCAGATTGCGCGCATCACCACGATCGACGGAATCGCCGAACGTCGCCCACGTTCCGAACGACAACACGGACAACTGCAGGCCCGACGAGCCGAGACGACGATATTCCATGGCGATTCCTCGATCTGTGCGCGGACGCCGGCAAGCGTCTGCTAATGAATGAAGCACAGGCAAAGTTTAGCGTTTTGTAGTGAGTGGCTTGTAGAATGCGCGCCACTTCCTTTCGGGGAGTAGCCCACTCACGACTTTCGTGAGGCTGCGCGTCAACATGCTTGGCTGCGATTTTCGACGGATCGTTCGACGAATCGCCTCGCCATGGCGCGCGAGATGTTCCTTCCGCGACGAATACGCGCGGAAGCGACGATCGGGCAAGACCGAAGGCGGACTGCGCACGCACCCGGACCGGGCCGAGCGCTGTCGGCCTTCGCATGTGCGAGCGCCCGGTCCCGCGAGTTGCAATGGACGCGCTGTACGTCTCCACGTTTTCCGTCGCCCTCGCCGAAATCGGCGACAAGACGCAGTTGCTCGCGCTGCTGCTGGCCGCGCGCTATCGGCGTCCGTGGCCGATCGTCGCCGGCATCCTGCTGTCGACGATTCTCAATCACGCGCTGGCCGGTTCGCTCGGTGCGATGCTGACGCAGTGGCTCTCGCCCGCCGTGCTGCGCTGGGTGGTCGCGGGCAGCTTCCTCGCCGTGGCGCTGTGGACGCTCAAGCCCGACAAGCTGGGCGAGGACGAATCCGCGATTCCCGCGCATGGCGCGTTCATCGCGACCACCATCGCCTTCTTCCTGGCCGAGATCGGCGACAAGACCCAGGTGGCGACGGTGCTGCTGGCGGCGAAGTATTCGCCGCTGTGGGAAGTCGTGGTGGGCACGACGCTCGGCATGCTGTTGGCGAACGTGCCGGTGGTGGTACTGGGGAGCAAGTTCGCCGATCGCCTGCCGCTGAAGGCGGCGCGCATCGTCGCGGCACTGCTGTTCCTGGGGTTGGCCCTCTGGGTGGCGTTTCGAGGACTCGGCTAGGCGACCCGCAGCCGTCCTCTCCTGACCGCCCTCCCCCTTCCCCCGCGTCGCGGGAGAGGGTTTCAAACGAGTTTTGTTGCCCCGGCTGGCGCCGTGCTCTAGGCTGCGCCGACTCTAAAGAAGGTGGGGAACGGGATGGAGGCATTGGGGCGGATTGGATTCGGCCTGTTCGGGCTGGCGGTGCTGATCGGCATCGTCTGGCTGTTTTCGAACAACAAGCGTGCGGTGAACTGGAAGCTGGTCCTCACCGGTATCTCACTGCAGATCGCCTTCGCCGCGCTCGTGCTGCTCGTGCCCGGTGGGCGCGAAGCCTTCAACTCGCTTGGCAATGGCTTCGTGAAGGTGCTGAGCTTCGTCGGCGAAGGTTCCAAGTTCATCTTCGGCGATCTGATGGACACATCGAAGTACGGCTTCATCTTCGCCTTCCAGGTGCTGCCGACGATCATCTTCTTCGCCGCGCTGATGGGCGTGCTGTACCACCTGGGCGTGATGCAGCTGGTGGTGCGGGCGATGGCCTGGGCGATCACCAAGGTGATGAAGGTATCGGGCGCGGAGACCACCAGTGTCTGCGCGAGCGTCTTCATCGGCCAGACCGAGGCGCCGCTGACGGTACGCCCGTACATTCCGAAAATGACCGAATCCGAGCTGATCACGATGATGATCGGCGGCATGGCCCATATCGCCGGCGGCGTGCTGGCGGCCTACGTGGGCATGCTCGGCGGCGGCGATCCGGTGCAGCAGGCCTTCTACGCCAAGCATCTGCTGGCGGCCTCGATCATGGCCGCGCCGGCGACGCTGGTGGTGGCGAAGATCCTGATCCCGGAAACGCAGGAACCGCTGACCCGCGGCACGGTGAAGATGGAAGTGGAGAAGACCACCACCAACATCATCGACGCCGCGGCCGCAGGTGCCGGTGACGGCCTGCGCCTGGCGCTGAACATCGGCGCGATGCTGCTGGCCTTCGTCGCCCTGATCGCGCTGATCAACTGGCCGCTGACCTGGATCGGCGAAGTGACCGGCCTGGCTTCCGCGCTCGGCAAGCCCACCGACCTCGCCTCCATCCTCGGCTGGGTGCTGGCACCGATCGCCTGGGTGATCGGCACGCCGTGGCAGGACGCGACCACGGTCGGTTCGCTGATCGGACAGAAAGTGGTGATCAACGAATTCGTGGCGTACCTGCAGCTGGCTGAAATCGTCAACGGCAAGGTCGCGGGCGTGACGCTGACCGATCAAGGCAGGCTCATTGCGACCTACGCGCTGTGCGGCTTCGCCAACTTCAGCTCGATCGCGATCCAGATCGGCGGCATCGGCGGACTGGCGCCCGAGCGCCGTCACGACCTCGCCCGCTTCGGCCTGCGCGCGGTGCTGGGCGGTTCCGTCGCCACCTTCATGACCGCGACCATCGCCGGCGTGCTCACCTACCTGGGATCGTGATCGTGCCCTCGCGTGCTGTGTCCTCGCGTGTCGTTGTCGTCGGTTCGTTCAATGTCGATCACGTCTGGACGTGCGCAACGCTGCCGCGCGCCGGCGAAACGCTGAGCGGACGCTACGCCACCGGCCCCGGCGGCAAGGGCTTCAACCAGGCCACAGCCTGCGCGCGTGCGGGCGCGGTGACGAGCTTCGTCTGCGCGCTCGGCGAGGATGCGGGCGGCCAGCTGGCGCGTTCGCTGGCCGTCGCCGACGGTATCGATCTGCGCGATTTGCGCAGCGGCGAACCCACCGGCACCGCCGGCATCTATGTCGATGCCGACGGCCGCAACTGCATCGTGATCGGCGCCGGCGCCAACGCGCAGCTGACCGCCGAACACATCGCCGCGCAGGCCGATGCGATCGCCAGCGCCCGTGTCGTGCTCACGCAACTCGAATCGCCGCACGACACTATCGTCGCCACCCTGCGCGCTGCGCGCGCGCATGGCGTGCTTACCCTCTTCAACCCGGCGCCGGCCAACGCCGCGATCTCGCGCGAGCTGCTCGCGCTGAGTGACGTGCTGACGCCGAACGAAAGCGAATTCGCAGGACTGATCGCCCGCCACGTCGGCGAGCGCATCGAGGACGACGCCATCGCCGCGCTCGACCAGGCGCGCCTGCACGCGCTGTGCCGTGATCTGCTGGGCGCGGGCACCGTGGTGGTCACGCTCGGCGCCAGTGGTTGCTTCGTGTCCCATGCCGAAGGCCAGCTGCACGGCGACGAGCGCCCGTTCTATCGGATGCCCGCCGAACAGGTCAAACCCGTCGACACCACCGGTGCCGGCGATGCCTTCAACGGTGCCCTGGCGGCGGCGCTGGCGCTCGCGCCGGACGCACCGTTCGCGCAGCACATCCGTTTCGCCTCGCGTTATGCAGCGCTATCGACCGAACAGGAAGGCGCCGCCGCATCGATGCCGCAGCGCGAAGATGTCGAGACGCGCTTCCCCAGCTGAATGCGAGCGTTTTCGCATTGCGGCACATGACATCGGCGTAGAGTGACAGCGACTCCGGACGCCATCCGGAATCCGCCGTTGCCGTGCATCGGCACGCGCGTCTTTTTCAACACTCCGCTTTCCCACTGCAAGCACACTGGGAGAACGTCATGACTCGCAATCCCTCGTACCACCACACGGCCGCCATCGGTTTGTCTCTCCTCATTGGCTTGATCGCCATCGTCATCAGCGGCAAGGCGCATGGCCTGCACGACACCGCATGGGGAACCGATGCGCGTGTCGCGAACGTCGTCTCGAGCAATCACGCCTGAAGCGAGCCCGCTCCGAAACAATCGTGCCTTGATCCGGTGCGAGGCTCGCGTTTGGCGCTGCCTGGATTTCGGGCGGCATCCGGCATACATCTTCGTTAACAATCCTTGCGCTACCCTGCCGCCGCCATTCCGCCACCCAACCCAAGGAGCCAACGTCAATGGCAGGCAAGTTCGAGATCAGCAAGCGCAGCAACGGCGAATTCCAGTTCGTGCTGAAGGCCGGCAACGGCCAGGTGATCCTCACCAGCGAGGGATATTCGGCCAAGGCCTCGTGCACGAACGGCGTCGAATCCGTGCGCAAGAACAGCCAGGACGATCAACGCTACGATCGCAAGACCGCCAGCAACGGCAAGCTCTTCTTCAACCTGACGGCGAGCAATGGCCAGGTCATCGGCAGCAGCCAGATGTACGCGGACGACAGCGGCCGCGGCAACGGCATCGCTTCGGTGAAGGAAAACGCACCCGGCGCCACGGTCGACGACCAGACCGCCTGATCCGCAAACGTTTCCGCTCAGACAAGGCCCGCGCATCGCGGGCCTTGTTCGTTTAAGCACCTGCTCGAAGGCCGGCACTATCAAACGAGAATGCTTCGCATTAACATACGTCGGTTTGCCGCCTGGACTCCCCACTCCGATGCTCTCCCGCTCCCTCCTCGCCAGCGCGCTGCTGACGGCCCTTGTCATGCCCACCGCTCACGCCGCTGACGAGGTCCGCGAACTCGACCGCGTCACCGTGTCGGCCAGCACCAGCCGCATCCCGCACTCCGAGGCCGCGCTGCCGAACACCATCACCGTGATCGACCAGAAGCAGTTGCAGCAACAGCTCGCCATCACCCAGGACATCTCGCAGGTGCTGGCCAATCTGATCCCTTCGTTCGCGCCGTCGCGGCAGAAGCTGACCAATGCCGGCGAAACCCTGCGCGGGCGCAAGCCGCTGTACTTGATCGACGGCGTGCCGCAATCGACGCCGCTGCGCGAAGGCGGCCGCGACGGACACACCATCGATCCGGCGATGATCGAGCGCATCGAGGTGATCCACGGCGCCAATGCGCTGCAAGGCCTGGGCGCCTCCGGCGGCATCATCAACATCATCACCAAGCGCGCGCCGCGCAAGGACGGTGGCAGCTTCCAGGACGTCTCGATCTCCAGCAGCACCGCGCTGCCGCATGAGCACGACAGCGTCGGCTACCGCGGTTCCTACGTGTTCGGCACGCGCCAAGGCGCATTCGATCTCGTCGGCGGTGCGTCCTACGCGAAGGAAGGCCTGTACTACGACGCCGATGGCCGCTCAATCGCCGTCAGCAATGTGCAGGGCGATCTGATGGATTCCACCGCGACAAATCTGTTCGCGAAGGGCGGATGGAACATCGATGACGAGCGCCGGCTGCAGCTGACCGTCAACCGCTACGAACTGGAAGGCGACGGCGACTACACGGCGGTCGACGGCGACATCGCCGCCGGCGTGCCGGCGACTTCGGCCAAGGGACGGCCGCCGCTGCAGCCGCCGCGCAATCTGTCGACTTCGGTGTCGCTGGATTACACCGACCAATCGTTGTGGGACGGCCATTTCCAGGGCCAGCTGTACTGGTCCGATTTCGAGGGCCGCTACGGCTCCAGCACCTGGATCGATTTCTGGGGCCCGAACAGCGGTGACTGGGACGACCAGTCGCAAAACGTGTCGAAGAAGCTCGGCGGCAAACTCACCTGGTCGCGCGGCGACATCGCCGGCCTGCCGCTGCGGCTCACGCTGGGTCTGGACGCGGCGCGTGACGAGACCTATCAGGAACTGGTGGTCAGCGGCCTGAACTGGGTGCCGAAAACCGTCTACACCTCGCTTTCGCCGCTATTGCAGGCCGAATACCGCATCGGCCCGGTGCAGTTGAACGCGGGCCTGCGCTACGAACACGGCAAGCTGAAGGTCGACGACTACACCACGCTGCCGTTCTACGGCGCCCGTTTCGTCGAAGGCGGCGAACCGACGACCAACGAGACCTTGCTCAACTTCGGCGCGGTCTGGGAAGTCACCGACGCGCTCAAGCTGTACGCGTCGTATTCCGAGGGCTACACCGTCGCCGACATCGGCCGCGTGCTGCGCGCGATCAACCGCCCCGGGCAGCGCGTCGACCAACTGGTCGATCTGCAGCCGGTCATCGCCGACAACCGCGAGATCGGACTGGATTACGAAGACGATCGCTGGGTCGCGCATCTGGCCGCGTACTGGTCGGATTCCGATCTCGGTTCGATCCTGATCCGCGATCCGGCCAGCGGCACCTACAACGTCAACCGGCAGAAGACCAAGATCGACGGCATCGAAGCCAACCTCGC
Source organism: Luteimonas panaciterrae (assembly GCF_020511115.1). GTDB lineage: Bacteria > Pseudomonadota > Gammaproteobacteria > Xanthomonadales > Xanthomonadaceae > Luteimonas > Luteimonas panaciterrae. The sequence goes on from NZ_JAJAVH010000007.1 coordinate 342,661, forward strand.
CTACCGGTTCGCCGAATCGGGCCGGATCGGCATCGGCTACGCGCAAGCCGACGGCCGTTACGACACCAACAGCGATGGTCGCGTAGACAGCGATGTGTCCGGCAGCAACATCAGCCCGGATCGCGTCACCGCGTTCTGGGAGCAGCGCTGGACGGAGGATTTCTCCACGCGCCTGCAGGCGAACCGCGCCATCAGCCGCACCTTCAGCACGCTCGGCAAGGCCGACACGCATTTCGACGGCTATGCCACGTTCGATCTGCAAGCCTCGCTGGCGTTGCCGCTGGGCCGGCTCAACCTCGGTGTCGAGAATCTGTTCAGCAAGCAGTACATCACCTACTACGCGCAGACGGTCGCGGTTCCGGTCCGCGACGCCGACGACTATTTCGCCGGTCGTGGCCGCACGCTGACGGTGGGCTGGTCACACCGTTTCTGAGTGACTCATGGTAGCCGCCGCGCCATCCTCGCCCATGCATGCACCGTCGCCGAAACGACGTCTGCGCGCGCTGCTGTCATGGCTGCACCTGTGGGGCGGGTTGAGCATCGGCGTCCTGTTCGCGTTGGTCGCGCTGGCCGGCAGCGTGTTGGTGTTCCATAACGAACTGCTGTGCTGGCAACACCCGCAATTGACCCAGCACCAGCCGCGCGCCGACGGCCGCGTGCTGGCGACGCTGATCGAACGCTGGCAGCCGCAGGGACTGCGCTCGCTCGACCTGCCGCGCAACGATCTGCCGGTCTGGCAGGGCTACTTCGAGGGCGGCCGCCGCGCCTACTTCGCCCCCGAGGACGGCGTGCTGCTGCTGCAACGCACGCCGCACGACGACGTGCTGTTGTGGCTGCACGAATGGCATGTCGAGCTGCTCGGCGGCAAGACCGGCAAGGCAGTGCTGGGCGTGATCGGATGGGCGGCGCTATGCCTGCTGCTGATCGGGCTGTACCTGTGGTGGCCCAAGCGCGGCCGCTGGCTGACGCAGCTGAAAATGCATGCGAACCCGCCTGTGCGGCGCTGGCTTACCTGGCATCGCAGCAGCGGTGCCATGCTGCTGCCGCTGCTGGTGCTGGCCACGCTGACCGGCACGGGCATGGTGTATTCGAACGGATTCCGGGCGGCATTGACCGCGGTGTTCGGCGGCGACGCGACGCGCACGCCCGCGCCGCCAACGCGCATGCTCCCGTCAAGCGAAGTCAGGCTGGACTGGACGCAACTCATCGCGCAAGCCCAAGCCGCCCTGCCCGATGCACGCATCAGCCGGCTCTCCGTGCCGAAACCCAACGACGGCACGATCAACTTCCGTGCCCGCGCCGATGGCGAATGGCATCCGACAGGACGCAGTGAAATCCGTCTCGACCACAGCGGCCGGATTCTGCAGGTCGTCGACGCCACCGCGCAGCCTCTGGGCAATCGCATGCATCAGGCGATTTATCCGCTGCACATCGGCGTCGCGGGCGGTGTCGTGCTGCGATGGCTGCTCGCCTTCACCGGTCTGATGCCCACATTTCTGCTGGTCACCGGCTTCCTGTTCTGGCGACGCCGTCGCGGCAAGCGCTAGCCGATCCGCGACGTCCGCGACCTCAATCCGGCAGTGGAATCGAAGCCTGCGCGAAACTGTATTGCCAGCCATCCGTCGTGCACAGATAAAGATCGCTAAACCACAGCCGGTACTGGAACGGCTTGCGCTTGTCGGTGCCCTTGGCGTGCAGCAGCGCGGTCACCATCGCCACTTCGCCCACGAAGCGCACACTGTGCTCGGAATCATCCTGGCGCTCGTACGCGACATCATCCGCGCGCGCTTCGGCCAGCAGATCGGACTTGCCGTACCGCTTGCCCTTGCCCGTGACCAGCACGAAATCATCCGGCAACAGACGCTCGATCGCCGCGACGTCGCGGTTCTTCACCGCGGCCTGGTATTCCTGATCCAACGCCACGATCGCCGCTTCGTTCTTCGGACATGCCGCGAACGCGGGCAACGCCGTCATCCCTGCCGCCACCAGCCATACCGCTTTCGCAAAACGCGCCATCTCGAATCTCCAGTCCGTCAGCTGCCGCGCAGCATCCGGAACCGGAACGGGACTTGCTGGCCGCTTTCGGACGCCATTCCCGCCTTCGCGACGCGCGCCTTAGAATGCGCGGATGCGGATCGGTTCCTTCTCCATCGCCCCCAAGGTGATCCTCGCGCCAATGGCGGGCGTCACCGACAAACCCTTTCGGCTGCTGTGCAAGCGGCTGGGCGCGGGCATGGCCGTGTCCGAGATGACCACCAGCGATCCGCGCTTCTGGCATACCGAGAAGTCGCTGCGGCGCATGGATCATGTCGACGAGCCCGATCCGGTGAGCGTGCAGATCGCGGGCACCGAGCCCGGAATCATGGCGGAAGCCGCGCGCTACAACGTCGACCATGGCGCGCAGATCATCGACATCAACATGGGCTGCCCGGCGAAGAAGGTGTGCAACGCCTGGGCCGGCTCGGCGCTGATGCGCGACGAGGCGCTGGTGGCACGCATCGTCGAGGCGGTGGTGAAAGCTGTCGACGTGCCGGTGACGTTGAAGATCCGCACCGGCTGGAACGCCGACAACCGCAACGCGCCGACGATCGCGCGCATCGCCGAGGACGCCGGCATCCAGACCCTGGCGGTGCACGGCCGCACCCGCGATCAGCAATACACGGGGCACGCCGAATACGACACCATCGCCGCGATCAAGGCGGCACTGCGCATTCCAGTGATCGCCAATGGCGATATTGACTCACCCGAACGCGCCGCCTTCGTGCTGCGCCAGACCGGCGCCGATGCGGTGATGATCGGCCGCGCCGCGCAGGGGCGGCCGTGGGTCTTCCGCGAGATCGCGCATTACCTCGAAACCGGAGAACATCTGCCGCCTCCCTCGTTGCAGGAAATACGCGACATCCTGCTCGGCCATCTGGAAGCGCTGCACGTTTTCTACGGCGAGATCGCCGGCGTGCGCATCGCGCGCAAGCACCTGGGCTGGTACGCGAAGGACCGGCCCGAGAACGCCGCCTTCCGCGCCGTGGTCAATCGCGCCGAGACGGCGGCGGATCAGATTGCGCTGACACGTGACTACTTCGACGCACTGGCGACGAACGCGGCTTCGCCGTTCCGCGCGGCGGCCTGATTTCAGTTCTTCGCGACCGCCTTTTCGCCTTCCCCGATCGCTTTCGGTTCCTGCCAGATTCGCTGCCACATCTCCGGCAAGCGTTTGCCCGCCTGCCAGGGCCATTTCAGCTGCTCGGGCGGGATCTCGCGCCAGGTCGGGCTGTTGTGCTTGGCCACGGCGAAACGGAACGTGTAATCGGGCTCGCTGCCCATTCGCAGATCGCTCAGCACGAGCTTGTCTTCGTATGTTTCAGCTTTCTGGAAGCCGTGGTTGAACCAGGTCAGCCGCTGCACCACCTTGAAGTCGCGGACCGCGGCGAGCGCCTGCGTATCCGATGGATAGGCACGGAAGCGGATATCTCCTCGATCGGCGACCAGCGAGCGTTCGCCTTCCACGAATCCTTGCGGCGTCATCGCCACCACCCGCCACAGCAGCGTGTTGAACGGCATCGGCACCGAGAAACGCGGCGCGGCACCAAGGCCAATGCGCGCGAGCGCGCGATCGGCTTCGCGTTCGATCATCCACTTGGCAGTCAGCGACCAGCCGACGTAGGCCACACCCAACGCGATGCCAACCACGAGCGCGCGCTGCGCCAGCACCCGCTCGCGCGCGAACCAGGCAACGACGCATGCCACCAGCCACGGCAGCGTGAACAGCGGATCGATGATGAACAAACTCGACCACATCAGCGGCTGCATCGGCAGCGGCCAGAACAGCTGCGTGCCGTAGACGGTGAACGAATCGATCAGCGGATGCGCCATCAGGCAGAGCAGGATCGCCCAGAACCAGCGCGCCGGTTCCTGCGCCACGCGCCCGCCGCGACGCTTGAAGAACGCCCAGATCGCCCAGGCGACGAAGGGCAGCACGAGCCAGGAATGGGTCAGCCCGCGATGGCAGGTCATTTCCGCGACCGGATCGGCGAACAACCGCAGCGGAATCACATCCAGGTCGGGCAAGGTGTTGAGCGCGGCGCCGGCAAGCAGAGCCGCGCGCCGATGCCCGCGCGGCGCGATGGCGGCGGCGATGGCGCCGCCGTAGAACAGATGGGTGATCGAATCCATGCGCCGATGCTAAAGGGTTTCGACGCGAAACTTCAGGGATGTGGTGGGCTTTCCTCAGGCCGCTCGCGCCAGCCCGTTTTCCTGCACCAGCCGCAGGCGCGGCGGAATCTCCGCCAGAACATCGCCGCGATGCGAGAGCAAACGCAGCGTACCGTCGGCCTCCTCGACCAGCGCGGTCAGGCTTTCGACCCAGTCGCCGTCGTTGGCGTAGATCAGCCGGTCGCGCTGCACGAGGCCGGCACGATGGATATGGCCGCAGACGATGCCGTCGAGCCCGCGCCGTTGTGCATCGTCGAGCCCGGCCTGCACGAAGCGCTCGATGTAGCGTTCCGCCGCGCCGCTCTGGCGCTTGAGGAATTCCGACAACGACCAGTAACGCAGACCGAAGCTGCGGCGAATCCGGTTGAGCACCTGATTGCCGGTGAGGATGCGATAGTACAGCCAGTCGCCGAATTTCTCCTGCAACCCGCCGAAATGGGTGACCGCGTCGTAATCATCGCCATGCACCACCAGCAGACGGCGCCCGTCGGCGGTGACGTGGATGGTGCGGCGGCGCACCTGCATCGCCGGCAACGCGAGACCGCAGAAGCGGCGCACCGGGCGATCATGGTTGCCAGGGATGTAGATCAGCTCGGTGCCCTTGCGGCGCAGCGCGTGCAGTGCCTCAACCACGTGGTTGTGCGCCTGCCCCCAGCGCGCGCGGCGCTGCGCCAGCCACCACAGGTCGACGATGTCGCCGACCAGATACAGCCGTGCGCAATCCAGCGTCGACAGGAACGCCGCCAGCTCCTCCGCATGGCAATGCTTGGAGCCGAGATGGACATCGGATACGAAGACCGCGCGCCGACGCCCCTTGCTCGCGGTCGCGGGGCTCATGCGTCGGCCCCGGCTTGCTTGAGATAGCGTTTTCGCTTGTTCGGGCGCAGCTTGTGCATGTCCACTTCGATCAGGCCATCGATCGAATCGCTGAAATCCGGATCGACGCCGAAGGCGAGGAAGCGCGCGCCGCCCGGCTCGCACAGATCGGTGTACTGCTTGTAGAGCATCGGCACCGACGCGCCCAGCGCGGACAGATTGCCCTTCAGCACGCCGAAGGCAGTGTCGGCGTCCATCTCGCCGAACGACGGCGGCGCGGCGAAGTACTGGAACGGCTTCAGCGAGGCCACGAGCGGTTCCTGGCAGCCGTAGTAGCGCTGGTAGTAGGCAACGAGCTGCTCGCGCGCCGGCAGCGGCAGCGCCGCGCTGATCGAGACCGGCCCGAACAGGTAGCGCACGCCCGGATAACGCATCAGATACGCGCCGAGGCCGTACCACAGGTAGTCGAGGCTACGGCTGCCCCAGTATTCCGGGGTCACGTAGCTGCGGCCCAGTTCCATGCCCTCGGCGATGTGCGGGATCAGATCGTCGGAATAGCGGAACAGCGAAGCGGTGTAGAGGCCGGACAAACCGCGATCGGCCAGCGCACGCGAACCGCGCATCACGCGGTAGCCGCCGGCGATGCGTTCGGCGTCCGCGTCCCACAGCACGATCTGTTCGTAGTGGGCGTCGTAGGCGTCGATGTCGCGACTGCGGCCGGTGCCCTCGCCCACCTTGCGGAAGGTGAACTCGCGCGCGCGGCCGATCTCGCGCAGCAGCGGCGAATCGGTGCGCAGGCGCGCCAGGCGGATCTGCTTGCCGTCCTGGGTTTCGCCGAGCAGTTCGGTGGCGGCGATTTCCGCGCGCAGCAGTTCAACGGGTTCCGGCGGTGCCAGCGGCTCCGGCCCCGGCGTCTGCGACATGCGCTGCTTGCCGAGCGCATACAGCGCCTTGCGCACGGTGCGCAACGCCGTCACCGGATCGGCATCGGGTTCGATCTTCAGCGGCTGGCCGATGCGCAGGCTCAGCGGGCGGTTGCGGCGCGCGTACATCTCGCGCGCCAGCAGCGCGGTGCCGGCCGGCTTGAACAGGGCCGAAGCGCCGTAGAACAGCGCCGAATTACGCGCCTTGATGCGCACCGGCAGCACCGGCGCGCCGGTCTTGCGGGCAAAGCGCACGAAGCCGCGCTGCCAGCGGCCGTCGCGCACGCCGCGCAGTCCGAGGCGCGAGACTTCGCCGGCCGGGAACACGATCACGCACTGCTCCTGCCGCAACGCCTGCTCGACCGCGCGCAGGCTCTCGGCCCCGGCGCGGCCGTCGAGAATGCGCACCGGCAGCAGCAGGCCGGACAAGGGCTCCAGCATCATCAGCAGATCGTTGGCGATGATGCGCACGTCGCGGCGCACGGTGCCGACATGCTGCAGCAGCGCCAGCGCGTCGGTCGCGCCGGAAGGATGGTTGGCGACGATCAGCAGCCTGCCGCGTTCCGGGATATGGCCTTCGCCCGAATCCACGGTGTAGCGCGCCTGCACGTGATCCAGCGCGGCGTCCACGAAGGCGAAATCGCGCAGGTGGCCGCTCTCGGCCAGGAAATGCTCGATCGTCTCGAACCGCGACCAGCGCCCGAGCGTGCGCAGCAGCGGACGCGTCAGCGCCGCACGGCGACCGCTGAACCATTGCGGAAAGCGTTGTTGCAGGCGTTCTTCGAGTGACAGCATGGCGGCGTGGGGACGGCCTGGCAGGGGCGGGCTTGTTTTAGGGCGGGCCTGGTTGGCCGGCAGCCTGCGCCCGCCCTGCGACATCGATATTGCTGAATTGCTGCGGCAAGATTACAAAGCGGCCCGATGCATTGCCAGTGTGAACGGCCACGCCGTCCGACACCTCCCGATCCGCGTCGGCGAGCGGAAAACCCGGTCACAGCCCCGCGCATCCGGCCCGTCAGGCGCCCAGACGACGCCTCTTCACTTTCCCGCTGCTTAATTCCCGGGAAACATCGTTTCCGTCATGATGCGCGCGTCACCCCGCCCGTGTATCATGCGCGCCCATCTTTTCATCCGAATACAAGGATATTAAGCCGATGTCCAGCTACCTCTTCACCTCCGAATCGGTTTCGGAAGGCCATCCGGACAAGGTCGCCGACCAGATTTCCGATGCGGTGCTCGATGCCATCCTGGCCCAGGACAAGCGCGCGCGTGTGGCCTGCGAGACGATGGTGAAGACGGGCGTGGCGATCGTCGCCGGCGAGATCACCACCTCGGCCTGGATCGACCTGGAAGCGCTGACGCGCAAGGTCATCCTCGACATCGGCTACGACAGCTCCGACGTCGGTTTCGACGGCGCCACCTGCGGCGTGCTCAACCTGATCGGCAAGCAGTCGCCCGACATCAACCAGGGCGTGGACCGCAAGAAGCCGGAAGAACAGGGCGCGGGCGATCAGGGCCTGATGTTCGGCTATGCCACCAACGAAACCGACAGCTACATGCCGGCGGCGATCCACCTCTCGCACCGCCTGGTCGAGCAGCAGGCCAAGGTGCGCAAGGCGAAGAAGTCGCCGCTGCCGTGGCTGCGTCCCGACGCCAAGTCGCAGGTCACCCTGCGCTATGAAGACGGCAAGGCCTCGGCCATCGACGCCGTGGTGCTCTCCACCCAGCACGATCCGGACGTGAAGCAGAAGGATCTGATCGAAGCCGTGCGCGAGGAAATCCTCAAGCCCGTGCTGCCGGCCAAGTGGCTGCACAAGGGCACCAAGTTCCACATCAACCCGACCGGCAAGTTCGTCATCGGCGGCCCGGTGGGCGACTGCGGCCTGACCGGCCGCAAGATCATCGTCGACACCTACGGCGGCTGGGCCCGTCACGGCGGCGGCGCGTTCTCCGGCAAGGATCCGTCAAAGGTCGACCGTTCGGCTGCCTACGCCGCGCGCTATGTCGCCAAGAACGTGGTCGCGGCCGGTTTGGCCGATCGCTGCGAAGTGCAGGTCAGCTACGCCATCGGCGTGGCCGAGCCGACCTCGATCTCGGTGACCACCTTCGGCACCGGCAAGATCAGCGACGACAAGATCGAGAAGCTGATCCGCAAGCACTTCGACCTGCGTCCGTACGGCATCATCAAGATGCTCGACCTGATCCATCCGATGTATCAGGACACCGCCGCCTACGGTCATTTCGGCCGCAAGCCGAAGCAGATCACCTACACCGACTCGGCCGGCAAGAAGCACACCGCCACCGCGTTCTCGTGGGAGCAGACCGACAAGGCCGAGGAACTGCGCAAGGCCTCTGGTCTCAAGTAATCGGTGCTTTAAATCATCGTGATCGGATCATCTTGATCCGCATGGAACGGGCCGCTTCGCGGCCCGTTTCGTTTTTCAGGGCCGTGCGCTCATCGGCGCCGCGCCATTCACTCCGTGCCGATCTGCTTGTGCAGGATGCGGCGAATCTCCAGGATCGCCTGCGGCGTTTCCTGCACGCTGTGCCATGAGGTGATCACCAGTTCCGATTCGGCGCCCGCCAGGTGCGCGCTGCGATAAGGCACCAGGCCGTCGTCGGAATCGATCAGCGGCAGCTTGGGATCGCGCTGGGCGATGATCGAGTTGTAGCGCACACGCGGCGAGATCGGCAGATCGGCGGCGGCATGCACGAAGGGATCGGTATCGCGCAGGTTGTCGATGCTGTTGGGCATGGCACGCTTGTGCTTCCTGCCCTCTCCCTTTTCGTTGCCGGCGAGATCGCTCAGCACGTCGGCGAAGCGCGTCAGCAGCGTGGCGGGCAAACGAATCAGCTTGCCGACGAAGCGTCCCAGCCCACCATCGGCCATCGCCGTTCCGCGATGCGGCGCAGCGATGAAGACGGCGCGATCGACCTGCGGCAGCGGCTGGAAATTCAGCAGCGGCTGCAGGCGCCGGCGAATGCGTTCTCCGCGATCGCCGGAAAGATCACGCCCGGCGGTGACGGCGCTCCACAGTTGATCGCCGGAAGAAGACACCAGCAATCGCGCCAGCACGCCACCCATGCTGTGCCCGATCAGCACCATGTGCTGCGAAGCCGGCGCCTGTCCGGCGGGGTCGAAATGCTTGAGCGCCTGTTCGACCAGCTTGGCGATTTCCGCGCGGTTCCAGGCGATCGGCATGTTGGTCGGGTAATAGACCTGCCAGATCTGGTAATGCCGGCGCAGCTGCTCGTCGCCCATGATTTCGTTGGCGACGTTCACCCAGGCCTCGGGGCTGCTGGCCAATCCGTGCAGCATCAGCACGATCCTGCGCTCCGGATCGTAGGGCTGCATCAGATACAGATGCGGCCGCACGATGCCGCGCTCGCGGCCGAGCATCGAACGCAGCGACTGCTTGGCGAAACCCGAACGCGCCAGCCACAGCCCGTAGCCGGCGGTGAAGTTGGCCGCCAGCGGCAGCCGCTGTCCTTGCACGATCACTTCCGCCTGGCGATACGGATCGTAGGGCGAGATCAGCACGCGCCGCGTAGTCAGCACCTGCGCCAGCGTCTGCCCGTCGAAGCGCAGCAGCAGCGTCACCGGCATGAACGGCATCTCGCTGAAGGCCGGCGCCTTGTCGTCGCGGCTCTCGCCGGCCAGTGGCGTGCCCGGAAGCGCGCCGGGATACGCGGCCGGATCGCCCACCGCCGCCGGCGAGACTTCGGCCACCAGTTCAGCACCGAAGCCATCGCGGCGATACACGCTGCGCACGCCTTCGAAGCGCAAGGATGACGCCGGCGCGATCGCATCCGGATACGGAACGCCGCCCGGCATTCGCAGTTCGGTCGCTTCCGCGTTCACGCGCCAGCCGGCGACATCCATCTCCGTGTCGCGACGCACGCCGCCATCACTAGCGATCTGCGCGCGCCAACGCGCGAACAGGCTGCCCACCACCTGCTGCACCGCGTAGTTGTAGTAGTCGCGGACCTGGGTCTGGCGATCCTCGAACGCACGCTCGCCCGGCGCGCGCGGACTGAAGAACAGATAGGCGTAGGCATAGCGCGCGGCTTCCAGCCATGCGCCCACCGTGGCGTCGCTTTGCGCGGCCTCCCCTTTCGGGGTGAGGCGGATCGCCGCCTGCGTCCAGAGTTCGGCGGACGTGGACAGCTTGCGTTCCTCGTCCAGCCCTTCGCTCGTGGACAGCGTCTTGGCGCATGCCGGCACGTCCGCCGTGCAGGTCTTGGCTTCGATGCCCAGCACTTGCAGCGCTTCCAGGCTGGCGGCGCTCAATTCGCCGCTGCTGAGCACATCGCCGCGCTTGGCCGCGATGTAATCCTCGGCGCCGAGCGACTTCACCTTCACCATCGCGCAGCCGCCGAGGGTCAGCGACAGGCATGCCATCGCCAGCAGCAGGGCGATCGAGACGTATCGGCGTGCGTTTCCGCGCGTCACGGCGAAGCACCCGACGACAATTGGCCCGGAATGTTCGCTCGAATCGATTTCGGGTGCGAGTTCAAGAATCGGCGACGCGATCGGATCATATCGTCATGATCCGACAAACCCGTCCCGCCGCGCAAAGCGATCAAGGCCGCGTGAACGCGGAGCGGTTCCTCTTTGCTGCGTCCGCGCGATCAGCGCACGACCGTCACCGGCACGTGCGAGCGCGCCAGCACATCCGTGGACACCGAACCGATCAGCCAGCGCGCCAGCGCGCCGCGTTCGCTATGGCCGATGACGATATGGTCGATGCCATGCTGCTCGACCTCGCTCAACAGCACGTCGCCCGGACTGCCGTTGAGCACGGTCGTGTCGACGAGCCCGGCCGCGTCCGGAGACGCACCGACCAGCCCCTCCAGCATTTCGGTGGCGTGCTGCGGGCTGTTGTCGGCCACCAGCACCGCCATGCCCTCGATCCCGCTCACCGCCGGCTGCAACACCGTCACCACGCGCACGCGCCCGCCGAAAGCACGGGCCAGATCGACCGCGAGCCGGAACGCCCGCTTGGCCGAATCGGAACCGTCGTAGCCCACAAGGATTCGTCTGGACATGGGAATGCGCCTCCGCCGCGGTTCGAACCGATATTCACATCAGCATGATCCGCCCTTCCGCGTGATCGGCCAATTAACGTCGGGACCCTGCGGCCACGCCATTGGTGCGTCGCAACATCTAGGCAAGTCCCGCAACACGTGGTATCAGTGGAACCGGGAATGGCCCCGCCGAGCGCAAGGCCTATGCGGACCAGTTACGACGAAATGCGCGCTGCCGACGGCGACGTCCGTCCGCACTACCATGCCTTCGACGACTGGCTGCAACAGACGCCCGCTCCCGCGGTCGAACACAAACGGCGCGAAGCGGAGATTTCCTTCCATCGCGTCGGCATCACCTTCTCCGTCTATGGCGAGGAATCGGGCAGCGAACGCCTGATCCCCTTCGATCTGGTGCCGCGCATCGTGCCCGCCGCCGAGTGGAGAATGCTCGAAGCCGGCCTGCGCCAGCGCGTGCATGCGCTCAATCTGTTCCTCGGCGACGTCTACGGCGAACAGCGCATCCTGCGCGACGGCAAGGTGCCGCAATCACTGGTGCTGGACAACGAAGCCTATCGCCACGAAATGCGCGGCCTGCAAGTGCCGGGCGGTGTCTATTCGCACATTTCCGGCATCGATCTGGTACGCGCGGGCGACGGCGAGTACTACGTGCTCGAGGACAATCTGCGCGTGCCTTCCGGCGTGTCCTACATGCTGGAAAACCGCCGCATGATGACGCGGCTGATCCCGGAGCTGTTCGCGCGCCAGCAGATCGCGCCCGTCGAACGCTATCCCGACGCGCTGCAGGAAATCCTGCGCCAGGCCGCGCCGCCCGGCATCGACAATCCCACCGTGGCGATCCTCACGCCGGGCTCGGCCAATTCCGCGTACTTCGAACACGCCTTCCTGGCGCAGCAGATGGGCGTGGAGCTGGTCGAGGGCGCCGACCTGTTCGTGCGCGACGACACCGTCTACATGCGGACCACCCGTGGCGCGCAGCGCGTGCACGTGATCTATCGCCGCATCAACGACGACTTCCTCGATCCGACCGTGTTCCGGCCCGAATCGCTGCTCGGCGTACCCGGCCTGTTCAACGCCTATCGCGCCGGCCGCGTGACGCTGGCGAACGCACCCGGCACCGGCGTCGGCGACGACAAGTCGGTCTATCCCTACGTGCCGGAGATGATCCGCTTCTATCTCAGCGAGGAGCCGATCCTGCACAACGTGCCGACCTATCAGTTGCGCAATCCGGACGACCTGCGCTACACGCTCGACAATCTCGCCGAGCTGGTGGTGAAGGAAGTCCACGGCGCCGGCGGCTACGGCATGCTGGTGGGACCGGCGGCGAGCAAGGCGGAGATCGAGGAATTCCGTCGCCGCATCCTCGCCACGCCCGACAACTACATCGCGCAGCCGACCTTGTCGCTGTCGACCTGCCCCACCTTCGTCGAGAGCGGTCTCGCGCCGCGCCACATCGATCTGCGCCCTTACATCCTGTGCGGCCGCCGCATCCACGTGATGCCCGGCGGCCTCACGCGCGTGGCGCTGCGCGAAGGCTCGCTGGTGGTGAACTCGTCGCAGGGCGGCGGCACCAAAGACACTTGGGTATTGGAGGGCTGATGCTCTGTCGGACCGCCAACGATCTGTACTGGGTCTCCCGCCACATGGAACGCGCGGAGAACACCGCGCGCCTGATCGACGTGACCTTGCGCATCGCGATGCTCCCCGAACGCCTGGACCGCGGCAAGGCCGAGGCCGCGCCGTGGCGACGCGCGCTCGACGCCCTCGGCATCGCCGATGCCTTCGTGCAGCGCTACGGCATCATCGACGCCGACGGCGTGCTGCGCCACCTGCTGCTCTCGCCCGACAATTCCTCCTCGATCTACAGCTGTTTCCGCGACGCGCGCGAGAACGCGCGCGCACAGCGCGTGGCCATCACCTCGGAGATGTACGAGGACCTCAACACCTCGTGGCTGGAGATGCGCAGTCTCAACACGGCGCGCATGCGTCGCGACGGCGTCAACAGCATCCTGGAATGGGTGAAGGGTCGTTCGGCGGCCTTTCGTGGCGTCACCATCGGCACGCTCGGGCGCGGCGAGGGCTATCACTTCCTGCAGCTGGGCGCCTTCATCGAACGTGCCGACTGGGCGATCCGCCTGCTCGACATCACCGGCAGCGACAGCGATCTCCCCGAATCGGGCGAAGCGCGCGATGCCGTGCAGTATTTCCAATGGAGCGCGCTGCTGCAGTCGCTCTCGGCGTTCGAGACCTATCGCCGGGTGTATCGCGAATCGGTCAGCCCGGCCAATGTCACCGAACTGATGCTACTGCGGGACGGCAATCCGCGCTCGCTGCAGACCTGCACCAACACCCTGCACGGCGTCCTGCGCACGCTGGCCGGTGGTGACGGCCTGGAGGTCGTGCGCCAGGCCGGCGCGCTGTCGGCGTTCACGCGCTACGCGCGCATCGACGAGATCATCGCCTCCGGCCTGGAAACCTGGCTGCAGGATGCGATGGCGCGGCTCACGCGGCTCGGCGATGAAATCCATCGACAATTCATGCTGGCGGCGGAACAGTCACTGCCGCAAGCCGCGCCGCAAGCACAATCGCACTCCCAGTCGCAATGACGGCCCTCACCGCAGCGCGCTTCCCGTACCGGCGCTGCGCGAGGCAAAATTACCGCGATTCCCCCATCGAGCCCTCGGCGCACCCATGACGTATTGCATCGGCCTCAACCTGGAGCAGGGCCTGATCCTCGCTTCCGATTCGCGCACCAACGCCGGCGTCGACGACGTTCGCCGCAACGGCAAGATGCGCGTCTACGTCAACGAGGGCGAGCGCATGATCGTGACGCTGTCGTCCGGCAACCTGTCGTTGACGCAGAACGCGGTCAATCTGCTCGAACATCGCGCCGCGCACGACCCGCAACGCCCCGGCATCGGCAATGCCCGCTCGATGTTCGAAGTGGCGCAGCACGTCGGCGACGCGCTGCGCGAAATCCGGGCACGCGATGCCGCCTATTTGCGCGACAGCGGTGTCGACCCGAGTGGTTCCTTCATCGTCGGCGGCCAGATCAAAGGCGAGGCGCCGCGGCTGTTCCTGGTGTACTCCGAAGGCAACTTCATCGAAAGCTCGCCGGAAACCCCCTACTTCCAGACCGGCGAGAGCAAGTTCGGCAAACCCATCCTCGACCGCGTCATCACTCCGCGCACCTCGATGACCGAGGCCTGCAAGTGCGTGCTGGTGTCGTTCGATTCGACCATGCGCTCGAACCTGTCGGTCGGACCGCCGCTCGATCTGCTCCTGTACCGCCGCGACAGCTTCAACGCGAACCTCAAGCAGCGGCTGGAAGAGGACGATCCCTATCTGCACACCGTCCGCACCGAGTGGAACGAGACGCTGCGCCGCGGCGTGCGCGATCTGCCAGGGCCGACCTGGCTGACGGATCTCCCGGGCTGACGCCGGCCTAACCGATCAACAGACGGACCACGCGCACGGCGGCCGCGAGCGCGACGACGAACACGGCCGCTTCATACGCGCGCTGCCCGTAGACGGCGCGCAGCGCCAGGATCATCTTCGCTACGACCAGCATCAGCGCCATCTGTCCGATGAACTGGACGCGTTCGCCCGAGGCATACACCGTCGGCGCGAAACCGAGCATCGCCACGGCCGCCAGGCCCAGCGTCAGCGCGACCAGGGAGAACATCGCATCGCGGCTTGTCCGCCCCGCCGCGACGATGCACGCGATCAAAGCGGCCGCCAGGCAGAACAGGATCCACGCCGACAACGCATAAGCGCGGCTCGAACTCGCCTGCAGCGCCAGCGGCTCCGGCAGCACGTAGAACGTGGCCAGCGCATGCCCGAACGGCGACAGCAGCCGCAGATGACCCAGCAGCAGGAACACGATCGCGATCGCGATGACTACCTGCGTGATCCGGCCGATCGACCGCTTCATCACCAGCGCCAAGGCCAGCAAACAGGCCACGGCCATCAGCAGGTTGTGCGGATCGGTCAACCCGTCCATCACCAGGCCAAGCCCCATGCTGATCTTGTCGGGAAGGCCCAGATCGCCGAAGTTGGGGAAACGCACCGAGGTTTCCACGCTGTAGCGGGCCTCCGTTCCGGGCGCCGCGAACACCAGTGCCGCGCTCA
This sequence comes from Luteimonas panaciterrae, assembly GCF_020511115.1. Lineage (GTDB taxonomy): Bacteria > Pseudomonadota > Gammaproteobacteria > Xanthomonadales > Xanthomonadaceae > Luteimonas > Luteimonas panaciterrae. The sequence goes on from NZ_JAJAVH010000007.1 coordinate 357,786, forward strand.
CGATCGTGGCAGCCACCTGCGCGAAGTCCCAGATGCCGGCCTGCCGCAGTATGCCTTTGCGCAACAGCAGCAACGCGCTGGCGAGCACCATCACCAGCGCCACCTGTTCGTTCTGCACGGACAGGAGCGCGGCGATCGCGAATCCGATGCGCTCGAGCGGTGCATGCGGCTTCTGCTCGACCAGCCCGATCAGCGCATACGCCGCCAGTGCCACCGTCCACAGATAGTTGACCGATCCGGTCACCCACCACGCGGAATAGAACAGCACTTCATACGACACCAGCATGAAGAGGCAGAACATCAGCGCGGTGGCGACCGACGAGGACATCTCCTCGCGCGCGGTCGCGAGGCGGCCTCCTGCGTAGCACAGCAGCAGCAGGAAGGCCGCGTTGCACAGCTTCCACAGCCACAGGTGCCGCGTCAGATACACGAGCGCGGCCTCGACGAGGATCCTGCCGGACCAGTGCTCGTAGCGGAACGCCATGAAATCGAGAAGGCCCTGCTGATCGAGCACGCGACCGAAGAAACTGTCGTCGTTCACCCAGTGATTGCCGAACGCGACCAGTTGCAAGGCCACGATCGCGGCGACCGTGAACAGGAAGAACAATCGCCGGGATTTCCAGATCGGTGCCGGCGTCATGGCGCGCCCTCGATCCGGCATTCGAGCGGAATGAGCACTTTCACGCGTCCGTCGTCATAGGCCACATGGAGCGTGCGTCCGCGCAGGGATTGATCCGTGGCCGCGAGGTTGAGCGAAGCGACGAAGCCCGGCAGGGCGTAAGCGTCCGTTCCGCCGAGACGGTGCATGAGCATCTCCGCGATGTCCGAACGCGCCTGCAGCACCGTCCGCAGCGCGCGTGCTTCCCCGCTCGCCGCGTCGATCGCCACCACGCGCACGCTGCGCCGGCCTATGGCCGCGCCCTTGCGCGCGATCCAGCCGCGCACCGCGACCTTGCGCGGCGTCACCCAGCATCCGTCGATCGCATAGGCGACATCGGCCGGCGCGCCGACGGCGTATCCGCTGACGTCCACCACCGGTGCCGCGTTGTCGCGCCGGAACAGGAACCCATGGAACAGCACGGCGGCGAGCGCGGCCAGCAACAGGCCGATCGCCGCCAGACGGCCGATCGCACCGGCACCGGATTCGCCGGATGAATGCGCCATAGGAAGCGCGCCCCGCGTAGAGGAATTCGACAAGCCGTGGTCTCCGACACGAACTGGAGCGCACGGTCATCCGCGGGCGCTGGCTGCTGACCGGCAGCCGGCGCGGACAATAGCAGAGCGCCCTTGAAGACGACTACTCCTCCGGATGACAACCGGGCCCGATATTTCATATCCCTCGGTGGCATCGTGAAAGCGCCCGTGGGCATGCCGATCACCGCCCTCCGGCCGGCCCGCCGCCGGCGCGGAATCCGCCCCGGTTCATCCCTTCATCGCGAGAAAGCGATAGAATTCACCCGCTTCGCCGAGGGGCGCTGCGACCGTACTCCCACCCGTGCTCCGCACGGCCGCCGGAGAGACGGCCAGGCTCGGCGTCGCGTCACCGTAACGGCGCCCGTGACTGCGAGTCCCCACGGACTCACGACAACGGAGCACACCCCTCAATGAACGCCGTAGCCAAGCCCGCTTCTACGAAGCAATTCTCCACCGAAGGCGATTACAAGGTCGCCGACATCTCCCTGGCCGACTGGGGTCGCAAGGAAATCGACATCGCCGAGCACGAGATGCCGGGCCTGATGTCGATCCGCCGCAAGCACGCCACCGCCAAGCCGCTCAAGGGCGTGCGCGTGACCGGCTCGCTGCACATGACCATCCAGACCGCCGTGCTGATCGAGACCCTGAAGGACATCGGCGCCGACGTGCGCTGGGCCTCCTGCAACATCTTCTCGACCCAGGATCAGGCCGCCGCCGCCATCGCCGCCACCGGCACGCCGGTGTTCGCATGGAAGGGCGAGACGCTCGAAGAGTACTGGGACTGCACGCTCGCCGCGCTGACCTTCCCGGGCAACAAGGGCCCGCAGCTGGTCGTCGACGACGGCGGCGACGTCACCCTGCTGATCCACAAGGGCTACGAGCTGGAGAACGGCTCGAAGTGGGTCGACGAACCGGCTTCCTCGCACGAGGAACAGGTCATCAAGAACCTGCTCAAGCGCGTCGCCAAGGAGCGCCCCGGCTTCTGGACCGAAGTGGTCAAGGACTGGAAGGGCGTGTCCGAGGAAACCACCACCGGCGTGCATCGCCTCTACCAGATCGCCGAGGCCGGCAAGCTGCTGATCCCCGCGATCAACGTCAACGACTCGGTCACCAAGTCCAAGTTCGACAACCTCTACGGCTGCCGCGAATCGCTGGCCGACGGCCTCAAGCGCGCGATGGACGTGATGCTGGCCGGCAAGGTGGCCGTGGTCTGCGGCTATGGCGACGTCGGCAAGGGTTCGGCGCACTCGCTGCGTGCCTACGGCGCGCGCGTGATCGTTACCGAGATCGACCCGATCTGCGCGCTGCAGGCGGCGATGGAAGGCTTCGAGGTCAACACCATCGAGGACAGCCTGGGCTCGGCCGACATCTACGTCACCACCACCGGCAACAAGGACATCATCACGCTGGCGCACATGCAGCAGATGAAGGATCAGGCCATCGTCTGCAACATCGGCCACTTCGACAACGAGATCCAGGTCGACGCGCTGTATGCCTCCGGCGCCAAGCACACCAACATCAAGCCGCAGGTCGACAAGTACACCTTTGACAACGGCAACAGCATCTTCCTGCTCGCGGAAGGCCGCCTGGTGAACCTCGGCTGCGCCACCGGCCACCCGAGCTTCGTGATGTCGAACTCGTTCGCCAACCAGACGCTCGCGCAGATCGATCTGTGGCAGAACAAGGACGTCTACGAGAAGACCGTCTATCGCCTGCCCAAGCAGCTCGACGAGGAAGTCGCACGCCTGCACCTGGAGAAGATCGGCGTGAAGCTGACCAAGCTCACCAAGGAACAGGCCGATTACCTCGGCGTGCCGGTGGAAGGTCCGTACAAGCCGGATCACTACCGCTACTGATGTTCTCCGCTCTTCCCCCTGTTCGCAGGGGGAGGTTGGGAGAGGGTGTGAGGCGCGCAGCGCCGAATCTATGCGCGAAAAGCCACCCCTCCCCGGCCCTCCCCTGCAGTCGCAGGGGAGGGAGTCCTTTCGGAAGGCCTGCATGATTCCTACTTCGTTCGAGTTCTATCCGCCCAAGACTGACGAGCAGCGCGATCAGCTCGATCGCACCGCGAAGAAGCTGAAGACGCACGCGCCGGACTACGTGTCCTGCACGTTCGGCGCGGGCGGCTCGACGCTCGACTACACGCCAGAAACCGTCGAACGTCTGCATCATCATCACGGCCTAGACGCGGCACCGCATATCTCCTGCATCGGCGGCACGCGTGCCGAGCTCGGCGCTCTGCTCACGCGCTACAAAGCGATGGGCTGCCGACGCATCGTCGCGCTGCGCGGCGATCTGCCCTCGGGCATGGCGCGCACCGGCGACTTCCGCTACGCGACCGATCTGGTCGAATTCATCCGCCGCGAGCACGACGGCTTCTTCCACATCGAAGTAGGCTGCTATCCGGAAACGCATCCGCAGGCGGAGCACGCACTGGCCGATCTGAAGCATTTCAAGGCCAAGGTCGACGCCGGCGCCGATGGCGCGATCACGCAGTACTTCTACAACGCCGATGCGTATTTCCGCTTCGTCGACGACGTGCGCAAGCTCGGCGTCACGATTCCGATCGTGCCGGGCATCATGCCCATCTCCAATTTCAGCCAGCTGCGCCGTTTCTCCGAAGCCTGTGGTGCCGAGATTCCGCGCTGGATCAGCAAGCGCATGCTCGCTTATGGCGACGACATCGATAGCATCCGCGAGTTCGCCGCCGATTTCGTCGCCGCGCTGTGCCAGCGCCTGATCGACGGCGGCGCGCCGGCGCTGCATTTCTACACGCTCAACCTGGCGAAACCGACGCAGTCGGTGCTGGCGCGCCTGTCCTGAATCCCGGTCAGCAAGCTGTGTCGAACGCCCTTCCAGAGGAGGGCGTCCGACGCTACGCTGCGCCGATGCCGCCAATGCCGCCGTTACGCCTCGCCTGCATCCTGCTGCTGCCGCTGGCCTTCGTCTGCTGGCCGGGTCGCGCCGACGCGCAGATCAAACGCTGTACCGGCCCCGACGGCAAGTCGATCTTCACCGACCGCAACTGCAACGACGTCGGCGCCACCGACGCGCTGCCGCGCGCCACGGTCGGTTCGCCGCAGGTGGGCGGCAAGCCCTACGCGCGCGGCTGCTCGCGCAGCGTGCGCGACCTGATCTACGAACTCACCGCCGCCATCGACAGCCACGACACCAACCGCCTGGCCGGGCTCTACAACTGGTCGGGCATGTCGAACAACGGCGGCTACGCGGTGCTCTCGCGCCTGGACGCCATCGCCAGCCGCCCCCTGGTCGACATCAGCCCGATCCTGCCCGCGCCGCAAGTCAGCCTCGACGCCCAGGGCAACATGACCGTCAGCGGCGACGTCGACCCCGCCAACTACCCGGAGGCGCAGGTCCGGCGCACGCCGGTCGCCCTGCGGGTCGACCAGACCTCGCCGGGAGGGGCCACCTCCCTGCGCACGGTGTTCGGTTTGCGCAAATACATGGGCTGCTGGTGGCTGACCCTGTAAACGGGATGCCTTGAGAGCGCGCATTGCTGCACCTGCAGCTTGCCTGTATGCGAAGCGAGACGGCAGCGTCCGGAGCGTGACTTTAGTCACGTGAATTCTCTCCTCCACTCCGGAATCTCCTCATGCAACGATCCTTTCGAATCGCTGCCGGCCTGACCGGTCTTGCCCTCGCCGGCTCCGCCGCTGCCGCCGGGAAACCATTGTTCGTCGCCAGCCCCGCCGGCAAGGCGGCCGATGTCCGCAACGAGCGCGCGCTGGAAAATCTCTTCTCGCATCCCAGCACGCTCGACGTCCGGGTCACTTCCGTGGATGCCAGCGCCAGCGACAACGACCAGATCGAGCTGGTGCTCGGCGGCCGCGTCCTGACCGCCGACCGCAGCCGCAGCGAGCGCACCGCGCGTGGCGACACCGTGTGGTACGGCCACGTCCGCGAGACCGCCGCCAAGCGTGTCCTGACCGCGCGCGAGACGTCGGCCGATCCGCTCAACGACGTGGTGCTGGTGCGCCACGGCAACCAGATCACCGGCAACGCCCGCGTCGGCGGCAAGCTGTTCCGCATCAGGCCACTGCCGGACGGCACCACCGCCGTCGTCGAAGTCGACGAATCGCGCATGCCGGCCGAGCATCCGGATCAGGCCTATCGCGAGATCCTCGACGCCGCCAAGCCCGCGGCCGACAAGAAGGGCGGCCTCGTCACCCCGACCGCGATCGATCCGGGCGCAACCGCGACGATCCGCGTGCTCGTCGTCGCCACCCAGGCGGCGATCAATGCCTACGGCGGCGACATGCAGGCGCTGGCCGAACTCGCCGTCGCCGAGTCCAACCAGGGCTACGCCAACTCGAACGTCGGCATCAACATGGTGCTGGCCGGCTATAGCACGGTGAACTACAGCGAAGTGGGCATGAGCACCGACCTGTCGCGTTTCCGTGGCACCAGCGACGGCTACATGGACGGCATCCACACCACCCGCAACGACGTCGCCGCCGACGTCGCCGTGCTGATCGGCAACGACAGCTCGGCCTGCGGCCTCGCTTCGGGGATCGGCTCCACCGCGTCCACCGCCTTCGCCACCGCGTATTGGGACTGCGCCACCGGCTACTACAGCTTCGCGCACGAGATCGGCCATCTGCAGTCGGCGCGCCACGATCCGGCCACCGATTCCAGCACCTCGCCCTACAGCTACGGCCACGGCTACCGCCATCCGCAAAGCCAGTGGCGCACGATCATGGCCTACAACTGTTCGTCGAACTGCCCGCGCCTGAACTACTGGTCGAATCCGGACAAGACCTACAACGGCGCGCCGATGGGCACGGCCACCCAGAGCCACAACCAGCGCGTGCTGGTGAACACCAAGGCGACCGTCGCCGGCTATCGCTGACGCACACGCAACTCCGGCACCCCGACGCCGCGCGGTCATCCCGCGCGGCGTTTTTGTTGCCCGACGCGACAGTTCGTCCCAGGCGCCCGAAGCGCGGGCGGCGAACAGCCCTTAAACTATGCGCCCCTCCGCGAGAGCCGACGCCCATGCAATACCCCGAATGGATCTGGCACAACGGTGCGATCAAACACTGGGCGGAGGCGACGACGCACGTCATGTCGCACGTCGTGCACTACGGTTCCTCGGTGTTCGAAGGCATTCGCTGCTATGACACACCGAACGGCCCGGTCATCTTCCGCCTCACCGACCACAACAGGCGTCTGTTCGCCTCGGCCAAGATCTACGACATGGCGATGCCGTATTCGCTGGAGCAGCTCAACCAGGCCTGCCGTGAAGTGATCCACGCCAACAACAACACCACTGATTACCTGCGTCCGGTCGCCTATCGCGGCCTCGGCGGGTTCGGCCTGTCGGCCGACACACCCACCGACGTCGCCGTCGCGACCTGGAAGATGGGCCAGTACCTCGGTGCCGGCGTGCTCGCGCAAGGCATCGACGCCTGCGTCTCCAGCTGGCAGCGCTTCGCGCCGAACACGCTGCCAGCCGGTGCCAAGGCCGGCGGCAATTATCTTTCCGGACAACTGGTCGCACGCGAAGCGCGCCGGCTCGGCTTCGGCGAAGGCATCGCGCTCGCCTCCACCGGTCTGCTCAGCGAAGGCGCAGGCGAGAACCTGTTCCTCGTCTTCGACGGCGCACTGCACACCACGCCGGTCAGCGCCGCGCTGCTCAACGGCATCACCCGCAACACCATCATCACGCTGGCGCGCGATGCCGGCATCGAAGTGGTCGAACGCGACCTGCCGCGCGAATACCTGTACCTGTGCGACGAGCTTTTCATGTGCGGCACGGCGGCGGAGATCACGCCGATCCGCTCGGTCGACGGCCGCCAGGTCGGCGCCGGCAAGCCGGGACCGGTGACGCAAAAGCTGCAGGAATTGTTCTTCGGCCTGTTCGACGGCAAGACGCCGGACAAATACGGCTGGCTCGAAGCGGTGTAAGCACTGCCGTGTGATGGCATCGCGCGAGCGGTTACGCGCTTGCGCCGTTGCCATTCCTTTCCGGCGTGAACGACAACGTCGCCACCACGCCCTTTTCTTCTCCCGGCACTACGCGCACGCCCCATCCGTACAACGCGCACAAGCGGCGCACGATCGACAGACCGATGCCGCCGCCCTGCGAATGCTCGGCGTGTGTGCCGCGATAACCGCGCTCGAACAGGCGCGCCGCATCCTCGGCGCTCAGGCCCGGACCGGAATCGATCACGTCGACCGATTTCTCGCGCAACCGCACGATCACCTCGCCCTGGGCCGTGTACTTCACCGCATTGCCGATCAGATTGCCGAGCGCGACGTTCACCGCCGCTTCCGGCGCGTCGACCACCAATCCGCGCTGGCCTTCGATGCGCAGTTCCAGCGGCTTGCCGCCGAGCTGGCTGCGATGCGTATCGAGCAGTTGCTCGGCGACCCTGGCGACGTCGGTATTGCCATGACCTCGCTCGTTGCGCGAGAGCAGCAGCAGCGCGCTGATCAGGTCGGTGCATTGCTGCTCGGCGCGCTGGATGCGCTGCAACCGGGAGCGCGCCTTCTCGTCGAGATCGGGCTTGGACAGCAGCAGCTCCACCGCGCCCTTCACCACCGCCAGCGGCGTGCGCAATTCATGGCTGACGTCGGCGTTGAATTCGCGATCGCGCTTGACCACCTCGGTCAGCCGCGTGGCGTAATCGTCCAGTGCCGAGGCGAGCTGGCCGACTTCGTCGTCTGGGAAATGGGCGGCCAAATTCTGCGGCTCGGCGTTCTCGCCGGACGTCTGCAGGCGGCGCGCAAGTTCCGACACCGGCTTCATCACTCGCGATGCCGACCACCAGCCCACCACCAGCGAGAGCAAGGTGAAGGTGATCACCGAGCCGTACAGGGCACGATTGAACTGCTCCTGGCCACGGCTCGCCTGCGTCATGTCATACGCGAGGAAAAACCATTCCTTCTGCGTTTTCCGCACCGCGAGCTTGTACGAGAACGCGCGCCCCTGCTCGTCCTCGCCGCTGAGGTTGTGAATTCCGTCGCCCAGTTCGTACCAGTCCGGCTGATCCGCGCGCAGCGCCTCGAAACGGTCTTGCTTGACCACGCGCGCCAGCATCTGTTGCACCGGCAGGTCGGGGCTCTGGTTGGGATTGGTGTAATAGCGCCGCGCGTACTCGTCGATGTTCTTGTTCATCACGTCTTCGACCAGCGTGTTCTCGACGCGATTGCGCGTCCAGTTCGTGGCGAAGGCGAACAGCGTCGTCAGCCCGAAGCCGAGCAGGACGAACGACAGGATGATGCGGCTTCTCAGCCGCCGGCGGTAACGAGTTTTTCGTCGCCGGGTGCGACCGTTAGGCGTTCGCATCGGGCGCGGCGATGCGGTATCCGATGCCATGGCGGGTCTGGATCAGCGGGGTCTCGAAGGGCTTGTCGACCACGGCGCGCAGGCCGTGGATGTGCACACGCAACGAGTCGGAATCGGGCAGTTCCTCGCCCCAGACGCGGGTTTCCAGTTCCTGTCGCGTGACCACGGCGGGCGACGCTTCCATCAGCGCCTGCAGGATCTTCAGCGCGGTCGGGTTGAGCTGCAGCAGCTTGCCCTCGCGGCGCACTTCCAGCGTGTCGAGGTTGTACTCCAGATCGCCCACCTCGAGCACGCGCGTCTGCACGCCGCGGCCGCGACGCGCCAGCGCGTTGAGGCGCACTTCCACTTCCTGCAGCGCGAACGGCTTGATCAGGTAATCGTCGGCGCCGGAGTCGAAGCCAGCCAGCTTGTTGTCGAGGCTGTCACGCGCGGTGAGCATGAGCACCGGCGTCTGCTTGCGCGCTTCGTTGCGCAGCTTGCGGCAGACTTCGAGGCCGTCGATGCCGGGCAGGTTGAGGTCGAGTACCACCGCGTCGAAATCGTGGACGACGGCCAGATGCAGGCCCGTGACGCCGTCGGCGGCGAAGTCGACCGTATGGCCGCGGTCTTCAAGATAGTCGCCGAGGTTGGCGGCGATGTCCTGGTTGTCTTCGATTACGAGGATGCGCATCAATCGGTTGTCCTTTGGGGTCAAGGTCAGACCCGTGTCACGGGCCGCGGTTCCCCTGCGTGAGCAATCATGGATTCTGTCACACAGGACGGCGCCCTCGCTGGGCACGCTCGTTTCCTGTTCGACCGGGTCTCGGTGCGGAAAACAAAAGGCCCAAGCGAGGTCATCGCCTGGGCCAAATAAAGGACTGCCCCGATTACCGTAATCCGCTGACTGACCTGAAGGAACGACCTGGAGAGAGCGGAGAAATTCCGGTCTGGGCACCTTACGGGCCGGGGGGTTAGGTGGCTGTTAAACCGGCTTCCGATTTTCGGCTGCATCCCCGAACAGGGACTGAAAAGCCCTGAAAAATGATGTAACTGACTGTTTTTAAACAATCAAAAGCAGTTGAGGGGTTCAGCCAGTCTTGCGCCGGCGCGTCTGCCGGGCCGGCTGCACCTGGGTGGCGATGTGGTCGATGATGTTGCCGGCGATGTCGACGCCGGTGGCCTGCTCGATACCTTCCAGCCCCGGCGAAGCGTTCACTTCCAGCACCAGCGGCCCGCGCTTTGAGTGGATCAGATCGACGCCCGCGATGCCCAGGCCCAGCACCTGCGCCGCCCGCACCGCCACCGCCTGCTGCGCCGCAGTCGCCAGGGCCGCCTTGCCGCTGCCGCCGCGATGCAGGTTGGAACGGAAGTCGCCGGCCGGCGCCTGCCGACGCATCGCCGCGACCACCCGGCCGCCGACCACGAAGCAGCGCAGATCGGCACCGCCCGCCTCCTCGATGAATTCCTGGACGAGGAAGTTGGCGTACAGGCCGCGCAATGTCTCGATCACGCTGCGCGAGGCAGAGAGCTTCTCGGTCAGCATCACGCCCGAGCCCTGTGAACCCTCGTTGAGCTTGATCACATGCGGCGGCGCGCCGAGCATCGACAGCAGATCGGTGGTGTCGTCGGGGTTGTCGCCGAATACCGTCGCCGGCAGATCGATCCCCTCCGCCGCCAGCAACTGATGGCATTGCAGTTTGTCGCGCGCGCGCGCGATCGCCGTCGACGGATTGGGCGTGTAGGTGCCCATCAACTCGAACTGGCGCAACACCGCGCTGCCGTAACGCGTAACGGACGCGCCGATGCGCGGGATCACTGCGTTGTAGTCGGCGATCGGCTTGCCCTTGTAGTGCATGTCGAAGCCGCTGGCGGTGATGCGCATGTAGCAACGCAACGGATCGAGCACGCGCACGCTGTGGTGCCGCTCACGCGCGGCCTCCACCAGACGGCGGGTCGAATAGAGCAGGCTGTTGCGCGAGAGGATGGCGAGTTTCACGGGTGTCACGCGATGGACGAGTGGATGGGCCGCGGCGGTTTGCCGTGGACGGAAGACTGTGCGGGGTCGACCATGAACGCCCCCGCCATGGCGCTGCGCCCGAGCAGCATCGGGAACAGCATGCCGCCGCGATCGGTCAGATTGATTTCAATCTCGCGCGTGACGCCGGCCAGTTGCAATTGCGTGCGCAGGAAGGGACGGCGCGTGCGGTGTCCGCCGGAGTCGACCACGTCGCGCTCCTCGATGAGCGGTGCGATCGCCTCCACGACATGGGAGGGCCGCGTTTTCCACGGCGTGATCCTGAATCCCACCCAGGGCGCCCCGCCTTCGGTGAAGCGCCACTGCGTATCGACGTGCAGCGCCGAACTGCGCGCGCCGGTATCCACCTTGGCGCGCAGACGCGTGATTCCGAGCGATGGCAGCGCCACCCATTCCCGCCAGCCGAGCACGATCATCGCTGCTGTACCTTCGTTCTTTGCGGGGACGCCAGTGTGGGGAGAAGCGCCGAATAAATCCGTTATTCCATCCCGGCCGCGCGAACAACCATCGGGAAATCAAAAACCTAGCCAACGCGGGTCGCTCCGACCAAACATTCCGACTAAAAACGGCGGCACGCCAGAGAGCGTGCCGCCGTCGGAATCTGGAACGGATGACAGGAGCCGAACCGTGCTCATAGCTTAGCCGGAGTAGCCGTGCGCGTCATTTTTTTCGGGGTGCCACGGATGCGCCGATCGGCATCCCGCAACCGCCGCGGAATGCGACCGCCTTCAAGTCCTCACTCATGACTTCGGCGGACGTCATGCCATTTCCCTCATAGGTTTCTCTCGCACATGCCCCATCGGACGATGGCGCGCGCACCGGCGCGGTGGCTCACTGCGGGCACGCCGGGGCCGCTCCCCGGTTCAGGGAGTCACCATATGTCCATCGCATCTCGCGCGCTCCAAGGGCCCGCGCGCCGCTTGGCCCGACTGCTCCTGCTGTCCGCGCTGTCGTTGTCGTCGCTGTTCTGCGTGCCGGCACTGGCCTCCACCGAAGTGACCGGCTTCGGCAGCAACCCCGGCAACCTACGCATGTTCAAGTACGTGCCCGCCGGCCTGCCCGCCGATGCACCATTGGTGGTCGCCATGCACGGCTGCGTGCAAAGCGCGTCCAGTTACGACGCCGAAACCGGCTGGGAAATGCTGGCCGAACGATGGCGCTTCGCGGTGTTGCTGCCGCAGCAGCAGAGCGGCAACAACATCCTCTCCTGCTTCAACTGGTTCGAACCCGGCGACACTACCCGCGGCCAAGGCGAAGCACTGTCGATCAAACAGATGATCGATCGCATGCATGCCGACCACGCCACCTCGACCGGCCGCGTCTACGTCACCGGCCTCTCCTCCGGCGGCGCGATGGCCGCCGTGATGCTGGCCACCTATCCGGAGGTGTTTGCCGGCGGCGCCATCGTCGCCGGCCTGCCCTACCGCTGCGCGACCTCGTCCACGCAGGCATCCAGCTGCATGTCGCCGGGCGTCGACCAGACGCCGCAGCAATGGGGTGACAAGGTCCGCGCGGCCAGCACGCACGGCGGACCGTGGCCGATCGTTTCGATCTGGCAGGGAGATGCCGACGCCACGGTCAAGCCGATGAACGCAACCGAGCTGATGCAGCAGTGGACCAACGTGCACGGCATCGACCAGACGCCCGACGTCGAGGACAGCGTCGCCGGCTATCCGCACAGGGTCTATCGCGATGCTGCCGGCAACGCGCTCGTGGAGACCTACACCATTTCGGGCATGGGGCATGGCGTGCCGGTCGATCCCGGCAGCGGCGAAAGCCAGTGCGGCACCGCCGGCGCCTACGTGCTCGATGTGAACATCTGCTCGAGCTACTACATCGCCCGCTTCTGGGGCCTGGACGACCTGGACCCGAACCCGCCGCAAGTCACGCTGACCGCACCGGCCGACGGCGCCGCGGTCAGCGGCACGGTGACGCTCGCCGCCGATGCCAGTGATGACATCGGCGTGGAACGGGTCGAGTTCCTGCTCGACGGCGGCCTGCTCGGCAGCGACGCCAGCGCCCCCTACTCCCTGCAATGGAACAGCACCACCGCCAGCAACGGCGCGCATCAGCTGCAGGCGCGCGCGCTCGATCTCGCCGGCAACAGCGCGTCCTCCAACGCCATCACCGTGCAGGTCAGCGGCGGCGGCGATGTACCGCTGGTCGTGGAATTCGACAACGAGGACGTGAACGACGGCTACGTCAAAGCCAACGCCGACGGCAGCGGCGCTGCGATCGGCACGTATGAAAGCAGCTTCGGCCTGGCCAGCGGCCGCGGCGCCGATGGCAAGCTCAACCGCAGCGTGCTCTCGTTCGACACCTCGTCGCTGCCCGACAGCGCGCAGATCGTCTCCGCAACCCTCAGCGTCGCCTACCGCAGCGCCAGCGGCGATCCCTGGAGCCAGCCGTCAGGCAACCGTCTGCTGATCGACGTGCGGCGCGGCTGCTTCACTGGCTGCACGATCGAAGCCGGCGACTACGCCGCCGCGGCCGACGCCAACGCGGTCGCGGAACTGACGCGCTTCACCGGCGGCCGCCAGAGTTCCAGCGCGTTCGATGCAGCGGGATTGGGGGCCATCAATCGCACGGGACGCACACAGCTGCGGCTGCGCTTCGAACAGGCGCAGACGAGCACGAACTACCTGTGGATCGATCGCGGCGCCAGCGCCAAGCTGCGGGTGGAGTATCGGCCATAGGGCGGGAACGCACAGCGCGCGGCACGCCGATGACGTCGCCGCGCACGGCCTGATGAAACAGATCGCACGGTCGCATGCGCAATTTCCCGGAGCGCTTCGGCTGATTGAATCCCGCCAGGAAACTGACCCGGACGTCTGCATCGAAGCCTGGCTGAGTAGCCAAGCGGCCTTACGCCTTCGAGCTTAGAACCTGCGCGAGAAGCCAATGAACACCGAGGCCGAGCCATCGGTGTCGCGTTCAATCAATGGGCTATTGCTGATTTCATCGGGCAAGAGTTCGTATTTGACGAACCCAAGCAACGACCATTTCTTACCGATGGGGCGGAAGTAAGACGCGCCCACGTGAGGGATGACCACCGAACCAGGCTTGTAGTCCACCACGCCTCGCGCCACCTCTTCATCGAGGGTGCCGTAGAAGTAGTTGGCCATATCCTCGGAAAGCCAGGTGGCGCCCACGCTCGGGGTCAGCCGCCCTTTGCCGATGGCAATCGGATATCCATATTGAAGCGATATCTCCTGGCCGCCACTCGTATCGATCGCATCGGCCAAGACCTCGGCTTCAAGCTCGCCGGCCGCGCCCTTCCACTTTGCACTGAACCCCACCCCCAGGCCATTGTCGCGGTCTTCCAGCAGTCGGGAGTCGATGCCGTTAGCGGCCAGTTCGCTCCGGCCCAGGTCTTTCACCCTGAAGCCACCGGGCTGGAACTTCGCAAACGCCGACAGCTCGAACGAATCGTTCTTGATGAAATTCCATCCGGCCGACAGACCTCGGAAGTAGAACTTTTCGCCCTGAAAGCCGACAAGCGGGAACGGGAGTACGCGTGTCCCTTCGCCGGCATAGGGACTGTCATTGACGACCGCCCCCATCCCTAGACTCCAGCGCGGGGGGCCCCGCTTCGCAGTGCCCTCATCCGCGATTGCTTTGTCTGGATCGGTCGTTTGAGCCATCGTGGCGAACGGCATCGCGCACAACAACACGAACAACGGGAGCTTCTTCATGGGACGCCAGGCCTCGGTCATTGAGTGGGGGACTGATCTGCCAACGTGCCCGTGCGCTACCAGACGGGCCGCTGCAAACATTCGCCCCAGAATGACTGGGCCATGTCGCCTAAATGTCGCGCGCCGCTCCAAACGACTTAACGGAGACTGTCTGGCTCAAGATTCGATGATGCTTGCCGAGACGTCCAACGCGGCCCGTGTGCCGCCCCCGGTAGCAGGTTCGATCAAGAGCTTCCACCCGAACCGATCGCATATCCGGCCAATGAGAAAGAGGCCAAGCCCCTGCCCTCTGACAGGAGCCGGCTGCTGCAAGCTTTCGCGATACCTCCTGGCCGCTTCGACAGGATTAAAGCCGCTGCCGGAGTCGGCAACCGAAATCACACCACCGCGAAGCGTCAGTTCCACGTAACCGTCATCGGTGCTTTCGATCGCATTGCGTATCAGGTTGCTCACCGCAATCCGCACCATGGCCTCGGGCGCCGCAATGAACGTCGGCTCGATTTCCCCGATCCTCAGCTGGGCCGCTTTGCCGCCAAGCAAATGTTCATGATCGACCACCAGCCGGGGCAGGAGATCGTGGAGCACCGCAACGTCGATAGGCTCGGCGCCTGGGCTCGCCTCCCGGGCCAGGTAAAGCAGCGCGACCATAGTTTCGGAAAGGTCCTGCACGGCGTGCTCAATGCGGCCCAGCGCAGGCTTCGACACCTCCGGCAGCGACATCTGTTTGAGCACGTCCATCGCTCCCGAGATGACGGCGATGGGCGTCCTGAACTCGTGGCTTGCCTGGTCCAGCAGGCTGCGCTCGCGCTCGATGAATCGCTCCACGCGCTCCAGATGCGCGTTGCTGGCTTGTGCGATCACCTGGATCTCTTCGCGCCGATAAGTCGTGGGCAACCGTTCTCCCACAGTGCCGGGAACGATGGCACGCATGCGATCGGCCAGATCCCTTACCGGCCTGACAAGATTGACATGCAGCCAGAAAATGACACCGCCGATGAAGACGGCAAGAAGTCCGGACCAGACGCCGCTGCGCCTGGAATCGTGATTCTGCTGGTCTTCCAACTGCCCCACGTCGATGGTCGTGATGAGTCTGCCCGGCGGTAGATCGGCTACCAGCGCATGAAAGCTGCCGTGCCCCTCGAATGCATCGCTTTCGGTAAAGGTTCCATATCCGGTTTCCGTCGAATAGAGGCCCGGCGCCAGCCCAAGGAGATAGTCGGGTGCCCCGGAAGCATTACGCCCTTTCTCGACGTACCAGGATCGAATGATCCCGCGGCTGGGAAGTCGATCGGCCTCGCCCGCGCGCACCCTCTCCGCGTAATCATTGGAGGTGGTCCTGAGCAAATCCGCCCAGAACTCATGCTCGATCAGCTGCTGGCTGCTGAAGCTCTGTATGCTCAATGCGACGACCATCCACAGCCCGAAGGCGATGAAAGCCACGCTGATCCACAAATGGACGCTACGCGGCTTGCGCATCAACGTCGCCAGCCTACTCATCTTCGCAGATTCTGTATCCCGCACCGGACACGGTGCGTAGAAGTGGTTTTTCTGATCCCAGGTCGATGGATCGGCGGAGCACATGCATGTGCGAGCGCAAGAGATCGGCCCCGGGAACCATGTCCCCCCACGCCGCCCGTTCCAAACGCTCACGGCTCACGATATGGGGGCTTTCTCTCATCAGCAGCTCCAGAAGACGGCGTCCAATGCGGGTAAGCGCTATGACTCTCTCGCCGCGCCGCACTTGCACTTTGCGGATATCGAAATGCAGATCGCCCACGGCAAGGACGTCCTCCGGCGCGGCCGATTGCCTCAGGCGCGCCACCAACGCTCGCAATCGAACCTCGATCTCGGGCAGAGCCACAGGCTTGACAAGGTAGTCGTCCAGCCCGGACTCGAATCCATCCAGTTTGTCTGCCAGCTGGTCGCGCGCCGTCAGCATGATGATGGGCACCTTTTTCTTGGCTTCCTGCCGCAGCCGGCGAAGAACCGTCAGACCATTGAGCCTTGGAAGATTCCAGTCCAGCAAGATCGCGTCGTAATCCTTGGACGAGGCAAGATGCAATCCAGAAAGCCCGTCGGGCGCGGCATCAAGGGTGTGGCCACACGCGACCAGGTAGTCATAGAGATTCGCAGCCAGTTGAGCGTTGTCCTCGATGATCAAGATCGACAGAGAGTCTTTGTCCATAGTTCTACTCCCTCTGATGACCTGTCCGGCACGGCTGAGGTCGGGCACATCCATGGTTTGTATTTCTATGCCAACTCTTGCGCAGATACCGGGAGATGCACGCAAGAATGTAGCCGACGAGCAGGGCCGTCAAAAGTGTGCTGACGCTCATGCCATCCTCTCCGTGCCGTGTCCCGAAAGCGCGTCGGCCCGCCGACCCAGTCGTGCCTTGACCGCATCGATGCCGTCGTCCACGCAGCTGTAAACCACCGGTATCACCAGCAGGCACAGAACCGTCGAGGTGATGAGCCCGCCGATCACGCCAATGGCCATGGGCGCCCGGAAGCTGGGATCGGCCCCCAAGCCCAGGGCGATGGGCAGCATGCCCGCTCCCATGGCGATGGTCGTCATGACGATCGGCCGCGCACGCTTCCGACAGGCGTCAATGATGGCCTCCAACCGGCCCAACCCATGATCGCGGCGCGCGATGACGATGTAGTCCACCAGCAAGATCGCATTCTTGGTCGTGATTCCCATCAGCATGATCAAGCCGATCATGGAGGGCATCGAGAGCGATGACCCGGTGACCAGCAGAGCGAGGAAGGCACCGGGCAGCGAGAGCGCCAGGGCGACCAGAACGGTCAGCGGTTGCGCGAAGTCTTTGAGCAGGAGCACCAGTACCACGTAAACGCACAACACGCCGGCCAGCATTGCGATGGCAAACCCGGCCGCCAGTTCCCCTCTGTTTTCGGCATCGCCCGTCGAGTTGACCTTAACGCCGTTCGGAAGATTCTGCAGGCTGGGAAGCGCCGCGGCCGCCCGCTCCACTTCCCCCAAGGGTTGGCCGTTGAGTTCGACCGTCAGATTGACGTTCCGGGTGCGGTCGTAGCGGGTGAGTTCGGAAGGGCCGCTCAGGATCTGCAAGTCGGCCACGCTTTCCAAGGGCACAGGCCCGTGTGTACCCGGGACCGGGAGCCGCCGGAGCGTTTCCAGATCATCCCGGCCACGGTCTGCAAGCCTCACCACGATGGGAATCTGCCGCTCGCTCAGGTTGAGCTTGGCAAGAGCTTGACTGTAGTCACCCGACGTAGCGACCCGGAGCGTCTCGGCGATCGCGGCAGACGTAACGCCCAGATCAGCGGCCCGCGCGAAGTCGGGACGCACGACCAGCTCGGGCCGCACCAGACTTGTCGAAGAGATCACCGAGCCGATGCCCGGGAGCGCTCTCAATTCGCGTTCAACCAGCATCGCGTGCTGAACGAGCAACGGTCCATCCTCGGAGGCCAATGCCAGGGTATAGCCTTCGCCTCTTCCCCCTGCGCCCACGCTGATGCGCGCCCCCGGCAAGAGCCCCAATTCCTTTCTGAGCTGACCTTCAATGACCTGCTTACTCAATCCGTCGCGCTCGCTGCGCGGCACCAGGTTCGCTGTGAGCAGCGCGGTGGCGACGCTTGAGGCTGCTCCGGCGGATTCATCATGCCCGGAGGCCTTCGCACTGCCGCCAATGGCGGTGTAGACGGAGACCACGCGAGGATTTCGCAGCATCATCTGCCGCGCGTCCTCAGCTAACGACTGCGTCTGGGCCAGTCGGCTACCCGGCGGCAGCGTCAGGGTCACCTGCGTCTGATCGCCATCGTCCGCGGGAACGAATTCGCCCGGCAGACTCGACGCAACGGCCAGCCCACCGAGGATGAGCAGGGCGGCAACGCTCACCGTAAGCGCGCGGTGTTCCAGGCATACCTGCACGTATCGGAGATAGATCTCGATCCACCCGGGGGTTTTTAGATGCTTCTTTGGCGCTTTCAACATATACGCGGCCATCGTGGGCGTGAGAATGCGAGCGACCACGAGGGAGAAGAACACGGCCACGGCCGCGGTCCAGCCGAATTGCACGAAGTACTTGCCCACCAATCCCCCCATCAGGGCGGTGGGCAGGAACACGGCGATCAGCGTGAAAGTCGTGGCCACCACGGCCAGCCCGATTTCGTCGGCCGCCTCGATCGCGGCGCGGAATGGCGTCTTTCCCATCAACAGATGCCGCTCGATGTTTTCCACTTCCACGATCGCATCATCGACCAGCACACCGATCACCAGCGACAAGGCCAGGAGCGAAACCGTATTGAGGGTAAAGCCCATGAGATGCATGACAGCGAATGCCGGAATGGCAGAGAGCGGCAATGCGACTGCCGCGATCACGGTCGCGCGCCAATCGCGCAGGAAAAAGAAAACCACGAGCACCGCCAAGGCCGCCCCCTCCAGCAAGAGCGTCATCGACCCACGGTAATTTTCGACGATGGGTTCAACCGAGTTGACCGCCTCGTTGAATTCGATTTCTGGGTGAGATTTTTTGAGCTCTTCGATCGCTGCGTGAGCCGCTCTCGCCACATCGATCTCGCCCGCGCCTCGTGCTCGCATGACATCAAACCCGATGGCCGCTTTCCCGTTGAAAAGCGCCATGGATCTCGGCTCGGCAACCGCATCCGAAACCTCGGCGATCTGATCCAGGCGGATCCTGCGCCCGTCGCTCAACGACACATCCATGTCCGCGATGTCTTGCGCAGTCTCGACCGTTGCGATGGTGCGAACCGATTGCTCCGCCCAACCCATTTCCACCCGTCCGCCCGAAGCCTCTTGTTGTAGCTCGCGGATCTGCCTGGATATGTCTGCCGCTGTCGCGTTGAGAGCCAGCAACTGGTCCGGATCGAGCTCGACGCGGATCTCCCTGTCCACCCCACCCGTTCGCGATACAGCGTCTATCCCCGGCACGGCCAACAGACGCTTGCGGACTTCGCTGTCTATGAACCAGGAGAGCGCTTCGTCATCCAGCCCGGTCGAGGAAACGGTGTAGGTCATCACCGGCCTGCTCGCCAAGGTGATCTTGGTGATGACCGGATCCCGCAGTTCAGAAGGCAAGTCGGAGCGCGTGCTCGATAACGCATCGCGCACATCGTCCATGGCTTCCTGGACCGGTTTTTCGAGATGGAACTCGGCCGTGATGGTTGCCGTCCCGTCCGTCAGGGTGCTGCTGATATGCTTGATCTTCGATATGTTGGCCAGCGCATCTTCAATCTTTCGCGCGACGTCGCTTTCGATCTGCGGCGGGGAGGCGCCCGGCAACTCCGCTCTCACCGTGATGATCGGAAAATCGATGTCCGGAAAATTCTGTATCTGCATCGCCAGAAAGCCACCGATCCCAGCGACGGTCAACAGGATGAAAAGCAGAATGACTGCAATCGGGTTGTGAATCGACCAGGTGGAGACATTGAGGTTCATGGCACAGCCTCGGCCCGCCTGGCCGAACCCAGGACTGTGAGGTTGGCGGCCACCTCCTTGCGTACCACCCTGACAGGGTCGCCTTCGCTCAGAAAACCGAGACCGGATTCGACAATGTCCTCGGACTGCTTCAGCCCCCCGGTGATCTCGATCCGATCGCCCACCCTCCTGCCTATGGAGACCTTCGTCATCATGACTTTCGAATTCGAATCAAGACGCATGACGTAGTTGAATCCATCCCTCAGCAATACGGATTGCTGTGGCACGGTCAGGGCCTGGCTCTGCCCTACTTCGAAAAAGCCACGCGCGAAGGCACCTGCACGGACCGTGCTGCTTGGCGGGAGATCCACATAGACCAGCCCATGATGCGTCTGGGTATCAATGGCCGGCGCCACAATTCGCAGCTTGCCCTGGAGGGACGGCTGGCCATGGATGCTGATCTGCGCAACCTGTCCGGGTGCCAGCCGGGCAATATCCGACGGGGCCACATTGGCACGCCATTCCAGTCGACCGTCCTTGATGAGACGAAACAGCTCTTGCCCGCCGGGCATGACCGCCCCGACAGTCGCGGTGCGGGACGTGATGATTCCATCGCTCGGAGCGAGCACGCGCGCCTGCGCCAGCCGTAGACGGTTTCTCTGTTCGACTGCCTTCGCGGCATCGAGTCTCGCCCGCGCCGTCCTGGCTGCAACCACATATTCGTCGACTTGCTGGGCGGACATCGCGCCCGAACCATCCAATCGTTTTGCGCGCTGCGCATTGACCTCGGCCTCCATCGCCTGCGCCTCGGCCTGGGCGACAGCGGCTTGAGCCTCGGCCAAATCGGCCGCCATCATGTCCGACTTGAACAGCGCCAACACCTGGCCTTGCCGAACCGCATCGCCCACATTGACTCTGACCTCGGTGAGGCGCAGACCTTCCACCTCGGTCCCGACGCTGGCTTCCTGCCAAGGCGCTATGTTTCCTGTCGCAGGAATGCGGATGGGCAGCGTGGACGCATGCGCGCGCGTCATGACGACAGATAGCACAGGGGCCTGCACAATCTTCCTCTTCTGGGCCACCCCACCGTCCCGGACTTTGTCGAAAATCAGCACCACTACGATCACCAGGATCACTGCACCGATCGGAACGATCCGGCGTTGCTTCATTTGAGGCTACTTCCTTGGCGAATGTCGCCGCACGGCGTCTACGCCAGACGCGGGTTCGAGTGTTGGTCGATGATCGGCCATGGATGTCGCGGAAATGTCGCGCAAGGCCAAGCGAAGGGTTCAACCACGAGAGGAACCCGCCACGAAAATCCGGACTGGGCGGTACCTGAAGGCGCGATGGCGCCGAACTCTCCAACCCGGTCTTTGTATGCCCGCCAACATTGAGCGGAGTCACACACCGCGCACCTCAAAATGACGATTGGCGGACACGCGTCACGATTTTGAACGTGTCCATCCGGTCAAACTGATTCCATCTGGCCAACACCATCGTTGCCACTTCGCCAAATTTCCCACTGTGATGCGCGCGCGACCGCGAGGCACCACGCCAAGGAGACTGGATATGCCCAAGGAATACGAGAACCAGAGCAACCCCGAGAACAACCAGACGGCGTGGGAGGTCGCACGCCAGCCCGCCAACGCCACCCAGTTCTACGACTGGGTCGGCAGTGGCAGCAAGGCGCTGACCGCCGTTCCAATGGATCTGCTGCGCGTCAATGACGCGACTTTCTTCCGCTCGGACGACCGGCCGACAGACGAGATCTTCCGCGACGGCTTCGCTCCGCGCGACGGCCAGGGCATTGTCTATCGCCTGATGAAACAGGACATCCACCCGCGCACCGGGGTCTGCGTGTCGGGTTCGCTGGAGGCCGCATCGCTGTTCCCGATCAAGGTGGACCGCACGCGTGCGGATTTCGACCCGGCCCAGAAAGAGGCGCCGGAGGAAACGCGCGTCTACGTCGTCGCGCCGAAAGTATTGTTCGACACCCACGACATTCAGGCGCGCTTCGCGGCGCGCGTGGTCCGCGATCAGGGCGTCGAGCAGCAGACCATGGCCCGGGACAACCTGTTCGGCCTCGAGCGCGCCGCACCGCGCATCGCGCCGGAGGATGTCATTGGTGCGTTCACCATCAAACGCACGTGGGCGGGCCGGGACTATCTGGAGGGCGGTACCTATGAGGTGATTCGCTACGACTCCAACCCCCTCGCCCGCGCGCACACCGACAAGGACGCGGCCTTGCGTGCGCGCTATACCCCCAGCACCACCGGCGACCTGGCGGTGAAGACGGACGTGCCGGAGACCACCACCGCGCTGGTGGCGCACTACAAGGAAAACGGCAACGGCCCCGCCCTGGCGCCCGGTCCGGCGCTGGACAAGACGGTGTCCGATGCCTTGCTCGATTCGCAGAAACGCGCGCAGGAGTCGGAGCGCATCAAGCGTGCCGAACTAGCCGAGAACTGGAAAAACTGGAAGCGCGACGTCTCCAACCCCGAGCAGGGCATCACCGCGGATATGCCGGTGACAGTGCGCAAGTTCGACGACCGCACTGCATTCCTTGCAGAGATCGAGAAATTCGAGCTGCGCATGGGCAACACCGACGAGCGCAACGCCCTCGCGCGCAAGAAGCATTTCGACACGGGTGACAACACGCCCGGCACCGAGCAGTACGTCGCCTACAAGAACAACGTACCGGTCGGCTGGATGACACTGGACACCACCGCCGGCGCGCGGATCGACAAGATCTGCACCGACGCCAAGCCCGCGCATGACGCGGGCGTGGGCACCAAGTTGTTGGTGGAGGCCGTCGGCGCGTCG
Source organism: Luteimonas panaciterrae (assembly GCF_020511115.1). Taxonomy (GTDB): domain Bacteria; phylum Pseudomonadota; class Gammaproteobacteria; order Xanthomonadales; family Xanthomonadaceae; genus Luteimonas; species Luteimonas panaciterrae. Next base: position 380,240 of record NZ_JAJAVH010000007.1, read on the forward strand.
CTGCGCAATGGCGGCAACGGCACCGTGTCCATGGCCGGTCCGGACACGCTGAAGTACGCCAGCACCGATGGCGGCCTGTACGCGCGCATGGGCTTCCACGACGCCGGCGACCGCAGCGAACTGTTCCCGTCCAACCACGTCCGCCGCGATGGCGACGGCGCGATGACCCATCCCTACTGGGAGTCCACGCGGGTGCCGCTGGGCACTTTCACCAAGCGCGGCGACGAACAGTTCGGCCAGCGCATCGCCTACGTGCAGGACGCCGATCACCGGCTCGAGCCGACCGCCGTGCCGCAGCTCGCGGCGCCGGAGCGTCCGAAGTTGTTCAACGACGCGATGACGGCGATCAACAAGCTCGGCCCGGTGAAAGGCCTGAACAGCGACTACGACCGCGCGTGCATGGCCGCGTCACTGGCCTCCTCCGCGCACGAAGGCCGGATGACGCAGATCGACACGGTGGTGGTCGGCACCAAGGGCAACCTCATCGCCGTGCAGGGAGATCCCACCTCCCCGGCGTGCCAACGCGCGTCGACTCCGATCGCACTGGGCACGATGACGTCGCTGGACACCAGCCTCGCGCGGCTGGACCGCCCGCTCGCACCGGCCGTGGCGACACCCGATCCGGTCGCGCGCGAGGTGGCGGTGGCCCGGCACTAAGGCGCACCGGGGATCTCGTTTCGCCACTGAAAACGCCTGCCAGATAGAAACTGGCAGGCATTCAAAGATGAGGTGGAGCGGGTGATGGGAATCGAACCCACGCTAGCAGCTTGGGAAGCTGCAGTTCTACCATTGAACTACACCCGCGTCGAGGCAAGTCTATGCCCGCCGAATGCATCGTGGCAATCGCGGGCCCGGTGACGGGCCCGAACCGCTTTCGCCCGCGCCGCAGCGGGCCGTTCGATCAGAAACGCTTGCCGAGCGTGGCGAACAGACTGGCGTTGTGATCGCTGCCGCGTTCCACGGTCGTGCTGCCGCCGAAGTTGGCATCCAGACCGAAGAACGGAACGCGTGCGCCGATGGTGAGCGTGCCGTAGTCGCGATCGCTGCTCAGTCCCGGCACCGCGTAGTTCGGCGTGCCGGCTAGCGACTGCGAGCGCGCGAAGGCCTCTTCGTCCGGCTTCTCGAATTCGTGGTCGTAGGTGAGTTTGGCGTATGGCGTGAAACCGGATTCGGCGGTGTAGCTCGCCTGCCAGCCGACGCTGCCGATCAGCGAATCGTAGCTCTGGCTGGGATAGGCCAGCGACGTCGACAGTTCGGGCAGGCTCTCGCGGAAACCGTCGATGTCGATGCGCTGCGCGATCAGGCCGAGCACCGGTCCGTGCCGCACCGGGCCTTCACTGCCGAGCTCCCAGCCGGCGTTGATGGCGGCGGTGATGTTCTCGCCGTCAGGACGTCCGTGATGATGGCGCATGGCCGGTCCGAGCCAGACTTCGCGATCGACGTCGAACTTGATCTGCGTGTAGCTCAGCTGACCATTCACCCACAGACCGTTCTCGCCATACCAGCCGACGAATCCGCCGAGCGTGGCGTCCTTCTGATCGAAGCTGCCGCGACGCTCGCCGAAATCCACGTTGCCGCTGCCGAAGCCGGCGAACGCGCCGTACACCCAGCTGCCGCGCATCCAGTCGACGCCGCCGCTCAGGGACGGGATCGTGCCGTCGTAGGCATCGCCGTGGTTCACGCGCTGGGAATCGCCGCGCAGGCTGGTCCACCAGCGCATGCCGTCGCCTTCCGGCCGTTCGGCGAGATGCGTCGCCACGATGTCGGCGCGAGCGCGGCCCGTGGCCGCCGCCGAGCGCGGCAGTACGGCGATCTGGCGCGGCGCTTCGAGCATGCTGATCGCAAGCTGGCTGAGCATCGCATGCGCGCCGCCGGTAGGATGCACGCCGTCGGCGAACAGGTAGGCGGTCTGCACGTCGGGTTCGACGAAGGAACCGGGATTGCAGAACTGCGAGGAATCGTTCGCCGGCGGCGGCTGCATGCCGCAGCCCGGCGTGGTGACGTTGCGCAGGCCGTACAAACCCGGATTGGCGACGGCTTCCTGCAGGAAGTGGAAGGTATCCACCGGAATCACGCGCAGCCCTTGGCTGGCGAGGCCGTCGTACAGCGACTTGTTGTAGAAGCTGGCGAGCGCCGTGCCCGCCGCCATCAGGCCTGGGCCGCCGCTGCGCGCGCGTGGCGTCAGACCGATGTCGGGCAGGCTCGGCACCAGCACGTAACGCGCGCCGGCCGCCTGCAAGGTGTTGACGATGCCGATCTGCGCGGTGACGGCACCGTTGATGATTTGCAACGCATTGCCGGGATCGGCCTGCACGGCGAACAGATCGTTGGCGCCACCCCACACCGTGTACAGCGCCTTGGGATCGGCCCTGCCGCCATGCGCGGCGAGGTAATTGTTCATCTGCGTGGTCAGCGACGGGATCGTGCCCAACGGACTGCTGACGTCCACGCCCACACGCGCACCGCCGGCGGCATAGTTGTTGCCGTTCTGGCCGTTCCCGTTGGGCGTGAGGCTGCTGCCGTAGTACTGGGCCACCAGTTCCGACCACACCAGATTCGGATTGGTGGTGAAGCGCCCCAGCAGCAGACCGGAAGGGCCGAGCAACGGGCGGAAGAAACCGGAGTCGGAGAGGCTGTCGCCAAAGAAAACCGTCTGCGAATAGGGATGGTCCCCGGCGAACGCGGGCGCCGTGGCCAGGGCAAGTGCAGCGACGAGCGCGCGACGGGCGGGACGAGACAACAACGACATGGACGGGATCTCCTCGAATCCGGACGACGCCTTCAATGACAGGCGTATGACAGTCCATTATCGTTTCATGCACCGCAACATGGATACACGCTGCGTTGCGGCATGGCCGACGCCCGCCGGGTGCGGACATCGCCGCGAGCGGCGACAATAAGCGCATGAACATCCTGCTCAATGGCGACGCCTTCGCCCTCTCCGACGACAGCCCCACCATCGCCGCGCTCCTGCAGGCCCAGCACCTGGCCGAGCGCCGGGTCGCGGTCGAAGTGAACGGGGAAATCGTGCCGCGCGGCCGGCATGGCGAGTACGAACTTCGGCCGGGTGATCGTGTCGAGATCGTGCATGCCCTGGGGGGCGGGTGAGCCAGGGCGCGCTCGACTCTCGCGCGACTCTGAAGATGTCATTCCCGCGAAGGCGGGAATCAGTGGACTTTCGTCAAGGTTGCGATGATCGGGCCGAACGTCCTTGGATTCCCGCCTTCGCGGGAATGACGCATCCTTGCAAACGTATGATGAAGATACCGAATCGGCCCAGCTGTTCGTCTATTTCGCCGGATTGACGTAAACCGGATTCCCCAGCAGCCACAACTTGCCATCACCGCCACGCACATTCACCCGCACCCAGTGCGGCTTGCCGTCGCTGCTCCATGAGAACCGGAATTCCTGATCGGCGCTCGTGATCGCCGGCTCGGCGATCGGCGTCAGCACGCACCCATCCTGGATCACTTCCACGCGACCGCCCGCCACGTTGCCGGTGTGGACCGTGAACTCGATCGCCTCCCCAGGCGCGGCCGACAACCCATCACCCATCCGCGCCGTCGCATCGCCCTTGCGCGCGCTGAAATCCAACCGGCGATCGCGACTCCCCTGCACATCGACGAACACGTGTCCGGCGCGCAAGCCATCAAGCAGCGCCGGCATCGACAACGCCGACGCCCGCACCACCGTCGTCGGAACTCCCACCGGACCGCCACCGATGCTCGGCTCCAGCTGGCTCGCGTTGTGATTGTCACTGCCGCCGATCGCCGTCAGCCGATGGCCGGCGTTGAGCAGCGCTTCCCAGAACGGAATCCCGGAATACGGCGTATCGGCATCCATGCCGTTGACGACTTCCACCGCCTGCAACAAACCCGGATCGGCCTGCGGCTGCGCGGTCCAACCGCAGCCCATGCAGATTTCACCGGAAGGCCGGATCGGATGATTGATCGACACGATGCCGTGCAGCGACGCGGCATCGCGCAGCAATGCGTTCCAGTCGCGCCCGCCTCCATCGCGCATGTCGCCCTCGACACGGAAATCGAGCGGCGCCACCGTTCCGATCAGATTGGCATGACCACTGAAGGTGGTGATCTCCCGCCCCGGTACCAGCAGCAGCCGATCGAAATACAGCTGCAGTTCGCGGATCGCGTTGGCCTGCGACGTCGTGTTGTGATCGGTGATCGCCACGAAATCGAGACCGCGCGCCACGGCCGCCTGCGCCGTCAGGAACAGCGGGCACGGCACCTTGGCGCCGGCCTGGCTCTGGCAACTGCCGTCGCTGTGCGCATCGTGCATGTGCAGATCGCCGCGATACCAGCCGGCCTCGTCGCGCAACGGTGGATTGGCAATCTCCGGCTGCCAATATGGCGTGTCCTCGCGGCCCAACCAGATGCGCGCCGAATATTCCGACCGCGTTTCCTTGCGGATGTTCGGAATGCCGAGCAGCAAGGACCATTTGCCGGGACGGATCGGCCCTGGCAGATACGAAGGCGTGGCATCCGTCGCCGACACGGTGAAGATCGCCTTGTTGCCACCGCTCCAACCGCGGAAACCGTCCTGACCACGGAAGCCATCCGGTCCGAGCAGACCGAGATCGATAGTGGTCTTCTCTTCCTTGCCGCCGTATTCGAATTGCACCGTGATGCGCGCTGTGCCCGCCGGCACCTCGAACGGAACCGTGCGATAGCGTTGATGGTCCGCGCCGGTGATCTCGCCGCGCAACACCAGGTCAGGTTTTGCATCGGCCGCCCCCGCCTTCCCCATGCACGACAACGACACCGCGACCAGCGCGGCAACGGACAGGAAGATCTTGGCGATTGGATTCATGGTGCTCGCTCCGTTGCAGACGACCGGCAGGCATCGCGCGATGGATTGCAGCGAACGAACCCCTGCCCGGGAAATACGACCCGATACCGGCCCCGGCGCGGGTCTGGTTGCGGGTAATCGGTGGAAACCGTCTGCGCACCGCTGGCGAAGGCGGCCTTGCGCCGCCGTGTGTCGTGTCGACGCGCCTCGACGGTATCCGCATCCGCGCGCGTACGCACGATGAAGCCATCAGCCACCGCGCGCGCGATGCGCTCGCGCTGCGCCAGCGGATCGTTCAACGTCAGATAGGCAGCGGCCGGCGATGACTCGTCTGTGTTGACGAACATCACCCTGCCCTCCAGAGAACGGCGATCGCCGCGGTATAGCGCGACTTTCCTCGCTTCCTCGTCCAGCGCAAAGAAGATCTTGCCGCGCGCCTGTGCCAAGGTCGGCCAGCGATTCGCCAGCACCGCCTCGCGCAGAGTCTGGAAATCACCCTGCACCTGATCGGGCACGATCAGCTGGCGCTGCGGAAGGACTTCCCGTATCTCGGCATCCAATGCATCGAAGGCTTTCGCATCGAACGGCAATGGCTGCACGGCACCTGCCCCAGCCTTGCTGTCCTTGGCATTGATCAGGATCAGGATCGGCACGTGCCGCGGATGCGCGCGCGACCAATCGCGCACGATCGTCAGACAGACGCGGAAGGTGACGCAGCTACTGCGGAAATCGATATCCGACAGATGCATCGTCTTGAAACCGGGACGCCGCATCTGTTCGAGCTGCGCGGCCGGCCACGGCGGTTTCGGATAACCGCGTCGATGCGCACCCGGCGGATGCAGGTAACGGCCACCTTCCGGATCGTAGTACACATCGAGTTCGAAGCTACGCAAGCCCGCATCGAGCTGCTCGGCCAACGGGCGATGGCCGTAGTCGATCGATTCGGCGCCGACACGGTCCACCTTGCGATGCGCCGCCAGCTCGTCCGCCGGCAACGGCAGCTTGTAGCTATTGTGTGTGCCGATCACCTGCACGTCGTTCATGCGCAGACGATTGTCGAGCACCGATGCCGCGCACGGGCCACTGCGCGGCGGGCGTGCCGCCTCCAGATCGCACGCGATGGCCGCCCACGGGGTCAGCGTGAGCAGCCATCCGGCGATGCGAACCACCATGCGTGTCTGCCGATGCACGCCCACGGTCAGAACTTGTACATCACCGCGAAACGATACGACCGCCCCAGCAGCGGCCGCGCCAGGAAGGTGTTGGCGCCGGCATCAGCACTCTGCAGCTCACCGGCGCGCGGATTGCCTTCGGTCAGGCCCAGCGAGTTGTCGAGGTTGTCGGCGTAGAGGAACAACGACAACTCTGGCGTCACCTGCCAGCGCGCGCTGGCATTGATCACGTCATATGACGGCAATCGCACCGAGTTCGCCGTATCCACGAAGCGCTCGCCCTCGTACTCGTAGGCGACTTGCAGGCGCAGCCTGTCATCGAACAGATTCACGCCGGGAACGACCCGGAAGCTGTTCTTGGGAACGCGGATCAACTGATTACCGACGTAGTCACGCAGCACCAGCGCACCGCCGCCCACGCTTTCGTAGTAGCGTAGATTCCGGTACTGCGGGTCCTGCACGGTGGCGGTGAGCTGCATATCGAACCACTGCACCGGATACCAGTTCGCCTCCAGCTCCAGGCCGAAGGTACGAGTGCTGGCATAGCCCTGCTCCTGCACCAGCGTGTTGTTGAGATCGAACTTGGCGTTGCTGAAGCCGACGTTGTCGTACTTGGTGTAGAACGCGGTGGCGAACAGATCGAAGTATTGGTTGCTGAACTTGTAACCCACCTCGCCCAGATCCATCGTCTGGATGATCGGACGGGTGTTCGGATTGCTCTTGTCCCTGCTGATGCAGCCTTCCACATCGTTGGGATCGCAGCTCGAATAACGCGTGATATAGGTCGACAGGTTGGGCAGGCGGAACGCCGAGGTCCAGCGCGCGAACACACCGGAGTTTTCGTTGAACTGCCAGTTGGCGCCGATCGTCCATCCGAGCTTGTCGAAGCTCTCGTCGTAAGTCGCATAGCGCCCGGAGCCGGCCAGGATGCTCGACGTCGCGAAGGTGCCGAGATCTACCACCGGCTTGGCACGCACTTCCGTCCAACCCTCGGTGCTCACCTTCTCCCAGCGCACGCCGGCATCGATGCGCAGCTTCTCGTTGACCTGCCATTCGTCCGACACATAGAACGCATGCGTGGTGGAACGGCCGCTGGCGTTTTCCCACTCGTAGCCGTAGCGATAGATGCCGTGATCGGTCGCGGTGCCGACCGGATTGCCGTTGGCATCCACGGCCACCAGATCGAGCAGCCGCGCGTTGTCGCGCACGTCGGTCAGCACGTTGGAGGAATAACGGTCGAAATCCTCATCGATGCGCGCGTAGTAGTAGCCGAAAGTCACATCGTGGCTCTGCTCGCCGAAGTCGAAGCTGCGCATGATCCGGGTATCGTTGATCAACTCCTTCACCGGAATCGTCAGGCCGCGCAGACCGCCGACGGAAAGCAGACCATTGCCGTTCTGGTTGACGGGATCGAACACCTGCGTCGGATCGTTGGCGTAACGCAGCTGCCATCCGGTGGCGCCGGGGAACCGGCCCAAGGCGTTCGCCGGCAATTGCGCGAAGAACTTGGACTGGCTCCACAGCTGCAGCGGGAACATGCCGTTGCGCTGGGTCTCGGTGTCGTTGTAGCGCAGCGCCTCGGCGAGCTTCCAGCCCGCGCCGAGCTCGTAGTCCAGCTTGAGGGTGAACTGATCACGCTTCACTTCCGTGCCGCGGCTGTTGTCGAAGTCGTACCAGCTGCCGTCGCCCTGCAGCATGCGGATACGCTGCGTTTCCGGCCCGGCCATCGTGCCGTAGTTACCGTCGAAACCGGGTACCGCGCGAATCTCGCCATCGGCATACGTGCGCATCGGGATGCCGAGGAACAGCGCGACGTTGTCGTTCATGTGCTTGTAGTCGACGCTGAAACGACCACGCTCGAAATCACGGCTCAGGTTGATGCGGTACTGGCCGCCATGATTGGCCTGGAAACCGGGATCGCGGATGCCGTCGTCACTGCGGAAGAAACCGCCGACGCCGAGCTTCCAGCCGCTGTTGCCCAGCGGCGTGCCGAAGAAGGCGTCGTAGCGCGCCAGTCCGTAGTCGCCAACCGTCATTTTGAACGTGCCTTCGGCCTGGTCGCCGACCACGCGCGGCACGAAGTTGATCGCGCCGGCCGGCGCGTTGGAATAGAACACCGACGAAGGACCGCCGCGCACCACTTCGATGCGCTCGATGGTCTCGTCGAGACGGAAGGCCTGGTCGCCGTTGAGGAAGCCCAGTGCGGGATCGTGCTGCACCGGCACGCCATCCTCGAGGATGTTCACCGAGCCGTAGCCGTCGACGGGAATGCCGCGTGCGCGGATGTTGCCGCTGGCCTCGCCGCCGGAAGCTTCCACCCAGAAGCCGGGCACCGATTTCATGGCTTCGGTCACCGAGGTCGGCGCCTGCAGGCGCAGGCGGTCTTCCTCGATGCGGGTGATCGAATAGCTGCTCTCGGCCTTGCTGCGTTCCCGGGTTCCGGAACGGCCGGTGACGACGATCTTGTCCAGATCCACCGCCCGGTCCTGCGACGCGGCGGGCGTGGCGGGGGCGGCATCTGCGGCCTGCTGGGCCTGGGCGAAGGGGCTGGCGGCGACCGTCAACGAAAGCGCGAGACGAATCGCGCCGCGGAGAGTGCGTGGCTTGCGGGGCATGCGGAGGTCCAAGAGATGAACGGGGGCTGTGCGAGGGGCACCGCCGCATCGTGATCGACAATGCTTAAACCTTCGTGACACGAGACGGTCACGCGCGCTCGACGCCGCGTACACACGCAGGGATCTCTGAAAACCGCCTTCTTGGCCGTTTTCATCGGCACAAACACCGCAATGAATTCGTGCCGCGCGCCCCGGCCAGTCGCTCACGCGATCGGCCCGGACGATCCGTCCCCGTATCGCGTAACCCCCGAAATGGCGAGGTTTTCCGACCACAAGGCGGCGTCGATGCGACATAATTCGGGGATGAATCCCGCCTCCGTTCTGGACCCGCTCGTCATCGCGGGCAAGCCCTACGCATCCCGCCTGCTGACCGGCACCGGCAAGTTCAAGGATCTCGAGGAAACCCGCGCGGCCACCGAGGCCGCTGGCGCCGAGATCGTCACGGTCGCCATCCGCCGCACGAACATCGGCCAGACGCCCGGTGAGCCGAACCTGCTCGACGCGCTGCCGCCCGACCGCTACACGATCCTGCCCAACACCGCCGGCTGCTACACCGCCGAGGATGCGGTGCGCACCTGCCGCCTCGCGCGCGAGCTGCTCGATGGCCGCAATCTGGTGAAGCTCGAAGTGCTGGGCGACCAGAAGACGCTGTTCCCGGACGTGGTGCAGACGCTGAAGGCCGCCGAACAGCTCGTCGCCGACGGCTTCGACGTGATGGTCTACACCAGTGACGACCCGATCCTGGCCAAGCGCCTGGAAGAGATCGGCTGCGTCGCGGTGATGCCCCTGGCCGCGCCGATCGGTTCCGGTCTTGGCATCCAGAACCGCTACAACCTGCTCGAGATCGTCGAGAACGCCAAGGTGCCGATCCTGGTCGATGCCGGCGTCGGCACCGCTTCGGATGCCGCGATCGCGATGGAACTCGGCTGCGACGGCGTGCTGATGAACACCGCGATCGCGGGCGCGCGCGACCCGATCCGCATGGCGCGCGCGATGAAGCTGGCGGTGCAGGCCGGACGCGACGCCTTCCTCGCCGGCCGCATCCCGCGCAAACGCTTCGCCAGTGCGTCCTCGCCCGTGGACGGCCTGATTGGGTGAAGACATGCGCTTAGCCGATGCCCTATCGGCATCAGCTGCATGTCCGAACGCCCGGTCCGGGATGGCCGGGCCGGTGCATCCGGAGCCCGTATTGTCGCGCCAGGAGGGCGGATGCAAAAGAACAACACAGGAATAAAAGCTTCATCCTTGGACAAGACACCAGCCAAGCCTTACACCCCCGAAGAAGGCGGACATCGCCGTATCCGTAGCTTCGTGCTGCGCCAAGGCCGCTTCACACCCGCGCAGCAGCGCGCCTTCGATCTGCTGTGGCCGCGCTTCGGGCTCGATTACCTAGGCGAGCCGCGCGACTACGACGCCGCCTTTGGCCGCCATGCCAAACGCGTGCTGGAAATCGGCTTCGGCAACGGCGAAGCCCTGCGCTATGCCGCATCGCGTGACCACGATCGCGATTACATCGGGATCGAGGTCCACGCGCCGGGCGTCGGCCGCCTGCTCAACGCGCTCGCCGAGGACGGCAGCGATCACGTCCGCGTCTATCACTACGACGCCGTCGAGGTGCTGTCGCACGAGATCGCCGACGGCAGCCTCGACGAGATCCGCATCTACTTCCCCGATCCCTGGCACAAGAAGCGCCACAACAAGCGCCGCCTGGTGCAGCCGGAGTTCGCGCAGCTGCTGGTGCGCAAGCTCGCCCTCGACGGCCGCTTGCACCTGGCCACCGATTGGCAGGACTATGCGGAGCAGATGTGGGACGTGCTCGATGCCACCCGGGGGTTGCGCAATCGCGCCGGCGCGCGTGGCGCGGTGCCGCGTCCCGACTGGCGTCCGCAAACGCATTTCGAAACGCGCGGCCAGCGCCTCGGTCACGGGGTGTGGGATCTGCTCTACGACCGCGCCGAACGCGCTTGATCGGCAGATAGACCGGAAATGGACAGCACCCTCGCCCTGACCACCGACATGGAGATCGTGCTCGGTCTGGTCGGCCTGACGATGCTGCTGTTCCTGTTCGAACGCGTGCGCGCCGACCTCGTCGCGCTGGTGGTGCTGGTGCTGCTCGGCCTCACCGGACTGGTGGCGCCGGAAGACCTGTTCAACGGCTTCTCGAGTAACGCGGTCATCAGCGTCATCGCCACGATGATTCTCGGCACCGGCCTCGACCGCACCGGCGCGCTCAACCGCCTCGCCGCCTGGCTGCTGCGGCGCGCGCGCGGTGTCGAGCAGCGGCTGCTGCTGCTCACCTCCTTCATCGCCGGCCTCAACTCCTCGATGATGCAGAACCCCTCGGTGATGGCGTTGTACCTGCCCGTGGCCTCGCGCATCTCATCGCGCACGGGCGTGGCATTGTCACGGCTGCTGCTGCCGATCGCGGCCGCGATCGTAATGGGTGGCGCGCTGACAATGGTGGGTAACTCGCCGCTCATTCTGCTCAACGACCTGCTCGTCGCCGCCAACGCCAACTTGCCCTCCGGCGTCGCCACGCTCGAACCGCTGCACATGTTCGCGCCGGCGCCGATCGGCCTGGCGCTGCTGCTGGCCGGCCTAGCCTATTTCCACTTCTTCGGCGACAAGGAACTGCGCGGCGACATCGACAAGGGCGTGACGCCCGCGCGCACGCAGAGCTACTTCTCGCAGGCCTACGGCATCGAAGGCGACGTGTTCGAACTGACCGTCGGTGCCGACAGCCCGCTGGTGGGCATGTCGCTCGGCGAAGCCGAAGCCCTGCACGGCGCGCCGCTGCTGCTGGCGCTGAAGACCGGCAACGAATCACGCCTCGCGCCGCCGGGCGATGCGCGCATCTGGGTCGGCAGCGTGCTCGGCGCGATGGGCCCGCGACCGAAGGTGGCGGATTTCGCGCAGAACAACTTCCTGCGCCTGTCCGCGCGCCTGCGCGAATTCGGCGACCTGTTCAATCCCAGCCGCGCCGGCATCTCCGAAGCCGTGGTGCCGCCGACCTCGAGCTTCATCGGTAAGACGTCCGCGCAGCTGGAACTGCGCAAGAAGCACGGCATCAGCCTGCTCGCCATCAACCGCGACAAGGAAGTGCTGCGCGAGAACGTGCGCACCGTGCCGCTGCGCGCCGGCGACATGCTGGTGCTACACAGCATCTGGCAGGACCTCGCGCAGACCGCGGCCAGCCGCGACTTCGTCACCGTCACCGACTATCCGAAGGGCGAACAGCGCCCGCACAAGTTCAAGATCGCGATGACGATCTTCGCGATCACCATGCTGATCGCATTGTCGTCGAGGATTCCGACCTCGATCGCGCTGATGGCGGGCGTAGCCGGCATGCTGATCACCGGCGTGCTGAAGATGGACGAGGCCTACGGCGCGATCAACTGGAAGACCGTGTTCCTGATGGCCTGCCTGATCCCGCTCGGCTGGGCGATGGATTCCAGCGGCGCCGCGGCCTGGATCGCCGGACACACCATCGAGCAGCTGCCCGCGGGCGTCCCGGTCTGGCTGCTGGAAATCGCCGTCGCGCTGCTGACGACAGCCTTCTCGCTGGTGATCAGCCACGTCGGCGCGACCATCGTGATGGTGCCGCTGGCGATCAACCTGGCGCTGGCGGCGGGCGGCAATCCGACCGGCTTCGCGCTGATCGTCGCGCTATCGGCGTCCAACAATTTCATGACCGCGTCGAATCCGGTGATCTCGATGATCACGGGGCCTGCCGATTACACGGCGAAGGAGATGTGGCGGATTGGGGGGCCGTTGTCGCTGATCTATACGTTGATCGTGGTGTTGATGGTCAATCTGTTGTTCTGAGCGCGTCCATCGTTCTGATGCGACGGGTTTCGCCTCTTTCCCGTCATCCCAGCGAAAGCTGGGATCCATTTGGCTTTTGCCTTTGCTGTTGCTGTTGAAAGATCAAAAGCGTTTCGTCCGCTGCGCGGCCGAGTTCATTTCTTTTGGTAAGCGTCACTGCACGCGCAGGAGCGCGTGCGAACGGCGAAGCCGGCCCCGAAGGGGTGAGCGGCATGGATGGCGCGAATCAAAGAAACGAACCAAAGAAAAACGCTTTTCTCGACACAGCAATCCCAACGCGGGAAGTGCCCCAGGATTTTCCGACTCGCCATCCATGGCTCGGTCGGAAAACGGCGGGCATCCATGCCCGCCGCCCTTCGGGTCTAGGCATATCTCGGCTCGCAAAGATTCTTAGCAGCCAGAGCAAGAGCTTTGCTCGGCTTTGCCTCGCCTTCCGCTTCTAAAGATGCTTGAACGCCCTCACCAGCCGGAGACCCGGTGGTGTCGAGGACCATTGGTCCGAGGGCACCGGGCTGTGCGCCGTTTTTCGACCGAGCCAGGATGGCTAGTCGAAAAATCCTGATAGCAATTAAACCCTGGGATTGCTTCGTCGGGGAAAGCGTTTTTCGTTGGTTCGTTTCTTTGATTCTAGCCATCAATGCCGCTCACCCCTTCGGGGCCGGCTTCGCCGTTCGCACGCGCTCCTGCGCGTGCAGTGACGCTTATCAAAAGAAATGAACTCGGCCGCGTAGCGGACGAAACGCTTTTGATTTTAAACCCCACCCCAACCAGCAAGCGCTAAACCTGCTCCAAAAACACCTGCCCATCCCTCACCCGCACAGCCACCGCACGCAAACTCTCCCCCCGACACGGCCCAGCCACGCAGTCGCCATTGACCAGCTCGAAGCTGGCACCATGCGCGGCGCAGACCAACAAGCCTTCCTTCGTTTTCAGAAACTGCCCCGGCGCCCAATCAAGCCGGCGCCCGGCATGCGGGCAGACGTTGAGCCAGGCGCGCACGTGGTCGCCATCGCGATGGAGGATCAGGGATTCGGCGTCGCCGTCGATCACCGCCTCGACCTCGGCGAAGCCGCCATCCTGCAGCTCCGGCAGGGCGATCAGCCGTCGCGAAGGCTCGGATGAGGGGGTTGCCGTTCCCATTAACGAACTTCTTACATCTTCGTTCATGCCGCGCCCGATACTTGTCGTTTGAAGTTCGAACCACATCATTGTGTCACGTCGATGTCCGCACATTCGTTCCAGACCATGCTCCGTAACGTGAAAACCCGCCTCACCCTTGGCCTTGCCGCACTTTTCGCACCGCGCAAGCCGCGCCACACGCTGCTGCGCGTCGCATTCGGCCTGCTCGGCGTGGCCCTGCTGCTGGTGCTGCTTGTGATCGGCGTGTTCGTCGGCGCGGCGATGTTGATCGGCGGACTGCTGCTGCGCCTGCTCGGCCAGCGCGGCAAACCCGTGGCGACGCGCAAGCGCGTGGTCGACGGCGAATATCGCGTCGTCCCGAAGACCAATCAGCCGCTGCTGCGCTGAAAACGCAACACCTCTCCCGCATCCGACCCAATGACTGACGTCATCCCCGCGCCTGCGCTGACGCGCGTTCCGGTCCGTGGCGGCGCCACGTTTCCCGTGCGTCGCATCTATTGCGTCGGCCGCAATTTCGCCGATCACGCCAAGGAAATGGGCGCCGAAGCTCCGGCCGCGAAAAGCGATCGCGGATCACCGGTGTTCTTCTCGAAACCCACCGATGCGCTCGCGCTGGATGGCACGGCCGCCTATCCGCCCGGCACACAGAACCTGCACCACGAGATCGAGCTGGTGGTCGCGCTCGGCCACGACGCCCCCGCGGGCATGCTCGCCGTCGAGGACGCGCAGGCGCTCGTGTTCGGCTACGGCGTCGGTCTCGACCTGACCCGCCGCGATCTGCAAGCCGCGGCGAAAGCGAACGGCCTGCCCTGGGATACGGCCAAGGGCTTCGACCAGTCCGCGCCGATGAGCGAGCTGGTGCCCGCCGCCCAGATCGGCGATCTGGCATCACGCACGCTGTCGCTGCATGTCAACGGCACGCTGCGCCAGCAATCGCGGCTCGATCAGATGATCTGGGACGTCCCGGACATCCTGCACGAGCTGTCCAAGCTCTATGCCTTGCGCGCCGGGGATCTGATCTTCATGGGAACGCCCGCAGGCGTGGCGGCGCTGGAGGCTGGCGATGTCTGCATCGGCCGCCTCGACGACCTCATCGAGCTGAACTGCCGCATCCTGCCGCCTGCCGTGTAAGCGATCCCTCCGCTGTGTAAGCTATCGTCTCCACAGGCGATTGCGAGGGTGAAATCATGGGCATGATCAGCGAGTTCAAGGAATTCATCGCGCGCGGCAACGTCGTCGACCTGGCGGTCGGCGTGGTGATCGGTGCTGCCTTCGGCAAGATCGTGACCTCGATGGTCGATGGCGTGGTGATGCCGGTGATCGGCTACCTCAGCGGCGGCGTCAGCGTCACCGACTGGAAACAGGTGCTCAAACCGGCGCAACTCGATGCCGCCGGCAAGGAAATCGCGGCCGAGGTGGCGATCAAGTACGGCGTCTTCCTGCAGACCATCATCGATTTCATCCTGATCGCATTCGTGATCTTCCTCTTCCTCAAGGCCTACAACCGCCTGCGCAAGCCCGCAGAAGCAGCGCCCGCGGCGACGCCGGAAGACATCGTGCTGCTGCGCGAGATTCGCGATTCGCTGAAGAAGTAATTCGCGCCTGCGCTTTGCCGGGCAGCGAAGTCTCGGATCTCTTGCCTGACAGCGCGAACGACACCGCCAGGATTCTCGATGCGGATCCTGGCGGTGTCGACGTCCGGCACCTCATCATCCACAGCCTTAAAAACGGCGATAGGCAGCGACGAGAAACGCTCAACGCCGGCATGACTCACGACAAGTCGGAGCATCGCCGCCACTTGCTAAGCTCGTGGCCTGGCAACAGTTAAAAAACACGATGACTTCCCGACTTTTCGTTTACGGAACGCTCGCTCCGGGGCAACCCAACGAACACATCCTGTCGAACGTCCCAGGACAATGGCAACCGGCGACGGTGACCGGCACACTGTTCCAGGAAGGCTGGGGCGCGGCGATCGGTTATCCCGGCATCGTTCTGGACGAGCATGGCGGCCCGGTCGAGGGCTTTGTCTTCAGCTCGGATGTCCTGGCCGAGCATTGGACACGCCTCGACGAGTTCGAGGGCGAAGGCTACGAGCGCGTCATGACCCGGGCGAAACTGGACGACGGCTCGATCGTGGACGCCTACATCTACAGCCTCAGCGAAAACGCCATCCCGACGAACGGCAGCTGACGCACATCGGTTTCGAAGCCGCTCCGCCACTCGATTCAATCCAAACGATAACCTGACGAGAGAAACGCTCAAGTCGCACATGACTTGCGACAGATAGCACCGGCGTCGCGGGTTGCTAAGCTCGCGGTTTCCTTTCGTCCGAGGACATCGCATGCGCGCATCGCTCCGCCTCGCGCCGACGGCAATGCTGTTCGCCGTTTCGCTCCTGTCGTTCACCGGCGCATCGATGGCCGCATCGCGCGAGACGCGCATTCCCGACGCCGCCCTCAAGGCCGCATCCGAGTTGCGCGAACGCGCGCTCGCGAGCGACCTCGGTTTCCGCATCACCGAATCGCTGACGACGGAAGTCGGCCCGCGCCTGGCCGGCAGCGAAGCGGATGCGCGCGCCGTGCAATGGGCGGAAGCGAAGTTCCGCGAGCTTGGATTCGACAAGGTATGGAAGGAACCGGTGACGTTTCCGAAATGGGAGCGTCGCAGCGAACATGGCGAAGTGCTCGGCACCGCCCGCCAATCATTGGCGCTGACCGCGCTCGGCGGCAGCCCCGGCGGCACGGCCGAAGGCGAGATCGTCCGCTTCGCCGATCTCGCGGCGCTGGAAGCGGCGCCCGCGGGCTCGCTCGCCGGCAAGATCGCCTTCGTCGATTTCCGCATGCCGCGCGCGAAGGATGGCGCCGGCTACGGTCCCGGTGGCGGCATCCGCAGCCGTGGTCCGTCGGCGGCGATCCGCGCCGGCGCGATCGGTTATCTGATGCGCTCGGCCGGCACCGATTCGCATCGCAGTCCGCACACCGGTATCACCCGTTTCGATGACGGTCTGACGCCTGTGCCTTCCGCTGCGCTGGCCGCGCCCGACGCCGACCAGCTCGCGCGGCTGCTGGAGCGTGGTTCCGTTCGCGTGCGCTTCGCGCTGGATTGCGGATGGGATGGCCAGGCCACGTCCTACAACGTGATCGGCGAGATGCGTGGCACCAGCAAGCCCGATGAAGTCGTGCTGATCGGCGGGCATCTGGATTCCTGGGATCTCGGCACCGGGGCGATCGACGACGGCGCCGGCGTCGGATTGACCATGGCGGCCGCCAAGCTGATCGGCGACAGCAAGCAGCGTCCCGCGCGCACGATCCGCGTGGTCGCCTTCGCCAACGAGGAACAAGGGCTGTACGGCGGCAAGGCCTACGCGCAGGAACACGCAAAGGACGTCAAGAAGCATCAGCTCGCCGCCGAAAGCGACTTCGGCGCGGGTCGCATCTACGCCTACTCGAGCTCCGCGCCCGCGTACGCGCAAGCCGCGGACCAGCAGATCGCCGAAGCACTGGCACCGCTCGGCATCGCGCACACGCCCGGCAAGGGCGGCCCGGGCCCGGACATCAGCCCGTTCGCGGCACAAGGCCTGGCCTGGGCGCGGCTGGCGCAGGACGGCACCGATTACTTCGACTACCACCACACGCCGGACGACACGCTCGACAAGATCGATCCGAAGGCGCTCGCGCAGAATGTCGCCGCGTATGCCGTATTCGCGTATCTCGCCGCTTCGGCGGATGGGGATTTCGGCAGCGAAGCGAAGAAGGTAACGCCGCCGGAGGAATAAACACCTCCGAAGCTGCCGCGCGTCATCCCCGGTTTCGCCGGGATGACGCGCATTTGTCTGGTTAGTCTTGGCGAATGAGCGCCGCTACGCGTGGCGCGCCCGCGCGACCCTGTTGCATCCAGCCAATCCAACCTGTCTCCGTTGCGGTATCGCGGATCGCGATGCCCCGCGCGATGCCGTCGGCATCGATCAAGAGCAACCGTTGCGCGGAAGCATCATCGATATTGAAGCGCACGCGACGTCCGGGCGTGCCGAGGCGATTGCTCACGCCATCGACTCGCATCTCGTGTACGTTTTGCAGCCGCAACGCATCCGCTGCGGGCGCGCGACCAAGCCATTGCGTTTCCGGCCACGCAAACACCGCCGTGCGCGCCGTCCTGATCGCGGGCAAGGCTTGCACCAGTTCGTCGGGCACGGTTTCGCCGGTCGCCAGTTCCGGATCGAGCACGCCGACCACCGCCGCCACCGCGGTCTGATCTGCGACGCGCCACATGCCCGCGCCGAGCTTCGCCATCCATACCTCGCTCGGCAGCAGGACGATCGCGCACAGCATCGCCAATACCGCGGCTCTCACGGGACGCATGTAGGCAACCGTGGCGATGCCCAGGCCGCTCCAGAACAGGCTCGACCACACCACGTAGCGTGGTGCCAGCAGCTGATCGGGATGGTCGAGAAAATAGTTCAACCGCACCAACACGATCATCGCGCCGACGGCAACCGCGAACCAAGCCAACCCGACGCCGAACAATGCCGCCGGCAACGGCGCAAAGCGCGCGCGCAGCGTGCTCAACGCCAACCAGGCCAGCCCGAACACGGCCAGCAGCACGTGCGGCCAGCGTGCGAGCATGACCGGACCGAACGATGCCTGATAACCCTGGGCGAAGGATTCGGTGAACTTGCGAACGGGTGCGATCGGCAATTGCGAGGCCAGCGCCGGATCGAGCACGGGCCATGCCACGTAAACGGCGGGGCCCGCGAGCCAGCGCAGCAGTCGATCTGCTTGCGCTCCCAGCGCGAGGCGTAACGTAGACGCATCATTTCCACCGCTCAGATGCAGCAGCGCCAGCGTGACCAACAACCCGCAAGCCAATACGACATGCGTCTTCGCCGGCGCGCGACGCAATCCGGCCACGATGAAGAACGCCGCGAAGCTGGCGATTCCGCTGCCGAAGGAAAACGCCGCGACCAAACCGCAAAGCGATGCGACGATGGCTTCCTTGAGTCCAATCCCGGCCTCATCCTGTCGCGACAACAGGCCAAGACCGATCGCCAGGCACAAGGTCACCGCATACGCATGCACGCTCTCGTTCGCATGCCCGAGCGCGCGCACGTTGCCCAGCCAGAACAAGCCGAGCACGGCGAACAGCATTGCCGCCGCTCGTTGTGCTGGCGTCGACAAGGAACGCAGCGTGCGCCACGCAAGCACCGCCGTCGCCAGCGCGAATACGATGCCGATGCAGACCTGCAACCACTGTCCGGCGTGGAAGAATTGCAATTCCGCCACGCGCACCGCGTTCGGGATAATCTCGTGATGGCCGTTGTCCGGAGCGAAGACATTGCTCGGAAATGGCGTCGTGAGGAAATGTCCGAGGAAACGCCAACCATCGGCGTAAGGCACGCGCGGCGCGTACCACATCACGATGATGGCGACCACGACATAAAGCGCGGTCAGCCCCCAAATGATCGGGGTCGCCAAGGACGCGCGCGTGGAGGATGTCGGCGACAGATCATTCATGAGGACGAATTAGAGCATTTTCGACTCAAACGGATACCCAAGGCGTCTACGAATGCTTTCCCGCCCAAGCGGCAAGCAGAACCGCCGTCGCGGCAGCGACATTGAGACTCTCGACCGCTCCGGTCCCCGGAATCGACAGACGCAGATCACAAGCCTCCGCGAGCGCGATATCCATGCCCTCGCCCTCCGCGCCAAGCACGTACACCAGCCGCTCCGGCAACGTGGCCGCGAACAGATCATCACCGCCGCGCACGACGGTGGCGGCCAGCGTGAATCCCGCGCCTCGCAACTGCCCGATCGCGTTCACGGCATTGCCCAGGCGCACCAGCGGCACCGCTTCCGCGCCGCCTTCGGCGACGCGTGCCGCGGCACCGGACAAGGCCAGTGTCGAATCCCTCGGCAGCAGCAATGCACCGACACCGAAATGCGCCGCGGAACGCAGGATGGCGCCGAGGTTGTGCGGATTGCCGACACCATCCAGCCACAACGCACACTGCGGCCCCGCCGGCAGATCACGCAACCACGGGCCCAGCGCACCCGGCTCCTCGCGCAGGACCTCGGCGACCACGCCTTCATGATGCGAACTGGCCGCCAGCTTGCGCAGATCGTCCTCTTCCACCACGCGATACCCGACGCGATGCGCCACGCACCATTGCAGCAACCGCTGTAGCTGCGGGATGCGTGCTTCGAGCAGATACAGCTTGCGAATCGCCTGCGGACGGCGCGCGAACACGGCCTGCACGGCATTCAGGCCATAAATGCGCAATTCGGCATCGCGCTGCCCTCGCAATGCGGCGGATGGTGGCGGGTCACGGCGCATCGGCAAGATCCTTCCGCGTCTTGGCGAAAGTGCGCAGATCGTGCAGGCATCCGCGCTTGAGCACGGCGCAGCGTTGCGTGCCCTCCTCGATGAAACCGTTCTTGAGCAGCACGCGCGCGGAGCCGATGTTGAAATCCAGCACCGTCGCCTGCAGGCGATGCAATTGCAGTTCGTGCATCGCCCAGGGCGCGAACACGCCGACGATGCGCGTCATCAAGCCGCGCCCCCAAAGGCCGCGCCCCAGCCAGTAGCCGAATTCCGCGCCGATGCGGCGCTCGCCCTGGCCTGGTCTTACACCGATGCCGCCGCAGGCGCCACCGTCGATCTCGATCGCGAACACCGGCTGGCTCAGATCGACCACCTGCCCCGCCAGGAACGCCTCGCCGTCGGCCCGGGTATACGGATACGGAAAGCGGTCGCTGACGCCGCGCGAGACCTGTTCGTCATCGGCATGCCGCAGCAGCGCGTCGAGATCGTCCGCCCGCCAGCGCCGGAGCACGATGCCATCGCCGACGTCGATCATCGGGCACCCCGCGCGACCGCCATTTTCCCGGGCATGGCCATGGCCAGCGACATCTCTTCTTTCACTCACGCTATCCTAGAAAGCCCGACATCGCGCCGGATGCGCAGAGTACCAAGCCGCCGCCCGGGCGTCCTGAAACCATGGCGTCACCGGCACGGCCTCAGGGAATGAAAGATGAATCCCCTGATAACGGATTTGTACGCATCTGGCTTGCCGCGATCACCTGACAGGGTTGTCATTTTCGTGTCAGCGTGACGACCGCCGGGCATTGCTAGCCTCGTTGCAGTGCGTCAACACGGCCTCGCCGTGAACCTTGGAGACCCGTTCGTTGGCTTCCTTCGACAATAGCCGCCGCAAGATCCTTGCCGCGATCGTCCTGTGCCTCGGCATCGCCGGCTGCGGCACTTCGGACAAACAGCCCAAGCGCGACAAGGCCGTGGAAGTCGGCTATGTCGTCGTCAAGCCGACTTCCGTCGCGTTGACCAACGAGTTCAACGGCCGGGCGGTGGCTTACGAGAGTTCTGAAGTGCGTCCGCAAGTCGGTGGCCTGATCCAGCGCCAGCTGTTCCAGGAAGGCAAGCTGGTGCGTGCCGGCGAGCCGCTGTATCAAATCGACCCAAGCCTGTATCAGGCGGCCGTCGATCAGGCGCAAGCCAATCTGAAAAGCGCGCGCGCCAACCTCAAGGCCGCCGATGCATTGGCGCGCCGCAATCAATCCCTGGTCGATGGTCAACTGATCAGCCGGCAAGATTACGACAACGCAGTGGCCGCCGCGGATCAGGCGCGCGCCTCCGTGGCACAGAACGAGGCGACACTCGCCACCGCGCAGATCAATCGGCGCTTCACCACCGTGCCGGCGCCGATCAGCGGACGCATCGGGCGCTCGCTGGTGACGGTCGGCGGGCTCGTATCGCCCGATCAAACCACCGCGCTCGCCACGATCCAGCGCCTGGACCCGATCTTCGTCGACGTGCAGCAATCGGCGCAGCAGTTGCTCGCGCTGCGTCAACAACTGTCCTCCGGCAGCGCGCAGCCCACCGATGCATCCGCCAGCATCCTGCTGCCGAACGGGAGCGTCTATCCGCAACCGGGAACGCTTCAGTTCTCCGAAGTGCTGGTCGATCAATCCACCGGCACGGTCACCTTGCGCATCCGCGTTCCCAATCCCGACGGCGTGCTGCTGCCAGGCATGTTCGTGCGCGCGCGCTTCGCGCAGGCGACCCAGGTCTCGGCTTATCGGGTTCCGCAGGCGGCACTCGTGCGCGGGCCGACCGGTAATGCTTTCGTCTGGATCGTCGGTGCCAAGGATGTCGCAGTCCAGCGTCCCGTCACCGCCGACCGCACCGACGGCAGCGACTGGATCGTCACCGCGGGATTGCAACCCGGCGATCGCGTGATCACCCAGGGCACCGCCTCGCTGCGCCCGGACACGCCCGTGCGCCCCGTCACCGCATCGACGCCGCAGCGTCTCCTGCCGCCGACATCGACGCCCTCGGCGGGGAACTGAGGCGAAGTAATGATTTCCCGCATCTTCATCGAACGCCCCATCTTCGCCTGGGTGCTGGCGATCGTCGTCATGCTGGGCGGCGCCTTCGCCATCAAGTCGCTGCCGATCTCGCAATATCCCAACGTCGCGCCGCCTACGGTCACCATCCGCGCCAACTATCCCGGCGCCTCGGCGGAGACGATCGAGAACAGCGTCACCCAGGTCATCGAGCAATCGCTGACCGGCATCGACGGCATGCTCTATTTCAGCTCGACGTCGGCATCGCGCGGCCAGGTCACCATCAGCGTCACCTTCGACACCAGCGTCAATCCCGACATCGCGCAAGTCCAGGTGCAGAACCAGGTGCAGCAGGCGATCCCGCGCCTGCCCTCGCAGGTGCAGCAGCAGGGCATCGTGGTGCGCAAGGCCAATCCCGACGATCTGCTGCTGATCGCCCTCTACGACGAGACCAACACGGTCACCAACCGCGACATCGCCGACTATCTCGTCTCCAATTTCCAGGATCCGATTTCCCGCGTCAGCGGCATTGGCGATGCCAACGTGTTCGGCAGCGCCTACGCGATGCGGATCTGGCTCGACCCGGCCAAGCTCGCATCGTTCCAGCTGATGCCGAGCGATGTCGTGGCCGCGATCCGCAGTCAGAACGCGGAAGTGGCGGCGGGCCAGGTCGGCGATCAGCCGCAGCCGGCGACGCAGATGCTCAACGCGCTGGTGTCGGCGCAATCGCGTCTACAGACGCCGGAACAGTTCCGGCAGATCGTGCTCAAGACGGAGCCGAACGGCGCGACGGTCCGCATCCAGGACGTCGCGCGCGTCGAACTGGGCTCCGAGAACTACAACTCCAACGCGCTGCTCAACGGCCATCCCGCCGCCGGCATGTCCCTGCAACTGGCGCCGGGCGCCGATGCGCTGGAATCCGCCGAGCTGGTGCGGGCGGAAGTCGAGCGTCTTGCAACCAGCCTGCCTTATGGCTGGAAGGTCACCTACCTCAACGACGCGACGACCTTCATCGAATTGTCGATCGAGGAAGTGACGAAAACACTGCTGGAAGCGGTCATCCTGGTCGTGATCGTCATGTTCGTCTTCCTGCAAAGCTGGCGGGCGACGCTGGTTCCGGCAATTGCGGTTCCCGTCGTGCTGCTGGGCACGTTCGGCATTCTTTACATCGCCGGCTTCTCCATCAACACGATGACGTTGTTCGGCCTCGTGCTCGCGATCGGCCTGCTGGTCGACGACGCCATCGTCGTCGTCGAGAACGTCGAGCGCCTGATGCACGAAAACCCGGGCATGACGGCCCGCGAGGCGACCATCGAGTCGATGCGGGAGATCAACGTCGCGCTGATCGCGATCGCGCTGGTGTTGTCGGCAGTGTTCCTGCCCATGGCATTGTTCGGCGGTTCCACCGGCGTGATCTATCGCCAGTTCTCGCTCACGATCGTGTCCTCGATGGTGCTGTCGGTGCTGGTCGCGCTGATCCTCAGCCCGGCGTTGACGGCGACGCTGCTGAAATCCAAGCATTCCCAATCCGGGCCTGGCTGGGTCGCGCGTCATTTCCCGCGATTCGCGGCCGCGCCCCACAATGCCGGGCAATGGTTCAACCGCACCTTCGAGAATGCGACCGACCGCTATCTGCGGGCGGTGCAAAGCATTCTCCGGCATAAACTGCTTTATCTGCTGATCTATGCCGGCATCGCGGCACTGCTGATGTTCCTGTTCCAGCGTCTGCCGACCGGCTTCCTGCCTTCCGAGGACCAGGGGCGGGCGAGCATCCAGTTCCGTCTTCCCGGCGGCGCCACCCTGGGACGCACGATGCAGGTGCGCGATCAGGTCGCCGACTATCTCAACGAGAACGAGAAGTCGCGCATCAACGCCGCCTTCCTGGTTGCCGGCGGCGGCGGACCGACGGCATCGCAAAACTCGGGACAAGGCTTCGCCAGCTTCATCGACTGGTCACAACGCACCGCGCCGGAGGACAGTGTCGACGCCTTCATCGCGCGCGTCGGCAAGGCGTTCTCGGGTTTTCGCGATGCGCAAGTCTTCGTGCTGGCGCCGCCACCGATCCGGGGCTTCGGCCAGACCGCGGGTTTCACCATGGAGCTGCAGAACACCAGCGGCATGTCGCGCGAGGAGTTCGCCGCCGCGGGGAATCGCCTGCTCGCCGCCGCGAGTCAGGATCCGCTGCTGAGTTCGGTTCGACCGACGCTACTGGCCGACATGCCGACGCTGAAAGTCACCAGCGATCCGCAGATGCTCTCCACGCTGGGCCTGACGCAGGACAACGTGAACTCGACGCTCTCCACCGCCTGGGGTGGCTCCTACGTCAACGACTTCATCGATCGCGGACGCGTGAAGCGGGTCTACGTGCAGGGCGACTCCCAGTTCCGCGCCAAGCCTGATGACATCTATCAATGGCACGTGCGCGGCGAGAACGGGCAGATGACGCCCTTCTCGGCCTTCGCCAGCACCTCTTGGGCGCAATCGCCAACCGCATTGTTGCGCTTCAATGGCATCTCCGCCGCCGAATTCCAGGGCGTTCCTGCGCCTGGCGTGAGCACCGGCACGGCGATGGCACGGATGGAAGAACTCGCGCGCGAAATCCCCGGTGTAAGCGTGGCCTGGTCGGGTCTGTCGTTCCAGGAACGATTGTCGTCCGGGCAAGCGCCGTTGTTGTACGCACTCTCGCTGCTGCTCGTCTTTCTCTGCCTCGCGGCGTTGTACGAAAGCTGGTCGATCCCGATCGCGGTGCTGCTCGTCGTGCCGCTCGGCCTGATCGGTGCCGTGCTGGCGGTGACGCTGCGTGGCCTGGAGAACGACGTCTACTTCCAGATCGGACTCATCACCACGATGGGCCTGGCGGCCAAGAACGCGATCCTGATCGTGGAGTTCGCCGAACAGGCCGAACGCCGTGGCAAGGAAGTCGTGGAAGCAGCGCTCGAAGCCGCGCGCCTGCGCCTGCGTCCGATCCTGATGACGAGCTTCGCCTTCATCTTCGGCTCGCTACCGCTGGCGCTCTCCACCGGCGGCGGCGCCAACAGCCGCATCGCCATCGGCACGGCGGTGGTCGGCGGCACCTTGACGGCAACGGTCCTCGCGATCTTCTACATTCCGCTCTTCTACATCCTGGTGCGGACGGCCGTGCTGCGGCTGTCCCGCATGCGGCGGCATGGCGACATGGAAGAGCAGGCGGTCTGATCTGATCATCCGATCTGGTCGCCTGCTCCGATGATGTCCTAGCCCGTCATTCCCGCGAAGGCGGGAATGACGAGACCTGCGTTCTCCGAGAACTGCCTGGATACTCCACGATGATGCCGCCCTACCCTTCGACGGTCGGCTTCGTCGTCAACCCACTCGCGGCAACCGCGAAAGCCCGTGAAGCAGCAATCGGCTTGGTCTCTGAATCACAAGCAGCCGTATCGGAAACAGCCGGCAGTGACAGATCGATGGCGATCTCACCTTCCTGATAGCGCGCGCTCACTTTTCCGCCATGCATGGTCACGACCGCCTTGGCGATCGCGAGACCGAGGCCATGACTGCCGCCATCATGCCGGCGGGCCGAATCCAGTCGAAAAAACCGATCGAACCAGCGATCGATCTGCGAAGCGATAGCCGCATTCGCGGGGTTGCGCACGCTGACAGTGGCCACCTCGTCATCCTGGTGGATCAACACGCGAATCGAACCATTGCTGTCGCCATGACGGATCGCGTTGTCGATCAGATTGGCGATCGCACGCCCCAGCAAAGAAGGTTCGACCGCCGCGACGGCGTCACCGTCGACTTCAAGCGTCCGTCCGGTTTCATCGAGGATGCTTTCGAACAGCTCGGCCGCGCGGCGCGCGATCTCGGCGATGGAGGTCACGACAAGGTTGTCGACCATCGCGCCTTGATCGGCCCGCGCCAGGAACAACATGTCGTTGACAATCGAGCGCATGCGTTCCAACTCCTCAAGATTGGAATGCAATACCTCCTGCAGCTCGTCACCCGTGCGCGGGCGCGACAGGACGACCTGGGTCTGGCCGATCATGTTCCCCAGCGGTGTGCGCAATTCGTGCGCCACGTCGGCGTTGAACGAGGACAGGCGCGCATTCGCCACGTGCAGGCGTTCGAGCGCGCCGTTGAAGGCACGCGTCATCTCGCGTAGCTCTTCCGGCAGATCATCGAGCGGCAACAGCGCTTCGGGATCGTTCGGATTGAGGCCAGCCGCGTGATGCGACAGCTTGTCGAGCGGACGCAGGCCGCGCCGCGCGATGGTGCGGCTCAGGACACCGACGATCACGACCGCCAGGAGCGAGATGCCGCCGATTCCCAGACCCAGCATCAGGCTGGTCTGCTCGACCGAGCGATGGTCCAGCGCCACCGTCAATCGCAATGCCGGCCGTTCCTCGCGCGCCGGCACATCCGTTTGCACGGCATGGAACGTGCGATCACCCAATTGCACGTAGAACGAGCCGTCGGCGACACGACGCACGGGCGCGTCCGCGGGGAAGGGCGTGCCGAAGTTGAACTGGGGATCCCCGCTGTCGATGATGAAACGCAGGCTGTCGCCGCGCGGCGTGAAGGATTCCAGCCTCTCTTTCAGAAGCGCCCACTTATGCGACTGATGCGTGCGATCGACCATCGGCAGGATGATCTGCAATCGCGTGAAGAGTTCTTTCGTCTGCTGCCGATTGAGCTCGCTCTTCTGGAACGCGAAGATCGCCGTGCCGGTCGCGAGGAACATCAACGCCGTGGCGAGCGTCTGCGCCCGCATGATCCTCACCACGAGCGATGGCAGTTTCATGTCGGCTGTCCGTTCTGATCTTCGAGCACATACCCCATGCCGCGCAGGGTATGCAGGAGCCGCGACTGGCCGACCTGATCGAGCTTGGCGCGCAAGCGCTTGACGGTGACCTCCACGATATTCGTATCCGTATCGAAATTGATCCCCCAGACCGATTCCATCAGGATGGTCTTGGAGACGATCTGACCGCGTCGACGCGCGAGAACGGCCAGCACGCCGTATTCCTTGGCTGTCAGATTCAATGGCCGGCCGCCGCGCATAGCCCTGCGGCCGATCAAATCGACGTGCAGGTCCGCGATCGTGACGCCGACGGATTGCTCGGCATGATTGCGCCGCGTGACGTTGTGCAAGCGCGCTAGAAGTTCGAGGAACGAAAAAGGTTTGACCAGATAGTCATCGGCACCGGCGCCGAGTCCGCGCAGGCGATCCTCGACGGCATCACGCGCCGTGAGCATGATCACCGGCGTCGCGTGATTCCGCCTGAGCCGCTCGAGCACGACCACGCCATCCAGTCGTGGCAGCATGCCGTCGAGGATGATGGCTTCGTAGCCGCCCGTCTCGGCCAGATGCAGGCCGTCCTCGCCGTTGTGCGCGACTTCGACGCTGTATCCCTGCTCGGACAACCCTTTGCGCAGGTATTCGGCGGTCTTGTGCTCGTCTTCGATTACGAGGATGCGCATGTTCGATCTTCCGCTGCCGAGTCAGGCTCGCGTATTCGTCTCCGTCGATCCGGTTCCAGCATAGCGAACCCCTTGCCACGGCCCTTCAAACCGGCGCACAGTCGCCTCATCAGCGCCGTCCGAGTACCAAACCCTTTCGACAAACGCTTGGTTAACATCAAGCCGTGCATCCGGTCAAAAAATCCGTTCGATTCTAACGGCAGCCGGCGACACGCAGCCGTGTCTTAAGCCATGCCCGGAAACGCGCTAGTGTGGTCAACCCATCAGGCCCGCATGCGTTACGCGGGCTTCCCGACCCTTCTGCTCGGAGCACCGCGATCATGATCCACGACAGCATTCTCGACACCATCGGCCGCACGCCGGTCGTGCGCCTGCACCGCATCGCGCCGGAGCACGTCACGCTGTACGTCAAGGTGGAGGCGTTCAATCCCGGCGGCTCGGTCAAGGACCGCCTGGCGATCGCCATCATTCTCGACGCGGAAGCCAAGGGCTTGCTCAAGCCCGGCGATACCGTGGTCGAGGCCACTTCCGGCAACACGGGCGTCGCCCTGGCGATGGTGTGCGCCGCGCGCGGTTACAAATTCGTCGCGACGATGTCGGAGACGTTCTCCATCGAGCGCCGCAAACTGATGCGCGCCTACGGCGCCAAGGTAATTCTCACACCCGCCGCCGAACGCGGCAGCGGCATGGTGCGCAGGGCCGAGGAATTGGCGAAGAAGCACGGCTGGTTCCTGGCGCGGCAATTCGAGAATCCGGCCAATCCTGCGTATCACCGTCAGACCACGGCGGCGGAGATCCTGCGCGACTTCGCCGGCCGCCGGCTCGATCATTTCGTCACCGGCTGGGGCACTGGCGGCACGCTCACCGGCGTCGGTCAGGTGTTGAAGGTCGCGCGCCCGGAAGTGAAGGTAACCACCTGCGAACCGGCTGCTGCTTCGTTGCTCACCGGCAAGGAATGGCAGCCGCACAAGATCCAGGGCTGGACGCCGGACTTCGTGCCCGCCGTGCTCGATCGCGAGGCCGCGTCGCAAATTCTCCCGATCGACGATGTCCTCGCGCGCGACACCGCGCGTCGATTGGCCGCGGAGGAAGGCATTTTCGTCGGCATCTCCGCGGGCGCCACCACCGCCGCCGCGCTGGAAGTGGCGAAGACAGCGAAGGATGGCGACGTGATCCTGGCGATGCTGCCGGATACCGGCGAACGTTATCTGTCGACGTTCCTGTTCGAAGGCGTCAACGAAGGGTCCGACGATGAGTGGTTGGCGTCGCTAGGCTGAAATCCGCAGCGGCTCATCGCGATACGGCGACATCACCCGACGGTGAAAACAGAAACGCCGGCACAAGGCCGGCGTTTCCGTGACTCGATTTCAGAACACGCTTACGCGGCCTTGCCCCACTTGCCGAGCGCGGCCAGACCGTTGTCCTTGGCGCGGGCGTACACGGTTTGCTGCGCCTTCGCCACGTTGCCCGTCAGGTCCTTCGACCACAGCTGCAACGCGGCCGACTGCATGGCGCGGCCGTAGGAGAACGACAGCGGCCACGGGTTCGGGCCCAGGCGGTTCATGGCATCGAGATGCGCGGTGGCATCCTCGTCGCTCTGGCCGCCGGAGAGGAACACGATGCCCGGCAGAATCGCCGGCACGGTCGACTTCAGGCACATCAGCGTGGCTTCGGCCACTTCCTCGATGCTGGCCTTCTCGTCGCTCTCGCTGCCCGGCAGCACCATCGATGCCTTCAGGATCGTGCCTTCCAGCGCGACGTTGTGCTGGTAGAGCGCGTCGAACAACGAGCGCAGCGTCACTTCGGTGACTTCATAGCAGGTCTCGATGTCGTGGGCGCCGTCCATCAGCACTTCCGGCTCCACCATCGGCACCAGGCCTTGTTCCTGGCACAGCGCGGCGTAGCGCGCGAGCGCGTGCGCGTTGGCCTCGATGCAGGTGCCGGAGGGGATGTCCTCGCCGATGTTGATCACCGCGCGCCACTTGGCGAAGCGCGCGCCGAGCTTGTAGTACTCCTCCAGGCGGGCGCGCAGGCCGTCGAGGCCCTCGGTTACCACCTCGCCCGGGAAACCGGCGAGCGGGAACGGCCCCTTGTCGACCTTGATGCCTGGGATGATGCCGTTCTCGGTCATCACCTTGGTGAACGGCACGCCGGACTTGGTGGCCTGGCGGATGGTTTCGTCATACAGGATCGCGCCGCTGATGTAGTCGCCGAGCTTGGGCGTGGTCAGCAGCAGTTCGCGATAGGCGCGGCGATTCTCTTCGGAATTCTCGATGCCGACGCCGTCGAAGCGCTTCTTGATGGTGTTGTTTGACTCGTCGATCGCGATAATGCCCTTGCCCGGCGCGACCATGGCCAGGGCGGTTTCGGCAAGCTGTTCGATGCTCATGTCTGGGATTCGATGGCGGCGGGAGGAACTGGAAATTATAACGAGGGCGCGTTAAGCCGTCCGCACGGGCCAGTGAATGCAACCGTTTTCAGGTTGGCCGGCATATTCAATCCGGGACTTGCCCCTCGTCCGCACCCTGCCCACGCCGCAGCCCGGCATAGCGCAGTTTGTGCAAAAGCGCGACGAGCCCGCGTCCGCGCAGGGCCAGAATCGCACCCAGCACTAGTTGTAGCACCGCCCTGGCGATCGCGACCTTGAAATCCGGCGGCAGATCCATGCGTCCGTATTCCTGACTGTACCTGTCGTACAGGAAGGCCTGCATTCCCAGGCTTGCGCCATCGAGCAGGCCCGCGAAGAAATACCAGGCACCGATACCGGCAACGACCAGACCGAACCAGGTCGAAGCATCGAGATCGCTTTCGAAAACATGATCCTGAGGACGCGTCAGCGCCAGACGCGCGAATTTATCCGCGAAGAGCCATAGCAACGCCGCCAGCAATGTCCCAGCCACAAGCGGAATATGGATTCATGCCCGCGAGCGTCGCCTGATCCACACCGACGATCAAACTCGGCAGTTGGAACACTAGCTTGATGACGATCCAGAGCGCGAAAAAGCGTTGGTCCTGGTCATGACGACTCCCTGATGGATGCACAGTCGCCTTGCGGTTTCCGGCAAGCAGGGTACACCAGGGTTACAGCTCGCCTAAGCCTTCCGCGCGCCCGTCTTCGCCGATCTGCAGGAGACGCAGCGTGTTGGTCGCGCCATGAGTTTCCATGTGCTCGCCGCTGGTGAACACCACGCGCTCGCCGGAGGAAAGCAGGCCCGCCTCGACCAGCAGGCGAACGCTGCCGCGCGCCGCCTCGCGCGGCGTCTGCCCGCGGCTGTCGTAGTCGAAGGGGAACACATCGCGCATCAGGCTCATGCGCCGGCGCGCGCCCGTGTGGCGCGAGAACGCATAGATCGGCGCGCTGGAGCGGAACCGCGACAGATAACGCACGGTGCCGCCGGATTCGGTCATCGCCACGATCGCGCGCACGCCGATGTGCTCGGTGAGGAACATCGCCGCCATCGCGATGGCCTGGTCGGCGCGCTCGAGATCGCGCGGCGCCTTCTCGAAATCGGTATCGGATTCGAACTGCTTCTCGGCACCGACACAGATGCGCGCCATCGCTTCCACCGCGCGCACCGGGAAATGGCCGGCGGCGGATTCCTGCGACAGCATCACCGCATCGGTGCCGTCGATGACGGCGTTGGCCACGTCCAGCACTTCAGCGCGCGTCGGGACCGGGCTGTCGACCATCGACTGCAACATCTGCGTGGCGGTGATCACCACGCGATTGCGGGCCAGCGATTCGCGGATGATCTTCTTCTGCAGACCCGGCAGCTCCGCATCGCCGATCTCCACGCCAAGATCGCCGCGCGCCACCATCACCACGTCGCTGGCTTCGATGATTTCGGCCAGATTCTCGATTGCTTCGGCGCGTTCGATTTTCGACACCAGGGCGGCATCGCTGCCATGCTCGCGGGCGATGCGACGCGCCTCGTTCATGTCCTCGGCGTTGCGGCAGAAGGAAACGGCGATGAAATCGGCGTCCATCTCCGCGGCGATCGCGATCAGTTCGCGATCACGCTCGGTCAACGCGCCGAGCGAGAGCCCGCCGCCCTGCTTGTTCAGACCCTTGCGATCGGACAGCACGCTATCGTTGATCACGGTCGTGACGATGCGCTCGCCTTCGATGCGTTCCACGCTGAGCTGCACCACGCCATCGTCGAGAAGCAAGGTGTCGCCCGGCTTCACGTCCTGCGGCAATCCGAGATAGCTCACACCGACCTGATGCTCGTCGCCCGGCGGCGCTTCGGTGCTCGCCAACAGATCGAAGCGCTCGCCCGCGCGCAGCGAGACGCGTCCATTGGCGAAGCGCTCCACGCGAATCTTCGGCCCCGGCAGATCGGCGAGCACGCCCACCTCCACTCCTAGCCGTACAGCCGCCTCGCGCACGCGCTGCGCGCGCGCCACCTGCGCCGATGGATCACCATGCGAGAAATTGAGCCGGACCGCGTTCACGCCCGCGCGCAGGATGGCATCGAGGACGCCAGGAGCGTCGGTGGCGGGACCAAGCGTGGCGAGGATGCGGGTGCGGCGGCGGTGATCGGTCATGGCGGGCTCTTCTGTAGACATCGCTACTATAAGGCGGCGCCCTTCCCATTGTCGTCATGCAGTGAAGAAATCCGCATCGATCACGACCATGGCGTATTGATGAAACAGGCATGAAACGTCACAAAAAAACGGCCCGGACATGCCGGGCCGTTTTTTTGTGTCGGATTGACCGAACTTACGCGACGCAGCCGGGAACCCACTTGAAGTTGCCTGTCGCTTCTCCATGGAGAGCATCGTCGCCACAGCCGATCATCTGGTACCCCACCTGGGCACCCGTCTCATCGTAGTAGATCTTCGACCCGGGATAGCAGCAATTGGCATTGGTGGCCGCTCCGGTACTGGCCGAGGCGACCAACAAGACGCCGAACAGAACCATTCTGATGCGTTGCATTGAAGCTCTCTCCCTTTTTCGCGGCGATATGCCGCGTGTTGAAAATATGACAGCCGATGTTAACGACAGCTCCGCACGACTTAATCGCAATAGCCGAAGACTCGTGTGTAGTAAGGCGTCGAGCTTCCCCAGGACTGGTAGAACCCGCCGCAATCGGCGTGATTGCCGCCGACCGGCTCGCCCGTCTTCGACGCATCGGCGTAGTAGGTGGTCGTATACCACTGGCCAGGCGGACCGGCGAGGACGATGCCGGATACCGCGCTGATGCCCAGCACAAGCGCGAACAGCAAGGATTTTCTGTAACGCATACGAATGCCCTCTCGTTTGAATACGGTGCGCTTACAGCAGACAGCCGTAATAAGCCTTGAAGCGACTCGTCTCCTGCCCTGTGAGCTCTTCCTTGTTGGGATCGCTCGGATCACATCCCTTGGTCTTGTAGCCGACGATGTTGCCCGCCTCGTCGTAGTACTCCCAGGTCACCGGGAAAAACGCGCTCGCGGTGCCGATACCGGCCGCGGCCACCAACAAGGCACAGAACAGCGCAGCTTTCGTTCGCTTCATGTAGCTCTCCCTCTTTGTGCGCGGCGGCTCGCCGCGGATTGTCGACATGGATACGCACTTCGCGATGCACGCGGGCTGTCATGGCCACACGCCACGGTATGGATCAAGGCTCACAAGGCAGGTATTCGATCGTGTAGTGATCGGTGCGCTCTCCCCAGACGTAGTAGGAACCCGAGCACGTCCCCACCTGCATTCCCACGACTTCGCCGGCATCGTTGTAAAACGTCATCCGGTAAGGCGCCTTGCCCGCTGAAGCCACGCCCGCCGCACCAGCTATCGCAAGCATGGCGACGAACAACACAAGTGTCCTGATGCGACGCACGATGACTCCCCTTCAAGGCGCGGCGAATCGCCGCCGCCGGACCGTAGCGTCGGAAGGTTTCGGGCGAAGTGAAGCTTGGGTTAAGCGTTCGCGGACGGCGGCAGCCGCCGCAGTCCAATCGCGAACCCCATCACTCTGTGATCGCCATACGGGTGCGTCCGGTTGTCAGCCGGCGTGTCGTCGATCGGTATGCCGTCGACCGATGCCGCGCTTCGCTGCGCCAACGGAATCAGCGAGCGGCGAGCGCCGTCACCGCCGGCAATTCCTTGCCTTCCAGGAATTCCAGGAACGCGCCGCCGCCGGTGGAGATGTAGCTCAGATCATCGGCGATGCCGTACTTGTCGACCGCCGCGAGGGTGTCGCCGCCGCCTGCGATCGAGAACGCCTTCGATGCCGCGATCGCTCGCGCGAGCACCTCGGTACCCTTGCCGAAGGCGTCGAATTCGAACACGCCCACCGGGCCGTTCCACACCACGGTGCCGGCCTTGCCGATGAGCTCGGCGTAGCGGCGCGCGGTGTCGGGGCCGATGTCCAGGATCATATCCTCGGCCGTCACCGCATCGACGGCTTTCACCGTGGCAGGCGCATCGGCGCTGAACGCGGGCGCGACCACGACGTCGCTCGGAATCGGAATATCGGCGCCGCGTGCCTTGGCGTCGGCCATGATCTTCTTGGCGGTGTCGATGAGGTCGGTTTCGACCAGCGACTTGCCGACGCCATATCCTTGCGCCGCGATGAAAGTGTTGGCGATACCGCCGCCGACGATCAGCTGATCCACCTTGCCGACCAGCGAGGACAGCAGTTCCAGCTTGGTCGACACCTTGGAGCCGGCGACGATCGCCAGCAGTGGACGCGCTGGATTGTCGAGCGCCTTCGCCAGCGCATCGAGTTCGGCCATCAGCAGCGGACCGCCGGCGGCCTGCTTGGCCTGCTTGATCACGCCATGCGTGGACGCCTGCGCGCGATGCGCGGTGCCGAACGCATCCATGACGAACACGTCACACAGCGCGGCATAACGCTTGGACAGCGCCTCGTCATCCTTGCCCTCGCCGACGTTCATGCGGCAGTTTTCCAGCAGCACGATCTGCCCCGGCGCGACGTCGACGCCGTCGAGATAATCGCGGATCAGCGGCACTTCGCGGCCGAGCAGCTCGGACAGGCGCGCGGCCACCGGCGCCAGGGAATCCTCTTCGCTCCACACGCCTTCCTTCGGCCGTCCGAGGTGCGACATCACCATGACCGCGGCGCCCTTCTCCAGCGCGAAGCGCAGCGTCGGCAGCGATGCGGTGATGCGCTGGTCGGAAGTCACCTTTCCCGGCTGTCCATCAACATGTTCCACCGGGACGTTCAGATCCTGCCGGATCAGCACGCGCTTGCCTTGGATGTCGAGATCGGTCATGCGGAGGATGGGCATCGCGAGTCCTGGGGGCGGGAATGGAGGGCGCCCATTGTCCGCAGCTCCCCGGCCCGAGGCAAACCCGATTCCGATCGTCGCGCCGCTGAATACCGGAGATGAAGCGCGACCCGCGCCCTCTCCGGCGGATTTTCAGGGCTTTGGATTCCGCAGCAGGCTCAACGCGAAAGCGATCACCGTCGCCGCGGCGGCGATCAGGACGCCCCAGAGCAGCCATGCCTTCCAGTCGCGCTTGGCGGGCGCCGGTTGCAGCGCCTGTATGCCCGCGAGGGCGCTTGCGGGTCCCGGCGTCGCGGCCGCGGGTTCCCAATCCTTGCCGCGCTGCGAGCGCAGTGCGTCCAACAATTGTGGCAGCGGCGCATCGTCACGCTGCGCGCGCGCACTGCCCGCGACGAGCGCGTATGGCGCCGCGCCGCGTGCTAGGAACACGAGACGTTCCGGCCGATATCCGAGCCTGAGTCGCGGCGAAGTTCCTGCGGCGAGCGCGTTGGCGCTGCGCAGCCGCCAGTATCTGTCGCGCGTGATGTCCTGCAGCGGCTGCGGAAGCGAGCGCGAGGAAACGCCACCGGCATCGACGCGATAGCCGACCCACGGCGCCGCGGCGGGCAACCAGGCCGCTTCCGCGGTATCGCGGGATTCCAGCGTCCACTCGTTGCTGTCGTTTCCGGGCAGGATCAGATCGGCGCGCTCGATCGGGAAACGACCGTGAAGCTCGAATTCGAATACGTCCTTGCCGTCGGCCGTCTGCGCGCGCTTTCCATCGAGTTCGCGCCATTGCCATGCCTGCTCGACCACCGATGCGAGCCGTGCGCGCACCGAGACGAGTCGTGGCGCGGCCGTTTTCTGCAAGGGAACGAGCCGCAGGTAACGAAACGCGCCATTCACCTCGACGCTGTCCTGACGCAGTCGATGGCCGGCATTGTTCAGATCGATCAGCGGCACGCGATCGTCCAGTGTTTGCCATTCGCGCAGATCGCCGCTGGCTTCCAGGCGATAACTCAGGTTGACCGGCGTGTCGGAGCGCTCCCATTCCAGCTGCAGGTTCCGGATCGGTTCGCGCAAGCGGCTCGCATCGAGCAACCAGATCGGATTGGACGCTCCGGCATCGCCGGCGGAGGTGCGGGCGCGGATGCTGCGAATGCTGCCGTCGGGATTGCGTTCGGCGATGACACTCAGATCGTCCGATGTGGCGATATCGACGGCACCGGTCTGCAGCGGAAACCACGGCAGTTCGACTTCGTGCGATGCCGGCGTCACCGAAGGCTCCGCATTGAATACCGCCGCCGGCACTGTCGTCCCTTCCGCGTTGACGACATCCAGATCACGCAGCGACGGCAATTGCACGCTTTCGTAGATCTCGGGCGTGAGCGTGACGCGGTACGCGCCGGCATCGGCCTTCGTCAGCACCAGCGGCCATTGCCGCGCGTAATCGTCACGCGCGGCGGCACCTGCCAGCGAGGGAATCAACAGCAGCCAGAGCCAACGTTTCATGCAGCACGCTCCTGTTCCATCTGAGGCGCACGCGGCGGCGCCGGCGCGAAGAAGCCGACCACCGTGCACAACAAGCCGTATGCGATGAACGAACCGATGCCGAGCAAGTTACCCAAGTGCGTGCGGTCGATCAGGATCAGCTTGGCCAGCACCACCGCCATCAGCACCGCGCTGGCCAGCCACAGGCTGCGTCGGCCGCGACGCGATCCGAGAATCCAGCCCAGCACGCCCAGCACGCTCCAGGTCACGGTCAGACAGGTCTGCGCGAGGCTCGTCGAGAGCATGTCCGCATCCCAGGCGATGCCGCCCCAGTGATGCGCGGCGCGCAACACGACCGCCGTGATCCAGACGAAGCCGGCACCGAACAGGAACTGCGTGCGCCATGGCGCCGCCTCTTCGCGCAGCCAGCGCGCGGACAACAACAGGACCGCCAACTGCATCAGCTCGGACGGGTTCAGCAGCGGCACCCAAGGCAGCGGCGCGGCGCTTGCGGGCTGGAACAGCATGAACAACCAACCCAACGCCAGGATGATGAAGTAGACGTACTGCAACGGCGTGCGCTGCGCCGCGAAGCCATCCCCGAGCGGCCATGCCAGCCACTCCCAACGGAACACCGAGACGGCGGCGACCGCCAGCCACGGCAGCACGACGAGCGCCAGCTGCCAGCCTTGGCTGAGAGCGAACCAGGTGGCGAGCCACGAGCACAGCAGCGAGAGCGCCAACGGCCACACCAGCCACCATAGGAACTGCGCCCATCCCGCGAACCCGTCCCGCGCCTCACGCAGGCACAACAGACTGCGGATGCCGAACACCGCGAATGCCAGCCATGCCCAAACGCCGTAACCCTCGAACGGATGGCCGAGCGCGCCGGACATGTCGGCGTGCGCCATCGACTGCATCACGGCCAGCGGCAAGGCCGCGAGGAATCCCGCAAGTGTCGTCAGCAACAACAGCGGCGCCGGACGTCGGCGATGCACCTCGGCCGCGAGCCAACCGGTCACGGCGGCCAGGACGAGGATGGCGTCGAACTGATCCCGCGCATCGACGAAGCGAACGATTTCGACGAGCACATCGCCAAGCCACCACAGCAATCCCCACAGGTAGTACACCGCCGACATCGAAGTTTTGTCCTGCGACCGGTCGGCATTCGACTGACGGCAGGCCCAGGCGCTGGCGAAACCGGCCAGCGCGATCAACAACGCGCTCATGAAACCGGAGTTGATGACGGCGCGATCGATCTCCGAGGCTTGATCCACACCCACCACGAACGCCAGCGCCGCCGCCAACTGCAGGCCCGCGCCCATCAATTGCGGCAGCAGGCGCTTCTGCTTCAGGCCCAACCACAACACGCCAGCGCCTTCCAGCGCGAAGACACTGGCGGTCGCGCGTGCGGACAACGCCAACGGCACCGCCAACGTCGCGAATCCCGCCGCGAGCAAAGCATACGACTGACCCAGCAGCGTGTAGCTTTCGCGCCGGATCAGCAGCCACGCCAGCATTGCGTACAGCGCGGCCAGCCCGAGCGCGCAGAACGCCAGCGGCATGCGTGCGCCTTCCAGCAATCCGGCCTGCAGCAGGAAGGCGATCAGCGGCGTGCCGAACAGCAGGCAGCCGTCGATCAGATCGCGCTTGCCGGCCGGGCGCCGGCGCGCGTAGAGGATCGGGATCAGCAGGTAGAAGGCGAAGAACAGCAGCAGGAAGGGTTCCGTGCTGGCGAACTTCTCAGGGTCGTACTGCAACACGCCCCAGACCGTGCCGATGCCCCAGGTGAACACGAAGCCGAGCAGATTGAGCACGCGCCACGGCCGCCACCAGGCGATCGCCAGAATCGCTGCGTTCAAGATCGCGTAGTAGGAAAACAGCGCAACGTGGTTGCCGCTGCCGGTCGACAGCCAGATGGGCGCCAGGAAACCGGACAGGATGCCGAGCACGGCCAGCACGCGCGCGTTCTGTGCGACCGCGAGCACGCCCAGCCCTCCCACCATCAACACGCTCAATCCGAAGGCGACACCCGCATCCATCAGCGAGTACAGCTTGAAAGCCGCGAAGATCGTCAGCAGCAAGATGCCGATCGCACCGCCTTGCAGCGTCAGCGCGAACGCGCGCCGCCGTTGCCGCTGGCGCCAGCCGAAGACCAGTCCGGCAAGCGCGAAGACAGCGACGCCGGCCAGACGCAGTTCGATCGGCATCTGCAGCCAGCCCTGATCGTTGGCGTATTTGAGCAGGGCCGCCACGCCGGCCAGCAGCACCAGCATGCCGATCTTGACCGGCACGTTGCCGGTCGTGAACCACTGCTGCGCCGCGCGGATCGCCACCTCGAACACATTGGGCGGTGCCGGTTCGCTCCGTGGAGCCGGCCTGGGCAGCGGCGGCGGTACCGGGGGCGGAGGTGCCGCCGGTCCCGGAGCAGGCGCCGGCGTGGCGACTTGCGGTTCGGGGACGGGCGGTACCGGCACTGTCGGCGGACTTTGCGGCGCGACTGGCGCCACTTCCCGAACCGCCGCGGGTTCCGGCTCCTTGCGCGTGGAAGCCGCCTCCGCGGCTACGGCCTGCGCCACTCGCAGCCGGCTCACGTCGTTCTCGAGGCTGGCCACCCGGTGCTTGAGTCCACTGATGGACACCAGCGCGACGATCAGCAATACCGGCACGGCCAGGGCCGCCAGCACCAACAATACGAACAGCGACTCCATCGTTGCCCCTTCGCACCGTCCGGGTGCGTAGCGCACGTTAACCGGCTGCCGTGGCGGCGCCAAGCGCCACGGGACAAGTAGCGGAAAAAGCTACCAAGGGGCTAGAGGCGTCTCGACGCCCCCCCCGAAAACGACGAAGCCCCACGGCGTGGGGCTTCGATCGCGGCGCCTAACAGGCCCGCCCTAGCAGGCCGCTGCTGGCGGGTCGGGGTTACTTCGCGACCACCCGCACCATTTCCAGACACTTGTTGGAATAGCCCCACTCGTTGTCGTACCAGCTCACCAGCTTGACGAAGGTGGGATCCAGGGCGATGCCGGCCTCGGCGTCGAAGATCGATGTGCGCGCGTCGCCGCGGAAATCGGTGGCGACGACCTTGTCCTCGGTGTAGCCGAGGATGCCCTTCAACGCGCCTTCGCTCTGCGCCTTCATTTCCGCGCAGATCTCGGCGTAGGTGGCCGGCTTTTCCAGTTCGGCGGTGAGATCGACCACCGACACATCGGAGGTCGGCACGCGGAACGACATGCCGGTGAGCTTCTTGTTGAGCTCCGGGATCACCACGCCGACCGCCTTGGCCGCACCGGTGCTGGAAGGAATGATGTTCTCGAGGATGCCGCGGCCGCCGCGCCAGTCCTTGTTGGACGGGCCGTCGACGGTCTTCTGCGTGGCGGTGGTCGCATGCACCGTGGTCATCAGGCCGCGCTTGATGCCCCACTTGTCGTTCAACACCTTGGCCAGCGGCGCCAGGCAGTTGGTGGTGCACGAAGCGTTGGAGATGATCGCTTCGCCCTTGTAATTCTTGTCGTTGACGCCGAAGACGAACATCGGCGTGTCGTCCTTCGACGGTGCCGAGAGGATCACCTTCTTGGCGCCGGCATCCAGATGCTTCTGTGCGGTGTCCTTGCTCAGGAACAGACCGGTGGACTCGATCACCACGTCGGCGCCGGCGGCATCCCACTTCAGATTGGCCGGATCGCGCTCCTGGGTGAGACGGATCTTCTTGCCGTTGACGATCAGATCGTTGCCGGACACCGACACCTCGCCCTTGAAGCGGCCGTGCACGGAGTCGTACTGCAGCATGTAGGCGAGATAATCCGGCTCCAGCAGATCGTTGATCGCGACGATCTCGATGTCGGGGAAATTCTGCACCGCCGCGCGCAACACGTTGCGACCGATGCGGCCGAAGCCATTGATGCCTACCTTGATCGTCATCTTGGAACGCTCCTGCAAGGACGTAGTAAGGGGGAAGGACCGCGTGCCAGCGGATGTCTTCAAGGCATCCGCCGCGGCCCCGAACGCCTAGCCATGAAGGCCGGGCCGGGATTTCCGAAGCCAGACATGCAACCCACGAAAGGCACTGCATTCCCGACAACATGAAAGGGTATTTTAGCGGCTTCTCCCCGCGACCCCCAACCACCACGTCATGAAAACGTTCACACGCCTGCTCGTCGCAGCCTGTTTGCTCCTGATCACCCCGCTCGCACTGGCCTGGAGCAACCTCGGCCATCGCATGGTCGGCGACATCGCCGAACGCCACCTCACCCCGGCCGCGCACGCCCAGGTGGCGGAACTGCTGGCCGGCGAACCCGAGCCTACCCTGGCCGGCGTCGCCTCCTGGGCCGACGAACTGCGCAACGACGATCCCGAATACTTCAAGCGCAGCTCACGCTGGCATTACATCAAGATGACGGCCAGCTGCGCTTACGAGCCCGAGCAGAATTGCCCGAACGGCGAGTGCGTAGTGGCGCAGATCGAACGCCAGACCGCCCTGCTCGGCGATCGCAGCCAGCCATTGGCCGCGCGCCGCGATGCGCTGAAGTTCCTGGTGCATTTCGTCGGCGACGTGCATCAGCCGTTCCATTCCGGCTATCGCGACGACAAGGGCGCCAACGATTTCCAGATCAGCCTGACCACCGACATCAAGCCGGAAGCCTATGCGCGCAGCCGTTACGTCGATGGTGTCATGGGCACGAATCTGCATTCCATCTGGGACTACTACGTGCTCACGTCACGCAAGCTGGATGCCAAGACCTATGCCGATCTGCTCGACAGCAGCAGCCCCTGGCCGACGCCCGCAAAACCCATCCTGGCCACGGACGCACCCGCATGGGCCGGCGAATCCTGCCGCCTGATCGATGCACGGCATCTGTACCCGGATGGGCACAAGATGGATATCGGTTATCTCGATGCGCAGCGTCCGCTCGCCGAACAGCGCATCCGTCAGGCGGCATACCGGCTGGCCGCGCTTCTGAACGAAACATTGACGAATTGAACGACGTGTCGAGCGCACATCGAGCGGCTCGCGGACACCGTCAGCCGCTTGCTGACGTTGTCATCGGCGCCGCGTTGTTGCAGGCTGGCCTGACCTTCTTCACCCGGAACAGGCCGTGATCCGTCTCGTCCCGCCATTGCTGATCCTCGGATTGTCCGCCTGCGCCAGCACGGGGCAGGCGCAGCGCGCGCCGGCACCCGCGCAGGAGACGGCGGCGAGCGAGACCAGTCAGATAGAAGGACACGATCCACGCCTGCACGCGGCACCGCCGCAGCCCTCGCCGATCGCGTCTCCGGTGATCGTTCCGCTCGACGCTGCGACACTCGCACCGCTGCCGCGCGAATCCGTCACCGCCACCGCGCACGAACGCACGCTGCATTGCGAGGGCATTCCACTGCTCGCACTGTTGCGCGCGACCGGCACCATGCCCGCCGAGCCGCTGCGCGGCGCGCAGCTCACGCGCTACGTACAGGCGGATGCGCGCGACGGTTATCGCGCGGTCTACTCACTGGCGGAGCTCGATCCGACACTGGGCAATCGCAAGGTAT
Organism: Luteimonas panaciterrae; assembly: GCF_020511115.1. Lineage (GTDB taxonomy): Bacteria > Pseudomonadota > Gammaproteobacteria > Xanthomonadales > Xanthomonadaceae > Luteimonas > Luteimonas panaciterrae. The sequence goes on from NZ_JAJAVH010000007.1 coordinate 421,853, forward strand.
TCATCGTCGATCGCTGTGAAGGCAAACCGCTGACCGACGACGATGGCCCGTTGCGCCTGATCGCGCCGGAAGAAACGCGGCCGGCGCGCTGGGTGCGGCAACTCAAGGCCATCACGGTCATCGTCGCACCCTGATCGTTATTGCCGGCCGCCTCAATTCCTGATCGGAGTCCCCATGTCCCTGTCATTCCGCCGCTGGTCGCGACGCGCTTTCCTCACCATGGCGCTTTGCTTCACGGTTAGCGCATTGGCCGCGGAGCCTGCTCCGCCGCTCACCGTTTTCGCCGCCGCCAGCCTCAAGGAATCGATGGACGAGGCCGCGACCACCTACGAGAAGTCGAGCGGACAAGCCGTGCGCGTGTCCTACGGCGGCAGTTCGGCGTTGGCACGGCAGATCGAACAGGGTGCGCCGGCTGACGTCTTCATCTCCGCCGATCTGGACTGGATGGATGCCTTGCAGAAGCAGGGGCTCGTCGACACCGCCACCCGGCATGATCTGCTCGGCAACACGCTGGTACTGATCGCACCGAGCACCAGCCAGGCGAAAGCGCCCGTGCTGAAGTCCGGCACCAATCTGCTCCCTTTGCTCGGCGACGGCCGCATCTCCCTGGCGCTGACCGACAGCGTGCCGGCCGGCAAGTACGCCAAGGCCGCGTTCACTTCGCTCGGCATGTGGAAAGCGCTGCAACCGCGCGCCGCCGAGGCCGAAAACGTGCGCGCCGCCCTGCTGCTGGTGGCGCGCGGCGAAGCGCCGCTGGGCGTGGTCTACGGCAGCGACGCCAAGGCCGAACCGCGCGTGCGCGTATTGGCCACCTTCCCCGCCGATTCCCATCCGTCCATCGTGTATCCGGTCGCGAAACTGAAAGCGAGCAAGCACCCGCAGGCCGCGGCATTCGTGCGCTGGCTGCAGACGCCCGATGCCACGGCGATCTTCCGCAAATACGGATTCACGGTGCGCTGATCACCGTCTCGAAAATCCGCGCATCCAGACACAGCAACGCATGTTCGATTTCACACCGGCCGAACTCACCGCCATCCTGCTGAGCCTGAAAGTGGCGGCGGTCGCCTCGCTGGCGAGCTTGCCCTTCGGCGTGGCGATGGGTTGGCTGCTGGCGCGCAAGCGCTTCATCGGCAAATCCTTCGTCGACGCGCTGGTGCATCTGCCTCTGGTGCTGCCGCCGGTCGTGGTCGGCTATGCACTGCTGGTGGCACTGGGCAACAACGGCGTGATCGGCAGTTTCCTGTCGCAGCAGTTGGGTATCAGCTTCGCGTTTCGCTGGACCGGCGCCGCGCTCGCCAGCGCGGTGATGGGCTTTCCACTGATGGTGCGCACCATCCGCGTATCGATGGAAGCCGCCGACCAGCGACTCGAACACGCCGCCGCTACGCTCGGCGCGAATCCGTGGCGCGTGTTCCGCAGCGTCACGCTTCCACTGGCGTGGCCCGGCATCGTCGCCGGCGCTGTGCTCGCCTTCGCCAAGGCGCTGGGCGAGTTCGGCGCCACCATCACCTTCGTCTCCAGCATTCCCGGTGAGACGCAGACGATCTCCTCGACGATCTACGGCCTGATGCAGGTGCCCGGCGGCGAATCCGGCATCTGGCGCCTCGCCCTGGTCGCGATCGCGATCTCGCTGCTGGCGCTGATGGTGTCGGAATGGCTGGTGCGCCGCGCGCATCACGCCCGGAGGCATTGAGGATGCTGGCGATCGACATCCTCATCGAGTATGGCTCGTCGAAATCCGGCCCATCCAAGGTGCCGGGCACGGACGGCACGTTCCGCCGCCGCATCCATATCGAGGACACCGCGCGCGTCATCGCGTTGAGCGGGCATTCCGGCGCCGGCAAGACTTCGGTGCTGAACGCCATCGCGGGATTGGTCACACCCAGCAGCGGTCGCATCGAGATCGACGGCCGCTGCCTGTTCGACAGCACGCAAGGCATCAACGTGCCGCCGCACAAGCGCCATGTCGGCTACGTGTTCCAGGACACGCGGCTGTTCCCGCATCTCGACGTGCGCCGCAACCTCCGCTACGGGCGCCGCAAGGATGGCGCGACCTCGTTCGCCTTCGACGACGTGGTGGCCCTGCTCGGCATCGGCGCCCTGTTGAAGCGGCGCGTCACCACGCTATCCGGCGGCGAAGCGCAGCGCGTGGCCATCGGCCGCGCATTGCTCTCGCAACCGCGCATCCTGCTGCTCGACGAACCGCTGTCGAATCTGGATCAGGCGCGGCGCGAGGAATTGATTCCCTACCTGCAGCGCGTCCGCGACGAAACCACGCTGCCGATCGTCTACGTCAGTCATTCGACCGATGAGATTCGCCGTCTGACCGCGTCCGTGCACGAGTTCGACTGACGCGCATCGCGCTCATTCACTCTTGTCGTCGGTCTTGACGGCTTCGGCCGGAACGAAAACCGTAGTTTCCGACGCGCTCGCGTGGGCGACGCCGCGAATGGTCTGCACCGGCGCAATGGACGTTTGAACCGCTGCAACGGGAACCATCTCCGTTTTCAAGTGAATGGTTCCGACATGGGGAGCGGCCTGCACACCGGACACCGCCACCAGATGCGCCACCGGCTGCGCATATTCGAACCGAGCCACTCGCTCGGCGGGCAGGTACTGCGACAGTTCCACCGACTTGTCACCATCAACCCGAATCGTCTTTTGCCGCTTACCTGCCGCTGGCGTTTTCTTTTGCGATGGCGCGACTTCCTTCATCGGAACGGCTTCAACGCTACCGGAGTGCATGTAGATCGTATACGCCGCTTCACCGGGCCTTGGCGGTGGTGGCGCGGGCGGAGACGGAGGTGGCGGGATTACCGCCGTCGGCGCAAGCGGCGGTGGCGGTGGCGGGGGAAGTGGTGGAGACGGCATCAATGCGGGATCGCCATTGATCTCGAACGTCACCGGCACCTGCACCCAGCCTTCCACCGGCTTGCCCTTCACGGTCTTCGGAGTGAATTTCCATTGTTTCGCAGCAGCAATCGTGTTGACATCGAATACGCCCGGCGGATCCGACTTCTTGACGCGCACATCCTTGACGCTGCCATCGGTCGCGACGAGCACATGCAACAACACCTGCCCGCTGACATGCTTCGCGGCCGCATCCTTGGGATACAGCGGCGGCGTCGATTGCGTGGCGCGCACATCAGTGGATTGCGTCACTGCCGGAGCCGCTTTCGTTTTGTCCGCGGGCTGCGACGCCCATGCGGCGAAAGCACCGCCGGCCGCGAGCATGGAAACGAACGCCATTCCCGAAAGCGAACGACGAACAGTAGGCGTTGGACGTTTGAGCATGGCGATTCTCTCCTTGAGCGGATGGCCGCCGAACCAGTGGCAGGCGACCGGAACGGGTAATGCCGACATCTGTGTCTTCACCATCGCCTCGCCGTAACGGCGGCGCGCATTCGGATGGCGGGAGACGACGGTTTCGTCGCAGGCGAGCTCCTGATCGCGGCGGAAGTGCTCGGCCGCGATCCACAACAGCGGGTTGAACCAATACAGACAGCGGAAAGCGGCGACGAAGGCATTGCTGACCACATCGCGGCGCGCGACGTGGATGCGTTCGTGGGCGAGGATCAATTCCCGTTCGGCCGCGTCGTAGCGCGTGTCGAAATCGACGGGCAGGATGATGAGCGCCTTCAGGCCGATCACCGCCGGCAATCCGGCGCTGCGCTCGGACTGCAGCAGGCCATTGTCGAGCACGCGCAACACGCCCAGATCGCGCAGGAACCGCCGTTGCAAGCGCAGGTTTCGCAAGGCCATGAAAGCAACGCCCGCGATCCACAACGCCAACAACAGCGGTATCGGATCGAACGGCTCGGGCTCCGCGACACGACCTGCGATCGGGGCCGCCGTCGGAAGCGCGGTGAGCACCACTTCCACGCTGGGAGCCGGCAGCAACACCGCCAGCGTCATCAGCGGTACCAGCAGCCATGACGCGTAGGCGATATTTGCACCGAAAGCGGCGCGCAGCGGCCTCCGCAGCAGCAATACCAACAACACCGCGAATCCGCTGGCGCAAGTGGTTTCGAGCAACAGCCGGAAGCCTTCATGCAGGGTCATCGCCGATCTCCTCCAGCAGCTTGCGCAGTTCGGCGATATCGGCCTTGCTCAGGGCGCCCTGATGGCTGAAATGCGCCACCAGCGGCGCGACCCGCCCGCCGAACAGGCGCTGCACCAAGCCCTCGCTCTGCTGCGCGATCCAGGCCTCACGCGCGAGCACCGGGGAATACAGATAACGTCGGCCGTCCTTGGTCGCCTGAATCACGCCCTTGTTCAACAGCCGGTTGAGCAGGGTCTTGATGGTCGGTTCCGCCCAATCGCTGTGGGCGAGCGCGGCCACCACCTCGTCGGCGCCCAGCGGATGGCGTTCCCAGAGCACTTCCATCACCACGGCTTCGGCATCGCTGATCGACATTCGATTACATCCGTAATTTTTATTGATTACAGATGTAATTTTTCATTCTGTCAAGCCCCTTGCAGCCGCTCTTCGCGACAGGCCTTACCCCCTGCACGTATCCTGCCGCGATGACCGAATTCATCGATTCTCTGGACCTCGCCGTCGACCGTCTTCTCGCCCGCCTGCCCGGCCCGCTCCATGTCGGTGCCCCGCTGGGCATCGGCAAGCCGCATCGGCTGTTGAACGCGCTGTATGGCCGCATCGAACGCGATCCGTCGCGGGAACTGCATCTGTACACGGCCTTGTCGCTGGACCCGCCGGATGCCGGAAGCGATCTCGAGAAGCGTTTCCTCGCGCCCTTCGTCTCGCGCCATTTCGGCGATGACTTCCCGCGCCTGGCTTACGTGCAGGCGCAGCGGCGCGACGCGCTGCCGGCGAACATCACTGTGGAAGAGTTCTACATGCAGTCCGGCGCCCTGCTGGGTTCCACACAGGCACAGCGGTATTACGCCAGCCTCAACTACACGCACGTCGCACGCGCCCTGGCCGATCGCGGCGTGAATTGCGTCGTGCAGAAGGTGGCCGTGAATGAAGACGGCACGCGCCTGTCGTTGTCGTCGAATACGGATCTGACTTTCGATGCCGTCGATGCCATCACCGCCGCTGGACTGCCGCGGCCGTATCTGATCGCCGAGATCGATCCGCAATTGCCCTGGCTCGACGGAACGGCCGCCGTGCCTGTGGACTATTTCGATCTGGTGATCGCGCCGCCCGGCCCCTACCCGAAGCTGTTCGGCCTGCCGCGACAGCCGGTGAGCGATGCGGACTACGCGATCGGCTTCTACGCCAGTGCGCTGGTTCGCGATGGCGGCACCTTGCAGATCGGCATCGGCGCGCTCGCGGACGCTCTCTGCCATGCGCTGGTGCTGCGCCACACCGACAACGCCGCCTATCGGCGCGTGCTGCATGCGCTCGATTCGGAGATCGAGCGACATCCCGCAGTCGTCGCCAGCGGCGGGCTCGATCCGCTGCCGCAAGGCCTCTACGGCTGCAGCGAGATGATCAACGAGGGCTTCAAGAAACTCGTGGAAGCCGGCGTGCTCAAGCGCAAGGTCGTCGACAAGGAGACGCTGATGCGTCGCATCGTCGACGGCAGCGCCAGCGATCTCGACCATGAGCTGCTGGCGCGCGACGGCGAATTCCTGCACGGTGCGTTCTACCTCGGTTCGCCGGAATTCTACGACTGGCTGCGCAATCTCGACGATGACGAACGGCGCGGCATCGGCATGCGCCGCGTGAGCGAGGTCAACGAACTCTACGGCGGCAACGAAACCCTGGAGCGCCTGCAACGGCGCGAGGCACGTTTTTTCAACAGCTGCATGATGGCAACCGCGCTGGGCGCCGCCGTGTCCGACGGACTCGAAGACGGACGCGTGGTGTCGGGCGTCGGCGGCCAATACAACTTCGTGGCGATGGCGCATGCCCTGCCCGATGCGCGCTCGGTGCTGATGCTGCGCGCGACCCGTGGCAGCGGGAAGCATATCGAGTCCAATATCCGCTGGAACTACGGGCACACCACGATCCCACGGCATCTGCGCGACATCTACGTCACCGAATACGGCATCGCCGATGTGCGCGGGAAGACCGATGAAGAATGCATCCTGGCCATGACGGGCATCGCTTCCTCCCGTCATGCAAGCGCGGGATTGCTGCTGACCGCGATGCAGAACGGCAAATTGCCACGCTTCACTCCCCGAGTATCGACCGACAATTCACCCGAACGGCTGCGGCAGGCGCTGGCGCCGTTCCGTGCCGATGGCAGCCTGCCCGATTACCCGCTCGGCAGTGATTTCACTGAAGTGGAGCAGCGCCTGGTGAGGGCGTTGTCGTGGCTCAAGACGAAAACGGCCACGCCTGGCGCGAAGCTCCTGACCATCGTCGCATCGTTGCTCTCAGGCGGTCCAAGCGACCACGAGGCGTTGCAGCGGATGGCGCTGGATGCGCCGAATGGAATCACGGAGCGGTTGTATGCAAGGCTGCTGCGCCACGCGCTCGCCCATACGTGAAAATTTTGCCTCGTCATTCCCGTCAAGGCGGGAATGACGAGCAGACCCGGCTAATCTCGCGGTTTCTGCAACGACAGCAACGCGAGCAATCCCGCCAACGCCACGTAGGCGCCGACGAACTGCCAGGCGATCGTCGCCGGCAACCCCTACAACGTCCACGGCAGGTAAATCCCGCCACGCGGATCGACCGAGTGGATCAAGCCGAACAACGTCAGCCCTGCGGCGACCAACAGACAAGCGGACGCCCGCAACAGCTTGCCGTCGATCATCGCCGCCAGCGCGGAGATCCACAGCATCGAGGTGATGATGAAACCATTGCCGAGCACGATGATCACCGCCAGTTCCGGCAAACCGTGTCCATCGAGCGTGCTCGTCAGTTCGGCGAAACGTTCCGGCGCGATCCACGTCGGATTACCGACCTTGATGCTCAGCAGATAAGCCACCGACGGCAGGAATCCGAGCACCATCGCCGGCGAATGCTTCTGCGGCGTGGCCTGGAACGCCTGCACGGTGATGTCGATACCGACATAGACGATGATCGGCGCCAGCACTGCCAGCGGCAGCCATTGCACCAGCCCCGAGATCACGCCGAACATGCCGCCGAGACCGACGAACAGACCGGTAAGCAGCGTGTAACCGCTGCGTGCGCCCATGTGCTTGTACGCGGGCTGGCCGATGTAGGGCGTGGTCTGCGCGACGCCGCCGCAGACGCCGGCAATCAGGGTCGAGAACGCCTCGACCAATAGGATGTCGCGCGTCCGGTAATCGTCGCCTGCGGCGCGTGCGCTTTCGCTGACGTTGATGCCGCCCACCACCATCAGCAGGCCGAACGGCAGCAGCAGCGGCAGATACGGCACGGTGGACGGCAGCCCGTCCACGAATGCCAGTGACGGCCATGGCAGCACGACATCCAGCGGTACGCCTTTCGGCAGCGCGAATCCCGGCGCGCCGAGTCCGGCCAGGCCGAGTCCGTAATAGAGCAGCGTGCCGAACACGAACGCCACCAGCACGCCGGGCAACTTGATCGGCAGCCGTCCCTTGGCGATCAGCACGTACAACAACAACCCCAGCGTGACGAATCCGACCACCGGCGAGCGCATTGTCTCCACCAGCGGCAGGAAGCCCATCAGCATCAGCGCGATGCCGGCGATCGAACCGAGCAGTGCCGCGCGCGGCGCGATCCGTGTCACCGCATCGCCGAAGAACGACAGCACGAACTTCAGCGTCCCCATCACCACCAGTGATGCGGCGCCGAGCTGCCATGTCGCCATCGCCGCGGCATTCGCCTCCATGCCCTGCTGCTTGAACGCCACGAACGCCGGTCCCAGCACCAGCAATGCCATGCCGATGCTGGTCGGCGCGTCGAGGCCGAGCGGCATCGCGGTGACGTCATCGCGGCCGCTGCGCGCGGCCAGTCGCCGCGCCATCCATGTATAGATCAGATTGCCGACCAGCACGCCGAAGGCGGTGCCGGGAAACATGCGCTGGAACACGATCTCCGCCGGCATGCCGAAAATGCCGATCAGCGCCGCGCTGATGAATCCCAGGATCGACAGATTGTCGACGACCAGGCCGAAGAAACCGTTGAAGTCGCCGGGGACGAACCAGCGTGGGCGGGAATGCGGAGGTGTCGTCATGATTGAGATCGCGAAGGAGCTTCAGAACTCCACTTCCGCGAATGGAAGTGGAGTTGAGTGAGGGAATGCGAAAAGCCAGCCTCTCCCTGACTTCACCGCGCGATATTGTCCCTCTCCAGCGCGGGAGAGGGATGAACCGTCAGAACCGTGCCGTGAACTCCACACCGATCGTGCGCGGCTCGTTGATGAAGCCGGTGAGGTTGTTGAAGTCGATCGCACCGACCACACGCGTGGTGTCGGTGATGTTGCGGCCGTACAGCGCTACTTCGTAATCGCCATAGTTCCAGTTGTAGCCGACGCGCAGACCGCCTTCGACGATCGTCTTGCTGCGGAACTCCTTGGACTCGTACAGGAAGAAGTTCACCGCGCTGCGATACGACCAGTCGGTGTAGACGAAGAACTCGCCGCCGTCGCCGACCGGCAGGCCCCAGCGCGCGGTGAGGTTGTGCACCCACTTCGGTGCCTGCGGCAGCGGATTGCCATTGATCAGCACGGTGCCGGGACGAGCCGGGTCGGGATTGGCAGGATCGGTCACCGTGCAGCCACCACCGCATGGCGCCACCGCCAGATCGCGATCCTTGATCTCGGTGTCGTTGTAGCTGCTGCCCAGCGTGACCAGCAGGTTGTCGGTCAGATAGGCCTCCAGATCCAGCTCGAAGCCTTGGCCGATGGTCTTGTCGGCATTGAGCAGCTCAGCCGTATTGGAAGCACCACCCACCGCGATCAACTGCTGACCGTCCACGTCGTAGCGGAACACCGTGAACCCGAGGCGCGCGCGCTTGTCCCACAGATCGGCCTTGACACCGGCCTCGTACGAAATCACTTTTTCCGAATCGGCCTGCGACACGCCGCCATTCGGTGCCAGCGGATTGGCGAACAACAGCCGCCCCTGCACGGACGGCGCGCGGAAGCCGGTGGCCACGCGCGCGAACACGTTGACATTGTCGTTGATCGCGTAGACGCCGCTGGCATCCCAGCTGACGTTGTCCACGTCGGTATGCACGGAATAGGGGCCGCCCGCCGGTGCGCCGAACGGCGCCGGCTGCAGCACGCTGGCGCTGAAATCCTTCTTGTCCTGCGTGTAGCGCACGCCGCCGCGCAGCTTCAGCTTGTCGGTGGCCTGGTATTCGCCGGACACGAACACCGCCCAGGCCTCGTTCTTCTGCTTCTGCACGGCATGGCCGGCCTGCGCGCTGAAGGCCAGCGTGTCGTAGTTGAAGTTGTTGATGGTGACGTCTTCCTTGAAGTAGAACAGGCCGCCCTGCCAGTTGAAGGCGCCGCCGTAGTTCGACTCCACGCGGAATTCCTGCGTGATCTGCTTGTGGTCCGGCAGTCCGTCCGCTGTTTCGGACGGAAACAAGGCTTCGCCCAGTTGCGTCGGCGGGAAGACATAAACCGAACCACCATCGATATCACCCCGATTGAGCGATTCCGCGCTCTCGTAACCGGTGATCGAATACAGGTTGTAGTCGCCAAGCTCCCAGCGCAGGCGCGCGCTGCCACCCCAGGTTTCCAGATCGGAGAAGTTGACGCCGTCGGTCGATACCTTGTCCTTGTCGAAGCCGGGCACGAGATCATTGGTGCCCTTCTCGATGATGTTGGCGCGGAACAGGCGCGCCGTGCCGTTCATGTTGCGCTTGTGCAGATTGAACAGCCCTTCGAAGCCGTCGCCCTCGTAGAGGAATTGCACGCGCGCCGCAGCCTCGTCGAAGCCCTCGAAGCCGTCGTTGGGCGCGCCGGGCAACGTGTTGTCGACCCAATCCTCGCGGCGCTGATACAACGCCGACACGCGCGCCGACCAGCGATCGGTCAGCGCGCCGCCGACCGCGCCTTCGAAGGTGAACAGACCATCCGTGCCGGCACCGACCTTGGTGTAGCCGTTGAATTCCTGCGACGGCTTGGCCGATTCGAACTTGACCACGCCGGCCGGCGTGTTGCGTCCGAACAGCGTGCCCTGCGGACCGCGCAGCACCTCGACACGCTCCAGGTCGAACACCGGGAAGCCCTTCAGCAGCGGGCTTTCCTGCACGACTTCGTCATAGATCAGCGATACCGGCTGCGAAGCATTGAGATCGAAGTCGGTATTGCCCAGGCCGCGGATGTAGAAACGCGGGAAGGCGCGGCCGTAGGAGGATTCGATATTCAGGCTCGGCGCGCGGCCGGCCAGGGCGCGCACGTCGGCAGCGCCGGAGAACGCCACGTCGAGCTTCTCGCTGCTCACCGTGCTGATCGAAATCGGGACATCCTGCACGTTTTCGACCTTGCGCTGCGCGGTGACCTCCACCGTATCGAGCGTGGCGGCCTTGTGCTCGGTGGTGTCCTGTGCGGGCGCAGCCGGCGGCGTCTGCGCCGGGGCGGCGTCTTCTTGCGCCAGGGCGTTCATCGCGGGCAGCAAGGCGGCGATGGCCAGCGCCAGCGGCTGCCAGGTATAGCGGCGGGCGCGGAAAGGACGGACGCAGGAATGCGTGGCGTGCGGTTGCGACATTGCGGTGAATCCCCGTGGACGAAGGTGATGGTTGGCGCAGTCCCCTGCCAGCCGCATGGTGCAACACAACATGGGCCGCGGCAACGATTTGTGCTTACGCTCTCAAAACGAGACTTGTACCGGCTGCTGCGACCAGAGCACCGATTGGTGGTGCGTGGCCTGCTTCCAGGCCAGCCGGATCGCTTCGATGTCGGCGCGGCGCTGCGGCGTGTCCTCGTGCAGGATCACCAGCACCTTCGATTTCAGCCGTTCCGGCTCGGCCTTGCCCTGGCCGCGGAACAGCCATTGCCCGTAGGCATCGAAGACCGTGAGGCCATCGGGAAAACGCGGCGTCACCTCCTTGTCGAGGAAGGCGCGCCAGCGCGTTTCGTTGATCTCCGTGGCGGCATCGCCTTCGGTACCGACGCCGAAATACAGCTCGCTGCGGACCCAGCCCGCTGTCGCATGCCCGGGACGCGCGGTATCTCCCTGCATTTCCGAGGTGACGCCATCGGAACGGCGGGTGTCCTGCTGGGTGGCGCAGCCGGCCGTGACCAGCAGCACGGAAAGCACAAGGGTTCGCCAGATCATGGGGAATTCCGCTTCGGAACAGGAGTCGGGGCATGCGAGTTTGCCAGCGATTGCAGCGCGCGTGACAGGGTCCCGTGCGATATGTGCAGATAACCATCGATCGGTTGACGCGGCCGTACCGGAAAGCGAAGGTTGGCAGGGGATGCCCGGCGTCGAGACGCTGCTTCGCTTCCGCGCAGCGGACGGGACCCGGTGGTCCGGCCTCGCGACGCCCCATCCCGCCCCCACGCCCCACCTCAGGAACAATCTGCATGCCCCACCCCGCCGTGACGCCGCTGTGCGCCGCCATCGCCCTCGCGTCCGCCGGTGCCGCGTTCGCGCAATCCACCACGCAGTCCGCGACCGACGACCCCGCCGCCACGCTCGATGCCGTCATCGTCACCGGCACGCGCGCGCACGACCGCACCGTCCTGGAATCCACCGCGCCGATCGACGTGCTCAGTGCCGAGGACATCCGCAAGGCCGCCGCCTTGAACGGTGAACTCGGCAGCGCGCTGCAGGCCCTGCTGCCCTCGTTCAACTTCCCGCGCCAGTCCAACTCTGGCGGCGCCGACCATGTCCGCGCCGCACAGCTGCGCGGCCTGAGCCCCGATCAGGTGCTGGTGCTGGTCAACGGCAAGCGCCGCCACGTCAGTGCGCTGGTCAACACCGACAGCAAGATCGGCAAGGGCACCACGCCGGTCGACTTCAACGCGATCCCGGTCAGCGCCGTCAAACGCATCGAGGTGCTGCGCGATGGCGCCGGCGCGCAATATGGTTCGGACGCCGTCGCGGGCGTGATCAACATCATCCTCGACGACGCGCCCGAGGGCGGCGCCCTGGAAGCCAGCTTCGGCGCACATCACACCGACGTGAAACCGATCGACCGCACGCTCACCGACGGCCAGACCACCTTCCTCAGCGGCAAGGTCGGCACGCGACTGGGCGATGACGGCGGCTTCCTTCGCGTCGGCATCGAGTTCAAGAATCGCGAGGCGACCAATCGCGCCGGCTTCGACCAGATTCCGTTCTTCGAGGAACAGACGCCGGACAACCTCGCCCTCGCCGGCCGGCGCAACTACGTGCTCGGCGATGGCGCGTCGAAGGACATCAACGCCTGGTTCAATAGCGAACTGCCGCTGGGCGCGACCAGTGAGTTGTATCTCTTCGGCACCTGGCACCAGAGCGACACCGAGGGCGCCAACTATTTCCGTTATCCCGATGGCGTCGCCAACTTCAAGTCCGTGTATCCCAATGGCTATCGTCCGATATCGCTGGGCGAAAACCGCGATGCCGCGCTGGTGGGCGGCGTGCGCGGGCAATGGGGATCATGGGATTACGACGCCAGCGTCGATTACGGACGCAACGATTTCACCTATCGCTTGCGCAATTCGCTCAATGCCTCGCTCGGACCGGGCAGCCCGACGCGCTTCCGCACCGGTGACTACGCCTTCCAGCAGACGGTGGCGAATCTCGATCTCAGCCGCGGTTTCGGCAGCGGCGACAACACCCATACCTTCGCCGCCGGCGTGGAATTTCGTCGCGAGGACTACCGCACCCATGCCGGCGATCCGGCGTCGTATGCCGCCGGACCGTTCACCGATCGCCCGACCGGCTCGCAGGCCGGTGGCGGCCTCACACCGCAGGACGAGGCCGATCTCGCGCGCGATGTCGCCAGTGCCTACGCCAGCCTGTCGAGCCAGTTCGGCGAAAAATTCTCCACCGACATCGCCGCGCGTTACGAGCACTATGAGGATTTCGGCAGCCAGTTCACCGGCAAGCTCGCCGCGCGTTACGAGTTCACACCCGCCTTCGCGCTGCGTGGCGCGGTGTCGAACAACTTCCGTGCGCCGTCGCTGAGCCAGATCGGCTTCGAATCCACTTCCACCGGTTACGACGCCTCGGGCCGGCTGACCACGGGCCGGCTGTTGTCGGTCAACAACCCGATCGCGCAGGCGCTTGGCGCGCGCTCGCTCGATCCGGAAACCTCGCGCAACTTCAGCCTCGGCTTCACCAGCCGCATCGGCGAGCACTTCGACCTGTCACTGGACGTGTTCCGCATCGACATCGACGACCGCGTCGCGCTGTCGGAAAGCATCACCGGCGATGCGCTGGAGCAGTTCGTGCAGGACCGTTTCGGCGTGACCGGCGTGCAGAGCGCAAGTTTCTTCGTCAACGCCGCCGACACCCGCACCGAAGGCGCGGAACTGGTCACCAACTGGCGCCACGCGCTGGCCGGCGGCGAACTGCAGCTCACCGGCACCTACAGCTATGCCAAGACCGAACTGAAGCGCATCGTCGCCACGCCGTCGCAGCTGAGCGCGATCGACCCCGACTACATCCTGTTCGGCATCGAGGAAAGCAACACGCTCACCGACGCCACGCCGCGCACGCGCGGGCAACTCAGCGCCAACTGGAACAACGAACGCTGGTCGCTGCTCGCGCGCGTGAGCCGCCATGGCAGCGCCACGCGCATCTTCGATTTCGGTGGCGGTTTCACGCCCAAACAGACCTACGGCGCGGAATGGCAGCTCGATGCCGAGGCCGAATTCCGCATCACGCCGCAATGGCAGGTCGCGATCGGCGGACAGAATCTCACCGACAACTATCCCGACCGCTCAATCGACGACATCGCCTACTTCGGCAACCTGCCCTATGACGTGCTCTCGCCGATCGGCAGCAACGGCGCGTATTACTACGCTCGCGTGCGATACACCTTCTGATCGGCCATCTCTTGCTCGTCATCCCGACATAAGCCGGGATGACGAGCTTATAGCGGCGTGGGCTGGATCAACTCGATCCAGTAACCGTCCGGATCCTTGATGAAAGCGATGTCGCGCATCTGACCATCACTGAGTCGCTTCTGGAACGTCACGCCCAGCGATTCCAGTCGCTCGCAGACGCCACGCAGATCGGGAACGCTCACGCAGATGTGTCCGAACCCGCGCGGCTCACTGTTGCCGTCGTGATAGACACGCCCGTCCTCGCGCTCGGTGCCGTGGTTGTGGGTGAGTTCGAGCACGCCGCGTTGCCGCGCCAGCCATTGCCTGCGATCGGCGTCGCTGTCGGGGATCTCGCTGTCGTCGTCCACCAGCACGAGGAAATAGAGCGAGAACTTCGCCTGCTCGAAATCGATCTTGCGCACCAGCGTGAAACCGAGCACGCGGGTATAGAAATCGAGCGAGGCCCGCGCATCCTTGACGCGCAGCATGGTGTGGTTGAAGACGAACTCGCGGGTCGCGGCATCGCGCTCGCGGGCGACGCCGGGGACCTCCGCCAGTTCGGCGCGGCTGTGTGCGGTCATGATCGGAATCTCCGAACGGGCGTGACAGTATCGCCGATGCGGCGTTGCCGATTCGTCATCCCGCGCGCAACGCCCCGTTCCGGGTATCGCGCGGACGAGACGGCCTGTCTAGAGGAAGCGATGGCGCGTCTGCGCATCCGGCAGATAGCACGCCGCTTTCTTGCCGAACCAGCGGTAGCGATTGCGCGCCAGCCAGCGATAACCGCGATCGCGCAATGCGCGCGGCAGCAGGCGAAACACGCCCGCCACGCGCCAGGGCCAGCCCACGCGCGTCAGAATCGCGAGCACGGCATCGCTGTCGGTATGCGCGCCTTTCGCATCGATGAGCAGGAATGACAACGGATCATCGGGATCGAGGCCGTTTCCCGCCAGCAATGCACGCCCCGCCTCGGTCTGCATCGCGGCGAAACGGAATTGCCCACGACGATCGTGGCGTAGCAGGAAATCCACCCAACCGCTGCAGAGGACGCAGACGCCGTCGAAGACCACGATCGCCTCGCCGTCCGCGACGGAAAACCGTTCCATTGCGGTCTAGACTTGCCCGGAAAGCGCGGCGTCGGTTCGAACCACACCACCGGCGGCGGGATTGGACAAGATCGCGGCGGCATCCGCTTCGCGCTCGAGCCAGCCTTCGTAGCGCACCAGCGATCCGATCAACGGCATCGCGGCATCGACGAAGAAGGTATAGCGCCCCGCCTCCTCCCCTTCCCGGCACGTCACCTTGGAAAACCAGGACGCCGGCAACGGCAGCAGACCGAACAGGCGCGCCCCTTCCACATGCCAGTGGATCGCCTCTTCATGGACGCACACCGAGAACCGGAACTGCATCGGCCCAAGCCGCTCGACCAGCAGACGATTGCGCAGACGCAGGCGTGAGCGCATACGATGCACACGACCCGCGGGATCGCCGAAGTGGCGCGTCCAGGTCTCGCTCGCGGCTTTCGTCTCGAAGTCGACCGTCGCCGGCACATCCTGCATGGCGGGCGGCAGCCTCGCGAGCGCCGCGCATAGCCGCGCCAGTGGATTGCGGCCACGCGTGATGCTCGCGCGGCCGACATAACGGCCTCTTCCGCGAATCTCGTGCAACGCGCGAACGGAAGGCGGAAGCGCATAGAACGAAACGCCGAGTAGGCTCTGGAACAACGTTGGCGTCATGTGACGGACTTCAAAGACGTGACTGCGGGAAGAATGCGGTTTAGGGCGGTTTACGTAAGTTTACGGATGAACAGGCCAACATGTGGAATCAATGTCACGCACCGACCACGAGACTGCCGCCCCCCGCACGGCGTCCTCGGCCTCGCATGCGCGGCCGGCGCCACCGGCACCGGCCGACGATTGGGCCTTGTTCCTGGACGTCGACGGATGCTTGCTCGAACTCGCCGAAACACCCGATGCGGTGATCGTTCCGGCGGGATTGCGCAAACGTCTGGAAACTCTGCGCGCGCGCCTCGGCGGCGCGCTGGCGCTGGTCAGCGGCCGCACCATCGCCACGCTCGACGACCTGTTCGCACCGTCCCGATTCGATGCCGCCGGCCTGCATGGCATCGAACGCAGGCAGCACGCCCGTGACGACGTCACCGCCATCGCGCCTCCGGAACTCAATGCCTTGCTCAAGGAAGCCAATCGCCTGGCGCGCGATCACGATGGTGTCGTCGTTGAGGACAAGGGTGCGTCGCTCGCGCTGCATTGGCGGCAGGCGCCGGCGGCGGAACATCTTCTGCAGGCCTTCGCGCTGCATGCGCTGTCGCGGCTGCCGGGATATCGGCTGCAGCACGGCAAGCAGGTCGTCGAATTGCGCCCGGGGCATTCCGACAAGGGCGATGCCATCGTCGCCTTCCTCGAGGCGCCGCCGTTCGCGGGCCGTATGCCGGTGTTCGCCGGCGATGACCTCACCGACGAAAGCGGTTTCGTCCAGGTCAACGCACGCGGCGGCATCAGCATCCTCATCAGCGATCCCGCATTGGAACGCGACAGCGCGGCACGTTGCGGATTGCGCGATCCGGCTGCCGTGCGCGCCTGGCTTGGAGTCATCTCATGAACACATCGATACCACCGCAGAACCTCGATCTCGGCGTGATCGGCAACGGCAGCTTCGGCGCCCTAGTCGACAAGCGCGGACGTGTGGTATGGAGTTGCCTGCCGGCGTTCGACGGCGATCCCGCGTTCTGCGCGCTGCTGTCGCCGCGCGATCACGAAGGTGGCGACTTCAGCATCGAGCTGGAGGATTTCGCCAGCAGCGAGCAGTACTACCTCTCCAACACCGCGATCCTGCGCACGGTATTGCGTGACGTGCATGGCGGCTCCGTGGAAATCACCGATTTCGCGCCGCGCTGGCGCGAGAACGATCGCTTCTATCGCCCCGTGAGCATCATCCGCCAGGTGCGGCCGCTCTCCGGCCGTCCGCGCATCCGCGTGCGCGTGCGCCCGCTGACCGACTGGGGCGCGAACGTGCCCGAGCAGACCTGGGGCAGCAATCATGTGCGCTGGCGCCTGCCCGACTTCACCCTGCGCCTGACCACGGACGTGCCGGTGCGTTACGTGCGCGACGCGGCGACCTTCGTGCTGACGCACCCGGTGCATCTCGTGCTGGGCGTCGACGAGCCGCTCATCCGCTCCATCGCCGGCTACGTGCACGAAGCGCACGAACGCACCCGCAACTATTGGCGCGAATGGGTGCGCTATCTGTCGGTGCCGCTCGACTGGCAGGAGGCGGTGATCCGCAGCGCGATCACACTGAAGCTGTGCCAGTACGAGGACAGCGGCGCGATCATCGCGGCGATGACCACCTCGATTCCGGAAGCGCCGGACACGCCGCGCAACTGGGATTATCGCTACTGCTGGCTGCGCGACGCCGCCTTCGTGGTGCGCGCCCTCAACCGCCTCGGCGCGACGCGCACGATGGAGCAGTTCCTCGGCTACATCTTCAACATCGCCACCCACGACGGTTCGCTGCAACCGCTGTATGGCATCGATTTCTCGTCGGAACTCGACGAATACGAGGTCGAATCCCTGCTCGGCTACCGCGGCATGGGACCGGTGCGGCGCGGCAACCTGGCCTGGACGCAGAACCAGCACGACATCTACGGCAGCGTGGTGCTGGCCTCCACGCAGCTGTTCTTCGATCTGCGTCTGGCCGATCCCGGCGATCGTTCCGCCTTCGAGCGTCTGGAACCGCTGGGCGAGCGCGCGGCTGTGCTGTTCGATGTACCGGATTCCGGTCTGTGGGAATTCCGTGGCCGCGCCGAGGTGCACACCTACACGGCGGCGATGTGCTGGGCCGCCTGCGATCGGCTGGCGAAGATCGCCAGCGCGCTCGGCCTGGACGAGCGCGCCGTCTACTGGCGTTCGCGCGCCGACACCATCCGCGCGCGCATCCTGGAGGAAGCCTGGAACGAGGAGCTGGGCCACATCACCGACACCTTCGGCGGCCATCGCCTCGACGCTTCGCTGCTGCTGCTCGCCGACATCGGGTTCGTCACCGCCGATGACCCACGGTTCATCGCCACCGTCGAGGCCATCGGCCGCGATCTGCGACGCGGCGACGCGCTGTTCCGCTACATCGCCGCGGACGATTTCGGCGAGCCGCAGACCAGCTTCACCATCTGCACGTTCTGGTACATCGATGCGCTCGCCGCGATCGGCCGCAAGGACGAGGCGCGGGCGATGTTCGAGCGCATCCTCGCGCGCCGCAACCATCTCGGCCTGATGTCCGAAGACCTTGCCTTCGACGACGGCGAAGCCTGGGGCAATTTCCCGCAGACCTATTCGCACGTCGGCCTCATCATCGCCGCGATGCGGTTGTCGCGCTCCTGGCAGGAAGCTTCATGAGCACGTTGTTATGAGCCGCCTGGTCGTCGTCTCCAATCGCGTCGCCATCCCGGGTGAAAACCGTGCCGGTGGTCTCGCCGTCGGCTTGCAGGCAGCACTGCAGGAACGCGGCGGATTGTGGTTCGGCTGGAGCGGAAAGACCGTGCGCGAGGCCAGCGGCACGCTGCATGAACTCCACGAAGGCAACATCCGCTACGTCACCATCGATCTCAACAAGCCCGACCTCGACGCCTATTACAACGGCTTCGCCAACCGCACGCTGTGGCCACTGCTGCACTTCCGCCTCGATCTCGTCGACTACACCCGCGAAACACGAGAAGGCTATCGCCGCGTCAATGCGCTGTTCGCCGAGAAGCTGGCACCGCTACTGCGTGACGACGATACGATCTGGATTCACGACTATCATCTGATCCCACTCGCGTCGCTGTTGCGCGAACGCGGGATCGGCGCACGGATAGGTTTTTTCCTGCACGTGCCGATGCCCTCCGCCGATCTGGTCGCGGCGATGCCGGAACATGCGCGGTTGTTCTCCACGCTGTACGCCTACGATCTGGTCGGCTTCCAGACTTTCCGCGACGTGGAACGCTTCCAGGATTACGTCCGTTTGTTCGGCGGCGGCCGCGTGCTCACCGGAGGCGTGCTGGAGGCGCCGGGCGGGCGCCGCTTCCGCGCGGCGGCGTTTCCGATCGGCATCGATACCGAGCTCATCGCCCAGCAGGCGCGCGCAGCCATGAGCAAGGGCGCGGTGCGCGATTTGCGCCGCAGTCTGCATGAGCGTCAGCTCGCCATCGGTGTCGACCGCCTCGATTATTCGAAGGGACTGCCGGAACGCTTCCGCGGCTTCGAGCGGTACCTGGAACGTCATCCCGACCAACGCGGCAGCCTGACCTACCTGCAGATCGCGCCGGTCTCGCGCGGCGAGGTTTCCGAATATCGCCTGCTGCGCAACGAGCTGGAACAGATCGCCGGCCATATCAACGGCACGCATGCCGCGCCGGAATGGACGCCGCTACGCTACGTCAACCGCAACTTCGCCCATGCCACGCTGACCGGCTTCTATCGCATGGCACGCGTGGGACTGGTGACGCCGCTGCGCGACGGCATGAACCTGGTGGCCAAGGAATACGTGGCGGCGCAGAACCCGGAAGACCCCGGCGTGCTGGTGCTCTCGCTGCTGGCCGGCGCCGCGTACGAACTGAAGGAGGCGCTGCTGGTGAACCCGCACGATCTCGATGGCGTCGCCGATGCCATCGCGACCGCCGCCAACATGTCCAAGGACAAGCGCATCGAGCGCTGGCAGACGATGATGGAGCATCTGCGCAAGCATGATATCGGCGCCTGGCTGCGTGATTATCTGAAAGCGCTGGGCGAGGATCAGTAGCCGAAAGGGTTTTGCTCTTCATCCAATGACGGTGGGAATAGCGAGCAAAAGCAATACGGGCTGGCTGTCAGCTCACGATTCGCCGTTGAACCAGACAATCGTCGCCATCCGCCCCGTGCGCTGGTCGCGACGATGCGAATAGAAACGCCGCGAATCCGAAATCGTGCACAGCCCACCACCCTGCACGCGCACCACGCCGGCATCTTCCAGGCGCTGCCGGGCCAAGGCATAGAGATCGACACGCCAATGCCCCGGCCGTGTCGCGACGAAAGCGCCTTGCGCGCGCGCGTCGCGCGAGACGAACGCATCGAAGACTTCCTCGCCGATCTCGTAGGCCTGCGGCCCCGCCGCGGGACCGAGCCACGCCACGAGACGTTCGGGCGCACAATGCATTGCAGCAACGGTGGCTTCCAGCACACCCGCCGCCAATCCGCGCCAGCCCGCATGCGCGGCACCGACGCCCATTACCTCGCCACCGTTCATGGCGGCGAACACCACCGGCAGACAATCCGCGGTGAGAATCGCGAGCACCGCGCCCGGCGCCGACGTCACCGCCGCATCCGCCTCGGGCTCCTCGAAACCCGGCTCCATTGCGACATGCGTGCCATGCACTTGCCGCAGCCAGCGCGGCTGCGACGGCAGGCCGTAAGCCTCGATCAGCGCCTGGCGATTGCGCTCGACCGTCGCCGGATCGTCACCGGCGGCCGCCGTGCGATTGCCAAGATTGAAGCGGTCGAACGGCGCCTGCGAAAACCCGGGGCCGTCGCGCAGCGTGGTGAACGCATACACGTTCGCCGGAACATTCCACTCCGCGGGCAATATGCCTTCCCGCTTCATCGCCGCGTCACTTGCGCATGCTCGGCCGCATCCTCGCGCAACAATCGCATCAACGTCTGCATGTCCTCCGGCACCGGCGCACTGCAGCGCACCGGCTCGCCGCTCAGGGGATGCTTGAATTCCAGGGTCTGCGCATGCAGGGCCTGGCGCTTGAATTCACGCAGCGCCGTTGCCAACGCCTCCGACGCGCCCTTGGGCAGGCGCAGCGGCCCACCGTAGAGCGGATCGCCGACGATCGGATGCTTCAGATGCGCCATGTGCACGCGAATCTGATGCGTGCGGCCAGTCTCCAACCGGCATTCGAGCGCGGTATGGGCGCGATAGCGTTCGTGCAGGCGGTAATGGGTGATCGCTTCGCGGCCGTCGTCGCGCACGGCCATGCGCAGGCGATCGCGCGGGTGACGATCGATCGCCGCGTTCGCGGTGCCGCCGCTGACCAGGGCGCCGACCACGATGGCGAGATACTGGCGATGCACTTCCCGCGCCGACAGCTGCGCGACCAGCGCGGTGTGCGCCGGCAGCGTGCGTGCGACCACCATCACGCCGGAGGTGTCCTTGTCGAGCCGGTGCACGATGCCGGCGCGCGGCAGCGCGGCCAGTGCCGGATCGCGATGCAGCAGGGCGTTGACCAGGGTGCCTGCGCGATTGCCCGCGCCAGGGTGCACCACCAGGCCCGCCGGCTTGTTCAGGACGAACACGTCGGGATCTTCGTGCAGCAGATCGAGCGCGATGTCCTCGGGCGCGTCCTCGGTGCGGGTGTCGAGGACCGCCGTCAACGTAACCGTCTCGCCGCCGCGCACCGGATCGCGGGGGCGCGCCAGGTCGCCGTCCAGGCGGGCGTCGCCGGATTTGATCCAGGCCGCCAGCCGTGAGCGCGAGAATTCAGGGAACAGCTCCGCCAGCACCGCGTCGAAGCGGCGGCCGGCCGCGCTGTCGGGGACCTGCGCGGTACGAGAGTCGATGGAGTCGGGGGACGAGGGCATGGATGGACGGGTTCGGTTCAGGCACCGGCCGCGGGCGGCCGGTGCGGGCTGCTATTATCCGGCCTTCGTGCCGCCCCTGCCCAATCCTGCTCCTATATGACCTCACGCCTGCCTGCCCCGCGCCACATTCTGGTCCTGTTGATGCTGGCCGTTTTCGCCATCTCCGGCTGCTCGCGGGTCAAGGGCATGTTCAAGAAGGACAAGGACGAACTGGAAGGCCAGCCGGTCGAGCAGATCTTCGAGAAGGGTCATTCCTCCATGGAGCGCGGCAACTGGGACGGCGCGGTGAACACCTATCGCCGCCTGATCGCGCAGTATCCCTACGGCCCGTACACCGAGCAGGCGCTGATAGAAACCGCCTACGCGCAGTTCAAGCAGGGCAACAACGAAGAAGCGATCTCCTCCATCGACCGCTTCCTGCGCACCTACCCCACGCACCGCAACGCCGCCTACATGTACTACCTGCGCGGCCTGGTGAACTCCAATCGCGACACCGTGTTCCTGCAGAAGGTCTGGCAGCTGGACGCCAGCCGCCGCGACCTGGCCACGCCGTTCCAGGCCTACAACGACTTCACCATCGTCACCGACCGCTACCCGAACAGCCGCTACGCCGCCGACGCGCGCCAACGCATGGTGGCGCTGCGCAACCTGTTCGCGCGGCACGACATGGACGTGGCGCTGTACTACCTGCGCCGCGGCGCCTACGTCGGCGCGGCCGACCGTGCCAAGTTCCTGCTGGAAACCTATCCGCAGAGCGAATACCAGAACGACGCGGTGGCCGTGCTGGCCGCGTCCTACGACAAGCTCGGCAACAAAACGCTCGCCGACGACGCCAAGCGCGTGCTGGAAATGAACGACCCGCAGCACCCGTACTTGAAGGGCGACTGGCCCGACTATCCGTGGACCATCCGCAAGCTCAATCCTTTCGCCAGCGAGAAGTCGGCGCTGGACAACGAGAAAAAGAAGAAGCTCGACAACCGCTGAACCGGCGCGCCACTCGCCCGCCGAACAGCGATTCCCTCACGCGGCACCGTCCGCCGCGCTGCGCGATCGGCCAGCCCGACCCGCAGCCGTCACCGATTGCGCCACCGCGTGCAGGAACGCCTCCGACAATTGTCGATCGTCCGCCGCGCGCGCCAGCACCAACGCACCAATCATTGCGGCGTAGGCAGCCAGCGCCGCCTCATGCCTGGCCTGTTCGGAATCGCCACTCATCAGTCCGGATAGCACCTCGATCTGCTCGCGCATCCCGACAGTCAGTACCCGGCGCAGTTTGCGGCCTTGACGCCCCGCATCAACCGCCAAAGCCGCGACCGTGCAACCACTGCCAGGGCGGTCTCGGTGTCGCTTGGAAAGATAGCCTGTAACGAGCGCGGCTAGCGGGTCGTCCGCGGCATTGCCCGTCTGTCGCTCCTGGCCGTGCCAAAGCATGCTTGTCTGCGTCAAGGCGTGCTCGCAAGCCTGCACCATCAGCTCTTCCTTCGAGGCGAAATGGCTGTAGAAGCCGCCATGGGTGAGCCCTGCCTGGTGCATCAGGCCGGCGACTCCGACACCGTCGAAGCCGCGCTCGCGAAACAACCGCGCCGCCGCATCGAGAATGCGCTCGCGGCTCTCCGCCGCCTGTGCCCTACTCACACGCATGCCTGACTCTCCCGTAAACACTCCTTGACATGATACATGACGATCATCATATTGATAAATTATGATCGTCATCTAATTTTCGTTTGGCTCCAACCGCTTCTTGTGCTGTGCGGGCGCATGTGTTTTTTGGCTCATCAGCCACTCTTTGACTGGCGCGCTTCCGGCGCCGAACTAAATTGTTTCAGGAGGTTATGCGATGAAAATGATCCAAAAGGTCGCAATTCTCGGCGGCGCCCGCATCCCCTTTGCTCGCCAGAACACCCACTACGCCGAAGCAAGCAACGTCGAGATGCTCGCCGCCGCACTGGACGGCGTCGCTGACCGATTCAGTCTGCAGGGCGAACGCGTCGGTGAAGTCGCCGCCGGCGCCGTGCTCAAGCATTCGCGTGATGCCAACATCAGTCGTGAGGCGACGATCTTGAGCAAGCTGGCGCCGCAGACGCCCGCCTACGACGTCCAGCAAGCCTGTGCCACGTCACTGGAATCGGCAATCGCGGTCGGCAACAAGATCGCACTGGGGCAGATCGAGTCCGGCATCGCGGGCGGCGTCGACTCGGCCTCGGATGCCCCGCTCGCCGTCAACGAGAAGCTACGCCGGCTGATCCTGCGCTACAGGCGCAGCGGCGATACGCGCGCGCGCCTCCGGCTGCTGGCCGAACTGCGTCCGTCGATGCTCAGCCCTTCGATCCCCAACGTCAACGAGCGTCGTACTGGCCTGTCGATGGGCGAACACTGCGAGCAGATGGTCAAGCACTGGCGCATCGACCGAAAAGCGCAAGACACCTTGGCGCTGGCCAGCCACGTCAATGGCGTGAAGGCCTACGAGCGCGGCTTCTACGATGACCTCGTCGTCCCTTACCTCGGCCTGGCGCGGGACAATAATCTTCGCAGCGATACTTCGTTGGAGAAGCTGGCCCGCCTCAAGCCCGCCTTCGATAAAACCTCCGGTCAGGGCACATTGACCGCGGGTAATTCCACCCCGCTCACCGATGGCGCGGCAGCGGTGTTGCTGGCCTCCGAAGCCTGGGCGCAAGCCCGCGGCCACACGCCGCAGGCATGGCTGGTCGATGCCGAAGCCGCGGCCGTGGACTTTTTCGGTCCGCAGCCGGAAGGCCTGTTGATGGCACCCGCCTACGCCGTGCCGCGCCTGCTCGCCCGCAACGGCCTTGGCTTGCAGGACTTCGATTACTACGAAATCCACGAGGCCTTCGCCGGCCAGGTGCTGTGCACGCTGGCGGCTTGGGAAAATGCGGATTATTGCCGGGGTGCGCTCGGGCTTGACGCGCCTCTGGGCGCAATCGATCGCCGCAAGCTCAACGTCAACGGCGGCTCAGTCGGCCTCGGTCATCCCTTCGCCGCCACTGGCGCTCGCATCCTCGCCGGCGCGGCCAAACAACTCGCCGTTCATCGGCGCGAAACCGGCCAACCTGGCCGTACGCTGATCTCGATGTGCGCTGCGGGCGGGCTCGGGGTGACGGCGATCCTGCAAGGGTAAGCAAGATCCGCGCGATGCCGCGCGCAGCGTCTCAAGCCGGATATTTATTGGTGATCGGATAGCGACGCTCGCGCCCGAATGCGCGACGCGAGACCTTCGGCCCCGGCGCGGCCTGGTGCCGCTTCCACTCGCTCGTCCGCACCAGGCGCAGCACGCGGTCGACGGTGGCCGCGTCGAAGCCGGCCGTGACGATCTCGTCGCGCGACTGCTCCTGATCGACGTAGCGCAGCAGGATCGCGTCGAGCACGTCGTAGGGCGGCAGCGAATCCTGATCTTTCTGGTTCTCGCGCAGTTCCGCCGAAGGCGGCCGGCCGATGACCTCCCACGGAATCACCGGCGCACCGGCCACGGCGTTGCGCCATTTCGCCAGCGCGAACACCTCGGTCTTGTACAGATCCTTGATCGGCGCGTAGCCGCCGCACATGTCACCGTAGATGGTGGCGTAGCCGACCGCGTATTCGCTCTTGTTGCCAGTGGTGAGCAGCAGCCCGCCGAACTTGTTCGACAGCGCCATCATCAGCACGCCGCGGGTGCGCGACTGCAGGTTCTCTTCGGTGGTATCGGCCGCGCGCCCCTCAAAGGTGTCCGACAACGTATCGAGGAAACCCTGGAACGGCTTCTCGATCGGCAACGCCAGCAGGCGCACGCCCAATGCATTGCATTGCTCGACGGCGAGATCGTTGGACAGGTCGGCCGTGTAGCGCGAGGGCATGCGCACGGCGGTCACGTTCTCCGCGCCCAGCGCGTCGACCGCGATCGCCAGCACCAGCGACGAGTCGATGCCGCCGGACAACCCCAGCCAGACTTTGTCGAAACCATTCTTGCGGCAGTAGTCGCGGGTGCCGCGCACGACCGCGCGCCAGGCCAGCGCATCGCGGCTCTCCTCGTTCTCGGCCGGCCACGACACGAGCGTGAACTTGCGCGTCGATGGCACGTAATCGGCCACCAGCCAATGTTCCTCGAACGCGCGCGCCGCCGGATGGATGAAGCCGTCGCCGTCCGCCAGCACGGAAGCGCCATCGAACACCAGCGCGTCCTGGCCGCCGATCACGTTGAGATAGGCAACTGCCGTGCCGAGTCCATCCACCTGCGTTTCGCTGACGCGCATCTCCAGCAATGCATCTCGCTGCGCGTGCTTGTCGCGTTCGAACGGCGAGGCGTTGGGCACCAGGACCAGCTGCGCGCCGGCGCGCACGGTGTCGGCCAGTGGTTCGGCGAACCACATGTCCTCGCAGATCACCAAACCAACCGGCACGCCTTTCACCTCGAACACGCATGGCCCGCCGTCGGGATCGACATTGAAGTAGCGACGCTCGTCGAAGACGTTGTAGTTCGGCAGTTCGCGCTTGCGATAGGTCGCTTCCACGCGACCGTCGCGCAATACGCTGGCGGCGTTGTAGACCACGCTGCCGGCCGATTCCGGCCAGCCCACGACCGCGACGATGCCCCGCACACCGGCCGCCACGCGTCGCAGTGCCGCCTCGCAGTCGGCGAGGAACGACGGCCGCATCAGCAGGTCTTCCGGCGGATAGCCACTGATCGCGATTTCCGGGAACAGCACGACATCGGCGCGATGCACGTCGCGCGCCTCGGCGATCATTGCCGCGATGCGCTCGGCATTGCCGGCGACGTCGCCGACGGGGAAATCAAACTGTGCGAGTGCGACGCGGAGCGATTGGCTCATGGCGATTGAACACTTATTGTTCGGTCGGCTGCGGCTGCATCGAGGGCAATCCCGCCAGGATCGGCGTCACCCATTCGTCCACCGCGCCGCTGCTCCAGGGACTGTCCGGACGAGTACGGAACAGATTGTGCGTGCCGGTCACCGTCTGCAACTTCTTCGGCTTCATCACCTCGGCCTTGAAGGTTTCCGTACCTTTCACCAGCCTGGCCGAGTCCTGCGCTGCGACCGCCGCGAGGATTTCCTGCTCGATGCCCGCATCCAAATCCGGAATTTCACAACTGAAACTGACTTCGGCGATCTCCGCGTCCTTGAACGCCTCATCGCCCATCGCGCGCTGCACATCATTCGGCCTGAGCTTGCTGGCCGTCGCCTTGCACTTCGCATTGGCAACGGCGTGATCGGTTCCCTGGAAATAATTCAGGAACGCGGACGCAAGCACGGGGCGCTCGGCTTCGGGCGCTTCCGCGGCAACGTCCCGCGCCCGCGCCTCGTCCTGCTGCGGCTTCTCCTCGGCGAATTTGCGCAACTCGCCCAGATCGTAGGCATCACCGCCAGAAAACTCCGGCTTGAGGTACTCGTTGAGCCGGCGCGCGCTGTCGAGATCCCGATTCACGAAGGTCTGGATGTACAGATCGGCGACTTGCTCCGGCGTCAGCGTCGAGGCCGCGGACGCTGCGCCGGAAGACAAGATGGACATGCCGGATGCGCACGCCAGCAACAACACTCTTGCGACGAGAAATCGGTTCGGCTGGCTTTTCATGAATCTTTCCTTGTGTCGATGATTGTCCAGCCTATCCGCATGTCCGGTCGTGGTCGGATCAGTGCCCGAGCCGCTTGGCGATCGCGGCGCCCAGATCACCCGGCGACTTCACCGTGGTCACGCCGGCCTTTTCCAGAGCGGCGAACTTGCCTTCGGCCGTGCCCGCGCCACCGGAAGCGATCGCACCGGCGTGGCCCATGCGCTTGCCCTTCGGCGCCGAGGCGCCGGCGATGAAGCCGACCACCGGCTTGGTGACGTATTCGCTGATGAACTCAGCCGCTTCCTCTTCGGCGGAACCACCGATCTCGCCGACCATGATGATGCCCTCGGTCTGCGGATCATCCTGGAACAACTTCAGCGCCTGGATGAAGTTGGTGCCGTTGATCGGGTCGCCGCCGATGCCGATGCAGGTGCTCTGGCCGAGACCGGCGTCGGTGGTCTGCTTGACCGCTTCATACGTCAGCGTGCCCGAGCGCGAGACGATGCCCACCTTGCCCGGCTTGTGGATGTGGCCTGGCATGATGCCGATCTTGCATTCGCCCGGCGTGATCACGCCCGGGCAGTTGGGGCCGATCAGCACGACGTCGTCGTAGCCCTTCAGCGTGTTCTTCACGCGCAGCATGTCGAGCACCGGAATGCCCTCGGTGATGCAGACGATGACCTTGATGCCGGCATCGGCCGCTTCGAGGATGGCGTCGGCCGCGAACGGCGGCGGCACGTAGATGACCGATGCGTCGGCGCCGGTTTCGGCGACGGCTTCGGCGACGGTGTTGAACACGGGCAGGCCGAGGTGTTCGGTGCCGCCCTTGCCGGGGGTCACGCCGCCGACGACCTTGGTGCCGTACTCGAGCATCTGTTCGGCGTGGAAGGTGCCCTGCTGGCCGGTGAAGCCCTGCACGATGACTTTTGTGTTTTTGTTGACGAGAACGGACATTCGATTGAGTCCTTTGAATTTCTGTGGGGTAGTCGGCTTCGGAACGGCGCGGTTTTTCGCTATGCGAAAAGCCGCTCAGGCATGCCACCAAATCCCCCGCATCGCCGCTGCGCGTCGATGCCGCCCCCTTGACTCAAGGGGGCTAGAAGGATGGTGGCCTGTTCCGAGTCCACGATGATCAGGCAGCCTTCTTCGCGGCCTCGACCGCTTTCTTGGCGCCATCGTTGATGTCGTCGGCGGGCGTGATCGCCAGGCCGCTGCCGGCCAGGAGCGCCTTGCCTTCCTCGACGTTGGTGCCTTCCAGACGCACCACCACCGGCACCTTGACGTCCACTTCCTTCACCGCGGCGATGATGCCCTCGGCGATCATGTCGCAGCGGACGATGCCGCCGAAGATGTTGACGAAGATCGCCTTCACGCTGTCGGAGGAGAGGATCAGCTTGAACGCCTCGGTGACGCGCTCCTTGGTGGCGCCGCCGCCGACGTCGAGGAAGTTGGCCGGCTCGCCGCCGTTCAACTTGATCACGTCCATCGTCGCCATCGCGAGGCCGGCGCCGTTGACCATGCAGCCGATGTTGCCGTCCATGGTGACGTAGTTGAGGTCGTACTGGCTGGCGCGTACCTCGGTCTCGTCTTCCTGACGGATGTCGCGCATCGCGACGAGTTCGGGATGGCGGAACGAAGCGTTGTCGTCGGAGTTGATCTTGCCGTCGAGCACGGCGAGATCGCCGTTGGTGAGGATCGCCAGCGGGTTGAGTTCGACCAGCGCCAGGTCCTTCTCGTTGAACAGCTTGTACAGGCCCAGCATGATCTTGGTCAGCTGGTTGACCTGCTTGGCGGTCAGGCCGAGCGCGAAGCCGAGGTCGCGAGTCTGGTAGGGCTGCAAACCCTGGACGAAATTGACGTGCAGGGTCTGGATCGCATCCGGATTCTCCTCGGCGGTCTTCTCGATCTCGACGCCGCCTTCGGCGGAGGCGATGAAGGTGACCGACTGCGTGCTGCGGTCGACCAGCACGGAGAGGTAGAGCTCCTTGGCAATGTCGGTGGCCTGGGTGACGAGCACCGTGTCCACCGGCAATGCGACGCCGGCCGACTGGTAGGTGGCCATCTTGGTGCCGAGCATGCCCTTGGCGTATTCGCGCACTTCATCCAGGGTCTTGGCGAGCTTGACGCCGCCGGCCTTGCCGCGGCCGCCTGCGTGGATCTGCGCTTTCACTACCCAGAAGTCGCCGCCGATGGCCTTGGCGGCGTCCACCGCCTCTTCCGGCGTGCGCGCGACGCGCCCTGCCGGGACTGCAATGCCGTAGTCGGCAAACAACTGCTTCGCCTGGTATTCGTGGAAATTCATGTGGGGTCCGGTCGTGGGGAACGAATCGCCCGCAGCGCGATGCTGCCTGGGCAGCCAGGGGGTGCGGACGGGGCGGGTATTCTCGCCGATGGGGGAGCTGTCGGCAAAATTGCATGCTCCGGCAAAAAGGCGTACCGCTCCGGCCGCATACGATGGCCGGCGGAGTCTGCCCAGATTAGGATGCCCTCCATGGCGCAACTCTCCCGACTCCGGAACCCCCGGCCCGGCCCTCCATGGCCGGGCGTTCGGGACGGCAGGCACTGCCAATATGGCATCGCCTAAGCGCCGTCCCGAACCCAGTGCGCTCGGCCGCGAGCTGTATCTATTCGCGCTGTACCGCCTGCTCGAAGCCTCGCTGCTGGCGCTGATGGTGTTCAGCCCGGCCGGTGCCTTCATCGGCGAACCGCGCGATGCCCTGCTCGCGGAGTCCGTGGCCTTCGCCTATGCGCCGATGGCCCTGGTGCTGGTGCTGTACGCGCGCCATTCGGCGGCGTCGCCTCGGTCGCAAGCCCTGATCGGCGCCGTGCTCGACATCACCGTCGCCGCCCTGATCACCCATGCCCTGCCCGGCGCCGGCCCGGGCGTGGCGATGATGCTGATGTTCAACGTCGGCGCCGCAGCGCTGCTGGTGCGGATCGAACTCGGCCTGGCCGTCGCCGCCGCCGCCGTGCTGGCGCTGATCGGCGAATATGTCTGGAACAGCCTGAGCGCCGACGCCTACGACCGCCCGCTGGCGGAAGTGCTGATGTTCTCGGTGAGCTTCTTCGCCATCGCCACCTTCAGCAACCTGCTCGGCCGACAGATTCGCGAAAGCCAGGAACTGGCCGAACAGCGCAGCGCCGAGGCGGCCAATCTCACCGAGGTCAACGGCCTGATCATCCGCCGCATGCGCACCGGCGTGCTGGTGGTGGACGGCGGCGGTTTCGTGCGACTCGCCAACGAGGCCGCGCTGCTGTTGCTCGGCGAATCGCGCGAGGTGCTTGCCATGCAAGGGCCAGCGGCGCAGAAGCCGCGCAACCTGCGCATGATGGCGCCGGAGCTGGCGGATCGTCTGCAAGCCTGGCAGGCCCGCGGCGAAACCGACGACACACCGCTGCAGATCGGTGACGAGCGCATCGAAGTGCTGCCGCGGTTCGCGCGCCTGCTGGCCAAGGGCGAGACCACGCTGGTATTCCTCGACGATGCCTCGATGGTCTCGCGCCGCGCCGAGTCACTGACGCTGGCGGCGATGGGCCGCTTCTCCGCCAGCCTCGCCCACGAGATCCGCAATCCGCTCGCCGCCATCAGCTACGCCACGCAGCTGCTGCAGGAATCGAACGACATCTCCACGCCCGACCGGCGCCTGCTCGACATCGTGCATCAGCAATGCATGCGCACCAATGCCATCGTCGAGAGCGTGCTCGGGCTGGCGCGACGCGAGCGCGCGCATGCCGAGCATCTGGATCTGGTCGACTTCGTGCGCCGCTTCCTCGACGAATTCCGCCAGAGCATGCCACCGGACGTCGACAGCCTGTCGATGAGCAGCGCCGCCGGCTCGCAACCGGCCCTGGTCGATCCGCGCCACCTGCAACAGATTCTCACCGTGCTCGTGCAGAACGCGCTGCGCTATGGCCGCATGCCCGGCGCGCCCGCGCGTGTGATCCTGCGCGTGGAGGCGCGCGGCAACATGCCGGTGCTGGAAGTGCTCGACCGTGGCCCCGGCATTCCCGATGCCGTCGTGGCGCAGTTGTTCCGACCATTCTTCACCACCTCCGAGCACGGCACCGGCCTCGGCCTGTACATCGCTCGCGAGCTTTGCCACGCCAACGGCGCCAGCCTCGACTACGTGGCCGTCCCCGCCGGCGGCGCCTGCTTCCGCATCACCTTGCCGGGTCCGGACTCGGTGTTACCGTTGTAGCGCCGGTCACGAAAACGCGTCCAAATCGTGCGCCGTGCACTGATCGGCTTGCAAAAGCATAAAATCGCCACAATTGGTCACCCGGCCTTGCATATATAAGGTGTGCGAATGAGTGAGACCCGCAGCGTCCTGATCGTCGACGACGAACACGATATCCGCGAGCTGCTGGTCCTGACCCTTGGCCGCATGGGGCTGCGCACCGACACCGCGCCCACGCTCGGCGTCGCACGCGAGATGCTGTCGACCGTCAGCTACGATCTCTGCCTCACCGACATGCGCCTGCCCGACGGCTCGGGCCTGGAACTGGTCAGCGAGATCAGCACCCGCTTCCCCAACACGCCGGTGGCGATGATCACCGCCTACGGCAATGTCGAAGCCGCGGTGGAAGCGCTCAAGGCCGGCGCCTTCGATTTCGTCAGCAAGCCTGTCGACATCAATGTATTGCGCGGCCTGGTGCGGCAGGCGCTCGATCTCAATCAGCGCCGCCGCGCGCAGCCGGAGGAAAGCAGCCGGCTGCTCGGCAACTCCGAAGCGATGGTCGGCCTGCGCGAAACCATCGCCAAGGTGGCGCGCAGCCAGGCGCCCGTACACATCACCGGCGAATCGGGCACCGGCAAGGAACTGGTCGCCCGCACCATCCACGCCCAGGGCGCGCGCGCCGGCGGACCGTTCGTGCCGGTCAACTGCGGCGCGATCCCCGCCGAGCTGATGGAAAGCGAATTCTTCGGCCACAAGAAGGGCAGCTTCACCGGCGCGCATGCCGACAAGCCCGGCCTGTTCCAGGCCGCCGACGGCGGCACCCTGTTCCTGGACGAAGTGGCCGAACTACCGCTGCCGATGCAGGTCAAGCTGCTGCGCGCGATCCAGGAGAAGACGGTGCGGCCGGTCGGTTCCTCCAGCGAAGTGCCTGTGGACGTGCGCCTGCTCTCGGCCACCCACAAGGACCTCGTCGCCCTTGTCGCCGACGGTCGCTTCCGCCACGACCTCTACTACCGCATCAACGTCATCGAACTGCACGTGCCGCCGCTGCGCGAGCGCGGCGGCGATCTTTCGCTGCTGTCGCAGGCCATCCTGCAACGCCTCGCCCAGGCGATGCAGCGGTCGGCGCCGAAACTTTCCGACAGCGCGCTGTCTGCACTGGAAGCCTATGGCTTCCCCGGCAACGTGCGCGAACTGGAAAACATCCTCGAACGCGCCCTCGCCCTGGCCGACAACGACACCATCAATGCGACCGACCTGCGCCTGCCGACCGTGGCCGTCGTCTCTCCGAGAAGTCCCGCGGCTGCAACGTCACCGGCCGTCGCCGCTCCGGATCCTCGCACTCTGAGCCCGCGCGACACCGCCAGCAGCGCCCTGCCCTCCTACATCGAAGAAATCGAGCGCGCGGCCATCCAGCAGGCCCTGCAGGAAAACCGCTACAACAAGACCAAGGCCGCCGCCGCCCTCGGCATCAGCTTCCGCGCATTGCGCTACAAGCTGAAAAAACTCGGCATCGACTGACGCGACCCGTCGCGTGCACCGATAGAAACGAACGGAGGCCGTTCGATTCGCGCATCCGAATTCTCGATGTCAATCACGCTTCGCGTTTTTTTGCACGATTCAATCTGGCAAAACGCGTCACATCCGACTCCAAAAACTGACGCAGCGCGTCAATAGTGACAAAGCCTGTCGGGGTTCTTTCCGTGACTGCCCCGACAGATCGGAACCAAGATGCAAGACGTTGCCGAGTTGGCACGGCTCATGCTTACTCCCCAGCGCACGTGCTATGCGCCCGCTGACTCAACGGACGGGAATGCTGCGCATGCGGCATGTGAAGCATCCAACCACCACCTTCTGAGGGGAATACACGCATGAAGAAGCAACAGGGCTTTACCCTGATCGAACTGATGATCGTCGTTGCGATCATCGCCATCCTGGCCGCGATTGCGATTCCGCAGTACCAGCGCTATGTCGTGCGTTCGCAGGTCACGCGTCTGGTCGGCGAAGTCGGCACGCTCAAGACCGCTTGGGAAGATTGCGTCAACAATGGCAAGCTCACCGTCGGCGATGGCACGGCCAACACCTGTGACTTCGCAGCTACCGGCTCCAGCATCCAGGCCGCTGGCGGCAACACGGTTGCAGGCGCTGCTCCCGCACTTGCGACCACTGGCGCCCCGGTTGCCACGATGAATGCTGACGGCACCGGCACCCTGGTCGGCACCTTCGGCAATGCCGCTTCGGCCACGCTGACTTCGCTCGGCGCCGATGTGACCTGGACCCGTGACGCAACGGGCGGCTGGACTTGCAACTCCTCCGCCAGCACCCCGGACTACGCCATCGCTTCTGGCTGTCCGAAGCCGTAATTCTCCATCCTGGACAAGCCTGAAAGGGCTTTCGGCACGGATGCTGTAGCACAAAAAGCCCCGCCACACGGCGGGGCTTTTTTCGTCTCACGTTCCTAGAATTTCTCCACATGCCATGTGAATGCTCCCTTCCTCAGATTGCGGTAAAGTCACCGCATAGGGGAACGGGTCAAACGATATGAACGCAGTCCCGACAGCCAATCTCGTCGGCATCACCGGCATCGCCAGAAGGCTCGTGCTGGACGGTGTCCTGGACGAAGCCACAGCGCGCAATGCGCTCGACACGGCAACTCGCGAACGCAAGCAGATTGCGGCCTATCTTCGTGAAAACAAACTCGTCACGGCAGCACAGATGGCGGCGGCGAACTCCATCGAGTTCGGGATGCCGGTCTTCGATCCCGCCGCGATGGACGAAAGCCAGCATGCCCTCAAGCTGGTCCGGGAAGATCTTCTGCAAAAGCATGGCGTGCTGCCGTTGTTCAAGCGCGGCAACAAGCTCTTCGTCGGCACATCCGACCCCAGCGATCACCACGCACTGGACGAGATCAAGTTCCACACCAATCTCACGGTGGAACCCATCCTGGTCGATGAGGAAATCCTTCGTCGCACCACCGAGCGCTGGATGGAAAGCGGCGACATGCTCGGGGATGCGCTCAACGACAACAGTGGGCTCGATCCGCTCGACATCGGCACCGGCGATGATCTCGATACCGATGCCAACATCGACGTCAAGGGCGACGACGCACCTGTCGTGAAGTTCGTCAACAAAGTGCTGGTGGATGCGATCCGCCGCGGTGCTTCCGACATCCACTTCGAGCCTTACGAGAACGACTATCGCGTCCGTCTTCGTATCGACGGCCTGCTCAAGCAGGTGGTGAAGATTCCGGTCAAGCTCAATCCGCGCATCACCGCGCGCCTGAAGGTCATGGCGCAACTGGACATCGCCGAGAAGCGCGTCCCGCAAGATGGTCGTATCAAGCTGCGAATCAGCAAGACGCGACAGATCGACTTCCGTGTCAGCACACTCCCCACGTTGTTCGGTGAGAAAGTGGTGCTGCGTATTCTCGACGGTGGCGCGGCCAAGCTCGGCATCGACAAACTCGGCTATGAGCCGGAGCAGAAACAGTTGTTCGTCGAAGCGGTAACCAAGCCCTATGGCATGGTGCTGGTCACGGGCCCGACCGGTTCGGGCAAGACAGTGTCGCTGTACACCGCACTGAACCTTCTCAATGACGATCAACGCAATATCTCCACGGTCGAGGACCCGGTCGAAATCCGCGTCCCTGGCATCAACCAGGTGCAGATGAACATCAAGCGCGGCATGACGTTCGCCGCCGCCCTGCGTAGCTTTCTGCGTCAGGACCCCGACGTGATCATGGTCGGCGAGATCCGTGATCTGGAAACCGCCGAGATCGCTGTCAAGGCCGCGCAAACCGGTCACATGGTGCTGTCGACCCTGCACACCAACGACGCACCGCAAACCATTGCGCGCCTGATGAACATGGGTGTGGCCCCCTACAACATCACAAGCTCTGTCACGCTGGTGATTGCCCAACGCCTAGCGCGCCGTCTGTGCAACAACTGCAAGCGCCCAATCGAGTTGCCAGGCCATGCCCTACTGGCCGAAGGCTTCACCGATGAAGAAATCCAAGAGGGCATCGAACTCTTCGAAGCCGCGGGCTGCAATGAATGCACCGAAGGCTACAAGGGTCGCGTCGGCATCTATCAGGTGATGCCGATGAGCGAACAGATCCAGACGATCGTGCTGCAAGGGGGCAGCGTGCTGCAGATCGCCGAGGCCGCCGCTGCCGCGGGCGTGCGCGACCTGCGCCGATCCGCGCTGGACAAGATCAAGGCAGGCGTCACCAGCCTCGCGGAGATCAACCGCGTCACCAAGGACTGACCGAATGCGTCACATGGGGACGACGCTTCGTATCAATCCATGCCAGCCGTCACATTCGCATCCATCAATCGCAACCGTAACCCGCTACTATTGAGGAATATCGAAATCCAGCGCACGGACGCCGGACCAGGGGAATCCAAGCATGGCTGTAACTCGTAGCGTCGCCAAGACCGCCGCGCCTGCACGTCAGGGCGTCAACCTCAACACGTTCGTCTGGCAAGGCACCGACAAGCGCGGCGTCAAGATGAAGGGCGAACAGGCGTCGAAGAGCGCCAACCTGCTGCGCGCCGAACTGCGCCGACAGGGCATCACGCCGACGGTGGTCAAACCCAAGAGCAAGCCGCTCTTCGGTGGCACGGGCAAAAAGATCAAGTCGAGAGACATCGCGATCTTCAGTCGCCAGATCGCCACGATGATGAAATCGGGCGTACCGATCGTGCAGGCTTTGGAGATTATTGCCAACGGCAATAAGAACCCGAAGATGCAGACGATGGTGAACACTCTTCGCACGGACATCGAGAACGGATCCTCGATCAGCGAAGCGATGGCCAAGCATCCGGTGCAGTTCGACGAGCTATATCGCAACCTCGTGCGCGCGGGCGAATCTTCGGGCGTGCTGGAAACGGTGCTCGACACCATCGCCACCTACAAGGAAAACATCGAAACACTGAAGGGCAAAATCAAGAAGGCCCTGTTCTATCCCGCGATGGTGATCGCAGTGGCGCTGCTTGTAACCGCGATCCTGCTGATCTACGTCGTGCCAACCTTCGAGGAAGTGTTCCAGAGCTTCGGTGCGGAATTGCCAGCCTTCACCCAGATGATCGTCGGAATCTCGCGATTCATGGTGAGCTGGTGGTGGCTGCTCCTCCTCATCATCGCTGGCGGTATCGTTACAGGTATCTACTTTTTCAAACGATCGCCTGCATTCCAGCACGCCGTTGACCGCGCAATCCTCAAGGTGCCTGTGATTGGCGCGATCATGCACAACAGTGCCATCGCCCGCTTCGCACGCACGCTGGCAGTGACATTCAAAGCTGGCGTTCCGCTGGTCGAGGCACTGGAATCTGTGGCCGGCGCCACCGGCAACACCGTTTACGAACAAGCCGTGCTACGGATGCGCGATGACGTCGCCGTCGGTTATCAAGTCAACATGGCGATGAAACAGACCAACCTCTTCCCGCATATGGTCGTGCAGATGGCTGCCATCGGCGAAGAGGCCGGCGCCCTCGACACCATGCTGTTCAAGGTGGCCGAGTTCTACGAACAGGAAGTCAACAATGCGGTGGATGCGCTGGCCAGCCTGATCGAACCACTGATCATGGTCTTCATCGGCGTGATCGTCGGTGGGTTGGTGATCGGCATGTATCTGCCCATCTTCAAGCTCGCGTCGGTTGTCGGATAAAAGACGCGCCCGACTCCATCTTTCTTGCCATCTGCCGCAGCCGCAAGCGCGCGGCTGCGGTTGGCAACTGAATCCCCTCTCACTCACGCCTCGACGCGGCGGGTTTTCAACGGCCCAACGGCTGGTCATCCAGTGACTTTTACTGCCCAGGCACTTAAAGTCGCCGGATTCCTTTCCCGCACCCGCGATCGCTGCCAGCGGAAGCACCCGAACTCCCAGAATGGCATTCCTCGACCAAAACCCCGCTCTCGGCTATCCCGCCGCGGCCTGTCTGGGACTGGCGCTGGGCAGCTTCCTCAACGTCGTGATCCTGCGCCTGCCCAAGCGGCTGGAATGGCAGTGGAAGAACGATAGCCGCGAGATCCTCGGCGAACCCGAACTCTACGACCCGCCGCCACCCGGCATCGTCGTGGAGCGTTCGCATTGCCCGCATTGCGGTCATCAGCTGTCGTGGTACGAGAACATCCCCGTCGTCAGCTATCTGGTGCTGCGCGGCCGTTGCCGCAACTGCAAGACCCCCATCTCGCTGCAGTACCCGCTGGTGGAACTGCTGACGATGCTGCTGGTGCTGGCCTGCGTCTGGCAGTGGGGTTTCGGCTGGCAGGGCTTCGGCGCGATCGTGCTGACCTGCTTCCTGATCGCCCTGACCGGCATCGACCTGCGCACCCAGCTCTTGCCCGACCAGCTCACCCTGCCGCTGATGTGGCTGGGCCTGATCGGCAACATCGACAACCTCTACATACCCGCGAAGCCGGCGCTGGTCGGCGCGATCATCGGCTATCTCAGCCTGTGGACCGTCTGGTGGCTGTTCAAACAGATCACCGGCAAGGAAGGCATGGGCCATGGCGACTTCAAACTGCTCGCCGCCATTGGCGCCTGGGTCGGCCTGAAGGGCATCCTGCCGACCATCCTGATCTCCTCCCTGGTCGGCGCCATCATCGGCTCCATCTGGCTGGCCGCCAAAGGCCGCGATCGCGCCACACCGATCCCGTTCGGTCCCTACCTCGCCATCGCCGGCTGGATCGTGTTCATGTGGGGCGAACCGATCATCGCCGCGTACATGAGCTACGTGAAACCATAGTCGCGCTCTTCATGGCATTTCGGGCGAGAATGCGCCCATGGCCGATTTCGTGGTGGGACTGACCGGCGGCATCGCCTCCGGGAAAAGCGAAGTGTCGCGGCGTTTCGAGGCGCTGGGCATCGTTGTTGCTGACGCCGACATCGCAGCTCGTGAGGCGGTGGCGCCTGGCAGCAAAGGCTTGGCCGAAGTTACAGCCGCTTTCGGCACGGAAGTGTTGGACTCCAGTGGAGCGCTTGACCGTGCAGCAATGCGTCGCCGTGTCTTTGCCGATGTAACGGCTCGTCGTCGACTGGAAGCCATTATCCACCCGCGCGTGCGCGCCACCCTGCAAGCCGTTTGCGTCGCCGCCACCAGCCCTTATGCGATCGTTGCGATCCCACTGCTCACTGAGGGCGGAGGCCGCGATTCCTATCCCTGGCTGCAGCGGATACTTGTCGTTGACACTTCCACTGCCATGCAACACGAACGCCTGCTGCAGCGTGACGGCATCGACAGCGCCCTCGCCACTGAGATGATCGCCGCGCAGGCGACGCGCGAACAACGCTTGGCGATAGCCGATGACGTCATCATCAACGACGGGGATTTATCGGCACTGGATGTTCGTATCGCTGCACTTGACGCCAGATACCGTCGGCTGGCCCACTGATCCATTCATGTTTGTCAAAGCAATGCCTATATCTTGATGCGCACATTGCATTGACTCCATTCTTAGAAGGACTTCCAATGAAGATATCCGCCGGCGCGGAGTGAGCAGCCGGTATTTCCAGGGGATAGGAATGTCTACGTTATCTGCTTCCGAAGATGCAGAAAAGCAGCTTTTAAGCCTTTCTTACAACGAGACTACGCCCTCTCGCAACAAACAGAAACATCCACGCCATCGGCCTTGGTGGTTATTCGTATTGGCATGGGCCGTGCTGGGCTCTTTTTTGCCCTCGGCGTCCGCTGAGTACGTTGAGGAAAAAGTTTTCTGCTATGGCTCGCAATGCTTCGAATCGCTACCGCAAGCTGAAGCAGTTATGCGGTCGGACTCCGTTTATGGCGATCTTCTCTATTTGGACCAAACCTACGTCTCGTCCAGGTCAAGCACATACGCGACGCTCACTTACAAATACAAAGTTAGAGACCAGATTCCGGAAGTCATGTATCAGCCTGGGTACAACCCAAATGGCTGGAATACCGCTTGTCCGAAGAACAACGATCCTTACCACCCTCTGCATTGCGCCTCTGAATCCGGCGCCTACGACGAAATCATCAAATATTGGACACAGGCCTTTCCAACATGCCAAATGCTGGAACATTCCCTGATCGGTGCATATCAAGATCCATACAATTCGATCGCATCTGTTTCCAATGGCGACGGTAGTTATCACGGGGAGATCAGATTTGGATCCAAGAGAGTTCGTCGGGTCATGCAATGTCCTGGACAAAGCGGGCCCAATATCTCTGAAAGCGACTCCATATCAAAAAACATAAGCTTCAGATGTGCTAGTAATTTCTCACCAATTACGGATGGAACTAACGCACCACCAAATGTAAGCGTCCCCTATCTCTGTAGAGCTTCGGGCCCATTCCCAAGCATCACCGGCAGGCTGAAGCAAGTCGCTTCCTGCCCCGCCAACTCCCAGCCCTGCCATCCGTCTACAACCGACAAGTCGCGCACCGAGATTGACTTTGAGTTCGCAGGAAGGCCATTTGCCCGCTATTACCATTCCTTAAAGCAAGTCGTCGACAAAACCGGATTCCCTGCTGGTTGGACGCATACCTATTCCGAGCGCCGCATTGACTCCAGCTGGATAAATACTTCCGACGGTTATTATGAATCTTTGACATCCCTCGGCAACGATCGCTACCGCCTCGACAACTCCAACGATCGAATTCTTGAGAAAGTCACTGACGGAACCGCCTCCTATCGCATTGTCTCCGCCAATGGAGAGATTCGATACTTCGGGAGCACTGGCCTATTGCTGAGGATTCAGAATCCTAGCGACCCGAGCCGCGACGTCACGCTGGTCTATAACAATGATGTTCCTGGGGAAGAGTTCATTGATCATATCGTTGATTCGAAGGGTCGCACGCTTGACTTCAAGTACGAAATTCCAGGCCTCCTAACCAAGGCCGTCCTGCCGGATGGAACTACTGTTACGTACGTGTATGATTCCTACGACAACCTCGTCGCAGTGGACTATGGCGACGGAGTTCGCAAAGAATACTTCTATCATGAGTCTGGATTGGCTGATCCGGTTTTTCGGAACCATCTGACAGGCATTGCCTATGAAGACGGACAGCGCTACGCCTCATTCGGCTACGACAATACAGGACGAGTCAAGTCAAGCCAGTTGCATGGTCCAAATGGTTATGTCGAACAGACGACACTGAGTTACGACACCGCTGACAAGGTCAGCGCAATCACGCCTTCAGGAAGTACGCGCACCTATACAATTCAACCGGGCATCTATCGTCGTCCGTTGAGTATCACTGGCGGCCCCGATGCTGTGACAAATACCTACGAGACAGATGGCCGCGTCAAGACACGCACATATGCGAACGGGGCGACCTCAAGCTTTACTTATCAGCCCGCCTATCAATCCGGCACCACGGAAGCCGTAGGCACAATCTCCGAACGCAAAACGACCGTCACGCGAGATGCCGGAAATCGGCTCACGCGAAGGGAACTCTATGGCCTGCAAAACGGCGTACAGACCCTACAGCAAGTCGAACTGAGAACCTACGATACGAACGGCCGGGAAACTGCTTCTTGTCTAGTCGACCCGGCCATTTCTGGCGCAGCCAGCTACGTCTGCGGATCCCAAGCCAACGCCCCCAACGGGGTTCGCCAAACTCGGACGACCTATTGCGAAGCAGCCGACATCAGTGCCGGCACATGCCCGATCGCTGGCTTGGTAACCGCTGTCGACGGCCCACGAATCGATGTGGCAGATATCACCACCTACACCTACTACGCCAGCGACTCCCCGGACTGCGCCACTGCCCCCACTACATGCCAGTACCGCAAAGGCGATCTGTGGAAAGTCACCAATGCCCTCAACCATGCCACCGAAACGCTGCGCTACGACAGCGCCGGTCGGCCTCTGTCGGTGAAAGATGTCAACGGCGTCGTGACTGACCTTGAGTATCACCCCCGTGGCTGGCTGACTGCACGCAAGGTGCGTGGCACGGACGAAGCTTCCGAAGACGATGATCTGATCACCCGTATCGAATATTGGCCAACCGGCCTGATCAAGCAGGTCACACAACCTGACAGCACATCCATCAAATATACATATGATGCAGCCCGACGGTTGACAGACATTACCGACAACGCCGGCAATACGATCCACTACACGCTCGATAATGCCGGTAATCGCATCCAAGAAGATACCAAGGATGCTGGTGGCACACTCCGCCGCACTTTGTCGCGCATCTACAACCAGCTGAACCAGCTGCAGATTGCCAAGGATGCCGACAATCACGCGACTGGTTTTACTTACGATGCCAACGGCAACCCTGACACCACTACCGATGCGTTAAGCCGCCTCACAGACAATGATCATGATCCGCTGAATCGGCTTACGCGCACACTGCAAGATGTGGGCGGTATCAACGCAGAGACTAAGTTTGCCTACAGTGCTCTTGACAACCTCACCAAAGTCACCGACCCGAAAGGTCTAGAGACTGCCTACACCTATAACGGCCTGAGTGATCTGACCCGTCTTGCTAGTCCGGATACGGGTATCACCAACTATACCTACGACAATGCCGGCAACCGCAAGACTCAAACCGATGCCCGTGGCGTAATCACTACCTACAACTATGATGTATTGAATCGACTTATCGGGATCACTTATCCCGACATCAGCTTGAACGTAGGCTACACCTACGACACTACTAATTTCGTCTGCGCCAATGATGAGAATTTCGCAACGGGCCAGCTCAGCAGAATGACCGACGCCAGTGGTAGTACTGACTATTGCTACGACCGCTTCGGTCGTCTGACGCGCAAAGTTCAGACTACCAATAGCAAGGCTTTCACTCTTCGCTATGCCTACACGAAGACGGGGCAATTGCAGAGCATCACCTACCCCGACGGCGCTCTGGTTGATTACGTACGCAATGCGCTAGGGCAGATTTCTGAAATCGGAGTCGAGCGACCGCAGCAAATGCGTCAAGTGCTGTTGAACCAGACCACTTATGCCCCGTTTGGTCCTGCTACCGGCTGGACTTACGGCAATGGTCGTAGCCTGATCCGCACGCTCAATCAGAACTACCAACCGGAAATGATCCGCGACAATGCTGCAGGCGGCTTGTCCCTGCACTATAGCTTCGACGCCGTCGGCAATCTCACACAACTGAACAATGCAGACCAGACTGCGATCCTGTCGCGTTATGACTACGATGCGCTGAACCGTCTGACTAACACTAAGGACGGACCTACCGGCACTGTCATTGAGCACTATGACTACGATGCCACTGGCAACCGCACTGGGCTGACCAATACCAGCGACATCGCCTCCTACACTTATCCATCCGACAGCCATCGCCTCTCCGGCACCGGTGTTGTCGCCCGGACCTACGATCCCAGCGGTAACACTCTCAGCATCGGCGGTACGACCAAGGAGTTCACCTACAACGGTGCCAA
The DNA here is from genome assembly GCF_020511115.1 of Luteimonas panaciterrae. Classification (GTDB taxonomy): domain Bacteria; phylum Pseudomonadota; class Gammaproteobacteria; order Xanthomonadales; family Xanthomonadaceae; genus Luteimonas; species Luteimonas panaciterrae. Next base: position 464,445 of record NZ_JAJAVH010000007.1, read on the forward strand.
CCGTATGACACAAGTGAAAGCCAACGGCGTGGTAGCGATGAACTATTTCTATAACGGACGCGGAGAGCAAGTCCGCAAGTCTCTCGGGACCAGCAACACTTACGTGATCTATGACGAAGTTGGCCGCTGGCTAGGCGATTACGATAAAAATAGTACTGCGACCCAGCAAGCGATCTGGCTAGACGGCCTTCCCATCGGCTCGTTGTCAGGATCGGGGGCTGTGCAAGCTCTCCACTACCTCGAACCTGATCACCTTGGCACACCTAGAGCGGCGATCGATGTGACTCACAATACGGCGGTTTGGACCTGGGACATCAAAGGCGAAGCTTTCGGCAACACAGTTCCTAACGAAAATCCGGATGGGGATGCCACACAGTTCAAGCTTGATATGCGATTCCCTGGCCAACTATACGATGTAGCCTCGGGATTGAACCAAAATTGGCACCGTGACTATGACCCAGATACGGGGCGTTACATTGAAAGCGATCCGATTGGCCTGAATGGTGGAATTAGCACATACGCATATGTCAGCAACACACCATTGAGTGCTGTTGATCCGCGAGGCTTAGCGATGTCACCGGCACGCGAGTGTGGTGGCGGGCCTGGGACTTATGCATGGGCGCATTGTGGCGATCCGCCTTCAGGTAGCCATGCCTCTGGATACTATGGAGGTGAATTTCATGCCATTGTCGGATTTGGTTTGACGAGTGTTACTTGTAATGACCAGTGCGGCAAAAAGAAAACTTTCAGTTATCTTAAATTGTGCATTGGTGGCGCACTTGGCGGCAGTGGTGGCGGCGGCGTCGTATTCGGAATGGATGGCGAGAATTGCAATCCGGACAGGTATAAGGGTTGGTTCTACGAAGCCGGTGTTTCATACGGATATGGCTCAGCCGGTTTCGACATTGGTTACAATAATGATGGGTCGCTATCAGGAGTGACCGAAGAGAGCTTAGGCGTTGGATTTGGAGCAAAAATTAAAAGCACATGGTGTTATTACTTCCCGCTAATAAACTGAAGAACGATGCCCATCGAAGCAAAAATTATTGCGACAATTTTCATAATCGCAATTTCAATTGGGGTCACCCTCATCAAATCGACAGCGCACAATGCTGGGCCTGATTGGCTGTGGCGTGGAGGTAAGAACGACCCCTTCCGCAATCTCTTGATGCAGAGCGATGGGAAGTTGCGGCGCTTCACCAGGATCGGAGTCTTGATCTGGTTTGGAATCTTCTTGGCAATTATGTGGTTTGCGGTCCCGACAACGTAGCGGCATTGCCTGACGCTAGAAGAATGGGCTGCACAAGTAGGGACGCCTTCCATGCACTTTCGAACACTTCTGCTGTCTTAGAACTTCTTGATCTCGACATGCCATAGGTTTCGAATCGAAGCGATTCCTTGAGCGCCACGATGGCGAGCAGCCAAAAGATCGTCTGGCCCTACCCCGCCGATGGCATAGATTGGCAACGAAACAGTTTCACGCAGGTGTCCGAAGCGAACCCAGCCGATACCTTTGGCATCCGGATGAGTAGGCGTCGGATTGACGGGGCCTAGTACGACGAAATCACAGCCGATCTTTTCGGCAGATTCGAGTTCGGCTTGATCGTGGCATGACGCCGCAAACGGCGCGGCTATCGGCCGTTCAGTAAAATCTGACAGCTGGGCAGCCCGCAGATGCACACCGACATCGAATTCGCGGGCCAGTGCAATGTCACCGTTGATCAGTACTTCTGCCTCGACGGCATGACAACGATCGATCGCTTCACGGATCAAGTAATGACGGCGTGGCAGGGCAATATTCGGAAGGCGCAGCTGCACACGTCGAATACCGGCAGCAAGTGAGTTCGCCAAGCCATCAAGCCACTCGACATCACTCTCACCAGGTTGCGGCGTGACCAGATAACGCTCCGGCTGCAGCAAAGCAGCGACTACCGGTCGATCGGCAGGCGGCATGGAATAAGCTGTCAGTTTTGTCGGCGGAACCCAAGCCAGCGCCTGTCCTTCATTGCCGCGCGGCTTGCCGCGCCAGCGTTCGATGCGACGCACATCTAATCGCAATCGTTTTTTTGGATAGCGCTGCGGTACGGCAATGATGGGATCGCCGACTTCGACCTGGATGCCGAGTTCTTCATCGAGCTCGCGGATCAGCGCCTGCTCGGGTGTTTCGCCGGGCTCACGCTTGCCGCCCGGAAATTCCCACAAGCCAGCCAGGTCCCGACCTTCGGTGCGGCGCGCGAGCAGGATGCGGCCAGTGGCGTCGGTGATGACGCCGGCGACAACATCAATGCGTGGTTCGTCCTCGGTCACCACGGAGCCGACCTACCCGGCTGCTATCGGAACGATGCGAGGCCGGGATTGCCGATATCGGTTTTCCGGCTCAGGCCAGCTGTCCATGGCAGTGCTTGAACTTCTTGCCGCTCCCGCAAGGACAAGGATCGTTGCGGCCGACCTTGGGCATGTCGGCAAGATCCGCTTGCGCCTGAGCCTGCGCGGCTTCTTCGTCGGCACCGTAACCACCCGCATCGGCGTGGCGGAACTGCATCTGACGCGCCACGGCCTCGGCCTGGGCGCGCTCCTGCGCTTCGAGGGCGGCCACTTCTTCCTCGGTGCGGATGCGCACACGCGCGAGCAGCGTGACCACTTCGCGCTTCACCTTCTCCAGCATCTGGCTGAAGAGTTCGAACGCTTCCTTCTTGTATTCCTGCTTCGGCTGCTTCTGCGCATAGCCGCGCAGGTGGATGCCCTGGCGCAGGTAGTCCATGCGCGCGAGGTGCTGTTTCCAGTTGTCGTCGAGGACGTTGAGCATGATGTGCTTCTCGAGCATGCGCATCGTGTCGTGGCCGACGGCGGCTTCCTTGTCGGCGAACAGGCGGTCGAGTGTGTCCTGCACGTAGCGCTGGACGCCTTCGGCGTCGATCTCTTCCTTGTCCTTCACCAGCGAGGTCACCGGCACGACCTGGCCGAATTCGGCATTAAGCGTGCTTTCCAGGCCCGGCAGATCCCATTCCTCGTCCACCGAGTCCGGCGGCACGTGACGCTCGACGAGTTCGGCAACGACGTCGCCGCGGATGCCGTCGATGTTTTCCTTGATGCTCTCGGCTTCCAGCAGTTCGTCGCGCTGCTTGTAGATCACCTTGCGCTGGTCGTTGTTGACGTCGTCGAAGTCGAGCAGGTTCTTGCGGATGTCGAAGTTGTGCGCTTCGACCTTGCGCTGGGCGTTGGCGATCTGCTTCGACACCAGCGGGCTTTCGATGATGTCGTCTTCCTTCAGACCCATGCGCGCCATCACGCGCTGCACCCAGTCGGCGGCGAAGATGCGCATCAGGTTGTCTTCGAGCGACAGGTAGAAGCGCGAGGAACCCGGATCGCCCTGACGGCCGGAACGGCCGCGCAGCTGGTTGTCGATGCGGCGCGATTCATGGCGTTCGGTGCCGACGATGTGCAGGCCACCGGCGGCTTTCACTTCGTCGTGGCGCTGCTGCCAGGCTTCTTTGAGCTTGGCCTTGGTGGCGTCGTCGAGCGGCGCACCGGTTTCGGCTTCGAGCGCGGCGATCTCGGCTTCGAGCGCGCCGCCGAGCACGATGTCGGTACCGCGACCGGCCATGTTGGTGGCGATGGTGACGGCCTTCGGACGGCCCGCCTGCGCGACGATGTGCGCTTCGCGCTCGTGCTGCTTGGCGTTGAGCACTTCATGCGGAATGCCGTCGGCCTTGAGCTGGGCCGACAGCATTTCCGAGACTTCGATCGAGGTGGTACCGACCAGCACCGGCTGGCCGCGTTCGTAGCATTCCTTGATCTCGGCCGAGACGGCGCGGAACTTGCCGGCGCGGTTGAGGAACACCGCATCCGGGTGATCCTTGCGGACCATCGGGCGATGGGTCGGGATCACGATCACTTCCAGGCCATAAATGCTCTGGAATTCGTAGGCTTCGGTGTCCGCGGTGCCGGTCATGCCCGACAGCTTCTTGTACATGCGGAACAGGTTCTGGAAGGTGATCGAGGCAAGCGTCTGGTTCTCGCGCTGCACCGGCACGCCTTCCTTCGCCTCGACAGCCTGATGCAGGCCGTCGGACCAGCGACGGCCTGGCAGGGTGCGGCCGGTGAATTCGTCGACGATGATCACTTCGCCGTCGCGCACGATGTAGTCGACGTCGCGCGAGTAGATCGCATGCGCGCGCATCGCCGCGTTGAGGTGATGCACGACGTGGATGTTGTGCGGCGCATAGAGGCCATCGTCCTCGGAGAGGATGCCGGCCTTGCGCAGCAGCTGTTCGGCGTGTTCCTGCCCTTCCTCGGACAGATGCACCTGCTTGCCCTTCTCGTCGACCCAGTAGTCGCCCTCGCTGTCTTCCTTTTCCTGGCGCGCCAGCGACGGCACGATGCGGTTGACCTTGATGTAGAGCTCCGGCGATTCGTCGGCGGGGCCGGAGATGATCAGCGGCGTGCGCGCTTCGTCGATCAGGATCGAGTCGACTTCGTCGACGATGGCGTAATGCAGACCGCGCTGGAAGCGGTCGTCCTTCGACAGCGCCATGTTGTCGCGCAGATAGTCGAAGCCGAATTCGTTGTTGGTGCCGTAGGTGATGTCGGCGCCGTAGGCGGCGTGCTTGTCGCCGTGCGGCATGCCGGGATAGACCACACCGACGCTCAGGCCGAGCCAGTTGTACAGGCGGCCCATCCAGGCCGAGTCGCGGCGAGCGAGGTAGTCGTTGACGGTGACGACATGCACGCCCTTGCCTTCCAGTGCGTTGAGATAGGTCGGCAGTGTGGCGACGAGCGTCTTGCCTTCGCCGGTGCGCATCTCGGCGATCTTGCCCATGTGCAGCACCATGCCGCCGATCAGCTGCACGTCGTAGTGGCGCATGCCGAGCACGCGCTGGCTGGCTTCGCGACAAACCGCGAAGGCTTCCGGCAGCAGCTTGTCGAGGGACTCGCCCTTGGCGACGCGTTCCTTGAACTCCGCCGTCTTGGCTTGCAGTTGCTCGTCGGAGAGCGCCTGCATCTGCGGTTCCAGCGCGTTGATTTTCTTGACGATGCCGCCGAGTTGCTTGATGAGGCGTTCGTTGCGGCTGCCGAAGATGCCGGTGAGCAGGCGATTGAGCATGTTGTTGATGGCCAAGACTTGATTTAACAAACCGGGAATGGGATCCGGAAGTCGCCAAGCCTTGGCCCCCTTCGCCCCGCCGGACCGCGCCGAGGGCGCGGGAAGACGGGGAACCGCGGGAAACAGCTCCCGACTACCGAAAATAAAAAAGGGCGCCAGGCGCCCTTTTGGCAACGCGACATTGTACGTGGTGACGCCGGGATGGGGTATCAAGCCCATCTGCGTCCCCTCCCCGCGTCGCGGGCGGGGGTGCGAACGGATTACATGCGCTTGACGCCCTGTTCGCCGAGGAACTTCTTCGGGTTCACGACGTGACCGTCCTCCCACACCTCGAAATGCACGTGGGCACCGGTGGAGCGGCCGGTGGAGCCGGCCTTGGCGATCTGCTGGCCGCTGCGGACCAGATCACCCACCTGCACCAACAGGCGCGAGTTGTGCGCGTAACGGGTGACGTAGCCGTTGCCGTGATCGACCTCGACCACTTTGCCGTAGCCCGAACGCACGTCGGCGTAGCTGACCACGCCGTCGGCCACGGCCAGGACCGGATCGCCGATGTTGGCGTGGAAATCGATGCCCTTGTGGAAGGCGCCGCCGCCGCCGAACGGATCGGCGCGGCCGCCGAAAGGCGAGGTGATGTAGCTGTTGGCGATCGGCTCGCGCGAGGGCGTGGCGCTCTTGTCGAGCTCGCGATTGAACAGCAGCGACTCCAGCACCGACAGCTGCCGGCCGGAATCCTTCAGCTGCGCGCCGAGCGCGTCCATGCCCTGGCGCAGATCGCCGGCCGGCATGTCGCGCACCGGGCCTTCGCCGCCGACACCGACCGGTTTGTTGAAATCGAATTCGCCGTCGCCGAGCTGGCCGATGCGGGTCAGCCGTTCGCCGAGGGCATTGAGACGATTGGCCTCCGCCTGCAGCTCGCCCAGACGGGCGGCGAGCGCATTGACCTCGCGCTGCGCGGCACGGCGGGTGGTCTCGATCTGGGCTTCCTGGCCGTTGGCGCGTGCCTGCAGCACCGAGACGCGCAGCACGTCGACCGTGGTGGTGGCGGCAACGCCGAAGGCGACGCCCACACCCAGCAGCGCCACGAGGGCGGTGGCCGGACGGGCGGCGGTGCGCGCATGCGCGCGCTGGGCGAGTTCATGGGTGCGACGCTGCGTCCAATGCCACAACCGGGCGGACTGGTGACGCGCGTATTTGGAAATGCTGTGTAAAGTCATAGGTACCGATGTCTGATTCCCGATCCAAACCGCCCAAGGCTTCCGACCGCTCCGCGACTCCGCGTGCCGCGCTCGATGCGCTGCTCGCCGATGCCGCAGGCGATCCCTTGCGTCGAGCCTTATGGCTGGACGAGTTGGATCGTCGTTTGCGCCCCCAATTGGCGCCTTCGCTGGCCGCGCATGCGCGACTGGCGAATGTGGTTGGCGCCAAGCTCGTTTTCGTCACCGATTCGCCGGTCTGGCATGCGAAGCTCAGGCTCGCCGCCGACACACTCCTCGATGCTGCCCGGTCCCTCGGACTGGATGTCAGCGAAGTGGCCGTCAAGACGACCACCCGGTCGGAGGCTCCACTCGCGCAGAGATCGCCGCCGGCTGCAAAACCCATGTCAGCCACCGCGCGTGAAGCCTTGCGCGATGCCTTGGCGTCGCTTCGTGAGTCCGGTGGGGGGCCGGCGAAGGACGAGTCCTGACAACTGAAGTTCAAAACGCGCGTCTTGCACGCTTTTGAAGTCGCGGGCAGTCCGGGAAACGGAATGGAAGGCGCTACCGGACCGCAAACGAACGGGGCATCCTACCGGCGCACGCGCGACTGGGCGTTAAACAAAGACTAAAATTTAAGTAACAAAAAGTTAAATTTTAGTTAAGACATCACGCCGCGTTCACATCTGTGACGGGGATCGACTTGTGGTCATGTGTCAGAAAACGACACCTGCCCGCGATCGGCGGGCTTGGGCGGCCTGGTCTCAGGCCGGCAGTGGATCGGCGTAAACGACGGGCGCCGTCTGCGCTTCCGGGAAGGTGACCTCTTCCCAGGCCGAGCGCTCGGCGAGCAGTGCGCGCGCCAGCTTGTTGTTCAGGGCGTGGCCTGACTTGAAGCCCTCGTAAGCGCCCAGGATCGGATGGCCGACCAGGTACAGGTCGCCGATCGCATCGAGAATCTTGTGGCGCACGAACTCGTCGGCGTAGCGCAAACCGTCGTCGTTGAGGATGCGGAACTCGTCCAGCACGATGGCATTGTCCATCGAACCGCCGAGGCCGAGGTTGCGCTCGCGCATGTATTCCAGATCGCGCATGAAACCGAAGGTGCGCGCGCGGCTGACTTCGCGAATGTAGGCCTCGGTGGAGAAATCGACTTCGGCGCGCGACTGCGCGGCCGGGATCATCGGATGGTCGAATTCGATGGTGAAACCGAGACGGAGGCCGTCGTAGGGCTCGAAACGGGCGACCTTGTCGCCCTCGCGCACTTCCACGGGGCGCTTGATGCGGATGAAGCGCTTGGGCGCGGCCTGCTCGACGATCCCCGCGGATTGCAGCAGGAACACGAACGGCCCGGCGGACCCGTCCATGATCGGCACTTCGGCCGCGGACAGATCCACGAAAATATTGTCGATGCCGAGGCCGGCCAATGCCGACATCAGATGCTCGACGGTCTGCACCTTGGCACCGCTCTGAGCGAGGCCGGTGCACAGCGTGGTTTCGGCGACGAGATCGGCGTTGGCCGGAATCTCGACGATGGGATTGAGATCGACTCGACGGAACAGGATGCCGTTGTCGGCAGGCGCAGGCCGCAGCGTGAGGTAAACCTTCTCGCCACTATGCAGCCCGACGCCGGTGGCGCGGATCACATTCTTGATAGTGCGCTGCTGCATGCGGGAATAGATGTCTAGGTCGTCAGACGACGGTCATTGAACCGTGTTATGGGGAATGGGGCATCAGACCGCCGAGGAGATTAGCACGCGGAATGCTGAACCTGAACGGAAGAAATGCCGCGTACTGCGGCCTGGATCGCAGTTTTCGGCCCGGCTTTCACTGGAACGAATCGGTGGGTCGAAGCCACCCTCCGCGCCGGAACCCCGGCGGGGTCGAAAAACCCCGCCCGGACACTGGCGTCCGGGCGGAAATCAACGGGACATGACTACTGCTATCGAGTTACTTAGTCAGCCTGGCGACGCAGGAACGCCGGGATGTCCAGGTAGCTGCTGTCGGTGCCGAAATCGGCCACCGGCGGCGTCGACGGTGCTTCGGCCGGGCTGCTGCCGCGACCGCGTAGGCTCGAGGCCAGGCTCTGTCCCGCGCTGTAGGCATTGCCGCCGTAGGCCATGCCGCCGTCGTCCACCAGCAGACCGGTGGTGCCGTCGCGCTTGGCCGGGGTGCGGACCAGCTCGACCTGCGGACGATTGGTCCGCAGGATGTCGTGGCCGAAGCTGCGGTCATCGTGACGCACGTTCTGGCGACCGGCACTGCGGTTGAGGCCGGTGGCGACCACGGTGACGCGCACGTCGTCCTGCATGTCCTGATCGAGCACGGTGCCGATGACGATGGTGGCGTCCTCGCTGGCGAAGTTCTCCACCGTGCGGCCGACTTCGTCGAACTCGGCCATGGTGAAGTCCGGACCCGCGGTGATGTTGACCAGGATGCCATTGGCGCCGGCCAGGTTGACGTCGTCGAGCAGCGGATTCTGGATCGCGCTTTCGGCGGCGGCCTGGGCGCGATCGTCGCCGCGCGCATGGCCGGTGCCCATCATCGCCAGACCCATTTCAGCCATGACGGTGCGGACATCGGCGAAGTCGACGTTGATCAAACCCGGACGGACGATCAGATCGGCGATGCCCTGCACCGCGCCGAGCAGCACGTCGTTCGCCGCGCGGAAGGCCTGGATCATCGTGGCGTTGCGACCGAGCACGGTGATCAGCTTCTCGTTCGGGATGGTGATCAGCGAGTCGCAGTGCTGCGACAGTTCGTCGATGCCCTTCAGCGCCACCTGCATGCGGCGGCGTCCCTCGAACGGGAAGGGTTTTGTCACCACGGCGACGGTGAGGATGCCCATCTCCTTGGCCAGCTGCGCGACGACCGGCGCCGCGCCGGTGCCGGTGCCGCCGCCCATGCCGGCGGTGATGAACACCATGTCGGCGCCCTGCAACGCGTCCATGATGATTTCGCGGTCTTCCAGCGCGGCCTGACGGCCGACTTCCGGATTCGCACCGGCGCCGAGACCCTTGGTGACGTTGCCGCCGAGCTGCAGTTGCAGCTTGGAGCCGTTGTTCTTGATCGCCTGCGCGTCGGTGTTGGCGGTGATGAACTCAACGCCGTCGACGCTGCTGTTGACCATGTGCGCGACCGCGTTGCCGCCGCCGCCGCCCACGCCGATGACCTTGATCACCGCGTTGGGAGCCATTTTTTCAACCAGTTCGAAATGTGCCATGTCCGTGTCCTCGCTTTGGTTTAGTTATGTGTTGCTAGTGATGATTCGTGTTGCCAAGTACTACGTGTCGTCGTCGCCTCGCCTGCCGCTTTGAAGCCGGGAACCGATAACCGGCAGCCGACAACCGAAAAGCAAGAGCGAACGCTCCTGTATTTCGGCTACCGGTTCCCGGCTTCCGGCTCCCTTCCATCATCAGAATTCCCCCCGGTACCAGTTCTTCAACTTGTTGAAGAACGTGCCGGCGCGTCCGGTCGGAATCACCGGGCGGCGCGGATGCTCGATCTGGCTGCCCATCAGCAGCAGGCCGACGCCGGTGGCGTGCACCGGATTGCCCACCACTTCGCCAAGACCGGTCACGTGCTGCGGAATGCCCACGCGCACCGGCATCTGCAGCATCTCCTCGGCCAGTTCGACGACGCCTTCCATCTTGGAAGCGCCACCGGTGAGCACCATGCCGGCGCGCACGTGCTGCTCGAAGCCGGAACGGCGCAGTTCGGCCTGCACCATCTCGAAGATTTCCTCGTAGCGCGCCTGCACCGCCTGCGCCAGCGACTGCCGCGGCAGACGGCGCGGCGGACGATCGCCGACGCTCGGCACCTGGATCGATTCCTCGCTCGTCGCCAGCTGCGCCAGCGCGCAGGCGTAGCGCACCTTGATCTGCTCGGCCTCGGGCGTGGGCGTGCGCAGCATGTGCGCGATGTCCTCGGTGACCTTGTCACCGGCGATCGGCAACGAAGCGGTATGGCAGATCGCGCCCTGCACGAACACGGCCAGATCCGTGGTGCCGGCGCCAAGATCGACCAACACCACGCCGAGTTCGCGTTCGTCGCCGGTGAGCACCGCGGTGCTGGAGGCCAGCGACGACAGGATCAGATCGTCGATCTGCAAGCCGCAGCGCTGCACGCACTTGCTGATGTTCGCTGCGGCCGACTGCGCGCACACCACCAGGTGCGCATGCACTTCCAGGCGCACGCCGGTCATGCCGACCGGATTGCGGATGCCTTCCTGCGAATCGTCGAGCACGTACTCGCGCGGGATCGCATGCAGGATCTTCTGATCGGCGGGAATCGCGACGGCCTTGGCCGCTTCGAGCACGCGATCCAGATCGGCGTAAGTCACCTCGCCATCGCGGATCGGCACGATGCCGGGCGAATTGCGGCACTGCACGTGATTGCCGGAGATCGACGCATATACCGAACGGATTTCGCAGCCAGCCATCAGCTCGGCCTCTTCCACCGCGCGCTGGATCGACTGCACCGTGGATTCGATATCCACGACGACGCCGCGCTTGAGCCCGCGCGATTCGTGCGAGCCGATGCCGATCACCTCGATGGGATTGCCCGGCGAATACTCGCCCACCAGCGCCACCACCTTGGAGGTGCCGATGTCGAGTCCCACGATCAGTGCCTTGTCGCCTTTGCGGTTCATGTGCGTGCCTGCCTTTGCGGCGTGTTGCGCCCGCTTGCGGCAGCGGGTGGGGGGGATGCGGGTGCGGCGGGCGTGTCGGTAGCCCAGCTCAGCGCGAAACCGTTGGTGTAGCGAAGATCGGCACGCTGCAACGGCAACGGCTTGGAGGCGAGCAGTTGCGGCATCAAGCGCGCGAAGCGCGCCAGGCGCAGACGCGCCTCCTGACTGCCGACGATCAGTTCGGTGCCGTTCGACAAGGTCAGCGACCAGCTGCCGCGGCGATCGAGCGATACGCCACTCACCTTCCTGCCTTCCGCCGCGAACATTTCACCGGCCTCGTTGTAGAGCGCGACCACGTCCTTGATGCGCGCGGCGGGCGCGTCGACATCGAAGCGTGGCAGCCCCGGCGGCACGGTCATGCTGCCGATCGGGAATACGTTGCCGCGCTCGGACAGCAATTCCTTGTCGCCCCAGCGCGCGAACGGCTTGTATTCGACGATGCGCACTTCGAGCACGTCCGGCCAACGCTTGCGCACTTCGGCCTGCTCCACCCACGGCAGCTTCGCGACCGCGGCCTGCGCGTCCTGCAATTTCACCGCGAAGAAACCGCTGCGCGCATACGGCAGCACCGTGTTGCGCAGCTGTTGCGCATCCACGCGCTTGAGTTCGCCACCCACACGCAGCGTGCGCAGCGGCCAGCGATCCGCGCCGATCCAACCATTGAGCACAGCGACGACCGGCAGCACCACCAGCGCCAGCGCCAGGCTCCAGACGATCAGGCGCAGCAGCGCGCTCATGCACCCTTCTCCGGCGCTTTGACAGGCTCGAAGCCGTCGATGGCGATCTGCTGCGCCGCGTAGCCGATGTCACCGGCGCCCATCATCAGCAACAGGTCGCCGTCACGCAGGATGTCGGGCAGCACCGAGCGCAGTTCCTGCGCGCCGTTGACCACGACCGGATCGATGCGCCCGCGCGCACGGATCGCGCGCGCCAGCGACTTGGCATCGGCGCCGGCGATCGGTGCCTCGCCGGCCGGGTACACCTCGGTCAGCACCAGCGCATCGACGTCGGACAGCACGCTGGCGAAATCGTCGAACAGATCGCGCGTGCGCGTGTAGCGATGCGGCTGGAACGCGACCACGAGCCGATGCTGCGGCCAGCCGCCGCGCGCGGCCGCGAACACCGCCGCCAGTTCCTTCGGATGGTGGCCGTAATCGTCGACCAGCTGCACCGTCGCGCCCTGCGCGGTGTGCAGTTCGGCCAGCAGATTGAAACGGCGGCCGATTCCCTGGAATTTTTCCAGCGCGCCGGCGATCGCCTCGGCGGGAACGCCAAGCTGCCACGCCACCGCGGCGGCGGCGAGCGAGTTCTGCACGTTGTGGCGGCCCGGTAGCGCCAGCGTGACCGGCGTGCGCGAGGCATCGGGCAGGCACAGCACGTAATGCATGCGGCCGCCCTGCTGCTCGACATCCTCGGCGCGCACTTCCGCCTTCTCGTCGAAGCCATAGGTCATCACGTGGCGCGGCATGTCGCTGGCCAGCTTGACCACTTCGGGATCGTCGATACACAGCACCGCGATGCCGTAGAACGGCAGACGGTGCAGGAATTCCGAGAACGCGGCCTGCACGCGCGCGAAATCGCCGCCGTAGTTCTCGAGATGATCGGCGTCGATGTTGGTGACCACCGCCACCAGCGGATTCAGGCGCAGGAAGCTGCCATCGCTCTCGTCGGCCTCGGCCACCAGCCAGTCGCCGCTGCCCAGGCGCGCGTTGGCGCCGGCCGCGAGCAGCTGTCCGCCGATCACGAAGGTCGGATCGAGCCCGCCCTCGGCGAGCACGCTGGCGAGCAGCGAGGTGGTCGTGGTCTTGCCATGCGTGCCGGCCACGGCGATGCCGCGGCGGAAGCGCATCAGTTCGGCCAGCATCTCGGCGCGCGGCACGATCGGGATGCGCTGCGCGCGTGCTTCCAGCAGTTCCGGGTTGTCCGGCTTGATCGCGCTCGACACCACGATGCAGTCGGTGCCCAGCACGTTGGCGGCGGCATGGCCGCGATGCACGTTGGCGCCGAGCTTGGTCAGACGGCGCGTCACCGCGTTGTCGGCCATGTCGGAACCGGAGACCTGATAGCCGAGCGTGCACAGCACCTCGGCGATACCGCTCATGCCGACGCCGCCGATGCCGACGAAATGCACGCGCGAATAGCGGCGCGCGAAATCGCCCGGCGAGACGCCGCCCTGGCTGTCCTTGGCGTCGTACAAACGGCGGATCATGCGTGCTGCCCCATCGTTGGTTCAACACGACGGCGAAGATCGCCGCCGCGAGCAGCCGCGGGCGTCGCCTTCACCTGCTTCGGCCGCACGGTGGCGGCGTCCTTCTGCGGCTCGGCATTGGCTTGCACCGCATTGGCGGCTACCTGCGCGCCTTCGCCGCGCAGGCGCGCGACCTGGCGCTCGGCGCGATCGAGTTCGTAGGACACGCGCAGCAGCAGGCCGAGCGCGGCGCAAGTCATCAGCACGCTCGAACCGCCAGAGGAAATCATCGGCAGCGTCAGCCCCTTGGTGGGCAGGATGCCGAGGTTCACGCCGATCGAGACGAAACTCTGCAGGCTGATCCACAACGCCACACCGAACGCGCAGTAGCCGGCGAAGTGTCGGCGCATGCCGACACAGCGATAACCGACCCAGAACGCGCGCCCGACCAATGCCACGTATAGCCCGATCACCAGGCACACGCCGACGAAGCCGAGTTCCTCGGCGATCACCGAGAAGATGAAGTCGGTATGCGCTTCCGGCAGGTACGACAGCTTCTGCACCGAGGCACCGAGGCCGACGCCGGTCCATTCGCCGCGGCCGACCGCCATCAGCGCGTTGCTGAGCTGGTAGCCCGAACCAAGCTGATCGGCCCACGGATCGAGGAACGAGGTGAGACGGCGCACGCGATACGGTTCGAGGATCGCCACGAACGCGAATACCGGCAGCCCGATCACGATCGGCATCGACATGCGCGGCAGATTGACGCCGCCGAGCACCAGCATGCCGGCGGTGATCGCCAGGATCAGCGAGGAGGAGCCGAAATCCGGCTGGATCAGCAGCAGCGCGACCAGCGCCACCGCCACACCGAGCGGCTTGAGCATCGCCGGCCAGGTGGCGTTGACCTCGTCACGGAAGCGCACCAGATAGCTCGACAGCCAGACGATGTAGAGCAGTTTGATCGCCTCCACTGCCTGGAATTTCGAGACGCCGAGATTGATCCAGCGCCGCGCGCCGTTGACGGTACTGCCGACGCCTGGGACGAACACCAGCAGCAACAGCACGAAGCAACCGAGCAGGAGCAGCTGGTTGTAGTGCTCGATGGTCTTCAGCTCGGTGCGCATCGCCCAGATCGCCAGACCGATGCCGACGGCGAGGAAGACCAGATGGCGGTTGAGATAGTAGAAGGGCCCTACCCCCATCGCGATCGAACTCGAGGCGACCATCACCACGCCGAGACTGGCGAGCGCGATCGAGACGCCGAGCAGCCAGCCGTCGTAACGGCCCGTGATGGCATCGAGCCGGGTCGCCTGTTTCACGCTACCGAGGTAGGAAGACATGTTCATCAGCGCACCTTCAATGTGGCGAGCCCGACAAGCACGAGAATCACGGAGATGATCCAGAAGCGCACGATCACGCGCGGCTCCGGCCAGCCCTTCAGTTCGAAGTGGTGGTGGATCGGCGCCATGCGGAACACGCGCTTGCCGGTCAGCTTGAACGAGGCGACCTGGATCATCACCGACAGTGTTTCGATCACGAACACGCCGCCCATGATCACCAGCACCAGTTCCTGGCGAACAATGATCGCCATCGTGCCGAGCACCGCGCCGAGCGCGAGCGCACCGATGTCGCCCATGAACACCATCGCCGGATAGGTGTTGAACCACAGGAAGCCGAGACCCGCGCCGGCGATCGCCGCGCAGATGATGACCAGCTCTCCGGCACCCGGAATCTGCGGAATCTGCAGATAGGACGAGAACACCGCATTGCCCGAGGCATAGGCGAACACGCCCAGCGCGCAAGCCACCAGCACCGTGGGCATGATCGCCAGGCCATCAAGGCCGTCGGTGAGATTGACCGCGTTGGAGAAGCCGACGATCCAGAAGTACGCGACCACGATGAAGAACGCGCCGAGCGGAATCGCCACCGTCTTCAGCAGCGGCACGAAGAACATGGTCGCCGCCGGCACGGTGGAATCGGCGGTCATGTACAGGAACACGCCCGCGGCGAGGCCGAAGATCGACTGCAGCAGATATTTCCAGCGCGACTTCAGACCGTTGGGATCGCGCTTGACGATCTTGATCCAATCGTCGAGCCAGCCGATCGCGCCGAAGGCGAGCATCACCGCCAGCACCAGCCACACGTAGCGGTTGCGCAGATCGCCCCACAGCAGCACCGACAGCAGCACGGTGATCAGGATCAGCGCGCCGCCCATGGTCGGCGTGCCGGCCTTGGAGAAGTGCGTCTGCGGACCGTCCGTGCGGATCGGCTGGCCGCCCTTGTACTGCGCCAGCTTGCGGATCACCGCCGGCCCCATCCACAGCGACAGGAACAGCGCCGTCAGCGCGGCGAGGATGCCGCGGAAGGTCAGATAACCGAACAGGCCGAACAGGCCTTCCAGCTGCTGCAGCCAGCGCGTCAGTTCAAGCAGCATGTGTGGCGCTCCCCTTTTTGTTCGGCCCGTTCTTGTTGGGCCCGCCCCTGTTCGGCTCGCCACCGTCGGCCGCCAGCAGTGCCTTGACGATGCGATCCATCGCGCTGCCGCGCGAACCCTTCACCAGCACGCGCACGGTGGCGTGCAGTTCCGAGCGCAATGCTTCGATCAGATCTTCGTGCGTGGAGAACGTGCGAGCGCCCTCGCCGAAGGCTTTCGCCGCCATCGCGCTCAGGCCGCCGAGCGCGTACAGCCGCGCGATGCCAGCTTCCTTCGCGCGCTTTCCAGCGGCCTCGTGCAGCTGTTGGCCGTCGACACCCAGTTCGCGCATGTCGCCCAGCACCAGCCAGGTTTCGCCACTGGCGCTGGCGAGCGTGTCGATCGCAGCGTTGAGCGAACCGGGGTTGGCGTTGTAGCTGTCGTCGATCAGCACCGCGCCGTTGCCGAGGCGATAGCGCATCAGGCGTCCCGCCACCGGCTGCACGTCGCGCAATCCGATCACGATATCCTGCAGCGATGTTCCGCATGCATAGGCGAGCGCCGCCGCGGCCAACGCGTTGGCGACGTTGTGCCGGCCGGCCATTGGCACGACGGCATCGGCCTCGCCCTGCGGCGTGATCAGGCGGAACTGCGTGCGATCGTCGGCGACGCGCAGGTCGCGCGCCGTGATCTCGGCTTCGGCATCGAGCGCGAAGCGGATCTGGCGGCGGCCATGAGCACGGGTGGCGAAATACGGAGCGAAAGCGTCGTCGGCGTTGATCACCGCGATACCGTCGGCCGGCAACGCGTCGTAGATCGCCGCCTTAGTGTCGGCGACGCCTTCCACGCTACCCAGCCGCTCCAGGTGCGCCGGTGCGACGTTGTTCACCAGCGACACGCGCGGACGCACGATCGCCGTCAGATAGGCGATGTCGCCGGGCTGGCCGGCGCCCATCTCGTAGATGGAGAAATCGGAGTTTTCCGGCGCATCGATCACCGACAGCGGCAAGCCGATCTCGTTGTTGCGATTGCCGGGATTGGCGTAGGTCTTGCCGACGCGCTGCAGGATCGACAGCAGCAGCGTCTTCACCGTCGTCTTGCCGTTGCTGCCGGTGATCGCCACCACCAGCTCGTCGCGCGTGTGCTGCAGCGCGGCCGCAATCGAAGCCAACGCGCGCTCGGTGTCGGCGACCACGATCTGCGGCAGCGCCACGTCCTGCGCTTCGGACACCAGCGCCGCGCGCACGCCGAGTTCGGCCGCTTCGGCGACGTGACGATGGCCGTCGAAGCGCTCGCCCTTGAGCGCCACGAACAAGGCGGCGGACTCAGTATCGCCGGCGGCATTGCCAAACGTGCGCGTGTCGGTGATCACCGCATCGATGAGCAAATCCTGCGACGACGAATCCTGCGCGCGACCATGACCATGCAGCTGGCCGCCGGTCCATTGCGCGATGCGGGACAACGGGACCGGGATCATGCCACCCCTCCCGTCGCCGCGCCTTTCGTCGATCTGCTCTCCAGCACGGCACGCGCCACTAGCGTGTCGTCGAACGCGTGCTTGACGCCTGCGACTTCCTGGTACGGTTCGTGGCCCTTGCCGGCGATCAGCACGATGTCGTCCGGACCGGCTTCGCCGATCGCGCGCGCGATCGCGGCGGCGCGGTCGCGCTGCACCAGCACCGCGGAACGATCGCGAAACCCTTCGAGGATGTCGGCGATGATCGTATCGCCATCCTCGAAACGCGGATTGTCGTCGGTAACGATGACGTAATCGGCGTTCGCTTCCGCGATCACCGCCATCTGCGGACGCTTGCCGCGATCACGCTCGCCGCCGCAGCCGAACACGCAGATCAGACGTCCGCGCAGATGGCCGCGCAGCGATTCCAGCGCCTGCTGCAGCGGATCGGGCTTGTGCGAGTAGTCGATCACCACCAGCGGCAGCACGCCATCGCCACCGAGGCGATTCATGCGGCCGGGAATCGGCTGCAATTGCGGCAGCGCGGCGGCGATGTCGTCGTCGGTCTCGCCCAGCGCATGCAGCACGCCGGCCACGGCCAGCAGATTGTCGATGTTGAAGCGACCGAGCAGCGGCGAATGCACAGGGTAGCGCGCATCGCCGAGCACCAGATCGAAGGCGATGCCGGACGCGTCGAGCGCGACGTTCTCCGCACGCACCTGCGCCTGCGACTGTCCGCGCGCGCTCAGACCGACGCCACGCACCGTCTGCGGCAGCTGCGCCAGCAGCGAAGCACCGAAGGCGTCGTCGAGGTTGATCGCGGCCGCGCGCAATCCGTCGCGCGAAAATAGCTTGGCCTTGGCGGCACCGTAACTTTCCATGTCACCGTGGTAATCGAGATGGTCGCGGGTGAGATTGGTGAACACCGCCACGTCGTAGTGCACGGCGTCCACGCGGCCCTGGTCGAGCGCGTGCGAGCTGACTTCCATCGCCACCGCCGCCGCGCCCGCGTCACGCAATTCGGCGAGCAGCGCATGCATCTGCAACACCAGCGGCGTGGTGAACCCGGTCGGCACGGCCGCGCCGTACAAGCCCGCGCCCAGCGTGCCGATGGTGCCGGTGCGGCGACCACGCGATTCCAGCGCCTGCGCGATCAGCTGCACGGTCGAGGTTTTGCCGCTGGTGCCGGTGACGCCCACCATGGTCATGGCGCGCGACGGCTCGCCGTGGAACTGATTCGCCATCGCGCCCATGCGCGCGCGCAATCCCGGCACGGCGATGGCATCGGCAGGCGCCGGCAGGTCGGTAGGTGCGGGAGGCTCGAACAGAATCGCCCCCGCACCCGCCGCCTTCGCCTGTTCGACGAAATGCAGGCCGTGCGTGCCGAAACCGCCGATGGCGACGAAGGCATTGCCGGGTTCGATGGCACGGCTGTCCTGCACCAGTCCGGTGATCGACAGCGACGGCGGCACCGTATCGACATCGGGCAGCAGTTCGGCGAGCAGCATGCTGCGCGTCATTGATGCGCTCCCGCCGCCGGCGTGGCCGCGGCCACGGGCAGACGCGCCGTCGTGGTCTTGCCCGCGTTCTTCTTGGCTTCCGCCTTCGCCTGCTCGGCCAGCCAGGTCTCGATGTCGTCCGGCGGCACGTCCATCAGGCGCAGCGCGCCTTCCATGACGTTGCGGAACACCGGCGCCGCGGTGAGACCGCCGAAGTGCGAACCCTTGGTCGGATCGTCGATCACCACCGCCATCGCGAAGCGCGGATTGTCGACCGGCACGATGCCGGCGAAGAAGCCGACATAACGACGCGAATAGCCGCCGTTGCTGGCCTTGTGCGCGGTACCGGTCTTGCCGGCGACGTGATAGCCGAGGATCGTGCCCCAGGGATAGGCGGTGCCGCCGGGTTCGGTCACCGTCTGCATCATCTTCACCACTTCGTGCGCGATCTGCGCATCGAGCACCTGCTTGGATTCCGACTCCTGGCGCTCCTTGCCCTTGATGAAGGTCGGCGTGTACATGCGTCCGCCGTTGGCGAGCGCGGCGTAGGCGTGCGCGATCTGCAGCGGCGTCACCGAGATGCCGTAGCCGTAGGACAACGTCTGCTTGGTCGTGCCGCTCCAGCGCGAAGGCGGCGGGAACAGGCCGGCCGCTTCGCCGGGGAAGCCGCTCTGGGTGCTCTGGCCGTAGCCGAAGCGACGCAGGAAGTCATAAAAGCGCTGGTTCGGCAGCAGCGCCGCGATCTTGGCCGCACCGACGTTGGAACTCTTGCGGATCACGCCCGTGGTATCGAGCACACCATAGTTATGTGTGTCGGTGGTGCGGTACTTGCCGTTGGGCATCCAGCCTGGGTTGGTGTTAAACGTGGTGCGCGGCGTGATCACGCCGGCTTCCAGCGCCGCGGCGACGGTCAAAGGCTTCATCGTCGAACCCGGCTCGATCAGGTCGGTGACGGCGCGGTTGCGGTGCGCGTCGCGATTGCCGGTTTCCACCGCGTTCGGATTGAACGACGGCAGGTTCGCCATCGCCAGGATCTCGCCGGTGGCGATGTCGACGATCACCGCCGAACCGCTGGCGGCGCCGGATTCGTCCAGCTGACGACGCAGTTCGCGATAGGTCAGGAACTGGATGCGGCGATCGATGCTGAGCGTGAGGTCCTTGCCCGGCTCGGCGGCGCGCACCAGATCGACGTTCTCGACGATGCGGCCGCGGCGGTCGCGGATCACCTTCTCCACGCCGGGCTTGCCGCGCAGCCAGTCGTCGAATGCCAGTTCGATGCCTTCCTGGCCTTCGTCGTCGACGTTGGTGAAGCCGAGGATGTGCGCCATCGCCTCACCCTGCGGGTAGAAGCGGCGGTATTCGCGCTGCGAGAACACGCCGGGAATCTTCAGCGCGAGGATCTTCTGTGCCTCCACCGGATTGATGCGGCGCTTCAGGTACAGGAATTCCTTGTCGGCCTTCTGCGTGAGCTTGCGCGTGAGCACGTCCTGCGACACGCCCAGCACGCGCGCCAGCTCGGGGATGCGGTCCGGCGCCTTGAGCAGCTCGTGCGGATTGCCCCACACGCTTTCCACCGGCGTCGAGACGGCGAGCGGCTCGCCGTTGCGGTCGGTGATCATGCCGCGCGAGGTCGGAATGGGAATCTCGCGCAGGATGCGCGCGTCCGCCTTCTGCTGATAGAAGGCGTTGTCGACCAGCTGCAGATCGACCGCGCGCCCGACCAGCGCCACCACGCACAGGCCGAGCGTGCCGATCACCAGCCGCAGGCGACCGCGCAGGTTGAACTGCGCGCGATTGCGCGACTTGCGCGGCGGCGGCGCGCTGCCGCTTGTTTTGAAGCGCCTGGACTCGCGCGAGAAAGGCAGCTTGATCATGTCCCGGATGCCTTTCATGGCCGGATCACCACGATGTCGGCGCTTTCCGGGAACTTCATGCCGAGCTTGGTCCGCGCGATCTGATCGATGCGGTTGGCTTCGGCCCAGGTCGCCTGCTCGAGCTGCAGGCGGCCGAAATCGACGTTGAGCTCGTCGCGCGCGTGTTCGAGCTTGGCCAGCTGCACGAACAGCTGGCGGTGCTGATGGCGCGCATTGACCACGCCCACCGCGCTGAGGATGTTGGCGATCACGAGGATGGCAAGGAGGACGCGCAGGATCATGCAGCGGCCTCCAGCTTCTCGGCCACGCGCAGCACGGCGCTGCGGGCGCGCGGATTGGCCGCGAGCTCGGCCGTGTCGGCCTTCTGCGCGTCGCCGATCGCGCGCAGCGTCGGCACGAAAGATTCCGCCGCCGGCAAACGTCGATTGGCCGGCGGCGCTTTCGCATGCCGCGCGATGAAACGCTTGACGATGCGGTCTTCCAGCGAATGGAAACTGATCACGGCCAGCCGTCCGCCTGTCTTGAGGTTGGCATAGGCGGCGTCGAGGCCGCGCTCGAGGTCGTCGAGTTCGCGGTTGATGTGGATGCGGATGGCCTGGAAGGAACGCGTGGCCGGGTGGATGTCGTGCTTCCCACGCGGCATATTCGAAGCAATCACTTGCGCCAGATCGGCAGTGCGTGTGATCGGCTGCTGCGCGCGCCGCGCCACGATCGCGCGGGCGATGCGGCGGCTCATGCGCTCCTCGCCGTAGGTCCACAGCACGTCGGCGATTTCCTGTTCGGAGGCGCGCGCCAGCCACTGCGCCGCGCTTTCGCCGCTGTCTGGATCCATGCGCATGTCGAGCGGCCCGTCCTTGCCGAAGCTGAAACCACGCTCGCCGACATCCAGTTGCGGCGAGGACACACCGAGATCGAAGAGAACGCCGTCGAGGCCGTTCTGCGCGGCATCCCAGTTTGCGAGGTCGGCGAAGCTGCCGCGGCGGATGGTCACGCGCGGATCGGTGCCGAATTCACGTTCGGCGACGGCGATCGCTTCGGGATCCTTGTCCATCAACAGCAGCCGACCTCCTCCCCCCAAGCGTTGCAGCACGCCGCGCGCGTGACCGCCGCGACCGAACGTGCCATCCAAATACGTTCCGTTCTCCACCACCCGCAGCCCTTCCATGACCTGCTGCCACATGACGGGGAGGTGGCCGGACGCGATGTCCGCGCCACCGCCCGTCACAACTGCAAACCGAGCATGTCCTCGCCCAGATCGGCATCACCCAGCGTCTGCCTGATCTGCGCGAGATGCGCCTGCTCGCTCCACAACTCGAACTTGTCGCCCATGCCCACCAGCACGGCCTTCTTTTCCACACCGATCGCGTTGCGATGGCTGGCCGGCAGACCGATGCGGCCATTGCCGTCCGGCTCGACGAAGGTCGCCGCGCCCACCAGCTTCAACTGCAGATTGCGGCTCACCGACTTGGTGCGCGGCAGCGCGTTCACCTGATCGCGCACGCGCTCCCACACCGGCTGGGGATAGAGGTAAAGACAACCCGACTCGAAGGGGTTGTAGGTGATCACCAGGCGGTTGCCGCACTCACGCGCGACAAGGTCCCGGTAACTGGTCGGGATCGCCAGCCGGCCCTTATCGTCAATTGTGATGGCGGTCTCGCCTTGGAACACGACAACCTTCTGGTTTTGCCCGTCTTCGGCGGGCTTCAACGCCGGAAAACCACATAACTCCCGGTTTTCCCACGAAGCGCCACCTTAGGAGCGCCGCACAGGGTTGTCAACAACTTTCAGAAGGAAATTTACTTAGGCGCGTCAAGGACTTGCAGAGAACTTCAGAGACTTGTTCAAGCTTTATCCACAAGCTGCTGTTTCATCTCAAATTTTGAGATTCGACCAGTCTCATGGTTGACGAGACGCACAAATGAGCACGGTGCCACAGATCTGCTGCGACGCAACAACGGTGGAGATTCCGAGATTGTCCTGGAATTGGAGCGAAATTCTAATTTCAGAAGAAAAATCACTCTCAATTAAAACAATAGAGCCGCCCGCAGGTCGCCGCCAAACCCGACGAGGAGCCCCCTTGAGTCAAGGGGGCGCCGCGACAGCGGCGGGGATCGGAAGCACATAGCGGGGCCCAAAGTTTGCCGCGCAAACTTTGGGGCTTTCAGTGCGAAGCACTGGAAGCGCGGGGCGGAGCCGGCCGATAAGCCGGGTTCTGTCGTGAGCAGTCATTCCTCTAGGCGCAGCGTCACCGCTACGCTCAAGCAGCCTACCCGGAGACACCGCGGGCCGCGGCATTGCCTCCCTATTTGGCCTTGCTCCCGGTGGGGTTTGCCGTGCCGGTCCGTTACCGGACTCGCGGTGCGCTCTTACCGCACCATTTCACCCTTGCCGTCCTGCTTGCGCAGTCTTAGGCGGTATCTTTCTGTTGCACTTTCCGTCGGCTCGCGCCGCCCAGGCGTTACCTGGCACCGTGCCCTGTGGAGCCCGGACTTTCCTCGGCACCCTTGCGGATGACGCGACTGCCTGGCCGACTCCGCCGTGTCGATTATCGCACGCCGCCTTCCCGCTGGGCTGAAGAACGTCCGCCCGCGGACCTCAGAAGACGTACCCGAACGATGCCGACAGCAGATCGATGTTGGCGCTGTAGCTGCCGTTGATGCGGCCGAAGTTCGAGGTGGTGGTGATTTCCGGCTCCCCGTTGAACAGGTGCAGATAGCCGACATCGACCACCGTGCGATCCGACGGCTTCCACTCGAAGCCGAGGCCGAGCAGACGGCGATCCGCATCCGGCAGGCGCGCGTTGCGATGCTCCAGGCTCGTGGGTGTCTGGTCGTAGCCGATGCCGCCACGCAGCAGCCAGCGTTCGTTGAGCTGGTATTCCACGCCGATCGACACTGCGGTGGTGTCGCGGAAACCGTAGGTCTCCACCACGTTGCGCTCGCCCGGCGTCGTGTCGAAGTCGAGCACCAGTTCCTGGAAGCTGGTCCATGCGGTGCGCGA
This sequence comes from Luteimonas panaciterrae, assembly GCF_020511115.1. Taxonomy (GTDB): domain Bacteria; phylum Pseudomonadota; class Gammaproteobacteria; order Xanthomonadales; family Xanthomonadaceae; genus Luteimonas; species Luteimonas panaciterrae. Next base: position 487,865 of record NZ_JAJAVH010000007.1, read on the forward strand.
GATGTCGCCGGTCACCGCCCAGCGATCGTTGAACTTGTGAAACACGCTCAGGATCGCGACCGCCGGCGTATCGAGCCGGGTACTGCCCTTGCTGGATTTCAGCAGCGGCGGCAGGTTGTCGAGGATGGCCTGTTCGGTGGCGTTGCGCGCCTGCGGCGGCCGGAACGTGCCCTTGCCATCGATGTCCTGCTTCACCTTGGACTGATAGCTCAATCCGATGTGCGTGTTCTCGGTGACGCTGAGCAGCACGCCCAGCTTGAAGCCCCAATCGGTGGCATCGCCTTCGATGGTCGCCTTGCCGTCGCGCTGTTGCGATTGCCCCAGGAACAGGCCGTAATCGACCGCCTGGCTCAGTTCCGCATCCAGCCGCTGGCCGTACACGCTGACACCGAAGCTGACGTAGGGATTCACGTCGTAGGAGAAGCTGGCGCCAAGGTCGATCACGCGCAGATCCGACTTCAACGCGCTGTAGCGTCCGACCCAGCCATTGTCGTATTCAGTCTTCAATCCGAACGGCGCATCGATGAAGAAACCCAGATGCGCCTTCTCGCCGATCGGCGTGGCGAAGAACGCGGACGCCACCGGCAGCAGATCGCCAGCATCGCCGCCATCACCGCCGGTGAGCGGCTGACGCGTGAAGTTGTGCGTGCCGCCGTTGGAATCGTATTCGGCGCTGAGGTTGATCAGCGTGGCGTCGGCTTGGAAGATCGGCCGTTCACCCAGCAGGCGCATGCCGGCGGGATTGTTGGAAACGATCGCGGCATCGCCCGGCGCGGATGCACGCCCGGCGAAAGCACGGCCGAGCGCGGCGGCGCTGTTTTCCCGGATCTGGAAACCGCCGGCAATGGCATCTGGAGCGATGACGAAAGAAGCAACAACGGCGACGGTCAATACGCTCGGAACGAATAGCTTGCGGTTCATGCCTACCCTCTTGTCAGTGAAATTGCGGAATCCCCGATAGAATTTCTTGTCGGCCCCGCAAAATCGCGTGAATCGCGCACGCTGAAGCGCGCATGCAACGTGTCGAGCCCGTCCATACGCAATGTCCAATCCGAATCAGCCATGCGGGATAGCGGATCGGGCCAGATACCCGGCCTCTTGAGGCCATCACTTCCGCGCGCGCTGATCATTCGCACGGTTCGATGCATGGCGAACCGTGTGAACTATTCGATCCCTGGATGCTCGCGAAGCAGAAATGCTTCGACGCGGATCAATCGCTGCCGTACAGCGCCTTGCGCGGCGCGCCGCTCAATTCCGCGGCCAGTTTCGCCGCCGTCGAAGGCGGCAGATGCGCGCTGAGTTTCGTGTAGATGCGCCGGCCCTCGGCGACTTTCGCATCCGCGTCGTCGCCCGCACCTTCGATCAGCAGCACGAACTCGCCCTTGCGCTGGTTGGGATCGGCGTCGATGCGTGCCTGCAACTCCGCCAGCGTGCCGTCGAGCACGCTCTCGAACAGTTTGGTCAGCTCGCGCGCGACCACGGCGCGGCGGTCGGCACCGAATACCGTCACGCAATCGGCCAGCGTCTCGGCGATGCGGTGCGAGGATTCGTAGAACAGCAGCGTGCGCGTTTCACTGGCGAGCGCGGTCAACCGCTCGCGTCGCGCGTTCGCCTTCGCCGGCAGGAAGCCCTCGAACACGAAACGATCGCTGGGCAGGCCGGCGACGCTGAGCGCCGTGATCAGGGCGCTGGCGCCGGGCACGGGCGAGACCCGCACGCCCGCCGCGCGCGCGGCGCGCACGAGGCGGAAGCCGGGATCGCTGACCAGCGGCGTGCCGGCATCCGACACCAGCGCCAGCGATTCGCCGGCCTGCAATCGCGCCACCAGCCGGCCGGCGAGTTCGTCCTCGTTGTGCTCGTGCAGGGCGATCAGGCTCTGCTCGATGCCGAAATGCGCCAGCAACTGGCGGGTGTGGCGGGTGTCCTCGGCGCAGATCGCGGCGACCGAGCGCAGGGTCTCCAGGGCGCGGGGCGAGAGATCGCCGAGATTGCCGATCGGCGTTGCGACGACGTGCAGGGTGCCGGGTGTGGAGGGTGAGGCGGTGGACATCGGAATTCCCAGCGTGAACGCTTCCCGGCCGCTTCGCGGAGCCGGGAAAGACGAAAGGGTAGAATCCTAGCCGTTTCCGTCCCTGGGCCGGCCCTGATGCGCCATCCGTTGCAATCGATGAAAGGAATCCTCGCCGTTTCGCTGCTGGCCGCCCTGGCGGCGGGCTGCACCACGGTCAAAGTCAGCCAGGCTCCCGACAAGCCGAAGGAAGCGGCCGTCGAGGCGTCCCAGCGCGTCGCGCACTGGCAGTTCGACGCCGGCAGCCGTCCGCCGGCCGATCGCGACGGCTATCGCCCGCCACAGAAGCTGGCGGTGCTGCTGCCGCTCTCGGGCAGCCTCGCCCCCGCCTCGGCGCCGGTACGCGATGGCCTGCTGGCCGGCTACTACGGCGAACAGCGCCGGCGCCCCGAATTGAAGTTCTACGACACCGCCGGCACGGCCGGTGGCGCGATCGCGGCCTACCAGAAGGCGGTCGCCGACGGCGCCGACCAAGTGCTGGGGCCGCTCGGCCGCGATGAAGTCGACGCGGTGTTCCGCGAGGTGAAAACCGGCGTGCCGGTGCTGGCGCTCAATCGCGGCACGGTCGCCCCGCCGGCCAACAACGCGAGCTATTCGCTGGCGCCGGAAGACGATGGCAACAGTGCCGCCGATTACCTGATCACGCGCAAGGCATTGCGCGCGCTCGTGCTCAGCTCCGGTGACGACTACGCGCGCCGCAGCGCGGCCAGCTTCGCGGCACGGATGCAGGAAAACGGCGGCAGCGTGGTGCAGACGCTGGCCGTGGTCGGCGACAAGCCGGCCGACATGACGCCCACGCTGCAGGCCGCCCTGCAGAAAGAAGGCGGCGTGGATGCGGTCTTCCTCGCACTGCGCGGCCCGGCCGCGCGCGCGATGGCGCCGCAATTGTCGGTCGCCGGCTACACGGGCAAGCCGCTGGTGGCGACCTCGCAACTGGTCTCCGGCACCGGCAAGGCCGACCAGGACCGCGCCCTCGACGGCATCGCCTTCCCCACCGAGCGCTGGGGCGTGAGCTCGGTGTCCGGCCTGCCCGGCGCGGCCGACACCGCCGGCCGCATCTCCACGGCACGCGGTCCGCAGGCCAAGCTGTTCGCCTTCGGTTTCGACGCCTGGCTGCTCACCGCCTATCTCGAACGCCTCGCCACCAGCGCGGACGCCGACGTGGAAGGCGCAACCGGCCTCCTGCGCGTCGGCGCGACCGGCAACGTGCTGCGCACGCCGGCGTGGTCGACCTTCAGCAGCGGCTACGTCGTGCCGCTGAACAACGGCCGGGGCGGCTGATCGCACCGGAATATCGGGCGGGACCTTGAGTAGTCCGCGCCAGCGCGGTGCGACCGTCGAAGCGGCGGCGCGCGCCCATCTGCTGCGCGCCGGGCTGCGCGAGGTGGCGGCGAACGCGAACTATCGTTTTGGCGAGCTCGATCTGATCATGCTGGACCCGGCGAATATTCGCCGGACTGGCGATGCGACCCTGGTGTTCGTCGAGGTGCGCTATCGGCGCGATACGCGATTCGGTGGCGGCAGCGCATCGGTGGATGCCGGCAAGCGGCGCAAGCTCGTGCTTGCCGCCGAACAGTTCCTGGCTGCCCATCGCGAGTACGCCGATGCGGCGTGCCGGTTCGATGTGATCGATGCGAGCGGAGATCCCGAGTCGCCGGAGATCGTCTGGCTGCGCGATGCTTTCCGCGCCGATGACATTTGAGTCGTCATTCCCGCGCAGGGTGAGCGAGCGCGTGCTTAGCGGACGCCTTCAAGGCGTCTGCTGCGCTCCCGAACGCCCGGCCATGGATGGCCGGGCCGGACGTTCCGAAAGTCTGTATCGTCGCGCCAGGGATGGCATCAAGAGTAACGTCCAGGGATTCCCGCCTTCGCGGGAATGACGAGCAAAAACTAAAGGCCACTGGTCTCAGAAGTGAGCGTAGCCCGTCTTTTCCGGTACCCACGCCTGGCCCTGCATATCGAATGCACTGACGCGTCGCGCTTCGACGATGCGGCCGATCCGAGTCGCAACCAAATCATCCCGATGCACAGCATCTTCGATTGCATCGCGCACATCCACTGCCGCCGTGAAGCACAACTCGTAATCATCGCCCCCACTGGCCTGCAGCACGCGCCGCGTCGCGACATCGAACGTGGATCGCAGCGCAGGCGATGCCGGCAACGCATCGATTTCGACATCAGCCCCGACGCCACTCGCTTCGCAGATGTGCCCGAGATCGGACAACAATCCGTCGGAGACATCGATACAGGCATGCGCCAGGCCGGACAATGCCAGGCCGGCCGCCACGCGCGGCTCGGGCCGGTCGAGACGCACGCGCAGTGTTTCGTCGATGGCCGTGCCCTTCCGCCACTGCGCCAGCGCGGCGGCGGCATCGCCCAATGTCCCGGTCACCCACACATCGTCGCCGACCCGCGCACCGTCGCGGCGCAGCGCCTTGCCGGGCTCGACGAATCCATGCGCCGTCACGCACACCGACAGCGGCCCGCGCGTGGTGTCGCCGCCGACCAAGGCCACGTCATGCCGCGCCGCGAGCGCGAGAAAACCGTCGAGGAATCCATCGACCCAAGCCGCCTCGCCTTCCGGCAGCGACAACGACAAGGTGCACCACGCGGGCCGCGCACCCATCGCGGTGAGATCGGAAAGATTCACCGCCAGCGATTTCCAGCCGATGTCGGCGGGCGCGGTTTCCGCGGGGAAATGCACGCCCGCGTTGAGCGTGTCCATCGCCACGACGAGCTGCATTCCGGCCGGCACGGCCAGGAGCGCGGCATCGTCGCCGATCCCCAGCACCACGTCGCTTCTGACAGCGACGCGTTCGCGGATTCTTGCGATGAGATCGAATTCCGCGCTCACGGGCCGGAACTCCCGCACGCGCTAGGAGCGCGGCGCTTTCGCCTCGACGGCGCGCCATTCCGCCGCGGCATGATCGAGCACGCCGTTGACGTAGGTGTGGCCGTGTTCGGAGCCGAAACGCTTCACTGTCTTCACCGCCTCGTCGATGATCACGCGATACGGCACGTCGATGCGATGCTGCAGTTCGTAGGCGGCGATGCGCAGCATGGCGCGCTCGATCGGATCGACGTCCTCGATGCCGCGATCCAGGAACGGCGCCAGCGCCGCGTCCAGTTCGCGATAGTGCTTGTCGACGCCGTGCACCAGGTCCTCGAAATATTCGAGATCGGCGACTTCGTGCGCCTGCTCGTGCGCGAACTGCGCGATCACGTTCTTCACGTCGGCGCCGGAGAGCTGCATCGCGTAGACCGCCTGCAGTGCGCGGCTGCGCGAACGCGAACGCGCGACGTGGTCGACGCCGTCGCGGCTGCGATGTCCGCCGCGGCCGCGGTTGCGAGACTCGTCCCGGCTCAACGCAGCTTCTCCGTCAGGCTGGCCATCTCGATGGCGACCAGGGCGCATTCCTCGCCCTTGTTGCCGTGGCTGCCGCCGGCGCGGTTCTCGGCATCGACGAGATCGTCGACCGCGAGCACGCCATTGGCCACGGGCACGCCGTAGTCGAGGCTGATGCGCATCAGCCCGTCGGCACAGCGGTCGGCGACGTGTTCGTAGTGGCGGGTATCGCCACGCACCACGCAGCCGAGCGCGACGATCGCGCGATGCGCGCCGGCAGCGGCGAGGCGCGAGGCGGCCAGCGGGATTTCCCAGGCGCCGGGCACGCGGACCACGTCGATCGACTCGTCGGGGACGCCGTGGTCGGCGAAGGTCTTGCGCGCGCCGGCCACCAGCGCATCGGTGATGCGCGGATTCCAGCGGCTGGCGATGATCGCGAAACGCGCGCCTTCGGGGGCGCGCAGGTCGCCTTCGTGGTGGGTCATGGGAAAAAGAAAGGAAGTCGTTGGGGGAAGTGTAGCGTGTGGGTCGGGACACCAACCGCCCGCCGCTCCCACACAGGAGGAAATGACAGGCAGCGAGCTATTTTACGGTTCGAGGTATTCCACGACCTCCAGCCCGAACCCGGCCAGGCCGACCTGCTTGCGCGGAGTGCCGAGCACGCGCAGCTTGCCCAGGCCCAGATCCGCCAGGATCTGCCCGCCCGCGCCGTTGCGGCGCCATTCCGCCAGGGCGCCGGCGCGGCTTTTGCCGGCGGCGGCATGCGGGGATTCCTCGCGGATGCGCGCGAGCAAGGCATCCGAGGACTGCGGCTCGTCGAGCAGCACCAGCGCGCCACGGCCCTCGGCGGCGATCGCCGCGAGCACATCGCCCACCGCCGGCCCGAAATCGGCGCGACGCCAGCGCAAGGCATCGGCCAGCGGGTTGTGCATGTGCACGCGCACCAGGGTCGGGGTGCTTGCGTCCACTTCGCCGCGCAGCAGCGCGAAATGCAGGGCGTGGCTGACCCGGTCACGATAGGTGACCAGCTGGAACGGCCCGTGCTCGGTCTCGATCTCACGCGCGTCGACGCGTTCGACGGTGTGCTCGGTTTCGAGCCGGTAGCGGATCAGGTCCTCGATCGAGCCCATCTTCAGGCCGTGCTCGCGCGCGAATACCTCCAGTTCCGGCCGGCGCGCCATGCTGCCGTCGGCGTTGAGGATTTCCACCAGCACGCCGGCCGGTTCCAGGCCCGCCAGCATGGCCAGATCGGTGGCGGCTTCGGTGTGGCCGGCGCGCGTCAGCACGCCGCCTGGCTGCGAGGTCAGCGGGAAGATGTGGCCGGGCTGGGCCAGATCACGCGGCTGCGCGTCCGGCCGCACCGCGGTGCGGATGGTGTGGGCGCGGTCGTAGGCGGAGATGCCAGTGGTGACACCCTCGGCGGCCTCGATGCTGACCGTGAAATTGGTGTGGTGCGTGGAGGTATTGGCCTGCACCATCGGCGGCAGGCCGAGCTGGTGGCAGCGTTCGCGCGTGAGCGAGAGGCACACCAGCCCGCGCGCGTGCGTGACCATGAAGTTGATGTCGGAAGGCCGCACCAACTCTGCGGCCATGATCAGATCGCCTTCGTTCTCGCGATCCTCGTCGTCGACGATGACGACCATGCGGCCGGCGCGCAGCTCCTCCAGCAACTCGGCGATAGGGGCGAAGCTCATGCGCCCTCCTTCGCCGACAGCAGACGCTCGACGTAGCGCGCCACCAAGTCGACTTCGAGATTCACCGCATCGCCCACCCGCGTTTGCGAAAACGCGGTGTGCGACACCGTGTGCGGGATCAGCGCCACGTCGAAACCTTCATCGCCGACGCCGTTCACCGTCAAGCTGACGCCGTCGACGCAGATCGATCCCTTCTGGGCGATGTATTTCGACAATGGCTTCGGCGCGGCGAAGCGCCAGCGCTGCGCGCGCGCATCCTCGCGCACGTCGAGCACGCGGCCGACGCCGTCGACATGGCCGCTGACAAGATGGCCGCCGAGGCGATCGTTCGGACGCATCGCGCGCTCCAGATTCACCGCGCGCCCGACCGGCAACTGCCCGAGCGTGGTCAGCGACAGCGTTTCGTTGGAGGCATCGGCTTCGAAGCCGGTTTCGTCGAACGCGATCACGGTCAGGCAGACACCGTTGACCGAGATGCTTTCGCCAAGCGCCACGCCTTCGAACGGCAGCGTACCAGCGTGGATGCGCAAACGGGCGTCGCCGCCGCGCGTGTCGCGTGCGGCCAGGGTGCCGACGCCTTCGATGAGTCCTGTGAACATAGCTGTCGCGTTCCGAAGTGGCTTGGAAAGTCCGCACATCGAACCGCGTCATCAACGCGGTAAGGTGTGCGGGCTCTTGCGGAGGGACCCGCATACGCCTCGGGACGCGAAGGCACGCGCGCAGCCATGGGCCGCGCGATGCCGTCTTCTTTCATCCGGACTCTAACCGTCGGCCCCGGCATTCGACCGGGTCTGCTGACCTTTCGCGGCGTTTGCGAAGAATTCGCATGCCAACCGCGGAAGCGCTCGCGGGCTCGTGACGCGACCTGGAAAACCAGCGTCGCCGTCACCTACCGCCGGTGGGGAATTTCGCCCCGCCCTGAAGACGTTTCAATGTTGTGTGTGAAGCCAGGCCGGCGAACCGGCCCGCGCATCCTATCACCCGACCGGTTTGCGGCGAGCGTGAACGAACAGCGGCCAGTGGAGACGCTGTGTTGCGGCAGCCTCGCCCCAGGCCGCGGCGAACCCGTCCGCGCGGGCGGCGACGGGGTCGAGGCCGTGGCTTTCGCGGTAGCGCTTGGTCGCCGAATAGCTGGAGAAATAGCCGAGCAGGCGCGCCAGCGACCAGTCCGCCTCCAATGTGAAATCCGGCGCATCGACCGGATCGAACGGCCAGCGGAACCCAGCATAGGCTTCGTCGACCAGGGCCCGTTCCGGCGGCCAGTAGTCGCGGATCGCGTCCTGGAACCCCGCATTCGCCGCCGCCAGTGCCGGCGGCACGACGATGTCCTGATAACCCCATGCCACCAGCACGCCGCCGGGACGCAGTACGCGCTCGCATTCGGCGAAGAAGGTCTCGCGGTCGAACCAGTGCAGCGCCTGCGCCACGCAGATGGCGTCGACGCTGGCATCCGGCAGGCCGCAGCGCTCGCCGGGCTCGACGGCGAAGGTCACGTTCGATGGTCCCGACGCCTGCGCGATCTGCGCCGCGCTCGGATCGGTGGCGAACACCGCATCGAAATGCGCCGCCAGATCGCGACTGGCTTGCCCGCTGCCGCAACCGGCCTCCCACACCTGCCCACGCGCGGGCGCGATGGTGGCGATCCAGCTGAACAGTGCCTGCGGATATTCCGGCCGCGCCGCCGCGTAATCGGCGGCGACGGTGGAGAAATGATCCTTGAAAGCAGGATTTCCTGCGCTCATGCCGCCTGTTCCGGCTGCAGGAGCAGACGCATGTCGTCGCCTAAGCGGCGTGTATCCACCGTGCGCAAGCGCAGACGCTCCGCCATCGTCTCGATCGACAGACCGTCGAACAACGGCCGCGCCTGCGCGCCGAGCAACACCGGCGCCACGTAGAGCAGCAGCTCGTCCACCAAGCCCGCCCGCAGGAACGCACCCGCCAGCGTGGCGCCGGCTTCCACCTGCACTTCGCCGATGTCGCGCTCGGCCAGCAGCGCCAGCACGGCGGCCAGATCGAGCGAACCATCCCGCTGCTTCACCGCGGCGTGCGACACCGTGAAACCACGCGGCAGCTTGGCGTCGGGTGCATGCAGGTAGAGCGTCGGCGCGTCGCCCTCGCGCACGCGGCCGCGCGCGATGGTTGCGAGGCCCGGATCGAGCACAACACGCATTGGCGCCACGAATTCGGTTACCTCGTCGAAGCGCACCGTCAGCTGCGGATCGTCCGCCAGCACGGTGCCGGAGCCGGTCAGGATCGCGCCGCTGCGCGCGCGCCAGCGCATCACGTCCTGGCGCGAGCCTTCGCCGCTGATCCACTTCGACTCGCCATTGGCCATCGCCGTGCGGCCGTCGAGACTGGTCGCCAGTTTCACCCGCACCCAGGGCCGGCCACGCTCGACGCGCGACAGGAAGGCGCGATTCAGGGCACGCGCCTGCGCTTCCATCAGTCCCGAGTCGACGGCGATGCCGGCGGCAAGCAGCTTGTCGAAACCTTTGCCATCCACTTGCGGGAACGGATCACGCATCGCCGCCACCACGCGCGACACACCCGCCGCGATCAGCGCATCGGCGCAGGGCCCGGTGCTGCCGGTGTGCGCGCAGGGTTCCAGCGTGACGTAGGCGGTGGCGCCACGCGCCTGCTCGCCCGCCGCCTGCAACGCGAACACTTCCGCGTGCGGCCCGCCCTTGCGCTGATGCCAGCCCTCGCCGACCACGCGATCGCTCTGGACGAGCACGCAGCCGACCATCGGATTGGGCTTGGTGGTGTAGGCGCCACGCTCGGCCAGGCGCAGCGCGCGCGCCATCATCGCGTGGTCTGTTGCGGTGAATCCGGTCATATCGCAACTCCTCTGCTTTCCCTTCTCCTTTCGGGAGAAGGTGGCGCGTAGCGCCGGATGAGGGCGTGGAAATCACTTGCCGGGGGGAGATTCCCGCGGGCCGGAATTCTTCTTCCCTCATCCGCCCCTGCGGGGCACCTTCTCCCGGAGGGAGAAGGGAAATATCTAGCGTTTCTTGTTCTTGTCGACGTTCTTGTCGAACGGCACCACGTCCCCGCCGAGCAGCGGCAGCTGTCCTTCGCCGGGAAGATCGCGCTCGAGCCGGTCGAGTTCCTCGCGGAAATCGGCCACGTCCTCGAACGAGCGATAGACGGACGCGAAGCGCACGAACGCGACATGATCGAGCTTGCGCAGCTCCGCCATCACGAACTCGCCGACGCGGCGCGACGGCAGCTCGCGCTCGGTGGTCATGCGCGACTGGTGCACGACAGCGCGCACCGCCGCCTCGATCTGCTCCTCCGACACCGGCCGCTTGTGCAGCGCGCGGTCGAAGCCGCGGCGCAGTTTCTTGGCATCGAACGGTTCGCGCCGGCCATCGCCCTTGATGATCACCGGCATCTTGATTTCCACCGTCTCCAGCGTGCTGAAGCGCTCGCCGCAGGCCTCGCACTCGCGGCGACGGCGGATCGTCGCGCCGTCGTCGCTGACGCGCGAGTCGATCACGCGGGTGTCCTGGTGCTGGCAGAAGGGGCAATGCATTCGTGGTGTCTAAAACTCCGGGGTTCTGGCGTTGTCAGGTCTCAACCGTACACTGGGAACTGCTGACACTGCTTGGTCACGTTCTCGCGCACGCCCGCGATCACATTCTCATCCTTCGGATTGTCCAGCACGTCGCAGATCCAGTTCGCCAGCGCCACGCAATCCGGCTCCTTGTAGCCGCGCGTGGTCACCGCCGGCGTGCCGATGCGCAGGCCCGAGGTGACGAAAGGCTTCTGCGGATCGTTCGGCACGGCATTCTTGTTGACGGTGATATGCGCCTTGCCGAGCGCGGCTTCCGCGTCCTTGCCGGTGATGCCCTTGCCGATCATGTCGACGAGCATCAGATGGTTCTGCGTGCCGCCGGAGACGATCTTGTAGCCGCGCTTGATGATGGTCTCGGCCATCGCCTGCGCGTTCTTCACCACCTGCTGCTGGTAAGCCTTGAATTCGGGCTCCAGCGCTTCCTTGAAGGCGACCGCCTTGGCGGCGATCACGTGCATCAGCGGGCCGCCCTGGATGCCGGGGAAGACGATCGACTGCAGCTTCTTCTCGATCTCCTCGGCCGCCTCGCCCATCGCGGCGCGGCTGGCGACGATGATGCCGCCGCGCGGGCCGCGCAGGGTCTTGTGCGTGGTCGAGGTGACCACGTGCGCGTGCGGCAGCGGGCTCGGATACACGCCGGCGGCGATCAGGCCGGCGACGTGCGCCATGTCGACGAAGAGATAGGCGCCGATCTTGTCGGCGATGGCGCGGAAGCGCGCCCAGTCCACCACCTGCGAATAGGCGCTGAAGCCAGCCACCACCATCTTCGGCTTGTGTTCGAGAGCGAGGCGCTCGACTTCGTTGTAATCGATCAGGCCCTCGTCGTTCACGCCGTACTGCACGGCGTTGAGGATCTTGCCGGAGAGATTGACCTTGGCGCCGTGGGTGAGATGGCCGCCGTGCGCCAGCGACATGCCGAGGATGGTGTCGCCGGGATTGAGCAGCGCGAAATACACCGCCTGGTTGGCCTGCGAGCCTGAATGCGGCTGCACGTTGGCGTAGTCCGCACCGAACAGCTGCTTGATGCGGTCGATGGCCAATTGCTCGGCCACGTCGACGTATTCGCAGCCGCCGTAGTAGCGCTTGCCCGGATAGCCTTCGGCATACTTGTTGGTCAGCACGCTGCCCTGCGCTTCCATCACCCGCGGGCTGGCGTAGTTTTCCGAGGCGATCAGCTCGACGTGATCCTCCTGGCGGCGCACCTCATTGGCGATGGCTTGGGCGAGTTCGTCGTCGAAACCGGCGATGCGGGCGCTGCTGGAGAACATTCGGGACCTCGGGCGGGGGTTTGGCGCCTGGAACATCGGCGCGGACGGGGGTTTTCAAGTATCGCAGGGCGCGGGACGCCGTCATAGGGTCGCGGGGTGCTCATCGCCCCTTCCACCGCCTCCAGACGGCGCCAACCGTGCCGTGCGGCACTGATTCATCCCCCTTGCAAAACAATATGATCCGCCCCAGACACCGGGGCAGGCCTTTAAAATGCGGTCGGCAAGCTCTTCGCCAGCCAGACCCGTCGGGCGACGCGCCCGCCCTCCTTCTCCCTCTGGTCCAGAGTTCACGTCGTGAAATGGGTTTTCGTCTTTTTGTTCGTCGCCAGTGCGCTCTACGTGCATTTCCGCGGCAAGGTGCGCCATCGCGTGGGCCGGCAGCTGCTCGACCACTCCACGTTCATGGCACCGATCAACGTGTTGATGTACGCGTTCTCGCGCGTGCCGACGACGGCCTTCATCGACCCCGGCAAGCATTTCCCCGAGCTTGAGACGCTGCGCGGCCACTGGCAGGTCATCCGCGAGGAAGCGCGGCATCTGCGCGAGATGCAGCACATCAAGGCCGCCGACGGCTACAACGACGTCGGCTTCAATTCCTTCTTCCGCCGCGGCTGGAAGCGCTTCTACCTGAAGTGGTACGACGACGCGCATCCTTCGGCCGCCGAACTGTGTCCGCGCACCACCGAGCTGCTGCGCGCCATTCCGAGCGTGAAGGCGGCGATGTTCACCGAACTGCCGCCGGGTTCCGAATTGCGCAAGCACCGTGACCCCTTCGCCGGCTCGCTGCGCCTGCACCTCGGCCTGGAAACGCCCAACGACGACGCCTGCTTCATCGATGTGGACGGTACCCGCTACAGCTGGCGCGACGGCGAGTGGACCATGTTCGACGAAACCTACATCCACTGGGCGCAGAACGGCTCGGACCAGAACCGGACCATCCTGTTCTGCGACATCGAGCGCCCGATGAAATACCGCTGGGCGCAGTGGCTCAACCACTTCGTCGGCAAGAACTTCATCGCCGCCGGTGCGTCCCCCAACATGGAGGGCGACAAGACCGGCGTGATCAACAAGCTGTTCAAGTATTTCTACGCGGTGCGGCTGAAGACCAAGGAGCTGCGCAAGCGCAGCAAGTTCACGTACTACGCGCTGAAATACCTCGGGATCGTGCTGGTGGTGGCGTTGATCGTCTGGATCTAGGGAAAAGCTGGATTCCGGCTTTCGCCGGAATGACGAGCAAAAAGAAAGCGCGCCCTGGGCGCGCTTTCTTCGTTCCGGATGCCGGCTTCGCCTTAGTTGTGCAGGATCAGGTCGGCGATGACGCCGGTGGCGATGGCCACCAGCAGGAAATCGCCGGCATCGCTGCGGCGCCAGCGGTAGCCGTACGGCGGGTGCCGCAGGCCGTAGCGCCCGTAATCGGTGACCACATAGGTCGGGCCGTAGCCGCGGTCGTAATAGCGGGTGCCACGCGCCCAGCGCGGCGGGCCGTAACCGTGATAGCCGTAGGCGCGGCCATAGGGCGGGCCGGGGCGATAGTCGTGGTGGATCACGCGTACCGGAGGCGCGTAGTAGCGGCGGCCGTAATCGCGATCGCCGTAATAACGTCCGTCACGATAAGACCGCCTGTCGTCGTATCGGCCGTAGTAGCGCCGATCGTCATCGCGATCGCGTCCGTGGCGATCACGGCGCCAATCGCCACGGTCATCATTGCCGCGGTGATCGCGCCAACGCTCCTGGCGGCCGTCATGGCGCTCGTAGCGGCCATCGCCGTGCTCGCGCCAGCCATCGCGCGCGAGGGCGGTCGGCGCGGTCGCCATCAGCGCAAGCAGCAACGGCGCCGTGAATCCAAGCAGTTTCCGCATCATGTCGTTCTCCCGGGTGGGATCTGGTTGGGAACACTATCGGAGAGGGCAACTGAATCGCCACTTTCCCGAACCGGTCCCACCCAGGCCGCCTATAAACCGGTTCAGATGGCGTGCAGACGAACGGCCCGGCGAGGGCGCACCGGCTATAATCCTGACTTCCCAACCTTCCAGCTCGCCCGCCGGCCCCGCCGCGGGCGCGGGCTGTATCGGAACCCCGCATGCAATACATCTACACCATGAACGGCGTCAGCAAGACCGTGCCGCCGAAACGTCAAATCATCAAGGACATCTCGCTGTCGTTCTTCCCCGGCGCCAAGATCGGCCTGCTGGGCCTGAACGGCGCCGGCAAGTCGACCGTGCTGAAGATCATGGCCGGCGTCGACCAGGACTTCACTGGTGAAGCACGTCCGGCCAATGGCATCAAGGTCGGCTACCTGGCCCAGGAGCCGCAGCTGGATCCGGCCCACACCGTGCGCCAGGCCGTGGAAGTCGGCCTGGGCGAGATCATCAACGCGCAGGCGGCGCTGGACGCGGTCTACGCCGCCTATGCCGAGGAAGGCGCCGATTTCGACAAGCTCGCCGCCGAACAGCAGCGCCTGGAATCAATCCTCGCCGCCGGCGACGCGCACACACTGGAAAACCAGCTCGAAGTCGCCGCCGATGCGCTGCGCCTGCCACCGTGGGACGCTGTGGTCGGCAACCTCTCGGGCGGCGAGAAGCGCCGCGTCGCGCTGTGCCAGCTACTGCTGCAGAAGCCCGACATGCTGCTGCTGGACGAACCAACCAACCACCTCGACGCCGAATCGGTCGAATGGCTGGAACAGTTCCTGGCCCGCTACACCGGCACCGTGGTGGCGGTCACCCACGACCGCTACTTCCTCGACAACGCCGCCGAGTGGATTCTTGAACTCGACCGCGGCCGCGGCATTCCGTGGAAGGGCAACTACACCGACTGGCTCGTCCAGAAAGAAGAACGCCTGAAGCAGGAAGAGGGCCAGGAAAAAGCGCGCCAAAAGGCGATCGCCAAAGAACTGGAGTGGGCGCGGCAGAATGCCAAGGGCGGCCGTTCCAAGGGCAAGGCGCGCCTGTCCCGCATCGAGGAACTGCAGTCGGTCGATTACCAGAAGCGCAACGAGACCAACGAGATCTTCATTCCGCCGGGCGAACGCCTGGGCAACAAGGTCATCGAGTTCAAGAACGTCAGCAAGAAGTTCGGCGACCGCCTGCTGATCGACGACCTCAGCTTCAGCGTGCCCCCCGGCGCGATCGTCGGCATCATCGGCCCGAACGGCGCCGGCAAGTCGACGCTGTTCAAGATGATCACGGGCAAGGAGAAGCCGGACTCGGGCACGATCGAAACCGGCCCGACCGTGAAGCTGGCCTACGTCGACCAGAGCCGCGAGGCTCTGACCGGTAACCACAACGTGTTCCAGGAAGTCTCCGGCGGCCTGGACATCCTCAACATCAACGGCATCGAGATCCAGTCGCGCGCCTATATCGGCCGCTTCAACTTCAAGGGCCAGGATCAGCAGAAGCTCGTCGGTACGCTGTCGGGCGGCGAACGCGGCCGCCTGCACATGGCCAAGACGCTGCTGCAGGGCGGCAACGTGCTGCTGCTCGACGAACCGTCGAACGACCTCGACATCGAAACCCTGCGCGCGCTGGAAGACGCATTGCTGGAATTCCCCGGCAACACGTTCGTCATCTCGCACGACCGCTGGTTCCTGGACCGCATCGCCACGCACATCCTCGCCTTCGAGGGCGATTCGCACGTGGAGTTCTTCCAGGGCAACTATCGCGAATACGAGGAAGACAAGAAGCGCCGCTTCGGCGACGATGCCGGTCCGCACCGGTTGCGCTTCAAGGCGCTGAAGTGAGTCAACAGCGAACGGGACCGGCGACGGTCCCGTTTTTACAAGCAAGCGTTTTGCAGGCAACGGCACCAGCCATCGGCATCATCGCCTCGCATCGACATTGATATCGACTCCAGGAGTTGCTCCCATGAACTTCATGCACGCATTGCGCCAACGCTGGCAACAAGCCGGCACCCTGGTCTGCGTCGGCCTCGATCCCGAGCCTGCGAAGTTTCCCGCGAAATTCTCCGGCGACGACGATGCAGTGTTTTCCTTCAACCGCGACATCATCGACGCCACGGCCGACTATGCCTGCGCGTTCAAGCCGCAGATCGCGCACTTCGCCGCGCTCGGCGCCGAAGACGCGCTGTCACGACTGATCGCGCACATCCACGCGCGCCATCCCAACATTCCGGTGATCCTGGATGCCAAGCGCGGCGATATCGGCAGCACCGCGCAGCAGTACGCGGGCGAGGCGTTCGACCGCTACGGTGCCGACGCGGTCACCGCCAATCCCTATCTCGGCCATGATTCGCTGCGGCCGTTCCTGGATCGCGCCGACAAGGGCGTGGTGATCCTGTGCCGCACCTCCAATCCCGGCGCGGGCGATTTGCAGGACCTGCCCGTCCGCGGCAGCGACGGCAAGGAACGTCCGCTTTACCAGCACGTCGCCGCGAAAGTCGCCAGCGAGTGGAACACCCACGGCAACTGCGCCCTGGTCGTGGGCGCGACCTGGCCGGCACAGCTGAAGGAAGTGCGTGCGATCGTCGGTGACGTTCCATTCCTCGTTCCTGGGATCGGCGCACAAGGCGGCGATGTCGAAGCGGTGATGAAGAACGGCGCCACGGCTGACGGCACCGGCCTGATCGTCAGCAGCTCGCGGGCGATCCTCTATGCCTCCGCGAAAGACGACTATGCCGATGCCGCCGCGACCACGGCCAAGGCACTGCGTGACGAGATCAACCGATACCGGTAAGCACCACTTTCCACCTCGACAACGGAAAGCGATTCAATCGTCGCTATTGGGATCGAGACCGGGGAATAGAATCTCGGTAAACCCGAACTGGGCGAAATCCTCGATCCGAGATGGATACAGCCGGCCGATCAGGTGATCGCATTCGTGCTGCACCACGCGCGCATGGAAATCCTCGGCCTCGCGCTCGATCGGCGCACCCGACGGGTCGAACCCGCGATATCGGATGTGCCGGAACCTTGGCACCACCCCGCGCAGCCCGGGAACGGACAGGCAGCCTTCCCACCCGTCCGCTTTTTCCTCCGACAGTGGCTCGATCGTCGGATTGAGCAGGATCGTGCGCGGCACCGGCGGCGCGTCGGGATAGCGGTCGCTGTGTTCGAACCCGAAGATCACCAGTTGCAGGTTCACGCCGATCTGCGGCGCGGCCAACCCGACGCCGCCGGCGGCATGCATGGTGTCGAACATGTCGGCGATCAGGGCATCCAGTTCCGGGGTGCCGAACGCCGGAACAGGCTCAGCGACCCGGAGGAGACGGGGGTCACCCATTTTGAGGATGTCACGTATCACTGCCCCTCCCGTCCGCCCGCATCGCGACCGCCTGGAAACCCGCTAAAAGTCTGGTGAATGGGGAATCGCGCTGCTCTATACTTTCGGCGCCAATGGTTGGCGCCTCACCCGGACCCTTAAAGGAATTATCGTCATGAAAAGAATCTTTGTCACCGCTGCACTGGCTGTATCGTCGTTGTTCGCGGTTTCCGCGAACGCGCAGGCCGCCGACGCCCTGCTTTGCTACAGCTCTCTCTTCAGTCAGAGTTCCGGCGGCACCCCTTCCGGAACCGTGACTTATCCGCAGCTGACCAACGCGACGAAGTACACCTGCAATTCGACTGCCCAATACACGCTGTCCCAGCTCGCCCAAGGTGGCTGGATCGTCGTTGCCATCGACGAGACCTTGTACTCGACCACGTTCAACAGCAACGGCACGACCACCACCAACTCCCGTTACAGGCTGATCATTCGTCGGTGATATCGCTATGACGAATTGCCGTGGCCGGCTTGCAAACAGGGGGTCGGCTGCGGCAACACCCAAAGCTTTCATCGCGCGTGTCGACGATCGTCCACGCGCATGCTCACTTCAGAGCACGCAAGGTCGCTGGTAGAAACCTGGCCCAGATCGCCATCCAGATCGCCATCCGGCTGAAAAGATTGCGCCGGGGCGCTTCGAACTTCCGGAAATAACGCCACAAGCCGCGATGCTTGTGCCATTCCACGAAGAATGGCCGCGCGCGACTGGAAACGCCGCGCACATGCACGACGCGCACGTCGTTCGCGACCGCCACCGATGCACCGGCCATTCGCACGCGCCGGCATAGATCGAGATCCTCCGCGTGCAGGCGATAACCCTCATCGAAGCCGCCGACACGATCGAACAGCGTGCGCGGAAGCAGCATCAAGGCGCCCGACACGGCATTGACATGCTGCAAGACCTGATTATCATCGGGCGACACATCGAGCGGGCGTTTGCCACCTCCGCCGATCGCGCCTTTCAGCATCGCGCCGAAATCGGGATCGCGACGACGCGCGGCGCCATCGCGCACGCCCGACTCGTCGACCAGATCGGCGCCCACCAGCATTTCGGCCTCGCCGCCACGAGCATGCGCGAGCAATCGCGCCAGCGTGTCCGCTTCCACCAGGCAATCGGGATTGACGAATGCCAGCCAGGGCGCGTCGCAATCACGCGCGCCCTGATTGCAACCGACGGAAAACCCGGGGTTGTGCGGATTGCCGATGAAATGCACGCGCGCATCCGTCGCGGCGTGCCGCTGCACGATGGCGAGCGTGCCATCGCGCGAGTCGTTGTCGACGACGCGGATCTGGGAAATCCCTTCGCTTTGGCGCAGCCGGGTCAGGCAGTCGTCGATGGTGGAGGCGCTTTCGTGGGTGACGACGACGGCGGCGATTCCCAGAGCCGTCATGACACGCCCTCCTCGTCCGCTTCCGCCGCCGGCGCCTCCTTTGCAACACTCGTACTCGCCGCAGGCGCCGTGTCGATTTCCGCGAGCGGGCCGAACAGATCGTGCTGCGCGGGAGACGAAGCAAGACCAGCCTGCAAGCGGGCAAGCGCATCGCGCATCGCGTACAGCGGATCGTTCATCAGGAAGCCGGCCAACCGCGCATGCCATCCCGGCCAGCGCGTGGCCAGGGCATCCAGGTCGCCATCGGCCGGGCCGCCCTCGCCGCCACGCGCGACGAAAGCGGTTTCGCACAAGGCATTGCGCCAGCCGAGTCCCGACAAGCGCAACGACAGATCGATCAGTGCGGCATACCACGAGGCATACGTGGTCGCATCGAGCCCGCCCGCCTTGGCCCGCGCGCGCCCACGCAAGAGCACGGCATGATCGACCGCCGCGGGCAACTCCGGATGCCGCGGCGCCATCGCAGCGGCCGCGCGCGCGATTCGTTCCGGATCCTCGGGAATCGGCGCGATCTCGCCGCAACGCGGCCACGCCGCGGTTTCGCCGGCGTTGCACCAGGGCGTGGCGGTGGCGATCGAGGCATCGCGCGCGAAGCACGCCGTCAGCTGCATCGCCCATCCCGGCATCGGGATCGCATCCGGCGCGAGCACGATGACATCGGCATCGCCGCAGGCCTTGAGCATTTCGTCGAGGTGCGCGACCTGTCCGATCGATCGCTGCCGGCGCGTGTAGTCGGCGGACAATCTGGTCTGCGCGATCCAGCGCTCGATCACGGCATAGCCGCGCGGACCGCATTGCGCATCGTCCGCCAGCCAGACCTGCGTGCCGGCGGGCGTGTTGGCTTCGAGCGCGCCGAGACAGGTGTCGAGCGCGACGTCGTCGGCCCCGACCGGCAGCAGCACGACCGGGAGATCAGTCATGCGGCGCCCCGGTCTTCCGCATTATTTCTTCCGCTTGGGCTGGAGGGGTTCCATCGCGCGGAAGCGGCGGCTGTATTCGTCGGTGAGCGCGTTGGCTTCTTCCGGGCTGCGGACGATGGTGGGCGTGATCAGCACGATTGTTTCGGTGCGCTCGGTGGTCGAGTGCTGCCCACCAAACAACCCACCGATGATCGGAATACGACTCAACCCCGGAATTCCGTTGGAACCGCGATTGACCGAGTCACCGATCAAGCCTGCAAGCAGGACGGTATTGCCGTTTTGCACCGCGGCTTCCGTCTTGAGTCTGCGCGTTGAAATACGGACGTTCGGATTTTGCTCGGTCGGTTCGCTGGATGGCTGACTGATTTCTTGAACGATATCGAGAAATACGATGCCGTCCTTGGTGACGCGTGGGCGCACCTTGAGAATTGTGCCCGTATCGAGATACTGCACCTGATTGTATGAAGTGCTGGTTCCGACACCAGTATTGACCGAGGTCGACACGATCGGAATGCGTTCGCCGACATTGAAGGTTGCCTCGGCATTGTTCCGCACGAATACCGAGGGAGTTTGCAGAATCTGGACATCGGTTACCTCGTCCAGAGCCTTGATGACCGCAGCGGCATCGTTCTTGACCAACTGCCACAAAACTCCGCCGCCTGCGGTACCGGCACCAACGACGGCGCCCAGCGTGCTCCATTTGCTTGGTCCGCCTTGACCTGGCTGCGGGAACGGCCCGATACCGTTATCGGTCATGCCTTTCTCGAGGTACCAGCTCACGCCCCACTCAAGATCGCCCTTGAGCTGCACCTGCACCACTTGCGCCTCGATGTGCACCTGCGACGGCATGATGTCGAGCCGTTCGATGACGTCCCTGATCGAATTCCAGGCACTGCCGGTGCAACGCACCAGCAAGGTATTGGTTTCATCCACCGCCGAAACACCGACACGCTCGCCTTCCACTTCCAGCGTGACGCGGCCATTGCCGCCCTGGCGGGGGCTGAGCGAAAGCGACCCGCTGCCCAAACCGCCGCCGCCCGAGCTTCCGCCTCCAAGGGAATCGCCGCCGGTCGAGGCCGAACTCAGTCCCGAGTCGTTGTCCACGCCACCGTCCTTGATCTCGGTGGGCGACAGCCCCGGCATCAGGGAGGCGCTGCCGCCGCCTTGATCGCCGCCGCCACGACTTCCACTGCTACCGAAAACATCGGCCAGCCGGTCGGCGAGATCCTTCGCCTTCACGTATTTCAATTCGTAGGAGAACAACTGCGCGCCTGCACCGGCGCCATCGATGCGCTCCAGCCACTGCTGGATCTGGTCGAGATAATCCGGCTGCGGCGTGATCACCAGCACCGCGTTGGCGCCTTCCAGCGGCATGAAGCGGAACATGCCGGCGACCGGGGTCTTGCTCTGCTCGCCGAAGACTTTTTCCAGGTCCTGCACCACCTTGCTGGCCTTGCCGGTCTGCAGCGGGAACACGCCGACCGACATGCTCGACATCCAGTCGACGTCGAAGATCTGGATGGTGCGCAGGTAATTCTCGAGTTCGGTGCGGCTGCCGGCGACGGTGATGACGTTGCGGCCGGAATCGACGTTGACGATCGAGCCCTGGCGCGCATACGGCTTGAGGATCTTCTCCATCTCGGTCGCGGAGATGTACTTCAGCGGCACCACGCGTGATTCGAAGCCGCGCGCGTTGGCGGCCGAGCCCGTGCGCGGCGCGACCGCGCCGGTCGAGACGGCCTGATCGGCGGGCACGATGTTGTAGCGGCCGTCGCTATAGATCAGGCGCGCGTTGTTCCAGCCCAGCACCATTTCCAGCACCGACAGCGCTTCGGCCGGACTGACCGGCTTGCCGGTGTTGAGTGTCACCGTGCCCTGCACGCCGGGCGCGATGACGTAGTTCTGGCCGAGCATGTCGCCGAGGATGGCCTTGGCGACCGCCTGCAGCGATTCGCCTTCGAAATTGAACGTGGCCGAGCCTGTGGTGCCGCCGAGACTGGGCGGCGTGGAGGCGGCGATTTCGCGATTGATGGCCTGACCGGTGCCGCGACGGATCTGCGGACGCGCACCGCCGGTCTCGCGGTTGTCCTTGCGGATGTCGCGCGGAGCACTGCTCCCCTTGTCCTGGTCGGTCTCGCCGGCGGCCGGCGCTTCCACGGTATTGTCGCGACGCACGTTCGGCGTCGGCACCGTCGCGCAGCCCGCGAGCAGGGTGATGAGGAAGGCGACACAGAAGGAACGAACATTCATTGCGTGCACTCTATGGGTTCTGGCCCGGCTGCGGCGGCCGTTGTTGCGCTTCCTGCCGCAGCTTGGCGCGGCGGGCTTCGATGCGCTTGCGGATGGCTTCGATCTGTTGCTGCGTGGCGGCGTCCTGCGCGGCATCGGCCGGATTGGGATTGGGCGGCACGTCGGCGCTTTGCGGCGGCGGGCGTGGCGGCGGCACCTGGTTCACGGCGGGCGATGGCACGGGTTGCCCCGGAATCGGGGGCGGCGGGGGCAGCGGAGGCGGCGCCGCGATCGCCGTCGGCGGTTCACCACCGGTGCCGTTGAAGACGCGCAATTCGAGCTTGCGTTCGCCTTCCGGTCCATTGAAGACCGCGCTGCGCGTATCGACCGAAGTCAGATGCCAGTTCGGCGCGGCCTTCGGCGCGTCGCCGACTTTCACGCGCATGGGTTCGCCGGTGCCGTCGGGCGTCTGCAGGATCGCCATCTGGAAATCCGGTGTGCGCAGGACGCTGGTGAGCACGTAATCGAAGGCGTTCGCCTTGCTCGCTTCCTCGCCTTCCGGGTTGATGGTGAAAGGCTGTGGACGGCGATCGTCGGTGAACAGCGGGCGTTCGCCGATGGCGGCGTATTGCGGTAAGGGGCCGAGGCGCTCGGGTACCTTGGCGACCGGCTGCGGCAGGCGACCGGCCAGTGTCGGATCGTCCTCCAGCGTCGCCACCTTGCCGCCGATACCGATCAGCGCGAACACCCACATGCCGAGCGCCCACAGCGCCAGCCCGCCCAGCAGCCAGGTCTTGGCGCCTGCCGTTTCAACCCGGCGCATTGACACCTCCCGGTCCTGGTCCAGGGGGATTCGAATTCGGGGCCGGCTGCGCCGGTGCCGCCGCCGGCTGCAGATAGCCGTAGAGATCGAAACTCACGTCCAGGCCCGCACCCTGTCGCGATTGCTGCTGGGCGACGAAGAAATTGGTGGAGAGGATGTTCAGATTGTCGACGAACAGACGCGGCGAGCCGTTTTCCAGTGAATACAGCACGGTCGCCAGCTCGGCATTGCCGCAGCGCAGGCGCACCTGCACGACTACGCGCGGGAAGCGCTGCGGACGAGAATCGGTGGTCGGCGAGCGGTTCTGGATCGCGCAGCTCTTGTTGCCCGGGCTCGCTTCTCCAACCGCGGTTTCCAGACGCTGCACCAGGCTCGCCGTCGCCAGTTCCGGGCTGCGCTCGGTCATGAATCCGGGAACGCGGCTGGATTGCAGCTGCAATTCCTGCAAGCGCCTGCGCACCTGCGGTTCCTGTTTCAGCTCCATCCGCGCGCGCAGATCACGCTGTTGCAGCGAGGCGATCTCCTCGTTGACTTCCAGCATCGGCGCCGTCCACCACGGGTGGACGAGCACGAAATAGGCCAGCGCCAGCACGCCGACGAGAATGCCCAGGGCCAGCCAGCGGTCGCGCTCAGGGCGTTCGGACATCGACGGCTCCCGGTTGCGATTTGGCGGCGTCGGTGACCGCGAGTTCGGCGGTCAGGGTGAAGCGGTCGCGGTGCGTGCGCGGATCGGGCTGCAGCGCGCCGGTCAGCGCCGGCTGGCGCCACAGCTTCGAACCCTCCAGCTTGATCACCAGCGCCGAGGCTTCGCTGCTCTGCCCGATCAGCGTCAGGCGCGTGTCCTCGATGGCAAGCTTTTCGACGTAGGTGGTATCGGGCAGGCGGCGCGCGAGTTCGTCGATCACCTCGACGGCGGTCGGCCGGCCCGCGCGTGCGTCCTGCAGGAAACGCAGGCCTTCGACCCGGTCGATCAGCTGACGCTTCGCGGCGGCGGCCTGACGCGCCTGGCTGCCGTGCTGATCGGCTTCGCGCTTGAGTTCGGCGGCGACCTCGCGACGGTTTTGGAGGATCTGCCACAGCCCCACGCCGAAGGCGAGCAGCGCGACGACGATGAAGACGTGGTTCCAGACCCGCCACGGATCGCTGCGCCGGCGGCGCTGCCCGTCCGTCAACAGATTGATGCCGAGCGCGCGACCCTCGCCGTCGACGACGTCCACACCGGCGAGCGTGGCCCCGAGCGGGCCGAGCGCGGCGAGCGCCTTGTCGAACGTCGCGCGCGGGACGACGACGAGTTCGACGTCGAGCTGATCGCCGCGGCGCGCGATGACACGCGCGTCGTAATGCACATCGGAGGCGGCGAAGGGGGTCTGTCGATCGATTTCGAAAGCGACGACGTCGCGCAGGCGGTCCGCGGCTGCGGCCGGCAGGGTGAGCCGCCGCCTGAGGCCGGCGCTTGCCGGCAGCAGCAGCCAGCGCGGCAGATCGACGATGCGCTGGGCGAGCAGTTCCGCCAGCGGGTCGTCGGTACCGATCTCCGTGGCGCCGCCAGCCTCGGGCGCCCAGGGGATCTGCCCGAGCTCCTCGTTGCCTTCCCCGCGCTGTAGCAGCAGATGCAGGTCGGCGCCGTCATGGCGAAACAGCAGGCGCTCGTGGGCGAGGCCGAACAGGGCGCGCAAGCGCGCCGGCAGCCAGCTCGCCAGCGCTTCGGTCCACCAGGTCCAGAACCCGTTGAACCCCGGACGCAGGCGCCCGCCGACCCGTCCGAACCTTTGTCGGAACGAGCCTGGCGACGCGCTCGTGTTGTCGACCGCGGACATCATCGCGGAATGGCTCCCTCTTCCCATCGCAGTGCCAGATAAGCGGATCCCGGCACAGTACCGATCCCCGCACGCACAACGGCCTTCAGCACTGCCTGGCGGCCATCCCGGAGCCGCGCGCGGCTGACGATACTATACGTACCGGTGCCGCCACCCAACAGCGCGGAGTCGTCGAGGTCGCCAGGCTTGGGCTGGGTTTGCTTGCGGCGTGCCAGGATCGGCGCCGCATCCACACCCAGTGCTTGCAGTACTTCGGCCGGCGCGTAGTTTGGATCAGGGCGCATCTGCCCGCTGTATACAGTGAGCAGCGGCGCCACCTTGGCGTAGAGCTGCGGCGTCATCCCCAGCACCTGTTCCACCTCGGCGACGGTATCGAAAGGCGCGTCCTTGGCGCCGTACGGCAGGCCCGCCGACGCGTAATCCGGGTCCTCGGCGCCGCCCTGAGGCTGAGTGAGGTTGTCGATATCGCGCCAATCGGCGATCGCGGCGGCGAGCCGGTCGGCTTCCTGCTTGTCGGTGCCGAGCACCACGAACAGCTGGCTCAGGAACGGCACGTCGGCGGTGTTGAGGTCGACCTTGCCGGATTCGTCGACGATGCTGACTTCCACCTGCGCATCACCGAACGCCCAGGGATAAGGCCGGCCGTCGGGCTTCCAGCGCAGGCGCGGATCGTTCTCGAACACCCGCGTCAGCGCGTACTCCAGACCGGCGCGTGCGGCCTGTCCGACCACCACTTCCTGATCCAGCGATCGCGCCTGCAGACGCTCGATGCGCGCGGAGAACGCGAATGCGGCGACCAGCGTGGCCAGCAGCGCGATGATCCACATCACCAGCAGCAGGGCGACGCCGCGCGCGCGCGCGGCCGGAGCGTTCCTCATCGGAACACCCCCGGCGCCTGATTGCCCGCCTGCGGCAACGACACCACCAGCCGCGGCCATTGGCCGGCGACCTTGCTTTCGATGTCGATCGACACCTGCACCGGCAGCCGGTCCGGCGTCTCCCACTTGTCGACCCACTCGTCGAGCTTGTTTTCGGCGTTGAGGCCGCGATAGCGCATCTTCACGGACACCAGGTCCGGCACCATCGGTTCGGGTGGACGCGGCTGCCGTTCTTCCGCCACCGTGTTTCCCACCACCGGCGCGAAGGACACCACCAGCTTCGCCTGTCCGCCGTCGTCGATGACGCGGATGTCGTGCAGATGCGGGCCGCCACGGCCGAGATAGTCCGGCAGGTCGGCGACGAAACGCATGTGATCGGATTCGCCGATGAAGCGGGTTTGCTCGCCGGTGCTGGTATCGATGGCGAATCCGATCAGCAGCGCTGAGGTGATGCGGCGGCGCAGGAAGCCTTCGACGGCGCGCATGCGCTCGTTCTGCTCGGAAATGAGTTCGCCACGCTGCTTGGTCGCGGTCGCCGCGCGCACCGTGGCGAAGGCCACGGCCAATCCCGCCGCCAACAGCGTCGCCGCCAGCAGCACTTCGATCAGCGAGAAGCCGGAAACCTGGCGCCGGCGCGCATGCGCGCGTCGCGAAGCCCGGATCGATGTTCTGCCGAATCGCGGATTCATGGCGTCACGCTCTGCGTCATGTCCGGCGTGGCCAGGCGCAGCGTTTCCAGCGACAACTGCCGCCCCGGCCCACCGTCGCCCCACTGCACCGTCAAGGCCAGCCGCAGCAGATGCGGCGCGCCAGGATTCTGCAACGCGTCCTGCCGCGGGCGCAGCGGATCGGTGTAATCGCTGATCTGCATCGTCCAGCGATATTTGCCGTCGTCGAACTCGCCATCGCGCGCGCCCGGTTGCAACACCTCGCCAACGCCGGTTTGCGCGAGCAGCGATTGCGCATGCAGCGCCGCGCGCCCCGCATCGGCGGAATCCCGCACCTGCCGCGCCGAGCCGGACAAGGTGCCGAGCAACAGTGTCAGCGCGAGCGCCAGCACCGCGAAGGCGATGATGATTTCGATCAGAGTGAAGCCGGTTTGCTTCCCCTTTGCCGAATGCCGCACGCGCGCGGCAGCCCTCCCCATTCCGTGTTTCATGGCGGCACCGTTTCCGCGCGCCACGACTTGACCTCTCCGGTCAACCAAGCGACATCGACATTCCAGCCTGCGCGCTTGACGACCAGTTGCACGCGCCCGCCGGTGGAAGCGCCGTCGGCGAAGAACACGATCGCGCCCTGTCCGCGACTGGGCTGCACTTCACGCGCGCCGAAGAAGCGGATCGAGATCTTGTCGGAGATGCGTCCCTGGCGTCCGGCGGCGCCTTCCCAGGTGTGCTCGCTCGGGCTGATGACGAAACGCTGCGGCGTGCCGGTGGCGATCGCCTGCGCGCGCGCGAAGCGCAGGTTGGCGGCCACATCCTGCGTCGCCGAGCGCAATTGCATGCGCTCGAAACCACCGGTCACCGCCATCACGCCGAGCAAGGCGGCACCGGCGATGATCGCCATCACCACGATGATTTCGATCAGCGTGAAACCGCGCTGATGTCCGTCGAAGGCATTGTGCGATCGCAGCACAGCGGTGGCGGGCAAGGGACGCTCCCCCGATGTCCGCACTGCGGCAACCGGTTCCCTACCCTGCCAATCCCGGCTGCCGAATTTCACGTTTACTCGAACTTGATGTCGCCCTTGACGCTGTCGCCGCCGGCCTGCTTGTCGGCGCCGAGACTGACCAGATCGAAAGGCTTGTTGTCGCCGGGCACCTTGTATTCGATCGGCGTGCCCCACGGATCCTTCAGATCCGCTTCCTTCGCATACGGACCGAGCCAGTTGTTGGCGCCGCCGGGCTGCGTGATGAGATCGTTGAGCGAAGCGGGCAGGTTGCCGGTGTCCATCTGATAGGACTGGACCTTCTCGGCCAGGGTCTGCACCTGTGCCTGCGCGAGCTTGAATTTCGCCTTGTCGCCGCCGCCCAGGATTCTGCTGGCCGCGAACGCGACGATGCCGCCGATCAGCACGGTGACGATGATGATTTCGATCAGGCTGAAACCCGCCTGTGCCGAACGCGGGGAGCCGGGGAAGGAACGTGAACGCCTCATCGCTTGCATCCTAAAAAGTTGTCGGGTCAAAAACTGTCAACAAAACCTGTCAAATACGGCGCCTGGCCGCCAGGAACGCCGAAGTCTCGCATTTCCCGCCAGCCGGGAAATGACCGAACCTGAATTCCAGATGTTGGATCGACGACCGGGCAAATGGTTCATCGCCCGGACGGCCGTTCTGTCCCCTGAATACGGCACGGCGTCACTGGATTGTATCGGTGAGGCCGTAGATCGGGATCAAGACCGCCATGATCACCGCGCCGACGATGCCGGCCAGGACCAGGGTGATCACCGGCACGAGGGCCGCCAGCATGCGGTCCAGGGCCTGCCCGGTCTCCTGCTCGAAGGTGTCGGCGGTCTTCAGCAGCATGGTGTCGAGCGCGCCCGACTCCTCGCCCACCTGGATCATCTGCAGGGCCAGCCGCGGGAAGCGCTTGCCCTTGGCCAGGGCCGCGGACAGACCGACGCCGTTCTTCACCTCGTCCGCCGCGGCTTCCACGTCGCTGGCCAGGGCGCGGTTGCCGAGCACGTTGCGGCCGATGCCGAGCGCGGTGAGCAGCGGCACGCCGTTCTTCAGCAGCGTGCCGAGGGTGCGCGCCAGGCGCGCGGTTTCGAGCTTGGCCACCAGCGAGCCGGCCAGCTTGCGCTGCAGGATCCATTCGTCGAAGCGCGCGCGTACCGCCGGATCGCGGCGCTTGCGGTCGAGCCACAGCAGCAACAGCGCCGGCACCACGATCAGCACGATCCACCAGTCGCGCACGAACAGGCCGAGGCCCAGCACGAGTTGAGTGAACCACGGCATCTCCGCATCGAGGCTCTCGTACATGCCGGCGAACTGCGGCACGACGTAACCGAGCAGGAACATCAGCGCGCCGATGACCAGCGTCAGCAGAATCGCCGGATAGATCAGCGCATTGATCACGCGGCCGCGCAGCGCGCCGCTGCGTTCGAGATATTCGGCCAGGCGCTGCAGCGTCTCCTGCAGACTGCCGCCGGCCTCGCCGGCGCGCACCATGTTGATGTACAGGCGCGAGAAGGTGCCGTGCTGGCGTTCCAGCGCCGTCGACAGCGCGCTGCCGCCGCGCACGGCGTCGCGGATGTCGGTGATGGTGCGGCGCGCGGCCTCGTCTTCTGGCAGCTCGAGCAGAATTGTCAGCGCCCGGTCGAGCGGTTGTCCCGCGCCGAGCAGCGTCGAAAGCTGCATGGTGAACTGCACGAGCCGTTCACCGGCGAATGGCTTGGGCTTGAACAACGCGTGCCAGGTGGATTCACCGCCGCTGCCGCTGGCGAGCGTCGCCTCGACCGGCAGATGGCCCTGTTCCTGCAGGCGCAGCGCAACCTCGCTGTCGCTGGCGGCTTCCATCTGGCCGTCGAGCATTTCGCCGCGGGTGTTGAGGGCTTTGTAGCGGTAGAGGGGCATGGCTCGGAGGCTTCGTTGTTGCTCGTCATTCCCGCGAAGGCGGGAATCCATGGACGTCTGCTTTAGGCATCTGCCCAGTGATATCGGACCACAGATCGCGCCAGGGCGGGTTACTTTCGTCTATCAGTCGAACCTTCCATGCGCGATTCCACTTCTTGATTCGCTTCTCCCGCTGAATCGCCGCCTCCATCGTGGAATGCAACTCGTACCAAACCAAGCGCGCAATCCCATAGCGTTTCGTGAAACCATCGACGACATGCTCGCGATGTTGCCAAGTTCTGGCTATCAAATTGCTGGTCACTCCGGTGTACAAGGTTCCGTTCCTATCGCTTGCCAAAATGTACACACAAGGTTGTCTTTCCACTGATTTCGTCCTTGAAACGTCCATGGATTCCCGCCTTCGCGGGAATGACGAACAAGAGCATCACGCATCCTCCGTTACGCGCAAAACTTCCTCGATCGTCGTCAACCCGGCCATCGCCTTGATGATGCCGTCCTCGTACATCGTGCGCATGCCGGCCTGCTTGGCGAGCTGCTCGAGTTCGCCCATGCCGGCATGGCGCATCACCGCGCGGCGCAATTCGTCGTCCATCACCAGGAATTCCATGATGGTGGTGCGGCCGTGGTATCCGGTGGGTGCCAGCGTGGAGCCGCGCGGACGATAGAGATAGATGTCGCCCTCGGGCTGATAGCGGCGCAGGCTGAACTTCTCGATCTCCTCCGGCGAGGCCAGATATTTCTCCGCATGCGTCGGTTCCAAGCGCCGCACCAGACGCTGCGCGAGGATGCCGTTGACGGTGGAGGTGAGCAGATAATCCTCCACGCCCATGTCGAGCATGCGCGTGATGCCGCCGGCGGCGTTGTTGGTGTGCAGCGTGGACAGCACCAAGTGGCCCGTCAGCGCGGACTGGATGGCGATGCGGCATGTTTCCAGGTCGCGCATTTCGCCGATCATGATGATGTCGGGGTCCTGACGCACGATCGAGCGCAACGCGTGCGAGAAATCCAAGCCGATCTGCGGCTTGGCCTGGATCTGGTTGATGCCTTCGATCTGGTATTCGACCGGGTCCTCGACGGTGATGATCTTCACATCCGCCGTGTTGAGCTTCGACAGCGCCGTGTACAGCGTCGTGGTCTTGCCCGAACCGGTGGGACCGGTGACGAGCAGGATGCCGTGCGGTTGGTCGAGCACCTTCTGGAATTGCGGCAGGAACTCGTCGGTGAAGCCGAGCCTGTGGAAATCGAACACCACCGTCTCGCGATCGAGCAGACGCATCACCACCGATTCGCCATGCGCGGTGGGCACGGTGCTCACGCGCAGGTCGAGTTCCTTGCCCTGCACGCGCAGCATGATGCGGCCGTCCTGCGGCAGGCGGCGTTCGGCGATGTTGAGCTTGGCCATGATCTTGATGCGGCTGATCACGGCGGCGGTGAGATTGCTGGGCGGGCTTTCGCCCTCCTCCAGCACGCCGTCGATGCGGTAGCGCACTTTCAGGCGATTCTCGAACGGTTCGATGTGGATGTCCGACGCACGCAGGTCGACGGCGCGCTGGATGATCAGGTTCACCAGCCGAATGACGGGAGCTTCGGAGGCGAGGTCGCGCAGATGCTCGACATCGTCCATGTCGCCGCCGCCTTCGCCGTCGGCGGTCTCGACGATCGCGCCCATCGCGCTGCGGCCCTGGCCGTGCCAGCGCTCGATCAGATCGTCGATCTCCGAACGCAGGCCGACGGCGAGCGCGACCTCGCTGCCGCTGGCCAGACGGACCGCGTCCACGGCGTAGGTGTCGTAGGGATCGGCCATCCACAGCACGAGGCGGTTGTTCTGTTCGCCGAGTGGACAGACGTGGAATTGCTTGAGGAAGCGTGTCGACAGTGTCTGGGCTTCCGCCGGCATCTCCGGCGGCGCATCCGGCGCGTCCTTGCCGGTCAGCAGCGGCAATCCGAGCACCTCCGCGCAGGTTTCGGCGTGGTCGCGCTCGGAAACCAGGCCCAGCCGCGCCAGCAACGACAGCAGATCGTTACCGGTTTCCTCCTGCAGGCGGCGCGCGCGTCCCAGGTCGGCTTCCTTGAGCCGGCCTTTCTCCAGCAGCGCCGCGACGATGCGCTCGTCAGCGGCACGCACGCCAGCGGCACCCTCGTTGACAGATGGGCCGACGGCGGAATGTTCGTGTCCGGGCTCCTGAACGACTGCGCTCACTGCGACCTCCTGAAGAAAGCCGACTTTAGCAGGTCATCCCGCATGCCCGACATCACAGCGGGCGGCTGCGCTCACAGCGCCGATCCCGGGGCGAACCGGACGTGAATCCGCCTCGAAACCCCTGTTCCCGGCACAAAAAAAGACCCCGGCTGGAAACCGGGGTCCAAAGTTTCGCGAGGACGATGCGATTTATTGACGCGCCACCAGGGTGACGCCGCTGTACGCCGCCGCACCCACCAGCTTGATGTAGTAGGTACCCGCCTGCGGGGCGGTGAAGCGCACGGTTTCGCTGTTGCCGACGCGGGTCGACTTGGCGTCGTAGACGCTCGTGGTCGGCTCGGCGTCGAAGCTGACGTACACCGAGACGTTGCCGGTGCCGCCGTAGGTCATGAAGCTGAGCACGCTGCCGGCGCTGGCTTCGAAGCTGTACAGCACTTCGCTGCCAGCCGTGCCGGACAGGCCGGTCACCGGCGTCTTGTTGACCAGCGGAGTGGCCTCCGGGCCGCACTGCTCGGTCTCCGGATCGCACGGCACTTCCAGCGCCTGGTCGAGCGCGGCCTTGGCATCGACGATGCCGGTGCCGATCGGCGTGCCGGAAGGAATGGTGACCGGGAACGGACGCGCGGTCTCCTTCAGCAGGGTTTCCATCGCCGCGGGCGTGAGCGGATCCCGTCCGGCTCCGGCCAGCGCGCTCTGCACCAGCGCGACGGTGGCGGCGACGTGCGGCGCCGACATCGAAGTGCCGCCGAGGCCGAAGTAAGTAGCTTCGCCTGCTTCCGGCGTGGTCTCGCTGTCGCTGCCGGTGGACCAGACATAGCCGTTCGGATTGCCGTCCACGCTGCCGCCGCCACCCGGTGCGGACAGATCGACGGTGGTGCCGTAGTTGGAGTAGTACGCGATTCCGCCGGTGACGCGCGTGGCGCCGACGGTGATCACGCCGTTGCAGTTGGCCGGGCTGCGCGTGGAAGCGTCGGCGGCCTGGTTGCCGGCCGAAACGACGACGGTGGTTCCGCGGCTGTTGGCGCCGTTGATCGCATCCTGGGTGGCGGCGTCGCATGCGCCGGGGCCGCTCAGGCTCAGGCTGACGACTTCGGCCGGATTCGTATTCGCCGGAACACCGTCCACGGTGCCGCCGGACGCCCAGATGATCGCGTCGGAAATATCGGAGTCATAACCGCCGCAGCGGCCGAGCACGCGCACCGGCAGCACCTTGGCGTTATGGGCGAGACCGGCCATGCCGATGCTGTTGTTGCTGACTTCCGCGACCGTGCCGCTGGTGTGGGTGCCATGCCAGCTGCTCGGCTCGCCGACCCAGTCGGCGCTGCAGTCGGCATCGAGGGTCCAGTCACCGTAGTCCTTGGCGCCGGGCACGCGCTCGTCGGTGGGACGGCGCGAGACGAAGGCGTCGGTGATGAAGT
The DNA here is from genome assembly GCF_020511115.1 of Luteimonas panaciterrae. GTDB lineage: Bacteria > Pseudomonadota > Gammaproteobacteria > Xanthomonadales > Xanthomonadaceae > Luteimonas > Luteimonas panaciterrae. Next base: position 520,346 of record NZ_JAJAVH010000007.1, read on the forward strand.
CGTAGCCTTCCAGCAGATTGGCCTGCAGGTCGGGATGGTTGAGCAGCACGCCGGTATCCAGCACCGCGACCACGGCGCCGTCTCCCTTCGAGATATCCCACGCCGCCGGCGCGTTGACGCCGCCCACGGCATTGTGGAAATGCCACTGGTACTGCGCGTAATACTGGTCGTTGGGCGTGAAAGCCTCGGTGGTCGCGGCGAGCACCTTGCGCATCGGCGCATCGTCGATGCGGCGCATGCGGTCGACCTGCGCGTATTCCACCGACGGATCGGCGCGAAGCTCGCGCACCAGCTGCTGCAGCTGCGCTTCGGGCACGCGACGCGAGAGCTTGAACAGTTCGGCGCCGGTGCCGAGCTTGCGAACGTAGTTCGCGCGGGTCGCGGCCACCTGGCCGCGCGCCGCGCTCAAACCGGCGCGTCCCACGGCGGAATTGACCGCGCCGAGCTTGGCATTGCGGTCAACGCTGACGGCGGTGCCCTTCTTGTATTTGACGATCAGGCGCGCGCCAGCCTGCGATTGCTCGGCCGTGACGCGTGCAGGTTCCTTGGTGATGAAAGGCTTGCCGGCGGCCTGCGCCGCAGGCATCACGGCCACCATCAATGCAATGCCGGCGATGCCGTACACAACGAATTGTTTCTTGCTGATCACGATGCAGTTCCTTTTTCAGTTTACGAAACAAGTGAAATCGCCGGCTGACGATTCCATCCCCAATGACCACGGCCAACGACCGCGGCATGCATCCGCGGGCTGTCTCTCGTCAGCCCACGGATGTTTTTCCGATTACCAGCCGAAGCCCGCGCCGATGCCGACCGACGTGTCGTCGCCGCTGGTCGCGCCGCCGATCGTGAACGTGGCCCGGTCGCTGATCGCCCGCTGATAGCCGATCGATAGCGCGCTTTCGCCACCCTGGAAGCCCACGCCCACGCCCACGCGGTTATCGCTACGGATACCTGCAGCACTCGTAGCCATGTTCAACATGGCCGCGCTCATCGCGCCCTGACGATCGATGCGGCGATCCTGATCACGCAGACGGCGTTCGACACCGTCCTTGAACACGCCGAAGTCGTCCTCCAGCGCCATGATCTTGGCGTCGGTGTAGGCCTTGGCCGAGTTCAACGTCTTGGTCGCGCTGGCGTCCATCTGGCGCTTGTTCACCGCATCGGTGGCCTGCGTGCCGTCGGCGACGTTCACCACCTGACGCTCGTTGCCAACGCTGCCGACCGAAACGGTGTTGGCGCGATCGGCCACCGAACCCTGGCCGAGCGCGACGCTATTCGCCGCCGTCGCGCTCGCGCCCTGTCCGATCGCCGTGCTCGATGCGCCGGACGCGACCGCGCCCTGCCCCATCGCTACCGCATTCGTGCCCGAAGCCGTGCCGCCCATCGCGACGCTGCTGCTGGGCACGGCGGAAGCGGATTCGCCCGCCGCGATCGTGCCGGTACCGTTGCCGCTCGCGTTGGTGTCGCCGATGCCCTTGGTCGGCTTGCTGGCGGCGGCCGTGCGATCGTCGCCGCCGGTGTCGCTCGCCGCGTCGCCGGTACTGGCCACTGCGCTGCCTTCGACGTTGGTCAGACGCTGATCGATCTGCGTGATCGTGGCATCCAGCGCGCTGATCGCATCGCCGACACTGAAGTAGCTGCCGCCCTGCACCATGTAGGTCGGTGCGCTGATCGTGCCGAACGCCGTCACCGACGCGCCGCCGCCGAGCGCTTGCGCCGTGCTGTCGAGCGCGTCGTACAGCTGGCCGCCGTTGACCGCCTGCGTGCTGCCGGCATTGACGTCGCCGGCCGCGAGGTTGTTGATCTTCGTGCCGTCCGCGCCGGCCAGGGTGATGCTGTCCTTGTCCTCGTCGTCGTAGCTGACGGCATTGGCGACGCCACTGGCGACTTCGTCGAGCTGCCCCTTGTTGACCGCATCGGTGGCTTCGGTACCCGCCGCGACGTTGGTGATCTGACGATCGACAGCTTCATGCACGTTGCCCGCGGCATCCGTCCAGGCATGCGCGGCACCGACCGACACCGAGTTCTCGCGTTCGGCCAGCGAACCTTCGCCCAGCGCGACACTGCCGGTGGCTTCCGGCGTGGTCCAGGCGTTGGCACCGAGCACCGTTGCGCGATCGGCCTGCGCGAAGCTGTTGAAGCCCAGCGACGTGGACGAACCGCCGATCGCCCAGCTCTCCGAGCCGATCGCGGTGGTGTAGTCGCCGACCAGAGTGCTGTCCCAATAGGAACCGGCATAGGCACCCGCACCGACCGCGACGCTGTACTGGCCGGCCGCGGCCGCGGAGCTGAAGGAACCATCGGAGAAACCGCCGATCGCCGTGCCGTACAGGCCGGTGGCCGATGCGTTCTGACCGACCGCGGTCCCCATTCCACTCTGGAACACCGTCTGACCGCTATCCGGGTCGACGACGAACATGCCCGTCGACGCACCCGCGCCGATCGCCGTGCCGCCGTCTCCGGCCATCGACCCCGCGCCCGTCGCGGTGGCGTTGAAGCCAGTCGCATAGGCACCGGAACCGACCGCCGTGGACTGATAGCCATCGGCCGTCGCGAAACCGCCGATCGCCGTGGCGAACGGCGCCTTGGCCCAGGCCAGTCCACCGACCGCGGTACCGAGGAAGCCCTCGACCTCGCTGCCCGAACCGATCGCGACGCCGTTGCTGCCGTTGCTGATGCTGTTGAAGCCCAGCGCCACGCTGCCGCCACCGTTGGCCTGCGCACCGTTGCCGCCGGCGAAGCTGGAACTGCCCGTGGCGATCGCGTTGCTGCCGAAGGCGCTGCTGTTCTCGCCTTGCGCAAGGGCGTTGTAACCCGCCGCGGTTGCGTTGTCCGCCAATGCGTTCGCGCCGCTGCCGTAGGCCGATGCGCCGTTGCCGATCGCGTTGGCCGCTTCGCCTGCCGCGGTCGCATTGTCGCCTTCGATGTACGCGCCGGCGTTGCTGTCCTCGCTGTCGCTCGCCTTGAAGAAGCGGTCCGTGTTCTCCGCCGTCTTCTCCACTTCCTTCAGCTGCGCCACGTTCACCGCATCGGTGTCTTCCGTGCCCGCCGCGACATTGGTGATCTGGCGCTCGCTGCCGACATCGCCCACCGACACCGTGTTCTCGCGCTCCGCGCGCGAGTCCGCGCCCAGCGCCACGCTGTTGGCCGCCAACGCGAATGCGTTCGAACCGACCGCCGTCGAGTTCTCCTCACGTGCGTAGCTGTTGTAGCCCAGCGCCGTCGACAGATCGCCCGTCGCCCATGCGCCATTGCCGAACGCAGACGCGCCAGCGCCCGTTGCTTGAGTGGTGATCAAACCGAAGAACGAGGTGCCGCCGACCGCCGTGCTCTCTTCTCCGGAGGCTTCCGCCGATTCGCCCACTGCCGTTGCGCCGCTGCCGCTAGCCGTCGCGCCGTAGCCGAAGGCCGAGGCGAAGTCGCCGGTGGCCGCGCTGTAGCCGCCGACCGTGGTCGAGGCCAGGCCCGAGGCTTCGCTGCGGAAGCCCGTCGCCGTCGCCTGCGTGTTCGAAGCCACCGATTCGGAACCGGTCGCGGTGGCGTAGGCACCGGTGCTCTGCGCACCTTCGCCGGTCGCCGTCGCACCGATCTCGCTCGCCGTCGCACCGAGACCAATCGCGGTCGACGATTCACCCGAAGCGACACTTTCCGCACCGAGCGCCGTCGCGCCGTCGGCGCTGGCGGTGCTGTAGTAACCGACCGCGGTGGATTCGGTGCCGCTGGCTTCGGCCAGCGCGCCGTTGGCCACGCTACCGTCGCCGGACGCGACCGATGCCGCACCCGTCGCGGTGCTCTGCTCGCCCGAGGCTTCGCTCTCCGCGCCGACCGCCGTGGCGTACTCGGCGGTCGCCTGGCTGGCAGCACCGAACGCAACACTGTTCGCAGCCTGCGCGATGGCGTTGTAGCCGACGGCAACTGCGCCATCGGCAAGCGCATTGGCGCCGCTGCCGTAAGCGGATGCACCCGTGCCGATCGCATTGGCCGCTTCGCCCGAAGCCGTGGCGTTATCGCCTTCGGCATACGCACCCGCGTCACTGTCGTCGCTGCCGGTCGCCTGGAAGTACTTGGTGTCCTGCGTGACGGCCTCCAGCTGTGCGAGGTTCACCGCATCCGTCGCTTCGGTACCGGCCGCGACGTTGGTGATCTGGCGTTCCGCGCCGACATCACCCACCGACACCGTGTTCTCGCGATCGGCAAGCGAACCGGATCCCAACGCCACCGAATTCGCGGCGAGCGCCTGGCTGCCGGCACCGATGGCGATCGCGCTCTCGGCATCGGCGAACGAATTAGTACCGAACGCGATGCTGTGCAGGCCGTTGCCGAAGGCCTGGAAGCCGACGGCGACGCTGTAGTCCTCGTAACCGAACGCGCCGCGGCCCACCGCGACGGCGTTGGCGCCGGGCGTCCAGCTGTTGTAGCCGATCGAAGTCGAACCGTTGCCATCCGCCCAGGCGGCATTGCCGAAGGCGCTGGAGTTCGTGCCGGTGGCCCACGCGTAGTTGCCGAATGCGGTGGCGCCATCCGCGGTCGCCCACGACATGGCGCCGACCGCGGTGGTCTCCTCGCCACTGGCCCAGGCTTCATCGCCGATCGCGGTGCTGTAGCTGCCGGTCGCGCGCGACTTGTAGCCGCCGGCGAAGGCATGATCGCCCGTCGCCTGCGCGCCGTAACCGTAGGCGCTGCTCACCTCGCCCGTCGCCTGCGCACCCGCGCCGACGGCGGTGGCGTTCTCCACCGACGTGGTACCGACCAGCACGGGGTTGCCGTTCTCATCGAGAATCGGCTGGTTGAATTCGTCGTAGGCCTGGCCCATGCCGCCGACCGCGACGCTGCCCGCGCCATCGGCGGTGCTGTTCTGGCCGACCGCGACGGTGTTGGTGCCAGCGGCGGTGGCGCCGCTGCCGAACGCGGACGCGCCATTGCCGATCGCGCTGGCGGCCTCGCCTGCGGCGGTTGCGTTGTCGCCTTCGACGTACGCGCCGACCGCGCTGTCTTCGCTGTCGGTGGCCTTGAAGAAGCGATCGGTGTTTTCCGCCGTCTTCTCCACTTCCTTCAGCTGCGCCACGTTGACGGCATCGTTGTCGTTGATGCCGGCGGTGACGTTGGTGATGCGGCGCGTGGCCGGATAACCACCGTTGCCGGTGCCGTTACCCACCGAGACGACATTCTCCTCGCTGGTGCGCGAACCCGCGCCCAGCGACACGCTGTTGGCGCCGTTGGCCCAGGCGCTGACGCCGATCGCCGTGGCGTTGGTCGCATAGGCGAACGTGTCGCGGCCGAGCGCCGTCGCGCCGGCCTGCGTCGCCCAGGCGAACTGGCCGACCGCGGTGGTCCTATCCGCCGTCGCCCACGCCGAGGCACCGACGGCGGTGGTGTTCTCGCCCGTGGCGCGCGAACTCGAACCGATGCCGATGCTGTTCAAGCCGCTGGCGGTAGCCGATTTACCGACCGCGATGCTGTTGGTGCCGGTGGCGGCGCTCTGCGTGCCCAGCGCCGTGCTGTAGTCGCCGGTCGCGTTGGCGACCGCGCCGAAGGCCGATGCCTGCTCACCCGGCGCATAGGCACCGACGCCCGCCGCCGTGGCTGCAAAACCATCGGCGCTCGCGCTCGCACCCAGGGCCGTGCCACCCACACCGGCGCTGGTCGCGCCCGTGGTCACGGGCTGACCATTGTTGGTGATCAGCGGATCGCCGTTTTCATCCACCGCGATACCGCCCACGGCCACCGCGGCCGGGCCGGTCGCCTGCGCGTTGTTGCCGAAGGCGGCGCTGTTCTGACCGGCAGCCAGCGAGTTGTAGCCGACAGCAACCGCGCCATCGGCAATAGCATTGGCGCCACTGCCGAATGCGGAAGTGCCGTTACCGATCGCATTGGCCGCTTCACCCGCCGCGGTCGCGTTGTCGCCTTCGATGTACGCGCCGGCGTTGCTGTCCTCGCTGTCGCTCGCCTTGAAGAAGCGATCGGTGTTCTCCGCCGTCTTCTCCACTTCCTTCAGCTGCGCCACGTTCACCGCGTCGGTGTCTTCGGTGCCCGCCGCCACGTTCGTGATCTGGCGTTCCGCGCCGACATCGCCCACCGACACCGTGTTCTCACGCTCCGCGCGCGAGTCCGCGCCCAGCGCCACGCTGTTGGCCGCCAACACATACGAGTTCGCACCCAGTGCCAGCGAGTTCTCCTCGCGTGCGTAGCTGTTGTAGCCCACCGCCGTCGACAGATCGCCCGTCGCCCATGCACCGGTACCGAAGGCCGAAGCCGCTTCGCCACTGGCTCGCGTGTTGATCAGGCCGAAGAAGGTCGTACCACCGACCGCCGTGCTCTCCGCGCCCGAGGCTTCCGCCGATTCGCCCACTGCCGTCGCGCTGCTGCCGCTGGCGGTTGCGCCATAGCCGAACGCCGAGGCGAAGTCGCCACTGGCCAAGCTGTAGCCGCCGACCGTCGTCGAGGCCAGGCCCGAGGCTTCGCTGCGGAAGCCCGTTGCCGTCGCCTGCGTGTTCGAGGCCACCGATTCGGAACCGGTCGCCGTGGCGTAGGCGCCGGTGCTCTGCGCACCTTCGCCGGTCGCGGTCGCACCGATCTCGCTCGCGGTCGCACCCAAGCCAATCGCGGTGGACGATTCACCCGATGCAACGCTTTCCGCACCGAGCGCCGTCGCGCCGTCGGCGCTGGCGGTGCTGTAGTAACCAACCGCGGTGGATTCGGTGCCGCTGGCTTCGCTCAGCGCGCCGTTGGCCACGCTGCCGTCGCCCGAAGCAACCGCAGCCGCGCCCGTAGCCGTGCTCTGCTCGCCGGACGCTTCGCTTTCCGCGCCGACCGCCGTGGCGTACTCGGCCGTCGCCTGGCTGGCAGCACCGAGTGCCACGCTATTCGCGGATTGCGCGATGGCGTTGTAGCCGACCGCAGTAGCGGCATCGGCGATCGCGTTCGCGCCGCTGCCATAAGCGGAGGCTCCGTTGCCGATCGCATTGGCGGCTTCGCCCGCCGCGGTCGCATTGTCGCCTTCGACGTATGCACCGACCGCGCTGTCTTCGCTGTCGGTGGCCTTGAAGAAGCGGTCGGTGTTCTCCGCCGTCTTCTCCACCTCCTTCAGCTGCGCGACGTTGACCGCATCGGTATCTTCGGTACCCGCCGCCACATTCGTGATCTGACGCTCCGCGCCGACATCGCCCACCGACACCGTGTTTTCACGTTCCGCGCGCGAGTCCGCGCCCAGCGCGACGCTGTTCGCCGCGAGCGCGAACGCATTCGAACCGACCGCCGTCGAATTTTCCTCACGGGCATAGCTGTTGTAGCCCAGCGCCGTCGAGAGATCACCCGTCGCCCATGCGCCGTTGCCGAAGGCCGAAGCGCCGGCGCCTGTCGCCTGTGTCGTGATCAAACCGAAGAACGAAGTGCCGCCAACCGCCGTGCTCTCCTCACCGCTGGCTTCGGCGTATTCGCCGACCGCCGTGCTGCTCGTTCCGACTGCCGCCGAGCCCGTGCCCACCGCGGTGCTGTAGTCGCCGATCGCGTTGGCAACCGCACCGAAAGCGGACGACTGCGCGCCCGAAGCATAGGCGCCAACGCCCGTGGCCGTCGAAGCGAAGCCTTCGGCATTCGCGCTCGCACCGAGCGCCGTTCCGCCGACACCAGCGCTGGTCGCGCCCGTGGTCACCGGCTCACCGTTGACGGTGATCAGCGGATCGCCGTTTTCGTCCACCGCAATGCCGCCGACGGCAACCGCGGCCGGGCCGGTCGCCTGCGCATTGTTACCAAAGGCCGCACTGTTCAGACCTGCCGCTAGCGAGTTGTAACCGACAGCAACCGCGCCATCGGCGAGTGCATTCGCACCACTGCCGAAGGCCGATGTGCCATTACCGATCGCATTCGCCGCTTCGCCCGCCGCGGTCGCGTTATCACCTTCGACGTAAGCGCCTGCGTTGCTGTCCTCGCTGTCGGTCGCCTTGAAGAAGCGGCTCGTATCCCCCGCTGCCTTCTCCACTTCCTTCAGCTGCGCGAGATTCACCGCATCGGTGTCTTCCGTGCCGGCCGCGACGTTGGTGATCTGGCGCTCCGAACCGACATCGCCCACGGAGACCGTGTTCTCACGCTCCGCACGCGAATCCGCACCCAGCGCCAGGCTGTTGGCTGCCAGCGCGAACGCGTTCGAACCGACCGCCGTCGAGTTCTCCTCACGTGCATAACTGTTGTAGCCCAGCGCCGTCGAGAGATCACCCGTCGCCCATGCGCCGTTGCCGAAAGCGGAAGCGCCAGCGCCTGTTGCCTGCGTCGTGATCAGACCGAAGAACGAAGTGCCGCCGACCGCCGTGCTCTCCTCGCCGCTGGCTTCGGCATATTCGCCGACTGCCGTGCTGCTCGTTCCGACCGCTGCCGAGCCCGTGCCCACCGCCGTGCTGTAGTCGCCGATCGCATTGGCGACCGCGCCGAAAGCGGACGACTGCGCGCCCGAAGCATAAGCACCGACGCCCGTGGCCGTCGATGCGAAACCTTCCGCATTCGCGCTCGCACCCAGCGCCGTGCCGCCGACACCAGCGCTGGTCGCGCCCGTGGTCACCGGCTCACCGTTGACGGTGATCAGCGGATCGCCGTTTTCATCGACGGCGATACCGCCCACGGCCACAGCAGCCGGCCCCGTCGCCTGCGCGTTGTTGCCGAAAGCCGCACTGTTCAGACCTGCGGCCAACGAGTTGTAACCGACGGCAACCGCGCCATCGGCGAGTGCATTCGCACCACTGCCGAAGGCCGATGTGCCGTTACCGATCGCATTCGCCGCTTCACCCGCCGCGGTCGCATTGTCGCCTTCGACATACGCGCCGACCGCGCTTTCTTCACTGTCGGTCGCCTTGAAGAAGCGATCAGTGTTCTCCGCCGTCTTCTCCACTTCCTTCAACTGCGCCACGTTCACCGCGTCGGTGTCCTCGACACCAGCGGCCACGTTGACGATCTGCCGTTCGAAGCCGACGCTGCCGACGGATACGGTGTTCTCGCGATCAGCGATCGACTGGTAGCCCAGCGCGACGCTGTTGACTGCGAACACATCGGCTTCCGAACCAATCGCCGTGCTGTAGTCGACACGCGCCTTGGCCCAGCGGCCGAAGGCGCTGCTGTTCTGGCCGTCGGTGCCGGAGAGCTGACCGACCGCCGTGTTCTCGTCGCCGTAGGCGATGCCGCCCACCGCGACGCTGCGATCCCCATGCGCTTCCGACCAGGCGCCGAGCGCCGTGCTGAACGCACCGTAGGCACGCGTCTGCTCGCCGACGGCGACTGCGTTCAATCCGCGCGCCGTGCTCGCGGCACCGACCGCGACCGAAGTCTCGCCGCTGGCTTCCGCGACGGCACCCACGGCCACCGCACCGTACTCGGTGGCGCGCGCGGCGACACCGATCGCGGTGCTTTCCTGGCCCGATGCCGTGGTGTGCCAGGTTTCTTCTTCCCAGGTGCCGCCGTTGATGACGGTCATCTCGCCGCCGATCGCGGTCGAGCCCTGACCGCTGGCTTCGCTGCCGGTGCCGTAAGCCGACGCGTTATCGGCACTGGCTGTCGCGCGATTGCCGCCCGCCGTGGCGGATTTGCCCTGCGCGCTCGCGCCGCTGCCGAATGCCGTCGCGTATTCGCCTTCGACCGATGCGCCGTCTTCGCTGTCGGCGCCGGCCGTGGCCTTGAAGAATTTGTTGGTGTTTTCGGCGGTCTCGGCGACTTCGTCCAACTGCGCCTTGTTCACCGCGTCTGTATCGTTGATGCCTTCACTGACGTTGGTGATGCGGCGCGTGGCCGGACCGACCGTGCCGGCGCCGCCACCGTTACCGACCGAGAACACACCCGCTTCGTCCGCGCGCGCGCCGTAGCCGATCGCCACGCTGCCCGCCGCCGCTGGCGCGACGTAGGAATTGAATCCGATAGCCACCGCACCTTCCGAATGGCTTTGCGCGGAATAGCCGACCGCCGTGCTGCGCTGGCCGAACGCCTGCGTGTTGGAACCAAGCGCGGTGCCCGCGGTGCCCTTCGCCCAGGCGTTTCCGCCGACCGCCGTGGTGTTGGTCTGCTGCGCGCGTGCGTTGCTGCCGACCGAAGTCGCGCTGGTGTGCGTGGCTTTGGCCGCATCGCCGAGCGCAGTGCTGCCGGTGGCGCTGGCTTCCGCGTTGTTGCCGCACGCGAGCGAACCGGTCGGCTGCCCGCTGTCACCGGCCTGCTTGCAGACCGTGTTGGCGCCAGCGGTCGGCGGCGCTGCCTGCGGCACGGCGCCCGGCCGTGTGCCGTTGTCGTTCTCGTCCGAATTCGCCGAGATCGCAGCGATCGCACCGGCGGTGAGCGCCGCCTGCAGCAGCATGCTGCTCTTGTCCTTGCTCGCGACAGGCGCACTTTCGGCGGGACTAGATTTCGCCTCGTCCGTGCAATCCGGACTGGCTGCCGCGCCATCGCCGGCCTGTTTGCAATCGACGTTGTCGACAGCCTTGGCGCTCTGCGCCTGCTTGCCTTCGTCGAGGGGCTTCTCCTGCTCCGCGATCGCAGGCGCCGCGACAAGTGCGCTCGCCACCACGATCGCCTGCAACAACCGCGCGCCTTTTCCTTTGCCTTTCGTCTTCGCCAGTTCCGAAACCACCACCACGCCGCGATCGGCATCCCATACCTTGCGGAAAATGCGGTTCATTGCTTCAACCCCTTCTGTTGTTTGTTTGGCGAAGATGACGCGTGCGTTCGCGCAGCAGGCGCCGCGCGAATTTCGATTTCGGTCTTTCCCAATAATTCCGGCTCGGCGATTCGGTCTTCCTTGTCCCAACGAGCTCCCCTCAGCCCATCCCGTTTCGCTGGGTCAATGAATGCAGCCTGACGACGGAATAGCCCGATAGTCGCTTCGGGGCTTTTTTGACGTCAAGTGAACAAAAGTGACTTCAGACACAAATTTTTTTCTTGCGTCTTCATTTCGCTCTCACGCTCAATCGTTTTTTTATCAAGGGTTTACCCCTTAAAAAATCGCGCGAACGAATCGCTGCCTCCTCTTGATGCAGGCGCAAAAAAACCCGGTTCTCACGAGACCGGGTTCTCTTTTATTTTGTGATGTGTTTCCTGTTTCTATCCGGCGCGACTGCGCACATTGCGGAACATGCGCAACCACGGCGAGTCCTCGGACCATTCGCGCGGTGACCAGCTGAGGTTGGCGGTGCGCAATGTGCGCTCGGGGTGCGGCATCAGAATCGTGGCACGCCCGTCCTCGCTGCAGAGCCCGGCGACGGCGTCCATCGAGCCGTTCGGGTTGGCGGGGTAGCTGGCCGCGGGACTTCCGTCACCCTCGACGTACCGCAGCGCGACGCGTGAGGCCGTGCGGTCGATGGCGTCGGCGAACTCGGCGCGTCCCTCGCCATGCGCGATGGCGACGGGAATGCGGGAACCGGCCATGCCGCCGAAGAACCACGACGGCGATTCCACCACTTCCAGCATGCCGAAGCGCGCTTCGAACTGTTCGCTGCGATTGCGCAGGAACTGCGGCCAGTGCGCGGCGCCGGGAATGATGTCCTTCAGTTGCGACAGCATCTGGCAACCGTTGCACACGCCGAGCGAGAAACTGTCGCCGCGCGCGAAGAACGCCGCGAACGCATCGCGCAGCGCTGCGCGTTCGAGAATCGATGTCGCCCAGCCACGGCCCGCGCCGAGCACGTCGCCGTAACTGAAACCGCCGCAGGCGACGAGTCCCGCGAACGTCTCGAGTTTCGCGCGCCCGGAAATCAGGTCGCTCATGTGCACGTCGACGGCGTCGAATCCGGCACGCGTGAACGCGGCGGCCATCTCGACCTGGCCGTTGACGCCCTGCTCGCGCAGGATCGCGACTTGCGGACGAGCGCCGGTGGCGATGAAAGGCGCGGCGATGTCCTCGGCGGGATCGAAGGTCAGTTTCGGCTGCAGGCCCGCCGCATCGAAACGGCGAACGGCCTCGCGCTCCTCGTCGGCGCAGACGGGGTCGTCGCGACGCTTCTGCATCGCATGCGTCACCGACCACCAGGCGTCGAACAGCGCATCCCAGCGCCATTCCACCAACGACTCGTTGTCGTCGAGCACGCGCACGGTCGGCGCCGTGGTCGGGCGCGCGATGCGCTGCGCGCATTCGATCAGGCCATGACTGGCGACGAGGTCAGCGAATTCGGCGCGATCCTCGCCGCGGATCTGCACGATCGCGCCGAGCTCCTCGTTGAACAGCGTGCGGAAGACATCGTCGGCGCGTTCGGCACCCCAGCCTTCCAGTGCGATGTCGAGGCCGAGATGCGAGCAGAACGCCATTTCGCACAACGCCGCGAACGCGCCGCCGTCGGAACGGTCGTGATAGGCGAGCAGCAGTCCGGACTCACGCGCTTCGCGGATCAGCTCGAACAGGGCGCGCAACCGCTGCGGATCGTCGAGATCGGGCGGCGTGCCGCCAAAGGCCTCGAAGCATTGCGAGAGGATCGAGCCGCCCAGGCGCTGGCGTCCGGCACCGAGGCCGATCAGCCAGATTTCCGTGTCGGCTTCGCGCGAGAGCAGCGGCGTGAGCTGCGCACGCGTGTCCGTCACCGGCGCGAACGCGCTAACCACTAGCGATACCGGCGACACCGACTTTTGCGCGACGCCACCGGCATTCCACTGCGCCTGCATCGACAGCGAATCCTTGCCGACCGGAATGCTGAGATCGATCGCGGGACACAATTCCAGGCCAACCGCTTTCACCGCATCGAACAGGCGCGCGTCCTCACCCGCGTGTCCGGCGGCTGCCATCCAGTTCGCCGACAGCTTGACGCGATGCAACGTTTCCACCGGCGCGGCGCAGAGATTGGTGATCGCCTCGCCCACCGCCATGCGCGCGGCGGCGGCGGAATCCAGCAGCGCCAGCGGCGTGCGCTCGCCGATCGCCATGGCTTCGCCGGCGTGGTTTTCGTAATCCGAGAGCGTGATCGCGCAATCGGCCACCGGCAGTTGCCACGGGCCGACCATCTGATCGCGGGCGGTGAGTCCGCCCACCGTGCGATCGCCGATGGTGATCAGGAAGTTCTTGGCGGCAACGGTGGGATGCGCGAGCACGCGCAGACCGGCTTCCTGCAGATCGACGCCGTCGGTCGACAGCGACGGCCAGCGCGCGGGTCGCGGACGCTGGGTATCGCGGTGCATCTTCGGCGCCTTGCCGAACAGCACGTCCATCGGCAGGTCGATCGCGAATCCGCTCTTGCCTGCTTCCGCATCAAGATGGGCGACATCGGCGCCGTAGCCGACGACCAGCCGCTCCTCGGCGGTGGCCACGCCGACCGCTGCGAACGGACAGCGCTCGCGCTCGCACAGCGCGGCGAAATCGGCGAGGCGCTGCTGCGCCACGCCGAGCACGTAACGTTCCTGCGATTCGTTGCACCACAACTGCATCGGCGAGAGCGAGGGATCGTCGCTCGGCACCTTGAACAGATCGATCACGCCGCCGACGCCCGAGTCGTGCAGCAATTCCGGAATCGCGTTCGACAGGCCGCCAGCACCGACGTCGTGGCACCACAGGATCGGGTTGTCGTCGCCGAGCGCGGCGCAGCGATCGATCACTTCCTGGCAGCGGCGCTCCATCTCCGGGTTGTCGCGCTGGACGGAAGCGAAATCGAGATCCTCGGCACTGTCGCCCGAGGCGACCGAACTGGCGGCGCCGCCGCCCAGGCCGATCAGCATCGCCGGGCCGCCGAGCACGATCACCGCATCGCCCGGTGAAAGCAGTTTCTTCTCGACCAGACCGCGATCGATGGCGCCGAGACCGCCGGCCAGCATGATCGGCTTGTCGTAGGCGCGAGCGAGGTCGTCGCCTTCCTGCACTTCGAAGCTACGGAAATAACCGGTGAGATTCGGCCGGCCGAATTCGTTGTTGAACGCGGCCGCGCCGAGCGGGCCGTCGGTCATGATCTCCAGCGCGCTGGCCATGCGCGGATTCAATGCGCGTGGCTGTTCCCAGGGCTGCGGCAACGTCGGAATGCGCAGATGCGAAACGCTGAAGCCGCACAGACCGGCCTTGGGCTTGCCACCGCGACCGGTGGCGCCTTCGTCGCGGATTTCACCGCCGGCACCGGTGGATGCGCCGGGGAACGGCGAGATCGCGGTCGGATGATTGTGCGTTTCGACCTTGATGCAGAACGCGCTCTCGTGCACGTCCTCGTGGCGGTAGGTGTGCGTCTGCGCATCGGGGCGGAAGCGCCGCGCCGGATAACCTTCCACCACCGCGGCGTTGTCGCTGTAGGCCGAGAGCGTGTGCTCCGGCGTCTGCGCGTGGGTGTGCTTGATCATCTTGAACAAGGACAGCGGTTGATCCTCGCCGTCGATGGTCCAGGAGGCGTTGAAGATCTTGTGCCGGCAATGCTCGGAATTGGCCTGCGCGAACATCATCAGCTCGACGTCGCTGGGATCGCGGCCAAGTTCGGCGTAGCGCGTGCGTAGGTAGTCGATCTCGTCGTCGGCGAGCGCGAGGCCCAGGCGCGCGTTGGCGGATTCGAGATCGGCCAGGGCGATGCGCTCCAGTTCGCCGCGCGCGGGCACGGCGAACAGTGCCGCGGCCTCGTCGTGCGCGGCGAGCAGCGACTGCGTCATCGGATCGTGGAGCAATTTCGCCAGCGCCGTCTGTGCCGCCGCGTCGGACGGCCAGCCGGCCAGATCCAGACGCATGCCGCGCTCGACGCGCTTCACCGGCAATCCGGCGCCGCGCAGCAGTTCGGTGGCCTTGCTGGCCCAGGGCGAGATCGTGCCCACGCGCGGGGCGACGTAGCGGGACACCGCCCCATCGGCGCGCGGCGCGGCGGTGTCACCGGCCTGGAGGATGCGGTGCAGGGTCGCCGCGTCAGGGAGCGCGGCGGGAGCGCCGCCATCCTCTCCGCGAAGCGGTTCCACCCAGTACACGTACCAGGCGCCCGACACGCGGACGGAGGGTGAGAGGGATTGCAGACGGGTTTGGAGCCGGTCGCGACGGAACGGAGACAGGGCCGGCAGGCCCTCGAGGACGATCATGTCCGGGGGAGCAGACGCTGGGAAGCGGGGCGGTATTGTACCTGACAGCTAACGCGATGCTCCCTCTCCCCCGCTCGCGGGGGAGAGGAAATTCAAAGTCACGGGCTGCCTGCGGCGGCGGCGGGCATGCTGCTGGCGAGCGCGTCGTTGAGCGAGGCGCCCTTCGCCAGCTTGTCGAGCGTGGCGCGCAGGGCGTCCGGCGGCATGTAGCCCGGCATCACCTCGCCCTTGTCGGTGATGATCATCGGCGTGCCCTGCAGGCCGACGCGCTGGCCGATGTCGTATTCCATGGTGACCGGGTTCTTGCAGTTGCGCACCGGCACCGCCTGGTCGTTCTTGGCATCGGTGAGGGCCTTCTTGCGGTCGGCCGCGCACCACACGTTCACCATCTTCTGGAAGTCGGGGCTGCCCAGGCCCATGCGCGGGAACGCCAGGTACTGCACGGCGATGCCCTGACGGTTGTATTCCGCGATCTGCGAGTGCAGCTTGCGGCAATAGCCGCATTCCACGTCGGTGAACACCGACACGGTGTACTTCGGGCTCGGCGGCGCGAAGACGATGCGGTCGGCGACGGGAATCGTGTCGAGCAGCTGGCGGCGGACCTTGGCCAGATTGCGCTGGATCAGGTTCTCCTTCGAGTACATGTCGTACAGGTTGCCCTGCAGCAGGTAGCGGCCGTCGTCGCTGACATATAGCGTCTGGCCGCCGACGATGGCCTCGCGGAAGCCGGCGATCGGCGCGGCGCTGATGTGGTCGATCTCGACCTGGGAGTTGAGCTTATGGATCGCATTGCGGACGCGCTCTTCCGGCGAACCCGCTGCCACGGCCGGCGCGGCAGGCTTGTCTGCTGCGGGCTTGGCCGGCGGCGCGGGCTGCGCACAGGCGGACAGGCTGAAGAGGCTGCCGAGCAGAGCGAGGAGATACCGTTTCTTCATGAGTACTGCCTGACGACTGGATGCGCCGATTGTCGCATGGGCGGGTGGACGGGGGTGCATGGGAGTCCTTTCGGCTTTGTCCGCGGGATGGGAGTCGGAATTCGTAGACCGCGCTTGAGGCTGTGGATTCCCGTTGATCTTCGGGAGATGGGCTGAAACTTCGGGTTCGTCACAGTTACCGTCCCTGGCGCATGATTTCTGGGGGATTGCTGCTGCCATCCTTGGCGCATCCTCACTGGCTTCGGGCCGCCCTGTCCGGCCATCCATGGCCGGGCGTTCGGCAGGCCACGCAGCAGTGCCGCGTAAGCGGCCTGCCTCATCCTCTGGGGTGATGCTTTGCATGGAGGGACTTCAAATGCTCCCGCGCCACCAGCGTGTAGATCTGCGTGGTCGAAAGCGAGCTGTGCCCGAGCAGCATCTGCAGCGCGCGCAGGTCGGCGCCGTGGTTGAGCAGGTGCGTGGCGAAGCTGTGGCGCAGGCCGTGCGGGCTGATCTTCGCCAGATCGATGCCGGCGACGCTGCCATAGCGCTTCACCAGCCGCCAGAAATCCTGCCGGGTCGGCGCCTTGCCGCGTGCGTCGAGGAACAGCGGTTCCAATGCGCGCTTAGCTGCCAATTGCGGCCGCGCCTCGTTCAGATAACGCTCGAGCCAATGCTGCGATTCCTCGCCGAGCGGAACCAGGCGTTCCTTGCTGCCCTTGCCCATCACCCGCAGCACGCCCTGGCGCAGGTTGATTGCGGTGGCGGGCAGGCCGACCAGTTCGCTCACGCGCAGGCCGGCGGCGTACATCAGCTCCAGCATCGCGCGATCGCGCAACCCGAGCGGCGCGGCGATGTCGGGCGCGGCCAGCAAGGCCTCGATCTGGCTTTCCGACAAGGCCTTGGGCAGCGAGCGCGGCAGTTTCGGCGGTTCCAGCAGCGCGACCGGATCGTCCGCGCGCGTGCCGTTGCGCAGCTGCAGGGCGAAGAACGCGCGCAGCGCGGACAGCAGCCGCGCATTGCTGCGCTGCGACCAGCCATGCCGCGTGCGCCAGGCGAGATAGTCGAACAATGCGGCGCGGTCGGCGCCGGCCAGGCCACCATCACGACCCTCGCGCCAGCGCGCGAAACCCTGCAAATCGCGGCGATAGCCATCCAGCGTGTGCTGCGCCAGGCCGCTTTCGGCCCAGATCGCGTCGAGGAAGGCAGTGATGGCCTGTTCGTCGCGCGCGGGCAGCGGCGGCAGTTGCGCGACGAGTTCGCGGCGGTCCGCGGGAGTGATCATGGTCGAAAGCGTAACGGCTGACGGCGCGTTGCGTGCAACCGTTATTCTGTTGGGATGTCCGAACCCTCTCCACAGCCTTCTCCCACGGACCGGCCGCGCGCGCTGATCGGCTGGCGCCTGCTGGCACTGTTCTACGATTTCTGGCCGGTGCTGGCGTTGTGGATGCTGGTGTCGCTGGCTTTCACCCTTGCCTACACCATCGCCGGCCATCACGACCCCCGCCAGAACATCGCGCCCTACAGCGCGCTGCAACTGCTGCTGTGGTTCTCCTGCTGGGTGGTGAGCGGAGTGTATGCGGGCATCAGCTGGCGGCGCGGCGGGCAGACGCTCGGCATGCGCCCGTGGCGGTTGCAACTCGTTTCAGCTGACGGAGTCTCGGCGCCGACATGGCGCGCGCTCGGCGTGCGCTATCTCGTCGGCACCTTTTCTCTTTTGCTGGCGGGCCTTGGCTTCTGGTGGGCCTGGTTCGATCGCGAACGCCTCACCTGGCACGACCGCGCCAGCGGCACACGGATGCGGCGCAATCCCAAACGGCGCTGACCCGTCTCCGACCGACGATTAGTGATCGTCCCCGGCCGATTCCGTCCTTTCGCCCTTCTCTTTCGCATGTGCGATCGCTTCGGCTTCGCGTGAGAGCAGGCGCCAGTATTCGTCGCCATTGCTGCGCGTGTAGCGGATCGCACCCGCGCGCACGAGGATGCGCCTGAGTTCGTCGTCCTCGAAACCGCCGAGCCGCTCCCGCAGCAGATCGAAGGAACGATCCGTGTAGCCCTTGTGGCTGAGGAAGTGCTGCGCCGTTTTCTCGGCCATGTGTTCGGTCTTGACCGCTTCCAGCGCGATCTCCAGATCGGTCGAGGCGCGATCCTTCTGCAGCCACCAGGAAATCAGGCCGCCCACGAACACGCCGAGCAGCCCGAACAGGCCCGCGATCATTTCCGAATTCATGCAGACCTCCTAGGTTTGCGGCGCTGCCGTGTCCGGAGCCGCGGGCTCTTCGGCAATCGCTTCGCCTTTTCGCGCCAGCAGGCTGCCCGCGTACAGCGCGGCCAGCAATAGGGTCAGGCCGCCCCAGAACGTAGAGTAGAACGCGAGGTGGGTGTTGAACGGGAACACCGTCACCGCCAGCGCCAGCATCGCCGGCCGCGCGCGATCGCGCGCCGGTTCGGATGCGTAGCGCCACGCGCGCCAGGCCAGTGCCACGCCGGCCAGCCACAGCAACAGACCGAGCGCGCCGGTTTCGCTGAGAATTTCCAGCACGATCTGATGCGCGTGCAAGGCGGGGCCGCTGCCCCAGGCCGGTATTTCTCCAGGCTCGGGATCACAGGCCGGGAACGCATCGCGGAAACCACGCGCCCCCACGCCGTTGATCGGGTGCTCGCGCACCATGCACACCGCCGCGCCCCAGATGCGGCCGCGGCCGGACAGCGCGCTGTCCATGCCGGCCTCGTCGGCGGTCAGCGCCTGCGTGGTGCGCTGGATGCGTTCCCGCATCTGCGGAACGGTGAACGTGAGCGCGACCAGCAACACCGCGCCGAAAGCGAACACGCCTGCGAGTTTCTTCCAGCCCAGCAGGCGCCAGCCGGAAAACACCAGCACCAGCGCATAGGTGAGCCAGGAAGCGCGCGCGCCGGCCAGCAATACCACGCTGCCGATCAGCCCCGCCGCCACGATCCATCCGATATTGCCGAAGCGCCGCCCCGCCGCGTACAGCACGAACGGCGACAGGCTGGCGAGCACGATGCCGAGTTTCAGATTGCAGGGGCCGAGCACGCCGCCGAGGCGATCGACGGCCGCGATTTCCTCAGCGCTGCACATCGGCTTGTGTTCGATCGCCTGCTTCAACGCGTCCAATCCCCAGAACAGCGGACTGGTGCCGGACACCGCCTGCGCCAGCGCATCGAGCGTCCACACGCCGGCGATCACCGCCAATCCACCGAACGTGATGCGCCGCCCGCGCGCATCGGCGACCGCGGCCGCGGCCAGCCACAGGAACGGCAGATAGCGCAGCCCCGTCGCCGCCTTGTAGAACGCATGACGCGCATCGACCGCGTCCACCGCGGAGAACAACTGCGGCAGCCAGTAAGCGAAGAACAGCACGCTGGTCAGCGCCCACGCCGGCCCGCTCAGCAGCGCGGTGCCGCCACGGAAACGCGAGACCAGCAGTTTGATGATGGCCGCGAGCGCGCCCAGCACCAGCACGCCCTCGGCGATGCCGGGTGCCGGCCACAACACGACGAAAGCCAGCACCCACCATGGCGCCCAGCGCCAGCCGACCTGAGCGTCGGCGTGCCTGTCCGAGAGCGTGCCTCCGGGAACTTGCTCGGCAGGAGCGTGCCCCGCAGGAGCCGGATCAGCGCTGGACGAGTTCGTCATAGACATCGAGCGTGGCCTGCTGCATGGCCTGCAGCGAATATTGCGTGAGCGAGGCCGGCATCGTAGCAAGCGACGGCGGCTTGGACAGTAGCGTCCCGGACAGCAATGCCTGCGCGCTCGTCAGCAGCGCCGCGTGATCGAACGGTGCCACCGCGCCGCTTGGCAGCAGTTCGCGCAGCAGCTCGCCGACGCCGCCATGCGCCCAGCCGAGCACGGGACGGCCGACCGACAGCGCTTCGATCACGGTACGTCCGAACGATTCGGGCTTGCGCGAGACCTGCAGCACCAGATCGGCGGCGGCATAGGCTTCCGCGATCGCCGCCGTCGGCGGCGTGATCGCCAATGCGTCGGCGAAACCGCCACTGCGCGCCTCGGCCTCGAGATCGGCGATGTATTGCTCGCGGCCCGCCTCACGCGCGCCCGGCATCCACAAACGCGCGTCGATGCCGGCGCCACGCAGGCCGCCGAGCAACACCAATGCATCGGCATGCCCTTTCAGTCGCGTGCCGCGACCGGGCAGCAACAGCAGCGGACCATCGCCGCCCAGTTGTGGATATTGCGCCGCCACGCGCGCGCGCGCTTCGCGATCCGGCACGGGCGCCCGCGGAAACGCGGCGGGATCGATGCCGCGCGGAATCACGCGCAACTTCGCCTTGTCGGTTTTCGGATAGTGCTGGAGCACATAATCGCGCACCGTCTGCGACACGCAGATCACCCGCTCGCCGCGGGTCATGATCGCGCTGTAGCGCGAGGGCGAATTGAGACCGTGCACGGTGGTGACGAAGTGCGGCTTGGGCAGCGGCAACGGTCGTGTGCCCGGCGTGCCACGCAGCGCGCGCCAACCCATCCACGCGGGCAGTCGCGAGCGTGCGTGCACGATGTCCGGGCGCTCGCGCGCGAACAGCTCATGCAGCGAACGGATGTGGCGCAGCGTCAGCAGCGACTTGCGGCCGATGTCGAATTCGACGTGCTCGGCGCCGCTCGCCAGCAGCGTCGGCACCAGCCGCCCGCCCGCCGACACGACGATGGCACGATGGCCGGCGCGAACCAAGGCGTCGGCGATCTCGAGGGTGGAACGTTCGACACCGCCCGACTCCAGCGCGGGCAGCAGTTGCACCACGGTCAGCGCGCGACCCATGCAGTCGCGGCGTTTCAGTCGATCAACACGAAATGCGATCCGCAGTACGGGCAATCCGCCTCGCCGCCCTCACTCTCGATCGGCAAGTAGACACGTGGATGCGAGTTCCACAACGCCATCGACGGCAGCGGACAGCTCAGCGGCAGATCGCTGCGGCACACTTCGTAGCGTTTCTGGGCGTTGGCTTGGACGGGGGTGGCGTTGGCTGCGGTCATGGCGGAGCGGAAAGGACGGATACGGTTAGTTTACCGTGCGGCGGCCCACCCCGGAATTGTGACGAAATGTCGATATTCGCGTGCCGCGTCAGCTTGCCACGGCGCTGAGCGCGCCCTACCTGAACGGCTGCGCCGCCATAGCGACGATGCATCACATGGAGCGGGCACCACGATCGCCCGCTCCGCACCGAGGTCATAACGGCAGATCGAACAGGAGAATTTCGGTGGCGGCGCCGCCGCTTCCGGCCACGCGCAACTCACCCGCTTCCTCGGCGTAGCCGACCGCATCGCCCGCGGACAACGTGTGTCCGCCGATCACGGCCTGCCCTTGCACCACCTGCAGCCAATAACGTCGCAGCGGCTTCAGCGCATGCGTGACTTCCTCGCCATCGCTCAACCGTGCGCCATGTACCCAGACCTGCTGTCGAATCGCGAGACTGCCGTCGGCGCCATCGGGCGAAGCGAAGGTCGCCCAGCGGCCGCGCCGCGCCGCAGGATCGAAACTACGCTGCGCATGCGCCGGCGCGGCGTTGACGCGATCGGGCTGAATCCAGATCTGCAGGAAATGCACGGGCGCTTCTTTCGAAGCGTTGTATTCGCTGTGCTCGATCCCGTGGCCGGCGCTCATCCATTGCCATTCGCCCGCATGCACCACGCCCTCGCCGCCACTGTTGTCGCGGTGCGCGAGCGCGCCCTCGAGCACGTAGCTGAGGATCTCCATGTTGGCGTGCCCATGCGGTGGGAATCCGGCGCCGGGGGCGACGCGGTCCTCATTGATCACGCGCAGCGGACCAAAGCCCATCCACTGCGGGTCGTAATAACGGCCGAACGAAAAACTGTGCCGGCTGTCGAGCCAGTCAGTGCGGACGATGCCGCGTTCGGCGGCGGGGCGGAAAATCTGCATGGGTCATCGCCATTTGAAACGTGCCTGTTTTGAAACAGGTATGTTTCAAAACAGGCACGTTGAAAAAGATGTGCTGAAAACAAGCGCGCCATTCCCGCACGAGCGGAAATGGCGCGCGAGACAGAACGTTCGAACTTATTCCTTCTTTTCGCCTTCCGGCTTCGGCACCACCGCCTCGGTGGTGATCTGCAGCTTCACTTCGTCGCTCACGTTCGGCACATACTTGTCCACCCCGAACTCGCTGCGCTTGAGCGTGGTGGTGGCATCGAAACCGACCGCTTCGCGCTTGGCGAGCGGCTGCACGCCTGCCTTGTTGAGAGTGACATCGAGAACGGCCGGCTTGGTCACGCCCTTGACGGTCAGATCACCGGTCACCTTCAGCTTGCCCTTGCCCGCGGATTCGACCTTGGTGCTCTTGAAGGTGATCTCGGGATACTTGGCGGCGTCGAAGAAATCGGCGCTCTTCAGATGCTCGTCGAAATCCGCCGTGAACGAATTCAAGCCGGCCAGCGGCAGCTTGACCTCGACGCTCGACTTCGAAACGTCCTCGGCGTCGTACACCAGCGTGCCATCGACCTGGCCGAAATTGGCGAAGGGATTGGAGAAGCCGAAATGGCTCCAGCTCGCCAGCACGTTGGTATGGTTTGGGTCGAGCTTGTAGGTGACGGGCGCGGCGAAAGCGGAAGCGGCGAACAGCGACAGCGCGGCGGCGAGAGCAGCGCGTCTGGGCGAAAGCATCTGCATGGTCGAATCTCCTGAAAACTAATGATGAGAGGAATTTGCGGGGCAAAACGTTGCGGAACGCTGCTTACTCGATGCGGGCGGTTTCGTCGAAAGCCAGCCTTGGCGAGCGCGGGAAGATGCTGGCCGGGTCACCTTGGCCGAGATTGACGAGGAAGTTGGACTTGATCGGCGTGCCCTTGAAGAAGGCTTCGTCGACGATGGCATTGTCGAAACCGGTCATCGGCCCGGTATCGAGACCGAGCGCGCGCGCGGCCAGGATCAGATAGGCGCCCTGCAGGGTGCCGTTGCGGAAGGCGTGATCGCGCCGATTCTCGCGCGGGCCGTCGAACCAGCTCTTGGCGTCGGTGTGCGGGAACAGGTACGGCAGCTTTTCGTGGAAATCCGGGTCGTAGGCCACGATCACCGTCACCGGCGCGGCCATAGTCTTGTCGTGGTTGCCCTGCGACAGGGCCGGCTCGAGCCTTGCCTTGGCTTCCTTCGATTTCACGAACACGAAGCGCGCCGGCGACATGTTGGCGCTGGTCGGCCCCCACTTCAGCAGGTCGTAGAGTTCGCGCAGCTTCTCGTCGCTGATCTCACCGCTGAAGGCGTTGTAGGTGCGGGCGCTGCGGAACAGCTGATCGAGCGAGGCGGCGGGCAGAACGTCGGACATCCGGGATTCCTTGGGAGGGTGGCCGCTGAGGCGCGGCGGTCGAGGGAGTGTAGAGTTCCATATGCAATGTATAAGTCCCGCGTCCGCAACGAATCATCACTAAAATAGAACAAAGACCGCTTTCCGTGACCGATTCGCTGCAAATCTGGGCCGTCAGCGATGGCCGGGCTGGCAATCTGCGACAGGCGGAGGCCCTGGCGCATGCGCTGGATCCCGCCGCCCGCCATGTCGAGGTGGCCACGCGGATCCCGTGGCGATGGTTCGCGCCGCGCTGGCTGCCCAGCGGGCCCGGCGCCTTCGGGAAGGCTTGGGCCGAAAGCACCGCCCTGCCGGAAGTCGCGATCGGTTGCGGCCGCCAGGCCGCCCTGGCCACGCGCTGGCTGCGCCGGCAGGACACGCGATCGGTGCAGATCCTCGATCCGCGCATCGATCCGTCGCATTGGGATCTAGTGGTCGCCCCCGGGCACGACGGCCTGCGAGGCGCCAACGTCATCACCACGCTCGGCAGCCTGCATCCGGTGGACGACGCCTGGCTCGCGCAAGCGCGCGAAGCCTTCGCCGCCTTCGTCGAACTACCGCGGCCGCGCACCGCCGTGCTGCTCGGTGGTTCCAGCGCGCATGCCCGCTTCGATCGCATGGCGTTCGAGGTGCTGGCGTCGAAGCTCGAAGCTGTGCTCGCATGCGATGGCGGCAGTCTTCTGCTGACCGCTTCGCGTCGCACCGATCCGAAAGTGCGCGAACTGCTGCGCCATCGCTACGACGGCACGCCGGGCATCGTCTGGCGTGGAGAGGGCGATGGCGAAAACCCCTATCCCGGTATCCTCGCCTGGGCGGATCGCATCGTCTGCTCACCGGATTCGGTCAACATGATTTCAGAGGCCTGCGCCACCACCGTGCCCGTGCACGTGTTCGATCCCGCGCGCGTGCGCGGCCGGCCGCGACGCTTCCTCGATGCACTGCTGCAACGCGGCCGCATCCGCGCGATGGATGCGCGGCTCGCGCCCTTCGACGTCGTGCCACTGCGTGAAACGGTACGCGTCGCCGCGGAAATCCGCGATCGCCTGAATCTCTAGCGCATCGCCGCGCGCGCGGCGATTCCGCTCACTTCTTCTCCGCGGCCATCTGCTGCAGCGCCAGCCGTCCGATGAACTGCGTGCGCACGAAGCCGACGATGTCGGCGTGGATGCTGCGCCGGCGCTGCGGGGATTCGATGTAATCCAGCGCGCGGTAGAACATGTAGTAGGTGATCGCGCGCGTCGCCTGTTGCAGCGACTTGCGTTCCAGCCCCGTGGCCAGCTTCATGCTGATGATCTGCTCGGCGCGATCGAGCGCGATGTCCTCCACCGCCTGCTGCAGGATTCCGCGCATCGGCGAATCCTTGCTGTGCATCTCACGCAGTCCGACGATCATCGCGTCGATATGGTTTTCCACGAAATCCAGGAAGTAGGCGACCGTACTGATCGTCACGTCTTCATCGTGCTTGGCGTGAGCGGGGATTTCCTTCAGCTCCTTCATGAGCTGAGCCGCCACCATCTCGGCCGCGGTGCGGCCGAGATCGTTCATGTCGCGGAAATGCCGGTAGAACGTGTTGTGGTTCAGCCCGGCTTCGCGGGCGAGCTCTCGCAGCCCCAGCGACGGCAGCGCGGTGCCCTCACGCGCCCCTAGCCGAAAGGCCGCCTCGATCAGGCGCCGCTTACCGTCCGGCAAGGCGTCGATGCCGGCCAATGCACGCGCCTTCACAAATATTTCCCCCTATTGACAATAGGGTAGCCAAATGGATACTTCAACCGTATCCGCATGGATACTTCTTTGCGTGGGCGAAAGTATGGCCGCACAGCGATTCTCCGTTGTCATGGTGTCGCCGCTGGGGGGAACGGACACCGGTACGCGTCATCCGGTCCGCATACCCCCGCGCAATGGCGAAGCAGCTGAACACGATGCCTGCGGCCAACGCGATTCGCAAGCCGCGCGCCAGAGAGCGCACGCCGCCGCTTTGAAGACCGCTCCTCGTGGCTTGAGGCGGCTGGCTCCACGGATCGTCCGCGGAATCAGCCATGCCCACTTCGCCACGGATGCCCTGATTCCTGCCGCTCGTCCTTCGATCCTCGGGAGATCGACGCCGCACTAAACCACCGCCACATCTGTCATGAACCTGGGAGGGATTCATGCAACATATATTCGTCGCCGCATCACGGCGGCTTGCTCGATCTTTGTTCGTTAGATCAAGCAATCGCTTCTTCAATCTGAAGCCGGTTGATATCGCGCCGATTAAAGAACTCGGCGCTCCGGCGCTGAACGGCAATCTCGGCTGCCATGCAGCGTCAACCTCAATTTCGAACGCCTCGATAAAGCCCCTGACGAAGCCGCACCGGATTTCGGTGATGGCATGCGCGATTTTGGGCATCGACGGCCACAACACCTCGCCGAAACACAATCGGTGGCGGGCAACCAAGCGCGTTGCAATGACGCGCCCTCGCATTGCGCACGGCAGCGCGACGCCTGCTCCAGTCGCAATCACCGCACCGCTCCTCTGATCCAAACCCTTCATTTCCAGTCAACCAATCGGCATCCGCCCCCATTCGCGGATGCCCTCAACATCGATGGGAGAACAAACGCATGACTGCAAGAAAGACTGCTTTAGCCGCGATGGTCGCAGCCGGATTCATGCTGAGCACATCGGCTCAGGCCGCCATTTCGTTCGCGAGTCCGAAAACCTATCCGACCGGTGTTCTCATCGGCCCCGGCCCTTCCGCGGATTCGATGGACAGTGCCGATTTCAACAACGACGGGAACATCGATCTGGTCCTCGCGGACCCGTATCTGCCCTTCAGCACTCCCGTGGTGGTGCTCGGCAACGGCGACGGAACTTTCAAGGCACCCATCAGGATCAACGTGAAATTGAAGGATCCGTTGCTTGGCTTCCTCGACATTCCCTATCTGTACGCAACTCAGTGCGTGAACACCGGGGATGTCAACCGAGACGGCTTCGCGGACATCGCGGTCGAAACGGGGCCCTTCGTGGCCCTCCTGCTGGGCAATGGTGACGGCACCTTCCGCCACGGCACCACGAAATTCATCGTCCTCGGCGGTCAGCTGTTCACGCCGCTCATCGATACCAACAGGGACGGCAAGCTCGATCTCGTCACCGGCACCGCCGCCACGCTCACCACATTTCTCGGCGACGGCACTCCCAAGCTGGGCGGCGGCGTCAAGATCAGCGGCCCCGTGGGAGTCACCGCCGCGTTCAGAGAAACGAATCTGAATAACGATCAATACCCTGATGCCGCCGTCGTGGAGAGTCTTCCCGGCGGTGCCTTCTTCCGTGGTGTTTCCCTGTGGAAAGGTAATGGTGATGGCAGCTTCGCCAAACTGAGATCGATCAATACCGGCTTCATTCCCGAAGATGTCGTGGTCGCCGATCTCGATGGTGACGGCGTTGACGATTACGCCACGGCCAACTCCTTCAGCTTCAATATCTCGGTGATTCTCAGCAGCAAAGGATTCGCACCAAAGACTTACGAGAACGTCGGCAAGGCCGGCACCGAGGACGCAAGCGTCCAGAATCTCGTGGCCGAGGCGAAGCAAAAGATCAACGAAAGCGTCACGACCGATGCGCCCACCGAGCTTCGAGACATCCTGTTGAACTCGACGTTCCAACCCGGCCCGGTGAGCATCCGCGCCGCGGACCTCGACAACGACGGGGATAAGGACCTTGTCGTCACTTCGGTGATCGGCATCTGGGCGACCGTCTATGAAAACGACGGCACCGGAAAGCTCATCAACCG
Organism: Luteimonas panaciterrae; assembly: GCF_020511115.1. Classification (GTDB taxonomy): domain Bacteria; phylum Pseudomonadota; class Gammaproteobacteria; order Xanthomonadales; family Xanthomonadaceae; genus Luteimonas; species Luteimonas panaciterrae. Next base: position 547,338 of record NZ_JAJAVH010000007.1, read on the forward strand.
TCAGGACCTGCCCATCGCGCTGCTTCCGCAGACGCCGGTGCTCGCCGACTTCAACAAGGACGGCAAGATCGATATCGCCGTTGGTGGTTGGGGTGGCGCGTTGGGAGTACTGATCAATAACAGTCACTAACCAATGGCTTCATCGGAGGCGCATTCCCCGATCCCGACGATGAAGCGCATTGCGTCGGCGGCCGTCGTAAGACGGTCGCCGGTTTTTATCACTCTGGAGGGAGTTTCCATGTCGTTGCAGCATCACTCAACATCGCCCCATCGCGACCGGTCGCGTCCATCGCGCTGGATGTCCAGTTTGCTTCTGCTCGTCGGATTCGCCTGGCTGGCCTTGTCCGGCTCAGCCAGTGCCACCGAAATCGGTACACGCAAGGAAATCGTGGTCAAGTCGCTCAATCCCGCGCCTGGTGTGATCCAGACTTTTGTCTCGCTCTACGCACCACTGCCGGCCTCCGTCGGAGCGCATCCGGAGGCTTGTGACTGGATCACCTACATGCGTTATCGCGACGCAAAAGGTCCGTCCGCCTCCTCGGATGCGGACATCGTCTACACCGCGCAGCCTGGCCTGCGCAGCGGAGCCATGGCCTATGACACGCTGGCCCGCCAGGTCGTGCAAAAAGCGGCGGCCGCCGGCAAGCATGCCGAATTCTGGACCACGCCTCGCAGGACCGTCTGCCTCGTCGACCGCACCGGCCTTGACGCAGCTGCCGCGCAGCGCGATTACCACGTCGCAGTCGACTACTACTACAAAGGCAAGATCATCGATGGCAAGAAATTCGCAGGCTTCCTGAGTGGGTCTCAGATCGGATTCCTGAAGTACATCGATGCCGTGCAGATCATCAAGGACTGGCACTTCATCATGACCGAAGGCCTGCCCGATCCGAAGGTCCGGGCCAGCAAGCTCATCTGTGGTGGCCACTCGATGGGGGCACTCATCACGGGCATGTTCATCGGTTGGGATTTCGACGGCAACCCCGCGACCAACGACGACGCCGGATACAAGAATTGCCGTGCCTACTTCGCCCATGACTCGATGGTGAGCACCGATCCTGCCGCGCTGGAGCAGAAACCCATCCTCGGTGGAATCGTCGGCGCCATCGGCAACATGCTCAACACCTCGGCTGGCGCCGTGCTTGTCGATTCGGAACTGATGCCTGCTCTCAATACCGGTGTTGTGCTCACGCCGGAGACCTGGTTCATCTACAGCATCATCGGCATGGCCGCTTATTTCGAACCGGATGCCGAGTCCGATCTGCTGAGACAGCTCCCGCATAACCTGAACCTGGACATCACTTTGAAGGTGTTTTTGTCCAACACCTATCTCCAGTTCGTCACCGGCATCCCAGACGTCCGCAGCTTCCGCTACACCAATGCGGCGCTACTGGGCGCCCTGCTGGACAACAATACGCAAGTCATTTCCTTGATGGGTGCAGGTCTCGGCAGTTTCGGCGGTGGGCCGGTCGCGGAGAAGACCTTCCCGATACCGTCCCAGATCGGCGACCTGCCGTTGGTGGGACCGCTATTGGGACCGCTGCTGGGGACCACCACGCGCAAGGTCGGGCCGATCAATCCCTTTGTGCTCACCACTTGGCGTGGCTATCAGCAGATTCCCGGCCGCACCTGGTACGGCACGAACTACACCTCGCCGGATGACGAGCGCGTCGATTTCCATGACTATGCACGCACGATGTTCGAAGGGCCGGCCACGCATGCCGATGCCTATATCTCGATGGGGATGATTCTGGACGTCCTCTATCTGGTGGGGCCGCAGCATGGCAAGTTTGAAAACCTGCGCTACCGCGATGCGGCGACGCTGAGGCCGCGCACCGTCATGATCGCCGAGAAAAGCATGGTCAATGCGGGATTCAAGCTGAGCGATCCCTTGCTCTCGATCCTCAATCCGGATAACCCGATCGGCCTGGACGATGCGGTGACGTTCCCCGGATACAACCACCTCGACATGACCGGCGCCTCGCCCATCCAGAACGATGGCCAGCCCGAGCGAGTGAGCACGCATCTGGTCCAGTTCGGAATCGCCAATACATCCCACTGACGATACATGGCCGCACATCGGCGGCCGTTGCAAAACGGCCGCCGACTTTTTCATAGCAACGAACGCTGCGTTTTTACCAGCCCGTACGATCCCGGAATCCAGAACGCCACGGCAGCCATCGACAGCCTGCCGCGCGTAGCACTCCAAACGCCCATCCCTGCCAGGCATCCCCGAGCAGAATCACCGACCAATGGATGTCGAGTGATGGGAAATGCTGTCGAACGCACGACGAAGCATGCCATCGACCCATCCTTTCGGAGATCTCTCGTGACATCCCGCCCCCACTCCCCATCCACATCACCTCTTCGCGGTCGTTCTCGAACGGCGCGATCATTCGGTCTGCTCTTGTCCGCCGGAGCCGCCTGGCTCGGCATGGCCAGCCAAGCCACCGCCATCGAAGTCGGCACGCGCAAGGAAGTCGCGGTCCAGTCGCTCAATCCCGCGCCCGGCGTGATCGAGAGCTACGTCTCGCTCTATTCGCCGTTACCGGCTTCCGTCGGCGCGCATCCGGAAGCTTGCGACTGGATCAGCTACATGCGCTATCGCGATGCGAAAGGCCCGGCCAACTCCTCGGACGCAGACATCGTCTACACCGCGCAGCCCGGCCTTCGCGGCGCGTCCATGACCTACGACATCCTCGCCCGCCAGGTCGTGCAGAAAGCCGCGGCCGCGGGCAAGCATGTCGAGTTCTGGTCGATGAGCCGTCGCGGCACCTGCCTGGTCGATCGCACCGGTCTCGACGCCGGCCTCGCGCAGCGCGACTACCACGTCGCGATCGACTACTACTACAAAGGCAAGATCATCGATGGCAAGAAATTCGCCGGCTTCCTCAAAGGGCCGCAGATCGGATTTCTGAAAAATATCGACGGCGTGCAGGTCCTCAAGGATTGGCGTCTGGCGATGACGGAAGGTCTACCCGATCCGGCGGTACGCGCGCGCAAGTTGATCTGCGGCGGGCAGTCGATGGGCGGATGGCTCACCGGTCTGTTCATCGGCTGGGATTTCGACGGCGATCCCACCACTACCGACGATGCCGGCTACAAGAATTGCCGCGCCTATTTCGCCCACGAATCTTTCATTCATACCGACCCCGCGGACCTCAGCGAGAAACCGGTACTTGGCGGAATCGTCGGCGGGATCGGCAATCTCTTGAACACCTCGCTCGGCGCACTGCTCACCAACACGGAGCTGATGCCCGCGCTCGATCTTGGCGTCGTGATCACGCCGGAAACCTGGTTCCTGTTCAATCTCACCGCCCTGGCCGCCTATCTCGAACCGGATGCCGAATCCGATCTGTTGAGGCAATTGCCACACACGCCGAACCTGGATACGACGCTGAAGGTGTTCCTCTCCAGCAGCTATCTCCAGTTCACCACCGGCATTCCTGATGTCCGCAGCTTCCGCTACACCAATGAAGCATTGCTTGGCGCCCTGTTCGACAACAATTCGCAGATCCTCGGCTTGTTGCATGCGGGCGTCGGCAGCTTCGGCGGCGGGCCGGTGAAGGACAAGACCTTTCCTATTCCCTCCCAACTCGGCAGCCTCCCGCTGGTGGGGCCACTGCTCGAGCAGATCCTGCATACGAACACGGATCGCAAAGCCGCTCCGATGAACCCGTTCGTGCTGACCACCTGGCGGAACTACCGGCAGATTCCGGGACGATTCTGGTATGGCGGCGAGTACACGACACCGGATGACGAGTCGGTCGATATCCACGACTACGCTCGAACGATGGTCGAAGGGCCTGCCTCGCACGCCGACATCTACGTCTCGATGGCGACCGTGCTGGACAACCTCTACTTCCTTGGGCCACGTCACGGCAAGTTCGAGAATCTGCGCTACCGCAACGCCGCGACTTTGAGGCCGCGCGACATCACGTACGGTGAACACGGCGAGATCCAGAGAGTCACCAGCGCGCTCGATCCGTTCATCACGATTCTGAATCCGGACGATCCCTTCTACGCAACCAATGCCGTGGTGTTCAAGGGATTCCACCACCTCGATATCACCGGCGGCGCACCGATCCAGAACGATGGCCAGCCCGAGAAAGTGAGCCAGAACCTGGTCCAGTTCGGAATCGCCAACACCTCCAATTGACGATGTTCCGCTCCAACCAGCCGATGGCGGCGGTTGCCGCCATCGGCTTTCTTTTTTCTAGCGCGAGATTCGAGCGACCCGTGTACGCCGCTCGACGGGCGCGAGCCGCGTCTGATCGTTCAATTCGACATCACGCAGTTCGAACGGAGCGCCGTAGCCGGCCGGCAGATCCGCGCGATTGAAGGCCAGCGCAACGGCTCCGGCTCCATTCTCGATCCAGCGCGCGCTGTGAGCGATGGCGACTGGCCGCAACGCATTCCCGGGCCCGGTTGCGTACAGCGTGCCGCGTACTTCATAGCGGCCCGGCGAGGCCGCCTGGACGGGAAGATCGAAACGCAGCGCGGCGGCATCGAACCGATAGCTGCCATCTAGTTTCGCCGTCGGCTGCGCGACCGCGATCGCAGTACGCACATCGCGCTGCACGTCGCCGGCGTTCGCGAACACCTGCACTTCCCACAGGCCCGGTTCACTCTCGGCATCGGCGGGCAGCGGCACCTTGGCACGCAAGGCGCCAGCGCCATCCGCGGTCAGCGACAGCGGCCAGCTGCGTCCCGACGGCGAGACCAGCAATGCGCCGCCTTGCGCGCCTTTCATGCGCGCATCGCCACGCAGCAGGTCGACACGAATTTCGCCGTTCTCGCCGGCAAGGGCATGATCCCGACTCAATGCAGCGCGCATGCGCACCTCACTGCGGGGCTCGTAGACATGCATGACGTAGCGGCCGCGCGCCTGCGCCAGACGGACGTCGTATCGCCCCGGCGATGCATCTTCGGCAAGCTTCACGACAGCCGTCCTGTCGTTCGCCGCGAGACCCGCGGCACGCAACTGTTCACCGCCGCTGCGCTTGGCCAGGGCGACCTCGCGGCCGCCGCGAGATACGCGCACCGCATCGGCGGACACCTTCGCCGCGTCCGCCGCGGGACTGACGCGGATCAACGCGCCGGGTGATGTGGTGGTGACGCCGACACCGCGCTGCAAATCGGCACCGTCCACTTCCTGCCAATACTCGCGGCTTTCCACCGCGGCAGGCTTGGGGTCGGCGACGATCGCGGCGTTGGGGTCCAGCGCCCAGGAGAATTGCACCGGCGCACGTTCGGAGACAGCGCGCGCAGGCATGGCCAGCGTCACGAGATGGCGCGGCACCTGATCGGATGCCGAGGGCGGCAACATGGGTGTCTCCGCAGCGGCGGCATCGAGACCGGCGGCAAGCAGAGCGAGAGCAAGGATCGTTCGCATGGTCGGCCTCACGGAGTCATGTTGTTGCGCAGGATGGTGTCGAGCGTGAAGCAGGCTCGACGGCTCTGGTTGTGGCTCAGGGGCTCCGCACCGGCGGTGCGCTGCTTGTCCTGGAACCACACGGTGCCCGCGGCCGACTGGCTGGAGCAGTTGAGGAAACCGTCCGAACAGCTGTCGAGCCATTCCTGCGTCACCTCCAGACCGACATTGAGCGAATAGCCACCACAGTAGCTGTCGCCATCGAACGGCGAGGAGTCCACATCGGTGCCGACCACGCTGCGGAACGGCTTCGGCAACGCCGGCCGTCCCGATGTGCCGTAGAGATTGTTGGCGTTATAGGTCGCCATCCAGCTGACCTGCTGCATGCGCACCGCGTCGGACTCGTAACCGAGCAGCCAACCGACCGCCTGCTCGAATCCGTTGCCGTTCATCACGGCATCCGCCAGCGGCGTACCCGCGGAAGACGGCGCCAGCGCGTTGACACGCACCACCTTGCTGATGATGTTCGGGTAACGGCTGTCGTAGGTGGGATTGGAAAGAATCCAGCGCATCACGTTCGCGCCGTTGGAATGCGTGATGACGATCAGCTGCGTGATCTGCTTGGCATTGATGAAATCGGTCAGCTGCTGCGCCAGGCAGCCGGCGGCGCGGCTGTCCCACATGTACTGTTCGAAATCGCAATTGATGACCACGTAGTTGGCCGGATTGGCAAGGCCGGCCCGCACGTTGTCGACCATCGTCGGCTGCCAATAATCCTGATAGGCATTGCTTTGATTGCCGGTGCCGTGCACGAAGGCGACGCCGGTGGCGGCCTGTACCGCCAACGGACAAGCCGCCAGCGCCGTCAGCAAGGCGAACTGGCGTCGCCAGGAACGAGAGATGCGCATCGTTTTCCCCAGATCACGAGCGGTGCGATCCATCGGCGTCCTGCCCACGATGCCCCGACTGATTCACCGTCGCATCCAGCAACGGCGTACAGGCCGGAGCATACCGAGACGTCTGCGACAGTCATGTGGCAATGCATCATCCGCCGTGATTTCGCGACGACGTCGTCGTGATTGGCGTGAAAGCGGTGTGAATTCGTCGCTCGATGCGCTGATTCGGCGGAAATGATCGAATGCGCTTCCCTCGTGTTGCGCATCGACGCACATGGGGCGTGGATGCATCGCATGCACACTTCCGCGTTGCATGTGGTTCGTAGGAGACGTCGACAAGCGGACACGGAAGTCCCGTCATCTAATGTCGGCATCGCATCGCGGCAGTACGCAAGAACTTTGATGCGTTAGCGACGGGCCGCGCCTGTGCCGGTACCTGTGCCGGTACCTGTGCCTGTGCCTGTGCCTGTGCCTGTGCCTGTGCCTGTGCCTGAGCCTGTGCCTGTGCCTGTGCGTGTGCCTGTGCCTGTGCCTGTGCCTGTGCGTGTGCCTGTGCCTGTGCCTGTGCCTGTGCGTGTGCCTGTGCCTGTGCCTGTGCCTGTGCGTGTGCCTGTGCCTGTGCCTGTGCCTGTGCCTGTGCCTGTGCCTGTCCTCGTCCCGCCCGTTCCCGTTCCAGGCATGCGTGGATTCGGGAGCGCCCCACTTGGAGTCGCCGGGCGTCCGGCCGCATCGATCGCACTGTCCATCGCCGTGCGGCGCTCGCGCTCGGCACCAATCTGTGCCTGCAGCCGTGCCGTGCGCGCGGCGCTCGGATCGGGGATTTCCGCGGAAGGATTCAAGGTCGCGTTGCGAATGCGGTCGGCCTGTGCCTGCGCCGCCATTTGGTTGAGCGGCAGATAATCGCTGCGGAAATTCAGCTCGACCGAGGAGTTGAGTTCGAGATCGGTATTCATCTCCTCCGAACTCTGATTGCGCTGCGTGGAGACGTAGCTGATGTTGTTCTCGACCTCCGCGCTCGCGCCCCAGGGACCGACGCCGAAACTCCCGGAAGCACGCACACGGTTCTGCATGCCGAACTGCGTGCCGCGTTCCTCATTGGCGGCGCTGCGCGTGTCGATGTGGAAGCGCATGCCCGCGGTGATGCGTCCACTGTCGACGACGATGCGCTGCATGCCCATCGACACCATCGTCGCCAGCATCTGCTGCCGCTGGCGGGCGAGATAGCGGCGCGCCAACGGCACGAGTTGTTCCGGATTGCTGGCGTCCACCGACTCTTCCGGCCCCATTCCCAGCGTGGCGCGGATCTCTTCCGCATTCGGCATCGAGGCGCCGCCACGCAGGCGCAGCCGGATGTTGGCGACTTCCTCTGGATCGGGTTCATCGCCCGGATCCGGCGTGTCGTATTCGATCGCCTCGGGAAAATGATCGGCCACCCATTGCCGCACCTGTGACAGGCCAAACTGGGTGCGCTCGAAGCCTTCTGCTGATGCCGAGACCGCACCGAGCAGTTCCACATACTGCTGCATCTGCTGCGAATTGGAGTCGAGCATGGCGCGGAACACGCCGTTGATCAGATCGGTGACAAAACGCGGGAACGATACGGCGTTGAGCACGTTCTGCGTGGTGGTCGCGACGCGATCCGCGGCCGCGCCGAAGTCGGGCGCGTCCTGCGCGCGCGCGAGCGTGGTCGCGCGCCCAGGCGCACGCTGATGCTCGACCTCTTCCTGCGCGTGCTCCTCTTCCGAGATCAACTCGGCCGCCAGGGTCGACACCTTCACCATCGCCTGCGCCAGCGAGCGGCGATCCTCCGGCGAAAGACTCTGGTAATGCGGCGCGCGCTCGAGCACGTCGCGCACCGCGCCGCGAATCCATGGCGGCGGCTGCCGGGCTGTCTGCGCAGGCGGGGCGGCGACCACGGCGTTCATCATGATTCACACCGCGATCGGCAATGCCGGCGTCACGCCCGCGGAGGGCGTCATCGCGGCGGTCGGGCGCGCGCTGAGCCAGCGCTGCGCCGCCGAGATGACCTCGATGTGATCGGCACGGCTGGGATCGAGCTGCGGCAGCATCACCTCGTAATGCCCGGCCAGCCACAGCAGCACGGTCTGTCCGGCGCGTCCGCGATCGACACGATTTTGGATCAGACCGGCGCTACCGCCCTGCACCGCGCCGGCCACCGCCAGCAGCGACCACAGCGAGTTCGCGCCGAAGGCGACCAGCAGCAGCCGATCGCGCAGGAACTTCAGCGCGTCATTGATGTTCTCGACGATATCGTGCGCCGCCATCGACGCCATCGGATCGGTGCGCTGCGCCAGGAATTCGCCCAGCGCCTGCCCGCAGGTTTCCAGCGTGACGCCCTCGCGCATGTCGGCGCCATCGGCCTGGGCGACGATCGCCTCGCAATACGCGGACATCAACCGCTCGAAATGCGGCGCTTCGAACACACGCAGGAAGATCGCATTGCGTTCGTTGACATCGAGCCGTTCGCGGCGGCCGCGCCAGAAGGCGTTGATCTGTTGCGCGGCCGGCCCCAATGGCTGCGTGATCGCGCCACTGGCGAACAGGCCGGCCACGAGTTCCGCCGTCGGCAACAGGCCGGCCGCTTCGAGTTCGCTCGCGAAATACAAGGGGGCCGCCGCCTGCAACTGCGCGCGATCCAGCGCATTCGGTGCGCCGGGCGGCAGATCGATGTCGCCGAGTTCCGCCAGCGACAAGGCATAGGTGTGGCGCGCGAGCGCGGACAGCGAGACCGCCAGCGCCTGCAGCAGCGGCGCATGCTCGCTCCGCGGACGAGTGCGGAATCTCGGCGGCAACACACGGCCCATGGGCGCGCGCCTCAGGCCGGTGCGCCGGCGGCGGCGTTGCCCCCCGCCGCACCGCGCTGGTTGGACGGTGCGTTGGGATCGAACGGCGTGGCGTTGCCCTGGATGCTGGCGATCATGCCGGGCGTGGCCATCTTCTCCAGCGGCAGGTAATCGCTCTTGAAGTTCACGCGCACCTCGCCGGTGAGCTTGGCTTTCATCTCCTGCTTGGATTCCGAGTCCTCGTTGACCGAGGAAGACACCACGGTCTTGTGCGACTGCGTGTTGACGTTGTCGGTGGACACGCCGCCGAACCAGCCGATGCCGGCGCTGGCCTTGGTGCGGTTGCGGTTGGAACTCGATTGGCTGTCGTACAGCGAGGCGCCCGCCTCGCGCTTGGCCTCGTCGGACGCCTTGAAATCGAACACCACCTTGGCATTGATGAGACCGTCGGTGACGACGATGCGGCTGATGCCCAACATCACCATCGAAGCCAACAGTTGCTGACGGCTACGCGCCATCTGCAGTCGCGCGGCCATCACCAGCCGGGTTTCCTGCTCCTCGTCGGAAACATCGGTGATCGGTTCGGCCAGGCCGAACTCCTGGTTGATCTGCGACAGCACACCATCGGGATCATCACCCGACGGGATCAACCGCGGCATCCCGCCATCACCCGCGTTGCTGGTGTCCAGTTCGAACTGGCCCGGATACTTGTCCCTCACGTAGTCGCGCGCGTTGTTGAGGCTGATGTTGTCGGAGGCGAACTGGTCCACGGTCTGCGCCACCGACTTGAGCATCTCGGCATAAGCCTGCATCTGCTGGATGGAGGATTCGACGATCGCCTGGAACACGTTCTTGATCAGCCCGCCGACGAAGGCCGGAAAATCGACCGCGCCAACGAAGTTCTTGAAGTTGGTGGCGCCCTGTTGCACCGACCCCGCGGTGAAATCGCTGCCGGCGAAGGTGCCGATCTTCTCCGATGCCTTGCCCTTGGCCTGATCGACCGGATTCCCGGCCAGCGCACGCGCGGCGGGCGCGTCGTCCGCGTCGCCCAGCGCCTGCGCGGCGGGCAGATCCTTGCGCAGCAGGCCTTGGCCGGGTGTGAGTTCCTGCTTGGCCAGGCCATCCGGATTGGCCATGTAGGAAGCCACGCGCACCATGTTGCGAGCGAGCTCCTGCTGCTCGGCGACCGGCAACTCGCGGAAGCCCGGCGAGGACTCCAGCAGTTGCCGCACCTGCGGGCGCACGGCGCGGAGCGTGTCGTCATCCAGCCACGCGGGTGCGGCCGATGCGGAAGTGTGGCTGGCGACCGCCTGGGCGGCGGCACTTGGCGATTGTCGGGCGGCAGCGTACATGGCGGTCTGCTCTCGGAATCAGGGAGTGGAGGCCGGTGCGGGCGGCGCCCCGGGCGCCGATGCGGCCGGAGCCGAGCCCGGCGCGGGACGATTGGTGGCGAGCGTCTTGACCATGCCGGGCTGCGCGTTCATCTGGATCGCGGCGATCGATTCGGGATTGGCCATCTTCTCCAGCGGCAGATAGTCGCTCTTGAAATTCACTTCCATCGTGCCGGCGAGACTGGCCTTGGTGGTGAGGCTGGCGTCGGCCGTGGTTTGCGTCACCGACGTCATCTGGATCAGCGGCTGCGACACGCTCTTGTAGTCGCCACGCGTGTAGAAACTGGCATCGCGCTTGGCTTCGACCACGGTGCCGTTCGGCAGCCGGTAGATGTTCTGCCCCGGACCGGTGCGGCGGATCTCGCCGCCGGTGACCGATTCTGTGGTGACGGCGGCATCGCCGTAGTCGTACTGCTGCGCGGTCTTGGCGAACTGCATGTTGTCGCGCGCCTGGAAGTCATACATCACCTTCGCCGACAGCTTGCCGTTGGTGACCACGATGCGATTCAAGCCCAGCGTCACCATCGTCGCCAGCAACTGCTGACGGCTGCTGGCGATCTGGGTGCGCGCCGCTGGTACCAGCAGCGCCTCGACGAGTTCATCGTCGAGACGCTCGATGGGCTGATCCAGCGGCAACGTCTGATTGATGCGCGTGATGGCGACGCTCTCGTCGACGCCTTCGCGCACGGTCACGCGGGGTTGCGGCGCGGGCGCCGGTTCGTCGCCGAAGCCGACCGAACCTCCCATGCCGCCAAAATTCGCGAACGGATCGTTGCTGTCCATCGAAATCTGGAACAGATCCGGGAACTGTTCGACCAAATGATCACGGCCCTGGTTCTGCGTGGTGTTCTCGTCGCGGAACTGGCTCAAGCTCTTCGACACGTCGGCAACAAGTTTGGCGTAGGCCTCCATCTGTTCGATCGAACTCTGCACGATCGAATGGAACACGCCGTTGATCAGGCCCGCGCAGAATTCGGGAAAGTTGACCGCCTGCAGCAACGCACCGGCCGCGGCCACGCCTTCACGCGCGCCCTGCGCCTTGAATTCACCGTCCTGACTGACATTGCTGCCGCTTTGCTGGCTGGTGCCGCCGCTTTCGCCGGCCAGTGCGCGCACCTGCGGGCTCTGCTGGTCGGGCCGCAGACGCACGCCGTCGGGTTCGGCCAGATAGCTGCCGATCTGCACCAGCCCCTTCGCCAGCGCCTCGCGCTTATCGGGCGCGAGTTCGTTGAAGGAGCGACTGCGTTCGAGCAGATCGCGCACGGCGCGGCGCGCGGCATCGTGGGTTTCCCGGCTCACCGGCGGCGGCGCCGAGGCGGCGCGCGCCGCGGGCCGCGCCGTCTGGTTGGATCGGGGAAAGATTGCGGACATGGCGGCGCTCCGGGAATGACTTGAATCGACTTTCTTCTGCTCTCCCCTCCGGAGAAGGGAAAGCGGTTACTGCAACGACCGCGCCTCCTCGATCTGCTCGCGCATCTCGAATTCGATCGGACGCACGTACAAGCTGATGCGCGCGGGCGAACTCGGCGTGACACGGATGCTGAGCACGGAGAAATGTCCCTGTTCGCCAGCATCGTCCATGCCGAACGCTTCCAGCCAACGTGACAGCGCGGCCAGCTGGCGCGGACGTTCGGCCAGACCGAGCTTGAGCAGGTCGAGGAAACGCGCTGGCAGATCGGGAATCGCCGCCAGCAGGATCTCCAGCTTCAGCTCGGCGCCGTCCGGTGTCTCGCGCACGCCGATCAGCACGCCACCCGACGGCAATTCGAAACGACCGCCGAGCGCCACGCCGACGATGCGCATCAGACTCGGCAGCTGATGGCCGATCCCAAGACGATTCATCAGTGGCCCCAGCATGTTCACCGCCAGCGCGCCGCGATGCAGGAAGGTGACGCGCTGGCTGCCGGTTTCCTTCTTGCAGCCGATCGAAGTGAAGATCGGCATCAGGTTGGGCATCTCCGCCATGATCATCCGCGTCAATCGCGACAGTCCTGGCGAGAGCGCATCGATCTGCGTGGGCAACAGCTCGTAGTAGATCTTCGTGGCGTACAGCCCATCCTCGTCGAAGGCACTCCCGAACCAGGCGCCGTAGTTCATCCAGCTCAGCCCGCCAAAGCCACGCCACTCCTCGCTGCGCGAATCGAACCAGCGCAACGCATCCCGCCCGAAGATCGGTGAGATCAGCCGCCGCATCTCGCGCGTGGCCTCGTCGCGCCGCGCCACCGGCGAGGCATTGGGACCGAGCGGCTCGATAGTGAAGCGCAGCGTGCCGGGCTCGGCTTCCGAGAACGAAGGTTCGTATGGCACCGCGCCCGGCGTCAGGGCGTTTTGGGTGTAGGAGAGATCATCGTCCGGCAGGTAGAAGGTGCGATCGATCAGGCCGTCGATGTAGGGCAGCGGATCGCGCGTTCCCAGCGCTTGCGCGGCGGAACGCAGCGATCGCTTGACCAGGTTCGAGACGGGTTTTGCATTGCGGTCTGACATGGCCGTTCTCCCTTGTCTCTCACATGCCAGGCAGGCTGATGCCGGCCTGGTCGAGCACGTCGCGCGCCACCTGCGGCATGTCGATCGGCCGGCTGGTGATCACCGGCGACTCGGTCGGCTGCGCGTACTGCTCGATGCTGGCCTCCTGCACGCCGCCGACGGCCAGCCACTGCTCGCAGGCTTGCACCAGATCCCAGTCGGTGGGATCGACGGTCGGCTGGTCGCTGCCGCGCAGTTGCGGGTTGGTCAGTGCATTGACCGAAATCACCTCGCCGTAGCGGTTGCTCAGGCGCTGGGTGTTGTTGGCGATCCAGCGGATGATCACCGCGCCGGAGCGCGCCTGGGTGCGGAACCGGTGCGTATTGCGCGCGCCACCGAGATAATTGGAGTTGACCTGGTCGATCACCTGCCACATGTCGCGCGCCCCGAACGAGCCGCGCACCTCGGAATCGCTGAGCAGATCGCGATATTCCAGGATCATCTGCTGCAGTTCGGTCGCGGCGAAATAGGCGATGCCATAACCGCTGCGCGACAGACTGGCACCGAGATCGCGCGCGGCCTTGCGCACCTGCTCCTGCGAGACCGCCACCGGGATGTTGGTGCGCAGCAAGCGATCGACGCTGAGCTGCCGCCCGAACGAAGACACGGCCGAGACGAAGCGCAACCACAGTTCGTTGAACTCGCGATTGGGCTCGTTGTTGCCGGGATCGCCACCGGGCACACCGAAACAGCGCATGTACAGATCGCGGCGCTCGCCCTCGGTGATGCGCTCGCCGGCCTTCTTGTAGTAGTTGAACAAGTAGTCGCCGGCCTTGCCGCGACCGAGCGGCAGCAAGCCTCCGCGGAACAGCTCGACGATGCGCTCCACCACCTGCGGCAACCGCATCTCCTCCAGCATGTAGGCGAAGTAGATCGCCTGCACCGCGTTGAGGTTCTCGCGGATGATCTCGATGTCGGTGGATTCGTCCAGATCGGGCAGGATGATTTCCAGCGCCGACGGCGGTGCGCCGGCCACGACACCGGTCTGCATGTCGTAGACGTTCTGGATGCGGCTGGAGAGCCAGGAATCGTTGGCGGTGACGCCATCGGCGGCCAGCCTGCGCACGGTCGCGGCGATGTTGCGCATGCTCAGCGCGTACACGGTATCGCCCGGATCCGGATCGTTGTAATCCGCGGGATTCTTGCGGCGCTCCTCCGGATCGTCTTCGTCCGTCAGACATCCGACGATGCTGGGATCGATCAGCTTGGCCTGGATCTGCGACCCCAGCTTGACCGGATAGTTGCGAGAAAGCATGCCGAAAGCAGCATCGAACAACGCCTTGTTCTCGCGGTATTCGCCCTGCGCCACGCTGACACGCTGCACGAATCCCTTGACGCTCGCATCCGTGTAGCCGTCGATTTGCAGGACGCCGCAAATGCCGAGAATCTCCTGCTCGTCTGCTTTCAGCTCGGACTCCGCGACCTGACGCTGCGATCCCACCAGGCCATACTCGTGGATGTTCTCGCGGTTCTTCTCCAGCTCTTCCCAGCTCTTCTTCTGCTGTGTCGCCGCGACCACGCGATAGAACGGATCGATCACCGTATCGCTCGACAAGAGCTTCTTGATCTTCTCGAGCTCGTCGATCTGGCTCGGCGTGAGTCCGCCGCTGGTGGAAGCGGTACCGGCGATGGTTTCCAGCACCTGGCGACGGGCGCGCAGTTCCTGTCGCTTCTTGAACTCGCGCTCGCCCAGGTCGATCGAAAGGATGCGGGTGATCTGGTACATGGCATTTGCTCTCTTGGAAGTGGTGTCGGTGGCGGATGCAGCGGCGACTGGCGCCGACTTACTCTTCGCAGAGCCCGCGGCAATATGTGCAGCTGCCGCGGCGCCCGCCTTTTTTCTGGGCTTGGTGGAACTCTTCTTCTTCGCCATCGGAATCTCCTCGGCAGCTGTGTTGGCTCGCGCGCACGTGCGTCATGCCGCAACGAGCGCGGGTGGAACATCGTCGGAAACAACATCGGATTCGTCTTCGCCCTCGGCGCGGATCTGCGCATCGATGTACGCGTCCAGCGCCCGCAGCGCCGCGGCCGCGTCGACCACGCCGCGACCGCAACCGGTCACGCCCGCGTTCGCGAAGGGACGCGCACTGTCGATCAGCAGCTGTCGCGCCAGCGCGCTGTCGATCGGCCAGGCCCGGCGCGCCGCATGCGATGCCAACAACGCACAGACAGCACTGACGAACGGCGCGGCGAAACTGGTGCCCGTGGCGCTCTGGTAGCCGTCGAGCGCGCAGGTGCGAATGTCCCGGCCGGGTGCGCACAGCGCGACGTGGTCGCCGCGCGTGCTGAATCCAGTCGGGCGCAGCTGTTCGTCGACCGCGCCGACCGCGATCACGTCCTCGTGCGCGGCCGGATAGAACTTTTCCTCCAGCCCCGAATTTCCGCTCGCCGCCACCAGGATCACGCCGCGCGCCAGCGCGTAGCGCACGATCTCCTCATGCGGCCGCGGCGCATCGGCGAGCAGGGCCGATTCCGGCGTGCCGAAGCTCATGTTGATCACCTTCACGTCGAGATCGATCAGCCGCTTCATGCCGGCGTCAATGTTGTCGAGGGCGCCGATGCCGACGCGCTTGTCGTTGGGGCCGAGTGCGGCGCCGAGCACCCGCACCGGGGTCAGGCCGCAAGCGCCAGCACCACCGGAAGGAATGTCGCGGCCCCGCGCCACCAGGATGCCGGCACAGCCGCTGCCGTGACCGACTTCGTCCTGCGGGCGTTCGCCGCGATGGCGGAAATCGCCCACGAGCGTGAGGCCGCCAACCGCTTCCGGATCGAGATCGACGCTGTCGAAGCCGGCGCGGATGCGGCCGGTCAATTCGGCATGCTCGAGCGCCGCGCCTGTGTCGGCGAGGCCGATCACGATCGCGGGATCTCCGCCTTCCAGTTGCAGCGCCTGCGGCAGGCGGATCGCGTCGCGTGCCCATGACTGCGCCGGAACTTCGTTCGACGTCGGCCGCTCGCGCCGGTCCAGCGGCACACGCGACAGATAGTCGGCACTCACGCGCTCGACCATCGGCAGTTCCGCCAGCGCCTGCAGCAGGGCTGGCATCCCTTCGTTTTCGTACGTCTCGAAATCCCGCACTTCGATGCGCAGCACGCGCGCGACTCCGCTGATCTGTTCTACATCGTCGAAGCGGTGCGCACCGATCGCCTTGCTTTGCGCGCGGCGCTTGCGCGCGCTGTGCAGGCGCGCGACGCGGAAGGCGCCGCCGTGATGACGCAGCAACCGATCGATCACGCCGCGATCGACGTATTCGGCCAAGGGCGTTCCATAACCATGCACGGCACGCAGGCCGGGCAGATGCTCGGGGACTTCGCCCAGCTTCAGCGTCAGCAGCAGGCGGCGCGGCACGCGGGCGGCGAACGAGCGCGCGTTCATGGCGTGCCCCCTGGCTGCGCGGCGTGCGTCGAGGACGCATTCCACCGGCCGATCCGGCCTTCGCTCAACTCCACGTGCGCGACCTCGCCGTCGCCGAAATCCACTTCGGCCTCGCAACCGAGCTGCATCGCCAGCGGCGCCAGCACGATCTGTCCGTCCTCGGCCGCGACCACGGGCACGGCCTGCCCCGCCGCGCGGATCAACGGCAGTCGACCGATGCGCAGACCCGGTGCGTTCAGATGCACGCGCTGCGGCACATCGCCACCATTGCGCTCGACGCGGGTGACACGCGGCGCCGCGGCTTTCATCAAGGCCTGCTGCAGGCGGTTGACCGGCATGCGTGACAGCCGCGCGATCACGTCGGCGCCCGCGGTGTTCTTCAACTCATTGAGCTGATCGACGGTGCGCACGCCGATGCGTTCCAGACGGCGCTGATCGTCGTCCGAGATCTGATCGCCCAGCGCCTCGCGCAGGCTGAACTTCGGATCTTCCGCCTGGTAGTTGACCGCGTTCTCCTCGATCATCGGCTTGGTGATCGTGGTCAACGCCAGCTTGATCGTGCTGGCCTCGGTTTCACCGGGGCCGGCGGGACGCAGGTAGACGTCGTCCTCGATCAACTGCACGAAGGCGCGGATGTCGAGCGAGACGTCCTTCACGGCGAAGGTCAGCGGCATCTTTCCGACGCGCGCCTTGATCGCCATCGCGGCCTGCGCCTTGTCGAGCTGCTCGGTCAAGGCCTGGATGAACAGGTCGAAGGGCACACCGGCGTCTTGCAGCAGCGAAGGCATCTGCGCGCTCATGGTTGGCCTCCGCCCGCGTTGCCACTACTCCAGCCGATCCGCAATTTCGAAGGTGACGCGAACCAATCATTGATCTCACGACTGCGAGGCACGTCGGCCAGCAGCCGGCAGCCGCCGTCGCGCAACACGGGGCGCAACTCCAGCGGCAGCGTCATCTCGACATCGGAGAGCTGCACGCCGCCGCGCGCCTCCACCGCCAGCAGGCCGTCGTGCAGTTCGCTCAGCAGTTGCGAGAGTTCACGCAGCATCACGCGCCTCCTTCACTGGGCGTCGGCGCGGGTGTCGGCGCCAGTGTTCCGGGAGTGGGTGGTGTCACCGGCGCGACGGCGCGCATGGCCGGTGCCTGCCGCTGCACGAGCGCGATCTTCGCCGCATCGGCCAGGCGATCCAGCGGCAGCGTCTCGCTGACGAAATTGAGCTTGACCTCGCCGAACAGGTCGGCGCGGACATTGGATTCGTTCTGCGCGTTGACGGCGACCGTCGACACCATGGTCGAACTCTGGCCCGCGTAGCTCATCGCGCCACGTTCGCCCCAGTTGTTGACCTGCTGCGGATCGCTGCTGGTGGCATAGCTCACCTTGGCCGCGTCGGTAGCGGCGGCGCGGAACATCACCTTGCTGGTGATGCTGCCGTCGCGCACGACCACGCGCTGCATGCCGAGCAACACCATCGCCGCGAGCAACTGCTGGCGCTCACCACCGACCTTCAACCGCACCTGCGGCAGCACGGTCTGTTCGAGCAGTTCCGTGCTCAGCTCCTCGCCTTCCTCGACACCGTAGTCACTCAACCACGACGGCGCCAAGCCTTCCTTGCGCGGCGCCAGTTCCGGTTCGGTGCGCGCGGCACCATCCGGCAACAACAGTTGCAGATCGCCGGGATAGCGGGTCGCCAGCCAATCGCGGGCCTGGTTCGGGGTGACGTTTTCCTCGGTGAACTGGTCCACCGTCTTCGCCACCGCCGCCACCATGCTGGAGTAGCTCTCCATCTGCCGGATCGAGGCATCGACGATCGCATCGAAGGTGCCGTGCACCAGTTGCGCAACGAAACCGGTGAAGTCGATCTCATTGACCATCGCGCCGGCACGGCGCGCGATGGTTTCGGTCGCCTGCGGTTTGGTGTTCGTCACCGGCGCTGCAGCGGCGGGCGCCGCATCGCCTTCCGCCAGCGCGCGCGAGGGCGTGCGCCCGTTGCGTGGGGGGAAGATGGCGCTGCGTGAGCGTGGCAGGTTGGCCATGGCGTCTGTCCGTCGGCTTCGGCGTCAATCAGATCAACTCATCGGTTCCGGCACTCGTCAGGTCCGGCATTCATCAGGTTTGCTCCCAACGGCCGTCGTCGCTGTAGGTGCCGTCGCCGAACAGGTGGAAGTCGCGGATCGCGATCTTGTCGCCCTTCACCGCGTGGGTGAAACGGAACTCGAAGCGAACCCGCAACGCCGCGAAGGTCGGGTTGTCGCGCGGATAAACGATGTTGTCATCCATGATCTTGGCCTTCACCGACAAGCCCCAGCCGACCGCGTCGTTGGTGGCGATGTTGCTGATCATCACGTTGCCGACCGACTTGCCGTTGTACTGCCAGTTGATCTCGAAACCGGCGCTGATCTCGTCGGTGACCAGGAATCCCACCTCGACCATCGGCCAGTCGGTGAAGCGGATGGGCTGACCGTCCTGCGCCGCCGGCATCGGGCTCGGCGCGACATCGTTGGGATGCTTGTAGCCGCGCAGCTGGTCGAGCTCCCAATGCACGTCGCCGTCGTTGTTGACGACACGCTCCATCACCGCGCCGATGATCGCCGAGGCGATCTCCACGGTGGCGCCGCCGTCGAGGGCGCGCGTGCGCGCGGCGCTCAACTCGCGTACCACCGGTGCCGGCGGTGGCGGGAGGCGGAACTGCTCGGGATCGTCCGGCTCGGCATCGAGCGCGCGCGTCCCGCGCACCGCCGCGCCGCGGCGACCGAGCGACTGCGCGATCGCCGTCTGCGCCGGCAACTGCATGACGCGCCAATTGCCGTTGCCAGGCCCGGCGATCTCGGAAAAGTCAGTCGCGAATTCGTCGAACGTCACCCAGTTGTCGCACCCGTTGTTGGGCACGTTGAAGGCGACAGGATCGTTGTCGAAAGCGACGTTGATGTCCCAAGGATTGAGGATGTGCAGCCGCGCCGACGCCGGATCGTTGAGATCGCCGCGGATGCCGGCCACCACCACCGAGTGCGGCTCGCCGAGCACCATCGTCCACAGCGGTCCGTGCGCGGTGAGCCAATCGGCCCATTGCCGCGGCGCGAGATAGCGGCCGCCGTCGGCCGGCGCCGCCACCGCGACGAATCCGTAGCGCGTGCAGATCGCATCCAGCAAGGCCTGGCTGTAGCGGTTGTCGGCACTGCTGGGAGACAGCAGCGTCGAGATCTCGCGCGCCAGCGCCTGTGGCGACATCGCCTCCGGAAGCGTGGCGCCCTTCGGCTGCCGGTAAGAGAACAGCATCGCCATCGATGCCGCCCAGCTGGTGTTCTTGTCCGGCTGCGGAATCAAGGTCGCCGGATAATCCGGAAGCACTTCGCTGGACACGGCAGAGAACGCACGGGTCCGCACGGACTGCGCCTGCGACATGTGTCCGCCGCTTTGTCCGGTCACCCCGAGCGGGCGCGATGGAATCGATTGCCCCGGCGCCCTCACACCGAGCGACTGCGACGACGCCGACTGATTGCCGCCGTACAGGATGCGCACCACTTCCGGATGGAAGCGTTCGCTGAAAGGTTCGAGCACGGTGGCCGAACCACCGTTGTTGTTGATCCATTCGGCCACCTTGGCCTGGAAGCTTCTCCACAGATGATCGGCGGCGAAGAAGCCTACCGATGATCCCGGGCCTCCCGTCCAGCGGTCGGCGCCACGGGTATAGAACACCGATGCGCCACCTTCACTGCGCACGCCGAATTCGCGATGGCCGCTGACCGGATGCTCGCCCGACCACGGCGCGTTGACCGTGGTGAAGCGCCAGCGGTTGCTTTCGACCAGACTGCCGACCACCGAAGCATTGTCCGGGCCGGCGATGTCGATCTTGAACACCGCGCCGACCGGCGAGGCGGAACTCCAGGTGACATCGTCCACGCCCGCGTCGTAAGGGATGAACTCGCTGTTGTCCGTGTCGACGAAAGCGTTGAGGTTGAGGCGGATGTGATTCAGGAGAGCGGTATCGCTCCAGCCGGACGGCAATTGATCGCAGCGCACTTCATAGCGGTCGAGATTGAGCTCGCCATAGGCATCCTGGATGCGCTGCACGTGCATGCTGCGCGCGGAAAGCGCGGAATCGATCGAACCCGGCACCGTCCAGTTGAACAGATCGGCCCATTGCGGCGCGTAACGCTGTGCCTGATCGACGTCGTCGGCGGTGATGATCATCGCGCGCGCCGTCGCGCCCAGGCTGCGCGCCGATCCTGAAGTGCGGCGCGTGACCAGTCGCGATACCGGCAGATTGCGGTTGGCACTGAGCGCGAATGTGGCGGCGCGGCCTTCGATCCAGCCGATCTTCGTCGGTGTGATGAAGCAGCCGCGATTCAACCCCTGTGCCGCCGGCTGCCCGCTGACGTGCACGCCGCAGATCTTCGCCTGCAGGCTGCCGCCCGAGCCGGTGAGCGTATACACCGGTGATCCGCTGGCGCCGGCCAGCGACAGGATCGGATAGTCGATGGTGTCGGGCGTCGGTGCCGCGCTGACGTAGCCGCCGTGCAGATGTTGCTTGTCACCGTCGATGGCGTCGGTCAGTCCTGGCACGGCATGCGATTGCGCCGAATAGCCACAGATCGCGACCGGCAGTTGCGTCGAGGGGGTGGCATTGAGGAACTGGAAGTACTGACCGCCCGGCGCGGCGATCGGCACGCCGTCGATCACGGCCAGATCGTTGTCCCAGTCGCCGTCGCCGCTGTAGCGTGGCGCCACCCGCCAGGACGAGGCATTGACCGTGCATTCGCCGAAGGGCTTGTCGCTGCTGCCGTTACGTCCCGGAATGATGTTGCAGGTGCTCATCCCGCTCAGGTTGTGGGCGCAGGTGAGAATGCGATTGGGACCGATGTAGAAGCCGGTGCCGCTGTACTGCGCACCGTCGGGCGCGGTCATGTTGAGCTGGCAGATCGCCGCATGCGGGAAGCTGTTCGTGCTGGAGACGCCGACGAACCATTCCTCCTTCGCCAGGCTGAAGGCATCTTGCGTGCATTGCAGGGCGGTCGACGGATTGCTCGGGTCGTAATACGGCGTGATGATCTCCTGCGCGCGCGCATAGGCACCGCGCGCGGGCATGCCCAGGCTGCGCGTCTGCGCACGCGGGCGACGCAGAGACAAGCCTTGCGCGGGCGCTGCGCCAGCTAACGCCGCGACTTCCTGCTGCACGCAGCCCATGTAGTAATCCCAATCCCAGTACGAGGTCGGGCACTCGTGGTTGTCGCGCGGCGAAATCTCGATATGGCCGAGGATGTGTTCGCGATCGGCCGGAATTCCGTGCTGCTGACATAGCCAGGCCACCAGTCGCGCCGAGGCCTGGTATTGCGCTTCGGTCGGTGGCAGATCGCGCCGATTGTGGCGCGAGGGTTTGTTGGCATTGTGCTCAATGCCAATGCTGCGCGAATTGGCCGAGCTGGCGTGCCAGGCCGTGTCGGCATCGCGCACCATCTGCACCACTTCACCGTCGCGGCCGACGATGTAGTGCGAACTGACACGGGCACTTGGATTCTGGAACCATTCGATGGTGCCGCCAATGCCCGGACCACCGGCCGTGATATGGATCACGATGCGATCCAATGCACGATCGCGGCGGCGTCCCGTCGTGAAGCTATGCGCGGGAACGAAGCGGCTGGCGCCGGGATAGTCCGGCGCCGGCACATCGAGCGCGCGAACGCGGCTGCGCCCACGCGACTGCAATGCTTGCGGTGTCGAGAAGGTGGGATCGTCCGATGACGCATCCGCGGATGGATCGAACTGCTCGACGGGTTCGTCGGCGGTGATGCCCATCGTGTCCGGATCGACGCCATCGGTGCCGGCCGTCTCCTCGAGGCCGCGCGCGACGCCCAACGAGAAGGTCAGGCTCTGCGACCACTCGGCCGCCACCTGGCGAATCCAGGCCAGCTTGCCGGCCGTGATGCGGCAGCCGAGATTGGTGGTGTCCGAATGCGCGGCCACATGCACGCCCACCATGTGCGCGCGCGGCGAGGCGCCGCTTTCGAGCCAATACACCGGCGAACCGCTGGTGCCGCCGAGCGTCTGCAGGTCGTAGTCGAAGGTCTCGTCGGTGGGCAGGCTGCGGATGTAACCACCCATCATGTGCTGCTTGTTGGGATCGATGGTCTCGTTGACGAAGTGCTCGATCAGGTCGTTGGCGTACCAGCGCGCCGCATAGCCGCTGACCACCACGCCTTCCGGCCGCGATTGCGTCAACTCCTCGACGAGATCGAAGTAGTTCGGCGATGCGTTGCCTTCCGGTACGCAGATCAACGCCATGTCGAAATCGCTGTTGCCGCTGTAGGACGGATGCTTGCGGAACTGCGTGGCCCGGAATCGTCCGAACGGCTCGTTCCCGCTGCCGGTGCCGCCGCCGTTCTTGCCCGGCACGATGATCAGCTCGCTCTGGCCGTCGACCACATGGGCCGCGGTCAGCAGCAGGCGCGGCGCGATGAAGAACGCGCTGCCGTGCAGGCCGCCTTCCTCGCTGCCGTCCACGGCGCGCACCTGGCAGATCGCCGAGTGCGGCGGCACCGTGGTGTCGTCGACGCCCAGATACCATCTCGCGCTTTCGATGAAGAAGCTGATCTGCGTGGTCAGCGCATCGATCAAATTGCTCGGCCGGTAGTACGAAGACACCAGCAAGGGCTTTGCATATGCCGACTGACGCGCGCGCGGCGCGGACACCGAGAGCGCGCGTCCATAACCATTGCGATAGGACTGCGCGGCGGCAGGTGCCGCGGGAGCGCCGCCATTGACCGGCGCGGGTGCCACCGTCGTGGCGGGCGCGGCGGCCGTGGGCGCGGGTGCGTCATGGGCTTCCTCGTTCCACAGCTCGTCGGAATAACCGTCGCTGTAGGGAGCCTGCGTTTGCGTCGCGCCATTCCCGCCGTTGACAGGCCGCGTCGCCACGGCGCCGTTGCCGTTGGTCGTGGGCGTGGTGCTCGCGCCGCCATTCGTGACCAGCGTGTCTCCGCCCCAAGCCAGGCTGTCACCGTTGCCGCCGCCGTAACCATTGCCGCGATCCAGTCGCGTGGTCCGGCGCAAACCGCGCTCGGTGAGCCCCGAGAGATTGACGTACATATTGCCGCGATCGGGCACCCTCACCGCCACCGGACGACTGCGGTCGCCTTCCTGGTATGTCGCCAGGCCGAAATACAGACGCGGCTGACCGACGAAGCGCGCCACCACGCTCGGCGGCACCAGATACACCGCCTCCCCCCTGCGACTACTGCCCGCGCTGAGCAGGCGCGTGGTGTAGAAGTTGCGGGTATTGCGTCGCGCGCGATTCTCCGAGGACAACAGTTCCGGTTCGGTGGCTAGCCCGATTTCGAACAAGGGCGACTCGGTGCGGACGGTGAAACCGAGCACGCTGAAACGATCATCGATCGAGGCTCGGTTGGCACGAATGAGGGCCATGGCGGTCTCCTAGCGGCGCTTGCGGGCGCTGTTGGCAGAGGAATTGGACGAAAGCGGCGACGGAACCGCGAACTCGACGGCATCACCCATCTCGGCATCGGTTTCGATGACCGAAGAGATGCGCTCCCAAAAACGCTGCTGGGCGTCGATGCCGATGTCGTGCAGATGGGGCTTCATGAATTCGAGCACTGCTTCCAGATGGCGGAAGAACACGCGCTGTCCCGACTGCACGTGCTCGACCGAGCCGCGCCACTCGCACGACGCGCTATCGGCATCACCACGCTCGCACCAAACCCGGACGATGAAGGCGGCGGTGCGGTCCTCGAGCAGTGCCATGGCGGCGGGGTCCGTCGATTCGACATGGGTCGAGGGTGCTCTTGGGGCATCACGGGGGGATCACCCGGGGATCACGGGGTGATCACTTGGGTTAGGGAGTTGGTGATATGGATGTGATGCCTTTGAATTTTGTGAGCGGTGTCTCTTACAAGCAAAAGCGTTTCGTCCGCTACGCGGCCGAGTTCATTTCTTTTGGTAAGCCCCAAAAGAAACGAACCAAAGAAAAACGCTTTTCTCGACACAGCAATCCCAACGCGGGAAGTACCCCAGGATTTTCCGACTCGCCATCCTTGGCTCGGTCGGAAAACGGCGGGCATCCTGCCCGCCGCCCTTCGGGTCTAGAGGCGAGGTCGGCTCGCAAAGTTCTCAGCAAAAACACAAGAGCAAAAGCCTTGTTCGGCTTTGCTTCGTCTTTCGCTTCTAAAAAAGTTTGAACGCCCTGACAGTCGGAGACCCGGAGGGCGGCGCACAGGGATGTGCGCCGTTTTTCGACCGAGCCAGGATGGCGAGTCGAAAAATCCCGATAGCAACGAAACTCTGGGGCTGCTTCGTCGGGGAAAGCGTTTTTCTTTGGTTCGTTTCTTTTGACGCTTATCAAAAGAAATGAACTCGGCCGCGTAGCGGACGAAATGCTTTTGCTTCTTAAGCAAACCCCAAACCTAAACCAAAAACCGCAAACTCAACTGCAACTGCTCATCAGCATGCGCAAGATACCCCCGCGCAGAATCAATCATCTGCCGCGCCCCACTCTCCCCAGCCCCAATTCCAGGCACGGGCATAGGCATAGACACAACAGACTCAACAGAACCCCCAATCGCACTATCCGCAATCTTCTGATACAGCGCCATCGTCTCCCGCATCGGCTGAATCGCCAGCTCCCGCCGCAGCAACTCGCGACAATGCTCGAACTGCCGCAACGCCTGTGCACGCTGTCCATTGAGCACGAACAGCTGCATCAACTCCCGATGCACGTCCTCGCGCAACGCATCGTGGTCAAGAATTGCCTGCGCATGACGAATGCCCTCGGCGTATTGTCGGCGGATCGTCGCGATCTGGATAAGCCGCCCCAGCGCGTTCAGATAATCGCGGCGGTACTTCTCGCGCTCGCGCAGCGCCCAGTCGTCGGTCATGTCCATCAGGATGTCGGACTTGTACAGGGCCACACCGTGCTCAAGCCCCGCGATGTCCTCATCGGTCAATCGCTCCGGCGGCTTGGACAGGCCGGACGCGATGGCATGCTGGAATTCCTCGACATCCAGCCACAGCTGCGCCGATCCGTTCAGACCGATCGCGCCCCTGCGGTCGCAGACGATCACATCACCGTGCTTGTGCGGCGGCGGCTCGATCAGCCGGCGCAGGCGCCAGAGCGCCGTGTTGAACGATCCCGGCGTGCTCGCGCCGGAACGTTCGGGCCACAGGCTGCCGAGCAAGTCCGAACGGCTGAAGTAGCAGCCACGGCCGAGCGCCAGGTAGGCCAGCAGGCTCGCGCTGCGGCCGGCGACGGCCAGCTGCTGGCGTTCGTCGTCGCCAGCCGCCACCGTCAGGGATCCGAACAGCCAGATCTTGATCATTCCCGTCGTCCATCCGTTTCGCCAGCGGGTGGTCGAGAAAGCGTTCCCCGGGTCGATGTCCGTTCGCCCGAGGCGAACCGTGACGGACCTCACCTTTCTTTCTCCGCCGACGCTTCCGGACCCCGCGCCGGGCCTTCGCCCTCCCCTCGCGGACCCGACGGACTCGTGACGGCGGCATCGCGCCGCCGAGACGGATGCCCTGAAAAGCGCTTTCTTTCTCGCATAACCTCCCCGCCGAGAGAAGAGGTCTGCTTCCGATGTCAGGTGTAAGCTCTGCTTTCCGTTAGTGTTGTTGATGGCCTTGGTCGATGGGGAGACCGGCCAGGGCAAGCAAAACGAAACAATCGCGAGCAAGAATCGCTGTCTGTTAAGGCGCGGGGAGCGCGCCGCAGACAGCCGCTACCGGGAGAGAACGCAGATGAGTACCTTGTCCGTTCGCGTCAGGAAGGCGCGATCGCTGGTACGTCTTTCGCAGGCCGAACTGGCGAGACGTATCGGCGTGAAGCGCAGCGCTGTCACGCAGTGGGAGAATCCGGAGGGCACCACGCCGAGCGTGGATCATTTGATCCAGATCGCGCTGCTCACCAGCACCAATTTCGAATGGCTGGCGACCGGACGCGGCCCCAGCTGCAGCGAAGTGGCGGAGCCGGCGTCCGTGATCGTCGACGACTACGCCCGCGACGAATACGAAAGCCGGATGCTGACGCAGCTGCGCCTAATGCCGATGATGAAACGCAGGATGGCGCTCGACATCATCGGCGTGCTGGCACGGTAGAGCTTCGATCGGGACGGCTGCCATCGTCATTCCCGCACCGAAGCGCGCCGTCAGCGCGCTGAGACGGGAATGACGGATTCCTGCATCCGAGTTCAAAAACTAGAATTCAAGCCGCGCCATGCGCGCGGCATCGTCGACGCTAGCCCGCGCAGCGTCGATCGCGTCGCTTCCGCTCACGAAGCGGCGCCGCCGGTCCAGCGTGCACTCCAGCCCCGCCGCCAGCATCACCGCATGCGCGGAGAGCAGCGCTTCCTGCGTCGCGTCGTCGAGGATGCCCGCTGCATGCGCCGCCACGATCAACTCCGGCGTATCACGCGGCACCAGCAGCGCCGGCAATCCAGCGGCATCGCGCAACACGAGGTACTGCAGCAGAAACTCCAGATCGACGAGTCCGCCCTTGCCCTGCTTGAGATCGAAACCGGCGGCGTTGCTGCGATCCAGCTCCGCGCGCATCTTCCGGCGCATGTTGATCACATCCTCGCGCAACTTGTCGGCATCACGATCACGGCCCAATGTTTCGCTGCGGATGCGTTCGAAATCCTCGCGCAAACCGACATCCCCGGCAACGGTACGCGCGCGCACGAGCGCCTGATGCTCCCAGGTCCAGGCGCGGTTGCGCTGATAATCCGAATAACTGGCCAGACTCGACACCAGCAAGCCTTTCCCGCCATCCGGACGCAGGCGCACGTCGATGTCGTAAAGGCGTCCAGCCGCAGTCACGGTACCGAGCAGGGCGACGATCTTCTGCGCCAGACGCGCGAACCAGCGCGGCGCGTCCAGCGAACGCGCGCCGTCGGAATGCGCATCGGCCGCGGCATCGTAGAGGAAGACGAGATCGAGATCGGAACCGAAACCGAGTTCCTCGCCGCCGAGACTGCCGTAGCCAACGATGGCGAAACGTGCGCCGGGAATATCACCGTGCGCGGCGTGCAGTTCGCGTCGCGCGAGCGCGAGCGCGACACTGAGGACCGCGTCGGCCAGCCATGCCAGTTGACGCGCGCTATCTTGCGCACGCTGGCGGCCGTCCAGGGTCGCCAGCGCGATGCGGAAACTGAGCGCCTGACGGGTTTCGTTGAGCGCCATCAGCGCGGTTTCGGTGTCGTCATGCTGCAAGGCCGTCTCGCACGCGCGCGCGAGATCGTCGCGCTCCGGCAATGGACCGGCCACGCGCGCGTCGAGCAACTCGTCCAGCAACAGCGGCAGCGTCGCCAGCCGTTCGGCGAGAAGCGCGCTGCGGATCACCGCGTCCACCAGACGGGCCAGCGCCGCCGGCTGCTCGTCGAGCAGCGCCAGATAGCTCGCGCGACGCAGGATGTTGTGCAGCAAGGCCAGCAGGCGTTGCAGCGCCAGGCCGGGATCGTTCGCGGTGCCCGCGGCTTTGACCAGCTGCGGCAGCACGCGATCCAGCCGCGCGCGCGCAGCATCGGACAGCTCACGCACGCCGGAGGTACGCGCGAAGTCGCGCAGCATCGCGTCGGCGGCGCCGGCTTCGGCGTAACCCGCGGCAACCAGTGCCTGCGAATCACCGCCTTCGGGCAGCGCGAGCCAGTAATCCGTGAGATCGCTTTCGGTCGTCGCGTCGCTGACCGCTTGCCTGCGTCGCGGCGCCAGCAGCGCCTCGAACTCGGCCGCCACTCGCGCACGTCGCGCATCCAGTGCCGCATGCAGCGCTTTCCAGTCCGGATAGCCAAGCCCGCTCGCAATCCGCATCCGGTCAAGATCGTCGTCGGGCAGCGAATGCGTCTGCGCATCCCGCAACATCTGCAAGCGATTTTCGAGCCGGCGCAGGTAGATGTAATCCTCGACCAGTGCGTCGTGGGTGTCCGTCGAGATCTGATGCGCGTCCCGCAGCGCGCGCAAGGCCGGCAGCAACCGGCGCTCACGCAGGGCCGCGTCGCGACCGCCGTGGATGAGCTGTAGTGCCTGTGCGAGGAATTCGATCTCGCGAATGCCGCCTGCGCCCCGCTTGATGTCGTCTTCCAGTTCCTTGCGCGCCACTTCCGCCGCGATCGCCGCCTTCATCGCGCGCAGGCCGTCGAGCGCGCCGAAATCGAGATAGCGGCGGTAGACGAACGGTCGCAGCGCTTCGAGGAACGCCTCTCCGGCTTCGAGATCGCCAGCCACCGGCCGCGCCTTCTGCCAGGCGTAGCGCTCCCAATCGCGTCCTTCGCGCTGGAAATACTGCTCCATCGCGGCGAACGACAACGCCACGCGCCCGGCATTGCCGAACGGCCGCAGACGCAGATCGACGCGATGACAGAAACCATCGGCTGTCTTCTCGTCGAGCAGCTTCGCCAATTGCTGTCCGATGCGGGCGAAATACGCTTCCGCCGCGAGCGGACGCGCGCCATCGCTCTCACCTTCCTCCGCGTAGGCGTAAACCAGATCGATGTCGGAACTGAAATTCAATTCGCCGCCGCCGAGCTTGCCGAGCCCGAACACGACCAGTCGCTGCGCACGGCCATCGCTTGCGCGCACATGGCCATGACGTTGCGCGAATTCCTGTTCGATCGCGGCGAGCGCCGTCTGCAGGCAGACTTCCGCCAGGCGCGTGCTACCCGCGAGCGTGGCCTCGACCGTGTCGTGGCCGAGCACGTCGCGCCAGATCAGCCGTACCGATTCGTTCTGGCGATAGCGCCGCAGCAGCGCGGGCCAATCTCCGCGATTGTCGGCATCGAGCACCGGTGGCGGTGATGCCTGCGCGCCGTCGTCGGCGGCCAGGCGTTCGAGCAGTTCGGGCCGTTTGGCCAACACGCCCGCCGCGAAGTCGCTGGCGATGACGACGCGCCGCAGCTTGTCCGCGAGCGCGGAATCCTTGCCGACATCCACCAGTGGCGCGGCGGCACGCTGCACCAGGGCATCCAACGAAGCGGGGAGGTTATGTTCGTTCACCCCGCGATTGTGGCATCGCCACGCGCCGCCCGGATCGCTTGGAAACCCCTGAGCACCGTATTAACATGCCGTGGCGGAGCCGCCTCGCCGCTGCTTCGAACTCCTCTTTCCGTCGCCAGCACGCCGGCCCTGCCGCATCGCCAGCTTACGCATCCTCCCGGATGCGCGGTCGAGGCACGAACAATTTTTTGTTGGTGTCCATCCGATGCTTGCGACTTCCCGTCGTTCCGTTGCCGCGCCCGCGGCTCGTTCTCCCCTCGCGCTCGCGCTGAACGTAGTGCTCGGCGTGCTCATCTCCGATCAGGTCGCCGCGGAGGAAGCGCCGCCACCGTCGGCGACCACGCTCGACACGGTTACCGTCATCGCCGACAAGCAGGGCCGTTCGCAGCGCGACACCGGCACTAGCCTCACGGTCGTGGACGGCCAGACGCTGCAGGCGCGCGGCCTGGACGACAGCCGCGCCGCGCTCGGCAACCTGGCCAATGTCACCAGCGCCGGTGTCGGCAATATCGCGCCGGCGGTACGTGGCGTGGATGGAACCGGGCCCGCCACCGGCTCCGACGCCTTCTTCGCCGGTACGCGCCCGCGTCTGAGCCTGAGCATCGACGGACGCCCGGCCAGCTACAACGAGATCGTGTTCGGCGGCGACTCGCTCTGGGACGTGCAACAGATCGAACTGCTACGCGGCCCGCAAAGCCTGCTGCAGGGCCGCAACGCCATCGCCGGCACGCTGGCGATCAAGACCCGCGATCCCAGCTGGGAATCCGAGGGCAGCGTGCGCGTGCTTGCCGGCAATCGCGATCGGCGCCAGGCCGCGTTCGCGGTCTCCGGACCGCTGGCCGGCGATCAGATCGCCTTCCGCATCGTCGGCGACGTGCAGCGCCAGCATAGCTATCTCGATTTCACGCCGATCCCCGGCGCCTCCGATCCAGGCGAATTCGAGACCCGCACGCTGCGAGGCAAGCTCCTGTTCAAGCCGGATGCGCTGCCGGACTTCAGCGCCCTGCTCACCTTCCAGCACGCGCAATCGCGCGCGCCGCAGTTGGAGTCGGTCTCGCGGCCGTTCGACGAGGACCGTACGAGCACGCCGGACATGCCGGTCTTCGACAACCGCAGCAACGTGCTGATCGCGGATACGCAGTGGCGCCTGAGCGATCGTCTGCGCTGGGACAACCTGATCTCGGCCACCGATCTGCACGTGAAGCGCGACGCGCCGGTGGGCACCGGCATCGCCACCATCGACAACCGCGAGTACGTGCTGGAACCAAAGCTGGTGCTCGAAAAGGGAGATGCGCGCACCAGCGGCATCTTCGGCGCCTACTTCTTCCGCGCCAAGCAGCACGAGATCATCGATTTTCCGACCAATGAACGCTTCCGCGACGAGATTCACACCGCCGCGCTCTACGGCGAGACCCAGATCGCGCTCCGCGACGATCTGGAACTGAGCCTGGGCGCGCGATACGAACGCGAAACCCATCGTCGCGTCGGTGGCGACGGCGCGGTGGTCAATATCGATATGGACAAGACCTACAGCGCCTTCCTGCCCAAGCTCGGCCTGAGCTGGCGCGCCAATGAGCACTGGACATTCGGAGGCCTGGTCTCGCGCGGCTACAACGCCGGTGGCGGTGGCGTCGTGGCGGCCTACGTGCCTCCCTTGTTCACGTTCCGGAACTACAGCTACGACCCGGAATACGTCGTCAACTACGAACTGTTCTTCCGCGGCGAACTGGCCGACGGCCGTGTGCAGCTCACCGGCAACATCTTCTACGGCGACTATCGCGACATGCAGTTGCCGTTCGATCTCGATCCGAGGCCGGGCGTATGGTCGGTCGAGGTGCGCAATGCCGATCGTGCCCGCAACTACGGCGCGGAATTCGGCGTGCGCTGGCAGGCGATGCCGTCGCTGGAACTGTATTCCGACATCGGCCTGTTGCGGACCAAGGTGACCGAATATCCGAACTCGGGCATCGAAGGCAACGAATTCGCCAACGCGCCCACGTTCACCTCCAACTTCGGATTTCTGTGGCGCGGCATTGGCGGCGGCGAATTCGGCCTCAACGCGCGGCATTCCAACGCCTACTACTCCGACATCGAGAACCGGCCGCTGGGCCGCACCGATTCCTACTGGCTCGTCAACGCCAAGGGCGGCTATCGTTTCGGCAAGACCTATTTCTTCGCGGGCGTCGACAATCTCTTCGACGACCGCTCCGCGCTGCAGATCTACACCTACAGCATCGACCCCAGCCCCTTCGACTCGGCCACGCTGATCCGCCCGCGTAGCTGGTACGTCGGCGTGCAATACGACTGGTGATCATGGACACGCGCAACGGTTCCCGCTGGTTCCGCCTCAACCTCTGGCTGCATCGCTGGACCAGCCTGGTGGCGACGCTGCCATTTCTGGTGCTGTGCCTGACCGGCACCGTGTTGATCTTCCACGAAGAAATCGACGCGGCGATGGGCGTGGTACCCACGGCCGAGGGCCTGGAAGCAGCACCGCACCGGCCGTTGGCCGAGTCGGTGAACAACATCCTCGCCGTCTCGCCCGGCGAGCGTGTGCTCAGCCTCGGCATCGATCCGAAGGATCATCCCGGCGTGCTGTTGCTCGTGACCGCGGCGAGCACCGAGAACACGTTCGACAACGCCAAACTACGCTTCACGCGCCTGGCCGATGCCAAGCCGACCGACGAACAGGCGCTGGACGCTGACAAGACATTGACCGGTTTTCTGCTGGAGCTGCATGCGCAATGGTTTCTCGGTCCGATCGGTGAACTCGTCGGCGCGTTGATCGCGCTGCTGGTGCTGCTGTCGTTGCTATCGGGCCTGGTGGTCTACGCGCCCTACGTCAAGCGTGTGGTGTTCGGCGTGTTGCGGCGCGGGCGTGGTCCGCGCTTGCTGCAACTGGACCTGCACAACTTCATCGGCGCGATCGTGCTCGGCTGGGCGCTGGCGGTCACCATCACCGGCTTTCTGCTCGGTTTCGGCAGCATCGCCACCGGCTTGTGGGCAAAGACCGAACTGGCGGAAGTGCGCCGCATGAGCGATGCGCGCACGGTCGATCGTCGCCATCCGCCGCTCGATACCGACGGCGCCTATCGCGCCGCGCTCGCGGCGGCGCCACGCGGCTGGCACGTCAACTCGATCATCTTTCCGGGCACCGATTTCTCCACCGATCGCCACTACACCGTGCTGATCAACGGCGACGGCCTGGATGAGCGCCTGTTCCGCGTGGCGCTGGTGGATGCGGTCGACGGCAGTGTCGCCGCGGTCAAGGAACTGCCGCTGTACATGAAGGCGATCGTGTTCTCGCAACCGCTGCACTTCGGCGATTACGGCGGGTTGGCGTTGAAGCTGTTGTGGACGGCATGCACCTGGCTGACGTTGTTCATCACCGGCAACGGTGCCTGGCTGTGGTGGAACCGCAGACGCAAGCGTCCGCGCGCCTTGACATCGGTTGGAGCACAGGCATGAACGGTCGACGGACGTTGTCACTCGTTCTCGTGCTCGCATTGATCTGCATCGCCGGCATCGTCGGCATGCTGCTGAGCGAGAGTGCTCTGGACTGGCTGTTCTTCGCGATGACGGCGGCGCCGTTGTTGATCGGCGCGTGGCGCTGGTGGGCATCGCGCGGCGACGGGATACCGCAGCGACAGAGAAGCGCGCGCTGACGCGCGAACTCGAAGGCGCGAACGCAGCCGCAAGAACGCCCTGAGCGCATCGCATTCGCCATCGATGCGCCCCTCATCGACCGGCCTCATTGCCGGCGATTTCAGGGAAGAACGCCGCATCGCAACATGCAAGCAAAAAAAAGCCCGGAGCGGCGGACCGCTTCGGGCTTTTGCTCCCTCCCCCACGTCGGGTGCGAGCGAATCGTGAAGGAGACGTTACCCACGATGCACGCTGCACTGCAAAAAAATACTGACGGGTTCAGGAAACCGCATCGGCCGTACATGCGATTTTTATCGTTCTAAACCGCGCCATTTCGCCATTTGCGGGTGCCCGCTCGACGGCCGCCGAGCGCCGCGACAAGCCGCGAATCACGCACGAAAACACCGCGTCGCAGACACCGCTGCGCAACGGTGTGCGCTGCACTCGGTTCTTGCGGCTTTCTGAAAACGGTTCCGACCGATCGGCGCGATCAACGCCTCGTCTCCGCCGAGCCATGCCGATCGCTAAAGATTTCGACAGCCAAAGAGGCGCCGATCCGTTGTCATTGCATACGACAGCAGCATCCACCGTATGGACGCTACTCCCGCCGGCGACGGCAGCCCCTCTTGCGCGCATCCTCCCATGACAACATCACTCATCAAGACCATCGGCTCCTGTGCGTTCGCGCTCGCCGGTCTGTCACCCGCGCTCTCCGCGCGATGCTCCGACCATCTGGACACACCCACCGTCATCGCGGATCCAGCCGCCGACATCGGTGATCTTTATGCCTGGATGTCACCGGATGGCAAACGCCTCAACCTGGTGATGGACATCGTCGGACGCGAGTTCTCCGACAAGCTCCAATACGTTTTCAGCATCGACAGCGGCAAACGTTTCGGCAAGACCACATCAACGACCACCATCGTCTGTCGCTTCGATACCGCCAAGACGGTCGAATGCCAAGGCGGCGATGCGGATCATGTGCGCGGCGACGCCGGCAAGGACGGCGGCATCACCAGCGCGGATGGACGTCTGCGCGTGTTCGCCGGATTGCGCGACGATCCCTTCTTCAACAACGTCAAGGGCACGCGCGAGGCCTACGATGTCGCGTTCGCGGCGCTCAAGAGCGGAGTCGCGAGTGATGCCGCGGGATGCCCGCAGTTCGACGCCACGACCGCATCTCGAATCCTCGACCGCTGGCACCATACCAGCGGCGGACCGGCGCGCGACTTCCTGGCCGGATGGACGGCGGCGGCACTGGTGGTCTCGGTCGACATTCGTGCGGTGAACCGTGGCGGCCCGCTGCTGGCGATCTGGAGCAGCACGCGCGCCACGCCCGCCTCCGAGCCGGCGCTGCGCACGGGCGCGAAACGACATCCAGCGCTCGGCGCTCCGATCGACCGCGTTGGACGCACGCTCACGGGCAATGCACTGATCGGCCCATTGGATCCGGAAGAAGTCAGCGACCGTCGCAAGGAGCAGTACAACCGTGCCGCGCAATCCGATTGGCCGCAGTTCGTCGCCGATATCCGCCGCACACTCGGGCTCTACGACGCATTCGACGGGGTCTGTGGCAATCAACGCCTCGCCAACCGTCGCACGCATGCGCCGCGGCGCTACGAGGCGATGGCGCGGTTGCTGGTCGACGATCGGCTTTGGGTGAACAGCGCCACGGGAGCATGCACGCGCTACATGGCGGTCGAACTCAATGCCAACGGCACGAAGAACGCGGATTGCGGCGGACGCACACCCAACTACGACGCCATCGACGTCTATCGCTCCCTGCTGGTGACAGGCCAGGAGCGCGGTGTCGATGACGGCGTGGATCGTGACGACCGGACGCACTCCAGCACCGAATTCCCATTCCTGGCGGCGCCCTCTCCATGAAAACGCATCCCTTCTCTCTCGTTCTCGGCGGACTGCTGACACTGGTCGCCCCGCTGGCACTCGCATCCGAAACCATGCGCGCCACGACAGCCGGCGCGATCGCCATCGCCAATCTGGACCATCTCATCGCTCGCCAGGGCAGCGACGCGGCGGTTGTCGATTTGCTGCTCGAACGCGCGCGATTCCTCGGCGACCACGACGCGCTGCAACGCGCGACCGTCCTGGCGGAAGCCCACTCGACGACCGCCGCCGATCTTCTGCACCGCGCGCAAGCCCGTGCGGCCGCGCATCGTTTCACTTCGGCGCTCGCGGATCTCGCTGCAGCCGAACGCATGGGCGCCGACACCGGAACCGTCGCCAATGCACGCGCCGCGATCCAGATCGCGACCGGACACGCGCGCGAGGCCGTGGAATCTCTGCACGCACGGACCACTTCGCATCCCGGATATGCTTCATACGCCATGCTCGCCGCCGCCTATGCGGAACTGGGACGCTATGAGGAAGCCGATAGGCTCTATGCCAGGGCCGAGGCCGAACTCGACACCACGTCACCCTTCCCGCACGCGTGGCTGTCGTTCGCACGCGGATTGATGTGGTCGGAGCAGGCGGGCGATGCCGAGCGTGGTGAGATTTTCTACGTGCAAGCGTTGCACTACCTTCCGCAATTCGCCACGGCCAACATCCACATGGCCGAGATCGAATACGCGCGTGGCGATCATGCTGCTGCGGCGGCAAGGTTGCGACGCGTACTCGCCATCACGCCGGAACCCGAAGCGCTCGGACTGCTCGGCGACATCCTTGTCGGCACCGGCGAGCATGAGCAGGGCCATCGCGCGATCGACGCCGCGCGCGCCGGTTACGAGGCACTGCTGCGCGATCAGCCACTCGCCTATGCCGACCATGCGGCCGAGTTCTATCTCGGTCCCGGCCAGGATTACACGCGCGCCTGGCAACTGGCGCGGCAGAATCTCGACAATCGGCCGACGCCGCGTGCCTACGAGCTGGCGATCGATGCCGCGCGCGCATCGGGGAATGCCGACACGGCGTGCGAGCTGCTCGCGCGTGATCGCGCCCGCTATGGGCGCGAAGCACTCCCCGCGAATGGGGGCTGCGGAACGTGAATCATCACGTCAACGCTCCGCGATTTAGCTTGGACGCGGACTGCGTCCAAGATCGCGCAGGATTTCACGCGCCGCGTTGCGTCCCGGCAAACCGGTGACACCACCACCGGGATGGGTGCCGGAGCCGCACAGGTAGAGACTGCGCAAGGCACCACGGTAATTGCCCTGGCCGAGCAGCGGGCGCGCGGAGAACAGCTGATCGAGTCCGAGCGAACCGTGGAAGATATCGCCGCCGATCAGGCCGAAACGCCGTTCGAGATCCAGCGGCGAAAGTGCTTCATAGCCCAGCACGCTGCGCTTGAAATTCGGCGCGTAGGCGTCGACGGTTTCGATCATCAGTTGCGCGACGGTGTCGCGGTGCGCGCCCCAGCCGCCGCCGACTTCACTGCTGTCGGACAACTCCGGACTCACGTGCTGGCAGAACAGGCTGGCGACATGCTGCCCAGCCGGTGCGAGCGTGTCGTCGAGCGTGGAAGAGATCACTACTTCGACGATCGGCGCACGCGCCCAGCCGGCGTTGTATTGCTTCGATTTCGCGTCGAAGTAGGCCTGCTCGAAATAACGCAGCGACGGCCCGATCAGGATGCCACTCTGGTGGTGCGGTTGCAGCTGTGTTCCCGGCGCGGCGGTGAAATCCGGCAATTCCGACAAGGCGACGTTCATGCGGAACGTACCCGATCCGCAGCGATAGCGCGCGATGCGCTCGGCGGTGTCGTCGTCGAGCGCGTTGCGCTCGACGAGCTTCGTGTAGAGCAGCTTCGGATTGAGATTGGACACGACGGTGCGGGCGCGGAATTCGCGTCCATCCGCCAGCCTCGCGCCAACCGCACCACCGTTCTCGACCAGCACGGATGCCACATCGGCATCGGTTTCGACGATGACGCCGCGCGCGGCACATTCCTTCGCCATCGCCTGCGTGATCGCGCCCATGCCGCCGATGGCGTGTCCCCATACGCCGCTCTTGCCGTTGACCTCGCCGAAGACGTGATGCAACAACACGTAGGCGGAGCCGGGCGTGTACGGGCTGGCGAAATTGCCCACCACCGAATCCCAGCCGAGCACGGCCTTCAGCGGTTCGGACTCGAACCACTGGTCGAGCATTTCTCCTGCCGACTTGGTGAACAGGTCGAGCAGATCGCGGCGACCGCGCATGTCCAGATGCTTGAGCTGCTTCGCCACCGCATACGAGGACAGCCAGTCGGCGAGCACGAAACGATCGCTCACGTTCGGCGGCGTGCGCGTCATCAACTCGCGCAGCACGACGACGATGCGGTCGAGCATGTCGTAGTACGCGGGCAACCGTTCCGCGTCACGCTGCGACCAGCGCGCGACCTCCGCCTGCGTGCCGGCTCCGCCGAGACGGAACGCGCGCCCGTCCGGCAGCGGCAGGAAATTCGCGTAAGGCCGCTCCACCACGCGCAGACCGTGTTCGGCTAGGCGCAGTTCGCGGATCACTTTCGGATTGAGCAGGCTGACCGTGTAGCTGGCGACCGAATTGCGGAATCCAGGATGGAATTCCTCGGTGACCGCGGCACCGCCGACGATGCCGCGCCGCTCCAGCACGCGCACGCGCAATCCGGCGGCGGCGAGATAAGCGGCACAGACCAGGCCGTTATGGCCGCCGCCGATGATCAATACGTCGGAAGTCTGTTCGCTCATTTCGCACCTCGCGCGGCCAGCATGCGCTCGACCTGATCGGCCAGATTGGCCGCCGCTTGCGGACGCGCCATCGTGCTGGCCACCGCGGCCGCTTGCGGGAGTTTCGTGTCGGAGGCGAACAGTTCCGCCAGCAACGCGGTCAAGGCTTCGACGCTGAGGTCCGGTTCCATCACGCACCAGCCGGCGCCGGCCGCGGCCATCGTTTCGGCGTTGCGGCGCTGTTCTTCGCGCGAACCACCTTGCGGGATCGGCACGAAGATCGCGGGACGACCGACCGTGAGCAGATCGGCGGCGGTACTCGCGCCCGCGCGCGTGATGACCAGATGCGCCTGCGCCAGACGCGCGCCCATGTCCTCGAAGAACGGGCGGATCGTGGCTTCCACGCCTGCTTCGCGCAATCGTGCAGTGATGGCGTCGGTGTCGTCACCTTTGTATTGCAGCGACACGTGCAAGCGTCGACGGATCTGCTCCGGCAACGCCAACAGCGCTGGCGGTACCGTTTCGCCGAAGACGCGCGCACTCTGGCTACCGCCGACGACCAGCAGATGCAATGGGGTTTCCATCGAGAGCGCGGGATACGGCGCGCGCGCGGCAAGGATGTCGCGCCGCACCGGATTGCCGGTCTCGACGATGTTCGCGGCATCGAAGCCACCGGCGCCGGACACACGCGGAAACGAGATGGCAAGCGCATCGGCGAAGCGCAGCAGCTGCCGGTTCGCCATGCTGAGTTGGGTCGCCTGTTCGTGCAGCAGCAGCGGCAGGCCGCGGATCTTCGCCGCCACTGCTGGCGCGAAGCTCGGATAACCACCGAAACCGGCCACCAAGGCGACACCTCGACGCTTCATGTCGCGCCGCGCCTGCCAGGCCGCGCGTGCGATCGTCAGCGCGGCGGCGAGCTTGCCGATCAAACCGCCAGCCAGACTGCGCGCGGGCAGCACCACGTAGGGCAGCCCTTCCAGCGCCTTCGTGTAGGCGGCACCGCGGCGCTCCGTGTAGATCACCACCTGGTGCCCACGCGCGAGCAGTTCGCGCGCCAGCGCTTCCGCCGGGAACAGGTGTCCGCCGGTGCCGCCCGCGGCGAGCCCGATCGTGCGTGAAGTGACGTCTGGATTGCGTGCCGGCTGCGTCATGGAAGGCATCGAATGGGAAGCCGGGCACTATAGCGGCGGGCGGCGCCGGCAGCCAGAAACAGGGGCTGCAGCGGCCATGCGGCACATGCTGGACGATCGATCATCAATCCTCGACACGCGGGCATTCCGTGCGTCTTCCCGCGCGACCACAGCGGCGGCCAGGCAATCCCGCCGCGCTCACGAGGTATGGACGCACAGCTAGCGCTGTTCACTTAAAAGCATGAACAGCGAAGCCCCGCATATCGCGAGGTTTCGTATTGAACAGTTCGCCCTCCGCTCGCCGAGGCGTTCACAAACATTGGCTTCACGAGCACGGGTGCTGCCACCCGACTGTCATGGTTGCGGAATACGGTCAGCCTTCCCCCAGGCAGCCCGGAGCACCCATGTCTCGGCAACCCAACCCTCCTGTTCTCAACGCACCTGTCCCCCTCGATATGCCCCGCCGGCGCGAATTCCTGCGCCAAACCTTCATTACCGCCGGCGCGATCAGCCTCGGCAGCTTCCTCGCCGACGACAGCGCCGCCGCCGTCTTGAAGCCCGAACACGGGCACGGACATGGCCACTGGCCGTGGCCCGGCGGCCGTTTCAGCCCCTTCTCGAAATTCTCGGAACTGCAGCCGCCCAACGCCGACGGCGTGATGCTGCCGCGGGGGTTCCACGCGCGCGTCGTGGCGCGTTCGAGCCAGCGCCCGAGCGCGGCCAGCACCTATTCGTGGCACGGCGCGCCCGATGGCGGCGCCACCTTCGCCACGCGCGGCGGTGGCTGGGTCTATGTGAGCAATGCCGAACTGCACGATGGCGCGGGCGGCGTCGGCGCGCTGCGCTTCGATCGCTTCGGAACGGTGATCGATGCATATCCGATCCTGCTCGGCACGTCGGTCAATTGCGCGGGCGGTCCGACGCCCTGGAACACCTGGCTGTCCTGCGAGGAGCATGCCAGCGGCCTGGTGTGGGAATGCGATCCCTACGTCGCCAACGGCCATCGTCCGGGCCGCTATCCGGACACCGACGGCCGCAGCCTGCCCGCGCTCGGCCTGTTCGAACACGAAGCGGTGGCGGTCGATCCGTTCCAGCGCGTTCTGTACATGACCGAGGATGCCGGTTCCGGTGGCGGCGGACGTGTCTATCGCTTCGTTCCCACGCATCGCGATTGGCCGCCGGGCCGTGGCGTGCGCCCCAAGTTGCGCGACGGGCGACTGCAGGTGCTACGGATCAAGACGTTCGCGGACGATGTCGATCCGAGCGCCCTCGACCTGGCCGGGCGCATCACGGTCGACACACCGCCGCAGCCGGTGGAATGGGTCGATGCGCTGGAACCGAATCAACCGCAGAGAGCCGTGCGCGACAGCTATCGCGCTGCGGGAACCACACCGCCCGGCCAGCATTTCCCCAAGGCCGAGGGCATGTGGTTCTTCAACGGCATCGTCTACTTCGTTACCTCGTTCAATCAGCGCATCTGGGCCTACGACACGCATCATTCGACGCTAGAGCTGATCTACGACGGCAATGTGGGCGACAAGAGCAAGCATTCGATCGACGAGCCGGACAACCTGATCGTCTCGCCGCTGGGCGACATCCTGGTGGCCGAGGATTCGGGCAATCTCGAGATCGGCGTGCTGCGATTGCACGACGGCACCTCGCAGCCGCTGATGCGGCTGATCGGGCATGACGACAGCGAGGTCACCGGCCTGGCGTTGTCGCCGGACGGGCGGCGCCTGTATTTCAGTTCGCAGCGCGGCGAGACCGGTCACGACGAGGATGGCATCACGTTCGAGGTCACCCTGCCGTTCCCGGCCAAATAATTCGATTCGGAAACGGCACAGGCAACAAAAAAGCCCCGCATCGCTGCGGGGCTTTTCTTGTGCTTCGCGGGAAGCAGCGGCTTAGAAATCCATACCGCCCATGCCGCCCATGCCACCGCCGGCCGGCATCGCCGGCTCGTCCTTCTTCGGCAGCTCGGCCACCATCGCTTCGGTGGTGATCATCAGGCCGGCGATCGAGGACGCGTTCTGCAGCGCGGTGCGGGTGACCTTGGTCGGATCCAGGATGCCGAACTCGACCATGTCGCCGAACTCGCCGTTGGCGGCGTTGTAGCCGAAGTTGCCACTGCCGTCCTTCACCTTGTTGAGGATGACGGAGGGTTCTTCACCGGCGTTGGTGACGATCTCGCGCAGCGGCGCTTCCATCGCGCGCAGGGCGATCTGGATGCCGTGGTTCTGGTCTTCGTTGGCACCCTTCAGGCCGCTGATGGCCGACAGCGCGCGGATCAGCGCGACGCCACCACCCGGGACCACGCCTTCTTCCACCGCCGCACGCGTGGCGTGCAGGGCGTCTTCGACGCGGGCCTTCTTTTCCTTCATTTCGATTTCGGTCGAGGCGCCGACCTTGATCACCGCCACGCCGCCGGCGAGCTTGGCCACGCGCTCCTGCAGCTTCTCACGGTCGTAGTCGGAGGAGGTTTCCTCGATCTGCGCCTTGATCTGCTTGATGCGGCCTTCGATGCCGGAGGTTTCGCCGGCGCCGTCGATGATCGTGGTGTTTTCCTTGCTGACCTGGATCTTCTTGGCGCGGCCGAGATCCTTGATGGTCGCCTTCTCGAGCGAGAGGCCGACTTCCTCGGAGATCACGGTGCCGCCGGTGAGGATCGCCATGTCTTCCAGCATCGCCTTGCGACGGTCGCCGAAGCCCGGCGCCTTGACGGCGCAAACCTTGACGATGCCACGGATGGTGTTGACCACCAGCGTCGCCAGCGCTTCGCCTTCCACTTCCTCGGCGACGATCAGCAGCGGCTTGCCGGCCTTGGCCACGCCCTCGAGGACGGGCAGCAGGTCGCGCACGTTGGAGATCTTCTTGTCGTGCAGCAGGATGTACGGGTCATCCAGCTCGGCCGACATCGACTGCTGGTTGTTGACGAAGTAGGCGGACAGGTAGCCGCGGTCGAATTGCATGCCCTCGACGACGTCGAGTTCGTTTTCCAGGCCCGAACCTTCCTCAACGGTGATCACGCCTTCCTTGCCGACCTTCTTCATCGCGTCGGCGATGATGTTGCCGATCGACTCGTCACTGTTGGCGGAGATCGTGCCGACCTGGGCAATGGCCTTGTCGTCGGCGGTGGGCTTGGAGAGCTTCTTCAGCTCTTCGACGGCGGCCACGACGGCCTTGTCGATGCCGCGCTTGAGGTCCATCGGGTTCATGCCGGCGGCGACCGCCTTGGAACCTTCGCGGATCAGCGCCTGCGCCAGCACGGTGGCGGTGGTGGTGCCGTCACCGGCGTTGTCGGAGGTCTTGGAAGCGACTTCCTTCACCATCTGCGCGCCCATGTTCTCGAACTTGTCGGCCAGTTCGATTTCCTTGGCGACGGAGACGCCGTCCTTGGTGATGGTCGGGGCGCCGAAGCTCTTCTCGAGCACGACGTTGCGGCCCTTCGGGCCGAGGGTGGCCTTGACGGCGTTGGCGAGCACGTTGACGCCGCGCACCATCTTCGCGCGCGCATCCTCACCGAAACGGATTTCTTTGGCAGCCATGGTTCAAAACTCCAGGGGATTTTTCAGATTTCGAAATTGGGGTGTGACGCGGCGCGATCAGCCGACGATGGCGAGGATGTCGTCTTCGCGCACGATCTTGTATTCGACGCCGTCCTGCTTGTAGGACGAGCCCGAGTACTGGCCGTAGATGACCTTGTCACCGACCTTGACCTTCGGGGCGCGCAGGCTGCCGTTGTCGAGCGCCTTGCCCTCACCGACGGCGACCACTTCGCCCTTGGTCGGCTTTTCCTTGGCGTTGTCGGGGATGAGGATGCCACCGGCGGTGACTTCGTCGGCTTCAACGGGTTTCACGACCACGCGGTCGTAGAGCGGCTTGAGATTCATTGCAACCCTCGCAAATGATTGAAAGAAAAGAATAAATTGACGAAACAAACGCAAATTTTAGCAGTCGAATGTGACGAGTGCCAAACTCGCGGGCAAGAAAACCCGGCGAGGCCGGGATGGCGTTGACATGAGGAGGGCGCCCCGGCTTTTCAAGGGGCGGGAGTCGTCGGCGACGCCGGGATGGTCCTATGCCGTCCTGGCGCACTCACGGGCTCAATGGGCGAAGTAGTGCATGCCGCCGTCGACGGGGATGACCGCCCCGGTGACGTAGTGGGCCAGGGGCGAAGCCAGGAAGGCGGCCACGCGGCCGATGTCTTCGGGATCGCCAAAATCGCCGGCCGGAATGTTGCGCGCGATGAATTCCTGGCGCTCGGCTTCGGTGGCATGCAGGCGAGCCAGGGTCTGCGCGCTCCTGATCCGCCCCGGCGCGATGCAGTTGACCGTGATTCCTTCGGACGCCACATCGCAGGACAGCCCCTTGGACCACAGGTGCAAGGCGCCTTTGGCGGCGCTGGCGGCATTGAGGCGGCGAGGCTCCATCGAACCGCTGATATTGATCACACGTCCCCAGCGGTGGGCGAGCATGCCGGGGAGCAGTAGCTGGGTCAGACGGCGTGCCGAGGCGAAGTTCAAGGCAAAGGCTTCCTCCCAGACCGTCTCGTCGCTCTGGAAGTCGGTGGGCCGGGAACCACCCGCGCAGTTGGCCAGGATGTGGATCGAGCCGAGCGCCGCGTGGGCCTGTGCCGCCACGCGAATGATCTGTTCGTGATCGGTGAGATCACCTTCCAGCACAACCGGCTCGGGATGACCGGCCGCGCGCAGCTCATCCGCCAAGTCCCGCAGGCCGTCGACGTCGCGTGCGGTGAGCGCGAGACGCA
Source organism: Luteimonas panaciterrae (assembly GCF_020511115.1). Lineage (GTDB taxonomy): Bacteria > Pseudomonadota > Gammaproteobacteria > Xanthomonadales > Xanthomonadaceae > Luteimonas > Luteimonas panaciterrae. The sequence continues at coordinate 590,882 of NZ_JAJAVH010000007.1, forward strand.
CGCCCTCGCCCGCCAGCACGCGCGCCACTCCGGCACCGATACCGGAACTGGCACCCGTCACCAATGCCGCGCGTCCTGTCAGTTGCAGATCCATGATTCAAATTCCTCGTACAAAAAAGTCGTGATGTGTGAAATAGCGAAGGCATCGCGTCATCGCTTTCCATCGGCGATCAATCCATCCGGATCACTGGCTTGCCGATCGCACGGTTGCTGCCGATCGAGGCGATCGCCGCCACGGCGTCATCGAATCCATGCACGGCGCCGACCACCGGCTCGATGCGATGCCGTTCGACCGCGGCGAGAAAATCCTCGAGATCGCGGCGGCCGCCGACGCTGACGCCGTGCACGTTGAGCTGGCGCGACATGATCGGTGCGATCAGGTTGCCGTTGACCTCGAAGCCCTGCAGGAAGCCGACGATCGCGATATGCGCGTTGTCGGCCGCCGCATCGAGCAGAGCAAGCAGCGCATTACCGCCGACGACATCGACGATGCCGTCGACACCGCGGCCATCCGTCAGATCGCGCACGACCGCGGCCAGGTCCGGCGTGCGCTTGTAGTCGATCACGGCGCGCGCGCCGAGCGTGCGCAGCAACTCTGCTTTCGCTTCGTCGCTGGTGGTGGCGATCACGTCGATGCCGTCGGCGACGGCGAGTTGCAGCGCCATCAGCGAGACGCTTCCCGTGCCTTGCACCAGCAGATGCGCTCCGGGCCGCAGCTGCAACCGTCGCAGCGCCGTCCACGCGGTCAGGCCGGACACCGGCAATACCGACACCTGTTCGACATCCAGGAATTCCGGCGCCCGCAGCGCGGCGTTCGCCGGCAGGCGGATGTATTGCGCGAGCCAGCCATCGAGCGGGCCACCGAGCTTGCTGGCGTGATAGGCCGAACGAAAAGGGCCGTCCTGCCACGCGGTGGCATACAGCCCGACCACGCGATCGCCGATGCGCAGATCCTCGACGCCCTCCCCGACCGCCTCGATCCGGCCGACACCGTCCGACAAGGGCACGAACGGCCGCGGCAGCGACGACTGATAACGCCCGGTGGCGAGCGCGTAATCCCGGTAATTGACCGAGGCGGCCTCGACCCGGACCACGACCTCACCGGGGCCCGGCGACGGGGTGGGCAGCAGCAGCCGGCGCAGACTGTCCAAGGTATGGCCTTGGAGTTCGTAGGCATCCATGAGCGACCTCCGGGAAGTGAGGTGCGCAGCCTATTATTGAATCATTCGCTGATATACGATCATTAAATCAAATAATCATTGCTTAAAACTCAACAATGCTCGGCGGACTGTACGCGGAACTGGAAGCCTTCGAGACGATCCTCCAGCAGGGGAGCTTCACCGCGGCCGCGCGCCAGCTCGGCATCACCACCGGCGCGGTGACGCGCCGACTGCGGACGCTCGAAACCCGGCTGGGCATCCAGTTGTTGCATCGCTCGACGCGGCGGCTGAGCCTCACCGAACCCGGCCGCCACTACTACGCCGAGATCGCGCCGGCGCTGGCACAGATCGCCGCCGCCGCGGAACGCGCGCGCGATCTGTCGGCGCAGCCGCGCGGCGAACTGCGCGTGTCGCTGCCGATGAACTTCGGGCGGCTGTACGTGATGCCGCATCTGTCCGACTTCCTGCAACGATGGCCGGGCATCGAAGTCGACGCGCGCTTCGACGATCGCCTCGTCGACCTGGTCGGTGAAGGCTTCGATCTGGCGATCCGCATCGGCGCGTTGACCGATTCGCGCCTGGTCGCGCGGCGCCTCGCCGACACGCGACGCATCCTGGTCGCCGCGCCCGACTACCTGGAGCGTCGCGGCACGCCGAAGACGCCGGGCGATCTGGTCGAACACGACTGCCTGCACTACACCTTCTTCGACGCGACTTCGACCTGGACTTTCCATCGCGGCACCGAGCCCATACGCGTGCCCGTGCACGGCCGCCTGAAGTCGAACTACGGCATGCCGCTGGTCGACGCCGCGGTGCAAGGCCACGGCATCCTGCAGAGCGCCACCTTCGCGGTCGCGGAGGAGCTCGCCGACGGCCGCCTGCGCGAAGTGCTGCCGGACTGGAATCTGGTGCCGATCGGCATCTACGCCGTCTATCCCGGTCGCGAGTATCGGCCACGCAAGGTCGATGTCTTCATCGATTTCCTGCAGGAAACGATCGGCACGCCGCCGCGCTGGGATCGTCTCCTCGGCGCGGCGACGGCGCGCGGCTGATACAGGCGTTTCAGAAAGGCAATTTCAGAAACGTCATTTCATAAGCCGTCGTTTCAGAAACGCCAACCGGCCAACAGCATCGTCTCGCCACCATTCGGCTCGTGCAGCCTGGCGTTGGAGACGTGACGCACGATCAGCGAGAAGCGATCGTGACGCCACCCCGCACTGCTCACGAACTGCGGAGAGCCCGACAAGGCGTCGGTATGACCGGATTGCCCACCGACGCCGAATCCCAGCAGCCAGCCTCTGTCGAACTCGAGCCGCGCGCCGAGATAGCCGACCGTGACACCTTCGTTGAGGTCACGGTCGCCACGCACATGGCGGCCGTCGAAGTACATCGCGCCGACCTCGGCACGCAGCGTGGCGTATTCGAACCGGCGCCATTCGGGAACCCAAGCCACCGCGACGACGCTGGTCGCCTCGCCGCCGGTGGTGACGGAAACGCCGCCGTGGGCCTCGAACTGCGCGAAGGCGGCGGGACTGATCAAAGCGGAGCTCAGCAAAAGCAACAGCAGCGCCGCCGGTCGCCATTGTCTGGCGATGAGCTTGCGAATCACGGATGCCTCGATGGGGGAGGAGGATCACGCCGCGGTATCTGGGTGTGTGGGGCGCGCGATTAAAGCGATTCGCGGGCGTGTGACACTGAACACACTGTTCCATGCCGAGGGTTCGGGTTCGCTAGACTCACGCTGTTCTAGAACCGTGCTGCTCTTCAAGAGGCGCGCCATGTCCGACATACGCATCGTGTTCTGCACCTGCCCCGACAACGACAGTGCATCGCGCATCGCCGAGGCGCTGGTCGGCGAGCGGCTGGCGGCGTGCGTGAACATCTTGCCTGCCATTGATTCCGTGTATCGCTGGCAGGGCGCGATCGAGCGCGCCAGTGAAGTACAACTGATCATCAAGACGGTGGAAGCGCGCATGGATGCGCTCACCACCCGCATTCGCGCGCTGCATCCCTACGAATTACCCGAAGTCGTCGCGATCGAAGCCGCGAGCGGATTGCCGGCGTATCTGGACTGGGTGCGCGCGGAAACGACGCCCGAATCGTGATGCCTGATGCGGCGCCGGCCGTGGCCGGCGCCGCCACGGATTCAAGGACTGTAGAACGGCACCACGTCGCAAGGCGGGTCCACCGCATGCGCCGGATCGAGCGCGTTGCCGATCATCGCGACCGCCCTGCGCGTGTAGGGAATGGCGAAATGCGTGGAGAAATCCGCCAGGCACGGCACCCATTCCCCCAACTGCGCGTCTTGCACGTAGTAGGTACGCGCATTGCTCGCGCCAACGGGCGGCGTGGTGCCGGCGAGCAGATACATCTCGTCCCACTTCGAGGTGATCTGCACGAAGTCGACCTGATGCGCGAGGCCGTGATCGACGGCATTGAGCGAATCCCAGAAATAAGGCGTGAAGATTTCAACGAGCGAGGGAATCGGCGCGATGTCCGCCAGCAGTTGATAGGCCTCGGGCCGCACCAGCTTGAGCAGACGATACAGCAGGTCCTCGTACTCATCACCGAATCCGGCGGCGTCGATCCGGAAAGGCGACGACAGCAGCACCATCCTGTGCACGTCATCGGCGCCACCAAGATGCTGCATCACGTATCGCGGCAACACACCGCCCTGGGAATGGCCGACGATGTCCACCTTCCGCGCACCGGTGGCGGCGAGCACGCGCTCGATGAAGGTCTTCGTCTCCTGGGCACTGTCCGCCACCGGTCCGATGCCGTTGATGCCCGGCGGGATGTCATACGGAGGCTGGCGCCCGTAGTTGAAGGCGAACACGCAATGGCCACGATTGCGCAGATAGGGCGAGACGCTGGTCCAGTTCACCGACGCGGTGAGGAAGGTCGAATTGACCAGCACCACCGGATACGGGTGCTCGGCACTGGGTTTGCAATTCCAGTCGTTGGCGCCTGCGGGATCGCCGTTCCAGTTCGTCGCGGCGACGAGGGTGAAGGGATAGAGGGTGCCGTAAGGCGCCGGCAGGCGCGCGGCCGCGCCTCCCGGAAAAACCAAGGACGCGAACAGCAGGATCAAGGCTGTGATTTGCCTATGCATGTTGCCCTCCCGAGGCAATGTTGCGAATTGTTTTTTTGACCTGACTAGGTATTCACCACGCATCGACATGAAGCAGCGGCATCGTGATGCGGTGGCGCGCGATCGGATGCGATCGCGCGTTTGGATCATGCATCGCCTGCGAGAGAGCCGATTAGCGTGAGATGTCAGCGCACATAGCCTTTCAGGCCATCCGTCATGTCCCGTCTGTCCTATCCCGAAGCACACGCGGAACGGCCGGCGCTACCGCCCGAATCCGGCGCCGGCCGGAACATCGGCTCATGACAGCAGGCAGGCGCATGAGTAGGCTTGCAGGCCCGCCCGTCCCGATCATGCCGAACTTGCCTGCTCCGAATCGGCCAATTCCCCGCCCTCGCCCTTCCTCCGGCCGAACTCCCGCTCGCGTCGACGGTCGAAGCGTGGAGCCGCGCACGGACGTCTTGCAGCCGGGCCGCCATATATCCCGTTCCGGAGCCGAGATTTGAAGCCGATGTCGTGGCGTTTGCGACGTTTTGTCGCCCTGGTCGCTCTTGCCCTCTCCCTGCTGCCGATCGCCGCCTGGGCCGCGATCGACGAGAAGGATCTGCTGCCCGTCGACGAGGCCTTCGCGCTCACGGCGAAGGCGACCGAGGACGGCCGCATCGAATTCAGCTGGAAAATCGCCGACGGCTATTACCTCTACCGGCATCGCATCAAGGTCTCGGCAACCGACGGTGCCAAACTCGGCGCGATCGCGGTGCCGAACGGCGAACCGCACGAGGACGAGTTCTTCGGGCGCGTCGAAACCTATCGCAAGCAGCTGACGGGTCATGTGCCGGTCGTGTCCGCCGGCGGCTCTATAAAAGATGGCGGCAGCATCGCGCTGAAGATCGGCTACCAGGGCTGCGCCGATGCCGGTGTGTGCTATCCGCCGCAGACACGCACGTTGACCGTCGCGCTGCCTGCGGCCTCGAACGCCGCCAGCGACACCGCCGGAACCAACAACACGGGCGATGGCAGCTTCGCCGCGCTCGGCGCTGCGCTGGGCGGACGCCGCCCGCTCACTCCCGCCGCGGACGCTGTCGCCGGCAGCGATCCGCTGCCCTTGCCGCCGGAACAGGCATTCGGCTTTGAAGCCATCGCCGATGGCGGCGACACGCTGCTGCTGCGCTTCACGCCGGCACGCGGCTATTACCTGTATCGCGACAAGACGCAGCTCAAGCTCGCCGCCGACGGCATCACGCTCGGTGCGCCGCGCTGGCCGAAGGGCGTACTGCATCGCGACGAGCACTTCGGCAATGTCGTGGTGTATTTCAATCAGGTCGAAGTGCCGCTGCCGCTGCGTCGCACGAAGGCTGGCGCGCAACAAGTGGTGCTCACCGCGAGTTTCCAGGGATGCCAGGACGAGGGCATCTGTTATCCGCTGATGACGCGGAAGATTTCGGTGGCGTTGCCGGCGGGCACCGTCACCGCTACGGAAGAAATCCCGACGGCATCCGCGACCGCGACGAGCCAGCCCGACGCAAGCAATGATCCATCCGCGGCAACTGCGGTCGCATCGTCATCCGCCGAAGCAGCGACTGCTTCCCCAGAGCTCGCGACAACATCCACGCAGACGAACGCGCAGGATGCCGTCGGCGCCGAACAAGCCGAGGACGTCAGACTCGCGGCGGGCCTCGCCGGCGACAATCGCTGGCTCACGCTGCTCTGGTTCTTCCTCGGCGGCCTCGGCCTCGCCTTCACGCCCTGCGTGCTGCCGATGATCCCGATCCTGTCCGGCCTGATCGCGGGCCAGGGCACGCGCCTGGGCACCTCACGCGCGCTGTGGCTGTCGTTCGTCTACGTGCTGGCCAATGCACTGGTGTTCACGGTGGCCGGCGTGATCGCGGGCCTCGTCGGCGCGAATTTGCAGGCCGCCTTCCAGACCCCCTGGGTGCTCATCCTGTTCGCCCTGCTGTTCGTGGCGCTGGCGCTGTCCTCGTTCGGCCTTTACGAGCTGCAGCTGCCGGCGTCGCTGCGCGCGAAGCTCGGCAACATCAGCGACAAGCAGCGCGGCGGTTCGATGCTTGGCGTCGCCGCGATGGGCGCGCTGTCGGCGTTGATCGTCGGTCCGTGCGTGGCTCCGCCCTTGGCGGCGAGCGTGCTCTACATCAGCCAGACCCACGATCCGGTGCTTGGCGGTACCGCGCTATTCCTGCTGGCGATGGGCATGGGCGTGCCGCTGCTCGCTTTCGGCGCGGCCGCCGGTCGCGGCATGCCGACCAGCGGGCCGTGGATGACGACGGTGCAGCGCGTCTTCGGCTTCGTGTTTCTCGCGCTCGCCGCATGGATGCTCTCGCGCATCCTGCCCGAGCCGGTGACGCTCGCCCTGTACGGATTGATCGCGCTGGCGGCAGCGGCGTGGGCGTTCGCGGGCACGCGTCACGACAGCGAGCGTGTGCGTTGGCTCGCCCGCTTCGCCGGGTTGGTGCTGGCGATCTTCGGCGCGGCGCAATTGCTCGGCGCGCTCAGTGGCGGACGCGATCCGTTGCAACCACTGGCCGGCGCGCCTTTCATCGGCACGCCCGGCGGCGGCGCGCAGCATCGCGAACTTGCCTTCCGCACCATCAAGTCCACGCAGGATCTCGACCGCGAACTCGCCGCCGCGCAAGCCGCCGGCAGGCCGTTGATGTTCGACTTCTATGCCGACTGGTGCGTATCGTGCAAGGAAATGGAGAAGTACACCTTCACCGATCCCGCGGTGCAGTCGGCGCTGGCCGACTTCGTGCTGCTGAAGGCCGACGTCACCGCCAACGACGAAGTCGACCAGGCGCTGATGAAGCGCTTCGGCATCATCGGACCGCCGGGCACGTTGTTCTTCGCGGATGCGACCGAGAAGCGCGGTCTGCGCCTGGTGGGTTTCGAAAAAGCCGAGGCCTTCGTCGCGCGCGTGCAGCGCGCGCACGGGGCGAAGTGATGCGTTCGGGCACGAAAATCGTGCTCGTGGCGCTGGCCGCGGGCACGCTCGGCGCCATCGCCAGCCTCGCCATGAACGGGCCCGGCCCCTTCCTCGGCAGCGAACTCGGCCAGCGCCTCCTGCAATCCTCGATGGACGCGAGCGCGCCGCCCGTGCCGGCCGGCATCAGCATCGCCAAGCGCGGCGAACCGATCGCGGGCTTCATCGTGCCGTCACTCGATGGCCGTAAGGTCGAGGTTCCCGCCGCCTATGCCGGCCGACCCGTGCTGATCAACGTCTGGGCCAGCTGGTGCGGTCCCTGCATCGAGGAAATGCCGGAACTGCAACGCTTCCATGCACAACAGGGCGACAACGGTACGCAAGTGGTCGGTATCGCCCTGGACGAGGCCGCCGCCGTGCGCGACTTCCTCGGCCGCGTCCCGGTGACCTATCCGATCCTGGTCGACGCCGCCGGCCCCGCCGATGCCGGCGTGCGCCTGGGCAATCCCAAGGGGGTCCTGCCCTATTCGGTGCTCGTTTCTGCCGACGGTCGCCTGCTCAAGCAGCGCATCGGGCCGTTCGGCAAGGGCGAGATCGACGATTGGGCTGAGTGAGCGCGATTAGCCGATGCCCTATCGGCATCGGCTGCGCTCGCGAACGTCCGGCCATGGATGTCCGGGCCGGACGACCCGGAGTTTGATTGTCGCGCCAAGGATGGCGATCGAAAATCAAACAAGCGCTTAAATCGCGCGAATCGCCACAAACTTCGTCGATCTGGACAGCATCCCCCACTTCCCGCAGACTGCGCGCCTGTCTCGACGTCCCCCGACAACCGGTTCCGATGGCCAAACTGCTGGTTCTGCACGGCCCCAACCTCAATCTGCTCGGCACCCGCGAGCCGGAGGTCTACGGCCGTGCCACGCTCGCCGAGATCGACGCCGGGCTCCGGGCCCAGGCCGTCGCCGCCGGCCATGCGCTGGAGAGCCTGCAGTCCAACGCCGAGGCCGTCCTGGTCGATCGCGTCCAGGCCGCCCGCGCGGACGGCACCGATTTCATCCTGATCAACCCGGCCGCCTTCACCCACACCTCGGTCGCCTTGCGCGACGCGCTGGCGGCGGTGGCCATCCCGTTCATCGAAGTGCATCTGTCCAACCCGCACAGCCGCGAGCCGTTCCGGCGCACCAGCTACTTCAGCGACCTCGCGGTCGGCGTGGTCTGCGGCTTCGGTGCGGACAGTTATCGTTACGCGCTGGAGGCCGCCATGGGGCGGCTTGGCAAAGTTGACAGGTAGACGCGCGATCAAGATGTCCGTTTCCTACTCTCCAACCATGCCGCCGCCCTCCATGGCGCGGCTCCGTGACTTGCGGGCCGTCCGGCCCGGCCATCCATGGCCGGGCGTTCAGGTCCGCTGTCGATGCCGATAGGGCATCGACAGAGCGCGGCCCTTCACCCACCGAGGCCATCATGGACCTGCGAAAAATCAAGAAGCTGATCGATCTGCTCGAAGAGTCGAATCTGTCGGAAATCGAAATCAAAGAAGGCGAGGAGTCCGTGCGCCTGGCGCGCGCGCCTTCGCGCTTGTTGGAGCCGGGCGGCTACGCGGTCGCCGCGCCCACCGTCGTCCATGCCGGACCGCCTGCGGCGACGCCGATGCCGATGCACTCGCCCACCGAAGCCGCCACCGGCGGCAGCAAGTCGGCCGACCCCAATGCGGGACTGCCGGCCGGCCACGTGGTGCGCGCGCCGATGGTCGGCACCTTCTATGCCTCGCCTGCTCCTGACAAGCCCGCCTTTGTCAGCATCGGCGCCACGGTCAAGGCCGGCGATACCCTCGGCATCATCGAGGCGATGAAGATGTTCAACCCCATCGAGGCCGACGTCTCCGGCACCGTGCTCGCCATTCAGTGCGAGAGCGGACAGCCGGTCGAGTTCGATCAGCCGCTGTTCGTGATTGGGTGAGCGGGGATTTCGCGCGGCACTGCCGCGAGCCCGCGAATGCCCATCGGCCATGCCGATGGGCCGGAACGACTACATGGGAAATGAAACATGCTTGACAAGGTAGTAATCGCCAACCGCGGCGAGATCGCGCTCCGCATCCTGCGCGCCTGCCACGCCATGGGCATCCGCACGGTCGCGGTGCATTCCACCGTCGATCGCAACCTCAAGCACGTGGCGATGGCCGACGAGTCGGTGTGCATCGGCCCCGCGCCCTCCTCGGAGAGCTACCTCAACATGCCGGCGCTCATCGCCGCGGCGGAAGTCACCGACGCACAGGCGATCCATCCCGGCTACGGCTTCCTCAGCGAGAACGCCGACTTCGCCGAACGCGTCGAGCAGAGCGGCTTCATCTTCATCGGCCCGAAGGCCGACACCATCCGCCTGATGGGCGACAAGGTCGAAGCGATCCGCGCCATGAAGAGCGCCGGCGTGCCTTGCGTGCCCGGCAGCGGCGGCCCCCTCGGCGACGATGCGGCCACCAACGTCAAGATCGCGCGCGAGATCGGCTATCCGGTGATCGTGAAGGCGGCCGGCGGCGGCGGCGGACGCGGCATGCGCGTGGTGCACACCGAGGCCGCGCTCAACAACGCCATCGCCACCACCAAGTCGGAAGCCAAGGCCGCGTTCGGCAACGACATGGTGTACATGGAAAAATTCCTCGAGAACCCGCGCCACGTCGAGATCCAGGTGCTGGCCGACGGCCAGGGCAATGCCATCCACCTCGGCGAACGCGACTGCTCGATGCAGCGCCGCCACCAGAAAGTAGTGGAGGAAGCGCCCGCGCCCGGCATCACGCCGGAACAGCGCGCCGAGATCGGCCGCGTCTGCGTGGAAGCCTGCATCCGCATCGGCTATCGCGGCGCCGGCACGTTCGAGTTCCTCTACGAGAACGGCCGCTTCTACTTCATCGAGATGAACACCCGCATCCAGGTGGAGCATCCAGTCACCGAGATGGTCACCGGCATCGATCTGGTGCGCGAGCAGTTGATGATCGCCGCCGGCCACAAGCTGTCGATCAAGCAGGAAGACGTTGTGCTGAGCGGCCATGCCATCGAGTGCCGCATCAACGCCGAGGATCCGGACACCTTCCTGCCCTCGCCCGGCCTCGTGCAGCACTTCCACGCCCCCGGCGGCCCCGGCGTGCGCGTGGATTCGCACGTCTACGAAGGCTATCGCGTGCCGCCGAACTACGATTCGATGATCGGCAAGCTCATCGTCCACGGCGCCACGCGCGCGCAGGCGATCGCGCGCATGCGCGTGGCGCTCTCCGAGATGGTCGTCGACGGCATCAAGACCAACATCCCGCTGCAGCAGCGCATCCTCGCCGACGGCGGCTTCCAGCAGGGCGGACAGAACATCCACTACCTCGAGAAGCGGCTGGCGGAGCGGAAGGAGAAATCGCTCTCGATCGTCTGATCTTCGAGTTCCCGATCCAAGGTCCGCGAGAAGGAAGCACCAACGCAGGACCTGCATGCACTCGACGCGTTGCTCGTCACACGCGCACCCGAAGCCGCGGCACGGATTCGACGCGCCTTCGGCGATCTCCGCCTTGCGTGAAGTTACGCACTGATCCGGCGAATCGCCTTCGACAAGGCCGCGGATTTTTCTGGGAAAACCAATTGGCTGTGCGTGATCATCCACAACGATGATCTTCGCGATGGCGCCGTCCAGAACGCCATCATGACCGCCGCGAACGCTCGAACATGCCTTCCGCCGCATGCGGAAGAAGTACCTTGCACGCCCTATTGTGACCCTGCGCGGCAACTACGCCATTCGTCACATACAAAACGTGACGAAAACCTTCATCCCGGCGTCCTTATGCTCCCGGCCCCTCATGGACTCACCCACGTTGAGAGGACCGCAACATGTCATTCCGCCGCAATCTCCTGTTCCTCGCCACCTTGGCGACCATTGGCTCCGGCGCCGCCTACGCGCTCGTCCGCGGCAGTGCGCCGATCACGCCCACCGTCTCCGCGACGGAGTCGGCGATCACCCAAGGCGGTGACGTCGGCATCCGCTGGAATCGCGAACTGGCGGGCGACCTCGGCATCCGCATTCAACCGGCCGCAGGCGCATCGCAGGGCAAAGATGACAGCGAACATTTCGCCCTGCAGCCGGCACAGACGCTGCGCTTCGGCGTGCGCTCGGGCTACGTGCGGGAATTCTCCGGCGGATCGTTGCAGGCGCGCGGCGGCTTCGTGCTGGCGCTGCGCAAGGGACAGCTCGACCTGAGCGGCTTCCGTCTCGTGCCCAGGCAGAACGGCAAGGATCGAAGCGCGCTGGCGTTCGATCTCGTCGGTGCCGACGGCATCGCCTGGTTCCAGGTCGATCGCATCATGCATGAACTGCGAGAGGACGGTTCGCTGTCCGTTCCGACTTCGGATCTGCGCATCAGCCGGCGCCTCGCGCAACGCCTGGGCATGCCGGAAGTCGCCGGCTGGACGATCGGTGAAGTGCAGCTGCAATTGCCCGCGCGCTCGACCACCGGCGCTCGCACGGCGAACGCCGCGCTCGCCGGCGGCATCCACTGGGCCGGCGATCCCGCGCCCGACGGCGGCACCTATCAGAACGATCTCTTCATGCAGCAGACCACGGTGCAGTACACGCGCTGCAGCGGCTGCACCGGCGAATACGGCAGCGGCCGCGTCGTGTTCACGCCTTCCTCCACGCTCAAGAACAACGTCAACGCCGGCAGCCTGCAACCGACGATCGCCAACGATCCGCTCGGCACCAGCAGCGCGCGCTACACCGCCGGCATTCCCTGGTACAGCAAGTTCTCCGGCAATTTCGCGCCGTACAACAACGATCAGCACCCGTACCTGACCTGGAACATGTACCGCTACAACCCCGACGGCAGCCTCGAGCAGATCGGTCGCTCCGGCATCAAGCACGCCTTTCTCACCACCAACGGCGAATGCCTAGACACCGACGACCACGATTCCCACATCCTCGGCCGTGGCTGCATGGATACATACTCGACCAGCCACAACGACAGCAACAACGGCTTGTCGCCGCGCTCGGAACTTCTGCCCGCCACTGGCCAATGGGGCCGTTGCGGTTCGAGCTTCGACACCAACTGCGACGGCACCGCCAATGCCTCGCCGGCGACGGACAATTTCTACCAGCGCCTGATCGTCAACGAATCGCAGATCGCGCCCAGCCGCAACAACGGCGCCAACTGGCTGTTCGAATCCTGGTATCTCGCGCGCGGCGACATCAACATCTACAACTCGATGTCCACCAAGCAGATCACGCACCGATGGACCGGCAGTGCGTGGAGCGTCAACGAGATCCAAGAGAAGCTCGGCGCCGCCATCGATCATTGGTTCGCCGCCGATGCACTGCCGGCATCGAACAAGAAGAATCAGGAACTGGTCGTCGACGGTGCGCACGCCAAGGTGGCGGTGAAGGCATTCAATCTCGGTAACGGCTACTGGCGTTATCACTACGCGGTGATGAACTTCGATTTCACCTTCGCGCAGACCTCCGGCACGGAACCGAACCTGCGCATCATCTCCAACCAGGGCTTCGACAGCTTCGCGCTGTCCACCGCCAGCGCCGCGCAGGCGACCGACCTGCTGTTCCGCGACGGCGATTTGAGCGCCGGCAACAACTGGTCGTTCTCCAACAGCGGCGGCAGCCTGAAGTGGAGCAACGTCAGCGGCACCGCCAGCACCTTGTGGTGGGGCACGTTGTACGCGTTCTCGTTCACGTCGCCGAAGGCGCCGGTCGCGGGCACGGCGACCTTGTCGGCGAACAACGCGGCGACCCCGCGCCAATACACGGTCGCGACGCTGGTGCCGGGCGCCTAAGACAGGCAGTTGAGGCTGTTAACGGTCGCGGCTCCCGGTTAACCTGAGCGGATGCCGTTTCTAGAACTCAGCCTCCGCTGCCGCGAATCCGAACAACCCCGCTACGAACGCGCGCTCGACGACGTCGGCGCGCTGGCGGTGACGATGCTCGACGCCGATGCGGACACCTCGAACGAGCACGCCATCCTCGAACCCGGCGTCGGCGAGACGCCGTTGTGGGATTCGATCACGCTGACCGCGCTGTTTCCGCACGATGCCGATGCCCTGCTGCTGCTCGCCGCGCTGGAAGCCTTCGATCCCGAACTGGACTGGACGCAGGCGGGTTTCCGCAGCGTCGAGGATCAGGACTGGGAACGTGCCTGGATGGACCAGTACGTGCCGCTACGCTTCGGCGAACGCGTCTGGATCGTGCCGTGGAATTGCGATGTGCCAACGGAAGCGCAAACGCCCGAGGCCGCGGTGGTGCGCCTCGATCCCGGCCTCGCCTTCGGCTCCGGCACGCATCCGACCACGGCGTTGTGCCTGCGCTGGTTCGATGCACTGGCCGCGGATGGCCGGCTACAGGGCCAGACCATCCTCGATTTCGGCTGCGGCAGCGGCATCCTGGCGCTGGCGGCGCTGAAACTGGGCGCGGCGAAGGCGGTCGGCGTCGACAACGATCCGCAGGCGCTGATCGCCACGCACGACAACGCCGAACGCAATGGCGTCGGCGACGCGCTCACGGTGCATCTGCCGCAAGACGAACCGCCCGCGGCGACATACCCGATCGTCGTCGCCAACATCCTCGCCTCCGCGCTGGACGCACTGGCCGACCTCCTGGCCGCGCGCGTCGCGCCCGGCGGGCACATCGCCTTGTCCGGCATCCTCGACGGCCAGCAGGACGCGCTGCTGCAACGCTACGCCGCCTGGTTCGACGACCTGTACGTCAGCATCGACGGAGACTGGGTACGCATCGACGGCGTGCGCCGCGCGACCTGATCTCAAGTCGCTTGATCTTTAGCCCGCATGATCCCGCGGTGCGCCGGCTGTGATTGAATAACCGCCCCATGTTCATCAACTGCCCGCAATGCCGCGCCCTGGTCGCCACCGACCTGGCGACCGGCCAACCGCCCGAGCGCTGCCCGCGCTGCTCCGCGCGCCTGCGCGAAGCACCCGAAAGCGTGACGGCGGCCGAAGCGACGCAACCAGATGCGGGCACGCCCCCACCGACCGGACAGTCGAAGGCAACGACGGAAAATCCGGCGCCGAAACCCGACACCACCCCGAACACCGCTTCGCAGGATGCCGCTCTCGTCGTCACCCTGCCGGGCACCGCGCCTGCCACGCCACCCAGCGCGCCGGCGTCGAAATCGTTCCTGCATAACTTCTCCAACTTCCTGAAAACGCCGTCGCCGGGAGTGGAGGCGGCAACCGCGAATGCCGTCGCCGCCGATGTCGCCGAAACGAACGATGAAGTCGCCGGTGCTGTCACTGCGACTGCCGTCGCAGCGACTTCCGACAACGAAACGATCGACGACATCGCTCCCGCGCCCGAACCCACACAGCCGGCACAATCGCCGCCGGATGACGACAAACCCGCGCCCGTAGCCGCATCAGTTCCGGCAACACAACCGACACGCGGCAAAGAAGCAAAAACACAAGCAAAATCCGCGCCCAGTTTCGTGCGTTCCGTCGACATGCCGGGAACAGCGCAAGGCACGCATGGCTGGAAATTGCCAGCCGCCATCGCCGCGCTCGCACTGCTGTTGGCATTGCAATTGCTTCTGGCCGATCGCAACCGCCTCGCGGCGGATGCAGGCTGGCGTCCGGTCGTCGCCGCGGTCTGCAACGTGTTGCGCTGCTCGCTGCCGCCATGGCGCGAGCCCGCCGCTTTCGTATTGATCGATCGCGACGTGCAGGCGCATCCGAAGAAATCCGGCGTTCTGCGCGTCACCGCCACGTTCCGCAACGATGCGCGCTGGGCGCAGCCTTGGCCGCGTCTGCAGCTCATCTTGTCGGACATCGACGGCAATCCGGTCGCCGCGCGCGTATTCACCGTGCGCGAGTATCTCGGCGCCGCACCGCAACAATCATTGCTCGCCAGCGGTCAGACCGCATCCATCGCCATGGACGTCGTCGAACCGGCGGCGCGCAGCGTGGCTTTCGATTTCGCATTGCAGTAATCGACGCTTACGCTCTGACGCAGATCACATTGGCGTCCCCGCCTCGGGCGCGCTAGACTCGTCCCCCCGTCGCGAACGGCGGGTGCGAAGATTCACGGGAAGCCGATTTGAACGCCGAACGCTCCGACAACGCCAGCCGCATCGGTGCCCGCGCGCCGCTGCGCGAGCACGTCGCGAATTCGGTGCGCCGTTATCTCGGCGACTTGAACGGCAGCGATACCGACAATCTGTACGAGATCGCGTTGCGCGAGCTCGAGATTCCGCTATTCACAGAAGTGCTGAACCATTGCGACGGCAACCAGAGCCGCGCCGCCAGCATGCTCGGCATTCATCGCGCCACGCTGCGCAAGAAGCTGCGCGATTACGGTTTGGACTGACTCCGCGCCTCGGCAATGCTTTTGCGCGTCATTCCCACCTTCGGCGAATAACGAGCCACGGGAAGGCCCATCCGGGCCACCCCAGCCCGGCTCCTCTATAATTTGCGGCCTCGCCGCCGTCCCCCACCCCACATGTCCAACGACCGTCTGCCCATCCGCCGGGCGCTGCTGTCCGTGTCCGACAAGACCGGACTGATCGATCTCGCCCGCGCGCTCGCCGCGCGCAACGTGGAACTGCTCTCCACCGGCGGCACCGCCAAGGCGATCCGCGAGGCCGGAATACCGGTGCGCGACGTCTCCGAAGTCACGGGCTTCCCCGAAATCATGGACGGCCGCGTCAAGACGCTGCATCCGAAAATCCACGGCGGCCTGCTCGGCCGCGCCGGCACCGACGATGCGGTGATGGCCGAACACGGCATCGCGCCGATCGACCTGCTGGTGCTGAACCTGTATCCGTTCGAGGAAGTCTCCGCGAATCCGAACAGCTCGCTCGAGGAGATCGTCGAGAACATCGACATCGGCGGCCCGGCCATGCTGCGCGCCGCGGCGAAGAACTACGCGCGCGTCGCGGTGGCCACCGATCCGGCGCAATACGCCGGCCTGCTCGAGGAACTGCAGGCGAGCGACGGCACACTGTCGGCGAAGACACGCTTCACGCTCTCCGTCGCCGCCTTCAACCGCGTCGCGCAGTACGATGCCTGCATCAGCCACTATCTCTCGTCGTATGTGGATCCCTCCACAGAAGCCCACACATCCTTGTGCGGACTTTCCATAAGGGCCGACGGCACGCGCGCGACGTTCGCCGCGCAGGCGAACGGCACCTTCGTCAAGGTGATGGACCTGCGTTACGGCGAGAATCCGCACCAGCAGGGCGCGTTCTATCGCGACCTGTATCCCGTGCCCGGCACGCTCGCCACATTCACGCAGCTGCAGGGCAAGGAACTGAGCTACAACAACCTCGCCGACGCCGACGCGGCCTGGGAATGCGTGCGCCAATTCGAAGCACCCGCCTGCGTGATCGTCAAGCACGCGAACCCCTGCGGCGTAGCGACGGGCGCGGCTTGCGGCGATGCTTATGAACTTGCCTACGTCACCGATCCCACCTCCGCGTTCGGCGGCATCATCGCCTTCAACACCACGCTGGATGCGGCGACCGCGAAGGTCATTCTCGACCGCCAGTTCGTGGAAGTGCTGATCGCACCGGACTACGAGCCGGGCGCGCTGGACTACGCGAAGAAAAAGGCCAATGTGCGCGTGCTGCGCATCCCGCATGGCGACGGCCGCAACAATGTCGACGTCAAGCGCGTCGGCTCCGGCCTGCTGATGCAAAGCGCCGACATCCGCGAAGTGACGCGCGACGAACTGAAGGTCGTGACCAAACGCGCGCCTTCCGAAGCCGAGCTCGACACACTGCTGTTTGCCTGGCGCGTGGCCAAGTTCGTCAAGTCCAACGCGATCGTCTATGCGAAGGATCAGCGCACCATCGGTATCGGCGCGGGACAGATGAGCCGCGTCGTCAGCGCCAAGATCGCCGGCCTCAAGGCCGAGGAAGCGGGGCTGACGGTGGCGGGATCGGTGATGGCATCCGATGCCTTCTTCCCGTTCCGCGATGGCATCGACGCGGCTGCCGGCGTCGGCATCCGTGCCGTCATCCAGCCTGGCGGCTCGATGCGCGATGGCGAGGTGATCGCCGCCGCGGATGAACATGACATGGCGATGGTGTTCACCGGTGTACGGCATTTCAGGCACTAATTTCAGTGCTTCTCACGCTTTGTAAGGTAGAAGTAGCGGGCCTTACCACGCACCTTCGAACGTCCGGAAAGTTATCCACAGCATTATCTGCAACACATCCCTTTTCTTGTATGTATTTTAAGGACCGGCTTCCCCTAAGGACCGGCCTGTGGGCACTAATCGCATACTTCAAAAAGCAAACCGAAAGGGTTATCGCTGGGAAACTACAGAGCGAAATGAGCGCCTGTCCCTGTGGCTTCGTTTTCTCCGGCATATCTTTCTTTTGTTCATAGCTGTCAGTTATCTCCATCGCTGAGGGACTCTTCTCATGAAAATCCTCGTCATCGGTTCCGGCGGTCGCGAGCACGCTCTGGCATGGAAGCTGGCGCAATCCCCGCGCATCAGCGAAGTGATCGTCGCGCCCGGCAACGCCGGCACGGCGCGTGAGGACAAATGCCGCAACGTCGATGTCGCGGCCACCGATCTCGATGCGCTGATCGATCTGGCCAAGCGCGAGGCGGCGGCGTTGACTGTCGTCGGCCCGGAAGGCCCGCTCGTGGCCGGCGTGGTCGATCGCTTCCGCGCACAGGGTCTGCGCATCTTCGGGCCGACCGCCGCCGCCGCACAGTTGGAAGGTAGCAAGGCTTTCGCCAAGGACTTCCTGGCGCGACACGGCATTCCCACCGCGCATTACGCGGTGCATACAGACGTCGACGCCGCCCTTGCCTACGTCCGTACGAAAGGCGCACCCATCGTGATCAAGGCGGACGGCCTGGCCGCCGGCAAGGGCGTGATCGTGGCGATGACGCTGGAAGAAGCGGAAAACGCCATCACCGACATGCTCGACGGCAATGCTTTCGGCGCCGCGGGCGCGCGCGTGGTGATCGAGGAATTCCTCGACGGCGAGGAAGCCAGCTTCATCTCCATGGTCGACGGCACGACCGCACTGCCGATGGCGACGTCGCAAGACCACAAGCGCGTCGGCGACGGCGACACCGGCCCGAACACCGGCGGCATGGGCGCGTACTCGCCCGCGCCGGTAGTGACGCCGGACGTGCATGCGCGCGTGATGCGCGAAGTCGTGATGCCGACCGTGCGCGGCATGGCCGCCGACGGCGCGCCGTTCACCGGCTTCCTCTATGCCGGGTTGATGATCGACAAGCAGGGCGCGCCCAAGGTGATCGAGTTCAATGTGCGCTTCGGCGATCCGGAAACGCAGCCGGTGATGCTGCGCCTGCGCTCGGACCTGCTCGATCTGGTCGAGGCGGCGATCGACGGCCGCCTGCACGATGCCGAGGCCGAGTGGGACGCGCGCCCGTCGCTGGGCGTGGTGATGGCGGCGGCGGGCTATCCCGGCACGCCGCGCACCGGCGACACCATCAACGAGTGGGACGTGCCCGACGTGGCCGACACCAAAGTCTTCCACGCCGGCACCAAGCTGGCCGACGGCAGCGTCGTCACCACCGGCGGGCGCGTGCTGTGCGTCTGTGCGCTGGGCGAGACGGTCGCCGAGGCGCAGAAGCGCGCGTACGCGGAGGTGGCGGGCATTTCGTGGCCGGGTGAATTCCACCGGCACGACATCGGCTGGCGGGCGATCGAACGCGAACAAGCATGACCGCGCCCCCTGCGCCATACGCCAGGGGTAGCCGCGCAGGAAACAACGGATTCCGTTAGGCTTGCGCGCAATTGCGCGGAGGCCGCATGGCACACAACCAGTTCGAACTGCTGCGGCAACGCCGCTTCCTGCCCTTCTTTTCCGTCCAGGCGCTCGGCGCGTTCAACGACAACGTGTACCGGCAGGCCATCATCGGCCTGCTCGGCTATCTGGCCGTCGCCGATGCCGACCGCACGCTCTACGCCAATCTGGCGCCGGCCATCTTCATCCTGCCGTACTTCCTGTTTTCCTCGATCGCCGGCCAGTTCGCGGAGAAGCTGGAGAAGTCGCGCCTGATCCGCGTCACCACGATGATGGAAATCGTGATCATGTCGGTGGCGGCTGTTGGCTTCCTGTTGCAGAACATGCCGCTGCTGCTGGTGGCGCTGTTCTGCACCGGCGTGCAGTCCACGCTATTCGGGCCGGTGAAGTATTCGATTCTGCCCTCGGTGCTGAAACCCGAGGAGCTGACCGGCGGCAACGGCCTGGTGGAGATGGGCACCTCGATCTCCATCCTCGTCGGCATGATCTTCGGCGGCCTGATCTTCACCATCGCCGGCAGCCATGGCACGGTGGTGGCGGCCGTCGCGATCATCCTGCTCGCGATCACCGGCAATCTCGTCTCGCGCATGATCCCGCAGGTGGATGCGGGCGCGCCGGGTCTGAAGATCAACTGGAATCCGATACCGGAATCCATCGCGATCTGGGGACTCACCCGCAAGCAGACCGCCGTGCGCAATTCGGTGCTGGGCGTGTCGTGGTTCTGGTTCATCGGCACCGTGCTCACCGCGCAGCTGCCAAGCTACGCCGTCGTCAATCTCGGCGCGATGCCGAGCAATACCACGGTCTATGTGTTCTGCCTGGCGCTGTTCTCCGTCGGCACCGGCGTGGGTTCGCTGTTGTGCGAAAAGCTCTCCGGGCGCACGGTGGAAATCGGCCTGGTGCCGCTGGGCGCGTTCGGCATCAGCGCGTTCCTGATCGATCTGTATTTCGCGCGCAGCGGTGCGCCGCCCGTGACCGGGCTGACGTTGAGCAGCTTCCTGCATACGGCCGGCACCTATCGCCTGATGATCGACCTGGTCGGTATCGGCCTGTTCACCGGCTTCTTCGTGGTGCCGCTGTTCGCGCTGATCCAGAGCCGCACGCCGAAGGACGAGATCTCGCGCGTCATCGCCGGCATGAACATCCAGAACGCCGCCTTCATCGTGCTGGCGGCGGTGCTCGGCATCGCGCTGCAGATGAAGGAGCTGACGCTGTTCGGCCACCGCATCGCCATGCCCGGGCTGAGCATCCCGCAGGTGTTCCTGGCACTGGCGATCGCCAACGCGCTGGTGGCGATCTACATCTTCACGCTCGTGCCCGAATTCCTGATGCGCTTCCTGAGCTGGGTGCTGGTGCGCGCGCTCTACCGGCTGCGCCTGCACGGCATCGAGAAGAACGTGCCCGATGAAGGCCCCACGTTGCTGGTCTGCAACCACGTGAGTTACATGGACGCGTTGATCCTGTCGGCGGCGATCCCGCGACCGGTGCGCTTCGTCATGTATTACAAGATCTTCAACATCCCGGTGATGAGCTGGATCTTCAAGCAGGCCAAGGCGATCCCGATCGCCGGCGCCAAGGAGAATCCGGAGCTGATGCAACGCGCGTTCGACGAGATCGACGCGGCATTGGCGGACGGGCAGTTGGTCGGCATCTTCCCGGAAGGCGCGTTGACCAAGGACGGCGGGATCGCGCCGTTCAAATCAGGCGTGGAACGCATCCTGGAGCGCACCTATGAAAGCGGGCGCCCCGTTCCGGTGGTCCCGATGGCGTTGCGCGGCATGTGGGCCAGCATGTGGAGCCGCCGCGACACTCGCCTGGGTCGCATGCGCGTGCCGCGGCGCTTCCGCGCGCACATCGAGGTCGCCGTGGCAGCCCCCGTGGACGGCCATACGGCGACCGCGGAAAGCTTGGAAACAGCGGTGCGCGCCTTGCGCGGCGATGCGGCATGAGTCCGTCGCGCGGATGCGCGACGTCCGATCGGGTAACTTTGCCTAGGCGCCGCGCTCGGTTAGGCTAAGCGCAGGGGACATCCAAGCGGCGGAGCGCCAGGTCGAGGACCGGCGCCCATTCGATCCCCTGCCTTATTCCATTCATCGATAACGGAGATCGACCATGAGCAGCCTGCCGCCCTCACCTCCGCCCGCTCCCGGGCAATCCTTTGGCGCCGCCGCGCCGCTACCGCCGGGGAGCGTGCCGAACTACCTCGCCTGGTCGATCATCTCGACGGTCCTGGGCGCCTGCCTGTGCTGCCCGCTGGGCCTGCTCGGCATCGTCGCCATCGTCTTCTCCAGCAAGGTCAACGGCCTGCTCGCGCAGGGCAACCTCGAAGCCGCGCAGCGCGCCTCGAAGAACGCCAAGACCTGGTGCTGGGTCGCGACGGCACTGGCGATCATCGGCCTGCTGATCAACGTCTACTTCTACGCGACGGGTGGCCCGGCGGCCTACCAGGAGTGGATGCGCCAGATGCAATCCATGCAGCAGTGATCGCATCGCGTCCACTGCAAGCAACCCTGGCGACGGCGGCGGTGGGAACCGCCGCCGTCGGCATTTGGGTGCTGCGCAATTTCGATCCGAACGTCCCGGGCATCTTCCCCCCGTGCGTGTTCCACGAACTGACCGGCTACTGGTGCATCGGCTGCGGCATCACGCGCGCACTGCACGCCCTCGTGCATGGCGACATCGCACACGCGTTCTCGATGAATCCACTGGCCATGACGCTACTGGCGATCTCGCCCCTGCTCACCGCCTGGAAATTCGGCTGGCGCCCACGCTGGCTGCACCCGCTAGTCGCGCTACTGTCGGAGCCGAAGCTTTGGTTGATTCTGTTGCCGACGTACTGGGTCGCACGCAATCTGCCGTGGTGGCCCTTTACTTTGCTAGCGCCGAATTAACAGCAATCACTAGCTGTTGCAGCTTGCTTCTAAAAAATCTTTGAGTCGCCGCCACATCCGGAGACCCGGAGGGTGGCGCACAGGGATGTGCGCCGTTTTTCGACCGAGCCAGGATGGCGAGTCGAAAAATCCCGATAGCAGTGATGCGGTGGGGCTGCTTTGTCGGGAAAAGCGTTTTTCTTTGGTTCGTTTCTTTTGGGGCTTACCAAAAGAAATGAACTCGGCCGCGCAGCGGACGAAACGCTTTTGCTCTTCAAAGGCAACAGCCTAAAAGCAAAGACGCTGGATTCCGGCTTGACCAGCCATCCGGCTGTTAAAAACCGCCGGAATGACGAGCAACAGCAACATCAAAATGGATCCCAGCTTCCGCTGGGATGACGAGCCAAGGCAACGTCCATGGATTCCCGCCTACGCGGGAATGACGAACCTCTTCAGCTCACCCATCCCCCGATCACAAACACCGCCAACACCGCCAACCACACCAACAACACCCGCCAAACCAAACTCATCGCATCCCGCAATTCCGGCAACTCCGACACCCCGGCCACCAGCGCGGCCGACTTGGCCACCACGCCGGACTCGGTCTCATCCGCCGCCTCTTCCGCAAGCTCGCTCTTCACACTGGCTCGCGCCGCCGCTTCCAGAAACCCGGCATCCAGCGAGAACGAGGCGCCACCGGCTTCCTTCCAGGCACCGAAGACGGAGTCGAAATTCCCCACCAGCGCCATCGCCAGCGTCATCACCTGCGCCACCGGCCAATCGAGGATGGCGAGCAAGGTACGCGCGCCGGCAACGGTCTCCGGCGGCAAGACATGCGTACCGTCGCCTTCGGCGGTGATCGCGGTGAGGCGATACAGCAATGCGCCCACCGGCCCGAGCAGCATGAACCAGAACAACACCCCGAACCAACGCTGCTTGGCGTTGCGGAAGACGGCGCCCACCAGTGACGGACCATCCAGCGATACCGGCTCGCCCGGCGGCCACAAATGCGAGGCCGCATTGTGGCGAGCCACCGGATCGCGCGCCTCGGCGATCGCATCGACCTCGCGATCGAGATCGCTCGGCCCCCAGGTGTAGAACAGCACGGCGATGCCGAACAGGATCGCCGCCAGCCCCAGTACCGGGCCGTCGTCGAGCGCGAACTGGAAGAACAGCACCAGCAGCAACGGCGGCAGCAGCGCCAGCACGATGCCGTACTGGCTGCGCCAGAAGCTCTCCTGCGGGAATTTCGAATCCAGCCAGCGCGTCCAGGCGTGGTACCAGCCGTAATGGCGGACGGCGGGCGCCAGCGACGGCGCGAGATGGCCAAGCGCGAGGGCGACGACGGTGGCGATGAGGGTGACGAACATGGCCCGAGTTTAATGCACCGGCGCGACGGCCTGCATCGCGGTCAGCGGCGGGCGCGCATCTCCGCGTGCCAGCGGTCGATCAGCCAGCGCGAGATCGAAATCGAGGGCGACAGCAGCAAGGGCACCTCCTCTCCGCGCTGGCGCGAATCCGAGGCGCGGATCGCCGCATCGATCTCGTCGAAGGTGAACCAGCGTGCGTCCTCGAGTTCATCGTCGACCACCGGCTCGTCCGGCTCGGCCTCGGCCAGGAAGCCCAGCATCAGCGACGAGGGGAACGGCCACGGCTGCGAGGCCAGATAGCGGCAACTGCGCACGCGCACGTGGCTTTCCTCGAAGACTTCGCGCGCCACCGTCTGTTCCAGCGATTCGCCCGGCTCGACGAAGCCGGCCAGCGTCGAATAGCGCCGCGGCGGCCACGCCGCCTGTCGGCCAAGCAGCAATCGCTCGCCATCGCTGACGGCGACGATCACCGCCGGATCGGTGCGCGGATAGTGTTCCAGCCCGCATTGCGGACAGCGTCCGAGCCAGCCCGCCGACACGAAATCCAGCGCGGTGCCGCAGGCGCCGCAATGACGATGCCGTGCGCGCCAGTGCAGCAGCGCGCGCGCTTGCGCGAACGCGGTCGCCGCCGGTGCCGGCCAAGCCGCGGCCGCGGTACGCAGATCCACGCGCTGCACCAGTTCGAGCATGATCTCCTCGGCGCGCAGCGCGAACCAGGCGTCCTCACCCTGCAGCCCCAGAAACAAGGCGCGCGCCGGATCGATGTCGGCGAAGTCGTCGCCGCGCAGCACCAACATTCCGCCTTCGGCATCGGCGCCGGCTCTGCCCTCCTCGTCGATCGCGAGCAGTTGAGCGCGCGACCACAGCGCCACCAGCGCATCGGCATCGCGGCGCAGGTGTTCGGCACGGTCGAGCGCGCCTTCGACGAAGGCGTAGGTAGTGGCGTTGGGCTGTTGCGTCATGGGCGATCGTCGGCTCGAATCTGCCAGTAGAAGCCCGCGCAGGAGCGGCCGTTAGACGGTGAACGAGGACCCGCAGCCGCAGGTCGATTTCGCGTTCGGATTGCGGATCGTGAACTGCGCGCCGTGCAGGCTCTCGACGTAGTCGACGGAAGCGCCCATCAGATATTGCAGGCTGAGCGGATCGACCAGCAGCGTCACGCCGTCGGTGTCGATGGCGAGGTCGTCCTCGCCCTGTTGCTCGTCGAACTCGAAGCCGTACTGGAAGCCGGAGCAGCCGCCGCCCTGGATGTAGACGCGCAGCTTGAGCGCCGGATTGCCTTCCTCGGCGATCAGCTCGCGCACCTTGGCCGCGGCCGAGGGGGTGAAGTCGAGCGGACGCTCCAGCGATTGGTAGCCGGGCGCGGCGGGCATGTTGGGGGTGGTCGCTTCCATGCCTACAGGATGGGGCGCCGAGGGTGCCGCTTCAAGTTCCGGTGGCGGAACGCTCGGTCGCGGCGGCTTCGGCGGCCGCCTCGGTCCACGGGAACGACTGTTCGACCGCCGAACCGCCCTGCGGATCGAGCCGCACGCTCACGCGCAGCGGCTTGAAGCCGGGCGGCAGCACGATGTCGCCCTCGACCTGCTGGAAATACTTGAACGAATAGGCAACTCCGGGCGCGTTCGGTTGCTGACGGAGATCGGCCCAGCCCAGGCGCTGCAGCTTGCCCTCGCGCGTGCCTTCCACCGACAGGGCCACGTTGCCGCTGCTGACCGCGCCGCGGTTGAGGTTCTGGGTCAGGGTGGCGGTGAAATGCCAGGCGACGTCGCTTTGCGGCTGCAATTGCAGCTCGTGCACGGTGAGCCCGCGCCGCTGCCCGGTGGCGCCGACGAAGCGCTCGTAGAAGGCGACATCGGCACGCAGGCCGGAAATCTCCTCGTCGCGTTCGGCCAGCGTGCCCTGCAGGTCGCGGTTGGCGTCACGGCTGATCTGGTCGGAGCGGGTCAGCGTGGCCACCTGCTGCTGCAGGGTCTCGATCTGCGCCTGCTGCTCGCGCAGGCGCGCGCGCGGATCGCCCGCCGCCGGCACGAACACCCGCCACAGGCCCCAGAAGCCGAACAGCAAGGAGAGGATCACGATCGCGCCCCAGTGCCAGGGCTTCAGGCGCCGCTTCTTGGCGGCCGGAGCGGGCGCCGGTTGCGCGGGGGGAGCGGCGGCGGCGGGCGTCTGCGTCCCGGCCGCGGGTTGTTCAGTTTCTGACATCACACCGGTATAGCGAGCAGCCCGAACCGGCGTCAACCTGCATCCGGCAGGGAGCGCGGTAGCCACTCAGGCTGCGCTAATCTGCGCGCACGCATTTTTGCATCGCCACACTGGGGCCTAGGGAGAGCTGCGATGTCGGAAGCCCATCTGTTCGCGATCGGCGTGCTGCTGGCATGGCTGGCCGGCATCCGTGTCTATCTCACCGTGTTCGGGATCGGCATCGCCGGCTATTTCGGCTGGCTCGACCTGCCGCAGGCGCTGGAAGTCACCAGCTCGCCCTGGGTGCTCGGCGTATCCGGGGTGCTGGCGCTGGCAGAGTTCTTCGCTGACAAGATTCCGGGCGTCGATTCCGGCTGGGACCTCCTGCACACCCTGCTGCGGGTGCCGGCCGGCGCCTTCCTCGCCGCCGCCACGCTGTCGCCGGACGGGCATCTGGGCGCCGGCATGCTCGCCACCGGGGCCGGCGTGGCCCTGACCAGTCACGTGATCAAGGCCGGCTCGCGGGCGCTGATGAACACCTCGCCCGAGCCGGTCAGCAACTGGACCGCCTCGGTGACCGAGGACGCCGTGGTGGTCGGTGGGCTGGCGCTGGCGTTCGCGCATCCGTGGATCGCGCTGGCGATCGTGGTCGCGGTCAGCCTCTCGTTCGCGCTGCTGCTGTGGTGGATCTGGCGCAAGCTGTTCCGCCGCGCGCCGAAGCGGCCGGTCGAGGCGGGGACGCGCGCCTAGCGAGGCCGACCTTTGGGGCTCGGCGCCGGGGCCATGACAAACGCCCAAGAACGGCAG
Organism: Luteimonas panaciterrae; assembly: GCF_020511115.1. Taxonomy (GTDB): domain Bacteria; phylum Pseudomonadota; class Gammaproteobacteria; order Xanthomonadales; family Xanthomonadaceae; genus Luteimonas; species Luteimonas panaciterrae. The sequence continues at coordinate 617,069 of NZ_JAJAVH010000007.1, forward strand.
CCGCTCACATCAAGGCACATGAATGCGCCCATCGCGGTGCCGAACCCGTCCTGTCCGCGTGGTTCGATGCTGTAGGCTGTATCACACTATCGCGACAACGACCGATCAGGGGATCAGGACCCGTGCCCGTCACGCCAACGGCCGCTGCTGCCGACGCAGAGCGCAAACATGCCGCGCGCGCAGAATTCCCGCCGCCGCACTACTGGCGGCGTTGGGGCGTGTCGGATGCGCCACCGGCTCAGCTCCCGGCACTCGACGCTGCCACCGACGATGCAGCGGCATCCGCGCCCGCGCTACGCGCCGCTCCGCCCGTCGAACCCGAAGGCGAAGCACCCTATCGCGTCCTGCTGATCGAGGACGACCGCAGCCAGGCCCTGTTCGCGCAAAGCGTGCTCAACGGCGCCGGCATGGACGTGCGCGTGATCGGCTCCGGCACCGAGATCCTGGCGGCGCTGCGCGAGTTCGGCCCCGAACTGGTGCTCACCGACCTGCACATGCCCGGCACCAGTGGCATCGAGATCACCAGCGCGATCCGCGCCGATCCCGCCTTCTCGCAGATGCCGGTGGTGATCCTCACCGGCGACACCGATCCGGACCAGCAGCTGGAAGTGCTGCAGGCCGGTGCCGATGACGTCCTCTCCAAGCCGGTGCGGCCGCGCCACCTGATCGTCGCCGTGGCCAGCCGCGTGCGTCGCGCGCGTGCCTGGCAGCGCCAGCGCGACGGCGAAGGCCGGCATCCGCTCACTGGGCTGTACACGCGCGCGGCGATGCTGCAGCGCCTGGACGCCGCCATCCACGCACAGACCCCGAGCGGGCTGTATTTCGTCGAGATCGAAGGCGTCGCCACGCTGCGCGACCGCTACGGCTACTTCGCGCTCGAAGCGGCGTTGATCGAAGCCGGGCGCGCCATCGCCGCCATCGCCGACGACAACGCGGTCGCGCGTCTCAACGAGAATTCGTTCCTGGTGCTCGCGCCCGATGCCGGCGCCGCCGCGCAGCTGGATCGCGCACGCGCGCTGCGCGACGAACTCGGCCGCCGCGACATCACCATCGGCGACGAATCCGTCCGCCTGCGCGCCCTGATCGGCTACACCCCGCTGCCGCACAGTTTCGAGGATGCCACCAGCGCACTGGCCGCCGCCGAACAGGCCCTGCGCCTCGCGCGCGCGCAGCCGGCGGGCATCGCCGTGCACGTGCCACCGGCGAAGGAACGCGGCACCGACAGCGCCGGCATGCGCCTCGTGCACGAAGCGATGATGCATGACGGCTTCGAACTCGCCTATCAGCCGATCATCGCCGTCGCCGGCGGCGGCGAGGCGCAATACCAGACGCTGCTGCGGCTGCGCGACGGTGAAGGTCAGCTGCATACCGCCGGCGAGATCCTGCCCGCCATCGAGGCGACCGGCGCGCTGCAGGAAATCGATCGCCGTGTCATGCAGCTCGCCGTCGCGGTCTTGCGCCGGCGCAGTCGCGAAAAGCAGCCCGTGCGCCTGTTCGTCTCGCAATCGGCGCGCAGCCTGGGCCGCGGTGGTTACGCCGACTGGCTCCTCGCGCTGGTGCGCGAGGAAGGCATCGACAGCGGCTCGCTCGTGCTCGACGTGCGCCAGGACGACGCACTGATCCACACCATCGCATTGCAGGAATTCTGCGCCGCAATGGTCACCGCCGGCGTGCAGCTGTGCCTTGGCCAGTATCGCGCCAGCGACGAAGCCAATGCCCTGCTCGCGCAGTTGCCGCTGAGTTTCGTGCGCCTGTCGGCGCGCTACTCCAGCCACCTCGACGACGTGCCGCTGCGCGACGAAATGCGCGCGGCGATCGAGCGCGCGCACCTGCTCGGCCTGCAGGTGATCGGCCAGCAGGTGGAGAACCCACAATCGGCGGCGACGCTGTGGGTGAGCGGCGTCGACTACATCCAGGGCAACCTGGTGCAGCAGGCCGCCGACACGCTCGATTTCGACTTCCAGCACTCGATCCTCTGAGCGCCTGCGCATGGACTTCCGGGCATCGCCACCGCCTCCGGTCCCGACTTGGCTGGCACCCGCGGCGGCCGGTGGCGCGGCATTGCTGCTGCTCCCGGGTTTTTTCGGCATCGGCGGCGCCTGGCATGCCCTGGCGCTGCTGCTCACGCTGATCGCCGCCGGCGCGGCCGCCTACGGCATCAAGACCACGCGCGAACGCGAGCATGCCGAACGCGAACTGCAGAACGAGATCATGGTCCGCGACGCGGCCCGGCTCGACGAGCTGCAACGCGAACTCGAACGGCACACGCAGCTCGAACGCGAACTGCGCCATGCGAAGCAGGCGGCCGAATCCGCGTTGATGTCGAAGGACGAATTCCTCGCCACGATGAGCCACGAGATCCGCACGCCGCTCAACGGCATCGTGCCGATGCTCGACCTGCTGATCCACGCCCCGCTCGCGCCCGACCACATCGAACTGGTGCGCACCGCCTACACCTCGTCGCAGCAGATGCTGCGCATCGTCGACGACATCCTCGACTACTCCAAGCTCGAAGCGGACAAGCTCGAACTCGAATCCACCAGCTTCAATCTGCGCGAAGTGCTCGACGGCGTGATTCGCCTGATGGAACGCCCGGCACAGAACAAGGGGCTGCGACTGCACCTGCAGATCGATCCGTCCGTGCGACTGCCGGTACGCGGCGATCCGGTGCGGCTGCGTCAGGTGCTGAGCAACCTGGTGAGCAACGCGGTGAAATTCACCGAACGCGGCTCGGTGACGGTGAGCGTGCGCCGCATCGGCGAAACCGGCGCGCAGCACCTGCTGCATTTCGAAGTGCGCGACACCGGCATCGGCATCGCCCAGGATGCACAAGCGCGACTGTTCCAGGCCTTCACCCAGGCCGATGCCTCGACCACGCGCCTGTACGGCGGCACCGGACTCGGACTGGCGATCTGCAAGCGCATCGTCGACCTGATGGGCGGACGCATCGGCGTGGAATCCATGCCGAAACAAGGCGCCGCGTTCTGGTTCGAAGTGCCGCTGCTGAAGGCGCAGGGCGACATTCCCGGCGCGGCGCCCGACGCCGCCGATCGCGGGCGCGTATTGCTGCTCAGCACCGATCCGCGCCTGCGTCTGCGCCTGTCGCTGCTGCTGCCGAACTGGGGATTGCGCGTGGCCGCGGTGGAGACCACGCAGGAAGCCATCGACCGCCTGCGCAACTCGATCAGCCTCGGCTCGGATTGGGCGTACTCGATCGTGCTCGCCGATCTTGCCGGCATGCGCAACACCGTGCCCGCGCTGCAGCGCTATCTGGCGCGGCAGACCGTTTCGAAGCGCCTGCATCTGGTCTGCCTCTACGGCGACGAACCGGTCGGCGACGACCTGCGTCGCAGCGCCACCCTGCTCAGCCGCAATGCGCCCGACGACGATCTGCGCGATGCGCTGACCGCGCTGGATTTTTCCGAAACGGCACAGGCTTCGGCCGACGAATGCGCGAAGCAGGCGGCAGCGGCATCGCTGCAGGATGCCCGTGTCCTGCTGGTGGAAGACAACCCGGTCAATCTCATGGTCGGGCAGCGCCTGTTGAGCGTGCTCGACATCCGCAGCGACACCGCCGGCAATGGCGAGATCGCCCTCGCCAAGATGGCGGAAGCGCCTTACGACATCGTGCTGATGGACTGCCAGATGCCGGTCATGGACGGCTACACCGCCACGCGCCAGTGGCGCGAACGCGAACGCGCGGTTGGCGGCAGGCATCTTCCGATCATCGCGATGACCGCCAACGCGATGGCCGGCGATCGCCAGAAGTGCCTCGACGCCGGCATGGACGACTACCTGCCCAAGCCCGTGACACGCGCCGAACTCGAAGCCTGCCTGCAGCGCTGGTGGAATCCCGAAGCCGCTGACGACACGACGCCTGAAGACATTCCGTTCGACGATGCGGATATCCAGCCGAGCGACGTGCGCATCGACATCAACGATCCGAAGCTGAGCGGACTGGCCGGCGAGGATGCCGATACTTCCGCCGCTCCATTGCCGTCCCCTGTGGACGTCGCCACACCATCATCTTCTGTCGAGCCGGAAACTCGCCAACCGGAGAGTCCCTTGCTAGCACCCGCCATCGACAACGAAATCCTCGAAGACCTGCGCGGCCTGCTCGGCGGCGAATTCGATCGCCTGGTCGATCTGTTCCTCGAAGATGCGCCGCAATTGATCGGCACGATGCAGGCGGCGGCTGTCGGCCCGGATTTCCAGCGGCTATACGATGCCGCGCATGCGCTGAAGAACTCCAGCGCCAACCTCGGCGCGGTGCCGCTTTCGGATGCGACCAAGTACGTGGAACTCGGTGCGCGCACGCAATCGTTGCCGAACGCGAAGGCAGACGTCGCGAGAGTCGCGGCCGAATTCGTGCGTGTGAAACATGCACTGCTGGCGCTGAAACGCAAAGCGACGGCCTGAAGTATTCCGGCACTCGCGCTCGTCATTCCCGCCTTCGCGGGAACGACGAATCAGGGGCAGACAAACTCCGCCCCGCTAGAGAATCAATCCTCGATCTTGCGCTGCAGATAATTCTGCTCGCCGACGCGCTGCATCAGGTCGAGCTGCGTCTCCAGCCAATCGACGTGCTCTTCCTCGGAGTCGAGGATGTCGTTGAACAGGCGGCGGCTGACGTAGTCGTTGACCTTCTCGCAATAAGCGATGGCCTCGCGCAGCAGCGGGATCGCTTCCATCTCCAGCGCCAGGTCGCACTCGATGATCTCGCGCGGCGACTCGCCGACCTTCAGCTTGCCCAGTGCCTGGAAGTTCGGCAGCCCTTCGAGGAAGAGAATGCGATCGGCAAGCTTGTCGGCATGCTTCATCTCGTCGATCGATTCTTCGTACTCGTGCTTGGCGAGTTCGTGCAGGCCCCAGTTCTTCAGCATCTTCGAATGCAGGAAATACTGGTTGATCGCGGTCAGCTCGTTGTAGAGCGCCTGGTTGAGATACTTGATGACTTGTGCGTCGCCTTTCATGGCCGACCTCTGCAAAACCCGGGACGCGGCCACTCTAGCGCCATGAAAAAAACCATGACGAAACGCGAATCGTGCGCATCACGCACGAACGGGACACACGCACTAACGGGACGCGCACGATCGGGATCAGGCGGCGCTGAGCACCAGCGGGAAGGGAACGACGTTGCCGCCTGTGCGCGGAGCCTCATTGCGTGTCTCGTCGAGAATTTCACATGCCATCGACACGCAGCTGCCACAGGTGGCGCCACAACCGGTCCGCATCGTGAGTTCGGCCATGCTTCCGCAGCCGGCCTGGGCCGCCTGACGGATTTCACGTTCGGTCACACCATTGCAGAGACAGACGTACACGGTTGCGGGCTCGGGACACCTGGGAACTGACGCCCATTCCGCCACCAATGAGAATGATTGTCAATTCTTAACGTGACTGAAGCTTCAGCCAGAGCCGGGGTCCGGTTTCTGTCCGGTCTTGGCGCTCCCCGCCGGACGATGCCGGGACCGCTGTGACCGATGCCGGCCGACGGCCCGCGCCCAGGCCTCGATCTGGGCGTTCGGGATGGCATGTGCCCCGGCGATCTGGCGCGCGAACGGCGCCAGGTGGCGCAGGGCGCTGGCGTAGACGCCACGCTTGAACGTCACCACGTGCTCGAGCGGGTACCAGAAGTCCACCCAGCGCCAGTGGTCGAACTCGGGCTTGTCGGTCAGGTCCAGGCGCAGGTCGGTGTCGCAGCCGGTGAACTGCAGCAGGAACCAGACCTGCTTCTGGCCGATGCAGATCATCCGGTCATTGCGGCGGATGGCCCGCGGCGGCAGGCGATAGCGCAGCCAGCCCGGCGTCACCCCGAGCACGGCCACGTGCTCCGGCAACAGGCCGGTTTCCTCGCGCAGCTCCCGGTACATCGCCTCCAGCGGCGTCTCGTCGGTGTTCATCCCGCCCTGCGGGAATTGCCACCCGTCGCGCCGGACACGCCGCGCCCAGAAGACGCGACCGTCGGGGTGCATCAGCACGATGCCGACATTGGGTCTGTAACCGTCCGGATCGATCACGATGCGGACTCCAAATCTTTCACTGCCCCGACTCTGCCATGCCTGGCGTGAAGCGACAAGCTATGTGCCTGTTCACATTCTGGAAGGCCGGCATCCCTGGATGCGCATTGACGCCGGTCGGCGCGACATGGACAATTCGCGGTTCGCCGCGACCTCGCGCGGCCGATGGCTATGTAGCTCAGCCGGTTAGAGCACAGCACTCATAATGCTGGGGTCGGTGGTTCGAGTCCACCCATAGCCACCATTCGCCTGTCGTCCTGCCATGGACATCTTCAAGACCTTCACCATCGAAGCCGCTCACCGGCTGCCAAACGTGCCGCCCGGTCACAAGTGCGCGCGCCTGCACGGGCACTCGTTCCGCATCGAACTGCACGTCTCGGGCGAGCCCGGTGCCGAGACCGGGTGGGTGATGGATTTCGGCGACATCAAGGCGGCGTTCCGGCCGCTCTACGAGCAACTCGATCATCACTACCTCAATGAGATCGAGGGGCTGGAGAACCCGACCAGCGAGCGCCTCGCGATCTGGATCTGGGAGCACCTGAAACCCGCGCTACCGGCGCTGAGCGAGGTCGTCGTACACGAGACCTGCACCTCCGGATGCCGCTACCGGCCTGCCTAACTGATTGAATTCACTGGCGCCTGAACGATTCAGGCACTGCTCACTGGGATTTGTTGCGCCGCAACAAAAGCCGCGCTATGCTGCGCCGCAACATACTCCCGGCAATCCCTGCCGGCCCATCAAGCAGGAGTCCGCCATGTCCTACCAGTTCAACGAGCAGTTCACTGCCGTGTCGCGCCAGTTCGCCGACACCGCCGCCCAGGTCAACCGCCTGGCCCTCGAAAACGCCGAAAAGGTGTTCGGTCTGCAGCTCGCCGCGTTCGAAGAGAACGCCAACGCCACCTTCGCCTTCCTGGGTGAAGTTGCCGGCGCCCGCGATTTCGACAGCCTGAAGGCCGTGTGGCCGAAGGGCCTGCAGGTCGCCCGCGAGAACGCTGAGCGCGTCGTCAGCACCAGCCAGGAAGTGTTCGGCCGCACGCTGAAGACCAACGAAGCGATCGCCGAGATCGCCAAGTCCCAGATCGAGTCGACCACCGCCAAGGCGCAGGCCGAGGCCGAGCAGGTCGTCAAGGCCACCACGGCCAAGCGCAAGTAAGTCAGCAAACAGGTCAAATCGCCGGGCAACCGGCACGCGGTCTCTCTCCCCGCGTCTCAAACCCGGCAACGCAAGTTGCCGGGTTTTCTTTTGCCTGCGCGTCCGTCACGGCATCCGTCACCGGCGATGCGATTCGGGCGCGGTGATCCGGTTTCGCTCCGGTTTCCGTCTTAGTGTGTACGGCTCGGGAATCCCGCCCCGCCTCGTAATGAAGCAAGCCGCTTCCGATCGAGCCGGCCTCACACATCAAGGAGAGAGATCATGCGTTCGCTGATTTTCGTGTTGCTGCTCGCGCCGATGCTGTCGTTTGCGAATCCGATTTCGACGGTCGGAGGCAACCGCGAGTTTTGCGACGATCAACCTCCCGACAAGATTGCCGACGAAACCAAGGGTGGCGGATGCGAAGTCGACATGGTGGCCCTGGACAAGGCCAGCAGGGGGACCGAATCACTCGATCGGCTGCACGACCTGATGTTCGACGACGCACTCCTGACTCGGTTGAACGGCGCGCTCTGGTTTCAGACCTGGAAACTGGATCTCGATTCCGGGGCCGGGCTGGAGAAGGAAGAAGCGATGCTGATCGAGCTGTCCTTCGTCTCCGACGCGGGCCCGAGCTTCGGTGGACACCTGCTCGCGATTTCATTCGCGCGCAACCGGAAAGATGCCGCGATCGTGGCGACCTGGCTGACCACGCCCTACGCCGGATGGTCATTCGCCAGCGAAGAAGCTTACGTGCCCCAGAAGCTGGTCAGTGCCGTTCTACCTTTGGGAATGGTCGATGCAGGCTGGTTTCCGGACGTCGACATCGGATTCGATGAAAAAGGCGTGTTCATCGGCGTCGAGGGGGGCGAGTCGCGATTCTTCGCATTCCCGGACAATGCGCATTGGAGACCGTACCGTCTGCGCAATGGCTTCGTGATCGGCTCTCAGATCAAGTCGAGCATCGGCGCCAAACTCAACTGGCCGCTGCTGTACGGCTATTGAATTGCGCGACCCGTCGTCGAATCTTCCGTCCGCTGGAAACAGTTTTCGACCCTGCGTCGCTTGGGATCGGTCTCCGGGAACTCGGCGCGAATCACAGTCAATGCTTGCACTAGCTGCTGCCGGCTGGCGGCGGTGTGATCGTCGCGGCGAAGGCAGAGGATTTCGGCACGCGCGAAGGCGAGATTCGTGACCTGTCCGGGCAGGCGTTCGAAACTGTCGCGCGCCGCGATGGCGGCCGCGCGCGCTTCGTCGTCACGTCCCAGATCGTGCAGCGCCATAGCCAGGCCAAGGCGATGGATCGCCAGATTGAGATGGCCGGGCGCCAGGGTCTGTTCGGCAATGGCAACGGCATTGTGCAGGTGTTCGGAGGCCGCGGCGGCATCGCCCAGCGACCAGTGCAGCATCTCCCCCAGGTTGTATTCGGCCGCGGCAACGCGCTGATGTCGCGGCCCGTTGAGTTCGCGCTTGATCGCGAGCGAGCGTTCGAAGTACTCCACCGCCTGGGGATAGCGCCCCTGCTTCTGCGCGATCGTCCCCAACGCGCTGAGATCCCCCGCGGTGGCGCTGTGGCGCTCTCCGAACACCTGAAGGTGGATGCGCAAGGCCGCCTGGGCCATATGTTCGGCCTGATCGAATTGCCCCTGATCGCGACGCAGCAAGGCGAGCGTGTAGAGATCGCGCGCCACCGCGGGATCGTCACCGTCCGCATCGGTCGGCACTGCCAGGCTCGTCTCGAGCAATTCCTCGGCACGTGCATCCTGACCCGCGGCGAGCAGCACTCTGGCCAGTTGCTGTTGCGCTTTGCGCGTGCGCGCATCACGCACACCGAAGCGCCGCGCGTAATCGCGCACCAACTGCTCCTGTAACGCGAGCGACTGTTCGAGACGTCCGCCGGCCTGCAGCACGGAGGCACGCAGACCGAGCAGATCGAAGCGTTCCGCATCCATGTCCGATGTTTTCGGCAGGCTCGACAACGCTCGCGCGATGTCGGATTCGGCGATCGCATAGCGCCCCAATGCCTGCGCCGTGCGTGCGTGCTGGCGATAACTCTCGCGCAGTTGTGCGGAATCAGCCTGCGGGAGTCCTTGGCGCAAACGCAACGCAGTCGCCGAATAACGTTCGGCGTTGGCGTAGTCGTTGCGGACGAGATAGACCTCGGCGATCGCGGCAGACAGCGCGGCGCGGGTTTCGGCATCCTTGACCCGATCGCCGGTCAGGCGCTCCGCGCCTCGCGCAAGCAGCTCGCGCGCGCTCGGGTCGCGCCCACGCGACTGTTTCGGGTCGGCGGCGCGGAACAGATCGATCAGGAACGTGGTCACCTGCTCCGCCTGCGTGCGCCGCGCGTCCGCGTAGTCGCGCGATCGCGCCAACTGCCGGGACTGCAGCACAAGGCCGGTGACGAGCGCCAGCGCGCAGACCAGGGCGACGCCACCGATGGTCACCGCCACCGCGTTGCGGCGGATGAACTTGCGCAAGCGGTAGCCGCGCTCGTCGCGCCGTGCGGCGATCGGCCGCGATTCGAGCACGGCGCGCAGGTCCGCCGCCAACTGCTCGGCGCTTGCGTAGCGTTGCGTCGGCTCCTTGCGCAATGTGCGGGCGATGACCGCATCGAGATCGCCGCGAAACTGTCGCCGCAACATGTCGGGACCGGAGACATGGCGCGCATCCGCCACTTGTTCCGCTTGCCGCGGCTGTTCGCGCTGCAACCTGGCGAGCACCTGGCTCGCCAGCGGCGGAATCGTCCTGGTGATGTCCTCGACGAACTGGGCCGGCGAGCGATCGCGCATGGGCAGCGGCGGCTCGCCCGTGCACAACTCGAACAGCAGAGCGCCGAGCGAATAGACGTCCGAAGCCGTGCTTGTCGCCGCGCCGGTGATCTGTTCGGGCGCCGCGGTGGCGGGTGAAAAGTAGCGCTGTGCATCCAACGTCGCCTCGGCGACATCGCCGGCATCGCCTGGCAGCGGCTTGGCGATGCCGAAGTCGAGCAGCTTGACCCTGCCGTCTCCATCCACCAGCACGTTGCCCGCTTTCAGATCGCGATGCAGGACCAGGCGCTGATGAGCGTATTCGACCGCGCCGAGCACATCCAGCATCAGGCGGACACGCTCGCGGATCGGCAGCCGATGGCGATCGCAGTACACCGTGATCGGCACGCCGTCGACGAATTCCATCGCGAAGTAAGGCTGCCCTTCCGTCCATTCGCCGAAATCGATCAGGCGTGCGATGTGCGGATGTTCCAGCGTGGCCAGGAGGCGGCGTTCGCGACGCAGGCGCTGTCGCGTCTGCGGCAACAGGCGATCAAACAACCCCAGTTTCAACGCGACCGTTTGCACGCCTCCGTCGATCTCACGCGTTGCGCGATAGACGCGGCCCATGCCGCCGATGCCCAGTTCCTCCTCGATGCGGAACGGCCCGATCCGCGTTCCCGGCGCGAGCCGGCTGGCATCGATGAGGTCACTGCCCGCGCCTGCCCATGCACGCAAGGCCGGATCGTTCTCGTCAGAGCCAAGGTCCTCGTGCGCGTCCAGCAGGCGTTGCACGGCGCGGCGCAATTCGGCGTCCTCGCCGCATGCATCGCGCACGTATGCTTCGCGCGCATCGCCCTCGACATCGAGCGCGCGCGTGAACACATCAGCGGCGCGCGACCACACGATGGTCTGCGTAGATGTCATGCCGCGCTCCTGGCCGCGTCAGGACAACTGCTGGTGCAGCCACGCACGCGCGAACTGCCAGTCGCGCTTGGTCGTGGGCAGCGAGATGCCGATCGCTTCCGCGGTTTCCTCGATCGACAGCCCGCCGAAATAGCGCAGCTCCACTACCTTGCCGGCACGCGCATTGATCCGCTCCAGGCGCTGCAGCAGGCGATCCAGATCCAACGCGTCGAGGAGATCGGACACCGGAGCGGCGACATCGTGCCCCGCCCGCAATGTGACATGCATGACGCCCCGTCCCCGCTTCAACGCCGTGCGCTCACGCAGATGATCGACCAGCAGGCGCCGGATGACGTGGGCGGCGATCGCGTAGAAGTGCGCGCGGTTCTGGAACGGCATCGCGCGCTGTTCGACCAGCTTGAAATAGGCTTCGTTGGCCAGTTCGGTCGCCACCAGAGTGATCCGGCCCCCCTGGGAGAGTTGCTTCTGCGCCAGCCGCCGCAGCACCGGATAGACCTGCTCCAACAGCAGGGCTTCCGCTTCGGAGTCGCCGTCGCGCCACCGGGACAGCAGCTGGGTAATGTCTGGCGAGGTCGCATCCATGAGACGTCCGTGAAAAACAGGCCGTAGGTCCGGAAACATCATATCCCGTCGACCTCGGCCGATTCGTGCGGTCCACCGCACGCGCCGCCGACCTCGAGCCGATCGTGAGCCGGTTCGACATCGGTCTCCGAGTACCGGACACGCATGAGCTGCCCGCCGCATCGCGGAGGGACATCGGCCCGCAAACCGCCGGTGGCTTTTGCGCACACCCGATCCGCAACCTTCGCATACGGAGAACGCAATGAACTATCTGTCCAAGGGCACACTCCCGGCCATCGGCCTGGCCCTGCTGGCCTGCTGTTCCACCGCCAACGCGGCACTGGTCCAGACCACGCGCTACACCAGCTACAACTCCAATCAGGCCAACACGCAACTCGAATACACCGCCTGGTGCCAGGCAGGCGAGGTCGCCACCGGCGGCGGCTACACCATGTCCTACGCCACGGGCGTCTTCGTGTACGCGGACGCCCCCACCAGCAGCGGAAGCACGCAGGGCTGGAGATTCCGCTTCATCGTCGGCGGATTCGAGTGGCCGCAATACCGCGTGTTCGGCGCCGTCTATGTGAACTGCCTGCGCGAGCAATGAATTCACGGCCGGGCTCACAGCGCCCGCGGGAGTCGGAGTTTCCATCGCAGGAACGCCGTAACGTTCGACACGCACGGATGACTGGCAATGCAAAGGGCCGGCGGTACATGCTACCGCCGGCTCTTTTTCAGTGCGATGCCTCGGCATTCCGCGGCGGCGGAAAATCCGGCAATTCGAATTTCGGCAGCGGCAAGGTGACCTCGGCGGGCAATCCTTCCATCCGCCCTGTCTTCAGGAAATCGAGGATGGCTTGCTTGGTCGCGGGTTCGTTCCTGAGCAGATAGAACGCGCCATCGTGGCCGCCCCGATGCACGAGAATGGCGTGGCCGTTCGGGAAGTACGGCAACAAGCCAAGCGTGTTGTCGATCGGCGTCGAGGCATCCCAATCGCCGTGCACGAGCAGGACCGGTACCGGATTGACGATCGGCTTGCGGATTTCATCGCCCATGTCGCGCGTCGGCCAATCCGAAGCGGAAGCGATGTTCGCCTCGAAATTCCAGGTACCCAATAAATCGGTGGCCGGGTCGGTGCGCAATTGATGCTCGCGCTCGGCCGTCACGCCGAGGCTGCTGTCGGCCAGCGGGCCGATCAGGATGCTGTCCGTATCGCGGCGATCCGCCGCGACGTCCCGTGCCCATTCCTCGTAATGCCCGTGGTAGAGCGACAGGATGAAGGCCGGCCAGCCCTCGCCTTCAGCCGTGTGCGACAGCAGCGCGAGCTGCAGATCCTCCGGACCTAGCACTACTGTTTCGGAACGGCTCGCTCCGGAACGGCCCGCGTCGTCGCGGATCGTCACGCTGACCGGGCCTTTCGCGAAGCGCACATGCAATGCGCGCACCGCGCCCATCATGCCGCCGGGCGGCAGGTAAGGCCTCAGGCCCGGATCGCGATCGGCGTCGTAGGCGATCCGCTGCAACACCGCGAAGATCTGCGACGGCATGTCGTAACCGTTGTTGAGCGGTTCCACGCCCGACAGCACGGCGCGCGCGACGATCTCCGGATACAGCCGCATCACCGCCAGACTCCATTGCGAACCGAAGCTGCCGCCGAACAGGCTGATCTTGTCGTAGCCCAGCGCGCGTCGCAGGGCATCGACGTCGGTCGCGAATTCGCCGATGTCGTAACCGGACAGATCCTTGTCGGGATTCTCGGCGATCGCCGCCTTGGCGAGATCGCGCATGGCCATCGTGGAGGCCGCGACCGAAGTGGGTTCACCCAGAGGAGCGGCCTTGCCCTTGCCGATCAGCATCTCGCCACGCATCGTGTAGCCGCGCTGCTCGATCACGACCAGATCGCCGGCCTGGCTCAGATTCAGCCAGGTGCGCAGGCGCCCCATGTCATTCTTGGCGAACGCACCCAGCACGCTCAGCCCCGGACCGCCCGGCAGCCAGAACACCGGTGGCGCGTCAGTCGGCCGCGACGACCGGGATGGGGATTTGATGCGCGCGAAACCGACGCCGATCAGACGGCTGTCAGGATTGCGCCGGTTCTCGGGGACATACAGCGTCCCGATCTCGTAGGCGACCGCATCGCCTTTCTCGTCGTGGATCGTGCCGGGTTCGATGACGACATCGCCGGCGCGATGTGCGGCGGCATCCTGCGTCGATGCCAGCAATGGCAATGACCACGGCAACAGGATCAGCAGAAACCACTTGGGAGCGATCCGTCCCATCGACAATCCTTCGACGCGAGTGGTATTTCGGGATGTACCGCGATCAACGCGCGGAGCGGATATCCGCTCCGCGCGCCTTAAGCTGAAACGCCGATCGAATCGCTAACTCGCCTTGTGCCCGGGCGGAGCTTCGTCGAGCTTGTCGCCCAGCGCCCTGCGCACGATCACGTAGAACACCGGAATCAGCAGCAGACCGAGGAAGGTGGCGAACAGCATGCCGCCGACCACGCCCGTGCCGATGGCGTGGCGGGAGTTGGCACCGGCGCCCGAGGAGAACATCAGCGGCATCACGCCCATGATGAAGGCGAAGGAGGTCATCAGGATCGGGCGGAAACGCAGTTTGGCCGCTTCGATCACGCCTTCGGCGAGCGTCCTGCCTTTCTTGCGCTCGTCGATGGCGAATTCGACGATCAGGATCGCATTCTTCGCCGCCAGACCCATCACCGTGATCATGCCGATCTTGAAGTAGATATCGTTCGGCAGGCCACGCAGCAGCGTGAACAGAACGGCGCCGAGCACGCCGAGCGGCACCACCAGCAGCACCGCCACCGGCACCGACCAGCTTTCGTACAGCGCCGCGAGGCAGAGGAACACCACCAACACCGACAGCACCATCAACGCGGTCGCCTGGTTGCCCGAGAGGATTTCCTGATACGACTGGCCCGTCCAGTCGTAGCCGAAGCCCTTGGGCAAGTCTTTCTGCACGATGTTCTGCATCGCGTTCATGGCTTCGCCGGAGCTGTGCCCAGCCGACTGCGAACCGACCACTTCCGCCGCGGCATAGCCGTTGTAGCGGGTGAGCGCGGGCGAAGCGGTGATCCAGCGGCTCTTCACCACGTTCGACAGCGGGATCATGGCGTTGGTGCTGGCATCGCCTTCCGTCGTCGAGGCCGCGTTCGGGTTGGGCGTGTAGAAACGGCTCAACGCCTCGGGACCGGTACGGAAGGCCTCGTCCGCCTGCATGTTGACGCGCTTGATGCGGCCGCCGTCGGTGAAGTCGTTGACGTAGAACGGCGCCAGCATCAGCTGGATCGCGGTGTAGATGTCGGACACCGACAGCCCCATCGCCTCGGCCTGCACGCGATCGACGTCGAGCTTGAGCTGCGGCGCATCCGCCAGCGTATTCGGACGCACGCCCGTGAGCACGGGGTTCTGGCTGGCCTTGCCCAGCAGCATGCCCAACGCCTGGCCGAGCGCGGCACGGCCTTGGCCGGTGCGGTCCTGCAGGTACATGTCGAAGCCGCCGAACTGGCCGAGGCCGTTCACCGTCGGCAGGTTGACCACGAAGATCTGCGCGTCGCGGATGCCGAACGCCTTCATGTTGACCTGCTGGATGAATTCATCCGCGGTGATGTCGCGTTCGTCCCAGGGCTTGAGCTTGATGAAGGCCATGCCCGCGCTTTCGCTCTGGCCGATGAAGCTGAAGCCGGAGACGGTGAACACGCCCTCATAGCCATCCTGCTTCTCGACGACATGCAGCAGCTGGTCCATCACCTTCTCGGTGCGCTCGAGCGTGGCGCCCGGCGGCAGCTGCACGATCGCCAGCGCATAGCCCTGATCTTCTTCCGGCAGGAAGCTGCCGGGCAGTCGCGTGTACACGAAGATGCACAGCGCGGTGAGCAGCCCGAACACGATCATCCACAGCGGCGCATGACGAATCGCGCTGGTGATGTGGCCGACGTAGGTGTTGCTGACCCAGTCGTAGGCCTTGTTGAAGCCGCGGAAGATCGGATTGCGGCTCTCGTGATGACCGGTCGGCTTGAGCATGGTCGCGCACAGCGCCGGCGTGAAACCGAGCGCCAGGAACGCCGAGAACGCCATCGCCAGCGCGATGGTGAGCGCGAACTGCTTGTAGATCTCGCCGGCGCTGCCGCCCTGGAACGCGCTGGGCACGAACACGGCCGCCAGCACCACGGTGATCGCCACCACCGCGCCGCTGATCTGCCCCATCGCCTTGATGGTGGCGTCCTCGGGCGAGAGGCCTTCCTCGGTCATGATGCGTTCGACGTTCTCGATCACCACGATCGCGTCGTCCACCACGATGCCGATCGCCAGCACCATGCCGAACAGACTGAGCTGGTTGATGGTGAAGCCGATGAAGTACATGCCGACGAAGGTGCCGAGCAAGGCCACCGGGATCACCAGCGTGGGAATGATGGTCGCGCGCAGGTTCTGCAGGAAGATCAGCATCACCAGGAACACGAGCACGATCGCCTCGATCAGCGTCTTGACCACTTCCTCGATCGAGACCTGCACGAAGGTGGACGTGTCGTAGGGCGCGAACCAGGTCACGCCCGGCGGGAAGCTGGCTTCCAGTTCCTTCATGCGCGCCTTCACCGCCTCGGCCACGCCGAGCGCGTTGGCGCCCGGAGCGAGCTGCACGGCGAAGCCGGCGGCGGGCGCGCCGCTCCAGCGCAGGCTGGCGGCATACGACACCGCGCCCTTCTCGATGCGGGCGACGTCCTTCAAGCGCACCGCGCTGCCGTCGTTGTTCGCGCGCAGGATGATGTTGCCGAACTCTTCCGGCGTGCTGAAGCGGCCCTCGGCCGAGACCGTGGCGGTGAACGCCTGTCCCTTCGGCGACGGTGCCGCGCCGATGCTGCCGGCGGCGAACTGCACGTTTTGTCCCTGCACCGCAGCCAGCGCCTGCGTGGCCGACAACCCGAAGCCGCGCAGCTTCTCCGGGTTGAGCCAGATGTTCATCGCGTACTCGCCGCCGAACTGCTGGGTGCCGCCGACGCCGGGCACGCGCGCGATCTGGTCGAGCACGCGCGAACCGACGATGTCGGCCATCGCATGCTCGTCGAGCGCGCCCGTGTCGCTGCGCAGCGCCAGCACCATCAGGAAGCCCGGGTTCTGCTTGGCCACCACCACGCCTTGCCGGGTCACTTCCGAGGGCAGGCGCGGCGTTGCCAGCGAGACCTTGTTTTGCACCTGCACCTGAGCGATGTCGGGATCGGTGCCGGGCTTGAAGGTGAGCGTGATCGAGGCGCCGCCGGTGGCGCTCGAGGAGGAACTGAAGTAATCGAGGTTGTCGATACCTGTCAGTTCCTGCTCGATCACCTGCGTGACTGCGCCTTCGACGGTCTCCGCGCTCGCACCGGAGTAGCTGGCGCTCACGGTGACCTGCGGCGGAGCGATGTTCGGATACGACTCGACGCCGAGGCTCATGATCGCCAGGGCGCCGCCCAGGCTGATCAGGATCGCGATGACCCAGGCGAAGACCGGATGGTGAATGAAAAATCTGGACATGCTAGAACCTGCTTATGGCTTCCTCATGGCCCGCGCCGGCACTGTCTGCGCGCAGGGCAAGGAAGAGTGAGGGAGTGGATGCCGATCCACGACCGAACGATGACGCCGCCCTGCGCACAGACAGCCCCGGCCCTTCGGGTTGCTCTGCAATGGCCGCCATACGGCGCCGCACGGCTTGACCTTGCAAGCAGCAAGGCACTGCGCCGCGCAACACCACCTGACGGCCATTGCAGAGCAACGCGGGCCATGAGGAAGCCATAAACAGGTTCTCAGTCCTTCTTCGTGGCCGCGTCACCGGTCTTCTGTTGTTGCGCGGCTTCTGCGTTCTTTGCAGGCGCGGCTGCGCCGGGCTTGGCACCCGGGGCACCCTGAGCACCAGCGGCTCCTTCCGGCTGCCAAGGCGTGGCATTGACCTTGACCGGCTTGCCGCCGCCCATCTGTTGCGCCATGCCGACGGCCTGCAGGCCCGAGACGATGATCTGATCGCCGTCCGTCACGCCCTTGGTCACGATCCAGTTCGTGCCCTGGCTGCGATCGGCGTCGATGTCCTTGCGTGCCACCATGCCGTCCTTGCCGACGGTCAGGACATAGGCGCTCTGCGCATCGCGCTGCACCGCCGCCTGCGGGATCAGGAACGCACTGGAGATCGAACCGAGCGAGGCCTTGAGCGTGACGTAGGTGCCGGGCAGCAGCGTCCGCTCCGGATTGGGCAGCGTGGCGCGCAACGCGACCGCGCCGGTGGCGGGATCGACGGTGTCGCCGGAGAAATCGAGCGTGCCCTTGTGCGAGTACAGCGAACCATCCGGAAGCTCGACGTCCACTTCCGCCTTGCCACTGGACGTGTTGCCCTGCAGACGGCGGACCTGGCTCAGTTCGGTCACGCTCATGGAGAAGTTCACGTACAGCGGATCGATCTGGTCGACGGTGGTGAGCAGCGTCGTCGCACCCTGCCCGACCAGCGCGCCTTCGGTGACCTGCTGCTTGCCGGCGCGACCGGCGATCGGCGCGCGCACGCTGGCATAGCCGAGATTGATCTGCGCATTGTCGACGGCGGCGCGCGCGGTCTGCACCTGCGCGCCGGCGGTACGCTCGGCGGCGAGCGCATCGTCGTAATCGGATTGCGAGATGTACTTCTGCGGCAGCAGGCGACGCGCGCGCTCGGCCCCGGCCTTGGCGTTGGCGTAGTTGGCCTGTGCCTGCGCCAGCGAACCTTGCGCCTGGCCCAGATCCGCGCGCAGCTGCGAAGGATCGATGACGAACAGCTCCTGCCCTTCACGGACATCGCTGCCTTCCTCGTAGACGCGCTTCTGCAGCACGCCGGGGACGCGGGCGCGCACGTCGGCGCTGCGATACGCGGCGAGTCTGCCGACGAGGTCCTGCTGCAACGTGATGCTGCCGGACTTGGCCTGGACCACGCCGACTTGCGGCGGCGGCATTCCGCCACCGGGGCCGCCAGGACCCGCTTCCTGGCCTTTACCACAGGCCGTCAGCACTAGGAGGAGCGCGCCGGACAACGCCAGCGTTCGAGAATGCATCGCCATGGAAAAACTCCGGGAACAGGGGCCGGACAAGGGGGACATTAATTCTTGTACTGATCAGGATAGCATTTAGCGATCCGTAAGACTGTGCCGAAAGTTATGTTGATACCGGGTGCAAAGCCTGAGCAACTGACAGACGGTCGGCCAATACGCTGGCGTCTGGTGCGGCGGCGAACGGCAGCCGGCCGAGGCAAGGCGCGGAAATACGCTGCCGCAGCAGCTCGAAATTCTCGTCGCGGCTTTCCATCTCCGGATCGACTTCGCTGGCGATCCAGCCGATGAGATGCGCGCCGTCGTCGGCGATCGCACGCGCGGTCAGTCGAGCATGGTTCAGACAACCTAGCCGCATGCCGACCACCAGGATCACCGGCAGGCCCAATGCATGCACGAGGTCGACCTGATCGAGGCTGCCCGACAACGGTGCGGCCCAGCCGCCGACGCCCTCCACTACCACGATGTCCGCCTGCGCCGACAGCCTGTCGTGCGCTTCGAGGATGGGATCGAGCGTGATCTCCACCCCGGCATCGCGCGCAGCCAGTTCTGGCGCCAGCGGTCGCGGCAGCGCATACGGATTCACATCCTCGTAGCGCGCGACCGGATCACCGGCCGCCTGCAGCGCCAACGCATCCTCGTTGCGCCAGCCTTCCGCGGTGCGTGTGCAGCCGCTGGCCAGCGGCTTCATGCCGACCGCGCGCCAGCCTTCGGCACGCAATGCATGCAGCAGCGCGCAGCTGGCCAGCGTCTTGCCGGCGCCGGTATCGGTGCCGGTGACGTAGAAGCCGCCGGGATGGGGGCCGTGACCGGTTTGTTGCATCGCCGCCTCCTCCGGATGGCCTATTGCTAGACTGAGCCCATGTTCACTTCTTCCAGTCTAAGCGGCAGCAAGCGCGAGCAGTACGCGCAACTCGCCGAACAGGCCAAGGCGCTGCTCGCCGGCGAGCGCGACCGCATCGCCAATGCCGCCAATCTCTCCGCGCTGGTTTACCACGCCCTGCCCGATCTGAACTGGGTCGGCTTCTACTTCTACGACGGCACCGAACTGGTGGTCGGCCCGTTCCAGGGCCTGCCAGCCTGCGTGCGCATTCCGCTCGATAAGGGTGTGTGCGGTGCCGCGGCCCGCAGCCGGCAGACGCAGCGCGTCGAGGACGTGCACGCCGTGCCCGACCACATCGCCTGCGACGCCGCCTCTCGTTCGGAACTGGTGGTGCCGCTGATCGCGCCGGACGGCGCCCTGATCGGCGTGTTCGATCTGGACAGCCCGGCGCTGGCTCGCTTCGACACCGACGATCAGGCCGGCCTGGAAGCGATCGCCGCTCTCTTCGTGGCATCGCTGGGATGAGCCCGCGATGAGCGCTCCTCTGAAATTGCGCAACGTCGGCCCGAAAAGCGCCGCCTGGCTGCGGCAGGTCGGGCTGCGCACGCTCGACGATCTCGCGGCCGCCGGACCGGTCGAAGCGTTCATGCGCGTCAAGCGCGCCGGCTTCAAGCCCAGCCTCAACCTGCTCTACGCGCTGGAAGGCGCGCTGTGCGACTGCCACTGGCAGGAGGTGCCGGAGGCACGCCGCGCGCAACTCGTCGCCGAGGCCGAGGCCGCGATCGCGCAGCTGCCCGCGCCGCGCGGCCGCCCCGCCGCCGGGCCGGTGACGACCACGCATCATCAGGAAGAGGATGCCGCGCCCTCGCTCGGATTCTTCGACGAGCCCGACAACGACTGAACCACCTCAGCATGTGGCCGGCCATGCCGGAAGCGGCGGCCCGTGGCGCAATCGCATACAATCGCCGCGCTTCAAGGTGATCCAAAGGCGTTCTGCGAGTTCATTCGCAAAAGCCCGCGCATCCAGGCGCGGACTTTCCAATGCCCAAGGATTGAAACGGGAAGCCGGTGACGTCGCGCGCTACTGCGCATCGACCATTCCGGCGCTGCCCCCGCAACGGTAAGCGAGTCACGCCAACGCATCCGCCACTGTGTTTCGACACGGGAAGGCGCCGCGGCCGAAGTCGATCACGACTTCAACTCGCCAGCCCGGAGACCGGCCTTGGAGTCGACAGGTTGCGATGCGGAGGGCATTGCGGCGGTGCCTGCGCCCTTTGCGCTCGTTCTGCCGCACTTCTTTCTCCTCGCGATTCCCACTGGCTCGACGCGTGCGTGGGTGCACGCGATGGAGAACACTCGATGCACGCTCAACCCCGCGCATGCCGCGGATCATCCCGCAAGAATCCGCAATTCCGAACGATCCACCTGCGCGTCCTGCCGCTTGCCGCTGCTTGCGCGCTGCTGCCGTCTCTGGCCTTCGCCGAGCCCGAAGCCGCGACCGATCTCGACGAAGTCGTCGTCACCGCCACGCGCACGCAGGTGCCGTTGATCGACAGCCTGTTCCCGGCTGAAGTGATCGATCGCGAGGAAATCGAACGCAGCCAGGCGCGCGATCTTCCCGATCTGCTGCGCGGTCGCGCCGGCGTCGACATCGGCAATTCCGGCGGCCCGGGTAAGGTGACGAGCGTGTTCATGCGCGGCAGCGGCTCCGGCCACGTGCTGGTACTGGTCGACGGCATTCGCATCGGACCCGCCACCAATGGCGCGACGGCGTTCCAGGATCTTCCGGTCGAACAGATCGACCGCGTCGAGATCGTGCGCGGCCCACGTTCGAGCCTGTACGGTTCGGAAGCGATCGGCGGCGTGATCCAGATCTTCACGCGTCGCGACCAGGGCAAGTTCACGCCGCGTTTCCGCGTCGGTGTCGGCAGCCACAACCTGCGCGAAGCCAGCGCCGGTTTCGGTGGCGGCAGCGAACGCGGTTGGTATGGCGCCGACGTCGCCTACTCGCGCACCGACGGCATCAACGCCTGTCGCGGCTCCGCGACGCTCTTCGCCGGCTGCTTCGCCGATGAGCCCGATCGCGACGGCAACCGCAACCGCTCGCTCAATCTGCGCGGCGGCCTCAAGCTGGGCGATACGTTCACGCTGGAAGGCCACGCCCTGCGCGCTGAAGCCGACACCGAATTCGACGGCAGTTCCTTCGCCGGCAACTTCGCCAAGAACGTGCAACAGGTCGCCGGCGCCAAGCTCGGCTGGACGCCATCCGAGCGCGTGAGTGTGAACCTGCAAGCCGGCCGCAGCTACGACAAAGCGGATTCTTACTTCGAGCGGCCCGACACGTTGCGCGAGCACAAGAGCACCTTCGACACGCGCCGCGACACCGCTTCGCTGCAGGCCGACTTCACGCTCTCCACCCATCATCTGATCTCGGCGGGCGCCGACTGGCAGAACGACAAGATCACCAGCACGGCGGACTACGCGGAGACGGAACGTGACAACACCGGCGTGTTCGCCGAGTACCAGGGCAGCTTCGGCGCGCATCAACTGCAGCTCAGCGTGCGCAACGACGACAACGAACAGTTCGGCAACCACACCACCGGCGGCGTGGGCTGGGGCATGAAGTTCGGCGACGGCTTCCGCCTCAGCGCCAACTACGCCACCGGCTTCAAGGCGCCGACTTTCAACGACCTCTATTTCCCAGGCTCGGCCAGTCCGGATCTCGATCCGGAAACCTCCAAGACGCTCAACATCGGCATCGGACAACACACCGAACTGCTGAGCTGGACCTTCAACCTCTATGAAAGCCGCTTCGACGACCTGATCGTATTCGTGTTCCCGCCACCGAACTACATCGGCCAGGGCTACAACGTCGACAAGGCCCGCGTGCGCGGCGCCGAGCTGACCTTCGACACCACGATCGCGGGCTGGGATGTCTCCACGCAGTGGAGCTTCATCTCGCCGCGCAACCGCAGCAAACGCAATCCCGATGGCACGCCCGATGCCGATTACGGCAACCTGCTCGCGCGCCGCGCGCGCAATATCGGCCGCATCGATCTGGACCGCGCCTTCGGTGATTTCCGTTTCGGCGTCACCGTCGCCGGCGCCAGCCATCGTTACGACGATCCGGCCAACACGAAGCGGCTCGGCGGCTACGGCACCACCGACCTGCGTCTGGAATACGCGTTCTCGCCGGCATGGACGCTGCAGGCGCGTGCCAGCAACGTCTTCGACAAGCGCTACGAAACGGTGGACTGGTACAACCAGCCGGGCCGCGAATACGGCCTCAGCCTGCGGTACCAGCCGCGTTGAGCATGACGGCGTGCCTCAGGCGATCGATGCCGAGGCGACGCCGGACGCCTGCGGGTGCAGCGAAAGCAGCGCCCGCATGTCGTCGATGACCGCCAAAGCCTGCGTGCTGCGCAGATCGAAACCGCGCGGATACCCGTAGCTCACCAGCACCAGCGGCATCGCCGCGGCCTTCGCCGCGGCGGCGTCGGTAGCCGAATCGCCGATCATCACGCAGTCGCCGGGTTGGCGGCCGAACAACTGCGCCAGATGCAGCAGCGGCAATGCGCTCGGCTTGCGTTCTGGCAAGGTGTCGCCGCCGACCATCGCGCCGAAACGGTCGGCGATGCCAAGATGTTCAAGCAAGGGCCGCACATAGCGTTGCGGCTTGTTGGTGCACACCGTGAGCGCGACGCCCTGCGACTGCAACGCTTCCAGCGTTTCCGCCACGCCGGGATATAGCTTTGCGCGCAACAGCAGCGTCTCGCCGTAATGCACCATGAAACCTTCCATGATGTCGTCGACGGCGACATCACTGCCCGCATGACGAAACGCGGTCTCGACCAGAACCCGCGCGCCGTCGCCGATCCAGCCGCGGATCACCATTTCCTCGACTTGCGGAAGCTTCCAGTCATCCAAAGTGCGATTCACCGCTTCGGCGATGTCGACCGCGGTGTCCACGAGCGTGCCATCCAAATCGAACAACGCCAACGAATACGGAAATTTCAAATCGTTCTCCAAAACAAATACTCGAATTTCTAAGCGACATCCCAGGGCGGCGTATCACCGAAACGCTCGGCGAGGAAATCGAGGAAGCTCCGCACCAGTCCCGGCAACTGCCGGCGCGTCGCGTACACGCCGTACAGGCCCATCGGCTCGACGCGGTACTCCGGCAACACCTCGATCAACTCGCCCGAACGCAGCAACGGCCGCACCTGATACGTCGGCAGCATGGCGATGCCGGCATCGGCGCGCACCGCCGCCAGCAGCACGCTGGCCTCGTTCGCGCTGATGCTGCCGCCGACCGCCACCGCCACTTCGCGGCCCTCGTGCCTCAAATGCCACAGACTCTTGCCGACGAAGTGATGGGTGAGGCAATTGTGCCGCATCAGGTCCTCGGCACGGCGTGGCGTGCCGTGCGCCGCGAGATAGCCTGGCGAGGCGCACAACGCCGAACCGCACACCGACAGCTTGCGCGCGACCAGGTTGGGATCGAGTGCATGAGTGATGCGGATGGCAAGATCGATGCGCTCCTCGATCAGATTCACGGTGCGATCGGCCAGCAGCATGTCGATCGACGTGCCCGGATGCCGCGCCACGTAATCGGCCACCGCCGCGGCCATCTGGCATTGCCCGAACGAGGTGCTGCAGGTGATCCGTAATCGTCCGTGCGGCGCCGCGCCCGCACGCTCGCCGACCGCGTTGCGCAATTCGTCGCCCAGATCGAGCATCTGGCGGCAGCGCGAGAGCGCCTGCTCACCGGCCGCGGTCAGGCTGATCCGGCGCGTGGTGCGATGGAAGACGCGTGCGCCGAGCCAGGTTTCCAGCTCGGCCAGATAGCGCGTCACCATCGCCCGCGACATGTCGAGCGTCTCGGCCGCCGCGGTCAGGCTGCCGCGCTCGGCGACTTCGACGAATACGGCCACCGCCGTCATCCGGTCCATTTGATTGATTCGATCGATTTGAGCAACAGATATTCGCCTTATACGCGGTTTTTCGATCGATTTCAGGCAACTATCCTGCTTCCTGGTTTCCCCACTCCCTGGAGCACGCCATGAACATCGCCCTCGTCGGCGCCACCGGCAAGATCGGCCGCCAGATCGCCCGCACCGCGCTGGATCGCGGCCACAGCGTCACCGCCGTCGTGCGCAGCGACGCCAACCTGCCGCCGGAACTCGACGGCGCCCGCATCGTGATCGCCGCGCTCGACGACCACGACGCCCTCACCGCCGCTGTCCGCGGCCACGACGTACTGGCCAGCGCCTACGGCCCGGCCTCGCCCGAGACCGCCTCGACGCTGTCGACCGTGGCTACGCAGTTGATCGCCGCCGCGCGTGCCGCCGGCATCCGTCGTCTGGTCGTGGTGGGCGGCGCCGGCAGCCTGGAGATCGCGCCGGGCCTGCAACTGGTCGACGCGCCGGATTTCCCCGCCGCCTACAAATCCTTCGCGCTTGCCGCGCGCGATGCGCTCGGAATCTATCGGAGCGCCGAGGATCTGGATTGGACGTTCTACGCCCCCGCCGCCGAGATCGGCCCCGGCGAGGCACGCGGTCATTTCCGCACCGCCGCCAAGACGTTCCTGAGCGATGCGCAAGGTCATAGCCAGATCCACTATCCCGACTACGCCGCCGCTTTCGTCGATGAGATCGAGCGTCCGCAATACGTGCGGGAGATCGCCACCGCCGCGTACTGATCTGTACGTCGGCGCACGGAGATCCGCAACGCCTCCCGGCATCCACAGATGCCGGGAGGCGTCATGTCGTCGCGCGCACGACGACACAACATTGCCGACACACTCGCGCATCCAGCGCAAGCCGAATTCGATTTCTATTCGCTATGTGAAGATGATCGAAGACCATTCGCTTGGCCTCCGATGTCCATGCGCTACTGATGGGCCCCACATTGGTTTCGTTTTGTTTGCGCATGCTTCGAATCACTCCGCTCGCCACCGCCCTCGCACTCACACTCATTTCTCTTCCGCTTCTCGCTCAATCCTCCGCCTCCGGCGAAGAAAAAACGCTGGAAGCCGTCGTCGTCACCGGTTCCAACATCAAACGCAGCGACAGCGCCGGTCCCAATCCGGTGCAGGTCGTCACCCGGCAGCAGATCGAGCAGAGCGGCAAATCCACGCTCACCGACGTCTTGCGCACGCTGTCGGCGAACTCCGGTAACAGTTTCGACGAGCAGTACACCGGAAGTTTCGCCGCTGGCTCGGCGTCCATCGGCCTGCGCGGATTGAGTCCCAAGAACACACTGGTCCTGGTCAATGGCTATCGCGTCGCCAATTTCGGCTTCGCACTGAACACGCAGGACACCTTCGTCGATCTCAACGCGCTGCCGATCAGCGCGGTGGAGCGCATCGAGGTGCTCAAGGACGGTGCGTCGGCCGTGTATGGCTCCGATGCCATCGCCGGTGTGATCAACATCCTGCTGCGCCGCGATTTCAAGGGCGTGGAGGTCGGTGGCGCCTATGGTGCCGCCACGCAGGGCGGCTACGACGAGAAGAAAGGCAATCTGCTGGCCGGTTTCGGTGATCTCGATACCGACGGCTGGAACGTGCTGTTCGGCCTCGACCTGCTCGATCGCGGCCGCCTGGACGCCGACGAGCGCGCCTACACGCGCGATGGCGATTTCCGTGACAAACCCGGCGGTCTGCTGGCCGGCTGGTCGACCGCCGGCGGCAACTGGCTGCTCGATCCGCGCCAGCCGACGCCGTTCGATCCCTGCCCCGCCGGCAGCGAACTGCGTCCGTATCGCGATTTCAACAGCACACTGCCCGGCAACACCTGCGCCTTCAACGCGCAGCCGTACAAGACGCTGCAGCCGGGCGCCGAACGCATCCAGGCTTCGCTGAGCGCCACCTGGCGCTTGAACGATCACCTGGAACTGTTCGGCGACCTGCTCTACAGCCACAACAAGGCCGATCAGATCTTCAGCGCGCCGCTCACGGTCGGTCCCGGCCTGCGCGCCTACAACCCCGCCACCGGTACGCTGGTGAATATTCCCGTCGCCCTGCCCGTGGGACATCCGAACAATCCCTCCAATGCGCCACTGCCATTCGAATACACCTTCTTCGATCTCGGCCCGCGCATGAAGAAAAACACGCAGGTGTTCTACCGCGGCCTCGCGGGTCTGCGCGGACAGGCCGGGCGCTGGGATTGGGAGGCGGCGGTGGAAACCTCGCAAAGCCTGCAGCGCGAGTACGTGGACAACTTCATCAACCGCTACGCGTTCCAGGACATCCTCGCCGACGGCAGCTACGACTTTCTCGATCCCGCCAGCACGCCGGATGCGCTGGAGGACTTGCGCCTGCAGACCAAGCGCCCGGGCTGGTATCGGTTGGACGCGGTCAGCGCCAAGGCCACCACCTCGTTCCTGGAATTGCCCGCGGGCCCGATCGGTTTTGCCTGGGGCGCGGAATTTCGGCGCGAATCGCTGGATGCGCGCACCAGCCGCCAGGTGCTCTCCGGCACCGAGTTGCGTCCGGCCATCAACATCGTCAACGGCGAGCGCAAGGTCGCCGCCGCCTACGCCGAGTTCAATATCCCCCTGCATCGCACGTTGGAACTGCAGCTGGCCGGACGCGGCGATCGCTATGACGATTTCGGCAGCGCCTTCTCGCCGAAAGCGGCGCTACGCTGGCAGCCGCTGGAATCGCTGCTGCTGCGCACCTCGTTCTCGCGCGGCTTCCGTGCGCCATCACTGCCGGAAATCGCACCGGGCCAGACCATCAGCTACGGCACCGTGTCGGACCCTTACGATCCGCTCACGCCAGGCGGTTCGCGCGGCGTCACCAATGTGCGCACCGGCAATCCGGACCTCGACGCCGAGCGCTCGAAGAACTTCAACATCGGCGCGATCTGGTCGCCGGACGCGGACACCAGCATCGGCCTGGACTACTACCGCATCCGCCAGGACAACCTGATCAAGCCCGATAACGCGCAGTTCATCGTCAACAATCCCGAGCTGTTCCCCGGACGTGTGATCCGCGATGCGCAAGGCCGCATCCAGATCATCACCAACCAGTATTCCAATCAGGGCGAACTGGACACCTCGGGCATCGATCTCGATTTCAGCCGCACCTTCCGCACCGGACGTATCGGCGACTTCATCCTCGCCGGCACCTGGAGCCGTCTGCTGGAATTCAAACAACCACTGGTGGCTGGCCAGGCGCCCTACGATGGCGCCGGCAACAACCGTCTAGGCGCCCTGCCCAAGACGCGCGGCACCACGTCGTTGAATTGGAATGTCGGTGACTGGCAGAACACCCTCAGCGTGCAATACATCTCCGGCTACGACCAGCGCGTCGCCACGCAGGCCAGCAATCCGGGGCTGCGCAGCCGCGTCAAGCCATTTCACCAGGTCGATCTCTATCTGGCCTACGTCGGCATTCCGAAAACCACGCTCTCGCTCTCCGTGCAGAACCTCACCGACAAGGACCCGCCGTTCGATCCGGCCGGTGGCGCCAACGGTTTCGACATTACGCAATACAACCTGCGCGGACAGTTCGTGTCGCTGGGTGTGAAGTATCGCTTCGATTGATCCGTAAATCGCGCGGAGACGACTTCGGCAAGGCCGCTCTCGCGGCCTTGCCGCATCACGCCTGATCCGGCGGCGCCTCGAAGGCGAACAACCCATGCTGGCCGGCGCTCTCGTCCGCTTCGCGGAACCCCGAGAGCCCGACACCAACCAGGCGATAGCGCGTCGATGCGGGAAGATCGACGCGATCGCGCAACGCCAGCGCGATCGCGGTGAATTCCTGCAATGACGTCGGCGGCGCATCCGGTGTGAAGCTGCGCGTGAGGATGCGGAACTGCGCGGTCTTCAACTTCAGCACCACGGTGTGACCGACGCGCTCGGTCTTGCGCGTCGCGGCCCATGCCTTCTCGGCGATGCGCAAGATCGCGGGCGTCAACTCCTCCAGCAGCAGGTCGCGCTCGAACGTGTCCTCGGCCGAGATCGACTGCACCGGCTGGTTCGGTTCCACCTCGCGTTCGTCGATTCCGCGCGCGCGGGCATGGAGCCTGCCGCCGAAGCTGCCGAAGCGTGCCTCCAACTCCTCGCGCGCGAAGCCGCGCAGCTGGCCGACCGTGTCGATGCCGAGATCGGCCAGTTTCTTTTCCATCACCTTGCCCACGCCGGGAATGCGCGAGACCGCCAGCGGTTCGAGGAAAGCTTCGACCTGCGAAGGCTTGATCACGAACAATCCATCCGGCTTGTTCCAGTCGGAGGCGATCTTGGCCAGGAACTTGTTCGGCGCGACACCGGCCGAGGCGGTCAGCGCGGTTTCCTCGCGGATCTGCGCGCGGATCGCCTCGGCGGTCGCGGTGGCGCTGGGCGATGCGATCTTCGGCGCGGTGACGTCGAGATAGGCTTCGTCCAGCGACAGCGGCTCCACCAGATCGGTATGGCGCAGGAAGATCTCGCGCACCTGCCGCGACACCGCCTTGTAACGCGTGAAATCCGGCGGCACGAAGATCGCATCGGGACACAGCCGCTCCGCGCGCACGGCCGGCATCGCTGAACGCACTCCGAACTTGCGCGCCTCGTAGGAGGCCGCGCACACCACCGAACGCGAGCCGCGCCAGGCCACCACCACGGGCTTGCCGCGCAGCGTCGGATCGTCGCGCTGCTCCACCGATGCATAGAAGGCATCCATGTCGATGTGGAGGATCTTGCGCATGCGGCGATTATCCGCGCCCACGGCGACGGCGCCATCGTTCGATCGCACACGGGTGTCGCCTCGCGCGATCGGGAGCTTGACGCATCACTGACGCGGGCGACAGGACGATCGAACCTCCCGCCCGGGAGTCCACCATCCCGGCGAGCACCCCGGTGTCGCCGTTCATCCCGGCAAAATGAAATCGATGAAAACAGGAGCACCGGGGCGGATTGCATCGGCCATCCGATGCGCTATCTTTTTCCCCGACGGGCCCGTGCCCGTCCAATTCGTGCGCTCGCTCACGACTTCGCGAATCATCTTGATTGCGGACCGCGGTGCGACGACGATATGCGCGCTTCCGACACCCCTGGTTTCCACAACGATACGTGACCCTCGGAGGGGGCATGCAGCAAGACTGGAGCGATGCCATTGCACAGGGAATCCTCTGCAAGCGTTGCGTGCTGCCGCTGGAGGACGACCTCGCGCCCGGCCCAAGGTTGTGCCATTGGTGCCGCGAGGAGGACCGCATCGCGGCGCTGGCTGCGGAGGAAGAAGAAGCGCAGAGTCACGACTCGGCGCGGTGAGCGGCTTCGCCGCTGTCGAACGTTGCTGAATCTCCCGTTCGTCATCCTGTTTTTGCGGGAATGACGAGCAAGAGCGGAAGCCGTCGACCTTAGGCTTACTCGACCGTCACGCTCTTGGCGAGATTACGCGGCTTGTCCACATCGGTGCCGCGGGCCAGGGCGGTGTGATAGGCCAGCAGCTGCACCGGGATCGTGTGCACGATCGGGCTCAGCACGCCCACGTGGCGCGGCGTGCGGATCACATGCACTCCCTCCGATTCGCCGAAGTTGCTGTCCTGGTCCGTGAACACGAACAGCACCCCGCCTCTGGCGC
>NZ_JAJAVH010000069.1 GCF_020511115.1 Luteimonas panaciterrae
TGAATCGCCCAGTTTTTTGTAGACAGTCGTCAGCCGTTTAGTGGACTGTCCCGGGGATCGTAAGCACTTCCGGCCTATGTGCGTACCGATTTTCAAACTCTATCGGGGACATCCCGTCATTGGAACTGTGCCGTCGCTTGGGGTTGTAAAACAGCTCGATGTAATCGAACACGTCGCCGCGGGCGTCAGTATGGGTGCTGTATATCCGCTGTTTGATCCGCTCACGCTTGAGCAACTGGAAGAAGCTTTCCATCGCCGCGTTGTCGTGACAGTTCCCACGCCGGCTCATGCTGCACACGATGCCGTGTGCCTTCAGAAAGCTCTGCCAATCTTCGCTGGTGAACTGACTGCCTTGATCCGAGTGCAAGAGCAGGCCGGGTTCGGGTTTGCGACGCCACACCGCGGCCAGCAGCGCTTGCAGCATCAAGTCGGTGTGTTGTGTCGGCCGCGTGGCCCAGCCCACGACCTGGCGCGAGAACAGGTCCAGCACGACGGCCAGATACAAGAAGCCCTCGTAGGTGCGAATGTAGGTGATGTCGGTGACCCACGCTTGGTTCGGCTTCTGCGCTGTGAACGCACGCGCTAAGCGCCATGCCCGAGAGATCTGAGGCATGTGCGCATGCGGTTCAGTACAGCTCTTCTATCCCCTGGATGATCTCGAGCTCCGCTCCCCGGATACCGGCGGCCCCCATGATTCGTGCCGTAGCGTCCAGC
>NZ_JAJAVH010000070.1 GCF_020511115.1 Luteimonas panaciterrae
CTTCGTGACCCTCGAAGACGAATACGGCATGGTCAACGTCGTGGTCTGGTCCCACGTCGCCCTGCGCAGACGCAAGGCGCTGCTCAGCGCCCGTCTGATGGCCGTGCGTGGCCGTTGGGAACATGTCGACGGCGTCCAACACCTCATCGCAAACGATCTTCAGGACCTCAGCCATCTGCTGGACGACCTGCAGACCAGTCGCGCGATTTTCACTAGATCTCGCCATGCACGTCCTGGCCGACCTCTCTGATGATCTGTTCGCACCCCCGATAGTGCAGTTGGTCAACGATGGTCGGATTCTGCCCGCTGAGTTCGAGGATGACCGGCGTGAGGTGTCGGCGGCGGCGCGCCTCACCACCTTGCCAACGGTCGAGCTGCCGGTGAAGAAGAGGAAGTCGAACGGTAGCTGCAGCAGCTCGAAGATCTCCTCGCGACCGCCGGTCACCACCGCCACATTCTCCGGCTCGAAATACTGCGGCATGTATTCTGGAATAGCGCCGCGGTCGCAGGCGTGGTGTTGGCCGGCTTGAGGATCACCGGATTGCCGGCGGCCAGCGCGGCGATCGCTGGATCGAGCAGCAGCAGGACCAGCGCGTTGAACGGACCGATCACCAGGGTAGTGCCGTAGGGCTCCTTATAGATCACGCCACGGTTGCCGGTGGCCTCCACGCGGGGATAGGCACCGGCTGCGGCACCATCAGCGCCAGATGTTCCCGGTAGTACTCGATCACGCCGAGCGGCACGGTGATCTCGAATAGCTGCTCGAACGGCGGCTTACCGAAATCCTGGTGCAGCGCGGCGCAGAATTCGTCCTGACGCTCGCACGGCATGCGCACCATGCGTTCGAGCTGGTCCATGCGCGGGGCTTGGTGACATCGGCGTCAAAACGCGCCTTCTGCGCGTCTAAGACCGCCTGGAATCGATTTCGCGGGGATGCAGGTGCCGGCGCCACGCGGGCGCCGGCCGGAACGCCTCTTACTTGGTGGTGTATCCGCCGTTGATCAGCAGTGTCTGCCCGGTGATC
>NZ_JAJAVH010000071.1 GCF_020511115.1 Luteimonas panaciterrae
AACTGCACGCTCTCGATACGCTCAGCGGCCTCCTTCAGGTCGATCGCGATACGTGCCGGGGCGCTCTTGCCGCCGATGTCGACCGAATCGTCCGGCGTCGTCTTCTTCCAGCCGCTGTCGACCAAGGGCGGAAGGGTCTTGAAGTCGGCCGCCTTCGTCACCGCCGCCGTCGCATCCACCAACCCGAAGCCGTACCAGTTGCTGAAGGCATGGCCGGCGGCGTTCTTCGTCCAGCCCGGCACGAGCACCTGGCCCCCATCGTCAGGATGGCGCACATCCGGCTGGTCGGGGTGGATCTGGCGCGCCGTCGTCGCCAGAATGTACTTGACGTCGCGATAGGTTAGCTTGGGGTTGGCTTCCAGCATCAGCGCCGCAACACCGCTGACCATCGGTGCTGCCGCCGATGTACCGTTCATTTGAGCCGTATAGTTGCA
>NZ_JAJAVH010000072.1 GCF_020511115.1 Luteimonas panaciterrae
AATGTACTTGACGTCGCGATAGGTTAGCTTGGGGTTGGCTTCCAGCATCAGCGCCGCAACACCGCTGACCATCGGTGCTGCCGCCGATGTACCGTTCATTTGAGCCGTATAGTTGCAGGTGTCGTCGATGTCGGATTGGTCGGTGTCGAGCAGATTGCGGACATTTTCCCATGGCTTATTCTTGTTGTTGCCAACGTCGCAACCCATCGTATCGGTCGTCAGAATGGCAGGGTCGAAAACCGTCGGGCCAAAGAGGTTCCGGGCATCAGTACCCGGCTCCCAACGCGACATCCCTCCAGCTCCGCCGCCGAATGCGGAAACCCAAAGCGCAGATCCGGTGGACGAATACGAGGATTTCTTTCCGTCTGCACTGACAGCCGCGACCGTGATTGTGTTGAATAGGTG
Organism: Luteimonas panaciterrae; assembly: GCF_020511115.1. Taxonomy (GTDB): domain Bacteria; phylum Pseudomonadota; class Gammaproteobacteria; order Xanthomonadales; family Xanthomonadaceae; genus Luteimonas; species Luteimonas panaciterrae. Next base: position 406 of record NZ_JAJAVH010000072.1, read on the forward strand.
GTTCTGGGGATCGTTATTGGCCGGGGAGCATCCGACGCCGCTGCAATTTTCGCTGTAATCTCCCTCGAAGTTGTTTCCTGCGGCTTTCACGTAGATGCCGCCCAGCCCCCCACGGGTAGATGCCATAGCGCTTTCGAAACTTCTGACTGTGTCCTGGCTAAAAGCCTGCGCGGAT
>NZ_JAJAVH010000073.1 GCF_020511115.1 Luteimonas panaciterrae
AACTGCACGCTCTCGATACGCTCAGCGGCCTCCTTCAGGTCGATCACGATACGTGCCGGGGCGCCCTTGCCGCCGATGTCGACCGAATCGTCCGGCGTCGCCTTCTTCCAGCCGCTGTCGACCAAGGGCGGCAGGGGCTTGAAGTCGGCAGCCTTGGTCACCGCCGCCGTCGCATCCACCAACCCGAAGCCGTACCAGTTGCTGAAGGCATGGCCGGCGGCGTTCTTCGTCCAGCCCGGCACGAGCACCTGGCCCCTATCGTCAGGATGGCGCACATCCGGCTGGTCGGGGTGGATCTGGCGCGCCGTCGTCGCCAGGATATACTTGACGTCGCGATAAGTCAGCCTGGGGTTGGCTTCCAGCATCAGCGCCGCGACACCGCTGACCATCGGCGTCGCCGCCGACGTACC
>NZ_JAJAVH010000074.1 GCF_020511115.1 Luteimonas panaciterrae
GATATACTTGACGTCGCGATAAGTCAGCCTGGGGTTGGCTTCCAGCATCAGCGCCGCGACACCGCTGACCATCGGCGTCGCCGCCGACGTACCGGTCATATGGGCCGTGTAGTTACAGGTGCTATCGATGTCAGATTGGTCGGTATCGAGCAGATTGCGATCATCAGCGTCATTCTTGTTGCTGCCAACATCGCAGCCCATCGCATCGGTCGTCAGGATCGCCGGATCGAAGACTTCGTGTGCAAAGTCGTCTTTGGTTTTTCCATCCTTCAGAAAACGCTCCATCCTTCCAGCTCCACCGCCGAATGCGGAAACCCAAAGCGCAGATCCGGTGGACGAATAGATGGATCGCTTGCCGTCTGCACTGACAGCTGCAACCGTGATCATGTTGAATAGGTGGTTCTGGGGATCGTTATTGGCTGGGAAGCATCCAACGTTGTCGCAAGTGCTGTCATTGAGATCTGTGAAATCATTTCCCGCGGCTTTCACGTAGATGCCACCTAGCCCCCCACGGGTAGACGTCATGCCTCTTTCGAAACTTCTGACTGTGTCCTGGCTAAAAGCCTGCGCGGAT
>NZ_JAJAVH010000075.1 GCF_020511115.1 Luteimonas panaciterrae
TTGGTGGTGTATCCGCCGTTGATCAGCAGTGTCTGCCCGGTGATCCACCAACCGTCGGACACCAGATGGCGGATGAAGGGCACCACGTCGGCGATGTCGGTCAGGCCGGTCTTGGTGAAGCCGGACAGCGCCGCCGCCGTCTTGTGGTAGGCCACGGCATCCGCGCCCTCGGCCGGATAGAAGAACGGCGTGTCCATCGGGCCGGGGCCGACTGCGGTCACCGAGATGCCGCGCGCGCCGAATTCCTTGGCCGCCGCGCGCGTGTAGTGCTCCACCGGCGCCTTGGTACCGGCGTAGGCGGCATAGAAAGGCGTGAATGCGCCAAGCAGTGAAGTCACCAGGGTGACGATCTTGCCGTTGTCGTTGACGTGCTTGCCGGCTTCCTTGAGGAAGAAGAACGCCGATTTCGAATTGACCGCGGTCATCTCGTCGTACTCGGCCTCGCTGATCTCCACCAACGGCTTCTTCAGCACCTTGCCGACCGTGTTGATGGCGATGTCGGGGCGGCCGACGGCGGCCACGGTGTCGGCGAAGAGCTTCTCGACGGCACCGGCGGTGGTCAGATCAGCCTGGAAGGCAGCGGCCTTCGCACCGGCAGACTGGATCGCGGCGACGGTGGCATCGGCCTCGGCCTTGCTGGACGCGCTGTTGTAGTGGATCACCACCGCCTTGGCACCTTGCCCGGCGAGGTCGCGGGCGATCAGGCCGCCCAGGTTCTTGGCGCCGCCGGCGATGAGGACGGTCTTGCCTTTGATGGAATGGTCTACCAAGGGAAGCTCCTTTGAATGCAAGTCTGCCGTTCGCACCGCCTTCCGCCTAGCATAAGAGTCAGCACCGCGAATCGATACGATCACCACCAATCATCGGTGACAAAATAACCCTGGCGCAGCCGTTAACGGCTGCGCCGTTACTGTTTGGCAATGCACTGTCTGACCTGCACCATCTCGATGTC
>NZ_JAJAVH010000076.1 GCF_020511115.1 Luteimonas panaciterrae
CCAGCGCAATCTGGCCAAGGTCCGCCGCCAGCTGCTCGACACGATCCCCGTCGCCGACCGCATCGTCTTCGCGCCGCCGAACCCGAAGTACACCGTGTCGGTGTTCACCGACGTGGAGTGCGGCTACTGCCGCAAGCTGCATTCGCAGATCGCGGAATACAACCACCAGGGCATCGCCGTGCAGTACCTCGCGTTCCCGCGCATGGGCCTGGGCAGTCCCGATTTCCAGAAGATGGTGAACGTGTGGTGCGCGGCCGACCGCAAGAAGGCCCTCACCGATGCCAAGAACGATCAGGCGGTGCCGGTGCGCAACTGCAAGAACCCGGTCACCATGGAATACGACATCGGCCAGCGTGTCGGCCTGCAGGGCACGCCGATGATCATCACCGACAAGGGCGAGGTGATGCCCGGCTACATGCCGCCGGACGCCCTGCGCGCCACGCTCGACAAGCTGGCGAAGGGCGCTTCGCTCAACGATGCAATCGCTAGCATTACTCCCGCGAAGGGGGATGAGGAGAAATAAATCTTTGGTCGAAACCATTCCTAGTTTCCATACTGGATGCAAGTGCGGAGGCGCAAGCGCA
>NZ_JAJAVH010000077.1 GCF_020511115.1 Luteimonas panaciterrae
GAGAAATAAATCTTTGGTCGAAACCATTCCTAGTTTCCATACTGGATGCAAGTGCGGAGGCGCAAGCGCAAGTAGGTGCCGATCGGTGAGCGGCAGCTGCTGCATCCCACGGCAGCCAATCCGGTCTGGTCCATGGATTTCGTATGTATAAGAGTTCTGTTGGTCTCCAGATGCTGGCAGAGCCTGCACTTCGTACCACTTCGTGGAGGAGGAAAGCGGGAAGAATGGTGCGGGCGTGTCCTAATCCCTTGGGACAGTCAGCGCTAGGACTGGGCAGAAGGAAGATCGTCTGCCTCTCCCACTTCGATCGCTTGCTGCACCTTG
>NZ_JAJAVH010000078.1 GCF_020511115.1 Luteimonas panaciterrae
GCGGCCGTCGTCGCTGACGTAGAGCGTCTGGCCACCGACGATGGCCTCGCGGAAGCCGGCGAGCAGCAATTACCGCGGTTACTGGAACACGTCCTCGCATGCGCTGTTCTCCGGCGATTACAGCAACAGTCGCAGCGGTGGCCTGCGCACGCATGTGGACGGATTGCGCTGGGCCAACGTCTACACGGCCAGCAACAACAATACTGGCGGGCCGACACCGGCTGGTCGGCGGAAGGCAATTCGAAGGGGTATCTAAAGACCGATCTCGATCTGGATCTGAACGTCCACGACCAGCGCTGCATCGGACGTCCCATCAAGATCGGGATCCAGCGTGCAGGCGGGCTGATCTCGCCTGCCGGCTTCTTCCCTGGCGTACGCGCAATCCGCATCGACAGCTTCAACTTCGGCGAGGAACGTCCGGACCCGGACGGCACGGCATGGAAGCTGTTTCCGCTCGTACGCAAGGGGGCGCCGTCGAACCCCAACGACGCCACGGACGACTACAGCCGCATCTACGGCCTCGCGTTCCGCAAGACCGCCTGGTGCCATTGAAGCGTCGTGAATTTCTCGAAGAGGACAGCGACACATCTCGACGACCCGCCACCGCGCTCAACGGTGGCGGGTCATACATCATGGAGATGCCAATCAATACAAGTAGATCCACATATGATGAGTAAGATTACCTTGCACGCAATTACGGCGAGAAGTAGCGCGAAATCTTCGGCCAGGCCGTGGAGAACTGCGAGTAATAATCTTTCTTATCCGATGGAG
>NZ_JAJAVH010000008.1 GCF_020511115.1 Luteimonas panaciterrae
ACCACATCGCGATTTGCGATCGCACCAACGATGCCGCACATAAGGCCGAAACTCCTGAAGCTGGACGCCATAGTGTTATGGATTCGGCCCGTTGATGTTTGAACACCCCGTTCAAACACCCGGTTCAAGCCTGGCGCCCGTGGACAGTGTCCGCGCGGACGCTTGAAGTGTCCGCGCGGACACTGTCCACGAACAAAATCCCAATCAAATCATGCGCTTGCGAGTTGGCACGGCAATTGCTCTGAATACGGGCAAGACCCGACGACCGCACGCATGGACACCCAGACCCGCTACCGCATCCGTGACACCTCCGCTCAGGACCAGACCCTGGCCAGCACGTCCTCGCCCCTGCGCCGCCGCAAGCCCTGGCTCATCGGCGGGATCGCGGCGGCGGCGACCCTGGCGCTGGCGGTCTGGGTGATTTCGGGATGGGTCTCGGGCGGTCGCTCGTTCGACGCCTCGCGACTGCGCATCGCCGAAGTGAAGCGCGGCGATCTGGTGCGCGATCTCTCCGCCGACGGCCGCGTGATCGCCGCCAACAGCCCGACGCTGTACGCGATCGCCGCCGGTACCGTCACCCTGCAGGTGGTGGCCGGCGACAAGGTGCGCAAAGGTCAGGAGCTCGCGGTGATCGACAGCCCGGAGCTGCGCAGCAAGCTGGTGCAGGAAGAATCCACGCTCGCCGGCATGGAGGCCGAAGCCAGCCGCGCCATGCTCGATGCGCAGCTGGCGCGCTCGAACGCTCGCAAGACGCTCGATCAGGCCGAGATCACCCGCACCGCCGCGCAGCGCGACCTCGAACGCTATCAGCGCGCCTACACCGGCGGCGCGGTTTCGCAGAACGAACTGGCCAAGGCGCAGGACGAACTGAAGAAAGCCGATCTCGGCCTCGCGGCCGCACAGAAGGAATTCCAGCTGCAGACCGAGGGTGCCGGCCTCGACGCGCGCAACAAGCAACTGCTCGCCGATCGCCAGCGCGCGGTGGTGGATGAAGCGCGCCGCCAGGTCGACGTGCTGACGCTGCGCGCGCCGTTCGACGGCCAGGTCGGTCAGGTACAGATCGCACAGGGCACCAGCGTGACCGCCAATGGTCCGGTGCTGAGCGTGGTCGACCTGAGCAAGTTCGAAGTGGAGATCAAGGTGCCGGAAAGCTTCGCCCGTGATCTCAGCATCGGCATCCCGGCGCAGATCAGCAGCCAGGGCAAGACGTATCCGGCGGAAATCTCCGCGGTCTCGCCCGAGGTGGTGAACGGCGAAGTCAATGCGCGCCTGCGCTTCGCCGATGGACAGCAGCCGCCGGGGTTGCGGCAGAACCAGCGCCTGTCCGCGCGCGTCGTGCTCGATACGCGCCGCAACGTGCTGATGGTCGAACGCGGCCCGTTCCTCGAACAGGATGGCGGCCGCCACGTCTACGTCGTCGACGGCAGCAGCGCCGTGCGTCGTCCGATCGAACCGGGCGTCAGCAGCTTGAATGCAGTGGAAATCCGTTCCGGGTTGCAGCCCGGGCAACGCATCGTGGTCTCGGGCGCCGATCTGTTCGGCGATGCCGAGAGTGTCCGTATCTCTGGAGAATGATCATGTCTACATACAACAACACCGCTCCCTCCCCCTTCGATCAACTGCACTGGACCGCGCAGGAACTCGCCGAGGCCGTGCCGCGCCGTCTGCACGAACTGGTTCGTTTCGATGCGCAGACCCACGAAGCGGCCAATTCCGCCGCCAAGGCCGTGCGCCGGCTCGACTGGCAGCGTCGTGGTTATGCACCAAATGGCGAACTGCCCGCCTTCATCCGCGTTTGCTGATGACCGCGACGTCACCGCGCCGCAAGAATTGCCTCGTCATTCCCGCGAAGGCGGGAGCCCATGGATCCGCTTTCATTTCTCTCTCCGAAAAAGAAAACGAAAACGCCCCTGGGTTCCCGTCTTCGCGGGAATGACGAGCGAAGACGCAATACAGACGACAACCGATAACCCCATCACTCCCAAAGGTCCTGCCATGTTGCACATGCAAGCCGTTTCCAAGGTCTACCGCACCGAGCTCGTCGAAACGCACGCTCTGCGATCGCTCAACCTGCACGTGCAAGAAGGCGAGTTCGTCGCTGTCACCGGTCCGTCCGGTTCGGGCAAGACCACCTTCCTCAACATCGCCGGCCTGCTGGAAACCTTCAGCAGCGGCGAGTTCATGCTCGACGGCGAGAACGTGCGCGGCCTGTCCGACGACGCGCGCAGCCGCCTGCGCAATCGCAAGATCGGCTTCATCTTCCAGGGCTTCAACCTGATCCCGGACCTCAACCTGTTCGACAACTGCGACGTGCCGCTGCGCTACCGCGGCATGCCGTCGAGCGAACGCAAGTTGCGCATCGAGGACGCACTGGCACTGGTCGGCCTTGGCTCGCGCACCAAGCACTTCCCGGCCGAACTATCCGGCGGTCAGCAGCAGCGTGCCGCGATCGCGCGCGCGCTGGCCGGCACTCCGCGCCTGCTGCTCGCCGACGAACCCACCGGCAATCTCGATTCGCAGATGGCGCGCAGCGTGATGGAACTGCTGGAGGAGATCAACGCGCAAGGCACCACCATCATCATGGTGACGCACGATCCGGAACTCGCCGCGCGCGCGCAGCGCAACGTGCACATCGTCGACGGCATGGCCACGGATCTCTCGGCCGAGCCGAGCCTGACGCAAGCCGCGCATTCTGCCCCCGCCGCTTCCACCGCCAACGCCTGAGGCCCACGCCATGCTCGGCTACTACTTCAAGCTCGCGCTGCGCAGCTTCAAGCGCAACAAGATGCTCACGGCACTGATGGTGCTGGCGGTCGCGCTCGGCATCGGCGCCAGCATGACCACGCTGACCGTGTTCTACATCCTCGCCGCCGATCCGCTTCCGCACAAAAGCGGCAAGCTGTTCTATCCGCGGTTCGACGCCGAAAGCAAGAACGGCTACGTCCCCGGCAAGGAACCGCAGGACCAGATGACCCGCTTCGACGCCGAAACATTGCTGCGCGAAAAGCGTGGCGATCGCCAGGCGTTCATGACCGGGGGTGAAGTCGGCATCGTGCCCGAGAATCCCAGCGTCTCGCCGTTCATGTCCTTCGCGCGCTTCACCACCGCGGATTTCTTCCCGATGTTCGAAACACCGTTCCTGTATGGCCGCGCCTGGAACGGAACCGACGATGCCGCACGCCCGCGCGTGGCGGTGCTCTCGAAGGAACTCAACGACAAGCTGTTCGGCGGCGCCAACAGCGTCGGCAAGACCGTGAATCTGCAGAATGTCGGTTTCCGGATCATCGGCGTCCTCGACGACTGGCAGCCGGCGCCGAAGTTCTACGACGTCATCGGATCGGAGCGCTACGGCGAAACCGAGGAAATCTTCATTCCGTTCTGGACTGCGCGCGAACTCGACTTCGGCGTGAACGGCAACATGAACTGCTGGGGCGACACCCCCAACAGCGACCCGGAAGGCAGCCATGCCCTCAACGCCCCCTGCGCCTGGCTGCAGTACTGGGTGGAGCTGGACAGTCCCGAGAAGGTCGACGCCTATCGCCGCTATCTCGCCAACTACTCCGATCAACAGCGCGCCGCCGGCCGTTTCGAACGGCCAACCAACGTGCGTCTGAACAACGTCATGGAATGGCTGGAGATCAACAAGGTCGTTCCGAGCGACGTGCGCCTGCAAACCTGGCTGGCGTTCGGCTTCCTGATGGTCTGCCTGCTCAACACCGTCGGATTGCTGCTGGCGAAGTTCCTGCGTCGCAGTGGCGAGATCGGCGTGCGCCGCGCGTTGGGCGCGTCGCGCCGCGACATCTTCATGCAATGCCTGGTCGAAGCCGGAACGATCGGACTCGCCGGCGGCGTGCTCGGGCTCGGTCTGGCCTTGCTCGGCTTGTGGGCGGTGCGTCAGCAGCCCGCGGAGTACGCGGAACTCGCGCACCTGGATCCCACCATGCTGTTGACCACCTTCGTGCTGGCGATCACCACCAGCCTGCTCGCGGGTCTGTTGCCCGCATGGCGTGCCATGCAGGTCACGCCTGCGATTCAGCTGAAATCCCAATAGAACGACACCGCCAAGTATCCACCTCCGCATCCATATCCATCGCACGCGGCTTCGCTGGCCCCGGCCCGCAGCCAAGGGACACTCTCATGGAACTCCGCCCGATTCTCTCCACCCTCCTGCGTCATAAGACCGCCGCGGCGCTGATCGTGCTGGAAATCGCGCTCAGCTGCGCGATCGTCTGCAATGCCCTGTTTTTGATCGGCGTGCGCCTGGACCGCATGCATCGCCCCAGCGGACTGGCCGAAAACGAACTCGTGGTGATCAGCGTGGCCGGCATGGCCACCGGCGAGGACAAGACCGCCGGTGCCCAGACCAGAGCGGACCTGGCCGCATTGCGCGCTCTGCCCGGCGTCAAGGCGGTCACCACCGCCAATCAGATCACCTTCGGCAATTCTTCCTGGAACAGCGGCGTGCGCCTGCAGAAGGATCAGCAGGTGTCCAATCTGAGCGCATCGATCTACATGGGCGGAGAAGACCTGATCGATACGCTCGGCGTGAAGCTGGTGGAAGGCCGCAAGTTCGAGCCCGGCGAGTTTCTCGATTGGGAAGTCCTCAATGCGCCGAACAGCGAGGGCAATATCCCCTCGGCGATCATCTCCAAGCACATGGCCGATGAGCTGTTCCCGGGCCAGAGCGCCGTCGGAAAGGTGTTCTACAGCTGGGGCAATGAACCAACCCGCGTCGTGGGTGTCGTCGAGCGATTGGTGCGCGTGCGCGATTCCAGTGAGGAATACGCCAACTACGAGACCTCGATGATCTTCCCCGTCCGGATGCCTTATGACAGCGGCAGATTCATCATCCGCGTCGACGATCCCTCGCGCCGCGATGAAGTGCTGAAAGCGGCGACGAAGATCCTGCGGGAAGGCACCAACAATCGCATCGTGATCGAGAAAGACAGCAAGACGCTCGAGGAAATGCGTCACAAGTTCTACCGCCAGGACAAGTCGATGGCCTGGCTGCTGGTGGCGGTGTGCGTGGCGCTGCTGGTGGTCACCGCGCTCGGCATCGTCGGCCTGGCCAGCTTCTGGGTGCAGCAGCGCACCAAGCAAATCGGCGTGCGTCGCGCGCTCGGCGCCACGCGTGGGCAGATCCTGCGCTACTTCCAGACCGAGAACTTCCTGCTCGCCACCCTCGGCATCGTGATCGGCATGCTGCTCGCCTACGCCATCAACCAGATGCTGATGTCGAAGTACGAGCTGCCGCGCCTGCCGCTGTTCTATCTGCCCGTCGGCGCCATCGCTTTGTGGCTGCTCGGACAGATCGCGGTGTTCTGGCCGGCACGTCGCGCGGCTTCGGTGCCGCCGGCAATCGCGACCAGAAGCGTTTAATCTGTCGCGATGCCTACTGTCCTCGTCATCGACGACAACCCTGCCGTCGCCACCGCATTGGAAATGCTGTTCTCGTTGCAGGAGATCGACACGCTGCGCGCGGAATCGCCGCAGGCGGGGTTGGAGCTGTTGCGCCGCCACAACGTGGATCTGGTGATCCAGGACATGAACTTCCACGCCGACACCACTTCCGGCGACGAAGGCATTGCCCTGTTTCACGACATCCGCGCGCAGCATCCCGACCTGCCCGTGATCCTGCTCACGGCCTGGACGCATCTCGAGTCGGCGATCGATCTGGTCAAGGCCGGTGCCGCCGATTACCTCGCCAAGCCGTGGGACGACCGCCGCCTGCTGGCGACGGTGAACAACCTGCTCGAACTCGCCGAAACGCGCCGCGAACTCGCGCAGCGCGACGCCGGCGAGCGTCAGCGCCGCGACGCGCTGCTGCGCGATTACGATCTGCGCGGCGTGGTCTACGCCGACACCGCCAGCGAGAACGCGCTCGCCCTCGCCTGCCAGATCGCGCATGCCGACATCCCGGTCCTGATCACCGGCCCGAACGGCGTCGGCAAGGAAAAATACGCGGAGATCGTGCATGCCAATTCGCGGGTACGCGGCGGACCATTCATCGCGCTCAACTGCGGCGCGCTGCCGGGCGAGCTGATCGAGGCGGAACTGTTCGGCGCCGAGGCAGGCGCCTACACCGGCGCGGGTAAAGCTCGCGAGGGCAAGTTCGAAGCCGCCGACGGCGGCACGCTGTTCCTCGACGAGATCGGCACGATGCCGCTGGCCGGGCAGGTGAAGCTGCTGCGCGTGCTGGAGACCGGCCGCTTCCAGCGCCTGGGCAGCAATCGCGAGCGTACGGTGAAGGTCCGCATCGTCAGCGCGACCAACGCCAACCTGCAGGCACTGATCGCCGACGGCCGCTTCCGCGAGGATCTTTTCTATCGCTTGAACGGCATCGAGCTGCGCCTGCTGCCGCTCGCCCAGCGACCGCGCGACATCCTGCCGCTGGCGCGACACTTCCTGCCCACCGGCGTTCGCCTCAGCGCGGATGCCGAACGCGTGCTGTTGCAGCACGCCTGGCCGGGCAACGTGCGTGAACTGCGCAACACGATGCAGCGCGCGGCACTGCTGGCGCGCGGGAACACGGTGTCCGAGTCCGATCTCGACTTGCGCGTCACGAATGCCGGTCCCGCCACTGGCTTTGCTTCCAACGAACCGGATCGCGCCACGATCGAAGCTGCGCTCGAGCGCCATGGCGGCGTGCTGGCGCAGGCGGCCGCGGAACTCGGACTCTCGCGGCAGGCCTTGTATCGGCGTCTTGATCGCCTTGGCATCCGGCGCGAGTAAGATTTCAAGCATTCCCACATCTGGTCATTCCCGCGTGGGCGGGAATGACGAGCAAATGGCAAGTCACGCCACGCTTTGCCTTATTCTTTCGCAGCTCCCTAGTCGCTCCCCCGAGGCCGTCCGACCATGCGCTGGTGGCATCGCTTCCCGCTCAGCCTGATCTATGCCCTGCTCGCCGGCGTGTACATGCTCGCCGCCGTCGCGCTGGCATTCTGGCTGCAGCAATGGTTGCGCCCCTGGGCGGCGGCGCTGACGGCGATCGCGATCCTGCTTCCGCTGCTCGTCTATCACGTCCGCCGCGCCTTCGCACCGATGCATTCGCTGTTCCGGGCGCTGGCCGGCAGCGTGGCGACCTATCGCGACGGTGACTACAGCTTCGGCCTATCCTGGCAGGGACGCGGCGAACTGCGCGAACTCGTCGACAGCCACAACCAGCTCGGCGACGTTCTGCGCGAGCAGCGTCTGGCCCTCGTGCAGCGCGAACTTCTGCTCGACACGATGGTGCAGAACACTCCCGTGGCGATGGTGCTGATCGATCCCGCGCGACACATCGTGCTCGGCAATCTCGCCGCACGCAGGATGCTCGGCAACGGCCGGCGGCTCGAAGGCCAATCCTTCGAAGCGATCCTCACGAACGCGAACGCCGCCGTTCGCGAGGCGTTCGATCGCGGCGGCGATGGCATGTTCACGATCGGCGATGCCGACAACGAAGACATCTATCACCTCTCGCGCCGCCACTTCCGCCTCAACGGCCGCATGCACGAACTGGTGATGCTGCGCCTGCTTACCGCGGAACTGCGCCGCCAGGAAGTGCAGACGTGGAAGAAGGTCATCCGCGTGATCAGCCACGAACTCAACAACTCGCTCGCGCCGATCGCCTCGCTCGCGCATTCCGGCGCCGAACTGCTGCGGCGCGGCCAGTACGAACGCCTGCCGATGGCGCTGAACACCATCGAGGAACGCGCGCGCCACCTCGAAGGCTTCATCCGTGATTACGCCCGCTTCGCCAAGTTGCCATCGCCGCGATTGGAAGCCGTGCCCTGGGCACTGTTCCTGACGCAACTGCGCAGTCAGGTCGACTTCGTCGCCGACCTGCACCCGGAAGACGGCATCGCCCGCTTCGATGCCGCCCAGATGGAGCAGGCGCTACTGAATCTCCTGAAGAACGCGCACGAATCGGGATCGCAGGCCGAGGAAGTACGCCTGGCGCTACGCCGGTTGCCGGAAGCATGGCGCGTCGAGGTGCTCGACCGCGGCAGCGGGATGAATGAAGCCGTGCTGTCGAACGCACTGTTGCCGTTCTACTCCACCAAGCGTAACGGCACCGGCCTCGGCTTGGCGCTGGCGCGCGAGATCGCCGAAGCACATGGCGGGCGGATCGCCCTGCTCAATCGCGAGGGCGGCGGATTGTGTGTCTCGATCGTGTTGCCGGACTGAGCCGCCGCTTCACTCTTTCCGGGAAAAGAAAAAAAGCTACTTCTTCTTCACCGGCCGCTGCCAATGCTCGATCGTCGCCTGGCGCCCGCGCGCCACGGAGAGCTTGCCTTCCGGCGCATTCTTGACGATCACCGAACCGGCGCCGATGGTGGCGTTCTTGCCGATGGTCACCGGCGCCACGAGCGCGGAATTGGAACCGATGAAGGCGCCATCCTCGATGGTCGTGGTCGATTTGTTGACGCCATCGTAATTGCAGGTGATGGTGCCGGCACCGACGTTCACGCCGCTGCCGATCACGGCATCGCCGAGATAGGTCAGATGGTTGGCCTTGCTGCCGACGCCGAGCGTGGCGTTCTTGGTTTCGACGAAGTTGCCGATGTGCACGCCGTCGGCCAGCACCGTGCCCGGCCGCAGCCGCGCGAACGGGCCGATCTGCACCGCGCCCTCGGTGCGCGCGCTGTCGATGTCGCAATGCGCGCGCACTTCGGTGCCCGACGCGAGCGATGCATTGCTGATCCGGCAGAACGGACCGATGCGCACGCCGTCGCCGAGCGCCACCTTGCCCTCGAACACGACATCGACATCGATCTCGACATCCCTGCCCACCGTCACCTCGCCACGGATGTCGACACGCGCGGGATCAGCGAACCGCGCGCCCTGCACGCATAACGCACGCACCAGCCGCTGCTGGAACGCGCGCTCGAGCTGCGCCAGCTGCCAGGGATCGTTGGCGCCTTCGGTCTCGATCGCATCCTCGACCAGCACCATTTCGGCGGCGCTGTATTCGGCCGCGGCCATCGCGAAGACATCGGTGAGGTAGTATTCGCCTTGCGCGTTGTCGTTGGACAGGCGCTGCAGCCAGCCTTTCAGCGCCGTGGCTTCGGCCTTGATGATGCCGGTGTTGACGATGCGGATGCGGCGCTGCTCCTCGTCGGCGTCCTTGTGCTCGACGATCGCACCGACGCGGCCCTCGGAATCGCGCACGATGCGGCCGTAGCCGTTCGGATCGTCCAGTTCGGCCGCCAGCACGGCCAGGCGTCCTTCGGCGGCCAGTAGCGCACGCAAGGTGGCGGATGTGATCAGCGGTACGTCGCCGTACAGCACCAGCACCTGCGCGCCATCGGGAATGTTCGGAATCGCCTGCTGCACGGCGTGACCGGTCCCCAGCTGGCGCGACTGCTCCGTCCACTGCAGATCGGCCTGGTCGGCGAAGGCCGCTCGGACCTGATCCCCGCCGTGGCCGTAGACGAGATGAAGACCGGCCGGCTGCAGCTCCCGCGCCGCCGTGATCACGTGTGCCAGCATCGGCTGCCCGGCGATCTTCTGCAGCACCTTCGGCGTCGACGATTTCATGCGCTTGCCTTCGCCGGCAGCGAGGATCACAACATGCAGGGGCGCGGACATGGGGGATTCCGGGATGTGTGGGTGCCAGGATTCTAACGTCTGCGACTGTTACGATGCCTGACCCTCCCAGCCCTTGTTGTCGATGATCGAACGCTGGCAACGCGCCTGGCCCGCCCTGTTGATCGCGTCCGGGCCGGTGCTGACGATCGCGGCGATCGGGTCGCATCGGCTCTGGACCGCGCTGCCCTGGGAACGTTTCGGTCTGTCGCTGCTGCTGGCGCTGCTGAGCGGATTGCTGGCATGGCCGCTGTGCCGCATCACGCGCTGGCGGCTGGCGTCCGCGTTGTTCTGGATCTGGTTCGCGGCGTTGACGTACTTCGCCGGTCCGCTGGCGGTGCTTGCCGTCACGCTGATCGCCGCCGCTGCACTCGCGATCGGATTGCGCTTCGTCACGCAAACTGGAATCGCGCTCGCGGTGGGCCTCATGGCGATCGCCGGTGCAACGGGTTGGTTGTTGCTGTTGCCCGTCCACCATGCGTGGACGTGGTGGCCGCTGCTGCTGGCTATCGTCATCTGGCAGCGCGGACCTCTGCTGCAATGTTTGCGCGGGATGCAAGACGGCTGGCGCGCGAGCGTGGACGCAGCACCGAAGTGGGCCGCGTGCGCCGTCACATTGCTGGGCCTGGCATCCACGGCCTGCTGGCTGCCGACGATGCAGGCGGACGATCTCACCTATCACCTCGGCCTGCCGTATCACCTGCTCCATCACGCACGCTATGTGCCGATGCCCGAGCATCAGGTCTGGTCGTTCGCGCCGTGGGCGGGCGATGTGCTGCAAGGCGTGGCGATGGTTATGTCGCGCCAGGAAGCACGCGGCGCGTTGAATGCCTTGTGGATCGCCGTCACGGCGATGACGCTGTGGACCGCGACGACGCGCCTGTCGGCAAGCGCCCGCGCGCGTTGGGCCTGCATCGCCTTGTTCGCGAGCTTCCCGCCGCTGGTCTGGCTCGGGGCGGGCATGCAGACGGAACTTCCCGCGATGGCGGTGCTGATCGCGCTGGCCGCGCTGCTTCTGCCGGAGGCGCGATCGACATCGGAAACCCGCATCTACGCGGCGGCGATCCTCATTGGCGGACTGGCAGCACTGAAATCCATGCATCTGTGGACCGCATTGCCATTGCTGGCATACGCAGCCTGGCAGCATCGCGCGCATGGGTCGTGGCGCCGGCTCGCGATCGCGGTCGTGATCGTGGTGCTGATCGGTGGATCGAGCTACTGGTTCGCCTGGCGGGACACCGGCAACCCCGTGCTGCCGCTGCTCAACTCGTATTTCGCGTCTCCCTATTTCCCTCTGCGCGACTTCGAGGATCCGCGCTGGCATGCCGGCGTCTCGCCATTGCTGCCGTGGAACATGACGGTCGATACCGACCGCTATCTCGAAGCCTGGGACGGCGGCATCGGATTCACGCTGCTCGCGCTCGCGGGCGCATGGGTGCTCGCGCTGCTGCGTCGCGATACGCGCGCATTCGCGATCGCCGCCGCCGCGACGGTCGTGCTGCCGCTGATTCCCTTGCAGTACGCACGCTATGCGTTCCCCGGCATGGTGCTGCTGCTCGTCGTGGTGGTACCGCGTGGTGAAGCCCTTCCGGGGCGCGGCTTCGCGTGGATGATCGCCAGCCTCTGTCTGCTCAATCTGGCGTTCCAGGCCAACGCCGGCTGGACGCACCACTCTTCCGCCCTGAAACGAATCTTGCGTTCCGGCGGCGATGCTGCAACCGTATTGACGCACTACGCTCCGGAACGCATGTTGATCGCCGCCATCCCCGCAGACGATTCATCGATCGTCCTCGCTACTGATCCCGCACGCGGCTATGTCGCCGAACTCGCCGGCCGTGGCCGCAACGTGTCCTTGCACGATCCCGCGCTCGATGCGGCGCGCGTCCCCGCCGAAACCGATCCCACCGGCCAAGGCTGGCGCGATCTTTTCGCATCGACACGTGCGGGCTGGATCATCGTGACACCCGCCGCCAGCCCCGCGTTGCGCAAGGCGATCACCGACACCGCCGCCACGCGGATCGAACGGATCGGCGATGCCGAACTGTGGCGGATGCCGCCCATGGCCAAGACTCCATGAGCCTCAAGCGGCAAGGCAGCTACTACCTGATCATCGGCGGCATCCAGTGGCTGCTCGACTGGGCCGTGATGGTGACGTTGACCCACTTCGGCGTCCCGATCGCACTCGCCAACATCGCCGGCCGTATTTGCGGTGCGCTGCTCGGCTACTGGCTCAACGGCCGCTTCACCTTCGCCGGCGAGGACACCACGCTCGGCCGCACCCAGCTGCAGCGCTTCGTGATGATGTGGCTATGCACGACAGCGGTGAGTACCTGGGCGATGGGCACGATCGAAGGCCATCTCGGATTGCGCTGGGCGTGGCTGGCCAAACCGGGCGTCGAGGCGGCGCTCGCGCTGGTCGGCTTCCTGGTGTCGCGGCACTGGGTCTACAAACGCTGAGGAATGCCAATCCATCGACATTCTGAAACGCCGGGAGCTTCGAAATCATCGAAGGCTCCCGGCGCGTTGCTTCTGATCAGAAGTTCTGGACGATCAACTCACCGTGATAGTCGTGGGCATCGTTGCCTTTGACTTGCAGCGTTTGTCCGAGACAGGCGCTGTCATAGGTATTGGCGAACATCACCACGTTGAAGTAGGCGTTCTGAACCAGCGGATCGCCCTGCTTGTGCTGATAGGCCGATGTTTGCGAGACCGAGTGATTGATCCCCTCGTCCTCTTCCAGCGGCAGGTTCGCTGGCGCGCTCGGCCTTTCCGGCAAATCCACCACGGCATAGCGGGTCACGAAGAAACCTTCGGTGCTGGTCGGGCTGTTCGCGCGCACGACGTAGTAACCGAGTCGAACCGTGCCCGCGCAGCGCTTGGTGAGCCCGACTTGAAAACTCGTGTTCACAAAGTTGGGCCGGTCGTAGATCAGATTGAGCGGCCCCACGCTGTAGATCACCCGCCGTTCCGGCGGCGTGGTCCATCCATAGCTGATCGGAATCTCCAGGTTTTTTTCGGCGACGGTTCTGTAGAGCCCGGGGAATCGGGGCTCGGCCTGTACGGAAGCTGCGCAAAGCGTCGCCAGCGCAACCAGAAATAGCTTCGACTTACTGAACATGATGGGCCTCATTGAATGGAATCAGGCCGTCGCGCCAGCACGACGGCATCGGTAATTCCTGCGTGGCCCCCTGTCTTACTCGCCCGTGCGCGGGAAACGAGAATGAAGCACCTGAAATCGGCAAAACCACTCCGCTTCTGGCTGCCGGCGTCCCCATCCCCGTGATGCGGATTTTCACCTTTTGCGAACGATCGCAACGCTTAACGCACGTGACGCTGATTGCAAATCAATCATTCTCACGCTCTTCACAATCCTGACCATCGTTGTGATGCGCGTATCGACTTGGAATCCTTCATGTCACGGCGATGACGTTCGAATCTTGAATACGGGAGCTGAAAAAGAAAAACGCCGGCGGGCGCCGGCGTTTTTTCTTCGAAGATGCGAAACGTCAGTGCTTCATGTTCTTGCGCAGGCGCTCCAGCGCCTGCAGCTGCGCCAAGCTCATGGCCAACTGCTGTTCGGCCTCTTCCACGCTCATCTTCGGATCCTTCTGCGCCAGCACGCGCTCGGCTTCTTCCATGGCTGCGCGCACGGCGGCTTCATCGATGTCCTGCGCGCGCACGGCGGTGTCGGCGAGGATCGTCACCAGCTGCGGCTGCACCTCGAGGATGCCGCCGGAGATGGCGAAGTCGATGGTGGTGCCGCCCGGCTGCGTCACGATCACCTTGCCCGGCTTCAGGCGCGTGATCAGCGGCGCGTGACGCGGCGCGATGCCGAGCTCGCCCATTTCGCCGGTGGCGACGATCATTTCCGCCTCGCCGTGGAAGATTTCATGTTCGGCGCTGACGATGTCACAACGGATGGTGGACATGTTTCCTCGCTTGATCCGAGCCTGGTTTGGAAGCTAGCCGCTTAGGCGGCGAGCTTCTTGGCCTTCTCGATGGCTTCTTCGATACCGCCGACCATGTAGAACGCCTGTTCCGGCAGGTGGTCGCATTCGCCGTCGACGATCATCTTGAAGCCGCGGATGGTGTCCTTCAGCGACACGTACTTGCCGGGCGCGCCGGTGAACACCTGCGCCACGGTGAAGGGCTGCGAGAAGAAGCGTTCGATCTTGCGGGCGCGCGAAACGGCCTGCTTGTCTTCTTCCGACAGCTCGTCCATGCCGAGGATGGCGATGATGTCCTTCAGTTCCTTGTACTTCTGCAGCGTGGCCTGCACGCGGCGCGCGGTGTCGTAGTGCTCGTTGCCGATCACGTTCGGGTCGAGCTGGCGGCTGGTCGAGTCCAGCGGGTCCACCGCCGGGTAGATGCCGAGCGCGGCGATGTTACGCGACAGCACGACGGTCGCGTCCAAGTGCGCGAAGGTGGTGGCCGGCGATGGGTCGGTGAGGTCGTCCGCAGGCACGTACACGGCCTGGATCGAGGTGATCGAACCGGTCTTGGTGGAGGTGATGCGCTCCTGCAGCACGCCCATTTCCTCGGCGAGCGTGGGCTGGTAGCCCACCGCCGACGGCATGCGGCCCAGCAGCGCCGACACTTCGGTACCAGCCAGGGTGTAGCG
Source organism: Luteimonas panaciterrae (assembly GCF_020511115.1). Classification (GTDB taxonomy): domain Bacteria; phylum Pseudomonadota; class Gammaproteobacteria; order Xanthomonadales; family Xanthomonadaceae; genus Luteimonas; species Luteimonas panaciterrae. The sequence goes on from NZ_JAJAVH010000008.1 coordinate 14,192, forward strand.
GTAGATGTTGTCGACGAAGAACAGCACGTCACGGCCCTTGCCGGAAGCGTCCTTCTCGTCGCGGAAGTATTCGGCCATGGTCAGACCGGTCAGCGCGACGCGCAGGCGGTTGCCCGGCGGTTCGTTCATCTGGCCGTACACCATCGCCACCTTCGACTCGGACAGGTTGTCCGGCTTGATGACGCCCGACTCGATCATTTCGTGGAAGAAGTCGTTGCCTTCGCGGGTACGCTCGCCCACGCCGGCGAACACCGACAGACCGCTGTGCTCGGTCGCGATGTTGTTGATCAGCTCGAGCATGTTCACCGTCTTGCCCACGCCGGCGCCACCGAACAGGCCGACCTTGCCGCCCTTGGCGAACGGGCACATCAGGTCGATCACCTTGATGCCGGTTTCCAGAAGCTCGTTGGCCGAGGCCTGGTCTTCATAGCTCGGCGCGGCGCGGTGGATTTCCCAGTGATCCTTGGTCTCGATCGGGCCGACTTCATCGATCGGCTCGCCGAGCACGTTCATGATGCGGCCCAGCGTGCCCACGCCGACCGGCACCGACACGGCCTTGCCGGTGTTCTCGGCGATCAGGTTGCGCTTCAGGCCGTCGGTGGAGCCGAGCGCGATGGTGCGCACGATGCCGTCGCCGAGCTGCTGCTGCACTTCCAGCGTGATCGCGGTGTTCTGCACCTTCAGGGCGTCATAGACCCTCGGCACGCTCTCGCGCGGGAACTCGACGTCGACGACGGCGCCGATGATCTGGACGATCTTGCCCTGGGTGTTGGCGGTGGTGGTCATGTCACTAGCTCGCTTTGGTTTTTTGAAAAGTCCGGCCACGGATGGCCGGGCCTTTGGTCAGGGATGACCACAATGTATTCGGGTGTTTGGCAAAATCACTTCGTGGTGCGTGTAGCTTTGCCAAACATCCGGGTGATGTCCCCGCCCGCTTGCGGCGGGCGAGGACCGGAAATCACGCGATTACTCGCACTTCAGCATCGCCGCCGTCTGCGAGAACTGGTCGTTCGCGCTCTTGCAGACCGAACCCAGCTGGCTCTTGTCGGCCATCTGGTTCCACTGCGTTTCGGCCTGGGCGATCGCCTGGTCGAACGCCTGCACGGCGGCCGGGTTGCCGGCCTTGGTGAAGCAGGCCTTGGCGCGGGCGAGGTAGTCCTGGCATTCCTTCGGCAGGCTCGCACCGACAGCGGCAGGCGCGGGAGCGGCAGCAGGCTCGGTGGTGCTGGCGGCAGGCGCGGCGGCCGTATCGGCAGCCGGAGTGGCGGCGGCATCAGCGGCAGGCGCTTCTTCCTTTTTGCATGCGGCGAGAGCGGCGCAGAGCGCGATCGCGATCACAAGCTTGTTCATGGTGTTCTCTCCTTAGTTCTTTGGGATGTCGCTGCGGGGTGGAACCAGTGCGCAAGGCATCGAACGCTCAACCACTGATCCGTCGCTTGCGCGTGCGACAGTCCAGCCAAACATCAAACCGCGGCGGCGCCGCCGACGATCTCGGAAATCTCCTGCGTGATCGCCGCCTGACGAGCCTTGTTGTAGACCAGGTTCAGCGTGCCGATCAGCTTGGTGGCGTTGTCGCTGGCGGCCTTCATGGCCACCATGCGTGCCGCGTGCTCGGAAGCGACGTTCTCCATCACCGCCTGGTACACCAGCGACTCGACGTAGCGCGTGAGCACGTGCTCGAGCACGGTCTGCGCGTCCGGTTCGTAGATGTAATCCCAGTCGTGGTGGGCGATCTGCGTGTCCGAGGCCGGCAACGGCAGCAGCTGATCGAACGCCGCGCGCTGCGTCATCGTATTGACGAAGTCGTTGTAGCTCAGGAACACCTTGTCGATCTTGCCGGAGCTGTAGGCATCCAGCATCACCTTGATCACGCCGACCAGTTGCTCGACGTGCGGCGTGTCGCCCAGGTGCGTCACCGTCGCCAGCATGTTGACCTTGATGCGGCGGAAGAACACCGACGCCTTCTGGCCGATCGTGACCACGTCGACCTCGACGCCCTGCTCCTGCCACTTGCGGAACTCGAGCAGCAACTTGCGGAACAGGTTGTTGTTGAGGCCGCCGGCGAGGCCGCGATCGGAGGAGACGATGATGTAGCCGACGCGCTTGATCTCCTTGCGCTCGACCAGATACGGATGCTGGAACTCGGAATTGGCCTGCGCCAGATGCCCGATCACCTGCTTCATGGCGCGCGCATACGGGCGCGAGGCCTTCATGCGGTCCTGCGCCTTGCGGATCTTGGAGGCCGAGACCATTTCCAGCGCGCGCGTCACCTTGCGGGTGTTCTGCACGCTCTTGATCTTGGTTTTGATTTCTCTGCCGCCTGCCATCTTTCGCTCGCTATTCGATCATCGTGATGCGGGTTGCGGCCCGCGCTTCGCAAGGACGGGCAGTTGCCCGTCCCGCGCAATCACCAGAACACAATCACCAAGAGCCGGTCTTCTTGAACTCTTCGATGCCCTTCTTGAACCCGGCTTCGATCTCGTCGTTCCAGTCGCCGCTGTCGTTGATCGACTTGATCAGGTCGCCGGCGGTGTTGGAGAAGTGCGCGTGCAGGGCTTCCTCGAAGGCACCGATCTTGTTCACCGGCACATCGTCCATGTAGCCCTTGTCGACCGCGTAGATCGACAGCGACTGCTCGGCCACCGACATCGGCGCGTACTGCTTCTGCTTCATCAGCTCGGTCACGCGCTGACCGCGCTCGAGCTGCTTGCGGGTGGCTTCGTCGAGGTCGGAGGCGAACTGGGCGAACGCCGCCAGCTCGCGGTACTGGGCGAGCGCGATACGGATGCCGCCCGAGAGCTTCTTCATGATCTTGGTCTGGGCCGCGCCACCCACGCGCGATACCGAGATACCGGCGTTCACGGCCGGACGGATACCGGCGTTGAACAGGTCGGTCTCGAGGAAGATCTGGCCGTCGGTGATCGAGATCACGTTGGTCGGCACGAACGCGGACACGTCGCCGGCCTGCGTTTCGATGATCGGCAGCGCGGTCAGCGAACCGGTCTTGCCCTTCACGGCGCCGCCGGTGAACTTCTCCACGTACTCCTCGTTGACGCGCGCGGCGCGCTCGAGCAGACGGCTGTGCAGGTAGAACACGTCACCCGGATACGCTTCGCGGCCCGGCGGACGGCGCAGCAGCAGCGAGATCTGACGATAGGCCACGGCCTGCTTGGACAGGTCGTCGTAGATGATCAGCGCGTCTTCGCCGCGATCGCGGAAGTATTCGCCCATGGTGCAGCCGGAGTAGGCGGCGATGTACTGCATCGCGGCCGATTCGGAAGCGCCGGCCGCAACGACGATGGTGTGGCCCATGGCACCATGCTCTTCGAGCTTGCGCACGACGTTGGCGATCGAGCTGTTCTTCTGGCCGATCGCGACGTAGATGCACTTAACGCCGGTGCCCTTCTGGTTGATGATGGCGTCGATCGCGACCGCGGTCTTGCCGGTCTGACGGTCGCCGATGATCAGCTCGCGCTGGCCACGGCCGATCGGGATCATCGAGTCGATGGCCTTGTAGCCGGTCTGCACCGGCTGCGCCACCGACTTACGCGCGATCACGCCCGGCGCGACCTTTTCCACCGGCGAGGTGACGGCGGCGTTGATCGGGCCCTTGCCGTCGATCGCCTCACCCAGCGCGTTGACGACGCGGCCGAGCAGTTCGGGGCCGGTCGGCACTTCGAGGATGCGGCCGGTGGTCTTGGCGGTGTCGCCTTCGCGCAGGTGCTCGTAGTCGCCGAGCACCACGGAGCCGACCGAGTCGCGCTCCAGGTTCAGCGCGAGGGCGAAGGTGTTGTTCGGCAGTTCGATCATTTCGCCCTGCATCACGTCGGCGAGGCCGTGGATGCGCACGATGCCGTCGGACACGGAAGTGACCGTGCCTTCGTTGCGCGCCTCGGCGGCCAGCTTGACCTTCTCGATGCGGGTCTTGATCAGTTCGCTGATTTCGGACGGGTTGAGCGTGGTGGTTGCCATGGGTGTTTCCCTATGTGCCGGCGTCGCCGCCGGCTATCTAGATGAATTCTGTCAGTTGGTCAGCGCGGACTGCAGTCGCGAGAGCTTGCCGCGCAGCGAACCGTCGATGACCACGTCGCCTGCGTCGATCAGCGCGCCGCCGATCAGCGATTCGTCGATCGCCGTCTCGACTTCGACCTCGCGGCCGAAGCGCTTCTTCAGCGCGGCCTTGATGGTGTCGAGTTCGCCGGCCGGCAGCGTCGTGGCCGAAGTGATCCTGGCCTTGACGATGCGCTCGGCTTCCGCGCGCAGCTCCTCGAACAGGCCGGCGATTTCCGGCAGCAGCGCGAGGCGACGGTTGTCGAACAGCAGGGCGAGGAAGCTGCCGAAGGTCTCGGAAGCACCGTCGGGCGACAACAGCGTCACCGCGTCGGCATTGGTCAGCTTCGGATTGCCGAGCAGCGCCGAGATTTGCGGATCAGCGGCGACGCGCGCGGCGAAGCCGAGCGCGTTCGACCAGTCGGCGTACTTGCCACCGTCCCGCGCGAGCGAGAAGGCGGCGCGGGCGTACGGACGAGCGAGCGTGAGGGCCTGGCTCATCGATCAGATCTCTGCGGCCAGTTCGTCGAGCAGCGCCTTGTGGGCGTTGGCGTCGATCTCGCGACGCAGCAGCTTCTCGGCACCGGTGACGGCCAGCGACGACACCTGCTTGCGCAGATCCTCGCGGGCACGGTTGGTGCTCGCCACGATCTCGCTCTCGGCCAGCGCCTTCTGGCGCGCGCCTTCGGCGATCGCTTCGTTCTTGGCCGCGTCGATGATCTGATTGGCGCGCTGATGCGCCTGCTCGATGATCTCGTTGGCCTTGGCGCGGGCCGCCTTCAGTTCCTCGTTGACCTTCTCTTCCGCCTGCGCCAGCGCTTTCTGGCTGTTGTCGGCGGCCGCGAGGCCTTCGGCGATTTTCTGCTGGCGCTCTTCGATGGCCCCGATGATGTGAGGCCAACCGAACTTCATCACCATCCACGCCACCGCGAAGAACGCGAGGCCCTGGACGACGAATGTCAGATTGATATCCATTGCGTGCTCCTGGCGCCGACGGCCCGATGCCATCGGCGATTGCCTGACCGCCGGCTGTGACGCCGGCGTCCCCGATTAGCCGCCGATCGTCGACAGGAAGGGGTTGGCGAAGATCAGCAGCAGAGCAATGGCGACGCCGATGATCGGCACCGCGTCGAGCAAGCCGGCGACGATGAACATCTTGGTCTGCAGCATCGGGGTCAGCTCCGGCTGACGGGCCGAACCCTCGAGGAACTTGCCGCCGAGGATGGCGAAGCCGATGGCGGTGCCAAGGGCGCCGAGGCCGATCAGCAGGCCCGCCGCGATGACGGTGAACTTGGCCACTTCGGCGTAGAGGGCGATGTTTTCCATGGTGTGCTCCGTGTTGCGCTAGATGAAAAAAACGAGTGAGTGGAAGTTGAAACTTTTTTCTGGAGAGCCCGGCCATGGAGGCCGGACTCCCGGATGATCGCTAGTGGCTCTCTGCCGCCATGCTCAGGTAGACGATGGTCAGCATCATGAAGATGAACGCTTGCAGCGTGATCACCAGAATGTGGAACGCGGTCCAGACGAAGCCGGAGACGAACTGCAGCGGTGCCATGACGTAGGTGAGGCCGCTGCTGAAGGCTGCGTTCCAGGTCATCAGCGCGATCAGGATGAAGATCAACTCGCCAGCGTACATGTTGCCGAACAGTCGCAGCGTGAGGCTGAGCGGGCGCACCAGCTCTTCGATCACGCGCAGCAGCAGGTTGAACGGGGCAAGCAGCACCATGCCGACCGGGCCGGTGGCATGGAACGGCGCGGTGAAGGCTTCCTTGGTGAAAGTCCCGATGCCCTTATGGCTGATGCCGAACACTTGAATCAGCAGGAACACGGTGAGCGACAGGCCGAGCGTGGTGTTGAGGTCGGCGGTGGGCACCACGCGCAGGTAGGCGTGATGCGGATCGTTGCCGGCGACCTCGTGACCCTTCATCCAGGCGCCCGGCAGCCAGTCGACCGGGATCATGTCCATGAAGTTCATCAGGAACACGAGGCAGAAGATGGTCAGCGCCAGCGGCGCGATCAGCTTGCTGCGGCCATGGAAGGTCTCGCGCACCATGCCGTCGACGAAACCGACGATCGATTCGACGAAGGCCTGGAACTTGCCGGGAACGCCGGCGGTGGCACGACGGGCGGTCGTCAGGAAGACGATGAGGAAAAGCCCGGCCAGCAACACCGTGAAGAAAATGGTGTCCAGGTTCAGCGTCATGAACGCGCTGTCCCCGACCTTGAACTGGAGGTGATGCAGATGGTGCTGAATGTATTGGGTGGCGCCACCGCCAGACTCGGCAGCTTGTCCGGCGGCATGCTCGGCGACTTGACCCGTATGTTCGACAGTCACGCTTTAACCCTTCCGGTTTCGATTACGCCCCGACGCCGGGGCATTCAACGCAAACAAATACGCCAGCAGTCCGATCACCAACCCCGCCAGCAAGGGCAGCGGCGGCAGCCGCCAGATCGCGAAAGCGGCGAGGAACGCCACGAACACGACCCCCCATTTGGCCATCGCCCCCAGCAGCAACCTGCCGAACGCGACCCGGGCCGGAACGATGCCGCCCAGCGCCATGCAGGCCGCCAGGGCATTGCCCAACGCCACCGCCAGCCCCCCGATCCCCGCCGCCAGCGCGGCACGCGGCCCCAGCAGGAGGAAGCCCAGGGCCACCAGACCGGAGGTCAGTGCCTGGACGGCCGCCGCGCGCAGTGCGGTTCGGCGTCCCGCGGCGATGGGATCGTGCACGCGAGTCACCTGTTCGGCTTGCGGGGCTGCCTGTCGGAGCATGCTGGCGGGACCGGCCGTAAAGACCCGGAAGGCGATAAATCCGGCTCAAACCGGTCCTGCGAAGCCGTAAAAGTATAGCAGCCGCTCATTTTCAGCGGCAACTGCGGGAAGGCCTGCTCCAGGCGTCCTGGGGGCGCTTGCAGGGCCCTGGACGCCCGACTGGAGGCGATCCGGCAGGGGTTTTGGACGCCGCGACGTTGCGGCGAAGGCAGTCCCGCTTGGGATTTCCGGAAATTTCCGGAAACGGGAACCTTTCCTGTTTCCACCGGTCAGTTCATGCCGAGGCCTGCTTCCCCGCTTCCTCGTCGAATCTGCCAGCAGGTCCCCCCGAAGCCCCGGTGCTCTCTGCCGGGGCTTCTTCTTTTCCATACCACTATCGATCTTCGGACGCTCATCAGGGCGACCGATGATCTTTAGACATGGCCCGACGAAACTGCCTACGATCTCGTTCGCCATCGGATCTTCGCGACATCCATGCGCGATATCGCAATGCACGGCGATCGCATCGCGCTCTTGATCGACCGGCAATCACCGGCCGCATGCATCGAGCGTCGTACACATACAGAAATGTGCAGCACGTCACTCGATGCGCGTCATTCGAATCGCCTCATCAATACGAAATACTTGCGATGCACATCGATCGGGATCACATATCGCCATTCGGCACAAGTGCATGCGATATGCGGTGGTTCAGTCTGCACGCGTATGTTTCACGCAGAGTGAACCTTCGCCTTGCGATTAATTGCACTCGGCAATTCACGAAGAAATTGCATCCCCCACGTTCCGGAGCAACTCTGTGAGCCATTCCCTCAAAATCATTCCGCTTGTGGTCGCCGTTGCCGGCGCGACCTCCGCCTGGAGCGCGCACGCGCAGGAAGAAGATGCCGACCGCTTCACGCTGCGACTCGGCGCGATGCAGGCCGAAGCCGAAAGCCAGTTCAAGGGCACCGTCAACTTCGGCGGCGACACCTATCGCTACACCGGCGATCGTCTCGATCTCGGCGATGAAACCGTGCCGCGCGTGGAAGGCGTCTTCCGCATGTTCGATCGCAATCGCCTGCTGTTCAACTATTTCAAATACGACAAGGACAAGCGCCATACGCTGGGCGAACCCATCGTGCTTGGCGACACCACCATTCCCGCGGGCAGCTTCGCCAAGACCAAGACCGAGTTCGATCTGGCCAGCCTGGTCTACGACTACGCCATCGTCGAAACACCGACGACGAGCTTCGGCCTGCAGCTCGGTGCCGAATGGGTGCGTCTGAAGGTGCGCGTGAATGCTGAAACCGCCGGCGGCGCCAACAGCTTCGATGGCAAGGAAAGCAAGGACGGTTACGCACCCGTGGTCGGCCTGCGCTTCTCCGCCAACACCGCGGACAGAAAGTGGGGCTTCACGGTGCAGGGCCAGTATCTCGACGCCGACTGGGGCAACTTCGACGACTACAGCGGCGACATCACGCGCGCCAACGCCCTGGTCGAATACCGCTTCACGCCGCACTTCGGCCTGTACGCGGGCTACGACTGGTTCAAGCTCGACGTCAACCGCCACTACGGCGACGGCACCATCGGTCTGGATCAGCGTTTCAAGGGACCGATCGCTGGCATCACGCTGGCGTTCTGAACCTGTTGATCAGCACTGTCGCCCCGGATCCCAATCCAGGCGGCAGCATCTAAAAATCCATCAGAATGCCGGTGGCATCACCGGCATTCTGCCGGGCGCATGACTCCAACTCGGCTGGCATCAGCCCCAGCGTGGCACGCCGGGCTTCCAGGCCCGCAGGGTCATCGACCGGCAAGCGCACGACCAGACCATTGTCCCGCCGCTCGAATTGCGTGCCGAAGCGTTGATGCCGCCCCTGCTGGATCAATTCCTGGTCGATGAACTCAGCGAGTTCGCGGCCTCGGAAGGAGTTGCTGGCTCCCTGCTGCGCGATCTGCTCAGCAGCGCGCAGCTGGAATTGTCGATCCTGCCAGGCACTTCGCACGAGCGACCAGACCGCCCCCATGCCGTCGGCGCCGACCAAAGCGGTGGTCGGGAACCCATATTGCCGGATGATGTCCTGCAGACGCAGCACGTCCGGACTGAGTTTCGATAGCGAATCGTTCGCCGCCGTATTCGTGGCACCAGCCGCTGCATCGGCCGCTGCATCGTTAATCGCGGCGTCAGCGGCGTCAGTAGCGGTTTGAGCGGCAGCGGCGGCGGCCTGCGCGGCAAAGTCACCCGCAGGATTCCAGTCTCCGGCCATGCGCAGCAATTCCTCGCGCAATTTCGGGTTGCTGGCCGGAACCGGCGGTACTTGATGCGCCTGACGCCGGCGTTCGGCGCCCCCGCGAATCCATTCCTTCGCGCCGGGGCAACTCGCGATGTCATCCATCGAAATCATCGTCGGAAGCGCCACATGCGCCGGAGCGACAAGCGCAGTGAACGAAGCCGCCAAACCCAAGTAAAGCGCGGCGGCGAAATTCCGCGCCATACTCCTTTGATCAGCGTTTTTTCGGAATATAGAGATCGGTGATCGTTCCATCGAAAACCTCCGCGGCCATACCGACCGACTCGCTCAAGGTCGGGTGCGGATGGATCGTATGCCCGATGTCGGCCACCTCACAACCCATCTCGATGGCGAGCGCGGTCTCGGCGATCAGGTCGCCGGCATGCACACCGACGATGCCGGCGCCGAGGATGCGGTGCGTGGCTTCATCGAAGATCAGCTTGGTGAAACCTTCGGTGCGGCCGATGCCGATCGCGCGGCCGCTGGCCGCCCACGGGAACTTGCCGACGCCGATCTTCAAGCCCTTCGCCTTGGCCTCGGTTTCGGTGACACCGACCCAGGCGATCTCCGGATCGGTATAGGCCACCGACGGGATCACGCGCGCCACCCACTCCTTCTTCTCGCCTGCCGCCACTTCCGCGGCCAGCTTGCCTTCGTGCGTGGCTTTGTGCGCGAGCATCGGCTGGCCGATGATGTCGCCGATGGCGAAGATGTGCGGCACGTTGGTGCGCATCTGACGATCGACATCGATGAAGCCGCGCTCGCCGACGCGCACGCCGGCCTTTTCCGCGTCGATCTTCTTGCCGTTGGGCGCGCGGCCGACCGCGACGAGCACGCGGTCGAATACCTTGTCGGCCGGCTCGCTCGCGCCCTCGAAGGTGCAGGCGATGCCGTCCTTCTGCGCCTTGGCCTCGACCACCTTGGTCTTCAGATGCACGGCGACGGCCTGCTTCTTCAGGCGATCGGCGAGCGGCTTGACCAGATCCGGATCGGCGCCCGGCATCAGTTGCTCGGCCAATTCGACCACGGTCACGGCGCTGCCGAGCGCGCGATAGACCGTCGCCATTTCCAGGCCGATGATGCCGCCACCGACGACCAGCAGTTTCTTCGGCACGTCGGCGAGTTCGAGCGCGTCGGTGGAATCCATCACGCGCGGGTCGTCCCACGGGAAGCTCGGCAGTTTCAGCGCCTGCGAACCAGCGGCGATGATGCATTGCTCGAAGCGCAACAGCTGCGTCTTGCCATCGTCGCTCGTAATTTCGAGTTCGTTGGGCGAAACGAACTTCGCCGAACCGGTTACCACGCGCACCTTGCGCTGCTTCGACATGCCGGCCAGGCCCTTGGTGAGCTGACCGACGACCTTTTCCTTGTAGCTGCGCAGCTTGTCGAGCGTGATCGTCGGCTTGCCGAAATCCACGCCGTAGTCGGACGCATGCGCGGCCTCGTCGATCACCGCCGCCGCATGCAGCAGCGCCTTGGACGGAATGCAGCCGACATTGAGGCAGACGCCGCCGAGCTGCGCGTAGCGCTCGATCAGCACCGTGTCGAGCCCGAGGTCGGCGGCGCGGAACGCGGCGGTGTAGCCGCCGGGACCGGCGCCGAGCACGACGATGCGGCATTCGATGTCCGCCTGCCTGCCACTGGACGCGGCCGCTTGCGGCGCGGCCGAGACCGATTCAGCGGGCTTGGCCAGCGAAGGCGTGACCGGCGGCTGCGAAGCTGGCGCTTCCTTCGACGATGCCGCTGGCGCGGCGGCGCCGCCGTCCGTGCCTTCCAGCACCACGACCACCGTACCTTCCGACACCGTGTCGCCGATCTTCACTTTCAATTCCTTGACCACGCCCGCGCTCGAGGCCGGCACTTCCATCGTCGCCTTGTCCGATTCCAGCGTGATCAGCCCCTGATCCTTGGTGACCGTGTCGCCCACGGCGACCAGCACTTCGATCACAGGGATGTCACTGAAATCGCCGATGTCTGGGACCTTGATGTCGATGGTGGCCATCTCAACTCCTGGGGGATGTCAGACGGCGCGTCTTTGCGGCTGCACGGCTTCGGAAGCCGTCAGCGCCCAGTCGGCCGCGTATTCTGCGTGGATGGAGGTGGTGTCGAACAACGGCACCACGCTGTCGGAGGCGTCGACCAGCAAACCGATCTCGGTGCAGCCGAGGATCACCGCCTGCGCGCCATGTGCGACCAGATCCGCGATGATCGCGCGATAGGCCGCGCGGGAATCGGGCCGGCATTCGCCGCGGCACAACTCGTCGTAGATGATCCGATGCACGATCTCGCGCTGCGCGTCGTCGGGCACCAGCGGGGTCAACCCGAAGTGTTCCAGGCGCCCGCGATAGAACTCTTGTTCCATGGTGAAGCGCGTGCCGAGCAGACCCACCTGCGTGAAGCCCGCTTCGAGAATCCGTTGCGCGGTCGCGTCGGCGATGTGCAGCGCCGGGATGCCGATCGCCGGTTCGATCTGCGGCAGCACCCGATGCATGGTGTTGGTGCAGATCACCAGCGCCTCGGCGCCAGCGCGCTCCAGTGCCTGTGCCGCGTCGGCAAGCACCTGGCCCGCCTGGTTCCAGTCGCCGCGATGCTGCAGCGTTTCGATCTCGGCGAAATCGACGCTGTACAACAGCAGTCGCGCCGAATGCAGGCCGCCCAGGCGTTCACGCACGCGCTCGTTGATGGCGCGGTAGTACGGAATCGTCGATTCCCAGCTCATGCCGCCGAGCAGGCCGATGGTGCGCATGCTCATGACAGAGTGTTCACGACAGCTCGCTCATCACAGCCATGCGCTCACAGCAGCACGCGGCGCATGTCGCCGAGCAGCTGCGCCAGGAACGCAGTGAAGCGCGCGGCGGCGGCACCATCGATGACGCGGTGGTCGTAGGACAGCGACAGCGGCAGGATCAGGCGCGGCGCGAACTGCTTGCCGTCCCACACCGGCTTGGTCGCCGATTTGGAGACACCGAGGATCGCCACTTCCGGCGCGTTGACGATCGGCGTGAACGCCGTGCCGCCGATGCCGCCGAGCGAACTGATCGAGAAGCAGCCACCGCTCATCTCGCCCGGCGTGAGCTTGCCGTCGCGGGCCTTCTTCGCCAGTTCGGAAGTTTCCTGCGCGATCTCGATCACGCCCTTCTTGTCGACGTCGCGCACCACCGGCACCACCAGCCCGTTCGGCGTGTCCGCGGCGAAGCCGACGTGGAAATACTTCTTCAGCGTCAGATTCTCGCCGCTGGCGTCGAGCGAGGCGTTGAAGTCCGGATATTTCTTCAAGGCGACGACGCTGGCCTTCATCAGGAAGGCGAGCATGGTCAGCTTGATGCCGGCCTTCTCGTTCTCCTTGTTGAGCTGCACGCGCAGCGCTTCGAGATCGGTGATGTCGGCATCGTCGTGCTGGGTGACGTGCGGGATCATCGCCCAGTTGCGCGCGAGGTTGGCACCGGAGATCTTCTTGATCTTCGACAGCGGCTTGACCTCGGTCTCGCCGAACTTGCTGAAGTCGATCTTCGGCCAGGGCAACAGATTCAATCCGCCGCCCAACGCGACCGCGCCGCCAGCCGCCGCCGGCGCACCGCCCTGCAGCGCACCCTTGACGTACTGCTGGACGTCTTCCTTGGTGATGCGGCCACCGCGCGCGCTGCCCTTCACCTTCAGCAGATCGACGCCGAGCTCGCGCGCGAACAGGCGCACGGCCGGGCTCGCGTAGGGCACCTTGTCGGGCAGCAGCGCTTCGGCGTCGAAACGCACCGGCGGCAGACCCGCGCCCATCGGAGCAGCGGCACTGTCCGCCGCGCGCGTGGCTTCGGCCTGCGGTTTCGCGGCCGGTGTCTCGGTTTTCTCGGCGGGCTTGGGCGCGGAGGCCGCCGCGGGCGCCGGTTGCGCATCGGCGCTCGCCGCCGCTTCGATGATCGCAACAGTGTGTCCTTCGGACACGGTGTCGCCGACCTTTACCTTCAATTCCTTGATGACACCCGCGAACGGCGCCGGCACCTCCATCGTCGCCTTGTCCGATTCCAGTGTGACCAAGCCCTGATCCTTGGTGACGCTGTCGCCGACGGCCACCAGCACCTCGATCACCGGCACGCCTTCGAAATCGCCGATGTCGGGCACCTTGGCTTCCTGCAGACCGCCCTTGGCCGCGGCTTGCGGCGCGGCGGCGGCAGGCGCGGGAGCCGATTGCGCGGCGGGCGCCGGCACGGCTTTCTCGGGAGCCTCGGCTGCTTTCGCGGGTGCGGCCTTTTCCGCCGGAGCCGACGCATCGGCCGTCTCGATCACCGCCACCACGCTGCCTTCCGACAGCGCGTCGCCGACCTTGACCTTCAATTCGCGCACCACGCCCGCGAACGGCGCCGGCACTTCCATCGTCGCCTTGTCCGATTCCAGCGTGACCAGGCCCTGGTCCTTGGCGACGGTATCGCCGACGGCCACCAGCACTTCGATCACCGGTACATCATCGAAATCGCCGATATCGGGGACTCGAGCTTCCTTCAAATCGGCCATGCGGCGCTCCGGCGTACGTGGGAACGGCTATTGTCGCCTGACGCGGGGCAAGCGCCAACCATGCGAAAGTCGGAACGGACTTTTGCACGGAATTCGACAAGGACGATCGGGCGGGGATACGTCGCCGTATTGTCGCGAGGACAACGGCCATGGAGCGACTCCGCCCCACGCGGCCATGCTGCAGCAGGATCCGCGATGCAAGCCGACCGGCTCGCGTCAGAGTGCCGCCGTCTCTTTCCGCTCGGGATGAGTGCGCAGCAGATCGAGCGGTTTGCCCGCATGTCGATACTCCAGCGCGTCATCGAGCGCATCCAGCGCGCGCATCCGCTTGCACAGGGTGTCGGCATCGCGCTCCAGCGCCTTGGCGCGGGAGCCGACGATGGCGTCGATGCGCTCGTCCAGGCCGTCGAGCCGCTCCAGACGCTCCGCGTCACCGGTGAACGCGGCATGCAAGGCGCCACCGACGATGTCGCCCACCACCATCGGCACCGTCTCGCTCACCGCATCGCCGATGTGGCGGCCGAACTCGTCGCCGTTGAAATGCGTCGCGCTGATCGAATCGGCCAGCCGCCGGTCGAGCTGCTTGCGCGCCTCGGCAAGTTTCCGTTCGAGCCGCTCCGGATCACCGCTGAAGTCCTTGGCCACTTCGCTCAAGGCAATGAAGGCGATGTCCGCGGCCTCGCGGCCGATCCGCTGCGTCAGCGGCATCGTCGCGCGCGCCTCGCGCTCGTAGGCGATCAGCCGTTCGCGATCGGCCTCGCTCACCGGCACCCAGGCATCGTCGATGAACAGGCGGCCCTGCCGCATCAGCACGAGCCTCGGTTCGCCCGTCTTCCGGGTCAGTACCACGCTTTTCTTGGTGAGCGAGAACGCGTAGTCGCTCTGCATCTCGCATTCGATGTGCACGCTCGTCCCTTCCGCGGCAGCGGTGCCGCAAACGCACAGCAATGCCGCCATCGCCAACGTTGAAAGACGCATCGCATTCGCTCCCTCTCGACTGCGTTCAGTCTCTCCTCAGGTTTTTCAAGCGTCGCGTGCCGTTGGTGAGCATGACCTTCGCCATGCATGAACACGTCGCCGATGCATGTAACGCGATGAAACGACGCGCGCTTTGACATGCGTTTGCTTAACGAGAAGTCAAAGTTCCCTGAATGCTTATTTCACAAACAAGGCACGTTCATGTGTGCCTCGCTAGTGTGCGCATGCCCGATGCTCCCTACAGGGCATACAAGAAAATACAAACAGAGAACACACAGGAGACTCCCCCATGTCATCCATTCGCACACTGGCTCTTGCCATCGCTACTATCGCCGCCGGCACCGCACCTGCGTTCGCGCAGGACACGACTTCCGGCGACACCGCCTCCGGCAAGCGCTACACGATCGTCGGCGGTTACTCGCTGACCGAACCGACCCGCAACCCGGTCGTCGCCAACACGCTCACCGACGTCAAGGGTGGCGGTGCGGCGACGCTGAGCTTCAGCTACAACATCGACGACCATTGGTCCGTCGAAGCCTGGGGCGCGGACAAGATCGGCCACGACGTCAAGGTCAACGGCGGCAAGACCGCCAGCTTCGATTCGCAGCCGTACTCGATCAGTGGCCAGTACCACTTCCTCGATGCGGACAGCACGTTCCGTCCGTTCGTAGGCCTGGGCTACTACGAAGCCAACTACACCAATGAATCGACGGCCGGCACCGGCGTCCTCGCCGGCCAGCGCGTCGGCGTGGAAACGGTGAAGGGTGCGGTCGGTACCGTCGGTGTCGACCTCAACATCAACCCGACCTGGTTCGCGCGTGCCGACGTGCGTTATTTCCAGGGTGATTCCGACATCAAGATCAACGGCGTGAAGGCTGGCGAAGCCAAGCTCAACCCGGTGATGGTCGGCGTCGGCGTTGGCGCCCGCTTCTAAGCGATAACGCAGCTTGTGACACGACGACGGACCCGCGAGGGTCCGTCGTTTTTTGTGCGGATGGCTACGGCGGCACGATGCCCTGCGCGTCCTCCGAACGGACACGCTCGCGCCGGAACAGATACAGGCCGCTCACGACGATGATCGCCGCACCGATCCAGGTGACGCCATCGGGCAGCACCTGCCACAGCGTGAGATCCAGCAACACGCCCCAGATCAGCGCCGTGTATTCAAGCGGCGCGATCAATGACGCCTCGCCGCGCCGGAATGCCTCGGTCAGCGCCACCTGCGCCAGCGTGCCGATCACGCCGATGCCGGCGACCACCCACCAGTGCTCGGGACGGATCGCCCGCCACTGCGGCCACGCCAGCGTACCGCAGACGAGGGCGAGAATCGCCATCAGCCAGAACACCATCGACTGCGGGCTGTCGCGCTGCGCCAGCATGCGCACGGTGATGGCGGACGCGGCGTAGCACACCGCCGCGCCCAGGATCGCCAGCCCGCCGAGCGTGAACATGCCCTCGCCCGTGGGCCGCAGAATCACCAGCACGCCGCACAGGCCAACGCCGATCGCGATCCAGCGCCGCGGCCCGACCTTCTCGCCCAGGAACGGCACCGCCATCGCCGTGATCAGCAACGGCGCCACGAACGTGATCGCATAGGCCGTCGACATCGGCAGTGCGCGCAGGCCGTAGACGAAGCCCAGCATCATCACCACGCCCAGCGCACCGCGCAGCAGATGCAGCGGCCAGTGCACGCGCAGCAGCCCGCGCAGCCCGATCGTCGCCCACACCCACGCCAGCACCAGCGGCAGCGACGACGCGCCGCGCAGCGAAGCCACCTGCATCGCCGGATAATGCGGCGACAGGGTCTTGAGCCCCGCATCCATGCCGCCGAACAGGGCGACGGCGACGAGCATGAAAAGCACCGGGCCGGCACGTCGCGGGCCGGTGGGTTCTATGGCATTCGGCATGACGAAACGTTGCCTGTTGCGACGGCCGCTGGCAAGCGAGACCGTCAGGCGGACGGCTGGCTATGGCTATGGCAAGTACGTACCTGCTTTTTCTCGTCATTCCCGCGAAGGCGGGAATCGCTCTTGAATGCCGTCCATGGCGCGGCATGGCCGACTTTCGGGACGCCCGGCACCCTCGCCGCGCTGGACGGCACAGCTCGAAATCCATGGCCGGGCGTTCGGGAGCGCAGCAGATGCCTTGTGGGTGTCCGCTAAGCGCCCCCCTCACCCACCTTGGTCAGGTCAGGGAGCTGGTGTCGATCACGAAGCGATAATGCACGTCGCCATTGAGCATGCGCTCGTAGGCCTCGTTGATCTGCTGGATGCCGATCACCTCGACATCCGAAGCGATACCGTGCACGGCGCAGAAATCCAGCATCTCCTGCGTCTCGCGGATGCCGCCGATCATCGAGCCGCCGAGCCTGCGCCGCTGACCGATCAGCGAGAACGCGGAGACCGGCGCCGGCTTCTCCGGAACACCGAGCAGCACCATGGTGCCGTTGGTCCTGAGCAACCCGAGATAGTCGTTGTAGTCGTGCGGCGCCGACACATTGTCGATGATGAAATCGAACGAGCCGGCCAGGCGCTTGAACGTCTCCTTGTCCTTGGTCACGGCAAATGCGGTCGCGCCGAGTTCGAGAGCGTCCTGGCGCTTGGATTCCGACGTGCTCAGCACCGTCACTTCCGCGCCCATCGCCACGCCGAATTTCACTGCCATGTGGCCGAGCCCGCCCAGCCCCACCACGCCCAGCTTGTCACCCGCCTTCAAGCCGTAATGACGCATCGGCGAATACGTGGTGATGCCGGCGCACAGCAGCGGTGCCGCGCGCTCGAGCGGGATGCCGTCCGGGATGCGCAGGACGTAGTCCTCGTTGACGGTGATGCGGGTCGAATAGCCGCCGTAGGTCGGCACGCCGGTGCCGCGCTCGCGGCTGTTGTAGGTGGCGGTCATGCCCTCGCTGCAATACTGCTCCTCGCCCGCCTCGCATTGCGCGCAATGGCGGCAGGAGTCGACGAAACAGCCGATGCCGACGATGTCGCCGACCTTGAACTTGCTTGCCTGAGCGCCGACCTTGGCGACACGGCCGACGATCTCGTGGCCCGGCACCATCGGGAAGATCGAGCCACCCCATTCATCACGCGCCTGATGGATGTCGGAATGGCAGACGCCGCAATAGAGGATGTCGATCAAGACATCGCGCGCTTCCGGCTCGCGTCGCTCGACGGCGAACGGCGCCAACGGGGACTGGGCGGTGGCGGCGGCATAAGCGGGAGTCTTCAGCATGGGTAGCGACTCTTCGTGGGGGAAACGTGCAGCATAACGCCGCCGCCCGCCGGGGCCCCTAGACCATTGCTGCAGGGGGCTTGCCCAATCCTGTCATTCTCACGCGCGGCATCTGTGTTTTACTCTTCGCATCCCGCCACGTCTTCACTCGTACCTTACGCCCACCATGCCTTCCTTCGACATCGTGTCCGAAGTCGACACCCACGAACTGACCAACGCCATCGACCAGGCCAATCGCGAACTGTCCACGCGCTTCGATTTCAAGGGCGTGGACGCGAGATTCGAACGTGCTGACGCCGTGATCACGCAATCCGCGCCCAGCGAGTTCCAGCTCCAGCAGATGACCGACATCCTGCGCGCGCGGCTGGCGGCGCGGAAGATCGACGCGCGCTGCCTGAGTTTCGAGGACATCGAGACCAACCTGGCCGGCGCGCGACAGAAAGTGACCGTGAAGCAGGGCATCGAGCGCGAACTGGCGAAGAAGATCCAGACCGCGCTCAAGGACGCCAAGCTCAAGGTCGACAGCCAGATCAACGGCGACAAGCTGCGCGTGATCGGCAAGAAGCGTGACGACCTGCAGGCGGCGATCGCCGTGCTGCGCGGCAAGGAATTCGAGTTGCCGTTGCAGTTCGATAATTTCCGCGACTAATCAGGCGCGATTGAGTCGGCACCATGCGCTCATCCGAATGAATACCAGAACCGATGATGCGATCGCGGACATCCAGCGCTGGGTGGAGCGCGCCGTCATCGGCCTCAATCTGTGCCCGTTCGCCAAGGCCGTCGTCGCCAAGGGCCAGGTGCGCTACGTGCTCAGCGACGCCGACACGCCCGAGGCCCTGCTGGAAACCCTCGGCGACGAACTCGTGCGCCTGCGCGACGCGCCCGCGAGCGAGATCGACACCACCCTGATCGTGCACCCGCACGTCCTCACCGACTTCCTCGACTACAACGATTTCCTCGACGACGCCGACGCGCTCGTCGCTGAGCTCGATCTGGAAGGCGTGCTGCAGGTCGCCAGTTTCCATCCCGACTACCAGTTCGCCGGGAACGAGCCCGACGACATCGCCAACTACACCAATCGCTCGCCCTGGCCCACGTTGCATCTGTTGCGCGAGGACAGCGTCGAACGCGCGGTATCGGCGTTTCCGGATCCGGATGCCATCGTCTCCCGCAATATCGAAACCCTTACCAAGCTTGGCCATGAGGGTTGGATGAATCTGGGGCGCGAATCAGATTAAATACTGGCCCAGGCGATGCGACACGATGTCGATCGCCGAATTGAGACCCTTGGAATGCCTGCCCGATATCGAGTCTCCGAACAGGACTACGTGAACGCGATGCGGCTGCATGCCAAGCCAACACCTCGTTATCTCTGGACTGCGGCCGCGATCCTGCTGGTCGCGATCGCACTGGCTCTGTGGGGGCCACCACTCGCCAGAGCCGGAGCGATTGGCGGCATGGTCGGCGGTATCGCGGTGATGCTGGCTTCGTTCGTCACCATCCCCTGGATGGCAAGACGGCACTACCGGAAGTACAAAGCCATACATGACGAATTCACCGTCGAACTGCTCGAGGACGGCGTCCGCTTTGCTTCGAGCCATGCCGACGGCAAGCTCGTCTGGGCGAACGTTCTGAAATGGCGTCAGAACGACGAGTTCGTGCTGCTCTATCCAATGCCCAGGATCTTCCACATCATCCCCAAATCAATCGCATCCCAGGGATTCGACATCGCCGCGCTGATCGAGCGCCTGCAGGGGCATGTCGGCGCGGCCAGATGAGTTGTTAGATCAGCTGTTCGATTTGCGCGGCCGCCAGCACGCGCCACTGCCCCGCAGGCAAGCCATCGAGATCGAGTTCGCCGACGGAAACGCGATGCAGCGCTTCGACGTGATTGCCGACGGCCGCGAACATGCGGCGTACCTGATGATAGCGGCCCTCGGTGAGGATCAAGCGCGCCACCGTGGGCGACACCACCTCCAGCGTCGCCGGCAGCAGCGGCGTGGTTTCCGATTCCAGCATCAGCGTGCCGCTGGCGAATACTTCCGCCTCGTCGCCGCGTAGCGGCTGCGCCAACGTCGCCTCGTAGGTTTTCGGCAGGTTCGATTTCGGCGAGATGATCCGGTGCAGCAGCGCGCCGTCGTCGGTCATCAGCAGCAGGCCGCTGGTGTCGCGATCCAGCCGCCCAACCGGCGAGAGCGTCGGCTGCCGCAGCCGGAAACGAGGCGGCAGCAGGTCGTAGACCACGCGTCCGGGATCGCGCGTCGAGCAGGTGTAACCCACTGGCTTGTGCAGCATCAGCACGATGCCCTGCGGCGAATCGAGCGGCGCGCCGTCGACGCGCACGTCCGCAGGCGCCACGCGATCGTCAGCGTACAGCACTTCGCCGTTGGCATCGGTGATCAGGCCGGCGCGGAACATCGCGGTAACGTCCTTGCGGCTGCCGTAGCCGAGATTGGCGATGACCTTGACGAGTTTTTCCGTCCTGGCGGGTTTCATGCGCGCGCCTTCACCGCTTCCACTACCTTGAATCCGCCGCGCTGCGCGACGATGCGCACCGCGCCGGAGCGCGTTGTATCGAAGCCCGCACCGAGCGCCGTTTCGTAGGGCAGATGCCGGTTCGCCACCAGCCACAGGCGACCGCCGGGCACGAGCGCTTGTGCCGCCGCGGCGATGAAGGCGCGACCGATGTCGGGGCGCTCCGCGCGCCCCTGCGCATGGAACGGCGGATTGCTGACGATGACGTCGTAACGCTGCGGCAAGCCCGTCGTGACATCGTGCCAGCGGAAATCGAGCGGTATGCGTTCGGCGAACGGCGCGAGATTCGTGCGCGCGAGATCGAGCGCGCGTGACTCCGCCTCGTACAGATCGAGCGACGAAATACCCGGACAGCGCTGCAGCAACTCCACGGCTAGATACCCGTAGCCTGCGCCGAGATCCGCGGCGCGGCCGCGCAGGTCCGTGGGCAAGTGCTCGGCGAGCAGCGCCGAAGCCGCATCGATGCGATCCCAGGCGAACACGCCCGGCCGGCTGAGGAAACGGCCATCGACGACCGCGCGCGGCGCATCCAGATCGCGCCACTGCGCGGCGAGCTGCGCATCGCCCTCGCCCGTCTCGCCGTCGCCTGCCTGTCGCGGCCGCGCCCAGAACACCCTGCATTTGTGCTTCGAACGGGACGACACCGATCCGGCGATGCGCGCCAGATCGTCCTGGCCGGATTTCGCGCCTTCATCGTTGGGCATGCTCGCGATCACGGTTCCGCCCGGCCGCAGGCGCGCGAGCGCCCGCGCGAACAGCGCGCGCGCCTCCTCGCGCTGGCGCGGCGGCAGCAGCAGCACAAGTGGATACGTCGCCTCGTCCGGCGCGCGCACTTCGAATCCCGAGCGCTGCAAGGCAGCGGCCTCCGGCTTGAAGCTCTGCTCGCACACCAGCCCCGGCAGCGCCCGCGCATGCAGCGGCCAGCCGTCACGCGCGCGCAGGAACAGCGCGCCCTCGCGCGGCCACGCCAAGGTGCCGTCGGCGAACGGCAGCATCAGGGCTTCGAGCGCGGGATCACCGTGGGGAGCGGGCATGGACTGTCATATCGCGGGGAGATGAACGCAATTTTAGGCCCGATGCGCCTCGGCCGCGCGTATCGCGGCACCAGCGCAATCCGAATGTCGGTTTCATGTTTGTCGAACATCCAGCGCGCGAGGATCACCTGATCCCTTCCCTCACGAGGAAACGACCATGCGCGCATTGTTCATCGGCGGCGTCGTGGACAACACCGAAGTCGACATGAGCGGTGAACCACCACTGCACTACCCACCCCGGACCGGCAGCGGGCAGTCGCGCTACCGTCTGCACCAGATCGGCCGTCAGGAAGATACGGTCGTCTACGCGGTCTATGGCGCGCCCGACCTGCCCGACGCGCTCGTGGAGCGCATCGCCAGCGAGCGCGGCTACGCGCGGCGTTTCGACGCTCGGGCCGAACCCGTGCCGAGCTAACCCCTCACCCGCTAGCGGGAGAGAGATTCACCTCAGTTGTCCAGTTCGCGCAGCGTGACCGACGGCGGTGCGTCGAGGATGCGACGCGTGGCGAACAGTCCTGCGATCAGCGCCGCCAGCATGCCCGCGCCGCCGCCGGCCGCGGCCAGCGTCCAGTTCGGCTCCCACGGCAGATCGAACACGCGCGAGGCCACCACGCCCGACAGCACCGAGGCCGCGATCGCCGCCACCAGTCCGGACAACAGACCGATCGCGGCGAATTCCGAGGCCTGCGCCAACCGCAGCTGACGCCGGCTGCCACCGAGCACGCGCATCACGCCGCCTTCGAGCAGGCGCTCGTCCTGGCTCGCGCTCACCGCCGCCATCAGCACCAGCACGCCGGCCAGGAACGAGAACCAGAACACCACCTGCACCATGGTGGAGACCTGATCGCCGATCGAGCGCACTTGCTTCAGCACTGCGTCGATGTCGATCACGCTCAGGTTGGGAAAGCGCTGCACGAGTTCCGCCGTGAAGCGGCTGTCGCCCTGCGGCACGCTCACCGCGGTGATGTAGCTGGTCGGATAGCCGTCGAGCGCGCCGGGCGAGACCAGCACGAAGAAATTCGGCCGGAAGCTTTCCCAGTCGACGCTGCGCAGGCTGGTGATCGTGCCGCTCAGGCGCTGCCCGGCGATGTCGAAAGCGATGTGATCACCGAGTTCCCAACCGAGGGATTTGGCGAAGCGCTCCTCCACCGAGAGTTCGGTCTTCGCCAGGCGCTGGCCCTTCTCCCAGAAACGGCCGGCGACGATCTCGTTGTCCTTGCGCAACGTGTCGGCGAAGGACAGGTTGAATTCGCGATCGGCGCGACGCTGCGCCTGACGATTGTCATCGGGATCGGCGTCCACGCGTTGCGCATAGTCCTCGCCACGCACCGCCTTGCCGTTGCGTTCGAGCAGGCGCCCGCGAACCATCGGCACCAGCGCCGGTGTCGAGATGCCGTGCGCGGCGATGAACTCACGCACCGGCCGCACCTGATCCTGCTGCACGTTGATGATGAAACGGTTGGGCGCGTTCTCCGACAGCGATACCTGCCAGCGATCGAGCAGATCGGTGCGCACGAAGGTGAGCAGCAACAAAGCCATCAGGCCAAGGCCGAGCGCCGAAATCTGCGCGATGCTCGTACCGGCGCGGCGGCTGACATTGGCCAAGCCGTAGCGCAGGCTGCCGCGCAGACGTTTGCGCACACGCCGCACGACCAGGATCAACAGCCCCGCCACCAGTGCCAGCACGGCGAAGGTGGCGGCGACACCCGACAGCATCGCTGCGGCCAGTTCCGCGGAGCCGGCCTTCCACCACACCAGCGCGGCAAGCCCGGCCAGCCCCGCCAACAGCACGGCCCAGGCGCTGGGCTCGGTGGCATCGAGATCGCGCCGCAGCACGCGCAACGCCGGCACGCGGCGCAACGCCATCACCGGCGGCGCGGCGAAGGCGATCAGCACGACCAGGCCGACGCCGAACCCTTGCAACGCCGGCAGCCAGCCCGCGGGCGGAATCGACAGCGACAACGCCTGCGCCAGCCACGCACCCACCGCCCATTGCAGGACGAAGGCGATCAGCACGCCGATCGCGCTCGCACCGATGCCGAGCAGCAACATCTCGCCAACATGGATACCGACCAGGCGCCGCTGGCTGGCACCGAGACAACGCATCACCGCCGCCGCCGACAGATGCCGCTCGCTGTGCCGCCGCGCGGCCATCGCCACGGCCACCGCCGCCAGCACCACCGACACCAGCGCGGCCAGGCCGAGGAAGCGCCCGGCACGATCCAGCGCGGAACGCACTTCCGGACGCGCATCGTTGATGGTTTCCAGCCGCTGCCCACGCGCCAGCTCCGCCCGCGCCGTGCGCACGAAGCCTTCCACCGCACGCGCATCGCCCGCGACGATCAGGCGATAGCGAATGCGGCTGCCTTCCTGCACTAGCCCGGTCGCCGGCAGATCGGCGAGATTGAGGAAGGCCTTCGGCGCGACGTTGAAATAATCCATCGCCGCATCCGGCTCCTGCACCACCAGCGCCGCGAGCTTGAGCGTCACGTTGCCGATGACCACATCGTCACCGGTTTTGGCGCCGAGCGCCTCGGCGCCGGCGCGGCTCATCCACAGCGTGCCGCGCGCGGGAACGCTTCCGGCATCGCGCTCGCCCTGCGCATCGAGAATGCGGAACGCGCCGCGCAACGGAAACCCGTCGCCGAGCACGCGCAACTCGCCCAGGCGCAGATTCGCGGCACTGCCGGAGCCGACCCGGATCATGCTCTGGAATTCCACCGTCTCCGTCTGCCGCAGCCCGTCCGCGCGCGCCTGCGCACGCAAGGCGTCACCGATGGGCGCATCGCCGCGCACCACCGCATCGCCACCGAGCAGACGATTGGCCTCCAGCACCAGCGCGCGTTCGGCGCGATCGGTGACGAATCCGACCGCCGTCACCGCGATCACCGCCAGCACCAGCGCGGCGAACAGGATGCGGATGTCGCCGGCTTTCATATCGCGGCGCAATTGCCGCCATGCCAGCTTCGGCACGCTCAACAACTGCCGGGTCATGACGTCACCAGCCGCCCGCTATCCAGACGCAGGCGCCGACTACAGCGTTCGGCGAGATGTTCATCGTGGGTCACCAGCACGAGCGTCGTACCGGCGTCCGCGTTCATCGCGAACAGCAATTCGATGATCGCCTGCCCGGTGTGCGTATCGAGATTGCCGGTGGGCTCATCCGCGAACAGCAGAGACGGCTGCGTCACGAAGGCGCGCGCCAGCGCCACGCGCTGCTGCTCGCCGCCGGAAAGCTGACGCGGATAGTGATCGAGCCGTCCGCCCAACCCCACCTTCTCCAATATTTCGCGCGCCGGCGTCTCCGCATCGGCATCGCCGCGCAGTTCCAGCGGCAGCATCACGTTCTCCAGCGCCGTCAGCGAGGGCAGCAGCTGGAAGCTCTGGAACACGAAGCCGACCTTCTCCGCGCGCACCCGCGCCCGGCCGTCCTCGTCCAGCGACGACATCGGCGCGCCGTCCAGCCGCACCTCGCCCTTGCTCGGCCTGTCCAATCCCGCCATCAGCGACAGCAGCGTGCTCTTGCCCGAGCCGGAGGCGCCGACAATCGCGACGGTGTCGCCTGCCGCGATCGTGAAACTCACATTCTCGAGGATGGTCAATTCACCCGATGGCAGCGCCACGTGCTTGCCGAGATTCGAGACTTGCAGAGCGGTTCTGGTTTCAGTTTCAGTTGCGGCTGCGCTGGCGTCAGGCATGATGATTCCATTGATATCGCCGCCCCAGGGCAGGCGATCGTTAGACGAACGTTACGGAGAGTCGCACGATGAAGTTCAGCTATGCGGCATGGCGCAAACGGTTTCAATGGGCCATTGGTTTGGTCCTGCTGTCGGTCACGGTAGCCGCGCAGGCCCAGTTCAGTGAAACCGCCGCCGGCAAGGCCCAGGCGCCGGCCAACCCGACCGTCCTGGTCATGGGCGATTCGCTCTCGGCCGGCTACGGCCTGGCCGCCGATGAGGGCTGGGTCTCGCTCACCGCCGCGCGCATCGCCAAGGAGCGCCCGACCTGGCGCGTCGTCAACTCCAGCATCAGCGGCGAGACCAGCGCCGGCGGCTCCTCGCGCATCGTCGCCGAAGTGCTGCGGGTGAAGCCGAAAGTGGTGGTGATCGAACTCGGCGCCAACGACGGCCTGCGCGGCCTGCCGCTGCGCGAGATGCGCCGCAACCTCGCGCGCATGATCGGCGCCTCGCAATACGTCGGCGCCAAGGTGCTGCTGATCGGCATGCGCATTCCGCCGAACTACGGTGCGGAATACACGGAAGGTTTCGAGCAGGTGTATCTCGATCTCGCCAAACTGTTCAACGTCGAGCTGCTGCCCTTCCTGCTGCAACCGATCGCTGCGGACCGCGGCAATTTTCAGGATGACAACCTGCACCCGATCGCGGCGGCGCAGCCGAAGCTGCGCGACCACGTCTGGAGCGCGCTGGCGCCCTTGCTGAACTAGAAACTAGCCTCGAAACCGAGAGGCCTAATGCTTTTGCTCGTCATTCCCGCGAAGGCGGGAATCCAAGGACGTTCGATCCAGCACCGCAATCTTCGAGTAAAGTCCATGGATTCCCGCCTTCGCGGGAATGACGAGCGGATTTACGCAACGCCCTAGGCTGCACCGTTGCCTGCGCCACCCGCACTTGCGACCGAAAGTTGCCGAATCACGCGCTCGAATTGCTCCACGGGCTGTCCGCCCTGGATCAGATGGCGCTCGTTGAAGATGGTCGACGGCACCGCGCTGATGCCGTTGCCGGTGTAGAACTGCTCGCGCTCGCGCACCGCCTCGGCGTACTCGCCGGAAGCGAGCACCTCGCGTGCCCGTTCTGCATCGAGACCGACCGAGGCGGCGATGCGTGCCAGCGCCTCGTGATCGGACACGTTCTCGCCATCGCTGAAATATGCGCGCAACAACGCGTGCTTGAGCGCGCGCTGACGATCGAGGTCCTGCGTCTCGGCCCAATGCAGGAGACGATGCGCATCGAACGTGTTCCAGATGCGGCGACGGCGCTGCATGTCGAACGAAAATCCCAAATCGGCGCCGCGCGCGCGGATCGCCTCGCTGTTCTGCTTCACCTGCGCTTCGCTGATCCCGTATTTTTCGACGAGGTGATCGATCACGTCCTCACCCGCATCCGCCAGTCCGGGATTCAACTCGAACGGCTGGAAATGCAACTCGACCCTCACCGCATCACCGACGCGGGCGATCGCCTGTTCCAGCGACTGCAAACCAATCGCGCACCACGGACAGACCACGTCGGAAACGAAATCGATACGGATGGACGGACGGCCGTCACTGTTCATGCGGAAATCTCCGGGCACCGAAGGGTGCATTCAAAGTGCTATTAGGCGCCTGCGCGCACACTCGAAAAAGGAAGCATCCGCAACGCAGCGTTGCGGCATGGCGTTACGACTTCGTTGGAACGAACGCTAAGCCGATGTAGCGGGCTGGTCCGTGGCCGTCGCTGGCCGCATCGGTTGCAGGCGACCGTAGGTCAGCGTGCGCCACAGCCATTCCATCGGTCCGAACCGATACCGCGCCAGCCACCAGCGGCTCACCACCATCTGCGCGCCAAACAGCAGCACCCACAACACCAGCCAGGATGCCGTCCCGAACTTCGGCCCGATGCCCAGGCCGATGCCGTAGAACACGCCCGTGCAGACAGCTGTCTGCATCAGATAATTCGTCAACGCCATGCGACCGGCCGGCGCGAAATGCCGCAGCCAGCGTTTCCAACCCTCGTGCAGGAACAACAGCACGAACACGATGCCGAAGGCGATGCCCAACAGCAGCGGCCCGGCATAGCCGATCACGCTCCAGGCGATGGCACCCGGCCCCTCGGCCAGCATCGGCACGGCCTGCTTGATCGAGGCCTGCGCGAACTGCAACCCGGTGGCGATCGCGCCGAGCGGCAACGTCCACGCCAAAATGCGCTTGAGCAATGGCCGATGCGCCTCCGGCTCCTGCAACAGCCGGCGACGTCCCGCCCAATAGCCGAGCAGGAAACGACCGAGCGCGAAACATACCAGCCACAGGCCACCGATCGGATACCAGCGCCGGATCGATTCGATGTTCGCTCCCAGCGATGCCTCCCAGGAGGGGGACAACAATCCTTGCAGCACGGCGGCGTTGAACTGCTCGCGCGGCATGTACGCCCCCATGCTGGCGATCAGCGCAGGCCGCAGCGCCGCCGTCGCGCCGAGCGCGATCAGGAATCCACCCCAGACCAGCCAACGATCCGGCCACTTCCGGAACAGGATCAGGGCGAACCCGGCGGCCGCGTAAATCAGCAGGATGTCACCGAACCAGTACGCCGAGTGCAGCACACCGATCGCCAACAGCACCGTCATGCGACGCAGGAACACGCGCAGACCATCCGCCCCGCGCGCCTGCGCGCGCTCGAGCTGCATCGCGAAACCGAGTCCGAACAGAATCGAGAACACGGTGACGGCCTTGTGCGTGAGCAGCAGCTGCAGCGCCACGTTCACCACTTTGTCGAAACCGGCCGTCGGCAGCGCGGCCTGGGCCTTCTCGTTCAAATACTGGTACAGCGAGAAAGTCGACAAGTTGGCCAGCAGCACGCCGGCCAATGCGAAGCCGCGCAGCGCATCGATCAGCTCATGGCGCTCGGTGCGGGAATGGGGGGCGATGGGGGCGTCTGGCGGCACCGCGGCACTTTAACCGGGTCGATCCATGAATGCGAAGCAACGGTCCACGCGACCGTGACCGAAGTGCATTGCGGGGCAGCGGGCCGAGGCAGAGAATCGAGTCATATCGCCAAGGAGCGATGCCATGAAGACCTCCGTTTTCACCCCGCTGCTGCTCGCCGGCCTGCTGTCCGCGGGCACCGCCGCCGCCAGGGTGTCCGACGTCACATCTCCCGACCAGCCGCGCCAGCTGCCGGCCTCCGGTCCCGTCGAGGTGAAGTGGGACGATCCGGCGAAGTTCACCGAGATCAGGCAAAGCAACAACCGTTGGGAAGCCCGCCGTGGCGACTGGGTGCGTCAGATCGCCCAATACATCCGCACCCGCGCGGAGAAACGCCTGGCCCCCGGCGAACGTCTGGACGTCACCATCCACGACATCCGCCGCGCCGGCGACTACGAGCCCTGGCACGGACCGAATGCCGATTCGATCCGCTACATCCGTGACATCTATCCGCCGCGGATGACGGTGTCCTTCCAGCTCACCGGCGCCAACGGCGAGGTGATCGCGCAGGGCGAGCGCAAGCTGAGCGATTTGTCGTTCATGACCAACACCGCATCGCCCAGCAACATCGATCCGCTGCGCTACGAGAAGCGCCTGGTCGATGATTGGCTACGCAAGGAATTCAAACAAACCGACGCCTGATCGAACAGGCTCGCCAACACCATCGATCTCAGTGACGGCGGCCGCGTGCCGCCGTCATGGCATGCGCATGCGGCGGGGCCACGGCCCGACGCCATCGTAGCCGTAGCCATATCCCGCGCCGGGTCCGTCGATCTTCTCCACGTACAGATCGAGATTCAATCGCGTCGGGTGTTCGTCGCCGAACGTCTTGCCGATGTTGATGTGGGCACTGTTGTACGTGGTGCTGCCCAGCCCTTTGCTATAGCCGATGCCGGTGGTGAAGCTGCCGTGGATCTGCGCCTTGCCGTCATCCGTGGCGGTGGCATCCTCTCCCACTTCCGAGGAATAGGTGCCGGGCGGCGTATAGGGCACGCCGAAACGCGTACTGTCGGGCAGGCTCAGATCGAGGTCGCCGGCATGAGCGGCACCCACTGTGGAAAGGAACAGGAACGCACCGTACAAAACGAACGACGGCTTCATGGCATGCCATCCGGAAAGGAAGCGGCCTCGGAGGAACAATGCCCGTTCAACGGGCCGCCTGCATTCCCTGCATGACCCGATCGACACTACCAGTTCGATGTTGAACCTGTGCTTGCCGGATCGGCACATGCCTCGCACCGGTATCGGCGATACTGCCGACCACGCCCTCCCACCTCCACCTGGACCCGCTGAACGCATGAGCGTCTACGTCGATGATGCCGTCATCAGCTGGCGCGGCCGGCGCTGGGCGCATCTGATGGCGGACACGCTGGAGGAACTGCACGCCTTTGCCACGCGCCTGGGGATTCCGCGCCGCGCATTCCAGAACAAGACCAGCGGCGCGCATTACGACGTCCCCACCGAACTGCGCGAGGAAGCCCTGCGCCTGGGCGCCATCGCCATCTCGCGCCATCGCGATCGCGAACAGGTGCGCGCGGTCATCCGCCGCGCGCGCGCGCAAGGACGCGGCGAGGCGGACTGAACACCCTCCATGTGGACGGCTGTACATTCGCACGGCTGTCCATGCGGACGATGGACGCGCCATCGTCCGCGTGCATAATCGAGAGACCGGCGAACGCGCCATCCAGGCACTTCCCGACACCGTCACGCCACGGCACACCGACATGAGCAGCTTCGACCTCACCCCGCCCAGCGATGCGCAGCGCAGCGCGATCACCGCAAACCTCAGCGACGAAGAGCGCCACGTGCTGCTCGCGCACGGCACGGAAGCGCCGTTTTGCGGCGTGTTCCTCGACAACAAACGGGAAGGCGTCTACGTCTGCCGCTTCTGCGGACTGCCGCTGTTCCGCTCGAACGCGAAATTCGATTCGGGCACCGGCTGGCCAAGCTTCTTCGAGCCCTATGCGGCGGAACACATCCGCTATGTGCGCGACGACAGCTACGGCATGGTGCGCGTGGAGGAAGTTTGCGCGCGCTGCGGCAGCCATCTCGGCCACGTGTTCCCCGACGGCCCGCCGCCGACCGGACAACGCCACTGCCTCAACTCGGTCTCGCTGGGATTCGTCGCGCAAGGCGACGCCCTGCCCGATCCGCTGCAACGCGACGAGGCAGTCGCAGGATCAACGGATTGAAAAGACTGGATCGAATGGACTCTGACCTCATGACCCGATACGCACACGGCACCTTCACCGTCACCATCACGCCGCTGCCGACCGAGGAAGGCATCGGCGATCCTTCGATCGGCCGCATGGCCCTGCAGAAGGTTTTCGAAGGCGACATGATCGGCAGCGCGAATGGCCAGATGCTGGCCGTGCGCAGCGATGTGAAGGGTTCGGCCGGCTATGTCGCGATGGATCGCGTCGCGGCGACGCTCGATGGACGCAGCGGCACCTTCGCCTTGCAGCACAGCGGCATGATGGATCGTGGCGCGCCGCAATTGCGCATCTCCGTCGTGCCGGATTCGGGTACCGGAGAACTCACCGGCATCGCCGGCACGCTCGATATCGAGATTCGCGACGGACAGCATTTCTACGCCTTCACATACCTCCTGCCCGACGTGGAATAACGGCACTGCACGGCGACCGAATGCATTCGCATTCGTCCGCATGACATAACCGTCCGTCGGTTCGCAAAAAAATTATTGAAAAACACTTGCGCGTTTTAAAACGAACGCGTAAGGTGCGCGCCCATTCGCATTCCGCGATTTTCAAACACATCGAATTCCCATGAAACCCCGCCCCAACAACGCAATGCAGCTCTGCACGTCGCGCGAACATCGCGACGCGGGCCTGTACGCGCTGCCATTCCATGGCGGGCGGCTGGACGGTTTCATTCCCATCGACTGATTTTCCCTCGCGGAGATCGGTCACCCCGATCTCCGAGGAACGCGAACGCCCTCGGATTCAAAACCCGGGGGCGTTTTCTTTTGCGCGTTCGTTATTGGGCAGTCCGCACATCGATGTGCGGGTTTTTTGCGGAGGAATCCGCATAGGAGTCAACAAGTTATGCACGATCATTCGCATCCTGAGCATCCGGGCTAGGAATGCCCGAGGACAAGGAGGTTCCCGCTGTGAGGCGCAGCTGTTCGACAGCATGATGCGCTGTGCCCTGATGCCGGGCACGGGCGGTGGGCGATGCATGCCGATAAAAAAGCGAGATCGCGCGAAAAGAATTGGCGTCTTCGACGAGACGCCAATGCGAAACATGATTCGAACGGTTTCCTGCGGTACGGGTTCCACAGCCCGTCCGGTACGCGCGGCGCTGCCGTGGCGTATGCCCGAGGCCGGGAGAAAATGTTTCGCGATGACGGTAGCTCAGAGGTTAGAGCAGCGAGCAATGGCTCGTGGTCGCCGGTTCGATTCCGGTTCGTCACCCCTTGGATAGCTCAGACGGGTAGAGCATCGGTTTTAGATACCGACTGTCGCGGGTTCGATTCCCGCTCCAAAACATGACCTGTCACGTCATGACTCGGGACGAAAGTCCCTCACCAGGAAACGCCCCGTGCGGCGTTTCGCCAAGCGATGCGCTTCGGCGCATCTGTGCAACGGAACGACGCAGCGGTGGTATCGCCGGGCTTTCGCCCTCGCAACGCGCGGGCTGACGCCGGAACGCGCGGCTCGCAATGCATCGCGGCCGCGCCGGAACGCATCGGCCTCCGCGTGAACAGCGCGACCGCCCCTCGATATCGACGTCAAGGGGCGTTTCCGCCCTACATGCGAGTCCTCGCAGGAGCTCGCGCCTCACTACGCTGACGGCGCGCTTGATGCACGGATTCTTCAGAAAATCGATGCGAGAACCGATCCTTCTCATCGATGTTCCCCTATGGATCGGACCACCAGAGCCAACAAGGAAAATAAAGCCATGTTCTGGACCAAAAGGGTCGTGATCGGCGACGGCGAGCGCGGCCTGGTGTATCGCAACCGTCAATTCGAGCGTGTGCTCAACGCGGGCGTGTACCGCATCTACGATCCGCTGAACCGGGTCGAGGTGAACGTGCATGGCATCGCGCAACCGGAATACACCGGCCGCGATGTCGACGCGCTGATCGCATGCCTGGGCCCCGATCTCGGCGCCAATTTCGTGCTCGCCGATCTCGGCACCGACGAAGTCGGTCTCGTGCTGAAGAATGGCAAGCTCGAGGACGTGCTCGCACCTGGCACGCGCAAGCTGTACTGGCGCGGACTGGTCCGCGTCGAGGTGCAGCGCATCTCGATGGCCGACAGCCTCGAAGTGCCGGCAGAAGTCGTGCGTCGTCTGCGTCAGCTCGGCCGCCTGTCCTCGGTTACCGCGGTGACGGATGTTCCGGCGGAATTCGCCGGTCTCGTCTTCATCGACGGCAAGCTCGCGCATGTGTTGCCGCCCGGCGCCTATGCCTTCTGGAATTTCCGGAAGAATGTCGTCGCCGAAGTGATCGATCTGCGCGTGCAGTCTGTCGAAGTTTCGGGCCAGGAGTTGCTGACCCGCGACAAGGTATCGCTGCGCGTCAACCTCGCCGCCAGCATGCGCGTGACCGATCCGGTCGCCGCGCGCACCAAGGTGGCGAAGTTCGGCGATCACCTGTACCGCGAGCTGCAGTACGGCCTGCGCAAGGCGGTCTCCGTCAAGACGCTGGACGAACTGCTCGGCGACAAGGCTTCGCTCGACGCCGACATCTTCGCCTACGTGCGCGGCAAGGTCGACGAGTTCGGTCTCGAGGTGCTCGGCGTCGGTGTGAAGGACGTGATCCTGCCGGGCGAAATGAAGGACATCCTCAACAGCGTCGTGCAGGCGGAGAAGGCGGCTCAGGCCAACGTGATCCGCCGTCGCGAGGAGGCGAACGCCACGCGTTCCCTGCTCAACACCGCGAAGCTGGTGGAGGAGAGCCCGGTCTTGATGCGCCTGAAGGAGCTCGAGGCGCTGGAAAAGGTCACCGAGAAGGTCGACAAGCTCACCGTGTTCGGCGGCCTGGATGGCGTGCTGAAGCAATTGGTGACGATGAAGCAGTAACCTCCGTGTGGCGAACGGAATCGCCACACGGATTCTCAAGGAATCAACAGATGAGTACGGAAATGACCACGCAATACGAATTCCTGCACACCGAGGGCAGCACCACGCCGATCAAGGGCTGGGTGCGCGGCGTGCCGTTGGAGGAGCAGGCGCATGCGCAGCTGCGCAACATCGCCGCGATCCCGTTCGTCGGGCCGTGGGTGGCGGTGATGCCGGACGTGCACCTGGGCAAGGGCGCGACGGTGGGTTCGGTGATCCCGACCCGCGGCGCCATCATCCCGGCCGCGGTCGGCGTCGACATCGGCTGCGGCATGGCCGCGGTGCGGACCACGCTGCGCGCGAGCGACCTGCCCGACAACCTGGCGCTGTTGCGTTCGAGCATCGAACGCGGCGTGCCGGTGGGTAACGGCCCGGGCGGCGAGCACCGCCGCCTGCCGGACAGTCTTGAGACGCGCCTGGCGCAATCGGAGCTGATGCCGCGTCTGGAGGCGATCAAGGCCAAGCACCGCAAGATCCGCACCGACAAGATCGATCGCCAGATCGGCACTTTGGGCGGCGGCAACCACTTCATCGAGATCTGTCTCGACGAGACGGACGCGGTGTGGGTGATGCTGCACAGCGGATCGCGCGGTACCGGCAACCTGATCGGCACCTACTTCATCGAGCGGGCACGCGAGCAGCTGGCGCATCGCGTGCTCGGCTTCCATCTGCCGGACAAGGACCTGGCCTTCTTCATGCAAGGCGAGCCGTTGTTCGACGACTACGTGGAGGCGGTGTCGTGGGCGCAGGACTACGCGCGCGCCAACCGCGAAGCAATGATGGCGCGGGTGCTGCACGAGATGCGTCACCGTCTGCCGAAGTTCCAGCTGGAGAAGATGGCGGTCAACTGCCACCACAACTATGTGCAGAAGGAAACGCACGGTGGCGAGGAGCTGCTGGTCACCCGCAAGGGCGCGGTGGGCGCACGTGCGGGCGAGCTGGGCATCATCCCCGGCAGCATGGGCACGCGCAGCTACATCGTGCGCGGACTCGGCAACGCGGACAGCTTCCACAGCTGCAGCCACGGCGCCGGCCGCGTCATGAGCCGTACCCAGGCGCGCAAGCAGATCACCTTGAAGCAGCACCGTGAGGCCACCGCGCACGTGGAGTGCCGCAAGGACGAGGCGGTGATCGACGAGTCGCCGGCTGCCTACAAGTCGATCGACGCGGTGATGGCCGCGCAGAACGACTTGGTGGAGGTGGTGCACACCCTGCGTCAGGTGGTGTGTATCAAGGGGTGAGGGTGAGAGGCCGCGTGCTAGCGGACGCCCTCAGGGCGTCTGCTGCGACCTCGAACGCCCGGCCATGAATGGCCGGGCCGGACGTTCCGAAGCCAGCATCGCCTCGCCATGGACGGCGACACCAAACTTAAAGAAACCAAAGCCACGACCACTAGCCCCTTCCTGCATGCAGAAAGGGGCTTTTTTATTCCCAGCCCACATTTACCAAAAAGGTAATCCCCCAACCGCTAAAGTACCCGCCTTTCCGCTTCCCAGCCCCGCATGTCGGCCTCCCTCCCTCGCCCACGCCACGGCTGGATGTTGCGTTGGCTGTCCATCATCGCCGGCATCGCGCTGTCGCTCTGGGTGCTGTTCATCGCGATCCGCTTCTACCACGTCGAAAACCGCATCCAACGCTGGTGGATGGCCTGGCATCCCGACTCGGCATGGAATCAGCCGCGATGGCGCGACCACAGCCTGTGGCTGCCCGGTTACCGCTTCGACATCGAAGGCCGCGAGATTCCCGGCATTGAAGACAATCTCTCCGGTCTTGATTTCGACCACGGTCGCGGCGAACTGATCGGCGTCATCAACCGTCCGGGCGAGGTGGTGATCCTGGATACAGAAGGCAAGCTGCTGCGCCGGCATCGTCTCGTCGGTGCGTCCGATGTCGAAGCATTGGCCTGGCTCGGCGACGACCGGATCGCGCTGCTGCAGGAGGGACGACGCTCCATCGCGGTGGCCACCCTGCCCCGCCGCGACGGCGAGGCGATCCTCATCAATCCCGCCAGCGTGTATGCGCTCGCCCCCGGAGAGCGCGACAACAACGGTCCGGAAGGCATGGCCTACGACAGCGCCACCGATACGCTCTACGTCACCAAGGAACACTCGCCGGTCGCGCTGTACGCCATCCGCGGGTTGCGCAACGGCGGCGACCTGACCACCACCGATCTGACCGGATGGCTGAAACAGATGCCGTTCGCGACGGATTTCTCCAGCATCGAATTCGATCGCCGCCATCGCCATCTGCTGCTGCTCAGCGACGAGTCGCAGATGCTGGTGGAGATCGGCCCGCGGGGCGAACCCGTCAGTTGGCGTTCGCTCGATGCCTCGAGCATGGGACGCCTTCCGGCGCCGCAGCCGGAAGGCGTCACGCTGGACGATCAGGGCACGATCTACGTCGTCAGCGAGCCGAATCTCTTCTATCGCCTGCGACGCAGCAATTGAAACGCGCGGCTACCCGGATCGCTTCAATCGAGGATCGCGATCAATCCTTTTCCTTGCCGATGACCTTGCCGGAATCCGGATCGATCTTCAGTTCGACGTCCTTGCCGGCCGGATCGTCGGCCTCCGCGTTCCAGATACCGTCCTCGTAATCGACGTCATGCACGTTGGTATAGCCGGCGGTGGCGAGCCGCGCGCGAACATCTGCTTCGCTCAGATTCGCAACCTGCTCGTCCGGATAGACGTTGCCGGTCTCGGGATCAATGCGAATGTCGACACGGTTGCCATTGGCACTACGCGCATCGGCCTTCCACACACCATCGCGGAATTTGACGTCGTTGATCTTCGTGTACCCCTGCGCTTCGAGTTTCGCGCGCACCTGCTGCCGGGTCAGCGCATCCTGCGCGGAGGCGGTACCGATGACGCCGATGAGCGCAAGCGACAACACTGCAATCTTGTTCATCGCAATCTCCGTGAGATGGGGATTGCAGTGTCTGTTGCCGTATAAAAACTCATGGTGAACCGGCATGCCTGCGGCAGGGCGGGTTCATGCGATCGCCGAATACGTGAACGGTTTAGTCGCGATATCAGTCGCGAGTGAGACTCGATGCCGTCGCGATGCTTTCCGAGATTTCCCGTTGCTTTTTCTTGGTCAGGCGGCCAAACGCATCGCGATACGACCACTCGACCAGCTCGCGCAAATAATCTTCCGGCATGTGTTCGACACGCACGATCGTGACCCAGCGATGGCGCGCCATGAAGCGCGCGGGCTTGCAGCCGGGCATGTCGGTGAGTTCCAGGAAGCGTTCCGACGTGACGCGCAGACTGAACCGCCAGCGCTCCGGCTCGCTGGTCTTGAACCAGGCGAAGTATTTGCCGCCAACCGCGTAGCTGAGAATATTCGCCGGCGCCTCATGCAGTACCTCGACGGCGCCGGGCAGGCGCTTGCAGAAACCTTTCAATTGGCGGACATCCATCGCCCCAGCACCTCAACAGAACATCGCGCGTTTTCCGCGAGCGATACGAATCACTGCTTCAGCTTCCAACCGGTGCGGAAGATCCACCACACCGCGATCAGGCACAGCGTCAGGAAACCGATGATCGCCACCGCGCTCACTGCAACGTTGACATCGGAGATGCCGTAGAAGCTCCAGCGGAAGCCGCTGATCAGATACACCACCGGATTGAACAGGGCGATCTTCTGCCAGATCGGCGGCAGCATGTTGATCGAATAGAACGCGCCGCCCAGGAAGGTCAGCGGCGTGACCACCATCAGCGGGATCACCTGCAGCTTCTGGAAATCGTCCGCCCACAAACCGATGATGAAACCGAACAGGCTGAAGGTGAGCGAGGTCAGCACCAGGAAGCACAGCATCCAGAACGGATGCGCGATCTCGTAGGGTACGAAGAGGCGTGCGGTCACCAGGATCAGCACGCCGAGCATGATCGACTTCGTGGCCGCCGCGCCGACGTAGCCGATCACCACTTCCAGCCACGACACCGGCGCGGACAGCAACTCGAAGATCGTGCCCGCCCACTTCGGCATGTAGATACCGAACGATGCATTGGAGATGCTCTCGTTGAGCAGCGACAGCATGATCAGGCCAGGAATGATGAAGGCGCCGTAGCTCACGCCGTCCACCTCGCCCATGCGCGAGCCGATCGCTGCGCCGAACACGACGAAGTACAGCGAGGTCGAAAGCACCGGCGAGGCGATGCTCTGGGTGATGGTGCGGAAGGTACGCGCCATCTCGAAGCGGTAGATCGCGCGGATCGCATGCAGGTTCATGCCTTCGCTCCTTTCGGTGCATGCACCAGGCTGACGAAGATCTCCTCCAGCGAGCTCTCGCTCGAATGCAGGTCCTTGAAGTCGATGCCATGCTCGCCCAGGCGCTTGAGCAGCGCCGCGATGCCGGTTTCCTCCGTCTGCGTGTCGAAGGTATACACCAGCGTCTGGCCATCGCCGGACAACTCCAGTGGCAGGCCGTTCAATCCTTCGGGGATGCCTTGCAGCGGTGTTTGCAGGGTCAGTGTGAGCTGCTTCTTGCCGAGCTTGCGCATCAGCGCCTGCTTCTCCTCCACCACGACCAGCTCGCCGTGATTGATCACGCCGATGCGGTCGGCCATCTCCTCGGCTTCCTCGATGTAATGCGTGGTGAGGATGATGGTGGTGCCGTTCTCGCGCAGGCGCCGCACCATCTGCCACATGTCGTGACGCAACTCGACATCGACGCCGGCGGTGGGTTCGTCGAGGAACAGGATTTCCGGCTCATGCGCCAAGGCCTTGGCGATCAGCACGCGCCGCTTCATGCCGCCCGACAGCGCCATGATCTTGCTGTCCTTCTTCTCCCACAGCGACAGCTCGCGCAGCACCTTTTCCAGATGCGCGGGGTTCGGTGCTTTGCCGAACAGCCCGCGGCTGAACTTCACCGTCGCCCAGACGCTTTCGAAAGCATCCGTCGACAATTCCTGCGGCACCAGCCCGATCTTCGAGCGTGCGGCGCGATAGTCGCGGGCGATGTCGTGCCCGGCTGCGGTCACCGTGCCCTCGCTGGCGGTGACGATGCCGCAGACGATGCTGATCAGGGTGGTCTTCCCGGCCCCGTTCGGCCCGAGCAAGGCAAAGATTTCGCCTTTGCGGATGTCAAGATCAACACCCTTCAGCGCCTGGAAGCCAGAGGAATAGGTTTTGCGCAGTCCGCGGATGGAAATGATCGGTTGCACGCAGAGTCTCGTTGCGTCGGTGAAACGACGCCGCACATCCTAGCCGATGCGGCGTCGCAATCTCCGCGACCGCGGCACGGAAGGCCGAGGAGACAGCTTCCCGCCCCTGGTCCAATCGTGGATGCGGCCTGATCTTGCGCTGCAACAATCGAGCGCGAGGCCGCCCCGCGTCCGGGACATGATTCCGCATCACGAGTCGAGTACCCTGCACACCTCCTACGACCGGACGACGCCCATGCAATTCCTGGTCCTGATCTACGAGGACAAATCCCTGCTCGAAGCGCTCCCCGAGGGCGAATACGACTCGATGATGCGTGGCTGCATCGCGCACGCCGACGAGTTGCGCGAAAGCGGGCATCTGCTGGCATCGCAGAAACTGCAACCGCCGGCGACCGCCAAGACCATCCGCGTTCGCAACGGCCGCAACAATGTGATCGACGGACCGTTCGCCGAGACCAAGGAAGTGCTGGGCGGCTTCAACCTGATCGAGGCCGAGAGCTGGGACGAGGCAATGCGCATCGCCCACAGCTTCCCCTGGTCGCGCACCGGCAGCATCGAAGTGCGGCCGGTGGACGATTTCGAGGCGGTCCGGCGGGCTGTCGGGGCTTAAAGCCCCGCGCCGCCAGCGCGATGAGGGGCCGGGGATTCTGAAGCCGCGATTGTCGCGCCAAGCATGGCCGCGATACAGTTCCTGACGCTTCAGAGCGTAAGAACGGACCAAGGACGATGAGTAGCAGCGCCGCATCCCGCCAGGCAATCGCCACAACCGATCTGAAAGCGGTCGAGTCCGAACTCGATCGCTTTTCGCGCCGCATCGATCTGTCGCTACGCAAGCATTTCGCAATCCGGCGCCTGCACAGGCTGCTGAAGACAGCGAGGTATGGACAAGGTGTCGCCTGGCTGCCGTCCTGGTGGACGGCGCTGGCGGCGGCGTCCGCGCTGATCGTCATCGGTGTCGCGGTCGAGAGCGGGTCGGTGCTTCGCTATTGGCTGATGGCCGCGGTGATGGTGGTGGCGTTCCTGTTCGAGACACGCATTCAGCCGCGTATCGCACTCTCGGCCTATCGCTTCCGCCTGATGCGCATGGTCGCGGCGCACGAGGCCGGCGAATATCCGCATACGTACACCGTGGCACGCGTCAATGAAGGCAGCACCGGCTTCGGCACGCTGCACTGGAAATACGTGCGCGGCGTCGAACCCGGCGACATCGTCGCGTCGATCAGCGATCCGAAGGATCGCGGCCTCGCCATCATTGTCTTGCGCACCGAAGGCTGGCTGCCGATCGTGGTGTGGGAACGCGATCTGTATCAGGACAACGCACTGCCGCCGTTGCCCGAAGAGATCAAGCGACTGGCGCAGGAATTCGGCACGGCCTGCGACATCTATCGCAACCACGCCTTGAAGATCGAACGCAGCCGCGCGCTGCGAACGGTGCCAGCGGCGAAGCCACGCCAGACGGAAGCCATCTGGGCGCAGATCGCACTGCCGGAAGCCACGAAATCGCGACTGAAGGCGATGGCGAAGCACTTCGCCGACGGCAGCGCCTCGGCGGCGCGCGGGCTACTGCTCTACGGCCCGCCGGGCACCGGCAAGACGCTCATCGCCAGGGCATTGGCGGACAGCATCGATTGCGCGTTCTTCTCGCTGTCGCTGCCCGATCTGAAAGCCGGCTACGTCGGGCAAAGCGGTGAGAAGGTGCGGGAAATCTGGAACCGCGCGCTTTCCGAGCCGCGCGCGATCCTCTTCGTCGACGAATGCGAAGGCGTGTTCGGCCGGCGCGGCGGCACGAACACCGATGCGTTCAGCGAGGAGATCGTCAACGCCTTCATCGCGCAATGGGACGGCTTCGATAAACAATCGAGCGTGTGGGTGGTCGGTGCCAGCAACCGCCGCGATCTGATCGACCCGGCGGTGCTGTCGCGCTTCGACGATCAATTGCAGATCGGATTGCCGGAGGAGCACGAACGCCTGGACATCCTGCGGCGCGAGTTCGCCCGCTTCGGCCGCTCCATGTCCTTGCCGGATCAGGCCGCGACATCAACGCAAGGCATGTCGGGACGCGATCTCAGCAATCTCGCCAAGCGTATCGCGCGCGAACACGACGCCGGCGCACCGCTCACCAATGCGATCCTCGACACCCACACGGCCACGTTCCGCAAGCAGGGATCGACCGCCACCGACGCCAGCGCCACCTGGAACACGCTGGTGCTCTCCGAGCACACGTTGAAGGACCTCAGGACCACGGCGGGATTGCTGAAGAACGCCGATGCCTTCCTCAAGCGCGGCATCGGCGTGCCGCGTGGCCTGCTGCTGTACGGCCCGCCCGGCACCGGCAAGACGCAGATCGCGCGCACGCTGGCCAACGAGACCGGGCTGCGCTTCATCGCCGCCTCCACCGCCGACATCAAGCAGGGCTGGGTCGGCCAGAGCGGACAGAAGGTGCGCGAATTGTTCGAACGCGCGCGCGAATCCGCGCCGTCGCTGCTGTTCATCGACGAGATCGACATCATCGCCGGCAGTCGCGGCGGCAGCGGCGATAGCTTCACCAACGAGATCGTCGGCCAGCTGCTGCAGGAAATGGATGGCGCCAAGGCGCAGCCGCAGCACGTGTTCGTGCTCGCTGCGACCAATCGCCTCGACCAAGTCGATGAGGCGGTGCTGTCACGTCTGTCCAAGCGTATCGAGGTGCCGTTGCCGGATGCCGACGGCGCGAAACGCCTGCTGCAGGTGATGCTCGCCAACAAGCCGCTCGCCTTCCAAGCCGACGCCGGCATCGCGCATCTGGCCGGTTATGCCGCGGGCATGAGCGGTCGCGACCTGCGCAACTGGATCGAACACGCCGAGATGCGCGCGGTGCATCGCGCGATCGAGGCCGGCGATCCCGATTCGGTGGCGATTTCGCTCGACGATTTCGCTGCTTGATCGTTTCGACGCCATCCGTTCGTCTGGGGGCGGC
This sequence comes from Luteimonas panaciterrae, assembly GCF_020511115.1. Classification (GTDB taxonomy): domain Bacteria; phylum Pseudomonadota; class Gammaproteobacteria; order Xanthomonadales; family Xanthomonadaceae; genus Luteimonas; species Luteimonas panaciterrae. The sequence continues at coordinate 55,469 of NZ_JAJAVH010000008.1, forward strand.
CGCACACAGACTGAATCCGCCGGTTTCATGACTTAGGCACTTTGCGCCGCCCGCACGATCGCACTACCCTGCGCGCTTCTCTTTCCCGCATGAGATGCGCCATGACCGCCCCGATCCGCCGTTCAGCCCTCTCCCTCGCCGTCGCCGCGCTGGTGTCCGCCGCCGTCGTCGGCTGCGATCGTTCCGCACCGCAGCAACCGGAAGCCACGGCGGCGAAACCCGAGCAAGCCGCGGCGCCGGCCAAGCCGTTGCTCGGCAGCTTCGGCTTCGATGTCACCGGCATGGACCGCGCCGTCGCCGCCGGTGACAACTTCTTCGAATTCGCCAATGGCGCGTGGGTGAAGCGCACCGAGATTCCCGCCGACCGCTCCACCTACGGCAGCTTCAACCTGCTCACCGAGAAGGCCGAAGGCGACACGCGCGCCATCATGGAAGCCGCCTCCAGCGACACCAAGGCCGAGGGCGAGACGAAGAAGATCGGCGACTACTACGCCGCCTTCATGGACGAGGCCGGAATCGAGGCCAAGGGTCTCTCGCCGGTGCAGCCGCAACTCGACGCCATCGCCAAGATCGCCGACAAGGCCGCGCTATCGCGCGAATTCGGCGCCGAACTGCGCGCCGACGTCGATCTTCTCAACATGACCGACTACTACACCGATCGCCTGTTCGGTCTGTGGATCACGCAGGACATCCATCAGCCCGACCGTTATGTGCCGTACGTGCTCCAGGGCGGCCTGGGCATGCCCGATCGCAGCTATTACCTCGAAGGCGGCCGCATGGCCGAATTGCGCAAGCAGTACCAGGCGCATATCGCCAAGGTGCTGACGCTGGCCGGCGACAAGGATGCCGAGGCGAAGGCCGCGCGCATCCTCGCGCTGGAAGTCGCCATCGCGCGCGTGCACGCCACGCAGGAGCAGACCAACGATGTGCAGCGCGGCGCCGCCAACACCTGGAAACAGGCCGATTTCGCCGCCAAGGCGCCGGGCGTCGACTGGGATGCGTTCTTCGATGCCTCGGGCTTGAAGGCGCAGCAGGATTTCAACGTCTGGCAGCCTGAAGCCATCGCCGGCATCGCCAAGCTGGTCGCTTCCGAACCGCTCGATACCTGGAAGGATTACCTCGCCTTCCGCACGCTGGATCGTGCCTCCACCTATCTGCCCAAAGCCTTCGCAGACGAACGCTTCGCCTTCTACGGCACCACGCTGTTCGGCACGCCGCAGCAGCGCGTGCGCTGGAAGCGCGCGGTCGACGAGACCAACGGCGCGCTCGGCGAAGCCGTCGGCAAGCTCTACGTGGAAAAGCATTTCACCAAGGAAACCAAGGCGCGCGCCGACGAGATGGTGAAGAACATCCTCGCCGCCTTCGACAAGCGCATCGATGCGCTGGAGTGGATGACGCCGGAAACCAAGACGCACGCGAAGAAGAAGCTGGCCGGCCTGCGCGTCGCGCTCGGCTATCCGGAAAAATGGCACGACTACTCGTCGCTGGAGGTCAAGCGCGACGACGCCCTGGGCAATGCCGAGCGCGCCAGCCTGTTCGAGTACCGCCGCAACCTCGCCAATCTCGGCAAGCCGGTGACGCATGACGAGTTCTACATGGTGCCGCAGACGGTCAACGCACTGAACGTGCCGCTGGAGAACCGCCTGGTGTTCCCGGCCGCGATCCTGCAGCCGCCGTTCTTCGATCCGGCCGCGGACGATGCCGTGAACTACGGCGCGATCGGCTCGGTGATCGGCCACGAGATCAGCCACAGCTTCGACAACACCGGCGCGCAGTTCGACGAAACCGGCAAGCTGCACGACTGGTGGACGCCCGCCGACCTGAAGCGCTTTGCAGCCGCCGGCGATGCGCTCGCCGCGCAGTACAGCACCTACAAGCCGTTCCCCGATGTGTCCGTCAACGGCAAGCTCACGCTTGGCGAGAACATCGCCGACGTCGCCGGTGTCGCGGTGGCCTATGACGCCTACAAGGCATCGCAGCAAGGCAAGGAAGACAAGCCGCTGGACGGGTTCACCGCCGATCAGCGTTTCTTCCTCGGCTTCGCGCAGGCCTGGCGCTTCAAGGCGCGCGATGCCGCGCTGCGCAGCCGTCTCCTGACCGACGTCCATGCACCGGCGCCCTTCCGCGCGCTCACCGTGCGCAATCTCGACGCCTGGTATCCGGCATTCGACGTGAAGGAAGGCCAGAAGCTGTATCTGGCGCCGGACAAGCGCGTCAAGGTGTGGTGATTCCAAAAGTGTGGTGATTGCGATGATCGGCGGCGGCGGGAAGCGGGAATCTCGATTCCGCTTCCCGCACGGCGCCGTCATCGTCAATGCGCTTTCGGCACTTAGTCTGTGGAAGCGTTCGAACGCAGCTGATCGCGCACGGCCTCGGCAACGCCCGTGGCCGATTGCGGGTTCTGGCCGGTAATCAACCGGCCATCCACCACCACTTTCGCGGTCCAGTTCGGCGCGGGCTGATGCAAGGCGCCGCGCTGCGCGAGCGTGCTCGCCAGCAGGAACGGCACGACGCCGTCGAGCTTGACCGCCCGCTCCTCGTCATCCGTGAACGCACTCACGCGCTTGCCTGCGACCAGATAGCTGCCGTCGCTCAGCGTGACGTTGACCAGCGCGGCGGGGCCGTGACACACGGCGGCCACGATACGACCGGATTCGTAGATCTCGCGCGTGACCCGCTGCACCGCCGGACTATCCGGGAAATCCCAGACCGCGCCGTGACCGCCAGCGAAGAAGATCGCCGCATATTTCTTCGCATCGACGTCCGCGAGGCGCGCGGTGTGGCGGATCGCGTCGCGGAAGCGCGTGTCGTTCCAGTAACGGGCATTGGTCGCGTCATCGAGTTCGACGCCGTCGACCGGCGGCTCGCCACCCTGGATCGAGGCGAACTCGACCGGAATGCCCGCCGCGTCGAACACGGCCAGCGGATGTGTGACTTCGCCGAGATAAAAACCGGTGGGCTGGCCGGTGTCGCCTTTGGTGCCGTGGCTGGTCAGCACCATCAGCACGGGTTTCACGGCCGGGTCGGGAGTCTGGGTGCCGGAGGCGGAAGCCGCCAGTCCGAACATGGCGGCGGCGAGAAGAGAGGTCATGGCTTGGTCTCCAATTAATAAGGCGGGGATTCGGATGCCGGCTGGCATCCCGTGGCCCACACCTTATTCCTCGCGCTAAAAGGCATAAACTATCGTCAGAACAATTGATTCATGCTTTGAAAGCAATAATGCCGCGCCGATTCGACCATCTCAACGATGTGGAAGTGTTTGCCACCACCGTGGACCACGGTTCCCTGACCGCGGCCGCCGTTGCGCTCGGCACCACGGCCTCGGTGGTCAGCCGCGCGATCGCCCGGCTGGAGGCACGGCTGGGCGTGCAGCTGCTCCGACGCACGACGCGCAGCCTGAGCCTCACCGATGCCGGACGGCTCTATCTGGATCAGTCGCGCGCCGCCTTCGCGCTGATCGACGACGCCGAACGCGCCCTGCAAGGCCAGGGCGAGGAACTCACCGGCAGTCTCCGCATCAGCGTGCCGACCACCTACGGCCATTACCGACTGCCGGCGATGCTCGCGCGCTTCGCGCGCCTGCATCCGCGCGTGCAGATCGACTTGAGCATCAGCAATCGCAACGTCGATCTGGCGGCGGAGGGTTACGACCTGGCGATCCGCCTCGGCGCATTGCCCGACAGCGGACTCGTCGCGCGCAAGCTCGAGGATGCGCCGATGTGCCTGGTGGCGGCGCCATCCTATCTGCGCGATGCGGGAACGCCGCGCACGATCGCCGACTTGTCGCGGCACGCCTGCCTGCCCTTCGTGATGCCGAGCACCGGACGCATCGCGCCGTGGATCCTGCGCGACGAACAGGGGCGCGACATCGACTGGATGCCTGCTTCATCCTTGCGCGTTTCCGACGATGTGCTGGGCGTCGTCTCGCTCGCCGAACAAGGCGCGGGCGTGTGCCAGACCTATGATTTCATCGCCGAGGATCGCATTCGGCAAGGTCGTCTCGTCGAAGTGCTGCGGGAAACGCGCGGACGCTCACGGCCTTTTTCGCTGCTCTACGCACCGCACCGCCGCCTCTCGGCGGCGGCGCGTGCGCTGATCGAAATGCTGACCGCGGATGATGCTGGTGCTGCCATCGCGGCCTCGACCGTTCGATGACTTGATCGAAGCGGGACTTGATCGAAGCGGGACTTGATCGAAGCGGCCGATGGCCACGGCGACAATCATCGTCAACGAATGCCGGCCGGCGCGTCGATCACCCACAGAGTCGTGCTGCCCTGCGCATCCGGATCGAACGGCGCTGATTCGAAAGCGATCCTGCTGCCGTCCGGCGACCAGCCAGGCGCACCGTCGAGACCGCAACTGCGAGTCACGCGAATGCGTGAACCGCCATTGGCCGGGATCACGAAGAGATTGGCGATCTCGATGTCGTCGTCGCCCGACGAATACACGATGTAATCACCGCTCGGCGACCAGGAGGCGTCGGTGTTGAACAGCGCACCGTCGCTGGTCACGTTGAACGTGTTGCCATCGGCGACATCCAGCGTGAACACGTCCCAGGCTTCCTGACCGACTTCGCGCTGGAACACGATCTTGTCGCCTCTGGGCGACCACTCCGGCTGGCGATCGTTGTGGCCCTGCGTCAAGCGAGCCAATCCCGTGCCGTCGCTGCGCACCTTCCACAGTTCGCCGCCGGCGTCGGGATTGGCTTCACTGTGCGATTCGAACACGATCCATCGGCTGCCATCATTCAATACCGGCGAGACCGAAGGTTCCCACGCCAGCGATCCCGGCCGGTTCGTGATCCGTCTCGGTGAGCCGCCCGTAGCGGAGACCAAATAGACCTCGTCACGATCGACCACATCGCTGGAATAGACCACCTCGTCGGTGGCCGCCGACCAGCATTGCCCCGGCAGGTTCACGCTCTGCGCGGTGGTGGGGCTGAGTGCCCGCAGCACGGCGCCGCCACCGGACGGCACGGTCCGCACCACCGACTTGCCGGTGTTGTAGCGCTGGGTGAAATTGGTGAACGCCAGTACTTGCCCGTTCGGCGAGAAGCACGGGTTCTGGAAACTGCGTCCCAGTCCGTTGCCTGTGACGACGATCTGCTTCGCGTTGTCGGCGCGACAGGCGGCCGCCGTTTGGGTTTGCGCACCTGCCAGTACGGGGCACAGGCACGCCATCGCCAGCAGTGACACTGCTTGCTTTCGCATAGTCATGATCCTTCGAGATTGAGTGGACATCGCCGCATCGGACGTCGAACGCGTCCTCGATTTCCTGCGACTCGACGGCCTCCTTTTGCCGCGACGATGTGCGACTCAGAATAACGTCAGCAATCCAGCGTCTTGAGATTTACTACCGACATTAAAGTGATCTTCTACTCAATATCACGTCACTTTTTCTTCCTGTTTTTTTCCTGTTTTTTTCCGAGGCTCCCATCGCTGCGCGGCTCTGCATACTGGATCGACCATCCGATGCAAAAGGAGCTCGACCATGTTCTCGCATGTGAGGATCACAGCCCTCTGGCTGTGCGCATTGTTAGTCACGACGGCGGGCCTCTGCCGTGCGGCGATTCCGCCCGACCTTTCCTATGTCGACACCACAACCCCGGCGTATGCACGTTTCAAGGCCTGGGTGGACCGCGCCGTGGCCGGCAATCCCGGCTACAACTTTTCCGCGACCGACGCCGGCTACGCCTATCGGTTGAACGGGAATGCCGCCTATTGCCAACTCGCCGTGCGGATGGCGGAGAAACAGGTCGCCGACGCGGAAGCGGTGATCGCGAACGGACAAAGGCCCGAGGTCTCGGGCGATTCGTATCTGCACGTCGGCGAGATGATTCGTGACGTCTCGCTCACTTACGATTGGTGCGACGCTTTCACAACCACGCAGCAACGCGCGCGCTGGGCGGCCTATGCCGAACAGGCGGTGTGGAACGTCTGGCATCACCAGCAGGCGAACTGGGGTGGCCGTCCCTTCCCCTGGTCGGGATGGTCGGTGAATGATCCCGGCAACAACTATTACTACAGCTTCATCGAAGCGACCATGTATTGGGCGATGGCCAGCGGCAGCACCGACTGGCGCCAGTTCCTCGAACAGGAGAAGCTGCCGCCGCTGGTGAGTTATTTCGCGGCGCTACCGGGTGGCGGCAGTAGCGAGGGCACCGGTTACGGCTTGTCGCATCAGCGCCTGTTCGAGCTTTACCGCATCTGGCGCGATTACACCGGCACCGATCTTGGCGCGCAGAGTACGCACCTGACCGACTCGATCGATTGGTGGATCCATGCCACCGTGCCCACGCTCGATCGCATCGCACCACTCGGCGATCAGTCCCGCGTGTCCTATCCGGATTTGTACGACTACCATCGCAACGTCATCCTGCAGGCGCGGGCGATGACCGGCAGCGTCGAGGCGCGTTCGCATGCGAACTGGTGGCTCAACCACATCTCGGTCGCGCAGATGGACAGCGGCTTCAATTTCCGCCACGACCTGCTGCCCAGCAGCGGTGCAGCCGCGCCGCCGAGCGCGCTCTACTATCATGCTGCCGGCACCGGACGCCTGTTCGCACGCAGCAGCTGGAGTACCGGGGCGATGTGGCTGGGTTTCACCGCCGGCCCCTACGAACAGGGCCACGCGGCGCAGGACCAAGGCGCGTTCACGCTGTTCGCGCGCGACTTCCTCGCGGTCACCGAGAACATCTTCACGCACAGCGGAATCCAGCAAGGCACCGCGGTGCAGAACGTACTGCGTTTCACCAGCAACGGCAGCGACATTCCGCAGCGCTACCCGACGCTGTCGAGCATGACGGTCACGCCCGGCGCGAATGGGGTGCTGGACGTGAGCGCGAACCTCACGCCGGCCTACGACGGACATCCCGCCATCCAGAGTTGGCGTCGCGACCTGCACTTCGCGCAGCGCAAGCTCAGCGTGCATGACACCTATCAGGTCGGTAGCGGGGTGCAGACGGTATTCCAGGTCAATACGCCACTGCAGCCGGTGATCAGCGGTAACAGCGCGCGCGCCGGCGACCTGATCATCACCGTGCTGAAACCCGCCAACGCCACGCTGCGCGCGATCGACTGGCACGCGACCGGTCCGGCCAGCGAATATCTGCGTGGCTGGAAACTGGAAGTCGGTGGAGCTAGCGGTGAATTCTTGGTGGAATTCGCCGATGCGCATGATTCGCTGTGCCGATGCATCGAGCGCAATCCGCCACGCCTGATCCCGCGCCGAACGCAACCACTGAAATCACTGGACCGCCCATTGCGACGGCCCGGTGTTGGCAAGGCATTGCTGCCTGGAGCGTGATGTCAGCCGCATGCACATGCGTGCGTGTGGCGACATCTGCGCCACACACGCACGCAATCACGCGTGCAACGGACAAGGCCCGTACTTGGCGAGCACGCCTATTGCAGCACGGGCTTGCTCTTGCGCCCCAGCCACCAGGCGATGCCCAAGCCTCCCAGCAACCAGCCGATCACCTGCTCGGCCAGCGCGCCGAGCGTGAAATCGAGCGGGAACAGATACCAGTTCCAGTACGGCACGTTGACGATCAGCCAGCCGAACAACCCCAGTGCCGCCGTCGCCACGACGCGGCGACCGAAGCTCCAGGGCGTGGATGCCAACAGCCACGCCGCGACCAGCGCAGCGAGCAGCACCGAAACGAATTGCTTGATCAGGTTCGGCCCCATGCTCTCGATCGACGGATTGCCGTCGGGCCGGTAGATCACCAGGGCATAGGGCTTTCCTTTGCTCTGTTCGGCGAAAGTCTTCATCGCCGCCTCATCGCCGTACTTTTCGAATTCCATGCTCGGGTACATGTAGACGCCTTCTGACGTCGCCGACTGCTGCAATGCGCTGAGCACAGCGTCCTGCTGAGCGGGATACCTGAAACCCGCTTCCCCGATCGGCAACGCCATGTGCGCGACGGCGCCCCAGATGAAAACGATGATCCCGCCGATGATGCCTGCCACCAAGATACGCATGACCGTACTCCCCTTGCGTCAGTGAAAGCGTGGGGAGCTTGCGCCTATCCCGGCGGGCTCACAACTGCCGCCGGACGGACGGCTCAGGCGTGCGATTGCTCGCTGTCCAGATGATCCATATAGGCGACCGGCAAACGTTCGCCGGCGGCGGCGTTCCTGGGGACGGTACTCTCGATAACCCGCAGAGCCTCTTCGTCTAACGTGAAGTCCAGGGCACCGAGTGCTTCGGCCAGACGGTCGCGGCGGCGCGCGCCGACCAGGGGCACGATGTCCTCGCCCTGCGCAGCGACCCACGCGATCGCGATCTGTGCGACGCTGACGCCACGTGCCTGCGCGATCGTGCGCAAAGCTTCGACCAGCCCGAAATTGTGTTCGAGATTGCCGGCCTGGAAACGCGGCAAAGCACTGCGTAAATCACCCTGCCCCGCATTGCCTTGCTGCCAGTGTCCGCTGATCAGGCCGCGCGAGAGCACGCCGTAGGCGGTGACGCCGATGCCGAGTTCGCGGCACGCCGGCAGGATGCCGTCCTCGATGCCGCGCGAGATCAGCGAATACTCGATCTGCAGATCGCTGATCGGATGCACGGCGGCGGCACGGCGGATCGTTTCGGCACCGACTTCCGACAAGCCGATGTGGCGCACGTAACCGGCACGCACCAGATCGGCGATGGCGCCAATGGTGTCCTCGATCGGCACGCTGGGATCCAGGCGCGCCGGCCGATAGATGTCGATGTACTCCACGCCCAGGCGCTGCAAGGTGTAGGCGAGGAAATTCTTCACCGCGGCGGGACGCGCGTCGTAACCGGACCAGCCACCGGCCGGATCACGCATCGCGCCGAACTTCACGCTCAGCAGCACCTCGTCGCGATTGCGCCCTTTCAGCGCTTCGCCGATCAGCAGTTCGTTGTGGCCCATGCCGTAGAAATCGCCGGTGTCGAGCAGGTTGATGCCGGCATCGAGCGCGGCGTGAATCGTGGCGATGCTTTCGGCTCGGTCGGCCGGGCCGTACATGCCAGACATGCCCATGCAGCCAAGGCCGAGCGCGGAAACGCGCGGACCAGTGGTCCCGAGTGGACGGAGGTGAATGGCGGGGGTGGTCATGGCGAACTCCGAAGTAGGGAAACGGGCCGAATCGGCACGGGACTAGCCTAGGGGCAGGGCCATCGTGCGAGAATCCGGGCAACATCGAACAGTCCGTACGGATTTTCGAACAATGTCCGCCCCGCAACTTGCTGATCTGGACGCCTTCGCCGCAGTCGCCCGAGCGCGCAGTTTCCGTGGCGCTGCCTATGTCCGAGGCGTTTCTGCCTCATCCCTGAGCGATGCCGTTCGCCGGCTCGAAGCACGTCTGGGCGTGCGGCTGCTCAATCGCAGCACGCGCAGCGTCACCCCGACCGAAGCCGGCACACGTCTGCTCGAACGTCTAGGTCCCGCACTCGCCGACGTCGCCTCCGCGCTCGATGTCGTGCACGCCACCGACGATTCGCCCGCCGGCATGCTGCGCCTCAACGTGCCGTCGATTGCCGCGCAACAGATCCTGCCGCCGTTGTTGTCGCGCTTCCTGCAGGCGTATCCGCGCATCCGCGCGGAAGTGGTCGCCGAAGACACTTTCATCGACGTGCTCGCCGCAGGCTTCGACGCTGGCATCCGCTACGAAGAACGCCTGCAAGGCGATATGATCGCGGTGCCAATCGGGCCGCGTACCCAGCGCTTTGTCGTTGCCGGCGCACCGGCATGGTTCGCAGCGCACGGCCGCCCGCAGCATCCGCGCGATCTCGATCCTGCACATTGCATCGGATATCGTTTCGCCAGCGGCCTGACCCCTTCCTGGGAGCTCGAACGCGACGGACAGATCATCCGCGTTCCACCCGCCGGTCGCGTCATCACCTCGACCTTCGAGATCGGATTGCATGCGGCCATCGACGGCCTCGGCCTCATCGCCAGCTTCGAGGACTTCCTGCGTCCCGCGCTCGAAGCGGGCCAGCTTGAAGCCGTGCTCGCCGACTGGTGCCCGCCGTTTTCCGGGCCATCGCTCTATTACCCCAGCCGACGACAGATGCCGGCACCCTTACGGGCATTCGTCGATTTCATTCGCGCGCAATCGGAATAAGCAATCGGAATAAGACGGTCTGCTACTGTTACCGCATGACAACCGACGCTCCAGCACCCCAAACCGATGGCCTCGAACCGCTGTCCGCCATCGAAGCCCGCATCCTCGGCTGCCTGATCGAAAAGGAAGCCACCACGCCGGAGAACTATCCGCTCACGGCCAACAGCGTGCAGCTTGCCTGCAATCAGAAGAACAATCGCGACCCGGTGATGGAATTGGAACCGGGCACGGTGGCCCATGCCCTGCGCGAGATGGAAGGCAAGCGCCTGATCCGCTCCGAGCACGGCGCGCGGGCCGAACGTTACGAACACCGCTTTGCCCAGGCCTATTCCGTGACGACACAGCAGCAGGCCCTGCTCAGCGTGATGCTGTTGCGCGGCCCGCAGACGATCAGCGAACTGTTCACACGCTGCGAGCGTCTCGCCAAATTCCAGAACCAGGACGAGGTGCGCGACATCCTGGAACGATTGATCCAGCGCACGCCGGCATTCGCAGTCAATCTCGGACGTGCGGCCGGGCAGCGCGAGGATCGCTACATGCATCTGCTTTGCGGGCCGGTCTCGGCCGAGGACTACGCAACCGCCGTGAAGTCCGCGCCACCTCGCGAGCGCACGGGCCTGGAGGCACGCATCGATGCGCTCGAAAGCACCGTTGCGTCGCTTCAGTCGCAACTGGATGAATTGCGCAGCCGGCTTGGCTGACGATACCCGGCGCTGTTTCCACGGCCTGCCTCAAACGCTCCCGCGAGAGCAGCACGCCTGCTAGTGCTTCGCACCCACCAGGGTGTCCCAACTCGCCATCGCGCAATCGACCACGGCAAGCAGCCGCTTGCGCGGCGCACCATCGCGCACCTGTAGCGACAGTCCGTTGAGTACGGTGGCGTAGTACGCCGCGATCGCCGCGACATCGGCTCCTTTCGGCACATCGCCGTCGGCGATGCCGCGCTTGAGGCGATCGCGGATCTGTTTCTGCGTCCTTTCGCGGCGATCGACCAGATCGTCGAAGATTTCGCCATTCTCGGCCGTCCGGTGCGGCGCCCCGAGCACGACCAGGCAACCGCGGCCCGGCTGATGCGAAGTGAAGTTCTTGGCGGCGTTGTGCAGCATCGCCTCGATCGCGGCGCGCGCGGTCGCGAGCTCGCTCAGGGCACGCGCGGTGGTGGAGCCTTCCGTCGAGACATAGAGTTCCAGCGCTTCCCGGAACAGCGCCTCCTTGCAGCCGAACGCCGCATACAGGCTCGGCGGGTTGATCCCCATCGCCTCGGTCAGCTCGCCGAGCGAGGCTCCGTCGTAGCCGCGCTGCCGGAACACGTCCATCGCCTGGCGCAGGGCCAGGTCGCGATCGAATTGGCGGGGGCGGCCGCGTCCGGCCATCGGGATTACCTCATTTATTTAACAATCGATACATAAGGCCGTTGACGGCCGGAGTCAAGCACGCTCTAATTGTGTATCGATCAATACATAAATATCCCCATGAGCACATTGAAAGGCAAGACGGCACTGATCACCGGCGCTTCGCGCGGCATCGGCGCGGCGATCGCATTGCGGCTGGCACAGGACGGCGCGGACGTCGCGATCACCTACACGAGTTCGGAAGACAAGGCGGCGGCCGTCGTCGCCGAGATCGAGGCGCTCGGCCGGCGCGCCCGCGCCTACCGGATCGACAGCGGCGATGCGACGGCGCTACGCGAGGGCATCGACCGGATCGCGGCGGAATTCAGCCGCCTCGACATCCTGGTCAACAACGCCGGCGTCCTGATCGCCGGGCAGGTCGCCGATTTCGCGCTGGAGGATTTCGATCGCACGATGGCGGTCAACCTGCGCGCCGTCTTCGTCGCCACGCAAGCGGCCGCGCGTCACATGGGCGATGGTGGCCGCATCGTCAACATCGGCAGCTGCCTCGCCCAGCGCACCGGCCGGCCGGGCATCGCCGTGTACGCGGCGAGCAAATCCGCGTTGACCGGCCTGACCCAAGGCTTCGCGCGCGATCTCGGCGCGAACGGCATCACCGTGAACCTGGTGCATCCGGGACCGACCGACACCGACATGAATCCCGCCGACGGCGCGCGCGCCGATCTCCTGCGCGGCCAGATGGCGATCCCGCGCTACGGCGAGGGCGTCAACATCGCCAGTCTGGTCGCCTGGATCGCCAGCGAGGAAGGCCGTTACGCGAACGGTGCCTCGTTCGCGGTCGATGGAGGCATCAATGCCTGACGCATCACCACCATCTGTCGTACCGGGTGTGCAAACGCATACGCGCGTCGACAAGCTGCTCGTGCTCGGCGCGGTCTGTCTTGCCGGTCTCGGCATGCCGCTCGCCTTCACGGGGCCGCCGGTCGCGCTGGCCGCGATCGCACGCGATCTCGGCGGCGATCCGGCCATGCTGGCCTGGATCGTCAACGGCTTCATGCTCGCGTTCGGCGGCGTGGTGATGGCCGCCGGCACGTTGGCCGATCTGTACGGACGCAAGCGCCTGTTCACGATCGGTCTGGTGGCATTCGCATCGATCTCCTTCGCGCTCGGTTTCGCGCCGAACGTGCTCTGGCTCGACCTCCTGCGTGCCGCGCAAGGCATCGCGGCGGCGTTGACGCTCTCGGCCGGCGCGGCCTCGCTCGCGCAGGAATTCGAAGGCCATGCGCGCACGCGCGCCTACAGCCTGCTCGGCACCACGTTCGGACTCGGCTTGGCGTTCGGGCCGTTGCTGTCGGCATCGCTCGTCGCGCATTTCGGCTGGCGTGCCGTGTTTTTCAGCGGCGGGCTGATCGCGCTGCTCGCACTGGTGTTCGGCGTACCGCGCATGCGCGAGTCACGCGATCCCGATGCACGCGGGCTCGATTGGCCGGGCACGATCACGTTCACCATCGCGCTCGCCTCGCTGACCTTCGCCGTGGTCGAAGCGCCGCAATACGGCTGGGGCAGCGGTGTCGTGCTCGGCCTGCTGACGACGGCCATCGTCGCGCTGATTGCGTTCATCGCGGTGGAACGCCGCGTGCGCCGGCCGATGCTCGATCTTTCGCTGTTCCGCTATCCCCGCTTCATCGGCGTGCAGGCGCTGCCGCTGGCGACCGCGTTCTGCTACGTCGTGCTGCTGATCCAGCTGCCGATCCGCTTCGTCGGTATTGAAGGCCGCGGTGAAGTCGCGGCCGGCTTGATGATGATTCCATTGTCGGCGCCGATGCTGGTCATACCTTTCGTCGGCGCGTTGCTCACGCGCTGGATGTCCGCTGCGACGTTGTCCGGCATCGGTTTGCTGATCGCCGCGATCGGCCTGGTCTGGCTGAGCCGCGTCGCGCCCGGCGCGTCGGCATGGACGCTGGCTTGGCCGCTGGTCGTGATCGGCATCGGCAGCGGTTTGCCCTGGGGATTGATGGACAGCCTGTCGGTCAGCGTGGTGCCGAAGGAGCGCGCGGGGATGGCGACGGGCATCTTCACCACCACGCGCGTCGCCGGCGAGGCGATCATCCTGGCGGCGGCCGGCGCGGTGCTGCTCACGCTCGTGCATGCGCAACTGGCGCATCGGTTCGTGGCGACGACGCAGGCCGATGCGGCGCGCTATCTTGCCGCCGGCGATCTCGCGCGCGCCTCACGATCGCTGCCCGGCGCCGGACACGATGTTCTGGTACAGGCGCACGCAGCGGCGTTCTCCCATCTGCTGCTCGCGTTGGCCGGATTGACGCTGCTGTCGGGTGTGACGGCATTCGTGCTGTTGCGTCCTCGCTTCTCGAAAGAACCGGCCATCGAGCGCGCACTGGCCTGCAATTCCTGAAGGTCCCTCGGGTTCGATCGCAAAAAAGAAGCCGTGTCTCAGCGATACGGTCCCGGCCCGCGCCAGAGCATTTCGCCCAACTTGTACACACGCTGCATGTCGATGACGTCGCGTGCGTCACCGATGGTCTTCAATTCCGGTGCATCCGGCTCGACCATGCGACACTCGCCGGAGTCGCGCCGCAGCACGAGCTCCAACGGGCAGACCATCAGCCGCCGCGTGCCCGGCAAGGGAAGAAACACTTCGGTCATGCCCTGGTCACGCCATGTACGCAGGCGGTTTTCGCGGACGAGGTCGTAATACACCTGGTAGCCGTCCACCTCCATGCTGGCTCCGGAGGAAGCAGCCCCTTGGCCGTGAGCGCTGGCGGCGCCACGGGCCGGCCCCAGGTTCGCGCGTGCGACGTCCTGCGGAAGCATGCCCGGCGGCTGTCCCCACACATGGGGCGGTTGCGGGGTCGTTTCGTCCGGGGCGACGGGCGCCTCCTGCTCTTTCGGCGGCTCGGGCGTGTCGGCCGGCACGGGATCTTCGGACTGCATGACCAGCGTCGTCCGGATACGGCTGGCTTTGGGAGTGGTCTTGACGTGCTTGCGCGGCGGAGCCGTGCGGGCAGCCGGCGGATGCACGGGCGGCGGGGGCCGCAGCGACTCGTCGATGAACGTCACCTCCAGGCTGCCGCCGGCATCGCCGCCTTGCGTTGTCACGGTGATCGGAGGCATCCACATCACCAGCAACACCAACAACAGATGCAGCAGCGCCGTCACGAACACGGCGACCCGGGAACGCAAGCGCTCGCTCCGGTCCTGAGCACCGGAGCCCGTTCGGCGCGACGCCTGGCTCATGTCGCCGGAAGTGCTTCGGAGTCGCGGGATGGCATGCGGGTTCTACGGAGGACGACGTGGGGTGCGCCATCGTAACGCGCCGGCCTGCGGTCGCCCGATTCGGGAGCGGCCCAAGCAAAGTTGGGTTAAGCCACCCCGTTTTCGCTCACCAGATCGAGAAAGCTATCCATCGATATCGAGATAGCCCACGTGACGGCTGAAATTCAACTCGAGATCGCTCCGCTGGCCGGATCCGAGCGCCATCAGTTTCGGCACGCGCTTCGACGTGCCAGGCCAGGTGAGTGAGTCGAGGAAGGTGCTGTGGGCATCGTTGATCAGTGCCGCGGGAGGCTCATTGCTGCGGGCATTGATGAGACGCTTGGCTTCCGCCAAGGCCTGCTTGTCGAATGAGGCGATCCGGCGCGCGTACGCATCCACGAAGTTTTCAAACTCGGCATCCGGGATGGCCCGATTGATCCAGCCGTATCTCTCCGCGGTCACCGCGTCGAAATCTTCCGCGCCCAGAATGATTTCGAGCGTGCGACTGCGACCGACCAGACGCGGCAGCCGTTCCAGCGCGCCACCACCCGGGATCGCACCGGCACCTACTTCGAAGTGGGCCAGGATCGCTTTCTCCAGGCTGCCGAACCGGATGTCGCAGGCCAGGGCGAATTCGCTTCCGACACCGCGTGCGCGCCCTCTGATCGCCGCCACGGTGACCACCGGAAGTTTCGCGAAGCGATCCACGAAATCGACCCACGGAAACAATCCGTTCGGCAGCGGCGTCAGGATGGTCTCCATTTCGGTCCCGGTGTCGAAATGGGCGATGAAGAACTCCAGGTTCGTGCTATCGAAGACAACCACGCGCAAATACTGATCGGTCTCCAAGAGTTCCAGGAGCTGCACCAGCTCTTGCACCGTACGCGCATCGAGCATGTTGATTGGCGGGTTGTCGAAAGAAACGCGCCAATAGGCCGCACTATGGCGGATGATCTTCAGCTGCTGGAAAGTGGTGGTCATGGACGGGACAAGCTCGCAAGTTGGCTTGAAGTAACGCCGCATACTCAGCCCGAGGCTTTCCCGCTCCAGGGCATGTTTCTACGATCCACGATGGCATCGCGAAGGATCTTGTCGCAATCCTTTCACCACGAAGCCGAAGGCATTCTTGCATAACCATGACGGGATCGGCGTCGAACAAACCGTTGCGCTCTTTCATGTTTTCGATGTCATGCGATTCTTGCGAATCCGTTTTCAAAACTCACGGCGAGATAACGAATGGTGGGATGTCATGGATTGCTGGCGTTCCAGGTCGCTGCACCAACCCTGACTGGGAAGCCATGACAAAAAAACCGACGCGCGAGCGTCGGTCCTTTGAACTGATGATTGGCGAGGAGATCGAAATCTCTGCACGGAGGATTTTCGATCGCCCGCGCTACACCCCGACCGGATTCGGCTTCTCGCCGTCGATCTTGTACTGCTTGATCGCCCGCGCCACATCCTTGGCCGTCATCTTGCCTTCCGCCGCCAGTGCTGCGATCGCAGCATGGGCGATGTAATTGCGGTCGACCTCGAAGTGACGGCGCAGGTTGGCACGCGTGTCGCTGCGGCCGAAGCCGTCGGTGCCAAGCACGGTGTAGCGTTGCGGGACGAAGGCGCGGATCTGATCAGCGTAGGCGCGCACGTAGTCGGTGGCGGCGATCACCGGGCCCTGGCGTGGTTCCAGCAGTTCGGTGACGTAGGCCTTGCGCGGCGTCTTGGCTTCCGGATTCAGGCGGTTCCAGCGTTCGGCGTCGAAACCGTCGCGACGCAGTTCGGTGAAGCTCGGGCAGGACCAGATGTCGGCGCTGACGCCGAAATCCTTGTCGAGCAGTTCGGCCGCGGCGATGGCTTCGCGCAGGATGGTGCCGCTGCCGAGCAGTTGCACGCGCAGTTCGCCCTTCTTCGGCTTGCCGGCGTCCTTCAGCAGATACATGCCCTTGATGACGCCCTCGGCCGCGCCTTCCGGCAGGTCCGGGTGCGGGTAGTTCTCGTTCATCAGGGTGAGGTAGTAGTACTCGTCCTGCTGTTCGTCGAGCATGCGGTGCATGCCGTGCTGCAGGATCACCGCGACCTCGCCGGCGAAGGTGGGATCGTAGGCGCGGCAGTTCGGGATCGCGCCCGCGAGCAGGTGCGAATGACCGTCCTCGTGCTGCAGGCCTTCACCGTTGAGCGTGGTGCGGCCGGCGGTGCCACCGAGCAGGAAGCCGCGCGCGCGCATGTCGGCCGCCTGCCAGGCGCTGTCGCCGATACGCTGGAAGCCGAACATCGAGTAGTAGATGTAGAACGGCAGCAGCGGCAGGTCGTTGGTGCTGTAGCTGGTGGCCGCCGCCATCCACGAGGAGAACGCGCCCGCTTCGGAGATGCCTTCTTCCAGCACCTGTCCGGCGGCGTCCTCGCGGTAGAACATCAGCTGGTCGGCGTCGACCGGCTTGTACTTCTGCCCTTGCGGCGCGTAGATGCCGAGCTGGCGGAACAGACCTTCCATGCCGAAGGTGCGCGCCTCGTCGGCGACGATCGGCACCACGCGCGGGCCGATCTGCTTGTCGCGCAGGATGATCGCCAGGCTCTGCACGAACGCCATCGTGGTACTGATCTCGCGATCGCCGGTGCTCTTGAGCAGGCGTTCGAAGGATTCGATCTTCGGCGCGGTGAAGGTCTGCGTGCTCTTGCGGCGACGCTGCGGCAGGAAGCCGCCGAGCGCGCGGCGGCGCTCGAGCAGGTATTCGACTTCCGGCGACTTCTCGCCCGGATGATAGAACGGCACCTGATGATCGCCGAGCTGCGCGTCGGTCACCGGAATGTTGAAGCGGTCGCGGAACGCGCGCACCGCCTCGTCGTCGAGCTTCTTGGTCTGATGCGTGGGATTGAGCGCCTCGCCCGCCGCGCCCATGCCGTAGCCCTTCACCGTCTTGGCGAGGATCACGGTCGGCTGGCCCTTGGTCTCGACCGCGTTCTGGTAGGCGGCGTAGACCTTGTGCGGATCGTGGCCGCCGCGGTTGAGACGCCAGATGTCATCGTCGCTGAGATTGGCGACCATGGCGAGCGTTTCCGGATACTTGCCGAAGAAATGCTCGCGCGTGTACGCGCCGCCGAAGGCCTTGCAGTTCTGGTATTCGCCGTCGACGGTTTCCATCATCAGCTTCTTGAGGATGCCCTGGCTGTCTTTCGCCAGCAGCGGATCCCAGTAGCTGCCCCAGACGGTCTTCACCACGTTCCAGCCGGCGCCGCGGAACTGGCCCTCCAGTTCCTGGATGATCTTGCCGTTGCCGCGCACCGGGCCGTCGAGACGCTGCAGATTGCAGTTGACGACGAAGACGAGATTGTCGAGGCCTTCGCGACCGGCGACCGAGATCGCGCCGAGCGATTCGGGCTCGTCGGTTTCGCCGTCGCCGAGGAAGCACCACACCTTGCGGTCGCTCTTGGGCATCAGGCCGCGCGCTTCCAGGTATTTCCAGTTGCGCGCCTGATAGATCGCGGCGATCGGGCCGAGGCCCATGCTCACGGTCGGCGTCTGCCAGAACTCGGGCATCAGCCAGGGATGCGGATACGAGCTGACACCGCGGCCGTCGACTTCCATGCGGAAATGGTCAAGCTGCGATTCGCTCAGACGGCCTTCGAGGAAGGCGCGGGAATAGATGCCCGGCGAGCTGTGGCCCTGCACGTAAAGCAGATCGCCCGGATGCGAATCGCTCGGTGCGCGCCAGAAATGATTGAAGCCGACGTCGTAAAGCGTCGCGCTGGAAGCGAAGCTGGCGATGTGGCCGCCGAGATCGCCGGGCTTGCGATTGGCGCGTACCACCATCGCCATCGCGTTCCAGCGGATGATCGAACGGATGCGCCACTCCATCGTCGCATCGCCCGGCATCCTCGGTTCCAGGTGCGCGGGGATGGTGTTGATGTACTCGGTGGTGGGCGCGAACGGCAGGTGTGCGCCGGCGCGGCGGGTGAGTTCCACCATGCCTTCCAGCAGCTGATGCGCGCGTTCGGGGCCATCGGCGTCGATGACGGCCTTGATCGATTCGATCCACTCCCGCGACTCGGTCGGGTCGGGATCGTTCTGCAGCATCTGTTCCAGCCAATTCATGGGGGAGGCTCCGCCGCGGCCTGCGGCCGCATTCCAGGGTCGTTATTTAGAGCACCGATTCTAACAGGGGTGGCTGGCCCGCCATACGGGCGTCTGGTTCGACGCTGTGTTCCGTCCCGCGGCGATGTGATCGCGGTTCAGTCCCGCCCGGCCTGAAGCAGCGCGAGATAGACCTCGCCTCTGAGCGCTTCCGGCGTTCCGGAAAAGGCGGCGAGCGATTTGACCAGCCAGCGGAACTTGCGGTCGCGGCGACGATGCAACATGCGCATCGGATCGCTCACGCTGCCTTCCCAGCGATCCTCGAAACCGGCTTCCCGCCAGCAACGCCGCAGCACCACCGGCGCCAGCGGCATGATGTGGCCCTCCTCGCGATAATCCGTGTCTCGGAACCACTGGAACACGCCCTGCTGCAGGAACATGGCCTGCGAGACCGGATTGGCGAGGTTTGGCGTCGAGATCAGCAGATAGCCACCCGGTTCGAGCAGTTGGCGGCATTGCCGGAAGAAGTGGTGCGGGTTTTCCAGATGCTCCACCAGTTCCAGCGCGATTACCGCCGAGAAACGCTGCGTCAGTCGCGCCGCGAAATCCTGGTTCAGATCCAGCTCGACGAAGGGAATTTGCTCGCGCGGCGTGAAACTGTTCGCGAACAGATCGCTCGCCGTCACCCGATAGCCGTGATCGGCCAGACGCAGGCTCATCGCGCCGCCGCCGGCGCCCAGCTCCAGGACCTGCACCGCATCGGATGGCGGCAACGTAGCAGTCAGGCGTTCGAAAGCCAGTTCGTGCAGGCCCGGTGCCGCGAAGATCGGAATGTTCCGGTAGGTCGTGGCGAACTGCCTGTCGTCGAAGCGGTCGCGGAAATTGCGCGCCCGTTCGCTGGCGATCTCATGCGTTTTGTTGGAATCCGGCACGCCCACTCCCGCAGTGGTTTCAGGTCATCTCGTCGCGCATCACGCGTCCGGTGGTCTCGCTGGCCTCGCGCTGCAGCTTTCGGATTTGCGCCTCGACGGCCGCGATCGCGGTCATGTTGACCACACGCCGCACCGTCGAAGCTGGCGTGAGGATGTGTGCCGGACTGGAAATGCCCATCAGGATCGGCCCGATCGCCACGCCATCGGTCATCACCCGCACCATGTTGTAAGTGATGTTGGCGGCATCGAGATTGGGCATCACGAACAGATTGGCGCGGCCGGACAGCGTGGTGTTGGGGAACATACGCTGGCGCAGGGTTTCGTCCCACGCGGTGTCGCCCTGCATTTCGCCGTCCACTTCCAGACGCGGCATGCGCCGATTGAGGATTTCGCGCACGCGCCGCATCTTGGCCGCGCTCGGGTTGTCGTGGCTGCCGAAGTTGGAATGCGACAGCAGCGCCACCTTCGGCTCGATGCCGAACAGTTTCAGGCGATAGCTGGCCTGCAGCGTCGCCTCGGCGATCTGCTCGGCGGTGGGATCGACCTGCACGTGGGTGTCGAGGAAGAACCAGGCGCCGTGCTGATTGATCACACCGGTCATCGCCGAGGTGCTCTGCACGCCGGGATCGAGCGGAATCACGCTGCGCACGTAGCCGAGCTTCTTGTGGAAGCGGCCGACCAGGCCACTGATGAGGGCATCGGCTTCGCCGCGCTGCAGCATCACTGCGGCAATCAGGGTCGGACGCGAGCGCATCAGATTCTTGGCCGCGGCCGGCGTGACACCGCGACGCTCGGTGAGCGCGTGGTAGTACTGCCAGTATTCGTTGAAGCGCGGATCGTCGTTGATGTTGGTCAACTCGAAGTCGACGCCCGCGCGCAGGCGCAGGCCGAGGCGCTGGATGCGCGTCTCGATCACATCGGGACGGCCGATCAGGATCGGATAGGCGAGCTGCTCGTCGACCACCGTCTGCACCGCGCGCAGCACGGTTTCTTCCTCGCCTTCGGCGTAGACCACGCGCTGCTTGTCGGAACGCGCGCGGTCGTAGACCGGCTTCATGATCAGGCCGGTGCGGTAGATGAACTGACCCAGCTTCTCGAGATACGCCGGCATGTCCTCGATCGGGCGCAACGCGATGCCGGAATCCATCGCCGCCTTCGCCACCGCGGGCGCGAGCACGATCAGCAGGCGCGGATCGAACGGGCGCGGAATGATGTAGTCGGGACCGAAGGTCGGCACCTCGCCGCCGTAGGCACTGCCGAGATCGGAGGATTCCATGCGCGCCAGCTTGGCGATGGCGCGCACGCAGGCCAGCTTCATCGCTTCGTTGATCTCGGTGGCGCCGACATCGAGCGCGCCACGGAAGATGTACGGGAAGCACAGCGCGTTGTTGACCTGGTTCGGATAGTCCGAACGGCCGGTGGCGACGATGCAGTCCGGGCGCACCCGCTTCGCCTCCTCCGGCAAGATTTCCGGATAGGGATTGGCGAGCGCGAGGATGATCGGCTTGTCGGCCATCGTCGCGACCATTTCCGGCTTGAGCACGCCGCCCGCCGACAGGCCGAGGAACACGTCGGCGCCAATCATGATCTCCGCCAGCGTGCGCTTGTCGGTATCGCGCGCGTAGCGCTGCTTGTCCGGGTCCATGTGATCGCGACCGGTGTAGAGCACGCCGTCGCGATCCACCGCCAGGATGTTCTCCGGCTTCATGCCCAGCGCGACCAGCATGTCGAGGCAGGCGATGCCGGCGGCGCCGGCACCGGAAGTGGCCAGCTTCACGTCCTCGATCTTCTTGCCGGCGACTTCCAGCGCGTTGAGCACGGCCGCGCCGACGATGATCGCGGTGCCGTGCTGATCGTCGTGGAACACCGGAATGTTCATGCGCTCGCGCAGCTTGCGCTCGACGATGAAGCATTCCGGCGCCTTGATGTCCTCGAGATTGATGCCGCCGAAGGTCGGTTCGAGCGAGGCGATGATGTCGACCAGCTTGTCGGGATCGCGCTCGTCGACCTCGATATCGAACACGTCGATGCCGGCGAACTTCTGGAACAGCACGCCCTTGCCTTCCATCACCGGCTTGCCGGCGAGCGGGCCGATGTCGCCGAGCCCGAGCACCGCGGTGCCGTTGCTGATCACCGCGACCAGGTTGCCGCGCGCGGTCAGCGTGCTGGCCTGGTTGGGATCGGCGGCGATCGCCTCGCAGGCGTAGGCGACGCCCGGCGAATAGGCCAGGGCCAGATCGCGCTGCGTCACCATCGGTTTGGTGGGGGCGACCCTGATCTTGCCGGGCGGACTGAGTCGGTGATAGTCGAGCGCGGCGGTTTTCAGGTCGTGGTCGTCGGACATTCGGAGAAGGCGGCGGGGGACCGCGGAGCGAAGACGGGACCGTAGTCTAAGGCAACGCCTGCCGGGCCAGCATCGTTGCGCGCCCTTGCAGGCGCATCCGCCTCACGTTTCCGTCATGTCTCCGCTTCGGCCGCATTGCAGCGCACCATGTCGTTCTTCATCTGCGGCAACAGTCCGCCGGCGGCGAAGACGCGTGCCTCTTCCTGCGTCTGAATCCTGCAAATCACACCGATTATCTGTGCCCGGCCATCGGCGCGAAGGATTTCGAGGCACAGTACCGCCCCGGGTTCCGGAAGGTCATGCCAATCCAGGAGTGTGAAACGTTCGGTTCCATCCAGACCGAGCGTATGCCGCGTGACGCCGGACTCGAATTCCAGCGGCAGGACACCCATGCCAACGAGATTGCTGCGATGAATGCGCTCGAAACTCTCACAGATGACGGCGCGCACGCCCAACAGGCGAACGCCCTTGGCCGCCCAGTCGCGCGAAGACCCCGAGCCGTAATTGTTGCCGGCGATGATCACCAGTTCCTGCCCCCGCCCGAGATAGGTCTCCGCGGCGTCGTAGAGACGCATGACCTCACCGTCCGGTTCCAGTCGCGCCAATGCGCCGTCCCGTCCGCCGGCCATCTCGTTGCGGAGCTGGTTGTTCGCCAGCGTCGCGCGCACGGCCACCGCATGATGGCCCCGGCGCGTGCCGTAGGAATTGAAGTCCTCGACCTTGACGCCCTTCGACAGCAGGTATTCGCCGGCGGCGCTTTCGGGAAGGATCGCGCCGGAGGGAGACAGGTCGTCGGTGGTGATGTTGTCCCCGAGCAGCGCCAGGGGGCGCATGCCCTGGAATGTCGCCGGCAGCAGCAGCGCGGCATCCCAGTAAGGCGGGAGGCAGATGTACGTGCTGTCCTCGCGCCAGGGGAACAGGACGGGGACCTGTTCGTCGTCGTCATCGAGTCCGGCCGGGAACATCGACCCGTAAACCGAAAGGAACTGGTCGGCATGCACATGCCGGGCGAGCGCCGCATCGATCGCCTCCTCCGAAGGCCACAGATCGGCCAGCCTCACCGGAATGCCGTCGGCGTCGTGGGCGATGACGTCATGCTCGACATCCAGCCGCGTGGTGCCGGCGACGGCATAGGCGACGACCAACGCGGGCGCCGCGAGGAAGGCTTCCTTGACGTACGGATGCACGCGGCCTTTGAAGTTGCGATTCCCCGACAGCACGGCCGCGGTGACGAGATTGTTTTCCTTGATCTGGGCAACGATGTCCGGCGACAAGGGGCCGGACATGCCGTTGCAGGACGTGCAGGCGAATCCGACGATGCCGAATCCGAGTTGGGCCAAGGGTTCGAGCAATCCGGCATCCTCCAGATATCTCTCGACCACGCGCGAGCCCGGTGCAAGCGATGTCTTCACCCACGGGCGTCGCGCGAGCCCGCGCGCGACCGCCGCCCGCGCGAGCAGGCCCGCGGCCATCATCGCGCGCGCATTGGCGGTGTTCGTGCAGCTGGTGATGGCGGCGAGGACGACGTGCCCATCCTCGATCGTGACGTCGCTACCGTTGGCCTGTTCGAACGGTGGCGTCTCCGGTTTCGCCACACCGCGCTCGATCAGTTTGTCGACCGGCACCAGCTGATGCGGCGAGTACGGCCCCGCCATGGACCGACCGACCGACGAAAGATCGAAAGCGAGCGTGCGGTCGTATTCGACCTTCCCACCGAGATCGCCCCAAAGCCCCTGCTCGCGCGCGTAGATTTCCGTCAGGCGGATCAATTCCTCCGAACGCCCGGTGGTGCGCATGTAATCCAGCGTCTGCCCGTCGATGGAGAACATCGCCGCGGTGACGCCGAACTCCGGCCCCATGTTGGCGATGGTCGCCCGATCGCCCAGCGAAAGCGCCGAGCAACCATCGCCGGTGAATTCGACGATGGACGCGACGACCTTCGCCTTCCGCAGGAATTCGGTCAACGCCAGCACGATGTCGGTGGCGACGACACCGCGATTGGGCCGGCCCGTCAGCCGGACTTCCACGATCTCGGGCAGGCGCATCCAGATCGCGCGGCCGAGCATGACCGATTCGGCTTCGATGCCGCCCACGCCCCATCCCAGCACACCCAGCCCGTTGATCATCGTCGTGTGGCTGTCGGTGCCGACGAGGGTATCCGGAAACGCCACGCCATTTTCCTGCTGGATGACCGGCGAAAGCCGTTCGAGATTGATCTGATGGAGGATGCCGTTGCCGGGCATCAACACGTCGAGGTTGGAAAAGGCGTGCTTGCACCAGGCCAGGAATTCGAAACGCTCGGCGTTGATCGCCTGCTCCTGCGCCATGTTGGCCGTCATTGCATCGGCTCGCGTGCCGGAAACCATGACATTCATGGAGTGGTCGACGACCAGCTGCGTGCGCACCAGCGGATTGACCGTCGTCGGGTCCCCGCCCGCGGCAGCCACCGCATTGCGCAGGCCCGCCAGATCCACCAGCGCGGGCGTCCCCGTCAGGTCTTGCAGGACGACACGCTCGGGATGGAACGGGAATTCTTTCTCCCCGCGACGCGCCAGGACGATACGGAGCCACTCACGCGCCTGCTCCGGCGTTTTCGCCCGGCGCAGCAGGTTTTCGGCGAACACGCGCTGGCTGTAGTTCAGGCGGGAAAAGGCGGCATCGCCCACCGCACCACGGACCGAGAAATACCTCAGGTTCGTGCCGGGAAGTGGCCGGGGTTGAAGATCGTCGGGGGTCGGCATACGAAAGCCCATGAAATCTATATTGCACTATTGTATACAATAATACATTAAAGACCGGAACGGCCGAATCACCGTATCGGCTATGCTTCAGCCTCCCTTTCGCCCGTCCAGACACATCGCCGTGTCCGCCGTCGCCAAAAAACGTAAGCCCGCCCGCCAGGCATCCGCGCCTGCGTCGGCCGGCGCCTTGAGTTCGGTGCAATCCGAAGTAGTGGGGCGGATCGTGTCGATCGCCCGCACCGAACGCCTCGATGCCGGCACCAAGCTCATCGGCAGCGCGCTTGCCGAGCGCATCGGCGTCTCGCGCTCTCCGGTGAATGCCGCGCTCAACTATCTGGTGCGGCGCGGCCTCGCTTCGCACGATGCCAATGTCGGCTTCACCCTTTCGGCAACCCAGACGGAACTGGCAGCGCTGGCACGCGAATTGTCCGAAGTGTCCGGCGACCCGCTGTATCTACAGATCGCGCACGATCGGCGCGAACGCGCATTGCCGGACAGCATCAGCGAAACCGAACTCATGCGCCGCTATGGCGCCACGCGTCACGAGATTCGCCGCGTCCTGGCCCGCGCCTCCGGCGAAGGCTGGATAGGACGCCGCCTTGGTCATGGCTGGACCTTCCAACCGATGATCGATTCGGCCTCCGCCTACGAGGAAAGCTACGTCTTCCGCGCGACGATCGAGCCGATGAGCCTGCTCAGCCCGTGGTTCCGTCCCGATCCCGAAGCACTGGCCGATCTGCGCAAGGAGCAGGAATACATCGTCAACGGCGGCTATGCCGAGATGACGCCGATCGAGCTGTTCGAAGCCAATCGCCGCTTTCACGAAACCCTGGCGGCCTGGTCGGGCAACCGGTTCATCCTGCAATCGTTGGAACGCGTCGATTCGCTGCGTCGCCTGATCGAATACGGAATGACCAGCGACCGGCCCGCACGCAGCAAGCATGCCGCCCAGCACCTCAAGATCCTCAAAGCGATCGAGGCCGGAGATGCCATCGGTGCCGCGACGCGGATGCGCGAGCATCTCGAGGACGCCCGCCGCGACAAGGTGCGCGAAGTCGCCGCGACGCTGGGCTGAGCGGCATCCACCACTCGATCGCTACAGACGATCGGGCACCAGGACCACGCCTTCCATCAATCTGCGGGCTGACCGGCTCACGGCCACCTGCGTGATGCGCCAGGCGCCGTCTTGCTCGATGGCCTGCGCGCCAACCTCCAACATTCCGGAAGGATGGCCGAGTCGCACGCACGACACTGTCTTGCCGAGAAGCCGGCTGACCACCGTCCCCGGAACCGCGGCCGCCGAAGCGATCGCGACGGCACCGGTGCCGGTCATGGCATGGTGCAGCCTGCCCATCGAGAAGATGCGCGCGAGCATGTCGATTTCGGAGGACAGGATCTGCTTGCCGCTTGAAGCCTTGTACTCGGCCGGCGGCGCGAAGAAGGCGAGCTTCGGCGTGTGCGGTCGGGTGCGCATGGCCTCCTCGGCGCTACGCGCCAATCCCATCGCCACGGCGCCGTGCGCGCGAATCGTCTCGGCCTTGTCGAGCAACGCCTGATCGCCGTTCACATTCGCCTGCAGTTCGGTGCCCGCAAGCCCCAGCACCGCGGCATCCACGAAGACATGCGGATTGCCCGCGTTGATCAGCGTCGCCTCTACTTGGCCGATACCCGGCACTTCGAGCACGGTGATCGGCGCGCCGCCGGGAAACATCGACCCATCCTCTTCGTCGGCGCCTGGATCCATGAATTCCAGAAGAATCTCGGCGGCGGGAAATGTCACGCCATCGAGCAGATAGTCTCCGGTCTCCACGACCTCTCCGTCAGCCATGGGAACGTGCGCGATGATCTTCTTCCCGATGTTGGCCTGCCAGATGACGACACGGGCCGTACCGTTCTTCGGAACGTCGATCAAGCCTCGCTGGATCGCGAAGGGCGCGACGGCCGAAGTCAGATTGCCGCAGTTACCGCTCCAGTCGATCGTCGCCTCCCGCACCGCGACGGCACCGAACAGGTAATCGACATCGCAATCCGGCCGCGTACTGCGGCTGACCAGCACCACCTTGCTCGTGCTGGATGTCGCGCCACCCATGCCGTCGATCTGCTGGCCATAAGGATCCGGGCTGCCGGTGACGCGCAACAGCACCGCATCGCGTTCCGCCGCGTCGGCCGGAAGATCGGATGGCACGAAGAACACGCCCTTGCTGGTTCCGCCGCGCATGTAGGTTGCGGGAATCGGACGCTGCGGCATCTGGCTCTCCACGACATTAATTGCACTAATTATACATAAAATGCAATAATGGGCATGGTCTCACGCTCCGAATCCATACCGCCCCCTGCTTCGCGCACGCCATGCACATCCTTCCGAAGATCCTGACCGATCTGGCCCCAACCAGCGTGCTCAGAGTGGCCATCAATTACGGCAACCCGGTCCTCGCCAAGCCGCACCCGACGCATGGCACGCCCACCGGCATCAGCGCGGAACTGGCCGAAGAGATCGCCAGCCGTCTCGGCGTGCCCTATCGCTACGAGACCTACGATGCCGCCGGCAAGGTATTCGCCGCCCTCGGAAGAGGCGACTGCGACATCGGCTTCCTCGCCATCGACCCGGTCCGCGCCGAAGGCATCCGCTTCACCGAACCCTATGCGGAAATCAAGGGTACCTATCTCGTCAGACACGAAAGCCGGTTCCAGCACGTGGAGGATGTCGACACGGACGGCGTGCGGATCGCGGTGGGCCGCGGCGCCGCCTACGATCTCCACCTCAGTCGCGAACTCAAGCATGCCAGGCTGGAGCGTGCCGAAACCTCCGCCGCGGCCATCGATCTGTTTGTCGAGAACGCATTGGATGCGGCTGCCGGCGTGCGACAGCCGCTGCTGCGCTGGACGGCGGAACATCCCGGCTACCGGGTGCTGGAAGGAGACTTCACCACCATCCGCCAGGCCGTCGCCATTCCCGCGAACCGCTCCGACGACGCCGCGCGCCTGCTTCACCACATGATCGAGGACATCAAATCCACGGCGTTCGTCCGCGCCGCGCTCGAGCGCAGCGGCGAAACCGCCGTGACCGTGGTGCCGCCATTGCGATGAAATGCCGTCAGGGCGCCTGATCGGCGGCCTTCTGCTTCGGTTGCACCGTGCTGCGCCAAGCCTCGAGGAACTGGCGCCGCTTCAACGCATCCAGGTACACCAGCAGCCCCGGCCCGAGCGGGATCGGGCGCAGCGAGCGCACGCGCATGCCCTCGCGTGCGTGCGGGGAGAGCGGCGCACCGACGCCCGCGGGCATGACCGGCTGCAGCCCCACCTGACGTCCGAGCATGGCCTGGCCGCGCGGCGAGATCAGGTAATCGAGGAAACGTCCCGCCTCGGCGGCGTTCGGCGCCGCGCGCGGAATCAGCGCGGTGCGCAGCACGACCAGGGTGTAATCCTCGGGCATCACGATGCCCAGCGGCGCACCACCGTCGATGCGCGCCTGCGCGTATGAGCCGAGCATGTTGTAGGCCAGCACGAGTTCGCCGCGAGCGACGCGGTCCAGCAGCGGGCCGACGCGGTCCTCCAGCACGACCCGATCGTCGCCGAACGCGGCCTGCAGCGCGCCGGCCATGCTGCCAAGC
The DNA here is from genome assembly GCF_020511115.1 of Luteimonas panaciterrae. Taxonomy (GTDB): domain Bacteria; phylum Pseudomonadota; class Gammaproteobacteria; order Xanthomonadales; family Xanthomonadaceae; genus Luteimonas; species Luteimonas panaciterrae. The sequence continues at coordinate 83,876 of NZ_JAJAVH010000008.1, forward strand.
TGATGGTCCTGGGTGGCGAGCAGATAGCCGACGCTGCTGCGCGCGGCATCGAAGATACCGACGCGCCCGGCTAGTTTCGCCGCCGGATCGCGCAGCAGCGCCAGCAGTTGCCGGCGCGTGCGCGGTACCCGCGCAGCCGGAAGCAGACGCTTGTTGTAGACGATGACGACGGGCTCGTAGCTGATGCCGAACACCTCGGAACGCCACTGCGACCAAGCTGGCAGCTGAGTGGTCGCCGGCGAATGATGCGAGAGCGCATAGCCGTCGTTGGCGAGCTTGAACTGCAGATCCATGCCACTGCTGATGAGCAGATCGGCCACAGCGTCCTTGCGCGCGCTGGCGGCGACGTGCCGATCATAGATATCGCGGGCGACGAGATCGGAGTACTCGATTTCGGTGCCCGGATGCAGGCGCTGATAATCGGCGATGACGGCGGTGAAATTCTCGATGTCGGTCGAACCGTGGATGCGCAGTTGCGCGGTGCGCGCCTGCAGTGCCTTGAATGTGCGGATGTCGCCGGCGGCGGCATGCACGGCGCCGGCGAGAAGCACGAAAACGAGGAACGGGACGAAAACGAATGCCATCGCGCGCCTCGCCTTCACTCGAGCCACGCTCCCTTCCACTGGCTTCTCGTTTCTCATGCCGGCAACCTCGGGAAACGCAATGTCACGATCAGGCCGCCATCGACGCGATTGGACAGATCGATGCGGCCGCCATGGCTGTCGACGATGCGCTTGACGATCGCAAGCCCCAGCCCCGCGCCGCCAGCCGCGGCATCGCGCCCGCGCGCGAAGCGCTCGAACACGGTTTCCGCATCGGCCGGCGCAATGCCGGGGCCGTGGTCGGCCACCGTCAACACGGCCATCGGGACAGCCTCGTCGTCGGTGACGGTCAACGCGATCTGCAAGGCCTCATCCCAGCCATCCGACGACTCGCGGGCCCGCCCGGATTTTCCGTGCTTGAGCGCGTTGTCGATCAGATTCTTGATCGCCTCGCGCAGCAGCAACGCATCGCCGCGGATCAGCACCGGCTCGCTGGTCGTGGCCAGGCGCACCTCGGGGCGCGGCCCGGATTGCGGAATCGATTCGTACAAGGCCTGATGCAGCAACTCGGCCAGATCGACGGTCTCGAATTGCTGCAGCTGGGAACGATGGATCGCGCTCGCATCGCTGAGCAGCTGATTCAGCAGCCGGCTCATGTGGCTGGCGTTGCGCTCGATCGTGACCAGGCTGCGCCGTTGCTCGTCCGGATCCTCCTCGTCGAGCGCGAGCTGGGCCTGCGCCCGCAATGCCGCCAGCGGTGTGCGCATCTGATGCGCGGCATCGGCCATGAAGGCGCGCAGCGTTTCGTTGCTCGCCGACAAGCGCGCCATGAAACGATTGAGCGCCCCGACCAGCTGATCGAGTTCGAGCGGCACCGCGCCCGTCACCGGCTTGAGGTCGGACGGTTCGCGCAGCGACAGATCGCGTTCGAGCTTCTGCAGCGGCCGCAGCGCGCGATGCACACCGATCCACACCAACCCCAGCGCCGCCAGCGACAACACCACGATCGCGACGAGCGCGCGCAACACGACGTCATCGGCGAGCGCCTCGCGCGCGATTCGCGTCTGGCCCACCTGCACGACCACCCTGCCCTGCACGACGGGACCGGCGATCCAGCGCGAGACCGCGACGAAACGCGTGCGTTCGCCGCGATATGTCGCGTCGAACACGCTCGGCTTGCCGTCGCGCGGTGGCGACGGCGGTGCGGGTAAGTCTCCATAACCGGTGATGGCCCTGCCTTCGCCCGTAGCCACGCGATAGAACACCCGATCCTCGGGCGCCATCGCCAGCACATCGAGCGCGGCATAAGGCAGATCGACCTGCCATTGGCCGTCGACCAGGGCCACGCTGTCGGCGATCGACAGCGCGGAGGCGACCAGCAGATGATCGTAGGAGCGATCGGCGGCGGCACGCCCATAGCTGCGCGCGGCCAGAAACAGCAGCACCGCGCCGATCAGCGACAACGTGCCGAGATAGAGCAGCAGCGTGCGGCGGATCGAACCGCGCTTGCCGGCTTCCTCGCGGCGCGCCTCAGTCATCGCCATGCTCAACCGGTTCGATCGGCTCGATCATGTAGCCCGCGCCGCGCACCGTCGTGATGCGCAAGGGCGCGGCCGCGAGCCGTTTGCGCAAACGGCCGACATACAGTTCGATCGCGTTCGGCCCGGCTTCGTCGTCGAAACCGAACAGGCCGTTGCCGATCTCGTCCTTGCTCACCACCTGACCGATCTTGCCGATGAGGATTTCGAGCAGACGGAATTCGCGGTTCGGCAGTTCGATCGTCTCGCCGTCGCTGGTGACGCGGTGCGCGGCACTGTCGAACGTGAACGTCCCGATCTGCACGGCGCCCGCGGCCTGGCCGCGGTTGCGCCGCAGCAGCACGCGGCAGCGTGCCTCGAACTCGCGGAAATCGAAAGGCTTGCCGAGATAGTCGTCGGCGCCGACGTCGAGAGCGTTGACGCGATCCTCGATGCCGTCGCGCGCGGTGAGCATCAGCACCGGCGTGGCGTCGCCGCGCTCACGCAGACCGGCCAGCAAGCTGAGGCCGTTCAGACGTGGCAGCCCGATATCGAGCACGACCAGATCGAAGGCCTGGTACTTCAGCACGCTCGCCGCCTTGACACCGTCGGATTGCCAATCGACAGCATGCCCGCTGCGGCGCATGCGCCGAATGATGGCGTCCGCCAGATCCGCGTTGTCCTCGACCAGCAGGATGCGCACTGTCGCCTCTTTCTTCCTCGTCGCGGCGCTTGCCGCTTCTCAACGAATGACCAGTTTCCGGGATGACAGGTCTTTGACAGCTTCACGCGCCTAGCCTGCACGCGAGGGTTGCCGTCGGCCCATCAAGCCACGGCAACTATAAGCGCACGTCGGTGCGCGATGGGAGGACATCGATGCGTTCCATTTCCCACGCCGCCGCGTGCGCGGGGCTGTGTCTGTTCTGCGCGCCGTGCTTTGCCGGTGGCGATGCCGCCGGCGAGGACTCGTTCACCGCCGAACTCGGTGGCGAGCTGCACCTGGACTATTCCGCCTTCGACAACGACGATCGCGGCCCGAACAACACCGACGGACTGGATGCCCGCCGCGCGCGACTGGAAGTCTCCGGCGACTTCTACGGCTGGGGCTACAGCTTCGAAGCCGATTTCGAAGGCCTGCAGGACGATTTCTCGGCCGACGTGATCGAGGCGAAGAACTTCTACGTCACTCGCGAGTTCGGCACCAGCAAGCTCACCATCGGGCAGTTCATCCAGAACTTCTCCCTCGATGCCAAGACCAGCTCCAACAACGGACTGTTGATGGAGCGCACGATGTTCGGCACTACGATCGCGCCGCTCTATCGGCTCGGCGTCGGTTGGATCGATGCGCGCGATCACCACACGCTCGGCGTCGGCTACTACAGTCTGGAACAGATCGACGAGTGGCATACCAAGGGCAATGCGCTGAGCGCGCGCGGGACCTGGACGCCGTTGCGTGAGGATGAACGCGTCGTCCATCTCGGGCTGTCCCTGGCGCGTGAATGGTACGACCACCCCGGCGTCGATGGCGCCTCCGCGTTGCGCGTCCGGCCACGCCCGGCCGGCGCGCAGTCCGACAACAGCCGCGCGATGCTGACCGACTTCAGCACCGGGCGCGACGTCGACGCCGACAAGTACTCGCTGGAATTCGCCGTCACACGCGGGCCGCTGTACGTGCAATCGGAATACGGCGGCGTCCGCTACGACGACGGCATGCAGCGCAACGATCTGCGCTCGTTCTACGCGGCGGCGGGTTGGCTTTTGACCGGCGAAACCATGCCCTACGATGCCAAGAACGGCCGCTTCGGCAAGGTCAAGCCGCAGCGCAAGGGCGGCGCCTGGCAACTCGTCCTGCGCTACGACCGCATGACCGGACGGCAACACCTCGACGGCCAGACCGACTTCCTCGACGTCTCGACCGAAGCACGCAGCATCGGCGTGAACTGGTACGCCAACGCCAACATCCGCCTGATGGTCGACTGGATCGAAAGCCGCAACCGCGATCGCTTCGCCGATCGCACGCTCGATCGCACCCGCGCCCTGACCACGCGCTTCCAGTTCGTCTTCTGACCGCCAACGCGGCCGATTTCCCAGGAGTTCACCATGGTCCTCACCCTTCTCGGTTTCGGGATGGTCCTGACCTTCATGTACCTGATCATGAGCAAGCGGCTCGCGCCGCTGGTCGCACTGATCGTCATCCCGATCACCTTCGCATTGCTCGGCGGCTTCGGCGCCGGCATTGGCGAGATGATGATCGAGGGCATCAAGAAGATCGCGCCGACCGGCGTGATGCTGATGTTCGCGATCCTCTACTTCGGCGTGATGATCGATGCCGGTCTGTTCGATCCGATCGTCAAGCGCATCCTCAAGCTGGTCAAGGGCGATCCGGTCAAGATCGTGGTGGGCACCGCGGTGCTGGCGATCCTGATTTCGCTCGACGGCGACGGCTCGACCACCTACATGATCACCGTCTCGGCAATGCTGCCGCTCTATCAGCGGCTGCGCATGAATCCGATCAACTTGACCTGCGTCGCCATCCTCGCCAGCGGCGTGATGAACCTGACGCCCTGGGGCGGCCCGACCGCGCGCGCGGCGACCGCGTTGCATGTCGATCCGAGCGAAGTGTTCGTGCCGCTGGTCCCGGCGATGGGCATGGCGCTGGCGTCGATCATCTTGCTCGCCTGGTACCTCGGCCTGCGCGAACGCAAACGTCTGGGTATCGTGACGCTGCACGGCCATTCCGTCGACTGGCATCCGGAACACGACACCGGCAGCGACAACCTCCCCACGCTCGCCGACAGCGAAGACACCAAGCGGCCGAAACTGCTGTGGGTGAACGCGGCACTGACGATCGCGCTGATGGTCACGCTGATCCTTGGCCTGCTGCCGCTGCCGGTGCTGTTCATGATCGGCTTCGCACTGGCGCTGGTGATCAACTATCCCGATCTCGCCGAACAGCGTCGCCGTATCGTCAACCACGCCGGCAATGTGCTCTCGGTGGTGTCGCTGATTTTCGCCGCCGGCATCTTCACCGGCATCCTGTCGAACACCGGTATGGTCGAGGCGATGTCGCGCAGCTTCCTCGCCATCATTCCCGATGCCTGGGGGCCGTACCTGGCGGTGATCACAGCGATCGCGAGCATGCCGTTCACCTTCTTCATGTCGAACGACGCCTTCTATTTCGGCGTGCTGCCGATCCTGTCCGAGGCTGCCAGCCACTACGGCATCACGCCGGTGGAAATGGCGCGCGCCTCGTTGGCCGGGCAACCGGTGCATCTGTTGAGCCCGCTGGTGCCCTCGACCTATCTGCTGGTCGGCATGGCCAATGTCGACTTCGCCGACCATCAGCGCTTCACGCTGAAATGGGCGGTGATGGTGTCGATGGTGCTGCTGGCCGCCTCGCTGTTGTTCGCGCTGTATCCCTACGCCGCCTGAGCCAAGAGGAATCGACGACATGACACTACGCATCGCCTACGTCACAAGCGGCATGGGCAGCCTCGGTACCGCCATCTGCCAGAAGCTCGCGCAAAACGGGCACACCGTGGTGGCCGGCTGCGGCCCGAATTCGCCGCGCAAGGCCGGCTGGCTGCGCGAGCAGCGCGAACTCGGCTACGAATTCGTCGCCTCGGAAGGCAACGCCGCCGACTGGGAATCGACCGTGGCGGCGTTCGCCAAGGTGAAAGCCGAAGTCGGTGAGGTCGACGTGCTGGTCAACAACGCTGGTGGCACGCGCGACGTGCTGTTCCGGCAGATGACGCGCGAAGACTGGAACGCGGTGATGACCGGCAACCTGCACACGCTGTTCAACATCACCAAGCAGGTGATCGACGGCATGGCCGCGCGCGGTTGGGGACGAATCGTCAACATCGCCTCGGTCAGCGCGCAGAAGGGCCAGATCGGCCAGGTGAACTATGCAACGGCGAAATCGGCGATGCACGGTTTCACACGCGCGCTGGCGAACGAATTCGCCGCGCGCGGCGTCACCGTGAACACGATTTCGCCAGGTTATGTCGCCAGCGCCTCGATCAGCACGTTCCCGCCGGATGTGCTCGATCGTCTCGCCACCTCGGTGCCGGTGCGGCGGCTCGGAAAACCCGAGGAAGTCGCCAGCCTGTGCGCCTGGATGGCCTCGGACGACGCGGCCTACGTCACCGGCGCCGACTATGCGGTCAATGGCGGATTGCACATGCGGTGAGTACAGCCTTTCGGCTTCCGGACGTCACTCCTCCTCCCCCTCACCTCGCCCGGAAGCCGATTCCCGACGCGTGTCCGGCACGCGTCCGAAATGCACTCGCTGGATCACACCTCGAAGATCGGCGTGTCGCCACTCACTTGATCGAGGCGGATGCGATTGGCGAACAGCGAGAACGCCAGCATGCCGGCAAGGCCGTTCGCGCGCGACACCCATTGCGGCATGTAGCGTGCTGGCAGTAGCGCGCCGCTGTCGAACAACGGCTCGAAGCGTTGCACGTCGGTGAGCGTCATCTTGCCGGCGAACAGCAGCCGGCACAGCCGCAGCTTGTCCTGGCGCAGCGACCAGCGGAAGAAGGTATGCACGCCGATCAGTCCGCGCAGGTAGACCGTGTCCTTGGTGAATGCCTGTCCGCCATTCAGCGGCACGCCACGGAACACGCGCTGCGCCGAGGCGAAACTTTCCGCCGCGGACTGCCCTGCCGCCTGGAAATAACGGAACACCTGGATGAAATCGGCGCCTTCGAGCGCCATCGCCACGGCCTCGATGCGTAGCGATACGCGCTTCATGCGTTCGATGTCGATGCTGCCGGTGATCTGTTCGGCGAAGGTCGCCAGGCCTTCCTGCGTCGCCGTGGTGCGCGGCGATGACAGCGCCAGACTCGGCAGCACGGGCTGTGCGCGACCGTTGAGCGCGGTGAGCGAATGCACGAAGGCTTCGTGCTGCAGCAACTGGTGCTTGTCGTAGTCGGTGTATTCGGCGCCGGTGCGCAGGCGGATGCGCTGTGCGCCAGCCGCGGCCTTGGCGATCATGTCCGGATCGAGCGTCACCTCGATCACGCGTTCGCCGAAGAACGCATCCAGATCGACCTGCAGCTGCAATTGCAGCGCCGTCGCAGAGATGGCGACCTGTTCCTCCGGCGCGATCAGCTCATGATCGAGTTCGTTGGCGATATCGATGAAGTGGTGTGCGGCGACGCGCGCCGTCGGCCCGCTGCCCGGCAGGGGTTCGTCCGGGCGTCCGAACAGGCGGATCGAATGCGCGCAGACCGCGTCGGTGCCAAGCGCTTCCAGCAGTTCCGCCGCGATCGACCAGCTGCGCGTGGAATCGATGAGATAGGCGCCGAGGGGATGCGCGGGATCGGCGGTGGCGGCGATCGCATCCAGCTCGCGCCGGGTGTCGGTGAAATCGAGCTTCGGGTAATCGATCTTCGGCAGCTCTTCGCGACCCTGCGCATGCATGTCGAGAAAGCGCTGCTGCGCGCTCGCCGGCCAGCTGACCAAGGACAACAGCTTGATCCCGCGCACAGCGGCGACCATGCGCGCGTCGAGCGCGGCGTGATGGGCGATCTCCGCGTCTGTGCCGCTCATCGTTGTTCAGTGCTTGCCATATTTTTCATCCAGCCGCTTGTTCAACGCCTTGACCTGCACTTTCGCGCTCGACTTCTGTGACAGCCGCGTCGCCAGCTTGTCGGCGGCGCCGGCGACTTCGTCGCGCAGCTTCAGATAGTTGGCGAAGCGCCCCGGGTCGAGCGTACCGGCCTCGATCGCCGCGCGCACCGCGCAGCCGGGCTCGCGGTCGTGGCGGCAATCGCGAAAGCGGCATTGTTCGGCCAGCGCCTCGATATCGGCGAAGCCGCCTTCGGCAAGATCTTCCTCACCGGTGGGCTTGAGTTCGCGCATACCCGGTGTGTCGATCAGGCAGGCGCCGGAGGGCAGCGGGATCAGCGCCCGGTGCGTGGTGGTGTGGCGGCCGCGCGCATCGTGCTCGCGCACGGCGCTGGTCTTCATCTTCTCCGCGCCAAGCAGGGTATTGGTCAGCGTGGATTTGCCCGCGCCGGAACTGCCCACCAGGACAGCGGTCATGCCGGGCCGCAGCCAGGGTTCGAGCACGGCGACGCTGGCCCTGTCCTTGGCGTTCACCGCGAACGCCGGCACGTCCTGGTCCAGGATGCCGGCCAAGGTGGCCAACGCGGCCGGAACATCCGCCTCGGCGTGATCGGCCTTGGTCAACACCACCACCGCCTGCGCGCCGCCGCCGTGCACCAGCAGCAGGTAGCGCTCGATGCGGCGCGGATTGAAATCGCCGTCGAGGCCGCAAACGACAAGGACGACATCGATATTCGCGGCGATCACCTGTTGCTTGTAGTGCTCGCCCGCCGCACCGCGCTTGATCGCGGTGCGGCGCGGCAGCGCGGCGACGATGCGCGTGCCCTCGATCAGCACCCAGTCGCCGACCGCCGCGCGCTGTTCGGCGGCGGTCGTGCCCTTGCGATAACCCGGCGTGCGCTGCCATTCCGGCAGCGATTCGACAGGAAATCCCTCGCCGAGGCCGTCGGCGACGATGTAGCCGGAGCGATGTTGCTCGATCACCCGCACCGGGCGTGCCTGCGGATGCGCGTCGAGCGTTTCACGCCAGCCCGGCGCGTCCGGCGGCCCTTCGTAGGGCCAGCCGATCGCACGCAACGCTGCCATGGCGACTGAGTCGAGCTGCATGGCGCGATTGTACGCAGCACCCGCGCGAAGCGGCCGTATGCCCGAACTGGGACCCCTCGCCCGGTTCCACCCCCTGTTCCGGTTTATCAACCGCTACCGCCATTTTTCGAGGGAACGTCATGAAAAAGCGTATCGCGCTGTACTCCCTGGCCACCGTCCTGCTGCTGTCGGCCGCCACGGCGATTGCTTTGCCCGACCGCGGGCTGCACAGGTATTACTACTACGACGATGGTCGCTGGGCCGGGGAGTCCCACCACTACTGCGACGGTTCGAGGAGCTTCGAGGGCGAGATCACAGATCATGTGGAAATCATCATCGAGCAATGCCCCAATTTCTGACGGTCGCCGGCCGGTCCCACGGGGCCGGCCGGTTTTTGCCCCGATCACACCGCATCCGTTAATCTGGGCGGGATTCCCCCCGTCTTCCGCCCATGCCTACCACCCCCATTGCCACCCGCGAGCGCCTGTCCGAAGTCCGTTATGAGATCCGCGGAGAGCTGGCACGCCGAGCCCGTGAGCTGGAGGCCCAGGGCCGCACCCTGATCAAGCTCAATATCGGCAACCCCGGCGCGTTCGGGTTCCGCGCCCCGGAACACCTGCAACGCGCCATCGCCGATCACATCCACGATACCGATCCCTATACCCATCAGCAGGGCCTGCCGGCCGCGCGCGAAGCCATCGCCGCCTTCCACAAGAAGCGCGGCACGCCGAACGCGACGCCCGAACGTGTGTTCGTCGGCAACGGCGTCAGCGAACTGATCGACCTGTCGTTGCGCGCCCTGCTGAACCCCGGCGACGAAGTGCTGCTGCCCTCGCCCGACTACCCGCTGTGGTCGGCGGCGACCATCCTCAACGACGGCCGTCCGGTGTTCTACCGCTGCCATGCCAGCACCGGCTTCCTGCCCGATCCGGACGAGATCGAGGCACTGGTGTCCCCGCGCACGCGCGCGATCGTGCTGATCAATCCCAACAATCCCACCGGCGCCGCCTACCCGCGCGAGCTGCTGGAGCGCATCGTCGCCATCGCCGCCAAGCACCACCTGCTGCTGATGTGCGACGAGATCTACGACAGCATCCTCTACGACGGCGCCAGATTTGTGCCCGTCGCGCCGCTGGCCGGCGACGTGCCTTGCCTGTCCTTCGGCGGCCTGTCGAAGGTGCATCGCGCCTGCGGCTGGCGTGTCGGCTGGGCGGTGCTGTCGGGCGATGCGATGCGCATCGGCGAGTTCCACCACGCCATGGACCTGCTCGGCGCGCTGCGCCTGTGCGCCAACGTGCCGGGACAATTCGCGATCGAAGCGGCGTTGCACGGCGCCGACACGATCACAGCGCTGTGCCAGCCGGGCGGGCGCCTGTACGAAGCACGCCGCGCGGTGATCGACATCTGCGATGCGAGCGAGCACCTGCACCTGTCCGAACCGGCCGGCGCGCTGTACGCCTTCCCCGGCGTCGTCGGCGACGCGGCACGCGGCTTCGACGATCACGCCTTCGCGCTGGAACTGCTGGAAACCGAGGACGTGCTGATCGTGCCCGGCTCCAGCTTCAACGTGCCGTATCGCAACCACTTCCGCGTCACCCTGCTGCCGGAACCGGATACGCTGCGCGAAGTCTTCCATCGCATCGACCGCGTGCTCTCGCGCCGCGCCGGACGCGACGTCGGCGATGCCGACCGGACGCAACGCGCGGCCGTGGCCTGAACAAGCACCGGGGGAAAGGCGCGTTGCACTCCGCCGCAATCTCCTACCTCGCCCTCGGCGACAGCTACACCATCGGCGAAAGCGTCGCGCCTGACGGCCGCTGGCCGGAACAGTTGGCGCTCGCGCTGCGCGAGGAAGGCATCGCGCTGGATGCGCCTCGCATCATCGCCACCACGGGCTGGACGACCGACGAACTCGACGCCGCCATCGATGCCGCGCACCCGCTCGGCCATTACGGCTTCGTCAGTCTCGCCATCGGCGTGAACAATCAGTATCGCGGCCGCGATGTCGAAAACTACCGTGGCGAATTCGCTGGATTGCTGGAGCGCGCCATCGGCTTCGCCGACGGCCGCACGGACCGCGTGATGGTACTGTCGATTCCCGACTGGGGCGTCACGCCCTTCGGCATTGCTTCAGGCCGGGATGTCGCGCGGATTGCGCGTGAACTCGACGCTTACAACGCCGCCGCGCGCGAAGTCTGCGCGCAGCACGGGATTTCATTTGTCGACATCACCCCGATCAGCCGCGAACGCGGCGCCGAACCGGTGATGCTCGCCGAAGACGGCCTGCACCCTTCGGCGGCGATGTATGCCGAATGGACACGACTCGCCCTGCCGATCGCACGCACGCTGCTGCGGACATGAGTCACGACACGCGCCCCCTGCCACGGCAGCGCGCCACCGAGATCGCCAACGCCTTTCTTCCGGAACGCTTCTGGGGCAGCCGCTGGGATTACTACTACGTTCGCGAGAAGCTGGCGAGCGATCCGCTCTATCCCGGCGTCCTCGATGCGCTGCGCGGCAGCAGCGCGCCGTTGCTCGATATCGGCTGCGGACTGGGCCTGCTCGCGCATGCCCTGCATCGCGATGGGCAGTCATTGCCCTATCACGGTGTGGACATCGATGCCGCCAAGATCGCGCGCGCGCACAGCGCGGCACAGCGCGCGAAATTAGCGCAGGCGGAATTCGCCACCGCCGATCTCGCTCGTGAGATCCCGCGGCACGCCGGCAGCGTCGCCATCCTGGACGTCCTGCAGTATTTGTCCGCCGAAGCACAGCGACGCCTGCTCGACGCCGCCATCGCCATGCTCACGCCCGGCGCTCGCCTGGTGATACGTGCCGCTCTCGATGACGACGGCCGACGCGGCCACTACACCCGCCTCGGTGACCGCTTCGCGCATCTCACGGGCTGGATGCCATCGGCGCCAAAGCACTATCCCAGCACCGAAGCACTGCGTGCCGCGTTCAACAATGCCGCTCTGCAGGCAAATTTCGCGCCGCTGTTCGGCCGCACTCCCTTCAATCACTGGCTGATCGTGGCGGCTCGGCCGGTATAAACGGCATTCCATGGTTGAACCTGACGCTTCCGGCCATGCGCGCGGCGGCAAACTTCGACTCAGGGGAAATAAGCGCGAAATGGCTTCAAGGTTGCCAGGCCTGGCGCAGGCGTATTGATCGTGCATGGCCCCAGCGGGCCATTGAACATGACATGGTTGTACGGCGGAAAAGGCGCGGGCGTGTTAGGCAGATAGGGATTCGCCTTGCTCAACTCCGCGTTCGTCTGCCCGCTGCACGTCAGCATCATGCCCGGCGATTGGATAACCATACCGCTGATCGTCATCCTGACCGAGGTGCTCCCCGGAATCGCGACAGGCGGAGACGTGACTCCTGGCTGCACTGTCATGCTCGTGCAGGCCGAACTGCCGCTGAAACTGGCGGTTGTCTGGATGCCGCCATTGTTCAATGCCCAGGTCACGGTGATCGTACAGGGATACACGATGCCCATATATTTCAAGGTAAAAGGGCCGGAAAAAGTATCGACCGCATTCCTGACCCAGGCCGTGCCATCCCACATCTCATAACCGGAAGCGAATGCGGGATGCGTCGTCAACGCTCCCCCGGCGACAAAAGCAGCGATCGCAATGGATTTCAGCTTGGACATGGCGCTGTGCTCCGATGAAGAGGGGCATGGTCGCGTTTCTCCTGCAAGCGTCGCCCCTGATTGGGCGCCGCAGGAATCGATTCACCATGAATCATCCGACCGACCCACGATTTCGATCTGACGGTCATCCTCAACGACTGACCGCACTAGGCGCTGCCTCCGAGCCGGCGAAGGCGGGAAACATCTCGTGGGAACTGGCCACGAACACGGCAGCGAGAAGCGTGTGCTTGATGAGTTTCATGCGACTGATCCTTGTGCTCCATGAAAGATGCCGGGTCCATCCGCCCGGCCTAGAACTCGCACGCCTCCCATCCCGGCGGGGTGGTATTGGTGGAGCTGCCTTCAAAATTGTCCTGAAGGGTCCGCTGTGCCCATTCGTCCGCTTCAGCGAGTTGCCCCGATGTCAGGTTCGATGCAACGGCCGCCAACTGCTGATCCAGCCTGGCGACGCGATGCTGCTCCGCACCAAGGCGATAAAGCTTTAGATAGCGGTAGTGCTGCACCGGATCGGCACCGACCAGCCCAGCCAACAGGCTTTGCGAGCCAGGCTCGTAGGCCTGCTGCAACAGGTCGACGACTCGCCAATCGCCCGCCGTGAGGCCGGCCTCGATCAGCGCCGAAGCGTTGCTGCGATAGTTCCGCAACGATTCCGGATGCTTCAACATGCTTCGTGCGTCGTAGAGCGGCCCCTGCCCCAGGTAGCATGCTCGCGCGTCCTCGTCCCCGAGCCTGGCGGCTTGCGCGATGTTGTCGACCAGGCTACCCAGCATCTCGTCGCCCACGCCGTCACACAGCTCTTGATTCTTGCGATCGGCTTGCTGGCGCAACTCCATCGCACTGAGAATCGCCTGGTAAGTCCGCAACTGCGCCGGCGTCATGTTCTCGGTTTTCTTGCTGGTGAGATCGTTGGCCTCACCAGCGTTCTTCCACTCCGAGCCACGCAAGTGGCTGCATTTGCTGAGATCGTGATACAGACGCGTGGCCGCGCCGACATCGCCGTTGTTCGCGCGCGCCTGCAAGTCGGCGAACGTGTCCTTCAAAGGTGTGCCGGGAGCCGGCAGCGGCGCGCCCTTGACGATGCCGATGACCGACTTGGCGGCCGAAGCCTGTAATTTGCCGGGAGCAGCCTCCGTTCCGGCATCTCCGACGGCAATGCCCGTCCGCACGATCGGCGGCGGCTTGGGAGCGCCGATACGGCCGAGAAAGTACGCCCCGGTGATCGCGATCAACACCGCACCAACAACGAGCCAGCGCCGCGGGTTCATGCGTGAACCTGCTCGTGTCGAATTGCTTTCGGGTCCATGGATTTCATGACATCACAAGGGATCATAAGGGAACGAGCAGGGATCCCAGCCTGGCACCGTCGATTCGGTCGAATTGCCGTCATCGAACTCCTGCTGAAATGTCGATTGCGCCCAGAGATCGGCGTCGGCGCGCTGCTCCGGCTTGATTCGCGTGGCCGCCGCAGCCAATTGGCGATCGATTTCCTCGACGCGATAAGGCTCCGCGCCTAGGCGATACAGCTTGAGATAGCGGTAATACAGGGTGGGATCGGAACCGAGCACGCCGGAAAGCATGCTGTCCGAACCGGGCTGGTATGCATTGCGAAGGATGTCTACCACCTTCCAGTCACCGGCGGCGAGTCCCGTGTCGATCATGGATTTGATGTTGGCGCGATAACTCTCGAGCCATTCCGGATGCTGCATCAAGCCGCGCGGATCGTAGTTCGGACCGCGCGCCAGGTAACAGGCACGCGCATGCTCCTCGCCGAGCTGCGCGGCCTTCTGCAGACTTGGCAACTGGGAATCCAGCATCGTGCGATCCACGCCATCGCAGAGGGAGCGGAATTTCTGCATGGCCTGCTTCCGCGACTCGATCGCATCCAGTTGAACGCGATAGTCCTCCATCTTTCCCGCATCCGTCGTATCGACCTTCTGATCCAGCAATTCATCGGCGACGCGAGCGAACGACCACTCCACGCTATCCAGATAGCCGCAAATGTGGAGATCGCGATACAGGCGCGTGGCCGCCGCCACGTCACCGGCATCGGCGCGGGCCTTCAAGTCTCGATAGACCTTCTTCAACGACGTGTCGCGCGCCGGTAGCGGCGCGGTGGCGGGCACTGCTCCAGAAGATGCCGCTTTGGCATCAGCACCTTCATTACCTACCTGTGTGGCGGCGACGTGATCCGCCGCGCCGTCGGCCGCGGCTTGCGGGCCTTGCGCGCGCCCCAGGAAATAGGCGCAAGCGAGTGCGCCCAATCCAACCAGAATCATCACGATGTGGCGCAAATGCATTTGCCCGGAATCCATCTCAAGATCGGGAGACGCGCATTTCGAGGCCCGTCATCCCGCATTGACGTAAATCTTATGGATGCAGGATGCCGAAGAACAGTGCTCTTGAATTTCCGGCCAGAACAAATGCGAGAACGAAGCCTTGAGTATTGAGGCAGGCCTCAAGCGTTTGCGGAGCGACTCAGGCGAGTCGCTCCGCAACCAAGGTTACAAGCACTACCGTAACCGTTCGCTTCCTGGCTTACTGCGCGCTGTTGCGCACGTACTCGGATGCCGCGATCGCCGCATTGCCATTCAAGATCGCGGTGTTCTTGCCCGCTGCGGACGGCAGCCCCACCTTCAGATTGACGGCGCCAGAGACCAGGGCCTCGAGCACATCCGTCAGGATCGGAATCGGAATGCCGAGCAGAGTGACATTGCCACAACCGCTCGCCTTCGGCACCGAGAACGAATTGTCGACGTACGAGGAACCCTGGACATCGATATAAGCGGTGTAGGGATCTTCGGTCACCGTGATGAAGTTCGCGGTGCCAGGGCTGCCGGCGATCGGCTGATTCGGTGCCGGCGGACTGGTCGTCCCGGTCTGCAACTTGACCACGACCGGATTCTGCGCCGTGCCGATGTAGCAGGAGCTGCCGAGGAAAGGATTCTGCAGACGCACGCGAAGCGCAAGGCGTACCGCCGTGGGATCACTACCGTCGGCGGGCGGATACAGCCCATTCGCGAGACTGGTCTGGATCGTCTGCACCGATTCCATCGTGGCCGTGACGTCGTTGACCGAATTGACGATGTTCCAGAAGGCCTGCCACAGCGGGAACGGCCAATCGGGTGCCGGATTGACGATGCCGAGCAGACCGCCCGGGACCTTGCCCGGGGGCGAGGACAGCGTCGGAGCGCCGACCGCAGCGTAGAGAGGCTCGAAGGTGTTGGACGGAGGTGCGATCGTCACAACGCCACCCTGCAGCACGATCGGTTTGTCGATCGGCAGAGTGGTGGTGCCAATCGTGAACGAACCCGACGTGGTGGTATTGATCACGCAAGTGGTGACGTTCGGATCGTTGTAAGGACAGTACTTGAAGACCGCCCACGGGCCCGTGGGTGTGCCCGCCATCGCGACGGGCATGGCGGCGATGCCGGCCAGCGCCGTGGCGAGAGCCGTGGAAATCAGTGCCTTTGACATAAATAGACTCCCGAAATCTAGCGAAATGAAGATTCGATTAGCGACCAGCGGACGGACGTCCGCAGGGTTGCAACATCACCGTCCGGAAGAGCGCACAACTCGACTGTCATTCCTTTGTCAGACCGAGGCGAACGTGCCCTCAAGCTGCAACGCCACTTCAAGCGCTGAGCGCTTGAAGCGGCGGCATTACCCGACCCGTGGTTCCACGACAACCTTGTCGATATCGGTGCGGGATCATCATCCATGCATCACGATCTACATCCGATCAGGGGAACACGGCACGGATGGGATCCGTAGACGTCAGCTTCGGATTGGACTTGACGTTGGTGCAGGGGGCCGACAGCGGCGCCGTGAAGGTGTAATCGTTGTTGGCCGGGCCGGTGTTGGGGTTCGCGTTGGTCAGCGTGCCCGAGGCATTGCCCGTGCAGGTCGCGCTCGGGCTCGAGAACTTGACGTTGATGCCACTGATGTTCACGGTCACCGAGGAAGAACCCGAGATCGCGACAGGCGCGGCGACGGTCCACGGCAAAGCTTGCGCGGTCACGCCGAGACAGGCGGAACTGCCCGAGAAGCTGGCGGCCGTGACCGTCGCGGCGCCGCTGGCATTCAGCGTCAGCGTAAAGGTGGCAGTGCACGGAATCGGAATGCCCGCCACCGTCGCGGTGGTCGGCCCGGTCAGCGTCGTGCTGTCCGATACCTTCCAGACGCCGCCTTTGAACACCTGATAGCTCGCGGCAAAAGCTTGCGAAGCAACGAGCGGGCTAGCGACGATCAGAGTGGCAAGAAGAGCGGTTTTGAACTTGGCCATGCTGTTTACTCCACTATCACAGAGTTGAGGTAACCGGATGGGAACAGACATCCGGAAGGTTGCCACGGAGGAACCTTCGTGCCGTGGCGGCACTTACCCAAGTGGCATCTAGAATCGGCAGCACCCTGTTTCACTTCGACGTCGTGTCACTCGACATCCTGGACGCTGGAATGTGATGTCTTCTCGGGCTGTCGAACCGCCCGCCTCGCGGCGGGCGCATATCCGTTTCGCCTGTTGATCAAATCAATAGAAGCCTTTGCGAATCGACAGACCGACGATGCGCGGGTCCTGAATGAACGCATTCGCGGTCAGGCCAGTGTCGTCGCTGTTGAGGAAGGTGCCGGTGATCGCTTCGCCGTCGAGCGCGTTCTTGACGTAAAGCTGCACGGTGAAATCGGTGTCCGGCTTGTACCAGGTCAGCGAGAGGTTGACGTTGCCCCAATCGTGCAGGCGATCGATGCGATCCTGGTAGATGCGCGCCCAACTCTTGCTCTGGTAGTACAGGTCGGCGCGCAGGGTCAGGTCGCCCTTCGGCAACGAGAACGTGTACTGCGGGCTGAGGCTGACGGTGAGATGCGGCGCGTTGGGCAATTCGTTGCCGCCAACGTTCTTGGCGAAGCCGGCGCCGCCGTTGGGCGCATCGATGAGCGGGTTGTAGAAATTGCCATCGCCCAGATAGTTGGGGCCGGCGCCGCCCGCCCACACACCCGGCCCGCCGTTGAAGCCGCCATCACTGGTGAAGCCACCGCCCGCCGTGGGCGTGTTCACCGAGCAGAAGCTGTTGAGCAGGATGGGAAGACTGGTGTCCGGGTTGTTGGCATACCAGTTACTGAGCGCGGTCTCCACCAACGCCTTCGGCGCGATGCAGTTCGAAGCCAGCTGCAACCACGGCCGCACCACGACCCAATCCGCATTGCCGGCCGTACGATCCATCACGTCGATGGAGTACTGATTCGAACCGACACGCGTGCGCAACAGACCGACATTGCCGCTGAGCTGGAACGCATCGGTCGGCCGCCACACGGCTTCGAATTCGGCGCCCCACGTCTTGGCGTCGAAATTCTCGTTCAAGGTGGCGCGGTCCTGGATCTGCGAGACCTGATAATCCTTGTAGTCGTTGTAGAACGCCGTGGCGTTGAAGATGAACTTGCCGCCCGCCATGACGTTCTTCATGCCGATCTCGAACGCGTTGACGTATTCCGCCTTGAAGCGCGGATCACGCTGCGTGAAGCTCAGGAGCGCCGGATCGGCGCCCACGCCAGGGGAGTTGGTGCCACCGGCCTTGTAGCCGCGTGCGAGCGAGGCGTAGATCATGGTGCTGTCGGTGAACGACAGGTCCGGCGACCAGTCGAGCACCAGGCGTCCGGTCGGCTCGTTCCAGGTCTGGCGGATTTCCTCGCCAGCAGGATAGCCGTAGCCGGTGTAGCCGCCGCCGAGGTAGTAGAACGGAAGCTTCGTTCCCGCGAGCAGGAGCTGGCTCGGATACGGCGTCGTGGTCTTGATGTCACGGGTCCAGCGCAAGCCGGCCGTCAGCTTCACCTTGTCGTTGATCTGCCAGTAGCCTTCTCCGAAGATCGCCATGGATTTCGTCTTGGCGACATTTCGGCTGCGGAAATAGTTGTGGCCCTGCCCGTCGATGCCATTCAGCGTATTGGGGTCGATGTAGACGCAAGGCACCACTTCACCCGTGCTGGCGTCTATCGCAGTGCCTGAACCCGCCGCGCAATCGCGCGGACGCGCGCCGATGCCGCTGGAGTTGAAAGTCGACTGGGCGATGGCGGTCAGCACATTGCTGAAGACGTAATAGCTTTCGTCGACCTTGTATTCCAGGTAGTTCGCGCCGACGTTGAAGTTGAACGGACCGTCGTAGGCGGACTGCAGGCGGAACTCCTGCGACCACTGCGTGCTTTGGGAATCAACCAGATCGACAGTAAGCAAGCGATCGGAACAACCCAGTTGCGGATCGCAGTACACTCCGCCCGGCGTCAGCGGGTAGGCGGGAACGAGATTGAAGTTCGGATCGAAGCCCAGCAATCCATCCGTGGGAGTGAAGATCGGGTTGGACTGGAAGCGTCCGTAGTCCTGGGTCGAATAGTACTGATCCTTCGTGTACAAGGTCTGCGACACGAAATTGAGATGGTCGCCGATGGCCACGTCGAAGTTGAGCTGCGCCACGTCGTTCGTGGCCTCGAACTTCGGGTCGTAGCTGGTGGCGATCTTGCGCATGTCGTGCGACTGCGTCACGCCGGCATAGGGATCGACGCCGTACTTGATCAAGGTCGCCGTGGTGAAATCCGGCGTCAACCCGATGATGCCGCCCGCCGTGGCGGCGCCCAGCACGAACGGCAGGCTGGCGCCGTTGGGCACGCCGAAGGCGCCGTCGTCATAGAGCGAGCCGTCCTTGCAGCCCTGGCTCATGAAGTTGCCGTCGCCTGCCCGCAGCGTCAGCGCGCCGAGCGATGTGGGGCCTGGATCGTTGTGGCAAAGCTGCTTGCCGGTGCGCGCACGCATGTCGTCTTCCTGGAAATGCTCCCAGACCAGACTCGCGTTGAAGCGGTCGCTGGGCTTCCATGCGAACGAAGTGCGCACGCCGAGGATGTCGCGATCGTTGACGTTCTTGTTGGTGACCGTGTTCTTGTCATAGCCGTCGCGCTTTGTGTACTGCGTGGCCAGACGAAACGCGAACGTATCGCTGAGCGGCACGTTGATCATGCCGTTGACGCGGGTGGTGTCGTAGTTGCCGATCTCGCCCTTGACGTTGGCCTCGAACGCGTCCGGGTTCGCCAGGTTCGGGATCATGTTGACCACGCCGGCGGTCGCGTTGCGGCCGTACAACGTGCCCTGCGGTCCGCGCAGCACCTCGACGCGCTCGACGTCGAAGTATTCCTGTTCGAACAGGCGGTTGCGGATCATCGGCGTGCTGTTGAAGCTGATCGCCACGGCCGGGTCGGTAGTGACCGACAAGGCCTGCGTGCCGATGCCGCGGATCTGGAAGTTGTAGCTGGCGAAGTTGGTCTTGGAGAAGGTGACGTTCGGCGTCGCCGTGACCAGGTCGGCACCGGTTTCGATCTTGCGATCGTTGAGCTCCTCGCCGCCGAAGGCGGTGATCGCGATCGGCACCTTCTGGATGTTCTCGACCTTCTTCTGCGCGGTCACCACGATGGTGTCGAGGGTGGTGGCGCTTCCGGATCTACTCTGGCTTGCCGTTGCTTCGGGCGCCGCTTGTTGTGCCTCTACTTCCTGGGAGGGCGCCGCCGGCTGCGCTTCGGCGACCTCCTGGGCGTTTCCCTGCGTCTCCGCTGCGGCTGGCTTTGCCTCCGCGCCGCCGACATTGCTGTTGGTGCGATCGCTGATCAGGATCGCGCCGGATGCGTTGGTGGCATAGTCGAGACCAGTTCCCGCCAGCAATTCCTGCAGCGCCTGCGTCGGCGTCTTCTCGCCTTGCACCGCATGCGCGGTCTTGCCGGCCGCGAGTTCGGGCGCGTACAGCAGTTGCTTGCCGCTCTGGCGCGCGTATTCGGACAGTGCGGCACCGAGCTGTTGCTGAGGAATGTTGAACTTCGCGGTGGCCACGTCGTCATTGCGCGCATAGGCCGTCAGGCACGGCAGCAACGCCAGGAACAACACGCAGGGCTTCATTGCACGCTTGAATGAACGACTCTGGTCTCGCACTTGCATTCGTTCTCCCCTCTGGTTCCGAATCGTCTTTTGACAATCTCGTTCCAATACAGACGCGGTGCGCTGAAAAACCCGAACCTGCAAATGCATGTTCGCGATCTGTCATGTCATTTCTTGAACCTGCGAGTCTTCTTTTGCAATGCAGCATGTTTGATGCACGCGCATGCCGAAACGACACGAGATCGTTCCGCGCATGAAGCATCTTGAAAGGATTGGTCCCGAATGTTCACGGGAACAAGATGAGTCATCGACGTGATGTCGATTTCATGCTCATGGTTTCAGGAGAAACATAGAGACTGTCGCCCACGCAATCCGTGTTGACGATCTACCCTCGCGTGCTGGTCGGACGCGATTTCAGAACAATGGTGTCGTCTTCGCGCGTGGCGCGCTCGATCGGGAAATAATCAGTCAGCGCTTCGACGAAGGTACTGACGTCGCCGGTATTGAAGGCACCGCTGATCTTCAGCGAGCCCAGCCGTGGATCGCTCAGCACGACCTGCCGGCGCGAATAGCGGTTCATCTCGGCGACGGCGTCCTCGAGGCGCTCGTTCTCGAACACGATCTGGCCGTGGCGCCAGCTGATCACGCGCCTCACGTCAGCCGGACGCACCTGCGGCACCGCCTTGGCGACGGCGACGAACTGCTGCCCGGGCCGCAGTTCGGCCAGCAGCGGCGCCGCCTTGGCCTTGCCGACAGTGGCGGGCGCATGACCGTGATCATCGCGCGTCACCGTGACCCGCCCTTCCAGCAGAGTGACCTCGAAGAGCTTGTCGGACAGATGCACGTCGAACTCGGTGCCGAGCGCCGTCACCTGGCGCCCGCCGGCGCTGACCACGAACGGATGCGCGCGATCCTTCGCCACCTTGAACAAGGCCTGCCCGCGCTCCAGGGTGATGCCGCGCACGCCCTCTTCGTAATGCACGGAAATGCGGCTGTTCGTGTTCAGGGTGACGACCGAGCCGTCATCCAGGGACACCACCGAGGTCTGGCCGATTCCGGTCTGATAGATGTTGCCGGCGATCGCATCGCGGGCATCGTGATAGATCTCCCGCGAAGTGTTCGGGTTCATGGCGAACATGCCGAGCACGGCCGCGGCCATCAAGGAGGCGGCGACGGCCGAATTGCGCCACCAGTGCGGGCAATGCGATTCGACGCCGACCGCGCGCGCCAGTGTCTCGCGGCGCAGCCTCTGCATTTCGTCGGAGGTATCGGCGATCGAAGAGATGAATGTCTGCGCCGCCTCCACACGCCGGAAGGCACTCGCGTTCTGCGGCGAATGGGACTGCCAGGCCTCGAACGCCTCGCGTACCTGCCGGTCGTCGCCGGCGTCGCGCAGGATCTCGCTCCACCGCGCCGCCGCCTCGTCGATGCCGTCGGGCGCGTGCTCGGCCGGATTGTCCCGGTTTGGCGAGATTTTCCACTTCATTCCGCTGTTACCTCTAGCAAGACCCGGTCGACGCACTCCAGCGACTCATCAGATCCCGCAAGCCAGTCCCTATCCTGCCAAACCCATCGAACGCGCGCCGCCTACCACGTCGGAGGCGCGCCGCCTCAATCCCGTCCCCCGGCCCTGTCCATCGCACAAGCCAGCTGCGCCAGGGCCTTCGCCATGTGCTTTTCGGCCGCCCGCACCGAAATACCCATCATGGCTGCGATCTCCGCGTACTTGCGCTTTTCCAGTGCCCGCAGCACGAACACGTCGCGGGTCCGTTCCGGCAGCCCGCGCAGTACGGCGGTGACCACTTTGATCGCCTCCTTCCCCAGTAAGACGCGCTCCGGCGAAATATCCGTAACGGGTTGATGAATTTCCTCGTCGAAAGATTCGTGCGCGTCGTGGTCCCGGACCTGGCGGCGGCGCCCCCAGTCACGCAGAGCATTGGCCGCGACCTGGAAGACATATTGCTCGACATGCTCGATCGGGCCGCCGCGGGCGCGGCGGATCAGGTGCAGGAAGACTTCCTGAATGAGGTCGTCGACCTCGGCGGCATCCTTGACACGTTTGGAGAAAAAGCCACGCAGGGGCGTGCGATAGCGTAGTGAAACGTTGTTCCACTGACTGAGGCCGTCCTCGCCGTATTCAGCGAGTGAGGCGGGCTCACGCGACCATGACACTGTATTGGCCATTGCCTTCTTTTCCCGTACCGCGCGATGTGGCGCCGGCCTCCAAGGCCGTCCGTCCGTTCATACCCCCACCACCCTGGCAGCCCATGGCGGCAGGATCCCCTGTGATTTGTTGGCACCCTCGGCCTCGTGCTCGGCCTGCGTCTGGGCATCGGTCGCGCGTGCGGCGATATCGGCCATGCCCATCACCTGCTCGACGTTCCGAATCTGCTCGCCGTTCTCGAACGGCGCGGTCAGCATCGGCGAGATGAAGGAAATCAGCCGCGCCAGCATCAGCGAATCGTTGACGGGTTCGCCCATGCACAGCGCCGAGATCAGTTCGTCCATGTTCTCGCCGGCCAGCACGCCGGAGAGCGCCTTCAGACAGAAATGCAGGCGCATGCCGAGTTCGTTACGCGACAGATGCGGCAGCGCGCGCGCGAAGGCCTCGAAAAAACGCCCATAAATAGGCTGATAGTGCTCGTGCAGATAGTCGCGGATGAAGGGCGAGGAATCGCTGTACACGCGCCCGAGCAGCCGCATGAAAGCCATGCCGCCGACGTCGTCGCGACTGAGCCGGACGGCAGGCACGAACAGCACGCTGAGCACCGCGCAGGCGTCCATCGGCTGGTCGCCGCTTTTTTCCTCGCAGATCGACAGCAGTTGCAGGCGTTCCTGATTGAGCCGATCCAGACGCGCCGACAGCAGTTCCTGGACCAGCGCTTCCTTGCTACCGAAGTGATAGTTCACCGCCGCCAGATTGACCTCGGCGTAGCTGGTGATCTGGCGCAGCGACATGCCTTCGTAGCCATGCTCGATGAACAGCGCTTCCGCCGCTTCGAGCAAGCGAGTCCGGGTATTGCTAGGACTGGGGTTCTGGCTGTTCACGGCATTATTTCCGCAAGACAATTCCAACCCGACCGGCGAGCGCCGGCTCCAATTCCGGATTTGAATACTGGATTGAAACGGGCGTTAGAGTAATCACGTCAAAATCGGCGTTGCACGCTGCACCGCAATATCCTCGGCTCGCTTGGACGCATTCAGGAAAATTCCGGTTTTCGCGGCACGCTCTAACTATTTGATTCGAAAATCAAATTTGAAGGTCGCCGCGATTGGGCTGCTGACAAAATTCGACACACCCGAATTTCGCGACGATGAAAACGATGTGAAACACGGCAACATCGAGCACGGCAACATCAAGCCTGCGTCGCCTCCCGCACCACGATCTGCTCGGGCAGCGCGCAACGGTAGCCGAGTGTATACAAGCGTCGCAAAAGAAGTGTGATCGTTTCCAGGTTGCGCCCATGCCTCGCGCCCTCGTGCAGCAGCACGATCGCGCCGGGCGACAGACCGCGTTCGATCCGCGCCAGCACTTTCGCGGGATCGCTTTCCACCGCGTCGAAGCCGCGCGCGTCCCAGGCCGTGCGTGCCAGGCCGCGATCCCGCAACGGTGCCGACACGAACGGATTCGCCATGCCCACCACGGCGCGGAACCAGCGCGGCGCGGTGCCGGTGATGGACTGCAACGTGTCCTGGCATCGCACGATCTCCTCGCGCATGCGCCGCGGCCCCAGTGCCCAGAACCAGGCCGAGGGATGCGTGTGACTGTGGTTGCCGATGCCGTGACCGCGG
Source organism: Luteimonas panaciterrae (assembly GCF_020511115.1). Lineage (GTDB taxonomy): Bacteria > Pseudomonadota > Gammaproteobacteria > Xanthomonadales > Xanthomonadaceae > Luteimonas > Luteimonas panaciterrae. Next base: position 107,948 of record NZ_JAJAVH010000008.1, read on the forward strand.
CGCGCGATCTCGCGCACCAGGTCGGGCTGCGCCGCGGCGCGTTCGCCGACGAGGAAGAAGGTCGCCTTCGCATCGTGGGCGTCGAGCAGATCGAGCAGTGGCAAGGTGTCTTGCGAGGGGCCGTCGTCGATCGTCAGCCACACGCAGCGCTCGTCGGTGGGCAGATGCGTCAACACCGGCGAATAGAGCGGCGACTGCGGCCGGAACACACCCCACAGGAGCAACGCATGGGTGGCCAGCATCGCCGGCAACCCGATCGTCCAACCGAAACGCCACCACAGCGCGATCACCAGCCCCTGCGACACCGCCAGCAGCCACCACCAGGCATGGGGATGGCGCGGAACACGATGCAAATGGAACGCTCTGGGCATCGGGCCATCATGCCATGCGGCCACGCCCGGCCGTCGCGCGGCGTACCATGACAGGTTCGAACCGCACCACCCCGAACTTGCCGAACTTTGGAGATTCCATGACACTCGACCCCAGCGTGCGCACACGCATCGACACCCTGCTGCGCGACCACCGCATCGTCCTGTTCATGAAGGGCGAGCCGCGCGCGCCGCAGTGCGGGTTCTCGGCCAAGGCGGTGGCGGCGCTGGGCACGCTCGACGTCGACTACGCCCACGTCGACGTGCTGTCCGATCCCGAGATCCGCGAAGGCATCAAGCTCTACGGCGATTGGCCGACGATCCCGCAGCTGTACATCGATGGCGAACTGGTCGGCGGCAGCGACATCATCGAGCAGATGGTCAACACCGGCGAGCTGCATGCCGCGCTCGGACTGCCGCCGCCCGATCGCACGCCGCCATCCATCACGGTGACGCCGACGGCGGCGGAGATGCTGCGCAAGGCGGTCGCCGATGCCGGCGAGGGCGTGGTCGTGCGCCTGGACATCGATCGCGCCTTCCGCACGCGCCTGCAGCTGGCACCGGAAGATGCCAGCGCGATCACGACGGAAAGCGAAGGCGTCCGGATCCAGATCGACGTCGCCGGCGCACGCCGCGCCGACGGCCTGGTCATCGACTTCGTCGACGATGCGCGCGGACGCGGGCTGATCATCGAGAATCCCAACGCGCCGCCGCCGGTGGGCGAGTTGTCGCCGCAGGACGCCGCCGCTCAACTCACCGAAGGCAAACTGACCGTCGTCGACGTGCGGCCGCCGGACGAACGCGCGCTGGCCACGATCCGTGGCGCGTTTTCGACGCTCGACGGTGGCGCCGCCGCGCTGGAATCACTGCCGAAGGAAACCCCGCTCGCCTTCCTCTGCCACCACGGCGGCCGCAGCGCGCAAGCGGCGGAGCATTTCCGCCAGTTGGGATTCCGCGAGGTCTACAACATCGCCGGCGGTATCGAAGCGTGGAGCGAGACCGTCGACTCCACCGTGCCGCGTTACTGAGTGCTTTCGCAAAGCCTCCCTTGCGCCCAGGCGCAAGGGAGAACATCAAAACCCGCCGCCGTTATCCAGCCAGGTCTGCTCCTCGGCCGTGTTGACACGCCCGAGCGCGCGGTTGCGATGCGGAAAGCGGCCGAAGGTCTTGATCACCTCCAAGTGCGCCTGCGCGTACTTGGTGTAATCGACATCGCCGATGCCTTGAAACAGCGCCACCGCGCGATGCTGGTCGGCCAGATCCTCGGAATGTTCGAACGGCAGATAGAAGAACGCGCGCAGCATCGGTTCCACTCGCGCATCGAGCCCGGCGTCCACCGCACGCGCCGCGTAATGCCGCGCCAGACCGTCGGTGGCGAATGCATGCCCGCTGCCGCGGAACACGTTGCGAGGAATCTGATCGAGCAGCAGGATCAGCGCCAGCGCGCCTTCGCCGTCCGCGATCCAGTGCTCGAACTCGCGCCGCGCGGCGGCATGGTGCGCGTCGAGGAAACGGCCGCGGCATTCCTCGTCGAAGGATTTGCCACCCTGAAACCACTTCGCGTAACCGGCCTCGCGCCAGAACGCGACGATCTCGCCGGGAGTCGCCACCGCCGACATCACAGGAACTTCTTCTCGGCGTCCGACGGTTCGTGCCACCAGTCGTTGTCGCGGCCATTGAAATACTTGATCGGCGCGGCCGCCAGCTTTTCGTCGTCGACCTCCAGGCAGGCCAGGTTGACCGACACGTACTTGCCACCGACTTCCTCGATGTCGCCGTAGCCGTAGGCGCGCACGCCGCAGGTCTTGCAGAACGGCCAGTGGGTCAGGCCGTTGCGGCTGTAGTCGATGGTGTCATCCGCGCCGCTGAGCAGGCGGAACGCGTCCGGCTTCACGCTCATCGACCAGTTGCGGGTCTTGCGGCAGATCGAGCAGTTGCAGCGGCCGCCGCCTTCGGCCAGATCGAGGTCCACTTCATAGCGAACGTTGCCGCAGTGACAGCCGCCGGTGTAGGTCTGGGTGGTCATGATGATCTCCGGTAGGGTTGTGTAAGTGATTCGCCGGCTTCTCGGAACAAGCTTCTCGGAACAAGCTTCTCGGAACAGACTTCTCGAAACGGACTTCTCGAAACAGACTTCTTGGTGCCGGGATTCCCGTCCAGCCTGGTTCACTCGTCGAATTTCAAATGCCGCACCGACTTGCCATGCCGGCGGATCAGGCGCAGCGCCTCGATGCCGATCTGGATATGGCGCTCGACATATTCGGCGCTGACGCGCGCGTCGGAGGCTTCGGTCTTCACGCCTTCCGGAATCATCGGTTGATCGCTGACCAGCAGCAGCGCGCCGCAGGGAATGCGATTGGCGAAGCCAGCGGCGAAGATCGTCGCGGTCTCCATGTCGATCGCCATGCAGCGCAGCTTGCGCAGGTATTCCTTGAAGGCTTCGTCGTGTTCCCAGACGCGGCGGTTGGTGGTGTAGACGGTGCCGGTCCAGTAGTCCTGGCCCATGTCGCGAATCATGGTCGAGACCGCGCGCTGCAGGGCGAACGCCGGCAACGCCGGCACTTCCGGCGGCAGGTAGTCGTTGCTGGTGCCCTCGCCGCGGATCGCGGCGATCGGCAGGATCAGGTCGCCGAGTTCGTTCTTGCGCTTGAGCCCGCCGCACTTACCGAGGAACAACACCGCCTCGGGCTCGATCGCCGAGAGCAGGTCCATCATCGTCGCCGCGTTCGGGCTGCCCATGCCGAAATTGATCATGGTGATGCCGTCGGCGGTGGCGCTGGGCATGGGACGGTCGAGGCCGACGATCTCGGCGCCGGTCAGGCGGCTGAAATGGCTGAGATAGCCGCCGAAGTTGGTCAACAGGATGTGCTTGCCGAAGCCGTCCAGCGGGACGCCGGTGTAGCGCGGGAGCCAGTTGTCGACGATTTGTTCTTTTTCTTTCACGTGGGTCGCCTCCTGAGTTTCGGCATTTTCTCATGCGCGAGGCGGGTCAGGCAGGTGCGACGCCTGCCGGCGAAGCCGCTACACTGCTGTCATGGCATCGAAACCGCGCTGGTATTTCGACTTCGTTTCGCCGTTCTCCTACCTGCAATGGCGGAAGCTGGCCGCGCATGCGGACGAATTCGGCATCGTGCCGGTACCGGTGGTGTTCGGCGCGATCTTGAACGAGCTCGGCATCCGCGGGCCGGCCGAGATCCCGCACAAGCGCGAGTTCACCTATCGCAATGTGGTGTGGCGGGCGCGCCAGGAAGGCATTCCTTTCCGCTTCCCGCCCATGCATCCGTTCAATCCGCTGGCGACGTTGCGCCTGTGCATCGCCGCGGGCAGCACCCCGGAAGCCGTCAGCGCGATCTTCGACTGGATCTGGGCGGAGGGCCGCGCCGCCGACAGCGCCGAGGCGATCGCGCCCCTGGCCGCGCAGCTCGGTGTGGCGACCGAGGCGATCGGCAGCAACGCGGTGAAGACGGCACTGCGCGACAACACCGCCGAAGCCACCGCCGCCGGCATCTTCGGCGTGCCGACACTGGCGATCGGCGACGACCTGATTTGGGGCAACGATGCGCACGACCTGGCGATGGCGGCGTTGCGCGATCCGACCTTGTTCGACGACGCCGAGATGCGACGCGTCTCGACACTTCCTGTCGGAATCCGACGCGCTTAGCCCTTCGCAGCGCCCAGCTCCTCATAGAGCGTGATCCTGCTCACAGAGCCTTTCCCGGCAAGACTGGTAGCGTTGCGCGTTTAGGGGGAAAGGGACTCACCATGCGCATCGGGATCGTCGTCGACTCGACCTGCGACCTGCCAAAGGACTTCATCGAACAACACCGCATCGTCATCCTGCCGGTCACCATCCGCATCGACGACGCCATCCAGGTGGACTATCGCGACCCCGAGGCCACCCTCGCCTTCCTGCATTCGCACATCGCCGAGCGCGGCGCCAATGCGGAGACCAGTCCATTCACGGTGCAGCAGATCCACGATCTGTTCCTGGAGCGGCTGGTCATCGACTACGACCACGTCTTCTGCCTGACCGTCACCAAGACGCGCAGCCCGATCTACGACAACGCGCAGAAGGCCAGCTACGCCATCCTCAACGACTACAGGCCGATCCGCAGTGCCGCTGGCAACACCACACCGTTCGCCCTGCGCCTGATCGACACGCAGAACCTGTTCTGCGCGCAGGCCATCCTGCCGGTGGAAGCGGTGCGCCTGCGCGAGGCCGGCGAAGGGCCGGCCAAGATCCGCGCGCGGCTGGAACACATCGCCATGCACACCCACGGCTACGCGGTGCCGCGCGATCTGTACTACATCCGCAACCGCGGCCGCGCCAAGGGCGACCGCAGCGTGAGCCTGCTCAGCGCCGCGCTCGGCACCGCTCTGGACATCAAGCCGATCCTGCACGCCTATCGCGGCGATACCGGCCCGGTCGGCAAGGTCAAGGGCTTCGAGCCGGCCGTGCAGAAGCTGTTCGAATTCGCCGCGCGTCGCGTCACCGCCGGGCTGATGACGCCCACCCTCGCCCTCTGCTACGGCGGCGATCTCGACGAGATGCGCGCGATGCCCGGTTACGACGCACTGCGCGAGGCCTGCGAGGTACATGGCGTGGAAGTGTTCGAGAGCGTGATGAGCCTGACCGGCATGGTCAACGTCGGCAAGGGCGCGGTGGTCGTCGGCTTCGCCGCGGAGGCGCACACGTTCGCGTGACGCGCCACGCTCGCGCAACGCGCCGTTGCGGATATCTCAACATCCCGCTAACGCGCGGCTGATAGGCTTCCACGCCATCTTCATCGCACGGACCGTTCATGGCCGCACGCTACTACATCAGCCTGCCCGACCCCGCCAAGGCACGCGGCGCCGGCGAGTTCGCCTTCCGATCCCAAGGCGCCGAGAGCCTCGCGCAGGAGTTGCAGGACGCGCTGCGCAGCAGTGCGCTGTTCGAACGCTGGCGCGCGAAGCAGGACGATCCGGATGGGGTCGATCCTTCCCTGGGCGCCACCGATCCCAGCGCGACCGTCAACGGCCAGCAGGATGATCTGCATATCGATCTGATCGCGGTGACGTCGCTGCCCGGTGCCGTGTTCAAGCACCGGCTGCGGCTGCTGGCCGGCAGCGCCTGGGAATTGAGGGACGTGTCGGCCGCGTAGGCACACTCGACGTGGCACGCCCGCAAACAAACGCTCGATCCGTCGATCCGCCCGCATGAGTCGGCGCAAGCAGGTTCTGCTCGCCTGGAGCGGAGGCAAGGACGCGGCGTGGACGCTGCACGTGCTGCGTCAGCGCGAGGACGTGGAAGTGGTGGCGCTGCTCACCACCATCACGCAGGAATATCAGCGCGTCTCCATGCAGGGCATCCGCCGCGACGTGCTGCACGCACAAGCAAAAGCGACCGGACTGCCGCTGATCGAAGCCATGATCCCACGCGAGTGCGACAACGCGCACTACGAAGCGGCGATGACGAAAGCTCTGCAAGAAGCCGGCTCGCGCTGGCCGGAATTGCACACCACCGCCTTCGGCGATTTGTTCCTCGAAGACATCCGCGCCTACCGCGAGCAACGCCTGACTGCAGCGGGCTGGGACATCATGACGCCCCTGTTCGGCGCGGACACCGCCCAGCTGGCACGCGACATGCTCGCCGGCGGCCTGCGTGCGGCCTTGTGCTGCGTGGACGCGCGGCAACTCGACGGCCGCTACAGCGGCCGCGATTTCGATGCCGACCTGCTGCGCGAACTGCCGCCGCACTGCGATCCCTGCGGTGAGAACGGCGAATTCCACACCTGCGTCCATGCCGGCCCGATGTTCTCGCACCCGCTCGCGCTGGTCCGTGGCGAGACGGTGCTGCGCGACGAGCGCTTCGTCTACACCGACTTCGCCCTGCAATAGCACGCTCAGTCGCGCGCATCTTGCAGCCCTGCCGGCACGACAACCGCTAGGATGCCGGCTCGATGACCGCCACCCCGCCCTCCGCCACCGCCCCTCACCCGGAACGCGCCCTGCTACGCCTGTGCGTGGCGATCTTCCTCGGCTACCTCACCGTCGCCCTGCCATTGCCCGTGCTCCCGCTGCATGTACGGCAAACCCTCGGCTACAGCGATTTCATCGTCGGCGTGACGATCGGCGTGCAGTTCGTCGCCACCATCTTCACCCGCGGCTATGCCGGGCAGCTGGCCGACACCACCGGCGCGCGACGGGCGATGCGCGGCGGTTGCTGGCTCGCCGCCGTGGCCGGCGTGGGTTATGTCGTCTCCACCTGGCTGCCGCATGACGGCCAGCTCCCCGTTCTCATCCTCAGCCGTCTCCTGCTCGGCGTGGGCGAAAGCCTGCTGGTCACCGGCATGATGGCCTGGGGCATCGGCACGATCGGTGCCGCGCACTCGGGCAAGGTGATCACCTGGACGGGCGTGGCGATCTTCGGCGCGCTCGCGGCCGGCGCGCCGCTGGGACTGGCGATCCATGAGTACGGCGGCTTCGTCTGGGTCGGCGCGGCCACGATCGTGCTGCCGCTGGCCGGACTGGCACTGACCCTCGGCGTTGCACCGGTCGCGCCGCTCGGCGGCCATCGCCTGCCGTTCCGCACCGTGCTGGCGAAGATCGCGCCGCCCTCGTTCGGCCTGATGCTGCAAGGCGTCGGCATCGCCAGCATCAATGCCTTCATCACCTTGTACTTCGCGGCACGCGGATGGCGCGGCGCGGGTTGGACGCTGACCTGCTTCGGCGTCACCTTCGTCGGCATGCGGCTGCTGTTCGGCCATCTGCCGGACAAACTCGGCGGCCGCCGCGTCGCGCTGATCCTGATGCTGATCGAAACCGCCGGCCTGCTCGTGCTCTGGCAGGCGCAGGCGCCGTGGATGGGATTCCTCGGCGCCGCCCTGACCGGCGCGGGATGCTCGCTGCTGTATCCCTCGCTCGGCGTGGAAGCCGTGCGCCGCGTACCCGCGCAAGTGCGCGCCACCGCACTGGGCGCATACGCGGCGTTCCAGGACGTGGCTTACGCGGTGACCGGTCCGATCGCCGGACTGCTCGCGATGCGGTTCGGCTATCCGTCGGTCTACCTGTTCGCCGCGATCGCGGCGCTCGCCGGCTGGATCGTGGTGTTCCGTCTGCGCCCCGCCGCCGCGATGAGCTGAGGCAACTCAGCCACGCAACGCACGCGCGTGATGCGCGACGTGCTCGCCGATGAAGCTGGCGATGAAGTAATAGCTGTGGTCGTAGCCCGGCTGCAGGCGCAGGTCGAGCGGATATCCCGCGGCCTCGCATGCGGCTCGCAGCAACTCCGGCTTCAGCTGCGTGCCCAGGAATTCGTCCGCATCGCCTTGATCGACGAACAAGGACAGCCGTTCGGACGCCGCCGCGATCAATTCGACGGCGTCGCATGCCTTCCACACCTCACGATCGTCACCCAGATACGCGGCGAACGCCTTCTCGCCCCACGGCACCCGCGACGGCGCCACGATCGGCGAGAACGCCGACACGCTGCGATAACGTCCCGGATTGCGCAGCGCGATCACCAGCGCCCCGTGCCCGCCCATGGAGTGCCCGCTGATCGCACGCGCATCACCGACCGGAAACTGCGCTTCGATCAGCCTCGGCAGTTCCTCGACGACGTAGTCGTACATCCGGTAATGCCGCGCCCACGGCGCCTGCGTGGCGTTGACGTAGAAGCCGGCGCCCTGACCGAGATCGTAGGCCGCATCATTCACCACGCCCTCACCGCGCGGACTCGTATCCGGCACCACGATCGCGATGCCGTGCTCGGCGGCATACCGCTGCGCGCCGGCCTTGGTGATGAAGTTCTGCTCCGTGCAGGTCAGACCGGACAGCCAGTACAGCACCGGCACGCGCTCCCGCCGCGCCTGCGGCGGCAGGTAGATCGCGAATCGCATGTCGCAATCCAGCACCTGCGAGCGATGCGCCCAGACTTCCTGGCTGCCGCCGAACGCGGCATGTTGTTCGACGCGCTCCATCAGTGCGTGCTCATCAGTAATGGATCACCGTGCGGATCGACTTGCCTTCATGCATCAGATCGAAGGCCTCGTTGATCCGCTCCAGCGGCAGCGTGTGCGTGATGAAAGGATCGAGATCGATCTCGCCGTGCATCGCCTGCTCCACCATGCCCGGCAATTGCGTGCGGCCCTTCACGCCGCCGAAAGCGGTGCCGCGCCACACGCGACCCGTGACGAGCTGGAACGGCCGCGTGCGGATCTCCTGTCCCGCCCCCGCCACACCGATGATCACGCTCTCGCCCCAGCCCTTGTGACAGCACTCCAGCGCCGCGCGCATCACATCGACATTGCCGATGCATTCGAAGCTGAAATCCACTCCGCCGTCGGTCAGTTCCACGATCACGTCCTGGATTGGTTTGTCATGCTCCTTCGGATTCACGCAATCGGTGGCGCCCATCGATTTGGCGAGTTCGAACTTGCCGGGGTTGGTATCGATCGCGATGATCCGCCCCGCCTTCGCCTGCTTCGCGCCCTGGATCACCGCCAGCCCGATGCCGCCGAGCCCGAACACCGCCACCGAATCACCCGCCTTCACCTTCGCCGTGTTGTGGACCGCGCCGATGCCGGTGGTGACGCCGCAACCGAGCAGGCACACCTTCTCCAGCGGCGCCGTGGGATCGATCTTCGCCAGCGAAATTTCCGGCACCACCGTGTATTCGCTGAACGTGCTGCAGCCCATGTAGTGATAGATCGGCTGCCCGTTGTAGGAGAAGCGCGTTGTGCCGTCCGGCATCAGCCCCTTGCCCTGCGTCGCGCGCACCGCCTGGCAGAGATTGGTCTTGCCGGACAGACAGAACTTGCACTTGCGGCATTCCGCCGTGTACAGCGGAATCACATGATCGCCCGGCGCCACGCTGGTGACGCCCTCGCCGACTTCCACCACCACACCGCCGCCCTCGTGACCGAGCACGGCCGGAAAGATGCCTTCCGGATCGTCACCGCTGAGCGTGAACGCATCGGTATGACACACACCGGTGGCGTGAATCTTCACCAGCACTTCTCCGGCTTTCGGCCCCGCCACATCGATCTCGACGATCTGTAGCGGTTTACCGGCCTCGAACGCCACGGCGGCGCGTGATTTCATGACCCACTCCTTGATTACTTCAGATAGGAACGCACCAGCGCGATTGCTTGCTGGATGCCCGCGTCGTTCTCGGCGATGTCGCCGAACTCCTCGCGCAGATGGCTTTCCAGCACCTCCGCCATCAGCCCGTTCACCGCACCGCGGATCGCCGCGAGCTGCTGCAGCACGGCGCTGCATTCGGCGCCTTGCTCGATCGCGCGCTCGAGCGCATCGGTCTGGCCGCGGATGCGGCGCAGGCGTGTGAGGGCGCGCTTCTTTTCGTGGGGGGTGTGGGGCATGGCGGCGTATCCCAGTACTCCCAGGGAGTATATGCCAAGTCAGATGTTTAACGTGGCGCAACGCCGCAAAGCAAACGGGCAATGGCTGCTATCGGCCAGCGGCATGGGCCTTGAGCCAGCTCTCTTGCTTTGCCATAACACTCCTTTTAACCCCCCAAGCAGGCCTAACGTTTGAATTAACCCCTGAGTTAAGCCGCGCCGCGAAGCGGCGTCGGCTTGGACGAATTGTTAGGCGTCAAGTGACGCAGCCAACGTGTTTACGATTCTTACGAGTCCCGATGCTGTCATGACTATCTCCGCGGAATACGTAAACCCCTCCCCAGTTACTTCACGCGAGACGACATCCGCGAACTTTTCGAGGTTTTGGAAGTATTCGAGGTCTTCGTTTTCCTCGAAGGTGCCGAGCACGCCGCCTGAGACAATTGCCGCTAGATCGTTGTGGGAGAGTGCCTTGTTGCGCGCATGGCGCAACTTTTCAGCAAATGAATCTAACTTAGCGCGAATCGGCACCAGCAGTGACTTTGCGGCGTCCTCCCACCCGCCATATGTCATCACATAGTCGATGCTTAGGGTGACATTGCCTGCCACGACCGCCTTATCGTGGAGCTTGGCAATTTGAAGTGCCGCGTACTCAACGGTGACGCTGCTGAGCTGTGCAAGCGCACAGCCGTAATCTGTCCGACGCAACTTATCAGCGTGAGGATTGTTGTCGAAGAGGTGCCTGTGAATCTGATTGGCGTGGTAAGCCCAGTCACAGAGCGCACAGAACTCCTTTACGACATGATGTGAGAGACCTTTCATTGACGCCTAACGCCCGAGCTAAGCCGCACCGCTTTTCGGCGGCGGCAAGGTCAAAATCCTAGAGGCTTTGCCGATGCCGCGAAGCGGTGTCGGCTTGAACGAATTGTTAGGGCTCAAGCCTTTGACCTAGCGCACTGGCAGTGAGTTCGACAAAGTTGGCTAAGTCCTTTGGATTGCCCGCGTCAAACATGTTCATGCTGTAGTCGCGCAAAAGATTGAGGGATGGTTGAATCTCGTCAATGTCTTGCTGGTTGTATGCGAAAACAACATTGCGCTTGCAGTCGGGAAAAATTTCACCTGCTTTGTCGAGCGTGATCGACTTGATCGCAGCTTGACCATGACGATTGCGCAGTTGATCACTCTTAACGCGGAAGTCGATTGTCTCAGTGATGTGCATCACGCCGTTTCTAGCAGCAAAATCTGCAAATAGCTTCGCTTCTTCCATGACTGGGAAGTTAGCGACTACCTTGTGCTGAGATATTGCGCTTGGATCTTCACTATAAAGCTTGGCCTTGATGAGGTGACTCTTGAGTGTTGCGCGTAGACGTGGCTCGCGTTTCTCGCGTATGGCAAGCGGTGGAACAATCAGATCCCTCAAGAGAAGCCGAACTTGCTCTTCATACGACTCAAGATCGCAAGCAAACTGGGCTAGCGGTGAAGCATGGACGAACGGCAAGCCGGAAAGGATTGCCTGGCGCGTAGTAGAACTATCCAAGCCCTCACAAATTGAGTTCCAGTCCTGGGAGAGTCTCCTAAGAATTCTTAGGTCAACGTTTGGGTCTAGCGCCCTGATCTTGTTGTAGCTATCAGTGAGGTGGACATCAAGGTTGCCGCGTAGATAGACGCATACGCCGATATTCACCCACTCGCCGCGCCGGGGGTCTGGAACGGCACGAATTAAGGAGTAATCAAAGACTTCCATTGATCAATCTCCTCCGGATACGCGCGAGGCGCTTTGTGCGGTGACGTCTCCACCACCGATCAACAATCTGGCGTTGGGGAGCGGGCCACCATACTACTGGAACGTCGCAGATGTTGCGACTGAACCAGTCGTCGTCGAGCTGGAGAAGCCTGTCAATCGCTGCTACTGCGTCGACCTGAGACAGTGGCTGCGTTTTCCTGAGAATGCGCTGGCAAAGGTTGGTTTTGCAATCGTGCGGTAGGTCGATCTTTTTGGAGGGCCAGCCCGTAACCAAAAGTGATCTGCTGTGATCTACAGCCATTAGATCAGCGCCAGCGAATGTTTGTCTTATCAGATAGTTTCCGAAGTGTCGATCAATGTTCCTGATGAATACATCAAACGCATAAATTGCTGAAATTGTCCCTAGAACTTTCAGCAAGAAAGCGGCGTCTGTGGTGAGGCGCGAAGCTGCCATTTTTGGAGGGAGAACACCGCTCTCGGCTCTAGAAGCAAATGCTTGCTCCCCGTTTGGGAGATTCGCTAGATGCCCCGTAGCGCAGGCAATTTGGCTCGACGCTGCCATTCTTGAGCACACAAGCTCAGCGACCGGCATGAGTGGGTTGTGCTTTTCAACCTTCTTCAGAATGTACGGCAATCCATCAAAGCCGATTCCGTAGTGTGTGCAATCAGCGGAGCCAAACGGAGCTGGCTCCGTTCTCTGTATGTCCACAGGTATGAGTGGTGGCTGTTGAGTCATGATGGCGATGAATCCGTCCTTGAGCCCTAACTACGATTAGACCCTAAAATGGGGCGTAGCAAAGATTCTTCTGCCTGCGATACAGGCTCGTCAATCAGAATTTTCTTCCAGGGAACAATGGTTTGCGGCGATGGGTCCGTGGCCGGGGGCATGAAACATTGATGGCGTTATCCGGCAAGGAGACGTCCATATGCAATATGACCGCGGGCCTGCAGCCCTAACCGAGAGTCCAGGCCTTGCGCGGGCGCCTAGGCTACTGGACGAAATTCGCCGTCGTTTACGCCTCAAACGCTACAGCTTGCGTACCGAGCACGCCTATCTGTAACCGGTCTCCACGAGTCAGCGCTGCCTAAGTATCAACTTGCCAATCATCGACTGGGATCAGCCGGTATTCTGAATCCCCGCCGCAATGCCATTGACGGTGGCGATCAATGCCCGCAGCAGTACATCGTCCTCGCGACCGGCCTCGCGCCATCGGCGCAGCAACTCCACCTGCAACAGACTGATCGGATCGACGTAGGGATTGCGCAGCCGGATCGACAGGCGCAGCCGGTAGTCGTCGGCGAGCAGCGCATCCCGGCTCTTCAAGGCGAGGATCGCTTCGCGCGCGCGCACGAACTCCTCGGCGATGCCCGGGAAGAACGTCGCGTGCATGTCGCCGGCCAACAGCGAGTAGCGCTCGAAGATGGCGAGGTCGGACTTCGCCATCAGCATCTCGACGTCGTCCAGCATCGCGGCGAAGAACGGCCATTCGCGCGCCATCGCGGCCATGGTGTCGAGGCCGTGGGTGTCGATGCCGTGGCGCAGGGCGGCGCCGACGCCGTACCAGCCGGTCAGGCCGGAGCGGTTCTGCGACCAGGCGAAGACCCAGGGAATCGCGCGCAAGGTTTCGATGCCGCCTTCGCGCCGCCGCGACGGGCGTGAGCCGATGCGCAGGCGTTCGATCACGTCGATCGGGGTTGCGGCGCGGAAGTACGTGGGGAAGTCCTCGCGCTCGTGCACGAGTGCACGGTAGTGCGCGCGCGAGACCTGCGCGAGTTCCGCGGCCAGCGCGCGCCACTGCCCCTCGCGCGGTTCCGGCGGGCGCGGGCGCAGGCTGGCGCGCAACACCGCGCCAGTCATTTGTTCGAGGTTGCGCAGCGCCAGCGCGCGGATGCCGTATTTGCGATGGATCACCTCGCCCTGCTCGGTGACGCGCAGGCGGCCGTCGATCGATCCGCGCGGGGCGGCGATGATGGCGCGCTCGGTCTTGCCGCCGCCGCGGCTCACCGATCCGCCGCGTCCGTGGAAGAACACGATGCGCACGCCGGCTTCGCGCGCGAGTTCCAGCAGTTCCACCTGCGCGCGCTGCAGGGCCCAGCGCGAGGCCAGCAGGCCGCCGTCCTTCGCGCTGTCGCTGTAGCCGAGCATGACGATCTGGCGACCGCCGCGCGCGGCGAGGTGTTTGCGATAGACCGGGTCCTCGAACAATGCGCGCATCACCGACGTCGCCGCTTCCAGGTCGCCGACGGTTTCGAACAGCGGCGCGACGTCGAGCGGGACTTCGCCATCCTCAATGCAATCGGCGGTGCGCGCCAGCGCCAGCACCGCCAATGCATCCGCGGCACTGCGGCTCATGCTGATGATGTAAGGCCCGAAGGCGTGCTCGCCGAATTGCGCGCGCAGCTCGCGCACGGCGCGGAAGACGGCCAGCGTTCCGGCTGCCGGCTCCACATTGATAAGCCCGGTATCGGGCACGACGGGCGCAGCACCTTCGATCAATGCGTGCAGGCGGGCGATGCGTTGTGACAGGTCGCGCGTCGGCCACTCCGCATCGTTTTCCAGCGCGGCCAATGCCGTGTCGTGTACGGCCGAATCCTGGCGCAGATCGAGCGCCGCCATGTGGAAGCCGAAGGTGCGCGCGCGCCACAGCACGCGCTGCAATGCGAAACGGCCGGCGTGATCGCCGCGGTTGTGGGCGAGACTGGCGTCGATGGTGTCGAGGTCGCCGATGAATTCGTCGGCGTCGGCATAGCCGTTCGCGGCGCCGCTGTCCGTCGCCGCCAGGCGGGCGCGCATCAGATCGAGGAAGATCCGGTACGGCATGTCGGCCAGGCGCGGGCGCAGCCGTGCCGCGGCTTCCGGCAGCAGATGGCGATAGCGGCTGATGCGCGCCTCGACCTCGGCATCGGCGGCGATGCGTTCGCGGCTCTGCGTCAGCACGTCGCCGAGCGCGCGCAGATCGGCGCGATAGTTCGCCAATGCCTGCGCCCGCTGCACGCCGAGCGCGGCGCGGATGGTGTCGGCGCCGACGTTGGGATTGCCGTCCATGTCGCCGCCCACCCAGGTGCCGAAGCGCAGCAGCGGCGGCAGTTCGATGCGTTGGCCGTATGCGTGCTCCACGGCATCGGCGAAGACTTCGTAGAACACCGGCAGCACGCGGAACAGCACGTTGCCGAGGTAGAAGCCGATGTGTTCGACCTCGTCGGTGACGCTGGGCTTTTGCGGCGGCGCTTCGATCGTCTGCCAGGCGGTGGTCAGCGATTGGCGGATGCGCTCCTCGTCGGCGCGGCGTTCCGGTGGCGTGCGGGTGCGGTCGATGTCGTCGATCAGGCGATCGACGATGGTGTGCTCCTTCAGCAGCAGCGCGCGCCGGATCGCTTCGGTGGGATGCGCGGTGAACACCGGTTCGACGCGCATGCGCGGCAGCAGGTCCTGCAGTTCCGCCAGTGTGACGCCGGCATCGCGCAGGTCGCGTAGCACCGCTTCCAGACCGCCCGGCTGCGGCGCCTCGGAGGTACGCTGGTAATCGCGGCGGCGGCGGATGCGATGCACGCGCTCGGCGAGATTGATCGCGCCGAAGTAGGCGGCGAACGCGCGCACCAGCGCCTCGGCATCCTGCAGCGGCACCTGTGCCAGGCGCGTGGCGAGCGCGTCGACCGGCTCGCCGTTCTCGCGTCGCGCGATGGCGTCGCGGCGCACGGACTCGACCTGCTGCAGGAGGGCCGGCGAGACCTGTTCGGCCAGCATCTGCCCGACCATGGCGCCGAGACGGCGCACGTCGTCGCGCAGCAGGGTGTCGTTCTCGGCGAATTCGAGGCGTTCGCGCAGCGGCGCGGGGCGGGACGTGGGGTTGTCGGTCATCGGCCGAAGGCTAACGCGTTTTTTGCCGCGCTGCAGCATGGCCGGACGGGCGGCGTCCGGATCGGGCTTGCTGCCGGCTCAGTACGCGAATTCGCGGAACACGCGATCGATGTCGCCGCCCCACTCGCCGTGGAACAAGGCCAGCTTGCGCTCGGCCGGCGTTTCGTTGGCTTCGGCGGCTTCGATCAGCGGCGCGAGGAACAGGCTCTCGTCGGCACCGTTGCGGTTGCGGCGCGCGCGGCGTTGCAGACCGGCCGCGGAAATCCTCAGCGCTTCCAGCGCCAGCTCGCGCACGGTGGCCTTGCGGAACGGCAGTTTCAGCGCCCGCTGCGGCACGCCATCGCGCAAGGCGTGGCGTTCGGCCAGGGTGAAATCCTTGACCAGATCCCAGGCGGCATCGAGCGCGGCATCGTCGTAGAGCAAGCCGACCCAGAACGCCGGCAGCGCGCACAAGCGATTCCACGGGCCGCCGTCGGCGCCGCGCATCTCCAGGAATTTCTTCAGGCGTACTTCCGGGAATGCGGTGGTGAGGTGATCGGACCAGTCACGCAGCGTCGGCAGGGCACCCGGCAGCACGGGCAGCTTGCCGTCCATGAAGTCGCGGAAGCTCTGCCCGCTGGCATCGTGATAGATGCCGTCGCGGTAGGAGAAGTACATCGGCACGTCGAGGATGTAGTCGACGTAGCGCTCGTAGCCGAACCCGTCCTCGAAAACGAAGTCCAGCATGCCGGTGCGATCCGGATCGGTATCGGTCCAGATGTGCGAACGATAGCTGAGGTAGCCGTTCGGCTTGCCCTCGGTGAACGGTGAATCGGCGAACAGCGCGGTCGCGATCGGCTGCAATGCCAGCGATACGCGGAACTTCTTCACCATGTCGGCTTCGGACACGTAGTCCAGATTTACCTGCACGGTGCAGGTGCGCGTCATCATGTCGAGGCCGAGCTGGCCGACCTTCGGCATGTAAGAACGCATGATCTGGTAGCGCCCTTTCGGCATCCACGGCATGTCCTCGCGCTTCCACTTCGGCTGGAAGCCCATGCCGAGGAAGCCGAGCTGCAATTCGTCGGCGACGGTTTTCACTTCCTTCAGATGCGTCGCGACTTCACTGCAGGTGTCGTGGATGCATTCCAGCGGCGCGCCGGAGAGTTCGAGCTGCCCCGCCGGTTCCAGTGTCACGGAGGCGCTGTCGCGCACCAGCGCGATCACGCGCTCCTTTTCCTCCACCGGCGTCCAGCCGAAGCGCGTCAGGCCCTTGAGCAGGGCTTCGATGCCGCGCTCGCCGTCGAACGTCGGCGGGCGCAGATCGTCGAGGCGGAAACCGAACTTCTCGTGTTCGGTGCCGATGCGCCAGTCTTCCTTCGGCTTCTCGCCCGCGGCGACATAGGCGACCAATTGATCGCGCGCGGTGATGGGCGTATCGCTGACGTGGCTCGGACTCGACATGCGGACTGCTCTGGCTGAGCGCCTGTCGCGACAGGCACTACGGTGGGGGACGATATGCGGGCCTCCCCCCTGGAAGGCAAGCGGCACTATAGCGACTGGCTTGCGAAACGGCGTTGTGAAGATGGGATACCGGTGTTCCACCGATGGCACATAGGCCTACAACCAGCCTTTCTGCCGCGCCAGCCGGTACGCTTCGATGCGGTTGCCGACGCCGAGCTTGCCGATCGCCTCCGACAGGTAATTGCGCACGGTGCCGTGCGAGAGCTGCAGCTTCGCGGCGATTTCAGCCGCGGACTGCCCCTCGCCCGCCAGCCGCAGCACTTGGCGTTCACGGTCGTTGAGCGGGTCGGCGTCGCTCCAGGCATCCACCGCCAATTGCGGATCGATGGCGCGGCCACCGCGATGCACCTTGCGCAGCGCCTCGGCCAGGTTCTCGGCCGGCGCGTCCTTGAGCAGATAACCGGAGACGCCAGCCTCCAGGGCGCGGCGCAGGAAGCCGGCACGGCCGAAGGTGGTGACGATCACCACCTTGGTCGGCAAGGCATGGCGTTGGATGCGCTGCGCCAATTCCAGGCCGCTCAGGCCCGGCATTTCGATGTCGGTGACCAGGACATCCGGCTTCAGGCGTTGCAGTTCACGCCAGGCACTCTCGCCGTCGGCGGCGGCGCCCAGCACTTCGATATCGGGTTCCAATCCCAACAACGCGGTCAAGGCGCCGCGCACCATCGCTTGGTCTTCGGCGAGCAGGATGCGGATCATGTCCATCCATCATACGACGCGTCGCTTGGGTGTTTCCGTGGCGGCGTCTTCTTCAACGGCGTCCTCTTTGAACGCGGCATCGGACTGCGGCTGCGCCGCATCCGGTTTGACCGGTACGCGTACCTGCAGGCGCGTGCCCTGCCCTTTGGGCGATTCGATCCGCAAGCTACCACCAAGTTTCGACACGCGTTCGCGCATGCCACCAAGACCATTGCCTTCATCCACGATGCCGCCGCGTCCGTTGTCGGCGATGCGCAATTGCACGATGCCCGCCTCGCACGCAAAAGCGATCTGCGCATGCGTGGCCTGCGCGTGACGGGCGATGTTGGTGGCCGCTTCGCGTATCACCAGGGCGAGGCTGCGTTCGATCTCCGGGGGCAGTGCCGGCGGCGCTTCGTACTGCAGATGCACCATCGACGATTCCAGCAGCAGTCGCGCCGAAGCCAACTCGGCGGCGAGATCGGCGGCACGGATACCGGTCACCGCGCTGCGCACCTCGGCCAGGGCGTGGCGGGCGACGCGTTCGGCTTCCTCCACTTCGCGGCGCGCGGCCGGCAAATCCCGCTCGAGCAGTTTGCGCGAGAGTTCCAGCTTCAACGTGATCAGCGACAGTGTATGCCCGAGCAGATCATGCAGGTCGCGACCGATGCGCTCGCGCTCGGCAGTCGCCGCCAGACGCCGCACCTCCTCATGGGAGAGCTTCAGCGCCACATCCTTTTCCTGGCTCTTGCGCTCCACGTTGACGATGATGCCGATGATCAACGTCAGCACCGGCACCCAGAGCATGGCCCGCAAGGGATAGTCCAACAGCCACGCCACCACGAAGAAGGCGGCGTTGAGCAACAGCAGATGCCACAGGTAGACGAGCAAGCGACGGTTGTAGGCGCTGCGCAGCATCACGCAGCCGAACACGAAATAGCTGATGCCTGCGGGATAGACCGGCATCAGCACCAGGCACAGCACGGCCATGCCTACCGCGTAGAAGTCGGAGGCGCGCCGCGATGCGAGCAAGGTCTTGGCGTAGAGCAGCACGAACACCGGATAGCTCGCCGCGGTGATCAGCGTCCATCTCCAGGTATAGCCGGACCCGAACAGTGGAGTGATGAACACCCAGGCCGACCATAGCAAGTGGACGCCTTCGATCCACGGCGATTTGCCCCGGCGCCTGGCTTCGGACACGGCGGAATCCGGCGCGGGAGTGAACCATGCAGAGAGGAAGCGAGGGATCACGGGCGTGGGCCGGCCGATCGATGTCGCGATGATGCCATCTCAGCCATGCCGACGCAGACGCCGCGCCGCCAGCAGCAGGAAGACGACGGTGAAGCCGAGCAATGCCAGGACATGCGGCCAGAGCGCGGCGGATTCGAAACCGACGGCCGCCTGCGACAGCTTATTGAGGTGATAACTCGGCCACAGCGGCGCCAGTTGCTGCAGGAACCGTGGCAGCACCGACAACGGAAACCAAAGACCGGAGAGGAAGGCCATCGGGAGATAGAGCAGATTCGCCATCGCCGGCGCGCCCTGGCCACTGACCAGGCAACCGAGCAGCAGCCCCATCGCGCAGAATGGCAGCGTGCCCAGCATGCCGGTGGCGAGCAGGTGCGCGATCTGCAGCGGTTGGAGCCGCACATCCGCGGCGAACACCGCCAGCACCACCAATAAACCGACGATCAGCCCTGCCACCAGCATCGCCATGATCATCTTGCCGAGCAGATACGCCGCCGGCGGCATCGGTAGCGCACGCTTGAGCATGAGCAAGCCGTTGTCGCGTTCCAGGGCCAGGGCGATGCCGAAGCCGAACAGGCCAGGCGCCATCACCCCGAAAGTCGCGTAGGCAGCCAGCAGGTAGCGTGGCGCATCAGGATTGCCATGCCTGCCGCCGAGGACGATGCCGAACATCGTGTAGAACACCAGCGGAAACAGCAGCGTCGGCAACATGAAACCGGGGCTGCGCAAGTAGCGAAGACATTCGCTGCGCATTTCCTGCAGGTAGGCCTGCAGCACGCGGCTGGCCGGCATCGATGCTTTCGCGGGCGTGGCGGCGGTCCAGTCGAACGTTTGCATCAGGCGGCCTCGCTGCGCGTGGATGCGATCGCTTCCGCTTCGCGGGTGAGTTCGGTGAAGGCTTCACCGAGGCCGGCGGCCTGAACTTCCAGATGCGTCAGCGTGCTGTCGGCGGCGAGCAGGCGTCGAAGCAGATCCTCGACGTGTTCGCTCGAGAGCCAGAGCCGCTCGCCATCCATGCGCGCCTCGGCCACTTCCGGCCAGGCACGCGCGGTGGCCGGATCGATCCCGCTGCGGCAACGCACGCGCTTGAGCGCGACGCGCGCGCGCAAGGCATCGACACTGCCTTCGCTGATCACCTTGCCGCGCATCATCACGCAGACGCGATCGGCGAGCGCTTCGGCTTCCTCCAGATAATGCGTGGTCAGCAGCACGGCACAACCTTCGGCGAGCAGTTGCCGGATCGCGGCCCAGAGTCCGTGCCGCGCCTGGATGTCCAGGCCCGTGGTGGGCTCGTCGAGGAACAGCAGCCGCGGCCGCCCGCACAGCGCCAACGCGAACTGCACGCGTCGCTGCTGACCGCCGGAAAGCTTGCCGTAGGGACGCCGCAGCAAATCCGTGACGCCGGCAAGCTCCGCGCTCTCCTGCAGCGTGCGCGGCGCCGGGTAATAACTGGCAGTGAGGCGGATCAACTCGCCCACGCGCAGCATCGGCGGCAGCGCCGCGCTCTGCAGCATCACGCCGATTCCGCGACGCGCCGACAAGCGCGACGGATCCTCGCCAAGAAGTTCCACCGTCCCCGCATCGGCGCGGATCAGGCCGAGCAGCAAACCGATCGCGGTGGTCTTGCCCGCGCCGTTGGGACCGAGCAGGGCCAGGAGTTCGCCGCCGCGCAGCGACAAGTCGACGCCATCCAGTGCCGGAATCTTGCCGTAGTGCTTGCTGGCGCCGCGCAGGCGCGCCAGAACGCTTTCATCGCCGCTCATCGTGGTTTCAAAGTGGAAGTCGTGGCGCCAAATTAGGCCGCCGCCCTCTTTGGAGGCAGTTGCGGCGATCAGCCATCGCGCATGACAAACGTCAGGTGAATAGATGGCCAACCTTGCGTAAGCTTGTCCGGCATCACACCGAGGGGGAACTCGGTTGGCGACCGCTGATGCATACCGCCACAATCCGTCTTTTCCCGTTTCCGGATCACGATGAATACTTCCGCCGACCTGCTGAAGGAACTCCGCATCGACCGCAAGGCACCCCCGCCGCCGCCTTCACGGCGCGGCCTGTGGACGACCTTGATCGTGATCGCCGTCATCGCGTTGCTTGCCGTCGGTGGCTGGCTGTTCTTGACACGTGACAAGGGCGTCGAGGTACGCACCGCGACAGCCGTGGCGATCGGCAGCGGCGGAGCATCGGCATCCGTGCTCGACGCCACCGGCTATGTGGTGGCGCGGCGCACGGCGACGGTTTCGGCCAAGATCACCGGCAAGGTGCGCGAGGTATTGATCGAGGAGGGCCAGCGCGTCGAGGAAGGCCAGGTGATGGCTACGCTCGATCCGGTCAGTGAAACCGCTGATCGCACGCTGGCGTCGGCACAGCTGTCGGCGTCGCAAAGCGAGATCGGGCGCGTGCAGGCGCAGTTGAAGGAGGCCGAAGTCAACGCTTCTCGGCTGTCGACGCTGGTGAGCCAGCAACTGGTGTCGAAGTCGCAATACGACCAGGCCGTCGCACAGCGCGACTCCCTGCGCGCGCAGCTGGTGACCGCGCAACGCAACGCCAAGGTCGCGTCGGACCAGCTCGCGATCGCAGACATCAATCTCGACTACACCGTGGTGCGTGCGCCGTTCGCCGGCATCGTCACCGCCAAGGCGGCGCAGCCGGGCGAAATCGTGTCGCCGCTATCCGCCGGCGGCGGGTTCACGCGCACCGGTATCGGCACCATCGTCGACATGGATTCGCTGGAGGTAGAAGTTGACGTCGGCGAGGCGTTCATCGGTCGCGTGCAGCCGAAGATGCCGGTGGAGGCCACACTCAACGCCTATCCGGACTGGAAGATTCCCGCCGAGGTGATCGCGATCATCCCCGCCGCCGACCGCGGCAAGGCCACCGTGAAGGTGCGCATCGCATTGAAGGTGAAGGACCCGCGCATCGTCCCGGACATGGGCGTCAACGTCAGCTTCCTCGAAAACGAAAAGCCCGCCACCGCGTCGCCGCTGCAGACACGCGGCGTGCGCGTGTCCGCCACCGCCATCACGCAGCGCGAGGGCATCAACGTCGCCTTCGCGTTAAAAGGCGGCGACGCTGGCACGGTGGAGCAGCGCGAACTCAAGCTCGGCCGCACGATCGGCGACGACCGGCAGGTACTATCGGGCCTGTCGGCCGGCGACGAGGTCATCCTGTCCCCGCCCGCTGAGCTCAAGGACGGAAGCAAGGTCCGGGTGGCCGGCGCGGACGCCGAAAAATAATTTCGAATCGGGGCTGCGGGATGTCGATTTCCCGTCCTCTCGATCGTCGTAGTGGTTGTGAAGGCCCGGCGGACGCCGGGAGCGGCATCGCTGGGGCTACGTCCTCCAGCCGAGCAATCAACAGCAGCCCCCTGCCGGGGACGTAGCCCCGGCCTACATTTGAGGTAGAGCGATGTCATCCCTGGTATCGATCCGCAATCTCACCAAGACCTATCAGCGCGGCCCCGAGCAGGTTGCCGTCCTGCACGGGCTCGACCTGGAAATCCCCAAGGGCGACTTCGTCGCGCTGATGGGCCCGTCCGGCTCCGGCAAGACCACGCTGCTCAACCTGATCGGCGGTCTCGACGTCCCCACCTCTGGGGAGATCGAGATCGAGGGCGAACGCCTGGACCGCATGAGCGCCGGACAGCTGTCCCACTGGCGCAGCCAACACGTCGGCTTCGTGTTCCAGTTCTACAACCTGATGCCGATGTTGACCGCGCAGCGCAATGTCGAGCTGCCGTTGCTGCTGACCAATCTCGGCGGCGCGCAACGCAAGCGCAATGCCGAGATCGCGCTGACGCTGGTCGGTCTCAAGGAACGTCTCGGACACAAGCCGAACGAGCTCTCCGGCGGCCAGCAGCAGCGCGTGGCAATCGCGCGCGCGATCGTTTCCGATCCGACGCTACTGATCTGCGACGAGCCCACCGGCGATCTCGACCGGCATTCGGCCGAAGAAATCCTGGAATTGTTGCAGCTGCTCAACCGCGAGCACGGCAAGACCATCGTCATGGTGACCCACGACCCAAAGGCGGCCGAGTACGCAACCCACACGTTGCATCTCGACAAGGGCACCCTGGTCGAGCAGGTGCGACGCGTGGCTTGAGACATTGACTCCCTCCTCTGCAACGCATGGGAAGGAGAACCTCGGAGGATTCCATGAAGTATCTCCATCTGGTCTGGGCGGAACTGTTCCGGCGCAAGACGCGCACGTTCCTCACCCTTTTCTCGATCGTGGCAGCGTTCCTGCTGTTCGGGCTGCTCGACGGCGTGCGCGAAAGCTTCGCAGAGGCCGGGCAGAGCGCGAACGGCGCCAAGCGCCTGCAGACCGGCGCCAAGCTGTCCTTCATCCAGCCGCTGCCGATGGCGCTCAACGATCGCATCGCGCGCGTCGACGGCGTCAAGGGCGTGGCCTATGCGAACTGGTTCGGCGGCGCCTATCGGGATCCGCATAACCAAATCTTCAGCTTCGCCGTATCGCCGAACTACCTCGACCAGTTCCCGGAAATCGACGTCGCGCCGGCCGAACGCAAGGCCTTCGACAGCACCCGCACCGGCATCCTGGTGGGCGAGGATCTGATGCGGCGCTTCGGCTGGAAGGTCGGACAGAAGGTGCCGCTGCAATCGACCATCTTTCCCAATAGCGACGGCAGCAAGAACTGGAGCTTCGACATCGTCGGCGTGATGCGGGCGAAGGACAAGAAGACCGGCGGCTGGTACGGCCAGATGCTGCTGATGCAGTGGAAGTACTTCGACGAGTCCACGCCCTACAACCGTGGCCAGACCGGCTGGTACGTGATCAGCCTCAACGACGCCAACCAGGCCGACCGCGTCGCCAGGGCGATCGACGCGCTGTCGGCCAACTCCGATCATGAAACCAAGACCCAGACCGAAGCGGCCGCCGCGGCTTCGTGGATGAAGCAGATGGCCGACATCGGCCTGATCGTCAGCTCGATCATGGGCGCGGTGTTCTTCACCCTGCTGCTGCTCACCGGCAACACCATGGCGCAGGCGGTGCGCGAGCGGATCCCGGAACTCGCGGTGCTGAAGACGATCGGCTTCTCCAATCACAGCGTATTGTTCATGGTGTTGGCCGAATCGGTATTGATGGTGCTGATCGGCGGCGTGCTCGGCGTGACGCTGTCGGTGGTGCTGGGACCGATCGTCGGCGGCCTCAGCAACGGTGCCGTGCAAATTCCGCCGGTGGGCTGGAGAAGTTGGTTGCTCGGCATCGGTCTGATGCTGGGGATCGGATTGCTGGTCGGCGCATTGCCTGCGCTGCGGGCGATGCGATTGAACATCGTCGATGCGCTGGCCGGACGCTGAGGAGAAATTGACATGAAGACATTTCTGCGCGTTTTTCTTCTCATCTTGACCGTACTGGTCAGCATCGCGGCCTGGTTGATGCTGCCGTGGTACATCCTGCTCGGCATCGCGGTCCTGTTCGTGCTGTGGCTGCTGTTCACCCGGCGCGGCCAACAGACCGGATCTGTCACCCAAGTTGGCCTCAGTACGCTGAAGCAGCGCATCGCCGCTTCCTTGGTGGTGGTAATCGGCATCGCCGGCGTAGTCGGCGTATTGGTGGCGCTGCTGGCGATGGCCGAAGGTTATCGGGAAACGTTGCGCAAGAGCGGCAGCGAGGACAGCGCCATCGTGATGCGCGGTGCTTCCGCGGCCGAGGTGATGTCCACGCTCAGCCGCGACAGCATCGTCGCCATCAACGACGCGCCCGGCGTCGCCCGTGACGCGCAAGGCCGCGCATTGATCTCGCCCGAGCTGATCGTAGCCGCCAATCTGCCGTTGAAGGACGGCAGCGGTGATGATGGCAGCGTGCAGGTACGCGGCGTGGGCGATCAGGCCTGGGCTGTGCGTCCATCCGTGAAGATCGTTTCCGGCCGCAAATTCGAAACCGGCCGCCGCGAGCTGGTGGCCGGCAGCGGCGCGCAGCGTCAGTTCGCGGGACTCGAACCTGGCCATGTAATCAAGCTCGGCAGCCAGGACTGGACCGTGGTCGGCATCTTCCATTCCGGTGATGCCATGGATTCGGAAATATGGGGCGATGCCGAAGTCGTCGCGTCCACCTATAACCGTGGCAGCTCGCGCAGCTCGGTCACCGCCAAGCTGAGCTCCGCCGCCGCGTTCAAAGGGTTCAAGGCTGCGCTCGCCAACGATCCGCGCCTGGATGTGGACACAACCACCACTCTCGAATATTTCAATAAGCAATCCGAACAGATGACCACCGTCTTGCGCGCGATCGGCATCGTGGTCGGCGTGATCATGGCGCTTGGCGCGGTGTTCGGCGCGCTCAATACCATGTACGCCAGCGTCGCCGCACGCCAGCGGGAAATCGGCACCTTGCGCGCAATCGGCTTCCGCGGCGTGCCAGTGGTGGTGGCAGTGATGCTGGAAACGCTGTTGCTGGCGTTGCTCGGCGGCGTGATTGGCGGCCTGCTGGCCTGGCTCATCTTCAACGGCTACACCGCCTCCACCATCGCCGGCGGCGTCGGCCAGCTGACCTTCCAGTTCAAGGTCTCACCACAACTGCTGTGGACCGGTGTGAAGTGGGCCATGGCGATCGGTTTCATCGGCGGCCTGTTCCCCGCCGTGCGCGCGGCGCACCTGCCGGTCACCGAAGCATTGCGCAGCGCGTGAGGCTGGCAACAGCACATCGCCTTCGCACGCGTACAGCGTGCGAAGGCGAACCGGCCCGGTTTCGTGCGACGATCGCGGTGTCCGAAAAGAAAGCCGCATGACCGAAGACATCCACAATCCCAGCATCCGGCATCTCGACGTTCGCGCGCTCGATGCACGCCTGCACGATCTGCAGAAGCGCGCCTTCCAGCACTACGAGGCCGCCGCCGCACATGCGGAGGCCGAGCCTTCGCGAGCCGATGCGATCTATGCCGAAACGGAGCGCACGGTCGCGCCGTTGATCGCCGAAGCCAGGACCATCAGCGAGGAGCTCGCGCGTCGCCTGCGCGTGCGAGCGCACCGGTATCGGCTTGCCGCGCTCGTGGTCGCGGTCTTCGGAGTCGCTCTGGCGATCTGGCTGGCGACGAAGGGCTGAGCCAAGCGCTACGACGGCTGATCCGCATCGAGCCAGCCTCGGGCGATGGCGCTTTCGACATCGGCTTCGGTGTCGAGATCGAACTCCAGATCCGGCGCACGCAGCGTCCACACCGCGTCGTCGGGCAGCAATCGCAGGCGTCCGCCGAGACCGTGATCCGCCTGCAACCGCGCGGCCTCGGCCAGCAGTGACGGCGTGACCACGGCCGGAACTCCGCGCTTGTCCGCGTGCGATGTCGCCGCGCAACCCGATGATGCGCTGGCAGCACCTGTCAGCAATTGCTGGAGGTGTGTGATTTCGAGTGCCGATTGATCGCAGGCGAGGATCAACGTCGGCGCGCGATGTCCGACCAATGCGGCCGCGGCGGCGCGCAAACTACTGGCCATACCGCTTTGCCAATCCTCATTGATGACGATCTCGCAGGCGATGTCCGCCAGCGCGAGCTCGCAAGCA
Organism: Luteimonas panaciterrae; assembly: GCF_020511115.1. Classification (GTDB taxonomy): domain Bacteria; phylum Pseudomonadota; class Gammaproteobacteria; order Xanthomonadales; family Xanthomonadaceae; genus Luteimonas; species Luteimonas panaciterrae. The sequence goes on from NZ_JAJAVH010000008.1 coordinate 134,201, forward strand.
TCACGATGTGCGCCGAGCACCACCAGCAGGCGTTGCGGATTCGTCCCGGATGCCAGACGCGCGGCGCGATGCAACAGCGTTTCGTCCGCGCGCCGCAGCAATTGCTTCGGGCGCCCCAGGCGACGGCTGCCACCCGCCGCCAACACGATGGCGGCATGCGATGCGGTCAAGCCACCGCCTCGGCGGGACGAGGATCAGGGTTGGAGGTGAGTTCTTCGCCAGACGCACGCCCCGGTTCCACCTCATGCAGATACGCCTGCAGTTGCGCGGCGATGCTCAGCGCGATCGCTTGTGGCCCCTGCCCGCCCAGCTTGAGGCCAATCGGCGAACGCAGGCGTGGCGTCAACACGGCGCGATGCGATGCCGGCAGCACGCGGAACAGATCCTCTCGGCGGCGCACCGGACCAAGCAGACCGACGAAGGGAATTGCATTCGCCGCCAACGCATCGAGCGCTTCGCGGTCGAGTTCGAAGTTGTGATGCATGACCAGCGCGGCATCGAACACCTGGTCCGCACGCACGGCATCCGCCGGCGTGGCATCGAGATGCCGATCCGCGAAGCGCGCCTGTCCGCGCCAGCGTTCGCGACGCTCGGCCAGCGTGGTCTTCCAGCCCATCTCGCGCAGCAGGGGTAACAACATCGGCGTTTCCGGGCCGGCACCGAGCACCAACACCTCGGGTGGGGCATCGATGCGCAGCGACCACGCCGTTGTCGTCGATCCCCACGCCACCGTCGTCGTCGCGATGCGCCAATCGCGCACCGTTCCCGCTGCGATGCATGCAACGGCGCCGTCGCGATCGATCTTCAAGTCCAGCGGCGCGCGCCCGCGCTGCCATGCGGCGAACGGCGCTTCCGCATCCGGCAGCTGCCGCAGCGGCAGCAACGCCAGACGCAACAGACCACGGCACCCGACCGCCGAACCGGACAGCATGTCCTCGTCCTCGCGCGTGTCGATTTCCAGCCAATGCAGTTGCCCTTCCCGTGCGGGCTCGCTGGCGATGCGCTCGATCGCCGGTTCAAGACAACCCCCGCTGAGCCAACCGACTTGCCCGTCGCTGGCGCCGAACAGCGCCATCGCGCCCGCGCGCGCGTACGTGGAGCCTTCGGTCTCCAGCACGACCACCAGCGTCGCCGCATCGCCGCGCTGCAAGGCCTGCAGCGCCGCTTCCATCACCATTCGATGTTCAGACATGAGGCTTGCGCAATTCCGACGCGGACGGGGCTGAGGCAACGATAGCGCCGGCCAGCCTCGAATGCCTATCCCCCGGTATCTCCGTCCGCAAAACTCAGCGTCGCATGCGCCGGAACTGGTTCGGCGCGACGCCTTCATGCCGCTTGAACGCGGTGGTGAAGTGGCTGTGGCTGGCGAAGCCGGTGGCCATGGCGATGGCGGTGATGCTCTGTCGCGTCCCGGCGAGCAGCGCCCTGGCGTGTGCCAGTCGCCGTTGGATCACGTATTGCGCGGGCGTGGTGCCGAAGGTGCCGCGGAACGCAACCAAGAGCCGGTGCACGCTCATCCCGGCCAGCGAGGCCAGCGTTTCCAGAACGATGCGTTTCGACAGATTCGCTTCGATGTAGTCCTCCAGCCACTGCCGTGTCTGCGGAGATAATTCGGCCGAATCGCCCTGCGCCGATGCATCGGCGGCCGCGCCGCCGTACTTGTCGAGCAGATGCAGCCCGATCATCTGGCTCAGCGAGGCACTCATCATCCTCGACAGATCATCGTCCCGGCCTACCTGTTCGGCGAGCCGCTGCGCGGCGAAGTAGAGGAATTCGTCGCGATGCATCAGCCGCGGCGGGATGTCGTGGAAATCGCGCGCGCGCCCGGTGAGTTCCTCGAAATACTCCGGCGCGATGCGGATCTCGGCGCAACGGTAACCACCGCCGCGAGCTTGGCTCGCGTACTTGCGGCCGGCGGGAATCAGCAACACATCGCCGACCGCCGTCGGCATGCGTCGCGCTTCGTGCCCTTCGATCTCGGCCACCAGATCGTGCATCTCGCCTTCGAAATGCACGATCAGCGTGTGTTCCTCGCCGTGGATCGCCCAATCGGTCGGCGAAAGAATCTGCTCCGAAAGCAGCGACAGTTCGAGCCCAGGCCAGGCAGCGAGCGTTTCGGTGCGGGGATTGATGTCTGCGGTCTCCACGGAAACATCGTCCGGAGAATTTGCAAGCATCGTGGACATTTTGGAAGCCCTCATCCAAGTCCCGTGGCCATCATATCCGGCATCGGGTCACAGACGGTGATGCGCAGGCATCACCATTCTTGACGAACAAAAATGCCGCAGTCGCACATCGCTGGCCGCGGCCGCCTAGCCAACCGTCCATCCGGAGAAAGCCATGGCCATCACGTTGAACATCAACGGCAAGGAACACAGCGTCGACGCCCCCGAAGACAAGCCCCTGCTCTGGGTGCTGCGCGACGATCTGCATATGACCGGCACCAAGTTCGGCTGCGGCGCGGCGTTGTGCGGCGCCTGCACCGTGCTGGTTGACGGCAGCCCGCGCCGCGCCTGCGTGATGCCGGCCTCCGCCGCCGCCGGCAAGCAGATCACCACTGTTGAAGGCATCGGCGCCACGCCGGTCGGCAAGAAGGTGCAGGACACCTGGGTGGCATTGAACGTGCCGCAATGCGGCTACTGCCAGTCCGGCCAGGTGGTGGCGGCCACGGCGCTACTCACCCTCAACCCCAAGCCGAACGATCGCGACATCGACGAGGCGATGTCGGGAAACATCTGCCGCTGCGGCATGTATCCACGCATCCGCCGTGCGATCCATGAGATCGCCGACAACGCAGCCTGAGGAGGTAGCGCCATGAAAGACGATACCAAGACACCTCTCGACGCACCCGGCACCTCGCGCCGCCGCTTCCTCAAGGCGACCGCCGTGGCCGGTGGTGGCCTGCTGATCGGCTTCCACCTCGTGCCGAGCGGACGCGCAGCGATGGCGGCGGAAACTGCCGGCGGAAAACCACTGCAACCGAACGCCTTCGTGCGCATCACTCCCGACGATCAGGTTACCGTCATCGTCGGCCATTCCGAACTCGGCCAGGGCACGTTGACGGCGATCTCGATGATGGTGGCCGAGGAACTCGACGCCGACTGGTCGCGCGTGCGCTACGAGCAGGCGCCGGCCGATCCGGCCTACAACCAGCCGGTGTTCCACACCCAGATCACCGGCGGCAGCATGTCGACCGGTTCGGAATACATGCAGCAGCGTCAGGCCGGCGCCGCCGCGCGTGCGTTGCTGGTCGCCGCCGCCGCCAAGCGCTGGGGCGTGGATGCCGCGAGTCTGCGTACCGAAGCCGGCAAGGTCCATGACGATGCCGGCAAGCGCAGCGCGCGCTACGGCGAACTGGTCGACGAAGCAGCGGCGCTGCCCGCGCCCGCGCTCGACACACTCAAGCTCAAGGACCGCAAGGATTTCAAGATCATCGGCAAGCCGCGGCAGCGGATGGATGCGGCGATCAAGGTCGACGGCAGCGCCCAGTTCGGCCTCGACGTCTATCTGCCGGGCATGTTGACCGCGATGCGCGTGCGGCCGCCGGTATTTGGCGGCAAGCTGCGAAGCTTCGACGCCAAGCAGGCGAAAGCGGTGCCCGGTGTGGTCGATGTGCTGCAGATTCCCACCGGCATCGCCATCATCGCCAAGGATTACTGGTCGGCCAAGAAAGGACGCGACGCTCTCGTCGTCGATTGGGACCCGACCGCCGGCGAGCGCCGCTCCACCGCGCAGATGCGCGCCGACTACGCCAAGCTGATGGATGCGCCGGGCGCGCTGGTGGCGCGCAACGATGGCGACATCGCCGCCGCGCAAAAGAACGCCAAGCAGACCCTGACGGCCGAATTCCCGTTCCCGTTCCTCGCGCACGTGCCGATGGAGCCGTACAACGCCGTGGTCGACCTGAAGGATGACGGCTGCGAGGTCTGGATCGGCACGCAGTGGCAGAGCGGCGACCAGTTGGCCATCGCGCAGGTGCTCGGGCTGAAGCCGGAGCAGGTGAAGCTCCACACCATGCTGGTCGGCGGCGGCTTCGGCCGGCGCACCAATCCGCCGATCGCGGCGGAAGCGGCGGAAGTGGCCAAGGCCGCGCGCGCGGCCGGCATCCAAGCCCCGGTCAAACTGATGTGGACGCGCGAGGACGACGTTCACGGCGGCTTCTATCGCCCGTTCGTGCATGCCCGCCTCAGCGCGACGCTGGACGAACACGGCCGGTTGTCGTCGTGGAGCGACCGTCACGCCGCGCAGGCGTTCCTGCCGGGCACGCCGTTCGAGGCGGCGATGAAGAACGGCATCGATCCGTCGAACAGCGAAGGCGCGGAGGACATGCCCTACGCCGTGCCGAACATGCACTTCAGCATCCACCAGCCCAAGTCCGACATTCCGCAGTGGTGGTGGCGTTCGGTCGGCCACTCCTTCAACGGCTTCATCGTCGAAACCTTCATCGACGAGCTGGCGCACGCCGCCGGCAAGGATCCTTATCAGTTTCGACGCGACCATCTCAAGGACGACCCGAAAAACACGCGCCTGCTCGGCGTGCTCGACGTCGTCACCAGCGCCGCGGGCTGGGACAAACCCTTGCCCAAGGGCGTGCATCGCGGTATCGCCGCGCATGCTTCCTACGGTTCCTTCGCCGGCCAGGTCATCGAGGTGAGCGTCGATGCCGACAAGCGGCTCACCGTGCACCGGGTGGTGGCTGTGATCGATTGCGGCGTGGTGATCAATCCCGATCTGGTCAGGGCGCAGGTGGAATCGGCCGTGATCTTCGGCCTGTCTGGCGCGCTGTTCCAGGAAATCACGCTGAAGGACGGTGTCGTCGAGCAGAACAACTACGACGATTACCCGGTGCTGCGCATGTACCAGACGCCGAGGATCGATGTGCATCTGGTCAACAGCGACGCGCCGCCCTCCGGTTGCGGGGAACCCGGCACCGAATGTGTCGCGCCGGCGCTCGCCAACGCGATCTTCGCTGCCACTGGCCAGCGCCTGCGCACCCTGCCGCTCAAACACCACCTGCAGATCGCCTGAGGAGGACGCCATGAACGTACGCAATCGCCCGCTGCGCATCGTCGCCCTGCTCGGGATCGTCTCCGCCGTCGCCGCTGCAATGGCCATCGCTGCGGAAAACGCCCCCAAGCCTGCCAAGTCCGTCAGCGATCCTGCGCTGTTCGATCCGATCGCCAGCGTGGTCATGCATCCGCGCTGCATGAACTGCCATCAGGTCGACTTCCCGCGCCAGACCGACGCCGGCATCCGCCATACCCAACTGGTGGTGCGCGGCACCGGCGGCACCAGCGCGCACGATGGTGGCCACGGCGCGCCGACCCTGCAATGCCAGACCTGCCACCAGGCCAGCAACACCGCCGACGGTCGCGTGCCCGGCACGCCGAACTGGCAGCTGGCGCCGGCATCGATGAAATGGGAAGGGCTGTCGAAGGCGCAGATCTGCGAACAGCTCAAGGATCCCGAGCGCAACGGCCATCGCACCACCGCCAAGTCCGTGGTCGAGCACATGGGCGCCTACGGCAGCCACACCGATCCGCTGGTATTGTGGGCGTGGAATCCCGGCGCCCATCGCAGCACCCCACCGATCAGCCACGCCGAGTTCGTCAAGGCGCTGGAAGCCTGGGCCGAAGCCGGCATGCCCTGCCCGTCAACGACCGACGCGCGCACCGCGGCGCGTTGATGCGCTGCGGCATCGCGGCCGACCGCATGACCGGCCGCGATGCTTTGCAGGATCGTGCCGGATTCTTGCAGGATCAGGCTATCCCGGCGTGAGCGCGCGATAGTGTCGCATGGCAATCTCCTTACATTCGGCGGCGGTGTCCCGCCCCCATTCGCGCACATTCCCTGGTGATCCCCCGATCACACCAGTCGGATGCCAGCGGGGGTAACATCCCGTCACCCCAGCCGTCGCCAGGGAGACGACCATGAAACTGCACGTCAACGGGACCGAGCGCGAAGTCGACGCGCCGGCCGACATGCCGCTGCTTTGGGTGCTGCGCGATCTGCTCGGCATGACCGGCACCAAGTTCGGTTGCGGCATCGCGCAATGCGGCGCCTGCACCGTCCACATCGACGGCGCGCCGCTGCGTGCCTGCGTCACGCCGGTCTCGGCCGTGGAAGGCAAGAAGATCACCACCATCGAAGGATTGTCGGCGGACGGCACCCATCCGGTGCAGAAGGCCTGGGCCGAACTCGACGTGGTGCAGTGCGGTTACTGCCAGTCCGGCCAGATCATGTCGGCCGCCGCGCTGTTGGCACAGGTGCCCAAGCCGACCGATGCCGACATCGACCAGGCACTGTCCGGCAACCTCTGCCGCTGCGGCACCTACCAGCGCATCCGCGCCGCGGTGCATCGCGCGGCCGAACTGAACACCTGATTCCATCCAAAGCCTTTTCCCTGCACGCAGGAGAAAGGTTGGAGTGAGGGGCGCGGCCCGACATCCTCGAACACCGCACACCCTGACTCCGTCTCCCTCATCCGGCCTACGGGCCACCCCTCAACCGCTTGTGGCGACTTCGATCCGGCAAGCGGGAGAAGGGAATCTGGAGGTTCTCATGAACGCAGTCCTCGATCCGGCCCGTCGCAACTTCCTCAAGACCAGCGCGCTTGTCGGCGGCGGCCTGGTGATCGGCTTCGTGGTCCCCGGCGCGAAGCGCTTCGCCCTGGCGCAGGAACCGGCCGCGGCCGCAACCGCCTTCGCGCCCAACGCCTTCCTGCGCATCGGCACCGACGACAGCGTGACCGTGCTGCTGGCCCACTCGGAAATGGGCCAGGGCATCTGGACCACGCTGCCGATGCTGATCGCCGAGGAGCTCGACGCAGACTGGTCGAAGATCAAGGTCGAGCACGCGCCCGCTGGCGATCCCTACAAGAGCACGTTGTTCGGCATCCAGATGACTGGCGGTTCCTCCACGACCTACAGCGAATTCGACCGCTACCGCCAGGCCGGCGCCACCGCACGCGCCCTGCTCGTGCAGGCCGCCGCCGCGCGCCTGAAAGTACCGGCCGACCAGATCCGCACCGAGAACGGCCACGTCATCGCCGGCGATCAACGCCTGCGCTACGGCGAACTCACCGACGAAGCGTCAAAGCTAACGGCACCCGATCCGAAATCGCTGAAGCTCAAGGAACCGAAGGACTGGAAGATCATCGGCAAGCCGACCAACCGCCTCGACACGCCGGAAAAGATCACCGGCCGTGCCCAGTTCGGCATGGACGTGCAGTTCGAAGGCCTGCGCACCGCCGTGGTGGCGCGCTCGCCGGTGTTCGGCGGCAAGGTGAAGTCCTTCGATGCCACCGCGGCGAAAGCGGTGCCTGGCGTGCGCGACGTGGTGCAGGTGCCGAGCGGCGTGGCCGTGATCGCCGATCACTACTGGGCCGCCAAGCTCGGCCGCGATGCGCTGAAGGTCGAATGGGACCTCGGCCCGCACGCGACGCTCGACACCGCCGCCCTGCGCGATCAGTTCACCAAGCTGGCGACCACACTCGGCGCGGTCGCCGCGCAGGCGGGCGATGCCGTCGCCGCAATGGCGAACGCGAAGAAAACCGTGGAAGTCGAATATGCGGTGCCCTATCTCGCGCATGCGCCGATGGAGCCGCTCAACTGCACGGTGAAGATCGACAGCGACAAGTGCGAAATCTGGACCGGTACCCAATTCCAGACCATCGATCAGCAAGTCGGCGCCAGGATCACCGGTTTGAAGCCGGAACAGGTCTTCGTCCATACCGCCTTCCTCGGCGGTGGCTTCGGCCGTCGCGCCACGCCGGCCTCCGATTTCGTCACCGAAGCGGTCGAAGTGGCGAAAGCCGCGAAGGCGCCGGTGAAGACGGTCTGGTCGCGCGAGGACGACATCCGCGGCGGCTACTACCGCCCCGCCTACGTGCAGCATGCCAAGGTCGGCCTCGACGCCGACGGCAAGCCGATCGCATGGCTGCAGACCCTGGTCGGGCAGTCGATCATCGCCGGCACGCCGTTCGCGTCGGCGATGATCAAGAACGGCGTCGATGCCACTTCCGTGGAAGGTGTCGCCGATTCGCCATACCTGGCGGGCACGCCGGCGCATCGCGTCGACCTGCACTCGCCGGACACCGGCATCCCGGTGCTGTGGTGGCGTTCGGTCGGCCACAGCTACAACGGCTTCGTGATGGAGAGCCTGGTCGACGAACTCGCGCACGCCGCCGGCAAGGACCCGCTCGAATACCGCCGCACGCTGCTCAAGGACCATCCACGCCATCTCGCCGCGCTGAACCTCGCCGCCGAGAAATTCGGCTGGGACAAGCCGCTGGCGAAAGGCCGCGGCAAGGGCATCGCCGTGCACGAATCCTTCGGCAGCTACGTCGCGCAGGCGGCGGAAGTCTCGGTGGAAGACGGCACAATCAAGGTACATCGCGTGGTCTGCGCGATCGACTGCGGCCTCGCCGTGAACCCCAGTGCCGTGGAAGCGCAGATGCAATCCGGCATCGCCTTCGGCCTCGGTGCCGCCCTGCACTCCAAGCTCACCTTCAAGGAAGGTCGCGTGCAGGAATCCAACTACCACGACTACACCGTCCTGCGCATGCACGAGATGCCGGTGGTGGAAGTCCACATCGTGCCGAGCACGGAAAAAATGGGGGGCGTCGGCGAACCCGGCACGCCGCCGATCGCACCGGCGGTGGCGAACGCGGTGTTCGCGCTCACCGGACAGCGACTGCGCGAACTGCCATTGCAGCTTGCAGCCACGCCCGCGACGAAAGCTTGAAGAGGAGAACGACGATGAAGCGTTCCGCCCTACTGTGTCTCGCCGTGCTCGCCCTCGCCGCCTGCGGCCAACGCGTCAGCCCGGAACAGAAGGCCAAGGCGATCGAAGCCTTCGCCACCGTCGAGAAAGTGTTCCAGCATCCGCGCTGCAGCAACTGCCACATCCCCGGTGACCAGCCGCTGCAGTTCGATGCCCAGACCCCGCACGCCATGAGCGTCGTCCGCGGCCCCGAAGGCAAGGGCGCGCCCGGCCTGCCTTGCAGCACCTGCCACGGCGTGCAGAACTCCCCCGCCAGCTACGGCCCGCATGCCCCGCCCGGCGCACCGAACTGGCACCTGCCCCCGCCCGATCACAAGATGGCCTGGATCGGACTGCCGGCGAAGGAACTGTGCGAGATGATCCAGGACAAGTCGAAGAACGGCGACCGCGACTTCGCCGCGCTGCTCAAGCATGTCAGCGAGGACAAGCTGGTGTTGTGGGGGTGGCAGCCGGGTGGCGAACGCAAGCCGGTGTCGGTGCCGCATGATCAGTTTGTGGCGGCGTTCAAGACTTGGGCTGATGCTGGTGGGCCTTGTCCGGAAGGTTGAGCTTTCGGTTCTTCGCTGCTTGCCATTGGTAGGAGCAAAGGCGTTTCGCCCCTGAAGGGGCGAGTTCATTTCTTTTGGGGCTTACCAAAAGAAATGAACTCGGCCGCGTAGCGGACGAAACGCTTTTGATTTTCGACAGCAACAGCCAAGAGCAAAGACACTGGATGACCAGCCATTCGGCTGTTAAAAACCCACCTTCGCGGGAATGACGAGCAACGGCAACGGCAACAGCCAAATGGATCCCAGCTTCCGCTGGGATGACGAGCGAAGGCTACGTCGCCTCAGCCACTACCCGCCGCCGCGACCGCCACCACCCCTCACCAGCAAAAATGGCCAAACTGATCCAAATAAACACAAACCCAATCAACCGATCCCGATCAAACGGCTCATGCAACACAAACACCCCGATCAAGAACTGCAACGTCGGCGCAATGTACTGCATCAACCCGATGATCGAATAAGGCACCCGCCGCACCGCATAAGCGAACCCGATCAACGGCAACGCCGTCAGCGCGCCCGCCAGCACCAGTAGCGCATCCATCCCGGTGCCCCATCCGGCGGAGAAGAACTGACCGGCCCCATGCGTCTCGCTCCACACCAACAGAGCGAGCGCCGGCAGGAATAGATACAGGCTCTCGATCCCGAGCCCGGGAATCGAATCCACCGCCACTATCTTGCGCACCAGTCCGTACAACCCGAACGAGCCGGCCAGCGCCAACGCGATCCACGGAAAACTGCCGTAGTTGAACGTCAGCCACAGCACGCCGATCGTCGCGATCCCCGCCGCCAGCCACTGCGCCGACGTCAGCTTCTCGCGCAGCAACAGCACGCCCAGCACCACGTTGAGCAGCGGATTGATGAAGTAACCGAGACTCGTCTCCACGACATGCCCCGCGTTCACCGCCCAGATGTACAGGCTCCAGTTGAACGCGATCAGCGTTCCGCTCAACGCCAGCAAGCCGGCGACGCGCGGCTGCGACAGCAACGCACGCCACCATTGCACGCCCTGCTTCCAGCACAGCCAGCCGACGACCAGGATCGTGCTCCACACCACGCGATGCAGCACGATCTGCAGCGACGGCACCGCCTTCAGGGCATGCCAGTACAACGGCATCAAACCCCAGAGCACGAAGGAAGCGGCCGCGGTCCACAAACCGCGGCGATCGAGGGCGAGCGTGGGCGTCATGCCGTTTCCTCGGCGGGGCGCTGCGTCGTCACCGTCTGCTTCTGCGCGCGCAGTTTGCCGAGCGTGATCGCGACCACGCCGAGCAGGATCACAGCCATCGCACCGATGTCGTGCGCGGTGAAGCGTTCACCCGCCAGCATCACACCGAGAACCACCGCGATCACCGGATTGACGTAGGCGTAGCTGCCGGCCAGCGCCGGACGCACGTTGTGCAGCAACCAGATGTACGCGGAGAACCCGATCAGCGAACCGAACAACAGCAGATAGCCCACCGACGCCAGCGCCTTGGGCGTGGGCACCGCCGCGAAGCGTTCGCCCAACAGCAACCCGACCACCAGCATCACGGCACCGCCGCACAGCATCTGCGCCGCCGCGCCCATGAAGGGCGTGGGCAGATCGCGGCCTCGGCTCCACACCGAACCGAATGCCCACACCACCGAGGCCACGAGCAACGCCACCAGCCCCCACGGCGTCGCCGTGAGGCTGCCACCGGCGTTGAGCCACAGCACGCCCACGAAGCCGATGCCCAGCCCCAGCCATTCGATGCGTGTCGGAGACTGGCCGCGCATCGCCGAGAACAGACCGATCCACAGCGGTGCCGAACCCACCGCCATCGCGGCCAGGCCCGAGGACACCGACTGCTCCGCGATGCACACCAAGCCATTGCCGCCACCCAGCAGCAACACGCCCATCAAGGCGCTGTTGCGCCACTGCCGTAGCGTCGGCGCCGGCATGCCGCGCAGCCGCAGGACGGCATACATCAAGCTGCCGGCGATCAGGAAGCGGATGCCTCCCATCAGCAGAGGCGGGAATCCGCCTTCGAGCGCGAAGCGAATGCCGAGGTAGGTCGACCCCCAGACCACGTACACGGCGGCAAGCGCGAGCGCGACGGCTAGGCCGCGCGGCATGGCGGAGACGGAAGAGGCAGACATGTGGGGTTCCAGAGTCGGAGCTGCGAGTCGCGCGGCGCGCGATCGGTTTCAACAGCTCCATGGGTGCAGACTAGCGGGACAGCAAGCACACTGCTTGAAATTTCGTGCATCCAAACGCGAAAATTTTGCATAGCTGGCTTGAGGACGATTCATGGCAGCGACACCTCCGATTCTCGACGAGTTCGACCACAAGCTGCTCGAGCTGCTGCAGCGCGACGCCGACACCACGCTGTCGGTGCTCGGCGATGCGGTCGGCCTATCAGCGAGCGCCGTGCAGCGCCGGCTGACGCGCTATCGCAAGAGCGGGCTGCTGCGTCAGGTGGCGGTGCTCGATCCGGCGCAACTCGGCAATCTCACCCTGGCCGCCGTGCTGGTGACGCTGGAACGCGAATCGGCCAAGAAACACACCGCCTTCCATGCCCGCATGCGCGCCGCGCCGGAAGTGCAGCAGTGCTACGTGCTGGCCGGCGACTGGGATTATCTGGTGATCCTGGCCACCACCAGCATCGCCCATTGCCGCGAGGTCGCCGAGCGCCTGTTCTACGACGAGGGCAACATCAAGCGCTACGACACCCGGTTCGTGTTCGACACGGTGAAGCTGGGCCTGCAGCTACCGACCCGGCCGCCGCCGCGCCGGCGCAAGTAGGACCGCGCCGGCGAAGCATCAGGCCGCATTGCCGCGGCCGGCATGCTCGCGCTGCAGCAGGCGGTCCTTCAGCGGCAAGCCCCAGCGATAACCGCCGAGCGAACCGTCGCCGCGAATCACGCGATGACAGGGCACGATCACCGCGATGCGGTTGTGCGCGCAGGCACTGGCGACCGCGCGCGTGGCGCGCGGCTCGCCCAGCCCCGCCGCGACTTCGGCATAGCTGCGCGTCTGTCCGGCCGGGATCTTCATCAGTGCATCCCAAACGCGCTTCTGGAACGCCGTGCCGAGCAGATCGACCGGCACCTGCGTGCGTTTGCCTGCGAGTGCATCCGCCACCGCGCGCACGCGCGGGGCCAGGAATTCGTCGCGTCCGGCATCGACGCGCTCAAGGTTCGCGTTCGGGAATTCGGTGCGCAGTTTCGCTTCGAGTTCGGCATTCTCGCCCGAAGAGGCCACGACCTCGACCATGCAGATTCCGCGCTCGGTGGCGGCGACGAGCGCACGGCCCAGCGCGGTGTCGATGACGCTCCAGCGGATCGCTTCACCGGCGCCGCCGGCGCGATAGCGCGCGGGCGTCATGCCGAGCTTGACCGCGCCGCCCTCGTACACGCGCGAGGGCGAGCCGTAGCCGGCGTCGTAAAGCGCGCCACTGATGTCGTCGCCTTCGCGCAAGGCCGCCTTCAGCAGTTCGAGTTTGCGCTGCGCGCTGTATTCGGCCGGGCTGAGGCCGAACTGCGCGCGGAAACGCCGCTGCAGATGCGAAGCGCTCAGGCCTACCGCGCCGGCCAGTTCGGCGAGCGAGAGATCGTCGCCTTCGAGCAGTTTGCGGGCGCGTTCTAGTTTGTCGTTGATTTTGTCCACGGCATGAACGATAACGGGCGCCCGAGGCGCCCGCTATCCGATTCTTGCACTGTCCTTCCCTCGCTCATGCGGGAGAAGAAAACCTGATCCGACAGCGATCAGTCAGCCCAATGTCCCGGCGTTTTCGCTTCAGGCAACACCTGTCCGGCCAGCGTGCGATCGTTGTGCAGCAGCTGGATCGCATCGCCGAGAATCGACGCGGATTCGCGCAGCAGCGGATCAGGTGCCTTCTCCGCCGCCTTCTCGCGCGCTGCGTCCTTGGCGATGTCGCGTTCGCTGTACGTCAGGCCATCGTCGGCGGCATCGTCGGCCAGCGGATCGAGCGGCAGACCAAGCGCCTTGCGCTGCTCCTGACGCGACTTGCGCTTGGCGTCCTGACGATCGCGCTCGGCGCGGCGCTCGGCTTCGTTGAGCGAGATGTATTTCTTCGCTTCCTCGGCGCGGAATTCGGCGACGTCTTCCTCGACCCACTGGAATTCCTTGTCGTTCGCCACGCGCGCCTTGTGCAGGGTATCGAGCCTGGGCAGCAGGATCGCGAAGTTGCCGTACTGCGTGTGCGGCACGCCGGCGATGCGGGTCCACGGCAAGGCGTTGTCGTAGGTGCTCTCGCCGAACTTGGAGGCGTCGACCATCACCGGGAACTGGATGTCCGGCACCACGCCCTTGTTCTGCGTGCTGCTGCCGCCGGGCAGGAAGAACTGCGCGATGGTCAGCTTCACCTGGCCGTAGCGCTTCTGTTCGTTGCCGGGCCAGCGGTCGAGGTCGACCAGGTTCTGCACGGTGCCCTTGCCGAAGGTGGTCTCGCCGATCACCAGACCGCGGCCGTAATCCTGGATGGCGCCCGCAAAGATTTCCGAAGCGGACGCGGAGCCGCGATTGACCAGCACGGCCAGCGGGCCGTCCCAGGAAACACCGGACTCGTCGTCGCTGTCCACGCCGACGCGACCGCCGGATTCGCGCACCTGCACCACCGGGCCCTTGTCGATGAACAGGCCGGTGAGTTCCACCGCTTCGTTGAGCGAACCGCCGCCGTTGTTGCGCAGGTCCAGCACCACGCCGTCGACCTTCTGCGCCTTGAACTGCTGCAGCAGCTTCGCCACGTCGCGCGTGGCCGAGGCGTAATCGCCGTTGTTCTTCCGGCGGCCATCGAAATCCTGATAGAACGCTTCAAGCTTGACCACGCCGATGCGGCGCTGCGGCTCGCCGTTGCCGGCGGGCAGATCGAGGATCTGCGATTTCGCCGCCTGCTCTTCCAGGCGGATGCGGGCGCGCGTGAGCACCACGCGCACCGGCTTGCTGTCGAGCGTGGCTTCGGCCGGCACGATGTCCAGGCGCACCTGCGTGCCGCTCTTGCCCTTGATCTTCTCGACCACGTCGTCAATGCGCCAGCCGATCACGTCTTCCATCGTGCCGCTGGTGCCCTGGCCGACGCCGACAATGCGATCGCCCGGCTTGAACTTCTTGCTGAGCGCGGCGGGGCCGCCGACGATCAGCTCGCGGATCACCACCACGTCGTCCTGCTTCTGCAGTTGCGCGCCGATGCCTTCCAGCGACAGCGACATGCTCTGGTTGAAGCGTTCGGCCTCGCGCGGATCGAAGTAGTCGGTATGCGGATCGATCGAGGACGCGTAGGCATTGAGGAAGCTGGAGAACGCGTCGTTGCCGTCGAGCTGGGCGATCGACGAAGCGTTGTTGGCGTAGCGCTTGTCGAGCGTCTTGCGGATGTCCTCCGGCTTCTTGCCGGCCAGCTTCAGGCGCAGCCAGTCGTTGCGCACGGACTGTTTCCACAGCGCGTCGAGTTCGGCCTCGTCCTTCGCCCACGGCGCGTCCTTGCGTTCGTAGTACCAACGGTCGTTACCGTTGAAGTCGAAGATGTCCTGATTGAGCAGCGCGCGCGCATAGGCGAGGCGCTGGCTCACGCGCTGCTTGTAGACGGCGAAGATGGCGAAGGCCGGATCGAGCTGGCCGTTCTTGACGGAATCGCCGAGGGTGTTCTTGTAGGGCTCGAACTTGGCGATGTCGGCGGCGGTGAAGAACACCTTGCTGCCGTCGAGCGCCTCGAGATAACGCTTGAAGATGTCCCCCGACAGATGCGCGTCCAGCGAACCGGGGCGATACGCGTAGCGGCTGTCGGACAGCAGTCCGTAGACCAGCTTGGACGTGGTGGCCTGATCGGCGCTGGCGGACGAGGGAATGGCCTTGTCTTCGCCGCGCGCCATCAGCACCAGTGGTACCGAGAGGGCCAGGGCAATCAGGGAAATGGACAGCGGGCGGGACAGATTCATGCGTTCACTCGATGATGGGCCGCGTCGGCGAACGTGTGGAGGCGCCGCTGCGGCCCTGGAAACCCGGCGGAGCCGGGCTGGAGGGTGTCCGGAGCCAATCGAATGCGCCACGGACGGTAGTACCACTATAGGGTCCGGTTTAGACGACGCAACAGTCCGAAAGTTGCGCCTTGGACCACTCTACCCGTGGCGATTGGAACGGTTGTGAATGAAACGTAGGCGGATCGTCCTCGTGCGGAGCCTCGCCCCGCTCCCATTCAGGCTCAGGCGGCGACGCCTGCCTCGGCCGCCTGCCGGTCGGCATGATAGGAGGAGCGCACCAGCGGCCCCGAGGCGACGTGGGTGAAGCCCAGCGACATGCCGTAGGTCTCCAGCGCCTTGAACTCCTCCGGCGTCCAGTAGCGCAGCACCGGGTGGTGGTGCGCGCTGGGCTGCAGGTACTGGCCTATGGTGACCATGTCCACATCGTGCGCGCGCAGGTCGCGCAGCGTGGCCTGTACCTGCTCCATGGTTTCGCCCAGCCCCAGCATGATGCCGGACTTGGTGGGCACCTCCGGATGCTGGCGCTTGAACTGCTGTAGCAGGGTCAGCGACCACTGGTAATCGGCGCCGGGGCGGACGTTGCGGTACAGGTCCGGCACGGTCTCGACGTTGTGGTTGAACACGTCCGGCGGATTGGTGGCCAGGATTTCCAGCGCGCGCTCCATGCGGCCCTTGCCGCGGAAGTCCGGCGTGAGGATCTCGATCTTGGTGTTCGGCGTCTTGGCGCGGATCTGGGCGATGCAGTCGACGAAGTGCTGGGCGCCGCCGTCACGCAGGTCGTCGCGGTCGACGCTGGTCACCACCACGTATTTCAGTCCCATGTCGGCGATGGTGTTGGCCAGATTCACCGGCTCGAACGGATCGGGCGGCTTGGGGCGGCCGTGGGCGACGTCGCAGAAGCTGCAGCGGCGCGTGCAGACCTCGCCGAGGATCATGAAGGTGGCGGTGCCGTGGCCGAAGCATTCGTGAATATTGGGGCAGCTCGCTTCCTCGCAGACCGTGACCAGGCGGTTCTCGCGCAGCTTGGCCTTGAGCGCGGCCACCGCGCCGTTGCTGGGAATGCGCACGCGAATCCACGATGGCTTGCGCAGCACGGGCGCGTCGACGAATTGCACCGGCGAACGCGCGATCTTGTCGCCGGCGACTTGTTTCACTCCCGCCTGCAGCGGACTCGCCTGTTGCGCCGCATCGGCGGAGACGACTTGGAGGGGAATCGCGCGGGGGGTGGTTTCGCTCATCGGAATCTCGGGAATCAGAAGCGGCGCCTGGCGACAGGCTCAGGCGGCTTGCGACAGATCGGGCAAACGCGGCTCGGCGTGCAGTTCGAGCCCGAACTGGCGGCCCAGCTCGGCCAGCAGCGGCGCCTTGACGGCGTCCAGGCCGGACGGTCCGCCCAAGTCTAGCACCGAGGTCACTTGCAGCCCGGCGTAGCCGCAGGGGTTGATGCGGTGGAACGGCTCCAGATCCATCGCCACGTTGAAGGCCAGCCCGTGGAAGGTGCAGCCGCGGCGCACGCGGATGCCGAGGGCGGCGACCTTGGCCTCATTCACGTACACGCCGGGCGCGCCGTCGCGGCGTTCGGCATGGATGTTCCAGATGGCCAGGGTGTCGATGATGGCCTGTTCGATGCGGGTGACGTAGTCGCGCACGCCCACTTTCAGACGCTTCAGGTCGAGCAGCGGGTAGACCACGATCTGCCCCGGCCCGTGATAGGTGACCTGGCCGCCGCGATCGACGTGCAGCACCGGAATCTCGCCCGGCATCAGCACGTGTTCGTCCTTCCCGGCCTGGCCGAGCGTGAAGACCGGATCGTGCTCGACCACCCACAACTCGTCGGGCGTGCCCTCGCCGCGCGCATCGGTGAAACGCTGCATCGCGCGCCAGACCGGCTCGTAGGGCTGCCGGCCAAGGTCGCGGACCACGGCGTGACGCAACTCCGTTCCGATGGCGCCTACAGCGTCCATTTCACTTCCGGGTGCGCGCGCAGGGCCTCGTGCGCGGCCTCGTACTGGACGCGGCTGTCGGCACGAAAGCGCAGCTTCACCGAGACGAACCTGCCACCGCTGGATTCGCGCCAGCTGATGGTTTCGTGCAGCACGTCGATGCCGGCGGCGGTCAGCAACCTGGGGATTTCCGTTTCCAGTCCCGCGCTCGCCGCGCCCATCGCGGTGATCTCGAACTCGCCCGGGAACTGGAATCCGTGCTCGGGGTTATCGGATATGATGTTCATGCCTCGATTATGCGGCCAGGGGGGCGTGATCCCAAGATCGCGCCAGGGTTCGCGGGCAACAGGAAGTTGAACACATCGTTCGTTTTTTCATTGGGACATAGGGGTAGTAACAGAATGAAAACCTTCACTGGCCACGCGCTGGCCATCGCGTGCTGCTGTCTGCTGCTCACCAGCCAGGACGCCTTCGCCAGAAAGAGCGCGCAACAGGAGCGCTCCGAGAAGACCACGCAGATCCCCACCTGCGGCAAGAAACTGGGCACGATCACCGTGCTCGAGCCGGAAAACCACTGGTGGTCCTCCTACCAGCTCGAATCGCCGGCTGCGCTGATCAAGCTATTCGTCAGCAAATCCAAGTGCTTCACCCTGGTCGACCGCGGCAAGGGCCTGGCGGCGATGCAGGCCGAGCGCGATCTCGCCTCCAGCGGTGAGCTGCGCAACCGTTCCAACCTGGGCAAGGGCCAGATGAAGGCGGCCGACTACGCCCTGGTGCCCGACCTGATCTCCAAGAATTCCGACGCCGGCGGCACCAACATCGGCGGCGCGCTGGGCGGGCTGCTCGGCGGCCGCGCCGGCCGCATCCTGGGCGGGGTCGACCTGAAGAAAAAGACCGCCGACGTGCTGCTGACCGTCACCGACATGCGCTCGTCCGAGCAGCTGGCGATGGCCGAAGGCCATGCCACCAAGACCGACATCGGCTTCAGCGGCGGCGGTTCCGGCTGGCTGTCGAGTACCCTCGCCGGCGGCGTGGGCGTGTCGAGCTACTCGAACACCGAGATCGGCCAGGTGATGACGCTCGCCTACCTGCAGGCCTACACCGACCTCGTCGCCGAACTGGGCGGCCTGCCCGAGAACGCCTCCGCCGCCAACGCGCAGCAGGCCGTGACCGTGAACAAGCCCGGCCGCCTGCTCAAGCAGTCCAATGGCAAGGGCGGCGCGGTGCGCGATCTCGATCCGGGCATGATGCTCTACCCCACCGGCAACAAGGACGGCGCGATGTGGGAAGTCGAGGACGAACTTGGCAACAAGGGCTGGGTCAGCTCGAACCTGATCGAACTCTCGCGCTGATCTCCGTCGTCATGACACACGAAAGGCCGGCAATGCCGGCCTTTTGTTTTGTGCGCGATGCGTGAAACGGGATTATTCGGAATCCCACCACATCCAGAACGAATCCCACAGGCGGCCGAAGAATCCAGCCTCCTCGATGCCGTCGAGCGCGACCAGCGGCGCGGTGGCGATCACCTTGCCGGCCAGCGCGACCTTCACCGTGCCGACCTTCTGGCCCTTCTTGATCGGCGCGACCAGCGTCTTGGGCACGTCCATGGTCGGCTTGAGCTGTGCGTACTTGCCGCGCGGGATACCGACGAGCAGTTCCTGCGCCACACCGAGCTGCACTTCCTCGGTCTGGCCCTTCCACACGCGCTGCTTCGAGATCACCTTGTTGGCGTCGTAGAGCTTGTGGGTTTCGTAGAAGCGGAAACCCCAGTTGAGCAGCGCCTGCGAATCCACCGCGCGCTGGTTCTCGCTGCTGTCGCCCATCACCACGCTGATCAGGCGCTGATCGCCGCGCTTGGCCGAGGCCATCAGGCAGTAACCGGCGGAAGAAGTGTGACCGGTCTTGATGCCGTCGACGCTCGGATCGCGCCACAGCAGCAGGTTGCGGTTGGTCTGCGGATTCATCGCGCCGACCTTGAATTCCTTGATCTTGTTGAAGCTGTAGGCCTCAGGGAAATCACGCACCAGGGCGCGACCGAGCAGCGCCAGATCGTGCGCCGTGGAGTAATGCCCTTCCGCCGCCAGGCCGGTGGCGTTGACAAAGTGCGAGTTCTTCATGCCGATGCGCTGGGCATAGGCGTTCATCAGGTTGGCGAACGCGCCTTCGCTGCCCGCGGCGTGTTCGGCGAGCGCGATGGCGGCATCGTTGCCCGACTGCACCACCATGCCCTTTTCCATCTCGATCAGCGGCGCGGTCTTGTTGACCTCGAAGCCGCTGTAGCTGCCGTCGGTGCCGGCACCGCCGGTGCGCCAGGCGTTCTCGCTCATCAGCACCTGATCGTCGCGCTTGATCTTGCCGGCCTTCAGTTCGGCGGCCAGCACATAGGACGTCATCACCTTGGTGATGCTGGCCGGTTCCACGCGCAGATCGGCGTTGTCGCCCGCCAGCACCTGCCCGGTGGCGTAATCCAGCAGCACCCAGGCCTTGGAGACCTTCGGCGCCGGCGCCGGCGGGATAGGCAGGTTATCGCTCAGCGCGGTCGTAGCGGCGGCCGCGGGCTTGGCGGCCGGCTGTGGCGTCTGGGCGACGGCCAGGCCCACGGCGAAAGTGAACGAGGTGGTGAACAGCGCGGCGGCGAACAGCGCACCACGTGCGACAACGGCGGTTTTCATCGACAACGGAACTCCAAAGACGATCACGGCGCCGGACTCGACGCCAAATTGAATAAAGCATTGGAAAGTCCGCACATCGAACCGCGCCGTCAACGCGGTGAGGTGTGCGGGCTCTTGCGGAGGGACCCGCGTCCCTAAATTCTAATCGCGAACGACCTGCGGCTGGCCGAATCCCAGACCAACGACGCGGCTCGACAGTTCCGCGACACGCCCGTTATCGACCGGACCGACGCGCAGCCGCCAGAT
The DNA here is from genome assembly GCF_020511115.1 of Luteimonas panaciterrae. Classification (GTDB taxonomy): domain Bacteria; phylum Pseudomonadota; class Gammaproteobacteria; order Xanthomonadales; family Xanthomonadaceae; genus Luteimonas; species Luteimonas panaciterrae. Next base: position 154,349 of record NZ_JAJAVH010000008.1, read on the forward strand.
CGGCTTGCCGGCGGAAGTGCCGTCGAACAGGCGCGCGTCGGACACGCCGGCGCCCTTGAGCATCGACAGCGCGCGTTCCGCGTTGGCCCGCGCGCCGAAGGCGGCGACCTGCAGCGTCACACCGTCTTTCGCGGCCATCCGCACCGACGGCGCGGGTTCCGTCGCGGCGGCAATGGATTCCTTCGCGACCGGAACCTCGGCGCGGCGGGCCTCCATCCGGGCCTCTTTCCGCGCTTCCTTGGCCGGCTTGTGCGTCGCGGCCAGCCGGGCTTCGGGCGATGCCGAGCCGTAGGGATCCGGCTTCCCGGCCTTGCCGGTCGCCACACGGGCGCGGCGAGCCTTCATCCAGGCATCGAATTCGTCGGCGGTCATGGCGCGGCCGTCCTGGCGCATGTCGAAACGCCAGTCGAGATCGCTGGAAGCGGGCGGCGGCGTCTTGTCGGTGCTGGATGCCGCCGTTCGCGAGCCGGCGCTGGCGACAGTGGTCGGCTGCCGTTCGCTGGCGTTGGCGCTAGCGATCGGCAGGGCCTGCACCAAGGTGTCGATGGCGCTGGAAGAGGCGGTCGTCGCGCTCGAAGCCGCACCCGCGCGCAGCGACGCGGGCTTGCCGGTGGCGATGCGCACACCCGGCGGAAGCCCGGTCGTGCCGCTATCGGCAACGGGCTTCGCAGCCGGCTCGCGCCGCGAGGCGACGGCATCGTAATCGTTGCGCGCGTTCTCACCGGGACTCAGACCGACCACTTCGACATTGCCAGTGCCGCGCGGATGGATGCCGAGCTTCACCGCCGCCGCGTAACTCAGATCGATCAGGCGCCCGTCGTGGAACGGCCCGCGATCGTTGACGCGAACCACCACCGACTTGCCGTTGTCGAGATTGGTCACGCGCGCGAAGCTCGGCAGCGGCAGCGTCTTGTGCGCCGCGGTGAAGGCGTACATGTCGTACACCTCGAGATTGGAGGTGCGGCGGCCGTGGAATTTGTTGCCGTAGTACGAGGCGGTGCCCTTCTCGTCGTAGCCCTTGGCGCTGTCGAGCACCCGGTACGATTTGCCCAGCACCTTGTACGGCGTGCGGTTGCCGTAGGAAGACCGCGGTTCGTCGACGACATCGGGCTCGGGAATCGCATCGACGTCCGGAATATGGTCCGGCGCGCTGTCGGCGACGCCCGGCGCATACAAACCGCCGCGCGTGTAGTTGCCGCGCTTGCTCGGATCTTCCTGCGCCGGCGCATACGGCGAACGCTTGTTGCGCCCCGACGGGAGCGCCGAACGTCCGATCGAGCCTTTCTCAGGCAGCGCCACGGCTTCGGAAGCGGATTTCTTGGGGTTGCTGGCGCAAGACGCCAGCACGAGCGGCATCGAGACCAGGATCGCCGACGAGAGCAGCAGTCGTCTCATGACGTGCCGCTGCCAACCGTACCGTTACGGATGGCCTGCGCCAGCTGATAGACGGCGAGCGAGTACATCGGGGAACGATTGTAGCGGCTGATGACGTAGAAGTTCCGATAGCCGAACCAGTACTCCTTGCCCGCCTCGCCATCGAGCGAGAGCAGCGTGGCGCCCTCGACCACCGGCTCGCCGGGCTGCGGGCGATAGCCGCGCGCGGCGAAATAGGCCTGCGGATAGATCGGGTCCAGCGCCTTCGGGTCACCTTCCGGCACGAAATCGGCAGCCTCGGGCGCGCGCGTCACGCGTGCGACCACCGCGCCGCCGCGCTCCCAGCCATGCGCGACGAAATAGTTGGCGATGGAGGCGAACACGTCGGGTTTGTGCGTGAGCAGATCGCGCCGGCCATCGCCGTCGCCATCCTTGCCCCAGTTGCGCCAGCTCGACGGCATGAACTGGCCCATGCCCATGGCGCCGGCATAGCTGCCTTTCAGCGTCAGGATATCGAGCTGCGGCTCTTCCTTCACCAGCCCGAACAGCTGCGCCAATTCGCCCGCGAAGAACGGTGCGCGCTTGGGATGCCAGAACGCCAGCGTGTACAGCGCGTCGATCACGCGATAGCTGCCGGTGTTCTTCCCGTAATTGGTTTCCACGCCGATGATCGCGACGATCATCTCCGCGGGCACGCCGGTCTCGGCGCTGATGCGGTCGAGCGCCTCGCGATTCTCGGCGTAGAACGCGCGGCCGCCCTCGATGCGCGCGTCGGTCATGAAGATCGGGCGATAGTCGCGCCACGGCTTCACCGCTTCGGCCGGGCGCGTGATCGCGTCGATGATCTTCTGCTGATACACCGCCTGCGCCAGCGTCGAACGGATGAAGTTCGGATCGACGCCGTAGGTCTGCGCGGTGTAATCGACGAAGGCGGCGACGCGCTGCTCCATCGGGATCGCCGGATCGGTCACCGACGGCGGCGCCACCGGACGTTCCGGCGGCTGCGGCACTTTCGGCAGCAACGTCTGCGTGACTGGCGTCGTCACCGCTGTCGGTGCGGCGACCTTGCTAGTCGAGGAAGGAGGGACCGCCTGCGTCGCGCACGCGGCCAGCGCGAGCGGGATCAGAACGATGAACGGTGCGGAGGCGTGCAATGCGGAGGCGTGGGCGCGTCGGATCATCGGCGCGAGGGTAGCACGCGTGCGCGATGACGGCTGACCGCGTGTTCAGCCTCGATTGTTAAGCACGATCGCTAAATCGAGTGCTACGCATGAATCGGCCGATGATTGCGCACCGCCATCACCACGCCGATGCCGGCCAGCAATGACACCGCCGCGGTTCCGCCGTAACTGAGCAATGGCATCGGCACGCCGACCACGGGCAACAGGCCGGAAATCATGCCGCCGTTGACGATCACGTAGACGAAGAAGGCGAGGCCGAGACTGCCCGCGAGCAATCGCGAATAGCCGTCGCGCGATTCGGCCGCGATCCACAGACATCGGCCGACGATGAACAGGTACAGCGCCAGCACCACGGCGACGCCCATCCAGCCGAATTCCTCCGACAACACCGCGAAGATGAAGTCGGTGGTGTGCTCGGGCAGGTAGTTCAGATGTGATTGCGAGCCCTGCCCCCAGCCCTGCCCGGTCATGCCACCGGAGCCGATCGCGATCTTCGACTGGATGATGTTCCAGCCGGTGCCGAGCGGATCGGATTCGGGATCGAGGAAGGTGAGGATGCGGTCCTTCTGATACGGCCGCAGGAACCAGAACCAGGCGATCGGCGCCGCCGCCGCGATGCCGCCGAAGCCGAGCGCGAACCACCACCACGGCAATCCGGCCAGGAATAGCACGAACGCGCCGCTGATCGCGACCAGCATCGCCGTGCCGAAATCCGGTTGCAGCATCACGAGCCCCGTCGGCACGAGGATGATGACGGCGGTGATCAGCACGGTGCCGATGCGCGGCGGCAGCCACTGACGATCGAGATACCAGGCCGCCATCATCGGCAGGCTGAGTTTGAGCAGTTCGGAAGGCTGGAAATAGAACAGTTTGAGATCGAGCCAGTGCCGGCCGTGCTTGCCGGTGCCGATCGCCAGCACGAGCAATAGCGGGATCAGCGTGGCGGCGAACACCGTCGGCGTGAGATCGCGCAGGCGCAGCGGCGACATCCACGACAGCGCCCACATCGCGCCGAGACCAACCACGTAACGCGCGCTCTGCGCGATCACCAGCTGCATGCCGTTGTCGCCGCCGGCGCTGTAGAGCACGGCGAGCGCGATCGCCATCAGGGCGACGAGTGGCGCGATCAAAGCCCAATCGAGCGTACGGGTAACGCGGAGGAACAGGTCGAGGAGCCAACGCAAGATGATGCTCAATGCGTGGCTCCTGTTTGCGCGGCGGAAGCATCTGTTGTGATCGCCGCCGGATCGATGTCTTCTCCAACCGCATCGGCCGTTTCGATCGGCTCAACCGCGGAGGGCAACACGGACGAAGGCGCCGCGCCCGACACCGGCAGGAACCGGCGTGTCCGCTCCCGCACCGCGTCCTCGGGCTTCGGCGGCAACATGCCCGCTTCCGCGGCGGCGACCGCTTCCGCGCCGATCGCGGTGAAGGGAATGCTGTCCGGATCGCGCTCGGGCAATTTGCCGAGCAGCCAGGTGTCGAACACCTTGCGTGCCACCGGCGCGGCGGCGCTGCCGCCGAAGCCGCCGTGCTCGACGATCACGGCGATCGCGATCTGCGGATCCTCCGCAGGTGCGTAGCCGACGAACCAGGCCTGATGGCGCAGATGCAGCGGCAGGCTGTGCGGATTGAGGCTGACATTGCCGCGGCGGCTGATCTTCTGCGCCGTGCCGGTCTTGCCGGCCATGCGATACGGCGCACCGCGCGCCATCGCGCGGCCGGTGCCGCCCGGATCGTAGATCGTGCCTTCCATGCCGCCCTGGATTTCGCGCACGTAGCCGACATGCGACGTGAGCGCCGTCGGCGCCGGCTGCGGTATCGGCGTCCACGGCTTGTCGAAACCGTCGCGGCGATCGCGCGCCAGATGCGGGCGATGCCCCTGCCCGTTGTCGGCGATCGCGGCCACGCCGCGCGCGAGCTGCAGCGTGGTCGCGATCCAGTAGCCCTGGCCGATGCCGGAGATCACCGTCTCGCCGGCATACCACGGCTCCTTGCTGTGCTTGGCCTTCCACTGCGGTGACGGCACGATGCCGTCGTTCTCGCCCATCATGTCGATGCCGGTCGGCTGGCCGAATCCGTAGCGGCGCATATAGCTGTCGAAACGGGCGATGCCCATGTCGTAGGCGAGCTTGTAGTAGTAGTAGTTCACCGATTGCGCGATCGACTTGCGCAGATTGGTCATGCCGGCGCCGCCGTGCGCGTCGCGATAGCCGCGCTTCTGTCCCGGAATGTGGAACTCGCCGGTGGAGTACACCTGGGATTGCGGCGTGCGCAGGCCGCTCTCCAGGCCGGCCAGGGCCACGAACGGCTTGATCGTCGATCCCGGCGGACCACCGCCGAGCACGTTGCGGTTGAACAGCGGCCGCGACGGGTTGTCCATCAGGCGCCGGTAGTCGGTGTTGGAGATGCCGTTGACGAACAGATTCGGGTCGTAGCTGGGCAGGCTGACCATGGCGAGGATCTCGCCGGTCTTGGGATCGATCGCCACGGCGGCGCCGTCGTTGTCGCCGAAGGCGTCCACCATCGCGCGCTGCAGATCGGCATCCACGGACAGACGCAGATCGGTGCCGGCGGTGGCGGGCACGCGTCCGACACGGCCCAGCGGCCGCCCCTCGACGTTGGTCTTCACTTCCTCGAAGCCGATCTTGCCACGCAGTATTTCGTCGTAGAAACGCTCGATGCCCGAACGCCCGGTATGCGTGAACACGCCGTGCTCGGCGCCGAAGGCGGCAATGTCCTTCTCGTCGGTGCGGCCGACGTAGCCGACGATATGCGCGAACAGCTCGCCGTAGGGATAGCGACGCGTGAGATACGGCTCGACCGTCACGCCGGGGAAGCGCCACTGGTCGACGGCGAAGCGCGAGATTTCCTCGGGCGTGAGCCGCAGCTTCAGCGTGACGGCGTTGAAGCCGCGCTTGGCCTTGCGCACGCGCTCGAACTGGGCGATGTCGTCGGGCGTGAGCGCGATGATCTTCGACAGATGCTCGATCAACACCTTCGTGTCGCCGGCCGTCTCCGGCACCACGTCCAAGCGGAATGCCGGCACGTTGTCGGCGAGGATGCGGCCCTTGCGGTCGTAGATCAGCCCGCGCGCCGGCACCACGGGACGCGGCTTGACGCGATTGGCTTCCGAGCGCTTGGCGTAGTCGGCGTGATCGACTACCTGCAGCTTGAAGTACCACCCCGCCAATCCGCCCAGGCACAGCACCACGACCGCGAATCCGAGCAGGGCGCGCAGGCGGAACTGCGCCGATTCCGCGTGCTGGTTCTTGATCCGTTGGCGTTGTGGCCGCCGCATCACATCAGTTTCTTCCCAGACGCAGCGCGTCGAACAACAGGAACAGCGGCGCCCACAACAGCATCCCGATCAGCGGCGCCCACCAGTAGCCCCATGGCAGCTGCGGCGCGCCCAGCGCCAGATGCACGGCCGCGGTCACCACGCGATCGTTGAGCAGCAGGCCACCGATCGCCAGCGCCTGCTGCGACAGCGGAAAGAAGCGCAGCTGCGAACGGAAGCGCTGCAGGATGAAGGCCATCACCGTCAGGCGCAGCGCTTGTTCGCCGAGGATGCCGCCAAAAACGAGATCGCCGAGCAGCCCCATGAGGAAGGCGAAGCCGAGACCGGCGCGTTCCGGCGTCTCGATCACCCAGTACGCCACCACCAGCGCCAGCCAGTACGGGCGGAACGGCTGCAGCACCGTCGGCATCGGCAACAGGCCCAGCAGCAAGGCCAGCAGCACGCTGACCGGCAGCAGCCAGGCGCGGCGCGGGCGGCTCATCGACGCGGCTCCTGGGTTTTAGCGTCTCCCCCTGCGGCGGCAGGAGGAGTCTGGGCATTCGGAAGTTCCACTCGCGTCGCCGCGGCCCCAGTCACCGCTGGATTTTCGGCTGCCGCCGAGGCCGCAGGCGTCGCGAGCGGCGGCGCCGTCACCACGCTGCGCAGCAGCAGCACGTCGCGGCCGCGATCGAGCTGCGCCGCCGGCTTGAGCTTGCCGACCAGGAACGCGCGGCTGTCGTCCGGATGCAATTCCGCCACCGTGCCGACCGGGAATCCGGCCGGGAAACGCCCGCCGATGCCGGAGGTGATGATGGCATCGCCCTCCTGCACATCGCCGGAGAGCGGGATGTTGGCCAGATCGAGCTCGTCGCTGCGGCCCTTGCCGTAGGCGATCAGGCGCACACCATTGCGCGCCACCGCCACCGGCACGGCGTGGTCGGGATCGGTGATCAGCAGCACCGTGGCCGTGGTCGATGTGGCTTCGATGATCTGGCCGACCAGGCCGCCTGCATCGATCACGCTCTGCCCCAGGCGCACGCCGTTGCGGGTACCGGCGTTGAGAATCAGGCGCTGCCGGGTCGGATCAAGGTCGATGTCGAGGATCGGCGCCAGCTGCACGTCGAGCTGGCCACGCTGGGCCGCGCCGAGCAGGCCCCGCAGACGCTCGTTCTCCGCCGCCGCCACCTGCAATCGCGCCTGCCGCGCGTTGCCGACCAGGATCTCGTTGCGCAGGCGGCGGTTTTCCTCGGTGAGCCGTGTTCGCGTCACCGCGTCGTCACGCATGCTCTCGCCCAGCCGCGCCGGCAGACCGGCCAGCCACCACAACGGCTGCACGGCGACGTTGACCTGGGCACGCACCGCCGACAGCCAGCCGCCGCGATGGTCGAACACGATCAGCGCGATCGACAGCGCGAGGAACGCCAGCAACCGCAGCGTGCCCGCGACATCGCCGCTGTTGTTCGGAGTTGGACTGGCGTAGGCGGGCACGAGGCGTGGCGAACGATTCTTATGGCGCGTCATCCCGAGCGTAGCGCGGGATGCGTTTCAGGCAAAAGTGAATGTCGCCGCAGCAGTTCCTTCGCTGCGTCCGGTATGGCTTGGTTGGCAGCCCCGATGCGGCGCACGAAGCGCCGCAGGTGGGCTTACTCGTAAGCGAAAAACTCGTTGCCGTGCGTGTCCAGCAGCTCCAGCGCGCGCCCGCCCCCGCGGGCGACGCAGGTCAGCGGGTCTTCCGCCACCTGCACGTGCAGGCCGGTTTCCTCGCTGAGCAGGCGGTCCAGATCACGCAGCAGCGCGCCGCCGCCGGTGAGCACGATGCCGAGCTCGGCCACGTCCGCGCACAGTTCCGGCGGCGTCTGTTCCAGCGCCTGCTTCACCGCGCTGACGATGCCCGACAGCGGTTCGCGCAGGGCTTCCAGCACTTCCTTGGAATTGATCTTCACCATCTTCGGCACGCCCTCGGCGAGGTGGCGGCCGGAGACTTCCATCTCCAGCACGCGCTCCTGCGGATAGGCGCAGCCGATGTCGATCTTGATCTTCTCGGCGGTGGTATCGCCGATCAGCATGCCGTGGTGACGGCGCACGTAGCTGATGATGGCCTCGTCGAAGCGGTCGCCGCCGATGCGCACCGACTGCGAATAGACGATGCCGTTGAGCGCGATCACCGCCACCTCGGTGGTGCCGCCGCCGATGTCCACGACCATCGAGCCGCGCGCCTCGGTCACCGGCATGCCGGCGCCGATCGCGGCGGCCATGGGCTCCTCGATCAGCGAGACGTCACGGGCGCCGGCTTCCAGCGCCGATTCCTTGATCGCGCGCTTCTCCACCTGGGTCGAACCGCAGGGCACGCAGATCAGCACGCGCGGGCTGGGACGCAGGAAGCGCGACTTGTGCACCTTCTTGATGAAGTGCTTGAGCATTTCCTCGGTGTAGGTGAAGTCGGCGATCACGCCGTCCTTCATCGGCCGGTGCGTGGTGATGTGGCCCGGCGTGCGGCCCAGCATCTGCTTGGCGGCGGTGCCGACCTCGGCCACGGTCTTGGGACCGCCGGCGCGGTCCTGCCGCACCGCCACGACCGAAGGCTCGTTGAGCACGATGCCCTGGCCACGGACGAAAATCAGGGTGTTGGCGGTGCCCAGGTCGATGGACAGGTCATTGGAGAACAGGCCGCGAAACTTCTTGAACATCGGGGGCGCCGCCGCTGGGAGGGCTGGGGGAAAAGGGCGGTTAGCCTAGCAAAAAAGCGCTGCCCGCAGGCTGTTTTATTGCCTGTTCTTTCGCCTTCGACTCCTCTGCCTGCACCGAACCATGCCGTCAGCGCGGTGAGACAGGGGAAGCCGGGAGGCAGACGAGGCGCATGGCACCGAAGTTCCGCGCGAAAAAGCCGACGCTCCGCCCCAGCCTCGAGCGCTTGAAGCGGCTTCGATCGCTCCATATCGGAGGGGATGGAGCTTTTTGCTGGCCTCCGCGCACCCGTCCCGCTAACCTTTCCCGTCTTGCCCAAACCACCAACGACGAGTTCCTCAAGATGGCTGCACTGATCTGCGGTTCCCTGGCCTACGACACCATCATGGTGTTCCCCGACCAGTTCAAGAACCACATCCTGCCGGACAAGGTGCACATCCTGAACGTGTCGTTCCTGGTGCCGCGCATGCGCCGCGAGTTCGGCGGCTGCGCCGGCAACATCGCCTACAACCTCAAGCTGCTGGGCGGCGATCCGATCCCGATGGCCACCGTCGGCCAGGATTTCGGCCCGTACCGCGAACATTTCCAGGAACTGCAGATCAACCTCGATCGCGTCAAGGAAATCCCGGAGCTGTTCACTCCGCAGGCCTTCATCACCACCGATCACGACAACAACCAGATCACCGCCTTCCATCCGGGCGCGATGATGCGCTCCTACGAGAACCACGTCCGCGACGTGCCGAACGTGAGCATCGGCATCGTCAGCCCCGACGGCTACGAGGGCATGCTGCAGAACGCCAAGGAATTCAGCGAGGCCGGCATCCCCTTCATCTTCGATCCCGGCCAGGCCATGCCGCTGTTCAACGGCGCCGAGCTGCGCGCCTTCATCGACCAGGCCGACTACGTCACCGTCAACGACTACGAATCCAACCTGCTGCAGGAACGCACCGGCTACAGCGAGAAGGAGATCGCAGGCAAGGTGAAGGCCTACATCGCCACGCGCGGCCCCAAGGGCGCGGTGATCTACGCCGGCGGCAAGATCTACGACGTGCCGCCCGCGCACGAGCGCCGCGTCACCGATCCCACCGGCTGCGGCGACGCCTTCCGCGCCGGCCTGCTGTTCGGCATCGAGAAGGACTACGACTGGATGACCATCGGCCGCATCGGCAACCTGATGGGCGCGCTGAAGGTGGAGCACCCGGGCACGCAGAACCAGCGCTTCGACTACGAGGAATTCGCCGAGCAGTTCAAGCAGCAGTTCGGCTACGCGCTGTAGCGTTCTTCGTTATGTAAAAGCCGTCATCCCAGCGCAAGCTGGGATGACAATCCCTAAAGTCGTCAGTCTCCTCGCGTAAACAACGGTCCCGTCAGAGATTTCCAGGAGAACCGCAATGCTTCGTGTCGCTTCCGCGCTTCTTCTGCTGACGCTGTTTGCCGGCTCCGCGCAAGCCAAAGGCCTCGGCCTGCGCGTTCTGGAAACCAAGGAGCCGGTCACCGGCACCACCGTCCCGTTCGCGGTCGTCTATCCGGCCTCCAACGCCAAGCCCGATGCGGTCACGCAGATGGGGCCGTACGCGGTGCAGGCGCAGATGGACGCGCCGATCGCGAAGGGCCGCTTCCCGCTGATCCTGCTCTCGCACGGCCACGGCGGCAGCAAGTTCGGGCACCACGATCTTGCCGAAGCGCTGGCGCGACACGGCTACGTCGTCGCGATGCCGGACCAGACCGGCGACAGCTTTAACGATCAATCCGGCGCGGGCACCGACCGCGTGCTGCTCGGCCGCGCCTGGCAGGCCAGCGAGGTGATCACGGCGGCGCTGGCCGATCCGCAGCTGAAAGCGCATCTCGACCCCAAGCGGATCGGCGCGGCCGGCTTTTCGGCTGGCGGCTATACCGCCCTGCTCCTGCTGGGCGCCCACGCGAATTTCTGGCGATTCAAGGACTTCTGCGAAAAGTATCCGGGCACCCCGGAGGTCTGCCCGAACGGATCGCAGGCGCCGCCGAACTGGAATCCGTACACCCTCAAGGATCCGCCGCCGACCGTCGACCCGCGCGTGCGCGCCGCCTTCTCGATGGCGCCGTTGAGCCTGATCATCCCGGACGACGGACTCAAGGACGTGCGCAATCCCGTGTTCCTGTACGCCGCCGCCAAGGACCAGGTGCTGCTGCCGGACGAAAACGCCAGACGCATCCGACCGCTGCTGCCCAATCTCTATCGCTACCGCGAGATCGAAGGCGCCGGGCATTACGTCTTCCTGCCGCCGTGCTCGGAAGAACTGGCCAAGGCGGTTCCGGTGATCTGCACCGATCCAGCCGGCATCGATCGCGCCGCCGCGCATCGCCAGATCAACCGGGACGCGGTCGCCTTCTTCGACAAGACCCTGAAGTGAACGCGCGCCGGCGCGCTGCGGCCGCCGGCGGCATCCGCAGCAACTGACATCCGCACCAATCGGTTGCACGAGCCGTAACCGCGTCACACAATTCCCGGCGGCCAGGGGCAGATGGAAAGGGCCGCCATGTACAACTTCCGGAATCTGCGCGCATTCGCGCCGCTACTGCTATGTCTCGCGGCGACGCCGCTGCGCGCCGCGCCGCCACCGGTCGAGGCCTACGGCCGCCTGCCCGCCATCGAGGAACTCGAACTGTCGCCTTCCGGCGACCGCTTCGCCTTCATCGCCACCGACGGCAACAAGCGCCGCCTGTACGTGCGCGAAGTGGACGGAGACAAAACACTGCTCACGCTCGTGGACGTCGGCACGGTGAAAGTGCGCGATCTCGACTGGGCCGGCGAGAACTTCATCGCCATCACCATCAGCGATCGCTACAACCTCGGCATGTGGTACGGTGGCGCGTATGAACTCGCCCAGGTGATGGTCCTGGACGTGGCGAACAGGCAGCTCAAGCCGCTGCTCAAGGATTCGCGATTCCTGGGCTCGGTCAACGGCCGCTACGGCTACACGCAACGCGATGGCCGCTGGGTCGGCTTCTTCTCCGCGCCGCTGATGTCCAACTCCACCGGATTGTCGGGCGAGCGTACCCTGCTCGACGGTGATCCGGATCTGGTCAGCGTCGATCTGGAATCCGGCGGTTTCCGCAGGCTCGCCGAAAGCAGTTCCGGTAACGGCGCCGGCTGGCTGGTCGGCCGGGACGGCACCGTGCTCGCCACCGCGCGCTACGAGGACAAGAGCGCGGATTGGCGCCTGTACGCCGGCACGATGTCCGGCAAGCTGATCGAAAAACGCAAGGACACGCTCGGCGAGAACTGGATCATCGGACAGGGCCGCACGGCCGGCACCGTTCTGTACGCGGTGCACGACGAACAAGGCGCCACCCACTACATGGAAGCATCGCTCGCCACGGGCGAGAAAAAGGAAATCCTCACCGGCGATCCCGTGCGCAGTTTCAAATTCGACCCTGTCACCGGGCTGCTGACCGGTACCCTGCGCGAAGGCGACAACCCCGAGCTGGTCATGTTCGACCCCAAGCAGCAGGCCCTGCTCGACGCCACGCGCCGCGCCTTCCCGCAGCTGCAAGTCGGCTTCGAATCATGGAGCGACGACTTCAAGCGCCTGGTGGTGAAAACCGAAGGACCAGGCGACGCCGGCAGCTGGTGGCTGGTCGACGCCCGCACCGCCGGCAAACCCGCCAAGGCCGACTACCTGGGCGAGCAATATCCGAGCGTGAAGCCCGAGCAGGTCGGCCCCTTCAAGATGATCGATTACAAGGCCGCCGACGGCACGAAGCTGCAAGGCGTCCTCACCTTGCCGCCAGGCCGCGAACCGAAGAAGCTCCCGCTCGTGGTGCTGCCGCACGGCGGCCCGCAGGCGCGCGACTACCCGTCCTTCGATTTCTGGGCGCAGGCCTACGCCAGTCGCGGCTATGCCGTCTGGCAACCGAACTTCCGCGGCTCCGCCGGCTACGGCGTCGACCTGGTCAACGCGGGCCACGGCGAATTCGGACGCAAGATGCAGACCGACATTTCCGACGGCGTGGCCGAACTGGCGCGACAGGGCATCATCGATCCGCAGCGCGCCTGCATCGTCGGCGCCAGCTACGGCGGCTATGCCGCGCTGGCCGGCGTCACCTTGCAGCAAGGGCTGTATCGCTGCGCCGTCGCGGTGGCGGGCGTCACCGATCTCAAGGATTTCCTCACCGAACGCCGCACCCGCCTGGGTGCCGACGGCATGCGCTACTGGATGCAGTATCTCGGCGCGAAGAACACCGGCGACGACCTGCTCGAAACACTCTCCCCGGCCCGGCTCGCCGCGCGCGCCGACGCACCGGTACTGCTGATCCACGGCAAGGACGACACGATCGTGCCGATCCGTCAAAGCCAGCTGATGAAGCGCGCGATGGAAAAAGCCAACAAACCCGTGGAGATGATTACTCTCAACGGCGAGGATCATTACCTGTCACGCGAAGCCACGCGCATCGACATGCTGCGCGCGGCGGTGGCGTTCGTGGAGAAGCACAACCCTGCGGAAGCCGGAACGCAGGTCGCGCCAGAAGCGCAGGCGGCAGCCGACTGATGTCGTCAACGCTCGTCATTCCCATCAAGCCGGGAATGACAAGCAAGAACGGAAGCGCACGATTCGTTCGCGGCCTTGCCTGCGAACGAATCAAATCATCTCAGCGCCGATGTTGACCGCCGAACTCCGGCCCTTCTTGGGTCGGCCCCTGCAGTTGCGTGGAGGCAGGCGCCGGCAGACTCTTCACGCTTTCGAGCGCCGGTGTCGTGGTCGCCTGCTGCACGCTGATGCTGAGTCTGTCCGAAGCGGGCGTGCGCGCGGCAATGTTCGATTCCTGACCGATGAAGAGGTTCTGCTGGCCGTTCACCGGCTGACCCAGGGTGACGTATCCGATCTTGGGCAGCCCGTTCTTTTCCGCCAGCACAGCCAGGCTCGCCGCGGTCTCCAGCACCGGCAACGCCTTGTTGCCCGGCGGAAGATTGCGGTTGAGCTCTTCCACCTTCTCCTTCGCCTGAGTGAACAGCTGTTGTGCTTCGCCGGAGCGCGTCCTCAGCGCCTGGTTCACCTTGACCAAGGGATCCTGGCTCTCCAACGGAGCCGCCGATCGCGGCAGGGCCGCCCTCTCGATCGCCCGGTCGGCGTAATCCGGATAGGTTGGAATCGGCGCGGGTTTCGTCGCGCGGTCGGATTTCGACGAGCCGCCACCGAAGCGAAAGGTCAGGCCGATGCCGACGCCGACGTCGTTGCCCTTCCCGTACACGTTGCCGGAGACGGTCAGATTGTCGCGGGTGTAGTCCGCGCCGAGCCGGAAGGTGGTCTTCTCGCCCTTCCTGTCCTCGATCGAGAAACTTCCCTTCAGATGTTCGTTCTCGCGGAACATCTTGGAGATCTCGACGCCAGCCAGGAATTTCTTGTCGTTCGGATCGACGGACACGTTCGCGCCGACGCTCGAGCCCAGCTTGTCGAAGACGTAGCTACCGTTGGCACCGAAATGGGGCTTGTCGCCGTTGATGCCGAAGTTGCCGTTGAGCTTCAAGTTCGGACCGGCGATGCCGAGATTGGCATCGAACTGCTTGCCGACGCTGTTGTACTTGCCGCTGGCCAGACCCGACCACGTATCCGAGAACGCGAACGCCGATTCGGCGGACAACGAATAGCCGTTCGGCTGCCCGGTAAAGTTGAAGTTGAGATGGTTGCGCTTGTCGAACGCGAGCTTGGCATCCAGCGACTGCGTGTTGGCGGCGCCATTGCGCAGATAATCGAAATTGAAGCGGCCTTCCTCGCCGAACGCGTACCAGCCGTTCAAACCCAGCGACGATCCCTTCGGTTCGAACGAGCTCTTGAGGCCAAAGCCGAAGCGATCCTGCTTGCCCACGTCGAGATTGAAGTCGGTCTTGCCCAGTTCTTCGTTCCAGAGGAACCGTCCGGCGATATTGCCGTTCTCGCCGAGCCTGCTCTTGCCGTTCACATCCAGCAGGCCCATGCCCTTGATGTCGCTGGCGAGCAGGTTGAGCTGCTGACGGCCGTTGCCGTAATCGAAATTGAGCTGCGTCTTGCCGAGCGATTCGTCCCAGAGGAAACGGCCGTTGAAGTTGCCGTCCTTGCCGATCAGGCCCTTGCCGCCGATGTCGACGAAATCCATGCCCTGCGTTCGGCTGGCGAGCAGATCGAACTGTTGGCGGCTGTTCTTGTAGTCGAAATCGAGTGCGGTCTTGCCGAGCGACTCGTCCCAGGTGAAGCGGCCGTTGAAATCGCCGTCCTTGCCGATGCGGCCCTTGCCGGTGACATCGAGCAGGCTCAGGCCCTTGGTGTTGCTGGCGAGCAGGTCGAACTGTTGCCGGCCGTTGGTGTAATCGAAATCGAGCGCGGTCTTGCCGAGCGATTCGTCCCAGGTGAACTGGCCGTTGAAATTGCCGTTCTTGCCGAGCTGTCCCTTGCCGGTCAGATCGAACAGGCGCACACCCTGCGTGCTGCTGGCGAGCAGATCGAACTGCTGCCGGCCATTGGTGTAGTTGCCGCTCAGCGCGTAGACGTCGGTGCCGGTATTGCCCGCCAGGCCGCCCTGGAACTTGTGCTCGCCCTGACTGCCCTTGCCGCCGGCGGCGAAGAGAAGATCGTTGCCATGCAGTCCGAGGCCGCCGACGAAGGTGCTGTTGCCGCGATTGGCGCCGAACAGCAGATCATGCGTGCGGGTATCGAAATTGCCGGAATAGTTGCCCAGCAATGTCGTGCCGGAGCCCGGATCGGCGTGGCGGCCGAACGCGTCGAGCACCCACTGGTTCTGCTCGTTGAGTCCGAGGCGCGAGGTGTAGCCGCTGCCGGTCCCGGGCAACGAGAACTGCGGCCAGGTCAGGCCCAGCTGCGGCGTCGCGGTCTTGAAGACATCGGGAATCTGCGCAGCCGATTGCTGGCTGCCCGGATCGGCCGGCTTGGGCGGATCCTGTTGGTTTTTGGGCTTTTTATCGTCGTGGTCATCCATTGCCATCTCCAACCATCCATGGTTTCGATAGATTCAGTCCTATTAGCTATGACATAGCAGCTGAATACTTGTCAAGAAAACAGGCTTGCAGGACTGTCATTTTTCCCATTTCGGGAGCTTGCTTCGATCCAATCCCGCCACTTCGAACGCCGCCGAACGGATGCCGCCGGCCTGGACCGGGAATTCGATCACAATCAGTTTCGCGCCCTTGGTCATCCGCCACAGCGCGCGCTCGTCGTTGATGAACATCGCGATCGCCTCGTCGGTCTTGGGACGCAGCGCTGCCATCGTCTTCGGCACGGCATCATCCACCTTCACCTTGACCTTGCAGCCGCCGTAGCAATCGAAATCACCGGCCTGCAGCACGAGATAGCTGCTCCGCCCCCATGCCGGATTGTCGCGAAAGATCAGGCGAACGGGCTTGGCGCCGCTGCCGTCGGTATCGACGTCCTCTTTCGAATAGATCGCCGCGGACAATTGCTGTCCGCCCTTCACGTTCTCGGTGTTGTAACTCCACAGCGCGGTGACTCGCGCCTGCTCGCGCGCGGCTTCGGCCTTGGCCTTGATCTCTTCGTATCGAGGACGAATGCGCTTGGCGGCCTCGGTGTTGGGAAACTGATCGAACAGCACGTCGGCCTGCGCCTTCGCCAGCGGCCAGTTTTCCTTGGCGACGGCATCGTCGAATCCGGTGGCGTTTTCCTTCGCCGCATTTTCGCTGGCCGCGGCTGTGGCGGCGGCCTGTGCCGCGGCATCGGCGGCGCGGTCGCGGCAACCATTCGCGATGGCGATCGCGAACAGGATGGCCGCATACGGGAAAATTTTCGGATTCATGCGCGAACTCCGGTTCCTGGTCAAACCTTTCGACCTGATTCTATAGGCTCGTCATTCCAACCTGCGCTGGAATGGCGAGCCAGCCCTGCACTCACTTGGATCGAGGACATCTCAGCGCGCTTCGATCAACGCCATCACCGCCTCGGCGGCCTCGTCAGGCTGTTCGATGATCGTCGAATGGCCGCTGCCTTCGAGCAGCAATCGCCGCGCATGCGGAATCTGTTCGCCGTAGGCCGCCATCGCGCTGATATCGATGACCCGATCGTGCGCGCCCCACACCAGCAGCGCGGGCTGCCGAATCTTCACGGCTTCGGTGCCGGGCAGGAACTGATCGGTGCCGCGACCGATGTGATCGAGAATCGATTGCTCGAAAGCGCCATCGGCACGGCGGGATGCGATGACGATGTTCGACACCGGCCACGGAATCGGCGGCAACGCCCTGCGATCGTGCACCACGATGCCGAGATAACGCTGCAGCGATGCCGCATCGGTGACGCCGAAAGGATTGCCGCCGGCCAAAACTTCAAGCGCGAAGGCATTTTCGTCGAAGCTCACGCCGGACGCGTTGAACAAACCGACGCGCTCGATCAGCTCCGGATGCCGCGCGGCGGTGAGCGCGGCGATGCCGCCCCCCATCGAATGACCAAGCAGCACCACCGGCGTGCCGCAGACCGCGCGGATGAAAGCGGCGACATTCTCGGACTGCGCCACGTAGCCGTAATTCGCATCGGCATCGCGCTGGCTTTCGCCCCAGCCCGGCAGATCGGGAATCACCAGGCGATAGCGGCCGCGCAGGCGCTGCGCGAGGCGATACCAGTTTTCCTTGCTGCCGGTGTAGCCGTGGATCATCACGACGGTGGGTGCGCCGGCACGATCCGCGGCGCGCTCGGCGTAGACCCAGCGCTTGCCATTGATCTGCACGGTGTGCGCGCTCAATCCGGCCGCCCTGCGCTGCCGTGCGTACTCGGCGCGTATCAGCGCGAATGGATCGCGCCACAGGCGCCATGCGATCACCAGCACGCTCACGGCCACCACGAGGATGGCCGTGATTAGGAGGAGTTGCCAGCTCATCGCCAGGTATCCACGCCCTCATCCCCGCATGCAGGGATGAGGTGATGACGGAACCCGCAGTTCGTCGGCCGCTCAAGCGAATCGAGCGTGGAAATCCACCGATGTTCGACGCTCGAAAACAAATCGACGCTTTCCATCAACAGGCTCCGGCTTCCCCTGGCCCTCTCCCCCGCAAGCGGAGGAGAGGGAACATTCTGCTCGCGATGATGGTTACTGAGCCGGCGTAGCCGTCGCGGGCGCAGTTGCCGGCTTGGCCTCGTCGATCAGTTTTTGCACGGTCCCCGTGGTGATCGGGTGATAACCGGGCTTGGCCTTGGCGAACACCTGCTTGGCCAGTTCCAGGCCTGCTTCGGTCTTCACCAATTCCTCGTACGTGGGAATGATCAGCTTACGGCGACCGACCCGCTCCAGGAACGCCGCGATCGCGTCATTGGCTTGCGTGTAGCCGCTACGCACCGCCAGCGGATACCAGCGCTGCGCGATCTCGCCGTTCGGCGTGCCGGTGAAGTGATAGGCGCCATCGAGCTGCGTGAGCTGATCGATCCTGAGCGTCTTCGGCATGCCTTCGAGGAAATGCACCCATTCCTGCGTGCTCCAGGCGCCAGTGATCGCCGGCGGCGGCAGCTGGCCGCTGCCGAGCCAGCCCAAGCGCGCGGTCTTGACCACGCCGAAGCGCGCCGCCAACACCTGCGGCGCCGTCGGCGGAATGCCGGGCTCGTACAGCCAGGCGTCGAATTCGGCCTGCGTCACCTTGTTCGGGTACTTGTTGAGCAAGTTGGCCTTGGCGTAGTCGGCGAACTGCTGGCTGTTGATGCTCTGGAAAGCGAAATGATCGAAATAGCCGCGCAGGAACGCATCGAAATCGGCACGCCCGAAACGCTCCTCCAGGAACTGCAGGAACCAGGCCCCCTTGGTGTAGATCGTCGCGGAGGAATTGTCGTCCGGATTCTTTTCCGTGCCGGGTTTCTGCGCCAGCACCTGCGCTTCCGGCTTCACGCTCTTGAACTCTTCCTTGAGCTCGTCGCGCGCGATCACGCTCTCCATGTCGGCCTGTTCCTTGCCGTACAGTGCTTCGACGATGCGGTTCTCGACGTAGCTGGTGAAGCCTTCGTTGAGCCATCCGTCCTTGGCGCTAGCGAAGGTCACCAGATTGCCCGACCAGCTGTGCGCCAGTTCGTGCGCGACCAGTGAGACCAGCGACTTGTCGCCAACGATCACGGTCGGCGTGGCGAAGGTCAGGCGCGGATTCTCCATGCCGCCGTACGGGAACGAGGGCGGCAGCACCAGGATGTCGTAGCGCTCCCAGCGATAGGGGCCGTAGAGCTTCTCGGCCGTCTCGATCATCTTCTCGGTGTCTTCGAATTCCTTGGCGGCCTTTTTCGCCATGGCGGGTTCTGCCCAGACGCCGGCACGCGGCGAGAGCGGCTCGAACACCAGATCGCCGGCCGCGATCGCCATCAGGTACGACGGGATCTTCTGCGGCATCTTGAAGTTGTAGTCGCCGTTGCGCTCCGCCTTCGGATTGTTGTCCGCGCTCATCAGCACCATCACGTCCGGACGCGAGACCACGTGCGCGGTGTAGGTGTAGCGCACGCTCGGCGTGTCCTGCAGCGGCACCCAGCTGCGCGCGTGGATCTGCTGCGACTGGCTGAACATGAAGGGCAGCTTCTTGCCCTCGGTCATCGCCGCATCGAGCCACTGCAGGCCGGAAGCCTCTGGCGAGGTCGTGTAGGTCACGCGCACGTGCTGGTTCTGCGCCGGCGTCTCGATGGTGAACTTGCTGCCGAGGATGTCGTCACGCTTGGCCAGGCCATACTGCAATGGCTGCCATTGACCGGCCGCGTCCTCGCCCTCGACCTTGTCGATGCTCAGATCGCGTGTGTCCAGCACGAGCTGCTTGGCGGCCTTGTCCTTCCAGTCCAGCGTGTAGGTGGCGGTGCCGCTGAGGGTCTTGGTGTCGAAATCGATCTTGAGATCGAGCGCGAGATCGGTGATCGCGACCTTGTCGGCCTCCGCGTAAGAATGCTCGTCGCGTTCGACCGTCATCTTCGCCTCCGCGGGCTTGGCCGGTGTCGATGCCGGCGTTGGGGTGGATTCGCGCGAACAGCCCGCCGCCAGCATGGCCAGGCAGGACAACAACAGGGCGAAACGACGCATGGGCGGTTCCGAAAGCTTAATGAGAGGCGGGGATTCTAGTGCACCCCACGCCCGCAATCGTTAGGCGTTCGTAGTGTGGACGCCGTCCACTGATGTTCAGACGACGGGCTGGCAGACATCCACCCAGGTCGCCCCGGTCAGTTCGGCCAGCCGCTCGGGGGATAGCCGCACGGCGCTGTTGGTCGCGCCCGCGGCCGGCACCACTTCGTCGAACGCGCGCAGCGAGACATCGCAATGCACGGGCAACGGTGTCGCCAAGCCGAACGGGCAGACGCCGCCGACCGGATGGCTGGTCAGCGCCAGCACTTGCGCCGGATCGAGCATTTTGGTCCGGCCGTTGAAGGCGGCTTTCATCTTGGCGTTGTCGATGCGCGCATCGCCGCGCACCACCACGAGGAAAGCGCGCTCGTCGGGACCGCGGAAGGCCAGTGTCTTGGCGATGCGTCCCGGCTCCACGCCGTGCACCTGCGCGGCTTCGAGCACCGTCGCGGTGGAGCCTTCGGATTCGATGACATGCAGATCGGGCGCTTTTTCCGCCAGGAACGCACGCACCGATTCCAGACTCACCCGCGCGACCTCAGACCTTGTATCCGCTATGGATCGCCACGATGCCGGCGGAGAGATTCTTGTACTGGCAACGCGCGAAGCCCGCCTCCTCCATCATCGCCTTGAGTTCTTCCTGCGGCGGATGCTTGCGGATCGACTCGGCCAGATACTGATAGCTGTCGGCATCGTTCGCGAACAGCTTGCCCAGGCGCGGCAACACGTTGAAGGAGTGGAAGTCGTAGATCGGCTTGAACCAGTCCGCCTTCACTTCCGAGAATTCCAGCACCCGCGCCTGCCCGCCGACCTTCAGCACGCGCAGCATCTCGCGCAGCGCCGCCGGCTTATCGGTGACGTTGCGCAGACCGAACGCGATCGTGACCAGATCGAAACTCGCATCCGGGAACGGCAGACGCTCGGCATTGCATTGCACATATTCGAAACCGCGCACGTTGCCGCGATCGGTCATGCGGTCGCGGCCCACGCGCAGCATCTCACCGTTGATGTCGCCGAGCACCAGTTCACCCGTTTCGCCGACGCGATCCTTCAGCAGCGCGGCGATGTCGCCGGTGCCGCCGGCCAGGTCGAGCACGCGGTCGCCGCGCTTCACCTGCGCGGTGGCGACGAAATAGCGCTTCCAAACCCGATGGACGCCCATGCTCATCAGGTCGTTCATCAGGTCGTAGTTGCCCGCGACCGAGGAGAAGACCTGTCCCACCAGCTTCTGCTTCTCGGCGGTGGGCACTTCGCGGAACCCGAAATGGGTGGTATCGGGCTTCTTGTCTGCGGATTCGCTCATGGCGCGATTATCGCATCCCTGCCCGCGCCTGGGTCCGCCGTGCGCTCCCACCGTGCCTGGGGCGGCTCGACGCCATCGCGCGATGGCGGCAGACTGCCCGCAACCTCCCCGCGCACATTCCCCATGATCGCCACACCCGACTACCGCGCCCTGCTCGACACCGCCATTCGCGAGGCCCGTCAGGGGCTGGCCGAAGGCGGCATCCCGATCGGCGCGGCGCTCTACCACAACGACGGTCGCCTGCTCGGCTGCGGCCACAACCGCCGCGTGCAGGAAGGCGACCCGTCCGTGCACGGCGAGACCGACGCCTTCCGCAAGGCCGGCCGCCAACGCCGCTACAAGGACACCATCATGGTCACCACCCTCGCCCCCTGCTGGTACTGCAGCGGCCTGGTGCGCCAGTTCAACATCGGCACCGTGGTGGTGGGCGAATCGGTGAATTTCCCCGGCGGCATCGACTGGCTGCGCGAGAATGGCGTCAACGTGATCGACCTTGCCGACCAGGAGTGCATCGAAATGCTCGGCGGCTGGATCGCCGCCAATCCCGAGGTGTGGAACGAGGACATCGGCGAGGATTGAGCCTGCTGCCGCTTCGTTCGGGCAGACATGACTTTTCACAGTGCTATTCCCGCGGACGCACGAGTAGATTTGGCCCAGGCCATGCACGCGGAGCGGGAGAATGCGCGGACACTGGATCGGCGGAGCGATACTGCAGTTGGCGTTTTGCCTCAGCGCGCATGCACAAGGCGATCCGACCCAATCGCGCACGGTCCTGCGCCCGTCGGCGGCCGCAGTGGAAGTCCGCGCATCTTCGTACACGGCTGCGGACGGCACGACGCTGCCTTTCGACGTCTATTACGACGGCACGCACACGGGCAGGCGTGCAACCTTGATCCTGCTGAGCGGAAACGACGACCCGCGCAGCTGGGGAGGGTACGCCGACCTGGGCCGCCTTGCGGCACAACGCGGGTTTACCGCGATCGTGACGGCCAAACGCTATCCGCGCGGAAATGCCGGCACCGAATCGGCGTACGGCGATGTGTATTCGCTGCTCGAACAGCTCCAGGACCGCGTCGACGTCGCGGACCGGGAGCGGACCTGTCTATGGGGGTTTTCGGCGGGCGGGCGTCTGCTATCGCTGGCCTTCGCGCAACAAGCGCCCGCCTTGCGCTGCGCGATCGGCTTCTATCCGGTGCTCACCGCCGCTGCTGATGCGCCCTCCGACTGGAACCGCCGCTTCATTCCCGCCGATGCGGTGCTGGCGGGCGGCTCAGCGTCTTCGCCACCTATGCTGATCGTCCGTGCAGGCAAGGACACGCCGGAGATCAATCGAGGCATCGAATCCTTCGCATCGAATGCCCTGCGCCGCAACGTACCGGTCACCGTCGTCAACCTGCCCGAAGCGCGGCACACATTCGATTGGCACGACGATACGGCATGGTCGCGACGCGCGATCGAGGATGCGTTCGAGTTTGCCAAGCGCGCTACCGTGCAAGTCCGGGATTGACGGAGGCGTGCGGAAGGACGCCATCCGCACCAGCTAGGATGGCTTGAGCACCATCAGCCAGAAGATCACGATCACGCTGATGAATGCAGGCCAGCCCAGCCAGAACCACCAGCGCATGACGCGATGATAGGCGGCCGGCAACGGCGTTCCGGCCGCCGACGCGGCGGTGGCGAGATCACGCGCTCGCCACTGCAGCCAGAGCACCGGCAGCCAGCAGGCGCCGACCACGAAGAACAACAACAGCGCCGTCCTCAGCCAGAAGGCCGAATATGGATTTCCGAGCGCGTTCGCCAGCCATAGACCACTGATGAATTGCACCACCACTGCAGGCGCCGTGAAGCAGGCATCGGCGATCACCACCGTGCGTGCAGTCTCGGCGATGACCTTGGCATCGCCGCGCCTGTGCGCCAGCCACATGAAGAACGCGATGCCAAGGCCGGTACCGAGCAACAGCGTCGACGAGAGAATGTGAATCCACTTCACCCACAGATACATCGCCTATCTCCTGTCGGCCAACACCCACAACACTCCCAACGCCGGCAAAACCGCCAGATTCTTCGCCAGGCCGCCCAGCGGCTCCAGCCACAGCGCAGGCAGCGCGATGCCGAAAACGAGGGTGTATGCCGCCACCCCGATCGCCATCAAGACGAGCACCAGACGCGGCCGCCATCCAATCAACAAGAGAACGGCCAACACCAGATCGAAGACAGCGGCCATGCGTGCCAGCACCACCGGCTCGATTCCTTGAAGCGGCGATCCCGCCACCAATCGCTCGATGTCGGCAGAAGGCGTGAGCCAGCCTGTTATCGCCGACAACAACCACAAGACCACCATGCAAATCCGCAGCATCGGTGTGAGGAAATAAAGCTGGGCGTGCCAGCGATCCTGCACCTGGCTCGGCCGCGAGGCCAGCGTCTGCACCAATCCGCGCGGCGCGAAGTTGAACGCATCCCGCAGGCGTGCATGCGCGTCTGGAGTGGTCACGTTGCCTCGCCTCAACATGCGCCACATGGTTTCACCGACCGGACCGCTGCCCAAGCGCTCGAAGATGCCGACTTGCAGCGTCACCAGGACTTCTGGAACATGGATTTCACGTTTCCCCGAAATCCGTAGCCAGCGCCGCCATTCGCGCTGGTAATCACGCAATGGCATCGGTTCCGGGCCGCCGACTTCGTAGATGCCCGGCGGCGCCTCCAACGCAAGCGCTGCCAGATCTCCGAGATCTTCCGCCGCTACCGGCTGAATCGGCCAGCGACCATCGCCTGGCAGCACTTGCATGCCGGGAAATCCCGCCAACGCGCGCAACAATGACGTCCCACCATACGACCCGGCCGCGGCATAGACCACCGACGGGCGCAGCACCACGGTTTGCAACGGCAATTGTCGCAACGCCTCGTCGAAACGATGCTTGGAAGCAATGAATTCACCATCCTCCGGCAATCCCAGCGCCGAGATCTGCACGAAGCGATCGATGCCACGATCGATGCAGGCCTGAGCGAGCGCCAGCGGTGCCGCGACATGGATCGTCTCGAAGCGCTGGATGCCAGTCTCGCGCAAGATGCCGGAGGCGTTCACGACCGCATCGACACCGTCAAGCACCTCGCGCCAGTCGTCAGGCTTCGTCATTCGAGTCAGATCGCAGGCGCGCTCATCCTCTCCAATCGGTTTGCCGACCGGCCGGACGCCGCGCAATACTCGATGGCCGCGCCCGCGCAAGGCCGCCACGATGAAGCCACCCAGAAAACCATTGGCGCCCACGACCAGAACGGTCCGTGTCGCCGGGTCGGATGCTTCGTCTGCACGCATGCGCACAAACTAGCAGAATCCCAATCCCCCTTTCGCAGAGGTATCCGCCATGTCCCAGCATCTGGCTTCGATCCATTGGTCCCGCGACGGCAGGCCCTTCGACTACAACGGTTATTCCCGCGACCATGAGTGGCGTTTCGACGGCGGGCAGCGCGTCCGGGCTTCGGCCTCACTCGATTATCTCGGCAGTGCGGAAAGCATCGATCCGGAAGAGGCGCTGGTGGCGGCACTGTCCTCGTGCCACATGCTGACCTTGCTCGCCATCGCCGCGAAGAAGGGCTGGACGATCGACAGCTACGAGGACGATGCGGTCGGCACGATGGGCAAGAACGAGGCCGGGCGCCTTGCCGTGACGCAGGTAGTCCTGCGTCCACGCATCACGTTCGCGGAAGGCAAGGCGCCGGATGCGGCCGGCCTGACCCATCTGCACGAGCAGGCGCACATACATTGCTTCATCGCCAACTCGGTGAAGACGGCGGTGACGGTCGAACCCAGGGACGCCTGAACCTTTGCTTCGTCATCCCGGCAAAAGCCGGGATGACGAGACAAGGCGTTGACGGACGATCACGTCCCGACGTGGTAGTTGTTCTCGCACTCGGCGCAACCGATGTTCTCGAGCGCGATTGACAGCGCCGCGGTGTAGCTCTGTGCGCCATAGCCGTTGACGACAGCGAGCATCGGGCCGACTGGCGGCGCGATCACCGGTTCCTGCTGGCCGACGAAGTCGTCATGGACTTCGATGTAGGGCACTTTCAACCGCGCCAGCGCATCGCGCAACGAAGCCTTCGATTGCGAGTAGGCGCCGGGATCGAGCAGCACGATTTCCGCACGGTCGTCCGCGAGATGGGCGAGACGATCCAAAAGCTCACGCTCGTCGGCGCATTGATAACGACACAAGGTACGGCCAGCGCGCGCGGCACGCGCGTGCAAGGCCTCAAGGATGCCCGGCAGCAGCGACGCGTCGTATTGCGTGGCGGCCTGCGGTTCCGACATCCGGATCATCACGATCGACATGGTCAAACATCACTCCGATGCGCGCTTCGCATCGCCGCCTCGCGGCGATCAGCGTCGCGCATCGAGGACAAGATTAGGAGTGGCGACCATAAAACCACTATGCGCGCGCTGGTTGCGCGGCATAAAACACTCGTAAAACCAGCTGGTAGTCACCTGCCAGTTATCGTCATTCCCGCACCGAGGCGGGAATGACGGGTGAAACCATTCCTTACAGGATGTAGCGCGACAGATCCGGATCCCGCACCAGCTCGCCCAGGTGCGTATCTACATAGGCGCGATCGATCGACACGGTCCCACCCTTGTCCGGCGCGTCGAAACTGAGAGAGTCCAGCAACCGTTCGAGCACGGTATGCAGGCGGCGGGCGCCGATGTTCTCCTGGCGCTCGTTGACCTGCGCGGCGATCTCCGCAAGGCGATCCACGGCATCCGCTGTAAAGCCGAGTTGCACGCCTTCGGTCTTCAGCAACTCGACGTACTGCTTGGTCAAAGCCGCCTTCGGCTCGGTCAGGATGCGGACGAAATCGTCCTTGCTCAGCGCCGACAGTTCGACGCGGATCGGGAAACGGCCCTGCATCTCCGGGATCAGATCCGACGGCTTGGCGAGATGGAACGCGCCGCTGGCGATGAACAGGATGTGGTCGGTCTTCACCGAGCCGTACTTGGTGCTGACCGTGGAACCCTCCACCAGCGGCAGCAGATCGCGCTGCACGCCTTCGCGCGAAACATCCGCGCCCATGCCTTCACTGCGCTTGGCGACCTTGTCGATCTCGTCGATGAAGACGATGCCGTGCTGCTCGCAGGCCTCGATCGCGGCTTCGCGCACCTCGTCCTCGTTGACCAGCTTGGCGGCTTCCTCCTCGATCAGCTGCGGACGCGCGGCCTTGATGGTCAAGGTGCGCTTGTGTGTCTTGCCGCCGCCGAGATTGGAGAACATCTGCCGCAGCTGCTGGCCCATCTCTTCCATGCCCGGCGGCGTCATGATGTCGACGCCAACATTCGCGGAGAGTTCAAGCTCGATCTCGCGGTCGTCGAGCTCGCCGGCGCGCAGCTGCTTGCGGAATTTGGCGCGCGTGTCGTTGTCGGGCGCCTGGTAGTCCTCCGCCGGCTTCTCCGCGCCGAAGCCGAAGCCTCCCGGCATGCGTCGGGGCAGCAATGCGTCGAGGAGGCGATCCTCGGCGCGCTCCTCGGCCTGCGTGCGCACGCGTGTCTTGGCCTGCTCGCGATAGAGCTTGACAGCAGTGTCGGCGAGATCACGGATGATCTGCTCCACGTCCTTGCCGACGTAACCGACTTCGGTGAAGCGCGTGGCCTCCACCTTCACGAACGGCGCGTTGGCGAGCGTGGCCAGGCGCCGCGCGATCTCAGTCTTGCCGACGCCGGTGGGGCCGATCATCAGGATGTTCTTCGGCATCACCTCGTTGCGCAGCTCGTCGGGCAGCTGTGCGCGGCGCCAGCGGTTGCGCAATGCGATCGCCACCGCGCGCTTGGCCGACTGCTGGCCGACGATGTGGCGGTCGAGTTCCTGCACGATCTCGCGCGGGGTCATGGTGGCGGAGTTGGTGTCGAACTTGTTGGGCATGGGATTCTTGAAGATGAAGGAATGGCGGCTCTTCTCATCCGGACACGGGAGAAGATGATCGAACGCGTCGTGACGTTACAGTTCTTCGACCACCACGTTACGGTTGGTGTAGATGCAGATATCGCCCGCGATATTCAGGGCCTCGATCGCGATCTGCTTGGCATCGAGTTCGGTATGCGCGGACAACGCGCGCGCCGCGGACAACGCATAAGGGCCGCCCGAGCCGATCGCGACCAGTCCGTCCTCGGGCTCGATCACATCGCCCGTGCCGCTGATGATCAACGAGGTTTCCTTGTCGGCGACTGCGAGCAGCGCCTCGAGCTTGCCGAAGCGGCGCTCGGTGCGCCAATCCTTCGCCAATTCGACGGCGGCGCGCAGCAGTTGGCCGTGCTTTTCCAGCTTCGATTCGAACAACTCGAACAACGTGAACGCATCGGCCGCGGCACCGGCGAAACCAGCCAGTACCTGACCATCCTTGCCGAGGCGGCGCACCTTGCGCGCATTGGCCTTCATCACGGTATGGCCGAGCGTGACCTGGCCGTCACCGGCGATGGCGACGTGGCCGTTGCGGCGCACCGAAACGATGGTGGTGGCGTGGAAGACGTTGGGGTTCTGGCTGGGGTCCATGCGAATCTCCTGGTTAAGCCCCTTGGTGGGGGCTAATGGAAAGGAGCGCAAGGGGGTGAGCCAAGGCACGCTAGCGCGGCACTGCCGCGCTGCCTTGGCGAACGCCCGGCCACGGATCTAGAGCCGCGCCGTCAGCGCGGCGATAGGCTGGGCGATCCGAAGCCACACTAATGTCGCGCCAAGGATGGCAGCACGACATTACCCACAGAGGCAGCTCGCCTTACTTGACTTCCGCCTTCCGCCTCTTCGCACGCGGATGCGCCGCGTCATACACCTTCGCCAGATGCTGGAAATCCAGATGCGTATAAATCTGCGTGGTGGCGATGTCGGCATGCCCCAGCAATTCCTGCACACCGCGCAGATCACCGGAGGATTCCAGCACATGACTCGCGAAACTGTGCCGCAGCATGTGCGGATGCACATGCTTGAACAATCCTTGCCGCACACCGAGCTGCTTGATGCGAATCTGCACCGCGCGGGGCGAGATCGCCGCGCCGTGGCGTCCCGGGAATACGGGCGCATCATTGGCGGCGCCCGTTTCCGTGCGCCACGCGCGCAACGCCTCGCGCGCATGCGAGCCCACCGGCACGCTGCGCTGCTTGTTGCCTTTGCCGAGCACGGTGACGAGGCCTCCGTCGAGATCCAGATCGCGCCAACGCAGGTTGCACAGCTCGGACAAGCGCAGGCCCGAGGAATAGAACAGCTCCAGCAGCGCGCGATCGCGCAATCCCAGCATCGCATCGGTGGGCAGTTCGACCAGCTTCACGGCCTCGTCGGTATCGAGCACCTGCGGCAGCTTGCGCGGCGCCTTCGGTGCGCGCACCGAAGCGGCGGGATTGGCCTCGACGCGCCCGTGCTTGAGCAGCCATTGGTAGTAGCTGCGGCACGCCGACAGGCGACGCTGCAGGCTGGTCGCGGAAAGACCGCGACGCCGCTCGGCGGCGACGAAGGCGCGGATGTCCGCGTTCTGCAGCGCTTCCGGATTGTCCCTGCCCTGCGTCTGCGCCCACTGCGCGAGCGCGTCCAGATCGCGCTGGTAGGCATCCAGCGTGTGCGCCGAAAGCCGGCGCTCGACTTGCAGGTGCGAGATGAAATCGGCGATCGCCATGTTCTATTCTCGCGGTGTTCGGGCGTCGCGCTACGGCGCCCGGTCGAACCGTCGCAACGACGCCGCGAACGCATCTCCCATCATGCGCAGGAACAGCGTGCCCATGCCGGGGTAAAAGCGATTCGGATCACGGCTGCCGACCGCGACCAGCGCGGTGCCATCCAGCGGCAATAGCGCGCTCGACAGCACTTCCTCGGCACGCATGCCGTACAGCAATGCGTTCTTCTCCGGCTGCAGACGTCCGCACAGCGGCTCGCCGTCGGCCAGGCAATCGCGGAACGGCGACAAACGTGTGTCGCCCTGGGCGATCGTCTGTAACCAGTCGAGGTCATCGAGACCCGCGATCGGCTTGAACAGCACGATCCGCACCAGATCGCCGTTGAAATCCTCGGCCAGCGCCGCGGCCATCGCGCGCACGGTGTCGGCGGCATTGTCCTGCTTGAGCAGCGCCAGCGTGAGCTGATGCGTGCGCACGGCCAGACGCTCGTTCTCCTGCGCGTTGCCGAACAACTCGTGCAGACGGCGCGTGAGCTCGCGATTCTTGTCGCGCAACACTTCGAGTTGGTAGCTGGCCAGCGACGCGGCCGGCCCTTCCTCGCGCGGCACCACCATGCTCAGGGCGAGGTCCGGGAACTGCTGCAGGAATTTCGGATGCCGGCGCAGCCATGCGGCGATTTCGTGCGCGCCCAGCTTCTCAGTGTTGTCGATCATGCGGTCCACTCTCCCTCGAAAACGAATGCGGCCGGCCCGGCCATCGCGACTTGCGCGGCATCATCGGGCCAGCTGATGCGCAAGTCTCCTCCCGGCAGTGCGACGACGACGTCGCGATCGATGCGCCCGCGCCGCATCAGCACCGCCGCGGCGGCGCAGGCGCCGCTGCCGCAGGCCAGCGTCTCGCCGGCACCGCGCTCGTACACGCGCAGGCGGATGCGATCGCGCGCGACCACCTGCGCGAAGCCGACGTTCACCGATTCTGGAAACCAGGGCGAGGCCTGCAGGGCGGGCCCGAGCCGCGCCACCGGCGCATGATCGATATCGTCGACCTCGATCACGGCATGCGGATTGCCCATCGAGACGGCGCCGAAATGCACGCGCTCGCCGTCACTGAGTTCGGCCTCGTAGATATCGCGCGTCTCTCCGAAGCCGCGCATCGGCACGATCTCCGGCGCGAAGCGCGGGATGCCCATGGCGATGCGATAGCGGCCATCGCCGAGCACATCGACATCATGCGTGCCGGCCGGGCTATCGAGCGAGAAGCGTTCACCGCTCGCCGCGCCATCGCGCAGCAGCCAGGCAGCGATGCAGCGCGCGCCGTTGCCGCATTGCTGCGAGGTGGAGCCGTCCGAATTCCAGATGCGGTAGGCCGCTGCCGCCTGCGCGGTTCGCGGCGCTTCGATGGTTAGGATCTGATCGCAGCCGACGCCGGTGTGGCGATCGGCCAGGGCGCGACACAGTTCCGGTGACGGCGCCGTGCGCGCGCGCAGGTCGAGCACGACGAAATCGTTGCCCGCTCCGTGCATCTTGGTGAACCGCAGGG
Organism: Luteimonas panaciterrae; assembly: GCF_020511115.1. GTDB lineage: Bacteria > Pseudomonadota > Gammaproteobacteria > Xanthomonadales > Xanthomonadaceae > Luteimonas > Luteimonas panaciterrae. Next base: position 184,396 of record NZ_JAJAVH010000008.1, read on the forward strand.
TTGTCGCGCTAGCCATGTCGCGTCGTGGAAGGCATGGGCCTGACGAGCGGGGCTCCCTTTGAAGTGAGCCCGTTTGAAGCGAGCCCGTTCAAGGCTGGGTGGAAGGCGGCGATTCCGCCGGCGTCGTCGACTCCGTCGTGGGAGCCGGAGTCGTGGAAGCCGGGGTCGTCGTGGTGTCGGCGGGCGTTTCCGCGCCGCTGCTGGTTTCGCTCTTCTCGCCTTCCGTCGGCGTCGTACTGTCGGTAGCCGGCGCGGCGGGCGTCACCGGCGTGGGCGCCGGCTTCTCCGGCAGGACCAGCGGCCCTTTGTTGCCGCAGGCGGTCAGGGAGAAGGTGACGGCGAGCAGGAGCGGAATGAGAGATGGCTTCATGGGGAGGAGTTTAGCCGCTCATGTCCACAGAAAGACAACCCGGTGCGGGCGATCCGTGGCAATGCGATTCAGGCCACGCGATAGGCCGCAGGCTTCGGACAATGCGCTGCGGAGAATGCGCTCCAGGCGGAGCGCTCAGCGCCGCGGTTCCGGCCGCAACCACAGCCAGGTCGCCACCGCCGCCATGCAGGCGATGGCGAACGCGGCGATCCAGGGGCGCGAGAACCACAGCAGGATCGCCGCGCAGAGGGTCATCGTGATGCTCGCCATCCATTTCGCGCGCCGGCTCACCGCGCCCTGCGCCTGCCAGTCGCGGATCGCCGGGCCGAAGCGCGGATGCGACAGCAGCCAACTGTGCAAGCGTTCGGAACCACGCGCCGCGGCCCAGGCGGAAATCAGCACGAACACGGTGGTCGGCAACCCCGGCACGAAGATGCCGACGATGCCGATACCGAGGCTGACATAGGCGAGCAGCCACCAGGCCCAACGGGGCATGTTCAGGACACCATGTTCAATAGCGCTGGGGCGCACGCGTTCATCCGTGCATTATGCGCGCGGACGAACGCGGGAAAGGCCTGATCGGAGCGTTATTGCTTGCCGACGTTCAACTGATCGAGCAGGAACGCGTACATCTCCGACAGTTCGCGATACTTGCGGAAGCGACCCGACTTGCCGCCGTGACCGGCGTCCATGTTGGTGCGGAACAGGATCGGCTGCTTACCTGTGTCGAGATCGCGCAGACGCGCCACATACTTGGCCGGCTCCCAGTACTGCACCTGCGAATCCCACAGGCCGGTGCCGACGAACATCGCCGGGTAGGCCTGCTTCTTGAGATTGTCGTAGGGCGAGTAGGACAGCATGTACTCGTAGTAATCCTTCTTCTCGGGATTGCCCCATTCGTCGTATTCGTTGGTGGTGAGCGGGATGCTCGGATCGAGCATCGTGGTCACCACGTCGACGAACGGCACCTGCGAGAGGATCACGTGATACTTCTCCGGCGCCATGTTGGCGACCGCGCCCATCAGCAGGCCACCGGCGCTGCCGCCGTAAGCGGCGACGCGATCCTTGGCCGCGTAGCCTTCCTTCACCAGATAATCGGTGACGTCGATGAAGTCGGTGAAGGTGTTCTTCTTCTTGAACAGCTTGCCCTCGTCGTACCACTTGCGGCCCATCTCCTGCCCGCCGCGGATGTGCGCGATGGCATAGACCATGCCGCGGTCGAGCAGACTCACCGTGGTGAGGCTGAAGCTCGGGTCCATCGACGCACCGTAGCTGCCGTAGGCGTACTGCAGCAGCGCGGCCTTGCCGTTCTTCTCGAAGCCCTTCTTGTAGACGATCGAGACCGGAATCTTGGTGCCGTCGCGCGCCGTGGCCCACAGCCGCTCGGTCACATATTGCGACGGGTCGTAGCCGAGTACCGGCTGCTGTTTCAGCTGGCGACGCTCGCCGGTCTGCGTGTTGAGTTCGTAGGTAGTGGCCGGCGTGGTCATCGAGGTGTAGCTGTAGCGCAGCCAGGGCGTATCGTACTCCGGGTTGATGTCCAGGCTCATCGAATAGGCCGGCTCGTCGGCAGCGACGTGGCTTTCCTTGCCGTCGGCGGCGATCAGGCGGATACGCTCCAATGCATCAGAGCGCTCGGCGATCGCGGTGAAACCGTCGAACAGGTCGAAGCCTTCGATGAAGACGTCGTCGCGATGCGCGATCCAGTCCTTCCAGTCCTTGCGCGAGGTGCTGCCGTCGGGCGCCGTCACCAGCTTGAAGTTCTTGGCACCGTCGGCATTGGTGCGGATCACCCAGCGACCGCCCAGATGCTCGGCGTCGTACTCAACGTCGCGTTCGCGCGGCGCCAGCACCGTGAATTTGTCGGGATCGGCGGCCGGCGCGCAACGCAGTTCGCTCGACACCGTGCTGCTGACGCCAATGCAGATGTACTTGTCGTCGCGCGTGCGCGAGATGCCCATGTAGAAGCTGTCGTCCTTTTCCTCGTAGACCAGCTTGTCCTCGCTCGCCGGGGTGCCGAGGACGTGTTTTTTCACGCGCACGGTGAGCAGGGTTTCGGGATCGTTCTCGACGTAGAACAGCGTCTTGTTGTCATCGGCCCAGACCAGGTTGGGCGAGATGCCCTTGATCTCGTCCGGATACAGCTCGCCGGTCTCCAGATTCTTGAACCGGATGTTGTACTGACGGCGGCCGACGGCATCCTCGGCCCAGGCGAGCAGCTTGTTGTCCTGGCTGACTTCGTAGTCGCCGACGCTGAAGTAATCCTTGCCCTTCGCCATCGCATTGACGTCGAGCAGTACCTGCTCGCCGGTCTTGTCGGTCTGCTGGGTCGCGGCGAGCACGCTCAGCGGCGTGGTGCCGTCGGCATCCTTGCGGCGAGCGTGGATCGGATAGTCCTGGCCGGTCTCGAAACGCGTGTAGTACCAGTAGCCGCGCTCGCGGAACGGCACGGAACTGTCGTCCTGCTTGATGCGCGCCACGATCTCGTTGTAGAGCTTGTCCTGCAACGGCTTGAGCGGCGCCATCACCTGATCGACGTAGGCGTTCTCCGCCTTCAGATACCCCAGCATGGCTTCGTTCTTGCGCGCGTCGTCGCGCAGCCAGTAGTACTCGTCCTGCCGTTCGGCACCGAACGGCGCCTTGACCGTGTGCGGCTTCTTCTCGACATCGGGCGGTGCGGGCAGTTCGGCGGCGGACAGATTCGTGGTCATCATGGAGACGGCGGCAAGAAGAAGGAGTGTCGGTTTCATAGGTAGGGCTCGCGAGTGTGCGATGCAATGGTGTGTGGCCCCTCCCCCTGCTTGTAGGGGGCGGCTGGGAGGGTGCTGTGAGGGCGAAACGCCGAATTTGCCGCGCGAAAAGCCCCACCCCAGCCCTCCCTTCCATTCGGAAGGGAGAGAGCGGATTCCTTACTTGGTCAGTTCCTTCCAGAGGAATGTGTACGCCAGCGCGTTCATGTGTGCCTGCTGCGCGTTGTTCGCCGCGCCGCCATGCCCGCCTTCGATGTTCTCGTAATAGCGCACGTCCTTACTGGCGGCCTGCATCTTCGCCATCATCTTGCGCGCATGGCCGGGATGGACGCGGTCGTCCTTGGTGGAGGTCATGAAGATCGTCGGCGGGTAGGTCTTGGCCGGGTCGAACAGGTGATACGGCGAGAAGGTCTTGATGAAATTCCAGTCCGCCGTGTCCGGATCGCCGTACTCGGCCATCCACGAGGCGCCGGCCAGCAGATGGCTGTAGCGCTTCATGTCCAGCAGCGGCACCTGCACCACCACCGCGCCGAACAGCTCGGGATACTGCGTGAGCATGTTGCCCATCAGCAGGCCGCCGTTGCTGCCGCCCTGGATGCCCAGGTGCTTGGGTGAGGTGATCTTGCGTGCGACCAGATCCTGCGCGACCGCGGCGAAGTCCTCGTAGGCCTTGTGGCGCTTGGCCTTGAGCGCGGCCTGGTGCCAGCGCGGCCCGTATTCGCCGCCGCCGCGGATGTTGGCGAGCACGTAGACGCCGCCCTTCTCGAGCCAGCCCTTGCCGATGCCGCCGGAATAGGTCGGGGTCAGCGAGATCTCGAAACCGCCGTAGCCGTACAGCAGCGTGGGATTCGCGCCGTCGAGCTTCATGTCCTTGGGATGAATGATGAAGTACGGCACCTTGGTGCCGTCTTTCGACGTGGCGAAATGCTGTTCGATCGCATCCTTCGAGGCGTCGAAGAAGACCGGCATCGACTTCAGCTTCTCGATCCCGTTCGCCACGCCCGGATTGACCAGCATGAGCGTGGTCGGAGTGAGGAAGTCGGTGACGGTCATCCACACTTCATCGCTTTCGTCACTATCCACCGCACCGACGCCGACGGTGCCGTATTCGAGCGAGCCGACTTCGAGCGGCTCGGATTTCCAGCCACCTTCGCCGTGCTTGAGCAAGAACAGCTTGTTCTTGACGTTGTCCAGGACGTTGAGCACCACCTGCGTCTTGGTCCAGGTGTAGCCGGCCAGCGACGTGGTATCGGTAGGCTCGAACAGCACATCGAAGTCGCGCTTGCCGGCCATGAAACCGTCGAGCTTGGTCGCCAGCAGCGAACCCGCCTTGTAGGTCTTGCCGCCCACGGCCCAAGGTTCGCGCAGCTCCAGCATCAGCCAGTCCTTGCGCACGCCCTTGTTGACCGAGTTCGGTACATCGATCTTGGTCAGCTTGCCGTCCTTGCCACGGAGATAGAGCTCGTCGTTGTAGAAGGCGATGGTGCGGCTGACGTAATCGCGCTCGTAGCCTGGCGTGTTGTCGTGAAAGGCCGCGATGTACATGTCTTCCGGCTTGCCTTCGTACACTACCTTGGCCGATTCGATCGGCGTGCCGCGCTTCCACTCCTTGACGATGCGCGGATAGCCGGAGCTGGTCATCGAGCCGGGGCCGAAATCGGTAAAGACGTACACCGTGTCCTGGTCGATCCAGCCCAGCCCGCCCTTGGCCTCCTTGCGCTGGAAGCCGTCCTTCACCCACTCCTTGGTGGTGAGGTCGAATTCGCGGGTGACGTCGGCGTCGGAGCCGCCCGGCGAGAGCGCGATCAGGCAGCGCTTGTATTCGGGTTTGAAACAGTCGGCCCCATGCCAGACCCACTTGGCGTTCTCGGCCTTGTTGAGCGCGTCGAGGTCGATCACCGTCTCCCACTGCGGGTTCGGCTTGCGGTATTCCTCGAGCGTCGTGCGGCGCCACAGGCCGCGTTCGTGCTGCTTGTCTTTCCAGAAGTTGTAGTAGTAGTCGCCGATCTTCTCCACGCCGGGAATCTTGGCGTCGGAATCGAGGATGGCGCGGATGTCGCCCTCGAGCTTCTTGAACTCGGGCGTTGTCGTCAGTTCGGCCTCGGTCTTAGCGTTTTCGGCCTTGACCCACTCCAGCGCCTTGGCGTCCTCGACGCCTTCCAGCCACTGGTAAGCGTCGGCCTGTTGAGACTCAGCCTGTTGAGCGTCGGCAGCGCCGGCGTTTTGCATCGCATCCTCCTTCGTTTCGTTCCCGGAGGCTTGCGCAAAGGCGGGTGTGCCGGCAACACCGGCGGCCAGGCTCGCGGCCAGGCAGAGTGACGACAACTTCGGCATGGGCTCTCCAATCAGGATCGGGGTCTATTCGAGACCCGCGAACCTAACACAGGGCAGGCACCGCCCCGTTGTGCCGAAAGTGTGGTCGAGACCCGCTGTGACCCAGATTGCTCAGGCGGCCTGCGGCCACCGCTGCTGCGGCGCCGGCATCCTGCGGCGACGGGCCTGGACATGCGTGCGCGGACGCCGCCGTGCGCCGGATGCTGCCCCCGCAGCATGCGCCCGCGCGCGCGAACCGGCGGCCCGAACGAGCAGCAGGGTCGCCAGGCTGACGAGAGGCATGCCCACCAGCCACAAGGGCATCCAGCCCAAGGCCGCGCTGTCGCCGCGGGCGGCCGGCAACGACAGCATGGCGATCACGCCGAGGAACACGGCGCCGAGCAGCCAGGACACGATCTGCGGGTCGACACGGGACGCCGCGACGTCGGCGATGTCCGGCGAATACGGGGAGGCTTCCGGGGAAACGAAGTGGCTGCGGCGGTTGGCGAGCATGACGGCGCTCCTTGGATCGGGAGTGCAGGCTCGCCGGTCGTCATCTCACAGGCTGCGATCCTTGCGCCGCCACCGAATTTCGTCGCGCGCCTTCAGTAACCGGCCGCATCCAGCGCCTTGCGCGTCTCGGCACGCCCGACCTCGATCGCCTCCTTGGCGCGCCAGAATTCGTAGAAATGACAGGTGTCGCGCGGAATCTCGATCACCAGCTCGGGCGGATCGAGCGCCAGCTGCACGCGCGCGAGCTGGCCCTGCATGGTGTCCAGCGACAGCCCCATGGTGTCGATCAAGCTTTTCTCGCCGGACGGATTGCCCATCCGTCCATCCAGCCAGCGCGTGAAACGCCGGCCGCGCGCCTGGGCGGGCGCGTCAGGCGCCTCGGCGAGCGTGCCGGGCGGCCGCTTCGGCCAACCGTTCATGTTCACCGCGATCAGCCGGTGCGCATCGGCCATGCGCGTGGCCGCGATCGGCAGCGGCGCGAGCAGGCCGCCGTCGACCAGCTCTCGGCCGTGCACCAGATGTGGCGTGAACAAGCCCGGGATGGCGAACGAGGCTCGCAGCGCGTCCCACAACGGACCGGTGCGCAGCCAGACCTCGCGCTGGCGCTCCAGATCCACCGCGACCGCGGTGAAGGACACCGGCAGCGATTCGATATCGGGATTGCCGACCACCTCTCGCATCGCATCCACCAGGCGGTGGCCGTTGATCAGGCCGGGACGGCCGAGCACCGGATCGAGCAGGCGCAACACGTCCGCGCGCGTCTTCGCCTCCATGCCTTCGCGGAATTCGCGCAGACGGCCGGCCGCGAACACGCCACCGACCAGCGCGCCACTGGACGCGCCGGCGATCGCGACGATCTCGAAACCGCGCGCCTCCAGCTCCTCGATCACGCCGATCTGCGCGAGGCCGCGCGCGCCGCCCGCGCCGAGTGCGAGCGCGACCGGTTCGCGCTTGGCGATCTTCGGCGGATCGGCGGCCGCCACGTCAGTTATCGTAGTTGCTCAGCGCCAGCGCCAGCAGCGAACGCGCCTGTTCGCGCAATGCCTTCGGCTCGATGATCTCGGCGTCGCTGCCGTAGTGCAGCACGTCCATCAACAGTTCGCGCGCGGCGCTATAGGGAATCTTCAGTTCGTAGCGGCCATCGGGCAGGAAGCGCCCCTGCTGCTGCGAATGCCAGTGTTCGTCGGCCACCCAGCGCGCGGCCTTGGCGCTGAAGAGGATCGTGGCCACGCCCTTCGGCGGTCCAGAGAAGATGCCGTAGCTGCCAGCCAGATGACGATCGAGTTCGGCCTCGTCGATGTCGCGGGCGGGCGCGTCGAGCTGGCGCGCGCCGGCGATGCGATCGACCGAGAAGCTGCGCAGCGCCTCGCGATCATGATCCCAGGCGTCGAGATACCAGTTGTCGCGATAATGAGTGATGCGCTGCGGCGAGACCGTGCGCCGCGACTTCTCGTCGGTGGAGCGCGCGCGGTATTCGAAACTGAGCTGCTTGCGCGAGAGCACCGCCGAGCACACGGTGCGGAAGGCGTGCTCGTCCATGCGCCGGGTGCGGTGCGGAATCACGCGCACGCGCTCCATCGGCCAGGCCTTGCCGGCGGCGTGCTCGGACAGCAGCTTCTCGATGCGTCCCTGCAACGGCGCCAATGCCGAGGACAGCACGCCGCCGCCGCTGCGCGACAGCAATTGCTGCGCGGCGAGCAGTGCGTGCAGTTCGTCCGAGTTCAACCACAGGCCGGGCAATTCGAAACGGCCGCCTTCGTCGGCGTCGTAACGGAAGCCGGCTTCGCCGTCGCCGACCACCGGCGCCATCAGGCCATCGCGCAGGAAGGCCAGATCGCGGTAGACAGTGGCGCGCGAGCATTCGAGTTCGTCCTGAAGCCGCACTACCGTCACCGGGTAGCGCGAAGTCTTCAGGATGCGGTGCAACGATAAGATGCGTTCGTAACGGTCCATTGTGAGTGCCGTAACCGGGTGGCGTCCGCCGATCCGCCTAGCATCGCATCGGCACGATCGACACCGCCAGTCCCATTATTGTGACAGGCGGCCTTCTGCCGTCTTCTCCGCGAGATATTGGGCTGCCGCTCGTCCGACGAAGCTGCGGCCGGGGTTGTCGCTAGCGATCCAATCCTGCGGCGGAAATAGCGCGAACAGTCCAACTTTGACCAAGGTGGGCACTGCCAGCCGCAGTTCGTCCTCGATCTGGCCGCGCTCGCCGCGGTTGTAACGCTCGACGTTGTGCAGCATGGCGGCGACCGTGCCGGTCTGCACCGCGCTGCCGTCCTGCAGCCGCACCACCGGCAGCGATTCGCCATCGGCGACGATCTTGTGGTTGATCGCGCCCAGGCGATCGGTGTTCTCGGGGGAGGATGCCGACACGACGGTTTTCCGGCCAGGCGCGGATTGCGCACCTCGAAGAGATGACGCTCCACAGCGGCTTTTCAAGGACGCGATGGCGCCGCGCACGGATGCGCCCATGACGGCGCCCTCGCCCGCAGGCACAATATCGCGATGCAATCGCCAGCTCCGAACCGAGAATTCGGCCGCCAGCCCGACGCAGCCTGCACGGAGCCGGGCCGCGCATGAAGCAGCCGGCCATCAACCTGTCGCCCTCGCCGGGTGATGAGGTCAAGACGACCACCTGCTACATGTGCGCCTGCCGTTGCGGGATCAAGGTTTGGCTCAAGGACGGGAAGATTCGCTACATCCAGGGCAATCCCGCGCATCCGGTGAACCGCGGCGTGCTGTGCGCGAAGGGCGCCTCCGGCATCATGCAGCACTACTCGCCGGCGCGGCTCGACAAGCCGCTGCTGCGCACGGGCGAGCGCGGCAGCGGCGAGTTCAAGGAAATCGAGTGGGAGGACGCGCTGCAGATCGCCACCGAGTGGCTGCGGCCGATCCGCGAGCGCAATCCCGACGAACTGGCCTTCTTCACCGGCCGCGATCAGTCGCAGGCGCTGACCGGTTGGTGGGCGCAGCAGTTCGGCACGGTCAACTATGCCGCGCACGGCGGCTTCTGCTCGGTGAACATGGCGGCCGGCGGGCTGTACACGCTCGGCGGCTCGTTTTGGGAGTTCGGCGAACCGGACTGGGATCACGCGCGCTACCTGATGCTGTGGGGCGTGGCCGAGGATCACGACTCCAACCCGATCAAGCTCGGCCTCGGCAAGTTGAAGGCACACGGCGCCAAGATCGTGGCGGTGAATCCGGTGCGCAGCGGCTACGGCGCGATCGCCGACGAATGGATCGGTATCCGTCCTGGCACCGATGGGCTGTTCGCGTTCGCGCTGATCCACGAATTGCTGCGCATGGACCGGATCGATCTCGACTACCTGGTGCGCTACGCCAACGCGCACTGGCTGGTGATCCGCAATCCCGGCGGCGCCGATGACGGACTGTTCGCACGCGATGCCGAAGGCAGGCCGCTGTGCTGGGATCGCAACACAAATGCCACGACCGACGCGAACGCCATCGACATCGCGCCCGCCGTCGTCGGCGAATACGACCTGCCTGACGGCCGCAAGACCGTCCCGGTCTTCCAGCTGATCGCCGAACGCTACCTCGATCCGCAATACGCGCCGGACAACGTCAGCGAACGCTGCGGCATCCCCGCCGACACCATCCGCCGCATCGCGCGCGAACTGGCCGAAGCCGCCTTCGACAGCAATCTGACGCTGCCGACCGCCTGGACCGACGCCTGGGGCCGCGAACATACCGAAATGGTCGGCCGTCCCGTCGCCATGCACGCGATGCGCGGCATCAGCGCGCACAGCAACGGCTTCCACACCTGCCGCGCGCTGCATCTGCTGCAAGTGTTGCTCGGCGCGGTGGACGCTCCCGGCTCGTTCCGCTACCAGCCGCCGTATCCCAAACCGATTCCGCCGCCGAACCGCCCCGGCAAGGCACGCAAGGACAACGGCGCGCTCGACGCCCCGCCGCTCGGCTTCGTGCATTCGCCCGCCGATCTGCTGGTCGACGCCGAAGGCCAGCCGCGCCGCATCGACCACGCCTTCTCCTGGGCCTATCCGCTCTCTGCGCACGGCATGCTGCACACCGTGATCCGCAACGCCCATGCCGGTGATCCGTACCGCATCGATACGCTGCTGATGTTCATGGCCAACATGAGCTGGAACTCGGCGATGAACACCACCGAGACGATGCGCTGGCTCACCGACAAGGACGAGGACGGCGGCTACCGCATCCCGCGCATCATCTATTCCGATGCCTACGCCAGCGAAATGGTCGCCTACGCCGACCTGGTGCTGCCGGACACGACCTACCTCGAACGTTTCGACGCGATCAGCCTGCTCGACCGCCCCATCTCCGACGCCGACGGCGCCAGCGACGCGATCCGCCATCCCGTGCTCGACTCGGCGAAGCAACGCGAAGGGCGTGACGTGCGCGGCTTCCAGTCGGTGTTGCTCGAACTCGGCGCGCGCCTCGGCCTGCCCGGCATGACGCGTGAGGACGGCACGCCGATGTATCGCGACTACGCCGACTACATCGTCCGCCACGAACGCGCGCCCGGCGTCGGACTGCTCGCCGGCTGGCGCGGCGATGGCACGCATCACGGCAAGGGCGCACCGAATCCGCAGCAGTTGCAGCGCTACATCGACAACGGCGGCTTCTGGCGCGAGGAGATTCCCGAACACGCGCGCTACTTCAAGATGGCCAACCGCGGTTATCTGGAATGGGCGCAGAAACTCGGCTTCGTCGGCTCGACCGAACCGATCGTGCTGCAGCTGTATTCGGAAATCCTGCAGACCTTCCGCCTCGCCGCGCAGGGCCACGGCGAGCGCCAGCCGCCGAAGGAACACCGCGAACGCATCGCCACCTACTTCGATCCGCTGCCGATCTGGTATGAACCGTTCGAACACGACCAGACCAGCCGCGAGGCCTTCCCGCTCAACGCGGTAACGCAGCGGCCGATGTTCATGTACCACGCCTGGGGATCGCAGAACGCCTGGCTGCGCCAGATCACCGCGCGCAATTACTTGTACCTGCATCCCGACACCGGCGCGCACCACGGCATCGGCGACGAGGACTGGATCGAAATCACTTCGCACCACGGCAGCATCACCGTGCAGGCGAAATTCGCCGGCAACGTGCAGCCGGACACGGTGTGGACCTGGAACGCGATCGGCAAGCGCAAGGGCGCATGGCGCCTGGCGAAGGATGCGCCGGAAAGCAATCAGGGCTTCCTGTTGAATCACCTGATCTCCGACAAGCTGCCGCAGACCGACTACGCCAACGCCGATCCGGTCACCGGACAGGCGGCGTGGTTCGACCTGCGCGTGCGGATTCAAAAAAGCGAGCCTCGCAAGGTGGATGCCGTGCAGCAGTCCCAGCCGCAATTCCCATCGCTTCCGTTTGCCGCCGCCGACACGGCCCCCTTGCGTTACGGCGCCGATTTCAGAAAGCGGCCTAACCGATAACTTGGCTGATGACCTCCCTGCCGCCCCCCTCGAAGAAGAAGCTCGGCCTGGTGATCGACCTCGACACCTGCGTCGGCTGCCACGCCTGCGCCACCAGCTGCAAGGAATGGAATGCCGGCGGCATCGCCGGGCCGCTGACGGACGAACAACCCTACGGCAAGGACCCGAGCGGCGTCTGGTTCAACCGGGTGCATAGCTACGAGCTTCCAGCGCAGGCCGCGGAGCCGAGCAAACCGGCGCAGCCGGCGATGACGCTGCACTTCCCGCGCTCCTGCCTGCATTGCGAACAGCCCGCCTGCGTCACCGCCTGCCCCACCGGCGCCAGCTACAAGCGCGCCGAGGACGGCATCGTGCTGGTCGACGAGGACAAGTGCATCGGCTGCAAGCTGTGCAGCTGGGCCTGCCCGTATGGGGCGCGCGAGTATTCGCCCGTCGAAGGCGTGATGAAGAAATGCACGCTGTGCGTGGACCGCATCTACAACGAGAACCTCGACGAATCCGAACGCCAGCCCGCTTGCGTGCAGGCCTGCCCGACGCGCGCGCGGCACTTCGGTGATCTGGCCGACCCGGAATCGAAGGTGTCCAAACTCGTGGCCGAGCGCGGCGGTGTCGATCTGATGCCGCAGCTGGGATATCAGCCCACGAACAAATATCTGCCGCCGCGGCCACGTCGCGATGGCAGCGACGCTACCGCAGTGACCGACGAGTCGCTGGATGCCAAGGCATTGCCGACTGCCTTGCGCTGGCTCGATCGGATGCTGTCTCGATGAGCCGCGACGCCCTTCCCCGTCATTCCTGCGAAAGCAGGAATCCAGTGACTTTCGTCCAGCCGCTCATTGCCGTGCCGATGAGCAAAGACACTGGATTCCTGCTTTCGCAGGAATGACGAGCAAAAAGCCGAGACTTCCGGATGCATCCCGCCTTTTCCGTCATCGTCTTCACCACGCTCTCCGGCGCCGGCTATGGCCTGATGGTATGGCTCGGCCTGCTGCAACTGTCCGGACGGTTTCCCGCCGACGCCACGCCGTCATGGCTCTGGGCGGCGCTATTGCTGAAGGCATTGGTGCTGGTGAGCATCGGCCTGCTCAGCTCGACGTTGCATCTGGGAAAACCTGGTCGCGCATGGCGGGCGTTCTCGCAATGGCGCACTTCATGGCTCTCGCGCGAAGGCGTGATGGCCGTGCTGACCTATTTGCCCGCGATCGCCCTGCTGGCGCCGATCGCCGCCGAAATATGGACGCCCTATCGCATCGTCTTCACCGCGACGACCATCTCGGTGCTGGTCATCGCACTCGTCGTCTGCGCGCTGCTGACGGTGGTCTGCACAGCGATGATCTACGCCTCGCTGAAGCCGATCCCCGCATGGCGCCATCCGCTGGTCGTGCCCGGCTATCTCGCCTTCGCGCTGCTCAGCGGCGCGGTGTTGCTGGCGGCGGCGCAAGCGGTTGTCGATCGCGTGTCGCCGGAAGCCTGCATCGCGATCGCAGTGCTGGCCTTGCTCACCGGCGCTCTGAAGCTGTCGTACTGGCGCGGCATCGATCGCCAGGCGCTGCCCGCCACGCGAGGCGATGCGATCGGCCTGCCCGGCCGGGAGCCGAGCGTGTTCGAGCGTCCGCACACCGAAGGCAATTACCTCACCCGCGAAATGGGCTTCGTGCTCGCGCGCAAGCATGCGCGCAAGCTGCGTGTGATCGCGCTGGTGCTGTTCGCCGTGCTGCCGCTGCTACTGATGGCGCTCGCGCTGCTGCTCCCCGCGACGGGGATCGGCGCGATGCCAGCCACGGCATTGGCGGTGCTGGCGGGTGCATTCGTCGAGCGCTGGCTGTTCTTCGCCCAGGCGCGGCACCTGGTGATGCTCTATTACTGAGCGCCAGCGGGCCGACGGATGGCGGAAACTGGGCTTCCGGACACAACGCGCTCTGAATACGGATGCTCAAAATGTTAAATCCGTCTTGGAGCCGTCATCCCGGACTGACATAATCCCGGTTCTGTAACCGTTTTCAACAGGTGCGCACGTGTCCGCGGTTTGGTGGCTGGCGCTCGCCGGCCTACCCGTTTTCCAGCATCCCTTGCCCGAATCTCCGGGCGAGCCGGCGGCGATCGCCCTGGCGGCGGGACGGATTTCGTTGCGGACTCCCTGTTACGAGCTGGTCTGTCCAGATGCCGAATGGAGCGCCGACACTCCGTGGCTGGCCGTACAGCCGCGCAAGGATGGCCAACTGCCGTCCCCCCTGGCTTCACCGTTCTCCAAACGCTATGCCGCGTTGAATGCGCCCGTCTCGCGTCGCGTCTGGGTCGAGTCCCAGCTCGACAAGTCCAAGGTCGGGGCGAGCTATCGTTTTCAGGCGTTGTCCAAGCCGGGAAGCGATCTGCAGGTGCAGCTCGGCACCGGCTACCGATTGCTGAGCTATGACGACAACGCCTGGGTCGATGCGCCAGTCGCGCGCGGCAGCGTGGTCTATTCGCGGCAAATCAGCCCGGAGATCCGTTTCCAGCAGCAGGCGCAGATCGAAGCCATCCCGAACAACACCAATATCCGCCAGACGTTCGGCTTCAACATCGCACTGGCGCCGAAATGGGCGTTGAACTCGGCGGTGGAATTCAGTCGTGACACCGGCTTCAACAGCACGCTGGTCCGGCGAACGCTGGGACTGAGCATGCCGCTGGTCTCGCAATGGACGCTGGATTCGGAATTGCGCCGTTACTCCACGACGACGAACAACGGCGACCAGGCCTACACCGAAGGCTCGATGAATTTCCGCTACGCGTTCTGATCCGGCACGCCGTCAGTGCGGCGGCAGGAAACGCGCGGCGCCGGCATCGAGCAGGCGTTGCGCGACCGCTTTTCCAAGCGCATCGGCCTCGGCCACCGTCGCCTGCGCCTGCGCGCGCACGACCTCGCCCGTGGTGGCATCGCCCACCAATCCCTGCAGCGACAAGGCCTCGCCTTCCAGAAAGGCCAGCGCCGCCACCGGCACGTGACAGCTGCCGTGCAGCGCGCGATTCATGGCGCGCTCGGCTTCGACGCGAAGCCGCGTCGGCGTGTCATCAAGCACGGCGCACAACGCGCGGATGCGGGCATCGTCGTCACGGCACTCGATGGCGATGGCACCCTGCGCCGGCGCCGGCAGCCAGTCCGGCGCTTCCAGTCGCACGCGGATGCGATCGGCGAATCCGAGCCGGTCCAGGCCCGCGCAGGCCAGCACGATGGCGTCGTATTCGCCGGCATCGAGCTTGCCCAGGCGCGTGTTGACGTTGCCGCGCAGATCGACGAGTTGCAGATCGGCGCGACGCGCGCGCAGCTGTGCCTGACGCCGCAACGACGACGTGCCCACACGGGCGCCGCGCGGCAAGGCATCGAGATTTTCGAAGCGGGCGCTGACGAAGGCATCGGCATGATCGGCACGCTCGAGGATCGCCGGCAGCGCGAACGGCGCATCCAGTTCCATCGGCACATCCTTGAGCGAATGCACCGCGCAATCGGCCTCGCCGCGCAGCATCGCCAGCTCCAGCTCCTTCAGGAACAGGCCCTTGCCGCCGATCGCCGCCAGCGAACGGTCCAGCACCTCGTCGCCGCGCGTGGACATCGGTACCAGTACCACCTCCAGATCGGGATGGGCGGCGCGCAGGCGCGCGGCGACGTGCTCGCTCTGCCAGAGCGCGAGCGGGCTTTTTCGGGTGGCGATACGGAGCAGGCTCATCCCGGCATTATCCGTGATCAGCCGCACACACGGTGTAGAGAGCGAGCCCGCCTCCGCTTGCGGGGGCGGGCTTCAAGGCACGCAAGCTCAGAGATGCCGGATGGTCTCGCGCAGATTCGCCACGCAGCGCCGGCTGACCTCCAGCGGCTGCTTGCCGTGGCGCAAGATCGCGTGCACGTGGCCCTCGGCGTCGCGCTTGAGCTCGACGAACTCGTGCCGCGCGACCAGGCAGTTGCGATGGATGCGCACGAAGCGGTCGGAGAATTCCTCCTCCAGCGACTTCAGCGATTCCTCGACCAGATCCTCGCCGCGCGCGTGGTGTACCACCACGTACTTCTCTTCCGCCTGCAGGTAGTGCACGTCCTCGATCGGAATCAGGCGCAGGCTGCCGCGCAGGCGCGCACACAGATGGCTGCGCGACTTGCCGGCGCGAGCGCCGTGCCCGTCGGTACCGCGGGCACGGCCGGCGATGAAGGTGCGGGCGCGGTCGAGCGCGGCCTGCAGACGTTCCGGACGCACCGGCTTGACCAGATAGTCCACCGCCGCGGCCTCGAACGCCGACAACGCATGCGCATCGTAGGCGGTGCAGAACACCACCGCCGGGCGCGGTTCGAAAGCGGCGAGATGACGCGCCGCCTCGAGGCCGTCGATACCGGGCATGGCGATGTCGAGCAGCACCAGATCGGCATCGAACTCGGCGCAGGCCTGCAAGGCTTCGCGGCCGTCGCCAGCCTCGGCCACCAACTGCACGCCCGGCTGCGCGGCCAGCATCTGGCGCAGGCGATCGCGTGCCAGCGGCTCGTCGTCGGCGATGACTACCTTCACCCAAACACCCTCATGTCGAGGCCCCGTTGCAGACGATAGTAGCCATCCGGCCGCGCGCAAGCCATCCGCGCGGCGCGCAATGCGTCAAGCTTCCGTCAGGCGCTGTGACAACCAGCCGCCAAGGTCCTGAATTTCCTCGGCACACACCGAATGCGGCATGCGGTAAGGATGCCAGTCGACCTGGAAACCGAGTTTGCGCAGCAACGCGGCGCTCTGCTCGCCGGCCCCGAACGGCACCACCGGGTCCTGCGTGCCGTGGGCCATGAACACCGGCTGCGTCCGCGCGCCATCGTTCAGCGCCGCTGCCGCGTTAGCGGCACCGGGCAGATAGGTCGACAGCCCGATCAGGCCGGCCAGCGGCGTGCCGCGACGCAAACCGGCGCTCAGCGCGATCGCGCCGCCTTGCGAGAAGCCGGCGAGGAAGATGCGCTCGGCCGGAATACCGCGCTCGATCTCGTTGTCGATCAGCGTTTCGACCTGCGCCACCGATGCGTCGACGCCTTCTTGATCGGCGCGATTGGCCAGATCGAGATCGAGCCAGTCGAGAGCACGGATGTCGTACCAGGCCCGCATGCGCACGCCGTTGTTGATCGTCACCGCGCGCACGGGCGCGTGCGGGAACACGAAGCGGATCGCCGGCCAGTCGCCGCGCACCAGTTCCGGCACGATCGGCGCGAAATCGTGGCCGTCGGCACCGAGGCCGTGCAGCCAGATCACGCTGTAGCGCGGCGCGGGGCCGGTTTCTTGTTCGATGGTGTCGAGGAGCATGCGGGACGAAAGCAATGGTGGGCGGGAAAGCGTAACCGCTTTTGCCTACTGTTTTGTCCGTTCCTCGGCGCGCAACGCACTGGCACGCACCAGCACCTCCGGCGGATTCAACTCTTCCGGCGTGCAGAAGATGCGATGCCGGCGCAGCCACTGCCCCGGCGCGAACGCCGAGGTCAGGATCACGATCGGGATCGACAACACCAGCCCGAGGATCACCGGCGCCATCCACGCCGCCAATCCCGGTGAGACCAGATAAGTGGCGACGCCGGCCACCGCGCCGAACAGCGTCAGTCCGCCATAGCTGCGCAGCAGGCTCGACAGCGGCAAGCTGCCATCGTCGCGGCGCTGCGATTCCCAGCCCGAATCACGACCCGCCAGCACCTCGGCCACGCCGCGCGACTGTACGTACATCGTCACCGGCGCCATCAGCGCGGCCAGCACGGTTTCCAGCAGCATCGCGATGAAGGCGCGCACGAAGCCACCGCAGCCACGGCGCATGTCGCGATCGAACATCGTGGCGATGAACCCCATCAACTTCGGCGACAGCAGCATCGTCATGGTGATTATGAACACCCAGATGAAGCGCTGCGGGTCCTGCTCGCGCCAGTATGCCGTGGGCGAAAATGCGGGGATCACGAAATTGCCCCACGCGAAACCCGCGTGCACCAGCGGAATCGCAAGACCGACCAGCATCAGCATCGCCCACATCGGCGCGGTGAAGTAATGGCCGATGCCGATCAGCAGATGCCAGCGATTGACCCAGTGCAGCCCACGCGCCGGCAACACCGCGCCATGCTGCAGATTGCCCTGGCACCAGCGGCGATCGCGGACCAGCATGTCGGTGAGCGAGGGCGGGCCTTCCTCGTAACTGCCCTGCAGACCGGGAATCATGTGCAGCGCCCAGCCACCGCGACGCAGCAGCGCGGCCTCGACGAAGTCGTGGCTGAGCACGGTGCCACGGAACGGCTTCACGCCGCGCAGCTCCGGCAAGCCCGCGCACTCGGCGAAGGCGCGCGTGCGGATCAGCGCGTTGTGGCCCCAGTAGTTGCTCTCGGCGCCATGCCACCAGGCCACGCCGTAGGCGATTACCGGTCCGTACACGCGTCCCGCGAACTGCTGCATGCGCGCGAACAGCGTGCCGCCGTTGACGATCACCGGCAATGTCTGGATCAGCGCGACGTCTTCGTGCCGCTCCATCGCACCGGCGAGCCGGACGATGGTCTCGCCGGTCATCAGGCTGTCGGCATCGAGAATGAGAAAATGCGGATACGCCGCGCCCCAGCGCCGCACCCAGTCGGCGATGTTGCCGGCCTTGCGCTCGTGGTTGTTCTCGCGCAGGCGGTAGTAGACGCGCGCATCCGCGCCGAGCCGGGCACGCAGCACATCGAAGGCGGCCGCCTCGGCCGCCTGGATCTCCGGCTTGCGCGTGTCGCTGAGCACGAAGAAATCGAAATGCGCGAGCCGGCCCGTGGCCGCCACCGATTCGTAGATCGCCTGCAGGCCCGCGAGCAGGCGCTCGGGGTCTTCGTTGTAGGTCGGCATCAGCAGCGCGGTGCGCGTGCCCAGCGTCGGCAACGGTTCCTTCGCGGACAGGCCCAGGCGCGCGCGCCTGCGCGAGAGCACCAGCACGAAGCCCGCGAGCGCGCCGACGAAGGACTGCACGATCCAGGCGAACAGCAGGATGAACAGCGCCAACAACGAACCTTCCAGCACATCGATGCCGTCGCCGCGCAACAGCCACCAGATCTGATAGGCCGCGATCAACGTCAGCAACACCGCGCTGCCGATCACCGCGAAGCGGCGCCAGAACATGCCGTTCGGCGTGGTTGGCAACACACGGTTGCGCAAGCGGCCGGCGCTCAGCGTCTGCACCGGCATCGCCATCGGCGCTTCCGGCGGCAAGGTCGGTGGCGGCATGCCTTGCCGCGGCGGCAGCGGCGTACTCATCGTCACGCTCATGCCAGCCACCGGTACAGCCAGGTTTCCGTCAGAGGCCCTTGCTTGTCGAGCAAGCGCGCGCGCAGTTCGATCGCACGTGCTTCGCCCGGCTGCAATTCGAAGCTGAGCCGCCATCCGCGCTGATGGCGATACGCGACCGCGTTGCGCACGGTGCCGTGCGATGCCGTCGCCTCGATTTGCGGCTCCGCGTCTTCCGGCAGATTCATCAGACGCCCGCCGGCCAGGTCGATCACGATCAGGCGCGCACCCGCCTTCGCGGCGCGACCGATGCGGGTACCGGCCACGCGCGCCAGCTGCGGCTGCCAGGCATGATCCCGGCACCAGTGCAGGCGATAGCGCCAGCGATGCTCGCGACCCGCGGCGAGCGGTTCGCGCGGACGCCAGAAGGCGACGATGTTGTCGCTGTATTCGTTCGGCGTCGGTATTTCCACCAAATGCACTTCGCCTTCACCCCAGTCGCCCACCGGCTCGACCCAGAGACCGGGCCGGTTCTGATAATTGGCCTCGGCATCCATGTAGTCGGCGTAATCGCGTTTGCGCTGCATCAGTCCGAAGCCGCGCGGATCGCGATCCTGGAAGCCGCTGTGCTGCAACGCCCTCGGGTTCTGCAGCTGGCGCCAAGCCTGCTCGCCGTTGCCGTTGCCGTTGAGCAGGGCGAGACCATCGGAATCATGCACTGCCGGGCGGTAATCGTCGATGCCGAGGCGATCGCTCGCATCGAAATCGAACATGCTGGTGAGCGGCGCGATGCCCGCTTTCGCGAGGGGAACGCGTGGATACAGCCGTAGATCGACATCGAATACCGTTTCCACGCCAGGCGTAATGCGGAAGCGCATCGCCGCCGCCGTGCTCGGGCTGTCGAGCAGCGCGTGCACCACGATCGCATCGGCGCCCGCGGCCGGCTGTTCCAGCCAGAACGCCTTGAAAACGGGGAATTCCTCCGGCCCCGGCTGCTCGCCCGTGCCCAGCGCCAATCCGCGCGCGGAGAGGCCGTAGCTCAAGCCTTTCGCCACCGCGCGGAAATAGCTGGCGCCGAGGAAAGCACAGATTTCGTCGAAATAGTCTGGGCGATTGAGCGGCGCATGCAGACGGAATCCGGCGAAGCCGAGATCGCCGACATCCGCATCACGCAACGCGGGCCGCGGCGCGTAGTCGAACAGGTCAGTCGAGAACGCGAACGGCGTCACTTTGCCACCGTTCACCACGTAGATATCGACGCGCTCCTTGAACAGGAACCCGCGATGAAAGAACTGCGCCTGGAACGGCGGGCTCTTGAGCGGCGAGCCCTGCTCGCGCCACAACGCGCGCGCCGGGCGATAGCGGAAATCGCGATAGGCGTCGTAGCCGAGCTTCTCCAGGGCTTCCGGCAGGCGCCGATCCGGCGGCCGATAAGCACTCGCGGCCAATGCCTTCGCCTGCGCGGCGACGGTGTCGTCGTTGAAGCCGTTGCTGCTCGCCGACGCTGCTGAAACCGTTTTCAGATCACCGGCCAGCGCGGTCAAGGGCAACGACAATCCCGCCAACACCACTTCGCGACGACGCACGCGGACTCCTTCTCGATAGCGATCGCGCACTATACGGAGCCGATCCGCAGCAAAACGTAAATCCGGGGCCGCGCGGCCGTTGCGGTACAGGTCTCAGTTCGTTCGCACGCGCCGGCAACGCAGGCATCGCGAAATCGATGAAGGCACGAACGCGCGGCACGTATCGCATGCCGTGCATCTGGAAATGGTTCGCTCCGCTGATCCGCCGAAAGCGGCGAGCGGCGTGGATCGACTCAGTCGATGCGGAACACGCGCGGCTTCGGCATGTCCTCGTCCACCTGCAGGAACCAGCGCCCGGCGATGCCCGGCACGACCACCACGTCCGGCGCCTGCAGCGGCTTGCGCAGCTTCATCTCGCCCTTGAGCACCTGCCAGCGCTGGCCATTCTCGAGTTCGAACACGGTGCCTGGGCCCCATTCGCTCACGCTGCCCTTCAGGCGGCTCTTGATGGGACCGTCCTCCAGGCCGATCAGCGAGGATGCGCCCATCCCCTGCCGCTGGCGGATTTCTTCCGCGACGGGCTTGCGCGCGCTCGCGTCTTTCTGGGCGGCTTCGCGCAACATGCTGTTGAGCAGCGTGAGCTGCTCCGGGGTGAGGTTGACCTCGCGCAGTTGTTCCGGCGTCAGCCGCTTCTCGATCTCGACGTAGGACTGCTGCGCCATCGCAGCAAAAGAAGCAAACAGCATCGCCACCACAAGACCGCTTTTCTTCAACATCGCTCGTCTCCTCATTCCCGCCGGACGCATCGCCCGGCATCGCCATCGACCGAAACTGATCAATTCTGCCCGGCTTTCATGTCGGATTTGCGTCACCGGGCCGTGGCGCCCGTTCGCGGCACCGTCCCGCCTTGTTTTGAAGGCCGGTCGCGGTGAAGCCGGGCGATCCGGTCGGCCGTCGCCGCCAGTCGCGCGCGCAAGGCCGGCGGCCCGAGCACCACGACTTCCTCGCCCAGCCGCATCAGTTCGCGAACCCCGAAACCGAAGGATTCCAGCGGCAGCCGACAGCGTACCCATCCTTTGCGATCCGGCTTGCCCGCGGTCTCCGCCGCCATGCGCATCACATAGGGGCCGAGCAGTTCGAGCATGTAGACGCCCTGCGGCGACAACCGCACGTCGGCGAGTTCGTGATAGACGCCGGCTTCATACTCGCGCACCGCCTTTTCCCAATGTACGACCAGATCGAAGTTCGGCGGACGCGCGAAAGTCTCGTCGCAGATCTCGGCATCGTGGATGTTGGTGGCGCGATAACTGCGCACGGATTTTCCGCTGCGCGCCACGAGATACCAGATGCCGCCCTTGAGCACGAGTCCGAGCGGCGCCAGCTTGCGCGGATGCGCCTCGGTTTCGCCGGAGCGGCGATAGCGCACCCTGAGCATGCGCTCGTTCCACACCGCATTCGCGATGACCGGTAGCGACGGCAGCTGATCGGTGCTGTGGAACCACGACTGCGCGTCGAGATGGAAACGCGCGGCGATGCGTTCGGCCTTCAGCTGCATCTCCGGCGGTAGTGCCGCCAGCAGTTTCAGCCGTGCCGTGGACAAGGCATCCGCCAGTCCCAGCTGCGCGGCCGGACCGGGCAGACCGGCGAGGAAGAGTGTCTCCGCCTCGGACTGGTTGAGCCCGGTGAGCAGCGTGCGATAGCCATCACGCAAGCGGAAGCCGCCGCTGCGCCCGCGTTCGGCATAGACGGGAATGCCGGCTGCGCTGAGCTGATCGATATCGCGATGGATCGTGCGCACGGCCACTTCGAATTCCGCCGCCAGCTCGCGCGCGCTCATGCGGCCGCGCGTCTGCAGCAACATCAGGATCGACAGGAGGCGGCTCGCCAGCAAATTTCGCCCTCGCCCTAAAACATGACATCGGATGGCATCTTTAGGTGGCCATCCTACGCGCATCATTCGAAAAGGGCATGGCATGAAGAAGATTCCTTTCACACTGCTCGCCTGCCTGCTGGTCGCCGCCGGCTCGGCATGTCCGACGTGGGCCTCGCAGGACACGCCGAAACCGTCGACGGAGGCCGGAGATCTGTCCGGGCTGCATGATTTCGACTTCCTCGTCGGCGACTGGAAGGTGCATCACCGCAAATTGAAGCAACGCCTGACCGGAAGTAACGAGTGGATTGAGTTCGACGGCACGCTCAGCATGCGCAAATTGATGGATGGCCGGGCGAACGTCGGCGACAACCTGTTCAACGTGCCGGGCGGCGCTTATCGCGGCATCGGTTTCCGCGCCTACGACCAGAAGACCGGGCAATGGGCCAGCTGGTGGCTCGATGGACGCAATCCGTTCGGCAATCTCGATCCCGCGATCAAAGGGCGTTTCAAGGATGGGATCGGCACCTTCCATGCGAACGACACGCTGAAGGGAAAACCGATCCGCATGCGCGTCATCTGGTCGCGCGTCACGGCCAACTCGGCGCGGTGGGAACAGGCATTCTCCGACGATGGCGGCAAGACGTGGGAGACGAACTGGATTTCCGACTTCCAGCGAGTTCCGTGAGCGAACTGCCTGCGTCACGGCACATCACGCCATCCGCTCTTGATGACAACTCCAATCCAATCGAGAAATACCCGATGACCTTTCCCGTTTCGACCTCACGCCGAAAGCTCTTGATCGATGCCATCGCAGGCGCGAGCGCCGCCAGCCTGCTGCCGATCGCAGGCATCGCAACCGCCTCCGGCAAGCAAGCATCGACACAGGACAATACCGCTTCGAATCTCGTGATCCCAACCGGCGGCGTCCACGACTTCGATTTCTTCGTTGGTCACTGGCACGGCACCAACCGGCGCTTGAAGCAGCGCTGGGTCGGCAGCGACGACTGGGACGTGTTTCCCGGCGATCTTCGTTGCGAAAGCCGCATGGGCGGCGGCGTCAACATCGACGAGGTCAATTTCGCCACCAAGGGTTGGTCGGGCATGACCGTGCGCATCTTCAACCCGAAGAAACGGCAATGGTCGCTGTACTGGATCAACAGCATCACCGGCGAACTGTTCCCGCCCGTGGTGGGCGGCTTCGACGGCGATCACGGCGAGTTTTACGGCGATGACACCGACGAAGGCAAACCGGTCAAGGTCCGTTTCCGATGGAAACGCCTTGGCCCCGATGATGCGCATTGGGAACAGGCGTTTTCCATCGACGGCAAGGCCTGGGAAACCAACTGGACCTGCGAGTTCGCGCGCGTGAAGACCTGAGATCCGCATCAGGTGACATTCTGCGGCGCCCAGGCATTCCACAGCAGCCGCGCTTCTTCGGCGATCACATCCGGACGCTCTTCCGGCCAGAACAGCTTGCTGCCCTCGAGCCGCCTGACGCCGCGTGAGTTGCCAAGCACGCGATCGAGATAATCCGGGCTTTTCGGCGAAAAGATCGTATCGCCCATGCCCCAGACGACGCGGGTCGGCACGGTGCTGCGCCTGAGCGCGGCCTCGAGGCCAAGCAGTGCATTGCGTTCGAGGCCGGTCGCGTACGCATGCGCGAACGACTTGCTGCGCGCGCTGGCCAGCAGCGGCGTGAAGTAAGTGTCGATCGCTTCGTCCGTCGGTTGCGACGGATCGGCGTAGCACATTCCGCCGATGCCTTGCGCGGAGCGCGCAAGCGCCTTATCCGCGCGCCATGGCGCCAGCCATTGGTCCACGAACTTGCCCTGCTTGGCCAGTTCGATCACCGGCAGCAATGCCGGCGGCGGGCTGTCGGTTTCGACGTCGCAGTTGGTCAACAGCAAGGTGCGCACGCGCTGCGGATGTCGGACCAGGAACAGCTGCGCCACCGCGCCACCGCTGTCGTTCGCGACCAGATCGACACTCGTGATTCCCAACGTATCCAGCAACGAGACGAGCATCGCGACCTGCGCATCGGGACCGACATCCTGCCCTTCGGCAACTTCCGTGTACCCCATCCCCATGAAATCCGGAGCGACGCAGCGGCGATAGGGGGACAATCGTTCGAGCGCACCGCGCCACTGGAATCCGTTGAGCGGAAATCCGTGCAGAAACAATGCCGCCGGGCCGGCACCGCGCTCGACGTAGGCGATGTTGCCGAAGGACGTTTTCACGAAGCGTCGCGCGGCGTGGAAGGCGGCCGCATCCAGGGTTTCGCTTCCCGCGACGGCAGCCGCGTTCAAGCCGCCACGACTCAAGCATCCCGCCATCGTGCCCACCGCGAGCGTGCCGACCGCCATCTTGATGAAATGTCTACGATTCATGTTTTCTTCCAATGTTGGGATGCGTGATTCACCGCGCGCACCTATCCGGCACCGGATGCGTTTGATCCGTTGTTCTGAGATCCGGGTGTGATCGCGATCGACGGCTGCCGCGCCGTTTCTTGCGGCAACCGTGGCATTCCGCGGCTGCGTGTATCGGGTTACGAGCTCGCGTGCCAGTGCGCGCGCAACGCCTGGTTGAATTCCGGCCAGCGCTCTTCGGGGAAGAAGATCCTGGCGCCTTCGAATTCCACGCGCTCCCGTGTGCCGGGAATGGTGTCAGCCAGCCAGCGCGACCACTCGACATCGAAATAGATGTCGTCGGTGCCCCACGCAATCAGTGTCGGCGCCTGCAACGCTTTCAACTTCTCTTCGACGGCAACCGTGTGGCTGTTGTCGAAGGCGCCGAGGAACCGCTGGAAGTCGCGCGTGCGCTGCTCGGTCCGGACCAGCGGCCGCAGATACGTCTCGATGCTGGCGTCGCTCAGCTGTTCCGGCCGTTCGTATGCCGGTCCCAACGCCTGCGGCGAACGATAGCCGGATTTATCGGCCAGCATGCCTTCGAGCGCACCACGCAGACCACCCGCCGCCGCCATCACCAGGAATGGCTTGAATGCTTCCGGCGGCCAGTTGTCGTGCGTATCGCAGTTGGTCAGGGTGAAGCTGCGTATCCGATTCGGATGCAACGCGGCGAAGATCTGTGCGATGCCGCCGCCGCTGTCGTTGCCGACCAGATCCACCTGCTCGATGTTCAAGGCGTCGAGGAACTCCTTGAGCATGTTCGCGTTCGCCGTCACCGACACGTCCTGATCCGGCGTGATTTCCGTATCGCCGTGGGCCAACAGGTCCACGGCGATGCAGCGCCGGATATCCGACAGGTGCGCGAGCTGATGGCGCCAGAGATGGCTGTTCAACAGCACGCCATGGACGAACAACGCGACCGGTCCGGCGCCCTGTTCGAGATAGCTGATCCGGCCCGACGGCGTCTCGACGCTGCGGCGGACGGCCGAGGAAGTCGTCCCGTCCATGATCAGTTCTTCCTCGGCGCCGTCGCGGCGTCGTAGGCTTCCTTCAATTTCTGCGCGCATTCCTCGCAGCACACTTCCACGGTCTTGCCGCCGATCTTCACCTGGATGGCAGTCTCGTCCAGGGGGTAATCGCATGCGGCGCAAGTCTTTTCCGCCATGACACTCTCCGATGAGCGCCCGAAGTCCGGGCGTGATCAGTAGGCCACGGGGGTGCGGACCCCGCTGTCAGAATCTTTAGTGACTTGCCGCCCGCCTCAGCGGTGCAGCGCGGACTGGCGAAATTCGGAGGGCGAGCGGCCGTAGGTCTGCTGGAAGGCGGCGCTGAAATGGCTGTGACTGGAGAAGCCGAGTTCGTGGCTGAGCGCGCTCAGGTCATCGTATTGGCCAAGCAGATCGAGCGAGCGGGCGAGCCGCAGACGCAGCTGATAGCGGTACAGCGGCAGGCCTTCCACCTGCTGGAACACCTGGGTGAGATAGACCGGCGACACGCCGACCTCAGTGGCGATGTCGGCCAGGGTCCAGCGCCGCGACAGATCGCTGGCGAGCACGAGCTTGGCGCGATCCACGAGGCGCTGCCGGCCGACGCTGGCGCCAGCGGCATGCGTGGTGCGTGGCCCCAGCGAGCGCTGCACGAGGGTCAGCGCCAGGCTTTCGGCTTCCAGCCGTTCGGCGACGTTCTGCCGCAGGCTGTGCCGCAGCATCGCCACGAGCGCCTGCGCGCGGGGATCGATGCGCAGGCGTTGATGTCGGAACGCCAGGTCCTCGCCGCCGTGCAACAACTCTTTCGGCGCGAGCTCGCGCAGGAGGCCTTCATCGATGGAGACCGAGAGGCAGGCATCGCCGCCTTGGACGGGATGACTGACCTGGTAACCCTCGCCGCCATTGAAAAACAACACCTGGCTGGCTTCGGCCACCACTTCCGCGCTCCCCACATGGCGCACGTAGACGCCGCGATAGGGAAACACCAGATAGGTCGAACTCGCGCACTCTTCCGCGCTCTTGTGCCGGCATTCGCCACGGCAACACACATCCATCACCCCGACGGTGGGCGTCTTCAGCAACGGATGGACTGTGAATTCGGACATGTCTGCGTCGAGCGCCAGAACCCGCGGCCGGAACCTACGATCGGCCTACTCTAACGCTTCACGGCGTCGGAATCAGTCCTTGCGCCTGCCAAACGCGAGATAGGCCAGCAACAACGTCAGCAGGATCAGGCCGACGACGATCACCAGGAACCCGTGACCGTTCTCCGACAGCGGAATCCCGCCCACGTTCATGCCGAACAGACCAGCGATCAGATTGATCGGCAGCGCCAGCACCGTGACGACCGTCAGCACGAACAGCGTGCGGCCGGTCTGTTCGTTGACGAGCGCGGCGAGTTCTTCCTGGATCAGCTTGACGCGTTCCACCAGCGCCGCCGAATCACCGATCGCGGTGGAGAATTCCTCGGCGGCCTGCTGCAGATCCTGGACGTCGTCGCGGCTGATCCATTCCGGCGGCCGGCTGAGCAACCGGAACAATGCCGTCGGCTCCGGCGCCAGCAGGCGTTGCAGCCTTACCAGCGAGCGTCGCAGGGCACTGAGTTCCTTGCGATCGGTGGAGATGCGGTTGGCCAGCAGCCTATCTTCGATGCTGTCGACCCGGCGCGTGGACTTGCGCAGGATGTCGCCGAGCACGTCGGCCTGATCGCGCAACAGATGCGCCAGTAGTTCCACCGGCGAGCGGAACACATGGCCGGCACGCACGGAAGCACGCAACTGATCGACCGAACGCAGCGGCCGCAGGCGCGCGCTCACCAGCAGGCGCGGCTGGATGCAGAGGCTGGTGGTGCCGACTTCCGAGGCATCGAAGGTGGAATCGAAGAGCACGTCGTGGATCACGGCCACCAGCGATCCCGCGTCCAGTTCCAGTCGGGTGGAACCGACTTCGCTGCGCAGGGATTCGAAGAACGCGTCCGGCAGCGACAGCGCGCGGTGCATGTAACGTTCCGACGCCTGGTTCGAGAGCGAGAAATGCAGCCAGAGGAATTCGCCGTGGGTCTCCTCGCCTTGCGCCGCCAGGAATTCCGGCACGGCATCGGTGCTGATCGGCTGCGCCGGCTGTCCGGGCGCGAAGCGGTAGCCCCAGATCAGGCCGTGCTCGTTCGAACCGTAGGTGTTGTCGATGATCCGCACGTCGCCGGCCGTTGTCGTTTCGCGGCTAGGCTAGCGGAAAGCCGGGCGTTTGTGCCGGCCGTGGGCAAGAAGCAGAAAAGCCGGCGATTTGTCGCCGGCTTGTCATCAAAGCCGCCAGCAGCGCCGCTTCCGTACGGCGCCCGGCGATGCGAGTTGACCAGGGGAATGGGGTATCGCATGTCGTTGCTGGCAGGAATAGATTGCCTAACCCGCCGGCCCCTGCCCATCGGTGATCGCCGCTTCGGCGTGTCGGGTTTTTCCTACAGAGGGTGGGAGCCGTTTTTCCTCTGGTGCTTACGGGCAATGCCCAAAAAAGCGGCCACGGCTGAGGAAAGCCATGGCCGCGAGGTCCGTCACGCCTTGATGAAGTCCAGAAGATCGTTGTTCAAGCGATCCTTGTGGGTATCGGTGATGCCGTGCGGCGCACCCGGATAGACGATGAGCTTGGCGTCCTTCACCAGCTTCGCCGACGCCTTCCCCGCGGCGTCGATCGGCACGACCTGGTCGTCATCACCGTGGATGACCAGGGTCGGCACGTCGAAGCGCTTCAGATCCTCGGTGAAGTCGGTGGCGGAGAACGCCGCGATCGAGTCGTAGGTGTTCTTGTGCCCGCCCATCATACCCTGCATCCAGAACGAGTTGATCAGGCCTTGCGAAGGCTTGGCACCCGGACGGTTGAAGCCGAAGAACGGGCCGGCCGCGAGGTCCAGGTACAGCTGCGAACGGTTGTCGATCGAACCCTTGCGCAGGCCATCGAATACTTCGATCGGCAAGCCGCCCGGGTTCGCCGGCGTTTTCAGCATCAGCGGCGGCACCGAGCTGACCAGCACGGCCTTGCTGACGCGTTTCGTGCCGTGGCGACCGATGTAGCGCGTCACTTCACCACCGCCGGTCGAGAAACCCACCAGGACGGCATCCTTCAAGTCCAGGGCTTCGATCACCGCGGCCAGATCGTCGGCGTAGTGATCCATGTCGTTGCCGTCCCACGGCTGGCTGGAGCGGCCATGTCCGCGACGATCGTGGGCGATGACGCGATAGCCCTGCGAGGCGAGGAACAGCATCTGCGCTTCCCAGCTGTCCGAACTGAGCGGCCAGCCGTGGCTGAAGACGACGGGGCGTCCGCTGCCCCAGTCCTTGTAATAGAGCTGCACGCCGTCTTTCGTGGTGATGTAGTTCGACGTCTTGGTGACGGGACGAGTGGATTCGTTCATGGCGGTTTCTCTCCAGAAATTCGTGAGTGGGGAAGAAGTCAGTCGGCGACGACCAGCGACACATCGATGTTTCCGCGAGTAGCGTTGGAGTACGGGCAGACCTGGTGTGCCTGTTCGACCAGCGCCTGCACCTGCTCGCGCGGCAGGCCCGGCGCGGAGATGCGCAGTTCGGCCTGAAGACCGAACCCGTGCTGGATCGGGCCGATGCCCACGCTGCCGGTGATGCTGGTCGAATCCGGCAGGGCCACCTTGGCCTGACGGGCCACGAGCTTCAGGGCGCTGAGGAAGCAGGCCGAATAGCCGGCGGCGAACAACTGCTCCGGATTGGTGCCGGGGCCGCCCGCGCCGCCCAGTTCGCGCGGCGTGGAGAGCTGGACCTCCAGGGCGCCGTCTGAGCTGACGGCACGGCCGTCACGGCCGCCGGTGACGTTGGCCTGGGCGGTGTAGAGGATCTTTTCGAGGGACATGGCGAATTCCTTTGAGGAGGGAGGGGACGGCGCCGTGTTGGGCCGACGAGGTGTACTTTGCACCTTTCATTGAAACTAAAAGCAACATAAAATCTCAAAAACTTGATCTGGAGTATCGACCATGGTCGACCGGCTCGAAACCCTGCTGGACCGCTTTTCCGTCAGCGCCCGGGTTTTCCACACGGGCGTGCTCTGCGGGATCAATACGCTCAATCCCACGGACGACAGCGGCCAGTTGCACCTGATCCGCAGTGGAACGGCCGATGTCCGCCACCATGGCGCCGCCGACCTGCACATCGAAACCCCCAGCCTGCTGCTCTACCCGAGGCCGCTGCCGCACAGCTTCATCACCGACGCGACGCATGGCGCCGACTTCGCCTGCGCGTATCTGCGTTTCGAAGGCGGCGCCGCGAATCCGATCACGGCCGCCCTGCCCGATGTCATCTGCCTGCCGCTGCAGGAAATCGAGGGCGCGGAGAACGTGCTGGCACTGCTGTTCGAGGAAGCATCCCTGCATCGTTGCGGACGGCAGGCCTTGCTCAATCGCCTGTTCGAGATCGTCCTCATCCAGATCCTGCGGCAATTGATGGAAAGCGGACGCACCCAGGTCGGCATGCTCGCCGGACTCGCGCATCCACGGCTGCGCCACGCGCTGGTGGCGATGCACGAGCAGCCCGCCGAGGACTGGTCACTGCACACGCTCGCCGATCGCGCCGGCATGTCGCGCAGCGTGTTCGCCAATACGTTCCGGGAAACGGTGGGCTGCACACCGGGCAGCTATCTGCAGAAATGGCGCATCGGGCTGGCCCAGCAGGCCTTGCGGGGCGGACGCCCGCTCAAGCTTGTCGCGGACGAAGTCGGCTACGGCAGCGAAGCCGCCTTGTCGCGTGCGTTCAAGGCGCAGATCGGGCATTCACCGAGGGAATGGAAGCAGGCGGAGAACGCCTGAGCCTCGCAACATGCATTGGAGTCTCGACCTTGGTCCATGACTCCAGGGCGCCAATCCGCGGCGATTGTTCACTGGGGATATACCTGGCACTCCATTCGGTGCGCTAGGCTTATGTCCATGTCCTTCCCGGCATTCCTGCTGCGAATCGCGCTGATCTCGGTCCTCGTTCTGAACGGGGTCACGTCGGCGTTCGCGTCGGTGCATATGCACCTCTCGGAATCGATGCCGGCACGGACAGCATCCGTTGCACAGAGCACGGAACCAAGCACTGCCGCGCCAAAGGCTTCGCACTGCGCCGGTCACGGCGAGCACATGGCCGCGACCGAACAAAAGATTGATGTGCCGGTGGCGGCGACATCATCGAACAATAGCGACGATCCTTCCGTCCCGGATTGCTGCAAGAAGCGTTGCGATTGCGCATGCGTGCATGCGTACGCCACGGCCGTTCCCGTTGCCGCGCAGACATCGTTCGCCATCCCGCACGATCTGAGCACCCGATTCATGGCCCTCGGGCATCCGTCGCCCGCGTTGCCGCATCTGATCCGACCTCCCATCGGCTAAGCGTCCCGACGGCGCCTCGCGCGCCCGTTCGTCGTGCCCTGACGCCTCGTATCAAGAGATGTCGGCGGCGTGGCGTGAACGCCCGTTCCCACGGGCCATCTTTCGACGCATGTGGAGTTTCCATGTCATCTGATTCTTTCGGCATCGGTGGCCCGCGCCATTTGTCGCGGCGCCGTTTCGTGCAAGGCCTGGCCGCCGGCGGCGCCATCGCCAGCCTTGGCCTGTGGCCCAGATCGAGCTGGGCCCTGAAAGGGCCCGGCAATGCCAACGTACTTTCCGGCACCGAGTTCGACCTCAGCATCGGCGAAACACCGATGAATTTCACCGGCCGCACGCGACCGGCCATCACCGTCAACGGCTCGATTCCCGCGCCGCTGCTGCGCTGGCGCGAAGGCACGACGGTCAACCTGCGTGTATCCAACGCGCTGCCCGCGGGTTCGATCCACGGCAGCGACACCTCGATCCATTGGCACGGCATCGTGCTGCCGGCCAATATGGACGGCGTGCCCGGACTGAGTTTCGACGGGATTCGTCGCGGCGAAACCTTCCACTATCGTTTCGCGGTGCGCCAGGGCGGCACCTACTGGTATCACAGTCATTCCGCGTTCCAGGAGCAGGCCGGCCTGTACGGCCCGCTGGTGATCGATCCGATCGAACCCGAACCGTTCACCTACGACCGCGACTACGTGGTGATGCTGTCCGACTGGACCGATCTGGATCCGGCTTCGCTGTTCTCGCGGCTGAAGAAGATGCCGGGCCACGACAACTACTACAAGCGCACGGTCGGTGATTTCTTCCGCGACGTGAAGAAGGACGGCTTCGGCGCCACGATCGAAGACCGCAAGATGTGGGGACAAATGCGGATGACGCCGACCGATCTGTCCGACGTCAACGCGAATACCTACACCTATCTCATGAACGGCACCACGGCGCTGGGCAACTGGACCGCCCTGTTCCGTTCCGGCGAGAAGCTGCGCCTGCGTTTCATCAACGGCTCGGCGATGACCTATTTCGACGTGCGTATTCCCGGCCTGAAGATGACGGTCGTCGCTGCCGACGGACTGTACGTGCATCCGGTGACGGTGGACGAATTCCGCATCGCTGTAGCCGAGACGTTTGATGTCATCGTCGAGCCGAGCGGCCAGGATGCTTTCACGATCTTCGCGCAGGATTCCGGCCGCACCGGGTATGTCAGCGGCACGCTGGCGGTGCGCGAAGGATTGCGTGCGCCGGTGCCGGCGCTGGATCCGCGCCCGATCCTCACCATGACCGACATGGGCATGGACCACACCGGCATGGGCGGCATGGATATGTCCGGTGACAAGGGCATGGAAGGCGGTTGCGGCGCCAACATGGGCATGGCGGGGATGCAACACGAGCAGAAGCAACCCGCTTCCGATCCGTATGCGGGCCACGACATGAACGCCATGCAAGGAAGCTCGATGGCCGGCATGAATCACGGCAACGGCATGCAATCGCATCCGGCGAGCGAGACGCGCAATCCACTGGTCGACAACCAGGCGATGACGACGAGTTCGCGTCTAGACGATCCCGGCAATGGCCTGCGCGACAACGGCCGCACCACGCTCACCTACGCCATGCTCAAGAGCACCTTCGACGATCCCGACGGACGTGATCCTGGCCGCGAGATCGAACTGCATCTCACCGGCCACATGGAAAAATTCTCCTGGGGCTTCAACGGCCAGAAATTCTCGCAAGTGGCACCGCTGCGCCTCAACTACGGCGAACGCGTTCGCATCGTGCTGGTCAACGACACGATGATGACGCATCCGATCCACCTGCACGGAATGTGGAGCGACGTCGAGGACGACAAGGGCAACTTCCTGGTGCGCAAGCACACCGTCGACATGCCGCCGGGCAGCAAACGCAGCTATCGCGTGCGCGCCGACGCCTTGGGCAGCTGGGCCTACCACTGCCATCTGCTCTACCACATGGAAGCGGGAATGATGCGCGCCGTTCGCGTCGAGGAGGCCGGTGCATGAACGCCCCCACATCGCTTCGTGCGAGCCTGTTGAGTCTCGCACTGCTCCCGATGCTGCCTGTCACGGCGGCGGCGCAGGAAATGGATCACTCCAAGATGCAGATGCCGGAACAGCCGGCTTCGACTCGGCAACCTGAAAAACAAACCCCGCAAAAGAAGAGGACCAAGCCGACCACGGATGAAAGTCACGCTGGCCATGAAACGAAGAAGCCGGCCGCATCCCCCGCGCAAGAGATGGACCACTCGAAGATGGGCCACGACATGGGCACGATGCCCGAGGACGAGCCATCGATGCCCGCGATGAATCATGCCGGCATGCAGCATGAGATGCCGCCGACGCCAGCCGCAACGATCCAACCCCGCACGCCGATCCCACCCGTCACCGACGCGGATCGTGCCGCCGCGATCGCGCCGTCGCATGTGCATGACATGTTCGACAATGCGATCCAGAGCTATGTGCTGATCAATCGCCTCGAAGTCTCCGATGCCGATCCTGGCACCGCGTTCGCATGGGAAGGCCAGGGTTGGATCGGCACGGACCTCGATCGCCTCTGGCTGCGCAGTGAGGGCGAATGCAGCGACGGCCACACCGAAGCGGCGGATCTGGAACTGCTCTATGGCCGCAGCATCTCGACCTGGTGGGATCTGGTCGCTGGCGTCCGCCAGGATTTCAAGCCCGGCGATTCGCAAACCTTCGCCGCCATCGGCGTGCAGGGATTGGCGCCGCAGAAGTTCGAGATCGAAGCCACCGGCTACATTGGCGAGCACGGACAGACTTCAGCCCGCTTCGAGGCCGAGTACGAACTGCTCCTCACCAACCGCCTGATCCTGCAACCGCTGGTCGAAGTCAATCTGTTCGGCAAAAACGACTCCGCGCGCGGCATCGGCTCGGGCTTGAGCACGGCCGAGGCGGGCCTGCGCCTGCGTTACGAATTCACGCGCAAGTTCGCACCGTACATCGGCGTGGTCTACGAGCGCGCGTTCGGAAACACGGCCGACCTGCGCCGCGAAGAACTCGAGGACGTCGACGACACCCGTGTCGTCATCGGTCTTCGCACCTGGTTCTGAGGAGGCCTCATGAAAACCATCACCATCGCCGCTCTCACGATCGGCGCACTCGCCGTTGTGGCCGCTGCCGGCGGCGCCGCTGTCATGTATTCCGGCGCCTACAACGTCGCCGCGGATGAACCGCACACGCGGCCGGTCTACGCGCTCCTGGACCTTGCGCGCGAACGCTCGATCGCCACGCGTGCGAACGAGTTGCAAGTCCCCGCGGACATCGGCAATCCAGCTCGCGTTCGCCAGGGAGCCGGAAACTACGCCGCCATGTGCGCGGGCTGCCATCTTTCTCCCGGCGCTGAGGAGACCGAACTGAGCAAGGGGCTGTATCCGGCCCCACCCGATCTCTCGCAACACGCCGTTGCGCCCGCCAAGGCCTTCTGGGCCATCAAGCACGGCATCAAGGCCAGCGGCATGCCGGCCTGGGGCAAGAGCATGGGCGACGACTACATCTGGAACATGGCCGCGTTCCTGCAGCAGCTTCCCAAGCTAGACAAGGCGCAATACGACGCACTGGTCGCCAGCAGCGGCGGGCATTCCCATGGTGGCAGCGAAACCGGCGGCCATTCGCATGCCGACAAAGACGAGCGCCATCCTGAGCATAGTGGCAATGCCGGGCCTGAGACAGGTCACGATGAAATGTCTGACATGCCAAATCAAACCGCGCCAGCCACGGGCGAAACGCATGCGCATGCCGACGGCAAGCAGCACATGCATGCACCGAGCAAGCCAACCACTCCTGTCACGAAGGACAAGGCGACCGTCGGTGATCCGCACGTGGGCATGAAGATGCAGGAAACGAAGCCTGCCGAGCCGGCGGAGGATCAACACGAGCATCAACATTGATCCGCCCTTCCGATACCAACGCGATAAGCCGGATCATCGAATCCGGCCTATCGTTACAGTGCTGGAGAGGGCGTGCTGTGCTTACACCCACCGGCTTGACCTAATGGCGGGAAACACCACGCGCGGGTTCGGCGCGACGAACTTCCGGCGATGCATCAGCCGACGAGGATCGTGCCAAGCGCAGTGCATTGCTCACCACCGACACCGAACTCAGACTCATCGCCAGCGCCGCGATCATCGGACTCAGCAGCCATCCGAACACGGGATACAGGATGCCGGCGGCGATCGGCACGCCAAGCGCGTTGTAAAGGAAGGCGAATCCCAGGTTCTGCTTCATGTTCGCAACCGTGCCTCGGGAAATCTCCATCGCCTGCACGATCCGGCGCAGATCGCCCTTGACCAGCGTCACCTGCGCGCTCGACATGGCGACATCGGTGCCGGTGCCCATCGCGATGCCGACATCGGCCGCGGCCAGCGCCGGCGCATCGTTGATGCCGTCGCCCGCCATCGCCACGCGACGGCCTTCGCTCTTCAGCCGTTGCACCAACACCGCCTTATCCTGCGGACGCACTTCGCCATGCACCTCCTCGATGCCCAGCGCCTGTCCGACAGCCGCGGCCGTGGCCTGCGCGTCGCCGGAGGCCATCACCAGGTGCAATCCGGCGGCGCGCAGTTCGTTCAACGCCGGCAGCGTCGTGGCCTTGATCGGATCGGCGACGGCGATCGCGCCGGCAAGACGGCCGTCGGCCGCGAGATACATCACGCTGGCGCCTTCCTTGCGCAAACGTTCGACATCACTGCGCATCGGCGCGACATCGGCGCCCACTTCCGTCATCAAGGCTTGATTGCCGAGAGCCAGCGCGCGATTGAAAACACGTCCGCGCACGCCCATGCCGGTGACCGATTCGAAATCTTCCGTGCGCTCCAATGCCAGGCCGCGGCGCTTGGCCTCGCCCAGGATCGCTTCGGCGAGCGGGTGCTCACTGCCCTGCTCCAGACTGGCGGCCCACTGCAGCACCTGGTCCGCGGTGAAGCCTTCGGCCACGATCGCGTCACGGTACGCGGGCCGGCCCTCGGTCAAGGTGCCGGTCTTGTCGACGATCAGCGTATCGATCGTGCGCAGCCGCTCGATCGCCTCGGCATCTCGGAACAGCACGCCGGCCTTCGCGGCGCGGCCGGTCGCGACCATGATCGACATCGGCGTGGCCAATCCGAGAGCACACGGACAGGCGATGATCAGCACGGAAACGGCGTTGAGCACGGCATACGTCCACGAGGGCTCCGGCCCGAACAATCCCCAGCCCAGCAATGTGAGCAACGCAACGGTGAGCACGGCCAGCACGAACCAGAACGCGACCTTGTCGGCCATGCGCTGCATGGGCGCGCGCGAACGCTGCGCCTGCGCGACCAGCTGCACGATCTGCGACAGCACCGTCTCCGATCCGACCTTCTCGGCGCGAATCACCAGGCTTCCGGTGCCGTTGAGCGTGGCGCCGATCACCTTGGCGCCCGCGGTCTTCTCCACCGGGATCGGTTCACCGGTCAGCATCGACTCATCGACGCTGGAACGGCCTTCGAGCACTTCGCCATCCACCGGCACCTTCTCACCCGGGCGCACGCGCAGCCGGTTGCCCACGTGCACGTGTTCGAGCGGAATGTCTTCCTCGCTACCATCGTCGTTGACGCGCCGTGCCGTCTTGGGCGCCAGGCCGAGCAGGGATTTGATCGCCGCGGATGTCTTCGAGCGCGCCCGCAGCTCCAGCAGCTGGCCCAGCAAGGTGAGCGAGACGATGACGGCGGCGGCCTCGAAATACACACCGACCCTGCCGTGTTCGCGGAACGAATCCGGGAACAGATCCGGCGCGACGGTGGCGATGACGCTGTAACCGAACGCAGACGCCACACCGATGCCGATCAGCGTCCACATGTTGGGGCTGCGATTGCGGATCGACTGCGCGCAACGCACGAAGAACGGCCAGCCCGCCCACAGCACCACGGGCGTGCTCAGGATCAATTCGATCCAGGTGCGCGCTTCCGTCGAGAGAAAGGTGATGCGATGGCCGAGCATCGCCAACGCCAGCACGGCGAGCGACAGCGGCAGCGTCCACCAGAAGCGATGCGAGAAATCGCGTAGCTCCGGGTTGTCGTCCTCCTCCAGGCTCGGCATCTCCGGTTCGAGCGCCATGCCGCAAATCGGGCAGGTGCCCGGCCCTTCCTGGCGAATCTGCGGGTGCATCGGGCAGGTGTAGATCGTGCCTGCGGGCGCGGGGGTCGCCGCCACCGGCGATGCGTGATGCCCATGCGCAGCATGGTCGTGCGCATGCGCGCCTGGCGAAGCCGCGTGTTCGGACGACACATACCTAGCCGGATCGGCCACGAATTTCTCGCGGCACCGCGCCGAGCAGAAGTGGTATTCCACGCCGGCATGCATGGCGTGATGCGCCGTGGTCGCGGGATCGACCTGCATACCGCAAACGGGATCGCGTACCGATGACTGCGGCGCGGCGACGGATGTCTTGTGCGTCGAACAGCAACTGTGGCCGTGACCGGCCCCGGATTGATCACCATGCCGCGAAGGCTGATGCGTGCTCACGTCCGCTCCTCCACCAATGCATTGAGGATCGGACAACGATCGAGCGCGCCATGACCGGGGCAGGCGTCCACCAAGGCCTTGAGCCCGTCGCGGATGCGGCCGAGTTCGGCGATCTTCACCTCGATCTCGGCCAGCTTTTCCGCGGCCGTCGCCTTGAGGCCGGCCATGTCGTCTTCGCGATGGTCGGAGAGCGACAACAGATCGCGGATCTCGCCGAGCGTGAAGCCGAGCGCCTTGGCCCGCCGCACGAAGCGCAGGCGTGCCACGTCCGACGCTTCGAACGAACGGTAGCCGGAATCCCGGCGCGCCGGCAGCGGCAGCAATCCCTGCCGTTCGTAGTAGCGCACCGTGTCGATGCCGACGCCGACTCGCTGCGCGAGTTCACCAATTTTCACCGTGCACTCCGGTTTCTGGACTGTCGATGCGACAAGTCTGCACCCTGGACCAGGGTCCAGAGTCAAGCCCTTGTTACGAACCGGTGTGGCGGTGGCGTCCTGGGAGCAGCGGCGCCGGCCTGGCTACCTCAGGCGATCCTCAATAGCTCGCATCGAACGCGAAAATCGGCTTGCGCGACCGCCACAGCCCCTTGGTGAAATCCGGGAACTCCAGCGTCCTGAACCCTTCGGCGATGGATTGTTCCGACAGCGGCGTGATCGCGCTCCAGGCCACCGCGTCGTAGATGTCGATGGGCATCGGCGCCTCCGCCTTCACCGCCTCGACGAAGGCATGGATGACGAAATAATCCATGCCGCCATGACCGGCGCCGGCGGCGCTGTCGGCGTACTTGCGCCAGAGCGGATGATCGTACTGATCCTGGTAGGCCTGGAACAGCTCCCACTTGTGCGGCGGGCTGCGGCCTTCGATGTGGATCGACTGGTTCAAGTCCATCCATAGGCCATGAGTGCCCTGCACGCGGAAACCGAGCGAATAAGGCCGCGGCAGCGAGGTATCGTGCTGCAGCAGGATGGTCTCGCCGTTCTCGCAGGCCAGGGTCGTGGTGACGATATCTCCCAGCTTGAACTTCACCTGCGTGCTGGGATGCGTGGTGCCGCCGCTCTTGGCCACCGTGTAGTCGTGCAGGCCACGCGCTTTGGTGGCGAAGCTGTTGATGTGGGTGAAGCGATTGCCGCGATTGATGCCTGTGTACATCGCGCACGGCCCGATGCCGTGGCTGGGATACAGCTCGCCGTTGCGACGCACCGAATGCTCGGTGCGCCAGCGCGCTTCCGACCAGGCCTTGGGACCGAACTCGACGCCGCTGTCGTATGGCTGATCAGGATTTCCGGAATTGAATTTCACTCCGCGCAGATCGTGCTGATAACCGGCTTGCAGATGCACGAGCTCGCCGAACAGGCCCGCACGCACCATCTGCAACGCCGCCATGACATCGCGCCGGTAGCAGACGTTCTCCAGCAGCATGTACGGCGTGCCGGTGCGCTGCTGCGTTTCCAGTACGTTCCAGTGATCTTGCAGGGTGACGCCGGTCACCACTTCGCAACCAACCGGAATCCTGGCCTCCATCGCATCGATCGACATCGGCGCGTGCCATTCCCATGGGGTGGCGATGATCACCGCGTCCAGGCCGCGCTGCTGCAGCAGACGGCGATAGGCGTGCACATCCTGATCTTCACCGTATGTCTTGGGCGCGGGCTTCCCGGCCTTGTCCGCCATCTCCAGCGCACGCTTGAGCATGATCGGCTCGATATCGCACAGCGCGGCGACCTCAACGTCGTCGCGACGCAGCAACTCGCGCAGCAACACCTGCCCGCGCATGCCGGTGCCGATCATGCCCAGACGCAAACGGCGGCGTGCCGCGTGGGCGGGCAAGGATGGCAGCAGGCTGGTCGCGCCCAATGCTGCGGCGGCGAAGATGAAGTCTCTACGATGCATTGCGATCTCTCTCCATACATCATTGCGAATCTTTGGGATCGGCTCGATCTCGGGCCGGACAACAAGCCGTCAACGAGCTTCAGGTTAACGCCAACCGTGCGCTCGGAATCAGGGCAATGTATTCAAATCGATGGCCGGCGGCGTCCCGTTCGTCGTTCGCACGAAGCTCTGCCCGGGAGCGACGGGCGGCGAGAAGAAACCACCCATGTGCAGATAGAACAGATTGCCGTTCACGCCGCCCGCGTAATCCAGCCGTTGCTGGTTGCTTCCGGTCGCGTCCACGGTGAAGCGGGCAGTCGCGAGTTCGGTCCAGGCACCGCCCGCGGGCTTGGCCCACTGATTGCCGTAGCGAGCGCTGCGGCCGAGGTAGCCGTTTTCCGGAAGAAACGATTCCAGGAACGAATACAGCGAGCGCAGAGACGTGGGACCACCAGGACGCTTCCAGGTGGCGATCAGCTGCCAGTCCGTGCACTTGCTCTTGCTGGCCGAACTCGCCGCCTCGGCGAACCAGGAGGTGAACAGCGTGCCGCCATTGCCATCCGGCCGGGCGCGCGTGAGGAAGCGATAGGTATGTCCGGCCTGCCATGGATACACGAGATAGCTCTGACCGCCGGTGCCTTCGCCGCCGAAGTCGTTGGTGACCACGTTCCGCCCTTTGGCAACCAGCGTCGTCTTTCCGCCGTCCGGCGCATCCCAGATCGAGAACAGCACTCTGCGTTCAGTAAGCGAGTTGACCTGGATGCCGAAATAACCGCCGTCGAATCCATTGGCCATGTAGTAGGAACCGACTGCATCCTGCCCCACCGGCACCGTCACTTCGCTGTAGACGTATTCGGTATCGGTAGGGGCCTGATAGCCCAGATGGACCGAAGGGCCGCGGCGCGACCAATAGAAGTTCTCCGGATCATTGGCGAACACGGCACCAACGGCGGCACTGCCCGCGATGCGCACGTCGCTGACATCTCCGTAGTACCGACCGTCGGTGGACACGCCCTGCAGGTCCAGCTTCACATAGCCCGGGCGATCGATGGTGAAGCTTCCGACCGGGAACACCGCGCTCTCCGTGCCGAAAAGATTCACCGGCAGCGATTGATTGCCCACGGTGACCTTGACCGTGCTGCGGTTCGCGCCCGCGAGCGCTCCCACCAACGCCACCTGCAGCTCTCCCGCCTGCTGCACGCTGAAGTAGACGCTGGCGACAGCTCGGTTCGAATCCCAGTTGTGCAAACCGGTCTCGGTGATGACTTCATGGGCGGCCGGTGCCGGTTTGGTGATGAAAGCATTGCCGCCCAACGGCACGGTGACCGTGGTTTCCTGCGCAGCGGCGATGCCAGGCAATACGAACCACAGCAATACGAGACTTGCACGAACGAGCGATCTCATGAGTGTTCTCCGTGATGAGGAGGTACTGGCGTGATAGTTCGGGTTGGAAGATCGCCACGACCGGAAGTCGGCCGGCCGTGGCGGGGGTCTATGTGATTCGTGACTAGAACTTGTAGTTCAGCGAGATGCTGTAGATGCGGCCATACAAGTTGGTGTAGTCGCTGGCATCGCCGAGGAAGCTGTTCGGGTCGTAGAACGGCAGTCGATCGAACAGGTTCTTCACCGTGACGCCAACCTTCACGTTTTCCAGCGGCCGCCAGGTCACGCCGAGGTTCGCCGTCCACCAGGCCGGAACGCCGTTGCACTGCCCGGGCGAGGGTTTGTTGTAGTACGCCATGCACTTGCCCGGCAGCGAATCGACATCGGTCTTGTCATAGGCCCACTTGGTGCCGCCGACATAGTTGATGAACAGACTTGTGGTCCAGTTGCCGTAATTCCAGTCGGCGTTCAACGTGGCACGCAGCCTCGGGTTGCCGTAGTAGCCGACCGTATTGCCGTAGGCCCAGCCGGTGCTGCTGTCGAGAAGGACCGTGTCGTTGCGACGCGCGATCGTTGCGGCCAGTCCGACGTTCAGCCCGCCCCAGTCGCCCAGCGAGAAACGGCCTCGGGCATCGATGTCGAAACCATCGACCAGGGTGCGACCCTGATTCTTGTACTGACCGACGACGCTGGACACATTGCCCACGCTGTAGGTCGGCAGCGTGCCGGGACAGGTCACGCCGCTGGCGGGATCGGCGCACATGGCGGCAAGCGTCGCCAGATTGGCGCGATCGGCGTCGGTGATCGGGAAGCGCGTCGAGGACACGATGTCCGCCGCCTTGCTGAAGTCCGGCGCGGCGATCTGGTCGCGACGGTAGATGAACCAATAATCGGCCGACAGCGACAGCCATTTCGTCGGTTCGTACACGAAGCCCAGCGTGGCGATCTTGGCCTTCTCCGGCTCCAGGTCCTGGTTGGGTTGCGTCATGCGCGCCACGGTGCGGCTGCAATCCGCGTTCAACAGCGACGTGCCGAGATCCTTGTCGCCCTGGCGATTCGACTGCAGCAGCAGATTGGCGATCGCATTCGTCTCGTTGCAACGGGTCTCGTCCCGATAGCCGCCGAGCTGGGCGAAGACACCACCGGTGCCGGACTCGGCCAGGCTCGGCGCGCGG
Organism: Luteimonas panaciterrae; assembly: GCF_020511115.1. Classification (GTDB taxonomy): domain Bacteria; phylum Pseudomonadota; class Gammaproteobacteria; order Xanthomonadales; family Xanthomonadaceae; genus Luteimonas; species Luteimonas panaciterrae. Next base: position 226,085 of record NZ_JAJAVH010000008.1, read on the forward strand.
AAGCCTTCCGAATAAGTGCCGCGCAACAACAGTTCCGGCAGCATCTGGTACTTGATGCCGATCTTCGGCGCGACGTTGGCGCTGAAATTCGGATACTTGTCCACGCGCACCGCCGCGTCGATTTCCAGCTTCTCGGTGATGGGCGCGACGGCTTCGGCGAACACCGCGCTCGTCGTGCGCTCTCCGTCGAACCATGAACCGCCTTGCTGCGTGATCAGGCCGTTGGCCGCATCCGGATTGCCGGGCGTGAAGAACGACTCGCGCATCACACTGAAACCGAATGCCGCGCGCACTTCGCCGGCCGGCAGCGTATAGATCGGGCCTTCGATCTTGCCGTCCAGTGTGTGGAGGCGCGTCCAGGAATGGATGTCGAACGTGGGATAGGCCTCGCGGATCAATTTCGCGTTCGCCTCGTTGATGACGCCGAACTGGTAGGCCGGGTTGTCGGCCATCAACGTGCGACCGGTGACCGGATCGATCGTGAACGGACCGAACGCCTTCGCGAACCCTTCCAGATTGACGTTGACGGTCTGGTACGTGACCGAGTGCGTCCCGGCGGTGGCGAGCGCGGTCTCCCAGTTCCAGTCGCCGATGTTGCCGCGCAGGCCGGCGAGCGCCCGATAGCTCTTGTCGGTGTTGCGCTGGCCGAAGTAGTCGTCACCCACGTCCTGCAACAGGTATTGCAGCCCGACCACGCCACCCATCAACGCCTTCAGCTCGGGACTGGCGTTGTTATACACGTTGTTCGGGCCCATGAACGGGTAGCTGAAGGTATTGACGTTCACACCCGTGTTGCGCGCGAACCAGCTCGTCGGATTGCCGCTCGTACTGTTGAAGGCACGCGGCGTGCCGCCGTTGGCCGTCAGTTCGATATCCGTGTAGGTCGCCTCACCGAAGGCTTCCATCGAATCGCCGATCAGGAAATCCCCGTGCAAGTAAATCGTGGTGCGCTTCGACTTGGCGCCCGCATCGATCTCGTTGTTCAACCACGTCTGCCAGATACATCGCGGACCGGCCGCTTCGGTGGTCAGCACGTTGGCGCAACCCGGCGCGGGCTGTTGCACGCGGGCACCGGTGTTCGGATCGAACGCGAAATAGCTGCCGGGATTGAACACGCCCGGGGCGCTGCCATTGTTGAGGCGGAAATTGTTGATGTAGTTCGGATTGTTGACGTAGTACTGGCGCGGCTTCTTGTCGTACCAGTCGCTGAGCGGAATCGGATCGCGCCGATACAGATTGACCGAAGCGTAGAGGTTGTAGCGATCCTTCTCGAGATCGCCGATGCCGGCGGTGATGCTGGCCTGATGCTCGCCGTAGGAATCGATGCGCGACGACGTGTCGCTGCTCAAGCTGAGCTCGACACCATCGAACGACTTCTTCGTGATCACGTTGATCACGCCGGCCACCGCATCGGTGCCGTAGACCGCCGAGGCGCCGTCGGTCAGCACTTCCATGCGCTCGATCGCGGCGGCGGGAATCGCGTCGATGTTGACGAACTGGGTCTGGAACCCCGCCGGCGCGCCGTAGTACGACAGGCGGCGGCCGTTCAACAATACCAGCGTGCCCTGGGCGCCGAGGCCGCGCAGGTTGGCTTGCGAGGCACCGTCGGAACCGGTGAACAGCGACTTGAAGTCCTGCTGCGCTGGCCGCGCGGCAGGCAGGTTGTCGAGCACCTGGAGCAAGGTGCGCGCGCCCATGTTCTCGATGTCCTGCTTGCTGACGATCTGCAGCGGCGAGGCGGTCTCGACATCGGTGCGCTTGATGTTGGAGCCGGTGACTTCGATCCGGGCCAGATCGGTGGCCTTGCTATCGCCACCGGCTTTTTCCGCTTCCGTTTGCGGAGTGCCGGGATCGGCTGTCTGCGCGGAAGCCGGACCCGCCGCGGCGAGCGCCATGCTCAACGCAACGGACAAGGTGGTGGCGGGGATGCGGCGATGGCGATGGCGTACTGGCAACATCTTTGTCTCCTTGTTCGGTCCGCAGGCGGGGGGACTGCGCGAGTGAATGGGTTTGCGTCAGGCAACAGCGGGCCCGTGCCACGGCTGGCGAGCCGCAGTTGGAAAGCACTGAATGTGGGTACAACTCGACTAAGGTGGCGCGATCGTGGCGGTGTCGCCCTCCTGTCCAATCAGGACCGCATTGGCCCAGTTGCCGCAGACCCGCGCCGGCTGCGCGCCTTGCGCGCCAAGCGTGCGCAGGCTCAGACGGTGCAGACCACGGAGATCGAGTTCGGGTTTGACGACGCCGGGCGCGCGCACCAATCCACTGTCGTAGAGCAGGCGGTCGTCGCCCCACACCTGGAATTGCATGCCGCCGGCATCGCGGCAGCTGTCGTCGATGCCGAGATCGGCGCGCAACAGGCGCCAGTCGCCTTGTAGTTGCACATCGATGCGGCTGTCGGTGCCGACACCCAGGCCGCGGCGGAAGTGCAGGCCGTTCATGCGCATCTCCGATGCGCCGCCATGCGCGCGATCACGGGCCACTTCGGCCGAGAACGCGGGCGGCAGCGCCAGTTCGGAGAGATAGCGTTGTTGCATCGGGCGTTCGCTCGATGCGTGTTCGAGCACATGAAACGTGGACAGTGCGATCGGCCCGACATCGCGCGGCTGCAACGCATCGAAGGCACGCGCGCCACCACCCTGCGCGGCCGTCACCATCGGATCGCTGCCGCTGGCGGCATCGCCTTCCGGGTTCTGCGTGCTCAGCACGCGGAAACGCAACAGTCGGCCAGCATGCGCGGGGAAATCGATGCGCTGCATGCCCTGCTGCAACGTCAGGCGTCCGCGCTTGACCGGTGCGCCCCACTCGCCGTTGCTGTCGGCGAGATAGATTTCGTAGTCGCGGATCTGCCCGTGCTTCCAGTTCTTGTCGTTGCGCGGGGCCAGCTCGATGCCGTCGATCAGACGGCGCTCACCGAAACCGATCGTCCACTCGTGCGCGCCGGTGCGCACGGCCTGGTTGCGCACGGTGCGGAACCAGGTGGTGGGATCGTCGTCGAAGGCGTTCTCGAGCGGATGGCCGGGTTCTTCCGCGGGACGATTGACCACGAGCAGGCTGTCGGAAGGCAAGGCGCGGCCAAGCACGGGCGCGGCTGGGAAATCGTCATCAGGCAAAGCGGCGGCGACCGGGAAATCCAGGCGGAAATCCAGCGCACGGCGGATATCGATCGATGACGTGCGCACATGTAGCGTGCCGCGTCGCTCGGCGGGGTCGAAATACCAGCCTTCCGCGGCGGACTGCAAATCCGCTGCACTGGCGACCACCGGCAACGCACGGCCGTCGAGTTCCACGGCATGCGGACGCATGCGACTGAGCACGCGCAACGCGTAGCGGCGCTGCGGCAGTTGGCCATCGTACTGGCCGCGCACGGCATCGATGCGCACGCGCACTTCGCCGCTGCCCTGCTCCGGCGCTCGCATGACGATCTCCTGTTCGCTGGACTCGCCTTGCGCGTAGCGGCGCGTGTTGCCGTCGTCCTCGTACAGGGTGTAGTGCGATTCGCCCTGCGGATACAGATCGAGGGTGAGTTCGTCGATCGGCTTCTCGCCGTCATAGAGCATCGCCGGATACATCGGCACGATCGCGCCGGCGCGCACGAACACGGGCAGCGCCTTCAGATCGACCTGACGATCGATCTGGCGGCCCTGCGCCCCCGCCAGCAACTGGCGGCCGTCCCAATAGTCGATCCAGCGACCCGGCGGCAGATGGATATCCCGCCGCCAGCCGCGACTGGCGGCCTGGCTGCGATACACCGGCGCCACCAACAGTTCGCGGCCGAGCAGGAACTGATATTTGTGCGCCTCGGTGTACGCCTGCGGGTCCTGCGGGTCGTCCCACATCAGCGCGCGCACCAGCGGCGCGCCGCTGCGCTCGGTCTCGCGCGCCAGTCCGTACATGTACGGCGTAAGGCGCATCTTGAGCTTCAGATAATCGCGATTGATGCCGCGATACGGCTCATCGAACGCCCACGGATGCTTGCGCGTGTTCGACGACCAGCCGGACATGCCCATCAGCACCGGCGTGAAGCTCTTCCATTGCAGATCACGGGTGAAGGTCTCGGCGCTGCCGCCGAAGATGCCGTCGACATCACCGGTGGCGTAGGCCATGCCCGACAACCCCGAACCGATCACCGTCGGAATGTGCCAGCGGATGTAATCCCAGCTGCCGCTCTGATCGCCCGTCCACGCCACCGCGAAACGCTGGATGCCAGCCCAGCCCATCACCGTCCACAGGAACGGACGCGAGTCCGAATTCTTCAGGATGCCGTCGTAGGCGGCATGGTTGGCATCCATCGCGAACTGGTAGCCCTTGCCGGTCCACGCCACGTCGAGCTTCTGCACGCGGCTGCCGGCGGTGCCGACTTCCCAGGCGATCTTGTCGACGCCGTCCTCGGTCCACAAGCCTGTGCGGAAGCCGTAACGCGCCAGGCCTTGCACCACTTCTGGAAGATCCTTGTAGCCACAACCGTAACCATCGTTGGGCAGGATCCAGCCACCGGGCATGTCGTATTCGCGATATTTGCGCGCGACGCTGTCGACCACGTCCGGCGTGGTGCCGGTGGGGCCATCGCTCCACCCTTCGGGCACGGTGCCGGGCTTCTTGGCGTTGTCGCCGTCGTTGTAGCAATCGGCATCGCCGTAGGAGAGCGCCCAGCGCGGCGGCAGCTTGGCGCGGCCGGTCAGCGCGGTGTAGCGATCGAGCAAGGCGTGCAGGCTCGCGCCGACGAAGTAGTAGGCGTCGAAACGATCCTCGCGATGCAGCAGCGTGATCGCCTCGGGCTCGCGCAAGTCGTAATTGCCGTCGCTCCAGGTGTCGCGCAGCATGCCCCAGCCGCGCGAACTCAGCAGCATCGGCGCCGGGCTCGGGCGATCGCCTTCTTCCCAACCACCGGAATAGGAAATCTCCAGTTCGCGGCCCTTGAACTCGAAGCGCCCGTTCTGCTGACCGCCGCCGTAGAAGTGTTCGTCGGATTCGCTAGAGAGCACTTGCACGGTCTGCTCTTGCGACAGATCCAGCGGCTGCAACTCGCGCCACAACGCAATCGTCTTGCCGGCTTCGATCCGATCGAGCGCGAAGCGCAGCGGCTGGCGCTGGATGTGCAACACCAGCACATCGGTGCGGATGCGCACTTCATTCGCATCCTCTTCAAGTTTGAAAGGCACCGCGGACACCGGCTGCGGCAACACGATCGGCGTGGCCTTGTCGCCGGCCGGCAGCAGCTTGCCGTTGCGGCCGGCCTGCACGCGCAGCACGTCGGCGCGCAGCAGATCGATGCGAACGCGCGTGCCGCTGTCGGTGGTGATTTCCCAGCCCGTCGCGCTTTCGCTGGCCGCAACGGGAGCGATGTCGCGCAGATTGCCCACGGGCTCGGCCAAAGCCGGGACGCCCCAGACCAGCAGGGACATCATTGCGGCAAGCAGACTGCCTTTGCGTCGTGCGTGGGTTCCCACCGTGCCCAGCCCCGCTATGCGTGGAATCGAAACCGTTATGGCCGACTCTAGGGCAGCGCATCGAAACATTCAACAAATTTGAAAGAAAAAAGAAGGATATTTTTAAATAAACGAAAGATTGTGCAAGGCAATATTTTCGAAACGAGTGTTCGCGTGTTCGAAATTCACAAGAATTTAGCTCCTCTCCTCGTTAAGCTTTGCCGACCCGCAAATGCAAGTTCAAACTCCGTCTCAATCCGTAACCTTTCTTTTTTCTTTCTTTATTTGACTTTTCGAAAGAAAACGCGGATCGTGCGCGCGCCTAACAGGAATCACGAATGGAAGCCGCTCTGCTCTCTGATTTGTCCGTCTGGCAACACCTCGGCGGACGCCACACCGCCGAAGAAATCGCCCAGCAGCCCGCGCTCTGGGACGAACTGGCGGCTTCGCTCGATCACATGCGTACACGGGTCGACGCCTTTCTAGGCGACTGGCTGCGCCATCCCGAACACCGCGTGATCTTCACCGGCGCCGGCAGTTCCGGCTTCATCGCCGAGATGGTGGCCGATCAGATCAACGCGCAGTGGCCGGCCGACGTGCGCGCGCTGCACACCACGAGTTTGTTGACGCACCCGGCGCTCTATCTGGATCGCGAACGTCCGACGCTGCTGGTGTCGTTCGGTCGCAGCGGCTCCAGCCCCGAAAGCGTGGCCGCGGTGGAACTGGTACACGAACGCGTCGCCCAGGCGCGCTTCCTCGACATCACCTGCAACGGCGAGGGCGAACTGGCGCGACGCGGCCAGGGCCGCGCGGATACGTTCACGCTGCTGATGCCGCCCGCCAGCTGCGATCGCGCCTTCGCGATGACCAGCAGTCTCAGTTGCATGTTACTGGCGGCGCTGACTGTCTTCGATGGTGCGCCGTGGCCGGAACGCCTGGAACGTCTGCGCGCACTCGCGGCCCACGGTCGACAGGCGCTCGCGGACTGGGAAGCTTCCGTGACATCGCTGGCGCAATCGCCGCACACGCGCGTGATCTATCTGGGCAGCGGCCCGCTGGAAGCATTGGCGCGCGAATCCGCGCTCAAGACGCTGGAACTCACCGCTGGCCGTGTGCTGGCGCTGGCCGATACGCCGCTCGGTTTCCGTCATGGCCCCAAGTCCACGCTCGATGCCGACACATTGGTCGTGATGATGCGCAGTGCGCAGCCGATCGCACGCCGCTACGAGCAGGATCTGCTGGACGAACTGCGCCGCGACGGCATCGCCGGACGCGTGCTGTCGGTCGGACCACAGGCGGATGACGGCGAACCGACCGACCTCACCTTGGCCGTGCCCACACTGCCCGACCCTTGGCTCGCGCCGCTGTGGCTGACGATGGCTCAGCGCTACGCCTTGCGACGCTCGGTGGCATTGGGCCTGTCGCCCGACAATCCTTTCCCGGACGGCACGGTCAATCGTGTCGTCCAGGGCGTGATCATCCATCGTCATGACTGATACCGGCGCCAGTACGCGGACCTATTACGGACTCGACATCGGCGGCACCAAGATCGAATTGGTCGCCTGCGACGAGGCATTGGACGTCCGCTACCGGCGCCGCATCCCCACGCCGACGCAGGATTACGAAGCCTTCCTGCACGCGGTCACCGAACTGATCCATGCCGCGGATGCCGATCTCGGCAGCCAATGCCATGCGATCGGGCTCGGCATGCCGGGCGTGCGCGATCGCGTCACGGGATGCCAGCTCAGTTCCAACGTGCCCGCGTTGACCGGCCGGCAAGTCGGCCAGGATTTGCAGGCGCGATTGCAGCGCCCGTTGCATCTGGGCAACGACTGCCAGTGCTTCGCCTTGTCGGAAGCTTACGGTGGCGCGGCGGCCGACTATCCCAGCATGTTCGGCGCGATCCTCGGCACCGGCGCCGGTGGCGGCTATTGCCTCGAAGGCCGCCTGATCGCAGGCGGCAACGGCATCGCCGGCGAATGGGGGCACTGGACCGTCCCCGCCACGCTACTGGAACGCCATGCGCTGCCGCTGCTGGACTGCGCCTGCGGACTGCGTGGCTGCATGGAGCGCTACGTCTCCGGCAGCGGGCTCGAGATGATCCATCGCCATCTTGGCGGCGAGCGCATCGATGCTGGCGCGGTCGCCGCGCGCGCGCATGCCGGCGACGCGATCGCATTGCAAGCACTGGACGTCCATCGCGATCTGCTCGGCCACGGCCTCGCGGGCCTGGTGCTGCTGCTGGACCCGCATGTGATCGTGCTCGGCGGTGGCCTGTCGAAACTCGAACAGCTCTACCAGGCACTGCCCGCCGCGATCGCGACGCATCTGTTCGATGGCGTACACGTTCCGCCGATCCTGCCGGCGGCGTTCGGCGACGCCGGCGGCGCGCGCGGCGCGGCCTTGCTGGCGCGCCAGCACAGCCCGGCATCCTGACTTTCGCTCGTCATTCCAGAGATCGCATCCATGTCCGCTGTCCAATCCCTCATTGCAGCCCATCGCCGTGGCGAGAACGTCGGCCTGTACAGCGTTTGCTGTAGCAACGAGCAGGTGCTGCTGGCCGCCATGCAAGTGGCGCGACATTACGACACGGTGCTGCTGATCGAGGCGACCTCGAATCAGGTCGACCAATTCGGTGGCTACACCGGCATGACACCGGCGCAATTCCGCGATTACGTGCTGCGGCTTGCTCATGCGCAAGCGTTTCCGATCGAACGCCTGATCCTCGGCGGCGACCATCTCGGCCCGAATGCCTGGCAGAAACGCCCGGCCGCCGAAGCCATGGCGCATGCGCGCGAACTGATCGCGGCCTACGTCGCCGCCGGTTTCCACAAGATCCATCTGGATTGCAGCATGTCCTGCGCCGACGATCCGACGCCGCTTCCGGACGAGATCGTGGCCGCGCGTTCGGCCGAACTGGCGCGGATCGCCGAACGCACCGCGGCCGAGGCCGGATTGCCGCCACCGGTTTACGTGATCGGCACCGAAGTGCCGGTGCCGGGTGGTGAAGCCTCACTGGCTGGCGGTTTGGCGGTGACGCGTCCGGAAGCTGCCGCCAAGACATTGGACATCCATCGCCAGGCATTCTCCGCCCCCGATCTCGCCGCCGCATGGGAACGCGTGATCGCGATGGTGGTGCAGCCGGGCGTCGATTTCGATCACAGCTCCGTGCATCACTACGATCCGCAGGCCGCCACCGCGTTGTCAGACTTCGTCGAGACGCAACCGCGCATCGTGTTCGAGGCACACTCCACCGACTACCAGACCGAGGCGTCGCTGCACGCGCTGGTGCGCGATCACTTCGCCATCCTCAAGGTCGGCCCGGCCGCCACTTTCGCGTTCCGCGAGGCCTTGTTCGCGCTGGCGGCGATCGAGGACGAGCTCCTGCCATCAGCGGAACGCTCGCAATTGTTGGAAGTGCTGGATCGCCGCATGGTCGAACACCCGGCGCACTGGCGGAACCACTACAGCGGCGACGAACACCAGTTGCACCTGCTGCGCCGCTACGCGCTCAGCGACCGCTGTCGCTACTACTGGGGCGAGCCGGACGTGAGCGCCGCGGTGGATCGGCTGATCGGCAATTTGCAGCGACATGCACCGCCGCTGATCCTCCTGAGCCAGTTCATGCCCGAACAGCACGACGAGATCGTCGCCGGCCGGCTGACCCCCGACCCGCATGCCCTGATCCAGCACAAGATCTTCGGCCGTCTGGCCGAATACGCCCGCGCCTGCGCCCGCAATCACGTTGGCGAGCTCGGCGAAAACGAAACTTCCGACGCCACGGCGCTTTCGGAAAGGTAAGCTTCCTCTTCCGAGACGCCCGAAAAGATCGCCATGCGAAACACCCGCCAACGTCGGCAACAGATCGTGCAGCTGCTGGTCCAGCACGGCAACGTCCAGGTCGCGGACCTGGTCGAGCGCTTCGACGTGTCCTCGGTGACGATCCGCGCCGACCTCACCCACATCGAATCGCAGGGCCTGGCCACGCGCAACCACGGCGGCGCCACCCTGGTGCGCACGCCACCGCAGGAGCGTGACATTCACGAGAAGGACGCGCTCAACCTGCCGTTGAAGGAATCGATCGGCGTGCGCGCGGCACAGTTGGTGAAACCCGGCGACAACATCATCATCGACTCCGGCTCGACCACGATGACGCTGGCGCGGCATCTGCGCGAACATCGCGACGTCACGGTGATGACCAACGGCCTCAACATCGCCTGGGAACTCGCCAATGCGCCGGGCGTGTCGCTGTTGCTCGCCGGCGGCACGCTGCGCAAGCAGTCGCTGTCGTTGCATGGCAGCCAGGCCGAGGCCAGTCTCGGCGCCTACAGCTTCGACACCCTGTTCCTGGGTGTGGACGGGCTGGATCTACAATTCGGCCTGACCACGCATCACGAAGCGGAAGCCAGCCTCAACCACCGCATGGTCGAGCGCGCGCGCAAGGTCGTGGTGCTGACCGACGCGTCGAAGTTCGGCCGGGTGAGCCTGCACCGCATCGCGCGGCTCGATCAGGTGCATACCGTCATCACCGACGACGGCATCAGCGGCGAATATCGCGAAGGGCTGCAGAAACTCGGCATCGAAGTGATCGTCGCCGAGCCTTCGCTCTGACCGGATTCCCCGCGAGAAACCGCCGCTGTACGCGAAGGCCTCGCGATCGATTCCGACGGCGATGGCTCGGCGAACCACAGCGGGATGATGCTGGTCTGGGCAAGAAGCAAGGCAGGCTGTGGACGGTCGAGGGCAATTCAAGCAACCGAGTCGTCACCAACATGCATCAAGGTCTTGGGGATTCTGAACGACACACTGGTGAAATGATCGCGCTCCCCTCGCTGGTCGAGATACGATCAGCGAGGGCCTGAAGCGCCAGGCCCACGCGACGCGCTTTACGCATGCAGGAACTGCCGCGTACGCAGCAACGCCTCGGCATCGCGGGTGTCCACCGATTGCGTCGGCTGTTCGGGTGAGAATTCGTAAGGCCGCCTGGTCACGGGCCCAAGCACACGCACGCGGGCCCGCTCGCGATATCGCAATGTCACATGCCGGAGACCGCTCGATGTCTCCGGTACTGTTCGGCCTGTCCCCACGCTCGATCCGGTGTCGACACCGGATCGAGGCAGAAGCCCCGGCACGACACCCGGCATCATCGCCGGCAGCGAACTACGTTTTTGTCCGCAACATCCCATCCTCTTCTCCTTGATTCGGTTCGGGCAAAGGCTGCATCACGATTTCGGGTTCGCCGATGCGCTCGCACAGGCAGGCGGCGCCGGACACGGCCAGCCAGACAAGACACGCGTCGAGTGGCTGCGTCGTCACCCACAGCGCGGCGGGCGCGGCCATCCACAAGCTCAGGCATTGAAAACAGTCGAGCATCCGGCCCAGCACGCCATTGCCCAGCCCCAGACGCATGCGTGCGATCAGATCGGCTGGGCCATCCTCGCGCGCGAGCAGGTGCGTGAGGCGCCAGGTCGCGAGGATGGCGATCGTCAGCTTCAACCAGAAATCGCCGTCCTCGCCGATCATCGCCTGCTCCTGCTTGCGTGGTGCATCGCCATTGGTGTCATCGCTTCAAAAAATCACTGCACAAACCCTTCCCGGGTTTGTGCAGTGATCGCGGGTCCAGGCCAACCCCCGGACTCGCTTCCATCGGATCGAGCACGCGTGCGCCTGATCCATGTGCACGTCTTCCCTGACGCGCGGCAACGCCGGTTCCTTCCGCGTTGCCTCAGTCGATCGCCAGGGCGAAGGCTGCCGTTTCCTGAGCATGTGGGTAGTTCATGTTCGAGCCGTCGGTGGTCTTGGCGTAGGTCGTCAGCGTGACGGCGAACGAGCAACGCGGCAGGACCGTCGGTGGATTGGGCGCATCGAGCCGGGTCAGCATGTGCTCGAATGTGTTGCTGCCGCTGTTGACCGGAAACGCCGGCGGCTTGCCGACATTGTTCGGACTGAGCGGCGTCGGCAGCGTGCCGATACCGCCGTTGGCGGCCGAGGCGTTCAAGCCGCGCAGCCAACCGATGCCGTGACCGTACTGGAAGCGCTGATCCGGCACATAGGCGCGGTACTCGATCGCGAACGTGGAATTGTCCGGTCCGTGCAGGAACTGGCACTCCTCATCCGATGCATCGCTGTCCATCACCAGTCGCGTGATGTCGGCCACCGGCGCGCGGTTGTCCCAGCAGAACAGGTGTGTCAACGCCGCGTACGGCACTTCAACGGTGTCGTCGCCCATGCTGCCGCCGGGCTGGAACCAGCGACGGTATTTGAAGGGCTTGGCCACCTCCGTCCCTGACTGACCGGAAGCCGGCGTCCCAAGCGGACGCAAACGTTGTCCGGCCGCGTCGAACAGCTCGAGCGTGATCAGATGATTGGCGGCGGGGCTGGCGAGATCGGCAGCCACGGGTACGTTCAAGTCCGCCTGCAGTGTGTTGACCCGCGCGTGGTAACGCACCGTGCCGGTCCAGGGTTCGTCGCTGTAGGGGATGCGATACAGATTCGCCTCTCCACCAACCGTGTTGGGCCCCAGGGATTCGGGAACGATGTCGGCACCAACGATCTTCTGCCAGGCCAACCCATCGCCCTGATAGTGGCGTGTTCCGATCGGATTTCCGTCTTCATCGGCACGACAGATGCTGATGCGGTAGTAGTGCGCACCGATCGATGGATCGCGCAATCCGAGGCTGAAGTTGAAGGTCAGCTCGACGGCACCGCCCAGATTGCGCAAATGACCGCTCGCGCTGGGATTCGGGAACAGCAGGCCCGAGGTCGCATCCGGAGCGGCGACGCGATCCCAACCCGTGGAATTCGGCGTCGTCAGCTCGTGGCTTTCGGTATCGCCGATCAGATCGAGGAAGACATACGCATCGCCATCACCGGTGCCCGTCTCGTTGCACGAGAAGGCATTGCCGTTGTACGTGGTGAGCACCGGCGTTTCACCGGCGGAGAACCAGGCGCCGGCGGTCAGACCGTTGTAGATGGTCGTGGTCGTGTTGCCGATCGTCTGCTTCACCACATAGGCGTACTGCTCGTAGCAGTTGACCAGCAACAGGCGCCACGGCTCAAGCCAGCAGATATTGAAGGTGCCATCCGGTTGGATCGTGCCGGTGGCGACCTTGCTGGCCTGGCCGCAGCTGCACAAACGGTGCAGCAGATAGGCGCGGCTCTGGATGTATTGCGCGATCTGATCGGACGGCAGCGTGCGCAGCATCTGCAGATCGTTGGTCGCATTGATCGCCAGCTCGTTCATCGCTCCGCCCTTGAAGAACGGCGTGCGCAGCGGATCGCCGACCGGCGGCGGAGGCGGCGGCGGGAAGCCGGGCTTGGGCTTCGGGAACTTCGGCAGACGCTCGACGTAGATCTCCAGATCGCGGATCAGATCCGGAATTCGCGGATCGTCGATGACGATCGGCCAGCAGCAACAGGTGCGGCGATAAACCTCGACGGTGCCGAGGCAGACCGGATAGCAGCGATACGGCCAGTAGATCAGGTCATTGAGCGAGGGCGAGAGCCGCTCGATCGACGAGCTGACCGAGACATCGCGCGACACGATGGCATTGGTCAGCACATTCTTCCGCGCCAGCACCGTGCTCGCCTTCGAGATGATGCTGTCGAACCACCACGGACGGCGCCGGCACACGCGCACGCTGCCGCTGACGCAGGTCCAGTGGAAATGGAAACGCGACCAGATGCTTTCGGCCAGCGCGAGCCTGCCGTTCTTGATCTGCGAGAGGAACTCCTCGGCGCGGTAGCCGATGGAAGCATCGGCGCGAACGCTGCCCTTCTCGTCGGGCGCACCGATCACCACGCGATGGGCGCGCTTGAGCACGTCCGCCGAAAGGGCGAAATTGCCGTCGTCGCCGACTTCTTGCGAATACAGCGCGGTGTTCTTGCGATCGAGCGCCTGCACGAGAATCTTCGGTCGCTCGCTTCCCGCCGCGAAGCCGACCAGTTCCAGTTTGTACGAATCTTGCTTCCTGCCTGCCGCTTCCTGGCCGGGACCACTCTTGCTCATGACTTTCTCCTTGAGTTGGTTGCGGCCCCACGCCGGAGTGCGACGTCGCCGCGTGACACCTAGCTGATGTGTTGCGTTGCGAGGAATTGCGTGACGCAGCATCCCGGCGCATGTCCGCCATCCGGATTCCCGACGCGATCGCGACCGGGCTACGGGTTGCTTGCCTCTGTGTAGTGATGTCCGGGGGCGAAACGTTTCTCGCCGGAACCGATCTCGTGCACGAGTCGGGGAATGCCGGCGCGGGCAACCCGGGAGAGGAAGGCAGGCCAAGCCGCCGCCGGGCCGGATCGGCGGACAGGAGCTGGAATGGAGCCGGTTCCAGCTGAAACGTTTGGCCCTCGAAGGTCACTACATAAGGACGGGAGGGGGACGCCCGTAGCAAATCCACAAGGCCGGCGCGTTCGGCCAAGACGCAGACGTCAGTTAGGGATGGACTCGTGGCTATACTCGTTCTACCTCTGCAGCATCCGGGACGGGGAGACCCCATGCAGCACTCGGGGCGTGACCTCCACCGCTTCGACGGCAGCTACGTGCAGCGCCTGCGCGGCGGCGACTCCGAGACCGAGCGACATTTCGTCGGCTACTTCAAGGATCTGCTGCGAATCAAACTGCGTTCGCGGCTGCGCTCGCGCCAGCTGGTCGAGGACGCCTGCCAGGAAACCTTCCTGCGCGTCTTCAAGACCCTGCGCTCCGGCGAGGAAATCCATTACCCGGAGCGCCTGGGCGCCTACGTCAACACCGTATGCGATCACGTCCTGCTGGAGTTGTACCGCTCCGAGAGGCGCCACCCGACGATGTCCGATGCCGCAATGCCGGAAATCGAGGACGACGCGCCAGTGGTCGAGGAGCGGCTGCTGGCCGTCGAACGGCGGGCGCTGGTGCGGCGCGTGATCGATGACCTCCCCGACCTCGACCGGCGCCTGATGCGGGCGCTCTTCGTCGAGGAGCGCGACAAGGACGAAGTCTGCAAGGAGTTCAAAGTGGACCGGAGCTACCTGCGCGTGCTGCTGCATCGCGCCAAGCTCCGCTTTCGGACCCTCTACCTGGCGCGGACAGAACCCGCCAGCCCTCGCGGATGAGCAAGATGGATCACGCCACAGCAATGCGAAAAGCGATCGCCGAAAGCTACGTCCTGGGCGAGCTGAGCGAGGAAGAGCGCGCCGAGTTCGAGGAGCACTTCTTCACCTGCCCGGAGTGCGCCGAGGACATCAAGGCGCTCAGCCTCTTTCTCGACGACACCAAGGCTGTCCTCGGCAAGCAGTCCATGCGCCGCCGCCTGGCGAGCGCGACGCGGCGCCTGCGGCAAGGACCGTGGCAGTCGCGGTGGCGGCTGCTGCCGGCACTCGCGGCGGCCGCCACGGTCGTGCTGTCGCTCGGCACGGTGATCTACCAGTCGGCCGTGACCATTCCGCAGCTGCGCGACGAACTCGCGCACAGCCAGAATCTGCAGACCACGAGCTGGCACTTCCTGTCCGTCGCCCGCAGCGATCCGGCGGAGATTCGCGTGGGCCCGCAACAGAACATGATCGGTCTCACGCTGAGCCGCAGCGGCTACGAGTCTTCCGCGCGCTACCGGATCGACGTGCGCGATGCCAAGGGCACGCAAGTTCTCTCTTCTGTCGTTCCGGCGCCCACCACTGGCGATGAGCTGCAATTGTTGCTGCCCGTGTCGGGTCTGGCCTCCGGCCGGTACGCAGTCGAACTGTCGGGCTTCGACACACCCGATGCGCAAACCGTTGCATCCGAACGCACCCGATACCTTTTCGTCCTGATACGCGAGGAAATGAAATGAGCCACGAAAAAGATGAGCGCAGATTCTGGTTCCGCGGCAGCACGATGGCCGTCGGCGGCCGGATCACAGGCCCCATATGCGAAAGCATCGACCCGCAAGGCGCCTGCGTCCTGCCTCCCGGAGGCGGTTACGCTTCGGCATCCATCGAAAATTTCAATTTCAGGAACATCGTTCGCTTCGAGCGCGTGACCAGCACGCTGTCCGGTCAAAAGGTGCGTCATCCCGATGGGCTGGCCGGTGAAACCCTGGTCACGACCGCCATCGAAGGGCTGAACATCCTCGACGTGATCACGGCCGACCGTGTCGTTGCCCGCATCACGTCCCAACACTTGGAAAACGAGCGCGAGTCCGAGATCCTTCCCTTCGGCAGCCAGTTCGAAAACCTGCGTATCGGTGGGATACCGATCGAGCTCGAATCCTATCCCGAACTCCTGCGCGGAGGCCGGTACAAGGAGATCACAGGCTCGTCCCGCACCGACAGCTTTCCTTTCATCGATGCGAACGGCAACCCGATCAAGACAGAGGAGCCGCAGACGAAGCCCGCCGCCAGGTCGCAAACGAAACAGGAGATCGCCGCCGGTGCGCGACCGGAAGAAGAGGCAAAGGAATCCCGTTTCCCATCCGATCGGACACTCCTGGCGCCACTGTTTCGTCTGGACAAGAAGAAAGGCGTCATCCCGGTCGGCGCCAGAACGAAGGGGCAACACGGCATCTTCGTGCCCGGCTTCGGCATCGTCTACCTCGGCGAATACCTCATCACACGTGACTCGCGTCAACTGACCATGCTGCGCGTCGAACTCGGCTGCCCGATCTCTGGCAGTATCGTATGCGCAAATGCCATCGGCAACGGCCACTGGGATCCATGACACCGCGAACAAACTGTTTGCGCTGCTCGCGCTTTTCGTTGCCTCGTGCGGCGCCGACAAGATTCCCCTCGACAAGCTCTACGGCGATGGTTACCGCGAATTCGAATCCGGCAACCTGAGCGCGGCGAAAACGCTTGCCGAAGACGGATTGCGGCAAGCGCAAGAGACGCACCAGCCAGGATGGACTTGGGCCTTCGAAGTATTGGACGCGGAGGTCCTGGTCGGCCAGCGCCAGATCACGGCGGCGCTGGGCCGGCTCGATGCCGGCCTGTCCGCGGATCGGCCGCGCGACGTCGTGCTGGCGCGCGCGCTGATGACCCGTGGCTACGCGCGCTGCCACGCGCCCGATGGCGACAATGCCCCGACCCGCGCGCGAACCGATCTGGAAATGGCGGAGCGCATCGCCGAAGACCTGGGTAATACCAGGCTCGTCGCCGAGGTGACGCTGCGCCGCGGCACCTGCGCCGCGCTACAGGCCGATCTCGTCACCGCGGAAGCATTCTTCCGCACGACGATGGAAACGGCGGAGCGGCAAGGATTCCGCCTGATCGAAGCAAAGGCGGCAGGAAATCTCGGCAACCTCCGCATCAACGCATCCGAATACGACGATGCGGTCCGTTGGCTTCGCCGCTCCGAAAAACTGGCATCCGGCCTCACCGCCGGCGGGCTCCGCGCCAGGAATCTGGGCAGGCTCGGCTGGTGCTATTACCGGCTCGGCGACTACGAGCGCGCCATCCAGGTGTTGTCGGAAGCCGAAACGCTCACGCAAAAACTCGGCTACGAAGGCGATCGCATGGTCGTCCTGGAAAATCTCGGGCAGACATTGCAGCGCCAGGGCGACTACGCGCGCGCCAGCCGCAGCTATGCCCGCGCCGCCACCATCGCGCGGGAACTCGAGGACCAGAACGAAGCCGCGGAAACCCTGGCCGACATCCAGACCACGCGCGCCGCCCTCGCGCTCGAACGCGGAAACTACGACGAAGCGGCCTCCCGCGCCGAGGAAGCGCTGCGCATCCAGACCGAGCATCGGTTCTTCACCGGGCGACGTCCGACGACGTTGTTGCTGGGCGAAATCCGCGAACGGACGTTGCTGCTGCTCGGCGAGATCCGCGAGCGGCGCGGTGAATCGTCGCGCGCGGCGGCGCTCTACAACGA
Source organism: Luteimonas panaciterrae (assembly GCF_020511115.1). Classification (GTDB taxonomy): domain Bacteria; phylum Pseudomonadota; class Gammaproteobacteria; order Xanthomonadales; family Xanthomonadaceae; genus Luteimonas; species Luteimonas panaciterrae. The sequence continues at coordinate 243,335 of NZ_JAJAVH010000008.1, forward strand.
AGTCATCGGCCTGCCGAACGTCAAACCGGACATGGTGTGGGAAGCGCACGCCGCCCTGGCCCGCCTGTACGCCCGCGACCACCGGCCGGCCGAAGCCGAGGCCGAATACCGAAAGGCGTTCGCGCTGATGGAAACCTCCCTCGCGCGGTTGCTGGAGGTGGAGCATCAACTCCCGTTCTTCTCCAACCTGGATCGCTTCTACGACGACTACGTGGATTTTCTCGTCGGCCAGGGACGCACCGACGAGGCGTTGCGAGTCGCCGACGAGAGCCGCGCGCGATTGCTGCATGAGCGATTGCAGGGAACCGGTTCCGTTCCAGGGCATCAGATCGATTACCCACGACTGGCTCGGGATTCCAAAGCGCTGCTGCTCTTCTACTCGACCGGCATCGAGAAATCCTTCTTGTGGGCCATTACCGCCGATGGCATCCAGCTGATCCCGCTGCCAGGCGAGAAAACCCTGAGCGCGCTCGTCTCGACCTATCAGCAGCGAATCCTCAACTCCCGCGATCCCCTGGCCGAAGCCGCTCCCGAGGGCGCGGAGTTGTATCGACTGCTGGTACAGCCCATGGCGGCGGCGATGACGTCGGCGGAACGGGTGATCGTCGTCTCCGACGGCCCGCTCAATCCGCTCAATTTCGACACCCTGATCGTTCCCGGCCCTCATCCCCACTACCTGATCGAGGACGCTGCATTGGCGAGAACCCCATCATTGCGGCTGCTGCAAATCGAAAACGGATCGTCGCCCGCGCACGAACGCTCCCTGCTCGTCTTCGGCGATCCGGTGCCCCCGGACCCGGAATTCCCCGTGCTGCCGTTCGCCGGCAAGGAAGTCGCATCGATTTCCGGATTGTTCAAATCCGGCAACCGCCTCGTCTACTCCGGACAGCAAGCAACGCCGACCGCGTATCGCGACGCCGATCCGAAGCGATTCACCTATCTCCATCTCGCCGCCCACGCGCAGGCGAACTCCGTGGTGCCTCTCGATTCGGCCGTAGTCCTGTCCGCCGACGCCAGCGCGTACAAACTCTATGCCCGCGACGTCATCACCGTTCCGCTCCGCGCCGAACTCGTCACCCTCTCCACTTGCCGCAGCGCCGGCACACGGACTTTCTCCGGCGAAGGATTGGTGGGCTTGTCCTGGGCCTTCCTGAGCGCCGGCGCGAAACGTGTCGTCGGCGGGCTGTGGCCGGTCGAGGACGCCTCCACCGCCGAACTGATGACGCATCTCTATCGCCAACTGGCGGCGGGCGTGGAGCCCATCGCCGCGTTGCGCCTGGCCAAACTGGAACTGCTGCATTCCGACACCGCGTACCGCAAGCCGTACTACTGGGCGCCGTTCGTCATCTACACCTCTCGCCTCGCACCCGCTTCGCGATCGTGATTCGCGCCTGCTGGCAGGCGTCCTTGCCCGACGGCCTTCTAACCGCTGGTCGGGGATTGCGTGCAGGTATGGGATTTCCCGGCGACTTGCAGCTGGACAAGATTGCCGTTGCGATACAGCGACAACTCCTCGCCGAGATAGGCATCGCCGCCGCCACCGGATGCGGACTCGGCACGCGGCAACATCGTCGAGCCCGAGGGCAGCTTCACCAGGGCGCCGGATTTGTCGTAGGTGACGGTCAGGCCGCTACCATCGTCGCAGGCGTACACGACCATGCTCCCAGGCGGCGCGTCAGACGCGGGAGCAGCCGGCACGGGGGCCACCGGCGCGGGCGCTGCCGGTTCGGCGGCGGGCAACGATGCCGACGCGTCTTCCGCGGGTTGCGCGGCTTCGGACTTCTCCGGAGGTTTGGACGGGCTGCAAGCCACCATCATCGCCGCCAGCATCAGCCCGGTCGTCACTGTGATTCCCTGGCGCATCCCCATTCTCCAACCCTGGCGTTGATCGCAATCATATATTGACCGCGCGAGCTTAGTCGCCGGGGTAGTCGACATCGAGATTATGTAAGGCGCGCTGACCAGCAATCACCACTAACCACGACGGCCTGCTGACAGTTTTTGGCAGGTTTTTCCGTCTATAAAACAGCGAGCGCGCATCGCAATCAAACGTGCTAAAAGAGCCGCCTGGGGACCGATTCGAACACACGACTGATCAGCCTGTTGGCCGGCCCCAGCGGGGAGTGTGCGTCATTTGGTAGCGAGCGCAGCTTGGATGGTCTCAAACAGGGGATTGCGTCCGGCGGATGGCATATCGATACGGAAGCAAATCCAATCACCCATTGATGTCTTTAGGGGACAATGTCATGAGTCGCAATAAAACAGCATTCCGCATTTCACTGATCATGTCGTTATTACTCCTGCTCGCGAGCGGGAGCGTTTTTGCCCAGGCAACACGCACCTGGGTGTCGGGCGTGGGCGATGACGCTAATCCCTGCAGCCGCACCGCCCCCTGCAAGACATGGGCCGGCGCGATTTCCAAGACAGCCGCGGGCGGCATCATCAACTGCATCGATCCGGGCGGCTTCGGCACCGTGACGATCACGAAATCCATCACCATCTCATGCAAGCACGTCGAAGGGTCGGCCCTGGCATCCAGCACCACGGGCGTCATCGTGAACGGAGCGAATATCGATGTCGTGCTTCGCGGCCTGGATATCGACGGCAGCCCGCCCACCTCGCCCGGCCTCAACGGAATCCGCTTCCTTCAAGGCACATCGCTGATCGTCGACGATTGCATCATCCGCGACTTCAACGGAGCGGCGCCGAATGGCAGCGGCATTCTCGTCAACAACACGTCTCTGACCGTTGAACTTCATGTCATCAACTCGACCATCACCGGCAATGGCAACGCCACAAGCGGAGCCGGAATCAACATCGCTCCCACAGGCACGGGCGGCGCAAGGGTCTACGTCACCAACTCCACGCTCTTGAACAACACGATCGGCCTGCGCACCAGCACGGCCGCGACGACCGGTGCCATCGGCATCACCGTGACGGATACGTCCGCGACAGGCTCGCCTCTCCACGGCATCGTCGCGGAAGGGACCAGCGGCGCCATCCGCATGATGTTGAATGGGTTGACGTCGGCCAACAATCTCGGCGACGGCGTGCAGGCGACGGGCGGCAACGCCATCGTCAGAATCGGCAGCTCGACCGTGACGGGCAACGCCGGGACCGGCCTCATTGCGTCCGGCGGCGCGCAGTTGTTCACCTATGGGAACAATCAGGTCAATGGCAATACGACGGATGGGTCGGGGAGTGCTGTTGCTTTGAGATAACAGCTGAGCCCAGCTAGTCATTGCCAACAGCGCATCATCATACGTGACCGTTCTTCAATTCTTCATTGCCCGTCGCCTAAGTGGCGGCGGGTTGATGGACCGATCAAAATCCTCCTTTTGCAAAATATAGTCTGGTTGACGGTTCTGGAGCATGCCCAAAATCCACGCTACGCCCGCCTCTGGATCTGGTCGTAGTTAGGTCGGAAAGGGAGGGGCGAAAGCATAGAGATCAGGGACAAACGACTCAAAGAGATTTGGAAGCGAGCGAATCCGCCCGTCATCTTTCGGCGCGGCTCTTCAATCTCGCTCCTGGTGCATTTGCCATATGCATCTCCTATCTACACGTGACTCAGAGACAACAAGCGCTACAAGTCAAAATGGAACGGCCGCTACAAATGCTGGGAAACCCCAGCCGCTTGGTATGACTGGCTTGCTCATCGTCTTTTACATCGCTATTTCGCTATTTATCTAATCCATGTCTACCAAGAGCAGCAAAAAATGTACTCCTACTTGCTGGAACGCTAAGGACTTGCACTGCGATTGCTCATGCATGGGAGAGCATCATAGCAGCGGTTATCTCAGAGGCAATTGGAGAGAAGTTGCCGAAACTTTTGCATTTGAGTGGGGCCACGCAAGTATGCCTGCAGGCTGCTGGCGCCGACAGGCAACGGGTGGCCCGCCTAATAATCCATTCAATCCGGAGTCGCTTCGCGACTCGGCTTAGAGCCTACCGAGAAGATTCGATGGCAATCTTACTATCAATGTTTTTGGGAATTGACTCGCGCATACTCGAAGCCCGCGATGTCTTCGATCCAGTTCTCGACATTGATACAAGACTGTTCTTAGATCCACATCTTCTCAAGCATTGCGAGACACCAGAATTCGTCGGAGCATATGAGCACTTAAAGGAGCACTTCGGCAACATTGCTAGGCTTTTGTTGGCTAGTGACGTTGAAAAAGACATCTTTTGGAAACGCGCCGATCGACTGATGAACTGGCCAGAAGTGAAGGGGCTCTGCATCGGATTTTCTAAAGAGAGCACAGATGGCAGTGGAATAGGTCCGGAACTTAGAGAACAGTTACTTCGCACAGCCAAGCAAATCCTCAGCAAAGGGGTTGAGGATCATGAGATCTTCGAGCTAGTCGGAATGTTTCAAGAAAGATTCGGTCCAGACAGAATCAGCGATATGACAGCCAATGTCATTCGACACGAACTTAATCTCTTCACTACTCGCATCTTTGAAGAGATCGAAACTGAAAGTACCGTCGAACTTCCTCGCAGTGATGAAGGACTTCCATTAAATCCCGTTAATGGAGCACCGCTATTGCTCGTGCCCAGAAGCCTCCTCAGAGACATACCGGTCGCCCTTGACTGGTCTTCCAGGGATCTTGTAGCAGAGCAAAATGAAGAGCTCCGTGAGACTATCAACAGGATCGCCGGCGAATCGTGGAAACAAGTAGTCCAAGCATTCACAAAAGAACAACTAAAAGGGTTCGCTCTTAACAACCCAGAACTGATCCGTAACGCCGTCGAGATCTATCGTGCAAAGCCTGTTCAAAAATATGATTTTAATGAGGATCGCTCTGGCGAGGCATCTTGGTTGCCAACGGCACAGGTTGCGGTGAGGGAAAACCCTCTTCAACTAGTACTCCAAGACAACCCAACCATAGACCAAGTATTCGATCTGATCAGAACTATCTGCGTAAAATTTAAATCTCTTATTGAGGATAATGGCCTTTCTCGTCTTCTGTACGATTCGGACGGCCATCCAAAGCATGAGAGCGCATCGCAGCTGCTATTCTATGGAGTAGCTGAATCATACTGCCATGCGAATAAACTTATGATTGCCAGAGAATCCAACGGCGGAAGGGGGCCTGTAGATTTCAAGTTCGGCACAAACATGCAAAACAGCGTATTAGTCGAGATAAAAAAATCCACGAATACATCTGGCCTAAAAAAAGGAATCGAATCGCAACTCCCAATTTACATGAATGCAGAGGGTTCAAGGAGAGCAATTTATTTGGTCATTGACGTCGGATACACAAAGGCGGCGATCTCCAATTTAAACGAGATAAATTCCGCGATAAACGGCACCGCCATCAGCATCATCCATATCAGCGCCGCGCTCCAAGCAAGCGCGAGCAATTATCAAACTCGCCCTAGCGAACCCGCGTCGCGTTCGGCTTAACTTAGCCGTCCTAGCAAGCGAGCAGGGCCAACATGCGTTTAACTCACCTTGTGGGCGGAACCATAAGTTGGCCGCTCATAGAAAGCATAAGTTGGCCGGCCTGCTGGCGACCGCTTGAATCGGCCCAGCGTCCGCTTCCGGCCAGAAAAAGCGCCAGGATGGGGCCTGTCCTAGCGCGCACGGTCGGGCACGTCCCTCCCAGGATCGATAGATCAGATGTTGGCCCATAGCAGGAATACACCGCGGAATCGCATCCTGCCGGAAGCGAGGCGGTCATATGCCTCTATGGCCTGCCCAAGGTCGAACGTTTCAACCAAAGGCTTGACCTTACCCTGGCTGCGACGACATCCCCCCGGTTTGCATCCGGTTGCCGCGTCGGCGTCGTCAGTCGGACGGCGGATTTTCCGTGGCAGTGCGGAACATGCGCACGAGCGTGCGTCGCAGCTTCTGCCGCTGCTCGAACTGGGCGCTCATGCCCGGGTCTGCCACGGCGTCGCAGGTCCCGGGGAACGGGCTCCGCTCCAGCTCCTCCACGCAGCGGGCTGGCCAGCTCGCCGATGCCGCGATCGCTTGGCGGTATCTATCGCGCGCTTTGGTGCACAGCGCCGGCATGTCGTCGGTGCAGCCCATCGCATCGGCCAGATAGGCGATATAGTCGCGCTGCCATGCCGTCTCCGAAAGGCCCATGTCATCGGCGGCGGGGAGGCTTTCGGCCAGGATCTCGCAGCCATTTCCATCGATGAACGGTTCGGTATTGTGCAGGAAGCAGGAACGTGACAGGGGCCGGAACGCCAGATCGATCTGCGGCTCCGCTGTCAGACCATTGCGATAGATGATGCCCAGATATTTGCAGGCATAGGGGCCTATCCCGGCATCATCGGAGTCGCAGACCCGGGTCATTCGATCCTTCGCGAGGCCGTAGTCCCGACGGGCGGGATCGAGGAAATAGATTTTGCCGGCCTCGTAACAGCCGCCCATCTGAAAACCGGCCGCGCAGGAGCGTTCATAATTCGCCAGGGCAGCGGCAGCATCGTTCCGCTTTTCGGCCGCGACGCCGACGCTCCAGCAACTGTCGACGTTGCCATCCTTGACGCAGGCTGGCGGGGATGGTTCTTGCGCCGCAGGCTGCGCGTGGATGGCTCCGCTGCTGGAAGCGATCACCTCAGCTATCACCATCACCAAAGCAGGCAGTAACGATCTCATTTTTCTCTCGGATGGTGGCACGGTTTGATCGCCCGCCACCGGAATTATGCCTTGTGGTCGCTTTATACAGGGGATGGTCTCGCCGAACCGAATCGCAAATCTCCCAGCGCTGCCGATCCTCGTATCGCCGATTTCAGGGAACAGGCCAACGGATCGAGAGGCGGCTGGCACATCTTCATCCCATGCAGAGATGGCGTAGAGTCGACGACTCGACACATCCAACGGCTCTTATAGAGGAGCCCGCTGCCGGAGTATCCGGCGGAATCAAAGAGGCTGAGGTAGCGATGGGACCGATCGAACAACTTCGAGATGCGATCGCGGCGAGCAAACTTGTGCTCGGTCCGCAGATCGGCGACGGTTTTGTCTTCGGTACGGCACGTCTTTCGGCAGCTGGCGCTCATGTCAATATCAACGTGGACCCTGAACTGGAAGACAGGTCGGGAATGGATGCCGGAGCGCTCGTCGCCGCCATCGAACGGATTCTTGAGGTGAGCCCCCAAGTCTGGCGGCGGATCATCGATGGCATCGCCGAAGAGATCGAGGGCGCTGTCGGCGGCGAAAAGGTCATCGAGACCACGGATCTGCGTGACGATTTGGCCGTTCGTTCAGTGGTCGTTTTCGCTGACGCCACTCTCCTATCCTTCACGGCCCCGATGCAGTTTCCTGACAGTTGGATCCGCGTGCAATTGGATGAGGACTTCGAGGTGGAGGATGTCTCCATCGATCCGAAAGACGAGGATTGAGACCATCTGGGGAGTCGGCTTAATGACTCCCGCGTTCGGTGTGTTCATCGTCCCACTCGGTCAGTGCGCGGCAGGCAGGCTCATAGTCGCCCGTTTGCTGCGCCTGTTTTTGTAGACGCGCAATCAAGGCACGTTCTTCGTCAACCGTCGGCATTTCACCTGGCGCCCATGCCTGACCGGCGGCCAGATTCCGTTTAACGCGGGCTTCGAACTCTGTTTGATCGCAGCCGGAGGTGAACAGTATCGATGCCAGCATGGGGAATGGCTGATATGCGGCATAGGCCAGCCCGACAAGCAGGCCAGCGAATAGATACAGCTTGAGCTTGCTGCCCATTGCCATGCTCCTCATCTTGCGTCAGAGGTACTCCATAAGGGGTTCGGGATCATATCTATGGTTCGGTTTCTTTGAGCAATGGCCACGCGACATCTCCAAGGGCGCCCTAACCTCACCGAGGAATTCCTGAATCAGGGTGGGCCTCAATTTCCAAGAGGATGATTGAGCTTTCCAGCAGCGCATCGCGGGCAGGGAGTCGCACCGCAGGTTAGGCGCTAGATCATCGCCATCCCATAGTTTCAAAGATAGGGCTTTGATGTTGCCCTTCGCGCACCCAATGCGAGAGATCCGCTCCCGCCTAATGGGGCTGGAGGTCAGCGAAGAGTTCAAGCGTGAGGCGATCGGGCTGACCCGTTTGCCGGGCGCCAACGTGGCCCATTGGCTGTCAACGGCCAAATTATGCTTGGTCCAACACACACCCTCGACATGAAGCGCTTGGTGGGCCCACCAGGACTCGAACCTGGAACCAAAGGATTCACGTGTCTCGAGGATTTCGCCTCGCGTGGACTATCTCATCACCCGCAGCATGCGCTGGTGGGGTGCGGGACGCTCTTGCCTGTTATTAAGGACACTGTAGTCCCCAGGTAGTCTCTGCACCTTCCGGCGTTGTAACGCCGGCTTGGCTCAGGATTGCCGCCGGCCGGACCGCTGCGGTTCCCCTGAATTCATCCCGTTTGCAACCGGCCCTTTCGATGCCGGTGTCACCTTGCGATGAGTCCTCTGCTCTAACCATTGAGCTATAGGCCCTTGGAAACATCCTAGCAAATCCCAGGCATGCATGGAGGTCGCCAAATGCATCGTTTTATGTGCGAACTGCCATGCCGAGTTGCATTTTCCTCAGCTCAGCATGGATATCGCTCTTTCCAAGACGAAACCTTCAAAGCGGCCACTTCGCTCATCGGGACGATGACATCGAATACGGCTGCCGCGACGGATGCGTGCCCCACTCGCGATCGGGCTGCGCCTGCATGGTGAAGCGCAGTTCGCCGCCGGCCATGAGTTCCTCGTGGCGCAGGAAGGCGCGGTCGAGGGGTTTGCCGTTCAAGGTGGCGGTGCCGATGTAGGGATGGCGGGCGTCGAGGCCGTCGGCGATCACGGTGAAGCGCTTGCCGTTGGGCAGGTTGAGCGTGGCGCGCGGCAGGAAGGGGCGGCCGATGATGTATTCGTTGCTGCCGGGGGCGACGGGATAGAAGCCGAGCGCGGTGAAGACGTACCAGGCCGACATCTGGCCGAGGTCGTCGTTGCCGGCGAGGCCGTCCGGGCGCGGAGCGTATTGCGAATCCATGATCTGCTGCAGGCGTGCCTGCGTGCGCCAGGGCTGGCCGGCGTAGGCGTAGAGGTAGGCGACATGGTGGCTGGGTTCGTTGCCGTGCGCGTACCAGCCGATCAGGCCGGTGATGTCTTCCATGTGTTCGAAGATCTTGGGATCGACCTTCGCGTCGAAGACCTGGTCGAGCTTGTCCAGCAGTTTGTCCGCGCCGCCATGCGCCTGCGCGAGGCCGGCGACGTCCTGCGGCACGTACCAGGAGTATTGCCAGGCATTGCCTTCGGTGTAGTCGGTGCCGTAGCCGCTGGCGGTGGCGTCGAAGGGTTCGCGGAAGCTGCCGTCGCGCTTGCGCGCGCGCATAAAGCCGGTCGCCGGGTCGAAGGCGTTGCGCCAGTTGCCGGCGCGCTTCGTGAATTCCTTCGCGATGTCGCCACGCCCCATCGTCTCGGCCATGCGGGCGATGGTCCAGTCGTCGAAGGCGTATTCGAGCGTCTTCGAGGCGGCTTCGCCTTCTTCGTCGATCGGCACGTAACCGAGTTCGCGGTATTGGCGGATGCCGTCGTATGGGCCGTAGTTGGCGCTCGCCACCATCGCATCGAGGGCTTCGCTGGTGTCGTAGCCGCGAATGCCTTTCATGTAGGCATCGGCGATCACCGGCACGGCGTGGTAGCCGATCATGCACCACGTTTCCAGACCGTGGAACGCCCAGACCGGCAGCACGCCGTAAGGGCTTTCGCGGCGTGAGGCGAGCAGCGAGTTGACGATGTCGTTGGTGCGCTGTTCGGGCTGCACGATGGTGAGCAGCGGATGCAGGGCGCGATACGTGTCCCACAGCGAGAACGTGGAGTAGTGCGTGTAGCCCTTGGCCTGATGCACGGCGTTGTCGGGGCCGCGGTAGCGGCCGTCGCTGTCCATGAACAGGCTCGGGCCCATGAAGCTGTGGTAGAGCGCGGTGTAGAAACTCTTGCGCATCGGCTCGGGCGCGTCGACGTCGATCGCGGACAAGGCCTGCGCCCATTGCGCTTTCGCCGCCGCGCGCACGCCGTCGAAATCCCAGCCCGGCACTTCGGCATCGAGGTTGGCGATGGCGCCTTCCTCGCTGACCGGCGAGATCGACACCTTCACCAGCAAGGGTTCGCGCAAGCCGTCGCCGAAATCGAAACTGCCGACCAGCTGACGGCCTTCGATCTGCGCGCGTTCGCTCGGCTCCTGTTCGCCCGGCGGCGGGAATCCCTTGTAGGGAATGTCCTGCTCGGTGTTGTGTAAGGCATGGCCGCGCAGCGGCTTGGAGAACCGCATCGCGAAGTACAGCTGCCGTCCCGGCGCCCAGCCGCGTGTTTCGCGGGAACCGGTCACCGTGCCGTCCGCGCGCAGGCGCAGACGCGACCAGGAGATCTTGCCGGGATAGTCGTACATCGAGGTGCGCAGGTCGATCAGCACGTGCGCGGGCTTGCCCTGCGGGAAACGGTAGCGGTGCACGCCGACGCGCGGGCTGGCGGTGAGTTCGGCGCGAACGCCGTAGTCGTCGAGCGTGACGGCGTAGTAGCCCGGTTCGGCGCGTTCGTCGTCGTGGCGGAAGCGCGAGGTGTAGCCGCTGCCTGGCTTGTCGGCGTCGCCACGTTCGAGCTTCACCTCGCCCGCGATCGGCATCAGCAGCACGTCGCCGAGATCGGAATGGCCGGTGCCGGAGAAATGCGTGTGCGAGAAGCCGACGATGGTGTGGTCGTCGTAGCGGTAGCCGGCCGCCCAGCCGTAGGCGTCCTTGCGCGGTTTGATCTGGGTGTCCGGGCTGAGCTGGATCATGCCGAAGGGCACGACGGCGCCGGGGAAGGTGTGGCCCTCGCCGCCGGTGCCGATGAAGGGGTCGACCGCGGCGACGGCCCGCGCGCCTGCCTCGGAGGCAGGTCCGGCCGCCGCCATCGCCATTCCCGTCATGAGCAAAGCGCTCATCGCCATCACTGTCCCGAACCCATGCTTGGCCATATTCTTCGCGTCATCTTTGGATCGTTCCAAAGGAAAACCCTAGCATGTGGCCGAATCGCCCGATGCTGCGCCGCAAAATGCCACGGGAACCGTTTACCGGCACCATGCGCTCGAATTTAGACCGATCTAAAAGAATGATCCCCCACCCGAAGCCGGCAGAATGCCCAATCGCCACCGCCCCGTTCGCGGCGCGTGGAATTGCGTCGATGCCGCCGCCGGGGATGCCGCGCGCCCACCCGGCGCGCTCCCTGCCCGAGCGCACGCGAGGGCACGCCAGCCGTTTCTCCGGAGCCCATCCATGAGTCGACCGCAACGCGATCTCTCCCACTCCGCGGCCATCGCGGTGGTGAGCCTGATCTTCTTCACCTGGGGCGGGCTCACCAGCCTCAACGACGTGCTGATCCCGCATCTGAAAGCCGTGTTTCAGATGAACTATTTCCAGACGATGCTGATCCAGATGACGTTCTTCGGCGCGTACTTCCTGATGTCGCTGCCGTCGGGCGCGGTGGTGGCGCGGGTCGGTTACAAGTCGAGCATCGTGATCGGGCTGGTGGTGGCGGCGGTCGGCGCGGTGATGTTCTATCCGGCGGCGCGGCTGCCTTCGTATCCGCTGTTCCTCTCGGCGCTGTTCGTGCTGGCCAGCGGCATCACGCTGCTGCAGGTGGCGGCCAATCCCTACATCAGCCTGCTGGGCGAGCCGGCCGGTGCGCCGAGTCGTCTGAATCTGGCGCAGGCGTTGAATTCGCTGGGCACCACATTGTTCCCGACGCTGATCGGCCCTCTGATCCTGTCCGCCGCCGTGCTCGGCGCCGATCAGCTCGCCGCGATGTCGACCACCGAGCAGCTCGCCTATCGCGCCGAACAGGCGCGTTCGGTGCAAGTGCCCTACCTGGCGCTGGCCGGCGGTCTTCTGGTGCTGGCGGTCTTCGTCCTCCTGATGCGCATCCCATCGCTGCGCGAGGCGACCGATCGCGGCGACGAAACACACCACACCTTCGGCGAGGTATTGCGCTTCCCGCATCTGCGCTGGGGCGTGCTGGCAATCTTTGTCTACGTCGGTGCGGAAGTGGCCATCGGCAGCTTTCTCATCAATTACATCTCCGGCCCGAACACGGGTGGCCTGAGCGAAGCCACGGCAAGCCGCTATCTCGGCTTTTACTGGGGCGGTGCGATGGTCGGCCGCTTCATCGGCGCGGCACTGCTGCGCACGATCGATGCACGCAAGCTGCTGGCGATCTTCGCCGGCATGACACTGCTGTTGCTGGCGACCACGATGTCGACCAAGCACGATGCCGCGATGTGGAGCGTGCTCGCGATCGGCCTGTTCAACTCGATCATGTTCCCGACCATCTTCACCATCGCCATCGAGCGCCTCGGGCCGATGACCAGCAAGGCATCGAGCCTGCTGATCATGGCCATCGTCGGCGGCGCGATCATCCCCTTGCTGCAAGGCTGGCTCGCGGATCACATCGGCATCCAGCACGCCTTCGTGCTGCCGCTGATCTGTTACGCCTACATCGCCTGGTACGGGCTGCGCGGTTCACGCCTCGTGGGTGACCTTCCGGTCGCCGCGGGCACGGCGCGCGTCGCGGGGCCGATGCACTGATGCCCGCCACCCGCACAGCGATCGCCTGCTTCGGCGAAGCCTTGATCGATTTCCTCGCCCGTCCCGCGAAAGCGGCGGGCGAGCCGCGCCAGTTCGCCGAATACGCCGGCGGCGCGCCGGCCAATGTCGCCGTCGGCGTCGCCCGCTTGGGCGGCCAGGCGCGTTTCATCGGCATGCTCAGCACCGACATGTTCGGTGATTTCCTGCTGTCGCAGTTTCATGGCTATGGTGTCGACACCGCACAGGTGCGGCACACCGACGCCGCGCGCACCGCGCTTGCCTTCGTCTCGCTCGGAAATGATGGCGAGCGCAGTTTCAATTTCTATCGCCCGCCGGCGGCCGATCTGCTGTTCCAGCCGCAGGATTTCGACGGCGAGGCCTTCGCCGACACGGCGATCTTCCACGTCTGCTCCAACAGCCTCACCGCACCGGCCATCGCCGGCACGACATTGCATGGCATGGAACTGGCCGCGCGTGCCGGCGCGCTGGTCAGCATGGATTTGAACCTGCGTCCGTCGCTGTGGCCCGCCGACGTCGATCCGACGCCGACGCTCTGGCATGCGCTCGCATCCGCGCATCTCGTCAAACTCAGCCGTGAGGAGTTCGTCTTCCTGGCGAACGGCGGTGACGAGGATGCCGTGATCGCGCGCCTGTTCGAAGGCGCGACGCAGACGGCGATCGTCACCGACGGCCCCGCGCGCATCCGCTGGTGGACGCGCGAAGCCTCGGGGTCGGCGGATACCTTCCCCATCGACGCCGTCGACACCACCGCCGCCGGCGATGCCTTCGTGGCCGGTCTGTTGCAACGACTCACGACGCACGCCATCACGGCGGATACCTTGAGCCGCGCCTTCGCGGACGATGCCACGCGCGATGACCTGCTGCGCTACGCGGCGGCCGCCGGCGCGCTGGCCACCACGCGCTTCGGTGCCTTCGCCGCGTTGCCGACGCATGGCGAGGTGCAATCCCTGATCGAAGGAAGCAAGCCATGAACCTGCCTGCGACGCCCATTCCCGATTTCGGCGACCCCGCTTTCCTGCGCGCGCACATCGGCGACACGATGGCGTTCTACCATCCCCGCTCGATCGATCCGGCGGGTGGCTTCTTCCATTATTTCCGCGACGACGGCAGCGTCTACGACGCTACGCACCGGCATCTGGTCAGCAGCACGCGCTTCGTCTTCAACAATGCGATGGCGGCACGCGAGTTCGCCGATTCGCCGCTCGCCGCCGAGTACCGCGACGCCGCGGTGCATGGCCTGCGCTATCTGCGCGAGGCGCATCGCGACGCCGAAAGCGGCGGCTACGCGTGGACGCTGCGCGACGGCAAGCCGAAGGACCGCACCTATCACGCCTACGGCGTCGCCTTCGTGCTGCTCGCCTACGCGACCGCGCGCAAGGCCGGCCTCGATACCGCGGCGTGGATGGACGAGACCTGGGAGTTGCTCGAATCGCGTTTCTGGGACGCCGATGCCGGCCTGTATCGCGACGAAGCCGATGCGCATTGGCGCTTCTCCGACTATCGCGGCCAGAACGCCAACATGCACATGTGCGAGGCGATGATCGCCGCGTTCGAGGCGAGCGGGGAAACGCGCTATCTCGAACGCGCGCTGATGCTCGCCGATCACATGACGCGCCGGCAGGCCGCCAAGGCCGGCGGACTGGTGTGGGAGCATTACGACCGCGACTGGAACGTCGACTGGGATTACCACCGCGACGATCCCAAGCATCTGTTCCGTCCCTGGGGCTTCCAGCCGGGGCATCAGGTCGAATGGGCGAAGCTGCTGATGCTGTTGCACGAACATCTCGGCGCGAAGCAGCAGGCGCCGGCGTGGCTGGTTCCCACCGCGCGACATCTGTTCGATGTCGCGCTCGACAGCGGCTGGGACGAAACCTTCGGCGGCATCGTCTACGGATTCGCGCCGACCGGCCTGGAGAAACCCGGCGCGGATGGCCAGGCATTCGCGCAAGGCTTCACCTCCACCACCGTCTGCGACGACGACAAATATTTCTGGGTGCAGGCCGAGGCGCTCGCCGCCGCGGCGCGGCTGTTCGCGGTGACCGGCGATGCGCGCTATCGCGGCGAGTACGAACGCATCTGGCGCTATTCATGGCAGCATCTCGTCGATCATCGTTATGGCGCCTGGTATCGCATCCTCGATCGCCAGAACCGCAAGTACAGCGACGAGAAGAGCCCGGCCGGCAAGACCGACTATCACACGATGGGCGCCTGCCACGACGTGCTGTCGGTGATGCGCGGGACGCCCGACGCGTTCAGTCGCAAGACCTGAGACGTCGCGGGAGTAGGCTCCGCGCTCCCACCAAAGGAGAGCGTCGATGAGTACCGAGCAAATCGCCAAGCGGCTGGTCGAACTGTGCCGCGAAGGCAAGTACGAGGAAGCCCAGAACGAGCTGTATGCCGAGGACGCCGTCAGCGTCGAGATGGAAGGGCTGCCGCAGGGCGCGCTCGGCAACGTCAAGGGATTGGCGGCGATCCGCGAGAAAGGCAAGAAGTGGGCCGAAGACATCGTCGAGATCCACGGCGGCAGCGTCGGCGAGCCGATCGTGGCCGGCGACTGGTTCAGTGTCGTGATGTCCATCGACGCCACCTACAAGAGCATGGGCCGCGTGCCGATGCAGGAAATCTGCGTGTATCAGGTGCGCAACGGCAAGATCGTGCGCGAGCAGTTCTTCTACAACGTCGACTGAGTTGCACGGCCCTGCCCCTATTGGCGTGCAGGGCCCTTCTCGCCACGCCTCGCTGATGCGCTATCGCAGAAGCTGCGGTACTTCAGCCGTCCGGGAATGAGGGCAGCACGCCCGTGGCGATCGCCAGGAACATCAGCAGAAGAATGCTTCCGAACAGTCCCATCAGCACCAGCAGCGAGATGCCGAACGCCATCCAGTTGGAACGGGGCTCGTGATCGTCCGGCAGCAATACGGCGATCGTGCCGCGTTGCCAGCGCGCGAGCGCCATCATGCTCACGACCTGCAGAGCGAGCACCCCCAGATCCATGACCCATCCGCCCGGCAAAAAGATGCTGCTGGCGATGACCAGCGCGATCGCCGCCAGCGAGCCCCATAACACGCGCCTTGCCAAGGCCGGCCTGTCGACCGCGCGGTAATTGATCGCGATCAGGACACCGCCCGCCAGCACAGTGCCGATGAACGTGGCCAGCCCGATTCCGGACACCTTGAACAGCCTGGCGCCGGGCACGGTTCCGGCGGACGACGGCTCTCGCAGCGATGCCGCCGGTGGCTGATAGGGATTCAAATCCTCCATGCGTTTCCCCAACGGATGGAAAGTGACGTCGGCATTGTAGATGCCGCACAAACGACAGGCCCGCCATTCGGCGGGCCTGTTTCGATCCGGTTGCGTCGAGCCTTACTCGATATCGAGGAAGCTGCGCAGCTGTTCCGAGCGCGAGGGATGACGCAGCTTGCGCAGCGCCTTCGCCTCGATCTGGCGGATGCGCTCGCGGGTGACGTCGAACTGCTTGCCGACTTCCTCGAGGGTGTGGTCGGTGTTCATGTCGATGCCGAAGCGCATGCGCAGCACCTTGGCTTCCCGCGGCGTGAGGCCGGCGAGGACGTCGCGCACGGTCTCCGACAGGTTCGTGTTGGTGGTCGCGTCGATCGGGGACTCCACGTTGGTGTCCTCGATGAAGTCGCCCAGATGCGAATCCTCGTCGTCGCCGATCGGCGTTTCCATGGAGATCGGTTCCTTGGCGATCTTCATGACCTTGCGGATCTTGTCCTCCGGCATGTCCATCTCTTTCGCCAGCTCTTCCGGCGTCGCTTCGCGGCCGAACTGCTGCAGCATCTGGCGCGAGATGCGATTGAGCTTGTTGATCGTCTCGATCATGTGCACCGGGATGCGGATGGTGCGGGCCTGATCGGCGATCGAACGCGTGATGGCCTGGCGAATCCACCAGGTGGCATACGTGGAGAACTTGTAGCCGCGGCGGTATTCGAACTTGTCGACCGCCTTCATCAGACCGATGTTGCCTTCCTGGATCAGGTCGAGGAACTGCAGGCCGCGGTTGGTGTACTTCTTGGCGATGGAGATCACCAGGCGCAGGTTGGCCTCGACCATCTCCTTCTTGGCCTTGCGGGCCTTGGCTTCGCCATAGGCCATGGCGCGGCTGATGTCCTTGATGTCGGCCAGGGTCACGTACATCGCTTTTTCTATCGCGATGGTGGCTTCCTGTTCGGCGATGATCTGATCCTTCACCTCGCGCAGGCCCGAGGACCACTTCTGCTTGCGCTTGAGCACGTCATCGACCCAACCGAGGTTGGTCTGATTGCCTTCCCAGGCGCGGATGAAATCCTTGCGCGGCATCTTGGCGATGCGCGTGGACAGATCGAGGATGCGGCGCTCGTGTTCCTTGATCTCGGCTAGCACTTCGCGCAGCTTCCTCACCAGCGTGTCGGTGAGCGCGAGCGGCAGCTTGAAGGTGACGAACTGTTCGGCCATCTCCTCGCGCAGCTTGATCACCGGCTTGGCGGCCGCGCCGTTCTTGGCGTAGGCCTTCTGGAACTTGATGTAGCTGGCCGACAGCGCTTCCATGCGGCGCGCCACTTCGGCCGGATCGGGACCGGTCGGACCGGCATCGTCGTCACCGCCGGCGCTCTCGTCGTCTTCCTCGTCGATCTCGGCATCGTCGTCGCTGCCGGCTTCGGCGGCGATCGGCGGCTCGGGTTCTTCTTCGACGAGATCGTTGAAACCGACCACGATCTCGGCCAGGCGCTTCTTGCCGCCCTTGTGCAGTTCGTAGTCTTCCAGCAGCAGCTGCACCGACCAGGGGAAGCTGGCCAGCGAGGACAGCATCTGGTTGAGGCCTTCCTCGATGCGCTTGGCGATGGCGATTTCGCCTTCGCGCGTGAGCAGTTCCACCGTGCCCATCTCGCGCATGTACATGCGCACAGGATCGGTGGTGCGACCGCCCTCACCGTCGAGCGCGGTCAGTGTGGCCGCGGCTTCTTCGGCCGCGGTGTCGTCGACTTCACGATTACCGGAATTACCGTCGGCGAGCAGCAAGGTATCGGCGTCGGGCGCAACTTCGTGCACCTCGATGCCCATGCCGTTGATCATGCCGATGATGTCTTCGATCTGCTCCGGATCGACGAGGTCGTCGGGCAGATGATCGTTGACCTCGGCATAGGTCAGGTAACCCTGCTCCAGGCCCTTGCTGATCAGTTGCTTGATGTCGGACTGCGGAGCCTGACGTTCGTTGGCCATGTGGGGCGCCACCGGAAGAAGAGGAGAAGGGAACCCTGCATTATACCCGGTATGAGAGGGTACAGGGTCACGAAACGTTGCGCGTCGCCGGGATTTGGCGGCGTTTGCCGGGTGTGGACGGTCCCCTGGCCTTCCCGGATCGGCATCGTCTAACTGCGATCGCCGGTTCGTAGCAGGAAGGTCACCGGGCCGTCATTGACCAGGCTGACAGTCATATGGGCACCGAACTGCCCGGTTTCCACCCCCGGCGCATGCTTTTCGCGGCAGACGGCGACCAGCTGGCTGAAGATCCGTTCAGCCTCGGCCGGCGCCGCGGCCGTGCTGAAGCCCGGACGCATGCCCGAACGGGTGTCGGCGGCCAGCGTGAACTGGCTGACCAGCAGCAGCCCGCCCCCGCAATCGGCCAGGGAGCGGTTCATCCGCCCCGCTTCGTCGGCGAAGACCCGGTAACCGAGCAGGCGCTCGGACATGCGGGCGATCTCCGCCTCGCCATCGCCCGGCTCGACGCCCACCAGCGCCAGCAAGCCGGGGCCGATGGCGCCGATGGTGGCGCCATCGACGTTGACGCTGGCGGAGGTGACGCGCTGGATCAGGGCGAGCATGTCGGCGGTGGGAAAACCCGAAAGGTGAATGGCCCGAGAGCCGTCATGGTGGCCGCCGCGCTAGCCGGAGCCAAGACCGCCCGCCCATTCATGATTCAGTTTCCGCTGCATGCGGGACATGAAATCGGCGACGAATCCGGGAGCCGGAAGCAGGGCGTGCATCTGCTTCCTGGTGCGGCGGCGCTTGTGCCAGAACCATCGCGTCCGGCGTTGCGGCGACGCCAGCGCGCCGGAGACCAGGGCATCGGCCGCATCCAGCACGCGCGCCGCCGAGCGGCCGTCGCGATAGGGATGGACCGTCTCCGCGTAAGCCTTCATCCAATCGCATCGCTGTCGTCCATCGCCTGACAGTGCCGCGGTCAGCGCCTCGTCGATGTGCTGCGGCCCCCTCACATCGATCATGAACGGTTGTGGCTTGTGATGCCGCACGGTCACGATCGGTTTGCCGAGCAGGGCGAATTCGTCGACGACCGACGTGGTGTCGCCCACCAATGCCTGCGTGATGGGCAGCAGGCCGGGCAAGGATTCCGCGTCGACGAAAACGGCGTTCTCGCCCACCAGTTCCTGATAGCGCTCGACGATATCCGGCGCCGACAGCGGATGCAGGCAGAGCAGCCAGTAACGATCGCCACGCTGCACCAGCGTTTCGATCGCCTGCAGGCATTCGCGTGACTGGCTCATCGGCGGATTGAAGGTCGATGTGTACATCACGATCGGCCGCCCTCGCGCGGCAGCCAGCACCTTTTCGCCGAGCGCTTCCCCAAGCCTCGGCTCATTTCCGAACAACACGTCGATCTTCGGCCATCCGGTTTCGACCACCACGAAATCTCCGCGCTCCCGCGCCACTTCGCGCAAGGGGCCGGTGGTGGCCGGCCCGTGCGTGCAGTAGAGATCGAACAATCCCTGCACGCGCAGTTGCCCTTCGCGGCGAGGATCGCGCTTGTGCATGTTCAATCCATGGAACACCTGGATCTGCAATCCAGGCAGGGCGCGCGGCGGTTCGTTGACCGTGCAGAACGTCGCATCGGCCGAGAACAACCTGAGTTCGCGCCTGCTGCGCAGACGCACTTCCTGTGGACGCAATCGCTTCGCCAACGCATCGCATGCCAGCCATGCCACGCGATGTCCTCGCGCCAATGCCTCGTCGGCAAGCGGCCGCAAGATCGGCAGCGAATACAACTCCGACGCAAGCAACAGATAGTTGCTCATCTCCCCTTCCCCCGTTTTGTTACCCCTGGCACATCCCCGATCGCATCGTACATGCGGACATCCTTGCTGTCCGGGCTGTCGCCATCCCGCGCCGCTTCACCCGCTAGACTGAATGAATGACGAAATTCGCCGCCTCCCTGCTGTACCTGCTCGCGACACTGGTCGGCCGCCTGCCGTGGTGGTGGCTGCGACGGCTGGGCAACGGCGCGGCCTGGCTCTGGCGACGCCTCGACGCGCGCGAGAGCCGGGTGGCGCTGCGCAATCTCCAGCTCGCCTATCCCGATCAGACGCCGGCGCAGCGCACGCAGATGTACCTGGCGATCTTGCGCACCACCGCCTATCAGGCGCTGGAGACGCTGCGCTTCTGGACGCGGCCGCACGTCCAGAACCTGGCCCTGATCCGCGAGGAACACGGCGCCGACCGCTACGCCGCCGCGATCGCGGCCGGTCGCGGCGTGATCGTCGCCGCGCCGCACTACGGCAACTGGGAACTGCTGAACCAGTGGCTCGCGGCCAATACCCCGCAGCTGGCGATCCTGTATCGCCCGCCGGAATCGGCGATCGGCGAGGCCTTCCTGCGTCGCGTGCGCGCCGACCAGGGCATGGGCGCTGGTCAGAGCAGCCGCGTGATGCAGGTGCGCGCCGAAGGCCCCGGCATCCGCCAGTTGTTCAGGCTGCTGAAGGACGGCGGCGTGGTCGGCATCCTGCCCGATCAGCAGCCGAAAGCCGGGGATGGCGAATTCGCGCCCTTCTTCGGCAAGCAGGCGCTGACCATGACCCTGCTCAACCGCCTCGCCGAGCGCACCGGCGCGGAAGTGCTGTTCGGCTACTGCGAGCGCATCGGCGCGGGGCCGGATTTCGCGCTCCGCTTCGATCCCGCGCCGCCCGAAGTCGGATCGAAGGATCCGGTGGAAGGCGTGACGGCGCTCAACCGTGAAGTCGAGCGCATCGCACGGCGCGACCCGCCCCAGTACCAATGGACGTACAAGCGCTATACGCTGCGACCGCCCGGCACGGGCGAGGACAATCCCTACCGGGACCTGGAGTTGGACCGATGATCCACATCAAGGAACGATCCACGCGCGGCGGCATGCGCGGCTTCACGCTCACGGTGCGATCCTGGCGATGAACGCATCCGGCATCAGCGAAAGCGAATCCCTGCACATGGCGGACACCGCTCCCGTCACGCACGACGACATGCCCAATGACGGCTGGCAGGCCCTGCCGCCACGGGCGCGCGGGCTCTACATCGTCAGCACCGCGCTCGGCATCGCGGCGGCGGCGTTCGTGGTCGGCGTCATCCTGATCGTGTCGCGGCTGTACGCGCCGACGCCCTACTTCCTGCCAGGCGCCGCATTGATCGGCTTGTTGATCGGCGCGTTGTACGGCAATCGCCGCTTCATCAACACGCGCTGGCGGTTGAACGGCGATGGCTTCGCGCTGCGGCGCGGCAAGCTGTGGCAGGTGGAAACGCGCGTGCCCGGCAGCCGCGTGCAACATCTCGACCTCAAGCGCGGACCCATCGAGCGCTACTGCCGCCTGGCGACGCTGGTGATCCACACCGCCGGCACCCGCCACAGTTCGGTCTCGCTGTCGGGCCTGGACGAACACGATGCGGAGTGGCTGCGCGATCGCCTCGCCAGCCAGACCGACGACGATGACGACGCCTAATCCAGCGGATACTTCCGTGACGTCCGCGCCGTCCGCCGCATCCGCGGTGGGCGAATCGGAGCATCGCCTGCATCCGATGTCGTGGTTGTTCGTGATGCTGCAGCACATGCGCACGTTCATCGTGCCGCTGCTGGCGTTCCTGATCTTCGGGCGCACCGATCGCAACGAGTTGTGGTCGTTGGTGGTGATCTGCCTGGTGGCCGCCGCCTCGGTGTGGCGCTATCTCACCTACCACTACCGCATCAGTGCCGACAGCATCCTGATCAAGAGCGGGATCCTGCATCGCACCTTGCGGCAGATTCCGTTCTCGCGCATCCACAACGTCGCGCTGCACCAGACGCTGCTGCATCGCATCTTCGGCGTGGCCGAGGTGCGGTTGGAATCCGCCGGCGGGCATAAACCCGAAGCGGAAATGCGGGTGCTCAAGCTCTCCGACGCGAACGCGCTGGAGGCGCTGATCCGGCGTCGCGGCGCCGTCGCGCCCGCCGATGTCGAAACGCAGCCCGTAGCCGCTGAGGCGCCGCTGTCACAGCTGCGTCCCGGCAGCGACGGCGTGCTGCTGACATTGCCCACCAGCGAAGTGCTGCGGCTGGGCGTGATCTCCAATCGCGGCATGCTGGTCTTCGGCGCCGCGCTGGTCGGCACCTCGCAGCTGCACGTGCAATTGCCGGACGCGGTGGCGCAGCGCTGGTCGCAGGCGCTGAACTATTTCTTTGGGCATTTCGGCATCAGCCAGGTCGCGGTGGTGCTGATCGTGCTGCTAGTGGGGTTCTTCGTGCTGCTGCGCCTGCTGTCGGTATCGCTGGCGCTGCTGCAGTACACCGGCTTCCGGCTCGAACAGCAGGGACGGCGGCTGACGGTCACGCGCGGGTTGCTGACACGCCTGCGCACCAGCGCGGCGCGGCGGCGCATGCAGGCGTTCCAGTTGCAGGAAACCGTGCTGCACCGGATGTTCTCGCGGCGTTCGCTGAAGGTCGACACGGCGGTGTCCGGCTCGCATCACGACGACCGCACGTTCCGCGAACTCGCGCCCGTCGCCTCGCCCGAGGTCTGCGACACGCTGGTGCGCCATCTGCTGCCCGGCGGCACGTGGCCGCCATCACATTGGAGGCCGCTGCATGCGCACGCGTGGCTGCGATTGTCGTTGCCGGGCGTGCTGCTGTCGCTGGTGCTGACCGCCGCTCTGTACTGGCGTTACGGCACTTGGGGATTGCTCGGATTGGCCTGGCTGCTGCCGGCCGTGTTCATCGCCTGGCAACACGCGCGCCGCGCCGGCTATGCCGTCGACGACACGCTGGTGGCAATCCGCAGCGGCTGGTGGTCGCGGCGCTGGCGCTTCGCCGAACTCGACAAGCTGCAGGTGCTGTTGCTGCATCGCTCGCCGCTCGACCGGATGCTCGGCATGGCCTCGCTGTCCTTCGACACGGCCGGTGCCGATCCGACCAAGTCGTCGCTACGTCTGCGCTTCCTGCCCGTGGAAGAGGCGCGCGAGTTGCTGATCAGGCTTGGGCGCGAGGTGGCGCGGCGCCCCTTGCGCTGGTGATTTCGTCGAGCGTCGTCGACGCTCTCAATGCTCCGGCAACAACGCCTGCATCTGCGCGCGCGCCTTCAATCGGCGCCAAAGACTCCGCTTGCGTGGCCGCAAGGGTCCGAAGCCACCCGCCAGCAACCGCTCCGTCGCTTCGACCACGCGCTGCGCGGAGTGACCGTCGCGCGCCGGATGAATCTGCGCGATGTATTCACGGATCGCCTGCATCTGCGCCGGCGGCCGCGACAACGCGATATCGATCGCGGCATCGATTCCTTCGGGTGTCCGCACGTCCAGCAAGGACGGCCGCGGTCGCCGTGTGCGCAACGTGACCACCGGTTTGTCCAGCAGCAGGCACTCCTCGATCACCGAGGATGTGTCGCAGACCAGCACATCGGTCGCGCGCAGCATGTCCAGCAGATCGGGCGCCTCGAGGAAGCGCGCGTGCTCGCCGGCCAGCGCGCGATAGGCGGCGAACAGTTCCGGCGGGCATTTCGGGTGCAAGGTCAGCAGCCAGTAGCGGTCGCCGCGCGCGATCAGTTCCGGCAGCACCGTCAGCAGGGCCGGCGCCGCGCTCAATGATTCGGTAAAGGTGGACGCCATCATCACCACTGGCCGTCCGCCAGCGGCGGCGCGCAGGGCATCGGCGGCGGGGGAAGGCGCGAACAACGGATCGAGCTTCGGCCAACCGGTCTCGGCGACGGCGAAGTCGCCATGCTCGCGCGCCAGCGCGGCAAAGCGCGGCGTGGTCGCCGGGCCATGCGTGCAGTACAGGTCGAACAAGCCGCGGATGCGGAAATGACCGCGCCCGGCATCATCGCGCTTGTCGATGTTCAGGCCGTGGAACAGCTGCACCTGCTTGCCCGGCAGCTGCGGCGGAATGCGGTGCACGGTGGCGAACGTCGCGTCCGCGGCGAAGGCGCGCAGCGCGGAGCGGCTGGCGATGCGCGGTTCGTCGGCGTGCAGTCGCGGCGCCACGGCATCGTCGCAGAGCCAGCCGACCCGATGCCCGGCGGCCAGCGCCGCGGCGGCCACCGGACGCAGCACGGGCAGCGAATACAACTCGGAGGCGAGCAGCAGATAGGCGGACATGCGCGGCACGATACGCGATTCGCCAAGCGCACGTCCCTCCTTGCCGCCGCATGTACGGGATTCTTACAAGGCACGAACCCGCAGGACACGAGCCGGCCGCGCGCATGCGGTAAGGTACGCGCCGGTTCCCTGATTCGGTCTTCGAGTTCCGTCCGATGTCCCGTCCCGCACATGTCCCGAACTGGTTGCTGGCCGTGGCCTGCGTGCTCGCCTGCGCGCTGTTGGCGATCGCGCTCGATCACGGCGTCCAGGTCGGCCGCGAGAACCACGCCGGCCTGATCCCGGTGGTGCGGCGCCTGCTCGATCCGGCCTACCTGCCGGGCGATTTCGGCATCGAGATCCGCGCCCATCACCATCGCATCTTCGCGCTGATGGTCGCGGGACTGACACATCCATTCGGCGAGACCGGTGCGTTCGTCTCGCTCACGTTCGCCGGCTACGCGTTGATCTTCGCCGCGCTGTGGTGCCTCGGCGGCACATTGTCGCTGCCGCGCGGACGGCGCCTGCTGCTGGCGGTGGCGCTGGCGACGGGCTTCGCCTTCCTCGACCACGGCGTGGAGGCCAACCGATTCCTCGGCAACGGCCCGATCATGCCGCCGACCTTCGCGCATGCCTTCATCGTTTTCGCCATCGCGGCGCTGGCGCGCGGCCGCTGGAATCTCGCCTTCGCGCTGTCGGGCGCGGTGGCGCTGGTACATCTGCAGATCGGCGGCATCTGGTTGCTGGCGATGGCGATCGAAGCGACACGGCAAGGCATCTGGCGACGGCCGGCCACCTGGCTGCCGGGATTGATCGCGGCGCTGGTGATCGCGTCGCCCGCGCTGTTCGACCTGATCGCGCTGGCGCGACAGGGCCTGACACAGCAGATGGGCGCGATGCAGGACGTCGCCTTCCGCATGCCGCAGCATTTCCAGTTCCACGGCAATCGTGTCGCCGCGGTGCTGCTCTATCTCGGATTGTTCGCGTGGCTGTGGTGGCGCTGGCGTCGCGATCACGACGAGCGTGCGGCGTTATTCACGCCGCTGCTGTCGATGGCGGTCATCCTGATGGCCTTCACCCTGCTGCACTACGCCGATTACTACCTGCTGAAGACTGGCTGGATCGCGCGCATCCAGCTGCTGCGGCTGAGCGTGTTCGTGCCGGTGCTGGCCGCGTTCGCACTGCTGGCGATCCGATTGCCGCCCGCGAACAAGCGCGAGATCTGGCCGTGGGTGGTCGCGGCGGTGTTCGCGCTCGCCGCGATGGGATCGGATCTCGGCAAGGGACAGCCGCCGTCGCTGGGCGTGGTCGATGCCTCGCGCGCCGAGCGCAACTGGGCGCGGCTGTGCGACTGGCTGCGCGCGCAGGGACCGCGCGTGCTGTACGCCTCGCCGCCGGGACACACCGGCTTCACCGCGTGCAGCGACCGCTCGACCCTGGTGGAATTCAAGATCAATCCCGATGGCGGCGCCGGACGCGCGGAGTGGTTGCAGCGCCTGCGCGCGGTGGCGGGCGGTGATCTGCCCGCCAGTTCGAGCCGCGCCGGCGTCGCCGAAGCACTCGATGTCGCCTATGCACGATTGCCCACGACCGGCTTCGCCGCGCTCGCACGCGATTACGGCGTGGGTGCCGCCGTCGTTCCGATTGGAAGCCCGTTGCAAGGCCGTGAGCTGTACCGTAACGACGGTTATCGCGTCATCGCACTGGATACGCCGTCGCAGGACGCGACGCCATGAACGCATCCGCCCGTCCGCCGATTTCTGCCTGCCGGCTTTCGGCATGCGTGATCGCCTTCAACGAGGAGGATCGCATCGGCGACTGCCTTGCCTCGCTGGCGTTCTGCGACGAAATCGTGGTGGTGGATTCGGGTTCGACCGATCGCACACGCGAGATCTGCGAACAGGCCGGCGCGCGCGTGCTGCAACGCGCCTTCGATGGCTTCCGCAGCCAGAAACAATTCGCCATCGACCAGGCCACGCACGACTGGGTGCTGTGCCTGGACGCCGACGAGCGCATCAGCGATGCCCTGCGAGCCGCCATCCAGGACGCGCAATCGCGCGGCTTCGCGGATGCCGCCGGCTATCGCTTCGCGCGCCTGTCCGAATACTTCGGCAAGTTCCTGCGCCACGGCAACGCCTATCCCGACCGTGTGCTGCGCCTGTTCGACCGCCGTCGCGGCGGCTGGCGCGGCAAGCGCGAGATCCACGAAACCGCCAGCGTCGACGGCGACGTGCGTACCCTGCCCGGCGATCTCATCCACCACCCCTATCGCTCCTTCGAACAACTGCTGCACAAGACCGAACGCTACGCCCGCATGATGGCCGAGCACGAATTCGCCCGTGGCAAGCGCGCCTCCCTGGCCAAGCTGATTCTTTCGCCCGCATGGCGCTTCTGGCGCGGTTACGTGTTCCGCGGTGGTTTTCTGGACGGCTGGCACGGTTTGGTCTACGCCTACGTGCGCGCCAACTACGTGCGCCAGAAAACCATCATGCTGTGGCTATTGCAGCACGGCCGGCCGTTGCAGACGCCAGGCGACTGAACCGACGCTTCGCGGGGCTCGCCATCGCCGCTGCGATCCCCGACAATGCCGCGGAACCGATCCCGATGCCTAGGCAGCCCCCGGCCCATCGCGCGCATGAACCGAACCCTCGCCACTGGTGATGCCGACGCGCTCCGATCGCATTTCCCTCATTCGTTCGCGAAGCGGCAGGCGCCATGAGCACCTCGTTCGCGGTCGTCATCGCCAATCACAACTATCGCGAGTTCATCGCCGAGGCCGTCGATAGCGCGCTCGCGCAGACGCGCGCGCCCAGGCAGGTGATCGTGGTCGACGACGGCTCGACCGACGGCTCGGCGGAACTGCTGCAACAGCGCTATGGCGGAGATGCGCGCGTTCGGCTGCTGCGCGTCGCCAACGGCGGCCAGCTGTCGGCATCGCGCCAGGGCGTCGCGCTCGCGGATGCCGATGTGGTCTGCTTCCTCGATTCCGACGACCGCTGGGATGCGAACTACCTCGAGCAGATCGGCGCGATCTACGACAGCCGCAAGGATGTCGATTTCGTCTTCAGCGACATGCGGATGTTCGGCGCGAAGTCGGACCGCATCAGCTTCGCCGATCGCCCGGTCGATCTGGCCTACACCGTGCTCAGTACCTACCTGCTGCACACCTGGTACGGCGCACCGACCTCGGCGCTGAGCCTGCGCACGCGCTGGGCGCGGCAGGTGCTCGATCTGCCCGACGACAAGCTCAAGGCCTGGCGCCTGGCGACCGACAACTGCGTGGTGTTCGGCGCCAGCATCCTCGGCGCACGCAAATATTTTCTGCCGACCGGCGCCGTGCACTACCGCATCCACGGCGGCAACGACTGGTGGAGTGATCAGGGCAAGCATCGCGATTTCATCAATACGTTGCGTTCGCGTGCCCTGATCCAGTTCTACGCGCAGAGTTGCGGCGTCAGCGAACGCTTGCTGGACATGGCTCGGCACGAATACCTGCTCAAACCCGATCCGCCGAAAGAAGAAACCGAACGCTACGCGCGGCTTCTGGCCATGCGCGAGGGCTCATGGTGGACGCGCTGGCGTCGTTCGCGCTCTCTCTTGAAGCAAGCCGACAAGGAAGCGTCATGAGCGTCAGCGCCAAGAACATCAGTGTCATCCTGCTCACCTACAACTGGCCCGAGGCATTGGGGCTGGCATTGGATGCGCTGACGCGGCAGACGCTGTTGCCGCTCGAAGTCATCGTCGCCGACGACGGCTCGGCCGAACCGACGCGCGCGCTGGTCGAATCGCGCATGGCCGATTTTCCGGTGCCGCTGCGCCACGTCTGGCACGAGGATCGCGGCTTCCGCGCCGGCGCCGCCCGCAATCGCGGCATGGCGGCCAGTCGCGGCGACTACCTGGTGCTGCTCGATGGCGACATGGTGGTGCATCCGCAGTTCCTGGCCGATCACGCGGAATTCGCCGCGCCCGGCTGCTTCCTCGCCGGCGGACGCCTGCGCGCCAGCATGCGCGAGACCGCGCGGCTGCTGGCCGGTGGCCGCCCGCGCTTCGACATGCTGATGGATGGCATCTTCGATGCGCCGCACGATTTCCGTCGCTATCACGCCTTGCGCTGGAACACGCTGGCGGAGCGCAAGGCGCGCCGTCCGGGACGCGTGATGAGTTGCAACATGAGCTTCTGGCGCAGCGACATACTGGCGGTGAACGGTTTCGACGAGCGCCTGGAAGGCTACGGCAGCGAGGACCTGGAACTGGCCGCGCGCCTGCGCAACGCCGGCGTGCGGCAGAAGCAGCTCAAGTTCACCGCGCTCGCGGTGCATCTGGATCACAAATCGCGCGCACCGATCGATCCGGATGACATGAGCATGCCGAACAACCGTTTCCTGCACGAGACCAAGAAACGCAAGCTGACGCGTTGCGATCGCGGGATCGATCAGTATCTCGACGAGGCGGGCGCTCAGTCCAGGGTCTGAAGCGCGGCGATCAGCCTGTTCGGAAAATCGCGGGCATTGTCCTCGAACCACGTCCGGGCATTCGCGCCAAGACGCGCGCGCTCCTCGTCGGGCATGGCGATGCAATGTTCGATCGCCTGCTCCATCGCGGACAGATCGAAGTCGTAGAGTGTCGCCAGCTCCTGCTTCCCGGCGGCGTGCGCCGACACCAGCACGCCGCGCTCGGCCGTCACCAGCTCGTTCATCGGCTCGGCGTCCGTGGTGATCGTGACGCCGCCGATGCTCAGGCTTTCCACCAGCGAATGCCCGTAGCCTTCCGTCTGCGACGGGCAGAGATGGAAGAGGCTGGCGTTCTGCAGCTGCCGCAGCGGCGCGTCTTCGAGATAGTCGCGGATCATGCGCACGTTGGCGGGCAGCGGCGGCAGTTCGACGCGCTTGCGGCGCCAGACCACGGTCAGCAGCGGCCATTCCGGATGTCGCGCCCACAGCTCGAGCAGCGGCAGCGTGCCCTTGTTGCCGCTGCGGCCGGGACCGTGGAAAAACGTGGCTTCGCGCACCACGCTGGCATCGCGGCAATCGGCGGCGGTGAAGCCGACGTAGCGCGTGCGACAGCCGAGTTCGCCGAAGATGCGCTCGGCATGGCGGGTCTTGGCCAGCACCAGATCGAAATCGCGCAGATGTCCAAGCCATTCGGCGCGCAGCCATTCCGGATTCGGCAGCAGAATATTGCGCCGCGCCTGTCCGAACATGTCCGCACGCACATGCTCGATCATCAGATTGATGTCGTAGCCCGCATTGAGCTGACCGGCGAACCAGCCGCGCCACATCCGCTGCAGGCGGGCACGCGCGCGTCGCAGGCGGTTGCCCAGGCGGCTGCGATGTCCCAGCCCGGTCACCGTCACCCTGTAATCGGCATTACTGAAGATGTCGGCCAACAGTTGCAGATCGCGGCTGAGGCCGGCGCCGTTGTCACGGGCGATCAGGTTGAGGCTCTTCATCGCGGCTGACTTCATCGCGGCAGATAGTAGCCGACGGATGACAACCGCAGGCGACTAGCGACGCGAGCGCCGGCTCAATCCTCGTCCCGCTCCTCCACCTGGCCCTGCGACTCGACGCGGGTCAGCTCGCATCCCGGAATCCACGCCGCCTGCGTCACCAGCCACCAGCGCCGCCGATTCGACATGCCGGCGAATTCGGCGCGCTTGCGATCCACGCAATGCGTCAGCGCCGGTTCCTGCACCAGCAGATAGCGCGATTCCGGTTTCTGCGCCAGCCAGGTGATGCCCTGTTCGAGCTGTTCGCCCCAAGGCATCTTGAAGCCGAAATTCGTGGCGGGGCGATCGGCCATCAGCAGGTTCTGTTCCTTCCAGGCCACCAGGCCAAGCTCGGCGCGCGGACCGATGCGCTGACCGACTGACTGCATCAAACCGCGCGCGGAGGAGGAATCGTTGAGCAACGGCTGCACGAACAATCCCACCACCACCCACAGGCCGGCCAGCGTCGACACCAAGGCGATCACCGGACGCCGACGTCCGAACCACAGCAGACAGAGGAAACCCCACACACCGATCGGCAGCAACGTCGCCGCCAGTCCGCGCGCGCCGTCGGTGAAACCGCGGTCGACCGTCAGCCTCTCCTCGAAAGACGGATGGCCGAACCACATCGCCAGTGCCAGCCCTGTGATCACCACGGCCAGCAGCGCCGTGCATGCGAGCGCCAGGCGTCGCGGCCACGGACGCCGCAGGATGCCGGCCAGCAGCGGCGCCAACGCCAGGCACAGCATCGGCAGCGCCGGCAGGATGTACATGTCGCGCTTGCCGGTGGGGAAGGAGAAGAACACCAGCACCAGCAGCCACCACGCCAGCGGCAGCAGATAGCGCGCATCGCGCCGGCGCAAACGCCGCAGCCACGGTTTCACCGCCCACGGCACGACGAGGATGGTCGGCAGCCACGCCGTGATCATCACGGTCAGGAAATACCAGGGTGGATGCGCATGATCCCAGGAGGCGCCGTAACGCTTTGCGGTCTGCTTGAACAGGATGTCGTCGAGATAGGCCTGGTACTCGGGCGATGCCTGGCCGAGCGCGGCGATCAGCATCGGCACCAGCCACACGCACGCCGCGGCGACGAACGCGAGCGGACCAAGCCAGAACTTCGCGCGACCCGCGTGCACGCGCACGTCCGGCCATCCGCGCAGCGAGGCGATGCCGGCCGGGATCAGCATCAGCAGTGCGATGAAGCCCACGCCCTTGGTGATCGTGCCAAGACCCGCGGCCGCCCAGCCCAGCGCCCACATCCGCCAGTCCGGCCCGCCACCGCGTGCGAGCACGTGACGCAACAGCCCGTAGTTGGCCAGCGTGATCCAGAACACCACCAGCGGATCGATCTGCGCCTTCTTCGACTGATAGGTGAACTGGAACGCGAACAGCAGCGCATACGCAGCGTAGAGCCCGACGCGCGGCGTCCACAGACGGCGGCCGAGGTCGTACACGCACCACAGCGTGCCGAGCGAAGCCAGCAGCGGCGGCAGCAGGAAGGCGATGCGCAGATTGCCGGTGAGGCTGTAGAACAGCGCCTGCAGCCACATGAACAACGGCGGCTTGTCCGAATACAGTTCGATGCCGCGATGCGGGAACAGCCAGTTCCCGCTTTCCACCATCTGCTTGGCCGCCAGGGCGAAGCGCGGCTCGTCGGCGGGCCAGGGATCGCGCAGGCCGAGGCCTGCGCCGAGCACGACCAGGGCGATCAGGGCCAGGATCCAGAATTCGCGATGACTGCGTGTCTTGAGCATGGCGCGAGATGATAACGATGCGACTTGTCGGAAAATCGTTTTGATCTGTCCTGGTCGCTCTCCCGCCAGCGGGAGAAGGACTCAGGAATGTTTGCGCAAACGGGCGTAGAAGAACCCGTCACCACCGCCCTCGCCGGTCAGGCGCTGCCGGCCCGCGCCGGAGGCCCGGCCGAAGCGCTCGCCCAGCGATTCGGGCACCGCGTCGGGCGTGCGCGCCAGGAAGGCGTCGATCTGTGCGGCATTCTCGGCCTTGAGGATCGAGCAGGTCGTGTAGATCAGCGCGCCGCCGGGGCGAAGCACCCGCCAGCCCGCGTCGAGCAGACGGGCCTGCAATCCGCACAGGGCCTCGATGTCGGAAGCGCGCCGATGCAGCAGCACATCGGGTTGTCGCCGCACGATGCCGGTGGCCGAGCAGGGTGCATCCAGCAGGACCGCGTCGAACGGTTCGCCATCCCACCAGGCGCCGGGCTCGGTCGCATCGGTGGCGCGCAGGATCGCATTCGCGCCGACGCCCAGGCGCGCGAACGCATCGCGGACGCGGTCGAGGCGTTTCGCATCGATGTCGAGACCGGTCACGGACAACGTGGCGTCGCGTTCCAGCAGATGCGCCGCCTTGCCGCCGGGCGCGACGCAGGCATCGAGCACACGCTTTCCAAAGGCCGGCGCCCGCGCCTCCAGTTGCAATGCGTCGGCGACGGTCTGCGCGGCGATGTCCTGCACCGACACGTCGCCTTCGGAGAATCCGGGCAGCGCGGTCACCGCGATGCTGGCATCGAGACGAATGGCCTCGGAAACTCCCTCAACGGTCTCACAAGCGATACCCGCTTCGGCAAGACGCTGCAGATAAGCCTCGCGCGTGCCGCGCTGGCGGTTCACGCGCAACCACAGCGGCGCCGGTTCCATGCCGGCCTTGAAGATCGCCTCCGCGTCTTCCGGCCAGTCCGCGCGGATGCGTTCACGCAGCCAGACGGGCCAATGCGCATCGGCGGGTAATACGGGCAAGCCTTCGCGCTGCGCGCGTCGCAGCAGTGCATTGACCAGCCCCGCCTGATGCGCGCGTCCGAGCGCGCGCGCCGCATCCACCGTCGCCGACAGCACGGCATGCGGCGGCAACGCCAGCGCGTCGAGCTGCGCGAAGCCCGCATACAGCAGCATCCGCAACTCGTCGTCGCGCTTGCCGAGCGGCTTCTGCATCCATGCCGACAGTGCGGCGTCGTAGCGCGCGCGGTCGCGCGTCACCGCGAAACAGATCGCCTCGACCAACGCGCGATCACGCGGATCGGACAAGGTGGGCAATGTCCGCGCGAATTCCGCTTTCAGCGAACGGCCGCGACGCAACACCGCATCGAGCACCCGCACCGCGGCGACGCGCGGTTCGACACCCGCGGCCGTCACGAGGCCGCCGCGAGATCGCGCCGCGCGTTGAGGTAATCGGCGGCGGTGATGATCTTGCCGCCCTCGCGCTGCAGCGTGCGGAGACGCAACGCGCCCTCGGCGCAGGCGATGTCGAGGCCTTCGCGACCGGCCGCGAGCACGCTGCCCGGTGCGCGGCCATGCGCGAGCGGCAATGCGATCGCGGCGTGGATACGCAGGCGCTCGCCGGCGATCTCCGCTTCGGCCACCGGCCACGGCTGGAACGCGCGCACCTTGTTGGCGAGCGTCGTCGCCGGTAGCGACCAATCGAGCTTGGCTTCGGATTTCTCCAGCTTGTGCGCGTAGGTCACGCCGACTTCCGGCTGCGGACGCGGCACCGGCCGGATGCCGGCGCGCAGCAGGCCGAGGCCGTCGGCGAGCACCTGCGCGCCGAGTTCGGCGAGACGATCGTGCAGCTGCCCGGCGGTGTCCTGCTCGCCGATGGCCAGCGATTGCGAGAGCAGCACCGGTCCGGTGTCGAGGCCGGCCTCCATCTGCATCAGGCACACGCCGGTCTCGCGATCGCCGGCTTCGATGGCGCGCTGGATCGGCGCCGCACCGCGCCAGCGCGGCAGCAGCGAGGCGTGCACGTTCCAGCAGCCGAAACGCGGAATCTCGAGAATCTTGCGCGGCAGGATCAGGCCGTAGGCCACCACCACCATCAGATCGGGTTGCAGGGCCTTGAGCGCATCGCGCGAGACCTGCGATTTCAGCGTTTCCGGCTGCAGCACGGTGATGCCGCGCTCCAGCGCCGCCAGCTTGACCGGCGAAGGCGTCAGCGCGCGGCCGCGTCCCGCGGGACGATCGGGCTGCGTGTAGACCGCCACCACTTCCTGCCGCGACGCGGCGGCGCGCAGCGAGGGAACGGCGAAATCGGGGGTGCCGGCGAAGACGATGCGCATGAGTCGGGAAAGAGAAACGGGAGAGAAATGGAAAAAACGTACCGCTATCGCTCGTCATTCCCGCGAAGGCGGGAATCCATGGACGTCCGCTCCGGTGCGACGACGCTGACAGCAAAGTCCATGGACTCCCGCCTTCGCGGGAATGACGAGCGAAAAAACCGCGCTAACCTTCAGCAGCCTGCTTCTGCAGCTTTTCGTATTTCTTCAACGCCCGCTCGCGCTTCAGCGGCGAGAGGTGATCGATGAACAGGCGTCCGTCGAGATGATCCACCTCGTGCTGGACGCAGGTCGCAAGCAGATCGTCCACTTCCAGCACGAACAGCTTGCCGTGACGGTCCAGCGCCTCGACCTCGATGCCGTCGGCGCGCGTGACGTCGGCATAGATGCCGGGAATCGACAGACAACCCTCCTGGTGCACGCGCAGCTGTTCGGTGCGCTTGCGGATCACGGGGTTGATGAAAACGAGCGGGCTGTCACGTCCTTCGCTGACATCGATCACCATGAAGCGCTCGTGCACGTCGACCTGCGTGGCGGCCAGGCCGATGCCGGGCGCCTGATACATGGTCTCGAACATGTCATCGAGCAATTTCTGGAATTGCGGTTCTTGGATGCGCGCGGCATCGATGCCGGCGGCGTGATTGCGCAGGCGCGGATGCGGAAATTCGAGGATCGGGAGCAAGGACATGGCGGGAAAAGGGTGGCGATGGTCACAACAGAGGACCTATTCTGCAATTGTAACGCTGCAAGGGTTGCCTCGAGCTGACCACTGTCGGCTATAGTTGACCAGGCTAGACAGGGGAAATTCCAAGGGGAGCGGTTAGATGGCTGGCAAGTTTGTAAGCCTTTCTCAGAGGCTGCGTACCGTATTCACCGTCGCATTGCTGACGGTCGCGACCTACGCCACCGCACAGACGCTGCGCGAGGGTCACCCGGATACCTATGTCGTCAAGCGCGGCGACACGCTGTGGGACATCGCGGGCCGGTTCCTGCAACGCCCGTGGCTGTGGCCGGAAATCTGGCAGGCCAATCCGCAGATCCGCAATCCGCACCTGATCTATCCGGGCGACGTGATCAGCCTGGCCTATCTGGATCGCGTGCAGCAGGCACAGGTCCAGCCTGGCCCGCGCGCCGAGCCCGAGCCGATCAATGCGATCCCGCTGGCGGACGTGGAGAAGTTCCTCAAGGACCTGCGCGTGGTCGACAAGTTCGACGACCTGCCCTACGTCGTCGGCCTGGAGGAAGACCACCTGCGCACCACGCAGGGCCGCGTGGCCTACATCCGCAAGCTCACGGCCCAGCCCGGCGACCGCTTCCTGGTGGTGCGCCCGACCGTGCGCTACCGCGAGATCAAGCGCCGCGGCCTGTGCTGCGACCGCATGCAGACCGCCGATCTCGATTTCCGCGGCCGCCGCACGCCTGATTTCGGCACCTACTGGTCGAACGTGGTGTTCCCGGACAAGGGCAAGGAACTGCTGGGCTACGAGTTGCAGCGCGTGAACGCCGGCACCGTCACCCGCGGCGAAGGCTCCGGCATCCAGGCCAGCACGCTGCTGCTGGATGAGAGCAACCGCGAGGTGCGCATCGGCGATCGCCTGATCCCGGTCGACGCGCAGCAATACGACCTGCAGTTCTTCCCGCATCCGCCCAAGCAGGACACCAAGTACGGCAAGGCGCGCGTGCTGGCGGTGGCCGACAGCCTGCAAAACGCCGGCCCGCGCGACGTGATCGCGATTTCCGTCGGCAGCCGCGAAGGCGTGGACAACGGCACCGTGTTCTCGATGTGGCGCGAAGGCAGCCAGACCGTGGACCGCGTCGAGAAGGGCGCCGATCGCGACCCCGACACCGTGTTCTTCGAGAACAAGGTGCGCCTGCCGGACGAGTTCGCCGGCCACGTCATCGTCTTCCGCACCTTCGAGAAGATGAGCTACGGCCTGGTGATGGACAGCGTGAAGCCGACCAAGGTCGGTTACCACCTCAAGCATCCCGACGCGACGCTCTGATCGCGACGGCGAACGGAAAAACCTGACGCAACATCGCGGCGGCGCCCTCGGGGCGCCGTCGTCGTTTCGGCCTACGCTATGGCGCATGAGCGAGACGAATCCCGAAGCGCTGCTGCGACTGCTGACCACGGGCGGCGCCAGCCAGCCGCGCCGGCAATTGCTGGAGACCCACGACACGCCACACGCGGCCCTTGAAGCGGGGCCGCGAGCCTGGCGCAGCGCGGGGCTGGACGAAGCGCAGATCCGCGCCCTCGACACCCCGCCGCCGGAAGCCGTCGCCGAGCACCGGCGCGCGCTGGACTGGCTGTCCGGTCCGAGCCACCACCTGATCGGCTGGCACGACCCCGACTATCCCGCGCTGCTGCGCCGCATCACCAACCCACCGCTGGCCCTGTTCGTGGCCGGCGATCCCGGCCTGCTCTGGCACCCGATGGTCGCCGTGGTCGGCAGCCGTTCACCTTCGGCCGGGGGGCGCGACAACGCCTACGACTTCTCGCGTGCCCTGGCCACGTCCGGATTGGGCATCGCCAGCGGCCTCGCCGCCGGCATCGACACCGCCGCGCACGAGGCGGCCCTGGACGCGAACGCGATCACCGTCGCCGTGCTCGGCAGCGGCATCGACGTGCCGTACCCGCGCGAAAACACCGCACTGCATGCCCGGATCGCCGCCGCCGGCGCGGTGATCAGCGAGCATGCGCCGGGCACCGCGGCGCGACGCGAGCATTTCCCGAGCCGCAACCGCATCATCGCCGGGCTGGCGCTGGGGACGCTTGTGGTCGAGGCGGCCGAGCGCTCAGGCGCCCTGATCACCGCCCGGCTGACCACCGAGGCCGGCCGCGACGTCTTCGCTGTGCCCGGCTCGATCCACAATCCGATGGCGCGCGGCTGCCACCGCCTGATCCGGGACGGCGCCGGCCTGGTGGAAAGCGCCAGCGAGGTGATCACCGCCATCGCCCCCCTGGCCGTGGAGCTGGGCGAGGCCTTGCGCGGGCGCCTGTCGGCCCCCATGACAAGGGCCGGGAATGACCAGAAAACGACCATCTCCAGCCCAGCCGCCGACCCGCGGCTCGATGACCCCGACTACAACCGCTTGTGGGAGGCCCTCGGCCACGACCCAACCGGTATGGATCGGCTGGTCGAGCGCACTGGATTGACGGCCGCCGAATTGTCTTCCATGCTGCTGCTCATGGAGCTGGAAGGTCGTGTGATTGCCAAGCACGGTCGCTATTCCCGAAAGTCTTGTCACGACGCGTCTACGGACGCAGGCCGGGGGAAATGAAAGAGAGCATCCTGGACGTCCTGCTCTACCTGTTCGAGCACTACTTCACCGAAGACGCGGACCTCGTCCGCGACCGCGACTCCCTCCAGAACGGCCTGCTCCAGGCCGGTTTCAGCCCCGCCGAGATCAACAAGGCCTTCGACTGGCTCGATGCCTTGGCCGAACAGCGGCCGAGCGCCGCGCATCCGCGCGCCGGCGGCCCGACCCGTGTCTTCTTCGGCCCGGAGCTCGACAAGCTCGACGTCGAATGCCGCGGCTTCCTGCTGTTCCTGGAACAGCACGGCATCCTCAATGCCGACCAGCGCGAGTTGGTGCTCGATCGCGCCATGGCGCTGGATCAGGACGAACTCGATCTCGACGACCTGAAATGGGTCGTGCTGATGGTGCTGTTCAACCAGCCGGGCATGGAAGCGGCCTACGCCTGGATGGAAACGCAGATCTTCGCCGACGAACCCGAGCCGGTGCACTGAACCCGCGAGGCGGCCACGCCGCCGCCTCGCCAGCAACTCTTTGAATCATCGTCCCACGTCGACTCTCCAGTCGGCGCGCTTGGGACGTGTGTCGATTTTTTCGAATCCCCCGCGCGGCAGAATCGCGGTTTGCTGTTTCGCCAGGACGAAGGGGACGTCATGGACCAGACCGCACAGCCCAGCGCGGGCGACATCGGGACGCCGGCCTCGGCACCGCCGCAGGTGCCGTCGAGCACGCAGCGCAGCCTCGCCTCCATGATCGAACTGAGCCTGTTCGTCATCGCGGAACTGCTGGTCGTCGCCGTGCTGGTGGTGCTCGGCTATCGCACCTATCACGACTACAAGGTCCGCGCCGACGTGCAGGACCTGCTGACGCACGCGCAGGCGCTACAGCCGGCCGTCGACGCAGCGACGGCGCGCAACGCCGGACGCTGCCTGCGCGACGAAACGCTCACCCGGCAGCTGCGCGAGGTGCGTTACGACCCGACGCGGGCCACCCTTGCCGCCGGCGAATTCGCGGGTGGCCGTTGCGGCATCCTGCTGGTGCTGCACGGCGACGATTCGCTGGAAGGCAAGCAGATTCTGTGGGAGCGCGTCGCCACCGTCGACAGCGTGCAATGGCGCTGCGATTCCGATCTCGCCAACCGCTTCCTGCCGCCGGTGTGCCAATCGCAATGAGCCGGCGCATGCCGGCACTTGAAGTCGCGGCCGAACTCCGGTCCACTGCGCGCTTCGACGGCAGGGGGCCGCCATGAATCAACGCATCGAACCAAGCTTCGGCGGCGCCGCGCCGCCGCCGTTGCCGCCACGTCCGCAATCCCAGCTTCCACCGCCCAAGCGCGGCATGTCCGGCTGCATGATCGTGCTGATCGTCTGCGCCGCGCTTGCGGTGCCGCTGATCGGCATCCTCGCGGCGATCGCGATTCCGCAATATCAGCGCTACGTGGATCGCTCGAAAGCATTGCAGGCATCGATGATCGCGCAGTCGCTGCGGACCGAGGTCGAGGATCTGTACGCAAGCGATGGGAACTGCCCCAGCGATGGCGACATCGATCTGCAGGCACGCGGCGTGCAACCGAATCCCGTCATCGCCTCCATCACCTTCGGCGAATCCGGAGAAGGCCGCTGCAGCGTCGAGCTGGTCCTGCAGGGACAGGCCAAGCTCAACGGCAAGCGCATCGTCTGGGAGCGCGATCCGATCAACGATCCGGCCGAATGGCGCTGCACGTCCGATCTGGACGAACTTTATCGCCCCAACGGTTGCCGACCGCTGTGAACCCCCGCAAGATGACGCCGTCACGCCGCAACCGACAAGGAACACGACAAGGATGAGCACCTGGTACTACGCCGATGCCGGTCACCAACGCCAAGGCCCGGTCGATGCCGAGGAGCTCGCGCGCCTGCGCCGCGAAGGACGCATCCAGTGGAACACGCTGGTCTGGCGCGAAGGCCTGACGCAGTGGGAACCCCTCTCCAGCGTCATCAACGAATTGCCGGTACAGGACACGGCCAGCGCGCCCGCGACCACGCTCGATGCGGGCAGCGGCCGCGTCGTCGATTCCCCATACGCGCCGCCGGCCGCGCCGCTGCTGTACGAGAGCCCGGTGCACCAGGGCGGGGAAATCGTCTACGCCGGTTTCTGGAAGCGCTTCGCTGCCATCACGATCGATAGTGTCATCGTCGGCATCGCCGGCTATGCCATCCAGTTGCCCATCTTCTTTTCCCTGGGCATGTTCTCCGGGGGATTCGAGGACGAGACGCCCACCGCCGGGATGGTGCTGGCGCTGATCGTGGCCTACGTGGGGCCGATCCTGCTGCAGATGTTCTATTTCGCCTGGTTCCACTCCAGCGGCAAGCAGGCCACGCCGGGCAAGATGGCGGTGGGCATCAAGCTGGTCTCCGAGACGGGCGGCCGCATCTCCTTCGGCCGCGGCGTCGGACGCTTCTTCGCCGCCTGGATCAGCTACCTCATCCTGGGCATCGGCTACATCATGGCCGCCTTCACGGACCGCAAGCGCGCCCTGCACGACATGATCGTCGGCACCCTGGTGGTCGACCAGTGGGCCTACACCGAACGCCCGGACCTGCAACGCAAGGAACTGGGCGCGGTCACGATCGTGATCCTGGTCCTGTCCGCCCTGTTCTTCCTGGCCATCATCGGCTTCGTCGTGGTGATGATCGGGGCGC
Source organism: Luteimonas panaciterrae (assembly GCF_020511115.1). Classification (GTDB taxonomy): domain Bacteria; phylum Pseudomonadota; class Gammaproteobacteria; order Xanthomonadales; family Xanthomonadaceae; genus Luteimonas; species Luteimonas panaciterrae. Next base: position 282,696 of record NZ_JAJAVH010000008.1, read on the forward strand.
TCGCCAGCTCCGTGGGCAAGTTCTGACCGGCCTCCGGTACCTGAATGGCCCCGTGTCGGGGTGAGGGCTTGCTTGACACGGCCCACCCCGGCGTGATTCCACTATAAAAAGCGCGTCCCTGAACGGCACGTCCTGAACGCCCGAGGCCCCGGCCTCGGGCGTCGCCTTCTTGCCCCCTTGTCGGCGCGGCCTTCACGCCGTGCCCCTTTCAGAGTTGCTCCCCTCTCCCCCTCATGCCCAAGAACCTCCTCATCGTCGAGTCGCCCGCCAAGGCCAAGACGATCAACAAATACCTCGGCAAGGACTTCACCGTCCTGGCCTCCTACGGCCATGTCCGCGACCTGGTGCCGAAGGAGGGGGCGGTCGATCCCACGCGCGGCTTCGCCATGCGCTACGACCTGATCGAGAAGAACGAACGCCACGTCGAGGCCATCGCCAAGGCCGCCAAGGGGGCCGAGGGCATCTATCTCGCCACCGACCCGGACCGCGAGGGCGAGGCCATCAGCTGGCACATCGCCGAGATCCTCAAGGAACGCGGCCTGCTCAAGGACAAGACCTTGCAGCGCGTGGTGTTCACCGAGATCACCCCGCGCGCGATCCGAGAGGCGATGGCCGCGCCGCGCAGCATCTCCACCGATCTGGTCGATGCCCAGCAGGCCCGTCGCGCGCTGGACTACCTCGTCGGCTTCAACCTCTCGCCGGTGCTCTGGCGCAAGGTGCAGCGCGGCCTCTCGGCTGGACGCGTGCAATCGCCGGCGCTGCGCATGATCGTGGAGCGCGAGGAGGAAATCGAAGCCTTCATCGCCCGCGAGTACTGGAGCATCGAGGCCGAGTGCGCGCATCCGAGCCAGTCCTTCACCGCCAAGCTCACCAAGCTCGACGGCAAGAAGTTCGAACAGTTCACCATCACCGACGGCGACACCGCCGAGGATGCGCGCCGCCGCATCGTCTCGGCCGCGCAAGGTGCCTTGCACGTCACCGACGTCGCCAGCAAGGAACGCAAGCGCCGCCCGGCGCCGCCGTTCACCACCTCGACGCTGCAGCAGGAAGCCTCGCGCAAGCTCGGCTTCACCACCCGCAAGACCATGCAGGTGGCGCAGAAGCTCTATGAAGGCGTCAACGTGGGCGACGAGGGCACGGTCGGCCTGATCAGCTACATGCGTACCGACTCGGTGAGCCTGTCGGTCGAGGCGCTGGGCGAAATCCGCGATGTGATCGCCCGCGATTTCGGCACGCACGCATTGCCGGACAAACCGAATTTCTATCAGACCAAATCCAAGAACGCCCAGGAAGCGCACGAAGCGGTGCGCCCCACCTCGGCGCTGCGCACGCCGGCGCAAGTGTCGCGCTACCTGTCCGACGACGAGCGCAAGCTGTACGAATTGATCTGGAAGCGCGCCGTCGCCTGCCAGATGGTGCCGGCCACCTTGAACACCGTCAGCGTCGATCTCGCCGCCGGCTCCGAGCATAGCTTCCGCGCTTCCGGCACCACAGTCATCGATCCCGGCTTCCTTGCTGTGTACGAGGAAGGCAAGGACGCGAAGAACGCCGAGGACGAGGACGAAGGCCGCAAGCTGCCCAAGATGCAACCCGGCGACCGCGTGCCGCTGGACCGCATCCACGCCGATCAGCATTTCACGCAGCCGCCGCCGCGCTTCACCGAAGCGGCGCTGGTCAAGGCGCTGGAGGAATACGGCATCGGCCGGCCTTCGACCTACGCCTCGATCATCCAGACCCTGCTGTTCCGCAAGTACACCGAAATGGAAGGCCGCGCCTTCAAGCCGACCGATGTCGGCCGCGCCGTCTCCAACTTCCTCAGCGGCCACTTCACCCGCTACGTCGACTACGACTTCACCGCCAAGCTCGAGGACGAACTCGACGCGGTCTCGCGCGGCGAGGAAGAGTGGGTGCCGTTGATGGAGAAATTCTGGGGCCCGTTCAAGGAACTGGTCGACGACAAGATCGAAACCGTCGATCGCACCGAAGCCACCGGCGCGCGCGAACTCGGCACCGATCCCAAGTCCGGCAAGCCGGTCAGCGTGCGCCTGGGCCGCTACGGACCCTACGCGCAGATCGGCACCGCCGACGACGAAGACAAGCCGACCTTCGCCTCGCTGCGCCCCGGCCAGTCGATGCACACCATCACGCTGGAGGAATCCCTCGACCTGTTCCGCCTGCCGCGCAAGCTCGGCCAGGACGATGGGCACGAGGTCAGCGTCGGCATCGGCCGCTTCGGCCCGTTCGCGAAACGCGGCAGCACCTACGCCTCGCTCAAGAAAGAGGACGATCCGTACACGATCGATCTGGCCCGCGCCGTGTTCCTGATCAACGAGAAGGAAGAAATCGCGCGCAACCGCATCATCAAGGAATTCGAAGGCAGCGACATCCAGGTGCTCAACGGCCGCTTCGGCCCCTACATCAGCGACGGCAAGCTCAACGGCCGCATCCCCAAGGATCGCGAACCCGCCTCGCTGACGCTGGAGGAAGTGACCAAGCTGCTGGAAGAGACCGGCAAGCCGATGCGCGGCCGTTTCGGCAAGAAGGCGGCGGCGAAGAAGACAGCTGCACCCGCCAAGAAGGCCGCGACCAAGAAAACCGCCGCGACGAAGACGGCTCCGAAAAAAGCCGCGAAGAAGACCACGGCCAAGAAGGCCACGAAGAAAGTCGCCAAGAAAACGGCGAAGAAAACCGTGGCCAAGAAAGCAGCGGTCAAGGACGACGACGCCCCCTTCTGATGACAACGCATCGCGGCCCCGCGCAGGCAGGGCCGCGACCGCCACACGCGGATGCACATCACGCGGATGAACATCTCCCACTCCCTCACCGACATCGCCGCGCTGCTCAAGCGCGGCGGCGTGATCGCCTATCCCACCGAAGCAGTGTGGGGCCTGGGCTGCGATCCGTTCGATGAAGCCGCGGTGCTGCGCCTGCTGGCGATCAAGCAGCGCGAAATCGAGAAAGGTTTGATCCTGATCGCGGCCTCGGTCTCGCAACTCGAAGGCCTCGTCGACTGGAACGCCCTGCCGGACGAACGCCGCGACGCCGTCCTGCGCACCTGGCCCGGCCCGCACACCTGGATCGCGCCCGCCACCGCGCGCGTGCCGCGCTGGATCACCGGCGCGCACGCGGGCGTGGCCGTGCGCGTGAGCGCGCACCCGACCGTGATCGCGCTGTGCGACGCCTTCGGCGGCGCGCTCGTCTCCACCAGCGCCAATCCGGCCGGCGCGCCGCCACCGAAACGCCTGCAGGACTTCGACGCCGGATTGCGCGAAGCCGTCGACGCCATCCTCGACGGCGATGTCGGCGGCCTCGACCGCCCCACCCCGATCCGCGACGCCCGCAGCGGCGCCGAACTGCGCCTCTGACCCTTGCCGCGCCGCCGCATGCGCGCGGCCGGCAGCGGGACTAGCATTCCGCCCACGCCGGAAATCCCCGGTATCGGAGGGAGTCGATCATGCGTTCCTGGACCCGCACCTTGCTTTGCGGCGCGCTCGCCTGCGCCCTGCTGTCCCCCGCGTTCGCCGAAGACACCAAGCCACCCGCGGCCGCACCCGAGATGAGCGCCGAGCAGAAAGCGATGATGGACGCCTGGGACAAGGCGACCAAGCTCGGCCCGCAGCACAAGCAGCTGGCCGATCATTTCGTCGGCACCTGGACCACCAAGCAGACGGTCTGGATGGACCCGTCCGCGCCGCCCACCGTCGAAACCGGCAAGGGCGTCACCACCGCCGAACTCGGCGGCCGCCACATCCGCATGCTCTTCAAGAGCCAGTTCATGGGCCAGCCGTTCGAGGGCATCTCGCTGACCAGCTACGACAACGTCACCGGCAAATATGTCGGCAGCTGGGTCGACAGCATGGCCACCGGCCAATACATGTCCGAAGGCGACTTCGACCCCGCCACGAACACCTACACCTTCCAGAGCGACATGCACGACCCGATGAAGCCCGGTGAGAAGACGCACATCCGCCAGGTGATCCGCATCGTCGACAAGGATCACCACGTCATGGAGTGGCACGAGACGCATGATGGGAAGGAGCGGAAGAGTATGGAGATCGAGTACGCCCGCACCGAATAATGTGATGGCACACCCTTGCGTCAGGCCATGTAGAAATCGTTTGTTCGAGGCGCGGGAATTCCCATAAAGAATCAGCGAGGTGACGCCAAGACGCCGCGCATGACGATCAAGCCTGTTCCCGACAGTTCCGGATCAGGCGTCAGGCGAACGTTGAGGACGCTGCGCCGCCCCATTTTTACGCCTTGTTCGATGGCGAGCTTGGCATCGGGGAGCAGGTTCTCCCGCTGGAGATAGGCCGCGAGCGGGCCTGCCGCGGTGCCGGTGGCGGAATCCTCCCACAGGCCAACGGTAGGATTGAAGAAACGGGCGTAGGCCGTTTCGGGTGCTCGCGGATCGTGTGCGTAAAGATAGACGCCCTCGGCACCGGCTGTGCGCAGGATCTTCAACAACGCCTGGTGGTCGGGTGCAGCGCGATCGACCACGGCCGCATCGCGGGCGCGTACCAGCAGATGTGCGGCGCCCGTGTCTGCGGGGCGCGGGGCGGGCGTCGTCAGGATGTCTGCAATTTGCAAGCCGAGCGCTGTGGCTAGCGGCGCAACATCCGAAAGCGGCGGTAGCAGGCGTAGCGGCGCTTGCCGCATGCGGCCGTGGATGCGGCCCTCGATCCGCTCCAGCACGATCGGCAGCACATCCCCGCCAAGCTCTTGATGGAAGGTGCGCGGCGCCTCCAGCGCACCAAGCGCCCCTTGCTCGGCAAGCCAGAGCCAGGCCCCGAGCGCGTTATGCCCCGCACCGAAGACTTCCGCACCGGCCGCCGTGAACGACCGCAACCGCCAATCCGTGCGTGTGCTCTTCAGGAGAAAGGTGGTCTCGGCCTGGTTGAATTCGCCGGCGATCCGGCGCATTTGCGAATCCGAGAGCACGTCACCGCCCTCGACCACCGCCAGCGGATTCCCGCTGAACGGTGTCTGCGCGAATACGTCGACGAGGCCTGCGATCAATTCGGACATTCTCCACCCTGACGTTCAAATGACTGTTCGTCATCCTCACCAATCGCCCGCCTCGAATCCAACTCGAAATATTCAAGGCTGATGTGAGCACATCTCATCACCAGGCATTCCAATGCCCGCCGCCGCATTCAACGAACACTTGATGGGTCGGGTGATGGGTTTGCTTTTGGGCCTGGACTACATTGCCACACGCAACGCTTTGTGATGGAACGCAATCGCAAAGACAAAGCGTTTTGGAAGGCACCCATCCGGGGCGTGTGAGGTCACTTTTCTACGTAGCTTGAAGTCCACTGCAAAAGTCGAGCGGCGGCGAGGGCTCAGCGGAACGCTTGGCCAGCGAAGCGTCGTAGCTCTCCCGAATCAGCCGCCTGATGCGCTCTTGCGACGTTCGACTCATGTCGTACTGCTGTGCCGCGATGAAGAAATTCTCACCCAGCGCCTGCCGCACGAAACATGGACTGGTGCCTGTCTTCCTTGCGATGTCTTTGATGATCCACTGATCCGAAACGGAGAATGCCAAGGCATCGGCATGCATCGAGAGCATCGCCACGGCCAGCAAGAACGCAGCACCAGCTTTCATCGGACTTTCCTATCCGGCAGCACCGGCAAGTGAGGTGCGCCGAGAATAGGAATGCATGAATGCCCGGGAAGCGGGCTTGCGACGAAGCCGACCTGTTGCCGACGAAAAGACGGCTGGCGGGAGCGAATGACGAGTCGACCAGACAGAAATGGCGCCGGTTTCTGGCGATTTGCGCGAAGAACGTCGTTCCGGACGGAAACGCGGCCACCGCCTCATCCGACCACGCCGCCAATCGCGCAGTGCCATTCATCACGGGGATAGTTGCGCCTGTAACCGAAACGACCACGATGCGACGACGACGGTCTTCCTCGTCATGACTGCCCATTCGCCAATTCCTACCCGGACCCTCCCGATTGCCGCATCGCACAAAGTGTGATTTAGTCGACTGACGCGGAAGCGTTGCGCCAACCGCCGGGCCGGAGGGAACCGGAGGCTCGGAGCGCTTCGATCCCCGCGCCGCGCCCACCCCACACGGTTCTCGACGATGCGGAAATCTCCGGATCGGGGCCTTTACGACCCCGGCAACGAACACGACAGCTGCGGATTCGGCTTGATCGCGCGCGTGCGCGGGAAACCGGAACGCGCCCTCGTGGACGGAGCCCTGGAGGCGCTGGCGCGGATGACCCATCGTGGCGGCGTCGCCGCCGACGGCAAGACCGGCGACGGCTGCGGTGTGCTGCTGTGCGGGGTCGACGCCTTCGTGCGCACGCTCGCGCGCGAGGCCGGCTTCCCGATCGCGGACGAGTCGGCATGCACGGCCGGTATGGTGTTCCTGCCGCATGACGAAGCCTCGGCGGCGCGATGTCGGGACGAGCTGCAACGCCTGCTGACGGACGTCGGCATCGACGTCGCCGGCTGGCGCGTGGTGCCGACCGACACCTCCGGCTGCGGCAAGCTGGCACTGAGCACGATGCCGCACATCGAGCAGGTGTTCGTCTCGACGACCGGGCTCGACGCCGACGCTTTCGAACGCGCCCTGTTCCTCGCCCGCCGCCGCAGCGAGCAGACGCTGCGCGACATCAAGGATTTCTATCTCGTCGGCCTGTCCTCGCGCCTGCTCGGCTACAAGGGCATGGTGCTGCCGGATGTGCTGCCGCAGCTGTTCCCGGACCTGCAACGCCCGGACCTGGCGGCGCGCGCCGTGGTGTTCCACCAGCGCTTCTCCACCAACACCCTGCCGCGCTGGCCGCTGGCGCAGCCGTTCCGGCGCCTCGCGCATAACGGCGAGATCAACAGCATCGAGGGCAACCGCCGCTGGGCGCAGGCGCGGCGCCGCGTCTGGGCCTCGAAGCTGCTGGACGTGAGCGAGTTCGACCCGGTGGTGACGATGACCGGCTCGGATTCGCAATCGCTGGACAACATGCTGGAGTGGATGCTGCTCGGCGGCATGGACCTGCTGCAGGCGATGCGCATCCTGATGCCGCCGGCCACGCAGTCGCTGGAATACAAGGACACCGATCTCGCCGCGTTCTACGAGTACTACGCGATCAACTCCGAGCCGTGGGACGGACCGGCGGGCGTGGTGATGTGCGACGGCCACTACGCCGCCTGCACGCTCGACCGCAACGGCCTGCGCCCGGCGCGCTGGACGCTCTCGGACGACGGCATCTTCGTGATCGCCTCCGAAGCGGGCGTGTGGGACGTCGCGCCCGAGAAGGTCGTCGCCAAGGGCAAGCTCGGTCCCGGCGAGATGATCGCGGTCGATCTGTACAACGACACCCTGCTCGACACCGACGCCATCGACCGCATCAACCGCCGCCGCGCGCCGTACAAGCAGTGGTTGAAGCAGGGCATGCACTACCTGCATACCGAGCTGATCGATCCGGCGCTCACCGACGCGCCGTTCAACGCCGATACCCTGCTCGGCTTCCAAAAACTTTTTCAGCTCACGCGCGAGGAACAGGAAGCCGTGCTGCGCCCGCTCGCCGAGACCGAGCAGGAAGGCATCGGCTCGATGGGCGACGACATCCCGGTGGCGCCGCTGTCGCAGCGCGTGCGGCCGCTGTACGACTGCTTCCGCCAGGCGTTCGCCCAGGTCACGAATCCGCCGATCGATCCCTTGCGCGAATCCTGCGTGATGTCGCTGACCACGCAGATCGGTCGCGAAGGCAATCTGTTCGACGACACGCCGGCGAACGTCGATCACGTCGTGCTCAATTCGCCGGTGCTGTCGCAGCGCAAGCTCAACCAGATCCTGGCGCTGCCGCGCTTCAAGGAGAAGTACCGCTTCATCGATCTGTACTTCGATGCCAGCGAAACGCTGCAGGAAGCCATCGCACGCATCCGCAACGAGGCCGAGAAGGCCGCGCGCGAGCGCATCGAGCTGCTGATCCTCAGCGATCGCCGTCCGCGTCGCGGCACCGCCGCCATCCATGCGCTGCTCGCCACCGGCGCCGTGCACCAGCATCTGGTGCGCACCGGCCTGCGCTGCGACATCAACCTGATCGTCGAAACCGGCACCGCGCGCGATCCGCACCACTTCGCCTGCCTGATCGGCTACGGTGCCACCGCGGTCTATCCCTATCTCGCCTACCAGACCCTGCATTCACTGGCGCGGCGCGGCATCCTCGGCGGCAAGCGCAACAACGAGCCGCTGGAAGTGGGGCGCAGCTATCGTCGCGGCGTCAAGAAAGGTTTGCTCAAGATCCTGTCGAAGATGGGCATCGGCAGCATCGCCAGTTATCGCGGTGCGCAGCTGTTCGAGATCGTCGGCCTCGCCGATGAAGTCGTCGCCGACTGCTTCGACGGCACGCCCTCGCGCGTACAGGGCGCGGGCTACAAGCGGCTAGAAGCGGACGCGCACGCGCTGGCCGCGCACGGCTGGGACGACAACGCCCTGCCCGAGCCCGGCGGCCTGCTGCATTACGTGCACGGCGGCGAGTATCACCAGTTCAATCCCGACGTGGTGCAGTCGCTGCAGCACGCGGTGAAGAGTGGGACGCGCGAGGATTGGCGCGTCTATGCCGATCACGTCAACTCGCGTCCGTCGGCCGCGCTGCGCGATCTGCTGCGCCTGCGTCTGGCGGAGACGCCGGTGCCGCTGGATGAAGTCGAACCGGTCTCGTCGATCGTGAAGCGCTTCGATTCGGCGGCGATGAGTCTCGGCGCACTGTCGCCGGAAGCGCACGAAGCATTGGCGATCGCCATGAACCGCCTCGGCGGCCGCTCCAATTCCGGCGAAGGTGGCGAAGACCCGGCACGCTACGCCAGCGATCGCCGCAGCAAGATCAAGCAGGTCGCGTCCGGCCGTTTCGGCGTCACGCCCGAATACCTGATCAACGCGGAAGTGTTGCAGATCAAGGTCGCGCAGGGCGCCAAGCCCGGCGAAGGCGGCCAGCTGCCCGGCAGCAAGGTCAATGCGCTGATCGCGCGTCTGCGCTATGCCAAGCCCGGCATCGGCCTGATCTCGCCGCCACCGCATCACGACATCTATTCGATCGAGGATCTCGCGCAACTGATCTTCGATCTGCGCCAGGTGAACCCGCAGGCGCTGATCTCGGTGAAGCTGGTCGCGCATGCCGGCGTCGGCACGATCGCCGCCGGCGTGGTGAAAGCCGGCGCCGATCTGATCACCATCTCCGGCCACGACGGCGGCACCGGCGCCAGTCCGCTCGGCTCGATCCGCTACGCCGGCGTGCCGTGGGAACTGGGCCTGTCCGAAGCGCGCCAGGCGCTACAGGCCAACGAACTGCGCGAGCGCGTGCTGCTGCAGACCGACGGCGGCCTGAAGACCGGCCTGGACGTGATCAAGGCCGCGCTGCTCGGCGCCGACACGTTCGGTTTCGGCACCGCGCCGATGATCGCGCTCGGCTGCAAGTACCTGCGCATCTGCCACCTCAACAACTGCGCCACCGGCGTGGCCACGCAGGACGCCAATCTGCGCGCGAACCATTACACCGGCCTGCCGGAACGCGCCGAGAGCTTCTTCCGCAACGTCGCCGAGGACGTGCGCGAGTGGCTGGCGCAGCTTGGCGTGCGTTCGCTGAATGAAGTGGTCGGCCGCACCGATCTGCTCGAACAGATCGAGACGATGCCGCGCGCGCACGTCGGCATCGATCTGTCGAAACTGTTGCAGAGCGATCCGATGCTGCCATCGGCCTATTGCGGCACGCCGGCGCTGCAACTGCCGCCGAACGGCCTCGCCGCCAAGCTCGACACCGATCTCGCCGATGCCATCGCCAACGCGCGTGGCGGCAGCTTCCGCTACGACATCCGCAATACCGATCGCAGCATCGGCACGCGCTTGTCGGGTGCGATCGCGCGGCGCCACGGCAATGCCGGCATGAGCGCGGCACCGATCGCATTGCAACTGCACGGCACGGCCGGGCAGAGCTTCGGCGCCTTCAACGCCGGCGGCCTGCAGATGGAACTGATCGGCGAAGCCAACGACTACGTCGGCAAGGGCATGGCCGGCGGCCGCCTCGTGCTGCGCCCGCCCGTCAACAGCACCTTCGAATCGCAGGAAACGCCGATCCTCGGCAACACCTGCCTGTACGGCGCCACCGGCGGTGAACTCTATGCGGCCGGCCGCGCGGGCGAACGCTTCGGCGTGCGCAACTCCGGCGCGGTGGCGGTGATCGAAGGCGCGGGCGATCACTGCTGCGAATACATGACCGGCGGCGCGGTGGTCGTGCTCGGCCGCACCGGTTTGAACTTCGGTGCCGGTTTCACCGGCGGCCTCGCCTATGTGCTCGATCTCGATCGCGATTTCGTCGATCGCTACAACCACGAACTGATCGACATTCTGCGCGTCACGCCCGAAGGCTTCGACAACTATCGTCAGCACTTGTACGACCTGATCGAAACCCACGCCAAGCTCACCGGCAGCGCCTGGAGCGCGCGCCTGCTCGAGGAATATCGCGATTTCCTCGGCAAGTTCTGGCTGGTGAAACCGAAGGCGGCGAGTCTGGAAGCGCTAGCTGACGAACTACGGAGGGCTGCATGAGCAAGAAGCACGCCTTCCAATTCGTCGAGCTGCAACGCGAGATGCCGCGCAAGGTGGCGCTGGAACTGCGCACCGGTGGCGACTGGAACGAACTCTACGGCCGCTTCGAGCGCGACAACGCCGCGCAGCAGGCCGGTCGTTGTCTCGACTGCGGCAATCCCTACTGCGAAGCCAAGTGCCCGGTGCATAACTACATCCCCAACTGGCTGCGACTGGTGGAGGAAGGCCGCCTGATCGAAGCGGCGGAGTTGTGCCACGAGACCAATCCGCTGCCGGAGATGTGCGGCCGCGTCTGCCCACAGGATCGCCTGTGCGAAGGCGCGTGCACGCTGGAGGACGGCTTCGGCGCGGTCACCATCGGCGCGGTGGAGAAGTTCATCGTCGACAGCGCGTTCGCGCAAGGCTGGCGGCCGGATTTGTCGAAGGTCGTCGCCACCGGCAAGCGTGTCGCCGTGGTGGGCGCCGGCCCCGCGGGGCTCTCCTGCGCCGATCGACTGGTGCGTTCCGGCATCCAGGCCACCGTGTTCGACCGCTACGAACAGATCGGCGGTCTGCTGCAATTCGGCATTCCGAGCTTCAAGCTCGACAAGTCGGTGGTCGCCACGCGCCGCAACGTGCTCGAGGGCATGGGCGTGCAGTTCCGTCTCGGTGTCGAGATCGGTGTCGACGTCTCGCTCGAACAACTTCTGCAGGAATTCGACGCCGTCTTCCTCGGCCTCGGCGCGTATCGCTACACCGATGGTGGATTGCCCGGACAGGATCTGCGTGCCGTGCTGCCCGCGTTGCCATTCCTCGTCAACAACGGCCGTCTCGTCACCGGTCTCGACCCGCAAGGCAAGCCGATCGCCGGCTGGGAAGACCACGTCGAGATTCCCGACCTGCACGGCAAGCGCGTGGTCGTGCTCGGCGGCGGCGATACCGGCATGGACTGCGTGCGTTCCTCGATTCGCCTGGGCGCGGCCAGCGTCACCTGCGCGTACCGGCGCGACGAAGCCAACATGCCCGGCTCCGCGCGCGAGGTAGCGAACGCGCGCGAGGAAGGCGTGTCGTTCCTGTTCAACCGCCAGCCGCTGTCGGTCGAAAGCGATGCCGACGGCAACGTCACCGGTGTGCGCGTGGTCGAGACCACGCTCGGCGAACCCGACGCGCGCGGCCGCCGCAATGCCGTCGCCATTCCCGGTAGCGAATCGACGATCGCCGCGGACGTGGTGATCATCGCGTTCGGTTTCTCGCCGGAGCTGCCGGAATGGCTGTCCGAGGTGGGCGTCGAGGCCAACCCCAACGGCCGCATTCGCGTCGGCATCGACGCGGGCGAAGGCGTGCTGCCCTACCAGACCACACGGCCGAAGCTGTTCGCCGGCGGCGATGTGGTGCGCGGGGCGGACCTCGTCGTCACCGCCGTGCAGGAAGGCCGTGACGCGGCCGCCAGCATCGCCCGGCTGCTGCGCATTCCCGGACGGTCGGCGCTGGATAACGCCTGAACCAGGACGCGCACCTCCGCCCCGGCAACTTCCCCGCCGGGGCGGCCACGCGCATGATGCGCGGCATGCCCAGACGATCCCGGCACCCGCTGCTGATCGCCCCCGCATTCCTCGCGGCAATCGTCGCGGCGGGAAGCGTCGCCGCGCAAAGCCCGCCTTCGGCCGCATCGGCGGACAGCGTCACCATCTACCGCTGCACCGACGCGCGCGGCAAGCTCACCCTGCAGGATGTGCCTTGCCGCAAGGGCGATGCGCAGCAAGCGCAACAGATGCTGCGGCCGCGCGATCCGCCGCCGCGCCCGGTCATCACGGCCGCACCGGTTCCGCCGATGCCCGCGCCCGCGCCGCCGGTGCAGACCCTCATCGTCCGCAACCCGCAGCCACTGTTCGAATGCGTGCGACCGGACGGCACCGTGTACACGAGCGATACCGGCGAAGGGAATCCGCGCTGGGTCCCGATCTGGGCGGTGGACGACCCCTACGTGCCCTACTACCCAATCCCCCTGGGTGGCCCCGTCGGCGGCGTCAGCTACCACTCGGAGCAGCACATTTCGACCGGGCCGGCGATCTCGGCCACCATCGGGCGCCATACCGACAACAGTTCGGCGGAAGTGCGCATCGACAGCAGACCCGTCGAACCCGTCGATCCTTACTCCCGGCATCGCCGCGGCCATTCCCGTTATCCCGTCTACGGTTACGGCGCCGCCGGCACCTGGGTGCGCGACGAATGTCACGCTCTGCCGCAAATGGAAGTCTGCGGACGCCTGCGCGACCGCCGCGACGAGATCCGCCGCCGCTTCTTCAACGCCCAACCCACCGAGCGTGCGACACTGGACAGGGAACAGCGCGGCATCAACGCGCGCCTATCGGCTGATTGTGGAGGGAGCTGATGATTCGCAACACCATCTTCGCCTTGTCGTTCGCATTGGCGGCGATGTCGCCAGCCGCGCAGGCCCAGAGCGGCGACGTCGTGATCTACCGCTGCACCGATGCCAAGGGCAAGCTGACCATCCAGAACGGCGCGCCCTGCCCGAAGGGCACCAAGGAAGAAAAACGCACCGTGCAGGCACCGACCGTCGTGCCTTCCTACACACCGCCCGCGCCATCCGCGCCGCCTGCACAACCGAAATCGGCGCCCGTGACACCCACGCCCACCCCGACACCCGCGCTCGCACCGGCAAGCCCCGCGCAGCCGCCTGCGACGCCCGCCGCGAAAACACCCCCGGCCGAACACCTGCCGCCTCCACCGATCTTCCAGTGCAACACCTGGGACAACGACAGCTACCTCAGCGAGAACGGCGACCCCAAGCCGCGCTGCGTCACACTCAACACCACCGATTTGAGCGGCAATCCCGCGAACGTCCCCGGTGGCGCCGCCTGCGAAATGAAAACCGACCAGTGCCAGCGCGTGCCTGACGGCCAAGCCTGCGAGGCCTGGAAGAAGCGTCAGCGCGAAGTCGAATCCACGTGGCGCCATGCGCGCGCGAACGACAAGCAGTCGCTGCAGGAAGAATTCGCGCGCGTGACGCAGATTTACGAGGACAGTACCTGCGCCCAGTGATCCTGGTTGCCAGATTCGCGCAACCGGCGATCCAGTTGCACCGGCCTCAGAACCCGTAACGCAGAAACCCCCCATCGATGGCGATGCATTCGCCGGTGATGTAGCCCGCCGCGGGCAGGCACAGGAACGCGACGGCGGCGGCGACCTCCTCGGGTTCGCCGATGCGCCCCATCGGCGTGCGCAGCAGCACTTCGTCGAGATAATCCGGATCGGCGAGCTTGCCGGAAGTACGGCGGGTGCGGATGTACCAGGGTGCGACCGCATTGACACGCACGCCGTCCTCGGCCCATTCGACGGCGAGGTTCTTCGTCATCTGATGCAGCGCCGCCTTGCTCATGCCGTAGGGCGCACCGCTGCGCACGTGGGTGAGGCCGGAGACGCTGCCGACGTTGACGATGCTAGAAGCGGCATGTTTGGTCAGCAGCGGATGCGCGTAGCGCGACAGTTCGAAGGCGGAGAACAAGTTGACCTCGAAGATCTCGCGCCACTCCGCTTCCGTGTAGTCGTCGGCGGGCTTGGTGAGGTTGCCGCCAGCGTTGTTGATCAGAATATTGAGACCTTCGCCACGATCCTCGATCCAGTCGAGGATTTCGCGGCGTTGTTCGTCGTCGGCGACGTCGCCAACCAGGGCGCTGACCTCGCTATCCGGGAATTCCTCGGCAAGCTCGTCACGGGTGGCCTCCAGGGCGTCGCCGTTGCGCGCGGCGATGAGCACGCTCGCGCCGAAACCGAGCAGTTCGCGCGCGATGGCGCGGCCGATGCCGGCACTGCCGCCGGTGACCAGGGCCAGTTGCCCATCGAGGCGCCAACGATGCGGATCCATAACGTGCGTCCGGTCAGGAGGTTAGGCGTAGCATAACGTCCAGGCCACTCCGGAGATGCCGTCATGACGCGCTTGTTCTCCCCCACAGCGTTCTCCCTCGCCGTGACTCTCCTGCTCGCATGCAGCGCCTGCAAGCGACCAGAACCGCCGCCGACCGAGCAGAAACCGGAGCCGCAGGCGACGCAGCTGCAGAAAACGCTCAAGCAATCGATCGACAAGGCCAAGCAGGCCGAGAAAGCCCTGCAGGACAACGCCGAAAAACAGAAGGCCGTGATCGATACGGAGACTTGACCTGACCAAAACGAAAACGCCCGGCGATTGCCGGGCGTTTCGTGTCATGCCTGATCTTTCCGTGCGGGCTCAGAACCCGCAGAAGCAATACGCCAGCGCCTTCACCGGCATGCCGCCCTCGCGCACCGACATCGCCGATTGCTGCAGGAACTGCAGATCACGCGCGGCCTGCGGCATGGTGCGGCCGATCAGCAGCTGCGCGAGGTCCTGACCGAACACCGAACGACCAAGCCAGGCACCGCCGGCGCGGCTGTTGGCGAAGTTGGCGACCACCTGCTCGAACGGCGACGGCATCTTCTCGACGTAACGCACGCGGTAGCTATCCGGCTTGCCGAGCTTGGCGCGCGTGGCGGCGTCGTTGATCGCATCGGCGATGCCGCCGAACTGATCGACCAGTCCGCGTTCCTTGGCCTGCGCGCCGCTCCACACGCGACCGCGCGCGACTTCGTCAATCTGCTCGACGCTGCGCTTGCGCGCGGTGGCGACGCGGCCGGTGAAATCGCGGTAGCCCTTCTCGATCACCGACTGGATGATCTGCCCGACTTCCGGTGCCAGCGGCTGCGTGATGTCGAACGCACCGGCAAAGCGCGTGGTGCCGACGCCATCGGTGTGGATGCCGGCCTTCTGCAGCGTGCGCGGAATGGTCGGGATCATGCCGAAGATGCCGATCGAACCGGTGATCGTCGAGGGATCGGCGTAGATGCGATCGGCGTTCATGCTGATCCAGTAGCCGCCGGACGCGGCGAGATCGCCCATCGACACCACCACCGGCTTGCCGGCCTTCTTCAGGCCGACGATCTCGCGGCGGATCTGCTCGGAAGCGAACACTTCGCCACCGGGCGAATCCACGCGCAGCACCACCGACTTCACGTGCTCGTCGTCGCGCGCCTCGCGCAGCAGGGCCGCGGTCGATTCGCCGCCGACGCGGCCGGCCGGCTGATCGCCGCCGCTGATCTCGCCCTCGGCCACCACCACCGCGACCTGCGGGCGTTCGTCGATCGGTGAGAGTCCGAGATCCAGATGGTTCACGTATTCGCCGAGCGAAACCTGACGGAAGCCGCCTTCGGCATCCTCGTCGGGCTCGCCGCGCTTGGTGAGCAATTCTTCGATCTCTTCCTTGGTCTTCAGGCCGTCGACCAGCTTGTGCTGCAGCGCGTATTCGGCGAGGTCGCCCTTCGTGGCGGCGATGCCGGACGGCAGGTTGTCGATGTCGGCGGCCAGTTGCTGCGGCGTCAGCTTGCGCGCCTTGGCGACGTCGCCGAGATAGCGCTGCCACACGTCGGTCATCCAGAACAGATCGGCTTCCTTGGCTTCCGGCGAAGCGGCGTCGAGCACGAAGGGTTCCACCGCCGACTTGTATTCGCCGACCTTGAACACGTGCACGTCGACGTTGAGCTTGTCCTGCAGCAGCTCGCGGAAATACTGGTGATAGCGGCCGAGGCCTTCCAGCAGCAGGCCGCCCATCGGATCGAGGTAGACCTCGCTGGCCTGCGCGGCGAGCAGATACTGCTTCTGGTCGAGGTTCTCGCCGAAGGCGATCACCTGCTTGCCGGAAGCGCGCAGCTTGGCGAGGCCGGCGGCGACTTCGCGCAGCGAGGCGTAGCCGGAGAAGTGCAGTTCGTCCACGCGCAGCAGCACGCGCTCGATGCGCTTGTCGGTGCGGGCGGCGTCGAGGGCGCGCAGCACGTCGCGCAGCTGCACCTCGGCGGCGGACTTGTCGCCCATCACCTTGGCCAGCGCGCGGCTGGCCGGATCACTGCTGTACTGCTCGACCAGCGTGCCTTCCGGTGCGATCACCAGCGTGGTGCGGCCCTGCAGCTGCGCGTTGCGACCGGCGATCGCGCCGTACAGCATGCCGAGCAGGAGCAGCAGCAACAGACCGAAGAAGACGAGGTTGAAGATCAGGCGCCGCGTGAAGTTCATGACGTCCCAGACGAGGACGAAGAAGGCGGCGACGGGACCCTGGCGGGCCGGCTGGGAAGACATGCGGTGTAACTCCGGAAAGACGGATCAATCGTTGCGTGACTGTGGACAAGTGTGACGGCGTTGGCAGGGCGCTGTCATGCGCCATCGGTCACCCTGAAAGATGGCCAATACCGTCCCCATGCCACATTAGCAGTTTCGCGCTTCGCGGCCCGTCATGGCCCGCCGGTCGACGGGCGGATATTTCTAGACGCGGTCGCTGGCCTCGGCCTCGGCGAGCTGGCTGAAACGCCCGATCCGGTCGGCCCGGGTGGAGCGCAGGAAGCGCGCCGCCAGCAGCACCGCCGCGAACAGCAATCCGGCGATCAGGCCCAGCCACATCCCGCGCGGCCCCCAGCCCAGCCCCAGGCCGAGTCCGGCCCCGAGCGGCATGCCGATGCCCCAATAGGCGAAGGCGGTGAGCAGCATCGGCACGCGCGTATCCTTCAGCCCGCGCAGGGCGCCGGCCGACAGCGCCTGCACGCCGTCCGGGAACTGGAATGCGGCCGCCAGCAACAGCAACGTCACCGCCAGCGATGCCACCGCGGCATCGCGCGTGTACAGCGCGACGATGCCGTCGTGCCAGATCAACAGGATCAGACCCGACAGCGCCTGCGTCCCGAGCACCAGCGCATAGCCGGCGAAGGCGGCGCGGCGCACGCCGAGCGCGCCGCGATTGCTGCCGATCGCATGGCCCACGCGCACGGTGGTGGCCTCGGCCAGGCCGAACGGGATCATGAAACAGAGGCTGGCCACGTTGATGGCGATCTGGTGCGCCGCCGACGGCACTTCACCCAGGCGCCCGATCAGCAGCGCCGTGCAGATGAACAACCCGCCTTCCATCGTCACCATCACGCCGATCGGCAGGCCGACGGCGAGCAGGCCGCGGATCGCCGGCCAATGCGGACGATCGAAGCGCTCGAACAATCGCAACGACGCGAAGCGCCGCGTGCGTGCCAGATAGGCGAGGAACACCAGCGCCTGCGTCCACATCATCAACGACGAGGCGATGCCAAGACCGCCGGCGCCGAGTTCCGGGAATCCGAACTTGCCGAATGTCAGCACGTAGCCCATCGGCACCAGCAGCAACAGGCCGCCGAAGCCGAGCACCATCGTCGGCAGCGTCCAGTGCATGCCGTCGCTGAGGTAACGCATGCAGTAGTACAGGGTCAGCGCCGGCACGCCCCAACGGATGCCGTGCAGGAATGCCGCCGCGCCGGGACGGATTTCCGGCGCGATGCCCATCGGTTCCAGCATGTAGGCCGCCGCCGTCAGGAACGCGAACAGGAACAGGCCGAGCGCGACCGACAGCCACAATCCCTGACGGAACAACGGGCCGATCTCGTCCTGCCGTCCGGCGCCGTTGAGCTGCGACACCGACGGCGGCAACGACATCAGCGTGCCCATCGGAATCATCATCGGCAGCCAGAACAGCGCCGTGCCGACCGAGACCGCAGCCAGCGTGGCGGTGTGATGGTGACCCGCGAGCACGGCGTCCACGAAGCCGATCAATCCGGTGGAGAAATGACCGAGGACCAGCGGCGCGGCGAGAACGGCCGTCGTGCGCACTTCGTCACGGAAGCGCGGAGGGGCGGGAGACGCGAACATCGGAGAGGACAACCTCGCGACTGCGGCCGCGCGTCCGATCGGATGTCGGGCGCTGGCACCGGGTCGCGGCAGACCGTTATCTTACCCGCTCGTCGTCGCCGAGCCATCATGACCAACGGCAAGCCGACCGCGGAAGACGATCGAATCAAGGCGCGCTCACCAGAGCGCGCTCATCAGAGCACGCCCACCAAGGCACGGGAACCATCATGACGGAACACGCCGCGACCGCCGATGCATCGGCGCATGCCGCCTGCGAACACTGCGCGACGCCGTTGCAGGGGCATTTCTGTCATCGCTGCGGCCAGTCCGCGCACAATCCGTTGAAGCATCTCGGGCATGCCATCGAGGAACTGTTCGAGTCGTTCTGGCATCTGGACGGCCGCATTTTCAGCACGCTGCGCGGCCTGCTGGTTCCAGGGCGCGTCGCCGCGGAATATCTCGCCGGCCATCGCGTCTGCTTCATCCCGCCGCTGCGCCTGTTCCTGATCCTGAGCGTGCTGACGTTCTTCGTCGGCAAACTCACCGTGCACATCGACGAAGGCCTGAACGTGAACGCCTCCACGCCCGGGAACGCCGCGATCCTGCGAGCGGGCAGTGTCGCCGAGGTCGAGCGTGTCCGCACCCGCCTGCTCGCGGAAATCAGCGATGCGGAGACGCAAGCTGCGGCCGTCCCCGGCATCGGCGCCGCATTGAACGACGCGCGCCTCCAGATCCAGGATGACGCCGCGCGCCGGATCGCGGAACTGGAAGGGAAGCCGCTGCCGGCGCCGACGAATAGAAGCACGGCGAAGGCCCCCGCGACAGCGTGGTTCGATCGGCCGTGGTCGTTCAACGACAAGCCCTGGGATGCGACATCCAATCCGGTCACGGTGACGGGGTGGCCCGATTTCGCCAACCGCTGGCTCAACAACAAGATCGGCAGGGCCAAGGCCAACATCTCCCGCATGGGCAGCCAGCCGGACCTGTTCGTCCAGGCGTTCATGAGCGCGGTGCCGACCGCGCTGTTCGTGCTGATCCCGGTGTTCGCGCTGCTGCTGAGACTGCTCTATCTGTATTCGGGCCGTTCGTATCTGGAGCATCTGGTGGTGGCGCTTTACAGCCACGCCTACCTGTTGCTCGTGCTGCTGGCCGCTTTCCTGCTGTCCGCGCTCGGGAGCGCATTCGCGACATCGTGGGTGGGCAGTCTGGCCGGTTATTGCAGGGTGGCGCTGTGGCTGTGGGCGCCGATCTATCTGCTGCTGATGCAGCGCCGCGTCTACGGCGATGGCTGGCTGCTGTTGCTGCTGCGCTACGCCGTGATCGCGTTCATCTACACGGGGCTGGTGGTGTTCGCCTCGGTGTATGCCGCGCTCGCGGGGCTCACGTCCTGAGTCCGATCAGGCTCGGATTCATCGATCCATTTGCGTTTGCAGCCACGCGTCGCGACCGGCGGCGGGCGTCGACAGCAATCCCTGACGCAACACGTCGCGTTGCTGCGGCGGCGTGCGTTGTATCAACACCGCCAGATTGGCGCGTTGCGCTGGCGTCATCGCGTGCAGCGTTTCGAGCAGCGAAGCACGTTCCGCGCCCGGCACCTGCGCCAATAACGGCTGCAACCGCGGCCATTCGGCACCGAGCGCCGGACCGAGCAGCCAGCCGCGGCGTTCACTGCCATCCAGATGATCGAAACGCTGCCGCAGCGCCTGCTGCTCGGCGGCGGGCATCGCGGCGTAGCGGCGCGCGGCCTCGATCAATTGCGCGCGTTCGGACAACGACAACGCCTCCCAGGCATGGCGCGCATCGCGACGCTCGCCTTGCTGCGCCGGCAGCAGCGCATTCCACGCCGCGATGCGTTTGTGGAACTCCTCCCGCTGCGCCGGGCTCATCGCCGACACGCGCGCGTTGCGCTGATGCAATTGTTCGCGCACTGCGGGTGGCAGCTGTTCGGCCGCTTCCTGCAATTCCGACGGCAGCGATTGCGCCTGCGCGATGGCGGCAAGCGCGTACAGCAGCGCGCCGAGCACGGGCCTGGAGCACATTGTTTTAAAGCGCACCGGCTTACAGCAGCGCATCTTCGGTCTCCGTGCGCGGCTCCTGCGCATTGCTGGGCGGCGGCGCGGGCGGCGTCGATGGCTTGGCGGGCTCCGAATCCTCCGGAACGACCGGCGCGATACGCGGCTCGGGCGCGCCCGCGGCCAGCCAGGCGTAGAAGGCGGGATCGGTGCGGGCGGCATGTTCGAGCGCGGCGTCTCCGGTGGCGGCCGACGCATCGCCGTCTTCCAGGATCTGTTCGAAATCCGGATGCAGCAGCAACGCGCCTTGCGCGTCGAACTTCGCCGCTGGGGCCTCCGCAGGCGGCAACGCCGCGATCCGCACGCGCGGTGCGTTCGGATCGCCGGGCCATATGTTCTCGGGCAGGAAGAATGTCGCCGTCAGCGCCGCGACACAGGCGATCGCCACCGCCACCATCGCGGGCTTCGTCCAGCGCGGACGCGCAACGATGACCTCGGTGACGGAAGAAGACGCCGGCTTCGCATCCTCCGCTTCGGGTTCCGGCAGCGGATCGAGCCGGCGCCCCAGCAGCGCCGCCTCGCGCAAACGCGCCAGATGCGCCAATCGCTCCGGCGGCAATTCGCGCACGGCGTGTTGCGCGGCTTCGCCGAGCATGCGCCAGGCAGTGGCGTCGGGCCGTCCGTCCTCGTGGTGCGGCAGCGCGCGCTGCAGCGCCAGGCGATAGGTCGGCCGGGCCACGCCGAGCACGCCGGCGGCATCGCCCTCGCTCAGGCCAGCCACCAGCCGCAGCAGCAGCGCGGCACGCGGGCCGCTGCCGATGTGCGACAGGAAATCGAAATCGCCGTCCCAGTGCGGCGCGAGCGGCGGCTCTCGCAGCTCCGGCGTTGCCAGCAGCAGCGCCCAGAACTGGCGCGGCCAATCGGCGACCGGCAGAGCGCTGGCCGCGGACCGGAATGCGCGCATCGCCGCCGCCAGGGCGCGCTCGCCGGTATCGGCATTGCCGGACTGCAACTGCCCGAACACCGCCCCCCGGCGCTCCACGCCACGCAGGAAGGCAGTCAGGGCGGCTGGCGGGGGAGCGGGGTCTTTCGGTGTGCGGGGGATCATCTACGAGTGCAATCAACCTGGAACCCGTCGCGCCGCAGGGCGCGATGCCATGTGGCGACCGACTCGGTCCGGGCCCGCATGATAGCGACTGTCGGCCCATCCACTCGCATGTCCGTCGCGTGTGAATGTTCCACGCGGCGCGAACTGCGCTGAATTTGGTTGTACACAGCAGTCATCACTTCGTCACGAAGCGGGATACCCCGACGTACCGACCCCTTGTTTCCGCAATGTTTCACGGTTAAGTGCATGAATTTAAATGAAAAAACGGGTTTGGCACTTTTTTGACCAACTTGAACCGCAAGCCCGGATTTTCAGGGAGTTTTGCTGCTCCACCCACTTGATGCACAGGGTTATCCACAGCATGTGTGGATAAGGGAAAAACCCTTTTGGCGACCGTAACTTGCAGACGATTGATATAAGTCAAGGCAGCAATGAAACGCAAAGCATGCTCACGAAAAATTTCTGACGAACGACCACGACACGACCCGCCTTCGCCGCGACGGCACGGCCTGGAAAAACGTCCGCCAGGCCGACATCGCGACGCAATGCCTGCGCCGGCGCATCGCTAGACTTTGTCGATGTCCGTCACCGATCCCATCCTCCGTGTCGCCCTGCCGCTGCCGTTGCCGCGGCTGTTCGACTACCGCGCGCCCGGCACCGAGGCGGCGACACAGGACTGGATCGGTCGCCGCGTGCGCGTCCCGTTCGGGCCGCGCGAGCTGGTGGGGGTGGTGGCGGAGGTCGGTCCCGCGGAAGACGGCACGCATGAGCTGCGGGAGATCCTCGCCTGCCTCGACGACGCCCCGCTGCTGCACGGCGAACTGGCCGACTCCCTGCGCTGGCTGTCGCGCTACACCCACGCCCCGCTCGGCGAAGTGCTGGCGACCGCCCTGCCGGCGGCCCTGCGCCGCGGTGAGCCGCTGCCGGACACCCATGCCTGGGCCTGGCGCCTGACCGAAGCCGGCGCGACCCACCTGCCGGCCCTGCGCGCGGGCACCCGGCCACGCCGCTTCGCCGATCTGGTGCAGGCGGCCGGATTGCACGGGGAGGACGCGCTCGATGTCGCCATGGACGATTGGCGCACGGCCGCGCGCGCGCTCGCCAAGCGCGGGATCGTCGAACGCGTCGCCATCCCCGCCTCGCAGCTCGCGCCGACGCCACAGCCCGGCCCCACGCCGAACGACGAACAGGCCGCCGTCATCGAGACGATCCGCGCTGCCCAAAGCGGGGCCTGCACCGGCTTCATGCCGCTGCTGCTCGACGGCGTCACCGGCAGCGGCAAGACCGAGGTGTATCTGCAGGCGATCGCCGACTGCCTCGCCCGCGGACGGCAGGCGCTGGTGCTGGTGCCGGAGATCGGCCTCACCCCGCAGGCGCTGGCGCGCTTCCGCGCACGCCTCGGCGTGCCGGTGCATGCGCTGCACTCGGGCTTGAACGACAACGAACGCGCGCGCGTCTGGGCCGCAGCCTGGCGCGGCGAGGCGCGGGTGATCGTCGGCACGCGCTCGGCGATCTTCGTGCCGCTGCCGCAAGCCGGCCTGATCGTCGTCGACGAGGAACACGACGCCAGCTACAAGCAGCAGGACGGCATCCGCTACCACGCCCGCGACTTCGCCCTGGTGCGCGGCAAAGCGCTCGACGTGCCCGTGCTGCTCGGCAGCGCCACGCCTTCGCTCGAATCTCTGCACAACGCGAACGCCGGCCGCTACGCGCACCTGCGCCTGACACGCCGCGCCGGCAACGCGCAGGCACCGCGCGTGCGCGTGCTCGACGTGCGCAAGCGCCCGCTCGATGCCGGATTGTCGGTGGAACTGCTCGAAGCTATCCGCGACACCGTCGATCGCGGCGGACAGGCGCTGGTGTTCAAGAACCGCCGTGGTTACGCGCCCGTGCTGCTCTGCCACGACTGCGGCTGGAGCGCGCACTGCCATCGCTGCAGCACGCCTGAGCACAACAGTCCGATGACCGTGCATGCCGGCGGCCGCCGCCTGCAATGCCATCACTGCGGCGCGCGACAAGCCGTGCCGAAGGCCTGTCCCGATTGCGCCAGCCTCGCCCTGCAACCGCAGGGCAACGGCACCGAGCGCATCGAGGAAACGCTGGCGCGCGTGTTCGCCGACGTGCCGGTCGTGCGTGTGGATCGCGGCAGCACGCGCCGCAAGGATGCGCTGGAACGCCACTTCGACACGCTCGGCGATCGCCCCGGCATCCTGATCGGCACGCAGATGCTGGCCAAGGGACACGACCTGCCGAATCTCACGCTGGTCGCCGTGGTCGGCATCGACGAAGGCCTGTTCTCCGCCGATTTCCGCGCCGGCGAGAAGCTCGCGCAATTGCTGATCCAGGTGTCGGGCCGCGCCGGCCGCGCCGAGAAGCCCGGTGAAGTCTGGCTGCAAACGCATCATCCCGAACATCCGCTGCTGCAGACGTTGATCCACGGCGGCTACCACGCCTTCGCCGAACAGGAACTCGCACAGCGCGAAGCCGCGGGCTTCCCGCCATTCGCCCATCTCGCGCTGTTGCGCGCAGAGGCCAAGCATGCCGACGCGCCGATGATGTTCCTGCGCGAGGCGAAACAAGCCTTTGCCGATGCGGATCAGACCATTACGGATCAAACCATCGCGATCCACGGCCCGCTGCCGGCACCGATGCCCAAGCGCGCCGGCATGCATCGCGCGCAACTGCTGGTGTCATCCAACGAGAGGCGGCAACTGCACCGCCTGCTGGATTCGGCCCTGCCGGTGTTGTACGCATCGCCGGAAGCACGCAAGGTGCGCTGGTCGCTCGACGTCGATCCCGTGGATCTTTACTGACTTTACTGAACTTTCGTCGCGACATTGACCACAGCCTAACCTCCCTGCGCTACCCTGCCGCCTTCGCACGCACGAGGTCTGGCCATGTCGAACGCCATCGTCACGGATGCCGCCACGAACACCGCCACCATGACGCCCGCGCGGCGCCTGCGCAGCATCTTCAGCGGCTCCGCCGGCAATCTGGTCGAATGGTACGACTGGCTCGCCTACTCCATGCTCGCGATCTACTTCGCGCCGCACTTCTTCCCCAAGGGCAGCCGCAACCTCGAATTGCTCAACACCGCCGCGGTGTTCGCGGTCGGCTTCCTGATGCGGCCGATCGGCGGCTGGCTGATGGGACTGTTCGCCGATCGTTACGGACGCAAGACCGCGCTGGTGTGGTCGATCGTCCTGATGTGCAGCGGCTCGCTGCTGATCGCGGTCTGTCCCGGCTACGAACACATCGGCATCGCCGCGCCGATCATCCTGGTGATCGCGCGCCTGATCCAGGGCATCAGCCTCGGCGGCGAATACGGCACCTCGGCGACGTATCTGAGCGAGATGGCGGACAAGCGCCATCGCGGTTTCTGGTCGAGCTTCCAGTACGTCACGATGGTGCTCGGCCAGCTGCTCGCGCTGCTCGTGCTGATCGTGCTGCAACGCTGGCTGTTGACCGAGCAGCAGCTCAACGATTGGGGCTGGCGCATTCCCTTCGCGATCGGCGCGCTGCTCGCGGTCACCGTCATGTATCTGCGCCGCACGATGCAGGAAACCGAATCCTTCGAACTCGTCAGCAAGAGCAACCGGCCCAAGGCTAGCATCCGCGAGCTGATGAAATATCCGCGCGAAGTGCTCACCGTGATCGGGCTGACCCTCGGCGGCACGATTTCGTACTACACCTACACCACGTATCCGCAGAAATTCCTCGTCAACAGCGCCGGCTTCAGCAAGTCGGAGGCGACACTGATCTCGGCGCTGTCGCTGATCGTCTTCATTTTCCTGCAGCCGCTGTTCGGCGCGTTGTCCGACCGTGTGGGACGCCGCCCGCTGCTGATCGCCTTCGGCGTGCTGGGCACGCTGCTGAGCTATACGATCCTGAGCGGGATCGCCGGGTCGAGCACTGCCGGAGCCGCCTTCGCCTGGATCGTCACCGGCCTCGCCGTCACCAGCTTCTACACCTCGATCAATGCCGTGGTGAAGGCGGAACTGTTTCCAGCGCACATCCGCGCGCTCGGCGTGGGCCTGCCCTATGCGCTGACGCTGGCGATCTTCGGCGGCACCGCGGAATTGATCGCGATCTGGTTCAAGGAAATCGGCCACGAGCCGTGGTTCTACTGGTACGTGAGCGGCTGCACGGCGATCTCGCTGCTGGTGTACAGCACGATGCGCGATACTAAGCATCATTCGCACATCGACCGCGATCACGAACTGGCCTAGAAATCATGGCGTCACCCGCCCCCCACATCGTCGTCATCGGCGGCGGCTTCGCCGGCCTGTGGGCCACGCGCGCGCTCGCGGGCGACGACGTGCGCATCACGCTCGTCGATCGCGGCAATCACCACCTGTTCCAACCGCTGCTCTATCAGGTCGCCACGGCTGGCCTGTCGGCGCCCGACATCGCCGCGCCGCTGCGGCACATCCTGCGCCGGCAGCGCAACGTCACCGTGCTGATGGACGAAGTCACCGGCATCGACACGGGCGCGCGCCAGGTGCAAATGCGCGATGGCGATCCGCTGTCGTACGACTATCTCCTCGTCGGCACCGGCGCCACCCACGCCTACTTCGGCCATGACGACTGGGCCACGCACGCGCCGGGTTTGAAAACCCTCGACGACGCACTGCTGATCCGCCGCCGCGTGCTGTCCGCCTTCGAACGCGCGGAAGCCGAGCCCGATCCCGCGGCGCGACGCGCACTGCTCACTTTCGCCATCGTCGGCGGCGGCCCCACCGGCGTGGAACTGGCCGGCACGCTCGCCGAAATCGCGCGACATACCCTGAAGCGCGAATTCCGACGCATCGATCCGGGCGAGACGCGCGTGATGCTGCTCGAAGCCGGGCCACGCGTGCTCTCCTCGTTCCCGGAATCCCTGTCGGCGAAGGCGCGCAAACAGCTTGAAAAGCTCGGCGTCGAAGTCCGCACCGGCACGCCGGTCGGCGCGATCGATGGCGAAGGCGTGCAGCTCGGCGAGGAACGCATCGCCGCGCGCACCGTGCTGTGGGCGGCGGGTGTCGCCGCTTCGCCGCTCGCGCGCGCGCTCGATGTGCCGCTCGATCGCGCCGGACGCGTGCCCGTGCAGCCCGACCTCAGCGTGCCGGGCCTCCCCGACGTCTTCGTCGCCGGCGATCTCGCCAGCGTGCAACAGGACGGCAAGCCGGTGCCGGGCGTGGCGCCCGCCGCCAAGCAGATGGGCGCGCATGTCGCCAAGGTGATCCGCGCACGCATCACGCGACGAGAAACACCGGCGTTCCGTTACCGCGACTTCGGCAATCTCGCCACCATCGGCCGCAACAAGGCCATCGTCGAACTGCACGGCCTGCGCTTCTCCGGATATCCGGCGTGGCTGTTCTGGCTGACGATCCACATCTTCTTCCTGATCGGTTTCCGCAACCGGCTGATCGTCATGCTCAATTGGACGTGGGCGTACTGGAGCTATCAGCGCGCGGCGCGGATCATCCTCGGACGAGGCGCGGAAGGTTAGAGAATTTTCGATACGGACGAATGCGCGTCATTCCCGCCTTCGCCGGAATGACGAGCAAAAGCAGACTTTCTCAGCCGTAGTTGAGCTCGCCGGTGTAACTCATCACCAGATACAACAACGCCGGCTCCTGCCCGAAATTGGCATAGGCATGCGGCTGATCGGCACGAAAGTGGATGGCATCGCCGGCCGCGAGCGCATGGCGCTGCCCGGCGATTTCAATTTCGGCACTACCGACACTGACCACCAGATTCTCGATCGTCCCCGGCGCATGCGCCTCGGCCTGCTCGCGCACGCCGGGCGCGAGGCGGATCTCGTAGAACTCCACGGCATGCGTGCCGGTGAAGGGAAACAGCGCCCGCGACACATAACCGCCATCGGCCGACGTCAGCAGTTTCGCCTGATCGGCGCGCAGCACTTCGGCCGATGCACGCTCGCCGTGCAGCAATGCGGTGAGGGGCACGTCCAGGGACGCGGCGATGCGCGAGAGCACCTTCAACGTCGGCGCGCTGCGGCCCTGTTCGACCTGCCAGAGCATGGCGCGGCTCACCCCGGATTGCTTCGCCAGCAGTTCCAGCGACCATTGCCGCTGGCGGCGCAATTCGGCCACACGCCTGGCGACGACACTCGCGAGATCTGTCGGATCGGTCTCCGCTATCGGGCCGTCGGATGTCGTCACGACCGCCGTCTCCATCCGATCCGCCCGGACCGTCGCGCTCAGCCGGTGCGTCTGAAGGCGTGGGCCGGCGTCATGGCCGGCTGCGCCGGCCGGAACACCGCCACGGCCGTCATGCCGCTGCGCGGATCGATCCACAGGAATTCACGCCGCCGGCTGCGGCTGCCGCAGTCGCGCAGAGCCTTGCGGCGGCGGTATTCCTCGGCGTCGTGAAGCGTGGCGGTGGGCATGGCGGAATCGCACGTCGAAAGGGACTGCGGGCACATTGCCGGGGTGGCGACGCCAGGGGAAACAATCGCTCGCCATGCCCATATAACCGCGCGTTCGATAAAGCGGCCGAGCGTCCGTTATAGCGGAAATTTCCTTTTAAAATCATTGACTTGCTGTTCACATGACTTAAGTGCATGATGACATTGCCGCTGGGTATGAGCCACCCAGCAAGCCCTTCTCCCTCTCCGACAGGACGCCCCCGATGAACACCGCGATGAACATGATGCCCATGGCCAACATGCCGATGCCGGGCATGTCCGCCATGCCGATGGCCACGATGATGCCGATGATGTGCCACATGGATTGCTCCATGACCGCCGACGGCATGATGTGCGTGATGAAGCCCGCCCAGGGCACCACCATGGACATGATGAAAGACTGCTGCGACATGATGATGTCGATGATGGCCAGCGGCACCCCGTGCGGCATGATGTGCGGTGGCATGCCGATGATGTCCTGCTGCGGCATGCCGATGATGCCGAAGATGACCTGCAAGATGGAGTCGCAGGGCATGGTCTGCATGATGATGCCGACCGGCATGATGAGCATGGATATGCTGAAGATGTGCTGCGACAACATGAACCGCATGATGGGCTGCGGCATGCCAATGACCATGATGTGCGGCAGCATGCCGATGATGGTCTGCATGCACTGAAAACATCAGGTCCCGCGCCTTACGCGCGCCCGTGAAGAAAGCGGCCCCTCGCGGGCCGTTTTTTTGTTTCGTGACGGCGGTGTTCGGACGCGTTAGCTTAGTCTGCGTCCTCTCCCTCGCCGCACCGACGCCATGACCTTCCTGGGCACCGACACCTACGTCAGCACCGCCGATCTCAGCCTCGCGGTCAATGCCGCCATCACCCTGCAGCGCCCGCTGCTGATCAAGGGCGAACCGGGCACCGGCAAGACGCTGCTGGCCGAGGAACTGGCCCGGTCGATCGGCGCCCGCCTGATCACCTGGCACATCAAGTCCACCACCAAGGCGCATCAGGGCTTGTACGAATACGACGCGGTGAGCCGCCTGCGCGATTCCCAGCTCGGCGTCGAGGGCGTGCACGACGTGCGCAACTACCTGCGCCGCGGCAAGCTCTGGGAGGCGTTCGAGACTGATCATCGCGCCGTACTGCTGATCGACGAGATCGACAAGGCCGACATCGAGTTCCCCAACGATCTTCTGCAGGAACTCGACCGCATGGAGTTCTACGTCTACGAGACCGACGAAACCGTGCGCGCGCGGCATCGCCCGATCGTGCTGATCACCTCCAACAATGAGAAGGAGCTGCCGGATGCGTTCCTGCGCCGCTGCTTCTTCCACTACATCGCATTCCCGGACGCAGCGACGCTCACGAAGATCGTCGACGTGCACTTCCCCGGCATCGAGCGCAATCTCGTCGAGGAAGCGCTGGCCGTGTTCTTCCAATTGCGCGAAGTGCCGGGCATCAAGAAGAAGCCCTCCACGTCCGAACTGATCGACTGGCTGAAGCTGTTGCTGGCCGACCGCATTCCCGCCTCGGCGCTGCGCGAGCACGACCCGGCCAAGGCGATTCCGCCGCTGTATGGCGCGCTGCTGAAGAACGAGCAGGACGTGCAGTTGCTGGAGAAACTCGCCTTCATGCATCGCCGGCAGGCGCGCTAGAGGCGGGCGGCGATGTTGATCGGGCTCTTCAACGCAGTGCGCGCGGCCGGCGTGCCGGTAAGCCTGCGCGAACTGCTCGATCTGCACGCCGCGCTCGACGCGCGCCTCGCCTACGCCGACCACGCGGCCTTCTACGAACTCGCACGTCTGTCCTGGGTGAAGGACGAGCGCCATTACGACCGCTTCGACCAGGCCTTCGGCCACTGGTGGCGCGGCGTGGCCACGACTTCGGTCGCACCGGACAAGACCATCCCCGAGGAATGGCTGCGCCGCGACTTCATGCGCATGCTCACCGACGAGGAAAAGGCGCGTATCGAGAAGCTGGGCGGCATCGATGCCCTGATGAAGGCCTTCCGCGAACGCCTGGCCGAACAAACCGAGCGCCACACCGGCGGCAACCGCTGGATCGGCACCGGCGGCACCAGCCCATTCGGTACCGGCGGCTATCACCCCGAAGGCATGCGTGTCGGCCCCCAAGGCGGCGGACGCAGCGCGGTCAAGGTGTGGGAACGCCGCCAGTTCCGTGAACTGGCGGACGATGCCGAACTCGGCGTGCGCAACCTGCAACTGGCCCTGCGCCGGCTGCGTCGCTTCGCGCGCCAGGGCGCGGCGGAGGAATTCGATCTCGACGGCACCATCGACGCCACCGCGCGCGATGCCGGCCTGCTCAACATCAAGATGCGTCCCGAGCGCCACAACGCCGTCAAGGTGTTGCTGCTGCTCGACATCGGCGGCTCGATGGACGATCACATCAACCTCTGCGAGCAGCTGTTCACCGCCGCACGTGGAGAATTCAAGCGGCTCACCCACTACTACTTCCACAACTGCGTGTACGAGCGCCTGTGGAACCGCAGCCGCCAGTACGACAGCGACCACATCAGCACGGCGGAACTGCTGCGCACGCATCCGCCCGACACCAAGCTGATCTTCGTCGGCGACGCGGCGATGGCGCCGCATGAAATCCTGCAGCCCGGCGGCAGCATCGAGCACTACAACGAAGAAGCCGGCTCCGTCTGGCTGCGGCGGCTGGCGAACAAATTCCCGAAACTTGCCTGGCTCAACCCGATGCCGCAGCGCACCTGGCACTACACCGCATCCAATCGCCTGATCGCCGAACTGATTGATCAGCGTATGTACGAGTTGACGCCGCGGGGTATCGATCAGGCGGTGCGGGCTTTATTGCGCTGAATCAACTCAAGGTCCGGCGTAGCCATGTCGAGGAATTGCTGGCACAGCATGACCGACTAATTCGCCACGCTTAACATCGCCCCGGCGATTACCAACAGGCCCGTAATGGAAAAGGCCAATGATGCTTTCATGCAAAACGATTCTAATCGAGACATCTTGATACTGGCGGACGCGGCGTATCCCGCAATGGAATTCTCTGCCACAGGGCCGCAAAGCCGCCACGAAACACCAATGCGAAACGCGTAAATTCCGCGTAATTTCTGACATTTCTGGACAATTCCATGCCCGATATATCTTCCTATCATTGGCGCCCGGGCCTTGGACCCTCTGAAATTGCATTGCAGCGCCTGCACCAACACTTTCCTCGGCCGCGGACGCCCATGGGAGAAGCCTGGTTCATGTCCGAAACGCGGCGGATGTTCGACGCGTTGATGACCGACAATCCAGCAGGATGGCCTCGCAATGAGCTTGCGGACGCTTTGTCGGAGCTCACCTCGGGCCCGAGCTCTTTCGGCCATATGAAGGAATGGAGCGAGTGGCTTCCCTATTTGATCGCGCGCATTACACCACTAGTTGGCCCATGGGAGCCTTGTGACATTTATGGATCCCTAGTCAGCGCGATCATGGTGCATTACCCGGACGGCGAAGCTGAGTACCACTACCCGCAATTCCGCAAGGATTTGCTGGCTACCGTGGGCCGCGCCTTGTTTCAATCGCATCTATGGCATGACAACCAGATCATTCCCGGCGGCACACTGATTACTCTGGGACGCACCACCAACGGTTATCAGTTCTGCCCCGAAGGCAGCTTTTCGGCAGCGCTGTTCTTCGTCGCAAAATATCTGGACTCGCCATCGATTGCCGGCTGGCTTTCCTCTGTAGTATCCATCGAAGACATCCTTTGGCGCGCAAATTGGCTCGTCTGGCTATCTGGTTCCAGCTCCTTGCTGCTGGAAGAGGGTATGCAACCCGCCAATCTCGGTAACGACTGGAATAGTCCGTGCTGGTGGAATTCCTGGTCGATCAAGGGAACCATACCTGAGGACGGCAACCATCTCCGCCTCATCGAAACTCCGTTTCTGGGGCCCGCGAAACAAGCAGCCCTGAAAGATGCCATTTACGCCACCATCCGGGCGTTAGACTTGGTCAAGTGGAGAAACGAGCTGTCCGAAGCGGGCACAACCCATGGTGTCAACCTGGATTTTGCTTTATGGCAGTACGACGAAGCCGTTCGCCATATCGTCCTTCGTTATGGGCTGGATTGAGTGACTTTGTACAAATAAAAACGGCCCGGTGTGATCCGGGCCGTTCATCTGTCTATATTGGTACAACGGCTCAGGCCGCAAACAGCGCCTTCATCTTCTTCAGCGCATTGGCCTCGACCTGACGAATGCGCTCGGCGGAGACGCCGTACTCATCCGCCAGCTCCTGCAGCGTGACCTTGCTGTCCTGGTCCAGCCAGCGACGCCTGATGATGTCGCGAGAACGCGCATCCAGACGGCTCATGCCCTCACGCAGCAGGTCGAGCTGATGGTCTTCGCTGTCGGCACGCTCGTAGGCCTGCGACGGATCTTCGTTCTCGGCGACCAGGTACGCGGCCGGCGACGGCGGCGCATGTTCGTCGTCCTCGTCGGCGGGCGCGTCGAAGCCGATGTCGCGGCCGGACAAGCGCGATTCCATCTCCAGCACTTCGCGCTCGGACACGTTCAGGTCCTGTGCCACGGCGCGCACTTCCTCGGCGTTCATCCAACCCAGGCGCGTCTTGCTCTTGCGCAGGTTGAAGAACAGCTTGCGCTGCGCCTTGGTCGTGGCGACCTTGACGATGCGCCAGTTCTTGAGGATGAACTCGTGCATCTCGGCACGAATCCAGTGCACGGCGAAGCTCACCAGACGCACGCCGATCTCGGGATCGAAGCGCTTGACGGCCTTCATCAGGCCGATGTTGCCTTCCTGGATCAGGTCGCCGAGCGGCAAACCGTAGCCGCTGTAGCCACGGGCCACATGCACGACGAAGCGCAGGTGCGAATGCACCAGCTCGCGCGCGGCATTGAGGTCTTCCTCGTCGCGGAAGCGATGCGCGAGCGCTTGCTCCTCCTCGACAGTGAGGACGGGAATCTGGTGCACCGCACCCACGTAGGCATCCAGCGAGCCGAGCGCACTCGGCACCGGCAGGTTGTTGGTGACCAGGGGATAGCGAAGGGTAGTCTCGGTCATGGGGGCCATATTAGCAGTGAGCACCTATGACTGCTAAGGGACAGGAAAGTTCCCCAGCGTTCCGTTAATGGAACGCCCGGGCGCTTTTCGGAGGCTTGAGCAGTCTCGACGATGCAGTCGGGGAGGTCAGACAGCGGAGAGGGGCGGCAGGTTCCAGCCACTTGATTCATTTCTATATTTCCATTATGGTCGAAATATGGAAACGAATCAAGCCGCCAGCCTTCTCGCCGCCCTTGCCCAGGAGACCCGCCTCTCCGTGTTCCGCCTGCTGGTCGAGCAGGGCCCCGCCGGCCTGCCCGCGGGCCGGATCGCCGAGCGCCTGGAGATCAGTCCGGCCACGCTCTCCTTCCATTTGAAGGAGCTGACCAACGCCGGACTCACCCAGTCCCGGCAGGACGGCCGGTTCGTCATCTATTCGGCCAATTTCCCGGCGATGGACGGGCTGCTGCGCTTCCTCACCGACAACTGCTGCGCCGGCTCCTCGTGCGAGGTCTCCGACGCGGCCTGCAAGACCGCCGCCACCTGACCACCCGTCCACCCGATCTGAGGCCTCCATGAAACGCCTGCACGTGCATGTCTCCGTCAAGAATCTCTCCGACAGCATCCGCTTCTATTCGGGGCTGTTCGCCACCGCACCCACCGTGCAGAAGGACGACTACGCCAAATGGATGCTCGACGATCCGCGCGTGAACTTCGCCATCTCCACGCGCACCGACGCCACCGGCGTGAACCACCTCGGCATCCAGGCCGAGAATGCCGAGGAGCTGGCGGAAATTCAGGCGCGCGCGGCGACCGCCGATCTGGGCGGTGATGCCGAGCCGGGAGCGAATTGCTGCTACGCCCGCTCCGACAAGCACTGGCTGGAGGATCCGCAAGGCGTGGTGTGGGAAGCGTTCCACACGATGGGCGATATTCCCGTCTATGGCGAGGGACGCAACGGCGCCGAAGCCGCGAACGCCTCCACCTGCGGCACCGATTCACGCGCCAGCTGCTGCCGATGAACATCCGACCGGCCACGCCTCAGGACGAGGAGCGCATCCGCGATCTGCTCGCGGACGCGCATCTGCCGGTTCTGGATCTTGATCAGAACGCTCCCGATCAGAGCCGGGTCGAGTTCCTCGTCGCCGAGGGCGCGGACGGCATCGTCGGCGCGGTCGGCCTGCAGGCATTTGGAAACGTGGGCCTGCTACGTTCGCTCGTGCTGGCGCCTTCGATCCGCGGCGCGGGCCACGGCTCCCGACTGCTCGCCGCCCTGGAAACGACGGCACGCGATCGTGGCGTGGGCGAACTTCTGCTGCTGACCGAAACCGCCGCACCGTTCTTTTCCAAACACGGCTACGTCGTCGCCGATCGCGGCGCCGCACCGGCATCCATTCGGGAGACCGCGGAATTCCGCGCGCTGTGTCCCGCCACCGCCACCTGCATGTCCAAACGACTCGCAACGCCATGAGCAAACCCACCTACAACATCCTGTTTCTCTGTACCGGCAACAGCGCCCGCAGCATCATGGCCGAAGGCCTGGTCACCAAATTGAGCGAAGGCCGTTTCCACGGATTCAGCGCCGGCAGCCAGCCGGCCGGACAGGTCAATCCGCTCGCGCTCGAGACCCTGGAAGACCTGGGTTGCGACACTTCCGGCATGCACAGCAAGAGCTGGGACGTCTATGCCGAACCCGGCGCGCCGCAGATGGATTTCATCATCACCGTTTGCGACAACGCCGCCGGCGAAGCCTGTCCCTACTGGCCAGGACAACCGATGACCGCGCATTGGGGATTCGCCGATCCTTCGCACGTGGAAGGTGACGAGGCCACGCGTCGCGCCGCGTTCGCGAAGACGGCGCAGGCCATCGCGCATCGCATCCGGCTGTTCCTCAGCCTGCCGCTGGAGAAGCTCGACCGCCTGGCGCTGCACAACGAGATCAAGGCCATCGGGCATGTCTGATGTCGCATTGTCGCGACGCCTGCTCGCGGAAGGGTTCGGCACCGCGTTCCTGCTGGCGATCGTGGTCGGTTCGGGCGTCATGGCCGAACGGTTGTCCACGGGCAACGTCGCGCTCGCACTGCTGGCGAACGCACTCGCGACTGGCGCGGGATTGTTCGCGCTGATCCAGATGCTGGCGCCGGTGTCGGGCGCGCATTTCAACCCGGCCGTGTCGCTGGCGATGCTGTTGCGCGGCGAACTCTCTGCCCGCGATGCACTTGCCTATGGCGCGATACAGATCGCCGGTGCGCTGATCGGCGTGGCGGCCGCGCACGCGATGTTCGATCTGTCGCTGTTCTCGCTTTCGCAGCATCCGCGCGAAGGATTCTCCCAGGCGTGGAGCGAGTTCGTCGCCACGTTCGGATTGCTGCTGGTGATCTTCGGTGCGAGCCGTCAGGGCACGATGTCGGTGGCGCTGGCGGTGGCGGCGTATATCGCGTCCGCCTACTGGTTCACCGCGTCCACCTCGTTCGCCAATCCGGCCGTCACGCTGGCGCGGGCGCTGACCGACACGTTCGCTGGCATCCGGCCGTCCGATGCGCCGATCTTCGTCCTC
Organism: Luteimonas panaciterrae; assembly: GCF_020511115.1. Taxonomy (GTDB): domain Bacteria; phylum Pseudomonadota; class Gammaproteobacteria; order Xanthomonadales; family Xanthomonadaceae; genus Luteimonas; species Luteimonas panaciterrae. The sequence goes on from NZ_JAJAVH010000008.1 coordinate 318,079, forward strand.
GCGCAGTTCGTCGCGACGTTCGCGGCGGTTTTCGTCGGAAGAGTGTTGTTCCCACTTTCTGGGGAAGATAGTCATATAGGCCGGCGGCATAGGCCAGATGCACGTCATTGAACGAGATTCCTTCCTTGAGGACGTCGCGCACGCTGCAATACGTCGTCTCGACGCAATGCACTCCATAAGTGGAACGCACTCTCGATAGGCTTTCGGAATCCTGATCTGCCGCGATCACATGAACGCGCCGGGTCTTGTCGCTTCCGAATACTCGGCTTCGCGAAGATGCCCACATGCCAATGACAGGCAGCGAACTGATTGCCGATACGCGGTGAACGGACGATATTGACCCGCGCCGCTTGCGCAGTGATCAAATTCTCAAATCGGAATGGATTCAGCGAGCGTCTTGCGTTTGACGAAACGCATCACAAGGGAGTCGATGAGATTGACTCGCAGTCGCCGTAGATGACTTGGCACAATCCCTGTGCGCATATGCAGCCAGCATAGTAAGTGCGTTTTTCCCGCGCTCCCGACACTCTCTTCAATCGTTGCAGGACTGCACTTTGAATACGAATGCCTATCGCACTTCGAATTCGTGGATGCGCGCAGCCACATCGCTGCCCTACATCGGCGTGGTGATGTTGAACCTTACATAGCGCGCCGACTACGTCGTGATCGCATGCGTGCTGGCGTCACGAGTGTCGGCGTTGATGTGGCATAGCCTCAGAAGTCGCCTGGATTGGAGCTGAGCTGCACCGGCACCGTCACCGTGACGCAACCGCCGCCCGGGAGCAGCGGTGTGGTGAGCGACACCAGCTGGCTGCCGGCCGTGCCACCGCTGGCCGCCGAGCAACTCGCGCCGCCGCTGGCCACGCAAGTCCATGGCGCGAGCAGCGTCATGCCGCTCGGCAGAGTGTCGTTGATCGCGGCACCGTTAGCGGAATCCGAACCGGCAGCGTTACAAGCGGTCAATGTATAGGTAGTGGTACCACCCAACGGAACGGTCGTGGCGTTATTGGTCTTGGTGATAGATAGATCCGCAGTGGCCACACGATTGGTGAACGTACAGGTGACGGCCTGCGCACGGCCATTGGCCGCGGCGCCGGTCACAGAGACCGGCAGAGTCAGGTTGACGTTGGTGCCGGTGCCGGTGGCGACCGTGGCGCCCGCACCATTCACGCAGGCATACGTGGTGACATATTGCTTCGTGGTGGACGCGGTCGGCGCTTCGCTTGCGGTCGTGGTGATCGGCGTGGTGGTAATGTCCTGCGCAACCGTGAGGTCAGGGGCGCCGGAAGCGCTGCTGTGGTAAAGCGTACGGAAGTTGGTCGTGCCGTTGTGGCCGGCCGCCGCGGCGAACGTGGTCCCGCCGATCCTGAGATCGAACAGGCCCGTATCCGTGGTCGGGTTGAGTTGCTTGATCACCCGGATCACTGGCTTGATCTCGATCATGTAATCCTCGACCTCGCCACTGTCGACGCGGCCGGTCGGAGTGGCGGTAGTCAATTGGGTGCCCTGGGTCGCACGCAAACGCACGTAACTGCGGCCGGCGGTGGTGGCGATCGGCACAGTCCAGTTCAACGTGGTCGAGGTGGCGCCGCTGGCGACCGCGTTACACACACCTTCGGCGGTATCGAACACATTGTTGCGATTGAAGTCGATCCAGCCGCAGACCGTGCCCGCGGCGGTGCTGCCGCTGAGTGTTGGCGTCAGAGCATAGGCCTGTCCGATCAATCCGGTATGCAAGGTCGGCAATGGCGTGGTCAGACCGTTTTCATCGGCGCCATCGCCAGCCGCACCGTTGTTGTCGCCACCGGCGGCGACCGCGTTCGGGCTCGGAGTGACCGCCGGCGTCGTGTTGAACACATTGGTATTGTCGGCATCGACCGTGGCGCCCAGACGGATGCCGTCGACGATGTGGCTGGCCGCCTCGGTCGGATCATAGGTGGCCGGTGCGTCGCCGAAGTCTTCGTCGACAGTGGTCGTGACCATATAGCCATCGTCACCGAGCGCGTTGCCGATGGTCGCGCTGAAGAAGTTACGAGTGCCGGACATGCCGACATTCAACGTCACCGACGTCACCGTGCCATTGATGCGCACACTGCCACAGCCGGCGAGCTGGGTTGCCGGCGCGGCGATCGTGGAGCAGTTGGTGCCGTTATAAGTCGGGTTGATCAGGTCGAACGCGCTGCCGCCGCCCGTGGTCTGCAGGTTCACCGCGCCCGGCAGCACTGTCATGGTGGCGCCGGCCGGAACAGAACTGGCGATGGCGTGGGTGGCGCGGGCGGCGGTGATCGTGACGGTATCGCCGGTGACGCTGCGGACACTGCCGAGCCCGACGAAATGCAAGATCGGATTGGTGACCGGCCGGCTGAAACTGATCGTCAAGGTGCCGATGTTCGGACAGGCGACACTGGTCGCGGCGTTGCTGGCGAAGCTGCACGCCGCGCCACTCGTCTGCATTTGAATGCCTGTGGTCGTGGTCGGCACGTTCGGCGTGAACATCGCCGCGGTGGCACCGCCGAGCGTGGTCAGCGGCACATTGTTGGCGACGATCTGCACATTCGCGCCGGTGACCGCATAAGTGGTGGTGAGCGTCGCCGGATAGGGTTTGGTCGAACTGGAATTGAAACCAGTCGTCCCCGTGGCGGTCGCGTTGTTGAGTTGTGCTGCCCAGCCCGGCGCGACCAGGCAGAACAATGCCAGCGTGGCCGATAGCGCGCGCGCTCTTCGTCCGCGCAGAGATACCTGGATTGACATGCCCCTACCCCCTCTGCCGCCGCCACCGGGCTGTTGCCCGGTCTCCCGAGACGACGACTGTTGGGCTAATCATGCGCCTGGGCGGCGATGGTTTCGGGTGATGCGGCAATCGTTAATAGTGACTCTAATCACAACTGAATAGAGATGCACGGCATAAATCCGCAATCTGCGGTCATGACCGCATACTTTCCGTCGCGATTTTGCAGTGCATCAACAGCGGAAGTCCGCGCGACATTCGAGTCGGCAAATACCGCATGACGCTTCCTGAAGACTTTTCGCGCCGCCACTTGTCCGGAATGGCGGCGCGAGAATCTCCGAACGGCAAGAGTGCGCTATCTGACTTCGAACTCGTAGATGCGCGCGGCCGCATCGCCGTTCTGCGTCGGCGTGGTGATGTTGAGCTTCACGTAACGCGCCGATTGCGTCGTGATCGCATGCGTGCTGACGTCGCTGGTGTTGGCGCTGACGGTGGTCACCGTTGTCCAGCTGGAACCGTTCGACGACAGCTGGATGTTGAACGCCTTGGTATTCCACGATGCCGATTCGCCACCCGCGCCCGCATGCTTCACCGTGAAGCTGCTCACCGTCTGCGCGGAACCCAGATCGACCTGCAGCCATTTCGCGGAAGCCAGCGTGCAGAACTTGTCGGTGGTGCCGCCCGACACGCTGCCGTTGACGGCCTTCGCCGGCGATTCGTTGCTGTTGCAGGCGGTCGAGCCCGTCGCGGGTTTGTTGAGCGCGAGATTCGGACTGCCGCCGACGGAAAGCGTCTGGGTCCTGGTCGCGGTGGCGCCGTCATCGTCGGTGACGGTCAGCGTCACCGTGTAGTTGCCGGCCGAAGCATAGGCGTGGCTCGGATTGGTCGACGTGGAAGACGCGCCATCGCCGAAGTTCCAGCTGTGCGAGGCGATCGTGCCGTCGCTGTCTGTGGATGCATCGGTGAAGTTCGCGGTCAGGCCCGAGAGGCTGTAGGAGAAGTTCGCGGTCGGCGTCGCGTTGCCGCTGACGGCGTTGTTGATCGCGGCCGCGTACTGCGCCGTGGTGCCTTGCGACCAGCAGGCCTGGATGTCGTCGTAGAGCCACATGAAGCCGCCGACGATGCCGGCCGAGTTCTTCCAGTTGGTCATCCTGGTCTGCACGCTGGCCGGACTGTCGCCGCTGCTGCAGCCGCTGCCGTGCCTGGACCACAAGCCGGGATCGACGGTCATGCCCATCGCGGTCGACCAGGCGCCGGGATCGTTGCCCGCGCCGCCGTCGTACACCTGCAGGTAGATGCCATCGACGGTGCTGCCGAGGTTGGTTTTGAGATTCTTCCAGAAGGTCTGCTGCGTGTACGGCGCGAAGGTGATCTTGTAGCCAAGACCGGAGAGCATCTGGCCGAACTGCGTGGTGGGCGTCAGATCGTATGCGCTCTCGTCGTCGAAGTTCACTGCGTCGGCGCCGGTCGCCGTTTTCAGCGCCTGGAAGTTCTTGTACAGAATGCTGTTGCTGCCGGTGCCGCAGACGATGGTGGTGCCGCAACCGGTCGCGATGCCGTTGACGAGCTTGGCCATGCGTTCGAAGTCGGGAACGCTCCAGGCACCGATGGACACTTCGATGCGGTTGACGGAAGTGGGCGCGGTCTTGAGCGTGGCCAGCCGCGTGGGCCAGTTGGCATCGCCGATGTAGGCGCCGTTCTTGACCACGGGAATATCGTTGTAGACCAGATCGCCGTTGTCCTCGATGTGAAAGCTCCACAGGATCACGGTGGTGAAGCCCGATCCGCGCAGATCGTCCATGACGGACTGGCCACCGCTGTAGAACGGACCGCCGCCGTAGATGGCGGACTCCGCATGAGCCTTGCCGGGTGCGAGGGCACATACAGCGAGCAGTAACGTGTGTGTGGATGCGAGAAGCAGATTGCGGGAGTTGCGGATCATCGTCGACGCCTCCGGGATCAGTTTGCGGTTATTCCCATGCTTCATGGATCGTGCTTCATGGACCCGGCCACGGCACGCGATGGCGCCGCGGTGGGATTTGGTGGCCCGCGATCGCCTCTCCTGTCCGGTTACTTCTTGGATCCAGGCGCGACGGCGCGCAACGGATGCGCCTCCGTGTTGAAGGTGACGCCATCGAAATCGAGTGTGTCCTTGGGCGAGAACAACAGATAGAAGTACTTGAACGTCTCGGCGAAGACGAAGCTTTCCATCGAATCCTTCTTCTCCTTTGTCCGCACGTCCTGCAACGCGGCGTAGCCGTTGCGGGTGCGGCAGTAACGGACGAAGTCCTCGAAGAACTCGCGCCCCATCGCACGGTAGCGTGCATCGCCAGTGTAGTGATGCAGGTAATACGCCGATTCGATGATCTCCGGACGCAGCGCATAACCCGGCGAGAGCACTTTCATCTCGGCGTAGTCCAGGGATTCTGGCTCGATGCCATGCAGCCGCCACATCTTCAGACCGGAATCCTGCAACCGGCGCGCACGCTCGACATCGCCACCGAGCACGAGCAGGGCCGGCATGAAGGCATCCAGCGCGCCGTAACGCGTTTCAGTACGCCGTCCGGTGCGCATGTCGGCATGGCCGTACCACAGCTCGCCCTGCCGGACTTCGTCGGCGAGGTAGCGGTTGACCGCGACGATGCTGGTCTCCCACATGCGCTTGCAATCCTCGTCGCCGAACAGGCGCCAGCACTTGTAGAGGTACTCGTAGTAGGAGTCGATGCCGCCGCCGATGTGCGCGTCAGGATCCGTCCACTCGCCGCTCTCGACATCGATCGCGGCGCCGACCAGGCCCGTATCCTTCGCGCGACGGTTATAGGTTTCCACCAGCGCGCGCTTGGCCTTGTCGTAGAACACCGGCTTGCCGCTGAGCTTGCTCAGCATGCCGAATTCGAGCAGCAGCGTGCCGGTCTCGGCGGGATTGCTCACCTTGCCGCTCGCCTTGCCGGTGCGCAGGTTGACGTGGGTGTACGGCAGACCCGTCGGCGATTCGAACACCGGCAACAGACGCTGACCGAGATCCTCTGCGAGCTTCAGCAGACGCGCATCGCCGGTGATTTGATACCCGGACAACAGGCCGCCGAGCAGGCGGATGGTGATCTCGAAGTTCTGTACATCGAGATCACGATCGAAGGACAGCTGCGTGACGATGAGTTCGCGCGCCTGCGCCGCTTCCTTGTCGAGCCCCATCAACAACAGCGTGTCGAGCGCGTCGACCGGCGTCATCAATAGCGGTTCGGCATACCAATCGCGGGCGGCCTTGCTCAGCGGCTTGAGATCGTCGTGGCCGCGTGCGTAGCGCCAGTAGTTGCGCCAGGCGTGACGGGTTTCTTCCTTGACGCGTGCGGCGAGCTTCGCCGCTTCGGCGTCGGTGATCGTCGCGGCATCCGCCTTGCCCGCATTCACCGCCATCGCGGGCGCGACGGGTTGGACCAGCAGCAAGACGGCCGCGAGACAGAGCACGACCAAGGGTTTCGTGATCATGGACTGGCTGACTCCGCGCTTTCGGAAGGTGTCATGTCGGATACGGCGGCCTGCGTCGAGGCCTCCCAGACCGGATCGGGCGATCCGGACAGCGAGCGCAGCCGCAGCGCACGCGTCAACGCATCGGGTGTCTCCGCCGTGCGCAGGTGCAGATGGACCGGTTCGCCGGGCAGCAGGGTCAAGGTATTGTCGGACAGGCCGACGTCGCGATCGCCGAAGTCGAGCCAGACGCCGCGCATCAAGCTGCGCGCGTGCAACTCGAGCGCATAACCATCACCATCGGGACGCAGCGAAGCACGCACCGTTGGCCTCGGCCAGATCAAGGTCTTGGCGGGGCGGAAATAGACCACGCGCCGCGAAACCGCGCGTCCTTCCACCCACAGTTCGAACACTGCGGCCGTGCGCCGCGGATCGGCGCCGCGCAGCAGTTCCTTGTCGGTGAAGACAGCTTCCTGCTGCGCGCCGAGCGGTTGCAGCGTTACCTGTTTGCGCTTCTCGCGCAGCAGTCGCCCGCCGAAATCCAGCACGCGCAGGCGCCACTCCGCCTCCACCGGCGTTGTCCGATCCGAGATCAGCGACACGCGGGTCTTGCCGTCCTTGCGCAGCGGCGCGATCGCCAGCGGCGCGAAGAATCGGCGTGCGTGGAAGTGCAGCGGCTTCCAGCGTCCGTAGTAGTCCAGGCTCGACCACGACGCGCCCGGCCAGACATCGTTGAGTTGCCAATACAACGATCCCATCGTGCGCGGCCGTGAAGCGCGGTGATGCAAGGCGGCCAGCTCGATGCCTTCGGCCTGCACTTGCTGGCTCAGGTAAACGAAATCGGCGAAGTCGCGCGGCTCGCCGTACTCGCGACGGATGTAGAGCAGCAGGCGTTGATTGCCGTCGCCGGCCAGGAATTTCTGGTGCGCGCGGATCACCGGCGCATCGATGCCTTGTTCGCCGGGTTTGGCGAACGTGTCGACCGTGCGCAGTGAAGGCCAAGCCTGCAGGCCATACTCGGACATGAAACGCGGCGTGACATCGAGATACGCTTCCGGCGGCCGCGCCGGATTGCCCCAGACTTCCCAGTAGTGCTTGTCACCGCGATCGGTGTCGTTGGCCTTCTCGTCGAGATCGTTGCTGGGCGAACTCGACCAGTACGGAATGCCGCCGCCCTCCTCGGCCACCACCTGGCGCAGGTCGCGGCCGAACAGCTGCACGTAGCCCTCCCACACCGTCTTGGCGAAGGCGGGATCGGCGTCGGTCAAGGTCTTGCTGTGCCCCCAGTCCTTCCAGGCCGTTTCTTCTTCGTTGTTACCGCACCACAGCACCACGCTTGGGTGATGACGGATGCGGCGCACGTTGTCGCGCGCTTCTGCGACGACGTTGGCCCTGAACTCCGGATCGAAGGCCGGCGGCATGCCACCGCCGAACATGAAGTCCTGCCAGATCAGCAGGCCGAGTTCGTCGGCGATGTCGAAGAAGTCGTCGCTCTCGTAATAACCGCCGCCCCAGTTGCGCAACATGTTCATGTTGGCATCGCGCGCGGCGGTGAGGTCGCGACGCAGGCGTTCGCGCGTAACGCGCGCGGGGAAGGCATCGAAGGGAATGACGTTGGCGCCCTTGGCGAAGATCGGCACGCCATTGATCACGAAAGCGAAGCCCTGGCCTTTCTCGTCCTTGTCGCGGCGCAACTCGACCGTGCGCAATCCGATGCGCTTGCGCAGACTGTCCTGCGAGCCGCGACCGGCCAGCCGCGCCTCGACGGTGTACAACGCCTGTTCGCCATAACCGACCGGCCACCAGCGGCGCGGTTGCGCGATCTGCACCGACACGTCGACATCGTTCTCGCCGCTGCGCAGCGTGACGTCCTGGCGGATGGCGGGCAGCGGCTTGCCGTCGGGAGCGGTGACAACGATCTCGAGCGATGCAGTCCGCGCCTTGTCGCTTTCGATCCGGACGCGCGCGCCGACGTCGGCGCGTTCCGCGTTCAGCGTGTGCTGTACGACCTGCAGGTCCGCGATGCGGGCCGCATCCCAGCCTTCCAGCCGCACCGGGCGCCACAAGCCCGCCGTCACGTAGCGCGGCCCCCAATCCCAACCGTAGTGATAGCCCGGCTTGCGCGCGAAGTTGCCGGTCATGGCGTCCTTCGGCTCGTCGCCGTAGGGCGAGGGATAGTTGCCGGCGATCTTGTGCGGCATCGCCTGCACGCGCGGGAGCAGCCGGCGGATCGGCGAATCGAACACGACGATCAGTTCGTTGCCGCGCTTGCGCAGCTTGCCGTCGACCGGGATGCGCCAGGTGCGGAAGCTGTTGTCGGTCGTGGCCAGGCGCTCGCCGTTCAACCAGATGTCGGCGAAGGTATCCACGCCCTCGAACACCAGCACCGCGTGCGCGCGCTTGCGCACGTCCGCGCCTGCGTCGAAGCGGGTGCGGTATTCCCAGCGCGACAATCCGATCCACTGCAACTCGGCTTCCGCCGCGCCGACGTAAGGATCGCGGATCAGCCCGGCCGCGAGCAGATCGGTATGCACGTTGCCGGGCACGCGCGCGGCGTGCCAGCGCGCGGCTTCCGCTTGCTTTGTGATCGCCGGATCGTCGGTTGCGAGACGAAATTCCCAACCGTCATGCAGCGGCACCGATACCGGCGGTGCCGCCTGCGCGAACCCGATCCATGCCCCCAACAGCAGCACGGCCATGACCACCGGCCACCCGCGTCGACGCCATCCCGCATGCCGCATCCGCTTCCTCCCCGCCTGTCCCGGCGCGATTGCTATCAATCGAACTTATAGACAAATTCCGCGGAGATCTCGCGACCCACTCGCGAAAACACGCGCTCGTTGGCGTAGATGAAGAACATCTTGTACGGATCCTTGTATTCGGCCTCGTCGAACAAGTTGTCGACATACAGATTGACGCGGGCCTGTTCGGTCAGCTGGTAACCGGCCGTGAGATTGAAGTAGATCGGCGCCTTCAACTTGCTCACGTGCCTGCACACGCTGGCGTCCTGGCCCGGCAATGTCGGTGCGCATTCGCCGTATCGATCGCCGTTGGTGTGGCCGAGACGGTTGGCGAACAGGGTAGCGGTCCACGGACCACGTTCCCAGCTGACGCTGGCGCGGGCGAAGGTGCGGATTTCGTCGTCGCGCCCCTCGATCAACGGCGAGCCCTTGTCGCGGCGCGTGTTGGTCTTCAGCTGATTGGTGTAGTTGAAGGCGAAGCTGAAGTCGCCCCATGCGGTGGCCGGGAGGCGATAACGCGCGGATACGTCGACGCCCGCCACTTCACGATAAGAGAGGTTGATCGGGCCGCTGAATACCGAGCGCACCTGTCCCAACGGATAGTTGCTGTCGGGCAAGCCTGACGCGTTCGTGCCCGGCGCGCTGCGGGTCACGCGCGAGGTGATGCTGCTGCATTCGGCCGAGCCGGGCGTCACGCGAAGCGGGTCGCCCGCGTTCTTCGGCACGCCGTTGATGCATTCGCTTTCCAGTTCGAGGATGTCGGTAATGCTGAAATCCTGGACCTGGTTGTCGATGGTCATGCGCCAGTAGTCCGCGCTCAACGACAGATTGTCGGTCGCATCCCAGACGAAGCCGGCGCTCCACGACTTGCCGGTCTCGCTCTCGAGATTCAGGTTGCCAGTGCGGGCGATGTCATGGCGGTAGTACAGGTCCTGCGTACCGCAGCTGGGCTGCATGTCGCGCCGCACGCAGTTGGCGATGTCGGCGTCTTCCTGCGTGCCGGTGCCGCTGGTGGCGAACAGGTAATGCATGTCCGGCGCGCGGAACGTGGTGTTGTAGGCGGCGCGCAGCAGCAGTCTTTCGACCGGACGCCATTCCAGGCCGGTGTTCCAGGTGAAGTTGCCTTCCTTGCGGCTGTCGTCCTTGTAGTGGTCGTAGCGGCCGGCCGTGGTCAGATTCAACGAGGCCAGCAGCGGGAACTTGAACTCGACGCCGGCCGCGTAGCGCTTGCGATCGCCGCCGCCCTGGTTCACGCCGCCGGGCTGGTCGTACTGCTTGTTCGGACCGTAGGTGAGTGGATCCGGACGCAGGCGATAGCCCTGCGAGCCGGCTTCCAGCACGCCAGCGAATCCCACCGGACCCGCCGGCAGATTGAACAGTTCGCCATTGACCGCGAACTGCGCCTGATTCATCCACGACTCGGCGCTGCTGTGGCCATGCGTGGTCATGGAGCGGAACGCATCGGCCGACATCGGGCTCCAGAAACGTTCCTGGTTGAGCGTGTAGATCGGCGTGCCATCGGCGGTCACACCCTGCTGCGCACCGAGGAAATAATTGTCGATCGCGCCCTGCACGATGGCGGGGAAACTGAAATCCACCTTGTATTCGGTGCGGCCGATCGTGGCGTCCCAGTCGAACTTGTCGCCGAAGTGACCGCGCAAACCGCCCGCCACGTCCCAGGATCGTTCATTGGTATAGAACAGGAACGGTGTGCGGCTGCCGCCGGCTTCGCGCACGGTGAAGGCGCGACGCCCCTGCATGCGCTGGCCCAGTTGCGGGTCGTACCAGCTGCCGCCGCGGCCTTCCAGTAGGGTGAATCGCAGCGCTTCGTCCTGGCGCGATTCGCCTTCGCTGTCCCACAGCGAGGCGCTGACCCACGCCTCCATGCCGTTGTCGAAGTTGTATTGGAAATTGCCGAACGCCGACTTGTTGTCGGAACCGTTGCGGAGGCTCCACAGCGCATTGCCCTTGCCCTGGGTGCAGCTGTAGCCGGGGAACTCGGGCGCGTTGCCTTCGTTGCCGACGAAATTGTGCAGCGGCAGATCCTCGAAGCGATCGCAGGCGCCAGTGGGTGGCGTGATCCGCTGCTTGTTGTTGACGTCGATCAGTTCCACGCCCCAGATCCACGGCCAGGCGTCGTTGACGAGCGGCTTGACGCGGGAGGAGGGCTCGTAATCGGAATCGACGAACTCGCGATCCCCCGCGAACAGCGTCTCGCGGCCGCTCCATTGCAGACCGTACGTGGCGCTCCACTTCTCGCCGGTGCGTCCGCCGACCCAGGACAGGTCGAACGAATCGCCGCCACCGCGCGTGGTGGTGCCGCCTTTCAGCCGCACTTCGTCGCCGTTGTAGTTCTTCTTCAGGATCACGTTGATCACGCCGGCCATCGCGTCGGAGCCGTAGATGGCCGAACCGCCGCTGGCCAGCACTTCGATGCGCTCCACCATCGCCATCGGGATGTTGTTGAAGTTGGCGAAGTTGCCGCGGCCTTCATACGGCAGCGGGTAATCGGCGACGCGGCGACCGTCGATCAGCAATAGCGTGCGGCCGGGGCCGAGGTTGCGCAGGTTCAACGGGCTGGCATTGGGCGTTGGCCCCTTGTTGACGTCGGCCTGCACCGTGCCGGTGACTTCGGTCAGCGTGGACAGCGCCTCGTAGACATTGGAGAAGCCTTCGCGCTTGATCTGGTCGGCGCTGATGATCGTGACCGGCGCCGGACCTTCGACCTGTGCGCGCTTGATGCGCGAGCCGGTCACGGCCACCTTTTCCAGTTCGGTGGCGGCCGGCGCGGTGCTCGCGGCCGGCTGCGGCTCGGACGATTGCGGCTCGGACGGCTGCTGCTCAGACGGCTGCGACTGTGCATATGCCGCATGCGGCATGGACAGGACCGTCAGCAACGCGGCGGCCAGCGTGGATGTCTGGATCTTATTCCCCTTCATGCCACTCCTCCCAAAGAGCATTTCGAATATCGAACTCGTAGTGATGTGTTTTATTGGTTTTGAACGATCTAAATCCACTCGCGCGATCGCCCGTCCGCGGCCGTCGAACGGCTTTAGATGGCGATCCGTTGTGTTGCGGCGATCCGTCGCTCGGAATCGATGCGTCGGCGCGATGTGCACCGGCTCACGATGCCGCCCCCTTGGGTTTGCAACTGCTGCCTCGTACCACCAATCGCACCGGCGCGGTGGTCTGTCTTTCCTCGCCTTCTTTCGTGCCGATGCGTTGCAACAGGAGTTCGGCCGCCTGCCGGCCACGCTCGCGCGGATCCACCGCCAGCGTCGTCAGCGGCGGCGCGGCGAAGGCGGCTTCTGGAATGTCGTCGAAGCCGGTCACCGCGAAATCCTCGCCGGGCTTGCGCCCGTGCCGCACCAGACCGAGCATCAGGCCGAGCGCGACGGCGTCGTTGTAACAGACCGCCGCGGTCGGTGCGTCCTGCGCACTGACGTTGGCTGCATTGCCATCCAGAAACAGTGCATCGGCGCGCGTGGCCGCGGCCAGCCGAGTCGGCGCTGTCTCGACGAACCAGTGCGGCAGCGGTTCGATCTTCGCCGCGCGCATCGCATCGGCGTAACCCGCACGGCGTTCACGGCACGAACTGGAATCGGCATGGCCGCCGAAGAAGGCGATGCGGCGATGGCCGAGTTCCAGCAAGTGTTCCGTGGCCATGCGCGCGCCGTTGCGGTTGTCGAGCACCAGGAAATCCCAGTGCGCGCCGGTCAGTTCGCGGTTGAACACGACCACCGGCGAGCGCTGGCCGAGCACACGCTCCAGACGCTCGCCGTCGCTGTGTTCGGCCGGCGAGAGGATCACGCCCGCGGGCTGGTGCTCCATCAACGACGCCAGCACCGCTTCCTCGCGCTCCGGCGATTCGCTGGTGTTGCCCAGCAACGTGACGTAGCCCCGCGCGCCCACCGCCTCGTCGACGCCGGCGGCGAATTCGGCGAAGAACGGGTTGGTGAGATCGTTGATCACCAGCGCGATCGACGAGGACGTGCGCCGGCGCAGATTGGCGGCGCTGCGGTTGTAGATGTAGCCCTGTTTCTTCAGTTCCGCTTCCACGCGGGCGCGCGTGTCGACATGCACCAGCGGGCTTTCGCGCAGGACCAGCGACACCGTCGCGCGCGACACGCCGGCCGCCTTAGCGATGTCGTTGACGGTGATGGCCTGCGTCGAGCGTTTGCTCGTCTGGCTGGCCTTCGGTCTGGTCCCTTGCTTGCCTGTTGTCACGGCATCGTTCCTCGTGTCGAACACGGCGAAGACGGCAGTGCCTCCGCACGCGTTCCCCAGCCCTGCTCGGGAGGCGTCGTGGTCAGGTCGAACCGGAGCGTCCCGCCTTCCTCCAGACGCTTCCAATCGACCCAGACCTGCGGCTGCGACTTGTCGTCGTAGCGAACATTCTCCACGTACTGTACGCGATTCGCATCCGTGCCCGGCGCCTCGATGCGCAGGGTCTTGCCGTTGCCCAGATCGAGCTCGACCTGCTCGAAGCGCGGCGGATTCAAGAGAAACTGCCCGGTGCCCGGCACCGCCGGGTACAGGCCGATGCTGCTGAACAGATACCAGGCCGACATCGTGCCCAGATCGTCATTGCCGGTGACGCCGTTGGGCGCGTTGGTGAACAGGTGTTGCGCCGCGCGCAGCACGGTCGCCGTCTTCCACGGCGCGCCGATCAGCGTGTACATCCACGGCGCGTGCAGGTCGGGCTCGTTGTTGGGGTTGTAGCGGTACTGGTTGTAGTAGCTGTAGGGGCCGACCACCCAGTGCTTGCGCGCGCCCTGCTGCGGATCGGCGAGCAGATCGTCGTAGGCGAAGAACAGGTCGAGCCGCTGCAGCGCCTTGTCCTTGCCCTGCATCGCCTCAACCAGGCCGTCGACGTCCTGCTGCGCCAGCCACTGGTATTGCCAGGCGGTGCCTTCATGGAAACCGTGCTGCGAACGCGGGCTGTATTCGCCGCGCGGCGGGCTGTACCAGCCGCCACCTTCCATGCGTGGCCGCGGGAAGCCGGTGAAGCCGCTTTCGTCACGCGCCTGCGCGTCCCACACGCGATGCCAGTTGCCGCCGCGCCGGCGCAGCACCGCGGCATCGTCGACATGTCCCAGCGCGCCGGCCATCTGCGACAGCGCGCAGTCTGCCAGGGCGTACTCCAGCGTCGCCGAACCGCCATGGGTTGTATCGAGGTCCATTCCCTTGGCGGGAATCGCGCGGTCGTACTGGACGAAACCTTCCTTCAAATAGTTGGTATTGCCCGAACGCCCGGCGTGCCGCGACTGCAACGGCGGCATGCCGAACGCGTTCTTGCGCAAAGCGGCGTAGGCGGCCTGCTCGCGCCCCTGCAGCGCGCCGAAGCGCCACAGGTCGACCAGGAACGGCGTCACAGGATCGCCGGTCATGATGTTGGTGTCGAAGTTGGCGTAGCCCCAGCGCGGCAACCAGCCGCCTTGCTCGTCGATGGCGAGCAGCGAACGGGCGATGTCGCGCGACTGCTGCGGGCGGATCAGCGCCAGCCACTGGTTCTGCGAACGGTAGGTGTCCCAGAGCGAGAAGTATTCGTAGTAGGTCCAGCCGTCGGCGCGGTGGATCTGTTCGTCGTAGCCGCGATAGCGGCCGTCCGCGTCGTTGCCGATCAGCGGCTGCAGCAAGGTGTGGTAGAGCGCGGTGTAGAACACCTTGCGATCGTCGGCGCTGCCGCCGCGCACGCGCACGGACGAGAGTTCCTTCTGCCAGGCGGCCTGCGCCTGCTTGCGCATCGCCTCGAAGCCGAGCAGTTTGCCGCCCTGCATACCATCGCTGCGCAGGTTGTTGCGCGCGCCCTCGGCATCGACGTGCGAGATGGCGCTGATCGCGGTGACGCCGCGATCCTTGCCGAGATCGAAGCTCACCCACGCGCCATTGGGCTTGGCCTCGCCCTCCATGGCGTGGCGCGCGTCCGGATTGGCGCCATCGCCGTCCCAGGTGCCGAAGGCACGGAACGGGCGGTCGAACTCGATGCGGTACCAGGTGGTGTACTGCTGGCCGCCGCAGAAGCTCTTGCTTACCAGCTTGCCTTCCACGACGCGGTCGCCGACCACGTTGATCGTGCTGCCGATGATCGAATGCCGCTCGGCGGCCTGGCCGACGTTGATCAGGACGTGTCCGGTCTTCGCATCGCCTTCGAACGTGTAGCGCTCGGCCGCCGCATGCGTGCGCGCCGTGGCTTCGGCGGTGATGCCGCCGTAACTGGTGAGGCGCACCTTGTAGTAGCCGGCCTGGCCGACTTCACCCTCGTGCGTGTAGTCGGCGCCATAGAGTTTGTGATCGAAACTCTTGGGATTGCTGGTATCGAGCGTGCCGCCAGCACCAATCGTGCCGGTGATCGGCAGCACCGACACCAGTCCGCCCTGTTCCCAGCAGCCGGCACCGGAAATGAAGGAATGCCCGAAGCCGCGGATCTTGGGATCGTCGTAGCGCCAGCCCGAGTAGTGCGAGCCGATCGGGCTGACCTGGATCTGCCCGAACGGCGCGGACGCGCCGGGATAGGTGTTGCCGTCGTCCTTGGTGCCGATGAAGGTGTTGACCTCGGCACTGAGGGCGTCGTCGGCGGCGATCGCGGTGTTCGCGCCCAGACCGCCAAGCATCAGCATCGCCAGCGCGGCGCGATGCACGAACCGGCGGTGGACCGCGGAGGCCGCGTCCGGCATCAGGATCCGTCGCGCGCGCGCGAGGGTTTCGAGGCGTTTTTTCGTCGACATGTCGCTCTTGGAGTTAGATCGATCCAAACACTCGGGAAATTTTTTTGGAACGATTCAATGTGCAACGTTCCCGGACGTAATGCATCTTGCAGTGCATCAAACCCGGCATGACCTGGACGCTCCGTCTTCCGTGTTGAGGACACGGTCACACATCGTCGGCTCGCACGACCAATCCGATCCCGCAAAAACAAGACAGGGCGCCATTGGCGCCCTGTCTTGATTGACACGAGGGTCGAACGACTCAGAAGCGGTACTGCGCCGAGACGCCGAACAGGTTGGCGTGACCGTCGTACTTGCCGTCCAGGAACGCGCCCTGGCCCGAACCATTCGGATCGCTGCCCAGCGCGATCTTCGGCGTGTCGGCCAGCTGGATGCGCGTGTAGCTGCCGGACAGTTCGAAGTTCTCGCTCGGCGCCCAGGTCAGACCGATCGCGTACCAGTTGCGATCCTGGTCAGGCATGCGCGGGGTGCGATGCGGCAGGCTGATCGGCGATTCATCGCGGGCGATACCGGCACGCAGGGTGAAGGCGTCGTTGATCTTGTACTCGCCACCGAGCGAATACATCTTCGAATCCTTCCAGCTGTAGTCCTCGACCACGTCCTCTTGGACAGGATTTTCGAACTGGATGCGGATTTCCTTCAGCGAATGCCAGTCGGTCTGCGAGATTTCGCCCATCAGCGTGAAGCGGTCGTTGAACTGGTAGGTGGCGCTGAGCGTGTCGACGCTGGGCGTCGTCAGCGCGGCACCGCCGCCGGTGTTCTGATACTGGCCCGGACGCACCAGCGCCAGCAGCGGCGAGACGTTCGACGGCACTTCGAACCGGGCACGGCCGTCGATGTCGAGGTCGATCTCGGAGCGGTGGGTATAGCCGATCGACAGCTGATCGGTCGGACGCCAGCTCAGGCCGAAGATCCAGCCGATGCCGGTGTCGTCACCCTTCACCGAAGCATAGCCGTCGTTCTTCTGCGGGCCGTACGGCGAGGTGGGGCCGCACAGCGTCGGCGCGAGCTTGCACACGCCGGTGCCGAAGTCGATCGCGTTCGACAGCGTGACGTCTGCGCGCTCGTAGACCAGGCCCACGCCCGCGGAGAAGCGGTCGCTGAGCTTGAGCGAGGCGGCCAGGGTCAGGTCGACGATCTTCACGTCGGACTTGACGGCGTGATAGCGGCCGACCCAGTTGCGGTCGTATTCGGTCTTCAGGCCGAACGGCGCGCTGATCATGGCGCCGAGGGTCAGGTACTCGAAATTGCCACTCAGCGGCAGGATGAAGGACGCCGCCGGGACCGGGGTGACGTCACCGGCGTCGCCGCCGTTGCCACCATTGAGCGGATTGCCGAGGCCATCGGTACCACCGCCCTTGTACTTGAAGGACAGATCGATCGCGGTGAGGTCGCCCTGCACGGTCTTCTGTTCGAAGGTCGACATCAGCGCCGGGTTGTTGACGACGACGGAGGCGTCGCCGAGCGCCGAAGCGGAGCCGGCCATGGCGCGGCCCTGCGCCTTGACGCTGTTTTCCTTGAGCTGGAACGCCGAAGCGTGGACCTGGCCGAAGGCCAGTGCGCCGGCAATGCCCAGCGCGAGGGCGGAAATTTGGGTGTAGCGGTTCTGCGTTTGCATTACGGTTCTCTCCGAGGGACAGGGTCTCGTTTTCATTTGCACTGGCGCCGTGCGACCCGGGCGATGTGTCCCGCCCTGCGTCGTCCCTGCCGGAAGCCCTCCCGACATACGCCGCCGCATGCACTATACCTCGATATGTGAAAATTTCGCTCATGCCAGGGGTCATGGCGAGGCCGGAGCGGGTATCTTGGCGGCCGCATGTTTGTTCCGATTCCTACTCGCCGCCATTCATCTTTGCGCTGGGCCACGCCGATGCTGGTGGCGCTGCTGTGGCTGGCATTCCTGTGGGCCAGCACGCGACCCGATGCAGCGCAGCGCGCGCTGCTGCTGGAATGGGGCGCGCTGAGCGGCGGACAGCTGCCCGCCGACATCCTGCGCTCGTGGGCGGACGGCGGACGCTGGCTGCGTCTGATCACGGCGCTGTTCCTGCATGCGGACTGGGCGCATCTGCTCGGCAATCTGGTGTTCCTGCTGATCTTCGGATTGCCGGCGGAACGGATGATGGGGCCGTGGCGGTTCCTGCTGCTGTTCCTGCTCGGCGGCGCGGTCGCCAATCTGGTGGCGGTGCTGGTGATTGGTGTGCCGGACCGGCTGATCATCGGCGCGAGCGGCGCGGTCTCGGCGGTGATCGGTGCGTATCTGGCGCTGTTCCCAGGCGCGCGACTGGGCGTGGTGCTGCCGCTCGGCGTGTTTCTGGAATTCGTGCGCGCGCCAGCTTCGCTGCTGATCGGAATCTGGGCGCTGCTGCAGGTGGTGTTCGCCTACATCGGTCCGGCATTCGGCGCGGTGGCGTGGGCGGCGCACGTGGCCGGCTTCCTGTTCGGCGTGGGGTTCGCGCTGCTGGCGCGGGCGGGGATCGCGCGCAGGTTGCGCAAGCAGCGCGGGTACTAGGCTGCCATCACGCGCGATCATCGCGTTGATCATTGCGTTCGCCGGCGGGCAACCCCACGTTTGAATCCCCAGTCCTACAATGCCCGCATGACCAGGTCCAAGACCGCCCTCTTCAAAGTCGTCTTCCACAATCACGGCAAGATCTACGAGCTGTACGCGCGCCAGGTATCGGCGAGCGACATCTGGGGATTCACCGAGATCGGCGACCTCGTGTTCGACGTGTACGACGGCGTGGTGGTCGATCCGACCGAGGAACGCCTGCGCGACGAATTCGGCAACACGCGCGTGCTGCACGTGCCGATGCACAGCATCGTGCGCATCGAGGAAGTGGAAAAGAAGGGGCAGTCGGCGATCCGCGATGCCGAATCCGGGGAGAAGGTCGTCACTCCCTTCCCGCTGCCCGCCAAGCCGAGGTAACGCCAATGTCCGCGTCGCGCTTCCGTGCCTGCTCCCGAACGCTGACCGTTCTGGGACTCCTCGTGGCGACGACCGCATGCGATCGCGCGGCGGTGCCCGAACCACGCGTGGACGCACTGCCGCCCGCCGCGACACCGGCGCCGCGCAGCGATGCCTTCGACGTCGTGGTCTCGCTCTCGCCGGTGGCGGCGCAGCAGCTGGCGCAGACGAAGGAAGGCATCATCGTGTCGGCCGACTATTTCGGCTATCCCACCGTCGCCGCGCAGCAACAGAAGCTCGCCGATCCGCGCGAGCCGTGGATGACGCTCAAGCGCGCGCAGATCGAACTCGCCGCCAGCGGCGGCACGGCGCACTTCGTTGCCACGAGTTTCGACGAGAAGCAGCTCGGCCTGATCGAGAAGGGCGAGCCGCAGGTCAACATCAACGTCTATTCGGCGCGCAAGGCCTCGCAGGACAACGTGCTCGACTGCGGCATGTTCCAGGACACGCTGCAGGTGGCGGCGCAGGAACCGATCAAGATCGAGTGCAAGCTGATCGCGGAATAGGCGCGGCGAAACGCCGGGCCATCCCGCGATCAATCGGTGATCAGACGACTACTTGCGCGTCTCCGCTGCCGGCGTCGCCGCCTTCGCGGTGGTCGCTGAGGGCTTCTTCAACTCCGTCAGCGCGGCGGTGATCGGCCCATCGCCTTCGAGCACGTCACCCGCGTTGCTGCCGGCGATTTCCTCGTCGCCGCGCAGATGGCCGGGCAGCATCGCCTCGGTGTAGTCCATCGGCTTGGCGTCGGCCTTCTCCGGCTTCAGCACCACGTCCGGATCGATGCCGCGCGCCTGGATCGACTTGCCGCTGGGCGTGAAATAGCGCGCGGTGGTCAGCTTGACCGAATCGCCGTTGTCCAGCGGCAACAGCGTCTGCACCGAGCCCTTGCCGAAGGTGCGGCTGCCGATCACGCGGGCACGCTTGTTGTCGTGCAGCGCGCCGGCCAGCACTTCCGAGGCGCTGGCCGAACCGGCGTCGGCGATCACCACCACCGGCGCACCGTTCATCAGGTCGCCCGGCACCGCGGTGAATTCCGCATCGCTGACGGAGATGCGGCCGCGCGTGCTGACGATCTTGCCGCTGTCGAGCAGGTCGTCGGCGATCTGCACCGCCGAGGTGAGCAGGCCACCGGGATTGCTGCGCAGGTCCAGCACCAGTCCGCGCAGCTTGCCGCCGGCGCCATCCTGCAGTTTGCGCAGCTGTTTCTCGAACTCGGACGCGGTGTCGGCCTGGAACGCACTCAATCGGATGTAGCCGTAACCCGGCTCCAGCATGCGCGAGCGCACGCTGACCACGCGGATGGTTTCGCGCTTGACGGTGATGTCGAGCGGTTTCGCGGCGCCCTCGCGCACGACGGTGAGCTTCACATCGGTGCCGGGCTTGCCACGCAGCGGGCCCTGGCCATCCTCGTCGCTGGCCGGCGTGAGCGGCTTGCCGTCGACGGCGGTGATCAGGTCGCCGGCCTTGATGCCGGCGCGCGCGGCCGGTGTGTCGTCGATCGGCGCGATCACGCGCACGGTGCCGTCCGGCTGCTGCTGCACTTCCACGCCGATGCCGTCGTAGGCGCCGCTGGTGTCTTCGTCGAATTCCTGGGCGTCGCGCTTCTCGAGATAGGCGCTGTGCGGATCGAGATCGAGCAGCAAGCCCTTGATCGCCGAGGACATCAGTTTCTTGTCGTCGACCGGATCGACGTAGGCCTGCTTCACCGCGTTGTAGACGTTGACGTAACGCCGGATCTCCTCGAGCGGCACCTTGGTGGCGGCGCTCTCGGCGGCATCCGGATCATCGCTCGCGGCGGCCTTCTCGTCGGGGGGCGAGGCCGGCTGCGCTTGCGCGGGCGGCGTGCTCTGCGCAGGCACGTCCTGTGCGAACGCCGGCCCCAGCAGCAGCGCGAGGGCGAGAATCGAAAGCGGTCGACGCATGAAACACTCCAGAATGACGTGGGTTCGACCGCATGCGGGCAGCCGGGTTCAGTCGATTATGCGGTGCGGCGGACGGGTTTCGTTAAACAAGGCTGACCCGCACCGTTCCGTGCTCACTGTCGTTGCAGCCAGCCGCGGGGATCGACCGGCTGCCCATTGCGACGCAGTTCAAAATACAGCGCCGGCCGGCCCTGGCCGCCGGAACTGCCGACGCTGGCGACCGCGTCGCCGCGCTTGACCTGCGTGCCGGCATCCTTGAGCAGGGCGTCGTTGTGCGCGTACAGGCTCATGTAGCCGTTGCCGTGATCGATGATCAGGATCATGCCGTAGCCGGTCATCCATTCGGAGAACACCACGGTGCCGTCGGCGACCGCCTTCACCGTCGTGCCGGCGGGCGCGGCGATCAGCACGCCCGAACTCTTGCGCCCGTCCGGCATGGTGCCGCCGTAACCGGCCAGCAGGGAGCCGGACAGCGGCCAGCCCAGTCCGCCGACCTGGATCGGCGCGGTCTTCGCCACCTGGATCGGCGGCTTGTACGCGCGCGGCGGCTTGCCGGAGGCCACATCGCGCTCGCGTTCACGCGCGGCCGCCGCGGCGGCGGCCCGGCGTTCGGCCTCGGCACGCGCGGCGGCGGCGCGCAATTGCGCCAGCAGTTTCTGCAGCGCTTTCGCGTCCTGGCCGAGCGCCTTCTCACGCGAGGCGCGATCGCGGTAGCGCTTGTCGAGAGCGGCCACGGTCTCGGCGCGTTCGCGCCGGTCGCTCTCCAGCTCGGCGAGCTGCATGCGCTGCTGCTTGCGCGAGACGCTCAACGCCGTCTGCTTGTCGGCGATCTCGCGCTCCACGCGCTCGAGTTCGGCCAGCTCCGTGGTCAGCGTCGCGATGCGCCGTGCGCGATCGCGCTGCAGGTAGCGGTGATAGGTGAGGGTGCGATTGGCGTCGGCGGCGGTGTCCTGCGACAGCATCAGCTTGAGCGGCGCGTCATCGCCGACGGTGTAGGCAGCGCGCAGCAACTGCGTCAATTCGGTGCGCTGCGCACCGAGTTTCTTCTGCATGGCGTCACGTTTCGCGCGCAGTGCGGCCAGCGAGGTCTGCTGCTGCACCAGCTCCGCTTCGGTACTGCGCAAGGCGCGGGTCGAGGTGCCGACCTTCTCATCGACCGTGCGCAGCTGCCGGCTGGCATCGCCGCGCTGTCCTTCCAGCTTGCGGCGTTCGGCGGCGACGTCCTTCAGCTCGCGGTTGATCTTCTCGAGCTTGCGCTGGGCCTCGCGCGTGCTCTTCTGCGCCTGCGCCTGCGCGTCGCCGACGGTAACGGCCGTCAGCAGCATCGTGATCAGGACGAAACCGCGCAGCAGCGAGCCGGATGCCTTCCGCCCGGACAGGGCCGGCGGGACAACGGACTTCGGGCACTGCCAGGTTTCGGGCACGTCGTTGTAGCCAGTGACTTAGGACAGATGCGATTGTAGCGAAGCGGGTGCAGGCTCACCGCAACGGGCCGATGCCCCCACCCATCCCGCCGCACGCTGGAGTTCCGCCATGTTTGTCTTGCCCCCGACCCGCCGTCTTTCCCCCTTCGTGCTCGCCATCGCACTGGCCCTCGCCGGCCCGGCCGCCTTCGCCGCCGACGGCTCCGACGTCGACAAGGTGAACGGCAGCATCACCGCCGAAACCGGCAAGACCTATGGCGACCTGAACACCGTCAACGGCAGCGTCACTCTCCAGGACAGCGCCCGCACCGGTGATGCGGAAACGGTGAATGGCAGCATCGAAGCCGGCAACAACGTGACCACCGGCGGCCTCAGCACCGTCAACGGCAACGTCCGCGTGGGCACCGGTGCGCAGGTGAGCGGCGGCATCGAGACCGTCAACGGCAGCGTCTTCGTCGACCGGCGCAGCCACGTCGCCAAGGGCGTGGAAACCGTCAACGGCGCGATCGGCCTGGTCGCGACCGAACTCGGCGGCGGCATCGAAACGGTCAACGGCGACATCACCGTCGGCATCGACACGCGCGTGCACGGCGACATCAAGGTCAAGAAGCCGAGCGCGAGCTGGATGCCGATCAGCCTCGGCAGCAAGCGCAAGCCGCGCATCATCATCGGCCCGAACGCGGTCGTCGACGGCGAACTGGTGTTCGAGCGCGAAGTGGTGCTGTATGTACATAAGACCGCCCGCATCGGCAAGGTCACCGGCGCGACGCCGGTCGCTTACAGCACGCCGCGCGCGCCTGCCGGCGAGTAAACCGCCGGCACTCTCCTTCGCCGCGCGTCACCGCTTAGAATCCGGGGCTCCCCGTCCTTCGGAGTTCCGGATGCGTCATCGTCCTCTGCTGCTCTGCCTGGCCATCACGGCCGCTCTCACCGCCTGCCAGCGCGAACCCGCCACGCCAGCCGCGACCGCGCCGGAGTCCACGCCCGCCGCCGCGGCACCGGCACCGACGCATACCTTCGCCGACGACATCAACGCCGACGATTTCGCCGAACTGGTGAAGACGCTCGCCTCCGACGCCTTCGAAGGCCGCGGCCCCGGCACGCCCGGCGAGGAGAAATCGGTCGAGTACATCAAGTCGCAGTTCGAACGCATCGGCTTGAAGCCCGGCATCAACGGCGCCTGGTTCCAGGATGTGCCGATGACCGAAACCACGGCCGACGAAACCACCGACCTCAAGCTCGAGGTGAACGGCAAGCCGGAAATATTGAAGTTCGGCACCGACATGGTCGTCGGCACCCGCACCGGCCAGCCGGAAGTGAAGATCGACGGCAGCGACCTGATCTTCGTCGGCTACGGCGTCGACGCGCCCGAGCGCAAGTGGAACGACTACGCCGGTCTCGACGTGAAGAACAAGACGGTGGTGATGTTCGTCAACGATCCCGGCTTCCACACCGGCGACGCCTCGCTGTTCGAAGGCAAGCGCATGACCTACTACGGGCGCTGGACCTACAAGTTCGAGGAAGCCGCGCGCAAGGGCGCCGCCGCCGCGCTGATCGTGCACGACACGCCCGGCGCCTCCTACGGCTGGGATGTGGTGAAGAACTCCTGGTCCGGCGCGCAGTACGACCTGCGCGCGGCCGACGATCCGGCACCGCGCCTGCCCGTGCAGGGCTGGCTGACCGCCGATGCGGCGAGGAAGCTGTTCGCCGAATCCGGCCTCGATCTCGATGCGATGTACAAGGCCGCCAACAAGCCCGGATTCAAGGCGATTCCCCTGAAGGCGAAGCTGTCGCTGGACCTGAAGAGCAAGATCACCGAGAAGCAGTCGCGCAACGTCGTCGGCATCCTGCCCGGCACCGACAAGCCCGATGAAGCCGTGGTGTACATGGCGCACTGGGATCATCTCGGCAAGCACGAAGGTGAACATAATCCGGACGGCAGCGGCGACAACATCTACAACGGCGCCGTCGACAACGCCACCGGCGTGGCCGGCATCATCGAGATCGCCGGACAGTTCGCCAAGGCGCAGCCCGCGCCGAAACGTTCGCTGGTGTTCGCCGCGGTGACGCTGGAGGAATCCGGCCTGCTCGGCTCCAAGTACTACGTCGCACATCCGGCCATTCCGCTCGACAAGACGGTCGGTGTGATCAACATCGACGCGATGGGCGTGGCCGGACGCGCGCGCGATCTCGTGGTCGTGGGCAAGGGCAATTCCGAACTGGAAGACATCCTCAAACCGATCGCCGACAAGCAGGGCCGCACGCTGGTGGAGGAAAGCTCGCCGCAGAACGGTTCCTACTTCCGCTCCGATCATTTCAACTTCGCCAAGGCCGGCGTGCCGGCGCTGTATGCCGAGGGCGGCGACGATCTGGTCGAAGGCGGCAAGGCCGCCGGCGAAGCCGCTGCGAAAGCCTACAACGAACAGCGCTACCACAAGCCCGCTGATCAATTCGATGCGACGTGGAAGCTGGATGGTGCGATCGAGGATCTGCAGGCGCTGTACGGCGTCGGCCGCGTGCTCGTGGATGGCGCCCAATGGCCGAACTGGTATCAGGGCAATGCCTTCCGTGCCGCGCGTGACAAGATGATGTCAGGCAAGTCCGAAACCACGCCGGCGAAATAATTCACTCGCGGCTCCGAAGCCCCTTTTCCGCGAGCGGAAGAGGGGCTTTTTATTTGGCTTTATTGCGTCTTGCAACCTATACGCAGCCTTCACCGCGGAACTGTTTTCTTGTTTCCCAATGCTTCGGGGAGCTGCTTGCCTGTTGCGGAAACCGGCGTGATGCGTGCGGTGACGTGTTCCGTTTCGTCTACGCGCCAGGCAAGCAGCCAGTTTTTGTTCCGACGCATCACACCGACACCGAATTTTCGGACATGGCCTGCCGCTGCGGGATGTCCACCGCATAACCTCCCCTCTTTTCGCAAATACGGCTGTTCAAGACGAAGCCGGTGCGTCAAGCTGCGCGCCATCACCCAAGGGGAGGAACTGCTGATGGCCGCTGCCTACTGGTGCATCGTGATCGCCGCACTGCTGCCTTATCTGTGGGTCTTCGTCGCCAAAGCGGGTGGGCCGCGCTACGACAATCGCGATCCGCGCGGCTGGGTGAGCAAACAGGAAAACCCGCGCGTTCACCGCGCCAACGCCGCGCATCTAAACGGCTTCGAGGCGTTCGCGCCGTTCGCCGCCAGCGTGCTGATGGCACAGTTCGGCGGACTCGATCCGCAGCGCATCAATCTGCTCGCGATGATCTTCATCGGCGCGCGCATCCTGCACGGCATCTTCTATCTCACCAACAAAGCGCCGCTGCGTTCCCTCACCTGGCTCGTCGGTCTGGGCTGCGTGCTGGCGCTGATGGTGCAGGCGGCCATCGCGATCACCGACTGACGCGCGCCTAACCGGCGACCAGCTTCACGCGTGCGAAGTTGCGCTTGCCTACCTGCAGCACCACCTCGTCTCCAGGCTTGAAGATCAGGTGTCCGTCCTCGATCACGGCGCCGTTCACACGCACGGCGCGTTCGCGCAGTTTCTGATTCGCCTCGCTATTGCTGCTGGTATTCCCCGCCGCAGTCAGTAGCGCCGTGATGCGCAACCCCTCGACAGGAACCGTCACCTCACGCAATGGCAGCAGCGTCATGTCGCCCTCGCCGCGCACAGCCGCGTGCCAGCCTGCGATGGCGGTATCGGCGGCCGCGGCATCGTGGAAGCGCGTGGCCAGCTCACGCGCCAGGCGCAGCTTGACGTCGCGCGGATTCAACTGACCCGCCGCCACTTCGCCCTGCAAGCGCTTGGCTTCGTCGACGCCGATCTCGAAGCTCAACAGCTCGATCCAGCGCCACATCAATTCGTCGCCGATCTTCATCGTCTTGTTGACGATGTCGATCGCCGGCTCCGAGATGCCGATGTAGTTGCCGAGCGACTTGCTCATCTTGTGCACGCCGTCCAGGCCTTCCAGCAGCGGCATGGTCAGCACGATCTGCGGCGCCTGGCCGTAATGCTCCTGCAGGCCGCGGCCCATCAGCAGGTTGAACTTCTGGTCGGTGCCGCCGAGTTCCACGTCGGCCTTCAGCGCGACGGAGTCGTAACCCTGCACCAGCGGATACAGGAATTCGTGGATGGCGATCGACTGCTGCGCGGCGTACCGCTTGGCGAAATCGTCACGCTCGAGCATGCGCGCCACCGTGTGCTGGGCGGCGAGGCGGATCATGTCGGCGGCCGCCATCTGGCCGAACCACTCGCTGTTGAAGCGCAGCTCGGTACGGTCGCGGTCGAGCACCTTGAACACCTGCTCGGCGTAGGTCTCGGCGTTGGCCAGCACGTCCTCGCGGGTGAGCGGCTTGCGGGTGACGTTCTTGCCGCTAGGGTCGCCGATCATCCCGGTGAAGTCGCCGATCAGGAAGATCACCTGATGGCCGAGGTCCTGGAACTGCCGCATCTTGTTGAGCAGGACCGTATGGCCCAGGTGCAGATCCGGCGCGGTCGGGTCGAAACCGGCCTTGACCCGGAGGGGACGGCCGAGCTTGAGACGGGCCTCCAGTTCCTCCTGTTTGAGGATCTCATCGGCACCACGGGAGATCAGGGCTAGGGCTTGGGGGAGGTCGGTCGATTCAGGCACTTGGGACAATCCGAGAGATGACGATCGCAGTTGAAATGTGAAGGTTAGTGTAAAAGATGAGTTAAAGCGACGTTAAGGCAAAACCACCAAAACCCCCTGTTACATCAATGACTTGACGCTACCTTTTCGCGTGTCTATGGTACCGCCCTTACACGCCCTTCACGCTAGGGCCGGGACACCGCAATGACCGAGCCGACCCTGTCGCGAGACGCAGCCCATCGCCGCGTCCTCTCCAACAATCTTCGCGACGCGGCACGCAACAGCACCGAGCTCGGTTCAGATCCTCTCCGTCAGCGCCTCGGCTTCGGCGGCCGCTGGACGCGCCGTCATTGGGCCCACGCCAGCCTGTTCGCCTCGCTCGGCGCGCTCGTGGCGGCGATCGTGCCCGGTTTCTCCAACACTCTACAGGCCCCGGCCGGCGCGCAGCGCACCACCATGTCGCTGAGCCTGCCGCCGCTGGCGCTGTCGAAACAGCAAGGACAGACCGGCGACAGCTGGCAGATCGTCAGCGTCAATCACGGCGAGACGCTGAGCCACCTGCTCGACCGCCTCGACGTGCCGGAAACCGACCAGCAGCGCCTGCTCGAACATCCCGGCCTGAAGAAATCCCTCGCCAAGCTCAAGCCCGGCACCGAACTCGCCTTCGACATGCCGGTCGGCGCCGACGGCAAGCCGGCCGCCCTGCGCAGCTTCCGCTACGACCGCGACGACAGCCATCGTGTGGAACTCTCCCTCGCCGGCGAGAAGGTCGCCGAGAAGGTGATCGAGCGTCCCACCGAAACCCGCACCGTCGTGCTCAGCGGCAAGGTCGGCGGCTCGCTGTACCGCTCCGCGCGCAAGGTTGGCCTCTCGGGCGGCGCCATCGACACACTCACCGACGACATCTTCAAGTACGACATCGACTTCAACTCCGACGTCGGCGCCAACGACCGCTTCAGCGTCGTGGTCGAGCAGACCTGGCGCGAAGGCGAACTGATCAACACCGGCCCCGTGCTCGCCGCCACCTTCACCTCCGGCGGCAAGCTGTACAGCGGCTTCCGCTTCGTGCGCGACGGCAAACCCGAATACTTCACCGCCGACGGCCGGCCGCTCAAGCGCAGCTTCATCCGCATGCCGATCCCGTACGCACGCATCACCTCCGGCTTCGGCATGCGCCGGCATCCGGTGCTCGGCCGCATGCGCGGACACATGGGCGTCGACTACGCCGCCGGCTCCGGCACCCCGATCATGGCCGCGGGCGACGCACGCGTTTCCTTCGTCGGCTGGAAGGGCGGCTATGGCCGCACCGTGATCCTCGATCATGGCCGCGGCTACTCCACGCTCTATGGCCACATGTCGGCGTTCGGCAACATCCGCGCCGGCCAGCGCATCGCGCAGGGCACGATGATCGGACGCGTCGGCAGCACCGGCCTCGCCACGGGTCCGCATCTGCATTACGAATTCCGGATCAATGGCGTGCATCGCAACCCGCTCTCGATCACGATGCCGCCGCCGGAACCGTTGTCTGGCGTGCAGTTGGCGGCCTTCCGCTCACAGGTGGGGCCCGCGCTGACGCGGATCGCGAAGGTTGAGAACATTATTTATGCCGGGGATACCGGGACGCGGGTTGCGGCTGCGTTGGGGCGGCGTGGCAAGAAGGGGTAAGTCTCTTTCTGCTGTTGTCTGTTGTTGCTGGCTGACTAATCGCTAGCGTTTTAGCGAAGATCAAAAGCGTTTCGTCCGCTGCGCGGCCGAGTTCATTTCTTTTGGTAAGCGCCACTGCACGTGCAGGAGCGCGTGCGAACGGCGAAGCCGGCCCCGAAGGGGTGAGCGCCATGGATGGCGCGAATCAAAGAAACGAACCAAAGAAAAACGCTTTTCTCGACACAGCAATCCCATGGCGGGAAGTGCCCCAGGATTTTCCGACTCACCATTCATGGCTCGGTCGGAAAACGGCGGGCATCCTGCCCGCCGCCCTTCGGGTCTAGAGGCAGGTTTGGCTCGCAAAGTTTTCAGCAAGAGCAAAAGCTTTGCTCGGCTTTGCTTCGTCCTTCGCTTCTAAAAAAGCTTGAACGCCCAGACAACCGGAGACCCGAAGGGCGGCGCACAAGGATGTGCGCCGTTTTTCGACCGAGCCAGGAGGGCGAGTCGAAAAATCCCGATAGCAACGAAACTCTGGGGCTGCTTCGTCGGGGAAAGCGTTTTTCTTTGGTTCGTTTCTTTTGACGCTTATCAAAAGAAATGAACTCGGCCGCGCAGCGGACGAAACGCCTTTGACTTTCACAACCAACAACCAAAAGCAAAGCATTCCCCAAACAAAACCAGTTACCCTTCCCACACACCCCAACCCTCCAACCCAAATGCTCTACTTGGGCCTCATCTCCGGCACCAGCGTCGACGGCATCGACACCGCCATCGCAAGCTTCGACGGCAAGCCCGAGCTCATCTTCGGCCGCACCTACGCCTGGCAGCCCCAACTGAAAGAGCGCCTGGTCACCCTCGGCCAACAATCCGCGACCCTCACCCTCGACGACATCGCCGAACTCGACGTCCGTATCGGCGCCGCCTTCGCCGAAGCCGCGCAACGCGCGCTCGCCGACAGCGGCACGCAAGCCAAGCAGATCACCGCCATCGGCTCGCACGGACAAACCCTGCGCCATCGCCCGCACGGAGAATTCCCCTATACCCTTCAACTCGGCGACCCGAACACGATCGCCGAACGCACGGGCATCCGCGTGGTGGCGGACTTCCGTCGCCGCGATGTCGCCGCCGGCGGCCACGGCGCTCCATTGCTGCCCGCCCTGCACGCGGCGCTGCTGAGTTCACCGGACGAAGATCGCGCCGTGCTCAATCTCGGCGGCATCGCCAATCTCACCTTGCTGCCAAAACAAGCCGCCCAGGCCGCCGCCGATCGCAGCCACGTGCGCGGCTTCGACACCGGCCCCGCGAACGGATTGATGGACGCGTGGTGCCTGCGCCATACCGGCCACGGTTTCGATCGCGACGGCGCGTTCGCGCTGTCAGGCAGGGTCGATGAAGTACTGCTCGCGCGGCTGCTCGACGAATCCTGGTTCGCGCTGCCGCCGCCGAAATCCACCGGCCGCGATCAGTTCCACCTCGGCTGGCTCGAATCCAAGTTGGCGGGCAATGAAATCCCGCAGGATGTGCAATCCACTCTGCTGATGCTCAGCGCACGCAGCATCGCCGATGCCTTGCGCGCCGCGCAGCCGCGTACCGCGCGCGTGATCGCCTGCGGTGGCGGCGTGCACAACACCGCGCTGATGTCGGCGCTGGCGGCGATGCTCCCGGAATGCATCGTCGAATCGAGCGCGGCGCACGGCATCGATCCGGATTTCGTCGAGGCCATGGGCTTCGCCTGGCTCGCGCATGCCACACTGCAAGGACTTCCGGGCAATCTGCCCAGCGTCAGTGGCGCGAGCGGTCCGCGGATTCTCGGTGGCATCTATTCGGCTTGATCGTCGCCTGTCATCCGCGATCGGCCGCGTTCCGCATCACTACGCCTGTGCGGCAGGTTCCTTGATCCGCCGCCACAACCATGCCAGCAGCGCCAATGCCGGGATGACCGTCGCCGCGCTCAGCACGAAAAAGGTGCTGTACGAGGTCGCCTCGACGATATAGCCAGAGACCCCGCCAACAAACTTGCCCGGCAGATTCGCCAGCGACACCAACAGCGCGAACTGCGTGGCCGTGAAATTGCGATCGGTAAGGGATGACATGAAGGCGATCGACACCGTGCCGGCGAATCCCTGGCACAGGTTGTCCGCCAGCAATGCCGCGTAGAACGACCAGATCTGCGACGGGTATTGCGCCATGAGCAGGAAGGCGAGATTCGACAACGCCACGCCAAGCACCGCCACCAGCAGCATGCGCCGGAAACCGAACGCCGCCACCGCCACGCCGCCCGCGAAAGCGCCGAGGATGCCCATCCACACGCCGAACAGCTTCGACACCGTGGCGATGTCCGCCTTGGTGTAACCCGAATCGAGATAGAACGGCCCCGCCATCACGCCGATCACCTGATCCGGGAACTTGTACAACCCGACGAACAGCAACAATGCGATTCCGAAAGCCCATCCGTGATGGGCGAAGAAGCTCGTGAACGGTTGCCAGAACGCACCGGCCAGATCGATCTTGCGCGCCACCGCCGTTTCCGGTGCCGCGGCCGGCTCACGCGACAACAACGTCGCGAGCATGGGAAGCAGCATCAGCGACGACATCGCGACATAAGCCGCCGTCCAGCTGCCGTATTCGGCGATGTACAACGCGCCGGCGCCGCCGACGATCAGACCAACCCGGTAGCCAAGCGTGTAGGTCGCCGCCAAGGCAGCCTGCGAATTGGCCGGCGCGATCTCGATGCGATAGGCATCGACCACGGAATCCTGCGTCGCACCCGCGAACGAAGCCACGAGCACCCAGGCAACGAGTCCCGTCACGCTCAATTCCGGGCGCATGTACGCCAGTGCGAACAGACCGATGGTCACCACGGCCTGCGACACGATCAACCAGGAACGGCGGCGACCCAGGAACGCGGTGAGCGGAAACGCATAACGATCCAGCAACGGCGCCCACAGGAACTTCAACAGATAGAAGAAGCTGGCGAGGCTGATCAGGCCGATGCTGCCCAGATCGAGGCCGACGTCACGCAGGCGCGTGGACAAGGTCTGCGAGGCGATCAGCAGGAACGGCAGTCCGGAACCGAAACCGAACACCGCCATCGTCAGCGCCGACGGCGTGCCGAAGGCGCGCCTGATGCCGGCCCAACCCTTGTACGACACTTGCGTGGTCGTATCCGCCGTGGTGCTCACAGGGCGTAATCCACCACGAACGGCGCATGATCCGAGAACCGCGGTTCCGGATGAATCGCGCACCCTTTCACCTTCTTGCCCAGCGTCGGCGTGATCAGCTGATAGTCGATGCGCCACCCGACATTGTTGGCGCGCGCGGCGCCGCGCTGGCTCCACCAGGTGTATTCGACGGCGTCCGGTTTCACCACGCGGAAACTGTCCAGCCAGCCCAGGTCGGGTTCCTGGGTACCGTCGCCACAACCGTCGGTGATCATGCCGTTGAGCCAGGCGCGCTCGGGCGGCAGGCAGCCGGAGTTCTTCTGGTTGGAAGTCCAGTTCTTGATGTCGTTCTTGGCGCGCACGATGTTCCAGTCGCCGCACAGCACGTAATCGCGTCCGCTGCGCAGCCATTCCTCGAGCACGGGCTTCAACCACTCCATCACTTCGTACTTGAAGTGCTGGCGCGGCTCACCGGACGAGCCGGACGGGATGTAGAACGACACCACGCTCAAATTGCCGAAACGCGCTTCCAGATAACGGCCTTCGTCATCGAACGGCGCCCAGCCGAGCGCGGTGCGTACCTCGTCCGGCTCGCGCTTGCTGTAGATGGCCACGCCGCTGTAGCCCTTCTTCGTGATCGCGTCCTTGAACCAGGCCTTGTAGCCTTTGGGCAGGAATTTGCTGTCCAAGTCGGCGCTTCCGGACAGCTGGTGCTCCTGCGCCTTGGTCTCCTGCACGCACAGCACGTCGGTCTTCTGCTGCGTGAACCACTCGAAGAAGCCTTTGCTGGCGGCCGAGCGCAGGCCGTTGGCGTTGAAACTCATGATGCGCATGGGAGCGAACGGGCAGTGGCGAATCGCGCAAGCGTAACGGATTCGGGCGCCAGCGGCCTGACTGGTGATCTGACTGACAATTCGCGATGCGTCCGGAGCCGTTCGCGCTTTATGATCCCCCCATGATCGCCATCCCCGACTTGCACGTCGCGCCGGTCACGCCCCAACTCGCCAGCGCCGTGCGCACTTTGCGAGTGGCGGAGGATCAGTATCCCTTCGTCGGCGATGTCACCCTCAACCTCGCCCTGGCCGAAGCCGACCCGAACAGCGACGCCATGGCGATCCTGGTCGGCGACACCGTGATCGGCTTCTACCAGCTCGATTTCGCCGGCGCCATGGCCGGCTGGAATCCGCACGGCAAGGCCGGGGTCGGCCTGCGCGCCTTCATGCTCGATCGCGACTGGCAGGGCCGCGGCCTCGGCACGCGGGCGATCAACGCCTGCTGCGCCGATCTCGAACGCCGCCACCCCGAGCGCCGCCTGCTCGCGCTCACCGTCAACTGCAGCAACCTCGGCGCCATCCGCGCCTATCGCAAGGCCGGCTTCGTCGACACCGGCGAACTGTATTTCGGCGGCAAGGCCGGACCGCAGCACTTGATGGTGCGCGGACTGAACGCCCGAACCTAGCCGATGCCGCAACGGCGGCGGCGATGTGACATCCCGATAGCATCTCGCATGGGACAATGCGCCGCATGACCGATCACCGCACCCGCTTCCTGCAACTCGCCCTGCAAGCCGACGCGCTGCGCTTCGGCGAATTCGTCCTGAAATCCGGCCGTACCAGCCCGTATTTTTTCAATGCCGGCCGCTTCGACTCCGGCGCGGCGCTGGCAACGCTGGCCAGCTGCTACGTCGACGCCATCGACGCCGCCGGCACCGGCTTCGATCTGCTGTTCGGCCCCGCCTACAAGGGCATCCCGCTCGCCGCGGCGATCGCCTGCGAATACGCGCGCCGCGGCCGCGATCTGCCATTGGCCTTCAACCGCAAGGAGGCCAAGACGCACGGCGAGGGCGGGAACCTGATCGGCGCGCCGCTGGCGGGCCGCCGCGTGCTGATCGTCGACGACGTGATCACCGCCGGCACCGCGATCCGCGAGGCGCTCACCCTGATCCGCGAGGGCGGCGGCACGCCGGCCGCGATCGCCATCGCGCTCGATCGTGAAGAGCGCGTGTCCGAGGACGACGACCGCTCCGCGGCACAGACCGTCGCCACCGAACACGGCATCCCCGTGATCGCCATCGCAACTCTGTCCGACCTGCTTGCGTTCGCCGGCGAAAACTCCACACTGACCGCAGAACGCGACCGTCTGCTCGCCTACCGTGCGCGCTACGGGAGCCGGGTATCGTTGTAAGCGTGCCATTCGTAAGCAAGTCATGATTGGGCCGGCCGGGGGGACGGCATGGATGAAAGCCGTATCGATGAAAACAGCCATCGCATGCACGGTCGGAGCCTTGTTGCTACTGCCGGCGGCCATCCCCGCGCAACAGAAGAACCAGAAGGCCGCCGCGGCGAAGAAGCTGTATTGCTGGGATGAAGGCGGCCGCCGCATCTGCGGCGACACCCTGCCCCCTGAAGCCGTCGATCGCGCGCGCACCGAAATCAACGCCAGCAACGGTAAGACCGTCAAGACGCTCGACCGCACGCAGACCGACGAAGAACGCGCCGCCGCCGCACTGGCGGAAAAGCAGGCCAAGCTCGCCGCCGAAAGCGAGGCCGCCGTCAAACGCCGCGACCTCGCGATGGCCGAATCCTATGCCAGCGAAGAGGAACTGCGCCGCGCCTACGGCGACCGCATCGTCCTCATCGAGGAATCCCTCAAGGGCTCGCGTCTGGCCGTCCTCAGCCTGCGCCAGAGCCTGCTCGGCCTGCTGCGCCAGGCCGCCGATCTGGAACTGCAATCCAAGTCGGTGGCAAAGCCGCTGACCGAGAAGATCCAGCAGCAGCATGCCGACCTGCTGCATCTGGAAGACACACTGCAGCAACAGATGGCCGAACGCGCCTCGCTGGGCACTGATCTGGAGCAGACGCTGGAGCGGTATCGTGCGCTGAAGGGTGCTGGCAGCACCGCGCACGATTGAGATCCCGAATCATCACTGGAGACCTTCTGACGGGATTCGGTGCTTGAAGATCATGAGAAAAGGCAGGATTTCAGCGGCAACCAGGGCGCCGTCTTCACACACGCCCTCCCGGAAAATTGGGTAGCATCCGGACCAGCTCTCCGCCAAAGGCATTCAGGATGAGCCGATCTGTTTTCGCGACCATGGGCTTGCTGCCAGTGACATGCACCGGATCGATCGCATGCGCTTCGGGAAGCAAGCTCATGCATCCCTCGAAAACACGCGCGCTGTTCGTAGCCGCAACTCTTTCGTTGTTCAACGCAGCCTGTACCGCGCAGCCTCCAGCCTCGGGGCAACCCGAGGCATCCAAAGACGCGCCGCGCTCAGACGCCGCTCCTCATAAAAGCCTTCCGGCCTCGCCTTCTTCGACACCGAAGGGCGCCTCAGACGCACAGCCTTCTTTCACAATTGACGCCGGCTCCTTTGTGCCCGCCGGTTTCGAAATCCGCATGGAGAAACATGGCGATCTCAATGCAGATGGCCATGACGATGCCCTGCTCGTTCTTCAAAGCAAGGAAACCCGCGACAAGGACTCACGCCCCCGAGCACTCGTGATCATTGGCGGCACACCCGATGGCCGCCCCAAGAAACTTGTCGAAAATTCCAGCGCGGTGCTATGCGCCTCCTGCGGCGGAATGATGGGAGACCCTCTTGCCGACATTACGGTGAGCCCGGGGCGTTTCGCGATCCGATTCGAAGGCGGATCTCGTGAACTCTGGTC
Organism: Luteimonas panaciterrae; assembly: GCF_020511115.1. Classification (GTDB taxonomy): domain Bacteria; phylum Pseudomonadota; class Gammaproteobacteria; order Xanthomonadales; family Xanthomonadaceae; genus Luteimonas; species Luteimonas panaciterrae. Next base: position 353,121 of record NZ_JAJAVH010000008.1, read on the forward strand.
GCGAGAATACGACTTCCATTATTCGCAGAAGGACACAGACTGGATCTTGGACCATCTCGTCGAGAAAAATTCGGACAGAATCACAGGTGACGCGGCAAGCAAGCGTCTGGATCAGAAAGATTTCGACATTGTTTCGATCAATAATTTCGATCCCGAAACCATGCCCGCAAGCGACTGAAGGGCTACGTATAAGGAAATAGATACATGCCTACCGAAAACGAAATCCCCACCGGCATGCCCCCCGATCCTGGCACCCCCAGCATCCAGAACCCTGTCCGCTCCCTCGGCCCGCACGACACTCGTGATCCGCGCGACCCCACCCACCCCGACCACGCGCTGTACGAACAGATTCGCGAAGGCGTCCAGCGCCTCGATGCACAACACGGGCGCACGTTCGACGCGGCCAGCGAGCGGATGTCGATGAGCCTGCTGGCGCTGGCGAAGCAGAACGGCATCTCCCGCGTCGACGAGGTAGCGGTGAACAACCGGACACCAAACCTGCAGGCGGGCGAGCTGGTCTTCCTCGTGCAGGGCAACCGTTCCGATCCGGCGATGCAGCGCGAGTCCATGCCGACCGCCGTTGCCGCGCAGACACCCGTGAACGACTCGATGCAGCGGATCGAAGTGGCGAACCAGCAAATGGCGCAGCAATCCGTGCGACAGGAAGGCCTGCAGCGCGGAGAGGACCCCAATCGCGGCTCCAGGGTGGTCTGACCGCCCACCGGCAGGCAAGGCGGCAACCCCGGCAGTCAAGGCGCCGCGCCGGCCGGATTTGCGGGTTTTCTCCGCTCAGGTTGGCGCCACGGTGCGGTCGCTATACTCCCGGGCCTTTCCAGGAAAAGGTGCCCCGGGTGCCGTCATCGAAATCGTCGCCTCCCCCGTCGACGCTGGCGATCCGGGCCTACACGGCCACGACCGCGCTCGGGCGTGGGCGTGAGGCCCAGGCACGGGCGCTGCGCGAGCGCCGTGGCGGCCTGAGGCGCAACGATTTCGGCGAGGGCGCCATCGCCCGGGAACGGCTGGACTGCTGGATCGGCCGCGTCGACGGCCTGGAGGCCTCGCCCCTGCCGGCAGAATTCGCCCAGTGGGATTGCCGCAACAACCGTCTGGCCTGGCTCGCGCTGCGGCAGGACGGGCTGTTCGACGCCGTCCTCGCGCTGCGTGAACGCCATGGCGCGACGCGGGTGGCGGTGGTGCTCGGCACCTCCACGGCCAGCATCGGCGCCACCGAAGAGGCCTACGCGCGGATGACCGAGGGCGACGGCCCTGCTTTTTCGCAGCATTTCCCCGCCGACCTCGCCCGCCCGATCGTGCACACGCCGCACTCGCTCGGCCATTTCGTGCAATACGCCACCGGCCTGCGCGGGCCGTGCATCACCGTGGCCACGGCCTGCTCGTCGAGCGCCAAGGTGTTCGCGCAGGCGGCGCGGCTGATCCATGCCGGCGTCGTCGATGCGGCCCTGGTCGGCGGGGTCGACACGCTGTGCGGCAGCATCCTGTTCGGCTTCAACGCGCTCGGCCTGGTGTCGGCGCAGCCGTGCCGTCCGTTCGATGCGGAACGCGACGGCCTTTCGCTCGGCGAGGCCGGCGGTTTCGCCATTCTCGAGCGTGCCGATCTCGGCGACGACACCGGCGATGCCGCATTGCGGCTGTGCGGTTACGGCGAATCCAGCGACGCCCACCACATGTCCTCGCCGCATCCGGAAGGCCTCGGCGTGCTCGCCGCGATGCGCGATGCGCTGGCGCGCGCCGGCATCGATGCGGGCGACATCGGCTATCTCAATCTGCACGGCACCGCCACGCCCGCCAACGACGCGGTGGAAGCGCGCGCCGTGGATGCGCTGTTTCCGGGCAGCGTGCACGCGAGCTCCACCAAGGGCTGGACCGGTCATACGCTCGGCGCGGCCGGCATCGTCGAATCGGTGTTCGCACTGATCGCGCTGGAAGACGGCATCCTGCCCGGCATGCTCAACAGCACACGCCGCGACGACGCCTGCGGCGCGCAGATCCGCCTCGACAACGACGAACGCGCGATCCGTTACGCGATGAACAATTCCTTCGGCTTCGGCGGCAACAACTGCTCTCTGGTCTTCGGGAAGGTGGCGTGAGTTCGCTGGTCGCCGCCATCGAGGGCATCGGTTTCTGGATGCACGGACTGCCTTCGTGGGAGGCGGCCCGCGCATTCGCCAACGGCGGCGCGCTGATCGCCGATGCACCGAGCAAGCCATCACCGCAATTGCTCCCGCCGAACGAGCGCCGTCGCGCCTCCGAATCGGTGGGCATCGCGCTCGAAGTCGCCGCCGCGGCCTGTCAGGCGGCGGACCGCGATCCGGCCTCGCTGCCATCGGTGTTCGCCTCCACACATGGCGATCTCGCCATCACCGACTACATCTGCGCGACGCTCGCCAGCGAGCCGCGCGCGATGTCGCCGACCAAATTCCACAATTCCGTCCACAACGCCGCCGCCGGCTACTGGACCATCGGCAATGGCTGCATGCATGCCACCACCGCGATCAGCGCCTTCGACGGCACCTTCGCGCAAGGGCTGCTCGAAGCGCTGGCGCAATTGAACGATGGCGCCGAAGCCGTGCTGCTGGCCGGCTACGACACCGCCTCGACCGGCCCGCTCGGCGAGATGACGCACAGCGAAGGACTGCTCGGCGGAGCCTTGGTGCTTTCGCGGCGCGATCCCGGCTTGCACTCCCCTTCCGAGAAACCCGCCATCGCCGTGCTGCGCGCAACACTCGTCGATGGCGATCCGCCGCCGACGCAAGGCGCGCTGGCGCGGCTCGGCGCCAACAACGCCATGGCGCAGATGCTGCCGCTGTTCGACGCGCTGGCCAGTGGCGGTGATGTCGTCTTGCTGAAAGCCGGCCCCGGCCGGCTGCTGAGAGTAGAAATCGCGCATGGTTGAAACGTCCTCGTCCACGCCGGTTCTGAACCGCGGCAACGTCGCCGTGGTGATTCCCGCGCTCAACGAATCGTTACGCATCCGCGAAGTCGTGCAGGACGCACTGACCTACTGCGATCACGTGATCGTCGTCGACGATGGTTCCGACGACGGCACCTCCGACTGCATCGCCGATCTGCCGATCACCCTGCTGCGGCATTCGCAGCGCATGGGCAAGGGGGCTTCACTGCGCGACGGCTTCCACGAAGCGCGGCGCCAGGGCGCACGCGGTGTACTCACGATGGACGGCGATGGCCAGCACAGCGCCGCCGATTTCCCGCGCCTGCTCGCCGCCGCCGATCGTCATCCCGGCTGCGTGATCATCGGCGCGCGACTGCGCAAGCGCGCCGCGCAACCGATGTACCGCCGCATCGGCAACGATTTCGGCGACTGGGGCATCGGCTGGGCCTGCGGTTTCCGCATCGTCGACAGCCAGAGCGGGCAGCGCTTCTATCCGCATGCGGTCTACACGCTCGAAGGCGTGCCGGGCGAGGACTTCGTGTACGAGGCGCAGTTGCTGATCTCGGCCGCGAGGCGCGCCGGAGTCGGCATCGTCGCGGTGCCGATCGAAACGCGCTACGCCGCCGCGCACGCGCCGGACACCTTCCGCAAAAGCCATTTCCGCCTGGTGCGCGATCTGTGGAAAATCACCTCGCACGTCGTCACGCAAGTGTGGGGCCACGGCAACATCTTGCAGGAATATCGCCGCACCCGCGCGCAACCACCGCGCATCGACGATCCCGACGGGGAATTCGCAGAGGCGCGGCACGTCGCACCCCAGCAGTAGGCCCGCGCGGTCGCATGTCTTAACATCCCTCCTTCGCTCATGGATTGACCGCGCACCATGTCGCCTTCGCTGCTGTTGCTGCTGCAGGTGGTCGTCATCCTCGTCGTCGCACGCGCATGCGGCGGCCTGCTGCGCGTGTTCGGCCAGCCGCCGGTGATCGGTGAAATGGCGGCCGGCATCGTGCTGGGGCCGATCGTGTTCGGCGCGCTCTTTCCCGAACTCCATGCCAGCCTCTTCGCCAAGGCATCGCTGCCGGCACTCACCTCACTGTCGACGCTCGGACTGATGCTCTTCATGTTCGTGGTCGGCGCCGAACTGCGCGCGCCGGACGGCGTGCGCGCGCAACTCAAGTCGGCGGGCATGGTCGGTGTACTTGGCGTGGCGCTGCCGATGGCGCTCGGCTTCGCGATCTCGCCCTGGCTGCATCCGACATTGGCGCCGCCCGGCGTCGGTTTCTGGCCGTTCGCGCTGTTCATGGCCATCGCCATGTCGATCACCGCGTTTCCGGTGCTGGCGCGCATCCTCAAGGATCGCGGCATGACGCAGACGCGCCTGGGGCAACTCGCGCTCAGTTCGGCCGCCATCGCCGACGTCTTCGCCTGGATCATGCTGGCATTGGTGATCGCACTGACGGGCACGGGCGAAGGCTCGCAAGGATTCCTGCGTGCGGCGCTCGGCCTGATCGTGCTGTGCGCGCTGGTGTTCGGCGGCCTGAAACCCTTGTATGCGCGATTGCTGCGCCGCCACGCCATCGACGGCCGGCCTTCGGCGCCGATGTTCGCCGCATTGCTGGTCGGCGCGTTCGCCGGCGCGGCCGCGACCGAATGGCTGCATCTGCATGCGGTGTTCGGTGCATTCCTGTTCGGCGCCTGCCTGCCGCGCGACGACCGGTTGTTGAAAACGCTGACCGAACGGCTCGAACCGCTCGCCGTGATCGTGCTGATGCCGATCTTCTTCGCCCTGGCCGGCCTCAACACCACGGCCGATGCTTTCGTCGGTGCCGGCCTTGGCGCACTGGCGCTGATCCTGATCACCGCGATCGTCGGCAAGATCGCCGGCGGCGCCTTCGGCGCGCGCCTCGCCGGTCACGGCTGGCGCGAAAGTTTCGCCGCCGGTTCGCTGATGAACGCGCGCGGCTTGATGGAGCTGATCGTGATGAAGGTCGGCCTCGACGCCGGCCTGATCGGGCCGGAACTGTTCACGATGCTGCTGGTGATGGCGATCTTTACCACCGTGATGACGTCGCCGTTGCTGACATGGCTTGGTGTCCGCACGAATGCCTCCGCAGACATCGCCCGCACAGCACACCGCCGATAACGAATCGCTTCCTCAGCCAGACACGCGGCTTGGCATATCAGAGTCCAAGGAAACACCGCAAAACTGGCGATACACGACCGGCCTCAGGAACAAGAATCCTTTGTCGCCGAAATGGTTGTTGGACCATCCAATATTGCCCCGACAATTCGGGCATCGCACGCCGAACTTGTAAACCTGCAATGCGCCGATATACGCCAGACAAGCAGCTGCGAAAACCCAATATGCCCATGACTTGTCGAATACCGATGCCATGGCGAGGGAACCCACCATGATGGCCAGCGACAGGGCGTAGAAACGGCTATAGAGCCGCTTCCTGCCGATCAGGTATCCACGAATAGTCATGAGGATGCAGACAACTTTGGATAACGCTTTCGAATTTCAGTGATAGCGGTTTCGACCAGGCGCTGCAACACGGCGACATCCACGTCTCGCAATCTCTTCACGTACAAACACCCTTTCCCCGTGCTGTGCTTGCCAAGCTTCTGCAACAACGGCTCGAACGGCGCGAGATCGGAAGCGAGATAAAGCACGAACGCCTGCTTGCGCGGGGCGAACCCCACCACCGGCCAGTCGCCTTCCTGTCCGCTGGCGTATTTGTAGTGGTAGTGATCGAAACCGACGATGGCGGCGCCCCACAGTTTCGGCTCGCAACCGGTGGCCTTGCGCATCATCGCCGAGAGCGCCTCGGCGTCGGCGCGCTTGTCAGGATCATCGATGGCGGCGATGAAGTCGGCGACCGATGCGGTCTGCGGCTTGGTCTTCGGGCCCGCCACTCCGTGCGCTCCGACGAAGATCAGCGGGACGGCGGCGCGGGTTGCGGAGGAAGCGCGGGTGGCATCGCGTCGGATGGCGGCGGATTGGCGATGTAGATCGCGACGCCTCGCGCGAATTTCTGTCGCGGCGTGATGTCGACACCCACACCGACACCACCATAGCCATGTCCGCCGATGCGGCCACCACCTCCGCCGACGCTCATGCCGCCTCCGCCATAACCATCGGCGGTGCCACGGAAGAGCACGCCGTTGGCGCCGAGCTTCGCCGCTTCCTTGCGCAGCTTGGTGACCACGGAGTTCATCTTGTTCTGTTCGCCGTAGGTGAGGGCGCCGCTCTTGGTCTCCAGCAGCGCGATCTCCTCGAACTGCACGGCCGGCGTGTTGAAGTACACGCGGACCTGCGAGGGATCGATCGGCGGACGCGGCCGGCCGGTGACCAGGGCGGAACTGGCGCAAGCGGCCAGCAACAGGGCGAGCAGTGGCACGACGGCCTGACGCGTTTTGCGGAACATGGTCGATCCCCCGATGATGCCGTGAACGGAAGCGATGCTACGCCAGCCTCCCCCACCGACGCTGAATAAATGCATGTAGCCGGCCTCGTTCAGGCCATGCCACCGTTGATGCCGATCACCTGGCCGTTGATATAGCCGGCCGCGGGTCCGCACAGGAAGGCGACCAGCGCGGCGACCTCGTCCGGCGTGCCGGCGCGGCCGGCCGGGACGATCTGCTTGATGGTCTCGGGCGAAAAGGTGGCGTCCGTCATGCCGCCCGCGATCACGCCCGGCGCCACCACATTGACGGTGATGCCGCGGCTGGCCATCTCGCGCGCCAGCGATTTCGATGCGCCGTGCAGCGCGGCCTTGGCGGCGGCGTAGTTGCTCTGGCCGCGATTGCCGAGCACGGCCGACACGCTCGACACGCTGACGATGCGGCCCCAGCGCGTGCGCGCCATCGGCAGCAGCAACGGCTGGGTGACGTGGAAGAAGCCGTGCAACGACACGTCGATCACATGCTTCCATTGTGCGTCGGTCATGCCGGCCATCGGCGCGTCGTCGTGGATGCCGGCGTTGTTGACGATCACCTGTATCGGCCCGTCAGCAAGCTGGGTCTCGATGGCCTGCCGTGTCGCCTCGCCGTCGGTAACGTCGAAGGCGATCGCTGTCGCGATGCCGCCGGTATCGCGGATTTCGGCTGCCACGCTTTCGGCACGCGCGAGGTTGGCGTTGGCATGGACGATGACGTGCAGCCCGTCGGCGGCGAGCCGCCGGCAGATCGCGCCGCCGAGATCGCCGCTTCCGCCGGTGACCAGAGCACGTCTTGTCAGAGCACGTCTTGTCAAAGCATGTTTTGGTGAGGTATCGGAAGGCATCGTCCGATTATCCCGCAGTCGCCACGTCGTGGAGCATGACCGCCGCACGGCCTTCGGCGATCAGATCACCGGCATGGAAGATGCGGAATGCGTACTGCTGGCTGAGCCCGGCCTCGGCCAGGACCTCGGCTTCGCCATCGAGCGCCTCCGGCAGGTCGTCGATGCGGGTCACGTGCAACCGCACATCGCGCAGCGCCACCAGGAGGCCCGGCTTGGCCGGTTCACCTTTTTCGCGCGAACGCAGCCCGCCGTGCACCGCCATCGCCTGCGCGCCGTATTCGCACAGATGCACCGCGTGCAATCCGTCCCGCGAGCGCAGCGGGTGATCGGTATCGCGATGGTTGCGCGCACGCAGGCGAATGCGGTCGGCGTCCCAGGCCAGCACTTCGTCCCACAGGCACATCGCGCCCTGATGCGGAATCAATGCCTGGATCTCGGCACGCTGGAGCATGGCCGCGACGCTCAGCGCGCGTCCGTGACCGGCTGCCGCGACACGAGCAGCGCCAGCACGAAGTTGCCGAACACGCCAATCGCCACCGTCGTTCCGATCGCGCGCAACACCGGGATCGAGGACAGCGCCAGCATCGCGAACACCAGCAGCGTCGTCAGGCTGCACACGATCAGCGCATGCAGCGTGCGCAACTGGTCGTTACGGTCCTCGCCGGCGTGATCGAAGAACAAGGCGTAGTCGAGGCCGAGACCGGCGGCCAGGATCAACGCCACCAGGTGGAACAAGGTCAGCTCGACACCGCACAGCCGCAGGATGGCGAGGATGGCGAGCGTGGTCAGCGCCATCGGCAGCAACACGCGCACGACGCGGCGCGGGGTGCGCAAGGCGACCCAGACGGCGACGGCCAGCAACAGCGCGGCGACACCGAGCGCGGCGAGCACGCGGCCGCGATAGGCGATGACCAGTGATTCCGACGCCGCCTTCATGTCGAGCAACTGCGCGCCATGTGTGCCGGCGGCACGAGCGACCGCGGGCAGATCGCGCAAGCCGCTGAGCGAGACCAGCGCGGTGGCATGGTCGCCGCTTTCGATCAGCAGGCCGGAGACTGACGTCGCCAGCGGCGTGCCTTCGAGATCGCGGCGCAACAGCGGCGGCGCGCGCCTGGACTTGGCGACGTCGTCGACGAAATCGTCGAAGGCATCGGCGCGGAATGGACTGTCAGCCAGCGCCGAACCGAGCGCGGCCCGCAATGCCGCCGTCTTCGGCAGGCGCTGCTGGCGTGCGCGTTGCAGCGCAGCGCTGGGCAGGAGGCGCGCGGCCATGTCGTAGCCGGACAGGGCCTTGTTCGCGACGAGCCGGTCGAGCGCGGGGCGCAGACGTTCGGACGCCGCCAGCACAGCTTCGGCGTCGCGGCCTTGCACCGTCAGCACGTAACGCACGTCGGGTGCGCCGAGTTCCGCGCGCAAGTCCGCGTCGCGAGCGAGCGCATCGGGCGGTACCGGCGTGAGTTTCGCCAGATCGTTCTGCCAGAAAGCACCGGGCGCGAGTGCGATTGCGGCCAGCGCCAGCAGCGCGAACACCGCTAGCGCCCAGCGCGGCCTCGGCGCGCGCTCGATCCGGTTCCAGACTTTGGCGAGGAAACGCGAATCGGCCAGATCACGCGGCGCCGGATCGATTAGGTATGGCAACAGGAAACGCGTCGTCAACGCCGCGGTGGCGAGGCCGGCGATGGTGAAGGCGGCGAGTTGGTTCAGTCCATCGACGCCGGCGAAGAAGAACGTCAGATAGGCGATGCAGGTGGAAACCACGCCGGTCGCGAGCGTGGGCCACAGCGCGCGCGCGTTGTGCACGGGCGATTCACCCGGGCGCTGATGACTGAAGAGATGGATCGGATAGTCCTGCACCACGCCGATCAGGGTGAAGCCGAACGCGACGGTGATGCCGTGCACGCCGTCGAACAGCAGCGCGACCGTGGCCAGCCCCGCCAGGCCGGCGCTGGCCAGCGGCAGCACGCCGAGCACGGGAATCTTCCAGCTGCGGTAGGCGATGATCAGCAACAGGATCAGGCCGATGGTGTCGAAGCTGCCGATCCATTGCGCCTCGGCCTGGGTGCGTCCGCCGATCTCGACCGAGAACGCGCCGGGGCCACTCAGCGTGAGTGATGTCTCCGCCTGCCCACGCACCTTGGCGAAGGCCTCGCGGATCGCATCCACCGCCAATTGCTGGCCGGTGGGATCGAATCCCGCCGCATGCGTCTGCGCCAGCAGCAGGGCACGCTGGCCGGCGCGATCGAACCACACGCCGTACAACCGCTGCGGCGCGTTCGCCGGTTGCAGGGCGTCGGCGATCTTGAGGGTTTCCAGCGTGGGATCGCTGGGAAGCAGCGGCTCCACGAGTCCGCCCGCCGGCGAGCCGAGGTCCTGCACGCGCTGTTCGAGTTCGTCGCGCAGGGTGGCGGCATCGAAGCGTTGCGTGTCGAGCGTCGGCGAGAGCAGATAGCGATAAGGACGCAGGCGTTCTGGAATCGCATCGAGACTCGCCTCATCGCCATTGGCGACGAGCGTGAACTTGCCATCGCGCGTGAGCGCCTCGCGCAAGGCCACCGATTGTTCGGCCAATATCTTCGCATCGCCGTCCGACAGGGCGATCAGCAGCAGGCGCGATCCCGGCCCTTCGCCGAGTTCGTCGAGCAGCAGCTTCTGCTCGGACGTGCGCGCGTCGGGCATGAACTTGCGCAGATCCCCGGTGAGCTGTAGGCGCGGCGCGATCGCCCAGGCGGCGAGCGCGAGCAGCACCAGCCACAGCAGCGCCAACGCGATGCGCAGACGCGGACTCATGGCACCCGCATCGACCGCTTGGCGGCCGCGGTCACTGCGTCTCGCCGTGGCACAGATCGGCGAGCGACTGCCCGTTGGCCAGCCCATCGGCATCGCGCGCGGCGCCGGCCAGCAACGTGCGATGCACGACCTTGCCTTTGGTCAGCCGCGTTTCGATGCAACGCAGCTCCACGCCACGACCGTAGAGGTTGATGTCGCGCAGCTTGCTCGCCAGGGCGGCGGCCTTCGGCACCAGCGTCATCGTCCAGCGCCGGCGCGTGCCTTCGACCTCGATGCTGTAGGTCTGTTCGAGCAGGGCGTGGTCGCCGGAAATCATGGCCCCGAAACTCGCCGGGAGCCCCGCGATCTCCGGCGCGCGCGACAGCGAGAACTTGCGCGGGCTCCTGCCGGCGCGGGCGATGGTCACCTCGCCGTTGCGGATGGTGGTGGTTTCCAGATACGGCACGCGCACCTCGCGCACCATCGTGGCGTCGTCCGGGCGCTGGTATTCGCCGGACAGGCGCAGCGGTGCCTTCAGCAGCGGCGAGTCGCGGAACTCGACGAAGTTGGCGCGCATCGGCGCCGGCCGCGCCAGCGTGCGCAATACCCAATCGGCGTCGACGGGCGAGCCGGGATCAGCCGCCTGCGGCACGGCGGAGAGCGGCATCGCGCTGGCCAGCAACGCCAGTGTCAGCCCCCATCGCCAGGCGCGCGGTTTCCGACGCGTCTTCATGGAGATTCCAGAAATCATAAAAATTGAACCAGTTGTACGGCGCACCGCGCGCATGATGCTCCAAACGCGCAGCGTAACGCTGAACGAGCGAAGCCAGCAGCACACTGCGACTGCGACGCGGCAGGTCGATGCCGTCGTCGCTGAAGGATTCGAAGAGGAGATCGTAACGGTTGCCGCCGCGGTAGAGACCGAAGCCGAGCGAGATGGGCAGTTTCAGTACCGAGGCGATCAGCCACGGCGACACCGGGAACTCGGCGGGCTCGCCGAAGAACTGCGCCACCTGCACCGGCACGCCCGGATGCGTGCGATCGACCAGCAGCGAAATGATGCAGCCCTCGTCGGCGGCTTGCTTGATCGCCAGCATCAGGCTCGGGCCGTCCTGGCTGGCGTCGATCACGCCGGCGGCGATCTCGGGATTCAACGCATCCAGTAATTGCGTCACCGCCGGGTTGTGCGCCTTGTCGAGTACCACGCGGATCTTCACGTCGGGACGCCGCCGCGCCAGCACGCGCAGCGCCTCGAAACTGCCCAGGTGCGATCCGAACAGCAGCACGCCGCGCCCCTGCGCGAGTTGCGCTTCCAGGCCGTCGAGGCCGTGCACGCGCACTTCGAAACGGCGGAATTCCTCGCTGAGCAGGAACACGCGATCGAGGATGGTGCAGGCGAAGGTGTGGATGTGACGCGCCACGTCCCGCAGTCCGGCCGGACGCCCGAACACCCGCGTGAGATAGGCGCGCGAATCGCGGCGCTCGTCGGCGCGGCGCATCAGGAAGTACAGGGTGATCGGATACAGACACAGCCGCGCCAACGGACGTCCGCCATACCGGCCGATCGAGCGGATCAACCAGATCGCGAACCAGCCACCGCCCTCGCGGCGCTGCTTCCAGGTGTTGCTCACGATCCCACCACTTCGCCGCTGGCTAACAGCACGTCCTCGCGCAACACGCGGAAGCGCCAGCGCGGCGCCTGGCCGTCGAGTTCGATGCGCGCGCCCTCCCCCGGCAGCAACGGCTGCACGAACTTCACCTGCGGCAACCGCACCGGACCGATCGCGCCATCGCGCGCCTCGATCGCGGCCAAGACGTGGTCGAGGATCACCACGCCGGGCACGATCGGCCGGCCGGGGAAGTGTCCCGGCAGGCTGGGGTGTTCGGGGCTGACGGTGAACTCCACGGGTCAGGCCGCGGGGCGGCGCTCCTTGGGCAACGGGACAGGATTCAGCAGGTCCAGGACCGCATGATAGGCGCGGGTCGCCAGTTCCTGGCGATCCACCGGCCCCTGCGGCCCGGAAACCGCCAACGGTGCGCCGAAACACACCCGGATCGCTCCAGGCCGCACCCGGAACAAGCCATCCGGCGGCAGGACTGCGCCCGTCCCCTCCAGCGCCACCGGCACCACGTCGACGCCCGCGTCGATGGCGGCCTGGAACGCCCCGCCCTTGAACGGCGCCACCGCGCCGGTACGGCTGCGGGTGCCCTCCGGGAAGATGCACAGGTTGGCGCCGCCACGCACCACCTCGGTGGATTGGCGCAGGAATCCCAGCGCCGCGCGGCGGTTGGAGCGATCGATGAACACCATCCCCATCGCCTTCGCGTACCCGCCCACGAACGGCACCCGTGCCATCTCCTGCTTGTGCAGGAAGCGCAGCGGCACCGACACCGCGCGGAACAGCGCGCAGATGTCGATCACCGAGGCGTGGTTGGCGACGAAGACGTGGTTGCGCGTCCAGTCCACCCGTTCCAGGCCTTCCACTCGCAGCCGCGCGCCGGCGCCGAACAACAGGCCGGGCGCCCAGCAGCGGGAGGCCATCCGCAGGGGCCAGTGCCGGTCGCGCAGCAGCGCGTAGACCAGCAGGGCGAGGCAGATCCAGCCGGCCGTCCAGGCCAGCGTGAAGGCGAGTTGCACGGCGTTGAGAACGGACCAGACGAGCGAGGTCCAGTCGCGCTCCACGGCCGAAGGCGTGGGCATGTCCATCAGGCGGACGAGTTGGCAAAAGAGGACAGAATACCGTCGCCAGTTGCGCGAAGTCTCATTTTCCGGGCCCAGCCCGAGCCCAAGCGCGACACCCGTATTCAGATGCCGCGCTCGGCTTCGTGGGGGGGGGGGCGGGGCGGCC
>NZ_JAJAVH010000079.1 GCF_020511115.1 Luteimonas panaciterrae
CCCCGGCGTTTCTTCATTGATAGGAGAGTGTCGAATGAGCGGAAAACAACACGTGATGCGGCTCGTGGGTCTGGTCACGCTGACAGTCGCAGCTACAGGCGGCGCAAACGCGCAAAGCACCGGTGGACGCGGTGAAGTACCGGATTACGCGGCTGTACTGGGCACGTCGCAGGTGGTTGTCGATCCGGCCAGCGGCAAGCGGCGCGGCCTGATTCAGAAGGAAATCGAGCAGCGCCTGAACGCGCGCGGCGAAAGGCGTTCCGCGCAACAGCGCAGCCAGTCGCGCGCGGTCAACGAAAGCTTGCATGCAATGCCGGTGACCGTCGCCGAAGCGTTCCGCGCGGCCAAGCCCAATGCTCAGGGCATCGTGGTGGTGAAGACCGCGCGTGAGCAGATCCAGCCGATCGTCGGCGTGCTCGACGAAGATGGCACGATGAAGGCCTCGCACGATCCAGCCGATTCGACCCGCGAAAACAGCGCGGGGGATACACCATGAGCAAACTGTCCTTCGCATGCCACCTCGCCGCAGCAACCTTGTTGTTCGCCGCGCAAGCGCATGCCGCCAAGATCGTGCTCGTCAATCAGGACAAACCCGGCGTCGGTTTGAACGAGATGACGCCGGTGACCCCAGTGGGCGGGAACCCTGGCACCACGGTCGGCGAACAGCGCCGGATCACCTATCAATACGCGATGGATCTGTGGGGCGCGCTGCTCAAGAGCGACGTCGAAAT
>NZ_JAJAVH010000080.1 GCF_020511115.1 Luteimonas panaciterrae
GGGAACTGGGCGCGGGGTGCGTGCCAGAGAAGTACGAACCAGATGTAGAACAGCGAGACAACAGCGAACACGTAGTAACCCCACTTGTACGTGCTATGTACGAGTGCACCGACAAGCAGTGAAACGACGTAGACGATGGACATGAACAATGTGGTCATGATATCCGAAAGAGGGAGACCAGTGACGAGCAGAAGCTCGAGAAGGAGGGACGGGAAGGCGATGAACCACTGGATGTAACGAACAAAGTAGATCTGCCGTGTCTCCCCATGTGCACGGAACTCGGTCGAGATGGGCGTCGCACCGAGGTCAGAGGCCATAGAGAAGTACGCAATGGATGCCGTAGTTAGGACG
>NZ_JAJAVH010000081.1 GCF_020511115.1 Luteimonas panaciterrae
CACTGGATGTAACGAACAAAGTAGATCTGCCGTGTCTCCCCATGTGCACGGAACTCGGTCGAGATGGGCGTCGCACCGAGGTCAGAGGCCATAGAGAAGTACGCAATGGATGCCGTAGTTAGGACGATCAAAGCCAATTGGTGGAACACCCGTGTGCCCTTAGGTCTCAAAATGTTGAGGACAACGACACCGAGGAAAGACGCAGCGAAGACACAAAACGCAGCCCACAACCAGTCCGAGCCATTGGTGGACAGGTGCAGCTGAGCGTTCGGGGGGTTGAGGTCGAGTGCTTCGTTACCGGCCATTGATGAGATTTAGTGTGAGTCGGAACTGGGGAAAGGTCGTAAAGCGTGTACGCTGGGGTACTGGTCGTAAA
>NZ_JAJAVH010000082.1 GCF_020511115.1 Luteimonas panaciterrae
GCGGGCGGCGTGGCCGATGTGTCGGTGGTGAAGACGCTGACCACGACTGGCCCGATCCTGGCAGGACAGTCGATCCAGTTCGACATCGTGGTGACCAATGCGGGTCCGGATGCCGCGACCAACGTGCAGGTGACCGACACCCCGACCAATCTGACGATCACCGGTGTGTCCGGTGGTGGCTGCACGGCGTTCCCGTGCACGCTGGCGAGCCTGGCCTCGGGCGCGAGCGTGACCATCACGGTGACGGCGACCGTTGGCGTGACCGGCGGTGCGTTCAACAACGTGGCGACGGTGACGGTGCCGGATCAGACCGATCCGAATACATCCAACAACACGGATGACGAGCCGGGCACTGCCGGCGCGCTTCCGATTATTGCCAACGATGACAGTGGCAGCGCCAATGGCGCGAGCGGCGGCGTCGCGGTGCCGAACGTGCTGACGAACGACACCTTGAACGGTGCGCCGGCCACGCTCAGCAACGTCACGCTGACGCAGACCTCGACGACCAACCCGAACGTGACGCTGGATCCGGCGACGGGTGCGGTGAACGTGGCGCCGGGGACCCCGGCGGGCACGTACACGGTCGTGTACCAGATCTGCGAGCAGCTGAACCCGACCAACTGCGATACGGCCAACGTGACGGTGACCGTCTCGGCGGCGCCGATCGATGCGGTCGATGACAGCGGCAGCGCCAATGGCGCGAGCGGCGGCGTCGCGGTGCCG
>NZ_JAJAVH010000083.1 GCF_020511115.1 Luteimonas panaciterrae
TCTGGTTTGACGACGTGGGATTTCAACTCGAGCAATGCGTTCCTCGATGAGCCGGGCCCCGGCAAATGGACGCTGGAAGTGGCCGATATGGGGTTGAAAGACGGTGCCGCACCACGAGGCCAGTTCAAATCCTTCAAGATCCGTGTTCTGGGACATTGACCATGAGAATCAAGACAATCCTGTTTTCAATCTGTGCAGTGGTGTCGGTGACATCCACGGCTTACGCTCAATCGCAGAAGGAGGCGCGACAGAAAGAAGCGCGTGCCCAACTGCAGCGAGCCGCTGTTGGCGGCAAAGCCTTCCAGGTCGGCGATACCCGGTTCGCGTTCGTACCCACGGCTGAGGTGAAGAAAGCGGACGCGAATACCGCCCCCTCCATTCCGACGGTCGGCGGTTACGCCATTATCTGGTCGCCTCGAGTTTCCGGCAGCTTGCGGACGCAGAGTGCAACTCCGACAGCATCCGCCGGCGATGCGAAGCTTGTGGCTGCGGTTTCTGAGAGCGGGCAACCCGTCGTGGCGACTTCCAGGGTGAAGGTGTTCTCCGACGATGCCGCCGCCATCCAACGCGCTGCCCGGGTGGCTGGGGGCAAGGTGGTGTACTCGTCGAAAGCGGCGGGCATGGCAAGCGTTGAGTTCGACTCAGTGAATGCCGCGCTGGACGCTACGGCACGAATCATGGGGGCCGCCGGTATCCGGGG
>NZ_JAJAVH010000084.1 GCF_020511115.1 Luteimonas panaciterrae
TGGTCCTCTCGCCGCGAACGGGACGCGTAGTTTCGTCGGCTGGACCGCGACCAACTTTACCGCCCAGGGCGGCTCGGCGACCAATTGCGGTATCCCGGAAAACGCATCCGCGATCGCTGTGAACGTGGTGGCGGTTAATACCGTGCAGCCGGTGGGTTATCTGGTGGCCTGGCCCGCGAATACCGATCGGCCGAATGCGGCCACGGTCAATTTCGTCGGTTCCGATATCGGTAATTCGGTCATCCTCAAGCTGTGCCGTCCGGGCTGCGCGACCCAGTTCTCGGTGTTCAGCACCTCGCAGACGCAGGTGGTCCTCGACGTCTCCGGCTACTACATGGAGCCGGTCGCCACGGCGCTGGACTGCACCGCCGTCGCCCAGGAGGCGCCACTGCTGAACCTGGAATTCCAGAACATCATAGCCTTCTGCCCCGCCGGTTACACCGCCACCGGCGGTGGCTGCTCCGGCCCGGCCGGTCTGCAGATCGGTGGTTTCGCCCCCGCCGTGGTCGCGGGCAAGACGACGGGCTGGATCTGCCGGCTGGCCGGAGTCGCCACCGGTCTGGCGGGCGGTCACTCGATCGCCACCTGCTGCCGTCTCCCGGGACGTTAGACCGACCTGAGAGTCCCCCGGCTTTGCCTGCCTAGTCTTCCGTCGCGGCTCG
>NZ_JAJAVH010000085.1 GCF_020511115.1 Luteimonas panaciterrae
AATTTTTTGATAACAATCCCAAAGATCCACCAGATTATCTCATTGGCGAAGGTGTAATGCAGGACGGAAAACCGTACCGTTATATGTTCAAGCCGAGCCTGGATGGCGAGTCACCGGATTGTTACGACAAGAAGCCCCGCTTTGACGATCCTCATTCTGCTTCCGGTGTCGGCAACCACTTCTTCTATCTGCTGTCCGAGGGGGCCGTCGTGCCGGCATCCTATCGGGCGGAGCTGGTCAAGGCCGATCTGGTCTGCAATGGCGACATTGACCTGACCAGAATCACTAACAAGGTGGCTGCACAGGTATGGTATCGCGCGATCACGCTGTATATGACCTCGCAGACAGGCTATCCGAAGGCGCGCGA
>NZ_JAJAVH010000086.1 GCF_020511115.1 Luteimonas panaciterrae
CGTCGTGCCGGCATCCTATCGGGCGGAGCTGGTCAAGGCCGATCTGGTCTGCAATGGCGACATTGACCTGACCAGAATCACTAACAAGGTGGCTGCACAGGTATGGTATCGCGCGATCACGCTGTATATGACCTCGCAGACAGGCTATCCGAAGGCGCGCGAGGCCACTCAGCAAGCGGCTGCGGACTTGCTCGACCGCGGATTGCTCAGCAAGAAGCAGGCAAATGCAGTGGCGTGTGCGTGGGAGGCGGTCAATGTACCGCTGCCTGACGGTTCGAAGCTGGCA
>NZ_JAJAVH010000087.1 GCF_020511115.1 Luteimonas panaciterrae
AGCTTTATGATAGTATACAGTATCCGTGGTCCCAAACGCAAGACGCTCTAGCCTCCAAACTTATGCTGATGCATGAGCAGCGTTGGAGAGCTCGTATGCGTGAGCAAAGCGGGATTTGCCAATGTAGCCTTTTGGTATCGCCGACTTCAGCGGTACAGCTATCTCAGAGGGCTCGCGCCATTGCGACCACACAAATGTCCACAGAGCGGTTTGGAGGGTACCGAAAAGGACGAGAGAAGGAACACGCGCACGGATAAGGTTCATCATCTTGAAAAATAGAGCGCAAGAACGGTTGTTATGTGTGGGGTAATAGAGGGCGGCTGCGGCGGAGAGAGAAAAGTGTGTTGTAGCTCTGAAAAGCCGGTGAAGTCGTTT
>NZ_JAJAVH010000088.1 GCF_020511115.1 Luteimonas panaciterrae
GTACAGCTATCTCAGAGGGCTCGCGCCATTGCGACCACACAAATGTCCACAGAGCGGTTTGGAGGGTACCGAAAAGGACGAGAGAAGGAACACGCGCACGGATAAGGTTCATCATCTTGAAAAATAGAGCGCAAGAACGGTTGTTATGTGTGGGGTAATAGAGGGCGGCTGCGGCGGAGAGAGAAAAGTGTGTTGTAGCTCTGAAAAGCCGGTGAAGTC
>NZ_JAJAVH010000009.1 GCF_020511115.1 Luteimonas panaciterrae
AGGCGGCGCCGGGCCGCCTCCACGCCGTTCGTTACTGAATCACCGGCACGCTGCCGGTGTTGGGATACACGTAGCCCAGCCAGTCGCTGCCAGAATCCTGCGTGTAGCCCTGGGCCTGCATGGCACCGAGCAAGGTCTCGGGGAAGATCGCATGGTCGTCGCGCGCCGGGTTGTACTTGCGCATCAGCCGCACGGTGCCGGCCGGCTGCCGGCTGTTCTTCGAGTACACGTACCCTTCGATGCCGTCCAGCTTGTAGCCGGTGCTCTGATAGGCGCTCACCCCGGCCGGGTCGGCGGTGTAGACCACGTCGATGTGCTTCGGGAAGCTGGCGCAGATCGCGGTTGGCGGCGTGGGCGTGGGGTCGCCGCATTTCCACGACAGGCGATACAGCGGCCACAGCGGATCGGCCGCGTTCCTGGGATTGACCGGCGTGGTGAAGACCCAGACCTGCGCCAGCGCCGAGCCGCTCACGCCGGGGAAGGACGGATACCCGTTCACGGCGGTGCCGACCGCGCCATAGCTCATCGTCGAGGGCGAACCGCTCGCGCGCGGCGCCAGCGTGCCGGAGACGGCCGCCGCCGCCATCTGCGGCACCGAGGTATAGAAATAGTCCGTGCGGTTGGCGCTGTAGAAGGCGAACAGGGGCGTCAGGCGGTTGCTGGTCTGCGAGATCGTCGTATTGACCGCGGTATCGACATTGGGAAGGCCATAACTGGTGAGCCATGTCGTGATGCCGTAGTTCGAGGTGTAGCTGCCCGCGCTCGCGGTGATGTTCGCGCGAATCTGCGAGGATGTCAGGCGCGGATTGATCGAACGCAAAATGCCGGCCAGCGCGGTGACGAAGGGCGCCGCCATCGAGGTGCCCGTGCAGCTCGCGGCGCTATCGTTGGCGGGGCCGGACTCGTCCACCCCGGCGACATCCGCGCAGCGGTACGGCAACTCCGGATTCCAGCTGTCGCCGGCCGGGAACGTCGACACGATGCCGCGCGCCGGCGCCATCACGCCGCTGCTGCCGGGATAGTTGCTGCCGACCAGCACGTTCTGGCCGTTCTCCACGAAAGGCCCGTAGTACCACTTGCTCCATGTGTCCGGATAAGCCGGCTTGTTGAGTTCGAGGCCACCCACCGACAGCACCGAGGGCACACTCGCAGGGAACTGCGGCGCCTTCTTCTCGTAGTTGCCGGCGGCGGCGATCGGCAGGACGTCCCGGCTACTGGCGTAGGCCAGGGCATCGCAAATCGGTTTGTAGCTGGTGTCCGTCGGATTCGGACAGACAATCGTCGCCGGATCGTTGGACCAGCCGAAGCTCATGTTGAAGGCCTGGAAGCCACTGTCGACGAGCTTGGTGATATGCCCCGCGACGCTGTTCAACTCCAGGTTCGTACCGAATACCGCCAGGCTGCAGGAAGGACATCCGCCGGTGACGCCGCTGCCGTTGTTCGCGGTCGCGGCAATGACTCCGGAAACGTGGGTGCCGTGGCCCACCATCCAGTAGGACGCGCTGAGGTCGGAAAATTGCGGGCGATAGTTCGCCGCCAGATCGGCAGGCGTGTTCGTGGGGATGCCCGTGTCGATGGCCGCGACATAGCCGTGCCCTGGCGTCTTGTCCCAGGCGATGGGGAAGCTCATCGCATGCAGGCCCCACTGGTATTGCGCGGGATTCGTGGCGGCGGGCTTGATCGCGAAATACGGATCGTTGGGCGCCCACGACCACTGGAATCTCGGATTGCCACCCACCGACGCCGGCCCGAGCGTCTTGATCAAGACGCTGCGCGCCTGGATGGCAGCGCCGATGCTGGGATAACGCAGCACCACGTAGCGCTGCAGCCGCAACCGCGGATCGTCGCGCTTGAGCAGGCGCCGTCCGGCATCGTCGAGCCGGCCATCGGCGATCAGATAGCGCGCATCGATCGGCTGCAAGAATGCCGCTTTCACATCACGGGCGCCGCCCCTGACGCTCTGCACGAGCACGTCCTCGGAACGCAGGCCATCGCGTGCGAATCTCGGCAGCATCGATCGCACGTTCACGTCGTTCTCGTCGAGCAGCACGATCAGCTCGTTGCTGGTGCCGGTGCTGTCGGCGAGATATTGGCCGACCGCGGCAACGGGCGCGGGGCGCTGCTTCTCGACGCTGTCCCGATAAGCGCGCAACGCCTGCTCGCCGGGCTGGCGACGGGAAAACACGCCGGTGTCGAAGGGGCCTTCCGAGGCGGCGGCGCTTTGCAGACTTTGCAGGCAAGCCAGCGACAGCATCGCCAGCGCCAGACCAGGCAGGGATTTGCGCGCGGAATCGCGGGAATGGCGATGGCGCGAATCGGTTTTCATGCGTCTCTCTCCTCGAATGACATTGCGTTCGGTGGAAGCACGCATCGAAAGCGGCGGCCGGCACCGTCTGCTGCGGTGTCCGCGTCTTCCGGCGTGCTCATGGGCCTGAGGGAACGATCGAAGACCGCCCAGGCGGGGGCGGCCCGACCGAGACTCGTCAAGCGCGAGGGAAACGGCTCACAGGTGGCTCACACCGGACGGATCACGGCGAGGCGAAAGAGACCGGTGCTGATCAAGATGCCGATCAGGCGAACAGGACTAGCGCAGGAAATCCTTCCAGAACGCCGGCCCCAGCCCGGCCAGGCGGCGCAGGAAATCGACGAAGCTGTGATAGCGCCCCGGGAAACGCAGCTTGCGCAGCTGGAACTCGATCACGAAGAAGCCGCCGATGATCCCGTAGGTGCCCAGATTGGCGAGCCACGACCACTGCGACGCCGTGATCGTGATGGGCGACGGCCAGCCCAGGCGCGCCAGCAGGCCGTCCGGCACCGCGATCATCGCCAGCACCAGATTGAACAGCGCCAGCACCGCCAGCGCGATCGCCCAGGCACGGGTCAGGCCACGGGTGTAATCGCGCAGTTCCGGCGCCAGCTGCGGCGGTGGCAGGCGGTCCATCGCGGCGACGATCCGGGTGATCAGCGGCACGCGATCGCCGCGTAGGCTGCGCGCGAACCAGGCCGCGACCAGGGCCACGAACGCCACCGGCACCAGCAGCAGCGGAATCTGCGTGAGCCCGGCCTGCATCAGCCAGCGCGTGCCCAGCAGCAACAGGATCAGCAATCCCCAGGCACGCAGGCGCCCCTTCGCCAGCGGCTGCAGCAACAGCATCAGCCATAGTGCGACCAGCGCGGCCGCGCCGAAGCGGCCGTCGTCACGGGCGCTGGCCAGGTGCGCCAGCAGCGTGTAGGCCAGCGCCAGTAGGATCTGCAGGCCGAAAATGCGGGATCGCGGGTCGGCGGGGGTGGACACCCTCAGGCAGTCGCTTTGTTCTGCTCGATATGCGCCGACAGCGCGCGCAGCGAAGCGAAGATGCGGCGGTTCTCGTCGTTGTCCGAACGCAGCTGGAAGCCGTAGCGCTTGCTGATCGCCAGCGCCAGTTCCAGCGCGTCGATCGAATCCAGACCGAGCCCGGCGTTGAACAGCGGCGCCTCCGGGTCGATCTCGCCCGGCTGCACGTCTTCCAGGTTCAGACTGTCGACCAGGAGTTCGGCGAGTTCGCGTTCGGCGGCGGTTTGCGCGGACATGGCATCCGGGGTTGGGGGCGAAGGGGCGCCACGATCCAGCATCGCGGGCCGGTCTGCAAGCCCGGCGGGGCGGAAACGCCCCGGCGCGTGCCCAGGGGTGGGGCACATCGTCCAACTGGGTCCGTTCAGAGAGGCAGCGGCTATCATGCGCGCCTGCCAGAGCTTCGTTTGCCGTATTCAGGATGACCTCGCCCCAGACCGCCCCGGACGCGCCTCCCGCCACCCCGCTCGACGGGGCTCAGGAGCTTGACGTCCTCGTGATCGGCGGCGGCCCGGCCGGCAGTACGGTGTCGACCTTCCTGGCCCGGCGGGGCTGGCGGGTGACGCAACTGGAAAAGGCCCGCCACCCGCGCTTCCACATCGGCGAATCGTTGCTGCCGATGAACATGCCGATCCTGCAGCGCCTGGGCGCCTTCGAGAAGGTCGCCGCGATCGGCGTGTACAAGCGCGGCGCCGACTTTCCCAAGGACGACGGCCAGGGCGGCTACAACACCTTCGCCTTCGATCGCGCCTACGACATGAAGTTTCCGCACGCCTTCCAGGTGAAGCGGCAGGACTTCGACAAGGTGCTGTTCGAGCATGCCCGCGAGAACGGTGTGGATTCGCGCGAAGGCGTGAAGGTCGAGCGCGTGGAATTCGATGCCGACCACAAACCGGTCGTGTACGCGCGCGACGTCGATGCGGCACCGGGCGAAGGCGAACACATCTTCCGCCCGCGCTACCTCGTCGACGCCAGCGGCCGCGACACCTTCCTCGGCAACAAGTTCAAGCTCAAGCACAAGAACGAGAAGCATCAGTCGGCGGCGGTGTTCAGCCACTTCCGCGGCGTCACGCGGCGCGAAGGCGAGGATGTCGGCAACATCAGCATCTATCGCCACGATCACGGCTGGATGTGGCTGATCCCGCTGCCGAACGAGGTGATGAGCATCGGCGCGGTCTGCTACCCGGACTACATGAAGACGCGCCAGGGCGACACCGAAGGCTTCCTGATGCGCACGCTCGCGCTGGAACCGGATGTGGCCGAGCGCATGCAGGGCGCCGAACGCGTGGGCGACGTGCACGTCACCGGCAACTACGCCTACGAATGCTCGCGCATGAGCGGCCCGAACTGGGTGCTGGTCGGCGATGCCTACGCCTTCGTCGATCCGATGTTCTCCTCCGGCGTCTACCTCGGCATGCACGGCGCCGAGCGCACCGCGACGATGGTCGACGCCGTGCTGCGCGAACCGGCGCGCGAGCGCGAACTGCAGAAGGCGCTGGAGCGCCATCTCAACGCCGGCATCAGCGAATTCAAGTGGTTCATCTACCGCTTCACCTCGCCGACGATGCGCTACATGTTCGCCAACCCGCGCAACACCTTCCAGATCGAACAGGCCGTGATCGGCATGCTCGCCGGCGACGTGTTCGACACGCCGGCGATCCGCCGCCGCCTGCGCATGTTCCGCTTCTTCTACCTGCTCACCGCGATCGGCATGTGGCCGCGCGCCGCCCGCAACTGGTGGCGCCGCCGACGCCAGCCGCGCGAAGGTTTCAAGGGCGACACCCTGCAGCCCGGCAATCCTTGATGAGCAGGCCGCTGTCCTCGTTTCCCAGTCACGAGCCCAAGCACGATCGCGATCACGTCGTGCCGCAGCCGCGGCTGACGGTGGAATACGTCGACGCCGACACGCCCGCGCCCCTGCTCGCGGGCGATGACGTGCTGGCCGTGCTCGGCTTCGGCACGCAGGCACCCCATCACGACGATCCGCGCTATCTGCGCATACCGCTGCAACCTTACGGCCGCTCGCCATTCGAGGTCTGGCGCGCCAACGCGCCGGTCATGCACGGACGCGAGCCTGCCCCCGCGCAGGCGGGGGGCGAGATCCGCTGGGCGACGGATGGACAACTCCAGTTCGGCGTCATCGAAGTCGACGAGCGCGACGGCGGTGTCGAAGCCGCCGCCGCGCACGCCTATGCGCGCCTGACGCCCTTCGTGCGCGACAGCGACACGCCGCACCTGCTGCGCATGTGGAACTACATCGACGCCATCACCCTCGGCGACGGCGACAACGAACGCTATCGTGCGTTTTGTGTCGGCCGCGCGCGCGGCCTCGGCAAGTTCGACACACCGACGCTGCCGGCGGCGACCGCGATCGGCCGCTGCGACGACGCGCGCGTCATCCAGGTGTACTGGCTGGCCGCGCGCACGCCCGGCACGCCGGTGGAGAATCCGCGCCAGGTCAGCGCCTATCACTACCCGCGCCAGTACGGCCCGCAATCACCGAGCTTCGCCCGCGCGATGCTGCCGCCAGCCGGCGGCACGATGCCGCTGCTGCTTTCCGGCACCGCCAGCGTGGTCGGACATGCCACGCGCCACGTCGGCGAACTTCTGGCCCAACTCGACGAGACTTTCGCCAACTTCGACGCCCTGATCGGCGCCGCGCGCACGCAACTGCCGGCGCTGCCGGCGAAGTTCGGCGCCGGCTCGCGGCTGAAAGTGTACGTGCGCGATCGCGACGACCTGCCGCTGATCGCCGAGGCGCTCGACCGCCGCCTCGGCGATGACGTGCCGCGCGTGCTGCTGCACGCCGCCATCTGCCGGCGCGAGCTGGCGGTGGAGATCGACGGCGTTCACGCCTAAGCCTCCGCTCGGGCTTATACGCTTTATGCTCGTCATTCCTGCGAAAGCAGGAATCCAGAGCCTTTTATGTGGACTCTGCATCCCCTGAATGTAAAGTCGCTGGATTCCTGCTTTCGCAGGAATGACATCCGAGTAGGACAATCGTCAGGGTGACTTCGCGCACCTTGAATGACCGCATCCGATTCCCCACTTTCCCTTCGCGGGCAATGCCGTCCGCCTGACTGGAGCCGTCCGATGGGATTGATCAGCCTGCTCTGGGGCATCATCGCCATGCTGTGGATGATCGTCGCCCTGATTCCGCTGCTCGGTTGGGGGAACTGGTTCCTGATTCCGTTCGCCGCCGTCGGCGCGATCATCGCCGCCATCGGCGTGCTGTTCACCTCCTCCGGAAAGAACGGCCGCGCCAAGACCGGCCTGGTGCTCAACGGCCTGGTCATCCTGGTCGCGCTCGTGCGTCTGATGTTCGGCGGTGGCGTGCTTTGACCACGTCCTGATACGGAAATTTCGGAACGGAAAACGGCCGCCGCGAGGCGGCCGTTTTCGTTTCGCCGCGCCGTGAAAGCGGTGGACATTCGCCGGCGTATCGCGCCAAGAAAATCATCGAAACGATTCAGTCGTTCATTGTTGCGATCGCACATCGATGCATCGACAAAATCGCCTGATTTTTCTTGTTTCGGCCAAGGCGCCGCCGCACACTAATCCGCACCGGGAGAGCCTTTCGATGCGCGCATCCGCGCACGATCCCTAGCCGCGTTTCCACCCAGTCCCGACGTGCCGCACGACGCGTCGGAAGATGTCATCCCCCGCATCCGTTTGGAGGAACTGCAATGAAGACGGCAATACCCGCTGTACTGTTATTGGGCCTGGTATGGAGCGCCGGCTTCACCGCCCACGCCTCCGGACCGAGAACGTCGCAAGACGATGCATCCACCGTCGATGCCGCCAGCGTCGCGGCGGACAACCAGGTGGCCGGCGTCGATCCGAAGACAGGCAAGCTGCGCCAACTGACGCCGGACGAGATCAGAGACCTCTCCGAACGCGCCGCGGCGATGCCGAAGCATTCGGCGGCGCAATGGGATCGCGCGCCGCGCACCGCGAGCGAAGCGCAGGCGACCTTGCGCAAGCATGCCGGCGGCGGCATGTCGATGCGCGTGCCGGTCTCCGCGATGAGCGCGGTGACCGTGCAACAGGATGCGTCGGGACAACTGCACTATTCCGAGAACGATCATGGCCACGAGAACGTGTCCCAAGCCACGCAGGAGGTGAGCGAATGAAACGTCTTCTCCTCTCCGCACTCGTGACCGCCGCGCTGTGCGGCACCGCCGCGCAGGCCGCCGTCATCACGCCCGTGAATCTCGATCCGGCCGGGCAAGGCCTCAACGATCCGACGCCGCGCGCACCCGAGGGCGGTAATCCCGGCGCCACCGTCGGCGAACAGCGCAAGATCGCCTACCGGTTCGCCGCCGATCTGTGGGGTTCGCTGCTCAAGAGCGACGTCGAGATCCGCGTCGGCGCCAGCTTCCAGCCGCTGGCCTGCACCGCCACCAGCGGCACCCTCGGCTCGGCGGGCGCGTGGTGGATCTGGCAGTCGCCGGACTTCCCGCTGCCCGGCGCCTGGTATCACATCGCCCTCGCCGATTCGCTCGCCGGTTCCAACCTGATGGCGGGCGATCCGTCCTATGTCGCACCCGACGACATCGAGATCGGCAGCCGCTTCAACGCCAACCTCGGCAGCCCCGGCTGTCTGGAAACCAGCGGCTGGTACTACGGCCTCGACGGCAACACGCCGGCCGGCAAGATCAGCTTCCTCGACGTGGTGATGCACGAGATCGGCCACGGCCTCGGCTTCTCCGGCTTCGTCGGCTACAGCAGCGGCGTGCTCGGCGAACGCGTGGGCACACCCGGCGTCAACGACATCTACACCCACAACGCCTTCGACAACGTCAAGAACCTGCGCTTCGACAACGCCGGCATGACCAACGCCGATCGCGCCGCCGCGCTGAAGACGCCCGGCCGCACGGTGTGGGATGGCGCCAATGTCACCGCCAACGTGCCATTGGTGCTCGACGATCTGGTCCTGCTGAAAGCCAGCGGCGCGCTCACCGCGAACTACACCTTCGGCACCGCGTCCTTCGGCGCAGCAGCGACGCCCGCCAGCTTCAGCGGCACCCTCGCCCTCGCCAACGACGGCACCGGCGCGGACACCGCCGACGCCTGCGACGCGCTGCCGGCCGGCAGCCTTGCCGGCAAGATCGCCTTCGTCAATCGCGGCACCTGCGGCTTCGAGGCGAAAGCACTCAATGCCGAAACCGCTGGCGCGGTCGGTGTGATCATCGGCAACGTCGCCACCTCGAGCACGCCTGGCACGGCACCGGGCATGGCGGACGACCCCACGATCACCGCGAACGTCCCGACGGTGAGCCTGAACCTGGCCGACGCCAACGCGGTGCGCGCGGCGCTGTCCGGTGGCAGCATCACCGTCGCGCTCGGCACCGTGCCCGGTCGCCTCGCCGGCGCCGACGTGGGTGGACGCGCGCAGCTGTACACGCCGACCACTGTCGCCGGCGGTTCCACCTTCTCGCACTTCGACACCGCGCTCACGCCGAATGCGTTGATGGAACCGGCGATCAACGACTCGCTGGCCAGCAACTACCTGGTCGATCTGACCCTGGACCTGTTCGCCGACGAAGGCTGGAACGTGAACAGCGACAACGCCCGCATCGGCAAGTGCGAGACGGCGCTGCCGCTGTCCGAGGACGGTGGCCTGATTCCGGGTGCCAACATCCAGGCCCAGGATCGCATCTGCCGCACTACTTCCGGCAACCACGGCCAGTACGTGAACTGCATGAAGGACAAGGCCGACGCCCTGCAGGCACAAGGGCTGATCAACGCCTACCAGCGTGCCAGCGTCACCCGCTGCGCCGCGAGGGCGAAATGACGGGCGATCAATAAGAACCCGCTCTCCAAACCGTCCACTTCGACCGGCGCCCCAGCGGCGCCGGTTTTTTATGCGCCGCACGAAAACACAGCATCGCGTTCCGGCACGAGGCGATCACCGCCGCTGGCGTATCATTCCCGCCATGAGCTACCCCTACCTGCGCCCGCGCCGCATGCGCCGCGACGATTTCTCGCGCCGGCTGATGCGCGAATCCGTGCTGACCACGGACGATTTGATCTACCCCGTCTTCGTCCACGAACTCGACGGCCGCGCCGCGGTGCCCTCAATGCCCGGCATCGAGCGCCTCTCGATCGACGAACTGCTGCACGTGGCCGAGACGATGAGCGAACTGCGCGTCCCGGCGATCGCCCTGTTTCCGGTCACCGCGCCGGACGCGAAATCGCTCGACGCCGCGGCCGCCTGGGACGACGACGGCCTGTGCCAGCGTGCCGTGCGCGCGCTGAAGGCGCGTTTCCCGCAGCTGGGCGTGATCACCGACGTCGCGCTCGATCCCTACACCTCGCACGGCCAGGACGGCATCACCGACGACACCGGCTACGTCGTCAACGACGTCACCGTCGAAGCCCTGGTGCAGCAGGCGCTCTCGCACGCGCGCGCCGGCGCCGACGTGGTCGCGCCGAGCGACATGATGGACGGCCGCATCGGCGCGATCCGCGCCGCGCTCGAGCAGGAAGGCTTCATCCACACCCGCATCCTCGCCTACGCCGCCAAATACGCCAGCGCCTTCTACGGCCCGTTCCGCGACGCCGTCGGCTCGGCCAGCGCGCTCGGCAAGGCCGACAAGGCCACCTACCAGATGGACCCCGCCAACTCCGACGAAGCCCTGCGCGAAGTCGCGCTCGACCTCGAGGAAGGCGCCGACATGGTGATGGTGAAGCCCGGCATGCCCTACCTCGACATCGTGCGCCGCGTGAAGGACGAATTCGGCGTCCCGACCTTCGCTTATCAAGTCAGCGGCGAATACGCGATGCTCAAGGCCGCCTTCGCCAACGGCTGGCTCGACGAACGCAAGTGCGTGCTGGAAGCACTGACCGGCTTCAAGCGTGCCGGCGCCGATGGCGTGTTGACCTACTTCGCGCTGGATGCCGCGCGCTACCTGCGCGAAGGGCAATGACGATCCGCAAGGCGGTCGACAGCGACGCCACCGAAATCGCGCGACTCTCAACGCAGCTTGGTTATCCGGCGGAAGTCGAAGCGTTCGCGCAACGCCTTGAATTCCTGCTGCACTCTCCGAAGCACTCCGTGCTGGTCGCCGCCGGCGACGACGGACATCTGCAAGGCTTCGTCGGCGTCGAACATCGCGTGATGATCGAGATGGGCGAGCGCGTGGAGATCGTCGGGCTCGTCGTCGATGCGCAGGCGCGTCGCACTGGCGTCGGGCGCGCGCTGATGGCCGCGGCCGAGCAGTGGGCGCGCGATGTTGGCGTGAAAGAAATCTTTCTCGGCTCGAATGTCGTGCGCCCGGAAGCGCACGTGTTCTATCCGAGCCTCGGCTACACCGTAGTCAAGACGCAGCATTCCTATCTGAAACGTCTGTAAACCATGTCCTCCCGATTCACGGGAAGAGCATTCACCCGACGCAGCCATCCTTGCCGGTCACGGCGGGCGTCCGCACCCGATAGATATCCTGCTTGCCCGCCTTCGGCGCCTTCGCCATGCCGTTGACGAGCATTTCGCTCGGCTTGGAAAGATCCACCGCAGGCCCGTAGGTGTTGTCCTGCGGGCCGTTGAACGAAAGTGCCCACGGCTGCGGATCGGCGTAGGCCTTGCCGTCGCATTGCGCCAGCATCAGCCGCACCGGATCGTTCGCGATGTCCTTGGCGTAGGCGTACACGATCGCCTTGCCGTCCTCGATCCAGGTCGCATCGAATTCATCGCCGGCCGTGTTGACGCCGGGCACGGGCTTGGGATCGACGAAGGCCTTGCCGTCCCAATGCGCCATCAGCAGATCATGACCGCCCGCACCGCCGAAGCTGTCGCTGGCGAACAACAGATGCTTGCCGTCGTTCGTCGTCGCCGGCGCCCACTCGTTGCCTTTGCCGTTCACGCCGGCACCGAGATTTTCCGGCGTGCCGAAGCCGCCGTCGGCGAGCACTTCGGCGCGATAGAGATCATCGCCGCCAAAACCGCCGGCGCGATCGGAGAAGAAGTACAGCCATTTGCCGTCGGCGCTGAAGAACGGATCGAATTCCTTCGCCGCCGTATCGATCGCCAGCGGCTTGGGATCGGCCCAGCGGCCGTCGCGCTTGGTCGCCTGCCACAGGTCGTAGCTGCCGGGACTGCCTGCGCGCTCGCTGGTGCCCCAGACGATGCGCTGTCCGTCCGGGCTCACGCTGGCGCGCACTTCGCGATGCGGTGTGGACACCACGCCCATGCCTTCGATGCCGAATTCCTGAAGCGCCGCGGCCGAGCCGCACACCAACACCAGCGTCAGTACCGCGAACTTTCGCATCGCCATCGCCCTTCTCCCCGACTGGTCGCGGCGGAGACTAGTGCAGGGCATTAGCTGCGAACAAGTGCGATCCGGCACACGACCGTGCCTCATGCGGCCTACGGCAACGAAACGTGACCGACGTGGTACAGCTGGCGATCCGGCCGCGCGAGTTCGGGGCGCGGGCGATCCCAGAGGCGGAACGACACCGAAGTCCAGGTCTGCGGATCGTAGGCATGCACCGCGGCCAGCGCACCTTCGGCGATGTCCTCGCACGCACGCGCGACGGCTTGTGTCTGCGCGTCCTTCAGGTCGACATCGGCCGGCAACATCGCCAGATCACGACTGGCGCACACGGCTGAACGCAGATTCGCGGCGGCATCGTCTCGCCACACCGACCAGACTCGCACCGCCGGACGCCCGAACGCCGCCGACAACGCCGCGAATCCATCCCCGCACAGGAATGCATTCATGCCCGCGGTATCGCGCCATACGTAGAACGGCGCATACAGATTGTCACGGCTGGGCAGCACGGCATCGCTCCGATCGGCATACAGATACGCCTTGAAGCCGAGCCCGGGAAATCCGTCGAGCAACGGCCCTTTTTCGGTGATGCGGCGACGGATGATGTCCATGTCGTAATCCGCCGGCAGACCGATGCTGTACTGCATCGCGATCATCGCGCGGTTCCACCGGCAACGCCTGCTTCGGCGGCCGTGATGCCGGCGCGTCCGCCGCCGAACGACCAATCGTCGCTCGTCGTGGTCTGGATCACGATCATCACGTCCTCCGGCGCGATGCCCGGCGCCTGCGCCAGCAGTTCTACCGTGCGCGCGTAGAAAGCACGCTTGGTGGCGCCGTCGCGCGGGCGGCCGGCGGTGATCGCGATCAGCACGAAATCGTCCGAACGTGGGCCGCCGAGATAGTCGCGATCGAACACCAGCTCGCCCGGATCGAGCTGATGGATGACCTGGAAGCGATCGTGTTCCGGCACGTCGAAGGCCTCGCGCATCGCGCGATACACGCCATCGGACAATTGCCGCAGATATTCGGGCGACTTGCCCCGATGCAGGGAGATGCGGGCGTAGGGCATGGCTCAGGCTCCTGAAGTATCCAATTCGCGCAGCACCCGGATCGCGGAGAACGCCACCGGCCAGCCGCCATAGAAAGCGAGATGCGTGATCAGCTCGACCAGCTGCTCGCGATCGATGCCGTTCTCGATCGCCAGGCGCAGATGGAAGGGCAGCTGCTCGGTGCGGTTGAGGGCGATCAGCGCCGACACCGTGGCGAGGCTGCGCTCGCGCGGCGACAAGCCCGGGCGGGTCCAGATGTCGCCGAACACCAGGTCGTCGGTCAGTTCGGCCAGTTTCGGGGCAAGGTCGCCGATGGCCTTGCGGGCGTAGTCGGGGTCTTGGGACATGACGGGTCTCTTGCAGGAGAGGACTTGACGGAACCAGCCTAGTTCCGCACCTTAATAAAAGAAATCGGGAAATTTCGAATCAATCGTTCTGAAATCCGGGACAATTTAGATGCGCGGCATCCACTTCGATCTCGACGCCCTGCGCAGCCTCGCCGTCGGCGTCGAGCTGGGTAGCTTCGCCAAGGCGGCCGAGCGCCTGAATCGCTCCACTTCCGCTGTCAGCGCGCAGTTGAAGAAGCTGGAGGAACAGGCCGGCACCCCGATCCTGCGCCGCGCCGGCCGTGGACTGGCGCTCACCGAGGCCGGTGACACGCTGCTGGCCTATGCCCGCCGCCTGCTCGATCTCAACGACGAAGCCGCCACCGCCCTGCGCGGCACCGCGCTCGAAGGCTGGGTGCGGCTGGGCTTGCAGGAGGATTTCGGCGAAAGCCTGCTCTCCAATGTTCTCGGCCGCTTCGCACGCGCGCATCCACGCGTGCGCATCGAGGCGCGCATCGCGCGCAATGCCGAACTGCTCGAACGCGTGCGTGGCGGACAGCTGGATCTGGCACTCGCCTGGAACACCGGCGATG
Source organism: Luteimonas panaciterrae (assembly GCF_020511115.1). GTDB lineage: Bacteria > Pseudomonadota > Gammaproteobacteria > Xanthomonadales > Xanthomonadaceae > Luteimonas > Luteimonas panaciterrae. Next base: position 13,573 of record NZ_JAJAVH010000009.1, read on the forward strand.
CACTGGCGCATGGAGAACCTCTCGGCGAAGTACCGATGCGCTGGATCGGTTCGCGAACGGGCACGCCCGAATTCCCGTCGAACGATCGCGAACCGCTGCCACTGGTGATGCTGGAATCCCCTTGCGTGATGCGCAGTGCCGCCACGGCCGCGCTCGATCGCGCCGGCATCCCTTGGCGTCTGGCCTTCACCAGCGCTAGCCTCGCCGGCATCTGGGCGGCGGTGAACGCGGGCCTCGGCCTGAGCTTGCGCACGCCGATCGGACTGCCCGAAAGCGTACACGTGCTGGACGATCCGACACTGCCGTCCGTGCCGACGCTGGGCCTCAGCCTGTTCGGCCTGTCTCACGCCGAAGCCACGCCCGCACCGGCAGTGACGCGCCTGGCGGACCTGCTGCGCGAAGCCGTGCGGGACGTGCTGACGGCCATGTGATCTGGAGTGCGCCTTTCACGTTCCGTCATGACACATCGTCGTGAAGCGAGGCATCCGGCGCGGGAGTAGACTGACTGCGGGTCTCGCGGCCGGACGATACGGGCCGCCCTTCTTTCCTCAGCAATCGAGGCTGCAATGTCCCCATCCCGCCATGCCGTGTTTGGTCATCCGGTCGCACACTCGCTCTCTCCGCGCATCCACGCTTCGTTCGCGAAGCAGACCGGCATCGCGCTGCAGTACGAAGCGATCGAAACGACACCGGAAGCCTTCACCGCATCGCTGGCCGCCTTCGCCGCGAGCGGCGGCAAGGGCGCGAACGTGACGCTGCCACTCAAGGAAGCCGCCTTCAAGCTCTGCGTCGACGTCAGCCCGCGCGCGAAACGCGCCGGCGCCGTCAACACGCTCACGCGCACCGAAGACGGCGCCAACTGGCGCGGCGACAACACCGACGGCGCGGGATTGCTGCGCGATCTCGGCGACCGCCAGGGCCTCGACCTGCGCGAACGCCGCACCCTGCTGCTCGGCGCCGGCGGCGCGGCACGCGGCGTGGCGCCGGCGCTGCTCGACGCGGGCATCGGCGACCTGTACGTGGTCAACCGCGACAGCGCCCGCGCCGACGCACTGATCGACGCGCAGGGGCAGCCGGGACGCGTGCATTCGCGCTACTACACCGACCTGCCCGCGCTCGGCGAATTCGATCTGATCATCAACGCCACCTCCGCCGCGCGCAATGGCGGCATGCAGAAGCTGCCGATGTCGCTGATCGGCGCGCGCACCGCCTGCGTCGACCTCAGCTACGGCGAAGCGGCGATCCCGTTTCTCGCCTGGGCGCGCGCGGCCAACGCACACGAAGCGATCGACGGCCTCGGCATGCTGGTCGAACAGGCGGCGGAAAGTTTCCAGCTGTGGCACGGCGTGCGGCCGGAGACGGACGAGGTCTACGAAGCATTGCGCGGACGCAACGCGGCGCTGGTGACCGCGGATTGATGACGCCGACGATCGTCCGATCGCGGATTTCACGCACAGCAGGATCGATCGCGAAGCCGCGCCGCGATTGGCGCGCTAGACGGCCTCGTATCTGATCGAAACCCGATAGTCGGGCTGGCTGGCCGCGATCCGGAACCCAGGCATCGCCTCGACGGCGGCGAAGAAAGCATCCGCGGATGGATAGTCAAACGACCACAACGTGATGTCTATCCCCTTCAACTCCTCGCTTGGCGGACAAGTGAGCTCGCAAAGCAGCTGCTCGAAATGATCGTACCCGCCATCCGCCGCGGGCATCTCGAACTGACAAACAGGATTGAAGTAGAAACGGGGCGACCCTGAAAATTCATAGGTTCCGGCCTGAAAAAGAAGCCCGACGCCTCTCGACCCGAACACTTCGTGGCCATATGCCTTGAATGCCGACCAGGCGGCCATCCCCGAAGCCGATTCACCGACGCCATGATCCTGCATGATGGATGCGAGGCGCTCTGCTTCCGACTCGCCGCCACGGATCAGAGAAGGAGCAGCGCCGGGATTGCGAAGGGACAGGAACAAGATGAGCGCGATCGGCGGCGCAAACGCGGAGAGCAGCCCATAGAGCCATGGATTTTTGCCCAGCGCTCCAGCCGCCTTGGCGATGAACCAGGCCGCGAACAGATTGGAAATCAGAACGACGAGCAGGACTGGCCCGTTGGAAATCCCAAGTTGCTCCAACACGACACCCAATGCGGTGCCGCCGAACACTCCAATCAGCAAACACCAGCCGGCTCTGCCTAGGCTCACGTCATCGTATGCGAACAGGTTGAACATTCGAGCCCCTGTGTGAATTGAATCTTTCGGAGCAGTCGCCTCAGAAGTGAGTCAAGGCAACGACGTGCTTACAACAACCCATCCCGCTTGATGGCCAAATAGCGCTCCACCAATGCCGCCGGCAACTGTTCGCAGGTGACATCGAGCACCGTGACACGATGGCGCCGCAACGCGTCGTGCACCGCGGCACGCTGAGCGAGATAACGCGCAGCGGCACTGGCGCGGATCGCGGTGGCATGATCGTCGGCGGGTCCGTCCAGGGCTTCGTCGACGGCCCGCTCGCGCAACGAGGCAACGACGACGAGATGACGGCGCTGCAGCATACGCACCGCCGTCAGCAGATCCTCGCTGTCCTCGTCACGCAGATTGGTGACCAACATCAGCAGGGCGCGACGACGCTGGCGCAGCGACAGCTCGGTCGCCGCGGCCAGATAGTCGGTGGCCACCGATTGCGGCTGCAGGTCGTAGCAGGCACCGAGCAGGGTATCGATGGCACCGAGACTGCGCTGCGGCGCCACCCAGCGCTGCTCGCTGCCCGTGGTGAACAGCCCCACCGCATCGCCCTGGCGCAGCGCCAGATAGGACACCACCAGCGTTGCATCGAGCGCATGATCGAAATGCGCCAGCTCGCCATCGCGCGCGCGCATGCGGCGCCCGGCATCGAGCATCATCACCAGCTGCTGATTCTTCTCGTCCTGATATTCACGTGAGATCAACCTGCGCGCACGCGCGGTGGCCTTCCAGTCGATCTGACGCAGGCTATCGCCAACGCGGTACTCGCGCATCTGATGGAAGTCCGTCCCCTCACCGCGCCGCCGCTTCAGATGCGCACCGACGATCCGCGAGGCCTGCTCCGCGCTCAGCAACGCCAACCGCGCCAACGGCGCGAAATTGGGAAACACACGCACCCGCTGCGGCGCACCCGCCACGCGTGATTGCCGCCACAACCGGAATGGCGACAGCAACCGCAGCTGCACGCCATCGAAAACGAAATCGCCGCGCGCATTCGGTCGCAGACGATAGGCGAAGCTGGACACCGTGCCCGGCGCCAGCGCGAGCCGGCGCGGAAGATCCTGCGTTTCCCATCCGCCGGGATGCAGATCATGCACATCGACCCGCTGACGGCGCGGACCACCTTCCACCTGCAACACGACTTCCCGCTCGACACCGATCGGCAAGGCTTCCGGCACGTTACGCACGATTTCCGGCGTCGCGCGTCGGCGCAAGCGCCAAGCATCGATCAATGCCAACACAGCAAGCCCGACCCCACTCCACACCCAAATCTGCAGCGGAAGCCATCCGAAACTCGTCACCACACCCAACGCCGCCCACAGCGCAAGCGCTGTTACCAGCAACGGAGCAGGCTTTGGAATGGCGGTGTGGAACGGATTGGCCATGAAATTCAGATGCTCTAGCTTTTCGCTTCTAAAAATGTCGATACGCCGGTAACGCAAGGAGACCCGAAGGTGTCGAGGACCATTGGTCCGAGGGCACAGGATGTGCGCCGTTTTTCGACCGAGCCATGGATGGCGAGTCGAAAAATCCGGATAGCAATGAAACCCTGGGGCTGCTTTGTCGGGTAAAGCTTTTTTCTTTGGTTCTTTTCTTTTGACGCTTATAAAAATAATTGAACTCGGCCGCGCAGCGGACGAAACGCTTTTGCCTTTCAACAGCAACAGCAAAGGCAAAAGCCAAATGGATCCCAGCTTCCGCTGGGACGACGAGCAAAGGCAACGACAAAGTCCATGAATTCCCGCCTTCGCGGGAATGACGAGCGAACAACAAGGGCAGCGAAAAAATCACTGCCTCGGCGCCTCCACCTTCGCCAACAACGCATGCAACACCTGATCCGCATCCTGCCCCTCGATCTGCAACTCCGGCGCCAACTCGATGCGATGCCGCAACGCCGGCTTGGCGATGTCACGGATATCGTCCGGCGTGACGAAATCGCGCCCCATCAGCACCGCCTGCGCGCGTCCCGCGCGCACCAGCGCCAGGCTGCCGCGCGGGCCGGCGCCGAGCGCGATGCCCGGCCATTTCCGCGTCGCCGCAGCGATCCGCACCGCGTACTGCACGACGGCATCGTCGACGGTGATCATCGCCGTGCCCTGCTGCATGGCGACGATGTCCTGCGCAGACGACACCTGCGTCACCTGCGACAGATCGAAATCCGCCGCGGTGCGTCCCGCGCTGACCGCGGCCACCATGCGCGCCTCGTCGATCTGCGAGGGATAATCGATCAGGATCTTCAGCAGGAAGCGATCGAGCTGCGCCTCCGGCAATGGATATGTGCCTTCCTGCTCGATCGGGTTCTGCGTGGCCAAGGCCATGAACGGCGGCGACAGCGGGAAACTCGCGCCTTCGATGGTGACCTGCTGTTCCTGCATTACCTCCAGCAACGCCGACTGCGTCTTCGCCGGCGCGCGGTTGATCTCGTCGGCGAGCAGCAGGTTGGTGAATATCGGTCCGCGCCGGATCACGAAGCTCTCGGTCTTCGGATCGTAGACGGCATGGCCGCTGACGTCGCTCGGCATCAGGTCGGGTGTGAACTGCACGCGGGCGAAGCCGCAGCCCAGCGCCTGTGCCAGCGCGCGCACCAGCAACGTCTTGCCGAGGCCCGGCACGCCTTCGATCAGCACGTGGCCGCCGGCGAGCAGGGCGACGAGGATCTGGTCGAGCACATCGGGCTGCCCGATGAAGGCCTTGCCCACTTCGTCGCGCACGCGCGCGACGCGTTCGGCGAGGGCTTCGCCCGTGATCGGTTCGGGAAGCTGTGCCGATGTGCTCATGAGTGCTTCGCTGCTCATAGTTTCTGTCTCATCTGAATCAAACGGGCGATGCGGAGCCGGAAATCGGCGCCGTCGGAAGGTCGAGGAGTCTGCAAGGCGTGGACGACATCGGACACCGGCATGCCGGTGTGCTCGGCGATGGCCTGCGCCTGCGCGGGTCCGTCGAGCGCGGCGGCCAACGGATCGCGGCGGCGCAGGCGCGCGAAGAAAGCCTCGCGCATCGCCTGGTGCAGCACGTGCGCGCGGCCGTAGCGCCAGAGGTGCTCACCGCTGGCCTGCACGTGTTCGAGCAGGGCGCGGCGTCCCGGTTCCGGCGTGGGCCGCAGCGGGCCGAAACGCTGCTTGCGCATCCACAGCCAGGCGAACACGGCCAGCAACAGCGGCACCCACACCATCCATGCCCTCTCCAGCAGCAAGCGCCATAGCGGCGGCATGCTGGCGGCATAGATCAGATGCACCGTGCCCTGCTTCCATCCCGGCTGCAGCAGCTGACGCGCGAGCGCCAGCTTGGCGGGATGTTCGAGTTCGCTGTTGTTGAGGAAGTCCAGATCGGACAGCACCTCGATAGTGCCGTCGCCGTGCGCCAAGCGCGCGTAGACGTAGCCGGCGTCGAGATCGCCCCAGCTCAACAACGGCTCGACGCCTTCCATGGTGAAACGCGCACTGCCGCAGAACAGCATCGGTGATGCGACCCTGGCCGCCTTGTTTGCCGCTTTGGCCGCCGCCTCGGCCGCGGCTTCCGCCTCAGCTTTGCTTCCAGCTTCAGGTTCCGCTGCGGTTTCGGTTTCGGTTTCGGTCTCGGCGTCGTCTTCGCTTTCAGCTTCGGAATCGTCTTCGGTTTGCCCTGCTCCCAATGGCATGCAGGCGGACTCGTCCGGCATCGGGCGCAGTTTCAAGTTCCACAACAATTGTCCGGGACGGATCTCGCTGCCGAAGCGTTCCTCCGGCGGCATGCGCAACAGCAGATGTCCGCCATCGGACACCCACTCGAGCAACGCGTCGACATCGACGGTCGGCAGCGTGCGCGGATCGTTGTACAGCACCAGCGTGTCGTGACGGCCGAGCCGTGACTGGCCATGCGGTGATTGGTCGAGCTGCAGCCGTTGCCGCGCATCGACTTTCACGCCTTCATTGCGCAGGGCCAGCTTCAGCGCGTACAGCGGGTTGTAACTCGCCTCGCCGCGCGGCGGCATCGGCACGATGCGCTCGACGCGCTTGTAGTTGTGATACCACCACCACGCGAGCAGCGCGATCACCGCCGCGGCGCCGAGGATGGCGAGCGCGATCAGCCCCTTGTTGTTCTTGCCCGCGCTCATCCCGCCCACCCGAAGCGCTGCGAGAGCGTGCCGAGCAGCGTCTCGAATTCGGCATCTTCCGGCAGCCGCTGCGCATAGGCCGCGTACTGCCAGACGCGCACGATGCGCGAGAACGCGTCGCGATCCTCGCTCTGCGGCATGCGCCTGGAGGCGCGCAGGCATTCGGATTCGGTGGCGCCAGGCACGAGCGCGACGCCGGCGCGTTCGGCCATCACCTCGACGCTGGCGCGATACAGCAGCGCCAGCGCGCGGCGCGGTCGTCCTTCACGCCACAGGGCGCGCGCGGCGGTGGCGATGTCGTCGGGCAGGATTTCCGGCAACGTCGCATCGGTCACGTCCACCGGTGGCGGTTCCTGGCGCCCCGACAAGCCGCCGCGCAGCCACGGCCACCAGCGTTTCGCGGTCAACGCCAAGGCCAGCACCAGGGCACCGAGCACGACCCACAAGACGATCTCGCCGATGAGGCCGATCGATTCCAGCAATCGGCTGAGCCACTTCATCTGCGGCGGCTCGAACTCCTTCTTCTCCGCCGGATGACGCTTTTCCCAGCGCACTTCCTTCTTCTTCGGCCGCAGCAGCGGATCGCGATAAGCGCGACCGACCGCTTCCTTGAACGAGCCTTCGTCGACCAGGCTCTTGCCGAAGACTTCCTTCAACGTCGCCGCCTCGGCCTCGCCCTTGACCTGCGGCAGCGGGCACATGCCCGAGCTTTGCGCATGCGAGGGCAAGGTCACAGCCATCGCAACGACCAGCAATAGTGTCGTGGCACCCGCCTGCAACCGCGCGCGCAGGCGGCGGAAGGCGATTTCCACGTCCCAGGCCTCGATCTGCGTGCGGCGGTTGAGGTACAGGCCGAAGCCCGCGCCGACGTAGAACGGCTCGATCACGCTGGTACCGCCCCAGACCAGCACGTGCAGCACCACCACCAGCCAGGCCGGCGGCTGGTATTCCATGAACAGCCAGACCTGATTCCGCAGTTCGGGCAGATATTCGAACGGCACCAGCAGCATCGCCAGCGACACACCCGACATCGCCAACGCGCCGATGAAGCCGAAGCACGTCAGCGTCAGCAGGATGGTGGTGCCGCTGACGCCGGTCACGAGCACGCAGCGGCGTTCGCGCAAGCGCTTCGGCTCGACGCCTTCGAGCAGGTCCACCGGCAGCGTCATCGCCCGCATCGGGCTGAAGCGGCGCCACAGCAGCATCGGCCACATGGCACGCCAGCCCCAGCGCCACTGGGCCGTGAGCGTCTGCCGCGTGCCCGGCGCCTCGCCAAACACGGCGCGCGAGAGCACGTACAGCGGAATGCGGTCGAACAGCGGCTTCAGCCACCACATCACCAGCCAGGGCAGCCAGACCATGCCCAGCGCCCATCCGGCCGCGTTGACGAGCACGAAGACCGGCAGCGTGATCAGCAGCCAGGGCATCCAGATCGCGCGGGCATTGGTGCGCACGAGCGCGGTGCCGAGTTCCACCGCTTCCCACGGCGAACGCGGGCGCAGTTCCACGCGCAGGGATTCAAGACGCATGCGTCATCGCTCCGCGTCCGCCACGCCACAACCAGAACAGCACTCCCGCCCAGAGCGCACCACCGACCGAGAACTTGATCCACGCCGGCATCCATCCGATCGACGACCAGAACGCCTCAACGAACGCCGCGAACACCAGCATCGCGAACACGCCCAGGCACAGCCGCGCGAACACCTTGCCGCCCTCGATCAACGCATCGATGCGGCGCCGGCGTCCCGGCGCGAGCAGATCCAGGCCCAGGCGCAGCCCGGCGGCGCCGGCGATCACGATCGCCGTCAATTCCGGCGCGCCGTGACCCACCACGAAGCGCCAGAACGGATCGCCATGCCCCACCGTCTGCAGATGCGCGGCGATGCCGCCGAAGATCACACCGTTGAAGGCCAGCGCCAGCAGCGAACCGATCCCCGCGAGGAAACCGCTGGCGGCGGTGCGGAAGGCGATGCTGACATTGTTGAGGATGTAGTGGCCGAACATGATCAGATCGCCGCCGCTCTCTCGGCCGATCCTGGTGTGCGTCGCGCCTGGGTCGTACATCGCCTCGAACTCGGCGATCTGCTGCGGATTGAACAGGCTGTGGATCAGCTCCGGCTTCCACTGCACCGCCAGATACATCCCGACCGTGGCAATGACGAACAACGCCGCCGAGATCCACAGACAGCCGCGCTGCGCGCGCACCAGGCGCGGGAAATCGGCGATCAGGAATTCCAGCGCGCGGCGCCAGCGCGGCGGCGCCGGCCGATACAGGGCGTTGTGGCCGCGCTGCATCAGATCCTGCAGGCGCGTGGTCACGACCGGGCTGTAGCCGCGGCGGCGTGCCAGCGCCAGATGCTGGCACAGGCGCCGGTAATGCACCGGCATGTCCTCGTCGCGCAGGCCGTCCCACTTGCGTTCGGCGCGAGCCTGGCGCGGATTGTCGCCGCGCGCCTCGAGCCACTTCTCGAACGCCTGCCATTCCGCCTCGTGACGGGCGATGAAATGCGCCTGCCTCATCTCACCGCCGTCCCAACAACCAGCTCGCGATGCCGGCCAGCCGCATCACGCCGAGTTCGCCGCGCGCGCCAGTGACCGGCTCGACGATGTCGGCAAGTTCGCGCTGGCGTTCGGTGGTGAGTTGCGTGGCGCGTTCGGCGAACGCGATCACCGCCACTTGTTCCTGCGGACGCAGCGGCACGGCCGGCGCATGCACGCTCACGCTCGGCGCCGTGCGCAGCAGACGCACGCGCGGTGCGTGCACGACCACGGTGCCGGCGACCATGTCGCCCAGCCTGCGTCCGTAGGGATCGGCGAGCCCGGCGATCACGCCGAAGGCATAGCCGAACGGCAGCATGTCCACGGTGCGCATCAGATTGCGCACGATCGACGCCATCCAGCCCACCGGCGCGCCGTCGGCCGAGACCACGCGCAGCTCCAGCGCGCGCTTGCCGGGCGTCTGGCCGTCGAACATCGCCTCGCACACCACCGGATAGCCCCACATCAGCAGGAAGATGACGATGAGGTACACGGCCAGGCCGATCTCGTCGAGAAAGGCCAACGCCATGCTCGAAGCGGTCGCCACGCCGAAACGGATGATGGCGTCGACCAGCCAGGCCAGCGCGCGCGGCACCGGTCCGGCCGCCGGCAACTGCAACGCGACGCCCTCCGGGGTATGGACCTCGCGGAACGTATCGAGCATCAGACGTCGACGACGATCGTGTCGGCGATCAGGTCGTGCAGGCAGCGCTTGTCCTGACCGAAAATGAAAAGCGTGTCGATCAGCGAAAAGAGCGGCACCATCCCCAGCACGCCTTGCGCCAGGAGATAGCGCAGGCCGAACAGACGACCGAGCCCGGTGCGCTGGCCATTGCTGCGCACGATGCGGATGCCGCACAAGCGCTTGCCCAGCGTCTGGCCGTGCCGGTGCAGCAGGATCAGATCGATCACCAGCAGCGCGACCAATCCGCCCAGCATCAGCAAGCCAGCCGCGGCGGAAATCCGATCCTCCTCGGCCCGTCCGAAGCTATCGACGAGAATGGCCGGAAACAGCACCGCGAAAAACGCCACGGTGTCGAGAAGATAGGCGCCCAACCGCTTCCAGCGCGAAGCGGGCACCACCGTTCCCACCGCCTCGGACTGCAACACGGGCGCCGCCGGTGCCGAATACGGATTGAAAGGCAGTCGAACCTCTTCCATGTGCGACGTCTCCCTGCACCGTCGACGGGTCATCCCCGCAACAATGCTACTACAGCAATTGCGACGGAAGCCCGGCCAAGTCTCCGACCGCGCGACACCGACGCATGGAGATCGCGCCTCTGTTCCTCCCATGCCGGAGCCGCTACCGTGGCGAACATCCGCTCCCAACCCGCGTCCGTCGCCGGAACCCGTCATGCGCTGCCGTGAAGGCTGCGGTGCCTGCTGCATCGCGCCGTCGATCACCTCACCGATTCCCGGCATGCCACACGGCAAACCGGCCGGCATTCCTTGCGTGCAACTGGACGACGACTATCGATGCCGATTGTTCGGCTCGCCGTCACGTCCGGCGTTCTGCGCCTCGCTGCGTCCGGCCGAGGACATGTGCGGCGCGGATCGCGGGCAGGCGCTGGAAACGTTGCGCTTGCTCGAACTCGCCACCGTGCCTCGTTAGGTCGCGCCGCCGCTCAGATACTCATCCTTGAGCCGCACGTAGTGCTTGGCGCTGTAGTACAACGCCTCGATCTCGGCATCGGACAACATCCGCACCTTCTTCGCCGGATTGCCCAGCCACAGCTCGCCCTCGCCGACCACCTTGCCCGGCGCGATCAGCGCGCCGGCGCCGACGAAGCCGTGCTTGCGCACCACCGCGCCGTCGAGCACCACCGCGCCCATGCCGATCAGCACCGCGTCCTCGATGCGGCAGGCGTGGATCACCGCCTTGTGGCCGATGGTGACATCGGCGCCGATCACCGCGGCGAATCCGCCGAGCTTGGCATGCGGCCCGTCATGGCTGACGTGCACCACCGTGCCGTCCTGGACGTTGGTACGGGCGCCGATGCGGACGAAATTCACATCGCCGCGGATCACCGTCTGCGGCCAGACCGAGACGTCGTCCTCGAGCACGACATCACCGATGACGGTGGCGGCCGGATCGACGTAGGCACGGGCGCCGAGCACGGGGCGCTTGTCACGATAGGGGCGGAGATTGGCGGTCATGGGGGGATTTTAGTGCGGCGCAGGTGGGAGACGCGGACAAAATGACATCCCCGCCATGCTGGCCCGGACCCGCTTCACTCTCCGTTCCCCGCTCGGCCTATAGTTGAACGCATGGACATGCCCGCCCAAACCGCCGTCGCCGACCTGCAGCCCACCCTCGCCCGCCTGCGCACCGCCTGGCAGCGCAACCGGCCGGATGCGCGGCAGCGGCTCGACGACCTCGCCCGCCTGCGTGCCGCCGTCAAGGCCGGCACCGACACCATGCTGCAGGCGATCTCCGCCGACTTCGGCCACCGCTCGCAACACGAGATGCTGATCGCCGAGACCATGACCGTGGTCGCCGAGATCGATCATCTGCGTCGCCACCTGCGTGGCTGGATGAAGCCGCGCCGCGTCGGCGCCGGCTGGCGGCTGTGGCCGGCGCGCGCACAGCTGCGGCCGGAACCGGTGGGCGTGGTCGGCGTGATGTCGCCGTGGAACTATCCGGTGAACCTGGCGCTGATCCCGCTCGCCACCGCGATCGCCGCCGGCAACCACGTCTTCCTCAAGCCGTCCGAGCACGCGCCGCGCACCAGCGCCTGGCTGCGCGACGTGCTGGCCGAAGTGTTCCCGGCCGACCGCGTCGCCGTCGCCCTCGGCGATGCCGCGCTCGGTGCCGCCTTCGCCGCGCTGCCGTTCGACCATCTCGTCTTTACCGGGTCCACGGCGGTCGGCCGCAAGGTGATGGCGGCGGCCGCACCGAACCTGACGCCGCTGACGCTCGAACTCGGCGGCAAGTCGCCGGCGATCGTGACCGCCGACTACCCGGTCGAACAAGCCGCCGCGCGCCTGTCCACCGGCAAATGGTTCAACGGCGGACAGACCTGCATCGCACCCGACTACATCCTGGTCGAACACAGCCGCCGCGACGCCCTCGTGCAAGCGCTGCGCGCGCAGGCACAAACGCGCTACGGCGACCTCAAGGACGCCGGCGACTACACCCGCATCATCAACGAAGGCCAGTACCGGCGCCTGCGCGGCTATCTCGACGATGCGCGCGCGCGCGGCCTCGACGTGATCGCATTGGCCGAGGTCGATCCCATCCGCGCCGAGGCCGAACACCTCATCGCCCCGACCCTCGTCCTCGAACCCGGTGACGACGCCAAGGTGATGCAGGAGGAAATCTTCGGCCCGATCCTGCCGATCCGCAGCTATCGCAGCCTCGACGAAGCACTGGCGTGGATCGAGGCGCACGACCGTCCGCTCGCGCTGTATCCCTTCAGCCACGATCGCGGCACCGTCGAGAAGATCCTCAATCGCATCCTGGCCGGCGGCGTCACCGTCAACGACACCCTGCTGCATTTCGCCGCCAGCAATCTGCCCTTCGGCGGCGTCGGCGCCAGCGGCATGGGCCAGTACCACGGCCGCGCCGGATTCGATGCCATGACCAAGACGATTCCAGTGCTGTGGCAGTCGCGGCGCTCGGCGACTGATTTGCTCAAGCCGCCGTATCGCGGGTTGGCGGATCGGATGGTGCGGTTGTTGGCCGGACGTTCGTGACCCGCACGCGGGGCGACGTGGCGCCGGCATCGATGCGTCGGCGTGCGGCGGACACACGATCCGATGTCTGACCCCGTCAAACCCATGCGGGGTACGCCAGCCGCCAAGGAACCCCCGAAACCGGCTTCGCCATTGTTCGGCTGGGCGTTCTGGCTGTGGCTGGCGGCCTTTCCCCTGGTCGCGCTGGCCTTGTTCTCTTGGGTGGAGCGTTCGCAGTCGTTGGCGATCGCCTACGCCCTGCCGTTGCTGGGACTGATCGCGCTGATCGCCGTGCCCAGCATGGCGGTGACAGTCGGCGCGATCACCCGCACCCTCAAGGCCAGTCTCCTGGGCGTACTGCTGGGTCTGCTGCTCGTGCCGCTGGGTGCGCAGCTCATGCAGGAAGTCGACAGCAACCGCTGGCAGGCGGAATACGATGAATTCCAGCACTTCGGTAGTCTCGTGCTCGGCGGTGACCGCGCCGCGATCGCTGCCGGCCTGGATGGGCTGCGCCATTTCAACCAAACCGAAGCCATGTGCGTGCTGGCCAGCGACGATTCGCAGGGCGGTGGGCTCGGCTACCTGCTCCCGGATGCTCCCGAGGCGGGGCGCACGCGGCTTGGCACTCCCTACGTCGTCGCCAATGAACGCCTATTCCTGGTGGCCGACATCATCGTGTCTGGCAAGACTCCGATACGTGAGAAACAAGCCGTGCTGTTCAACCTGCTGCAAGCGCTGGACGAGCGCGATGCGCAACCGCGCTACGACGACTGGCTACGGCTGTGGCTGCGCACCCGCCCCGCAGTCGCGCAATCGGATCCGTTGCATTTCGACGGCGTCGGCGCGCGCGACCTGAAGGGCTACTGTTCGTCCGGCGACGATGCACAATTGGCGTCGCTGGCACAGCGCGTGCGAATCGGCCCTGCCGCCGATCCGTCACTATCCGCGACACCGGCGATGCAAGCCGCCCACCATGCGGCCGCTGCCGCCGCGGCCGAAGCGCAAGCCGCCGCGTCCCTCCCGCCTTCCCCACCCAAGCCGCCATGAAAATCGCCAGCTGGAACGTCAACTCCCTCAACGTCCGCCTGCCGCATCTGGAGGAATGGCTGCGCGCCGCGCAGCCGGATGTGGTCGGCATCCAGGAGACGAAACTGGAGGACAGCAAGTTTCCGGATACCGTGCTCGCCGGTCTCGGCTACCGCAGCGTGTTCTCCGGGCAGAAGACCTACAACGGCGTCGCCATCCTCGCCCGCGATCGCGCCATCGAGAACGTGCAGATCGGCATCCCCGGCTTCGACGATGAGCAGAAGCGCGTGATTGCCGCCACTGTCGACGGCGTGCGCATCGTCAATCTGTATGTCGTCAACGGCCAGGACGTCGATACCGAGAAATACGCCTATAAACTGCGCTGGCTCGACGCCGTACACGAATGGCTGGCGCTGGAATTGCAGGCGCATCCGCAACTGGTCGTGCTCGGCGACTTCAACATCGCTCCGGACGAACGCGACGTGCACGACGCGGCGATCTGGAACGAGAACCACATCCTCACCTCCACCGCCGAGCGCGCCGCGCTCAAGCGCCTGCTCGACCTTGGCCTGCACGATGCCTACCGTCTGCACGACAACGACGCCGGCAAGTTCAGCTGGTGGGATTACCGCCAGGCCGCATTCCGCCGCAATCTCGGCCTGCGCATCGACCTCACCCTGGTGTCCGATGCCCTGCGCGCACGCGCGTCCGCCGCGGACATCGATCGCGAACCGCGCACCTGGGAGCGTCCCAGCGATCACGCGCCTGTCTGGGTGCAATTGCAGTCATAGCGAATCGCAAGCAATACGGAAAAGAAAAGGCCCGGTGTTCCGGGCCTCTTCTTTAAAACCGGTTTCAGAGCGATGGGTCAGCGCGCACGCCCACGCGTGAACAGGTTGATGATCAGCAACAGAACCACGGCGCCAATCAGCGATGACACCAATCCCATGATGCTGAAGTCGCCGCTGTTGACCGTACCCGTGCCCAGCAGTGGTGCGATCAACCAACCTCCCAGGAACGAACCAACGATACCGACGACGATATTGAGGATGATGCCCTGCTGGGCGTCGCGCTTCATGATGAGGCTGGCAACCCAGCCGATGATGCCGCCTACGATCAGCCAGATAATGAAATTCATGCTGCGACTCCTGAAAAGTTGAGCGGGATACGCCTCAGCACTGCTGCGGCGCAGTCAACCTAACGTTGGCGGCGTTACGGTGATGTGGGGGAGATGAATGCAGTCGCAACGGGTGTTGTGCCGCCCATGCTCAACGCATGCTGCTTTGCAGCAGTTGCAACAAGGCCGCGCGCGGCAGTTTGCCGGTTTCGTTGCGCGGCAACGCATCCACGCGTTGCAGGCGGCGCGGCAGGAATACGGAGTCGACGCTGCGGCGCAGGGATTGCAGGATGTCGCGCTCGTGCAATTCCGGCGCGACAACGAGCGCGGCGATGCGGCGCACACCATATTCGTCGGCATCGTCGAGCTGGAACACGATGCCATCACGCACGCCGGGAATCGCCAGCAGGCGACGCGTCAGATCACTGAGCGATGCGCGCTTGCCGGCGATCTCGAGCAGATCGGCCTGACGGCCACGCAACAGGAAACAGCCGTCGGATTGCAGTTCCATCAAGTCCGCGAGCACGACCGGTTGTTCGAGATGCGCGGCCTGCACCTGCGTGCCATCGGGCTGCGGCGTGAGCTGTACGCCGGGCAGCGGCGTCCAGGCTTCTTCGAGCGCGGTGCGGCGGCGCGCGATCACGCAGGTTTCGGTGGAGCCGAACACTTCGCGCACCTCGCAGCCGAAACGCGCTTCGGCCGCCGCGGCAAGCGGCTGCGGCAAGGGCGCGGTCGCGGTGACGATGCCGGCGAGCGGCGGCCATGCGATGTCCGATTCCACCAGCGCGCGCAAATGCACGGGCGTGGTCACGAGCAGGCGCGGCGCGGGCGCGTCTTGCAGCGCCTGCGCGACATCCTGCGGGAAAAACGGCCGTCCGCCGTGTACGGCGACGTTGCCGTGCAGCGGCAGCAGCACCGACATCTCCATGCCGTACATGTGCTGCGGCGGCACGGTGGCCACGACGTGCATCACGCCTGCTTCGCCATCCGGCCACAATCCCGCCAGCGCGGCCAGGTTCTGCATCGTGCTGGTGCGGAAGTTGCGCCAGGTCTTCGGATTCGGTTTCGGCGTGCCGGTGCTGCCGGAGGTGAAGCCGATCGCCACCAAGGCATCGTCGTCGATGGCGGGCAGCGGTCCATCGCATCGCGGCAACGGATCGGGCAGCGCCACGTAATGCGGCAGCGGCATCAGATGCGCTTCGGCGCAGCCGCAAGGCTCGCTGTCACCGAGGCAATAGCTGCCCGGATGCAACGCGCGCACTTCGTCGATCGCCGCGCGCGTGCGCGAGGGCGGCAGCAGCGTGGTCTGTCCACGCAGGGCGACGGCGCAGAACGCCACGAGGAAGCGATAGCGATCCTCGCAGAGATTCACCGCATGCGTGGCTTCCGGCAGGCTCGCGGCGAGCGCGCGCACGTGCGCGAAGAAGGTCTCGAGAGGAATCCGACGATGCGCATCGAACGCGATGGCGCGCGTCGGTGCCCCCTGGGCCAATGCGGAAAGGCTCGAGCTGGCGGACGCAAGCTTGCTCTGGATGACTGCCGACATCGTCTCTTCTTGGTTCCGCGGCGATCGATGCCGCGCTCCCCGTATCCTTACTTCCCCTGCGATTAGCTTACGCTGACTGGGCAGTCGATGCAGGTCCGGCCCGAACCCCGAATTTCGCTCCACGAACGCCCCATAAACGCCAAATCGCTCTCCATGTTCAATCCCGACGACAGCCTCGAACTCGGTCCCGTGCGCTGCGCGTGGGGCGCTTACCACCACGGAACGGTGGCCGAGGCGATGGTTCGGCCGAAACTGGCCGAATGGTTGAACACCGCCGCCCTCGAACTGTCCCTGGCGCGCGATGCGCATGGCCGCCCGCGCCTGAACGGTCCGAACGCGGATTTCGACGTCAGCTGGAGCCACAGCGGCAACGGCTTGCTGGTGGCGCTCGGCAGCGATGTCCACGTCGGCGCCGATCTCGAATGGCTGCGGCCACGGCCGCGCGCGCTGCTGCTGGCGGAGCGCTTCTTCACCGCGAACGAAACGGCGGCGCTGCGCGCATGGCCCGAGGCGACCCGTGAAATCGCTTTCGTGCGCCTGTGGTGCGCCAAGGAAGCGGTGCTGAAGGCGCATGGTCGCGGGCTGGTGTTCGGGCTGGATCGGCTGGAATTCGTCGCCGACGCCGAAACCTGGCGCATGACGGCCTGCGATGCGGCGCTCGGCGTGCCGGAAGAATGGTCCCTGCATGCCTTCACGCCGATGCCGGGCTATGTGGCGGCGTTGGCCTGGCGTGGCCGTCGGCGCGACGAAGATCCGTAAAAACACGCCTGTTCCTGCGCCTGTTCCTGGGCCCCGATCATCGAGGCATGCCGCGCTTTCCTGGCGAAGATATCGCCAGCCTTCTTGTGCGCATCTCTTCGTTGCCTGCTGAAACGCAGCAAGAAATTTCGGACGGCGCGCCCGCGCGCAAGCCAGCCTCTACAATTCCACGATGAGCGATTCCCTTCCCACGACGCTACGCGCGCCCCTCGAGGACGGCCTGCGCGCATTGGCGCTGGACGCCACCCTGGCCGAGCCGCTGCTCGCCTATCTGGCCCTGCTCGATCGCTGGAACCGCACCTACAACCTCACCGCCATCCGCGATCCCGGCGACATGGTGACCTTGCACCTGCTCGACTCGCTGGCGATGCATCCCTACGTGCGCGACATCGCCACGCTTGCCGACCTGGGCACCGGCGCGGGCCTGCCGGGCATCCCGCTGGCGATCGCGGTGCCGGCGCTGCGCGTCACGCTGGTGGAGTCCAACGGCAAGAAGGCGCGCTTCCTGCGCGAGGCGGTGCGCGTGCTGGGGCTGGCGAACGCGCGCGTGGTCGAGGCCCGCGCCGAGGCCGTCGCCGAACCCGGCGCCTTTGATGCCATCACCGCGCGCGCCCTGGCCACGCTGGCCGACATCCTCGCCCTCGGCGGCCATCTGCTGAAACCTGAAGGCCGCCTGCTGGCCATGAAGGGCGCGCACCCGGCGGAGGAGATCGCCGCCCTGCCCGCGGGCTGGCGGGTGCGCAGCGTCTCGCCGCTTCAGGTTCCTGGCCTGGGCGCCGAGCGCCATCTCGTCGAAGTGACGCGCACCGGCCACGTTTAGCGGCCGGCGCATCCGTCCGCCAGGCGCTTTCCGGCATGTTCCGCTGCCGCCGGCACAGTGCGGCGCGGCGGCTGGGGCATAATCCCCAATTCGGACAACCGCCCCGGGCGACCACGCCATCGCGGTTGCCCGGACTTTCCACCCTTCTCAACAGCACGCCCTCAGGCAGCCCGGACCCATGGCCCGCATCATCGCTATCGCCAACCAGAAAGGCGGCGTCGGAAAGACGACGACGGCGGTGAATCTCGCCGCGGCGCTGGCGGCCACGCCCAAGCGCGTGCTGCTGGTCGATCTCGACGCCCAGGGCAACGCCACCATGGGCCTGGGCGTGGACAAGCGCGAGCTGTCGGCTTCCACCTGCGATGTGCTGCTGGAAGAAATCCACGCCGACAACGCCATCGTCAAGACCGACGAAGGCCTCGACCTGCTGCCCGGCAACACCGACCTCACCGCCGCCGAAATCGAACTGATGGACGAGGACGGCCGCGAGCAGCGCCTCAAGCGCGCGCTCGATCCGCTGCGCGAGCGCTACGACTACATCCTCATCGACTGCCCGCCGGCGCTGTCGCTGCTCACGCTGAACGCGCTGACCGCCGCCGACGCGGTGCTGGTGCCGATGCAGTGCGAGTACTACGCGCTCGAAGGCCTGACCGCGCTGCTGCAGACCATCGACGCGCTCAAGGCCAAGCTCAACCCCGGCCTGGAAATCGAAGGCGTGCTGCGCACCATGTTCGATGTGCGCAACAACCTCGCCAACGCCGTCTCGGCCGAACTCACCACACATTTCGGCGACAAGGTGTTCCGCACAATCGTCCCGCGCAACGTGCGCCTGGCCGAAGCGCCGAGCCACGGCCAGAGCATCGTCGGCTACGACAAGGGCTCGCGCGGTGCCGTCGCCTATCTCGGCCTGGCCGGCGAAGTGCTGCGCCGCCAGCGCGAGCGCGAACAGCAACAGAAATCCCCCCCCATGCAGCAAGCCCAGCAAGCACCTTCGGAGAACCCGGCATGAGCGCCGCCAAAACCATCGAAAAGCCCGCCAAGAAGCGTGGGCTCGGACGCGGATTGGAAGCGCTGCTCGGACCCAAGGCCGCGGCCGCCGCGCCGGCCCTGGAAGCCACCCCCAGCGACACCCTGCGCACGCTGCCGGTGGACGCGCTGGCGCCCGGCAAATACCAGCCGCGCAAGCACTGGGACGAGGACAAACTCGGCGAGCTGGCCGAATCGATCAAGGCGCAGGGCGTGATCCAGCCGATCGTCGTGCGCGAGCTGCACGACCGCACCTTCGAGATCATCGCCGGCGAACGCCGCTGGCGCGCCTCGCGCATCGCCGGCCTCACCGAAGTGCCGGTGGTGGTGCGCAGCGTCGACGACCGCACCATGGTGGCGATGGCGCTGATCGAGAACATCCAGCGCGAGGATCTCAATCCGCTGGAAGAGGCGCAGGCCCTGCAGCGCCTGATCGACGAATTCGCCCTCACCCACGCCCAGGCCGCCGAAGCGGTGGGCCGTTCGCGCGCGGCGGTATCGAACATGCTGCGCCTGCTGGAACTGCCGCCGCCTATTCGCGCCCTGCTCGAAGCGCGTCATCTGGAAATGGGCCATGCCCGCGCGCTGCTCACGCTGTCGCCGGAACTGGCCACCAAGCTCGCCACCGATGCCGCCGAGCATGGCTGGTCGGTGCGCGAAGTCGAGCACCGCGCGCAGCAGTTCGCCGCCGGCAAGGTGCCCGTCACCACTTCGAAGAAGCCGCCGAACAAGGCCAAGCCGCAGGCCGACATCGCTTCGCTGGAAACCGAATTGTCGGAAAGCCTCGGCACCCGCGTCAGCATTGCCCATGGGCGCGCGGGCAAGGGCAAGCTGGTGATTCACTACACCGATC
Organism: Luteimonas panaciterrae; assembly: GCF_020511115.1. Taxonomy (GTDB): domain Bacteria; phylum Pseudomonadota; class Gammaproteobacteria; order Xanthomonadales; family Xanthomonadaceae; genus Luteimonas; species Luteimonas panaciterrae. The sequence continues at coordinate 33,263 of NZ_JAJAVH010000009.1, forward strand.
TGGATACGCTGGATGGCGTGTTGGAACGGCTGCGCGGGCGCAGTACCTCATAGAGATAAACGGCGTCATGTCGAATGGAGTCGTCCTGACCAAGATATGGTTCGACAACGACTTGGTCGAGCTTCTTGTTGCTGTATCGGATCGGCGATTACGCTTCGAAAACCAAGTGTATGTCAGCCACGATCAACTCGATGACTTGGTCAAAGATCTATCCATTTTCCGGGATCACATCCAGGAAGATTTTCAGGAAATCCAACTAGGCGCGTTCGGACCGAAATACGCCAGCGGTGCATTTCATGCGCGCCTGCAATTCCTCGCGCCCGGCACGCTCTACATTTCCACACTCCAGCAATCCGAATTCACAGGATTTCTCCATGAGGTTGTTGCCAGCGAGGCAAAAATGTATTTGCGGAGCGAACCCATCCTCTTGGACAACTTCATCTCGCAGCTCCAGGCCCTTGCCGCTGGAACCTGTGAAGAAGCCACCTTGCATTGCATTTAACGTTAAGAACCCCTGCGCCATATACTAATCGGCGCTTCGTCGAGAACCTCGCCCCCCACTTGGAGTCCGGTTATCGTGAAACGCACTACGACCGCGCCGCCAAGCGCAAGCCTAATTCATATATCGAAGCCCGTATAACGCTCCATGTCGACCCTTCCTTCTCTTTCCGTCGTCGTCCCGGTTTTCAACGAACAGGATAACGTCGCACCGCTGATCGGAGAGATCGTGGCCGCGCTGCGCGGCAGGATTCCGTTCGAGATCGTCTACGTCGACGACTGTTCCCGTGACGGCACGCTCGACACCCTCAAGCAACTGAAAGCCACCACACCCGAGCTGCGCGTGATCCGCCACCTCTCACAGAGCGGACAAAGCACCGCCGTGCGCACCGGCGTGAAGGCCGCCACCGGCGCCTGGATCGCCACGCTCGACGGCGACGGCCAGAACGACCCCGCCGACATCCCGAAACTGCTCGCCACCCGCGAGACCGCCACGCCCGACACCAAGCTGTTCGCCGGCTGGCGCGTCAACCGCCAGGACTCGGGCAGCAAGCGCTGGGCCTCGAAGTGGGCCAACGCCATCCGCAGCCGCATGCTGCGCGACGACACCCCAGACACCGGCTGCGGCATCAAGCTGTTCGAGCGCGCCGCCTTCCTCGACCTGCCGTACTTCGACCACATGCACCGCTACCTGCCCGCGCTGATGCAGCGCGCCGGCTGGCGCACGGTGAGCGTGCCGGTCAACCACCGGCATCGCGCCAGCGGCGTGTCGAAGTACAACAACCTCAACCGCGCCCTGGTTGGCCTGCGCGATCTGCGCGGCGTGGCCTGGCTGATCACGCGCAGCAAGCGCACCGCGACGGAAGAACTGGCGTGAGCGGCGATTTCATGAACGAGCCGATCGTCTGGCTCGCCTGGACCGGGCTGCACATGAGCCCGTGGAAGCTGATCGGCTTGATCGGCGCGCTGATGTTCGGCGGCCGCTGGCTGGTGCAGTTCATCGCCAGCAAGCGCCACGGCAAGCCGGTGATCCCGCGCCTGTTCTGGTACATGAGCCTGGCCGGCAGCGTGATGACCCTGAGCTACTTCGTGTTCTCGCAGAAGCAGGACTCGGTGGGGGTGATCCAGAACCTGTTTCCTGCCTTCACCGCGGCCTACAGCCTGTACCTGGACATCCGGCATCGCGGCTGGCACCGGGACAAAGCGGGGCACTGATCGCAGCCCCTCCCGGGGCGGTGGCTGTGGATAAGTGCTTGCCCAGGGCCGGCCGGCCGGGCATAATGCGCGGCTCGCTATGTCCGGCCAATGGCCCGGACCGGGCCGGAAACGCGATTCCGCCCGACTCCGCATGGCGGTCAACACCCTCCCGAATTGCGTGGACTCGATGCTGGCATCGGGCTCCGGGGCCGCCGCCTCCCTGGCCAAGGGAAGCATCCATTACCTTTCGAGGTGCGTTATGTCCCGCGTATGCCAAGTCACCGGCAAGCGCGTGCAGACCGGCAACAACGTCTCGCACGCCAACAACAAAACCCGCCGCCGTTTTCTTCCCAATCTGCACGAGCGCCGTTTCTGGGTCGCCAGTGAGAACCGTTGGGTGAAGCTGCGCGTTTCCACCAGCGCCATGCGCACCATCGACAAGAACGGCATCGACTCCGTTCTGGCCGAGCTGCGCGCCCGCGGCGAAAAGATCTGAGGAGCCCATCATGCCCAGCAAACGCGACAAAATCCGCCTGATCTCCTCGGCCAACACCGGCCACTTCTACACCACCGACAAGAACAAGAAGAACACGCCGAACAAGATGGAGGTCAAGAAGTACGACCCCGTCGTTCGGAAGCACGTGATCTACAAGGAAGGCAAGATCAAGTAAGCCTTCCGGCTTCGAGTCATTCGAGAAACCCGCCGCAAGGCGGGTTTTTCTTTTGCGGTCCGCCATGAGGCGGATTGCTTCGTTCCGGAACCGCAACGGCCGCCGGGCTGGACTCTGACGCGATTCGTGCTGCAATGACGGCATGGAACTGCCGGCCATCACCGTCAGCACACTGATCCTGGTCACCGACTGGCTGATCCGCATCGCGGCGTTGTTCTGGATTCCCACGCGCAGTTCGCCGGCCGCAGCGCGCAGCTGGCTGCTGCTGGTCGGCTTCGTGCCGTTGTTCGGGCTGCCGCTCTATCTGGCCTTCGGCCATCCCTGGCTGGCGACGCAGCGCCGCCAGCGCCAGTCGCAGGCCTCGCGCCTGATCCGCGAACTGCAGCAGCCGCTCGCGCAGCTGCGCTGGCAGCCGGCCGGCAAGCGCGAGGAGATCAACGTCGACGACATCGCGCGTCTGGCCGAATCCCTCGGCGATTTCATGCCGATGACCGGCAACAGCGTCACGCTGTTCGACGAATACAACGCTTCACTGCGGGCGCTGCTGGCCGACATCGACGCCGCGCGGCACGAAGTGCATCTGCTGTATTACCTGATGTTCGACGACGCCGTCGGCCGCGCCTTCGCCGAGGCGCTGCAACGCGCGGCGGCGCGCGGTGTGCGTTGCCGGGTGCTGCTCGATGCGGTGGGCGCCAAGCGCGGGCTGCGCGCGTTCGCCAAGCCATTGCGCGCGGCCGGCGTCGACGTGCGCGCGATGCTCGCCGGCGGACTCGCCTGGCGGCGCAGCTCGCGCATGGACCTGCGCAACCATCGCAAGATCGCGGTGATCGACGGCCACATCGGCCATACCGGCTCGCAGAATCTGGCGGCGCCGGACTTCGTGCCCGGCACACCGAACCGCGAGGTCGTGGCGCGCGTCGAAGGGCCGGTGGTGCTGCAGCTGGCGGCCTTGTTCGCCAGCGACTGGTACATCGAGACGGGCGAGGCGCTCGCGGTCGCGACCGAATCGATCTCGGCGATGATCGCCGGCACCACGCCGGCGCAGGCGCTGCCGAGCGGTCCCGCCTATCCGTTCGAGAACGCGCGCAACATGGTCGTGGCGATGGTGCAACGCGCGCAGCGCAGCGTGACGCTGGCGACACCCTACTTCGTTCCGGACGACGCCACGCTCACCGCGCTGCGCATCGCCGCGCTCTCCGGCATCGACGTGCAGCTGATCCTCTCGCGCAGCAACAACCAGCGCCTGACCGCCTGGGCGCAGACGGCCTACTACGAGGAACTGCTCGCCGCGGGCGTGCGCATCGCGCTGTACCGTCCGCATTTCCTGCACGCCAAGCATCTGCGCGTGGATGGCGACATCGCGCTCGTCGGCTCGATCAATCTCGACATCCGCTCCTTCGCGCTCAACGCGGAAGTCGGCCTGCTCTGCTACGACAGCGCCGTGGTCGCGCGCCTGCGCGCGATCGAGGACGATTATCTGGCCCAGTCGGATTTCGTCGATCAGGAGACCTGGCGCCGCCGTCCCACCTGGCAACGCAGCCGCGAGGGGATCGCGCGGCTGGCCGATTCTTTCCTGTGACGCCCGCAAGCAGGCGCCGCGTCGTCGCGAACGCCTATGTTTCCAGAAGATCGCGGCCACCGTGCCGCACCGGACGCGTGTTGGCGTGGCGTGCGCGCAGCATTTGCCGCGAGAGATTCAGGATGATCGACTGCTTGAGCCGCTCCCATGCGCTGATCCGGCCGACGCGGAACACGCCCACCGTGTCACCCCAGTTCGAGCTGGCCTCATCCTCGTGCGGCTCCCAGTCCGTGGTGATCTCCAAAGGCTCCACGCCAGCCCAGCGCGCCAGCGCATCGAAGCCGTCGGGATAGAAGCGCCAGCAGTCGACCGGATAACGGTGCTCGTAACCACGCGAGGGCGCCAGCAGGAAGATCAGGCCGCCGGGCGCGACGACGCGCACCATCTCCAGCCAGCTCACCCAGAAGAAATCCATGTGCTCGATCGCCTGCCCGGACACCAGCACGTCGACCGAATTCGACTTGAACGGCAGGACATACGGCGATTCCAGCACGACATCGACGTTCGGACCTGCTTCCAGATCGACGCCGGTGTACTGCCAGGCCGGATCGTCGAAATATTGCTTGTAGCTGCCGTTGATGTCGTAGCTGCCGATATCCACGACGCGTTGCGGCTTGCCGCGCTGCACGTATCTCGAAACGAGATCCTGCATGTGTTGCATCGAACTCAGATGCACGGGGTTTCCTTGAACGGACCACGAAAAAAGCACGGGGTCTCAAAGACCCCGTGCCCTCTAGTAAAGCATTTAGTCCGTGAATCGGGCTACTAGCGTCCCGGGAGACGGCAGCAGGTGGCGTCCGCACGCCCACCCAGCAAGCCAGAGAGGAGTCCGCCCAGTCGGCAGGTCCAACCAGTCGGCTTGCCGCCGGTGACCGCGGGGGTGGAACCGCCGATCTGCAGGCCGACCGGACCCGTGCAGCCACCGCCGACGGCGGCGTAGCCGGCCGCGCAGGATGCGGTGACGTTCTGGAACTCCAGGTTCAGCAGCGGCGCATCCTTGGTGACGACCACGCAATCCAGCGCCGTGGCGACCGGCTCCATGTAGTAGCCGTAGACGTCGAGGACCACCTGCGTCTGCGAGGTACTGAACACGGAGAACTGGGTCGCGCAGCCCGGACGGCACAGCTTGAGGATGAACGAGTTGCCGATATCCGAATCAACGAAGTTGACCGTCGCCGCATTCGGCCGATCGGTATTCGACGGCCAGGCCACCAGATAACCCACTGGCTGCACGGTATCGACCGCCACCACGTTGACATAGATCGCGGAGGCATTGGCCGGAATACTGCAATTCGTCGACGAACCGCCCTGGGCGGAATAATTGGTCGCCGTCCAGCCGACGAAACTACGCGTCCCGTTCGCGGCGAGAGGACCACCGGCCACGCGGGTATCGACGATGCGGCAGGGCGCCACCGGAGTAAATACCAGGTCATTTTCCGTGCTGCCAATCGCGGTCGGCCGCGCCAATGCCATGTTCGCGGCCGAACTGCCGCCGAACAGCGCACCGGACATCGCA
>NZ_JAJAVH010000089.1 GCF_020511115.1 Luteimonas panaciterrae
CGGAAATCTGTCCATTCATGCGCCGCCAGTAGGGAGGCGGATGCGATCACTCGTTTTAATGGGCGTCGCCTTGAGCAAGCGACAAAGCAGTGCCGGGGTTATTTCGAATATGTGCTCTCGAAAATATCAATCTTGAAGGGCAGGAAAATGTCGAGTCACGATCCTATTTATGACGCGCAGCTGTTGCGAGATCTGGACATCATCAATGAGCGGACCTCGCGAGAACTTGGGCCGTTACCAGCGCGCGGATTGCCCACCGTGCCAGTGCATCGGCCCAGGCTGCCAAGCCCTGGCATAAGGGGTGGGATTGAGTGACTAGGACTTACCACTTATGACCAACACACAAAAGCTTTTGCGTGAACGTCTCGCCGCCGCGCTGCGTCTCGGCATCAGCTTTATGGAAGGGTTCGAGGATGACCAGACGCAGGACACCGTGACGGATGATCTCAAGGCCATGCGCGGCGCGCTGGCCGAGTATGAGACGCCGTCGCCATCCGTGCATCATGTCGCGTGGGAGATCGAGCTGGACGCCAGTCATCCCCGCGAAGCGGCGGAACTGGCGCTTGCGATCCATCGTGACCCCGCCAGCATTGC
>NZ_JAJAVH010000090.1 GCF_020511115.1 Luteimonas panaciterrae
CATCCACACTCATACCACAGTTCCATACCATACTTACCCACTAAACGTCGTAAACACTCAACACTCAGCATTCGAATCATGTCGACTCACCCCGATAACTACGTTGTCTACCGCTTTGAGGAGCTGGAGGGCAAGCTAAAGAAGGCCGTTGTCGACTGGAAGGACCCGAAGGAAGGCGAAGTCGTCGTGAAAGTCATCGCATGTGGCGTCTGCGGCAGTGACGACGTTGTGCGTACGCAAGGATACCCCACGGGCTTCCCGCGCGTGCCAGGCCACGAAATCGTCGGCGAAGTCGTCGCGGTGCCTCCCG
>NZ_JAJAVH010000091.1 GCF_020511115.1 Luteimonas panaciterrae
TTGAGGAGCTGGAGGGCAAGCTAAAGAAGGCCGTTGTCGACTGGAAGGACCCGAAGGAAGGCGAAGTCGTCGTGAAAGTCATCGCATGTGGCGTCTGCGGCAGTGACGACGTTGTGCGTACGCAAGGATACCCCACGGGCTTCCCGCGCGTGCCAGGCCACGAAATCGTCGGCGAAGTCGTCGCGGTGCCTCCCGGCGAGACCATCTACAAGGTCGGCCAGCGCGTCGGCTCCGGCTGGCACGGCG
>NZ_JAJAVH010000092.1 GCF_020511115.1 Luteimonas panaciterrae
GCCAGATCTTCATGCCGACGCCGTTTCCGGGAGTGGAGCCAGCATCCAAGCAGAAGTTGGTGCCTGCGAGCTGCACCTTGGTCTCTCCGGTAGTGATAGTCCAGTTCTGAGCAGGTGTGCCGTTGCAGTCATAGATCTGCACTGGGGTGCCGTTAGCTACGACATCAGCCCGTACGTCGAGACACTTGTTTGCATCACTGCCGGGATGGATGGTGGTATTCCGCAACTGAGCGAAGGCAGTAGGGACTGCGAGCAGCAAGAGAAGGAAGCTGTTCATGATGATAGAG
>NZ_JAJAVH010000093.1 GCF_020511115.1 Luteimonas panaciterrae
GAAGTTGGTGCCTGCGAGCTGCACCTTGGTCTCTCCGGTAGTGATAGTCCAGTTCTGAGCAGGTGTGCCGTTGCAGTCATAGATCTGCACTGGGGTGCCGTTAGCTACGACATCAGCCCGTACGTCGAGACACTTGTTTGCATCACTGCCGGGATGGATGGTGGTATTCCGCAACTGAGCGAAGGCAGTAGGGACTGCGAGCAGCAAGAGAAGGAAGCTGTTCATGATGATAG
>NZ_JAJAVH010000094.1 GCF_020511115.1 Luteimonas panaciterrae
CAACATTGGTCGAGGAAGCTGCGGCAGTCATGTTCGCCGCGCTGCTCCGCGTGGCGGAAGACTTCGACGATACCGGTCGCGTAGACTGCTGCGTCATCAGCCTGGACACGCTCGCCGCTGTCCTGCATGCCCTACAGGTGGCGGGCATGCCCGTGGAGATTGAGACCAAATGACGGCCTTGCGTATGGCATGGCTGGCGATCTGCGGCGCGGTCTGGCTTCCAGCGGTGGCCGGCCGCCCGTAGTGCCCTGCATGCGCTCGTGCTGGCGTTCCTGGTGGCAGGATTGGGGTTGGTGTTGCTGCCGGATCGACCACGGCGCTAACCCCTGCACAACACGGAGACGACGACAGGCCGGGCAATGCCCGGCCTTTCTTTTGGAGTAGACTCTATGAGTCGCCATTTTGGGGAGCTGATATGGGACGCACTCAACGGATGCGCTACGTCGATACCCGGCCGGGACGCGCGGTTATTTGGTGGTGTATCCGCCGTTGATCAGCAGTGTCTGCCCGGTGATC
>NZ_JAJAVH010000095.1 GCF_020511115.1 Luteimonas panaciterrae
CGCGATGGATCTGTGGGGCGCGCTGCTCAAGAGCGACGTCGAAATCCGCGTGTGGGCTTCGTTCGCGCCGCTGGAGTGCAGTATGGAAGACGGGGCGACGTACATCACGCTCGGGTTGGCCACTGACCTCGGTAGCGTGCCCGGCAATCAGATTCCCGGCGCCAAGATCGCCGAAGCGCGGTATCCCATCGCGTTGGCCAATGCCCTCGCCGGCAAGGATCTTAACGAAGGCGAGGACGACATCTTCACGGTCTTCAGTTCGGCGATCGATCAGCCTGAGTGCCGCGCCATCGGCGCACGGGGCTGGCACTACGGCCTGCGCGGCAATGCCGACAACACCGGCGGCAAGTCGAATTTTCTCAATACCATCATGCACGAGATCGGCCATGGCCTCGGCGTGGCGGGCTACGCCACGCCAGGTACCGGCGCGCCGTGGGATTACAACATCCGCTCCAACCAGTTCGACAAGGCGCTGCCGGCGATCGAGAGCGATGCCGACATGACAAAGGCG
>NZ_JAJAVH010000096.1 GCF_020511115.1 Luteimonas panaciterrae
CAAGAAGTCCGAGATCTTCTCGACATACTCCGACAACCAGCCCGGTGTGCTCATCCAAGTCTTCGAGGGTGAGCGTGCGCGCACCAAGGACAACAACTTGCTCGGCAAGTTCGAGCTATCTGGCATCCCACCTGCGCCCCGTGGTGTCCCACAAATTGAGGTCACGTTCGATATCGACGCCAACGGTATCCTTAACGTTTCCGCTTCCGACAAGACC
>NZ_JAJAVH010000097.1 GCF_020511115.1 Luteimonas panaciterrae
CCGACAACCAGCCCGGTGTGCTCATCCAAGTCTTCGAGGGTGAGCGTGCGCGCACCAAGGACAACAACTTGCTCGGCAAGTTCGAGCTATCTGGCATCCCACCTGCGCCCCGTGGTGTCCCACAAATTGAGGTCACGTTCGATATCGACGCCAACGGTATCCTTAACGTTTCCGCTTCCGACAAGACCACCGGCAAGTCGAACCGCATCACGATCACCAACGACAAGGGCCGTCTCTCGAAAGAGGAGATCGAGCGCATGGTCAACGAGGCCGAGAAGTACAAGGC
>NZ_JAJAVH010000098.1 GCF_020511115.1 Luteimonas panaciterrae
TTGCTCACTGCGAAGCTGCCTAGTGCCGTGCTGGAATCGAATACGGCCTGGCTCTGGTATCCCAGCGCCACCGCTTGATTACCGCTGGCTGTCGCCAGTGTGCCCACGGCACTGCTATAGGTTCCCGTCGCCTGCGCGCCCGCACCGAACGCGCTCGCCCCCACCCCCGAAGCCGTCGTCGTTTGTTCCGGCAGATCCGAACCAGGAATTGACACCGTGCCGCCCACCGCTGTCGCGCTATCGGCCGTCGCCGAGGCGTTGTAACCCGATGCCACCGTGTTCGTCCCGATCGCGAACGCACCACTGCCGTACGCCGAGGCTCCGGCACCGATCGCCGAACTGCCCGCGCCCATCGCCGTGGCGTTCTCTCCATCCGCTCCGGCCGATGCTCCGACCACTACTGCATTTGCGCCTTGCGCCTGCGCGCCGGTGCCCGCTGCGAAGCTGTTCTCACCTGCAGCCACGCTCTCCATGCCC